>NZ_CP039516.1:0-2952600 GCF_004916735.1 Salinivibrio sp. YCSC6
GTGTCATCATCGCTTTGGTTGCAGTGTCTTGAGCGCCTTCAGGAAGACCTACCTGCAACAGAATTCAGTATGTGGGTGCGGCCGTTACAAGCCGAGCTCAATGACAATACGTTGACCCTGTTCGCCCCAAACCGCTTTGTGCTTGATTGGGTGCGAGACAAATACTTGCATCAAATTAACCAGCTGTTGAACGAGTTTTGTGGCGTCGACGTGCCCATGCTGCGGTTTGAAGTGGGCAGCAAACCTGTGTCTGCAGCGCCCGCGGCGGCGCCAGCCGGACCAGCAGCGGCGCCCGCACCACAGCAAGCCCAACCGGCGCCGAGCCGAGGTCGAGTGTGGGAACCGGCGCCGTCACCCGTTCAGTCGGATGTCAATCATCGCTCTAACGTGAACCCCAAACACAAGTTCAATAACTTTGTTGAGGGTAAGTCTAACCAGTTAGCGTTAGCGGCGGCGCGTCAGGTGTCGGATAACCCAGGGGCGGCCTATAATCCGCTTTTTCTTTATGGCGGCACGGGCTTAGGTAAAACTCACTTGTTGCATGCGGTGGGTAATGCGATTTCCGATCGTAAAGCGGATGCGCGCGTGGTGTACATGCACTCAGAGCGTTTCGTGCAAGACATGGTGAAGGCGCTACAAAATAATGCGATTGAAGAATTTAAGCGTTATTACCGCAGTGTCGATGCACTGTTGATCGATGACATTCAATTTTTTGCCAACAAAGAACGCTCGCAAGAAGAATTCTTCCATACCTTTAATGCGTTGCTTGAGGGTAACCAGCAGATCATTCTTACCTCTGACCGCTATCCTAAAGAGATCAACGGGGTTGAGGATCGCTTAAAGTCGCGATTCGGTTGGGGTCTGACAGTCGCCATTGAGCCGCCAGAGCTGGAAACGCGAGTGGCGATTTTGATGAAAAAAGCCGAAGATCATGCGATTCGTTTACCGGATGAGGTGGCGTTCTTTATCGCCAAGCGGTTACGCTCCAACGTCCGAGAGCTTGAAGGGGCCCTCAATCGCGTGATTGCCAACGCGAACTTTACCGGGCGTGCGATCACCATCGATTTTGTCCGAGAAGCGTTGCGAGATCTGCTCGCCTTGCAAGAAAAACTGGTCACCATTGATAATATTCAGAAAACAGTCGCTGAGTATTATAAAATCAAGATGGCGGATTTATTGTCGAAGCGTCGTTCACGGTCGGTCGCGCGCCCTCGTCAAATGGCGATGGCCTTGTCCAAAGAGCTAACCAACCACAGTTTGCCAGAAATTGGTGATGCCTTTGGTGGCCGTGACCATACCACCGTGCTGCATGCGTGTCGTAAAATCGAGCAGCTCCGTGAAGAAAGCCACGACATTAAAGAAGATTACTCTAACCTGATTCGAACATTGTCCTCTTAATTATGAAATTTACTCTTACGCGAGAGCAGCTGCTACAGCCGCTGCAACAAGTATCAGGCGCACTGGGTGGGCGAAGCACGCTGCCTATTCTCAGTAACTTACTCATCCAAGTGGCTGATCAGGCATTGACGTTGACAGCAACGGACATGGAAGTGGAGCTGAATGCCACCGCGCCGTTGGAAGGCGATCACCTCGACGGTGCGATTACAGTGCCTTCGCGCAAGTTTATGGACATCATTAAAGGGTTACACAGTGAAGCCCAAATCACGGTTGCGCAAGAAGGCGATCGTGTGGTGGTACGCGCGGGACGTAGCCGCTTTACGCTGTCGACATTGCCGGCTAATGATTATCCCAACATCGAGCAGTGGCAGGCAGACGTAAGTTTGCAGCTGCCACAAGATAAGTTGCGTCACCTGATTGACGCGACCCAGTTTTCGATGGCGAACCAAGACGTACGCTATTACCTCAACGGACTGTTGTTCGAAACAGAAGGGCAGACATTACGGACGGTCGGAACCGACGGGCACCGGATGGCGGTCTGTCAGCTCTCGATGGATGATACCTTACCCGCGCAGCAAGTGATTGTGCCGCGAAAAGGGGTGAGTGAGCTTGCGCGCTTGTTGGATGACAGTGAGCACCTCGTTAATATCCAAATCGGCGCATCGAACATTCGAGCGGTGGTTGGCAATGTCACCTTCACCTCGAAGTTGGTGGATGGCCGTTTCCCAGACTATCGTCGTGTGCTGCCGCAATCCACCTCTCGCACACTTGAGGTCGACTGTGCGGAGCTCAAGCAAGCGCTGTCGTTAGCTGCGGTGCTGTCTAACGAGAAGTTTCGTGGCGTTCGGATGAATATTGAAGGTAGCGAGCTACGTATTTCCGCCAATAACCCTGAGCAGGAAGAAGCCGAAGAATTTCTCGACGTCACCTTTCAAGGAGAGCCGATCGAAATTGGCTTTAACGTCAGCTACGTGTTGGATGTACTCAACACCTTACGCTGTGACAAAGTGCGCTTTTCGATGACAGATGCGGTGGGCAGTACCCTGATTGAAGACTGTGCCCGTGATGACGCCATGTATGTTGTGATGCCAATCCGCCTCTAGGTTATGGCGCTTACTCGATTGGTCGTTCACGACTTTAGAAATATTGAAGCCTGCGATATCGAACTGTCGTCAGGCTTTAACTTTTTAATTGGCCCCAACGGTAGCGGTAAAACCAGTGTGCTTGAGGCCATCCACTTTCTTGGCCACGGACGCTCATTCCGCAGCGCGCTGAATAGCCGAGTGATCCGTCATCAGCAGCCCAGTTTAACCGTGCATGGACGGGTTAAAACCCAAGATGCGATCTTGCTTCCTGTCGGCATTCAAAAGCGCCGCGATGGCACTGCGGATGTTAAAATAGGTCAAGAGAAAGGGCAGAAGCTGGTGGCCTTAGCGAAAGTGTTGCCTTTACAGCTGATCACCCCTGAAGGATTTGAGCTGCTGACGGATGGTCCCAAATTTCGCCGTGCGTTTATCGATTGGGGTGTGTTTCATTCTCAAGCTGGCTTTTTCGAAGCCTGGACGCGGGTCAAACGACTCACCAAACAACGCAACGCGGCGCTGAAAACGGCGCGGCGCTACCGAGACATCCAGATGTGGGATGCGGAATTGGCGGTGTTGGCTGAGCAAATAAGCCAGTGGCGAGCCGATTATGTGGATGCAGTGGCTGAGCGCGCTGCCGCACTATGCGAGGCTTTTTTACCCGAGTTTTCGATACAATTTAGTTTCTCTCGAGGGTGGGAGAAAGACACGGATTACCAAACCTTGTTGGCAGCCAATTTTGAGCGCGACCAACAAATGGGATACACCGTCTCCGGACCGCACAAGGCGGATTTGCGCATCAAGGTGCAAGGGACGCCGGTGGATGATGTGTTGTCCCGAGGTCAGTTAAAATTAATGGTTTGTGCGCTACGACTTGCACAAGGCCAGCTCTATAGTGAACAACAGGGAATTGCCTGTATTTACTTGATTGATGATTTTGCATCGGAGCTTGATAGTCGCCGCCGAGCCCTATTGGCAAGCGAACTCAAGCGCACCGGCGCACAGGTTTTTGTCAGCGCCATTAGTGCCGATCAAGTCGCGGAAATGTGCGACGAAAATAGTAAGATGTTTCATGTGGAACATGGCAAAATAAACGCAGGATAAATAAGCGAGAGTAACTCAATGTCCAACGAATACGATTCATCGAGTATCAAGGTACTGAAGGGCTTGGACGCCGTCCGTAAGCGTCCGGGAATGTATATCGGCGACACAGACGACGGTACCGGCCTCCACCACATGGTGTTCGAAGTGGTCGATAACTCGATCGATGAAGCACTAGCCGGACATTGTAACGATATCGTGGCGACCATCCACGAAGACGGCTCTGTCTCGGTGAAAGATGATGGTCGTGGTATTCCTGTTGATATCCACGAAGAAGAAGGGGTCTCCGCCGCTGAAGTTATCATGACGGTATTGCATGCCGGCGGTAAGTTTGACGACAACTCCTACAAAGTTTCCGGTGGTTTGCACGGCGTGGGTGTGTCCGTGGTGAACGCACTCTCTGAGAAACTAGAGTTGACCATTTGGCGTGATGGCCATATTCACCAGCTCAACTTTTCCCACGGTGAGCCACAAGGCCCATTGGCGGTGATTGGTGATACCGAACAAACCGGTACCCGTATCCGTTTTTGGCCCAGTGAAGAAACTTTCTCTGACATCCATTTCAACTATGACATCTTAGCCAAGCGTCTACGTGAGCTGTCGTTCCTGAACTCTGGCGTATCGATCAAGCTGGTGGATGAGCGCGAAGAAGATAAAGCGGATCACTTCAAATACGAAGGGGGCATCCGCGCCTTTGTTGAACACCTCAACAATAAGAAAACCGCGATTCACCCGTCGGTATTCCATTTTGAACACACGCGTGAAGATGGTGTGAGCGTTGAAGTGGCGATGCAATGGAATGACGGCTACCAAGAAAACATCTACTGCTTTACCAACAATATTCCACAGCGCGATGGTGGTACCCACCTTGCCGGATTCCGCGCCGCGCTGACGCGTACGCTGAACAGCTTTATGGATAAAGAAGGCTACTCGAAGAAAGCTAAGGCGGCGACCTCGGGCGATGATGCTCGTGAGGGTTTGACCGCTGTGGTGTCGGTGAAAGTGCCTGATCCTAAGTTCTCAAGCCAAACCAAAGATAAGCTGGTGTCGTCAGAAGTGAAGTCTGCCGTTGAGTCGGCCATGGGTGAACACCTGTCTGACTTTTTGATTGAACATCCAGCGGACGCCAAAGTGGTGTGCACTAAGATTATCGATGCGGCGCGCGCGCGTGATGCGGCACGGAAAGCACGAGAGATGACTCGCCGTAAAGGTGCGTTAGATTTAGCGGGTCTTCCCGGCAAGCTAGCTGACTGCCAAGAAAAAGATCCAGCACTGTCAGAACTCTACATTGTGGAGGGTGACTCGGCAGGTGGCTCGGCCAAACAAGGGCGTAACCGTAAGAACCAAGCGATTTTGCCGCTCAAAGGTAAGATCCTTAACGTGGAAAAAGCCCGTTTTGACAAAATGCTCTCGTCGCAAGAAGTCGCGACCCTAATCACTGCGATGGGGTGTGGTATCGGTCGAGAAGAGTACAATCCGGACAAACTACGTTATCACAGCATCATTATCATGACCGATGCGGATGTCGACGGTTCGCACATTCGTACCTTGCTGTTGACCTTCTTCTATCGCCAAATGCCAGAACTGATTGAGCGTGGTTATATCTATATTGCTCAACCTCCTTTGTACAAGGTGAAGAAAGGAAAACAAGAGCAATACATCAAAGATGATGAAGCCATGGAGCAATACCAAGTGGCGTTGGCGTTGGAAAATGCTTCCTTGTTTGTGAATCCAGAAGCGCCCGCGATGCACGGCGAGTCACTCGAGAAATTGGTTAAAGAGTACAATGGGGTTTTGAAACTGATTCAGCGGATGAAACGTCGCTATCCAGCTTCGCTACTCAATGAGTTGCTGTACCAGCCTCGCTTGTCGGTCGATGACCTGCGTGATGAATGGGCGGCGAAGAAGTGGGTTGAAAACATCGTTGCGATTCTAAACCGCAAGTCAACGGGTGAAAGTCAATACAAAGCATCTTGCCGCTTAGACGAAGAGCATCAAGTGTGGGTGCCGGAGCTGGTGGTACGGACGCACGGTGTTGATCACAAGTATCTGGTGAGTTACGACTTCTTAAACTCGAAAGAGTATGGACGTATTGCCAGCTTGTCTGAAACGCTTAATGAGCTGCTTGATGAAGGCGCTTATGTGCAGCGAGGCGAGCGTAAACAAGAAGTGGAAAGCTTCGAGCAAGCGCTGAACTGGCTGATTAAAGAGTCGACGCGTGGTGTATCGCGTCAGCGTTACAAAGGTCTAGGTGAAATGAACCCAGAACAGCTTTGGGAAACCACCATGGATCCTGAAGGTCGCCGTATGATGCAGGTGACCATTCAAGATGCGGTCGCTGCAGACGAGCTGTTTACCACCTTGATGGGTGATCAAGTTGAGCCACGCCGTGCCTTTATCGAAAATAACGCACTCAAAGTGGAAAACCTTGACGTTTAAACGATAAATCAATGGGTTAACCATGAATAAGGCCAGCTTTGCTGGCCTTTTTTATTTTTATGCGAGGCAGTACACAATAGAGTACTGTTTTTATATGGCTCTTCATCGTTCATGGTGGAAAGTCATATCAAGCCCCCCAAAATAGAACAGTATTGCTGTCTTGAACCTTTGTTTGTTTCTAAAGCCTTTAGCTCTAAGCTTCATGTATTGGATCTTGGCATTTATAGCCTCCGCCAAGCCATTCGATGCCTTAAGCCGCATTGCATTAAGGATTGCTGGTAAGTGCTTTTTCACTGTCGCCGCTGCTGTCATCAATGGTTTAATTCCACTTGCTTTAACTAAAGCAAGCCACTCTAGCCATTGATTCCTTGCGCTTCTGATCGAACCTCCGTACCAGATCAGTCTTGCTTGCTCTTTGAGCAACCAGCTAAGGCTTGTATCTATCATGAGCTTGGCCAATCTGTTTATACGCTCCCTCAGGCGACCTTTGAGGTTTCTATTTCTTTTTAGCCAGCCATAACGCGTTCTGTAGCACTCTCGTTTAAGGTATGGCGGTAGACGGTTAACCTCTTGCTTGCGAACATCGTCAACAGCTTTGGTGAGCACTTTTGCTACGTGGAAATGATCAACTGCAATCAAGCGTTTAGATCGTGAGCCAAAGAAGGACTCGGTTGCATTCATAAAAGCTTGGCTCATATCCATCGAGACTGAGCGGACCTGCTGTCTAGCGAGGTTAGGCAGCACTCGATAGCAGTTTGCTAAGCTTTGTTCACTTTTACCGTCGGCAACAGCGAGAACTTGGCCCGTTCGGCTCGACATCACAGTGACATAATCATGCCCTCGGCAAAAGGCAGTTTCGTCTACCAACAGATCTTCTACCTTATTTAAATTTCTCCGGGCGAGCCCTCGTGAAACAGCCTTTTTCATTATCCGATCAATGGCTCCCCAACTCAGTCGAAAGGCTTTAGATACAGAGTGAAGAGAAGTGAACTGAAGTGTTTCAATAATCTTTGTCTCGAAGAGTTCGGTATAGCGACTACCAGGAGATGCCCAAGGAACAGAAACGGTCTGAACCCCGTGCTTTGGACAATCAGCACGTGGGACTTGGGCCTCAAGATATGTTTCGTACTGGCATGTATCCAAATGACGCCATATTCGCTTTCGAGAGTCATGCTTTCTTACCGCTTTCGAACATGTTGGACAAGCAACGCCTGAAGGACTTTCGTACATGATGTTCACGGTAATACGTTGGCTCTTTTTATCCACCTGGACAGAGTCGACAGTCCATGGCGGAATCAGTTCAAGGATCGCTTGATAGAGTGCTGTATCTTTCATCTGATTCAGGGCTCAAGTGCAGAGTGTTTCCTTATTGTCCAATTAATCGGAAAACTTGAAAAGAAACACTTTCCACCACATCCGGTGAAGAGCCTTTTATATACAGTATTTTTGTGGGTGAGTAGACTCAATAGCTCCGTAACGACAAAGTGATAGGAAGCCTGATGTCTATAAAAACGCGTGCTAATCTCCAACTGGTTTATGTGTCTAATATTGACCGTTCCGTGAGTTTCTACCAGCAACTGTTTCAGTGTGAGCCAGTGTTTACCAGCCCAAGATACGTCGCCTTTTCTGCCTCTGAGCAGGGCGATGCTTTGTTCGCGTTGTGGACCGGCGGCGAGCAGCCCTCACCATCAATCACACGACTAAGCGAAATTGGCATTATGGTGCCCACCAATGATGACGTTGATGCCGTTTTTGACCAATGGTCGAACAACCTAACCATCAATGTTGTTCAACCTCCTTACGATGATGTGTTTGGCCGAACCTTCGTGATTCAAGATCCTGATGGGCATTTCGTGCGCGTAGCGCCTATTGATTAAGCATACTGCTATCCTAATGAGGAGCAATTATGATCGATCATTTAAGTACTTACGCAACGAATTTCTCGGCGACTAAAGAATTCTATCGTTCGGTGTTTGAGCCGCTCGGTTATGCGATCCAAATGGAGTTTGTTGCAGAATGGAATACTGATTTTCCGACTCAGCGAATGTGTGCTTTTGGACCAAGCGATCGGCCCATCTTTTGGGTGATAGAAACCCAGACTCCCTATACCCCTCGTCATATCGCATTTTCAGCACCAACAAGAGTGACAGTGGAGGCGTTTTACGATGCTGGAATGAAGGCTGGGGGAATGGATAATGGTAAGCCAGGTCTTAGGCCTATGTATCACAACCATTACTTTGGGGCATTTCTTATTGATCCAGACGGCAATAACATTGAAGCGGTATGCCATCATCCTGAGTCGTAGTTTATCAAAGCGATCAGAGGATATATGAACGCACCTGTATTGATGGATAACCAGTGACACGAGAGGCGATGATAAAAAATCGCTCGACGAGGCTTGAAATCAAATCGCGCAACCTTATATAGAGTAATGAGGCGATGCCATTGGGTCGCCGGGGGCTTGTCCAAGTTGGAAAGCCGTTATTTAGATTTTATTGCTTCATAGGAAGGGTAAGATTATGCGTAACTTTGATTTCTCTCCACTCTATCGTACCGCAATTGGTTTTGACCGTTTGTTCGATTTGGTTGAAAACACGAATGCGTCAAACGCAGGTGGTTTTCCTCCTTACAACATTGAGCAAGGCAAAGAGAACCAATACCGAATTACCATGGCGGTCGCTGGCTTTAGCCAAGACGAAGTAGACATTACTCAGCAAAAAAACAGCCTCACGGTTGCAGGTAAAAAACACAGCCGTAATCAAGATACCAAGTTCTTGTATCAGGGTATTGCTGAGCGTGATTTCGAACGCAAGTTCCACCTCGACGATCACATTAAAGTGACGGGGGCGGAAATGGAAAACGGCATGCTTCATATTGATTTAGTGCGTGAGGTGCCTGAAGAGGAAAAACCTCGTCGCATCGAAATCGGTAGCCGTTTACTCGAAAACGTTGAGTAAGTGTCGGCCAGAACGATACGAAAAAGGAGAGGGCAGCATGGCTGCCCTTTTTTGTGGCTAGAGAATTGTGGTGTTCCGATTCGCAAGCCTGCTTTGCATCTTCGCTTTATAGACACGTTCCCTTTACCTGTACTTGTGGGCGGTTATCGCTCACTAATGATGCCGCGGGTTGAACCTACTATTATGGACTGTGTTTAAAAAGCGCGTGGTGGAGCCGTGAAAAAGAATCTGAGTTGCACAGACTCAGGCGATAGGTTTCACGTGGAACCTTTGGATTAGCTTTACGAACGATTCATTATCATTTACCAAACCAAACCAAACCAAACCAAACCAAACCAAACCAAACCAAACCAAACGATGTGCCTGTTAACGGCATTTTGATATATAACGTGCGGATTCGTTCTGTAGGTTGAACAACCAATAGTCAGGGCTTGGGCTGATGAAGGGCAAAGTCGTCTTTCAGCAATTAGCAAAAATGGGCAGGTTAGATAGCAGCGAGAAGGGAAATAGTATAGAGCGTTTTCGCGTTGGCAAGAGGCGTAATAAGAGGTTTCACGTGGAACATGTGTGTACCTATGTTCCACGTGAAACCAACAGTTATCCTTCGTTGTAGGCGCGCGCGACTTCTTCGGCAATCACTTTTATACCTTGTTGCATGGCATCATCTTCTTGGACATAGTTCATGCGAATGCATTGCTTAGCATGATCCCAGCCTTCGTGCTCTACACCAATAAAGAAATACTCTCCGGGGACAACCAGTACACCGCGTGCCTTTAAGCGTTTATATAACTCTTGGGTGGAGATTGGGAGATCGTTAAACCAGAGCCAAAGGAAGATAGCGCCTTCTGGCTTATGAACACGAACGCGCTCATCGTTAATAGTTTCCAGCACCATCTTTAATGTGCGCTGCGACTTTTGTTGGTAGAAAGGACGAACGACATCTTTACTTAAGCGTAATAGATCACCGCGTTCTATCATCGCTAGCGCCATTGCTGGCCCCACACTGTTTGGTGACAGACTGACGATGCCGTTGATATTTGACATCGCACTGATCACGGCTTCATTCGCAATTACAATCCCACAACGCACCCCCGGCAACCCTAACTTACTGAGGCTAGAGCAGAGGATGGTGTTTTCATTCCAGAACGGTGCAACGTCTTCAAAAATAATATCAGGGAAGGGCGTGCCATAGGCGTTATCGATGATCAGTGGAATATTGTTGTCGCGTGCGAGTTGGTCCAGTTGTTGAATTTCGTTATCGGTTAACACGTTCCCGGTCGGGTTAGTCGGGCGGGAAGCACAGATGGCGCCAATGCTTTCATCAATCTTTAGGCGGCTGAAATCGACGTGGTACTTAAATTGGCGGTTATCCAATAATTCAATGTCAGGTTGGTAGCTAACAAAGATATCGTCGTTGATGCCGGCGTCACCATAACCGATATATTCGGGCGCTAGGGGCAGCAAGATTTTTTTGTGGCTACCATCGGCGTAGCGTCCAGCTAATAGGTTAAACAGATAGAAGAATGCACTTTGGCTGCCATTGGTCAGCATGATGTTCTTGCTTGAGAGTTGCCAACCATAGGTCTGATTAAGAAGTTCAGCAAGCGCATTGAGCAATGCCGATTTACCTTGGGGGCCATCATAGTTGGTCATGGCATGTAATAGGCTGCCATCTTCTAACATTGACTGGCTAAGCGTTTTAAAATACTCGAGCATTTCTGGGATGGCTGCAGGGTTGCCGCCACCCAACATAATGGCATCTGGGTTACGTAAGCCATCATTCAGATCGTCCATTAGTTGCGTGATGCCTGAGTGGTTAGCGAGTTTCTCGCCAAAGTGAGTGACTTCCATGGTTACTGCCTTCAAGGTTCGGTGTTGTTGTTATGGTTAAACAGCCATCAACATACAACAATCTATTGTGCAAAAGAAAGTATCGAGAGCTCGTTATCGGATAATCAATAGGCCGTGCGATTGACGGACTTGTTACGTTATCGGTACACCTTGACCGAACCATTGCAGCAGTGATTTAGGCGCTGATTGTTCCACGTGAAACCATGATGACGCTTCGACAATCATGCGATGGAATGGATAGGGAGAGATAATCACGGGTAAGGCGTTAAGAGTAGAGACACCTTAATTCAATAAAAAAGCCCCGCGTTATAGCGGGGCTGAGTCGTGTATTGCTGATAATTACTTCTGTAGAACAGAGATATCTGCCACGTTGAGGAACTGCTCACGGATAAGGTGAAGCATCGCCAAACGGTTGGCTTTCAGTGCAGGATCATCTGCCATGACCATCACGTTATCAAAGAAGGTATCAACCGGTGTGCGTAATTGCGCCAGCTCGGTCAACGCGCCTTGATAATCGCTGTCAGCAAATAAAGGTTTAACCGCGGCGACTTTCTCTGCCACTACGTCCGCCAATGCTTTTTCAGCGTCTTCTTGGAGCAAGCTAGTATCGACGCTGCTAGGAAGCTCGCCGTCATACTTGGCCAAGATATTACCCACTCGCTTATTGGCCGCAGCCAGTGCTTCGGCTTCTTCAAGACTGCGGAAGTGCGACACCGCTTTAACGCGACTGTCAAAGTCAGCAGGCTTGGTTGGACGACGTGCCAACACCGCTTGGATGATATCCACGCTATAGCCCATATCTTGGTACCAAGCGCGGAAACGACCTAGCATAAAGTCGAGGACATCCGCCTCTACCTCTTTGTGAGTCAGACGGTCATCGTACTGAGCTTTGGCATCGCGGATGAGGTCGACAAGATCAAGCTGATAGCCGTTCTCGACGATAATACGCAGAACGCCTAACGCGGCACGACGCAGGGCGAAGGGGTCACTCCCTTTAGGTGCTTGACCAATACCAAAGATGCCCACGATGGTATCCATTTTGTCAGCCATCGCGAGTGCTGAGGAGACCGGCGTCGTAGGCAGCTTATCACCGGCAAAGCGCGGCCAGTATTGCTCATTCAGCGCCAGCGCTACGGCTTCGGGCTCGCCATCATGACGCGCATAGTGCATGCCCATCACGCCTTGGGTTTCAGTGAACTCAAACACCATCGAGGTCATGAGATCACACTTAGCCAGTTGGCCTGCGCGCTCAGTGTGTGCCTTGTCGGCACCGATACGCTCTGCAATTTGTCCTGCGAGTGCAGTAATGCGATCGGTTTTATCTTTGATGGTACCCAATTGCTTTTGGAATACCGCGCTATCTAGCTCTGGCAGGCGATCAATCAATGGGCGCTTGCGGTCAGTATCAAAGAAGAACTCCGCATCCGCGAGGCGAGGACGCACGACTTTTTCATTCCCTGAGATAACCTGCGCCGGATCTTTCGATTCAATGTTAGACACGAAGATGAACTTAGGCAGTAGCTCGCCGTTGGCGTCATAGACAGGGAAGTACTTTTGGTCGCCTTTCATGGTGTACACCAGCGCTTCTGATGGCACTTTAAGGAACTTGTCCTCAAAAGAGGCAGTCAGTACCACTGGCCACTCCACCAGTGAAGTGACTTCTTCAACCAAGTCTTCATCCAGCTCAGCCATCCCACCAACCGCGGCAGCTGCTGCTTTGGCATCTTTAATAATCAATGCCTTACGCTTTTCATAATCGGCCATGACCTTACCTTCACGCTCGAGGCGCTCTGGGTATTGGTCAGCATGATCCAGCGTTAAGCTCGATTCACCCATAAAGCGGTGACCGCGAATCACGCGATCGGACGCCACGCCAAGGATGGTGCCTTCAATCAAGGTGTCCCCATACAGCATCACTAAGGTTTTCACTGGGCGGATAAACTGGGTGTCTTTGTCACCCCAGCGCATGGGTTTAGGAATAGGCAGTTTGCTCAGGGCGTTATCGGCCAGTACCGGCAATAAGGCGTCGATGGCTTGACCGGGTACGTGTTGACGATACAGCAACCATTCACCTTTATCGGTTTTTAGGCGCTCGGCCTCGCTCACGTCAATCCCGTTACCGCGCGCCCAACCCATGGCCGCTTTGGTGGGGTTGCCATCTGCGTCAAAGGCGGCGCTGACCGCAGGTCCGCGTTTCTCAACCACTTTATCTGGCTGGCGATCGCTCAACGCTGCAACTTTAAGTGCTAAGCGACGTGGGGAGGCGTACCAAGTAATCCCTTGGTGGCTCAGATCAGCGTCTTTCAATTGTGCGTCGAATTGGCTGGCAAAAGCTTCAGCCAAGGTGCGCAAGGCTGTGGGTGGTAGCTCTTCAGTGCCGAGCTCAATCAGGAAATTTTGCGTTGCCATGATGCTCCCTTATTTGGTGTGTCGGCACATCGGGAAGCCCAGCGCTTCGCGAGATGCGTAGTAGGCTTCGGCGACACGTTTAGTCAGTGTGCGAATGCGCAGAATATAGCGTTGACGTTCAGTCACTGAGATGGCTTTACGCGCATCCAGCAGGTTGAACGCATGACCGGCTTTTAGGATCTGTTCGTAAGCAGGCAAAGGGAGCGGCTGCTCGAGATCCAGTAGCTTGGTACTTTCGGCTTCGCACTGATCAAAGTAGCGGAACAGAAAATCAACATCAGCGTGTTCAAAGTTGTAGGTCGATTGCTCCACTTCGTTTTGGTGGAAAATATCGCCGTAGGTCACTTTGCCAAATGGGCCATCGGTCCAAACCAGATCATACACAGAATCGACTTCTTGAATATACATCGCCAGACGTTCGATACCGTAGGTAATCTCACCAGTGACCGGCTTACATTCCAGCCCGCCGACTTGTTGGAAGTAGGTAAACTGGGTGATCTCCATCCCGTTCAGCCAGACTTCCCAGCCTAGGCCCCAGGCGCCAAGCGTTGGGTTTTCCCAGTTATCTTCCACAAAGCGAATGTCGTGGACCTCTGGATCAATACCCAGCACACGCAGCGAGCCCAAATACAGCTCTTGAATGTTATCGGGTGACGGTTTCAGGATGGTTTGAAACTGGTAGTAGTGCTGCAGACGGTTCGGGTTCTCGCCATAACGCCCATCGGTAGGACGACGAGAAGGTTGAACGTAAGCCGCTGCAATAGGCTCTGGACCAAGTGCACGCAAGCATGTCATTGGGTGGGAGGTACCTGCACCCACTTCCATGTCTAGCGGCTGAACAATGGTACAGCCTTGCTGGGCCCAATAATCCTGCAGCGCGAGGATCATACCCTGAAAGGTTTTGATATCGAATTTATGCATTGTCAGGTTCGCGCGAGTTGATGAATGGAGAAAATAGCTGGCAATTATAACTCGCAGTGCGCTCAAGCAGTAGGGGGCTGGCGGATTTTTGTGCGCCTTTGATTCGCTTATTTTCTGCATATAGAGGGAGGAGGAATAGAAGTTGCCAAGCGATTGTTCAAATCGTACACTAGCGTCGTCTTGGGGAGTAGTCGACCACTGCACAGTCAGTGGGGCAATCATCAACATAGTTGAAGCAAAATCTTCATGGTGATTGCAAGCCTGCCATTAGGTGCTCTGGGCTTGACGAGACCAACGACAATCGCACGAACCGGGGTGGGGCGTGTGTGTTGTCGTGGTTGAATCATAATAAGCCCTGCCCCAGATGAGTAATGTCATGAGCGTTCTTGCTATTTCTATCTCCACCGTCACCTTGGCGGAAATCGGGGATAAAACCCAACTACTATCGCTGGCGTTAGCGACACGTTTTCGTAAGCCCGCGGTGATTATCTTTGCTATTTTCGTGGCGACGTTAGTCAACCACGCCATTGCCGCCTGGCTCGGGGTGGTCGCGGCCGATATACTGACCGATACCGTATTGCATATTGTTTTGATCATCAGTTTTAGCGTGATGGCGGTATGGATGCTGATCCCTGACAAGCTTGAGGAAGAAGGGATTCAGGGTAAAAGCGCTTTCTGGGCGAGCTTCAGTGCCTTTTTTGTTGCAGAAATCGGCGATAAAACTCAGATCGCAACCACAGCATTGGGCGCTCAGTTTAATGATGCGCTTTGGATTGTGGTGATTGGGTCAACCATTGGCATGCTGTTGGCCAATGTTCCCGTGGTGTTGGCCGGTGATAGAATTCAACGTCATGTGCCATTTGCGGTGGTACGGGCGCTCGCCGCAGCCATGTTTGCGGCGTTGGCTGTACTTGATACCTGGTATCTACTGAGTTAGCGCAAGACAATGATGGATCGATAAGGGTTGGCGTTATGCCAGCCCTTTTTTGATCAAAAATTGAAACGGCACGGTCTCTGTTTGGGCTGCGACCAGGGTATGGTCCATAAAGCGACAAAAACTCGGGATATCCCGTGTCGTGGAGGGATCATCCGCGGTGATAAGCAAGGTCTGACCGTCATCCATATGGCGGATACGCTTACGCACCATCATTACTGGCTCGGGGCAACGTAGGCCTATGGCATCAAGTTGGAGATCGGCATGGTCAAAAGGGGCAGTCATGGTAAATACCTCGAAAAATGTCGGTCTGATCATACTTATGGCGAGGAATTATTCAAACAGGGTTGTGTTTGTAAAAAGAATGTGTAGATTAATTAACAAGTCGTTAACGAAAGGCGAAGTCATGAGAAAAGCACAAACGGGCAAATTGGGCTTGGCTTATGGACACCGTATCGCAACTTACACAGGGCTGAGCGGACTCGCTTTTTGGGAATTAACGCAAAGTCATGAGCACGCTCTCTTGGCAACACTAGCAATTTGCGCTGCAGCGCTGGGGCTATTGGTGGAAACTTTAGCCACTTCGACACCACGTTCGCAGTCTGACTAGGCTAAATCACTCAACAGCTACACTCACTCCCAGTTTTCTTGGGCTTCCCCGCTTTCGGAGCGGGATTTTTTTTGTCTGTACGTCACCAAAAAAGGCCAACCTGTAACAAAGATTGGCCTTGTTGCGTGGATTAGCCTTGGTGAGCAATATCAATCACCACGCGGCCTTTCACCTCGCCCTGAATAATTTTATCCGCATATTCTGGGGTTTGCGCCAGTGCGATAGTGTGGCATGCCTGTTCAAAGTAACTGGCTGGGAGTAGCTTGGTAAGTGACTGCCACGCAGCTTGACGCTGCGCTTTCGGGCAAGAAACGGAGTCAACACCTTGCAATCGCACATTGCGCAAAATAAACGGCATCACAGTTGCGGGTAAATCAAAACCGCCGGCAAGGCCGCATGCGGCGACCGTCCCCCCGTACTGGATTTGTGAGAGGACATTGGCAAGCATTTGACTGCCGACGGTATCAATTGCGCCAGCCCACTGTTGCTTGTCCAGCGGGCGACCGGGTGCGCTAAAGGACTCACGCGGTAGCACGTCGTCAGCGCCTAGTTGCTTAAGCCACGCTTGGTTGGCTTCAAGTCGGCCTGTGACTGCACTGACGCGATAGCCCAAAGCATGCAATAAGGTGACCGCGACAGAGCCAACGCCGCCACTCGCGCCGGTGACCAACACAGGACCATCTTCAGGTTTTACGCCGCCATCGATTAAGGCTTGTACACATAACATGGCGGTAAACCCAGCGGTACCTACCATCATTGCCTGTTGCTCAGTGAGGCCCTCAGGGAGGGGAACGAGCCAGTCGCCATTAACACGCGCTTTCTCGGCCATGCCACCCCAGTGTGACTCTCCGACGCCCCAGCCAGTCAGTACTACTTTGTCTCCGGGCATATAGTCAGGATGCTGGCTATCGGCAACCGTGCCCGCAAAGTCTATCCCCGGCACCATGGGGAATTGGCGAACAATCTTACCTTTGCCGGTGATGGCTAGGCCGTCTTTATAATTGAGGGAGCTGAAATCAACATTGACGGTGACATTACCATCAGGCAGCAAATCGTCATCGAGTGAGGTGATCTTCGCGAGGGTTTGTTTTTCGTGTTGTTCGAGGACAAGCGCGTTAAACATGGCATTCTCCCGGTTGGAATAAGTGAGCGGCCATACTAGGCCGTGCGAATAAGCAACCACTTGCGTTACATCAATCACTATGCGATTGAACGCCGTTAGACGCAACCTAAAAAAAAGAGCGGTAAACACCGCTCTTTCATGGTCACAAGGAAGGCATTACACGCGCTCGAACACGGTGGCAATCCCTTGGCCTAAGCCAATACACATGGTTGCCAAGCCTATTGTCGCATCTTGACGCTCCATTTGATGTAACAAGGTGGTCGAGATGCGTGCGCCTGAACACCCTAATGGATGTCCTAACGCAATGGCACCTCCATTGAGGTTAACCTTTTCATCCATTTTATCCATCAGGCCGAGATCTTTCACACAAGGCAAAGACTGGGCAGCAAATGCCTCATTCAGTTCGACCAAGTCAATGTCATCGATGCTTAGGCCCGCACGTTTGAGCGCTTTTTTGGTCGCTGGGACCGGGCCATAGCCCATGATGGATGGGTCACAACCTGCAACGCCCATCGCGCGGATGCGAGCACGAATTGGCAGGCCTAGTGCTTTGGCTTTCTCTTCGCTCATCACTAGCATTGCTGCCGCACCATCGGAAAGGGCCGATGAAGTACCTGCTGTCACTGTGCCGTTTGCCGGATCAAAGGCGGGACGCAAACCGGCGAGGCTCTCTACGGTGGTCTCTGGACGAATCACTTCATCATTTTCCACCAAGGTGAGCAGGCCATCGGCATCGTGGCCTTCAATCGGCGCGATCTCGTCTTTAAAGCGGCCTTCAACGGTAGCGGCGTGCGCACGGGCATGGGAGCGTGCCGCAAACTCATCTTGCATTTCACGGCTAATGCCGTGCATACGGCCAAGCATTTCTGCGGTCAGTCCCATCATACCGGCGGCTTTGGCGACGGATTTTGACAGCCCTGGGTGGAAGTCGACGCCATGGTTCATGGGAACATGGCCCATGTGCTCCACACCACCAATTAAAAAGGTATCGCCATCGCCAACCATAATGGCACGGGCGGCGTCATGGAGAGCCTGCATCGACGAGCCACACAGGCGGTTGACGGTGGTTGCACCCACGCTATGTGGAATGCCAGCAAGGAGTGCTGCATTACGGGCAATATTAAAACCTTGCTCGAGCGTTTGCTGGACACAGCCCCAGTAGATGTCTTCGATGCTGGTGCTTTCTACCGCAGGGTTGCGTGCCAGCAGAGATTTCATCAGATGCGCGGATAGATCTTCAGCGCGGACGTTGCGAAATACACCGCCTTTCGAACGGCCCATGGGGGTACGGATACAGTCAACGATCACTACATTGTTCATTGTTCTCTCCTTAAACTTAGGCTGATTGCGGTGCGTTGACCGGTGTAACATCAAAATAAGCCTGTTTGTCGCCAGCTCGACGTTTCATATCAGCGGGGACGTGATACAAGGCACCGAGATCCGCCAACTTTTCTGCCATGGCGACATAGTTTTCGACACCCAAGGTATCCACGTAGCGGAAAGCACCGCCTCGGAATGGAGGGAAGCCGATACCGTAAACCAAAGCAATGTCTGCTTCTGCCGGAGAGGCAATGATGTTTTCTTCCAAGCAGCGGGCGACTTCGTTGATCATCGGCACCATCATACGAGCGATAATATCCTCGTCACTGATCTCTGCTTGACCACCTTCAATCACGGGGGCGAGCAACGCAGGGACTGCTTCATCGGCTTCTTTTTTCGGCTTGCCTTTTTTGTCTGTGGTGTAGCGATAGAAGCCTTTGCCATTTTTCTGACCAAAGCGCTCGGCCTCATACATCACATCAATGGCATCACGGCCAGATTTACTCATACGGTCTGGGAAGCCTTCTGCCATCACTGCCTGAGCATGATGTGCGGTATCGATACCAACCACATCAAGCAGATAAGCAGGGCCCATAGGCCAGCCAAATTGTTTTTCCATGATTTTGTCAATGCGCTGGAAGTCCACTCCGTCACGCAGTAGCAAGCTAAAGGCATGGAAGTAGGGGAACAATACGCGGTTGACGAAAAAGCCGGGGCAGTCGTTGACGACCACGGGCGATTTACCCATCTTGGCGGCATAAGCCACCACGCGCGCGATGGTTTCATCAGAGGTTTTCTCGCCACGAATCACTTCCACTAATGGCATGCGATGAACCGGGTTAAAGAAGTGCATGCCACAGAAGTTTTCTGGGCGGGCCAAAGACTTGGCGAGGGTGTTAATTGGAATGGTGGAGGTATTAGAGGCAATCACCGTATCGTCACTGACTAGCGCTTCCACTTCTTTGAGTACGCTCGCTTTGATTTTCGGGTTCTCGACCACAGCCTCGACCACGACATCGCTGTGCTCAATGCCCGCATAGTGGAGGCTTGGAGTGATTGATGACAGCACTTGGCCCATTTTAAAGCCATCAATGCGACCGCGGCTAAGTTGCTTATTCAACAACTTGGTCGCTTCCGTCATGCCCAGCTCCAATGACTGAGGCGCGATGTCTTTCATCATTACCGGCACGCCTTTCAGCGCGGATTGATACGCGATACCGCCGCCCATGATGCCTGCGCCGAGCACAGCTCCACGCTGCGTATCTTTACCTTGTTTGGCTGCTTTCTTTGCATTGCCCTTAATGACTTGGTCATTGAGGAAAATGCCCACAAGGGCTTTGGCAACGTCAGTCTTGGCCAATTTAACAAAGTAACGGTTCTCAACCTCAAGCGCCTCATCACGTCCAAGGCTTGCGGCTTCTTCTATCGCCTTAACGGCCGCCATCGGAGCGGGATAATGCTTACCAGCAACCTGAGCGACCATGCCTTTGGCCATGGTAAAGCTCATCGCCGCTTCGGTGCGATTAAGGGCTAAAGGTTGTTGTTTTTGATGGCGGCGGGTTTGCCAATCAATCTTGCCTTCAATGGCTTGAGTAAGCATGGCTATCGCGGCATCACGCAGTTTGTCGCTCTCTACCACCGCGTCGACCAGTCCTTCTTTCAGCGCAGCACTGGCGCGCTTGTCTTTTCCTGCGGTAATCAGCTCCATTGCGGTATCTGCGCCGACAAGACGTGGCAAACGAACGGTCCCTCCAAAGCCCGGCATAATACCGAGTTTGGTTTCGGGTAGACCGATACGGGCGTCAGTGCTCGCCACGCGTAAGTCAGTGGCGAGTACGCACTCACAACCACCGCCAAGAGCATGGCCATTAATGGCACTGATCGTTGGGAAAGGTAGGTCTTCCAAGCGGTTAAAAATAGCGTTAGCACGTGCCACCCAGTCAGACAGTTCCTGATCTGGCTTGGCAAACAGGCCGAGAAATTCTGTGATATCCGCGCCTACAATAAAGGCTGATTTGGCTGAGGTGAGTAATAAGCCTTTAATGTCTTGGCCCGCAAGCGCTTCCAGCGCTTCGTTTAAGCTTTCTAGCGTTGCAAGATCCAGTTTGTTGACAGAACCTTGGCTGTCCAGCGTCAGTTCTGCAATGCCGTTATCCAATGCACGAACTGAAAGGTTATCTCCTTGGTAGATCATGGTCGTTCTCCACGTTGGCAGTACCATCCTGGTTGAAGAGTGTTCTGGTTAGACCAGATGCGACCTAGTGTGGATCATTGTTATAAGAAATGACAACCAAAAGTTAAACGAATGTTTAAAATATGTGGTGTGAGTAGAAGCTTTACACTGCGTTATTCTCTGATGGGCTATGGTAGACTGACGGGGAAAAGTATTGGGTCGAGCTGTGTATGTCCATCACTCCCTATCGGGTTCCTGCTCAAACAGTCCGCTGTGAGCAGGAGATAAAGAAAAGTCGCTTCATTACCTACCTTGCTCATACGCAAGGAGAAGAAGACGCCAAACAATTTATTCAATCTATCCGTGAGACCTATCCAGATGCACGTCATCATTGTTGGGCATTCGTCGCGGGTCGGCCTGAATCCTCCGTACAGTGGGGATGTGGCGATGATGGTGAACCTGCCGGGACGGCGGGTAAGCCCATGCTCGCGCAGCTTTCCGGTGCGAATGTCGGTGAAATTTGTGCGGTGGTGGTGCGATACTTCGGTGGGGTAAAGCTGGGTACCGGTGGCTTGGTGAAAGCATACGGAAGTAGTGTGCAACAAGCGTTGATGATGATGGAAACGCGAGAAATTGCTGTCACGGTTCCTTACGTCTTAAGCTGTGAATATGCTCACATTGATACAATTGAATCCTTACTCAAGCAATACCATGGCGTTCAGCTTGATGCAGAATTCAGTCATAATGTGCGATTAACTGTGCGCATTGACGCGCGATTTGTCGCAGATTTTCTAGAAGCATTAAAAAACCAGACCCGCGGCCAGGCCCATGTGTCTCCGCTGGAAAATGAATCAACGTCAGGCACCTAGCCTGCTTTACGTGTAACGACGAGACGTCAGTTGAATACTGTCGGCGATAAGAGGGCCACGTCAGGCTATGCAATTTCGTTCCATCACCCGCATCGTCGGACTCCTGCTGGCCCTGTTCAGCATAACTATGCTCGCACCAGCGCTGGTCGCGTTTATATATCGAGACGGTGCAGGTTATCCTTTCGTACTGACCTTCTTTCTGTTGCTTGCCGGCGGTGGGTTGCTGTGGTTTCCAAACCGTCGCAATAAACATGAGCTAAAAGCGCGTGACGGCTTTTTGATTGTGGTCTTGTTTTGGACGGTGATTGGCAGCGCGGGCGCGGTACCCTTGATACTCTCGGAGCAACCCGATCTCTCCGTCAGCGAAGCCTTTTTTGAATCTTTTTCAGGCTTAACCACAACGGGTGCAACCGTGATTGTGGGGTTGGATGAGCTTCCCAAAGCGATTTTGTTTTATCGTCAATTGCTACAATGGCTCGGCGGCATGGGGATCATTGTGTTAGCGGTGGCAATTCTGCCTGTGCTCGGCATCGGGGGAATGCAGCTTTATCGAGCAGAAATCCCTGGTCCTGTCAAAGATACCAAGATGACACCGCGAATAGCCGAGACAGCCAAGGTGCTTTGGTACATTTATCTGACCTTGACCGTGAGCTGTGCGTTGGCCTATTGGCTAGCAGGTATGTCAGTCTTTGATGCGATCGGGCACAGTTTTTCGACTGTAGCGATTGGGGGCTTTTCGACCCATGATGCCAGTATTGGACATTTTGATAGCACCGCCATCAACCTGATCACGGTTGTCTTTCTGCTCATCTCTGCATGTAATTTCTCGTTGCATTTTGCCGCGTTTGCCAATAATGGTCTGAACATTAAATTTTATCTCCGTGACCCTGAGTTTCGCGCCTTTTTGGTGATTCAGTTCTTATTATGGCTGGTGGTCTTTACCATGCTAAGCGGGCACCAAGTGTACGACGGTCCGACAGAGACATTAACCCAAGCCTTGTTTCAGTCTGTCTCTATCTCGACCACTGCTGGCTATACCACGACGACGTTCGCCCATTGGCCGTTGTTCCTTCCAGTCTTACTCTTGTTTTCATCGTTTATTGGTGGCTGTGCTGGCTCAACTGGTGGCGGGATGAAGGTGATCCGTATTCTGCTGCTCTCTCTGCAAGGGACACGGGAGCTAAAACGGTTAGTGCACCCTCGTGCGGTCTATACCATCAAAGTCGGAAATAAGGCGCTAAGGCAACAAGTGGTCGATGCCGTATGGGGCTTCTTCTCGGCTTACGCGCTGGTCTTTGTCATTTGCATGTTGGCCTTAATTGCGACGGGGATTGAAGAATTAACCGCTTTTTCTGCGGTTGCTGCGACCCTCAATAACTTAGGACCGGGCCTCGGAGAAGTGGCCGCTCACTTTGGTGATATTAATGATACGGCCAAATGGGTTTTGATCCTCGCGATGCTTTTTGGCCGTTTAGAGATATTCACGTTATTGGTTTTATTTACGCCCACATTCTGGCGCAGCTAGCCGAATGGGGAAGGAGAGAACATGAGCGCGCAACAGGATGCAACGCAAAAGGTCTTACTACTGCACTCTAGCCGAGAAGGGCAGACCAAGAAGATCCTGCATTTTATCGAGAAGCAGCTGGGTGAGTCGGCGGAGTGTGAGATAAAGGATATTCATCAGCTTCCTCAGGTCGATCTCAGTCATTATGATCGCGTGCTGATTGGCGCGTCTATCCGATATGGCCACTTTAATAAAAAGCTGTACCAATTTATCAATACGCATGTTGATCAGCTCAAAGTGGCGAAAGCTGCATTCTTTAGTGTCAATCTCACTGCGCGTAAACCGGGCAAAGACACACCAGAGACCAGCGCTTATAGCCGTAAGTTTATCGAGAAGTCACCGTGGACCCCTGAACTGCATGGCGTGTTTGCGGGCGCACTCTACTACCCACGCTATAAATGGTTCGATCGAGTGATGATTCGCTTTATCATGCATATTACGGGTGGGGAAACGGACACCACCAAGGAAGTGGAATACACGGATTGGCGTAAAGTGGCGGAATTCAGCGAGCAATTTGCCCGCTTTTAGGCCATAACGTTGATTGTTTGACCGAACAGCGGCTTTTTCTAAAAAAAAGTCGCTTTTCCCTCTTGCCAAGGTGAGCAACTTCCCTATAATGCGCCTCCATCGACACGGCTCACAGGGCAAGCGCTCAGCGGCCATGTCGGGGCAAAAAAAATCAAATAAAAATAAACGCTTGACGTCAGTTTTTAAATGATTAAGATAGCCCACCTACTTAACGCCGACAACGCGTTAGGGGAGTCAAGAAGACGTTTTGTTTTCGCCGATTGGCATCAGCAAAAAGATAAAATTTCTTCTTGACTTCATCGGAAAGGCGAGTAATATACGCAGCCCTGACCGAGCGAAGCAACGCTTCGAAAGTCAACGCTCTTTAACAATTTGACCTATGCAATCTGTGTGGGCACTCGTTGAGAATAGACAAAAAGATTTATTCGATGAACTGAGTGACCAAACGATAACTTTTAGTTATTCGGCACAGTCAATTCGTTTTTCTCTTCGGAGATAAACAGTAATCAGTATTCATTGAGCTGAAACTTCGGTTTCGAAAAAACTTTAATTGAAGAGTTTGATCATGGCTCAGATTGAACGCTGGCGGCAGGCCTAACACATGCAAGTCGAGCGGAAACGGCAGTATTGAAGCTTCGGTGGATTTACTGGACGTCGAGCGGCGGACGGGTGAGTAACGGCTGGGAACCTGCCCTGACGAGGGGGATAACCGTTGGAAACGACGGCTAATACCGCATAATGTCTACGGACCAAAGGTGGCCTCTACATGTAAGCTATCGCGTTGGGATGGGCCCAGTTAGGATTAGCTAGTTGGTAAGGTAATGGCTTACCAAGGCGACGATCCTTAGCTGGTTTGAGAGGATGATCAGCCACACTGGGACTGAGACACGGCCCAGACTCCTACGGGAGGCAGCAGTGGGGAATATTGCACAATGGGGGAGACCCTGATGCAGCCATGCCGCGTGTGTGAAGAAGGCCTTCGGGTTGTAAAGCACTTTCAGCAGTGAGGAAGGTAGTGTACTTAATACGTGCATTGCTTGACGTTAGCTGCAGAAGAAGCACCGGCTAACTCCGTGCCAGCAGCCGCGGTAATACGGAGGGTGCGAGCGTTAATCGGAATTACTGGGCGTAAAGCGCATGCAGGCGGTTTGTTAAGTCAGATGTGAAAGCCCGGGGCTCAACCTCGGAACCGCATTTGAAACTGGCAGGCTAGAGTCTTGTAGAGGGGGGTAGAATTTCAGGTGTAGCGGTGAAATGCGTAGAGATCTGAAGGAATACCAGTGGCGAAGGCGGCCCCCTGGACAAAGACTGACGCTCAGATGCGAAAGCGTGGGTAGCAAACAGGATTAGATACCCTGGTAGTCCACGCCGTAAACGATGTCTACTTGGAGGCTGAGGTTTAAGACTTTGGCTTTCGGAGCTAACGCATTAAGTAGACCGCCTGGGGAGTACGGCCGCAAGGTTAAAACTCAAATGAATTGACGGGGGCCCGCACAAGCGGTGGAGCATGTGGTTTAATTCGATGCAACGCGAAGAACCTTACCTACTCTTGACATCCAGCGAATCCTTTAGAGATAGAGGAGTGCCTTCGGGAGCGCTGAGACAGGTGCTGCATGGCTGTCGTCAGCTCGTGTTGTGAAATGTTGGGTTAAGTCCCGCAACGAGCGCAACCCTTATCCTTGTTTGCCAGCACATAATGGTGGGAACTCCAGGGAGACTGCCGGTGATAAACCGGAGGAAGGTGGGGACGACGTCAAGTCATCATGGCCCTTACGAGTAGGGCTACACACGTGCTACAATGGCAGATACAGAGGGCAGCGAGACAGCGATGTTAAGCGAATCCCTTAAAGTTTGTCGTAGTCCGGATTGGAGTCTGCAACTCGACTCCATGAAGTCGGAATCGCTAGTAATCGCAGATCAGAATGCTGCGGTGAATACGTTCCCGGGCCTTGTACACACCGCCCGTCACACCATGGGAGTGGGCTGCACCAGAAGTAGATAGCTTAACCTTCGGGAGGGCGTTTACCACGGTGTGGTTCATGACTGGGGTGAAGTCGTAACAAGGTAGCCCTAGGGGAACCTGGGGCTGGATCACCTCCTTACTGACGCTATTCTTGCGAGTGTTCACACAGATTGCACGGTCAAAATTAAAGAGAGCATCATTGCTTATGATGGGTCTGTAGCTCAGGTGGTTAGAGCGCACCCCTGATAAGGGTGAGGTCGGTGGTTCAAGTCCACTCAGACCCACCAACACATCCCCAAATGTGTTGGTCAAAGCAATATCAATGTGGGGCTATAGCTCAGCTGGGAGAGCGCCTGCTTTGCACGCAGGAGGTCAGCAGTTCGATCCTGCTTAGCTCCACCACTCTTTAAAGGTTTTTCCTTAAGAATCTTTAAAAAGTGGCTTGCCTGATGGCAAACCCATGCTCTTTAACAATCTGGAAAGCTGACAAGTCATTCTTTAAAGAATGACAGTAAAGTTCTCAATCAGTGACAGAAATGTCACTCACACAATCAAGTGTGCTTGGGCTTTGTCTTAGTGATAAGCAAAGTCTCTATTTTGAGTCCGGCAAAAACAAAATCTTAATTAGTTGATGATTCAACACTCAGTGGTTTTGCGACGCAGATTTCTTTTTTAGACAATCTCGCCGTAAATAAAACCTCTTGGGGTTGTATGGTTAAGTGACTAAGCGTAGACGGTGGATGCCTTGGCAGTCAGAGGCGATGAAGGACGTATTAACTTGCGATAAGCCCAGATAAGGCAGTAAAAGCCATTTGAGTCTGGGATTTCCGAATGGGGAAACCCACCTGCATAAGCAGGTATCTTAGCGTGAATACATAGCGCTAAGAGGCGAACTCGGGGAACTGAAACATCTAAGTACCCGAAGGAAAAGAAATCAATTGAGATTCCGGCAGTAGCGGCGAGCGAACCCGGAGCAGCCCTTAAGCGGCTTAGGCGTTAGGTGAACAGGTTGGAAAACCTGGCAATAAAGGGTGATAGCCCCGTAACCGACAGCGCCTTAGTCGTGAAATCGAGTAGGACGGGACACGTGATATCTTGTCTGAACATGGGGGGACCATCCTCCAAGGCTAAATACTCCTGACTGACCGATAGTGAACCAGTACCGTGAGGGAAAGGCGAAAAGAACCCCTGTGAGGGGAGTGAAATAGAACCTGAAACCGTCTACGTACAAGCAGTGGGAGCCTCCTTTGTGGGGTGACCGCGTACCTTTTGTATAATGGGTCAGCGACTTAATGTTAGTAGCAAGGTTAACCGCATAGGGGAGCCGTAGGGAAACCGAGTCTTAACTGGGCGTGTAGTTGCTAGCATTAGACCCGAAACCGAGTGATCTAGCCATGGGCAGGTTGAAGGTTGAGTAACATCAACTGGAGGACCGAACTCACTAACGTTGAAAAGTTAGGAGATGACCTGTGGCTAGGGGTGAAAGGCCAATCAAACTCGGAGATAGCTGGTTCTCCCCGAAAGCTATTTAGGTAGCGCCTCGGACGAATACTACTGGGGGTAGAGCACTGTTAAGGCTAGGGGGTCATCCCGACTTACCAACCCTTTGCAAACTCCGAATACCAGTAAGTACTATCCGGGAGACACACGGCGGGTGCTAACGTCCGTCGTGGAGAGGGAAACAACCCAGACCGCCAGCTAAGGTCCCAAAGTTATCGCTAAGTGGGAAACGATGTGGGAAGGCTCAGACAGCCAGGATGTTGGCTTAGAAGCAGCCATCATTTAAAGAAAGCGTAATAGCTCACTGGTCGAGTCGGCCTGCGCGGAAGATGTAACGGGGCTAAGCGATACACCGAAGCTGCGGCAATGTCCTTATGGGTATTGGGTAGGGGAGCGTTGTGTAAGCTGTTGAAGGTGTGCTGAGAGGCATGCTGGAGGTATCACAAGTGCGAATGCTGACATGAGTAACGATAAAGGGGGTGAAAAACCTCCTCGCCGGAAGACCAAGGGTTCCTGTCCAACGTTAATCGGGGCAGGGTAAGTCGGCCCCTAAGGCGAGGCCGAAAGGCGTAGTCGATGGGAAACGGGTTAATATTCCCGTACTGCTGCTTACTGCGATGGGGGGACGGAGAAGGCTAGGTGGGCCTGGCGATGGTAGTCCAGGTTCAAGTGCGTAGGCTGATTTCTTAGGCAAATCCGGGAAATCAAGGCCGAGACACGATGTCGAGCCACCAAGGTGGTGAAGTCATTGATGCCATGCTTCCGGGAAAAGCCTCTAAGCTTCAGGTAAGTAGCAACCGTACTCCAAACCGACACAGGTGGTCGGGTAGAGAATACCAAGGCGCTTGAGAGAACTCGGGTGAAGGAACTAGGCAAAATGGTACCGTAACTTCGGGAGAAGGTACGCTGCCCGCGGTGAAGTCCCTTGCGGATGGAGCTATGGGCAGTCGCAGATACCAGGTGGCTGCAACTGTTTATTAAAAACACAGCACTGTGCAAAATCGAAAGATGACGTATACGGTGTGACGCCTGCCCGGTGCCGGAAGGTTAATTGATGTGGTTATCGCAAGAGAAGCCATTGATCGAAGCCCCGGTAAACGGCGGCCGTAACTATAACGGTCCTAAGGTAGCGAAATTCCTTGTCGGGTAAGTTCCGACCTGCACGAATGGCGTAATGATGGCCACGCTGTCTCCACCCGAGACTCAGTGAAATTGAAATCGCAGTGAAGATGCTGTGTACCCGCGGCTAGACGGAAAGACCCCGTGAACCTTTACTACAGCTTGGCACTGAACATTGAGCCTACATGTGTAGGATAGGTGGGAGGCTTTGAAGCGGCGACGCCAGTTGCTGTGGAGCCATCCTTGAAATACCACCCTTGTATGTTTGATGTTCTAACTTAGCCCCATTATCTGGGGTGAGGACAGTGCCTGGTGGGTAGTTTGACTGGGGCGGTCTCCTCCCAAAGCGTAACGGAGGAGCACGAAGGTGGGCTAATCACGGTCGGACATCGTGAGGTTAGTGCAATGGCATAAGCCCGCTTAACTGCGAGAGTGACGGCTCGAGCAGGTACGAAAGTAGGTCATAGTGATCCGGTGGTTCTGAATGGAAGGGCCATCGCTCAACGGATAAAAGGTACTCCGGGGATAACAGGCTGATACCGCCCAAGAGTTCATATCGACGGCGGTGTTTGGCACCTCGATGTCGGCTCATCACATCCTGGGGCTGAAGTCGGTCCCAAGGGTATGGCTGTTCGCCATTTAAAGTGGTACGCGAGCTGGGTTTAGAACGTCGTGAGACAGTTCGGTCCCTATCTGCCGTGGGCGTTGGATGATTGAGGGGAGCTGCTCCTAGTACGAGAGGACCGGAGTGGACGAACCGCTGGTGTTCGGGTTGTGTCGCCAGACGCATTGCCCGGTAGCTAAGTTCGGCACAGATAAGCGCTGAAAGCATCTAAGCGCGAAGCTGGCCCCGAGATGAGTCATCCCTAGAGCTTCGAGCTCTCTAAAGGGTTGTCGTAGACTACGACGTTGATAGGCAGGGTGTGTAAGCGCTGTGAGGCGTTGAGCTAACCTGTACTAATTGCCCGTGAGGCTTAACCATACAACACCCAAGAGGTTTTGGGTTGGACTTGAAATAAGCCAGTTGATTGTGGCGAGAACGAACAGCTTTCTAGGTTGATGGTTTTCACTTTTAGAAAAGTGAAGACACACAAAATTTTGCTTGGTGACCATAGCGCTTTGGACCCACCTGACTCCATGCCGAACTCAGTAGTGAAACGAAGCAGCGCCGATGGTAGTGTGGGGTCTCCCCATGTGAGAGTAGGACATCGCCAGGCTTTAATTGCTTATCTTATTGATAGCTCGATGCTGTTGATATCTGCGATGCTCATGTATTGGCATACACTGCGCGTCTCGATTCAACATCCTCATCGCATCAAATAAGATAACCTAATTAAAGCAGCTACATGTAGGACTTTAATTAGACACAATTTAAGCATCAAAGCAGATATGCGTAAGACTTTGATGAGACAGAATTGGTGCGGAGTGGTAGTTCAGTTGGTTAGAATACCGGCCTGTCACGCCGGGGGTCGCGGGTTCGAGTCCCGTCCACTCCGCCACTACTTAGAAGCCCTACTAGTTTTAGTAGGGTTTTT
The DNA here is from genome assembly GCF_004916735.1 of Salinivibrio sp. YCSC6. NCBI lineage: Bacteria > Pseudomonadati > Pseudomonadota > Gammaproteobacteria > Vibrionales > Vibrionaceae > Salinivibrio > Salinivibrio sp. YCSC6. The sequence goes on from NZ_CP039516.1 coordinate 29,397, forward strand.
TTGTTATTGGCCAGGTTCGCCCTGCGGGCGAATGAGTCCCGGTTGCCCGCAACCCCGGCCCTCCGCCACTACTTAGAAACTCCAGCTGAAAAGCTGGGGTTTTTTGCGTTTAAGCCCCTGCATCATTGTGTTGGGGCTTTTTGTGTTTATCGCATGACATCGAGTAGGGCGTTGAGTAAAGGCTCTTTTGCGCGGGAAGCTTTACAACAAAGGCCCAGCTCGAGAGGTTGCACAATTTCTTGGCGTAAGCGCTCAACCTTATCTTTTACGGGGCTGTTATCAATCACCACGTCCGGCGCCACACCAATACCACAGCCTAATGCCACCATACTGACAATCGCCTCGTGGCCTGCTATTTGTGCGTAGACGTTTGGCTCGATACCTTTACTGGTCAACCATTGATCAGCGAGTTCGCGCGCTGTTCCTGCTTCGGGCAAGATTAACGGTGTGTGTTGCCAGTCAATGGCTTGTAGATCAATGCCACTGCTGGCCATTGCTGGCGCGATAACCGACAAACTGACTGTATCAATCGGTTGAAACACCAAACTAGATGACAAGCGCTTGGGTTTAGCGGCAATAGCAATGTCGGCACTATTATCTTGCACTTTCTCTTCTGCTTGAGCGGGGTCGCCGGTCAGCAGTTGTAGCTCGATATTTGGGTATTGTTGACGAAATCGCGCGAGGAGCTCAGGTAAATGGCTATAGCTTGCCGTGACTGAACAAAAGAGCGTGAGCTTGCCGCCGAGCAAAGAGGCATGTTCATTGATACTGGCCTTCGTGGTGTGCCAAAGCTGCAGGATATCGCGTGCGACGGGAAGCAGCGTTTTACCTGCTGGGGTGAGATCGACCGCTTTATTGGTGCGAATAAACAGCGGCTGACCAATATCTTCTTCGAGACGTTGGATGATTCGGCTCAGCGCAGAAGGGCTGACGTGCATTGCTTGTGCGGCTCGGGTATAGCTTTTGGTGTCACAGAGGTGGAGAAAGCCTGTGAGTTGCTTTGCATTCATAATTTATTGTTGCTGTAACTGCAATGTTATGTTGTGAATATATCACTTTAGGCAATATAGTGGTTAGGGTAGTATCAAAAATACGCGGTGAAAACACACCCAATCACGGATTTGAATCAATGGAGCACCCCATGGCGAACTACTTTAATACCCTGAATTTACGTCAACAATTGGAACAATTAGGCGTATGCCGATTTATGGATCGTGATGAATTTGCCACCGAGGCCGAATTTCTCAAAGGTAAAAAAGTGGTGATTGTGGGCTGTGGTGCACAAGGGCTCAACCAAGGCTTAAACATGCGTGACTCGGGTCTTGATGTGGCTTATGCACTACGTCAGGCTGCCATTGATGAAAAGCGTCCTTCTTATCAAAACGCGGTCGAAAATGGATTTGAAGTGGGTAGCTATCAAGATTTGATCCCACAGGCAGACTTGGTGATTAACCTTACGCCAGATAAACAGCACTCCAACGTGGTTGAAACTGTAATGCCACTGATGAAAGAGGGCGCCGCGCTCGGCTACTCACATGGCTTTAATATTGTCGAAGTCGGTCAGCGTATTCGTGAAGACATTACTGTGGTTATGGTTGCGCCAAAGTGCCCAGGTACCGAGGTGCGTGAAGAATACAAACGCGGCTTTGGTGTTCCGACACTGATTGCCGTTCACCCAGAAAATGATCCTAAAGGTGAAGGCTTTGAGATTGCGAAAGCATGGGCCGCTGCAACCGGTGGTCACCGTGCTGGCGTACTCGCCTCCTCATTTGTAGCAGAAGTGAAATCCGATCTGATGGGTGAGCAAACTATTTTGTGTGGCATGCTGCAGGCCGGATCCATCGTTTGCTACGAGAAAATGATTGCAGAGGGTGTTGAGCCAGGTTATGCGGGTAAGCTTATTCAGTATGGCTGGGAAACCATTACGGAAGCGCTGAAGTTCGGTGGCATCACCCATATGATGGATCGCTTGTCCAACCCAGCGAAAATCAAAGCCTTTGAATTGTCGGAGTCGCTTAAAGAACTGATGCGTCCTCTTTATAACAAACATATGGATGACATCATTTCTGGTCATTTCTCCGCGACCATGATGGCCGATTGGGAAAACGGCGATAAAGATCTGTTCACATGGCGTGAAGAAACGGCACAGACCGCTTTTGAAAACTATCCCGAGTCGAATGTAAGCATCAGTGAGCAAGAGTTCTTTGATAACGGTATTTTGATGGTTGCTATGGTGCGTGCAGGGGTTGAGCTTGCTTTTGAAGTGATGGTGTCATCCGGCATTATCGAAGAGTCAGCCTATTACGAGTCATTGCATGAATTGCCTTTGATTGCCAACACCATCGCGCGTAAGCGTCTTTATGAAATGAACGTAGTCATTTCAGATACGGCTGAGTACGGTAACTACTTATTTGCAAACGTCGCGACACCGCTGCTGCGCGAACACTTTATGCCAACAGTGGGTGCTGATGTGATTGGTAAAGGACTCGGAGAAGCCTCTAATCAGGTCGACAACGCCACCTTAATCGAGGTTAATGACCGTATTCGTAATCATCCGATTGAGTATATCGGTGAGGAATTGCGAGGCTATATGACTGATATGAAGCAAATCGCAATTAATAACCACTAACGACACAGTATGAGATGAAAGCCTGGCCAGTGGTCAGGCTTTTTTAATGATGAATTTAGGCGTCAGTGTCTTGGTTGAGCTTTTTTTCCATCTCTGCGAGTTTGGCTTCAAGCTCGGTCAACTTTTGACGGGTGCGTAGTAGCACCTGAGTCTGCACATCAAACTCTTCACGGCTTACCACGTCGAGCTTGGTCAACTGACCTTGAATGGCTTGGCGCACACGGCTTTCCATATCCGTGCCTAACTCTTTGACAGGCTGAGGCATGGCGTCGTGAATTTGCTTGGCCACTTGCTCAAGTTTTTTGGGGTCAAACATGGAATACTCCTTCATTAACTGCCTTTATTCTATGTAAATACGGACAGCTTGTCGAAAGATGACAAAAGAGAAAGGGCCCGAAGGCCCTTTAATTAGTGTGACGCGTGATAGTCTTTATCGAGCTTGTCGAGCTCATCGTCTTCGACAAACACAGGCAGTGGTTTGTGTTTGCTGGCCAGATAGGTGTAAATCACTGGCAAAACGAATAGGGTAAACAAGGTACCGATAGCAAGACCTGCCACGATCACAATCCCGATGCTAAAGCGTTGCTCGGCACCTGCGCCGGTCGCGAACATCAGAGGGATCAGACCAGCAATCATTGCTGCAGTGGTCATTAAGATCGGACGCAAGCGAATTTTAGCTGCTTCTTTGACCGCATCCATCCGACTGGCTTGATGATGCAGCTGCTGCTCTTTGGCCACCTCACAGATCAAAATACCGTGTTTGGTAATCAGACCTATCAAGGTGATCAACCCGACTTGCGAGTAGATATTCATCGACGACAGCCCCCATGCGAGTGCAATTAATGCACCACAAATGGCGAGCGGTACAGAGACCAAGATCACCAGTGGGTCGAGCAAGGATTCAAACTGAATCGCAAGGACCAAATAAATGATCGCCAGCGCGAACAAGAAGGTGGCATAGAGTGCGCTACCTTCTGTGACGTATTGGCGAGATTCACCGAGGTAATCGTGTTGATAGCCTTTAGGCAACTCTGCCGCTTTGCTTTCAAACCAGTCAACGGCGGTCCCCATGGTTACGCCAGGCGCTGCCACTGCACTGATTGTGGCGGCATTCAATTGGTTGAAGTGCGGCAGTGAACGTGGCTCTGCGGTAATGTCGATATCAATCAGCGAACCGAGTGGAATTGACTCACCATTTGCTGCGCGTACGTAATAACCTTCGATAGACTCAGGGTTGAGGCGATATTTACGCTCAACTTGTGGGATCACTTCATAAGAGCGTCCATCAAAGTCGATACGATTCACGTAGCCATCCGCCATCATGGTACCAATGGTGGCACCGATGTCTCGCATGGTCACGCCGTAGGAACCCGCCTTGTCTTTATCAATGCTGATGTTCATGGTGGCCGAGTCAAAGTTAAGGTTCAGCTCCGAATAGACGAAATTCGGGCTAGATTGAACCTCTGACATGATCTCAGCCGTCACTTGATAGAGACTTTCGAAGTTATTCGGTGTCGTCACCACGAATTGGATTGGTAGGCCAGACGAGGCGCCGGGGAGCTCTGGCATCTCAAAGGTGGTGACTTTCATGCCCGGAATGTCTTTCACTTCCTCGGCCATGCGCTTCACGACTTCTGACTGACTGGCTTCACGCTCACTCCATGGCACCAGAGAAGCAATACCAAATGCTTGATTCGACTTAGGTACGCCAGAGAAGACCTGAGAGAAAGCCACTTCTGGTTGTTCGTCGAGCTTTTGGTTCACTTCTGCCATGGTGTTTTGGATGTAATCCAAGTTAGCGGTCGAGGGAGCAGTACCCATCATCACGACCACCCCTTTATCCTCCGAAGGCGCAAGCTCGCTGGGGATAAAGCTGAACAGAACCGGCAAGGACGCAAACACGATCACGGCGAAAGACAAGATCACCGGACGACGTTGCATCACCTTATCCAGCATGCCCGCATAGCGCTCTGTCATACCGTCCAAGAAACGGTGGACTGCCAATTCAAAACGGCTTGGCTTTGCGTGGGCTTTTAACATCGACGAACACATCACTGGCGAGAGAGTGAGTGCCACAATCCCCGAGACAAACACGGCCCCGGCAAGTGTAAGCGCAAACTCCTTAAACAGTGAGCCGGTGATCCCGCCCATCATGGCGATAGGGGCATACACAGCCGCCAGTGTCAGTGTCATTGAGATAACTGGCACGGCAATCTCCCGCGTACCAATAATGGCCGCGCGGAAAGGCGATTCACCCAGCTTGATATGTCGGTCGATGTTTTCGAGGACCACGATTGCATCGTCAACCACCAAGCCGATGGCCAACACCATCGCCAGTAGCGTCATCAAGTTCAGCGAGAAACCAATCATTTCCATGACCAAGGCCACACCAATCAATGACAACGGAATGGTGATGATAGGAATGATAACGGCGCGGAATGAGCCCAAGAACAAGGTAATCACCACAAGTACGATAATGGCCGCTTCAATGATGGTTTTTACTACCTCATGAATGGACTCATTAATCGCTTTGGTAGAGTCATACAGTACGTTCATTTGGATATTGCCCGGCATGTTGCGCTCGATTTCGGGGAGCATTGCAGTCACGTCTTCGGCAATATCAATGGGGTTGGCGGTAGGTGCTGCATTGACCGCCGCGACCACTGCCTCTGAGCCATTCGCAATGGCGCGGAAGCGATCATGGCTTTTCTCTAGCGAGACCTTGGCAATATCCCCAAGGCGCACCACGCGACCCTCTTGGGTCTCGACCACCAAGTTACTGAGCTCTTCTGGGGTCGACACCTGGGTGTCGGCGCTACCGTTGTAAACCATATAGGTTCCGATAGCTTGACCGGTGGCGGACTGGTAGTTATTGGCACTCAGTACCGACATGACATCCGTGGCCGTTAGGTTAAACCCGGCCATTTTCTGAGGATCCAGCCAAACACGTAGACCGTATTTCACCCCGCCGTATAAGTCGATTTTCGACACCCCGTTCACGGTGAACAGCTGAGGCTTCACGACGCGCTCGAGGTAATCAGTGATCTGACTTGAATCGAGCTCCGGTGAGGTAAAGCCGATATACATCACCGCAGTGGTTGAACCCGTCGACATCGATACCGAGGGGTCCTCTGCCTCAGTCGGAAGCTGTGCACGCACCGAATTGACCTTGGCAAGAATATCCGCCAGTGCCGCGTTCGGATCCGTGTTTAGCTTCATGTTGACGGTAATCGTCGAGGTCCCCAGCACCGATTCTGAGGTCATAAAGTCAATATTGTCAGCTTGGGCGACGGCCTGTTCGAGTGGGGTGGTGATAAACCCCTGAATCAAATCGGCACTGGCACCATAGTAGCTGGTTGTGATGGTGACCACGGTATTGGTCATTTCCGGGTATTCCCTGACTTGCATCTTAAAGAGCGACTGCAAGCCTAGCAGCGCAATCAGTATACTGATTGAGGCTGCCAGTACTGGGCGCCGGATAAAAATATCAGTAAAGCGCATCACATCCTCGTCTTACAATTGAGGTAATTGTTCTGGTGGTGTGAGAGCGTCATTTTCGACGATTTTCACTTTTGAACCGTTGCTCAAGCGCACTTGGCCGGACGTTACCACGAGATCGCCAGGTGCGAGACCATCAATGATTCGGACTTGGTGGCCACGACGCTCGCCCACTTTAAGCACTTGCTGATAAGCACGCTTTTCGCCATCTTCTTCACGGATCACGTACACACTTTCGCCATACAAAGTGAAGTTGATCGCGGTTTGGTCAATCACGATTTGATCTTCAATAGTGGGCAAAATGATGTCTGCACGCGCAAACATCCCTGAGCGCAGTTGCCCGTCGTTGTTGGGAATGTTGGCTTCTACTTTAATCAGGCCGCTCTGACTATTGACGGCAGGCTCGATAGCACTAATTGAGCCGATAAACTCCATTTCTGGATACGCATCAACGGTGATACGTAGTGGCTGACTGAGACGGATTTTAGCAATGTCCGTTTGTGGCACGGTAAAGCGAAGCTTCATGACAGAGGTGTCTTCTAAACGAGCAATATCGGTACCTGGCTGCAAATATTCACCCATGAAGACATTACGCAGACCAATGACCCCATCAAACGGCGCTTGGAGGTTACGACGCGCGATGGTGGCTTTCAGCGCCGTGATATCCGCTTGTAACGAACGATAATTCGCCTCGGCTTCATCGAGTGCCTCTTTAGAGATGGAGCCTTTGGCAAACAGACCTTGGTAGCGCTTAAACTTCGCTTCCGCAGCAGGCAGGCGCGCTTGGGTGCTGGCGAGGTTGGCTTTTTCAACACTAGAGTCAAGTTCCACCAAATTTTGACCCCGCTTGACGGTTTGGCCTGATTCAAAATTGATCACATCGACCACCCCTGCAATTTGCGTGGTTAGGGTAATGCCTTGATTTGGCTCGATAAAACCAATAGCGTCGATGGTGGGGGTCCATGGCTCAGCAGCAACCGTCACGGCCGTCACCGGATGGGTTGGTTCCGGCATATTTGCCATATATTCCGCTATCTTTTGCTGCTTGAACAGGTTAAAGCCAATCACACTGCCAAACAGCAGCAGTGCAAGGATCAGCATGACAAAAAACCATTTTTTCATCGAAGTTAGCTCCGAACGTCGTTAGTGAAGAGAAATTGCATCCCAGCAAGCGCGAATTGCATCTGCGATAGCATCATCGTTCAGGGTTATAACACCCCGAACCTGTTTGCGAGCTAAACAAACCGCCGGTTCTAGCCCGAGAGCGATCAAAACGTCATCGTCCATGGGTTTGAATAGCCTTTGGTCTTTACCTTGTTGAATCACCCGATAAAGGTCAGCAAATGCGATGCGTTCCTGCTGAGTGTGTGCATGGTCATCACGTGGTAGTGCTTCGAATTGATCACGTGATAACAGGAGGTGGTCGCGCTGTAACATCATGTGCCAAGTATTGCGCCATAGGCGTTCAAATTGGTCGCGCAGCGTTGGTTCATCCTTAACCCCATGTTGAATGTTTGTCGCGCATTGCATCATCAGATGTGCAGATAATTGACGGAGTAAGTCATCCTTGTCATCGAAATAGCGATAAATGGTGCCAGCTGCTACGCCAGCATGCTTGGCGACTTGCTGCATCGAGACTTTATCGAGCCCACGTGTCGCAATGAGTTGTTCAGTGGCCGACAAAATTTGGGTGCGTTTATCCATACTGTGCATGGTATCAATAGTGAATGAACGTTCATTCATTTTAGTCTGTTTTTTGCGCGAGTGACAAGCGCAAAGTGTAGTCAATCTTTGCGACAAGCGCGCGTAAGATAGACATGTGAGTGTTTCCCTCTACAATGCCAACTCAGGTTAAAAAGAGGCGTTGTCACCATGAAACTTAACCCCGCGCAGTCCGATGCGGTGCGCCATATTTCCGGCCCTTGCTTGGTTTTAGCGGGAGCCGGTTCAGGAAAAACACGTGTTATTACCCACAAAATCGCCTATTTGGTTCAACAGTGTGGGTATAAAGCGCGTCATATTGCGGCGGTCACCTTTACCAACAAAGCAGCGCGAGAAATGAAAGAACGTGTCGCGCAAACGCTCGGCAAGCAAGAGTCGCGTGGCCTGATGGTGTCAACCTTCCACACCCTAGGTCTGAATATCATTCGGCGAGAATATAAAACCTTGGGGCTCAAGGCGGGCTTTTCGCTCTTTGATGACCAAGACCAATTGGCCTTGCTCAAAACCTTGACCGAAGATGAGCTGGATAATGATAAAGACTTGCTGCGTCAATTAGTGCATACCATCTCGAATTGGAAAAATGCGATGCTGGGGCCTGATGAGGCACTGGCGCAGGCGCAAGGTGAGCGCGATCAGTTATTCGCTGCCTGCTATGCGCGTTATCAAAAACAAATGCGGGCGTATAATGCGTTGGATTTTGATGACTTGATATTAATGCCGGTGGCGTTACTTAGTCAGAATCAAGCGGTTAGGGAGCGCTGGCAAGCACGCATTCGTTACCTGCTCGTGGATGAGTATCAAGATACCAATACCAGCCAGTATCAGTTAGTAAAACTGCTGGTAGGCGAGCGTGCGCGCTTTACGGTGGTTGGGGATGACGATCAGTCGATTTACTCATGGCGAGGCGCCCAGCCGAAAAATCTCGTTTACCTGCAGCAAGACTTTCCGCGCTTGCACGTGGTGAAATTGGAGCAAAACTACCGCTCAACCAGCCGTATACTGCGTGCCGCCAATATTTTGATTGCCAATAATCCGCATGTTTTTGAAAAAACGCTTTTCTCAGCATTACCTGATGGGGACATGCTAAAGGTATTGACGGCGAAAAATGAAGAGCATGAAGCCGAGCGTGTGGTGGGTGAGCTGATTGGCCATCGCTTTCTGGGACGCACCCAGTATAAAGACTACGCCATCCTTTATCGTGGAAATCATCAGTCTCGTCTCATCGAAAAAGCGCTGATGCAAAACCGCATCCCGTACAAAATATCGGGCGGCACCTCCTTTTTTGCTCGCGCAGAAATTAAAGACATCATGGCTTATTTGCGCTTGCTGACCAATCAAGACGATGACAACGCCTTTTTACGTATTGTGAATACTCCGCGACGCGAAATCGGCCCTGTCACACTGGAAAAACTGGGTAGCTACGCAAACCAGCGAGGCAAAAGCTTGTTTGCGGCGAGCTTCGAGTTAGGACTGACGCAGCATTTGTCGGGCCGAGGATTGGCCTCGTTACAGGCGTTCACACGTTGGATTGTTGAATTGTCCGATCAGGCTGAACGTGGCGATACCGTTGCCGCAGTACGAGCGTTGTTGCGTGATACCCATTACGAAGACTGGCTATATGAGACCTCGTCCAGCCCTAAAATGGCGGAAATGCGGATGAAAAATGTCTCGGATCTCTACAGCTGGATAGTGGCTGATTTAGAGGGCGATAATCCGGACAACACCGAGCGCAGTTTACGAGAAGTGGTTCAGCGCCTTACGCTGCGCGACATGATGGAGCGAGGTGAAGACGATGATGATGCTGATCAAGTGCAGCTGATGACCTTACATGCGTCTAAGGGGCTCGAATTTCCCTATGTGTATATGATTGGTATGGAAGAAGGCTTGTTGCCTCACCAGTCGAGTATCGACGAAGACAATATCGATGAGGAGCGGCGTTTGGCGTACGTGGGGATCACGCGGGCACAAAAAGCGCTGACTTTTGTAGTCTGTAAAGAGCGTCGCCAATTTGGCGAATTGATTAAGCCGCAGCACAGCCGTTTTCTCGACGAATTGCCGTTCGAGGATGTGGAATGGGAGATGAATAAAAAGCCCGTTTCACAACAAGAGCGCATGGAGAAGGGACAAGCCGCGATCGCGAACCTAAAAGCGATGTTAAACCAAAATAAATAAGCGCCGTTGATACGGCGCCTCTTATCACTCAATCGAACGCAACAACCATTCCGTCTTAGAGCGCGTCTAGCATGTGCTCAATCGCGGCAACGATCTCGTCGTCAGAGCAGTCCATACAGGTGCCTTTGGCAGGCATCGCATTAAAGCCGTTGATAGCGTGTTTGGTGAGGGTTTCCATGCCTTTGTCGACACGAGGCCCCCAAGCGGCGGCGTCACCGGTTTTTGGTGCGCCTGCTGCGCCTGTGCTGTGACACGCAGTGCAGTAGGTATTATAAACCTGATCGCCGGTACGCGGACCCGTCGGTTCAGCGGCAGCCGTTTCGACCGGGGCTTGACCGTCAAGGTATACATCACCAACCGGGGCAATGCGCTCGGCAATGGCGGATTTTTCACTCTCTGAGACTTCAAGCGCCTGTGCGGCTGAAGCAAACATGAAGGCAGCCACAGAGGCAACCATGATATGACGTAGACTCTTTCCCTTTGCGCTCACAATGACACTCCCACATTACTGGTGGCTTACGCCTTTTTCGTCTTATTTTGTCGCCAACCTCAAAGGGTGAATCAATGAAGACGTGATTCGGCCGCGACATTCATATTTCTCTACGGGCTCACCCAAACAGGGTAGGTTAACCCCGTGTAAAGATTAGGTGATTATAGCGCTTTAGATTGTTACGTTAAACCGTTATAGTAGAGACCTAACTGACGATTTCTACGCAATTTGTCCAAAAAGAGACCAGTCAGTAAAAAAATTAAAAAAAGTGCTAGACGGCTGGTAGCGATATCCGTAATATTCGTCACCGCCAACGGGGCAAGCGCCCGTAGCTCAGTTGGATAGAGCGTTGGCCTCCGGAGCCAAAGGTCACAGGTTCAAATCCTGTCGGGCGCGCCATTCCGGGATAGAAATAGATGGCAAAAAATCAGTGGTGGCTGTAGCTCAGTTGGTAGAGCCCTGGATTGTGATTCCAGTTGTCGCGGGTTCAAGTCCCGTCAGCCACCCCATTATTCTCGCTGAAAGCGAAAATGTCGGTGAATAGCGCAGTTTGGTAGCGCATCTGGTTTGGGACCAGAGGGTCGGGGGTTCGAATCCCTCTTCACCGACCACTATTACAAACCCTAGCCTAACGGCTGGGGTTTTTTCGTTTTTAGGTCTGCTTATCATGATAGATGTGTCTGTGTTGATGCCTGTCTGATTAACCCGCCTTACTTGCCTATTTATTTTTTGTCGCGATGACGCGGCTTCATGAAGAAAAAGTCAGAAATTAGAGCTTAATCAAGAATCCCACACAGAAAAAAACCTGAATCTGCCCGATATCAGCGGCTACGCGATACTGCTGCTATACCTAAGATTAGACAGGGTAAAACACTGCCATTCTTATTATTGATAAAACAGATAACAATTTATGCCGTGAATATCAGCGTAAAGCACTGGCAATGTTTTATGAGTGTTAACAGGTTGGGCTTTATCTTATGCGTAATTTGTTTTACAACTGTGACACGGTAATGAGTCTGTATTTCACTGATATGAAATATGTTTTGTATCTTTTGGGGTGAATTTACAGAGAATGGCTGTGAATGATTATTCGACCTTTAAGCAGGATTATGGCATATCCTGCTGTGTTGTTGATTTTTTGTGAAATGTTTGCCAGATTGGAATCCCCCTATTTTTTACTGGGTATCGGTTGAACAGGGCTCAGTCTGGACAAGGAGTACATCGTCACATTCGACGATGCCAAGGATGATAAATGGCACTGCTAGAAGTAAATAACCTACGAATAGAGTATCCGTCTCGTCATGGCGTACATGCGGCAGTGAAATCACTGTCATTTACCATTGAACGCGGCGAGATCGTTGGTGTGGTCGGTGAGTCCGGCGCGGGTAAGTCGACGGTTGGCAACGCGGTGATTGACTTACTGAGCCCACCGGGACGGATAGCCAGCGGCGATGTGTACCTCGATGGCAAAAAGATTTCTGGTCTGACGCCTAATGAGATGCGCAAGGTTCGTGGGGATAAGATTGGCTTTATCTTCCAAGACCCCATGACATCGTTAAACCCACTGTTCACGGTGGAGCAGCAGCTGACTGAAACCATTCTTACCAATTTAAATGTGACTCAGCAGCAAGCCTATCAGCGGGCGTTGACCTTGATGGAGCAAGTGGGGATTCCGGATCCAGAAATCCGCATTAAACAGTACCCCCACCAATTCTCTGGCGGCATGCGTCAGCGTGTGGTTATTGCTATCGCCCTAGCCGGTGAGCCCGATTTAATCATTGCCGATGAGCCTACCACTGCATTGGACGTATCAATACAGGACCAAATCCTGACGCTCATCCGTGACTTGTGTCAGCAGAAAAACGTCGGCTGTATGTTGGTGACCCATGATATGGGTGTGGTCGCGAATGTCACTGATCGCGTTGCGGTGATGTATCGCGGTGATTTGGTGGAAATTGGCACCACCCGACAAGTACTCGGTGAGCCACAACATCCTTACACGCAAAGTCTGATTTCGGCGGTACCACGCTCAGATATCAAGCTTGATCGCTTTCCACTGGTTAACTATATCGAAGAAGCTGGCGAAACCGTTGAGCTGGATATTAAAAACCATTGGTTGGGGCAAAGCCAAGATCAGCGCGCTTATACCGGGCCGTTATTGCAAGTCAAAGACGTATCGCTGCGTTTTGTTACCAAAGATTCGTTATTTGCCAGCCGTCGCGAATATGTTCAAGCGTCTGATCATGTCAGCTTCGATATTGTCGAAGGTGAAACCTTCGGGCTGGTGGGCGAGTCAGGATCGGGTAAGTCGACCATTGCCCGTGCGATTACGGGACTGTATCCGCCCAATACCGGACAAATCATTTTTGAAGGTATTGATCTCACCGCGATTAAGAGCGAACGGGCGCGACGTCCGATTCGTCGTCAAATGCAGATGGTGTTTCAGAACCCGTATTCGTCAATGAATCCGCGGATGAAAATCTATGACATTATCGCCGAGCCTATTCGCTTCCACCGCTTGGCAGACAATGAGTCTCAGATCCGTCAGATCGTTGGGGATTTATTGGATCATGTTGGATTAGGACGTGGCGCGGGGATCAAATACCCTCACGAGTTCTCTGGTGGCCAACGTCAGCGGATTTCAATTGCCCGCGCACTGGCAACGCGCCCGCGCTTATTGATTTGTGATGAACCTACGTCGGCGCTGGATGTGTCGGTGCAGGCCCAAATTCTAAACCTGCTTAAAGACCTACAAGACGAGCTCAATCTCACCATGCTGTTTATCAGTCACGATTTGCCAGTTATTCGACAAATGTGTGATCGCATTGGTGTGATGCGCAAGGGTCAGCTGTTGGAAGTGGCACCGACCGAGCAACTATTTACCGATCCTCAGCATGAATACAGCCGCAAGCTGATTTCATTGATGCCGGAATTTAAGGGAATGAGCACGGAAGGTTTGCAAACGGCATAGTTAGCCTGTGCCGTCGCGGCCAGATGGCCGCAATTGATTACCGATGCAAACACAGCAGGGGACACTCCCCTACGCATAAAGGAGCTATGCAAATGAAAACAATGAAGAGCAAGATTGCCGTGGCGCTGATGGCTGCAGGCCTAAGCTTTAGCGCAGCCGCGGCGGATATCACCATTGCTTACGATGCGGATCCTGTCTCACTTGACCCGCATGAGCAACTGTCTGGTGGCACGTTGCAGCTTTCTCATATGGTCTTTGATCCGTTAGTCCGTTTCACCCAAGAGATGGACTTTGAGCCACGCCTCGCGACCTCTTGGGAGCGCATGGATAACAAAACGGTGCGCTTTAATTTGCGTGAAGGTGTGACGTTCCACTCTGGTAACCCATTTACTGCTGATGATGTCGTTTGGACGTTCAAGCGCCTCAAATCCTCGCCAGACTTCAAAGGGATCTTCACCCCGATTGTTGATATTAAAAAAGTCGATGCGCATACGGTAGACGTGATCACGGATGGCACCTACCCATTGGTTGAAAACGTGATGACCTATGTCTTCCCGATGGACAGCAAATACTACAGTGGTAAAACCGAAGACGGGCGTGACAAAGCAGAGCTGAAGAAAAATGGCTCAACCTATGCGTCAACACACCTGTCAGGGACCGGTCCTTACGTGGTTGCCGAGCGTGAGCAAGGCGTTGTTGTGGAATTTAAGCGCAACGAAAACTACTGGGACAAAGAAAGCGAAGGCAATGTCGACAACATCACCTTACGCCCAATTAAAGAAGACGCCACCCGCGTCGCTGCCTTGTTGTCAGGTGATGTGGATATGATTGCGCCGGTGTCACCGAATGATTACCGCCGTATCGAACGCTCTGATAACTTGCAGTTGGTGACCATGCCAGGGACGCGCGTGATCACTTTCCAAATGAACCAAAGTGTTGTTGATGAGTTTAAAGACCCGCGTGTTCGTCAAGCGGTTGCTTATGCGGTCAATAACGAAGGTATCGCGCAAAAAATCATGAAAGGCGCCGCCACACCAGCTAGCCAGCAAAGCCCCGTCGGGTATGCAGGCTACAATGCTGATCTAAAGCCGCGTTATGACTTGGCCAAAGCGAAAAAGCTGATGGAAGAGGCGGGTTACCCAGATGGCTTCTCGATCACCATGATTGCGCCGAATAACCGTTATGTGAACGATGAAAAAATCGCTCAAGCGGTTGCGGCGATGATGGCGAAGATTGGGATTAAGGTCGATCTGCAAACCATGCCAAAAGCGCAATACTGGCCAGAGTTTGATAAGTGTGAAGCGGGCATGCAAATGATCGGCTGGCACCCAGATACTGAAGACTCCGCCAACTTTACCGAGTTCTTGACCATGACCCGCAATGCGGACACAGGTAAGGGCCAGTACAACTGTGGTCACTACTCAAACAGTGAAGTCGACAAACTGGTCACGGCGGCGAACTCAGAGACCGATCTCGAGAAGCGCAGTGCCATGCTGCAAAAAGTCGAGAAGATCCTGTATGACGACGCTGCTTTCCTTCCTCTGCACTGGCAGGATCCATCATGGGCCGCCAAAAATAACGTCAACATCAAACCGATTGTTAACGGTATGAACTTCCCTTATTTCGGCGATTTGGTCGTCGAGTAAGGGTGTAAAAGGGGGCCTGATAAGGCCCCTTCATCTCCAATCGCTTAGAGGCAAACATGGTAACGTTTTTAGTCAAACGTCTGGTTCAGGCACTGGTAGTGATGTTTGTGATCAGTCTGGTGGCGTTTGCTATCCAGGACAACCTCGGCGACCCCTTGCGGGAGCTGGTGGGGCAATCAGTATCAGAAGCGGAGCGTAACGCGCTGCGCGATGAGATGGGACTTAACGATCCCTTTATTACCAAGTACACCCGTTTTATCGGTAAAGCGGTACAGGGCGACTTGGGAAATTCGTACTTCTTTAAACGTCCCGTGGTGGACGTGATTTTAGATAAGCTGGTAGCGACACTGGAGCTCGTCGCTGGGGCGGCGTTAATTATCGTTGTCGTGTCGATCCCACTTGGGGTGTATTCTGCCATTCATCCCAATAGCATTCTCACCAAAGTCATCATGGGCTTCAGTATTGTGGGGATCTCGATACCTGTTTTCTTAACCGCCATCATGTTGATGTATGTGTTCTCGATTGAGTTAGGTTGGTTGCCGTCGTATGGGCGAGGTGAAACGGCCAATTGGCTTGGTTGGGAGTCCGGCTTTTTCACCTTGGATGGCTTGGCGCACTTGGTGCTGCCCGCGGTCTCGCTGGCATCGATCATGTTACCGCTGTTTATTCGCTTAGTGCGCTCTGAAATGCTGGAAGCGCTTGGCACTGAATACGTGAAGTTTGCGCGTGCAAAAGGCTTGCCCCAGAAGAAAGTGTACTACCAGCACGCGTTGAAAAATACCATGTTGCCCGTTGTCACCGTCGGTGGGGTACAAATTGGTACCATGATTGCCTATACCATTTTGACGGAAACTGTCTTCCAATGGCCTGGCACGGGGTTTCTCTTCCTTGAAGCGATTAACCGTGTGGATACGCCACTGATCACCGCTTATGTAATTTTTGTCGGCTTGATATTTGTGGTCACGAATACCTTTGTTGATCTGCTCTATGGCCTTATCAACCCAACGGTCAATCTTACAGGTAAGGAGGCATAGGCAATGACACAAACAACCACTCAGCCAAACCGTTGGCAGCGCTTTTTAGCCTCAGATTTTCTCTATCACTTTAAGCGTGACAAAGTCGCGATGGCGAGTTTTACCGTCTTTGTCCTGTTCGTTTTGTTGGCGCTATTTGCCCCGCTTATTGCGCCGACCAATCCCTACGATCTGACCATGATTGATATTATGGACTCAGAATTACCCCCGGCATGGATGGAGTGGAGCGATCCGCGTTTCCTGCTAGGAACGGATAACCAAGGGCGCGATATTTTATCGACCATGATTTATGGTCTGCGTATCTCCCTGACCATTGGTTTGTGTGCGGTCGGTTTGCAGCTTCTATTGGGTACTGTGATTGGGCTCAGTGCGGGCTATTTTGGCGGACGAATCGACAGCTTTTTCATGCGAATTGCTGATATTCAGTTGTCGTTCTCGACCATGATGGTGGCGATCATTGTCTCGGCCATTTTTAAAGCCAGCTTTGGCAGTGAGTTTTACAGTCAATATGCGATCTTAATGCTGGTGGTGATTATCGGGGTGGCGGAATGGCCACAGTATGCCCGCACCATTCGAGCATCTGTGCTTGCTGAAAAGAAGAAAGAGTACGTCGAAGCGGCGCGAGTGATGGGTTTTCGTTCCCCGCGGATTATGTTCCGCCATATCTTGCCGAACTGTCTTTCGCCCATTTTGGTCATTTCGACGGTGCAGGTCGCTAACGCGATTATGTCGGAAGCGGCGTTATCCTTTTTGGGTTTGGGCATGCCAGTCGATCAGCCGTCATTGGGCTCACTGATCAGTATCGGATTTAACTATATCTTCTCGGGGTCGTGGTGGATCACCGCCTTTCCTGGCATCGTACTGGTCTTATTGGTACTAGTCATCAACTTACTGGGCGATTGGCTGCGGGATGTCTTCAACCCCAAAATCTATAAAGGGTGAATAAAATGGCTGCGTTTGCAGCCATTTTTGTTGGAAGCTAACAGGCTGAGCAGCGCTCGCTTGAGTCGCCGCGTCACTTTGCTTAAGCTGACAACATTCGGTTTTCAGGAGAGCAAATCATGAGGTGGTTGCGACGTCTTGCGGTGAGTGCCGTAGCAACATGGGCGATCAGTGCGCCAGTGAATGCGGCGCAAACGCCGTGTGCGGTGATTGACCACCAACAAGGCTGGCCCATTATTGGTGAGCAGTGCGATATTGGTGAAGGATTGTGGGGCAACCAAGCGCTTGACCCAAATAGCCATGCGTTTTGGATCCAGTGTGGGGCAACGGAAGGTGTGCCATCGCGCGCGTTTTTCCAGTCGCTGCGTCAAGGGTTGCCAGACTTGCCATTTCAGGTGCATCTCCGTGATGGGCGCGGGCGTTGCCTGATTGGTCCATATGATAACCCTGACGTGGCGCGTTTGGTGTTACAGCGTGTGCGCCAGTTCGGACCCACCCAAAAGGCTGTTATGCGTCAAACACGCCAGCCATTGTCGGAACCGGCCGTGATTCGCTTACCCCCTTTAGCGACGCAGGCGAAGTCTGCGGCGTCATCATCGACGATGGCAAAATCAACCATGCCAGCGAGCGCGTCCACCATTAACCTGAATCATTTTGGTTTGCCTGAGCCGGAAGCCGGCGATCAGCAATATGTGGAAAAGGATATCAATTGGTTGCGTATTGACTATGCAGGCGCGATGGCACGGTGCCAAAAAGAGGGCATGATGCTGGCAAGCCAAGCCGATTTAGCCGCAGTATCTAAGGCCACCGATCAGTTGCCTATGCGTTTACCTTATTGGGTGCAAGGAGCAATGGGCGTGGATGCCCGCACTGGGAAAGTGGTGACGCGTAATGCCGATGCGGCGTTAAACGTATTGTGTAAAAAGCGTTGACGCTCGGATGAAGAATAACAAACGCCCCGCTTGAAGCGGGGCGTTTTCGTTTGCTTGTGTCTCATTTTCCACGATTAAGCGGCAGGCGGTTGCTCGGGTAGCGCAAGTTTGAGTGCGGTGCGAGAGACATCGCTGGCCGCTTTTCCTTGATTGAGCTTATCCAACACGTCGGCGAGATACGCGTAGTCGGTTACGTCCGCACGATACTCGAGGGCTTTCTCAAAGTGGCTACGTGCGTCTTGCCATTTCCCTTGTTGCATCAGCAACTGTCCTAACGCGCTATGGGTGACAGGATTACGAGAGTCGTACCTGAGGAGCTCTTCGAGCATGACCACGGCGGGATGAATGTCAGGCAGCTTTAAGCTGGGGAGCAGCGCAATCAAGCTGTCCTCCGGACGTTTTTTCAAGGCTTCTCGCAGTAGAATATAGGCTTCAGAGTCCGCGTTGCGCGCCACTAAGTGGCGTACCAGCCCCACCAATAGAGCGGGTTGGCTGCGTTTGGTTTTCGAGAGTCGATTCCAGTGGGTTAGCAGCCCCTCAGTGCCTTGTTGGCTGGCAATGTGTGCCATGACACCGAGTTCCGCACGCTCACTGAGTGCTTCCAATTGCGTCCCATCTAGAAGCTGAGCCTTCTTCAGTGTGGGCAGCAAATTCAATAACGCTGACCAATCTTCCAATTGAATATAGGTGTCTTTAAGCAGGGATAGCATCACCGGGTTTCGAGGATGCTGGCGCTTAATGGCACGCAACGACGCCAGTGCTTCTTCGTACTGACCGCTTTGGCTGTGTAGTTGTGCACGAGTCAGGGCAAGTGCCAAGCTGTTGGCGTTAAGGTCAGCGGCTTGCTGGAGGTATTGATCCCTGGCATGAAGATCTTGGCGCTGCTGCGCCGCTTCTGCTGCGGCCAGTAAATTATGCATGGGCGCGTCACTGAAAGGGCGGGCTTTTGCTAATAGCTTCTCCGCTTGCTTCCATTCGCCTTCGCGTAATTTCATCAATCCCGTTTGGGTTTGTTTGCGTGCTTTGCGTTGTTTACGTCCTGATAACCAACCGCTCGCGGTGCTACTGAGCGAGAGCAGCTTGCGCAGCACCCACTCGAGCACCCATAACACCCCAATCAATCCAATAATGAGGATAATCAGAGTGGTAACACTCATTTCAAGTGTCTGCTCGGCGGCAGAGATCAGTACATACCCTTGTTGACCAGCAAGCTCCGGACCGACGAGCAGACCGGCAACCAGCGCTAAGACAAGCAGTAGGAGTTTAATCATGACTGACCTCCTGTGAGTGGCGCGATGTCTCGACGCAGTCGGGTGTCGATTTCATCACTGACCAAGGCTTGGCTTTTTAGCTTGTTAGGTAAATCGATGCCGATTCTTTGCTGGTCGAGTGCATCGATTTGCTCGACAAAGCGTTCCGTCACGGTCGCATCTTGGTTATAAAAGCGTAGTGTCCAATCTTTGGCCATACCCAAGGCCTCATGATACAAGGCATCATTGCCTTGATAGACCGCGCGCATTGCTTGATCGAGCTTGTTCTTGACGTTCTCTTGCAGATAGTAGCTTTGCGTTGGCGACAGCAGTGGGACAACATTGCCATCACGTTTTCGGTAGGTAACAAAGTTATCGACAAAGTCTTTCACGGAGGTAGTGAGGTTGGTTTGCCAGTCATTGACCGATTCGCTCACCACCGGCTTCTCGGTTTCAATCGCGTCAGGGATCACCGCATTGGCAAGCGGTAAGGTTTCGACCTGCTGTTGCATACTGGTTAAACGCAGCACGATGCCGTCGCGATCAATCCGTTTTACTGCTTTTAGCGCCGTAATGTCGTCGGCCATGGCCTGACGAATAGGCATCAAAGAAGGATCGTTGAGCTGGGCAATGCGATGGTCGGCCGCTTCCATCAGCGCGGTGGCGCTTTGCGCGTCATGCTCGAGCCAAATCTTGCGTCCGGCCATACGAATTAGGTAATCCGCTTCGGCAAGCAGCCAGTCATTCGGACGGCGTCCTTTCACTTCGGCTACCGCTTTTTGCAAGCTCTTCAAGGTATTGTCTTGTTGCGCTAGGCGTGTTTGGGTGTCATCAATCACTTGCGCGCGCGCTTTTGCTGCCGTCTGTTGTTGGTCATTTAGGGCTTGCTCAAGGCGTGCAATCTGCGCTTGCTGCGCGGATAGCGTATTTTGCAGCACGGTGGCTTGTTGGTGGCCGTGGTAGAAAAGCCAACCACTCGACCCTAGCGCGATGGCGATGGCAACTGCACCTAATATTAGTCCGCCTCGGCTGCGTGTGGCAGGTTTAGGCTTATTAGGCGCCGCTTTACTGTGCGAGGCGTGCGTATCTGGTGAAGAGGGAGTCGTGGCCTTGCTTTGCTTGGTGTCGGTGTTTTTGTTGTCAGTCATCCGAAAGTCCCGTTTTTCTTAACCTCAGCAGCGTGTTAACCAGTGCGTCATTGGCCACGCTGTCAACGGTCGTAATCGTGTCAAAACCGAGCGCAGTCGCTTGATCTTGAATCCTTTTACTGGGCACCAGTATACGGCATTGGCGCAGCCAGTGCTGTCCGCTCAGTGTGATAAGTTGATCAAAGTGGGCTAATTGTTGACCACTGGTTACCACCACGGTGGTAATCGTGTCTTGTGGCCAGCTTACTACTTGCGATACTAAAGGCTCAATCGCCCATTGTCGTAGATAGGCCTCGCAATAGTGAACTTGCCCGCCTTGCGACTGCAGGGTTTGCCCCATCATATCGCGTCCGCTCTCTCCGCGCAGAATAACCACCTGCTTCCCTTTTATCACGTTAAAAGGCGCTAATGAGAGCATGCCTTCGCTGTCTTCTCGCGCAGGATACTGTACCGGCTGGTTGGCAACCTGCTGCCATTCGTTGGCCGTGCGCTGCCCGACGGCCACATAATGACAATGACGCGGCCACGCTAACCCCTGTTGCTGAAGGGCTTGATGGGTAAATGCGACCGCGCGGGGGCTAACGGCTACTAACACACTGCCTGCGGGGAGAGAGGAAAGTAGCGCGGGCAGTGACGGTAAATCTCGCCCCGGCGCAAAGCTAACCAGTGGGCAAGGCAAGGCCGCCAGCTTGTGTTGGGCAAGCTGGTCGACTAATTGGCTGCAATCCGGCTCGGGGCGAACAACAACAATGGTCATGCGTCGTCTTGATAAAGCTTATCCAAGATTTGACGTGCGCCTTGGGCGAGCAGTTGCTCGGCGAGATCGGTGCCCAGTTGTTCGCCTTTCTCTAGCGGCCCTGTAATTTCGCCGCGCAGAATGGTAGAGCCATCGGGCTCGCCGACTAACGCACGTAGCCAGATTTTATCGCCTTGAATTTCTGAATAGCTGCCAATCGGCACCTGACAGCCGCCTTCGAGGCGATTGTTCATCGCGCGTTCGCACAATACGCGTTGAGTGGTGTTGGCGTCAGACAGCGGGGCCAACAAGGTACGAATACGTTCATCATCCAATCGACATTCAATCCCTACGGCACCTTGGCCAACCGCGGGTAAGATCACTTCTGGCGGGATTTCGCTGCGAATGCGATCGTGCAAGCCCAGTCGTTTTAACCCGGCTGCTGCGAGAATGATGGCGTCATATTGGCCATCGTCGAGTTTACCGAGACGCGTGCCGACATTGCCGCGCAATGTATTGACCACCAAGTCGGGGCGGCGCTCACGAAGTTGGGATTCTCGACGCAAGCTGGAGGTGCCTACCACCGCCCCTTCGGGCAATGCATCAATGCTGTCGTAATGATTAGAGACAAAGGCGTCACGCGGGTCGCCACGTTCACAAATGGTGACCAGCCCCAGTCCTTCAGGAAATTCGACTGGAACGTCTTTCATCGAGTGCACGGCGATGTCGGCGCGACCGTCGAGCATGGCTTGCTCGAGCTCTTTAATAAACAACCCTTTACCGCCAATCTTGGCGAGCGGCGTGTCCAGAATCACGTCACCTTTTGTGACCATCGGTACCAGCTCGACGGATAAACCTGGGTGTGACTGCTCAAGAGCCGCTTTAACAAACTCCGCCTGCCACAAGGCCAGAGGGCTTTTGCGTGTCGCAATGCGTACGGGGGTTGAATACATGATTTACTTTCCTTCTTACACAATGGCGCCCATCCTATCATTGGCGCTGCGCTGGGCGTAATCTCTCCTGACGCGTTTGCGCATTTATGGCGTGCTGGTCGCGATATAGGTGAAAAAATGTGATCAATCGCTTATTATTACAGCAAATTGTTACTTGGAAAGACGGCATTTTTGCTGGTCTACGACTAAGGTTGTAGAGCGAAAAAGATTGATGTTGGTCTCAAAAATCGCCTATAGTGCGGCATAGATACCACCACACAGGCATCGGGGTTATTGGCTTTACCCGAGTTGTCTAGAGTGTTACATTGATCACGTTTTGTTATCTGCAATTGGGCGGATACGGTGAAGACAGTAACGTCGACCTGTTGACCGGGATGTCAACGAATCTGGATGATTGCCTTGCAAACATACGTTGAACAGCAAACTGAACGCATCGAGGCGTTTAACCGTGTGAGAATGGATCGCGCGCGGTCAGCCATGAGCCGACAGGCTCAAGCGGTTTTCGATGTGCTACCAGTGCTTTTACACCTAAACCATCCGGCTTTACCGGGGTTTTTTGACGACAGCGTGCCCTTTGGCATTGCCGATTACGAGCTTGATGAGACACAACGTCAGTTTGTCTCCGATTGCCTGATCCACACAGACACCCGTTTCTCCTCTCTAACTGCGCGTTTTGAGCACGATCAGCGTCTGCCTATTAAAGGCATGTATACCATGGGCAGTACCGGGTCCATGGGGCAAAGCTTGACCAGTGACCTCGATATTTGGGTGTGTGTGGATGCCTCCGTCAGTGCGGCGCAGCGCGAGATGCTGGATGCCAAGTGCACCGCCATTTCAGAGTGGGCCCTCAACCAAGGGGTAGAAGCGAACTTTTTTGTGGTCTGTGAGGGCCGTTTTCGCCACCACTTGTCACAGGCGATGACCAGTGACAACTGTGGCACCAGTCAGCATTTTCTTTTGCTGGATGAGTTTTATCGCTCCTCCATGCGACTCGCCGGCCAAAAACTGTTGTGGTACATGGTGCCACCAGAGATGGAAGCGTGCTACGAGGACTACGTGGATACGCTGGTCGCTGACCATGGCCTTGACCGTCGTGATTGGGTCGACTTTGGTGGTCTGCCGACCATCCCAGCCGAAGAATATTTTGGCTCAAGCTTGTGGCAACTGTATAAAAGCATTGATTCACCATATAAGTCTGTCCTCAAAGCAATTTTGCTTGAAGCCTACTCATGGCAGTATCCCGGCACCCAGCTTCTGAGTGTGGATGGCAAACGCCGTTTCTATGCCGGATGGGTCGATGTGTATCAGTCCGACGCCTATTATTTGATGCTGGAAAAAGTCACCCGTTATTTGGAATCCATTGGTGACACCCGTCGTCTCGATCTTGTACGTCGTTGTTTTTATCTAAAAACCCATGAGAAATTGACACAAGCGCCGTCGACCGGCTCGGTCGCATGGCGTCGTGATGTGTTGCGATTGCTAACCCGTGAGTGGGGCTGGGATGAACAGGCGCTGGCCTACCTCGACAACCGCCGTTACTGGAAAGTCGAGGAGGTAAAATACGCGCACAACGAGCTGCTTGACGCCTTGATGCAAAGCTATCGGAACCTGATCCGCTTTGCCCGCCGCAACGATATTACGTCCGCGATTAGCCCGCAAGACATCAGTATTCTCGCGCGTAAACTGTATGCCGCCTTTGAAGAATTGCCGGGTAAAGTGACCTTATTGAATCCGCAAATTTCGCCGGATTTACATGAGTCGGATCTCACCTTTATTCAGGTCTCGGAAGGGCGCACCAATGCGCCGGGTTGGTATTTGTATAAGCACTCGCTTGATCCGGTCGATATCATTGGTCGCGCGCCGCTAGAGCACAATGCTTATTTATCCAAGCTGGTGGCGTGGGCGTTTTTTAACGGCTTGCTGACGGAGTCAACCCATTTGCACACCGTGGTGCGCGATGCGGATGTTGATATCGATACCTTGTATCAGCTAGTCAGTGACATGCGTAACACCTTCTCATTACGTCCACCGCGCCCGACACTGGATGCGCTGTCGAGTCCGTGTGAAATTCGCCAGCTCGCGTTGTTTGTCAATTTAGAGCAAGACCCAACATCGGCATACAAAAAACCGTCGATGCGTTTTGACTTCAAAAACAGTGATATTTTCAGCTACGGCCCCGAACAAACCTGTTTGGTGGGGAGTGTCGATCTCGTTTATCGCAACTCGTGGAATGAAGTTCGGACCCTGAATTACCGTGGCGATGATGCCATTTTGGAAGCATTGAAAACCATGCTGGGCAAAATGCACCAAGATGCGCTGCCCCCAGAGTCTGTGGACGTGTTCTGCTACTCAAGCAAGATGCGTGGCTTAATTCGTAATCTGGTCTATCAATTGGTCGCTGAGTGCATTGAATTGCGCTTAAAACCAATTGAAAAGGAAAAGCGCCGCCGATTTAAAGCCTTACGCATCGGTAAGCAGACTCATGGTTTGTTTTTCGAACGTCGAGGCGTGTCAGTACAGCGGTTAGAAAACTCGGTTGATTTTTATCGCTGTATTTCCACCAACAAGGTCAACGGCACGCCGGTGATGGTGGTCGACAACCCACAAGATGTGCATCCGCCTGAAGTAGTTGATGCTTACGCCAGTGAAGGCTTGGTGCAGTTTTTCTTTGAAGATTGTATCAATGGTTACAACCTGTATATTCTCGACGAAAACAATCGGGTGGAAGTGTATCGTCAGTGTAGCGGGGACAAAACTGAGATGGTGCAAGGGGTAAACCGTTTCTATACATCTTCTCATGACAGCTACAGCTACAGTGCCAATTTTATCAACTTTAACTTGCCGCAGTTTTATCAAATCGTGACCGATGAGCAGGGTGAAACCCAAGCCTTGCCCTTTAAATGCGATCCACAATGGCAGCCGCCGCGACAGCCGCCACATCAGGGATTAGCCGGTCAGGTAGCGTCGTTTAAATAGTCAACGAGCGCGGCCCGTGGGGCTCGCGCTGTGTCGATTGTCCATTAAGATCACCAAGAAACAGGTTCGCCTGCGTGCTTGCTGCACTCTTGCTGCACCAGATCCATCAACACGAGTCCCGTTTTGCTGCAGATCCATTCGCCGTCTTTGAGGGCAAAGTGGAATCCACCGCTTTTCGACGCGAGCCAGATTTCTTGCATCGGCTCTTGGCGGTTAATGATGATTTGGCTGCCATCATCGAACTCCAGCGTCATTACGTTGCCAACGCTCTCATAATCGATGTCGGCGCCTGAGTCATCGATACCTTCTTCAATGGCCTGCATTTGTAAATCGACCAACTGATGATATTCCGTTGTGTTCATCCCGTTACATCCTATTGCTTTTCATGGTTGTGATGCGATTATAGAGGGCATTGACTCGATAATCACTGGCATTCACTATGCGAAAACTCGTCATTTTACTGATGTTCACTGGCATCATGACACTGACCGGCTGTGGCCAACAAGGGCCCCTGCATTATCCGGACGAACAACCGACGCAAAATCAATAACCAACGACGACAGGGAAGAACACCTTGGATTATTTCAATTATCAGGACGACGGCCAGCTGTGGGCCGAATCATTGCCTTTGACCCAGCTTGCCGATGATCACGGCACACCCTTGTACGTCTATTCACGTGCAACTTTTGAGCGCCATTGGCACGCGTTTGATCGTGCCGTGGGCGATCATCCGCATTTGGTGTGCTATGCCGTCAAGGCAAACTCCAATATCGGTGTGTTAAATGTGCTGGCACGCTTGGGGTCAGGATTTGATATTGTCTCTCAAGGTGAACTCGAGCGCGTGCTCGTCGCCGGTGGTGATCCTGCGAAAGTGGTGTTTTCTGGCGTGGGGAAAACGGCCGCAGAAATGCGTCGTGCACTGGAAGTGGGCATCAAATGTTTCAATGTGGAGTCCCACTCTGAACTCGACCGCTTAAATCAAGTCGCGGGCGAGTTGGGTGTGCAAGCGCCGATATCGTTGCGTATTAATCCTGATGTGGATGCCAACACCCACCCCTACATCTCGACGGGCTTAAAGGAAAATAAGTTTGGCATTGCCTTTGCTGAGGCGTTGAATAGTTTCCGTTATGCAGCCAGCTTGCCACACCTTAAGGTCGAAGGCATTGACTGTCATATCGGTTCGCAACTGACCGAACTCGCGCCTTTTATTGAATCTACCGACCGCTTGTTGGCGCTGATTGATACCTTGGGTGATGAAGGCATTACGATTCGTCATCTGGATGTGGGTGGCGGATTAGGCGTGACCTATAGCGACGAGAAACCGCCTCAGCCATCTGAGTATGCCAAAGCGTTGTTGGCGCGTTTGGACAATCATCGTCATCTTGAGCTGATTTTTGAGCCGGGTCGTGCGATTGCCGCCAATGCGGGGGTGTTGCTGACCAAGGTTGAGTTTCTCAAGCACAGTGAGCATAAAAACTTTGCCATTATCGATGCGGGGATGAACGATTTAATTCGTCCGTCACTGTATCAAGCCTATCAAGAAATCATTCCCGTGGTGCCGCGCCAAGGAGAGCCACAAACCTATGATTTAGTAGGACCAGTTTGCGAAACGGGTGATTACTTGGGCAAAGACCGCTCGCTGGTGTTAGAAGCGGGTGATTTACTGGCGGTACGCTCAGCCGGCGCATATGGCTTTGTGATGGCGTCAAACTATAACTCACGCTGCCGCCCCGCCGAGGTCATGGTTGATGGCGACCAAGCTCACCTTGTGCGCGAGCGCGAAAATTTGGCGTCGCTATGGCAGCTTGAACAGCGCCTACCAGAATAAGGATTGGCATGCAGGTACAGTTTGCAAAAATGCACGGGCTGGGCAACGACTTCATGGTGGTTGACTGTGTCACGCAAAACGCGTTCTTTTCGCCGGATCTGATTCGGCGTTTGGCCGATCGTCATCGTGGCGTCGGCTTTGACCAGCTATTGGTCGTGGAGCCGCCTTACGATCCTGAGACAGATTTCCATTATCGCATTTTTAATCCTGACGCATCGGAAGTCTCGCAATGTGGCAATGGTGCGCGCTGCTTTGCGCGTTTCGTGCGAATGAAAGGGCTAACCAATAAGCATCAGATTAGCGTGAGCACCCAAGCCGGTAAAATGCTGCTGCACATTGAAAACGACAATCAGGTGCGCGTGAACATGGGAGAGCCGGAATTCACACCGGGGAAAATTCCGTTTCGTGCCAACTCACAAGAAAAAACCTACTTGATGCGGGTGGCGGAACAGACCTTGTTTGTCGGCGCCGTGAGCATGGGCAACCCGCATGTAGTGACTGTGGTCGAGGATGTTGACCACGCCGACGTGGACACCTTGGGACCGCTACTTGAAAGTCACGAACGCTTCCCTGAACGGGTCAATGCCGGCTTTATGCAGATCCTTTCCCGCAATGCGATTAAGCTTAGAGTGTACGAGCGCGGCGCTGGTGAAACCCAAGCCTGTGGCAGTGGCGCGTGTGCCGCGGTTGCGGTCGGGATTATACAAGGCCTGCTTGATGAGCAAGTAACGGTGAGTTTACCCGGTGGAGATCTCCGTATTCGCTGGCGTGGGCCGGGTCATCCCTTATCAATGACAGGCCCAGCGACACATGTATTTGATGGACAATTGCAATTATGAATGATGGGGTAGAAGCCTCGACACTGGAAACCATGCCACTGAGCGATGAGGCGGTGGCAGCGTATTTAAAAGACAATCCAGATTTTTTTATTCGCCATCGCGATTTACTGACGCAGCTGACCGTGCCACACGGCGAGCAAGGTGCAGTATCGCTGGTGGAAATTCAACTTAAGCGCCTGCGTGAGCGGGTGGCGGAGCTGGAAGAAGACATTACCCAACTGATGAGTCTAGGGGCAAAAAACGATGCCCTGTTTCGTGCCTTTGCCGAGGCGCATCAGGCGCTGCTGCGTGCTAATACGCCGCAGGCGGTGCAAAAAGCATTGACGACGCTTAGCGAGCAACTGCAACTGAGCGTCAGCTTACGGGTGTATGCGCCTATCGACGGGCTGCAGAGCATCTCCCGTCAGGCGGTGGATCAATTAAAGAGTCATCATTTTGCTGGACGTCGTTGTTATCTCGGACGCTTGCGCCGTGTGGATGCTGAAGTAGTGATGGCAACGCCACCGGAGCTAGGCTCTTTTGCGCTGATACCGATTAAAGGGGAAGGCAAAGAGTGGGGACTGTTGAGCTTTGCGAGCGCAGATGGCGGGCACTTTCAGCCAGAAATGGACACCCTTTTTATCGAACAGCTGGCGGCACACTTGGCCATCTTATGTAGCCAGTGGACGAACAAGGGTGAGCGTCAGTGACAGCGGTAACGCCTGACCAAGCGGCTCCCCGTTCACTGACGGTCCCTCTTGACCGCTTTTATCAATATCAACTCAGCGAACGGGGCCTCAGTGCCCATACGCAACGTAATTATCAGCGCCAGTTAGATAAGATTGTCGACTTTCTGAGCGCGCGGGGCATCGCTTATTGGCAAGATGTAGATGCCGACTGGGTGCGACAAATTTCGAGCCAAGCCAAACGCGATGGCCTCAAACCGGGCAGTATTGCGTTGCGGCTGTCCGCACTGCGCAGCTTTTTCGACTATCTCGTACAAACCGAACAGCTTGCCGCCAACCCAGCCAAAGGGGTCGCCGCGCCCAAGCAAGGGCGCCAGTTGCCGAAAAACCTCGATGTGGATGAAATGAATCAGCTGCTCGAGGTGGATCAAGACGACCCGCTGTCGGTACGGGATCGGGCGATGATGGAGCTGATGTATGGCGCAGGGTTGCGTTTAGCCGAGCTGGTGGATCTCAACGTGCGTGATGTCTCGGTACGTAAAGGGGATTTGCGTGTCACCGGTAAAGGGGAAAAGGAGCGTATCGTGCCTTTTTCCGGCATGGCGAAAACCTGGGTGATGAACTGGCTAAAAGTGCGCAACCAGCTCCTCAAAGGGCCAGAAGAGGCGCTATTTATCTCTAAACTCGGCCAGCGAATTTCGCATCGTAGCGTGCAAAAACGTATGGCGGAGTGGGGACAAAAGCAGGCGGTGAATAGCCATATTAATCCTCACAAACTGCGCCACAGTTTTGCCACTCACATGCTGGAGTCGTCCGGGGATTTGCGGGCAGTGCAAGAGTTGCTTGGCCATGCCGATTTAAGCACCACACAAATTTATACCCATTTGGACTTTCAACACTTGGCGAAAGTGTATGACGCGGCGCACCCTCGCGCCCGCAGTACAGGGGCTCGTAAACCCAGCGCAGGCAAAAAAAACAACTCGGAGTCGTGATATGAAATTTTATCGTCGCTTAAACGCGTTTGATGCGGTGAGTTTTGACTTGGATGATACCTTGTACGATAACTGGCCGGTGATCGCACGCGCGGAGGCGGCGCTAAGCGACTATTTGAGTCAGCACTGCCCACCGCTCGCCGCGCTTGATAAAGCCACCCTTGCGGGATTTCGCCGCCAAGCCCGTGACCAGAACCCTGCCCAACGCTTTGATGTTACCGCGATGCGGGTTGCCCAGCTGACGCTTGCCGGTGAACATGTGGGTTTAACCGCGGAGAAGGCGCGCGCACAAGCCCAAGCGGCGACCACCTTCTTTTGCGGATATCGCAGTGACTTTACTCCGCCGGCGCAAAGTCTGGCTTACTTAAAAGCCTGGTCCGAGAAACTGCCATTGGTGGCCATCACTAACGGTAACGTCGACACCGATGCGATTGGCCTGACGCCGTTTTTCCAGCATATTTTCCGTGCCGGTGAACACGGTGCGGCCAAGCCGAGTCCCGAGATGTTTGATAAGGCGGCGCAGGCCTTGAGCATCGCCCCGGCGCGTATTTTACATGTGGGCGATCATTTAAGTTCGGATGTGGCTGGCGCTCGCCAAGCGGGCATGCAAGCCTGTTGGATCCGCCCAGAGCGCCAATCTCCGATGATGCGCAAAGGACGCACCTTACCGGATGTGGCGATCGACGATTTATCTGAGCTCGATACCCTTATTCAGCAGTGGCACCGCTAACCGGTGCCGCTTTGTTTTCGGGCTAGCCAGTTATCGAGGTTAAGCCAACCCGGCCCCCACATACTGACCACCAATAAGATCACGCCCCACATAATGTGGTCATCATAGCCACGCTCCCATAGCAGTGGGTAGGAAGCGACCGCGACAATGTTGAACACAAATAACACCAACGTCATGGGGCGTGCGAGCAGGCCCAAAGCAACAAATACCGGCAAAATCAGCTCCGCCGCGGTCCCTAAATATGCGGCCAGCTGCCACGGCAGCAACGGAACCTGATACTCATACTCAAACAGGTATAGGGTGCTGTCCCAATTTTGGTATTTGATTAGCCCAGATTGAAAAAAAATCCATGCCACATAGACGCGGCCCACCAGCAGAAGTAGCGGTTGCAGTGGGGTAAGCGCGCGGGTGAAGGTGTGATTGATTGTGGTTAGCCACATGGCTTACTCCTTAGCATTGCAGGCAGTCGTTGGGGTGGTAAACGCGTTCATGGCCGCGAGCTCAGACACACACGCCAGTTGCACTTCTGACAGGTCGCCTAATGGTGTGTGTGGGCAGGTTTTGAGCACACTGACATGATGGGTATTGAGCGTGTACCAATGCACCTTGTCTTGGTGAGCAACCAATAACAAAGATTGCGGCTTTTCGACCACCAAGCCTTCGAACTGCTCGGTGGCGATCGCTTGCCATATGTCACTGACCGCGTAGTCGCTTTCAAATAAACGGGCTTGCTGGTTGAGCGGTAAACAAACTTGCGTTTGTTGCTCAGGGCTTAGCAACGCGAGCGCGCTGCCTTCAAACGCCGGAGAGGGAGGAGCGAGAGTGAGTACCACTTGTGCCCACTCAAAACGGGCAAGCTCGGCGCAACACGGCACGGGCTCGATAATATTGGGTAGGGCGCGCAAGGTCGCATCGAACTGTGCGCCATAGTCTTCCATCACCCCGGTTTGCGGGGGATGCATCATCGCATGATGACGCGCTACTGCATCAAAACACGCCTCACCTAATAGTGCACAGGTCTTGGGATACACGCATTTTAAAGTGTCAGTGAGGGTGACCACATAATGGTTGCGATAAATCTGCAATCGCTTGTCAGCGGCAACGCGATCGTCTTTTATCGGCAGCGGCTGTGGGTCGTCCCGCAATGTGTCAGCAAAGGCCTGCTGCAGGGTTGCCAGCGTCATACCGCCTCCTTGTGTCGAGCCAGTCGGGAGTGGGCTTTGGCCGCTTCTGCTAACAATCGCTCGGGCGCAGGCAAGTCGCTATCCCACTCTATGAGGGTATGGCGAGGGCCGTGGCGGTCAATCCACTGTTGATAGAGCGTCCACACCGCCTCGCTAACTGGCTGGTTATGGGTGTCTATCCAAATTTCTCCTGCGGGGGTGTGTTTGACGGTAAACCCCGCAAGGTGAATTTCTTTCACCGCATGGGCGGGAATCGCGTCAAGGTAGGTACTGGCGCTAAAATCATGGTTAAACGCGCTGACATGAACATTATTTAAATCGAGCAGCAAATCGCAGCCCGTGCGAGCGTGCACTTCGGCGATAAATTCCCATTCGTGGTAGTCACTCTGAGCAAAGCTCAAATAACTCGATGGATTTTCAATCAACAGGGGGCGCTGTAGCGCATCTTGAACCTGTTGCACATTGGCGCAAAATACTCGCAATGCCTGCTCGGTATAGGGGAGGGGGAGTAAATCGTGAAAGTGCTGCCCGTCTATCCGGCTCCAACTTAGGTGGTCAGACACAAACAGTGGATCGACGTGTTTGACCAGTGTACACAGTTTGTCTAAATGGGTCCGATCAAGCGGCTCGTCGCTCCCCAGCGATAATCCCACGCCATGACAGCTGATGGCGTAATCCTCACGTAATCGCATCAGGGTTGAAAAAGCAGGACGGTGAGGGCGGAAATAGTTTTCACTGTGAATTTCTAGCCAGCCAAGCTTTGGGCGATATTGGTCGAAGTAGGCGATATGGGGTTGTCTGAGCCCCACGCCGGTCAAAACGGTTGCCTCATCCATGGTCGCTCCTTGTGATCAAGTGACAAAGCCCGGGGCAAGCCCGGGCGCGCCATATCAGGATGACGAGGTACTGCCGCCAGCTAAGCGATCGCACAAGCCTTCAGGCACCATGACAAACGCATCTTTTTGGCCGTCTTCGGTGGAGGTGCCCGCGCAGGAGCTGGTGTTGGTGGCGCAGTCATTTTGTCCGGCTTTGGCGACGCCATAGCATTTTTCTTTTTCTGCCGCGTGGGCCGGTGCGCTAGTGAGTGTGGTCGCGCCTACAGCCACTAATCCTGTCACAGCAGCGGCAACCGCTAGGTTAGTGTGTTTCATCATGCTTCCTCTTCTTGTTCCGTATTGGTGTTATCAGCCCACTGATTCGTGGTGGGCATATAAACCAAGAGAGGAAAACACTGCGCAATCTTTCACCACTTAAGCGGTTTTTTGCATGGTGAGGGCTAACTTACTGAATTTTTGTTTAAAAAAGTTGCGTCGGGATCGGGCGCGCAATTTAGTGGCGAGCTGGTATAATCGCTAACCAGTGTATAAATACCCAGTAAAATGGCAGGTGGCGATGGACGTATCAACTCTTCTTGACGGACTCAACGACAAACAGCGTGAAGCCGTGGCCGCGCCGCTCGGCAACCATTTGGTGCTGGCAGGTGCTGGCAGTGGTAAAACCCGGGTGCTGGTTCATCGTATGGCTTGGCTAATGCGGGTGGAAGAGGCGTCGCCGTTCTCGGTGATGGCGGTCACCTTCACCAACAAAGCGGCAGCGGAAATGCGCGGCCGTATCGAGCAATTGATGCAAGGCACCGCCTCTGGCATGTGGTGTGGCACCTTCCACGGCATTTGCCATCGTATTCTCCGAGCCCACTATTTGGATGCCAACCTGCCACAAGACTTCCAAATTCTTGATTCAGATGACCAGCAGCGCTTGCTACGCCGGTTAATTAAAGCGCAAAACTTGGATGAAAAGCACTGGCCTGCCAAGCAAGCGAGTTGGTACATCAATGGCAAAAAAGACGAAGGTTTGCGTCCCAAGCACATTGATACCCGCCATGATCCGGTTGAGAGCACTTGGCTGCGGATTTATCAGGCTTATCAAGAAGCCTGTGACCGCGCCGGTTTGGTAGATTTTGCCGAGATCTTGCTGCGAACCTTAGAGTTATTGCGCGATAAAGCGGTGATCCGCGAACACTATCAAGCACGTTTCCAGCACATTTTGGTGGATGAGTTCCAAGATACCAACAACATCCAATATGCGTGGCTGCGTATGATGGCCGGCCAACAGGCGCATGTGATGATTGTGGGGGACGACGACCAATCCATTTACGGTTGGCGTGGCGCGAAAGTCGAAAATATTCAGCGTTTTCTGGACGATTTCACCACCCCGCAGACCATTCGTTTGGAGCAAAACTACCGCTCAACCAGTACGATTTTGCAAGCGGCGAACACCCTAATTGAAAACAATGCCGACCGGATGGGCAAAAGCCTGTGGACCGAGGGCAAAGAGGGTGAGCCCATCTCTGTGTATGCCGGTTTTAATGAACTGGATGAAGCGCGTTTTGTGGTCGGTAAAATCAAAACTTGGCAAGACGAAGGCGGCGCACTCACTGATAGCGCGATTTTATACCGCAACAACGCCCAATCTCGGGTGCTGGAAGAAGCCTTAATTCAAGCCGGCCTGCCTTATCGTATCTACGGCGGCATGCGCTTTTTCGAGCGTCAGGAAATCAAAGATGCACTGGCGTATTTACGTTTGATGGCTAACCGCAATGACGATGCGGCGTTCGAGCGGGTGGTAAACACGCCCACTCGAGGGATTGGTGATCGCACCCTTGAGACGCTTCGTGGCGCGGCGCGCGATCGCGGCCAAACCTTGTGGCACACTGCCGAGCAAATTTTGGCAGAAAAAGCGCTGGCAGGGCGCGCGGCCAATGCATTGGGCCGGTTTATCGAGCTGGTCAATGCGCTAGAAGATGACACCCGTGACATGGCACTGTATCAACAAACCGATGCAGTGATCCGTCACTCCGGCTTGCGCGCCATGTACGAGCAAGAAAAAGGCGAAAAGGCGCAAGCACGCGTCGATAACTTGGAAGAGTTGGTGACCGCCACGCGCCAATTCACGCCGCCAGAAGAGGCGGAAGCGGAAGGTATGACACCACTGTCGGCATTCTTGGCCCATGCCGCCCTTGAGGCCGGTGAAGGCCAAGCGGACGAGTTTGATGATGCGGTCCAATTGATGACCTTGCACAGTGCCAAAGGCCTCGAATTCCCCTTAGTCTTTATGGTCGGGGTGGAAGAGGGCATGTTTCCCAGTCAGATGTCAGCTGAAGAAGCGGGCCGCTTAGAAGAGGAGCGTCGCCTTTGCTATGTCGGCATGACGCGAGCGATGGAAAAACTCTATCTGACCTACGCAGAAATGCGCCGTGTTTACGGCAAAGACATGTTCCATAAGATCTCGCGCTTTATTCGTGAGCTGCCCGAGGCCTGTTTGGAAGAGGTACGTATGCGTGCCAATGTCTCACGCCCTGCTGCAAGCGGGGGTCGTTTTTCCAAAACGCAGACTCAGGAGAACTTTAACCAAACCGGATTTAGTTTGGGTCAGCGGGTTCAACACCCTAAGTTTGGTGAAGGCACCATCATCAACTTTGAAGGCAGTGGCGGACAAAGCCGCGTGCAAGTTGCCTTTAATGGGGAAGGGATTAAGTGGTTGGTGACTCAGTACGCCAAACTGGAAGCGCTTTAATCTCGGCTGCTTAACGCCAAAAAACGTCACATACGCCCAGCCTTGGCTGGGCGTATTGGTATTGACTCGATTGCCTGCACTTTTTGACCCGCGGCGTTAGCCGAACACGCCGGCTTGCCACACAACCGCGCCACCTAACAGCAAAAACAACAGCGCACACAGACCATCGATAACTGGGGCGACCTTGGTGAGCACTTGCTGTACGCGACTGCCTGATAGCAGCCAAGCGAGTGACGAAAACCACCCTAGTGAGAGTAGGAACACCACCGCCACGGCCATGGCTTTGCCACTGGCAGACATGCTAGCCGGCACCAAGGTACTCATCAACGAAATAAAAAACACCAAGGCTTTCGGGTTGAAAAGGTTGGTCAGCACCCCTTTCCAAAAGGCCTGTTTTTGGCCGCGTACCGCAGGCGCATCATTGGTGGTTTGCGCCGGCGCTGTGGTGGCGGCGAGCAAGCCTTTAATCGCGCTAAGGCCTAAATACATCAGCACACTGCCCCCCGCCACTTGCACCCACATAAACAGTTGTGGGTGCTGATGCACCAACAGACTGATGCCGGTAATGCTCAATATTGTGTGTGCCAAAATACTGAGCGATAACCCTAGCGCAATCGCCAAACCAGTAGCACGGCCATAACGGGTCGCATTTTGGAGCACCAAGGCAAAGTCGGGCCCGGGGCTGAGCAGTGCAATCATATGCACCCCCGCCAGTGTGGCGAGAATAGCGAACTCATTCATCCTGATTTTCCTGCTGACAAAGGCGTGGTCTCTATCTTGGCCTCTTGCTGTCGTTTTGCCCGATAGGCATCAAAGCTAAATATCGCCAAGGCGGCCCAAATAAAGGCAAAGGTAGTGGCTTTATCTGGGGTAAAGGGTTCGTCATACAAGCCGACGGCAAGTAAAAACATTAGGCTAGGGCCGATATATTGGAAAAAGCCCAATACCGTTAAGGGTAAGCGAGTGGCAGCACCCGTAAAGCACAGTAAAGGCACCGTGGTGATCAAACCGGCAGCGGCCAGTAGCATATTGAGGTTGATGGGATTATCGAGCAAGTTGGCGCTGGGGGTATCGGCAAACTGCCAAAGATAAATCAGCGCAACGGGCAAGAGTGTACAGGTTTCCACAAACAACCCCGGCACCGCAGGGAGATTAATTTTTTTGCGCAGTAAGCCGTAAATCGCAAAACTGGTGGCCAGCACCAACGCAATCCAAGGCAGTGAGCCAAAGGTGATCAGTTGTACTAATACCCCCACCAACGCCAGCGCGGCTGCAAGCCACTGTAGACGGCGGAAACGCTCACCAAGAAAGATCATCCCCAGCGCCACGTTCACCAGTGGATTAATGTAGTAGCCAAGGCTGGCATCTAGCATGCGGTTATTGACAATCGCCCAGATAAAAATCAGCCAATTACAGCCAATAAAGCAAGAGGTGAGCATCAACATCAACAGCTTTTTCGGCTCGCGGATAATCGGCTTGAGCTGATAAAAACGACGGGTGAAAAAAAGCAGCAATGCCAAAAAGACAAACGACCACAATACCCGGTGCGCTAAAATTTCGGGCGCCGGAATATGGTTGACCGTTTTAAAGTACATGGGGGCGATACCCCACATAATGTAGGCCGCAAGGGCCAGTAACACGCCTTGGCGTGTGCGTTTTGGATCAGGAATCACAGCGCAGTCTCGTTATAAGTGTCGGTCAGGGATGAACACGAACGTGTGCATGTTGCCTAGATGTAACAAGTTGTAAGGGCGGGCGCAAGCACCTTTCTCTGTGCTCAGGGTTTCATCGCTTACGGGGTGTCGGTAGAATGAGCGCCAGTTTGAGTAATGAGCTTGATTATGTCCGCCAACCCCGCCCATGCCGATGCGTCAACCGAAACTGACGCCGCTACCGCTGATCCTGCCATGAGTCCTGCCCATCAGGTACTCAAAGCGGTGTTTGGTTATCACCAGTTCCGAGAAGGTCAGCAAGCGGTGATTGATGCAGCGATTGCGGGGCGTGATGCCTTGGTGATTATGCCGACCGGGGGAGGGAAGTCACTGTGCTATCAGATCCCCGCGTTGGTGCGCACCGGCTTGACCGTGGTGATTTCACCTTTGATTTCATTGATGAAAGATCAGGTTGACCAGCTTAATGCCAATGGGGTTGCGGCGGCGTGCTTAAACTCAGCGATGACGCCTGAGGCGCAAGCGGATACTTTGCGTGCGCTAAATCAGGGGGAGGTGAAACTACTCTATGTGTCGCCTGAGCGCGCGCTAGGGCGTGACTTTATCCATCGCTTAACGGAGTGGCAACTGGCGTTGATTGCGGTCGACGAAGCGCACTGTATTTCCCAGTGGGGGCATGACTTTCGTCGTGAATATGCCTCTTTAGGCCAGCTCAAACAGCACTTTCCTGACGTGCCGGTGATGGCGCTGACTGCCACCGCGGATGCCACCACGCGCGAGGATATTTTATCCCGCCTTGCCCTGCACGATCCGCTGGTACATCTGGGTAGCTTTGACCGCCCTAACATTCGCTACACCTTGCTGGAAAAGCACAAACCTTTGGCCCAATTAGTGCAGTTTCTGAGTGGTCAACGCGGCCAATCAGGAATTGTCTATTGCAATAGCCGCAAGCGGGTTGAGCAAGTCACTCAAAAACTGTGTGATAACAATATGCTCGCCGCCGCTTACCATGCAGGGATGACCACAGAGGCGCGCGGATCAGTCCAAGAGGCGTTCCAACGTGATGATGTCAACATTGTGGTGGCGACCGTGGCGTTTGGAATGGGGATCAACAAGCCCAATGTTCGCTTTGTGGTGCACTATGATGTGCCGCGCAATATTGAATCTTACTACCAAGAAACCGGCCGAGCAGGGCGAGATGGACTGCCGGCTGAAGCGGTGTTGTTGTATGACCCCTCCGACATGGGATGGCTCCATCGCTGCTTGGAAGAAAAGCCGGATGGGCCCCAAAAGCAGGTCGAAAGCCATAAACTGACCGCGATGGGCGCATTTGCCGAAGCACAAACCTGTCGCCGTTTAGTGCTCCTAAACTACTTTGGCGAGCATCGGCAAACCCCTTGTGGCAACTGTGATATTTGTCTCGACCCGCCTACCCATTTTGATGGCACCGAACAAGCACAAAAAGCGCTGTCGTGCGTGTACCGTGTTAACCAAAGCTTCGGGGTTGGATACGTGGTGGAAGTGTTGCGCGGGATGCAAAATCAGCGCATTAAAGATCATGGCCATGACAAGCTCTCTACCTACGGCATCGGGCGAGAGTGGAGCCATGAA
Organism: Salinivibrio sp. YCSC6; assembly: GCF_004916735.1. Classification (NCBI taxonomy): domain Bacteria; kingdom Pseudomonadati; phylum Pseudomonadota; class Gammaproteobacteria; order Vibrionales; family Vibrionaceae; genus Salinivibrio; species Salinivibrio sp. YCSC6. The sequence goes on from NZ_CP039516.1 coordinate 67,588, forward strand.
TACTGGGTAAGCATTATTCGCCAATTGATCCATCGCGGTTATCTGGTGCAAAACATTGCCCGTAGCTCGGTACTGCAGTTAACTGAACAAGCGCGACCATTACTGCGCAGCGAGATTGCCCTTGAGCTGGCGGTACCGCGTATTGGCCTCAGCCCTCGCACCAAGGCCAACAAGCTGAGCCAGCGCCATTACGATAAAAAACTGTTCGCCAAGCTGCGTAAGTTACGCAAAGCCATTGCTGATGAAGAAGATATTCCACCTTATGTGGTGTTTAACGACGCAACCTTGATGGAAATGGCCGAGATGCTGCCGTCATCGCAAGCGGAGCTCCTGGCGGTCAGTGGCGTTGGGCAGCGCAAGCTCGAAAAATTTGGCGATGCGTTTTTGGACTTGATTGACGATCACTTGAGTTTGAGCGAGTACGGCTATGGCACCGAGTAATTGGCAATTGATAGCGTCCGACAACACCTTGGCGTTTTATCAGCCGCAGCTGGATGCGGATAATGGCAAAGAAGTCTGTCAGCCATTGCTGCAAGCCCTCGAAGCCTCTGTGCTTGAGTGGCAACAAGACGCGGATATGATGACCTGGCTGATTGATTTTGAAGGCACGCGTTTGATGCTTAAAGCCGCACATTACACCCAGAGCGTGTGGTTAGAAGCGCTGGATGAGGAGGGCGATGAGGTAATTGCCTTTTTGCGCCGCTGGTGGTTGCGTCATCCGCCTCTTTAAATTGCGCTGGCACCGTCGCTTGATTGCTGTATAATTCGCCACCTCGCGCTGCCTGTCGACGGGTAGCTAGGTATTTTGGGTTCCCTCGCCCCCAATGACAAAAAGGTGCACTATGAGCCACTTTTCTCTTGCTCAGCAGCGTAAAGCGCTGGGTTACCTCGTGATTTTTCATCTACTGATCATTGCCTCCAGTAACTACTTGGTGCAGATCCCCTTTACGGTTTGGGGTTTCCACACCACGTGGGGGGCGTTTACGTTTCCGTTTATTTTCTTGGCCACTGATTTAACCGTCAGGATCTATGGTCCGGCATTGGCACGCCGTATTATCTTGCTGGTAATGGTGCCCTCGCTGCTGATTTCTTACGTGTTATCCGTCTTGTTCTATCAAGGCAGTTACCAAGGGTTTGCGGAGCTGGGCACGTTTAATCTCACCGTCGCACGGATTGCGATTGCCAGCTTTATGGCTTACCTACTGGGTCAGATCTTAGATATTCATGTGTTTAATCGGTTACGCCAGCAGCGCCAATGGTGGGTCGCGCCGAGTTGTTCCACCTTGTTTGGTAATGCGTCAGACACACTCGCCTTTTTTGCGATTGCGTTTTACCAAAGCCAAGATGCCTTTATGGCCGAGCACTGGGTTGAAATTGCCTTGGTGGACTATGCCTTTAAGCTGATTATTAGCTTGGGGCTGTTTATTCCTATGTATGGGGTGTTGCTAAACCTGATTATTCGACGAATCACACAGGTGACGCCGTCGGCGACGGTGCAGCAAACGTCCTAATCAGTAGCAGAATAAAGAGTCGCATTGCGGCTCTTTTTTTACGTTAGCCCGCCGATTACCGGCTTTATTTTGAGAAGCAGATCAATAAATGTACAGCGAGTGAAAAATAAGCGTATTTTTTTCTTGATAAACGATAATGAGAATGGTTATTATTAACTTGCACTCAGGGCCAAGCCCACATGCTCAGCTCTGAAGGCACGACATTGCTCACATTGCTTCCAGTGTATTAGCGGGGCGCTTATCAAACAGTGATTAAGTTAGCCTATTTTTGCTAGGCGACACCTCTCGGGGTGTCGCTTTTTTCTTTTCTGGGCACTGGCTTTTCGAACCAAAGTTGTTAGCGTGATGACTTTGGGTGCAATAACAGTTTGATGACAGCGAGTGAGTCTGAGCACAAGATCAATAAATGAAAAAGATTCTCAACTAAGTGTTGAAAGTGGGAATGAGAATGGTTATTGTTAACTTGCGTTCAGGGCAAAGCCCACATGCTCAGCTCTGAAGGCACGACATTGCTCACATTGCTTCCAGTGTATTGGGGCCAGCAAACTGTTCTGACAACAGCTTTGTTTTTGCGCTCACTTGTTATAGCGACGCCCATCTCGGCGTCGCTTTTTTCTTTTTCTCTGCTGCGTTTCTGTGCGGATGAGCGTGTCTAGGCGAGTTCTACCAATTTTTTCACCATCCGATTGATCCCACTGGCGGCATCCAGGACTGACGTCGCGAGCATATAGGCGGGCGTGGACAGGAGATGGTGGCGCTGATCTAATACATAATCTGATACCGGACACTCAATATGTTCACCGCCCATCCGATTAAAGGCGGCAGCGATATCGGGCTCATTGCCAATGGTGCCCTTGACGCCTTTTGGATAGATCTGCGGGATCATGATGGGGGCAATACACATGTAGCCGGCGGGCTTTTCTGCACGAGCGAAGGCTTGGCAAACCGCAAACATCTCTTGATTGACTTGCACCGGATCGCCATTGTAAGCAAAGTCCGATAGGTTTTTCGCGGCGCCAAAGCCGCCGGGAACCAGTAAGGCGTCGAAGTGGTCGACGTTTAAATCCGTTAGCGGAAGAATCTCCCCACGAACAATACGGCTGGCTTCGGTGAGTACATTACGTGTCTCGTTCATCGCTTCGCCGGTACGATGATCGATCACATGGTGCTGATCGATATCTGGTGCGAAGCATTGCCATTGAGCATCGTTTTGCTCGAGGGCAAGCAGGGATAAGACCACCTCTTGGATCTCGGCACCGTCAAACACGCCGCAGCCAGATAAGATAACAGCCACCTTTTTCATGATGCTCTCCTTGTATCGAGATTAAAATTATCGCAACCAATGTGGATAATCGACCAAACGCGTCTACGCTTAGTTACGTTCAACAGTGTCGCATTGGTGCTGGGTTAAGCGAAATAGTAGCCAAGTTCGATAACCAAATTGGTGATTATCTCCGCAGTTTGTGATGACTTTCTCTGCAACCTCATGCAGAGCAAGTGATTTCTTTTTCCACACCTAAGGATCCTTTTTCGATCAAGATCCTTTTTGCGCCACGTGGAATAAGTGTTTGTTTTTAATCTATTTAAAAATCAAAATCTATGATTATTTAGACGAAATCAAAACCCTATATAATATTTACCAACAAACTTATCCACAGCTCAGGCTATGGATGTGAAAAACCGTGGTTAACAGGAATGACGACTCGTGGCATGCTTAGCAGCTAACGTGTTTAACTGGCAACCAAGATTCTGATATGGCAACTCTTCCCGACAATCCGTTAATCCTCGTGGATGGCTCTTCGTACCTTTACCGGGCATACCATGCTTCTCCTAATCTCACCAATAGCCAAGGTGAACCCACCGGGGCTGTATTTGGGGTGGTGAACATGCTGCGTAGTTTGTTGCGACAATTTCCCCATTCACATGTGGCGGTGATTTTTGATGCCAAAGGGAAGACGTTTCGTGACGATATGTACGAGCAGTACAAAGCCAACCGTCCACCCATGCCAGATGACCTACGCGGGCAAATTGAACCTTTGCATAAGATTATTAAAGCCATGGGTCTGCCTTTACTCGCGGTAGAAGGGGTGGAGGCCGATGATGTGATTGGCACACTCGCTACTCAAGCCTCAAAAGCGGGAATGCCGGTCCTGATCAGCACGGGTGATAAAGACATGGCGCAGCTGGTGGATGAGCATGTCACCTTAATCAACACCATGACTAATGTGGTGATGGATCCTGAGGCGGTGCGTGAGAAGTATGGCTTTGGTCCTGAGCATATTATTGATTACCTTGCCCTGATGGGCGACAAAGTCGATAACATTCCTGGCGTACCGGGTGTGGGAGATAAAACCGCGACCGCGTTGATTGCCAATCTAGGTGGCTTGGATGATATCTACGCGAACCTCGATAAGATTGCAGCGCTCAGCTTCCGCGGCGCGAAAAGCATGGCGAAAAAACTGACTGAGCATCAAGACGCCGCTTACCTGTCTTATCAGCTCGCCACGATTAAATTGGATGTTGAACTGGATTTCACCCCTGAACAGCTGGTCAAGCAAGAGCCTGATAATGACACCTTGGTGGCCATGTATCGTGACTTGCAATTCCGCCGCTGGCTCAAAGAGCTGGATGAAGGCGATGCGCCGGAAGAGGCGGTGTCTGATGAACCTATCTCGCAAGCGGCCACGATTGACCGCAGTGGCTACCAGACCCTTCTGACACGCGACGCACTGGACACTTGGCTGAAGAAAATTCGTGACGCTGAGGTGGTTGCGGTCGATACGGAAACCGATAGCCTCAACTATATGGAAGCCAATCTGGTTGGTATTTCATTTGCCGTCGCGCCGGGCGAAGCGGCGTATGTACCGGTAGCGCATGATTATCTGGAAGCGCCGGCTCAATTATCGCTGGATGAGGTGCTGGAGGTGTTGCGTCCTTGGTTGGAAGATCCCTCAGCGGCGAAAGTCGGCCAGAATCTGAAATATGATGCCAGTGTGTTTGCGCGTCACGGGATCACCTTAAAAGGGATTGCCTATGACACCATGCTGGAATCGTACGTCTATAACAGTGTGGCAGGACGCCATGACATGGACAGCCTAGCTGAGCGCTACTTGCAGCACACCTGCATCAGTTTTGAAGAGATTGCTGGGAAAGGCAAGAAACAACTGACCTTTAACCAAATCCCTCTTGAGCAAGCGGCACCTTATGCGGCGGAAGATGCCGACATTACGTTGCGTTTGCACCAATATCTGATTGGTAAAGTCACCAGTGACGAGAAACTGAAAACCATCTTTGAGTTCTATGAGATGCCACTAGTCAGCGTGTTGTCGCGTATGGAACGTCATGGTGTGCTAATTGACAAAGACAAGTTGGCGACCCAATCAGAAGCGTTGCATACTCGTTTGATTGAGCTTGAGCGTGAAGCGTTTGAGATTGCCGGCGAAGAGTTCAACTTAAGCTCGCCCAAGCAGCTACAAGCGATTTTGTTTGAGAAAATGGGCCTGCCGGTAGTAAAGAAAACCCCATCAGGTAGCCCTTCAACCAATGAAGAAGTGCTGCAAGAGCTCTCACTCGATTACCCGCTGCCAGCGCGGATTTTGGAATACCGTGGGCTGGCAAAGCTCAAATCGACCTACACGGACAAATTGCCGCGCATGATCAATGCGCAAACCGGCCGTGTGCACACCTCGTATCATCAAGCCGTCACCGCGACGGGGCGCTTATCGTCCACCGATCCGAACTTACAAAATATCCCCATTCGTAACGAACAGGGTCGTCGTATTCGTGAAGCCTTCACCGCGGAACCGGATCATACCATTTTGGCGGTCGATTACTCGCAAATCGAATTGCGGATTATGGCGCACCTATCCGGTGATAAAGCCTTGCTAGAAGCGTTCCGTGACGGCAAAGATATTCACGCCGCCACCGCAGCGGAAGTGATGGGGGTAAGCCTCGACGAGGTCACCAGCGAGCAGCGACGCCGCGCTAAAGCGATCAACTTTGGTCTGATTTATGGCATGAGTGCTTTTGGTCTGTCCCGTCAGTTAGGGATTGGTCGTCAAGAAGCACAAAGCTACATGGATACCTACTTTGAGCGCTACCCAGGCGTAAAGGCCTACATGGACCGCACCCGTGAGCAAGCGGCGGAAAAAGGCTATGTAGAAACCATTTTCGGTCGTCGTCTCTATTTGCCGGAAATTAAATCGCGTAATGGCATGCGTCGTAAAGGGGCCGAGCGCGCGGCAATCAATGCGCCGATGCAAGGAACGGCGGCCGATATTATTAAGCGTGCGATGATACTGGTTGATCAATGGATTCAAGCCAATGCCGCGGATGACGCCCGTCTGGTAATGCAAGTTCACGATGAACTGGTACTGGAAGTTAAAACGTCATCTTTATCCAAAGTTGAAAGTGAAGTACGGAAACTGATGGAGTCGGCAGCGGACTTGGACGTGCCGCTGATTGCCGAGTCTGGACACGGTAATAACTGGGGTGAAGCCCACTAAATCACGGCTTTTCCTGTGGTTTAATAACAAAAAAGCTAAAGCCGACACCATGTCGGCTTTTTTTTCGTCCGTTTATCTTGCTGTTTTGGCGTCTTTTTGCACATTTCGATACAAATTTATGAAAAAAAATTACGTAGGATACTTTTCAACGCTGTGCATTTGATATACAGTTATTGGCGTAGGGTACAGAGGTAAGATGTTCTATCTTTCAGACCTTTTGTTTCACGTTATTGGATTTGGCTGATTCAGCAGCCCCAGTCAGGATACTGACTGGGGCTTTTTTTATTGGCAATTTCCAACCGATGAAGACACCCTGCCACTGCCTTTTTATGTTTCGCTGACTCGCTTATCCCCATTCTTTTCAAAAAAATTAGAGTAATTACTTTAATTTTAGTGATGAGCTTGGTTATAATGCGCGCAGCTTCTTGTTCTTTATGTGTCTACGGGGTCTTATTAGATCGCTTACGCACAAAGATTCGCCGATCCTGTCTTAGGGTCGGCTTTTTTTTGGGCAATGTTGCTCGAAGTGATGGTTTTGTGACCTTGAGGCAGGAATCAAAGTGAATGTGCGGCGAGACTAATGGTTCGACAAAGCGATACTTGCGTTATGGGCGATTGTCTATAAAACTTGTCGCGATAATAAGATAAATCCTATTTCTCTCCCGTTGCCCCACCTGTTCAGGTGGGGACTTTATTTTCTCTGCCATCTTCAGGCTAGACGAGCTCATAAATGCAGCTTACTCGGCGTATAAGAGGCGATCACTCCGGCTCCGCGTCAGGGGAAGTCTCGTCGAGAACGGTTTCATCAGGCGCTTGGTGGTACCAAGTGTCGAGTTTACGGCGAAGCTTATCGACGCCAATGCCTTTTAGGGATGAGAACAATTCAATCTCTACATCGCCACAAAACGCCAGTGCGGCTTCACGGATCTTCATCAGTTGTTGCTTACGGGCGCCGGATTTCAATTTGTCGGCTTTGGTCAGTAACACCATGACAGGCAGGTTGGATTGCACCGCCCAATGAATCAACTGTTGATCAAGATCCTTCATGGGATGACGAATATCCATCAACACCACCAGTCCGCCTAACTGCTCGCGTTTTTGTAGGTATTCACCCAATGAGCGTTGCCACTTTTCTTTCATCTCCAGTGGTACTTGGGCAAAACCATAGCCGGGCAGGTCGACAATATGGCAACCATCGTCCACCTTAAAAAGGTTAATTAATTGTGTCCGCCCCGGCGTCTTACTGGTCTTTGCAAGGCTCTTTTGGTCACAAAGACGGTTAAGGGAGCTAGACTTGCCGGCGTTGGAACGACCAGCAAACGCGATTTCTATCCCAGTATTATCAGGCAGATGGCGAATATCGGGTGCGCTGGTAACAAATTGGGTGTTACGGTAATTAAGCGATTGCTCCACTGTTAACTCCGTCTCGTCTTGGTGTAGTAGACTGATTACTTTTGTGTGAATTTGTGTAAAATAACCGTGCTCGGTTTTTGATCGGTTATTGTACCATGACGGTAACGAAGTAGTGGTACTGGAAGCTTGATAATTATAAATGGAATGTCATGAAGAAATTAGCGCTAATATTGACCCTCCTCGCCAGCGCCTCAGCCTGGGCCCAAGGAGATGCTGAAGCGGGCAAAGCAAAAGCCAATACCTGTGCCGCCTGTCACGGTGCCGATGGTAATAGCATTTTGCCTGACTACCCCAACTTGGCGGGTCAGCACGCCAACTATATTGAAAAGCAATTAAAGGAATTTAAGCTCGGCGCGCAAAGCGGCGGAGAGCAAGGTCGTTACAATGCTGTGATGGCAGGCATGGTTGCACCGCTTTCAGAGCAAGACATGGCTGATCTCGCGGCTTACTATGCGACCTTGACGCCAAAGCCTGGCACTACGCCTGAAGGCTCGGTGGCGATTGGCCGTCAGCTTTATATGGCAGGTGATCCTGAGCGTGGCATTGCAGCCTGTACTGCGTGTCATGGTCCGCGCGGTAATGGTACGCCTTCTTCTGGTTTCCCCAAAATTTCTGGCCAGCCCGCGAAATACCTAGCGAGTCAGCTGAAAATGTTCCGCGATGGTGATCGTCATAACGATATGAATCAAATGATGCGCTCAGTAGCGGCGAAGTTGACCGACAACGAGATTGATGCGTTGTCAAAATATCTTGGTGGTCTGCACTAAGACAGCATCGCCTCGTAGCGACACGCACACATATCGAAAGCGAAAGGGGCGCAGGCCGCTTTCGCTTTTTTGTTGCCTGACGTCTTACCCGCTTAGCGTTTGCCTTCGGTTTTTTACTCATACGAACCGACTCCACGCACCTGACCCTATTGACGCAGATGGCTGCACCGCGAAAAGAGCGACTTTTTTTGTAAGAGATCGCCCATAGATTGCCGTGAAAATAGATATAATCTATGCGAGACAATAAAATATAGTTATATTATTCAGTTGTTTACCATTTTTAGGTTGTTTTTGTGTTCATTTTTTATGGCTGCAATTCTAGGCAATGACCATGGTTGTAGTATTCTATCCCCATCGACAGGACGTTGATGCATCCCCCGCATGGAGCGCGGGAAAAACGCTAGGAAGGTGACGCCACCACGGTGGTGCGCATGGAGCGCGTTAGCACAATGAGTGTGATGCACGAGGACAGTGCCGTGGTTGTCATGATGACAAGGACGCAGGATGCGACTGTTAGGCAGGTAGCCACCACAGCAACAGGACGTTGATACAAAGGGCGCACAGCGCCATCAAGCAGGGACGAAAGACGTACCAGGACGGACGACACCCGCTTATATCGCTCAGGCGATACCGCGACAGGCTTTATGCCTGTCGCTTTTTTATTGACCCACTTTCTGCTACATTCGCGCCAGCTCCTGGCATTGAAGAATGATATGCAGCATTGCCCATTATGTGCGCACCAAGGCGTACACCCTTACCATAGTGATAAACAGCGAGCATACTTCCAGTGTGCAGTGTGTGAGTTAGTCTTCGTTGACCGTGATGCGTTGCTATCGGCGGATGACGAGAAGGCGATTTACGACTTACACCAAAACCATGCTGAGGATGAAGGCTATAAACGTTTTCTGTCCCGCCTGTTCACACCGTTAATGACACGGTTACCCCAACATGCTTACGGGCTCGATTTTGGTTGTGGACCGGGGCCGGTATTGGCGAGAATGCTGACTGACGCAGGGCACACGATGGCCTGCTATGATCCCTTCTATGCGCCAGATGCACAGGTCTTAGAGACGCAGTATGACTTTATTACCTGTACAGAAGCTATCGAACACTTTTATCAACCCGACGTGGCTTGGCAACAATGGCAAGCCATGCTAAAGCCCGGTGGATGGCTTGGGTTGATGACCAAGTTGGTCACAGACCAAGCGGCATTCTCACGTTGGCATTACAAAAATGACCCCACACACGTGAGCTTTTTTAGCCGTCATACTTTTGAGTTTTTAGCCGCACAATCGGGCCTTGCGCTTGAATTTGTTGGCAACGACGTAATTTTAATGAGGAAACCACTGTCATGACGCGTAAAAAGAAAACGCGCCGCGTAGGATCGGAAGGCCCGGCGCAATACGTAGATAAAAATCAGAATGAACAAGATCGCATTGCGCGTATGCTGAAAAAGCAGAAAAAGCGCAAAGGTAAAAAAGCCGGCTCGCGTCATTCGGAAGAAAGTAAAACGCAAACGCGCCGCAGCGGAGATAATAAAGACCCGCGCATTGGCAGTAAAAAGCCTATCCCACTCGGGACGGATGCGGTGAAACCAAAGCAGCCTAAACTCACGCCTGAGCAAGAGCTTGCCAAACTCGAGCAAGACCCTCAACTGAATGTGTTGTTGGATCGTATCGAAAACGGTGAGAAGTTAGGCTCTGGTCTGCAAGCGTATGTGGATGAGAAGCTCGATCGCATTGAAGTGCTGATGGATAAGCTTGGTTTACTCAATGACGACGACACTGATGAAGACGACCTGCTGGCGAAATTTGAACAACAGGACGACTAACGAGGAGTAACAGGTGCAGGATTGGATCTGGGTATTAGCCGGACTAGGCGGATTAATTATTCTCGGCCTATCCATTTATGCGGGGGTGTTGCTGGCTAAATTAAAACGCCAAAACATCTTACAAGCGCAGCAAAAAGAGGCTGCAATTGCCAAGCGCAACGATAAAATTGTCGAGAGTGTCGACGTGATTGCGTTTGCTGCACTTAACGATCAGTGTGATTTATCGGAAGCGGCGATTCGGCTCTATATGATCATGGATCATTTGCAAGGCGATAAACGGGTCGAGTTTGATAGCCGTTATCCCGCTTTGTTTGAGCTGTATGAGGCGGTGAAAGATACCCCACGCGGCGAGGCTCGCAGTGCGCTGAAAAAGAAAGAGCGTATGAAGTTTGACCTAGAACGGGCGAAACACGAAGCGCGCCTTGAGCAAGCGATCAAGGCCGAGTTGGCCGAGATTCTCGCGTTTACGGGCGGTCGCCATATCCCCGATCATATCCTGACCCATTAAAGCCAGTCGCGCGGTCTATCTTCTGACCGCGCAATACCCCTATAATTATTGGGCGAAACTCGATCTCACCGACATTTTCGCATCGCTAGCGCCGGTTAGTGCTCAACACATCACCAAAAGCTGTGGCACACTAGGCGCTGTTGTCCTGAGCGCTCTTTGCGGAATTGTAAGCCATGTCCTCACCACAAGTTATTTGGGATCAAGCCCTTATCAATAAGTACAACTATTCAGGGCCCCGCTATACCTCGTATCCTACCGCGTTAGAATTTCACGAAGCCTTTACGGCCGCTGAATTTGATATGGCCTGTAGCCAGTATCCTGACCGGCCCTTATCGCTCTACGTGCATATCCCGTTTTGCCATAAGCTTTGTTATTACTGTGGCTGCAATAAAGTGGTGACGCGCCATCAGCATAAAGCGGATGAATACCTAGATGCGCTAGAGCATGAAATTCGCCAGCGCGCGTTTTTGCTGGGCACGCGCCGCGTGACCCAATTGCATTGGGGTGGAGGGACGCCGACATTTTTAACCAAACCGCAAATATCCCGTTTGATGAACTTGTTGCGTCAAGAGTTTCACTTTGAGGCTGAGGCAGAAATCAGCATTGAGGTGGACCCGCGTGAAATTCCATTGGACATGCTTGATCATCTGCGCGGTGAGGGATTTAACCGTATTAGCATTGGCGTGCAGGACTTTGATAAAAAAGTGCAGCAGTTGGTCAATCGAGAGCAAGACGAAGACTTTATCCACGCCTTGGTTGAGCGTGCGCGTGAGCTGGGATTTCGATCCACCAATCTTGATTTAATTTATGGTTTACCCACACAAACGCCAGCGGGTTTTGCCAAGACCTTAGAGCAAGTACTGACGATGCGTCCGGGACGTTTGTCGGTGTTTAATTATGCGCATTTGCCATCGCTGTTTGCTGCGCAGCGCAAAATTAAAGACGACGACCTCCCATCGCCAGATGCCAAGCTGACTATGCTGCAAGAGACCATCACCACATTAACCGATGCTGGCTACCAATTTATCGGCATGGACCACTTTGCTCTGCCCGATGATGAATTGGCTGTCGCGCAGCGCGAAGGGCGTTTACACCGCAATTTCCAAGGTTACACCACGCAAGGTGATTGTGACTTACTGGGGTTGGGGGTGTCGGCAATTTCGATGATTGGCGATTGTTACGCGCAAAACCAAAAGGACATGAAGCAGTATTATCAGCAAGTGAATGCTGAGCGCCATGCATTGTGCAAAGGCGTGATGCTAGAGCGCGATGACCGGATCCGCCGTGATGTGATCAAAGCATTGATGTGTAACTTTTTCTTGGATAAAGCCCAGATTGCGGCCGAGTATGACATCGACTTTGATGGCTATTTTGCCGAGGATCTGAAACTCTTGCAGTGTTTTGTCGATGATGGCTTGGTCGCCTTGACCGACACCAGCATTGCTGTGACCAAAACGGGGCGCATGTTGATTCGTAACATCTGTATGAGTTTTGATGTTTATTTACGGGATAGGGCTCGCCAACAACAGTTCTCGCGAGTGATTTAAACAAAAAAAACCGCCAAACGGCGGTTTTTTTGTGTCGCTTGGTTCGCAAATTAGCGGGCCGCGGCGTTGGCGGTCAGTGCCGCTTTCTCACTGTCAGACAAGAAAGCAATGGTCAGGCCATTTTCTTGCAGTGTGTGGATTTGCGCAGTAGTTAAGCCCGCAGCTGGGGCAGCCACTTCGTATTCATACGGGAGTTCAATGCCTTCGACGGCGGGATCGTCGGTATTTAACGAAGCCAGAATACCGTGATCGAGGAACTGACGTACCGGGTGCTGAGACAAATCCGCCACCGTACTGGTTTGAATGTTCGACGTTAGGCAGCTTTCAATCCCGATACGGTTTTCGGCCAAGTAGTCCATCAGTTTTGGATCCTCAATGGCTTTAACCCCGTGCCCGATTCGGGTCGCGCCGAGTTCATTAATGGCTTGCCACATGCTGGCCGCACCCGCGGCTTCACCCGCGTGCACGGTCACTTGCAGATCGCTGGCACGGACTTTGGCGAAGTGTTGGGTAAATTGATCGCCAGGTTGGCCCAGCTCATCACCGGCCAGATCGATGGCGACCAATTGATGTTTCTGGGTCAGCAAGGCATCTAGCTCCGCCATACAAGCTTGAGGGCCAAAAGTGCGGCTCATGATGCCAATCAGGTTGGTTTTTACGCCAAAGTCACGGCTACCGGCTTGCACGCCATCGACCACGGCTTCCACCACGCCTTCGAGAGGCAGTTGATGTTTCATCGCCATGTAGTAAGGCGAAAAGCGTAGTTCCGCATAATCAATGCGTGCGTTTAATGCGTCTTCGACGTTCTCATACGCCACACGGCGCACTGCATCCAAATCACCCAGCACGGCGACGCCCCAGTCCAGCTTGGACAAAAACGCGACCAGATCCGGTTCGTTTTCAACCACTTGCACGTGTGGGCGTAGCGCATCGATGTTGGTTGCCGGCAGAGGCATCGCGAATTTTTGCCCCAGCTCTAAAATGGTCTCGATACGGATGTTGCCGTCCAGATGGCGGTGTAAGTCCGTCAAGGGTAGGTCTTTTCTTATCATCATCGGTTCCCAGCAGGTGAGTTGGCGCTCAGTATAGCGATTGACCATCACATCGTCAGTAGCCAGTATGCCGATGACGTGACAACTATCGCGTGGGGAGTTTATCCGTTACCCGTTCTGTTGGCAGTTCGGCCAAAGGAAGCGGCTTGGCAAACAAGAACCCTTGGGCGTAGTGGCAGCCAATTTCACGCAGTCGAATCGCTTCTTCTTGGGTTTCAATCCCTTCGGCAACGAGGTGGACGTCCATGCCACGGGTCATGGCTACTACGGCTTCAATGATGCGCTGGTTGGTCACATTTTCAGTCATCGAATGCACAAAGCTGCGATCGATTTTTAAGCTATCAAAGGCCATCTGGTGAAGGTATGCCAAAGACGAATAGCCGGTCCCAAAATCGTCGATGGCTATTTTGATGCCCAACGATCGGATTTTAGTTAACCCCGATGTCGCCAGTTGTTCGTGGCTCATCAGTTGAGATTCGGTAATCTCTAAGGTGAGGTTATCGGCGGGCAAGCGGGTACGTGACAGGACATCTTGCAACTTATCGATAAAATCAGCGGATAAAAGCTGGCGGGCGGATAAGTTTACGTGCAGCTGAAAATCCGCTGCCCACACGCCTTTTTCAATTTGAGCGACGGTATCGTACGCAGCCTGTTCGAGCACTTGCATACCAATTTGATTGATTAAACCGCTTTGTTCGGCCACCGGAATAAATTCGGCGGGCGACACCATACCCCGACTGGGGCTTTCCCAACGGACCAGTGCTTCGGCGCCACAGAAACGGCCATCAACAAGACGCACAAGAGGTTGATAGTAAACCACAAATTCATGGTGCTGCACGGCATGATGAAGCTCGAGCAGCAAGCGCGACTGCTCTTGGACACGCGCTTGCATACTGGCCTCAAAGAAAACATAGGCATCGGTTTCACTGCGTTTTGCTTCACTCAGTGCCAATCCTGCGTGTTGCAACCCTTCATAAATGGCATCGCCAAAGGTGTGGCCAAAGACTACCCCAGCACATGCATCGACCAAGACCTCATCGTTACCGATTTTGACCGGACGCTTAAACAGGCTGAGCAATTGATTCACCAAGGCTTCTGACTGAGTGCGATTGGTGGTGTTGGGAGCCAGTACAGCAAATTCATCACCGCGAATCCGTGACACCAACATCCCAGTGCCATCCGCGAGATCGGTTAAGCGCTGAGCAATGGTGCACAGGAGTTGGTCGCCGCCGTCTTGGCCAAGGCTGTCGTTGATGTTGCGAAACCCGTTGATGCCGAGGATCACTAAGGTGTTGGGTGCGTGATAGCGGATGGTGTTGGCTTGTTCTAATAAGCCTTCTCGGGTGTACAAACGGGTTAAGTTGTCTTGACGGACCTGTAGACGTAATGCATTGAACGAGTCCTGCACTTTGTCGGACATGTTGTTAAAGGCATCTTTAAGAATGGCGATTTCTCGCAAACTGGCAGAGGTGTTGATCCGATACGTCAGGTTCCCTGAAGCAAGCTTGGCGGCAGCTTCCGCGGTATCGCGCAAAGGGCGGGTGAGCTGGCGAATAATCAAATACACCACCATTAACCCAACTAGCGCCATGGCTATCACCAGGTAGACACTGATCTTTTGTTGGTTGAGTAAGCTCTCCAGCAATAGCTGATCGGGCAAGGCCACCACCACATACCAGTCGTGCTGGAACGGTGCCGCCATATCTACCCTCTTGATCGTGCCGTAAAAATTGCCCTGATCGGCAATCTTAAAATAAAAAGGCTGCCCTAATTGCGAGGGCGCAGGAGGCCAGTCATCGGAGATATTTCTAATGGTATTGTTGAGGACTGAGTTATTAGGAACGCCGGGAAAATGAAGAATATTGGTCGGGCTGTCTTGGCCGCTGTGTGCCAGCATGCGCCCTTCACTGTCGACAATAAACAAGGCACCGCCCAGCTTTTGCTGACGCTCACTTAAAAACTGATTGAAAGCGGTGAGTTTAATGTCGCTGGCAACCACGCCCCATACTTTGTCGTTTATTTGGATGGGGGCAATGGCAGAGAGCGAGACTTCTCCCACCTCATCGGCATCGCGATAAATATCGGTCCAGCGTGGCTGCTCACGGTTAAAGGCAGGAATATACCAAGGGCGCACACGGGGATCGTAATCTCCGTCTTGATAAATCACATTGGATAAAGGCGTACGCCCATCGAAGATGCGCAAGGCGCGGTCGGTATCATCACTGCGCTCCATGAGTACGTATTGGCCACTGTCGCTTTTGCGGTAGCCGTAATAGTCGCCGCGGGCATCGACACCAATGCTCAACACCTGCATATGAGGCATGGCTTGAAAAAGGGAGGTATAGCTGTTGAGCAAGTAATTGCGAATGTCTTGTGGGGTGGGATTGCGATCTTTCGCCCACGCTGCCACGCTGTCAGCGACAAAGACATTGGCGTAAAACGGATTTTCGAGGTATTGACGTAAGTCCTGCTCTATCCCCTGAGAGTAGTCGGTAAGCAGTAACTTACCGACGAAACGCGAACTGGACTGGTAATGATTGTTGATTGTAAAAACGATCACAATCAGTGTCAGCGTGAGTACGAGAAACACGGGTAACATGACAGCTGCTCGAATCGAAAGGGGACGCATGTTTCTCATTAGTACAACAACTTAACTCTTCTTAAGAACCCAACACAATTGGCGGATTGTACCCCAATCGCTGTTATTAAATTTAGCAGAGGTTCAAAGTGTTTGAGTTTTAATAATGAGTCATGACTCAATATTAAGCTCTTTTAGCTTACGGGTGAGTGTATTTCGTCCCCATCCGAGTATTTTCGCTGCATCCTGCTTGTGACCATGGGTGTGTGCCAGTGCTGACTCCAACAATATGCGCTCAACACTCGGCAGTGCTTGTTGCAAAATGCCGTGTTGGCCGCTGGCAATCGCATGCTCTGCCCATTGCGCCAATGCGTGCTGCCAGTCTTGCTCTTCGTTCTCAGCGAGGCGGGTGGGCTGATGAAGCAGCTCGCGAGGTAAGTCGCTGGGTAAGACCTCATTGCTACTGGCCATGACGGTTAACCATCGGCAGGTATTTTCTAGTTGACGCACATTCCCCGGCCAAGGTAGCTGGCTCATGATGGCTTTGGTATCTGGATGGAGCTGTTTGGCTTCGACACCGAGCTCTTCCGCGGCGCGGGCGAGAAAATACTGACACAACTGAGGAATATCTTGGCGTCGGTCTTTAAGAGACGGTAAATGGACGCGAATGACATTCAGGCGGTGGAACAAGTCTTCTCGAAATGCGCCTTCGGCCACCAAGCGCTCTAAATCTTGGTGGGTGGCGGCGATGATCCGCACATCCACATCCACGGCGGCGTGACCACCGACGCGATAGAATTGGCCATCCGCCAGCACACGCAGCAAACGTGTTTGCACATCCAGTGGCATATCGCCAATTTCATCGAGGAATAACGTGCCGCCATTGGCTTGCTCAAACCGTCCTTGGCGCACCGAGTTTGCACCGGTAAAGGCGCCTTTTTCGTGGCCGAACAGTTCAGATTCAATCAAATCTTTGGGAATCGCGGCCATGTTGAGTGCGATAAAAGCATGGTCAGCGCGGGGGCTATGGCGGTGCAATGCTTGCGCCACTAACTCTTTCCCTGTGCCAGACTCGCCATTAATCAAGACTGAAATCGATGAACGAGAAAGACGACCTATGGCGCGAAACACTTCTTGCATGGCGGGCGCTTCACCAATGATTTCTGGCATGTCCGCTTGAGAAGGCTGGGTGGTTTGCTGCTTTTGCTGCTCTTTACGATGTGCCAGTGCACGCTCGACTAAGGCTAGGGCTTCATCAATATCAAATGGCTTCGGCAGATACTCGAATGCGCCCTTTTTGTAAGCATTCACCGCGGCATCCAAATCTGAGTGTGCGGTCATAATGATCACTGGCAAATCCGGATGTTGATCATGAACACGATGGAGAAGGGCGAGCCCATCCGTGCCCGGCATGCGGATATCGGAGACCAACACATCGGGTGTTTGCTCGCGGAGTGCGCTTAACACACTGTCGGCATCACAAAATGTCTGGCACGCTAAATTGGCGGCGCTTAAGGTGCGCTCCATGACCCAACGAATGGAACTGTCATCATCAACAATCCAGATGGTTCCTTTACTCATGCGTGGTGTCCTTTTCAATAATCGGTAATTGGATGATAAAGCAGGTGTGCCCTGGCCAGCTATTAACCTCAATCTTTCCTTTATGCTGATCAATGAGGTGGTGGGTAATCGCAAGTCCGAGGCCATTTCCGTTCACTTTGCTGGTGACCATAGGGTAAAACAAGGTGTCTTGTAGCTCGGGGCTGATGCCCGGCCCATTATCGATAATCTCGATTTGTGCCACGACACGATGACGCATGCCATGAATCACGGTTTGAAACCCTGTGCGTGTACGCAAGGTAATTTGTCCATCGGCTTGCTCGCGCACCGCGTCGGCAGCATTGGCCACCACGTTGAGAATCGCTTGCTCAAGTTGTTCTGGATCCATGTCAAAATCCGGCAAGCTAGGGTCGTAGTCGCGAATGATATCGACCGCGCCCTGCGTGTCGAGATTGACTAACTGACGGACCTTTTCCAGCACCACATGAATATTTTGCTTTTGTCGCAGCCCCGGACGCTGCGGGCCCAGTAGTCGGTCGACGAGATTACGCAGCCGGTCCGCTTGTTCAATGATGATTTGGGTGTATTCGGCCAAGCTCGCATCGGGCAACATTTTTTCCAGCAGTTGTGCCGCGCCACGTAAGCCACCGAGCGGGTTTTTTATTTCGTGCGCTAATCCTCGGACTAATTCTTTGGCCGCTTGTTGCTGTGCTTTTTGGGCGAGCTCTTTACTGATCCGTTGCTGCTGGCTAACCACATTGACTTCGAGCAGGATTTTCCCGCCGTCTGGGTCATCAAATAGCGGACTCGCGCTAAGTTGGACTTTTTGTGGTTGACCGTCGACCACCCAAGTCACATCACTGTCGGTCAAGCTCTGGCCGGCTTGTGTGGTACTGACGATGTGTGACCAATCCACACTGGCATGTTGGAGCTGTTCTGTGAGCGGTTGGTTAACTAAACGGCGGACACTTTGGTGCATCAGCTGCTCAGCGGCTGCATTGGCGTACAAAATACGCCATTGTGTGTCGACCACGACAATGGCCGTTAGCAGATGATCGAACAGTTGCCCTGGCATCATGTGCGGCTGAATCCTTGTTTGCACTATAATGGTGCATTGAGTGTAATCAAACTCTGTACACCGTGCAGCCCCCGTCGGTGGCTTTGTGAACTCAATCGGTTGTCATCAGGCGATAACCGCCTCACTAGTGCGTCTGACGCGACGGTTGATTGAGATGTGCACGGTGCAAAAAGAAACGATGAACAGGAGATGATGCAATAACCTTGCCGTTTTCAATGTATTGCACTTGCACCGTGTGAGTGCCCCGATCGACTGGCTCAATATACCAATGCAACGTTCGCTGATCTCGCTGTGTGGTTTGCTGGGGGGAAAGCGCTACCTTTGCACCATCGAGGAGCAATACTACCGACTCTGTGGCTGCATGGACGGGACGGACTGATGCCGAGACTGTGAGCTTACCGGGATTGCTGCGCAAGGTCGCACCTTCAGCAGGATGGAGCAGTGAGAGCGCCACGGCGATGTCCGGCTCGGTTGAGGGAGAGGCAGGTGTCAGGCTCGATGAAGGTGAGACCGGCGGCGTGGATGGCGTAAAGGATGTCACCGTATACTCAGTGACCGACATCTCGCCAACCGGCCGCGTATCACTGAGATGCAAACCCCCTTGCGCATCGGTCCATTGATAGACGCTGGTGGCTGCACAAGGCAGTGTGATAAGCAACCAAGTTACGAGAAGCCATTTCATGTTTGTTGTGCCTTGTCACGGTAAAACACTGAGTGTAAAACGGCAGTAGGCGGGCTCAAGCATAAAAAAGCCCACCTGCGAGGTGGGCCGTAATTTCTATTGGTGGGCGCTTTACACTGAGTAGTAAAGTTCGAACTCAACAGGGTGCGTAGTCATTTGGATGCGCTCCACGTCACCGGCTTTTAGGCCAATGTAAGAGTCGATAAAGTCATCCGAGAACACGCCACCAGCCGTCAAGAATTCACGATCGGCATCAAGGGCTTGCAAGGCTTCTTTCAAGGACTCGGCAACGGTTGGGATTTCCGCCGCTTCCTCTGCGGGTAAATCGTACAAGTCTTTATCCATCGCATCGCCTGGATGGATCTTGTTTTTAATCCCGTCAAGACCAGCCATCAGCATCGCAGCAAAGCACAGGTATGGGTTCGCAGACGGATCGCCAAAGCGGACTTCGATACGACGTGCTTTCGGGCTCGGCACCACCGGAATACGGATAGACGCAGAACGGTTACGTGCGGAGTAAGCCAGCATGACAGGCGCTTCAAAACCGGGAACCAGACGCTTGTACGAGTTGGTTGAAGCGTTGGCAAAGGCGTTGATGGCACGCGCATGCTTGATGATACCGCCAATGTAGTAAAGAGCGGTTTCGGACAGGCCACCGTACTTGTCACCGGCAAACAGGTTTTGACCGTCTTTCGCGAGTGATTGGTGTACGTGCATGCCCGAGCCGTTATCACCAACCAGTGGCTTTGGCATAAAGGTTGCGGTTTTACCAAAGGCGTGCGCGACGTTATGCACGACATACTTGTAGATCTGAATTTCGTCCGCTTTGGTGGTCAGAGTGTTAAAGCGGGTTGCGATCTCGTTTTGTCCTGCGGTTGCCACTTCGTGGTGGTGCGCCTCAACCACGAGGCCCATTTCTTCCATCACTAATGACATGGCAGAGCGGATATCTTGTGATGAATCCACAGGGGCAACTGGGAAGTAGCCGCCTTTTACGCCCGGACGGTGGCCTTTGTTACCGCCTTCCAGCGCCGAGCCTGAGTTCCAGCTCGCTTCGACATCATCAATTTTGTAGAAAGAGCCGGCCATATCAGTGGCGAATTTCACGTCATCGAACAAGAAAAACTCTGGTTCAGGACCGATCAGGACGGTATCAGCAATGCCAGTTGCGCGCATATAGTCTTCGGCACGTTTGGCAATCGAGCGAGGGTCACGCTCATAACCTTGCATGGTTGAGGGCTCAAGAATATCACAGCGAATGTTGAGCGTGCTTTCTTCGGTAAATGGGTCCAGCACGGCTGAGCTTGGGTCAGGCATCATAATCATGTCTGATTCGTTGATGCCTTTCCAACCGGCGACGGATGAGCCATCAAACATTTTGCCTTCTTCGAAAAAGTCAGCATCGATTTGGTGTGAAGGAATAGAGACATGCTGCTCTTTACCCTTAGTATCGGTAAAGCGCAGATCGATGAATTTCACCTCGTTCTCTTGGATCAATGCGAGCACGTTTTCTACTGACATGTGAAATAACCTCCGGTGTCAAAATAAAAGGGTAAGCTGGGTTTGCTCCTTGCACAGTACAAAGCGAAAACTGTGCCAACAATTTTAAACGTGCTAATTGCCCCATTGACGGGCAACGCGACGATTAATGGGCACCGAAACACTGTCTGTATGCACCATTATTGTGCATCAATGCATTGCTATGGTGCAAATAACTCGGCAGTGGTGTTGGATTCGCACGACAGCCGTGCAGCCCTCGAAGTTATAGCAGACAAATGGCGGTGAGAGTGTGGTCTGCCTTTAAAAATTCATCTTGGTCTTTTTCTCACTGAGCCGTTGTATTTGCTTAATAATTCACCAGTGTGAACACAAGAGTCCGTCATTGTCTTTGCGCTGATTCACATATTTAGGTGGGTTTTGCGACAAAATCTGGTACATTACGGCCGTTTTTTTAATCAGGTGGCGGCACCGTCGTGGTAGGTGTGTTTAACCCAAGGTTCGGCGCGCGCCCCCGTCTATCGAGTGAAAAGAGAGTCCATGACCAACTTACAGACTGATAAATTGAGAAATATCGCCATTATTGCCCACGTTGACCACGGTAAAACCACGCTAGTGGATAAGCTGCTGCAGCAGTCCGGCACGCTAGCAACCCGCGGTGAAGTGGAAGAGCGTGTCATGGACTCGAACGACATTGAGAAAGAGCGTGGCATCACCATTTTGGCGAAAAACACCGCCATTAACTGGAATGACTACCGCATCAACATCGTCGATACTCCAGGACACGCCGACTTCGGTGGTGAAGTAGAGCGTATCATGTCGATGGTTGACTCTGTGTTGCTCGTGGTTGATGCGGTTGACGGCCCAATGCCACAAACACGTTTTGTCACCCAAAAAGCGTTCGCACACGGTCTGAAGCCAATTCTGGTTATCAATAAAATTGACCGCCCAGGTGCGCGTCCTGACTGGGTTATGGATCAGGTATTCGATCTGTTTGACACCTTGGGTGCGACAGACGAGCAGCTAGATTTCCAAGTGGTTTACGCATCCGCACTAAACGGTTGGGCGAGCCTAGACGAAGCCACCGAAGGCGAGAACATGGAACCGCTGTTCAATGCGATCGTTGATAACGTTGCAGCGCCGGATGTTGACATCAACAGCCCATTCCAAATGCAAGTCTCTCAGCTGGACTATAACTCTTACAAAGGCGTTATCGGTGTTGGCCGTATTACTCGCGGCTCAGTGAAGCCTAACCAACAGGTGACCATTGTTAGCGCCGACGGCAGCAAGCGTAACGGTAAAGTAGGTGGCGTACTGGGCTACTTGGGCCTTGAGCGTAACGACGTTGAGCAAGCGACAGCGGGTGACATCATTGCTATCACCGGTCTTGGCGAGCTGAAAATTTCAGATACCATCTGCGATCCAAGCAATGCAGAAGCGCTGCCAGCGTTGACCGTCGATGAGCCAACTGTAACCATGACTTTCCAAGTTAACACCTCGCCATTTGCGGGTCTGGAAGGTAAATACGTTACGTCGCGTAACATTCTTGAGCGTCTGCAAAAAGAATTGGTGCACAACGTTGCACTGCGCGTTGAAGAAACGGATAACCCAGATAAGTTCCGCGTATCCGGTCGTGGTGAACTGCACCTATCTATCCTGATCGAAAACATGCGTCGTGAAGGCTACGAGCTTGCGGTATCACGTCCAGAAGTGATCATCAAAGAAGAAGATGGTCAAAAACTGGAACCGTTTGAAACCGTGACCATTGACGTACTGGAGGAGCACCAAGGCGGCGTGATGGAGAACATCGGTCTGCGTAAAGGTGAATTAACCAATATGTTGCCTGACGGCAAAGGCCGTGTCCGTATGGACTTTATGATGCCGTCTCGTGGCCTGATTGGCTTCCAGACTGAGTTTTTGACCCTGACCTCGGGCTCTGGCTTGATTTACCACACGTTTGACCACTACGGCCCATTTAAAGGCGGTGATATCGGTCAACGTGTTAACGGTGTACTGATTTCTAACGCGGCGGGTAAAGCACTGACTTATGCTCTGTTTAACTTGCAAGAGCGTGGCCGTCTGTTTGCTGAGCACGGTGATGAAGTGTACGAAGGTCAAATCATCGGTATTCACAACCGTTCTAACGATCTGACCGTTAACTGCTTGAAAGGTAAGCAGCTGACCAACGTGCGTGCGTCTGGTACTGATGATGCACAGGTACTGACACCTGCCATCAAGTTTACCCTTGAGCAAGCGCTTGAGTTTATCGATGACGATGAGTTGGTGGAAGTGACACCAGAAAGCATCCGTATTCGTAAGAAATTACTGACTGAAACTGAGCGTAAGCGTGCAGGCCGTAAAGGCTAAATCGTGAATGCGAAGCGTCAAAAAGGCACCCTCGGGTGCCTTTTTTTGTGCCTGAGGATTAATTAAGGGTTTGAATAAACCGATCGGACGCTTGAATGGCACGCTGCATATCGGCAATAGCGCGATCGATATCGCCGGCGAGATTTTTGAACTCGCCTTGGAGTGCACCGATGGCGCGTGCATTCAGATTGTGTTTCAGATATAAGCGGTTATCTTGCAGCGTATTTAGCACGGGTGTCATGGTGCGTTCGGCGCGTTGCATGGCATCATACAAGCGCTGATACTCGGCTTGTGTGGCTCGCAAACGCTGGGCACTCTCGCGTTTGAGGCGTGGATTGGTGTATAGCGCCAGCTCCTCGTCCCACTCAGCAAATAAGGCCTGCGCCACGGCGTCCAAGGCATCAATGCGGTCACGAACCTGAGTCACTGCTGCTTCACTTTTTTGATATTGCTTATTGACTGTATCGTAAGCAGCTTGTAACTCGCCGCCATCAAACTGCGTCAATGTGGTCAATGCTTCAAGCGCGTCGTTAAACTGGGTTTGTGCCTTTTGCTGCGCACTGGCAGCATCTTCAACACGATCGACCATGATATCGCGCTTATGAACGCCGACTTGCTCCATCGCGGCGTAATAGGCAGACTGACAGCCGGTCAGCAGGGTTAAACTGGTCAAAAATAGTAGCACGGCCCGCACAGGCAACTCCTTGGTTATAAATCATGTACACTGAATAAGCGTAAGGCTAACACAAGGTTAGGAACAAGGTATGCTCGATAATCCGCTGCGTGACATGCCCTCATGGCAATGCTCACGTGACTGGCTACAGGCCATGGTTCGTCATTTGTGGCAACGAATGGGAGAAGATAGGCTCACCGTGAGCGCCGGCTATATGGCCTATGTCACCTTGTTGTCCTTGGTCCCGCTTGTCACCGTGGTGCTGTCTGCGTTCTCGAGTTTTCCCGGCTTTTCGCAAGTGGGCGAAACACTGCAGCAGTTTGTGATCAAGAATTTCGTCCCAGCGGCGGGCGAAATTGTCGCGCGTTACCTTAATGAGTTTGTCGCCAACGCGGGCAAGATGACCGCGGTGGGGGTCAGCTTTTTGTTCGTGGTCGCCATTATGCTCATTTCTGCCATTGATAAGAGCTTGAACCACACCTTTAAGATTAAGACCAAGCGACCAATGATGATCGCCTTTTCGATCTACTGGATGGTGCTGACGCTGGGCCCTATCTTGATTGGTACCAGCATTGCCTTAAGCTCGTATTTGACGTCGCTATCGCTCTTACAAAGCGGCGTCGCCAGCGACTTATTAACCACCTTGCTGCGTGGATTACCCTTTGTGTTAACCACGCTCACGTTTATGGGACTGTATACGCTGGTGCCGAATACCCGAGTGCGATTGCGCCATGCGTTAGTGGGCGCGGCAGCTGCCAGCATTTTGTTTGAATTGAGCAAAAAAGTGTTCGCGTTGTATGTCACGCACTTTCCTTCGTATCAGCTGATATACGGTGCACTGGCCGTGGTGCCGATTTTATTTGTTTGGGTGTATTTTAGTTGGTGCATTGTGTTGTTTGGTGCTCAAGTGACGGCCACCTTGCATGAGTCAACGCTGTGGCGACCCCAAGGGGATGCGGCGCCGCGAGACACACCTGTCCCTGCTGTGATTGAAAATGAAGACAATAAGGAGCGTTATGATCGCCTTAATTCAACGCGTGAGTGAAGCGAACGTCACGGTTGAGGGCAATACCCTCGGTACCATCGGCAAAGGGCTGGTGGTGCTATTAGGCGTAGAAAAAGGGGATACCGATGCGCAGGCTGCCAAACTGGCGCACAAAGTCACTGGCTATCGGGTATTTGAAGACGATGCCGGCAAAATGAACCTCAATGTTGCTCAGGCTGGAGGCGAGCTGCTGGTGGTCTCGCAGTTCACCCTTGCAGCCGATACTAAAAAAGGGATGCGTCCGAGCTTTTCAGGCGCGGCGCCGGAAGAGGCGGCACGTTTGTACGATTTGTTTTGTGATCACTGTCGCCAAGCGGGGCTTCAGACCCAAACTGGGCAGTTCGCCGCAGACATGAAAGTGAGTTTGGTCAATGATGGACCGGTCACATTTTGGCTTCAGGTTTAACCAGCCTAACAGGGAGAGACAGGCATGTTCCGAATGGTGACGCCACAAACAGAGCAAGATCTGGCGCGGTATTACGATTTTCGTTATCGCATGCTACGCGAGCCTTGGCATGCACCGCGTGGCTCTGAACGCGACGCGTATGACGTGAGTGCTTGCCATCGAATGATTGTCGA
Organism: Salinivibrio sp. YCSC6; assembly: GCF_004916735.1. Lineage (NCBI taxonomy): Bacteria > Pseudomonadati > Pseudomonadota > Gammaproteobacteria > Vibrionales > Vibrionaceae > Salinivibrio > Salinivibrio sp. YCSC6. Next base: position 92,781 of record NZ_CP039516.1, read on the forward strand.
TGGTAATGGCGAGCCTGTAGCGATTGGGCGGTTGTATCTGACCCCAGATAACGACGGTCAAATCCGTTATATGGCGGTTTCACCGGACTATCGCAGCCGAGGCCTGGGAGCGTTGGTACTGATGGCATTAGAGTCCTTAGCGCGCCAAGAAGGGGCCAAGCGCTTAGTCTGTAATGCGCGTGAGGACGCGGTCAGTTTTTACGCCAAGCATGAATTTATTAGCCAAGGTGAGTTGAGTGATGAGCGTGGCCCTATCCGACACCAACAAATGGTGAAGCATTTAGATCCACTGTCGGATGTCGTGCGTCGACCTGAATGGTGCGCTGAGCTACAAAGGCGCTGGCAGCACCAGATCCCCATTAGTGACAAAATGGGAGTTAAAATCACTCAATTTACCGGTTATCGCTTCGAAGTGTGCGCCAACCTCAATGCCAATCTAAACCCGCATCACACCATGTTTGCAGGCAGCATTTTCAGCCTTGCCACGCTCGCCGGTTGGGGCATGGTGTGGTTGCTGATGAAAGAGCGTCAGCTGAGTGCGGATATTGTGCTCGCAGACAGCCATATTCGCTATCGTCGCCCGGTGGCAGAGCGTCCCCGTGCCAGCGTGTCGTTAGACAGTTTAAGCGGCGATCTAGACCGACTCGAAAACGGGCGTCGAGCGCGGGTGACGCTAGAGGTGGCGTTTTTCAGTGGTGATGAACAGGCAGGGGTGTTCACGGGCACCTATGTCTTACTGCCATCGGATGATGCGGCAACGACGCAACCGGCTCCGCAACTGGCTCTGCTGCGCTAGCGCCTTATTCGCTGAGGTTAGGCTTTGTCGCTTGATAAATCGGCCAGCGGAGTGACAGGGTTTGCTCTCCGCTGAGCGTGGCGCGAATGTCACCGCGATCGGCATTGAGCGTCAGCGATGTAAAGGGTAGCGGAACTAAGCGGCTTGCCTCAGGCGGGACAGTCTCCCCTTTCAACCAGTGTGCGAGCCGAATAGACCATGGCTCGTCCACAGATGGGTCTGTTTGCGCCGCAGCGCTATCGAGAAAAGTGACGGCTAACTGACCGTTCAACCCCACCTCAAAACTGTGTGCGTCTCCCGCCAGCCCTGACCATTGCCCCTCAATATCGTGAAAGCCGTCTAGCGGTAGTGGCCAATCGAACCAAGCATGGTAAATGGACAAGGGAATTTGCAAACCGTCAACGGCCAGTGACCAAGGTCGGCTCGGTGCGGCGAGATTGATCTGCCCAGACAGCGCCAGTTGGCCATCGGGAAAACCCAGTAAAAATTGGTGCAGCTGAAGTTTACGATCATGAGCCTCAAGTCGTAGGTAGGGCTCTGCGAGCCACTGCTGGTTAATACTTGCATGGTTGGCGCTGGCTGTAATGAGACCATTGACCAGCTCGCCATCGCGGATCTCAAGAGCTTGGCCATCCACATCAATGCCACTGATTTTGGTGGCAAAGTCAGGGGATAAGTTAAGCCACTCGTTATGCTTTAGCTGTAAACTGGTGATGCTCAGTTGGGTCGGTATACCGGGTAACAAGTCTTGAAGGGGATCAAGCTCTTGGCGAGAGAGGGTTAAACCGTTGGCTTGAAAACGGTCTATCTGCCAATTGTTCTGGGTGAATTGGCCAGACACAGCAAAAAAGCCCTCCTGCAATTGGCTGGTGAGCTGATTGACGATCACTGCGTTATCTCGCCACTCGATATCGCCCAGCGGCTGTTCCCAAGTTTGGCCTTGCCAGCGCAGATAATCGGCGTTGAATGACAATCGCATCGCCGGTTGATACCACCAAGGCGCGTTGGGGGCGAAACGAAGATCTTGCGCCGAGAAGGTTAATTGGTTCACCGACAGGAGATGCGTTTCTGCGCTGAGTTGTCTTACGTCGGCGCGGGCGACGGTTAACACGGTATCGTGAGGCCAAGCCGCGAGCGCTTGCGCGAGGATCTGGCGGGTTTGCTCGCTATCAATCACCGCATCGCTGATAGTGAGTTGCTCGAGCGCGAGAGTGCCGGGTTGCCAATGACCTTGCGCACTGATTGCAGCGCGTTGCCACTGCATCGAGGCGCCCAGAATTTCCCACCCTTGGTCACTCGGTTTCGCATCCAGTAGTAATTGGGTTAAGGCGATACCTTGTCCGTTAAGCGAGCCTATTTCCCATTGTGCTCGTCCTTTCACTGTGCCATAGGCTTGGGAGCCTTTTTGCCAATTATCGAGTTGTGCACGTACACTGGTGGCTTGCCAGTGCGGCGTGTGTAGGGTGACATCACTTAGTAGCACTCGACCAATGGTCAGCCCTTGAGGTAATTCCTGCAATGGGTTGGCGTCCAGCGCATCAAGGTCAATATCCATACCATCAATGCGTAGCCAAGCAATGTGTGGAAAGGTCGCGGGGTCTATATAAAGTTGTAGTTTGTCCGCATGCCAATCGGTTTGGGAGGCTTGATAATCCGGCTGAATCAATGTCAGTTGCAGCGGTGAGCGCCAGTGATACCCCACTTGTGCCACGGTGAGTTTACCGGGTAACAGGGTCTGGGAGACGGTATTAAAGACAGGTGTGCTGTAACGGGTATGCAAAAGCACCACAACCACGAAGAGCGCGGTGACAATCAGGATGATCAAGCTGGCAATCAGTTTGGCCAGGATGCGCATGGGCAAATCCTATCGGAGCGAGAAACGGTGACGATGAATGGATTAAGACTGGCGCAAAAGTGGCCTAAATTCAACTGCTAGGCAAAAAGTACGCCCCATATCGCTATGGGGCGTAAGTGGGATGATTTAGTCGAGCTGAGGCCCGGCTGAAACCAGAGCAGCCCCTTCTGGGGTGTCGGTGTACTTGTCGAAATTATCGATAAAGCGTTGGGCAAGGTCCTTCGCTTTGCTTTCCCACTGGAGTGGATCGACATAGGTGTCACGCGGGTCAAGGATGCCATCGTTGACCTCGTCGAGTGAGACGGGCACGGTGAGATTGAAGATAGGAATCGTCTTCGTTTCTGCTTTCTCAATCGAACCATCTAAGATAGCGTCAATAATGGCGCGGGTATCTTTAATCGAAATACGCTTGCCTGAGCCGTTCCAACCAGTATTCACTAGGTAGGCTTCTGCACCTGCCGCTTCCATACGTTTGACCAACACTTCTGCATACTTGGTTGGGTGCAAGGTCAAGAATGCGGCCCCGAAAGCAGCTGAGAAGGTAGGGGTTGGCTCTGTAATACCACGCTCAGTGCCGGCCAGCTTGGCGGTAAAGCCTGACAGGAAGTGATACTTGGTCTGCTCAGGCGTCAGTTTAGACACCGGCGGTAGCACGCCAAACGCATCCGCGGAGAGGAAGATCACCTTGTTGGCATGTCCGCCTTTCGACACTGGCTTAACGATATTATCGATGTGATAAATCGGGTAAGACACTCGGGTGTTTTCGGTTTTGGAGTTGTCGTCAAAGTCGATACGGCCATCGCCACGTACGGTGACGTTTTCAAGCAGCGCATCGCGGCGAATGGCATTGTAAATATCGGGCTCTGCTTCTTTGGACAGCTTAATGGTTTTTGCATAGCAGCCGCCTTCAAAGTTAAACACACCATGATCGTCCCAGCCGTGTTCGTCGTCGCCAATCAGCTGACGCTTCGGATCGGTGGAGAGGGTTGTTTTACCCGTGCCAGATAGGCCGAAGAAAATCGCGACGTCGCCGTCTTTGCCCATATTTGCCGAGCAGTGCATGGACGCGATGTCTTGCAAGGGCAAGAAATAATTCATCATGGCGAACATGCCTTTTTTCATCTCGCCGCCGTACCATGTCCCGCCGATAAGCTGCATGCGCTCGGTGAGGTTGAAGACCGTGAAGTTTTCCGAGTTCAAACCATGCTCGCGCCATTTATTGTTGACGCATTTAGCACCGTTCATGACCACAAAGTCGGGTTCAAAGTCTTTTAGCTCTTCATCGGTAGGACGGATAAACATGTTTTTCACAAAGTGCGCTTGCCACGCCACTTCGGTGATCACACGGATCCGTAAACGCGTGTTAGGGTTGGCACCGCAGTAGCCATCAATCACAAACAGACGTTTGCCAGAGAGTTGCTGGGTGACTAAAGCTTTTAAATCTTTCCAAACGGCGTGATCAATCGGCTTGTTATCGTTTTTCCCTTGATCGGACCACCACACGGTATCGCGGGTGGTGTCATCACGCACAATGTATTTATCTTTTGGTGAACGGCCAGTAAAAATACCGGTATCCACCGCCACAGCGCCGAGCTCAGTCACCACGCCTTTTTCGTAGCCTTCCAGCCCAGGTTTGGTTTCTTCCTCGAACAGCTGTTCATAAGAGGGATTGCGAATGACTTCTTTGACATTTTCCAGACCATGACGGGAAAGATCGATGCCGGCGACTTCGGATTCGACGTTCAGGACAGTCATAGGTGCTCCTTGGGGTAAGATGTTGTTAACTGTCTTTATGCTAGCAACCTGAATAGTGCCATTCAGGGAGTTACTGCAAAAAATTACCGCACGCACACTAGGGCTATTTTGATTGTAGGGTACTGACCACCAGGTGACGTGACTCCCTCTATGGTAACGCTTAGTTAAACGTTTGCGCTACCCACAGAGCTCTTATTGTTTGTACAAAATTAATGCGCAAAAAAATGTGAGATGTGTCCGAGGAGACCAAGAAAAAAGCCAGCTTGATGCTGGCTTTTGAACTAAGTTGGGTTTCTTTGTTTTATGCAACTAAATATGTAGCACGTTTTTCACTGCATTTGTGACGATGAATCGGCGTTCTGCTCAAAGATGGCTGCGACATCGACGCTGTCAAACGCATAATCACTGCCGCAATAATCACAGTGCAAACGAATTGTGCCCATTTCTGCAATCATTTTATCGACTTCGCTGCGTTCAATCGCGGCTATCGCTTGTGCGCTGCGCTCGCGTGAACAGCTGCATTTGAAGCATACTGACTGAGGATCGAAAACGGTGACGCTTTCTTGGTGATATAGACGATAAAGGACGTCTTTTGCATCAAGGCCAAATAATTCATCATTTTTAACGGTTTCAGTCAGCTTCGCCAAATGGTCAAAGTCGTTATCGTCCCCTTTGCCATCCGGTAGCACTTGCAGCATCATTCCGGCCGCGTGACGTTTGCCATCAAACTCACCGGTGCGCAACCAAAGTCGCGTTTCCAGTTGCTCTGAACGTGCAAAGTAGTCTTCAAGGCAGCCTTGCAGATGATCCGAGTCTAAGCCCACAATGCCTTGATAGCGTTCGCCGTCGACCGGTTCGATAGTGATAATGAGCTGCCCCTTACCGAGCATTTCAGGTAGGGTTGCATCGGCTTTGATGTCGCCTTTCAGGCGTGCGGTACCGCGCAGTTGCTGCTGGTGGTCACCATTGATCACCGCCAGTGATACCGGACCGTCACCTTGTAGTTGCACGGTAATCGAGCCTTCAAATTTTAAGGTGGCAGTGAGCAAGCTGGTGGCGACAAGCATCTCCCCCAGTAGCGCTTGGACGGGCGCAGGGTAGTCTTGGTTTTCCAAGATGCGTTGATAGGTTTCATCGAGCTTGACCAGCTCACCACGCACAGACACATCTTTAAATAGGTAACGGTGTAGTTGATCGTTTGACATGCAATCTCTCTCCGGCTTAGGGCCTGGTTAGTGGGATCGGCCTTACTCTATGCCTTGTTTAAACTTACGAATATCTCGGCGTTGTTTCTTATCCGGCCGGCTTTCTGGGCGCGGATTGTGTGCGTGTAAGCGACGCATTTCCGTGTTGTGCTCACGCTGTTTGATACTGTCTTGGGTTTCTTGATACAGCGTCTGCGCAATCGGCGCACCCTGACGCTGCTCTGATAATTCTAATACAGTAATGGTTTTTTCTTCGTGTCCTTGCCGAAGTCGGATCTCAGCACCTACTTCAACCATTTTGCTAGGTTTGGCGCGCTGGCCATTATAATGCACCTTGCCGCCGTCAATCATGTTACGTGCGATTGACCGTGTTTTGTAGAACCGAGCGGCCCATAGCCACTTGTCTAGCCTGACTGCCGTCAAGGGCGCCGATGCGTGTGTTTTCATGACTCAACTCCTGCGCAATCCGGATGGGCGACATTAGCACAAAAATTCCTTTAGAGCAGTATCACAGCGTCGAGGTATAATCCGACCTAAATGTGCTGGCTTGGTTAGGATGTGGGATTACGACAAAAATGAAAATTATCTCAATATCACATCGTGTTTTTGCTAGTATGCCCAGCTTTTCGTAATCTAATGATGGAACTTGATGGTAAAAAAAGCCATCAATGGACACTCGGTGACTCAATTTGGTTTGGAAGGGATGATGCGTAAGGCAGGACGCCAGCATGGCACGTTCACTGTGTCACCGCAGCAGGTGGCACGACTTGCGACGTGGCTAAACATTTTACTGTTCCTCGTTCTGGCATGGTTGGCTGGGCGAATGGTGTGGGCGTTTTATGCGCCTGCACCCGCACCTGTATTGTCCGTAGCAAGCCAGTCGGCGTCGTCCTCTCGCACTGCGACGGACCCTTTTTCGTTGGCACCTATCGTTAATGCCCAATTGTTTGGGCGTTACCAAGCGGCCGCCCAACCCACGCAACATGCGGTGACCAATGTCCCCGAAACCCGGCTACGCCTAACTTTGGTTGGCGTGGTGGCCAGTAACGATCCTAAGCGTGCATTGGCCGTGATCGCGAACGGCGGCCGTCAAGTGACTTACGGTGTGGGTGAGCAGGTGAAAGGGACCCAAGTCAGTGTCGATCAAGTCTTATCCGATCGGGTGATATTACGCCAAGGGTCAAGACGCGAAGCGCTCCTTATGCCAGGGGTCGATGCAGATAGTACACCGCAGACCGTTTTTTCCTCCCCTACTGATGCGTCGACGCCCCCAAAGTCGATGGCGACCAAGCGGCAGACCAGCCCTGACTGGCCTGCCGACTTAGCGCAGCAGCTTAGTCAGAACCCGCAACGCTTATTTGACTTTGTGCAGCTGTCACAAGTGCGCGAAGGCGATCAAATAAAGGGCTTTCGCCTCACTCCGGGACGCAATCCAATCTTTTTTGAGCAATCCGGCTTACAGGCAGGGGATATTGCTGTCGCTATCAATGGTCTGACGTTAAGTCAGTCTGCAGCACTGCCTGATATTCTAGGACGCATTCAACAACAGGGATCGCTTGACTTGGTTATCGAGCGACAAGGACAACAACATGACATCTCGATTCAACTTTAATCCACAGCATTCGCCGTCAGCGGCCGTAGGAGTGTGACGTGAAGGGAAAACAACGACTGATCCCCTATCTGATGGCCGCGAGCCTTCTCTTTTCTGGTATCCCAGCCGGCGCCGCTGAGTTTAGTGCCTCTTTTAAGGGCACAGATATTCAGGAATTTATTGAGATCGTTGGCCGTAATCTCGAAAAAACCATCATTGTTGATCCCTCGGTTCGTGGCACCATCAATGTTCGTAGTTACGATACCCTGACCGATGAACAGTACTATCAGTTTTTCTTAAACGTACTCGAAGTGTATGGCTTTGCCGTGGTCGAGATGGAAAATGGTGTTGTTAAAGTGGTCCGCGACAAAGATGCCAAAACCTCACCGGTACCAGTGGTCGGTGAAGACGATAGTGTGGTGGGGGATGAAGTTGTCACTCGCGTAGTCGCGGTAAAAAATGTGTCGGTACGTGAGCTATCCCCTTTGTTGCGCCAGCTGATTAACAATGCGGGAGCGGGTAACGTAGTCCACTACGATCCGGCTAATGTGATCATGATTACTGGGCGTGCAGCGGTCGTAAATCGCTTGACTGACATTATCCGTCGAGTGGACCAAGCCGGCGATAAAGAGGTGGAAGTGGTGCGTTTAGATCACGCCTCTGCCGCAGAAATGGTACGGATTGTTGAAGCGCTAAACGAGCGAGACAACGCCAATAATGCCCCCGATCTCCTTAAACCACGCTTTGTCGCTGATGAGCGCTTAAACGCCGTTTTGATCTCAGGTGAACCTAAAGTACGCGAACGAGTGAAAAAGCTGATCAGACAGCTTGATCAGGAAATGGCGACCACAGGTAACAGCCGAGTCATTTACCTGCGCTATGCCAAAGCGGAAGATGTGGTAGATGTTCTTCAAGGTGTGTCAGATAACTTACTGAAAGAAAAAGAAGAGAAGAGTAAACCGGGTGCCCAAAAGCAAGCGGTACAAATTTCTTCGCACCAAGGCACCAACTCGTTGGTGATCACTGCGCCGCCCGATATCCTCAAAACCTTGGAAAGTGTGATCTCTCAGCTGGATATTCGTCGTGCGCAAGTACTGATTGAAGCACTAATCGTAGAGATGTCAGAGTCTGATGGCGCCAATTTAGGCATCCAGTGGGGCTCGCTTGAAAATGGTGGCATTCAGTTCACCAATACAGGAGTTGGTGTATCGAGTTATCTCGGTGGATTAGAAGCGACCAAAGACAGGACACGTACCGAAACGCGGATCATTGACGGTGAAGAAAAAACTGTTGAAATCAAAGAGTCAGGTGATTACTCCGCGCTCAATGAAGTGTTAGGTGGATTAAATGGTATTGCCGCCGGGGTCATTATGGGAGATTGGACCGCGTTGGTGACTGCGGTGGCCTCGAATAACGAATCCAATATCCTTTCGTCACCCAACTTGATGGTGCTGGATAATCAAGAAGCGTCGTTTATTGTCGGTGAGGAAGTCCCTGTGATTACCGGTTCACGGACCGGTTCGAATAACGATAACCCGTTCCAAACCGTCGAGCGTAAAGATGTGGGTATCAAACTAAAAGTTACCCCACAAATTAATGAAGGCTCTGCGGTGCTCTTGGATATTGAACAAGAGGTATCGAATGTCTTGGGGGCCAGTGGTGCCGTGGATGTGCGCTTTGGTAAACGCCAATTAAACACGTCAGTGATGGTGGGCGATCAGCAAATGATTGTGCTCAGCGGTTTGATTGATGAGCGTACTGTAGAAAGTGAGTCCAAAGTGCCTTTATTGGGAGATATTCCGGTGCTGGGTCATCTGTTTAAATCCACCTCCACGGGGACAGAAAAGAAAAACCTGATGCTGTTTATCAAGCCCACCATTATTCGTACCGGCTTAACCGCAGATGGTGTGACACAGCGTAAATATAATTACATCCGTGCCGAACAACTGCTGCGCGCACAAGATGGGGTCAAATTGATGCCAGATGCGAAAAAGCCTGTGTTGCCTGATTATAAGAGTGATGCGGTGATGCCGGCCGAAGTGCGTGCATTACAAGCGGAGCTGGCAGGATGACGGATCGAACGGTCGCACTCGCGAACGAGCCAGAGAGTAAATGGCAGTTACCGTTTGGCTTTGCGCGTCGTCATGGGGTGTTAATTCAGTCCGATGCGTCGCAGGCTCGGTTGTTGTGTTTACCGTCGGTGGCTCCTGAGACCTTGGTTGAAGTGCAACGTTTATGGGGTGCGTGCTTAGTGCCAGAAACCGTGGATGAGGCCTATTTTGAGCAGCAATTGACGGTACTCTATCAGCGAGACAGTGCGGATGCGCAGCAGCTGATGGCTGACATTGGCGCCGATGCAGACAGTGATGATTTCTTCTCATTGGCCGAAGAGTTGCCGCAGAGCGAGGATTTGCTTGAGTCGGAGGACGACGCCCCTATCATCAAGTTGATTAACGCCATGCTGGGTGAAGCGATCAAGGAAAGTGCCTCGGATATCCATATCGAAACCTTTGAGCATGCATTGTCGATTCGTTTTCGTGTCGATGGGGTGTTGCGCGAAGTCTTATCACCGAGCCGCAAGTTAGCCCCTTTGCTGGTATCACGTGTCAAAGTGATGGCCAAACTCGATATTGCCGAAAAGCGTGTGCCACAAGATGGGCGCATCTCGGTCCGCATCGGCGGTCGCGCCGTCGATGTGCGGGTATCGACTATGCCGTCCTCTCACGGTGAGCGTGTGGTGATGCGTTTGCTCGATAAAAACGCGGTACAACTCGACTTGGCTCAGTTGGGGATGGTGCCTGAATTGCACGAGAACTTCCGTCATCTTATTCATAAACCGCATGGGATCTTACTGGTCACGGGTCCAACGGGGTCGGGGAAATCGACCACGCTGTATGCGGGCTTACAAACCATTAACAGTGAAGATCGCAATATTCTTACGGTAGAAGATCCGATCGAATTTGATCTTCCCGGTATCGGGCAGACCCAAGTTAATCCTAAGGTCGATATGACCTTTGCGCGAGGGTTGCGTGCCATGCTGCGTCAAGATCCTGACGTGGTTATGGTGGGGGAAATCCGCGACTTAGAAACCGCTCAAATCGCCGTGCAAGCGTCTCTCACTGGTCACTTGGTGATGTCGACTTTACACACCAACACCGCCATTGGGGCGGTAACACGTTTGCGCGATATGGGCATCGAGCCCTTTTTGCTTTCCTCCTCCTTGCTTGGCGTGCTAGCACAGCGCTTGGTTCGCACCCTTTGCAGCGATTGCCGTATCCCTTATCAAGCTGATGCCAGCCAGCAGCAATTGTTTGTGGATGTGGGGTTGGCTCAGCCTGGCGATAACGTCACCTTGTATAAAGCGGGGGGCTGTTCGCGTTGTCACCACAAAGGTTACAAGGGGCGAACGGGGATTCATGAACTACTGACGGTCGACGAGAAGGTGCAAGCACTGATTCATCACGATGCGGGTGAGCATGCGATTGAACAAGCGGTGCGCGCACAGAGTCCGAGTATCCGCTACGACGGACTGGCCAAAGTGCTACAAGGAAAAACCACGCTTGAAGAAGTGATGCGAGTCACCAAGGAGAGCTGATGGCGGCGTTTGATTACCAAGCTTTAGATACGCGAGGGCGTAAACGCAAAGGTGTGATTGAAGCGGATACGCCTCGACAGGCGCGCCAGCAGCTCCGTGACAAAGGGCTGACGCCATTGGTGGTCAACGCGACCACACGCAAGCGTAGTCAGCAAAAGACCGAGACGTCGCGGCCTTTGTTTTCATCACGCAATCGCGGTATTAGCACCCAAGAGCTGTCGTTGATCACGCGTCAATTGGCGACCTTGATTGAGGCTGCGATGCCACTGGAAGAGTGTTTACGGGCGGTGGCGGAGCAAGCGGAGAAGCCGCGTATTGGCAGTATGATGACCAGTGTGCGCGCGCGGGTGATGGAAGGCTATACCCTTGCTGATGCGCTCGCCGATTATCCGCTAGTGTTTGATGAACTGTACCGTGCCATGATTGCGGCGGGCGAAAAAGCCGGTCATTTGGGCACGGTGCTGGAGCGATTGGCGGACTATGTGGAAAATCGTCAGCGCATTCAATCAACTCTACTACAAGCGATGCTTTATCCCGCCATTTTGACGTTTTTCTCTGTGGTGATTGTCGCCTTTTTGTTGGCGACCGTGGTGCCTGACATCGTCGGCCAGTTTGTTCAAACCGGTCAATCCTTACCCGCATCGACACAGTTTCTCCTCAACGCCAGTGATTTTATTACTCAATGGGGAATTTGGGTCGTGGGTGGCCTTATCTTACTCAGTGCGGGAATACGCACATTGCTGAAGGACAAGCAACGGCGATTGACGTGGGACAAACAAAAGTTGTCGTTACCGGTCTTGGGGCGCGTTGCACGAGGCCTCAACACATCGCGCTTTGCACGCACACTCGCGATTTGTACTGCCAGTGCAATCCCGCTTTTGGATGGTATGAAGGTCGCCGCACAGGTGATTACCAACCAGTATGTGCGTACCCGAGTGCTCGAGGCCGCGGATAAGGTGCGAGAAGGTGCTAGCTTGCGAGTGGCACTGGATCAATCTGGGCTTTTTCCGCCAATGATGTTGCATATGATTGCCAGCGGTGAACGCAGTGGGGAACTTGAACCCATGCTCACACGGGCGGCGGACAACCAAGATAAAGATTTTGAGGCGCAGGTGAACGTGGCATTAGGTGTGTTTGGGCCGCTGATGATTGTGCTCATGGCAGGTCTGGTGCTCTTTATTGTCGTCGCCACTTTGATGCCAATTATTGCCATGAACAACATGGTGGGGTTGTGATTTTATGATAATAAACAAGGAGAACAAGATGCGTCGTCAACAAGGTTTTACGCTTCTCGAGGTGATGGTCGTGGTGGTCATCATTGGTTTGCTAGCCAGCTTTGTCGCCCCTAACTTATTGGGCAACAAAGATAAAGCAGCAGTGAAAAAGGCGATCGCAGATGTCAGCGCGCTCGAAAATGCGCTGGATATGTACAAACTGGACAATAACCAGTACCCCACCACCGACCAAGGACTTGATGCACTTGTGACCAAGCCACAAAGTGAACCCGTGCCACGTAACTATCCGGCACAAGGTTATATCAAGCGTTTGCCTAAAGACCCTTGGAACAATGACTATCGCTATGTGAGCCCAGGTGAGCATGGTGTGATTGATGTGTTCTCGCTAGGCGCGGATGGGCAAGAAGGCGGTGAAGGGATCAATCAAGATATTGGTAACTGGAACCTGAACGAGCTGCAATAACATGCGTCAGGCGGCGGGCTTCACGTTACTCGAAATCCTGTTGGTGGTAGTGATTATTGCCGTCAGCGCCTCAGGCGTGGTGATGGTGTGGCCCGAGCCTGTTGACACCCGGACCGAGCAAGCCGGCCAAGCTTTGTATCAGCGCATTAAGTTATGGGCAGAGCAAAGTTGGCTGGAAGGGCAGACTTACGGGGTGCGGATCAACAACCATGATTATCAATTGCTGAAGTTAGGCGAAGAAAACTGGCAAACGGTGAGCAGTGATCGTTGGGCAACCCAAGGGACCTTGCCTGAACAAAGCCGCTTTGCGTTAAGTATGGATGGCTTTGGTTGGCAGCAGCAAGACCGGTTATTTGAAGACAAACCGCTGTTCGAAAACATGTTTGAAGAAGACGGTGAAACCGCTGTAGCGCCTCCTCAGATTTGGCTATTACCGAATGGCGAAATCACTCCCTTTACGCTCACCATCGAAACCGACGGTCGTGCCATGTGGCAATTAAAGGCCAATGAACTGGCGCAATTTCGCTGGCAGCGGGCCGAGGAGGATGGATGATGCCTAAGACCCAACATGGGATGACGTTACTGGAAGTGCTAGTTGCAGTGGCCATTTTTGCGGTTGCCGCGCTCAGTGTGATGAAAGCCACTGGGCAGCATACCCGCTCACTAAGTCGCCTGGAGCAAAAAACCTTGGCGGCGATGGTGGCTGACAATCAGTTGGCTGAGGTAGTGCTGAGCGGCAAGGTGCCGGACAAAGCCACCCAAGGCACCACGGAGATGGCCGGGCAGCGCTGGCAGTGGCAGTTGACGCCGATTGCGACTAACACGGGACCACTGCGAGCGATGGATCTCGCCGTTGCAGCAGCAGAATCGACAGACAATCCACTGGTAACCGTGAGGACCTATGTCGCCACGCGCTGAAAAGGGGTTTACCTTACTGGAAGTGTTACTGGCGCTGGTGGTCTTCGCCAGCATTAGCCTGACTGCGTATCAAGTGCTACAGACGGTGCAGCGCAGTGACGAGCAATCGCGCCAAGTGGGAGAAACGCTGCAACAATTACAGCGTGCACTGGTGATCATGGACAGTGATTTTCGCCAAATGGCCGCGCGGCGCCAGCGTATGGATGGCCAAGCCCCCAGTGAGCAATTACTAACTGCAGGCAAAGAGGTGCTGGGCGGGGATGCTATGGGCGTGCGCTTTACCCGTACCGGTTGGATTAATCCCCAGTATCGTTTTCCGCGTAGCGAAGTGGTGGCGGTGGGTTATCGCCAGCGAGATGGCAAGTTGGAGCGGTTACGTTGGCGCTATCCGGATCAGGCTGCCGGTGAACAACCGGCGGTGATGACATTGCTGGACGATATTGATGATCTCACCTTCCGCTTTAACGTGAAGGGGACTTGGCAGAGCAGTTTTGATACCCCTCACGCATTGCCCGATGCCATTCAACTGCGTTTTACCCATCCTCGCTATGGCCAGCTAGTACGGACGTATTTATTGGCCGGACAAACGCTGCCTGCAGCGCTACAGCGGGAGGCAGAATGAGTCGTCAACGCGGTACAGCGTTATTGGTCGTGATGTTGATTATGGCGTTGATGACAGCGATAGCCGGTAGCATGGCATCGCGCTTATTTACTAATTACAACCGCGCGGAAAATCAGCTTCATTTTCAGCAAGCCTATTGGTACGGCATGGCCGTCGAAGGGCTTGCCGCAGCGGTGCTGCGAGACAGTTTATCTGGCAGTGACACGGTGAATTTAAGTCAAAGTTGGGCCGAGAAAGAGCGCAGCTTTCCGCTAGAAGGTGGCACAGTAAGTGGTCACTTACGAGATGCACAAGCCTGCTTTAATTTGAATAGCTTGCAGCTGCGTGGCGCGACCCTAGGCAGTGCGGTGCCCTATGAAGTGACGGTACTCAGAGCCTTGGTCGGCAGTGGGGTCGATGATGAGTACCAAGCGGATGTGATTGCCCAATCTACGCGAGACTTTGTGGATGAAAACAATCAACTGGATCAGTCGCTCGGGGCCGAAGATGCCCACTATGAGAGTTTACGTCCTCCCTATGTGACGGCGGATGCCGTGCTAGCCGACCGTAGCGAGTGGCGTGCGGTCAAAGGAGTCAATGCACAGGTCTTTCAGCGTTTATCCGCTCAGGTTTGTGCGATTCCCAGTGCGGAGCTGAAAATCAATGTCAATACACTGACGGATAAGCAGGCGCCTTTGCTGGCGGCGCTGTTTACCCCTGCGCTGTCGATAGAACAAGCCAAACAGGTGATCGCACAGCGCCCTGATGCTGGGTGGAAAAATGTCGACGCCTTTATGGCGGTGTTAAACCTGAGTGAGTTCGATGACAAAGCCCGTGAGCAGGTGATCCCACATCTCACGGTGACCAGCGAGTTTTTTTTATTACAGGCCGATGTGACCGTGGCGTCTGCCCAACGTCACATTCAGGCGTTATTGCACTATCAAGACGATGGCACCACAAGCGTGGTGCGTCGTCGCTTTGGAGGAATGCGTGAGCGAGCGACTGATAATAAGGATCAGTGATGCCAGCCAGCCGATCTTTTGGGCCCAGGTGCGTGTGAGTGACAATCAGGTCACCGCGACCGGTGAATGCGATCATCTGTCAGCCTTGACGGAGCAAGCACAAACGCGGCGTGTAGTGATCTTAGTGGATAGCACTTGGGTGACCCTCAGGTCGGTGACCTTGCCGCCCGGCTCTCGGCGTCAGCGCGATAAAGTGGTGCCTTACTTACTTGAAGAGGCATTGGCCGATGATGTGGACAGGGTACACGTCAGTATTTTGCGTGTCTCGGGCAGTCTTGCCCACGTGGCGGTGGTAGCACACGACAAAATGCAAGCCTGGCAGCAAGCGCTGGCGGATGCAGATATCCATGCGCGGCAATGGCTACCCGATGTGCTGTGTTTACCGTGGCAGACAAACCATTTGACGGTTGCGCCACTGGGTGAGCAATGGCTGTGTCGGCATCATGACAGTCAAGGTGTGGTGGGATCGCGTGACTGGCTTCGTTTCTGGGCGCACGCGTGGCGAGCTCAACAACAAAAGGTGCTGGAACAGGATCCGGTGGACGCGGATGACGAGGACAAGGCCCCGTCACTCACCTTACATGGATATTGTCCGTCCCATCTTGACCTTGATTGGCCAGTCAGTGGACTGGATGAGGCGGAGGCCAAGTGGCATCCCTGTGACACTGTGATAGGGCTGTTGGCGACACAAAGTCATGCTCTGTCTGCGAACTTGCTAACTGGGCCTTATCGGCCACAAAGCCAGACTAAGCAAACGCTCAAGCCTTTATTACCTGCCGCCTGTTTAGTGTTAGCCATTAGCGCCTTATTAGGCGTTGAACAATGGCTGACGATTCGTGATACCCAACAGCAGGCTCAAGCGCTACGTGCACAGAGCGAGTCTGTCTTTCGCCAGACGTTGCCACAGTATCAGCGCATCCCGACGCAATCGTACATGGTTCGCCAGATGGATGCGGAAATTGCGCGTCTTGAAGGACAGCAACACAATGCTGCGCTTTTGCCTTGGTTAGCGAAATTAGCGCCGATGCTAGAGAAAACGCCCGGTATTCACCTGCAAGCGTTACGTTATCAAGCAGCACGTGAAGTCTTAGTGATCCGAGCCTCCGGCAGCGATTTTGCACAGTTTGAGCGACTACGCGGCTTGCTGAGCGAACACTATACGACCGAGCTTGGGCAGCTCAACCGTAATGGTGACAGCGTAAGTGGTGAGTTTACCTTGAGGAGCGAATCATGATGAGTCAGTTAAAAGCACGCTGGCAATCGCTCAGTGAACGTGAGCAGCGTTTATTGATGGTGGCTGCACTGGTGATGCTACTCAGTGTCTTGTACTGGGGGATCATTGCGCCGATTCAAGCCGAGGCGAACAATGCGCGAGAAGCGCTTGCTAGTGAGCGACGTTTGCTGAGTGATGTACAGCAAAAGCATCAGCAAATTGTTCAGTTGCGCGCACAGTCAGGTGCAAGCAGTCGCGCACCAACCAGCAGTAATCAGCCATTAAACCAAGTGGTGGCGGCCAGCGCAGGGGAGTTTAGTGTCACTATTACTCGCTTGCAGCCCGGTGAGGCGAGTGTCCAATTGGGTGTCGAGCCTTTACCATTTAACCAACTTTTGCGTTGGCTCGACCAACTCGCTCGCTTACATGGCATTCAGGTCGTGCGTCTTGATACGGAAATGACAGATAACGCTGGGGTTGTGAAGGTTAATCGCCTGCAATTAGAACGATAGTCATGAAGAAAAAAATAGTCTTGGGTTTAGCTTGTACGCTGGTTTTTGTACTCAGCGTCGTGATCCACGCACCCGCATCGCTATTGCGTCTGGCCCCCTTGCCGCCTGAACTTAAGGTGGGCGCGATTGAGGGGACAGTGTGGAAAGGACGCATTGCGCAAATACGCTGGCAAGATTACACCGTCGGTCCACTTCGTTGGGATCTTCACGTACACCGTTTATTTACTGCGGCAACGTTAGAAGCGGATATTCGTCTTCGCAGCTCAGATGGGGTGAAAGGGAAAGCAACCGTGGGCTTTGATGGCCATGCAGTTTCTTTATCCCGTGCGCTGGTGTCAGCACCGGCCCAGTTGCTTGCCAGTTCTGTGGCACTCCCTGCCAATGTGGCGATTGAAGGCCATGTGGATCTGGTATTACGCGATCTGGCCTTTACCGAGGCGGGCTGTCAGCGACTCGATGGTCAGCTGCAGTGGCAACAAGCCGCATTACGCTTGCCAATGGGGCGTTTAGCGGACATCCCAGCCAGTGCCACACTCCGTTGTGAGCAGCAAGGTATTCTCGCCGAAGGCCAAGGCGCGTCTTCCTCGCTGAGTAATAAGTTTTCATTGTCAATCACACCGTCGGGGCGATACTCTGTTTCGGGATGGCTCAAGCCGGAAGCCGCGTTCCCACCGCCAATGAAAGAGCCACTTGCTTGGCTGGGTGCGCCGGATCAACAAGGGCGCTATCGCTTTTCTTTTCGAGGCTAATCAAGCCTGTTAGGCTTATCAGTAAAGGGTGCAAATAGGATATGACGCAGCGAAAACCTCCCCAGATCCTGTCTAAGCAAGTGGTTGCCGCTTCTCGTTTATTTAAGGTGGAATCGCTCGACCTCCAGTTTAGTAACGGCGTAAATCGTACCTATGAACGCATGAAGCCTTCGGGCCGTAATGCGGTCATGATGGTGCCGCTGACCGAACAGGGGGATTTGTTGCTGGTGCGAGAATATGCAGCTGGCACGGAGCGATATGAGCTAGGCTTTCCAAAAGGCTTGATTGATAAAGGGGAAGTGCCAGAGCAGGCAGCGGTGCGTGAACTGAAAGAAGAAATAGGCTTGGGCGCCCGCGAGCTTATTCCACTCAAGGAGGTCGTACTGGCTCCGTCGTACTTCTCAAGCCGTATGACACTGATGTTGGCACGTGATTTGTATCCTGAAACCTTGGAAGGGGATGAACCCGAACCACTTGAGGTGATCCGTTGGCCATTAGCTCAAGCGGAGGAGTTGCTGACCCACGGCGATTTCTGTGAAGCGCGCAGTATCACCGCACTAATGATGGCGCTGAAGTACTTACAATCTGAGAGGTGAGGCATGCCACTGCCTGAGTTGTTGCCCGATGTGATTGAAATTACCCGCGCAGCGGGACAAGTGATTCTCGATATTTACCAAGACGGTGATTTTGAAGAAATTACCAAAAGCGATGAAACCCCCGTCACCAGCGCGGATCTTGCTGCACACAAACTGATCACCGAGAAACTGACGGCGTTAACCCCGGATATTCCGGTGTTATCGGAAGAAGATTGTGGTGTGCCCCTCCGTGATCGTCAGCAATGGCAGCGTTACTGGTTGATTGACCCATTGGATGGCACCCAAGAGTTTATTGCGGGGAGTGGCGATTTTGCCACCATTATTGCGCTGGTGGAAAATAACCATCCGGTGATGGGAGTGGTCTATGCCCCTGTCTCGGGTGTGACTTATTATGCGTGCCAAGAAAAAGGGGCGTGGAAAATTACCCCCGATGGCGAAATGCATCGCATCTCGACAATGAAGCGAGAAGAGGCCATCACCTCACTCTCGATTGCCATTAGCCGCCGTCAAGATATTCATGCCGTGACAGAAAAACTCGCCCCTGAGATCAACTATGATTTGGTCCCACTAGGGTCCGCAGCATTGAAAGCGTGTTTGGTCGCTGAAGGCGCGGTAGATTGTTATTTGCGTCTAGGTCCGACTGGGGAGTGGGATACGGCAGCCACCCAATGCATTGTCGAACAAGCAGGAGGGCGGATTTTAAGTACCGAGTTGGATCCCTTGTCATATAACGAGCGTGACTCGTTGCAAAACCCCAACTTTATTGTACTGGGTGATGAATCGCTCGCTTGGTCTTCGATATTGCGTGCATCGTAACAGTCGCGCGAAACGGCACCCGAGGGTGCCGTTTTTTGGTAAGAGACAGCGATTGGTACCGCTTAGAACAAGCGATTTAAGCCGTTGAGTGCAGCAACGCGGTACGCTTCGGCCATGGTCGGGTAGTTAAAGGTGGTGTTGACGAAATAGTCGATGGTATTACCGGCGCCTTTTTGCTCAAAAATCGCTTGGCCGATGTGAATGATTTCCGAGGCGCGTTCACCAAAGCAGTGGATCCCCAAAATCTCACGGGTATCGCGATGAAAGAGGATCTTTAAACTGCCAACATCCATCCCGGCAATTTGGGCGCGAGCGAGATGTTTAAATTGCGAACGCCCGACTTCATACGGGACTTTCTCTGCCGTGAGCTCTTGCTCCGTTTTCCCCACAGAACTGATTTCTGGGATGGTATAAATGCCGGTGGGAATATGTTCAATGAGGCGTGCATTGGCATTGCCTTGGCTAATTGCTTCTGCGACGACCCGTCCCTGATCATAGGCCGCGCTGGCCAAACTTGGATAGCCAATCACATCCCCAACCGCATAAATATGGTCAACCTCGGTCGAGTAATTGTCGTCGACGCTCAGCTGGCCGCGAGAGTCGGGCGTCAGTCCCACCGCACCAAGATTCAACTTATCTGTGTTACCGGTGCGACCGTTGGCATAGAGCAGGCAGTCGGCTTTCATTTTTTTACCTGAGGCAAGATGGACAATGACCCCGTCATCTGTGCCTTCAATGCGCTCATAGGTTTCATCATTGCGGATCAGGACCCCGCTATTCCAGAAATGGTATGACAGGGCATCGGAAATTTCGTTATCCAAGAATGACAACAAGCGATCACGGGTATTGATTAAGTCGACTTTGACGCCAAGCCCGCGAAAAATAGACGCATATTCGCTACCAATGACACCTGCGCCATAAATAATCACATGGCGCGGATCATGCTTGAGTGACAGAATTGAATCACTGTCGTAAATACGTGCGTGGCTAAAATCGACATCGGCTGGTTGATAAGGGCGTGAGCCGGTCGCAATCACAAAATGATCGGCAGTGTAATGCTCTTTGCTGCCGTCAGGGTGGCGAACGGCTAAAGTATGTGCGTCAACAAATTCCGCCATTCCATGGAGCAGCGTGCACTGATTGCGATCGTAAAAACCCTGACGAAGGCGCGTTTGTTTGCCGATCACGGAATCGGCATGGCTCAGGATTTGAGAGAAGGTGCTGTGAATACTTTTGGTGTTCTGGGTGTAGATCGGGCTTTGATTAAACTCAATAATCCGGCTAACGGTGTGACGCAGTGCTTTGGAAGGAATGGTGCCCCAGTGGGTACAGCCACCACCGACAGTGCTTTCGCGTTCTATCACGGCCACGCGCTTGCCCGCCTTGGTTAGCCCCATTGCCGCGCCTTCGCCGCCTGGGCCACTCCCTATTACGATCGCATCAAAATGATCAACAGGGCGAGGATTCGACTTGCTCATAGGATTCAAACCTTATTTTCATTATTGCAACATCCATTTATGACCAGTTTAACGCTTATTGGCAGTAAGGTTAACTTTCCTGCATGATCTGGACGTTCGCGTGGAAAACGCAAGGCGCTGTTCAAGAGGGTGTTTGGCTGATTTAGGACGTAAAAATGCGTATAGTGTCGCCATGATGACGGCAGGTTGAGTGTGATGGGTATTCGAGCAGAACAAAAAGAAAAGACGCGTCGCTCATTGATTGATGCGGCCTTTAGCCAATTGAGTGCGGAGCGAAGCTTCTCAAGCTTGAGTTTGCGAGAAGTCGCGCGTGAAGCAGGCATTGCGCCAACCTCATTTTATCGCCACTTTAAAGACATGGATGAGTTGGGATTAACCATGGTCGATGAGGGGGGGCTCCTGCTTCGTCAGCTGATGCGTCAAGCCCGTCAGCGTATTGCCGCAGAAGGTAGTGTGGTGCGTACCTCGGTCGAAACCTTTATGGAATTTGTTGAAAGCAGCCCCAACGTTTTTCGCTTGCTGCTTCGCGAACGTTCAGGGACCTCAGCGGCGTTCCGTGCGGCTGTAGCACGAGAAATTCAGCACTTTGTCGCAGAATTGACCGAGTATTTGCAGTCTCGCACGCAGCTCACCTATGAAGAAGCGTACAATCAGGCTGAAGCCTGCGTGATCTTGGTATTCAACTCCGGCGCGGAAGCGTTAGATCTTGATACACATTCACGGGCAGAATTGGCCGAGCGAATGGTGATACAATTGCGCATGATAGCCAAGGGAGCTTACTGGTATCGTAAAGATCGTGAGCGGCGGGCATTACAGAAAAAGCTGTCATAACAGGTGAAAACATGGAACATGAGCAAGTTAAATCTGAGCGTAAATTCTTAGTACTGTCATTGATCACAGGTATCTGTGGCAGTGCCACTCTCGCCACGCTTTTTGTCGGTGGCGTGGCGTTTTCTATTTTCCCCATTCTAGCGTTTGTGCTGGCCGTACATGCTTGTTACCAATTGCATGAACGCCAACCCCTCACTGAAGGCACACCGCTGATCGCGTTTGCGTGTTTCTTAGTGGGTGCGTTTGGGTACTCTGCGTTCATGCGTATGCAAATGCCAGAATTGGGCGGTAACTTCTTCTCGATTCTGGTTGCTATGGTATTGGCGTTTTGGGTGGGTCATAAGCTGGGCTTTTTCAGCCGCAAAGCCAAAAACGATACAGCCTCTGACGTATGAGCCCTGCGCGGCGAATCGCACACTAAAACGAGTGAATAAAAAAGGCGTCGAGAGACGCCTTTTTACGTTGTAACGAACTCGCTTCCTGTAATTATTTACGCTCCAACCACACACCCGCTTCGGTATGGTGGGTGAACGGGAATTGATCGAACAGCGCACAGCGACTAATGCGGTGTGTTTGGCTGAGGCGTTCTAGGTTCTCGACCAAAGTCTCAGGGTTACAGGAGATATATAAAATCCGATCGTAACCTTGCACCATTTTGCAGGTTTCATCATCCATGCCCGCACGAGGGGGATCGACAAAGATGGTATTGCACTGATAGTCACTCAGCGTTACCCCTTGGTCTTTTAAGCGGCGGAATTCGCGCTCGCCATTGATCGCTTGAGTGAACTCTTCGGCAGACATGCGAATAATTTGCACATTGTCGATGTTGTTGGCGGCAATATTGTATTGCGCCGATTGTACCGAGGGTTTCGCCAGCTCGGTGGCGAGGACGCGGCGAAAGTTTTTCGCTAATGCCAGTGAGAAGTTGCCATTCCCACAATACAGCTCCAGCAAATCACCTTGGCTATCGCGGGTGCAATCAATGGCCCATTCCAGCATTTTCTCCGCCACGGGCCCGTTTGGTTGGGTAAAGCTGTTTTCAATTTGCTGGTAGATCAATGTCTGACCATCAGCATTGAGTTTTTCCAAAACGTAGTCGCGGTCTAGCACTTTCTTTTGCTTGCGCGCACGGCCAATCAGGTTGAGGTTAAAGCCCTCATCGTTCAAACGTTGTTTAAGCGCTTGCGCGGCCTCGTCCCACTCTTCGTCTAGCTGGCGGTGATACAGCAAAGACACCAAGATCTCACCGCTTAAAGTGGAGAGAAAATCAACTTGGAAGAGCTTACGTCGCAACGCGTCGTTAGGCTTGATGGCATCCATCAATAGCGGCATCAAATCATTGATCAAACGGCTTGCGGCAGGAAAGGTATCGACTCGATATTTCTGCTTGGTCGCAGGATCAAACATGATGTAATACAGGTCGTCGCCTTCATGCCATACTCGAAACTCTGCGCGCATCCGATAGTGGGTTTCCGGTGAGCGAAAGATCTCTAGCTCAGGCGCATGAAACGGCGCGAGTTGGGTAGTGAGTCGTTGTACTTTCTCAGCAAGCTGTGTGTCGTAGTCAACGGCGGTGTGAGCCTTGGTCATGATGGCTGCCTCAGCGATTGGAAAATGAGCGCAGATTTTAGACAAATCCCCAGCCATGTCCACCCTTGCTCACGATTCTCCTTTATTCAATAGGGTTATCAATGGACAATATCCATCTAGACGGCTACTATCCGTGAGCGGGTACGCGATCAGCAAGTATAAGCCTGTTGGTCACTGGAATGCGGTGAGAATCCGCAACTGACGCGCAGCGGTGTAAGAGAACGACCCTAACTCGGCGCTAGGCCAGACACTGTCGCCAATACTGTTTAACAGTATGCGATGGGAAGTCGTTAGCAGTAGGCGGCGAAAGCCACGCTCTTAAGTCCGAACACAGCCCGCCCCGCAGCATAACGCTGCATATTCTCGCGATAGAAAGGAATAACCAATGAACAAACAGATTGTGGCGAGCCTAGTGGCGGCGTCATTACTCCCTGTGAGCGCGTGGGCCGAGCAAAACACCGAAACGGTGGTGGTGACTGCTAGTCGGTTTGAGCAGTCAGATGCTTCAGTGTTGCAATCGGCAACTATCTTAACGCGTCAAGACATTGCGCGCTTGCAGGCGCGAAGCCTTGTCGATGTATTGCGTACGGTGCCGAGCATCGAGATTGCTCAAAGCGGAGGCCGTGGACAAATTGCCTCTATTTTTATGCGCGGCACGGAATCAGACCACTCTTTAGTCTTGATTGATGGCATGCGTATGGCGTCATCCATCAAAGGCTCGGTGGATTTTAATCAGATCCCAGTAAACAGTATCGAGCGTATTGAGATTATTCGCGGCGCACGCGCCACACTTTATGGGTCGAGCGCGATCGGCGGGGTGATTGATATCATCACCAAAAGCAATAAAGAGCGAGCCAATGTCTCAGCGACCGTAGGCAGTTTGGATCATCATGCTGTTAGTGGTGCATGGGCAACAAAATTGGGCGATCACGGTCACTTCTCTGGTGCGGCTGGGTATGAGTCGAATGATGGATACAATGTTCATCCAACGACAAGTAACCAAGGTGATCAGCATGGTTTTACCGGCCGCAATGCGCAGCTTGGATACAGTCATCGCTGGAATCCATCTTGGTCGGCCGATATCACGGGACGCTGGTACCAGAATGAGTATGATTACGATAATTTTGGTAGCTTAAAACATGGCTGGTTAGAAAGCCAATCACTGGCCAGTACGCTGAACTATCGCTCTGATGTCTGGAGTGCAACACTCAGCGCAGAAATCTCCCAACAAGAAAACTTCGACTACAGCCCCGGCAGTGACCGTAAAAACAATAAAACTTCAGATGTTGAGCAAATCTCTACCTCGTTGGGACTCCAGTATCAAGCCACGGAGGATTGGCTGCTTGGTGGTGGTGTGGATTATCGACAAGATACCTTTAATGAAGGAAGCTTGATTACTAACCCCGATGATATTGCAATCAACCCGCGTGATAACCTTGGCACTTACCTTTTAACGCAATTTAGCCCAGTAGAGGCACTATCTATTGAGGCAAGCGCACGCTCGGATGATAACGAACAATACGGGCAACATACGACATGGCAGACAAGCGCGGGTCTTGCGATAGCGGAAGGGTATCAATTGGTCGCCAGCTACGGCACCGCTTTTAAGGCCCCAAGTCTGACTGAACTTTACGGATGGGGCGGTAATGCAACGCTCAAGCCGGAGGAATCATCCAACACCGAGCTTGCTCTTCGTGGCGTGACGGCTGACGTTGATTGGTCACTTACAGGCTATATCAACAATATTGATAATATGATTGATTGGGATAATGGTTCCAACAAAAATCGTAATATTGGTGAGGTAACGATTAAGGGCATTGAGCTCATTGCGAGCTTTGATGTGGCATCACTCCATAACCAACTTTCGTTGGAGTATAAAGATCCCCAAAAGGATAACACTGGCGAGCAGCTTGCACGTCGCGCTAAACGGATAGCGAAATGGGATGCATCCTACCAATGGGAGCGACTGCAGCTCGGTACTCAGTGGCAGTATCAAAGTGAACGTCTGGATTATTCCGGTGGAGAGATGTTGGGAAGCTATAGCCTGTGGACGATTACTGCGTCCTATGAGGCGACCGATAATCTGACCGTAAAAGGTAAAGTCGATAATGTATTTGATAAAGACTACGAAACCGCGGGTGGTTATCCGTCAGCTGAACGCGGCTATTTTATGACGTTAGACTATCAGTACTAGTGCCTGTTTCACGGCGAAGCTAGCTTTAATCACGCCTTTATCGTTATGATAAGGGCGTTTTTTTATTGAGTGGCTGGATCATGGCGCAACCCCATATTTTGATCTTTGACTCCGGTGTCGGAGGCTTATCTGTCTACCAAGCGATCAAGGCAAGCTTGCCGAGCGCTCAATATACCTATTTGTTCGACAATGCCGCTTTCCCCTATGGCGAATTAGAAGATCAACGCCTAGTGCATCGCGTACTTACTCTGGTCAAAGCAACCTGTGAGCGCCATGCAGTCGATATCATCGTCATTGCGTGTAATACAGCTTCGACACTCGTGCTGCCGACACTGCGTGACGCACTCTCTATACCGGTTGTTGGCGTGGTGCCAGCGATCAAGCCAGCGGCGGCTTTGAGTCAACACAAAGCTATCGGTCTGCTCGCGACCCCAGCCACCGTCAACCGGCCTTATACGGCACAACTGATCACAGATTTCGCCAAAGATTGTCGGATAGTCTCGGTAGGCACAACAGCATTAGTACATATGGCAGAGCGTAAACTGCGTGGGGAGGCGGTGAATCAGCAAGACCTTAGCGCCATACTTGCACCGTTTGATTCGCACATCGATGTCTTGGTGCTAGGCTGTACCCACTTTCCACTCTTACATGATGAAATACAGGCGGCGATGGGTAAACAGGTCCAGTTAGTTGACTCCGGCAACGCCATTGCACGTCGTGTTGCCTCATTAGTTACGCCGCAAGCATCTGTCACCAGCGATAACAGTGATGGCAATCGCGCATACGCGACGGCGACGCCTATAAAAGCCGCCGCCTTGTCTGATTATATCCGCTCGATTGGGCTAGAGTGCGTTAGCTATGCTCCCGCTTTTTTGGATCGTTCGCTTCACGCACTTTAAGTGTTCGCTCGCCGTAAACATTGTTGTTTAGGGCATCGATAGCATCATCTGCATGCGCAGCCGCCATCACAACAAAACCAAAGCCACGACGTTTACCGGTACGCTTGTCCTTCATTAACCTCACCGCAAACACTTCTCCATGCTCGCCAAACAGGGACTTCACATCATTTTCATTGGCGCGATAGGGCAGGTTGCCGACATAAATCGTCTTACTCTGAGGGGGATCTTCCTCTTTTGTTGCAACGGTCACTGTGGCTTGGGGAGCATATAAGCAGGCAATACCACTGATAACCGCACCGGCAGCGAAAGCCAAAGCGGGAGAAACCGTACTCATTAGGTTTACTACAATGGCACCGAGGATGGCGATGGTGATAATCAATACAAAAGCAATTGGTGATTTCATAAGCGTCATAAGCGTTAATACAAGTAATAAAGTGATGGTACGCAAGACAATTTGGCAGCGGCGTACCCTTAAATGGTTCTTAGAAAATCAACCAGCGTTACTTCTTGGTAAAAGGCGCGTAGCTATAATGTTTCAAATCGCTGGTTATTCATCATTTTAGGTGGATTATTGTACACTCGAAATAAAAAACGCGAAAAACCCTTGTCAGTGTGATCCGGGTCGCTATAATGCGCCCCATCGACACGGCACACAGGGCAAGCGCTCAGCAGCCATGTCGGGGCAAAAAATCAAATAAAAATAAACGCTTGACGTCAGTTTTTAAATGATTAAGATAGTCCACCTACTTAACGCCGACAACGCGTTAGGGGAGTCAAAAAGACGTTTTGTTTTCGCCGATTGGCATCAACAAAAAGATAAAATTTCTTCTTGACTTAATCGGCAAGGCGAGTAATATACGCAGCCCTGACCGAGCGAAGCAACGCTTCGAAAGTCAACGCTCTTTAACAATTTGACCTATGCAATCTGTGTGGGCACTCGTTGAGAATAGACAAAAAGATTTATTCGATGAACTGAGTGACCAAACGACAACTTTTACAGTTGTTCGGCACAGTCAATTCGTTTTTCTCTTCGGAGATAAACAGTAATCAGTATTCATTGAGCTGAAACTTCGGTTTCGAAAAAACTTTAATTGAAGAGTTTGATCATGGCTCAGATTGAACGCTGGCGGCAGGCCTAACACATGCAAGTCGAGCGGAAACGGCAGTATTGAAGCTTCGGTGGATTTACTGGACGTCGAGCGGCGGACGGGTGAGTAACGGCTGGGAACCTGCCCTGACGAGGGGGATAACCGTTGGAAACGACGGCTAATACCGCATAATGTCTACGGACCAAAGGTGGCCTCTACATGTAAGCTATCGCGTTGGGATGGGCCCAGTTAGGATTAGCTAGTTGGTAAGGTAATGGCTTACCAAGGCGACGATCCTTAGCTGGTTTGAGAGGATGATCAGCCACACTGGGACTGAGACACGGCCCAGACTCCTACGGGAGGCAGCAGTGGGGAATATTGCACAATGGGGGAGACCCTGATGCAGCCATGCCGCGTGTGTGAAGAAGGCCTTCGGGTTGTAAAGCACTTTCAGCAGTGAGGAAGGTAGTGTACTTAATACGTGCATTGCTTGACGTTAGCTGCAGAAGAAGCACCGGCTAACTCCGTGCCAGCAGCCGCGGTAATACGGAGGGTGCGAGCGTTAATCGGAATTACTGGGCGTAAAGCGCATGCAGGCGGTTTGTTAAGTCAGATGTGAAAGCCCGGGGCTCAACCTCGGAACCGCATTTGAAACTGGCAGGCTAGAGTCTTGTAGAGGGGGGTAGAATTTCAGGTGTAGCGGTGAAATGCGTAGAGATCTGAAGGAATACCAGTGGCGAAGGCGGCCCCCTGGACAAAGACTGACGCTCAGATGCGAAAGCGTGGGTAGCAAACAGGATTAGATACCCTGGTAGTCCACGCCGTAAACGATGTCTACTTGGAGGCTGAGGTTTAAGACTTTGGCTTTCGGAGCTAACGCATTAAGTAGACCGCCTGGGGAGTACGGCCGCAAGGTTAAAACTCAAATGAATTGACGGGGGCCCGCACAAGCGGTGGAGCATGTGGTTTAATTCGATGCAACGCGAAGAACCTTACCTACTCTTGACATCCAGCGAATCCTTTAGAGATAGAGGAGTGCCTTCGGGAGCGCTGAGACAGGTGCTGCATGGCTGTCGTCAGCTCGTGTTGTGAAATGTTGGGTTAAGTCCCGCAACGAGCGCAACCCTTATCCTTGTTTGCCAGCGAGTAATGTCGGGAACTCCAGGGAGACTGCCGGTGATAAACCGGAGGAAGGTGGGGACGACGTCAAGTCATCATGGCCCTTACGAGTAGGGCTACACACGTGCTACAATGGCAGATACAGAGGGCAGCGAGACAGCGATGTTAAGCGAATCCCTTAAAGTTTGTCGTAGTCCGGATTGGAGTCTGCAACTCGACTCCATGAAGTCGGAATCGCTAGTAATCGCAGATCAGAATGCTGCGGTGAATACGTTCCCGGGCCTTGTACACACCGCCCGTCACACCATGGGAGTGGGCTGCACCAGAAGTAGATAGCTTAACCTTCGGGAGGGCGTTTACCACGGTGTGGTTCATGACTGGGGTGAAGTCGTAACAAGGTAGCCCTAGGGGAACCTGGGGCTGGATCACCTCCTTACTGACGCTATTCTTGCGAGTGTTCACACAGATTGCACGGTCATATTGAAAAGCGCTAACTAATGGCAAGCCATTGGTTAACGCTTTTAGCGTTACTCTGAAAAGAGATGCTCTTTAACAATCTAGAAAGCTGACAAGTCATTCTTAAAGAATGACAGTAAAGTTCTCAATCAGTGACAGAAATGTCACTCACACAATCAAGTGTGCTTGGGCTTTGTCTTAGTGATAAGCAAAGTCTCTATTTTGAGTCCGGCAAAAACAAAACCTTAGTTGTTTTACATGCAAGACCTTTTGGGGTTGTATGGTTAAGTGACTAAGCGTAGACGGTGGATGCCTTGGCAGTCAGAGGCGATGAAGGACGTATTAACTTGCGATAAGCCCAGATAAGGCAGTAAAAGCCATTTGAGTCTGGGATTTCCGAATGGGGAAACCCACCTGCATAAGCAGGTATCTTAGCGTGAATACATAGCGCTAAGAGGCGAACTCGGGGAACTGAAACATCTAAGTACCCGAAGGAAAAGAAATCAATTGAGATTCCGGCAGTAGCGGCGAGCGAACCCGGAGCAGCCCTTAAGCGGCTTAGGCGTTAGGTGAACAGGTTGGAAAACCTGGCAATAAAGGGTGATAGCCCCGTAACCGACAACGCTTTAGTCGTGAAAACGAGTAGGACGGGACACGTGATATCTTGTCTGAACATGGGGGGACCATCCTCCAAGGCTAAATACTCCTGACTGACCGATAGTGAACCAGTACCGTGAGGGAAAGGCGAAAAGAACCCCTGTGAGGGGAGTGAAATAGAACCTGAAACCGTCTACGTACAAGCAGTGGGAGCCTCCTTTGTGGGGTGACCGCGTACCTTTTGTATAATGGGTCAGCGACTTAATGTTAGTAGCAAGGTTAACCGCATAGGGGAGCCGTAGGGAAACCGAGTCTTAACTGGGCGTGTAGTTGCTAGCATTAGACCCGAAACCGAGTGATCTAGCCATGGGCAGGTTGAAGGTTGAGTAACATCAACTGGAGGACCGAACTCACTAACGTTGAAAAGTTAGGAGATGACCTGTGGCTAGGGGTGAAAGGCCAATCAAACTCGGAGATAGCTGGTTCTCCCCGAAAGCTATTTAGGTAGCGCCTCGGACGAATACTACTGGGGGTAGAGCACTGTTAAGGCTAGGGGGTCATCCCGACTTACCAACCCTTTGCAAACTCCGAATACCAGTAAGTACTATCCGGGAGACACACGGCGGGTGCTAACGTCCGTCGTGGAGAGGGAAACAACCCAGACCGCCAGCTAAGGTCCCAAAGTTATCGCTAAGTGGGAAACGATGTGGGAAGGCTCAGACAGCCAGGATGTTGGCTTAGAAGCAGCCATCATTTAAAGAAAGCGTAATAGCTCACTGGTCGAGTCGGCCTGCGCGGAAGATGTAACGGGGCTAAGCGATACACCGAAGCTGCGGCAATGTCCTTATGGGTATTGGGTAGGGGAGCGTTGTGTAAGCTGTTGAAGGTGTGCTGAGAGGCATGCTGGAGGTATCACAAGTGCGAATGCTGACATGAGTAACGATAAAGGGGGTGAAAAACCTCCTCGCCGGAAGACCAAGGGTTCCTGTCCAACGTTAATCGGGGCAGGGTAAGTCGGCCCCTAAGGCGAGGCCGAAAGGCGTAGTCGATGGGAAACGGGTTAATATTCCCGTACTGCTGCTTACTGCGATGGGGGGACGGAGAAGGCTAGGTGGGCCTGGCGATGGTAGTCCAGGTTCAAGTGCGTAGGCTGATTTCTTAGGCAAATCCGGGAAATCAAGGCCGAGACACGATGTCGAGCCACCAAGGTGGTGAAGTCATTGATGCCATGCTTCCGGGAAAAGCCTCTAAGCTTCAGGTAAGTAGCAACCGTACTCCAAACCGACACAGGTGGTCGGGTAGAGAATACCAAGGCGCTTGAGAGAACTCGGGTGAAGGAACTAGGCAAAATGGTACCGTAACTTCGGGAGAAGGTACGCTGCCCGCGGTGAAGTCCCTTGCGGATGGAGCTATGGGCAGTCGCAGATACCAGGTGGCTGCAACTGTTTATTAAAAACACAGCACTGTGCAAAATCGAAAGATGACGTATACGGTGTGACGCCTGCCCGGTGCCGGAAGGTTAATTGATGTGGTTATCGCAAGAGAAGCCATTGATCGAAGCCCCGGTAAACGGCGGCCGTAACTATAACGGTCCTAAGGTAGCGAAATTCCTTGTCGGGTAAGTTCCGACCTGCACGAATGGCGTAATGATGGCCACGCTGTCTCCACCCGAGACTCAGTGAAATTGAAATCGCAGTGAAGATGCTGTGTACCCGCGGCTAGACGGAAAGACCCCGTGAACCTTTACTACAGCTTGGCACTGAACATTGAGCCTACATGTGTAGGATAGGTGGGAGGCTTTGAAGCGGCGACGCCAGTTGCTGTGGAGCCATCCTTGAAATACCACCCTTGTATGTTTGATGTTCTAACTTAGCCCCGTTATCCGGGGTGAGGACAGTGCCTGGTGGGTAGTTTGACTGGGGCGGTCTCCTCCCAAAGAGTAACGGAGGAGCACGAAGGTGGGCTAATCACGGTCGGACATCGTGAGGTTAGTGCAATGGCATAAGCCCGCTTAACTGCGAGAGTGACGGCTCGAGCAGGTACGAAAGTAGGTCATAGTGATCCGGTGGTTCTGAATGGAAGGGCCATCGCTCAACGGATAAAAGGTACTCCGGGGATAACAGGCTGATACCGCCCAAGAGTTCATATCGACGGCGGTGTTTGGCACCTCGATGTCGGCTCATCACATCCTGGGGCTGAAGTCGGTCCCAAGGGTATGGCTGTTCGCCATTTAAAGTGGTACGCGAGCTGGGTTTAGAACGTCGTGAGACAGTTCGGTCCCTATCTGCCGTGGGCGTTGGATGATTGAGGGGAGCTGCTCCTAGTACGAGAGGACCGGAGTGGACGAACCGCTGGTGTTCGGGTTGTGTCGCCAGACGCATTGCCCGGTAGCTAAGTTCGGCACAGATAAGCGCTGAAAGCATCTAAGCGCGAAGCTGGCCCCGAGATGAGTCATCCCTAGAGCTTCGAGCTCTCTAAAGGGTTGTCGTAGACGACGACGTTGATAGGCAGGGTGTGTAAGCGTTGTGAGGCGTTGAGCTAACCTGTACTAATTGCCCGTGAGGCTTAACCATACAACACCCAAGAGGTTTTGGGTTGGACTTGAAATAAGCCAGTTGATTGTGACGAGAACGAACAGCTTTCTAGGTTGATGGTTTTCACTTTAAAAAAGTGAAGACAAAACAGAATTTTGCTTGGCGACCATAGCGCTTTGGACCCACCTGACTCCATGCCGAACTCAGTAGTGAAACGAAGCAGCGCCGATGGTAGTGTGGGGTCTCCCCATGTGAGAGTAGGACATCGCCAGGCTTTGATTATAAATTGTGACTGTTGCTTGCGATTTTTGATAGCTGCGATGCTCATGTACTGACCGTACACTGCGCGTCTCGCTTCAAAACTCCCATCACACAGACACAATTTAAGCATCAAAGCAGATATGCGTAAGACTTTGATGAGAAAATACCAAGCCCTGACCTGATGGTCGGGGCTTTTTTGTATCTTGAGGGGGCATCAGCCCTGTGCGCTTTGCTTTAGACTGCCTGCTAAGTAGATATCATTTCATTTTCTACCTACCCAAGATCCAATAAAAAGCCCGTCTTGTCGACGGGGCTTTGTCTTTTCTAAGCGGTGTAATCGCTCGATTATTGGATTTTACTGACTCGGCTTACGCGTTCTCCTGAAATGGTACGTAGCTGTACCGGGGCGCTGACGTGAGGAGCGTTTGCCGCATCATAGGTCTGCCAGCTTGCACCATTATCGGTTGAGTACTCAATGGTGAGTCCAGGGAATGGCGAGTTCGCTTTCAATGTACCACTTTCTATCACCCCACCCGGAACGGGTAAGCGGAAACCAACATCCTGTTGCTCTAGTTGTGGGAACCAGTAACTCGCTAACTGATTGGCAAAGAGATTGTAATCCATGTTGCGCTTGGTTTGATTCGCCTCTTGCCCAGTTTGAGTGCTTGCTTCCCACTCGGCACGGTGCCAAGCTCGCTCTGCCATGGCAAAGAGACGAGGGAAAGTCATTGATTCAAATTGGCCATCGGAGCGAATGGTTTCACTCCAAATAGAGGCCTGTAAACCGAGTACATTTTCTGGACGTGTTAGTGTTTTCACGGTTGCAGCGTCTAGTACTTCCTGTTTGGTGATAGGTGCACCATTGCGTTTTGCATCTGCGTTAGCGTAGAGATCATCGGGCATAAAGCTAAACGTCTTACGGGTGTCGGTAAAACGGGGGGCCCAATAATAGCCGCGCTCACTTGGGTCTGGCTCATAGGGGTGGTCAAAATAGAGGTGTGTGGCTTGGTTATAGATAA
This sequence comes from Salinivibrio sp. YCSC6, assembly GCF_004916735.1. NCBI lineage: Bacteria > Pseudomonadati > Pseudomonadota > Gammaproteobacteria > Vibrionales > Vibrionaceae > Salinivibrio > Salinivibrio sp. YCSC6. Next base: position 125,769 of record NZ_CP039516.1, read on the forward strand.
CCCCATAGCCATTGTTGGCGAGATTATAGGCGCGATCGGCAACGCCCCACTCCCAGATATTTTGCCACGCATTGCCATAGACGTGCTCATTGGCAAGTTGTGCACGTGGATAGACCTTGTTGTTGTGCATGAGGCCATCTTCCCAACCACCGAGATCGAGCTGATGACGTTGGGTAATGTGCGAAATACGTTCGACAAAGTACTGACTCAGATCGTCAACACTGTTCACACCTGCATTGTTGTCTGCAATAAAGGCCTGGCAGACGGGCGACTCTTTCCAAGCACCGGCAATTTCATCTCCGCCAAAGTGGAATGTATCAAGCGGCTGTATGTCTCGATGCGCATTGACGAGCGCCGCAACCACTGTATCGACGAAGCGATAACTGGATTCCATACAAACATTCATCGCATTATCGGTGAACATTTGCACAGAAAGGTATTGGGTGTCGTCTTCAAAGTCCGTGAGCAAATATTCTTTCGCTTTGGCTTCATCACCTTGTGCCATGTATTTGTGGTAACGCGCTTCCATCGCTTTAATGGCCGCGTGCGCGTGACCTGGCATATCTACTTCTGGAATGACGGTGATATTGAGTGCCTCTGCCTTACGCAGAATCGCTTGATAATCTTCCGTAGTGTAATACCCATTGGATGCTTCTGTGCCGTCAGGCCCTGCGCCTAAGAAGGGCAACACGCAGCGGGTTTCTGACAAGTCATGACAGCGTTTGCTACCGACGTCTGCCAGTTCTGGCAGGGCTGGGATCTCAATACGCCATGCTTCATCATCACTGAGACGTAAATGGAGCTTGTTGAGTTTCAGTGCGGCCATTTGGGCGAGTAACTTTAAGATCGCCTCTTTGCTGCGGAAGTTCCGAGCAGCATCTACAGACAGACCACGGTAAGCAAAGCGCGGTGCATCGGTTAGCGTCACCGCTTTGAGTGTCTCGCCGGTTTTAAGTTGTAGCAGGCTTTGTGCAGCGTACAGGGCACCTGCTTGATCAGGGGCGTCAATGTCAATACGTTGCTGCTCAGGTTGCACATCTAGGCGATAAGCTTCGTGCCACTGGTCGCTTCCGTTAAGGGTGACTTTTCCCCACCCCACATGAATAACTTTTTGATTAGTAGGTGCCCAGTCGGTGGCTGAAATGCCAAGCTGATCGGCAAGCCATTGAGCCTGTGCTTGATAGCCGTTGTCGTAGACCACGGTCCACTCGCTATCGAGGGTGATATGGCCATTTTTCTCAATGCGACTGGCAGGTGTGGGAAGCACGTGTCCTTGGGTATCCACCAACGACAAATCGGCATTGCGTACATAGCGCTGCTCGGCCGTGAATGGGTCATAATGGTCGGTGAGTGCACCGCCGTAACGTTTCCACTGTGTGGGAGAATCAAAGTCACCGACAAAGGTGAGCTCATCATCCGGTTTGGTGGGCACTTGGCCATTTTTGTGGTTACTGGTGCTGGTAATCAATGCGGTATGCGTGCCAGCTTCATCGTCGGAGGCTAAATACCAATTCGGCATAATATCGGATTTAGCGACTTGCCAGTCAGAGGCATTAAAGCCAACCACTAACTGATCACCGGGAGCAAGCGGAACAAAGCTATCTGTGGGCTCGAGTTTGAAGAGATCCCCATTGACGTGTGAGACTTTAAGTTGATCGGTGTCGATCGACTTGATCATGCGAATGTGGCTGAAATAAATCGCCCAGCCCGTTTTAGGCAGTGTCTGAGTGCTTTGGTTGGTAAAGGCGACGTTGCCCGTAAAAGAGCGCCAATCATCTTGCGTATTATCAATGACTTGGTATTGAACATCGAGCCCGTTTCCGAGTGCATCAAGCTGCGATGCAGGCATCGCCCAAGCGGCGCTAGATAATGAAGCGCTGATCAGGAGACCCAGAGTGGTAGGTTTGAGCATGCTATCCTCCAAACTTATTTTTTATTGTGAAAATAGTTAATGGGACAGTAGGGGATAGCAAGCTAAAAGCCTAGTACTCTTGTTATTCAAAGTGTATTTCTGTCTAAAGACTCAAACTTAATGGTACGTTTAAGCCTGTGTTTGCACTCAAGGCGCGAGGACGATCGTAGCGAGAGAGTCCTCTGTCGCTGCGATACAAATTAACGGGGGACCAAACAGCGCAACGCCAACTGACTATCGACTAACTTGATGCCCACATCCAGCATCTCATCACAGGCGGCGGCGACCGTTTGTGGGTGAATCCCTCGGCAAGCGGCGAGGTTCACAATCACGTCAAATTGACCGCGCTTTTTCAGCTGGATAGCGGTGGTTTTGACGCAATAATCGGTTGCCAAACCACCGACAATGACGGTTTCTACCTCTTGGCTGTGCAGCCATTCAATCAAGCCGGTGCTGAGCTTTTCTTCAATATCATGAAAGCACGCACCATAGGGATGTAAGTCGGGTTCGATCCCTTTCCAGACCACATAGTCGTACTCGGTGACAGGAGGTAAGTCGTCAATGGTTTCGAACCCTTTGGTGCCGGGAACCGCGTGTTTAACCCAGGTGAGATCCGCGTTTTTATATGATAGCGGCTGGAGCATATCGGCAGCATCGTCAACCACCCAAACCGCATTAGCAGGATGGGCGTCCTTGGTGAGGACACGCACATCTGCGAGCGCGGCTTGGGCATTCAATGCCGATCCTAATTGATTTCCCTCGGGCACCGGTAACTCGTCTGGGCAGTCGGGTGTAAAGGTCCGTTGAGGGTCCACATCAATAGCAGCGATTCTGGCGATACGCATGGCCTGCTCCTTTTATAGAATTTGATTGAGCAAGTGATCGGCGCGCACGCGTTTTATCCGCTTCAAAAGCCGTTTTACCGGTAACGGATAATCTTCCATCTTATCGATATGTTTGTAGCTACCGACCAAGCGCGTGTGCTCGAGGATCTTATCCACTTCTTGCTGTTTTTGCGCTTCGAGGCGTTGATGCTTATCGTGGATAAGAATGGCGTTTTCCAAATCTAATTTCCATGCGCGTGGATTGAGGTTATTCCCCGTCAGCAACATGTACTGACGATCGACCCAGATGCCCTTGAGGTGGAAGCTGTTATCGTCATGCTTCCAAATATGAATGTTCAACTGGCGTTTGGCGATGGCGGCTTCATTGCGGCGCGCAAAGTTACGCAAGTTCACTTCATAAAGATAGGGCAACGCTGAGATAGTCTTAAACGGCGCCTCTGGGGGGGAGTAAAAATCGTTCGCGGTTTTATCACCGACAATAATGCTGACGGTAACGCCTCGGCGCAGCGCGCGACGGATTTCTCGGACCACGCTACGGGGCGGATTAAAGTAGGGGGTACAAATCACCAACTCTTGATGCGCGCTGGCAATCAAATGACAGATATAGCGGTTGAGTTTGTTCTTACGTTTACCCAGCCCGACCATCGGTGTTAACCCAACCTGATGCTCACCAATCGGCTCATCGTCATAGCGATAGCTCGCACGTTGTAGCTGGCCGCGAAACTCACGAATACTGGGCTTAAGTGCTTTACTATTTGGTCGGTCTGGCGAGGCGAGACAATTAACGGCACTGTCGGCGGTGAGTGTGTTGACGATAAAGTCTGCCATAGTATCGGCGAGCTTTTTATTGGTCAGCACATGATAGCGGTCATAGCGGTATCGGTCGTGCTGCGCCAGATAGACATCATTGAGGCTGGCGCCGCTGTAAAGAACCTTGTCATCAAAGACAAAGCCTTTGAGGTGCAAGACTCCAAAGACCTCGCGGTTTCGCACTGGGACGCCCAAGACTTCAATCTTGTGGGTGTAGCGCTCGGCATAAGCACGATACAGGGCCGCATTGCCATCCGATTGTTCGGCGCCAATTAGCCCCCGTTGTGCACGGTGCCAATCAACCAGTACTTTGATGTCGAGCTCGGGGTTCGCTTGTTTCGCCTCATACAAAGCGTCGAGTACGCTACGTCCGGCCTCATCATCTTGTAGATACAGGGCAACCAGATAGATACGTGATTTGGCGTTTTTAATTTCGCTAAGCAGCCGTTCTCTAAAAGAAACTGCGTCTAATAACGTTTCGAGATGTTCTGGCTGGTGCGCAATGGTGGGCAGGCGATCAATTAGCTGCCGATTTGCGTTAGCTGAATCCATTGTTACCTCATGTTGTTCGACGGCCAGAGTCGAGCGGTTTGATGCTAAACCCTGAATTGTACCAGAAATCGTGGCAAGCAACGGATCTCTGATCCTAGGCTTTGCCATTATCATCACGCTTTCCCCTGATACGCCATCGCAACCAAGTCTTTGCCGGCGTGACAATAACTGTCAAATCGGGTAGCGAGATCCTCGGGTAGCGCCTCGCGTGCGACCACATCAAAACCGTGGCGCGCGTAAAGCCCAGTGAGATGGCGAAAGGCAAGGCAGAAACACGGCTTTGCCGCGATCGTCTCTTGGACGTCGGTCAGTAAACGATCACTCAACCCCGTTCCTCGCAGCGCTGGGCTAATGAGCATGCCGGTTAATAGCTGATAGGTTGGCCGTTGCTGAAAACGCACTGCGCCACACAAGCCATTTGGACCATCAATCACCCAAATTATTTCATCTTTTTTGGGCTTTCCCGGTGGGTAGTGAGTTTTATAAAGCCGAGCCACCAATGGAAAACGCAATGGCTCCAGCGGGTGAATACGATAATTATCCATAGTCCAATAGGTGCGCAATACGAGCAGGACAGGTAGTATACCTATCACTGAGTTTCCTGACAGCGTAATGCATTCATGAAGTGGTTATCTGATGTGTCTTTGACACCCCATCATACATTTGGTTTACCAGCACGCGCTCATGCGGTGGTTGAAGCGCATAGCATTGCTGACTTATACGCCATTTGGCAGCATCCAGACTATGCAAGCTTACCCAAGTTGATCGTTGGGGAAGGCAGTAATCTGCTGTTTTGTGAAGATTACGCGGGTGTGGTGGTGCTAAACCGCTTGTCTGGTCTTGAGGTAGAGGAAACGCCGCACGACTATCTTCTGCATGTGGGCGCCGGCCAGTCTTGGCACCAACTGGTTGCTTGGACGATTGAGCAAGGCATGCCCGGGCTGGAAAATCTTGCCCTTATTCCGGGATGTGTAGGCGCGGCCCCGATTCAAAACATTGGCGCTTATGGTGTCGAGTTTTGCGAACGTTGCGCCTATGTCGATATCGTCAATCCACGCACTCAGGAAACGCGCCGCTTGACGCGAGAAGCCTGCCAATTTGGGTATCGCGACTCCATTTTTAAAACTGACGCGATGACGGGGTGGGTGATCACGCAAGTGGGATTTCGATTAGCGAAAGCGTGGCAGCCAGTGCTCAAATATGGAGCGTTAGCCGATCTTGATGGTGAGCAGGTGTCCGCGCAAACTATTTTTGATGCAGTGTGTGCGATTCGCCAAGCTAAGCTCCCCGATCCACAGGAATGCGGTAATGCAGGGAGCTTCTTTAAAAACCCAGTGGTGGATGAACAGCATGCACAAACCTTGCAAACTCGTTATCCCGATATGCCCATGTACTCGGCTGGTGAGGGCAAAGCGAAGCTTGCAGCTGGCTGGTTAATTGACCAATGTGGCTTAAAAGGAGCGAGACAAGGCGGTGCACGTGTCCATCCTAAGCAAGCATTAGTGCTGACTAATGCTGATCATGCGACTAGCGAAGACGTCGTCCAACTCGCAAAACGCGTGGTCGATGACGTACAGGCGCGGTTTGGTGTCACCTTACACCATGAGGTGCGCTTTATGGGCGCACAGGGTGAAACCACCTTGGAGGCGCAATGAGCCGTACACATAGCGCAAGGTTAGCCCTTATCGGCCGTCTATCCGATGGTGAATTCCACTCAGGCGAAATGCTAGGAGACGCGTTGGGCATGAGCCGGGCGGCTATCAGCAAACACATTAAAGTGTTGCAGTCATGGGGGCTAGATATTTACCGTGTGCAAGGTAAAGGCTATTGCTTATCGCAACCGATTGAGTTGCTCGATGAAGCTTGGCTAAGTGATCACACTGATGTGCCTGCCTTATCCGTTATCCCAGTCATTGACTCTACCAACCAGCATTTGATGGAGCGTGTTGGACAACTGACGTCAGGTAGTGTGTGTTTGGCTGAGTATCAACAGCAAGGACGCGGCCGGCGAGGGCGTGTGTGGCAATCACCGTTCGGTAGCAATCTGTATCTATCGATGTATTGGCGCCTGGATGCGGGACCGGCCGCTGCGATGGGGTTGAGCCTTGTGGTGGGTGTGGCGATGACTAAGGCGTTGCATGAACTGGGCGCGCCCGGTGTGAAAGTAAAATGGCCGAACGATCTCTATTATCAAGATAAAAAGCTTGCGGGCATCTTAGTGGAAATGACAGGGCAAACCGGCGATGCGGCACATCTTGTGATCGGGATGGGGCTGAATATTGGTATGGGACCGCACGTCAGCGAGCATATTGATCAGCCGTGGGCACGATTGGCCGATGCGTGTCAGCCGATGCCATCACGTAACGTGCTTGCCAGTGTATTGATAAGCCGTTTACAAGACGCTTTGCTCGATTATGAAAAAACCGGCTTAGCGGGGATCATGGATGATTGGCAGCAATTAGATAACTTCAAAGGGCGTCCCGTGAAACTCTTGATGGGGGATCGCGAAGTTCGCGGGATTGAGCGTGGGATTGATGAACACGGTGCGTTGTTGCTGGACGTGGATGGCGTCATCACACCCTACTTAGGGGGGGAGATTTCACTAAGGCGTGATGACTAACAGTTACTTACGTACGCGAATGCGCTGGACCGAATGATTAGCGCCTTTCTCTAAGATCAAGCTGGCTCTCTCTCGGGTAGGAAGAATGTTTTCCATTAAGTTCCGCCCGTTGATTTCATCCCAAATACTCGCGGCGGTATCTTTGGCCTCGGCAACCGATAGACGCGTGTAGTGATGAAAATACGCACCTGGGTCTAAAAAGGCGCCGCGACGGAATTTCATAAATCGCTCGATATACCAGTGTTTGAGTAATGCCGGTTCAGCGTCAACATAAATAGAGAAGTCGAGAAAATCTGAAATAAACACATGATGAGGATCATGTGGGTAATCCATCCCACTCTGTAAAACGTTCAATCCCTCTAGGATCAAAATATCGGGCTTTTCGACTTTCTGCACTTCACCAGTGATGTCATACACCAAATGTGAGTATATCGGCGCTTCCACACAGGCTTTACCGGATTTTACATCTGCCACAAACTCCACCAATTTGCGCATGTTATATGATTGAGGAAAGCCTTTTCGTTTCATCAATCCACGCGCTTCCAACTCCGCGTTGGAATACAAAAAACCGTCGGTAGTCACTAAGGCTACCTTGGGGTGATCGGGCCAGCGAGTCAGTAGGGTTTTTAATAAACGTGCAGTGGTACTTTTACCGACCGCGACACTGCCTGCAATCCCAATAATATAAGGGACATGATTGGAGGCAGGCTGAGTCAAAAACTCGTCGAGCACCTCAGTGCGACTCTTGCGCGACTTGATATACAGATTGAGTAGTCGTGACAGAGGCAAGTAAACATCTCTCACCTCATCCATTGAGAGGTGCTCGTTTAGCCCTCGCAGGCGTTCAATGTCGTCTTCGGTGAGCGTCATGGGCACTGCATCCCTCAGTTCAGCCCATTGTTGACGGTCGAACGACAAATAAGGCGTTAGCGTTGCGTTCATGGTCCGTTTGCCTTAAGCCAATAAAGAGGTGGACGATACCGCAATCTGCGTATCAGGAAAAGTAGTGGTCCGCGTTGTTGTTATTTAGGATTGGCTATTTTAGCAACAATTAAGCCCTAAATTGTGCAACAGGCGAAAAAATCACCTGTTTTTTTGATTTTTCCTATTGCAAGGCCCCATTTCATCGCATAGAATGCGCAGCACTTGTCGCCGGCTTAGCTCAGTTGGTAGAGCAACTGACTTGTAATCAGTAGGTCGCCAGTTCGATTCCGGCAGCCGGCACCAAAATTAGGTGGGATTCCCGAGCGGTCAAAGGGATCAGACTGTAAATCTGACGGCTCAGCCTTCGAAGGTTCGAATCCTTCTCCCACCACCATTTTCAAATTGTTTGAATAGCTCTACGAGAAACGATTGCGGGCATCGTATAATGGCTATTACCTCAGCCTTCCAAGCTGATGATGCGGGTTCGATTCCCGCTGCCCGCTCCACTCTTTTTAGAGTGCTGATATAGCTCAGTCGGTAGAGCGCACCCTTGGTAAGGGTGAGGTCGGCAGTTCAAATCTGCCTATCAGCACCATCCTATCCAAGGTAACTTCAAGCCGTTTGATATATACTCAACAAACCTAATTGTTGGTTGTGTGGTCGTAATGCCACCGAAATACCGTGCTTAGAGGGACTGTCATGTCTAAAGAAAAATTTGAACGTACGAAACCGCACGTTAACGTTGGTACTATCGGCCACGTTGACCACGGTAAAACTACTCTGACTGCCGCTATCTGTACTGTACTTGCAAAAGTACACGGTGGTGCAGCGCGTGACTTCGCATCAATCGATAACGCACCAGAAGAGCGTGAGCGTGGTATCACCATCGCGACTTCGCACGTAGAATACGATACGCCAACTCGCCACTACGCGCACGTTGACTGCCCAGGGCACGCCGACTACGTGAAAAACATGATCACCGGTGCAGCGCAAATGGACGGTGGTATCCTAGTAGTAGCAGCGACTGATGGCCCAATGCCACAGACTCGTGAGCACATCCTGCTAGGCCGTCAGGTAGGCATCCCATACATCATCGTATTCATGAACAAATGTGACATGGTTGATGATGAAGAGCTGCTTGAGCTAGTTGAAATGGAAGTACGTGAGCTGCTTTCAGAGTATGACTTCCCAGGTGACGACTGCCCAGTAATCCAAGGTTCAGCACTAGGTGCTCTGAACGGTGAAGAGCAGTGGGAACAGAAGATTATTGAGCTAGCGGAAGCACTGGATTCTTACATCCCAGAGCCAGAGCGTGCGATCGACAAGCCGTTCATTCTGCCAATCGAAGACGTATTCTCAATCCAAGGCCGTGGTACTGTAGTAACTGGTCGTGTTGAGCAAGGCATCATCACCGTTGGTGACGAAGTAGAAATCGTGGGCATGAAAGACACCACCAAGACCACTTGTACTGGTGTTGAAATGTTCCGTAAACTTCTAGACGAAGGCCGTGCTGGTGAGAACGTTGGTGTTCTTCTGCGTGGTACTAAGCGTGACGAAGTTGAGCGTGGTCAAGTACTGGCGAAGCCTGGTTCAATCACCCCGCACACTAAGTTCGAGTCAGAAGTATACGTACTGTCTAAAGACGAAGGCGGCCGTCATACTCCGTTCTTCAAAGGCTACCGTCCACAGTTCTACTTCCGTACAACTGACGTGACCGGTACTATCGAACTGCCAGAAGGCGTTGAGATGGTAATGCCTGGTGACAACATCAAGATGGTTGTTACCCTGATCGCGCCAATCGCGATGGACGAAGGTCTACGTTTCGCTATCCGTGAAGGTGGCCGTACCGTAGGCGCTGGTGTTGTTGCCAACATCGTTGAATAATGATTTGACGAAACACTAGTAAAAAGGGCATCATTTGATGCCCTTTTTCTGCGTTTGACACTTATATTGTTGCTATTTTGCCCAGTCTTAGTGAACAAATGCAGCGTGTTGGTGCTCGTATTGATACCCTTAGGTGTGATAAATACGAGCACCGCGTGTCATTGCCAAGACATTATGGTGTTTTGGCTGCAAAGACATTGCCGTCTATGTAGACTTGTTACAGGTAGAATGTATGAAAGCGAACGCTGAGACCCAATCCGGTTCGATGGACATCCTTAAATGGGGTGTTGTTTTTGTCCTGTTGGCCGCAGCCGTGGTAGGGAATAGCCTGTACAGTGACGTGTCTGTGGTAGTGCGAGCTGCTGCTGTAGTGGTGTTAGTTGCCGCTGCGGGTGGTATTGCTGCACTCACGATGAAAGGAAAAGCTGCGATCACGTTTGCACGCGAATCGCGTATGGAAGTGCGTAAAGTTGTATGGCCTACGCGTCAAGAGACCTTACAAACCACTCTCATCGTTCTGGCTGTTACTGTCGTTATGGCGCTCATCCTGTGGGGCGTTGACGGGATTATGGTCCGTCTAGTCCGCCTAATCACTGGCGTGTGAGGTAAAAGTACATGAGCGAAGCTCCCAAAAAACGTTGGTATGTGGTTCAGGCTTTCTCTGGTTTTGAAAGCCGTGTTGCGCAGTCATTGCGTGAACATATCAAAATGCACGAAATGGAAGATCACTTTGGTGAAGTCTTGGTGCCAACCGAAGAAGTGGTTGAAATGCGTCAAGGCCAGCGCCGTAAAAGTGAGCGCAAATTCTTCCCAGGCTACGTGCTAGTACAAATGGTGATGAACGATGAATCTTGGCACTTGGTACGCAGTGTTCCTCGTGTAATGGGCTTCATCGGTGGCACCTCAGATCGTCCTGCGCCGATTTCAGACAAAGAAGCCGATGCGATTCTCAACCGTCTTGAAAAAGCGAGTGAGTCACCCGTACACAAAACCGTCTTTGAGGCTGGTGAAGTGGTTCGCGTGACGGAAGGACCATTTGCAGACTTTAACGGTGTGGTTGAAGAAGTGGACTATGACAAGAACCGCCTTAAGGTGTCTGTGTCTATCTTTGGCCGTGCAACCCCAGTTGAGCTTGAGTTTGGCCAGGTAGAAAAAACCTGATCAAAAAAGCATCATCAACGGTTGGCAAGGGCGCGAAATTTGACTATAATTTCGCGCCCTTTTGTTAAACGGGGAGTCTATCGTCAGGTAGACGTTAGTACCCAAAATTAGGTAATTGAATAATGGCAAAGAAAGTAGAAGCTTACATCAAGCTGCAAGTTGCAGCGGGTGCAGCTAACCCGTCGCCACCGGTTGGTCCTGCTCTAGGTCAACACGGTGTGAACATCATGGAATTCTGTAAAGCGTTTAACGCGAAGACCGAATCTATCGAGAAAGGTCTGCCGATTCCTGTTGTTATCACTGTATACAACGATCGTTCTTTCACTTTCGTTACTAAGACTCCGCCAGCGGCAGTTCTTCTTAAGAAAGCAGCAGGCGTTAAGTCTGGTTCAGGTCGTCCAAACACTGAAAAAGTGGGTACCGTCACTGACGCTCAGATCCAAGAGATCGCAGAAACCAAAGCGGCAGACATGACCGGTGCGGACATCGAAGCGATGAAACGCTCTATTGCGGGTACTGCCCGTTCAATGGGCCTGAACGTAGAGGGTTAAGACAATGGCTAAAATGACTAAGCGCATGCGCGTAATCCGCGAAAAAGTTGATGTGACCAAAGAGTACGACATCAACGAAGCCGTTGCTCTACTGAAGGAACTGGCGACTGCTAAATTTGTTGAAAGCGTTGACGTTGCTGTCAACCTTGGCATCGATGCTCGTAAATCAGACCAGAACGTTCGTGGCGCAACTGTACTGCCACACGGTACTGGCCGTGATATCCGTGTTGCTGTGTTCACACAAGGTGCGAACGCTGAAGCCGCGAAAGAAGCGGGTGCCGACATCGTTGGTATGGAAGACCTGGCTGAGCAAGTGAAGAAAGGCGAAATGAACTTTGACGTCGTTGTCGCTTCACCAGACGCTATGCGCGTTGTTGGCCAACTGGGTACTATCCTAGGTCCTCGCGGCCTGATGCCAAACCCGAAAGTGGGTACTGTAACGCCTAACGTTGCCGAAGCGGTTAAGAACGCGAAAGCAGGTCAGGTTCGTTACCGTAACGACAAGAACGGCATCGTTCACACCACCATCGGTAAAGTAGACTTTGACGCGAACAGCCTGAAAGAAAACCTGGAAGCGCTGTTGGTTGCTCTGAAGAAGGCGAAGCCAACTTCAGCAAAAGGTACTTTCATTAAGAAAGTTAGCCTGTCTACCACCATGGGCGCAGGTGTTGCTCTGGACCAGAACACTCTGGAAACCAGCGCAAGCTAATTGCCAGAAGCGAGTGAGTAGTTTATACTCTCTCGCTTCACAATTTTATGGCTGAGTCTGTTTAACAGACTTCGTCCAAGACCGTAGGCGTTCATTACGAACTTAATATTTCCTACGTAGACGGTGCCAGAACATGATAGATTTCTCGTCTTTCTTGGATCTGCACCGTACAAGCTCTCTCTGCAAAGCTGTAGAGAGTGGTGTTAAACAATCCAGGAGCAAATCCAAATGGCTTTAAACCTTCAAGACAAAAAAGCAATTGTTGCTGAAGTCAACGAAGCTGCCAGTGGTGCCCTGTCTGCAGTAGTTGCTGATTCTCGCGGTGTAACCGTGGATGCGATGACTTCTCTACGTAAACAAGCGCGTGAAGCGGGCGTTTTCATGAAAGTTGTTCGTAATACACTGGCTCGCCGTGCAGTTGAAGGCACTGACTACGAGTGTCTAAAAGACACTTTCGTTGGTCCAACTCTGATTGCGTTTTCTAACGAGCACCCTGGTGCCGCTGCGCGTCTTTTCAAAGACTTCGCAAAAGAGAACAAAGAGTTTGAGATCAAGTCTGCTGCATTCGAAGGTGCGATCACTGACCCAGAGGTATTGGCAACACTGCCAACGTACGACGAAGCAATTGCACGCCTGATGATGGGTCTGAAAGAAGCATCTGCAGGCAAGCTGGTTCGTACTATTGCCGCTGTTCGCGACCAAAAAGAAGCGGCGTAATTGCCCTTTTACATTGGTTGCTTAATCTAATTATTGTTGACTTTAAAGAGAATTGTTATGTCTATCACTAACGAGCAAATCCTAGACGCAATTGCAGACATGTCTGTAATGCAAGTTGTTGAGCTAATCGAAGCAATGGAAGAAAAATTCGGCGTATCAGCTGCAGCAGCAGTTGTTGCTGGTGGTGCTGCTGAAGGCGGTGCTGCTGAAGAGCAAACCGAATTTGACGTAATCCTGAAAGAAGCTGGTGCTAACAAAGTAGCAGTTATCAAAGCGGTTCGTGGCGCAACTGGTCTAGGCCTGAAAGAAGCGAAAGCTCTGGTTGACGGCGCTCCTGCACCTCTGAAAGAAGGTGTTGAGAAAGAAGAAGCTGAAGCGCTTAAAGCTCAGCTAGAAGAAGCTGGTGCTTCTGTTGAAGTTAAGTAATTTATACTTAATTTCTTAGCCTGAAAGGGCATTGGCTGGTGGCTAAATAGCCACCGGCCTTTTTGCGCTGTAGGGCGGTAGTGAAATTTCCACCCCGTTTTATCACTGCTGACCATGCAAAAAAAATCAAAGCAAGCGCTTTGATTTTCCTACACTAAACGGTGGTTGTTTAGTCACTGTCCCTTGTACTGGACAGTTTGGGTCACTTATCAGCGAGCTGAGGAACCCTATGGTTTACTCTTATACCGAGAAAAAGCGTATCCGTAAGGATTTTGGTAAGCGTCCTCAAGTTCTGGACGTGCCATACTTGCTGTCGATCCAGCTTGAATCTTTTGAGAAGTTTATCGAGCAGGATCCAGAAGGGCAATACGGTCTTGAAGCTGCCTTTCGCTCTGTCTTTCCAATTCAGAGCTACAACGGCAATTCCGAGCTGCAATACGTTAGCTATCGTCTCGGTGAGCCAGTTTTCGATGTCAAAGAATGCCAAATTCGCGGCGTAACCTATTCGGCACCACTACGCGTGAAACTGCGCTTGGTGATGTTTGATAAAGATGCCCCGGCTGGTACCGTTAAAGACATCAAAGAACAAGAAGTCTATATGGGCGAAATTCCGCTCATGACTGAAAATGGTACCTTTGTCATCAATGGTACTGAGAGGGTTATCGTATCCCAGCTGCACCGTAGTCCGGGCGTCTTTTTCGACAGCGATAAGGGTAAAACCCATTCCTCAGGAAAAGTGCTATATAACGCACGCGTGATCCCATACCGTGGTTCATGGTTGGATTTCGAATTTGATCCTAAGGATATCGTTTACGTTCGTATCGACCGTCGTCGTAAGCTGCCTGCATCGATTATTCTGCGTGCGCTGGAATATACAACGGAAGAGATCCTGGATCTGTTCTTCGATAAAGTTGTCTTTGAAGTCAAAGGTAAAGCGCTAGTCATGGAACTGGTGCCTGATCGTCTACGTGGCGAAACAGCCAGCTTTGACATTGAAGCCAACGGCACCGTTTATGTTGAACAGGGTCGCCGTATTACCGCTCGCCACATCCGTCAGTTGGCGAAAGATAACGTCGATCACATCGAAGTGCCGGTTGAGTACATCGCAGGCAAGATTTCTGCACGTGATTACGTTAACCAAGACACAGGCGAAGTGATTGTCTCGGCTAACCAAGAGTTAAGCCTGGAGACACTGGCGCAATTGTCGCAAGCGGGTCACAAGAAAATCGAAACCCTGTTCACCAACGACTTAGATCATGGTCCGTACATGTCAGATACCTTGCGTATCGACAACACCACGGATCGTTTGACTGCGTTGGTTGAAATCTACCGCATGATGCGCCCAGGCGAGCCACCAACAAAAGAAGCGGCAGAACAACTGTTCGAAAGCCTCTTCTTCTCTGAAGATCGTTACGATCTATCAGCGGTGGGCCGTATGAAGTTCAACAGCTCATTAGGGCGTGATGAACTAACCGGTCCTGGCGTACTGAGTAAAGAAGACATCATTGAAGTGATGCGTAAACTGATCGATATCCGTAACGGTATCGGTGAAGTGGACGACATCGACCACCTAGGTAACCGTCGTATTCGTTCGGTTGGCGAAATGGCCGAGAACCAATTCCGTGTTGGTTTGGTACGTGTTGAGCGTGCGGTTAAAGAGCGCCTGAGCCTGGGTGACCTTGACAATGTGATGCCACAAGACCTGATCAACGCTAAGCCAATTTCGGCCGCGGTGAAAGAGTTCTTTGGTTCATCTCAGTTGTCACAATTTATGGACCAAAACAACCCGTTGTCTGAGGTGACGCACAAACGTCGTATCTCTGCATTGGGTCCAGGTGGTTTGACGCGTGAGCGCGCCGGCTTTGAAGTTCGAGACGTACACGCGACGCACTACGGTCGTCTCTGTCCGATCGAAACTCCTGAAGGTCCGAACATCGGTCTGATTAACTCACTGTCAGCGTTTGCGCGTTGTAACGCTTACGGCTTCTTGGAAACCCCATACCGTAAAGTGGTTGACGGTAAAGTGACCGATCAAATCGATTACTTGTCAGCGATTGAAGAAGGCCACTACGTGATTGCGCAGGCGAACGCCGCGCTGAACGAAGATGGCTCGTTCACTGATGAACTGATCACTGCGCGTGAGAAAGGGGAATCAGGTCTGCACCCACGTGACCATGTTCAGTACATGGACGTTGCAACCAACCAGGTTGTATCGGTGGCAGCCTCTCTGATCCCATTCCTTGAGCATGACGATGCGAACCGTGCCTTGATGGGTGCGAACATGCAACGTCAGGCCGTTCCAACATTGCGTGCGCAAAAGCCGCTGGTTGGTACGGGTATCGAGCGCAATGTGGCGGTTGACTCAGGTGTTACCGCGGTTGCGAAACGTGGCGGTATCATCCAGTCAGTTGATGCTTCGCGCATCGTACTGAAAGTGAATGAAGATGAGCTGGTACCTGGTGAAGCGGGTATCGACATCTACAACCTGACTAAGTACACCCGTTCTAACCAGAACACCTGTATTAACCAGCGTCCAACTGTGATGCCGGGCCACCAAGTGGCAAAAGGTGACGTACTGGCTGACGGCCCATCGACTGACTTGGGCGAGCTAGCACTGGGTCAGAACATGCGTATCGCGTTCATGCCGTGGAACGGTTATAACTTTGAGGATTCCATCCTTATTTCTGAGCGCGTCGCGCAGGAAGACCGTTTAACCACTATCCACATTCAAGAGCTTTCTTGTGTGGCGCGTGATACCAAGTTGGGCAGCGAAGAAATCACCGCGGACATTCCAAACGTGGGTGAAGCAGCGCTATCGAAACTGGATGAGTCAGGGGTTGTGTATATCGGTGCCGAAGTGAAAGGCGGCGATATCATGGTCGGTAAAGTGACGCCAAAAGGCGAAACGCAACTGACACCAGAAGAGAAACTGCTGCGTGCAATCTTCGGCGAAAAAGCCTCTGACGTGAAAGACTCGTCACTGCGTGTGCCGAACGGTGTATCAGGTACGGTTATCGATGTACAAGTCTTTACTCGCGATGGCGTAGAGAAAGACAAGCGTGCACTCGAAATCGAAGAGATGCAGCTGAAAGAAGCGAAGAAAGACCTGACCGAAGAGTTCTCTATCCTTGAAGGTGGTCTGCTAGCGCGTGTTCGTTCACTGCTTTCTCAAGCCGGTTATACCGACAACCAGTTAGACGGCATGGATCGTAAGACCATGTTGACACAAACACTGGATGATGAAGCACAGCAAACCCAGCTAGAGCAGTTGGCTGAGCAATACGACGAAATTAAAGCCGAGTTCGATAAGAAGTTCGAAACCAAGCGCCGTAAGATCACTCAAGGTGATGATTTGGCTCCTGGCGTACTGAAGATCGTTAAAGTCTACTTGGCCGTTAAACGTCGCATCCAGCCGGGTGACAAGATGGCCGGTCGTCACGGTAACAAAGGTGTAATCTCGAAGATTAACCCAGTTGAAGACATGCCTTACGACGAAAACGGTGTTCCTGTGGATCTGGTACTTAACCCGCTGGGTGTACCTTCACGTATGAACATCGGTCAGATCCTAGAAACACACCTGGGTCTGGCGGCGAAAGGTATCGGTGACAAGATCAACCGCATGCTCAAAGAGCAGCAAGAGCTGGCGAAATTCCGCGAGTTCCTGCAGAAGGTCTATAGTCTGGGCGATACCCGTCAGAAAGTGGACATCAGTAAACTGACTGACGACGAAGTACGCACCTTGGTGAACAACCTGCGTGATGGTCTTCCAACGGCATCGCCTGTCTTTGACGGTGCACCAGAGCCGTTGATCAAAGAGCTACTCAAACTGGGTGATCTGCCAGAGTCAGGTCAGCTAGCGCTTTATGATGGCCGCACGGGTGAGAAGTTTGAGCGTCCAGTAACCGTGGGTTACATGTACATGCTGAAACTGAACCACTTGGTTGATGACAAGATGCACGCCCGTTCAACTGGCTCGTACAGCCTTGTAACTCAGCAGCCGCTGGGTGGTAAGGCACAGTTCGGTGGTCAGCGATTCGGTGAGATGGAAGTATGGGCACTGGAAGCATACGGTGCTGCCTATACCCTACAAGAAATGCTCACCGTGAAGTCGGATGACGTTAATGGCCGTACCAAGATGTATAAGAACATCGTGGATGGCGACCATCGTATGGAGCCGGGCATGCCGGAATCTTTCAACGTATTGCTGAAAGAAATCCGCTCGTTGGGTATCAACATCGAGCTGGAAGACGAGTAAGCCGCTGGCTGACTCTCTCCGGTAAGAATATGAAGGCGCTGCCTGCCAGCGCCTTTATGGGTCAACTCCTCACAGGAGCCGATTGTGAAAGACTTACTTAAGTTTCTGAAAGCACAGCATAAGACCGAAGAATTTGATTCGATCAAAATCGGTCTAGCCTCACCAGACATGATCCGTTCATGGTCGTTTGGTGAAGTGAAAAAGCCAGAAACCATCAACTACCGTACCTTTAAGCCTGAGCGTGACGGTTTGTTCTGTGCACGTATCTTCGGCCCGGTCAAAGACTACGAATGTCTTTGTGGTAAATACAAGCGCCTGAAGCACCGTGGCGTCATTTGTGAAAAATGTGGCGTTGAAGTTACTCAGACCAAAGTGCGCCGTGAGCGTATGGGTCACATTGAGCTGGCTTCACCTGTTGCCCACATTTGGTTCCTGAAGTCGCTACCATCACGCATTGGTTTGCTGATGGACATGCCGCTACGTGACATCGAGCGTGTGCTTTACTTTGAATCCTACGTGGTGATTGAGCCAGGTATGACCAACCTTGAACGTGGTCAGATGCTGTCTGAAGAGCAGTACTTGGACGCGTTGGAAGAGTGGGGCGACGAATTTGATGCGCGCATGGGCGCAGAAGCAGTGAAAGCACTGCTGGCGAACATGGATCTGTCAGTTGAGACAGAGCAAATGCGTGAAGAGTTGGAAGAAACCAACTCTGAAACCAAACGTAAGAAGATCACTAAGCGTTTGAAGCTGGTGGAAGCCTTCTTGCAATCAGGTAACAATCCTGAGTGGATGATCCTGACTGTGCTGCCTGTGTTGCCGCCAGACTTGCGTCCATTGGTACCGTTGGACGGTGGTCGTTTTGCGACCTCGGATCTGAACGACCTTTACCGTCGTGTGATCAACCGTAACAACCGTTTGAAGCGCCTGCTTGATCTTGCTGCACCAGACATCATCGTGCGTAACGAAAAACGCATGCTGCAAGAGTCTGTGGATGCCCTGCTTGATAACGGTCGTCGTGGTCGTGCCATCACTGGCTCGAACAAGCGTCCGCTTAAATCGCTGGCTGACATGATCAAAGGTAAGCAGGGTCGTTTCCGTCAGAACCTGCTGGGTAAACGTGTTGACTACTCTGGCCGTTCGGTAATCACCGTAGGTCCATACTTGCGTCTGCATCAGTGTGGTCTGCCAAAGAAAATGGCACTAGAGCTATTTAAACCGTTTATCTACGGCAAGCTTGAGACTCGTGGTCTCGCGACCACCATCAAAGCCGCCAAGAAGATGGTTGAGCGCGAAGAAGCTGTGGTGTGGGATATCTTGGATGAAGTCATCCGTGAACACCCTGTCCTGCTAAACCGTGCACCAACACTTCACCGTTTGGGTATCCAAGCGTTTGAACCTGTGCTTATCGAAGGTAAAGCGATTCAGCTACACCCATTGGTGTGTGCGGCCTATAACGCCGACTTCGATGGTGACCAGATGGCTGTTCACGTACCGCTGACGCTGGAAGCCCAGCTCGAAGCGCGTGCGTTGATGATGTCGACCAACAACATCCTATCGCCAGCATCCGGTGATCCTATCATCGTACCGTCTCAGGACGTGGTACTGGGTCTTTACTACATGACCCGTGAGAAGGTGAACGGCAAAGGCGAAGGCATGTACTTGGCAGGCCCAGGCGAAGCCGAAAAGGTTTACCGTACTGGCCATGCTGAACTGCATACGCGTGTAAAAGTGCGTATCAAGCAAGTTGATATCGATGAGATGGGCGCTCGTACCGAGAAAGTATCACTGGTTGATACCACCGTCGGTCGTGCCATGCTATGGACCATCGTACCGGAAGGCCTGTCATTTGACTTGGTTAACCAGCCGTTGGGTAAAAAGCAAATCTCTAACTTGCTCAACACCTGTTACCGTAAGCTGGGTCTGAAAGACACCGTTATTTTTGCTGACCAAATCATGTACACCGGTTTTGCCTACGCGGCACTGTCGGGCACCTCTGTCGGTATCGACGATATGGTGATCCCACAAGCCAAGTACGACTTGATCGAAGCAGCAGAAGCAGAAGTTGCGGAAATCCAAGAGCAGTTCCAATCTGGTCTGGTTACCGCGGGCGAACGTTACAACAAAGTGATCGATATCTGGGCTGCAGCGAACGAACAAGTTGCAAAAGCCATGATGGATAACCTGTCTAACGAGACAGTGATTAACCGTGACGGCGAAGAAGAAACCCAGAAGTCGTTCAACAGTGTTTACATGATGGCCGACTCAGGCGCACGTGGTTCTGCTGCACAGATTCGTCAGCTAGCCGGTATGCGTGGTCTGATGGCGAAGCCAGATGGCTCTATCATCGAAACGCCAATCACGGCGAACTTCCGTGAAGGCCTGAACGTTCTTCAGTACTTTATCTCTACGCACGGTGCGCGTAAGGGTCTTGCAGATACCGCATTGAAGACAGCGAACTCAGGTTACCTGACTCGTCGTCTGGTTGACGTAGCCCAAGACGTGGTCGTGACCGAAACTGATTGTGGCACCGAAGGCGGTATCCACATGATGGCGGTTATCGAAGGCGGTGACGTGAAAGAAGCACTGCGTGAGCGTGTGCTGGGTCGTGTCGTCGCTGAAGACGTACTGAAGCCGGGTACTGACGAGGTGCTTGCACCACGTAACACCCTGCTGGATGAGAAGTGGTGTGACATTCTTGAGCAGCACTCTGTCGATAAGGTAAAAGTACGCTCTGTCGTAACCTGTGAAACTGACTTCGGTTGTTGTGCACACTGTTACGGTCGTGATTTGGCACGTGGTCACTTGGTGAACCACGGTGAGTCTGTGGGCGTTATCGCGGCACAGTCTATCGGTGAGCCAGGTACACAGCTGACCATGCGTACGTTCCACATCGGTGGTGCGGCATCGCGTGCGGCGGCAGAAAACAACATTCAGGTGAAGAACAAAGGTTCTATGCACCTGCACAATGTGAAATCCGTGACCAATAGCGACGGTAAGCTAGTGATTACCTCGCGTGCGTCAGAGATGACCATTGTTGATGAGTTCGGTCGTACGAAAGAAAGCTACAAAGTGCCTTACGGTGCCTTGCTGAGCAAGAAAGATGGTGAAGCGGTTGAAGCTGGCGACGTTGTTGCTAACTGGGATCCGCACACCATGCCAATCATCACCGAAGTAGAAGGTAGCGTTCGCTTCGTAGACATGATTGATGGCGTCACCATGCAGCGTCAAACTGATGAACTGACCGGCCTGTCTTCTATCGTGGTAATGGATGCCTCTGAGCGCCCATCATCCGGTAAAGATAAGCGTCCTGCAGTGAAACTGGTTGATGCGCAAGGCAATGACATGATGATCCCAGGCACTGATATGCCGGTTCAATACTTCTTGCCGGGTAACGCAATTGTTCAGCTGGATGACGGCGCGAACGTTGGCATTGGTGACACCTTGGCGCGTATCCCGCAAGAAAGCGGCGGTACCAAGGATATCACCGGTGGTCTGCCACGTGTTGCTGACCTGTTCGAAGCGCGTAAGCCAAAAGAGCCAGCTATCTTGGCGGAGATCACAGGTACTGTTTCCTTCGGTAAAGAAACCAAAGGTAAACGTCGCCTGATCATCACCCCAGAAGAAGGCCAAGCCTACGAAGAGATGATTCCAAAATGGCGTCAGCTCAACGTATTCGAAGGTGAAAAAGTCGAGAAAGGTGATGTGATCGCTGATGGTCCAGAATCACCGCACGACATCTTGCGTCTGCGTGGTGTTCACGCAGTGGCTGAGTACATCACCAACGAAGTTCAAGACGTTTACCGTTTGCAAGGCGTTAAGATCAACGATAAGCACATCGAGACCATCGTGCGTCAGATGCTGCGTAAGGTGACCATTAAGTCTGCAGGTGATACCGACTTCTTGGAAGGCGAGCAAGTGGAATACTCACGTGTGACCATTGCTAACCGTGAACTTGAAGCGGAAGGCAAGCGTCCAGCGACCTATGGTCGTGACCTGTTGGGTATCACTAAAGCCTCGTTGGCGACTGAGTCATTCATCTCAGCGGCATCGTTCCAGGAAACCACGCGCGTGCTGACAGAAGCAGCCGTAGCGGGTAAACGTGATGACTTACGTGGTCTGAAAGAGAACGTGATTGTGGGTCGTTTGATCCCAGCCGGTACTGGTTTCGCGTATCATAAAGATCGTCAAGCCAAACGTGCTGAGCCTGAACAGCCTGTTGCACCACAGATTGATGCTGAGCAAGCCTCACAAGATCTGGCAGCACTGTTGAATGCAGGACTGAACGACGACAATTAATGGATTGTCTCGCACCATTGAAAAGGCACCTCCTCGGAGGTGCCTTTTGTTTTTCTGCCCTAGAGCACAAAAAAACGCCGCTAAGAGGCGACGGATTCGGTGCTTATTTTTAGGCGCCCGGCGGGTGGGCCAAACTGTCTGCAATGACACGAATCAGCGTGTCTTCTAACTCGAAACGTTGTTCCAGCAGTTCACCGACCGATGAGATGTCTTCATCAAAGTCGGGGAAGTGATAGTCCTCATCGTCCCAATCAAGTTCACTAAACTTGTCGTTGAAATCGAGCAGGGGATCCGTGGTGTCAACAATGCGGAAATACAAGTTATCGGTTTCTTGTGTTGCCGAGAAGCCGGTAGACTGCCATCGCTCCATGACCATGTTATAAATTTTAAAATGCCCCGTGGAGATGTAATCGACCAAGTGATCGCAGAAGCGGTCAATTTCTTCTTTGCTGGGCAGATTCTGCTTCTTTTTTACCGCGACACCTGCCACGTTGTAGTATTCAACCAGCAGCTGACGACGTAACTCGAGCCAGTAATCGATGACGTCATCGTAACCGCTCCATTGTGCTTTAGTACGTTCAAGTTTTTTCAGCATGATCGGCGTCCTCGTGATCGATCAGCGAATGGGTGGCACTATATACGGCCAACTTAAAATTAACGGGCTGCTCAATCCTTTGCATCACGTTATGAAGTTAGATTGCCAGTATTCAAGTATAGCTGCAAGGCTAAGGAAGTGACCATGTCTCAGAATCAACAAGCCGTCTATTTGTGTGCGGTTGTCGACGGAAAACTCTGGCTCCCTCACGGTACATTGCCTTTGTTATCCCTATCAGAATTGCCGTTTGCGGTACAGACGACGATCACTGTTGGTCATTATCAACACATCCCAGTGGTGGGGGCATGGAATTGTAACACCATGCTACCGAGTGATGAGATGGCGGGCTTGAGAGCGCTATTATCGGATTTACCGGCTGACTTGTTTGCGCTAGTGGGACGAGTCGTTCAGCTTGATGTGATGCAAAAGCAGCAAGCATTTTGCGGCTGCTGTGGACACCGTGCGGTTTTGGATACACAGTCGGTGGCGATGTGGTGCGCCGCCTGTCAGCGTCACGATTATCCGCGTGTCTCGCCTTGTGTGATTGTGGCGGTACGTGATGACAAGCGACTGCTGCTGGCACAGCATCCACGGCATAAAACCGGTATGTATACCGTGATTGCCGGATTCGTTGAGCCCGGTGAATCCCTCGAACAGTGCGTGGCGCGCGAAGTCAAAGAGGAAACGGGGATTGAGGTGAAAAATATCCGTTATATGGATAGCCAGCCGTGGGCCTTTCCTTCCAATGTCATGATGGGTTTTTTGGCCGACTATGCAGGCGGTCAGCTACGGCCAGATTATGAGGAATTGACGGATGCACAATGGTTTGATTGCCAATCACTCCCGCCAGTTGCACCTCAAGGGACCATTGCGCGGCGCTTGATTGACGCAAGCTGCGCGCTTGCGCAGGAATAAAAAAACCCGGCCGTAGGGAAGCCGGGGTAAGATGCGAACATAATTGTCTTTCGCAGACCTATTGTCGTTATGCGTTGGTTGTATCATGTGGTGAGAAAAGCAGCAATCATCGCCCACCCTTGGGATGACAGTTTTATGATCCTGTTAACAAAGGTTGGCTTTTGTTGCGACTCGACAGTGATACAATGACGCCTCTTTTCGCTCACAGGCTTTAACACAATGACTGAACTGAAAAACGATCGCTATTTACGCGCTTTACTCAAACAGCCAGTGGATTGCACCCCCGTGTGGATGATGCGTCAAGCTGGTCGCTATCTGCCAGAATACCGCGAAGTACGTGCGCAAGCCGGTGATTTTCTGTCATTGTGTAAAAATGCAGAACTGGCGTGTGAAGTGACTTTACAACCATTACGCCGCTTTGATCTCGATGCCGCTATTCTGTTCTCCGACATTTTGACCATCCCCGATGCGATGGGACTGGGTTTGTATTTTGAGACCGGAGAGGGGCCGAAGTTTGCGCGCCCGATTACCTGTAAGGCGGACGTCGATAAAATCGGCATTCCCGATCCTGAAGGTGAGCTGCAATATGTGATGAATGCCGTACGCACCATTCGTCACGAATTGAACGGAGACGTTCCCTTGATTGGTTTTTCCGGCAGCCCTTGGACGCTCGCCACCTACATGGTGGAAGGGGGCAGCTCGAAAGCCTTTACCAAGCTTAAGAAGATGATGTATGCCGAGCCACAAACCCTGCATGCATTACTCGATAAGCTTGCCGATAGCGTGACCAGCTATTTGAATGCGCAAATCAAAGCGGGCGCCCAATCGGTGATGATCTTTGATACTTGGGGTGGGGTATTAACCCCGCGTGATTATCACGACTTCTCACTCCAATACATGCATAAAATTGTGGATGGCCTGATCCGTGAGCATGAAGGCCGTCGTGTCCCAGTGACCTTGTTTACCAAAAACGGCGGAATGTGGCTTGAGAAAATCGCGGCGACCGGTTGCGATGGTGTGGGGTTAGATTGGACAATCGATATTGCCGATGCCAAAGCACGGATTGGTGATAAAGTGGCCTTGCAAGGCAATATGGACCCGTCCATCCTCTATGCTCAGCCTGATCGTATCCGTCAAGAGGTTGCGACTATCCTAGAAGGATTTGGCGAAGGGACAGGCCATGTCTTTAATCTCGGCCACGGGATCCACCTCGATGTCCCGCCGGAAAACGCCGGGGTGTTTGTCGATGCGGTGCATGAATTGTCCCGTCCGTATCACGACTAAGCTAGCACGCTCGCCAATGGCGAGCGTTTTTTTACCTCGGTGCAGTGAACAACGCCTGTTGGATCTGCGTTTGCAGGGCTGGCACTACCTGTTCTTCAAACCATGGGTGACGACGTAGCCATAACGTATTTCTGGGCGAAGGGTGAGGTAGCACAAAAGTGTGCGGTGCCCACTGCCGCCAATGTTTGACGGTTTCGGTCAATGTTTTGGGCTTATTGGCTAAATAGTACTGCTGAGCATACTGGCCAATCAGCAAGGTCACCGCAACGTTAGGGAGGTGCGCTTTGATTGCCTTGTGCCACACAGGTGCACAAATGCGGGCAGGCGGCAGATCGCCCGATTTACCTTTGCCCGGATAACAGAGCCCCATCGGCATAATGGCAAATAAGTCAGGCTGATAGAATTGCTCGCGCGTGACCCCCAGCCATTCTCGTAAGCGGTCGCCACTGGGATCATTAAAAGGCAGGCCACTGTCATGGACGCGCCTACCGGGTGCTTGGCCGATAATCAGTACCCGCGCATCCGTACTGGCTTGGATCACGGGACGAGGTCCATCGGATAGCCAATGTTGGCACAATTGGCATGCTTGTGCTGCGGATAACGCCGTCTCCAAATCCGAAAACGTCATCTAGTATCCTTTGTCAAAATCGACGTAGTGGACCAAAGGCTTGCCAGCATGCCAGCGTCGGTAATTATCCGCAAACAGCGTAAAGACCTGATCGGGGAAGCTAACGGCAGCAATATGCGGCGTCACTGTCACCTTGGGGTGTGTCCAAAACGGATGCGACTCGGGCAGTGGCTCCTGTTGCATCACATCTAAGACCGCGCCGCGAAGCTGCTTCGCCTCCAGTGCGTGGATCAGGGCGTGCTCATCTACGGTGGCACCACGCCCGACATTAATAAAGAAAAGATCCTGCGCATGCTGCCAAAAAGCTGCATTCAGGCATTGGTGTGTTTTGTCTGTGGCGGGCAAGGTGCTGACTAACACATCAACCTCACGCAACCGTTGCTGTAATTCGGGCAGTGTCATGGTGTGATCAAACGCCTCGACAGACCGGCCGGTTTGGTTAGTGCCCAGTACCGTCATGCCAAACGCGTGAGCGACGGTCGCGATATGCTGGCCAATCGCCCCTGTGCCTAAAATGGCGAGCGTTTGCCCATGCAATGACTGATAGGGCTGAGGCTGCCAGTGACACTGCGCTTGCTGTTTGGCGTACTGACCAATATGGCGAGTATTCGTCAGTAGGTGTCCGAAAACATATTCGGCCATTAAGGGGCCAAAAATACCGCGCACATTGGTGAGCTGATAGTGGCGGAACGGCGCCTGAATCAGCGCATCGGTCCCGGCAAAGGTGGATTGCAACCAGCGCAACGCGTTGGCATGAGGCAGCTTTGACACGGCAAGCGGTGGGTCAGCTAGCCAGATCGTGGCCTCTTCTGCGTTATGCGTGAGGGCGAGATCGGGGAGTTGGGCCGTCGCCAGTAATTGATGGTAGGTCGCGGCATGCTCACTGATCACATAAACTTTATCCACAAAGGCTCCTTTTTATGGGGCGGTGAATCAAGTACACTTGCACCCAATTTACCGACGGACAATTGTCCCCCGTTATTTAAGATCAATTGGCTATGTTAAGAAACCCCTTACAACTGCGTTTGGAAAAATGTGAGACTTGGCAGCACGTCAGTTTTATGGCTGCGCTGGTGGAGCGTATGTACCCTAACTATGCCCTTTACTGTGCGCAAACTGAATTTGCTGACCCTCAAGCGTTTCGCAATATTCTTGATGCAGTGTGGGAATCACAAACAGTGAAAGGGGCCAAAATTGACTTTGAGCGACAGCTAGAAAAGCTGGAGCCATTGATCCCTGCGCTCACCGATGACGCGATTTACCTCACTTATCCAGCCATTGATGCCTGTGCGGCGTTATCACACCTTCTTCACGCCTTGCTTGACCGTGATGAAATGCTGACCATTACGCTGAAAGTGAGTCAGCAGTCGGTGATGAGTGTCGCGCAACTGGAAGAAGCACAAACCGGCGATGCGGTCACCGATGAAAACCAGAAGGCGAATGAAGCTGTGTGTGACGAATGGGACGCGCAGTGGGCGATCTTCCGCGTACTGAAAAGTGCGGATACCCGCGACGTTGAGATGCTCAAAGGCATTCGCCAAGAGTTACGCGAAGCGGGTGTGAGCAACTTAGGATTAAGCCTTTGAACGGCGGAAAATGAGATAAAAAAGGCGGCTTCGGCCGCCTTTTGTGTTTAGGTTACCCCGATGACTCATCCGATTGACGCTGTACGGGCGGTTCATCGTCGTCTTGGCTCTCAATCATCTTATGCTGCTTTTTCCATGACTCCCAACGCTGGTAGGCCAACTGCTGCATATCGGTGACCGTGTCCGCTTCATCAATGATCTCGCGACCGGTTAAGTACTCAAAAATATCTTCCAGCGTGATAATCCCTTGTACCGTCCCGTACTCGTCCACAATCATCGCCAATTGCGCGCGGCGGATCATTAAGATATCGAACGCTTGTAATACACTATTGCCGGGTAAAATCACCGCGAGTGGGCGCATCAGGTTACCCAAGGTGGTGCGCCTAGCACCGCGTGTCTTAGCGGCATAGATATCGGATTTGTGGACAAAACCTAAAATATCATCACGCTGTTCGCCATAAATCAACGGGCGCGAGAAGGGACAGTCACTGTGTTCGGTTAAAAAGGTATCTACGCTCATCTCCGCAGGGACACGAAAAAGCACCGGACGTGGGGTCATCAACTGCGTGGCAGGGAGCTCACGCAGTTTCAACATGTTGTTGAGCATCTGGGTTTCATCTTCACCCATTTCACCACTTTCTGAGGCGAGCATCGCCATGGCCGAGATTTCATCACGCAGTTTGACATGGGTCGCGTCAGAGCTAAGACGCTTGGTTATTTGCTCGGATACCCACACAAAGGGGGTCAGGCCCCATACCATCCACTTCAATACAATCGCCGCCCCTGGCGCCAATTGCGGCCAGAAGTTGGCACCAATGGTTTTTGGGATAATCTCGGAGAGTAATAAAATAGCCAGTGTGAGTACTGCGGAGAATACCCCAACCCATGCATCGCCAAACACATTGGCCGCTTGAGCTCCTGCCCCTGCTGCCCCCACGGTGTGCGCAATGGTGTTTAAGGTGAGGATCGAAGCCAGTGGTCGGTCGATATTATCTTTTAAGGCGGTCAGTTTCGCCGCGGCTGGGTGTTCTTGCTGACGGAGATTCGCCAAATAGCTTGGCGTAATACTCAATAGGATTGCTTCAAGCACAGAACAAATGAAAGATACACCAATAGATAATGAGATAAATAGGACAAGAGTCAGCATATATTCCCGAGTATGAAAGCCAGTCGTCCCCTTAAAGATCAGGCCAGTGGCGGGCTTTTACAACCATTCAAATGAGAAAAAGCGCAACAAATTGTGAGATCGCGCTCAGTTTGTGGTTAAAGAGCCTCCATATAGTCTCACCAAGCGCCACAAACCTTTGCCAGTCGGGCTTCTTTTGAATTAGAGTGAGCTCGTCTCTAAAAAAACCTAGAAGGGAAGACATAATGAACAAGACCCAACTGATCGACCTGATCGCTGAAAAAGCCGACCTTTCAAAAGCGCAAGCAAAAGCAGCACTGGAAGCGACTTTGGGCGGAATTGAAGGTGCCCTAAAAGAAGGCGAGCAGGTACAACTGATTGGCTTCGGTACGTTTAAAGTAAACCACCGTGCAGCGCGCACGGGTCGTAACCCACAGACGGGTCAAGAGATCCAAATTTCAGCGGCTAACGTGCCAGCCTTTGTGGCAGGTAAAGCACTGAAAGACGCGGTTAAGTAAGCGTCAATCGTCATTATCGCCATAGCCTCTGCTATGGCGTTTTTGTCTCTGGGTGACGCAAAATGCGAAGAGTATGGGCGTTATCGCTGATCATACTGCTCACGGCCTGTAGCCGTGGCGAACCCCCTAAGCCTGTCACACGGGTAACAGCCTCTGTTGCGGGTGACCACAGTGCGGTCTATTGGCTCGATAGCCAACAGGGGCGCCCAATCAGCTTGTCAGAGCATGTTTGGCAAGGAGATTACGGCGAGTACCGCGGCGAATATGTGTGGCGAGATGGCCAATTACGTGCCTTAAAGCGTGAAGGTGAACAGCTCGCAGGCAATACGCGTGTCCCTTTTTCCCTCCATGTTCGTTTTGATGCCAGTGGCGAACCTGTATTTCAACGCTATCGCCAAGATGGCGCGATTATTCCCCTCGACAGTGCAGCGTTAACGCGCCTGTATCAAGAGTCCAATCAGATCCTCGACCAAGCCCAAGGTCAAATCGCACGTAATGTGTCTGTCTTGCAGGGACAGCGAATAGGTGAATATTGGGTAGATTGCCGTGGCGAACGGCAGCGTTGGGTCTTTGATGATGCGATCCCGCCTGTGGTGGTGAGCAAGCTGCTCCAGCCGGGTACCTTTGTGATTGGCGCTGGGAATCCCGGTATTGGCAAAGATACCATCGATGCCTTGGTCTTGGTGCGCCGTGAAAAGGCGTGCTTAACCCGTCCTCAGCTATTGGCAGAATAAAAAATGCGCCCCGAGGGCGCATTGTGGCAGGGTCTCGGTCACTGATTTGCTTATGATGTAACGTTTTCGCGTGCGATGGCGCGATGGGCTATATCACGGCGATAAAAGCAGCCCGGCCACTGGATCATGGCAGCCAGCGCATCAGCTCTTTGTTTTGCGATAGTGACACTCTCGCCTAATGCCGTAGCGCAAAGCACCCGCCCGCCAGCAGTGACGATGTCGCCGTCTTTCAGTGCGGTACCGGCATGAAATACTTTGACGGTCTCGCTATCGGTGGGCAACCCAGAGATACGATCCCCTTTGCGATAGTCACCCGGATAGCCGCCTGCTGCCAATACCACGCCCACTGCTGCACGCGGATCCCACTTGGACTCAACCTTATCAAGGCGTCCTTGCGTGCCTGCCAGGCAAAGCTCAACCAAGTCAGATTGCAAGCGCATCATAATCGGCTGGGTTTCCGGATCGCCAAAGCGACAGTTAAACTCGATCACTTTTGGCGTCCCATCGGCACTGATCATCAAGCCTGCATACAGAAAGCCCGTATACGGCACACCATCGGCGCGCATGCCTTCTACTGTTGGCATGATCACCTCGTCCATCACACGTTGATGGATTGCATCGGTGACCACTGGAGCGGGCGAGTATGCGCCCATACCGCCAGTGTTAAGGCCGGTATCGCCTTCTCCGACCCGTTTGTGGTCTTGGCTGGTGGCCATTGGCAGCACATGCTCACCATCGACCATGACGATAAAGCTTGCTTCTTCACCTTGCAGAAATTCCTCGATGACCACGCGGTGACCGGCCTCACCAAACGCATTGCCGGAGAGCATATCGCGCACTGCCTCGGTGGCTTCTTGCTCGGTCATCGCCACAATGACCCCTTTTCCAGCGGCAAGGCCGTCGGCTTTGACCACAATGGGCGCGCCTTTTTCGGCGATGTAGGCTAGCGCGGGCTCTACCGTCGAAAAAGTTTGGTAGTCAGCGGTGGGAATGCCGTGACGCGCTAAAAAGTCTTTACTGAAGGCTTTCGAACCCTCAAGTTGCGCGGCCGCTTGAGTAGGACCAAAGATGGCCAAGCCGTGCTCGCGGAAGGCATCGACCACGCCCAACACCAAGGGTGCTTCAGGGCCCACGATGGTCAAATCAATTTGTTGCTCGCGGGCAAAGGCCAGTAATCCTTCAACGTCATCAGCCGCGATCGCAATATTACTCAACTTGTTTTCATGCGCGGTGCCGGCGTTCCCCGGCGCACAATACACGAGCTCAACGTTGGATGATTGGGCGGCTTTCCATGCCAGCGCATGTTCGCGGCCACCGCCACCAATAACTAATACCTTCATGTGTTCTCCTTCATCGCCCATTTAGTGGCGGAAATGGCGCATACCGGTAAAGACCATCGCCATACCATGCTCATTGGCGGCAGCAATCACTTCGTCATCACGCATCGAACCGCCCGGTTGGATCACGCAGCTGATCCCAGCTTTTGCTGCAGCATCAATGCCGTCACGGAAAGGGAAGAAGGCATCGGAGGCCATCACGCTACCGGCCACTTCGAGCTGCTCATCGGCCGCTTTGATGCCAGCTATTTTCGCCGAGTAGACGCGGCTCATTTGGCCGGCGCCCACGCCGATGGTCATGCTGTCTTTGGCATACACAATCGCGTTTGATTTCACGTATTTTGCCACTTTCCAGCAAAATAGCGCATCGCTAAGCTCTTTGTCTGTGGGCTGACGCTCAGTGACAATACGCAAATCGTCTAAACCGACCATACCTTGGTCGCGTGCTTGGACTAACAAGCCGCCATTGACGCGCTTGCTATCCCACCCTGTGGTGCGCGCTTGCCACTGGCCGCACTCGAGAAGACGGACGTTTTTCTTTGCCGCAACCGCTGCTTTGGCGGCCTCACTGACGCGAGGTGCGATGATCACTTCAACAAATTGACGTTCAACAATGGCGAGTGCCGTGTCGCCGTCCAGTTCACGGTTAAAGGCAATAATGCCACCAAATGCTGAGGTCGGATCGGTCTGATAAGCACGCTGATAGGCGCTGAGTAAGTCTTCGCCAATGGCAACGCCACAGGGGTTGGCGTGCTTTACAATCACACAGGCAGGCTGCTCAAACTCTTTTACGCACTCTAATGCCGCATCGGTGTCAGCGATATTGTTATAAGACAGCGCTTTGCCCTGTAGTTGGGTCGCCGTTGCCACCGAGGCTTCTTGCGGTTGGGCTTCGGTATAAAACGCACCTGCCTGATGGCTGTTTTCGCCGTAGCGCATGTCTTGCTTTTTAACCCAATGTTGGGTCAGGGTGCGTGGGAATGGCGAGTCTTGGCTCTCTTCTGCCTGATGATAGGCAGGCACTTGGGTGCCAAAGTAATTCGCAATCATGGCGTCGTAGGCCGCGGTGTGCTCAAACGCGGCAATGGCTAAATCAAAGCGCGTGGCATGTGTCAAAGACTGCTGGTGCTGATCCATCTCGGTAAGCACGCGATCATAGTCTTGGCTGTTCACCACAATGGTGACGTCGGCATGATTTTTCGCCGCTGAGCGCACCATGGTTGGGCCGCCGATATCGATATTCTCGATGGCTTGCTCGCGTGTGCAATCTGGGTTGGCAACGGTTTGTGCGAACGGGTAGAGATTCACCACCACCATATCAATCGGTGCGATCTGATGCTGTTCCATTACCGCATCGTCTTGACCGCGTCGGCCCAAAATGCCGCCGTGAATTTTCGGGTGGAGGGTTTTCACGCGGCCATCCATCATTTCTGGGAAGCCGGTATGCTCGGAGACTTCGGTGACCGCGAGGCCGTTTTCTGCGAGTAAACGGGCAGTACCGCCGGTCGATAGCAGTTCGACACCGCGTTGGGCGAGTGCTTGGGCAAACTCGACCACACCGGTTTTATCAGACACGCTGAGTAACGCGCGACGAATAGGACGCAGATTTTCCATGGCTTAGTTCTCTTCACTGACAGATTGAATGCTTATCAAAGCCCATCGTGTCTATCAACAGGGATAAGCTTTATTAAACCGCCAATTGTCAAAGCGGCGACATTCTATCTGATTTTGTTTGCGCAATCGATTGCTATTTGCTGATGGCGACATTTTTATTGTTTTTATCCGGCTGTCGTTGCTCGCCTTCATGCAACGCTGGTCATAAGAACCCGCCTTTGCTACAAAAAGAAGGTTCATCCAACATGAAAAGGAGCGGTGATGACCAAGTTGCTGCAAATCGGTGAGCTAGCCAAGCACTGTGGTGTCTCCACCGATACGCTGCGTTTTTATGAAAAATCAGGCTTGCTAGCACCGAGTGCGCGCACAGAGGGTGGATACCGGCTTTATGCCGATGATGCCATTAGCCAAGTCATGTTCATTTTGCGCGGCAAAGAAATGGGGTTATCGCTTGATGAAATTCACGAGCTGTCTGACATTCGCGAAGAAGCGACGTTACACACCTGTGCAGAAGTCAAAGGGATCACCCAGCGGCGCCTGAATGAGGTCTCAGAGAAGATAGCCGCGCTTGAGCGGGTCAAGCATGCACTGACACGCTTAAATGCCGCCTGCTGCGGTATGGACGACGATGACGCGACCCATTGCTCGATATTAGAAACCCTAGCGGACAGCGAAGATTCCAACCCATGCTGTTAAGGGAAGGTACGTTGTACCATCAGAGAAAACAAAAACGGGCTAACCGATTGACGGCTAGCCCGTTTTATAACAGCCAAACCAATGATTGATTAGTTCATGCCGTATTTTTTCAGTTTCTTACGCAATGTACCGCGGTTGATGCCCATCATGGTGGCTGCGCGGGTTTGGTTACCGCGGGTGTATTGCATGATGGTATCCAGCAGTGGCTGCTCAACTTCTGCGAGGACAAGCTCATACAGATCGTTGACTTCCTGGCCATTCAATTGCGCTAGGTAGTTCTTCAGGGATGCTTTTACAGAGTCACGAAGTGGCTTTTGCGTAATTTGATCTTGTGAAGTTACAGTCGTTACTGTCAATGCTTCGGAAGTCAGGTTTTGTTCGAACATATTCTGTCAGCTCTTCTCGTATTTATGCAACGTTGTCGAAGTAGCCTTGCAGCGCATCGATCTGCTGTTGTGCATCTTCGATTGCGTTGAAGGTTCGGCGAAAATCGCCAATTTGATCATGCTCTTTCAGGTACCAACCCACGTGCTTACGGGCGATACGTAATCCTTTGAGCTCCCCATAAAAGTGATGAAGCTCTTGAACATGACCCAACAAAATCGTCCTAACCTCTTCTAGTGAAGGGGCAGGCAGGTACTCACCAGTGGTGAGATAGTGGTGGATTTCGCGAAAAATCCACGGGCGTCCTTGAGCAGGACGACCAATCATTAATGCATCAGCTCCTGTGTAATCCAGCACATAACGTGCTTTTTCCGGAGAATCAATGTCGCCATTGGCAATCACTGGGATCGACACAGCCGCTTTGGCTGCTTTAATGCTGTCGTACTCCGCTTCCCCTTTGTACATACAGGCGCGCGTGCGGCCATGCAGGGCAAGGGCTTGGATACCACAATCTTCCGCCATCCGGGCGATCTCTACACAGTTCTTATTGTCCGGGTCCCAACCTGTACGGGTTTTCAATGTCACCGGCACATCCACCGCGTTTACCGTGGCTTTGAGGATTTGCTCAATGAGGTCCGGTCGCGTTAGCAAGGCAGAGCCGGCTAACTTCTTATTGACCTTTTTCACTGGGCAACCCATGTTGATGTCGATGACTTGTGCCCCGTTTTCGACACAAAAGCGGGCCGCCTCGGCCATTAGCTCTGGCTCGGCACCGGCGATCTGAACCGAACGAAGGCCAGACTCGTCAATATGAACCATGCGCTTTTGCGATTTGTTCGTTCGCCATAAGGCTGGATTAGACGACATCATTTCACTGACCGCCATGCCTGCGCCGTGCGCAAGACATAACTCACGAAAAGGTCGGTCCGTGACACCTGCCATTGGGGCAACGATCAACGGGACATCCAGGTTATAAGGTCCGATACGCAAAAGCTCTAAATCCTCTGTCAGCCGCTCTGAGTCAGCAAGGGCGCGCATTTTACGCATTTTTGACGCGTCTGAAAAGGACAATATTTGAGCATTGATGGCTTGATTTTTACAGCACTTTTTGTATCAGTCGCGTTTCGCTGATTAATCAAGCATTTCGAGTAGCACGTCAACGATGACTTACCGACCTTGTTAAGGGTACGGTAAGCCGTTTGTACGACGATGCGAACGATTAAGCGGGTAACTGACCGCTAATTCGGCACCACTCTTCACGTTCTACGATCGGCTCGATAGTGAGGCTGTCGCGGTAGTGATTGGCGACGTCTTCTGCTTGGGTATCGAGGACACCAGACATCGCTAATTGGCCGCCGGGTTTGATGAGTCCTTTGATCACGCCAGACAGCTCACGGAGTGGACCGGCCAGAATATTGGCCACCACCACATCGGCTTGGAGATCGGCCGGTTGGTCTTTAGGCAAATACAAGTGCAGTTGGTCGGCGACACCGTTGCGCTCTGCGTTATCTTTGGACGCCAGTAGTGCTTGAGGATCGATATCAATGCCAATCACACGCTCGGCACCGAGTTTGATGGCGGCAATCGCGAGGATCCCAGAGCCACAACCGAAGTCGATCACTGTTTTACCACTGAGGTCGAGTCCGTCGAGCCACTCGAGGCAAAGCGCGGTGGTCGGGTGTGATCCTGTGCCAAAGGCGAGGCCTGGGTCGAGCATCACGTTGACGGCATTATCATCAGGGACTTCACACCACGTTGGGCAGATCCATAAGCGTTCACCAAACTGCATTGGCTTGAAGTTATCCATCCAAGCGCGTTCCCAGTCTTTATCCTCAAGCTGTTCGATCTTGTGGGCAAAGTTGTCCGCCAACAATGGGCTTGCGTTTAACACTGCCAACACGGTCGCCATGTCCGCTTGGGCGTCGTATAACGCCATGATGTCGGTTTCGCCCCACAGACGGGTTTCACCAGGCAAAGGTTCAAAAACAGGCGTGTCTTTGGCATCTAAAAAGGTGACGGAAAGGGCGCCCGCTTCTTCCATTAGTAGGTCGCCAATGGCTTCTGCATTTTCAGCAGTTGCATTTAGTTTTAATTGGATCCAAGGCATGGTGAATCTCGAGTTGATCAACGAATGACGATGATTTTATCAGATCCGTGTTGTGTATGCCGTAAACAAAAACGACCTACGAGGATGTAGGTCGTTTTACGTCTATCCGTTTTCAAAAGCAGATTAAGACAATCCGAGTTTCTTCTCGAGATAGTGAATGTTGGCACCACCGTGTTGGAAGTGCTCATCGTTCATAATATCGATTTGCAGCGGGATATTGGTTTTAATGCCATCAATCACGGTTTCGGCCAGCGCATTGCGCATACGAGCAATAGCAACGTCGCGATTCTCACCGTAACAAATCAGCTTACCAATCATGGAGTCATAGTGAGGGGGAACACGGTAGCCCGCATACACATGTGACTCCCAACGCACACCCATACCGCCTGGTGAGTGGAAACGCTCGATTTTACCCGGGCTCGGAATAAAGCGCTCTGGGTCTTCGGCATTAATACGACATTCGACGGCATGGCCGCGAATACGAATGTCATCTTGGGTAAACGACAGAGGCTGACCCGCTGCAATGCGCAGTTGCTCTTTGACCAGATCCACACCGGTAACCATTTCGGTGACAGGGTGTTCAACTTGGATACGGGTGTTCATCTCGATAAAGAAGAATTCGCCGTTTTCGTATAAGAATTCAAAGGTACCTGCGCCGCGATAACCGATTTCGATACAGGCACGGCAGCAACGCTCGCCGATAAACTTACGCATTTCAGCGGTAATACCCGGCGCTGGCGCTTCTTCAACCACCTTTTGGTGACGGCGTTGCATCGAGCAATCACGCTCACCGAGATGAATGGCACCACCTTGGCCGTCCGCCAAGACTTGCACTTCGACGTGGCGTGGGTTCTCAAGGAATTTCTCCATGTACACCATGTCGTTGCTAAACGCGGCTTTGGCTTCGGCGCGGGTCATCGCAATGGCATCCACCAGTTCGGCTTCAGAGCGAACCACACGCATACCACGGCCACCGCCGCCGCCTGACGCTTTGATGATCACCGGGTAGCCAATACGTTTGGCGATGGTTTTGTTCTTTTCCTGATCGCTACCCAATGGGCCGTCAGAGCCAGGGACACAAGGGACGCCTGCTTTTTTCATCGCTTCGATTGCAGAGACCTTGTCACCCATCAGACGAATAGTGTCGGCTTTGGGGCCGACAAAGACAAAGCCAGAGCGCTCTACTTGCTCAGCAAAATCGGCGTTTTCCGACAGGAAGCCATAACCTGGGTGAATCGCCACCGCGCCGGTGATTTCAGCGGCGCTGATGATACGAGGAATATTTAGGTAGCTTTGGTTGCTCGGTGCTGGGCCGATACAAACCGTTTCATCCGCTAACAGGACGTGCTTTAAATCGCGGTCTGCAGTGGAGTGTACCGCCACCGTTTTAATGCCGAGTTCTTTACAAGCACGTAAGATCCGTAGCGCGATTTCACCGCGGTTGGCGATAACAATTTTATCTAACATACGGCCCTCGCTTATTCGATGATTACGAGTGGTTCGTCGAACTCAACTGGCTGGCCGTCTTCACACAGAATCGCTTTTACCACACCGCTCTTATCTGCTTGGATCTGGTTCATCATCTTCATCGCTTCAACGATACACAAGGCATCACCTGCATTGACTTGGCTGCCAACTTCAACAAACGGTGCTGCATCTGGGCTTGGCGCGCGATAGAAAGTACCCACCATTGGCGAAAGAACTTGGTGACCCGTCGGCTCTGGTGCGCTTGCCGGCGCTGCGGCTGGCGCTTCTGCGGCCGGTGCTGCTGGGGCGGCAGGCGCAGGGGCTGGCATGGCATACTGTGGTGCAGCAAACTGAGGCGCGGCAGGTGATGAACGGCTGATGCGTACCGACTCTTCGCCCTCAGAAATTTCGAGCTCAGCAATGCCTGACTCTTCAACCAGTTCGATCAATTTTTTGATTTTACGGATATCCATGGTGTCGTCTCTTCTTGTGTTTGTTTTACTGAGCTGCAAACGCCAAATGGCGCGCAGCTGCCGTTAATGCGAATTCGTAGCCATCTGCTCCCAACCCACAAATTACACCGACAGCCTTGTCAGAGAGGTAGGAATGATGACGGAAGGGTTCTCGAGCATGCACATTGGAAAGGTGCACCTCGATAAACGGGATCCCAACACCGAGCAACGCGTCGCGCAGGGCGACGGAGGTGTGCGTAAAAGCGGCAGGATTGATAATGATAAAATCCACCTCACCCATGGCTTGGTGAATGGCATCAATCAGGTTGGCTTCACTGTTGGATTGTAAGTGCTCAAGGTGAAGCCCTAAGGTTGCCGCTTGGGCATGCAACGCGGCGACGATTTGATCGAGCGTTTGGCTACCGTAATGATCGGGTTCACGTTGGCCTAGCAAATTGAGGTTTGGGCCATTTAAGACTAAAACACGGTTATTTGTAGACATCTTGACGCTTACTTCTCCTATTAGCTGCTAATGTGCAGCATTTTGTGGATTCCAGCCTAATGGCATGCTGAATGGGCTTCAAGCACGCCGATTTGTCCTTAGTGGGCTCAATTATAGAGAATTCACCGCAAATCGCAGCAAAATACTGGTCTAATCAGCACACTTTCCCTTTATGGTGTAGCAAAAACTGTCGCGATTGTCGATTGCTGCACTGTCAAGGTTGTGTGTTTTTTATCGACAATAAGGATAGGAGTGATGTGTGCCCAGACAGTTCAGTGGCACAGATCATAAAAACAAAAAAAGCCGCCCGTAGGCGGCAAAGGTTGCTAAGCAATCGTGTCGTTGCGCTACACCACGTTTTCTTTCTCGGCAATGAGCTTATCGACCACACTCGGATCGGCCAGCGTTGAGGTGTCGCCAAGGCTACCGGTATCACCGGTGGCGATTTTGCGCAGAATACGGCGCATGATTTTTCCGGAACGCGTTTTGGGTAAGGCGTCGGTCCAATGGATAAAATCGGGCGTCGCAATAGGGCCAATCTCTTTGCGTACCCACTCTTTCACTTCTTTATGTAGCTCGGCGCTGGGCACCTCACCGGCGTTCAGAGTGATGTAGGCATAAATCGCTT
Source organism: Salinivibrio sp. YCSC6 (assembly GCF_004916735.1). NCBI lineage: Bacteria > Pseudomonadati > Pseudomonadota > Gammaproteobacteria > Vibrionales > Vibrionaceae > Salinivibrio > Salinivibrio sp. YCSC6. Next base: position 164,007 of record NZ_CP039516.1, read on the forward strand.
GGCCTTTGATGTCGTGTGGCACACCCACGATGGCGGCTTCGGCAATTTTATCAAAGGCCACTAACGCGGATTCGATTTCTGCTGTCCCCATTCGGTGGCCGGATACGTTAAGGACATCATCGACACGACCTGTAATCCAGTAGTAGCCGTCTTCATCGCGACGCGCGCCGTCACCGGTAAAGTACATGCCCTTGAAGGTTGAGAAATACGTTTGCTCAAAGCGGTCGTGGTCGCCAAACACGGTACGCATTTGTCCCGGCCACGAGTCCAACATTACCAAATTCCCTTCAGCCGCACCGTCGACAATGTTGCCGACGTTATCGACCAACGCAGGTTGTACGCCAAAGAAGGGTCGGGTGGCTGAACCGGGTTTGAGGGCGGTCGCGCCGGGCAAGGGGGTGATCAATATGCCGCCGGTTTCTGTTTGCCACCACGTATCCACAATCGGGCTTTGCCGATTGCCAATGGTGGTGTAGTACCATTCCCAGGCTTCCGGGTTAATGGGTTCACCCACCGAGCCCATAATGCGCAGCGAGCTACGTGTCGTTCCCTCAACGGCTTCATTGCCTTTGGCCATCAACGCGCGGATGGCGGTCGGTGCGGTGTATAAAATATTCACTTGGTGTTTATCAACCACTTCGCTCATACGGGCGGTGGATGGGTAGGTAGGCACGCCTTCAAATAAAATCGTCTTCGCGCCATTAGCTAGCGGGCCATAAATGAGATAGCTGTGGCCGGTGATCCAACCCACATCGGCGGTACACCAGAACACCTCGCCGTCTTGATAATCAAAAACGTATTTGAAGGTCATCGCGGCATACACGAGGTAGCCGCCTGTGGTATGCAGTACCCCTTTTGGCGTCCCGGTTGAGCCAGATGTATAGAGGATAAATAAAGGGTCTTCGGCATTCATTTCTTCGGGAGGGCAATCGGTTGATGCGTTTGCGGTGGCTTCATGCCACCACACGTCGCGACCTTCGTGCCAATCAACTTGTCCCCCTGTGCGTTTGAAAACCAGCACGTTATTGACTGACGTGACTTTGCTGTTGGCAAGGGCTTCATCGACGTTCTTTTTCAATGGCACTGCACGGCCGCCACGAACGCCTTCATCCGCGGTAACCACGACTTTAGCGTTGGAGTCGATAATACGTCCTGCCAGTGCTTCAGGTGAGAAACCGCCAAATACCACTGTGTGCACGGCGCCAATGCGTGCACAGGCGAGCATCGCGACCGCGGCTTCCATGACCATCGGCATGTAAAGACAGACTACATCGCCTTTTTTGACGCCATTGTCTTTGAGCGCATTAGCAAATTGGCACACCTGTTGGTGGAGCTGCTTGTAGGTCAGTGTGGCATCGTCCTTCGGATCGTCTCCTTCCCAAATTAAGGCAACCTGATCGCCTTTGTCGTTAAGATGACGATCGATACAGTTGGCGGCCACATTCAAGGTACCGTCTTCAAACCAACGAATATCGACGTGGCCGGTATCGAAAGAGGTATGTTTCACCTTGGTATAGGGTTTGATCCAATCAAGAATTTGCCCGTGTTCGCGCCAAAAGCCTTCGGGGTCGGTCACTGATTGCTGATAAAGCGCTTGGTAGGTGGCTTCATCCGCGTGTGCCTTTTGTGCAATTGAAGGCATGACGGGGTATACGTGACTATCGCTCATCCTGTTTCTCCTCGTGTCCGCGTAATCTCATGCGGCGCTTCCATGTCGTGAGATGTCAGGCTGTACCGCTGCCTGGCAAATGAAAACCATGCCCTTAAAGGTGTGACAGTTCGTGGGGTCCGGCAATTAGACTTTAGGATGAGGCCATTGATTTATAAGTGGTTTGTGCGCTTGTTGGACCATAGATTGGGGGGTTGATCTCACTTTTTGTGCAATACGTGTCGTAAGGCAGGATCGCTGTTGGCTATTGCGAACGTAGCATAGGCATGTCGCCATATTGCAAACGCACGTAAATCAAAGCGGCGGCGATGGTGTCGTCCAGTGCATCATGACGGGCGGGCAAAGGGAGGTCTAAATGGCGACTGATCGCTTCCATACTGATGTCATGGTAGGCATTGGGCAGTAAACGCTCTAATTGACGTTGATAAATATCGCTAACCTCGATCACGGGATTGGGTAACGGAAAGCCTAAAAAACGCCGTGCGTAGCGATCTAAGATCGTTTTGTCGTAGCGAATGTGATAGCCAACCAAAGGATGGTTATGGATGAAGGCGATTAACGTCGTCATGGCTTGCTCAGCGCTAACACCCTGTTCAAGATCTTGATGGCGCAACTGATGAATACGGACCGAGCCAGCGTTCAAGCTTTTTGGCGCCACTAAGGTCAAGGTGAGCGCTTGGCTGGTGAGTATTCGATTCCCTTGAATTGGAGTGGCGGCGATAGTAACGAGTTCTGCACGCTCTGGATCTAAGCTGGTGGTTTCGCAGTCGAGCGAGATCACTGTGCTGCGATCCGAGGGTAAGAAGAGCGCGCGGTAGGACGATGTCCGCAATCGGTAGCGGTACCATTGACGTGACAACCAGTTCACTCTAGTCCCTCACATGGTAGTGGTAGGCGAGGGATTCTTTGAATTTTTTTACCACGTGGAGGCCGTGGCGTAAAAGATCTCGCTCGCTGGAAGGAAGCGCAGAGACATCGATATAGTTACTCTGTTGCTCACCACTTAATTGTTGGCGTAACCGCAGTCGGATAAATAGCTTCAGCGCCTCGGCGAGGTTCTCTGCCGTTTCTTCGGCCAGTGTCCCTATGTTAGCCAGCCTCTCAATCCGCTCAAAGGTATTGGTTTCGCTGACCACTTTTTCTAGGCTCATGGTGCGAATGCCGTGCACAATCGGAAAGATGCCGCCTTTTTTGATGTCGAGCCCTTCTTTACCACTCTTTAATGAGCCAAACACCGTCAAAGGGACTTTGAACGCTAATGCCGGGCGCACAAAGGTATTTAAGGTCAGCATATTATCGGTGAGCGAGGCTTTAAGTGGCGTTTGAATCGCGTCGATAAGCTGGCTGTCGCCCGCAACAGGATGCGCATCGGCGAGAATGGCTAAATCCATCACGCTTTGATGATTAGCACTTTGCGCTAAGTTAAGAATGGTTTGTTGCCATTGAGACGCGCTTTTCACCCACTTGGGATTGCTGACCATCACCTGCCCAGGGCAGGGCGGATAGCCGAGTAGATTTAAGGTATGTGAAAAGGCCTCCATCACGGTTTGGCACTCGGGCCAAGTGAGATCATCGGCCAAAATGAGTGCGTTATCTTGATCGGTTTTAAGTACTTGCTCACCGCGTCCTTCCGAGCCCATCACCACTAAACAGCATTGCTGCTGATAGAGCTCGGGCACGATGAGGCGAAACGCTTTTTCCATGATTTGTTCATTCACGGTCGCGATGAGCTTCATCACAAAGCGTGTGTGGATACCGTTGTTAAACAGGGTATGAACCAATTTGCTTTGGCTATTTGCCGCTAACACCAGTTCATCGACGGTTTGTGCGCGCGCAATGCGTAAGTTGAGCACATGAGAATGGGTGGAGAATAAGCTCAATACTTGCGGCAGGTCGAGCGTACCGACGGTCTGTCCCTGATCATCGACGACACGGACCCGCTTCACTCGCTGACGCGTCATGGTGATCATGGCATGAAAGAGAAAGTCACCTCGCTCGACACTGATCACAGGGCGGGTAGCGATATTTCCCACCGGGACCGATTGGTCATGGCCGTCGAGCACCAAGGCATGCAGCAGATTGGTGCGGGTAATAATGCCGCAACTTCCGTCCTCGTAATCGACCAAGGCACAATCACAGCGTTGTGCTTTCATTTTTGCGGTGGCGTCCTTAAGAGGAACATCGGGGGTCACACGCAGCGCCGGTTGAATATTGGTGTCGTCAATGCGAGTGAGCATGAACTCGGCTAAGTTCTGTTGCTGGCGAGCCTGTGCAATCAACTGCTGACGACGCTGCAAGTTAGTATCAAAATAAGCACTAAAATCTTGATTGGTATGATAAATGGCGAGGAACACGTCGGCAGGCAGTAAGTGACACAAGGTATCCTCTAGGGCGCGATATTGGTGCTTGGCGGTACCGTTTAATATCGCTGGGACATCAAATAGATCATCCGTGGTGTAGTGCGAAAAGGTTTCTTTGCCGTCTTCCGATACCTCTTCCACACTGCCTTTGATAATGATAAAGAGCTGATCGCCACTATCACCGGCGGCGAGCAGCGTATCGCCACGTCGGAAGTAGGCAACGTCTATGGCTTGGCGGCATTGCTTGACTTGGGACGCCGTCAGGCAATCAAACGGTGCATGAGAGGTGTCAAACGGTTCAGGCATAATCGCACTCCCCACAATAATATTTCTAGTGTGTCGCACGTTATCTGTTCCGGCTAGCCGACTTTAGTCTAGCCAGTTGCGACGAAACCTAGGCGGAGATCAACGAAGTGATGAGGATATTCGCTGAGTAGGGCTTTTTTTCATGTCAAAGAGTTGAGACACTTAGCCGCGAATCTATCTTGATGTGAAGTAATGAAATGAGCTTGTCCCACTGTTCTCCTTTTCGTTGGCTGTCAGAGTACTTTGGCGGTTTCTTTTTCTCTTACGGTGTCTACTTGCCGTTTTGGGCGGTTTGGTTTGATTACATGGGGTTGCATGCCGGGGTGATTGGTACGCTGATTGGCTTGGGCTTTGCGACCCGTTGTGTGGCCAACTTAGTGTTTACTCCCAAAGTGCAGCGGGTGGAGTCGTTACTGCCTGCACTGCGTGGCTTAACCTTAATGGCGTTGTTGACCTGTGCGTTGCATCCTGTGATGGGAGCGAACATTGCGTGGCTCGCGTTGGTGACTGTGCTCTTTAATCTGGCGATTGGGCCATCGGTGCCTTTGTCCGACGCGTTAGCGAACTATTATGCGCGCCATCAGATTATCGACTATGGTCGAACACGCTTGTGGGGGTCGATTGCTTTTATTGTCGGATCAAGTTTGACGGGATGGCTGGTGACCGAGGAAACCGCCGCGATCATCCCTTGGGTTGCGATTGGAGGCTTGTCGGCTTGCTTGCTGTTAACCTTACGTCGCCCGACAGTGATGCCGGAAAGTGAGCATGACGCGGCCCACAGTAAGGTGTCGATGCGCCAACTTTTTCGTGACCCTCACATCGTGGTATTTCTGCTGATCGCCTCCTTGCTACAAGGCAGTCATGCCGCGTATTACAGTTTTAGCGCTATCTATTGGAAACATGCCGGTTACAGCGAGAGCATCGTGGGCTATTTGTGGAGTCTGGGTGTGGTCTCGGAAGTGGCGGTTTTTGCGCTGGGCGCACGTCTTTTTGGTGGGTGGTCTGCCAAAGCCTTGTTCCGTCTTGCCGCGCTTGGCGTGTTAGTGCGATGGGGGATCACTGGCTCGACGACAGCCTTGGCGCCAGTGATAATGGTACAACTCCTCCACGGGATCACCTTTGCCGCCGCCCATTTGGGTGCCATGCAATACATTCAACGCGAATGTGGGACACGCCTTGTCGCGGTACAAGCCGCCTATAACGCCCTCCCCATGGGCGCGGTGGTCGCAGCGCTGACGGCAGCTAGCGGTTGGGTGTATGACTTTTCTCCAGCGTGGACCTTCTATGCGATGGCGTTGCTGGCACTGCCGGCGCTGTTACTGCCTTTGCATGAACCTCAGTACCAACAAGCAAGAAAGGCCCGCTTGCAGCAAAGTTAGCCACGAGGTCCACAAAGCCGAGACAGGAAGATTGAGCCGGTGTCTGTCGCGTGTTACACCCTTCTAAGCGGACGAAAAATACGCAGGGGTCAGGAAGGGAGTCATGACACAAGGCTGGGTAATTGTCTCGGTTTCACTATTGTACATGGGGACGCTGTTTGCCATCGCATGGTATGGCGACAGTCGCCCGCGTTGGCTACGAACGTGGCGCCCTTGGATCTATAGCCTTTCTATCGCGGTCTATTGTACCTCGTGGACTTTCTTCGGTACGGTCGGACAAGCCTCTAGCTCGCCGTGGTCGTTTTTACCTATCTATTTAGCGCCCATTTTGGTGTTCACGCTGGGATGGCGCTTTCTCGCCCGCATGATCTTAATTGCCAAACGAGAGCACATCACCTCGATTGCCGACTTTATCGCGGCACGTTATGGCAAATCACAAGGATTGGCGGTAGTCGTCACTTTGATTGCAGTCATCGGTGTTCTGCCTTATATCGCGCTGCAGCTACGCGGTATCGCCATGGGGTTAGATGTGCTTTCGCCTGAACTCGGAGCCAGCATTGGCTTAGAGCAGCCCCAAATAGCATGGTTGGTATGCATCTCGCTCGCGATGTTCACCGTGTTATTCGGCACACGGCATATCGATAGCACCGAGCACCATCGCGGTATGATGATGGCGATTGCGTTTGAATCGGTGATCAAACTGGTCGCGTTTTTGGGTATTGGCGTGTTTGTGGTGGTGCTCTTGTTTCAAGCGCCGAGCTTGCCCATGAGCCTTGAAGAGTCTGGCGTGATCGGGCGGCCGGATATAGGCAATTTAATCATTCACACCTTTCTAACGGCCGCAGCCATTATTTGTTTGCCGCGTCAGTTTCATACCATGGTGGTGGAGAATACCCGTGCCAGCGACCTCAATACTGCCCGAAAAGTGTTCCCTACCTATTTGCTGCTGATGTTGGTATTCGTTTTGCCGCTCGCGTACGCCGGACAGATGCTGATCCCGGATGCCCCTGCGGATACGTATGTGATTCGCTTGCCCTTATCGGTTGGTGCCGAAGGCATGGCGTTATTGGCTTTTATGGGGGGCGCATCAGCGGCGAGTGGTATGGTCATTGTCTCGACCATTGCGCTGGCTATTATGGTCTCGAATGATCTGGTGTTACCCCTGTTGCTGCGGCGGATGAAGATGACGTCGCGTAACTTCACGCAGTTCTCTGGCCTTTTGCTTAACGTCCGTCGCGCTTTAATTTTTCTTATTCTTATTGCCGCTTGGGGCTTTTACCACCTGATTTTAACGGTGCCAACATTATCAGAAATTGGCTTTCTCTCTTTTGCGGCCATTGCGCAGTTTGCTCCCGCGATGATTGGTGCCTTGTATTGGCGCCAAGGTAATAAGAAAGGCGTGTATGCGGGCTTGGCGGTAGGATTTAGCTTGTGGCTGATCACCATGATGACGCAAACCGGCATGCTTGCCGGCGATGGGCAGAGCAACCTGTTGATTTGGGTGATCACACCACCGGCGATTGCGCCTATCGCAACGCTAGATCCCATCGATTGGGGCTTGGCATTTAGTGTGTTAATGAACGCTGCCAGTTTTGTGGCCGTGTCACTGTTAACCCGACCGTCTTTGAGTGAGCGATTGCAGGCCGCCGCGTTTGTGGGTATGCCGCTACCAGAAAGTGAAGATGCACGCCTATACCAAAGCCGAGTCACGGTGGCAGAGCTGGAAATGCTCGCGGCCCGTTTTGTCGGCCGGCGGCGGATGCGTCAGGCATTTAGCCAATTTGCTGATCAACGTGGTGAAGACTTGATCCCGCAACAGCAGGCGAGTGCTCCCTTGATTCGCCATACCGAACGCGTGTTGGCGGGGGTGTTTGGGGCATCGTCTGCGCGGTTGGTGCTATCGTCTGCCTTACAAGGGCGAAATATGCAATTGGAAGAAATTGCCACCATTGTTGATGAAGCGTCTGAGCTGTTTGATTTCTCGCGCGGTTTGCTCCAAGGCGCCATTGAACATATCAATCAAGGGATCTCGGTGGTCGACAAACAGCTACGGCTGGTGGCGTGGAATCAGCGTTATATTGATATGTTTCAGTTTCCACCCGGATTGATTCAGGTGGGACGCCCGGTCGCTGATTTGATTCGCTTTAATGCCCAACGCGGACTCTGTGGACCGGGCGATCCGGAAGAGCATGTCGAGAAGAGAGTGCATCATTTAACACGCCGTCAGCCGCATACCTCCTCTCGTGTGCACCCTGATGGACGGGTCATTGAGCTCCAAGGTAACCCCATGCCCGGCGGTGGGTTCGTGATGACCTTCACCGATATTACTGCGTTTCGCCAAGCGGAGGCGGCGCTTAAGCAATCCAATGAAACCTTGGAAGCACGAGTGACGGAGCGCACCCGTGAGCTTGAATCCCTCAATAGCCGGCTGATTGATGCCACCCGCAAGGCTGAATCCGCCTCACAGTCGAAAAGCCGTTTTCTCGCGGCGGTCAGTCACGATTTGATGCAGCCTTTGAATGCGGCACGCTTATTTGCCTCCTCGCTATCGGAGATTGCCCATAATGCCGACACGCAACGGGTTGCTGGCCACATCGAAAGCGCACTGGAAGGGGCGGAGGATTTGATTGGTGACTTGCTGGATATCTCGCGATTAGAGTCGGGCAAGATGAAAGCGCGGATTGAACACTTTGCATTGAATGATGTACTCACGGCATTAGAAGCAGAGTTTGGCGTATTGGCCAACCAACAAGGCATGCGCTTTGATGTTCAACACTGTCAAGGCTGGGTACGTTCAGATAAAAAACTGCTCCGTCGCGTACTGCAAAACTTTTTGACCAATGCCTTTCGCTATAACCCGAGAGGACGGGTGTTATTGGGAGTACGTCGCGAAGAAAACCGATACCGTATTGAAGTGTGGGATGATGGTGACGGGATCCCGCATGATCGTCAGCAAGATATTTTCCAAGAATTTACTCGCCTTGACCGTCAAGGTGCAGAGCAAGGGTTAGGGCTGGGACTTGCGATAGCGAGGGGGATCAGCCAGATCTTGCAGCAGCCGCTTGGGTTGCGCTCTTGGCCCGGCAAAGGCACGGTTTTTTCTATCTCGGTAGATCAAGGCACGCCCGAGGCCGTGGTGTCTGCCGAGCCGCGTTCACCCAGTGCTGTTTCGGAGAGTGCGCTAAAAGGATGCCGCGTGCTGTGTGTGGATAATGAAACCGATATTCTAACCGGTATGGCACAGTTGTTATCGCGCTGGGGGTGTGATGTGCGTTGTGCGCCTGATGTCAGTGGTGCAATGCAACAAATTGATGATGATTGGCACCCAGAGTTTGTGCTTAGTGACTACCATTTAGCTAATCAACAAACGGGATTGCAGGTCTTACAACAATGTCAGTTGCGTTTAGGGCGCTGTTTCCGTGGCGCGATTATCAGCGCAGATCGCAGTGCTGACATTCAACAGTCGGTCACTGGACTGGGGTTTGCTTACATTTCCAAGCCAGTCAAACCACTCAAACTTCGCGCCTTACTACAACAACGAGGACAGTAATGGACCCATTTAGTATTTCTCGTCTCGACACAGACATTGGCACGGTCCGAGTGGACGGTCGGTTTAACCCCGTGGATGGACATATCGACATCGACGATCTTGCTCATTTGGACAGTCATGGTTGGGCGGACGTGAACCATTGGCTGACAGAGCAGGCTTATGAGCATAAAGTAGCCACGATCTTGCACGCCATTCGTGGCTACTTAATCGGAAGCGATGCGTAGCAAAGGCTAGGACGCGTCCTGTGCTTTCTGATGCTCGCTGTAGAATGTTTTATGCTCAATAAAAGTGGTTGGTGCCTCAGCAAAGTAGTAGCTACCATCCACACTCACCGCGAGACGAATTTGCGCTTGTGCATCGGTGGGAGCGGGAAGCGACACCTGCCAAGCCTTGCCTGTTTCATCTGTTGCTTGCATTGACTGTGGCTGAGGCTCAGTGCCTGTATGCGCCATGCTGATCCTCGCGCCTTCGAGGGGTAACGCGCTCGCTAAACGCAGTGTTAGCCTATCATTCTGCACGCCGTCAGACTCTAATTTTAGCTTTATATCGCCATTTTCAAGCTGACAAAAGCCACTGGTGTAGCGGCAATTTGAGCGCACCGCAAGCGGGTAACTTTGTCCTGACTGGGCCGCCTGAGGGGGCTCAGACACACTGGCATCGACCGCAAAATAGGCGATGATGGCTAAAACTGGTGCAACCAGCATCGCAATGACGACATGCTTGTTCGTTAATAATCGTGTGACCGTTGACATCAGGCCTCTCCTTGGCTGGAAGTAACCAACAGTATAAAAGCCCCCGTAGGGGCTTGATAGGTTAATACCGTATTAGTGTGATTGCGCATCGCCTGCGCCCGATGGCATGCGAACGTGTTCGACCAAATCTTGTACCTCTTGTGGGGTTTCTTTAGTCACGCGAGAAACGAGGATGGCTACCACAAAGTTACAGATTGCACCGACGGCACCAAAGGCATTGGGTTCAATCCCCAAGATCCAGTTGCTGCCAAGGCCTTCTAGGTATGTCCATTCAGGGATAAATAGGATCCCTTTGTGTTGGAACACATAGAATAGGGTGACACTGATCCCTGCAACCATCCCGGCGATCGCGCCTTCCTTGTTGATGGTCTTGGTAAAGATCCCCATCATCAGGACTGGGAAGATTGATGAGGCGGCGAGACCGAAGGCCAGTGCCACTGTCCCAGCGGCGAAGCCAGGTGGATTCAGTCCCAAATAGCCAGCACCGGCGATGGCTAATGCCATGGATATCCGGCTCGCCATGAGTTCGCCTTTTTCACTGATATTCGGGTTAACGACCCCTTTGATTAAGTCGTGGGATATTGCTGACGATATCGCAAGCAACAATCCCGCAGCAGTCGACAGTGCCGCAGCAAGACCACCGGCAGCCACTAGTGCAATGACCCAGTTAGGCAGCTTGGCAATTTCGGGGTTGGCGAGCACCATGATATCGCGGTCAACACGCAGCTCATTGGTCTCTGGGTCAGAGGTGTACTGAATTTTCTGGTCACCGTTTTTGTCTTCAAAACCGAGCAGGCCAGTGGTTTCCCAGTTTTTAAACCAGTCCGGACGCTCGTCGTACAGCAAATTATCACCATTAGGTAGATTGACGGTATCCATCAAGTTTAAGCGAGCCATCGCGGCGACGGCAGGTGCTGAGGTATACAAAATCGCGATAAAAAAGAGTGCCCAGCCAGCAGAGGTTCGCGCATCACGCACCTTAGGGACGGTAAAGAAGCGGATAATGACGTGAGGTAGACCTGCGGTACCGATCATCAGTGACATGGTGTAGGCAAACATATTGAGCGTACTGCCGCGCACCGCGGTAGTGTATTCGACAAAACCGAGCTCAGTGACCACTTGGTCGAGCCGATCGAGCAAATACTGATCCGTACCTGCCATGGTGCTACCCAGACCTAACTGCGGGAACGGGTTGCCGGTGAGCTTTAGCGAGATAAAAATAGCAGGGATCGTATACGCCAAAATAAGCACGCAATACTGAGCAATTTGGGTATAAGTAATGCCTTTCATCCCGCCCATCACGGAATACATGAAGACAATCACCATACCGATTAACAGCCCGGTGGAGTAATCGACTTCCAAGAAGCGTCCAAATGCGACCCCAACCCCTTTCATCTGACCGATAACATAAGTGACCGAAGCGATAATCAAGCAAACCACCGCCACGATACGCGCGGTTTTCGAATAAAAGCGCTCACCGACAAACTCGGGGACGGTAAACTTGCCAAATTTACGCAGGTAAGGCGCGAGGAGTAGGGCGAGCAGCACAAAGCCACCGGTCCAGCCCATCAAAAAGACCGAGCCGCCATAACCCATAAAGGCAATCAAACCGGCCATGGAGATGAAGGAGGCCGCTGACATCCAGTCGGCAGCGGTTGCCATCCCGTTTGCAACGGGGTTAACCCCACCGCCAGCCACATAAAACTCTTTGGTTGACCCTGCTCGAGCCCAGATCGCAATCCCGATGTAGAGGGCGAACGTGAACCCAACAACAATGTAAGTAATGGTTCTTAAATCCATGCGTGTGTCCTCTTACTCGTCGTCTACACCGAACTCGCGATCGAGTTTGCGCATCTGTTTGGCATACACAAAAATGATGCCAAGGAAGGTATAAATTGACCCTTGTTGAGCGAACCAAAATCCCAATTTATAGCCTGCGATTTGAATCGTGTTGAGGGCATCCACGAATAAGATCCCAAAACCGAATGAGACAACAAACCAGACAATCAGCAAGCTGATCATCAGTTTTACGTTTCTCTCCCAGTAGGCTTTCGCGTGTTCCTTGCTTTGAAACGCCATCGCCATCTCCTTGTTTAACACGTTAATGGAATGTTACATGAAGACGATAGCAGTGGATGGGCAAAGCGACATTGCAACTTTAGTCGAGCCACAAGCGCGCCAATATGGCGAAAAGACAGGATTTTTGTGAGCTAGGTTGGGCTAGCTCGGGTTGAGCTAGCCACGACTTGCGCCAAAGGTCTAAGTCAGGTGATAAAACTTTTGGATCCCTTCGAGCAAATTAGCAACGGCGACGGAGGCGAGGATTAGCCCCATGACACGACTGACAATCGAGGCGCCGACATTACCGATCACTTTGTGTATTACATTGGCCCCGAGGAGTAAGACCAAGGTCGCGACTAAGACTAAGAACATCACTCCGGCTGTAATGGCTTGCTCAGCAATGGCATAGCGATTGTTATCCGTGAGCATGACAATGGCCATCATCGCGCCGGGTGAGGCGATAGACGGCACCGCCAAGGGATACACCGCAGTTGCGGCTATCTCGGCCTTATCCACGTTTTCGCTGAGCATTTTGGCTTCTTGACTAGGCTTGCCTTCGCCGAAAATCATGGTTAAAGAAAATAACAGCAATACCAGCCCGCCTGCCGCTTGAAAGGCGGGCAAAGGGATTTGCATGGCTTCGAGTAAAATCTGGCCGACAATTAAGAAGAACAATAAAATCGCGAAAGCGATCGCTACCGCTTTCACTGCCACGCGGCGCTTTTGTTTGGGGGTCATGTGGCTGGTTTGCGACAGATAGATGGGCACGCTACCGATAGGATCGATCACGGCCCATAAAATCACGAATTGCGTAGCAAGAATACTTAACATAGGCGCTCCAACGTCGGTGTGTGAGCGCTAGCGTATCAAAGTTCGATATTTGATTGCTGCAATAAAATTACCGCTTGAGTGCGATTTTTTACCCCGAGCTTGCGAAAAATCGCCGTCATGTGTGCTTTGATGGTGGCCTCGGAGACTGCTAAGTCGTAAGCGATCTGCTTATTCAGCAAGCCATCGCAAAGCATACGTAATACTTTGTATTGTTGCGGCGTTAAGGCGGCTAATTTGCTCGACAAGCATTCACTGTCGTCATCGTCACCTAAGTCATCAGGAAAGCAGGGAGTGCCCTCGAGGACTTGGGTCAACGATTGCACCAGCGTACGCATATCGCTGGATTTTGGGATAAAACCAAACGCGCCATGGGAACGGACTTGGCGGATCACGCTGGGCTCTTCACTGGCGGAGACCACCACAATCGGCAGCGTCGGGTATTGGTGACGCAGGGCAATCAACCCCGACATACCATTGGCGCCCGGCATTTTTAGATCTAGTAGCACTAAATCGACCTCGGCATCGCGTGCTAATAGATCGTTCAAACTATCCAGACTATCTGCTTCGAGTAGATTCGCGCCGCTGACCGCCATATGCACTGATTGAAATAAGGCATTTCGAAACAGCGGATGGTCGTCAGCGATCACAATGGTATGTTGCGCTTCCATGGTGTTTATGCCGCTCCCGTGTTTCTTTCAACGCTACCACTGGGTGTGCGGTTTATCAATTTTGTAACAAAGGAACTAAGAGATTGATCATTCCTCGCTTTTATCCCGAACCATGAGTCCGTGTTCAGAAAGATGGGAAAGAAATGTCTCGGGAGGTAAAAAGCCGGTAACGCGTGCGGTTTCATCCCGTTCACCACTGGGTAACCAAAAGTCGAGGGTGGGCAAGCCCGCCACATTTTGGCGACGCATAAGGGCAAAATCTTCAGGACGATTATGGCTAAGGTTCACTTTAATCCGGTGCATGCGGTTAAGTTGCTGGGCCACGTCGGGATCGGTAAAGGTTTGTGTGGCGAACTGCTTACACGGAATGCACCAATCGGCGTAGTAATCGACAAAGGCGATTTTCTGACTCGCGGCTGCGTTGGCGAGCTCTGCATCAAGCGCTGTTTGGCTGTTGACGGTCACAAACGTTGGCGCCGCGACGGTATGCGATGCGTTTGCAGGCGCGGTGGCTTGTTGCGAGTGAACAATATAAAGCGCACTGGCGCCTAATGCGGCAATCAACGCCCCAGCCGTCAGTGCGAAGCGGCGACCCTGTCTCATACTTTTTCCTTTTCATGCTAATAGGATGAGTATACACAAATACCATGATCACACCGCATGGGTGTGCGACTGGATCAACTGACCGGGCGTCATACCAAACTGACGCTTAAATGCGGTGACGAAATTAGAGGGATGATGGTAGCCCGCCCAGTAAGCCGCTTCGCCAATTGACATTGCCTCATGCAGTAACTTTTCTTTGACCACCGCGAGCCGGCGGCGCCGAATGTAATCAGACACGGGCACGCCCAGATGGGTACGAAAGTGACGCTGCAGTGTGCTGCGACTCAGGCCGCACGCCTGAGCGATAGTCGATAAGGTCAATGCGGTATGCAGTTTGGTCTCAATATACGCGACGGCTTTTGCGACTTGTGGTTCATGGGTGGTAGGGATGTGTTCGACAACAGGCTCAATGATCAGATGAGCGGCTTGGTCACACAGATGCTTGATGATGGTGAGTGCATGTAGATGCTGGGTCAGGGGATCAGCCTCATGTTGCCTATTAATACTGGGTAATAAGGCGCGAATGGAGTCAAGTATGGAGGGACTCGGTTGCCAGCGTACACAGCCTAAATGATGGCGATGCAAGCCACTAAGCAGTGGCAAGGCTTGCTCGTCTGCATAGCCATTAAGCCATTCGGGGGGTAGCAATATGTTCACTTTTTTAAGGTGGTTACCTTCAATTAGGCGACGGCGAAAGGTGCTATCACGACCCACGGAGACTGCAAGCGCTTGGGGCTGGTGGCGTGCATCACACCGATAGGTGTAACCATCGTAGGCAAACTCTAGCAAGCCCTCGAGGACTATCACTAGCGTGATCCCCAGATGGGCACGGTGGAGCACATTGGCATCACATAACTCATCGGTAATCCCGCCATCGATCTGCAACCCTCCCGGGCATAAGGTATGTGAGAACTGCCCTCGCACCAGAGATTGCGTCCGTTGCGAGTGGCTAGCCATGATCTCGGCGTGACCCTCTGCGCTGGATTCTCGTTGTGTGCAAACAACAGACACGGGTGCTGTCATAGTGTTCCCCCTTAACATGCTGCATCAACGCGCTATGCATAAAAACTCTGCGCATAAAAGCTTGATGCACGCGCATAACTCTTTTTTCTTCCTGAAAACCACTTAAACAGTAACATAAATGCGAATTAGTATCATTTAGTTGTTTGGGTTACCCAAGAAGGAAATGAATTATGACGTTGTTACTTCCTGCCAAGGCGCGTCCGGCTTTGCTTGCGCTGAGCATTGCCAGTGCTTTGTGTCCCTCTGCGATGGCTGATAGCCCCGAAGGTGAAAGCATAGAAACGGTGTCCGTGTGGGGCACAAAAGTGTCTAGCTCCTCCCGTTACCTGGGGGAGGCCGATCTTACCGTGAAGCAGCCCGATCACCTCTCTGACTTATTGCGTGATATTCCCGGTGTGGATGTGGGCGGCACGCACTCGCTCACCCAGCGCATTAATATCCGTGGCTTTACCGAACAAGATCTGGATATCACCGTCGATGGCGCCTCACAAGGCGGTAAAATGTTCCACCACATCAGCAACCTCACTTTAAATCCTGACATTTTGCAGCGTGTTGATGTCGCGGTGGGCGCATCGTCGATTCTCACCAGCGAGCTGGGGGGCGCGGTCGCGTTTGAAACCAAAGATCCGTACGATCTCTTGCGTGCGAATGAGACATTTGGGGCACGCCTAAGTGGGGGCTGGGGCAGTAACGATTACCAGCAAGGCTCGTTGACCGTTTATGGGTTGTTGAGTGATGAATGGGATGCGATGGCATATATCAGCCGTTTTGATCGCGACAACTTTAAAGACGGCAATGGACATCGTACCTTCGGCGGTGAAGGTGAGGTCACTAATGGCTTAGTGAAACTAGGTTGGGAGCCTGAGAGTGGGCATCGCTTTGAAGTCAGTTATGACAAGTACCGCGATAAGGGCGATTACCTGCCGCGTCCTGATATGGGCGTGAGCTTCAACCGCAATCGCACGGGCGAAATGATCCTGCCAGTGACCTATGATCGTGATACCGCGACGATCAACTATGAATACACGCCGTCACAAACCATCGAATTAAAAGCGCTGGCCTATTATAACCAGCTGTCACTCACCCGTGATGAAACCGAATTTGCGACCCACCCATTTCTGGCTGACCGCAAAGGCGTCAACGTGGCAGAAGACACGAATATTGGGGTAAAACTCAGTGTGTCGCAGTGTATTGGCGATCATCAGCTCGCGTACGGTGCGCACTATGAAAACCAAGACAACGACACCCAATTTGCCAAACCGGGTGTACAGATTTTGGAGTCGGCCGACAAGATTGCGCTGTATGTGGAAGACAAGATAGCGCTGACCTCACGCTTTTCGGTGACGCCAGCGGTACGTTATGACAGCTTTGATCGTCGAGCGACCAGCTCGAGTCAGCGTTACGATGATGTGTCGCTGGCGTTGGGGGCAGAGTTTGTCGCTAACGACTATCTCACCCTGTTTGCCAACAGTCGAGAGCTGCACAAAGCGCCGCCGTTGAATGAATCATTCACCACCACAGCACTGAGTGAAAGCGCGGATAAAGACTTGAAAGCCGAGCATGGCCGGACCGATGAAATTGGTGTGCGCCTCTCAAACGCAGCGGCGCAAAAAGACTACTTGTTAACCGCCAATCTGACGGTATTTCGCACTGAGCTCGATGATGAAATTGTGGTGCGTAGTTACAAAGATGGCAGTGGTAACTGGGCCTATGAAACCACCAACCGTGGCGATGTCACCTATCGTGGCTTTGAAGCCAGTACCTATTGGGCATGGCAGCAATGGACGGCGTCAGCCAGTTACAGTCGCACGGATGTGAGTTATTCAGAGGCGTATCAACTGGACCAGATTTTTGGTCGCGCCCGCCACCTCGGCGATACCCTTGCCTTGAATGCGGATTACGCGTTGAACCGTTGGGATGTGCTGCTGGGGTGGAACACCCAAATTCAGCGCTCGACCACCGTACCTGATAGCAACTTGACCAAACCGGGCTACACAGTCCACAACGTGTTCGCTCAGTGGCAACCGATGGCGGTAGACGGGTTCACTTTGACGGCTGGGGTCGACAACTTGTTTGACAGTCGCTATCGCTCGCATGCGTCAACGTCAGGTGAACGAGGCGCAGAAATCCTCGATTACGAGCCCGGCCGCAATATTAAATTGACGGCGTCCTATCAATTTTAACGCGATGAGGCTGGCATTCATGCCAGCCTACCAAGGAGAACGTATGCCTAGTATGACAACGATGATTGAGTCCGAGCATGCCCCTCGTTACTTGCAGACCTTGTGTCGTCACTTTGGTCGCAAAGTCGAGGCGAGCTGGGATGAGCAAACAGGACGCGTGCATTTCCCTGCGGGTGTGTGCGATATGCAGGTACAAGGGACCCAGTTGCGTGTTACATGCCATGCCGACGATGAGGAGAACTTAACCTTAGTGACTGAAACGGTCAGTAGCCACATCGAGATGTTTGCCCGTCGAGAAGCACTGCCCCATCAGTGGCAGTGCGTCGCCGACGCTTAGTTGCGTTTTTTTGCCCGCCCCTGCACGGCTTTAAAACGTGGATTGGTTTTGCAAATAACAAACATGCGCCCGCGACGACGGACAACCTGACAATCAGGGTGACGCTGGCGGGCGCTTTTCAGTGAGTTCACGACCTTCATGACGACTCCTTTTGACTGCGACCCACTTGGCCAAACTTGCGGGCGAAGTGTGCGGCGCGTCCTTCTTTGTTTGTGACCCGCTGTTTACCCGTGTACACCGGATGCGATGCACTCGAGACGTCGAGTGGAAAATAGGGATAGGTTTTACCGTCGTGCCATTCGATGGTACGTGATGTTTGCAAGGTTGAACCAACCATAAAATAGGTATCGACACTGGTGTCATGAAACACGACTTGTTGATACGGAGGGTGGATATCTTTTTTCACCGTGGAGTGCCTCTTGTCGTTGTATTTAATTGTTATGTTATATCATAACAATTAAATATGAGGAAGCGGTGAATTGATCAATAACCCAACAGGCATTGGCGAAACAATCTGCGTTAAAGATCTCATTTTACGAACTTTTTGTTATGAAGGACGCAAAAGTGTTAGTTTTTATTACTTATATCAACACGCGTGTTACTGCTCACGGATAGCCTGTCATCCATGATGCTGCGCATGCGTGCACATCCCCTTCACGGAAGGCAAACATCATGATGATGCACAGACAAGGAACCGTCTCGACACTCATACCCAATAACACTGGTTAACGTTGGCGACATTAGGGCGAAATGACAGACGATCATGGCGTTGGCTAGTAAGGAAATTGGGCCCAACTATCCGGAGTAGGAGAGCGTTATGTTTTTGGTTGAGTTTTTAGTAGTACTCAGCTGCATCTTGATTGGTGCCCGAATTGGCGGCATCGGTTTAGGTGTGATGGGCGGGGTTGGCCTCGCGATATTAAGTTTTGGGTTCGGTATGCAACCCACGCACCCACCGATTGATGTCATGCTGATGATCATGGCTGTTGTTGCCGCTGCGGCCAGTATGCAGGCAGCCGGTGGTCTCGATTTTCTGATTAAAATTGCCACGGGCATTTTGCGTAAAAACCCGCGTCACATTACCTTTATTGCTCCCTTAGTGACCTATGTCTTTACTATGATGGCGGGGACAGGACACGTTGCTTACTCCGTGTTGCCTGTGATTGCGGAAGTGAGCCGCCGTAGTGGCATTCGCCCAGCACGCCCATTAAGTATGGCGGTTATCGCCTCGCAATTTGCGATTGTGGCCAGCCCCATCGCTGCTGCTGTGGTGGCCTGCGTGGCCTTTTTAGAGCCACAAGGGATTACGCTCACCGATGTGCTGTCAGTGACCATTCCTAGTACCTTTATTGGTCTTGCGCTTGCGTGTGTGATCGTCAATAAGCTTGGCAAAGAGCTTAAAGACGATCCTGAGTACCAACGCCGCCTTCAAGACCCCGCATTTCGCGCAGAAATGGAAGCATCGTCGACCGTGGAAGAGGTCGAGGTGACGCCGGAAGCGAAAAAATCGGTGACCTTATTTTTACTCGGGGCCATTACCGTGGTGCTAATGGGGGCGTTTCCTTCGTTGCGCCCAGCGTTTGACGGCGAGCCTCTGGGCATGGCGCACACCATTGAAATTGTGATGCTGTCAGTCGGTGCGCTGATCATCTTGACCTGTAAACCGGATGGCAATGCGATTAGCCAAGGTTCGGTGTTTCATGCGGGTATGCGTGCCATTGTCGCTATCTTTGGTATTGCGTGGCTGGGTGACACCTTGATTGGTGGGCATGCGGATATGGTAAAAGATGCCGTGTCTGGCTTGGTTGAGGTGGCGCCTTGGACGTTCGCCTTTGCTTTGTTTGCGTTATCGGTCATGGTGAATAGCCAAGGTGCAACAACGGCTGTGCTGGTGCCAGTAGCGATTACACTGGGTCTGCCACCCTCAATTATCATCGCGACCTTTGTGGCGGTAAATGGTTACTTCTTTATCCCCAATTATGGCCCTATCATTGCTTCTATTGATTTTGACCGAACAGGGACAACTCAGATTGGTAAATATGTGTTCAACCACAGCTTTATGGTACCGGGGTTGCTTAGTATGGTCTTCAGTATTGCCTGCGGTTTGTTACTCACTCAGGTGCTGTAAGCCAATAGAAAGACAGGCGAATAAAAAAGGGCGCATTGAGCGCCCTTGTTGATCAGATAACCGTTATTCACTTAGGCGTTAAAGCGTTTACCGCGATACTTGGGATGCATCAGGTTGTCGACCGAGAAGATGTCTTCAAGTTCTTCTTCGGTCATTAACCCGCGCTCTAGCACCACTTCTTTCACGCTCTTTCCTGTCTCAGCACAAATCTTGCCGACAATATCGCCCTCGTGGTGGCCGATAAAGGGGTTGAGATAAGTGATAATGCCAATCGAGTTGTGCACATAGTGCTCGCACACGTCTTGGTTGACGGTAATCCCGCTCACGCACTTCTCACCCAAGTTCCGGCAGCCATTCGCCAGAATGGAAATAGACTCAAACAGTGCCTGCCCAATCACGGGCTCCATCACGTTAAGCTGAAGTTGGCCGGCTTCGGCGGCAAACGTAATGGTGGTATCGTTGCCCATTACCTTAAAGCACACTTGGTTGACTACCTCGGGGATCACTGGGTTAACCTTGGCGGGCATGATGGATGAACCTGCCTGCATTTCTGGTAGGTTAATCTCATTGAGTCCCGCACGTGGGCCCGAGGAGAGCAGGCGTAAGTCGTTACAGATCTTCGATAGTTTCACCGCCAAGCGTTTCAGCGCGCCGTGGACCATGACATACGCGCCACAGTCTGACGTGGCTTCAATCAAATCTTCGGCTGGGATACATGGCAGACCTGTGATCTCAGCTAGGTGTTTTACCGCCAATTGCTGATAGCCTTCTGCGGCATTCAACTTGGTGCCAATCGCAGTCGCGCCGAGGTTAACTTCGAGCAGCAGTGCGGCGGTATATTTGATGTTTTTAATCTCTTCACGCAGTAGTACCGAAAAGGCTTTGAACTCTTGTCCGACCGTCATCGGTACTGCGTCTTGCAGCTGGGTGCGGCCCATTTTCAGTACGTGAGAGTAAGTCTCCGCTTTTTTGTTGAATTCGTTTTGCAGATAATCAATCGCATCCATCAATTTGAGAATGCTGTTGTAGACTGCAATTCGGAAGCCGGTGGGGTACGCACAGTTGGTCGATTGGCTCTTATTGACGTGATCGTTGGGGTTAATCACATCATAGTCACCTTTCTCATGCCCCATTAGTTCAAGCGCAAGGTTGGCAATCACCTCGTTAGCATTCATGTTCACTGAGGTGCCTGCGCCGCCTTGGAAGACATCCGAAGGGAACTGATCCATGCATTTACCCGTTTCCAAAATCTGGTCACAGGCTTTGATAATGTAGTCACCGACATCAGAGGGGATCACGCCGAGTTCTTGGTTTGCCATCGCGGCAGCTTTTTTGGTGTAAACCATGCCGCGAACGAAATCGGGAATGTCTGAAATACGGGTACTTGAGATAGTAAAGTTCTCAATGGCGCGCAAGGTGTGAATACCGTAATACGCATCGGCTGGAACAGCGCGTTGACCGAGTAAGTCTTCTTCAAGGCGGGTTGCAGTAGTCAGCGTAGGGGTATCATTGGGTGTAATAATCGTCTGAGACATGTGTTGGCCTTAACATCAAAGTTATTATAATGATTAAAACGTCGCCACAAATTTTGCTGTAGAATCCATTCCTCAGAGATTTTGGCTGGATGTATCGTCTCTTACATCCTTTCGCCGCTATTAGAGCATATGATGCGGTGAAAAGGGCTGACACCGGTCACAGCACTAAGAGGAGGCGATAACAAAATGCGCTTTCTTGCCGCGAGATTCAAGCAGTAAATCCACTTTCCCGATTCGGCTTTTGCGTGATTTTGATGTTAGGATGAAAAGTGAATTTCCAGTGCGAGGTGAACCGTGTTTCCAGTTTTATTACTGCTATTTATTTTGGTGCCAGTGATCGAAATTGGCCTGTTTATTCAGGTTGGTGGCTGGCTGGGGCTGTGGCCCACACTGGCACTGGTTTTGATTACCGCGTTTGTCGGTGCGTCTTTGGTGCGAAGCCAAGGCATTATGACCTTGGCTTCGGTGCAAGACAGGCTCAACCGAGGGGAATTACCCGCTCAGCAAATCCTTGAAGGCGTGATGTTGGCTGTCGCTGGCGTGCTGCTGTTAACGCCAGGTTTTATGACCGATGCGATGGGGATGTTGGTGCTTTTACCTGGGCCGCGAGCCGCGCTCGCCAAACAAGTGATGAAGCGCGTCACTGTGTCTCAAGCAGGCTTTAGCCAAGGTAGCTTCCATCAAGGGGGCAATGCGCAAGGTCCTTTTGGTGAGGATCCTTTCCGTCGCGGAGGCCGTGGTGAGGATGGCAATACCTTTGAGGGGGAATATGAGCGCAAAGATGACGATGATGACCATCGCCTGCGCTAAGCCGTTTCGGGATTAAGCCCAGCCAAAAGGCCGCATGAAGATGCGGCCTTTTTCGATCATGGCGTCAGCTTACTCGGTGAGCTCGGGGCGCTGACGGTATTGGTCGAGTGATGCTGGGTTATCCAGTGCGCTTAACTGTGCCACGTCTTGGCCATGGACCACATCGCGCACCGCCAGCTCAGCCAGTTTCCCTGACTTGGTGCGCGGAATATCGCTCACCTCGGCAATCACGGCGGGAACGTGACGCGGCGTGCACTGTGTACGGATGGTTTTTTTGATGGCTTGCTTGAGCGACTCATCCAGTGTCACGCCGGCGGCGAGTTTGACGAATAGCACCACGCGGACATCATTTTGCCATTGCTGGCCGATGACCACTGAATCCATGATTTCGTTAAGCTGATTCACATGGCGATAGATTTCTGCCGTGCCAATTCGTACTCCGCCTGGGTTCAATACCGCATCAGACCGACCATAAAACACCATGCCACCTTGTGCGGTCAGGCGGACATAGTCACCATGAAGCCAGATATCATCAATCTTGTTCCAATAGGCATTGTGATAGCGACTGCCATCGGTATCGTGCCAAAAGCCAACCGGCTGGTTGGGGAAGCTATTACAGCACACCAGCTCCCCTTTCTGCTCCTCGACCGCTTGGCCTTGGGCGTTAAACACTTGTACATCGAGCGCCAAGCCGCGCTTTTGGCTTTCGCCGCGATAAACCGGTGACAGCGGGCTGCCAAGAACAAAGCAGCCACAAATGTCGGTGCCACCCGCAATCGAGCTTAACTGCAGGTCAGACTTTATCTTTTGATAGACATAATCAAACTGCTCGGGCGCAAGTACCGAGCCGGTCGAACACAGGACGCGTAGCGACGCCAGCGAGTAATCATCTTTCGGTGCCACCCCTTGTTTTTCCAATGCTTCTAAGTATTTCGCCGCCGTACCAAAAAGGGTGAGCTGTTGCTGCTCGGCCAGTCGCCATAGTACGCCCGCATCGGGATAAAACGGTGAGCCATCATAAAGCACCAAGGTCGCGCCGCTTGCCAAGGCACTGACCTGCCAATTCCACATCATCCAGCCGCAGGTGGTGAAGTAGAAAAAGCGATCGCCGGGGCGCACATCCGAATGGAGCTGATGCTCTTTCAAATGATTGAGCAATATTCCCCCCACCGAATGAATAATGCACTTGGGCTTACCCGTGGTGCCGGAAGAGTACAGCACAAAGAGTGGGGCATTGAACGCCACGCGGGTAAAGCGAAGCGGCGGCGCGTCCTTGGCTAATAAGTCTTGCCAGTTATCCACGCCAGCAGGTAAAGAAGGTCGATCACCATCAAAAGGGATCACCACTAGGCGTTCAATGGCCGGTACGTTATCCACCACCTGCTGTGCTTTATTCAGGCAGTCATAGGTTTTGCCGTTGTAGTGGTAATGATCGGAGGTAAACAGCACTTTGGGTTCGGTTTGGCCAAAACGGTCTAACACACTGTCGACGCCAAAGTCCGGTGAGGTTGAGGTCCAAATCGCGCCCAGTGCCGCGGTGGCAAGCATTGCAATCACGGTTTCAGGCAGATTAGGTAAATAGCCAGCAACCACATCGCCCGGCTGAATACCTTGCATATCTAGGTAGTGACGGATGGCCGCGACCTGATCGACGAGCTCACGCCAAGTGAGAGTTCGTGCTACCTCATGCTCACCGCTAAAAATCATCGCCGGTTGGTCGGCATATTGCTCTGCGTGCTTGAGTAGGTTTTCGGCATAGTTCAGACGTGCGGTGGGAAACCAGTGGCTATCTCGATTGGGATGCTCGGGGTCGATATCGCACACTCTCTCGCCCGGGTCGCCGATCACGCCAGCAAATTGCCATAACTGTTGCCAAAAATCGCCGCTTTGACGTACTGACCATGCATAGAGATCGTCATAACCACTCAACTGGGTATCGTGAGTCTGATTCACGGCACGGATAAACGCGGCGAGTAACGTGTGGGTTTGACGTTCCTTATCCGGCGCCCACAACAATCCGTCTTTCATGTTCTCTCCTTAGCTCTTATCAGGGTGTGCCTGTATAAATGCATCCAGCGTTTGGCACTGTGCCTCAATGCGCGTCAAAGTTGGGTAGGCCGTTAAATCAAACGCAAATCGGCGTGCATTAAAAAGCTGCGGTACCAAACAAATATCGGCCAAATTAGGCGCTTCTCCGCCGATAAAGGGGCTGTCTAATCCCTGTAGTTTGGCTTCCAAGCCATCGAACCCTTGTTTTAGCCAATGGTGATACCAAGTGATTTTGTCATCATCACTGTGGCCAAAGGGGCCGGTTAAGTATTGCAGAACCCGTAAGTTATTGAGTGGATGCACATCACAGGCAATATCGAGCGCCAGAGATCGGCACTGGGCTTTTTGCACTGGATCACTGGGGAGCAGTTTTACCTGCGGATAGCGCTCATCGAGGTATTCAATAATGGCCAGTGATTGGCTCAAGGTGACATCGCCATCGACCAAGGTAGGCACTAAACCGGCGGGATTGAGCGAGCGATAGGCGTCGCTGTGCTGGTGTTTATCCAGCAAAGACACGGTTTCTCGTTGGTAGGAGAGGCCTTTAAGGCCAAGGGCGATGCGGACGCGGTAGGCCGCGGTCGACTTACTGTAATCATAAAGCAGCATACAAGCTCCTAGACGGCATCAACGTCACGCGCGCCTAGAGGTACTAGGCGCGCATCAAGGTTATTCTGCGATGTAACGGGTCACGGTTTGCTCAATGGCGCCGAAAATAGACGCATCTTGGCTGTCGCGCATATCGATGGTGACGCTATCGCCAAAGGTCATAAACGGGGTTTTTGCCTCGCCTTGGTCGATAATTTCCAGCATGCGCTTTTCGGCTAAGCAGCAAGAGCCTTTACTGCGATCGGTATTGGAGACGGTGCCGGAGCCAATAATGGTCCCAGCGCTGACATGGCGGCTTTTCGCCACATGCGCGACCAACTCGGCAAAATCAAAGGTCATATCGACACCGGCGTCGGGTGACCCGAACCATTCGCCGTTGAGGGTGACATGCATCGGTAAGTGGACTTTATGGTCGCGCCAGTGATCGCCCAGCTCATCTGGGGTAACCGCCACCGGTGAAAATGCAGAGGCGGGCTTAGATTGGAAAAAGCCGAACCCTTTGGCAAGCTCGCCGGGGATCAGGTTGCGCAGGGAAACGTCGTTGACCAGCATCAGCAGTTTAATGTGTTGGCCCGCTTTGTCAGCACTAAGGTGCATGGGCACATCATCGGTGACGATGGCAAGCTCGGCTTCAAAGTCACAGCCCCACGCATCATCCACCAATTCAATCTCGTCACGTGGACCGAGAAAGCCATCAGACATGCCTTGGTACATCAATGGATCAGTCCAAAAACTCTCAGGCATTTGTGCGCCGCGCGCTTTGCGCACCAGTTCAACGTGGTTAACGTAGGCGCTACCATCCGCCCACTGATAGGCGCGGGGCAGTGGTGAGTCGCAGACGCTTGGGTCAAAGGCAAAGGACTCACTGACTTGGTTGTCATTGAGCGCGTCGTAGCGCTGAGTCAGTTTGGGCGCCAGTGTCGCCCAATTATCGAGTGCCGCTTGTAGTGTGGGTGCAATATCGTCGGCGTGGACGGCGCGAGTAAGGTCACGAGAGACCAAAATCAATTTGCCATCACGTCCGTGTTTGAGTGAAGCCAGTTTCATTGCTTTCTCCTTCGCTATTCTGCGTCACTTGGCGTGCGCCAAGAGTAAACATAATCGGTCAGTTCGGTGGCTTTCGCCGCGTCGCCCATATCAAGAGGCATGCGGGTATCGATCATCACCGCCACTTCATCGGTCTCTTTTTTCTGATGTTTTTTGCCCGCGGCGAACGCTTTTGGGTGAGGGCCATGTGGGAAGCCACAAGGGTGTAGGGTCACCATGCCGGCATCAATGTTATCGCGGCTGAAAAAGTCACCTTGGTGATAGAAAAGCACCTCATCATAGTCATCGTTGTTGTGGTAGAAAGGCACCTTCAGTGCGCCAGGATCCGACTCGATTGGGCGGGGGACAAAGGTGCAAATCACAAAACCTTGCGCGACAAAGGTGGTGTGTGCGGATGGCGGTAAGTGATAACGATGGCTCATCAACGGGCGGATATCTCGCCAGTTGAGTCGGAATACAGTGAGGTTGCCCTTCCAGCCCACAGCATCGAGTGGGTTATAAGGATAAGTGACGCGGTTAAGCTGTTGGCGCGATTTGATCATCACCTGCCAGCTTTCGTTATCGGATTGCTGGGCTTTAAAGCTATCGTCAATGCGTGCATGTTCTAACACCGCAGGGTCAAACACTGCATGTTCGCCGACGATGCCTCGTTCGGCGCTCATGTAGGAGCCATGTGTCGCTTCAATCATCAACAAGGTGGTGGCCTCATCCGGCACCAGTCGCCAGCTGGTGGCGCGAGGGATGATCAAATAATCGCCTTTGGTGTAGCGCAAGTGGCCATAATCGCAATACAGCGAGCCTTCGCCTTGGTGGACAAATAAGCAATCGTCGCCATCGCTGTTGCGCACTAGATAAGACATGGCGGTATCGGTGCGCCATAAGCGAACCTGAACGTTGGCATTGGATAACAGCACAGGCGCATCCATTGGCGACGTGCCTTGAGTTTCAACTCGGTTGGTGTCAAAAGCATGCGGTCGCAATGGGCCTTCCCACTCGCTCCAGCCCGTCGGGGGATGGCGGTGATACATATGACTGGCCGGGCCAAAAAAGCCTTCCTTGCCACACTCGCGCTCATAGGTTCCCTCGGGAAAGTCGCAGTGGGCTTGACGTGAGGCATCCCCTTCACGAATGGGGAATGAAAACCACTTTCGCATAACTCGCTCCTTGTGCTGGGCGGCCGTGCTCACCGGGACGGCCAAATAGTTTCAAAAGAAACAATCTATCCGTTTATACTAGCGATCAGAGACGAGAAAAAGCAACGTGCTGTTAACAAATATTTTACCTTGTGTGTTCAGTATTTTTGCCGCCTAAAAATCATAAGTGTAAACAAAGCACTACCTTTGCATCTTATCGAAGCCTCTCGTAAAGTAGGTTATATGATTTCATTTGAAACTAACTGATATGACCCTTCCTCATTTAGCGCTCGATAGCTTTTTGCCTTATAAGTTGGTCCACACGGCGGAGTTAGTTGCCGACAGTCTTGCGGCACGTTATGAAGCAGAGTTTGGATTGTCGCGTCCAGAATGGCGCGTGCTGGCCTCTTTGGGCGCACGTGATGGCGTGATGGCGAAAGATTTAGCCGCAGAAACGCGGTTGGATAAAGTAAAAGTGTCGCGCTTGCTTACTCGTTTAGAGCGGCATCAGTTGGTAGAGCGACGCGCGTGCCAAGGTGATCAGCGCGCCGCGTTAGTCCATTTGACCGACAAAGGCCGCACCCATTATCAGACCATTGTTCCCAAGGTACTGGAGTGGGAAAAAGCCATGCTCGAGGGACTCAGTGCAGCGCAGTATCAAGCGCTTTATCAGGCGTTAGATGCGTTGCAGCACCGCGTTCATGAGCTGGCTCAGACGGACAGTGACGCCGCGAGTGTCTGACGGCGCAGCACCACGGCATATAGGTACGCCATAATACCGGCCAGTAGATTGGCAATGGCGATTCCCGCAAACAGGCCATGGGTGCCGTTGACCATGCCGCCCAGCCATGCACAGGGCACTAAGAAGATAAACAAACGCACTAGGTTGCAGGCGAACGAATGCAGCGAACGCTTCATGGCATTCAGGCCACCGACCAATAACATCAAGGTGCCTTGTAAGCCGTAACTGGCCGGGACCACCATTAAATAGTGGGCAATTTCTTGTTGAACCCGCACATCGTCACTGAATACATCCGCAATCAGATCGATAAAAGGCCACAGCGACAAGTACAAGGCAAACTGAAACAAGATGGCAAAGCGCATCGCGCTAAACAGCGCTTGAAAGGCCCGTTGATGGTATTGCGCACCAAAGTTTTGCGACATTAAGGGCGTGAGCGATGACGTCATCGCCATCATCACAATTAATAAAATGGCTTCAATACGCTGAGCGGCGCCATAGGCGGCAACGCTTTCTGTTCCCTGTGAGGCGAGCATCATCATTAAAATGGCGCCTGCGGCTGGGTTTAAGGCATTGGTCATTCCAGCCGGCATGCCAATTTTGAGGATCTGACGCACGTCAGTCGCTAGCTTGGTCCATTGCGGCGCCATCAGCAGCCGTTCACGGCGAATAAGTATACTTAGTGCGGCTATTAATGCGCCGGCCCAGCTGACGGCACTGGCGATGGCCGCCCCTTGCACTCCCAGTTCGGGAAATGGGCCCAAGCCAAAAATCAGTAAGGGGTCGAGCACGCCATTAATGACGCCAGAGATCATCATGATTTTCGCCGGCGTTTTCGTGTCACCCGTGGCACGGATAGCCGCATTCCCTGCCATCGGCACGACGAGTAATGGAATGGTGAGGTACCACACCTGCATATAATCGTGGATTAACGGCAATAAGTTGTCGCTTGCCCCCAACGCGGAGAACACTGGGTCGATGGTGGCCGCCCCCAACCAGCCGACGGCCATCACCATGAAGACCGCCAAGATCAAACCATGACTCGAGACCCGCGCGGCATCTTGATGATCGCCCTGACCAAGCAATCTTGCCACCAAGGCAGCAATGCCGACCCCTAATCCTAGTGTGATGGAGTTAACCGCAAAGGTGATGGGAAACGTGAAGCTCACCGCGGCTAATGCTTCCGTGCCAAGCAGTGAAATAAAGAAGGTATCCACCACATTGAACATGATGATCGCAAATAGCCCAAATACCATGGGCACGGTCATCTTACGCAATGTGAGGTTGATCGGGGCGGACAGCAGCCCGTGTTTGTCGTTCATAATCTCTGATCACTGGGTTGGGACGGCTTACCCTAGCGGATCGCACCTAGGTGAGGAAGTTGCTGGGTAAAAAAAATCAAAAAAATTGCTGTAAAACCCTTGGGAAAGAAAAAGGGCGTCCCCACATAGGGAGTTACATCAGGAACCGGACGCATGAACGGCCTGTGTGCATACTTACTTCATCAAACGGAACATCATTACTAATTCAGGAGACGACCGATGAACATTCGTCCACTACATGATCGCGTTATCGTTGAGCGCCAAGAAGCTGAGTCTAAATCAGCAGGCGGCATCGTGTTAACTGGTTCTGCTGCAGAAAAGTCTACTCGCGGTAAAGTACTGGCGGTAGGCAATGGCCGTATTCTTGAAAACGGCAACGTGCAGCCATTGGACGTTAAAGTGGGTGACACTGTTATCTTCTCTGAAGGCTTCGGTACCAAGAGTGAAAAAATCGACGGTAAAGAAGTCCTGATCCTGTCAGAAAGCGACATTATGGCAATCGTTGAGTAATTCATTTCACCTCCAATCAAGAACGTAAGAAAGGAATAGAATCATGGCTGCTAAAGACGTTAAATTTAGTGACGACGCGCGCGCGAAAATGCTCGAAGGTGTGAATGTTCTGGCGGATGCCGTGAAAGTCACACTAGGCCCTAAAGGTCGTAACGTTGTTCTAGACAAATCATTCGGTGCGCCAACCATCACCAAAGACGGCGTGTCTGTTGCCCGTGAAATCGAGCTGGAAGACAAGTTCCAGAACATGGGCGCACAAATGGTAAAAGAAGTCGCTTCACAAGCAAATGATGCGGCAGGTGACGGTACGACCACTGCCACTGTATTGGCGCAATCTATCGTCAATGAAGGCTTGAAAGCGGTTGCAGCGGGTATGAACCCAATGGATCTGAAGCGTGGTATCGACAAAGCGGTGGTTGCTGCGGTTGAAGAGCTGAAAAAACTGTCTTCACCTTGCTCAACCAGCAACGCGATCGCTCAGGTGGGTACTATCTCTGCCAACTCAGATGAGACTGTGGGTAAGATCATTGCTGAAGCCATGGATAAAGTGGGTCGCGACGGTGTTATCACTGTTGAAGAAGGTCAATCTCTGCAAGACGAGCTGAGCGTTGTTGAAGGCATGCAGTTCGACCGTGGTTACCTGTCTCCTTACTTCATCAACAACCAAGAAGCTGGCAACGTTGAGCTGGATAACCCATTTATCCTGCTGATCGACAAAAAAGTGTCTAACATCCGTGAGCTGCTACCAACGCTAGAAGCGGTTTCTAAAGCCTCTCGTCCACTGTTAATCATCGCAGAAGATGTTGAAGGTGAAGCGCTGGCGACATTGGTTGTCAACAACATGCGCGGCATCGTAAAAGTTGCTGCGGTGAAAGCGCCTGGCTTTGGTGATCGTCGTAAAGCGATGCTACAAGACATCGCGACACTGACTGCTGGTACCGTGATCTCAGAAGAGATTGGCATGGAACTGGAGAAAGTGACGCTGGAAGATCTAGGCCAAGCTAAGCGTGTCACTGTCACTAAAGACAACACCACTATTATCGATGGTGTTGGTGAAGAAGCCTCTATCGAAGCGCGTGTTGCTCAAATTCGTCAACAAATCGAAGAAGCGAGCTCAGACTACGACAAAGAAAAACTGCAAGAGCGCGTCGCCAAACTGGCTGGCGGTGTTGCAGTAATCAAAGTCGGTGCGGCGACTGAAGTTGAGATGAAAGAGAAGAAAGACCGCGTTGAAGATGCTCTGCACGCGACGCGTGCGGCAGTGGAAGAAGGCGTGGTTGCCGGTGGTGGCGTTGCGCTTATCCGTGCCGCTAGCAAAGTTGGCGAGCTGAAAGGCGATAACGAAGAGCAAAACGTCGGTATCCGTGTGGCACTGCGTGCCATGGAAGCGCCTATTCGTCAAATCGCGACTAACGCGGGTGACGAAGATTCAGTGGTTGCGAACAATGTGAAAGCAGGTGACGGTAACTATGGTTACAACGCCGCAACCGGTGAATACGGTGACATGATCGAAATGGGTATTCTTGACCCAACCAAAGTGACTCGTAGTGCACTGCAATTTGCTGCCTCTGTTGCTGGTCTAATGATCACCACCGAAGCAATGGTTACTGACTTGCCACAAAAAGATGGCGGTGCTGATATGGGCGCTGCTGGTATGGGTGGCATGGGCGGTATGGGCGGTATGATGTAATTGCCCTTCCCCTGAAAAAGAAAAACCCAGCTTCGGCTGGGTTTTTTGTTTTAGCTCGACCGTCAGTGGGCGTGATAACTAGTGCGGAGACGCAGATGAAAATAAATTCATCACGGCCACACCGGCGACAATCAGTGCCATTCCAATCACCGCAGGCGTATCAAGCTTCTGACCGAAGACCAGCCAACCAATGAGCGCTATCAAAGTCACACCGGCGCCAGCCCAGATGGCATAAGCAATGCCCACAGGGATCGCTCGGAGTGTTAGCGCAAGCAAATAGAAGGAAAAACTGTATCCCACCACCACTAATACAGAAGGGACGAGCTTAGAAAAGCCGTCACTGTTTTTGAGTGATGCGGTTGCAATCACCTCTGCCACGATGGCAAACCCCAGAAAAAGCCAATGCTTCATATCGATGACTCCCTAGTGAGAAACAGAGCGACTATGCTACCAGCCCGAATGTATGATGTATGCCACATTTTATGGAAAGAGCAGAGGGTGGGTACTATAATAGGAAGCTTGGTAAGCGAAAGTGGGACGGTTTTTGCCGGTTTATTAAACAAAACGACCGTTTTTGTTTACTTTTTGCGCTAACGAAAAGTTTTTTGCAAAAAGGGGTTGCGGGAAAAACTGAAATCTCTATACTGCGCTTCCTGTCGACGGGGCAATGAGACGCAAGTCACGAAATGCCGACCACTAAATCGACACGCTCTTTAACAATTTGACCTATGCAATCTGTGTGGGCACTCGTTGAGAATAGACAAAAAGATTTATTCGATGAACTGAGTGACCAATTCATGTTGGTGCAGCCTTGAGCTGTTTTGATTTCACTTTTTTAAAAGTGGATACCAACAGGAGCACAGTCAATTCGTTTTTCTCTTCGGAGATAAACAGTAATCAGTATTCATTGAGCTGAAACTTCGGTTTCGAAAAAAAACTTTAATTGAAGAGTTTGATCATGGCTCAGATTTAACGCTGGCGGCAGGCCTAACACATGCAAGTCGAGCGGAAACGGCAGTATTGAAGCTTCGGTGGATTTACTGGACGTCGAGCGGCGGACGGGTGAGTAACGGCTGGGAACCTGCCCTGACGAGGGGGATAACCGTTGGAAACGACGGCTAATACCGCATAATGTCTACGGACCAAAGGTGGCCTCTACATGTAAGCTATCGCGTCGGGATGGGCCCAGTTAGGATTAGCTAGTTGGTAAGGTAATGGCTTACCAAGGCGACGATCCTTAGCTGGTTTGAGAGGATGATCAGCCACACTGGGACTGAGACACGGCCCAGACTCCTACGGGAGGCAGCAGTGGGGAATATTGCACAATGGGGGAGACCCTGATGCAGCCATGCCGCGTGTGTGAAGAAGGCCTTCGGGTTGTAAAGCACTTTCAGCAGTGAGGAAGGTAGTGTACTTAATACGTGCATTGCTTGACGTTAGCTGCAGAAGAAGCACCGGCTAACTCCGTGCCAGCAGCCGCGGTAATACGGAGGGTGCGAGCGTTAATCGGAATTACTGGGCGTAAAGCGCATGCAGGCGGTTTGTTAAGTCAGATGTGAAAGCCCGGGGCTCAACCTCGGAACCGCATTTGAAACTGGCAGGCTAGAGTCTTGTAGAGGGGGGTAGAATTTCAGGTGTAGCGGTGAAATGCGTAGAGATCTGAAGGAATACCAGTGGCGAAGGCGGCCCCCTGGACAAAGACTGACGCTCAGATGCGAAAGCGTGGGTAGCAAACAGGATTAGATACCCTGGTAGTCCACGCCGTAAACGATGTCTACTTGGAGGCTGAGGTTTAAGACTTTGGCTTTCGGAGCTAACGCATTAAGTAGACCGCCTGGGGAGTACGGCCGCAAGGTTAAAACTCAAATGAATTGACGGGGGCCCGCACAAGCGGTGGAGCATGTGGTTTAATTCGATGCAACGCGAAGAACCTTACCTACTCTTGACATCCAGCGAATCCTTTAGAGATAGAGGAGTGCCTTCGGGAGCGCTGAGACAGGTGCTGCATGGCTGTCGTCAGCTCGTGTTGTGAAATGTTGGGTTAAGTCCCGCAACGAGCGCAACCCTTATCCTTGTTTGCCAGCACGTAATGGTGGGAACTCCAGGGAGACTGCCGGTGATAAACCGGAGGAAGGTGGGGACGACGTCAAGTCATCATGGCCCTTACGAGTAGGGCTACACACGTGCTACAATGGCAGATACAGAGGGCAGCGAGACAGCGATGTTAAGCGAATCCCTTAAAGTTTGTCGTAGTCCGGATTGGAGTCTGCAACTCGACTCCATGAAGTCGGAATCGCTAGTAATCGCAGATCAGAATGCTGCGGTGAATACGTTCCCGGGCCTTGTACACACCGCCCGTCACACCATGGGAGTGGGCTGCACCAGAAGTAGATAGCTTAACCTTCGGGAGGGCGTTTACCACGGTGTGGTTCATGACTGGGGTGAAGTCGTAACAAGGTAGCCCTAGGGGAACCTGGGGCTGGATCACCTCCTTACTGACGCTATTCTTGCGAGTGTTCACACAGATTGTATAGGTTGAAGTATTAAAGAGGATATGTTCCCAAACATATCGATGCGTCCCATTCGTCTAGAGGCCTAGGACACCGCCCTTTCACGGCGGTAACAGGGGTTCGACTCCCCTATGGGACGCCACTTTATAAACATACTTTCGAGTGTGATTACAAAGTGGTTTATTTAGCAATAAACGACATGCTCTTTAACAATCTGGAAAGCTGACAAGTCATTCTTTAAAGAATGACAGTAAAGTTCTCAATCAGTGACAGAAATGTCACTCACACAATCAAGTGTGCTTGGGCTTTGTCTTAGTGATAAGCAAAGTCTCTATTTTGAGTCCGGCAAAAACAAAACCTTAATTAGTTGATGATTCAACACTCAGTGGTTTTGCGACGCAGATTTCTTTTTTAGACAATCTCGCGCGAGGCGTTTGTCGCTGGGAGCGTAACGAGTTACGTGACCGAGCAAACGGTGAGCAAGAGGCCGTATAAAAGAGAAAGATCGAGCAAAAAGACCTCTTGGGGTTGTATGGTTAAGTGACTAAGCGTAGACGGTGGATGCCTTGGCAGTCAGAGGCGATGAAGGACGTATTAACTTGCGATAAGCCCAGATAAGGCAGTAAAAGCCATTTGAGTCTGGGATTTCCGAATGGGGAAACCCACCTGCATAAGCAGGTATCTTAGCGTGAATACATAGCGCTAAGAGGCGAACTCGGGGAACTGAAACATCTAAGTACCCGAAGGAAAAGAAATCAATTGAGATTCCGGCAGTAGCGGCGAGCGAACCCGGAGCAGCCCTTAAGCGGCTTAGGCGTTAGGTGAACAGGTTGGAAAACCTGGCAATAAAGGGTGATAGCCCCGTAACCGACAACGCTTTAGTCGTGAAAACGAGTAGGACGGGACACGTGATATCTTGTCTGAACATGGGGGGACCATCCTCCAAGGCTAAATACTCCTGACTGACCGATAGTGAACCAGTACCGTGAGGGAAAGGCGAAAAGAACCCCTGTGAGGGGAGTGAAATAGAACCTGAAACCGTCTACGTACAAGCAGTGGGAGCCTCCTTTGTGGGGTGACCGCGTACCTTTTGTATAATGGGTCAGCGACTTAATGTTAGTAGCAAGGTTAACCGCATAGGGGAGCCGTAGGGAAACCGAGTCTTAACTGGGCGTGTAGTTGCTAGCATTAGACCCGAAACCGAGTGATCTAGCCATGGGCAGGTTGAAGGTTGAGTAACATCAACTGGAGGACCGAACTCACTAACGTTGAAAAGTTAGGAGATGACCTGTGGCTAGGGGTGAAAGGCCAATCAAACTCGGAGATAGCTGGTTCTCCCCGAAAGCTATTTAGGTAGCGCCTCGGACGAATACTACTGGGGGTAGAGCACTGTTAAGGCTAGGGGGTCATCCCGACTTACCAACCCTTTGCAAACTCCGAATACCAGTAAGTACTATCCGGGAGACACACGGCGGGTGCTAACGTCCGTCGTGGAGAGGGAAACAACCCAGACCGCCAGCTAAGGTCCCAAAGTTATCGCTAAGTGGGAAACGATGTGGGAAGGCTCAGACAGCCAGGATGTTGGCTTAGAAGCAGCCATCATTTAAAGAAAGCGTAATAGCTCACTGGTCGAGTCGGCCTGCGCGGAAGATGTAACGGGGCTAAGCGATACACCGAAGCTGCGGCAATGTCCTTATGGGTATTGGGTAGGGGAGCGTTGTGTAAGCTGTTGAAGGTGTGCTGAGAGGCATGCTGGAGGTATCACAAGTGCGAATGCTGACATGAGTAACGATAAAGGGGGTGAAAAACCTCCTCGCCGGAAGACCAAGGGTTCCTGTCCAACGTTAATCGGGGCAGGGTAAGTCGGCCCCTAAGGCGAGGCCGAAAGGCGTAGTCGATGGGAAACGGGTTAATATTCCCGTACTGCTGCTTACTGCGATGGGGGGACGGAGAAGGCTAGGTGGGCCTGGCGATGGTAGTCCAGGTTCAAGTGCGTAGGCTGATTTCTTAGGCAAATCCGGGAAATCAAGGCCGAGACACGATGTCGAGCCACCAAGGTGGTGAAGTCATTGATGCCATGCTTCCGGGAAAAGCCTCTAAGCTTCAGGTAAGTAGCAACCGTACTCCAAACCGACACAGGTGGTCGGGTAGAGAATACCAAGGCGCTTGAGAGAACTCGGGTGAAGGAACTAGGCAAAATGGTACCGTAACTTCGGGAGAAGGTACGCTGCCCGCGGTGAAGTCCCTTGCGGATGGAGCTATGGGCAGTCGCAGATACCAGGTGGCTGCAACTGTTTATTAAAAACACAGCACTGTGCAAAATCGAAAGATGACGTATACGGTGTGACGCCTGCCCGGTGCCGGAAGGTTAATTGATGTGGTTATCGCAAGAGAAGCCATTGATCGAAGCCCCGGTAAACGGCGGCCGTAACTATAACGGTCCTAAGGTAGCGAAATTCCTTGTCGGGTAAGTTCCGACCTGCACGAATGGCGTAATGATGGCCACGCTGTCTCCACCCGAGACTCAGTGAAATTGAAATCGCAGTGAAGATGCTGTGTACCCGCGGCTAGACGGAAAGACCCCGTGAACCTTTACTACAGCTTGGCACTGAACATTGAGCCTACATGTGTAGGATAGGTGGGAGGCTTTGAAGCGGCGACGCCAGTTGCTGTGGAGCCATCCTTGAAATACCACCCTTGTATGTTTGATGTTCTAACTTAGCCCCGTTATCCGGGGTGAGGACAGTGCCTGGTGGGTAGTTTGACTGGGGCGGTCTCCTCCCAAAGAGTAACGGAGGAGCACGAAGGTGGGCTAATCACGGTCGGACATCGTGAGGTTAGTGCAATGGCATAAGCCCGCTTAACTGCGAGAGTGACGGCTCGAGCAGGTACGAAAGTAGGTCATAGTGATCCGGTGGTTCTGAATGGAAGGGCCATCGCTCAACGGATAAAAGGTACTCCGGGGATAACAGGCTGATACCGCCCAAGAGTTCATATCGACGGCGGTGTTTGGCACCTCGATGTCGGCTCATCACATCCTGGGGCTGAAGTCGGTCCCAAGGGTATGGCTGTTCGCCATTTAAAGTGGTACGCGAGCTGGGTTTAGAACGTCGTGAGACAGTTCGGTCCCTATCTGCCGTGGGCGTTGGATGATTGAGGGGAGCTGCTCCTAGTACGAGAGGACCGGAGTGGACGAACCGCTGGTGTTCGGGTTGTGTCGCCAGACGCATTGCCCGGTAGCTAAGTTCGGCACAGATAAGCGCTGAAAGCATCTAAGCGCGAAGCTGGCCCCGAGATGAGTCATCCCTAGAGCTTCGAGCTCTCTAAAGGGTTGTCGTAGACGACGACGTTGATAGGCAGGGTGTGTAAGCGTTGTGAGGCGTTGAGCTAACCTGTACTAATTGCCCGTGAGGCTTAACCATACAACACCCAAGAGGTTTTGGGTTGGACTTGAAATAAGCCAGTTGATTGTGACGAGAACGAACAGCTTTCTAGGTTGATGGTTTTCACTTTAAAAAAGTGAAGACAAAACAGAATTTTGCTTGGCGACCATAGCGCTTTGGACCCACCTGACTCCATGCCGAACTCAGTAGTGAAACGAAGCAGCGCCGATGGTAGTGTGGGGTCTCCCCATGTGAGAGTAGGACATCGCCAGGCTTTGATTATAAATTGTGACTGTTGCTTGCGATTTTTGATAGCTGCGATGCTCATGTACTGACCGTACACTGCGCGTCTCGCTTCAAAACTCCCGTCACACAGACACAATTTAAGCATCAAAGCAGATATATGTAAGACTTTGATGAGAAAATACCAAGCCCTGACCTGATGGTCGGGGCTTTTTTGTATCTTGAGGGGGCATCAGCCCTGTACGCCTTGCTGCAAAATGCTCATCACACAGACACCAACCGACACTTTTCCATATTAATAGGCCGTATAAGACTTGGATCGCTGGCTGACGTGGGTTTTATCCATTGCTGGATAGGCGTAAACACCTGATCGTACCGATGTCGTTATGCGTATTAAGACGAGGTTAGGAGGGACGTTTATGGTGACGCTATTTTATGACAGTTTGTGCCCGTTATGCGTCAAGGAAATGCGCAAGCTGTCACGTTGGGATAAAAACCAACAGCTCATACTGGAAGATATTCATCATTCCGATTTTGCAGCCCGTTTCCCCGATGTGGATCCCAAAGCCGCTAATCGCATTTTGCACGCCAAAGATAGTCACGGACAGATGGTGTATGGTTTAGACGCAACCTATGCTGCATGGCACGCGGTAGGCAAGGGGTATTGGGTGAGTTGGTTACGCTGGCCCGTGATCGCTTGGTTTGCGGACCAAGCTTATTTGTTTTTTGCCCGCCATCGGTATCGGATCTCCGCATTATTAACCGGGCAGGCACGTTGCCAACAGTGCCAACTGAAATAAGGAAGGTTATGTCTTTGAGTGTGTTCGGCCATGATGACATCATGAGCATGGAAAAACGTTATCGCGCAGCCTTTATCAATAGCTTGTCAGGCTTTAAGTCTGCAAACTTATTAGGGACCAGCGACGCTGAACGACAAACGAACTTGTGTATGGTTAGCTCTGCTTTTCACCTAGGCGCGAATCCGGCGTTGATGGGAGTGATTATCCGACCTGATACCGTGGTGCGGGATTCTCTTGAAAACATTCGTCAGTTAGGTGTGTATACGCTCAACCATGTGAGTGAGGCGATGCTCACTGCCGCGCATCAGACATCTGCACGCTATCCTCACGACGTCTCAGAGTTTGATCAAGTGGGTCTGACGCCATTATGGCGAGATCGCTTCAATGCCCCTTACGTGCAAGAAGCTGCGGTGCGCTTAGGATTAGTGTTGAGAGAAGAGCATACGCTGGCAATTAATGGTACACATTTACTGATTGGAGAAATCAGTGAAGTTCATGTGCCCGAATCGTGTGTCAAAGATGATGGCTACGTAGATATTGAACAAGCAGGCAGCGTTGCGGTTAGCGGTTTAGATAGCTACCACCGTACCGCACGCATTGGTCGGCTTAGCTACGCCAAACCGGATTGTTTCCCTGAGTGGCTTGATTAGCGGGTACGCGCCATGTAGTGGGCATCGACAAACTCGCCATTGCGAAACGCAAACTGTTTGGCGGTGCCTTCAATTTCAAAGCCAAATTTTTGATAGAGGTGGATCGCAGCCGCATTATCCGTGTAAACGGTTAGCTCTATCCGTGATACGTTCAGCCAGTTTTCGGCTAAATCGATCGCTTTTTCCATGAGCGCACTGCCTATGCCGCGGCCTTGATAGGCATCATGAACGCCCATGCCAATATCTGCAACGTGGCGACGGCGAGGATTCGCGGCAATGACGAAGCCGAGATTACCGACCACTTTACCTTCCAGCTCGGCAACCAATGGGTATACGCCATCTGGTACGTTATTAAGCCGTTTTTCCCACATGGCGAGGCTTGGCATCGGCAATTGTAAGGTGCCTGCTTGCGCCTTGGGTTGCGCATAGATATCGCGTATCGCCGGAATGTCGTCGGCGTGGTATTGACGAATAATCAGAGACATAACACATCCTTGTGGTGAACTTTCCTCTCTAATAAGCCATGGAAGCAAAGATAAATCAACAGCTTATATTAATTAAGTCACTGATTATTCACTCTAAATGCAGATCAAGCGGGGTTTTACTCGCTCGCCCGCCAATTTCTCGGGTCAGTCGGGGGACCAAATAGCCGGAAAGCTGGCCGATAATGTCTTGCATTAAGGCGCGCGCTTTATCGTCTGAGACTAAAAAGTGAGCGGCGCCTTGGACTTTATCCAATACATGCAGGTAGTAAGGCAAAACGCCAGCCTCAAACAGCCGTTGGCTCAGTGCCACCAACGCATCCGCACTGTCATTTACGCCTTTGAGAAGCACGCTTTGGTTAAGCAGCGTGATGCCTGCTTGTCGCAGCATGTGGAGTTTGTGGCTTAATTCTGCATTAATCTCATTGGCGTGGTTGATGTGGGTGACGAGTACCACTTGTAAACGTGAACGCGATAAGCGCTCGGTAAACGCAGAGGTGACACGAGCGGGGATCACCACAGGTAGCCGTGAATGAATGCGTAGCCGCTTAACATGCGTTATGTCTTCTATGGCGCTGATGAGCCAATCGAGCTCCTCATCTTTGGCCATCAGCGGGTCACCACCGGATAAAATCACTTCATCAATCTCTTTATGGGCGGCGATATAGTCCAGCGCCCCTTGCCATACGCGTTTACTGCCTTTGTTGTCTTGATAAGGGAAATGGCGACGGAAGCAATAACGGCAATTGATTGCACAGCCTCCTTTAACGATCAGTAAGACACGGTTGTGGTACTTGTGTAACAACCCAGGAATCGCATTGTCTTGTTCTTCCAGTGGGTCAGCGCTGAACCCGTCAACGTCATTAAACTCGTCGGCAATGGGGAGGACTTGTTTTAGCAGTGGATCATCAGGGTTTCCTTTTTCCATCCTAGCCACAAAACTGCGTGGCACACGTTGGGCAAAAAGGCGACGAGCACTAAATCCTGCCTCCCAGTCGGATGGTGAAATTTCAAGCAGTTGCAGCAGTTCCTTGGGATCTGTGATCCCCTCTGCGAGTTCTTTGGTCCAGTTTCGCTCAACAGCAGGCTGGATTCGGGTTATGATGTGCGACATTTGTGAAAACTCGAAGATGTTAAGAGGATCAAGATGGCGTCTTTCAGCACCAATGAATTCCGCGGCGGATTGAAAATTATGCTCGATAACGAGCCGTGTGTCATTACCGAAAATGAGTTCGTGAAGCCGGGTAAAGGCCAAGCCTTCAACCGGGTTAAAATCCGTAAGCTGATTTCCGGTAAGGTTCTAGAGAAAACATTCAAATCAGGTGACAGCGTTGAAGCTGCCGATGTGATCGATGTGGAA
This sequence comes from Salinivibrio sp. YCSC6, assembly GCF_004916735.1. NCBI lineage: Bacteria > Pseudomonadati > Pseudomonadota > Gammaproteobacteria > Vibrionales > Vibrionaceae > Salinivibrio > Salinivibrio sp. YCSC6. Next base: position 204,729 of record NZ_CP039516.1, read on the forward strand.
ATGGACTACCTCTACACAGATGGTGAGTTCTATCACTTCATGAACAACGAAACCTTTGAGCAAATCGCTGCCAACGAGAGTGCAGTGGGTGATAACGTCAAATGGTTAGTTGAAAACAACACCTGTACACTCACGTTGTGGAATGGTGACCCAATCGTGGTTACCCCACCTAACTTCGTCGAACTTGAAGTGACTGAAACCGATCCGGGTCTAAAAGGGGATACCCAAGGTACTGGCGGTAAACCCGCGACACTGATCACAGGGGCCGTTGTTCGTGTGCCTTTGTTTATTCAAATCGGTGAAGTCATCAAAGTGGATACACGCTCGGGTGAGTATGTAAGCCGCGTAAAATAATTGGCATTTCGAATGCCCGATAAAAAAGCCCTGACCGAATTGGTTCAGGGCTTTTTTGTATGCTTAGATGCTATACGACAAGGACGAGTAGCACGGCAGTGACACTGACGGCAAAGGCGATGGCATAGCAAACCACTTTCCCGGCCAGTCCCACGTGCAGCTTAAGATCATGTAAGCCATGATGGATGCGATGCATGGCATGCCACATCGGTAAGGCAAGGGTCGCCAAGATCAGCAACTTACCTAACCAGTGCTCCGCGAACATCATCACACGTTCGTAACTTAGGGCGGATGGGTCGATGATCCCAAGTGGAATTAAAACACCCAAAATCAAGACAGTAATCGGCGTGAACATGGCAAACCATGTACCGCCTGCACCAAACAGGCTCCACCATACTGGCTCGTCGGAGCGCTTAGGTTTTAAATCAATCATAACGCCTCCTAAATGAGCACCAAGGCCAGCAACGAAATTACTGCAACGGCTCCCCATTGCGCCCCAATCACCCACTTGCCGTCGAGCAATTTTCCTTTGATACGAATCGGCATGACCTGCGGCATCATGCTAAAAAATGTCGTGGCATGAAACAGGCTTGCCGCCAGGGCGACCACGTTTAATAGGATCACCACAGGGTGGGCCATATAATCCAGCCAGCCTTGCCACGCTTGAGGGCCTTGTACGAGACAAATCAAACCCGCAGTGAGGCTCAGTGTGAAAAAGACCAAAGGCAGTACCGTGGCCTCGCGCACCATATAAAAGCGATAAAACGGATGATGCAGCCACCAAGTACGAGGCATGGGCCGCATATAAGGTTTACGGTTACTCATCCTGTTATCTCCTTGCCTTCTTTATTGGGGTTAAACATGGCGATCACCATATCTTGGGTAGAGGCAACCTTGCCTTGATTGACCGCGCCCGCCGGATCGACACCTTTCGGGCAGACTTTTGAGCAGTAGCCCACAAAGGTACATCCCCATGCTCCGTTATCGCTGTTTATCAGTGGCATACGCTCATGTTGTCCCCCATCTCGGCTATCGAGGTTATAGCGATGGGCGAGGGTCAGTGCGGCTGGGCCGAGGAAGTCTGGATTGAGGCCAAACTGCGGGCAAGCGGCGTAACATAAACCACAGTTAATGCAGGCGGCAAATTGCTTGTAGCGCGCCATCTGCTCTGGGGTTTGTGTGTTAGGACCATCTTCAGGACGACGGTCGTTGCCGAGAATATAAGGTTTGATCGCTTCCAAGCGCTCAATAAATGGCGTCATGTCGACAATCAAATCTTTTTCGATAGCAAAGTTTGCTAGCGGCTCAATCAGTACGCCGTTCGGGTAATCGCGTAAAAAAGCCTTACACGCGAGTTTAGGCACGCCATTGACCATCATGCCGCACGAGCCGCAAATGGCCATGCGACATGACCAGCGATAAGCCAATGACTTGTCGAGGTTGTCTTTGATATAGCCCAGCGCATCAAGCACAGAGAAGGTGTCGTCTCCGGGGACGACAAACTCCTGCGCGTAAGGTGCATCATCTTTTGCGGGATCGTAGCGAAGGATAGAAACTCTATAGGTAGCTTGCGTCATTGTGCTTGCTCCTCTTGTTGCCCCTCACTGGCCGCTTGAGCCTGCTCCGCAGCATCACCATACAAGCGGTCTTTCGGTTGAGACTTGGTGATCTTCACGTCACTGTAATCAATCCGTGGACCACCTTCGGGTTGGTAAAATGCCAAGGTGTGCTTGAGGTAGTTGTCATCATCACGGGTTGTGCAGCCATCATCAAGGCGTTGATGGGCGCCACGAGACTCGCGTCGCTGAATGGCAGAATGCGCCATGGCTTCGGCCACTTCGAGCCCATAACCTACTTCGATGGCATACAACAAGTCGGTGTTAAACACACTGCCTTGATCTTGGATGCTGATCTGTTGATAGCGAGCTTTCAGTTCGGCGATTTTATCAATCGTGGCTTGCATTAGATCTTCGCGACGATAAATACCGCAGCCGGCTTCCATGGTGTCCCCCAGCTCTTTGCGAATATCTGCCCAGTTTTCTTCGCCTTGATGGCTCAAGAGCTTATCAATGCGTGCTTTAACGTCTTGGATCTGGGCATCGATCGCCGCTTGATTCCATCCCGTAAACTCACGCGTACGTTGTGCGGCACCTTCTCCGGCGAGTCGACCAAATACGGCCAGCTCAGCCAGTGAATTCGATCCTAAGCGATTGGCGCCGTGCAGGCCGACGGAGGAGCATTCGCCCACCGCAAAGAGTCCTTTTACGCGGGTTTCGGTCTGGGCATTGGTTTCTATGCCCCCCATGGTGTAGTGGACGGTCGGACGAATTGGGATTGGTTCTTTGGCCGGATCGACGTTGACGTACGCTTTGGCTAATTCACAAATAAACGGCAACCGCTCTTGTAAGAAGTCTTCACCTAAGTGACGCAAATCAAGGTGCACCACATCACCTAATGGATGCTTGATGGTGTTCCCTTTTTGTTGCTCGTGCCAAAAGGCTTGTGAGACTTTATCGCGCGGCCCCAACTCCATATATTTGTTTTTTGGCTCGCCCACGGGTGTCTCTGGGCCAAGGCCATAATCTTGCAAATAGCGATAACCATTTTTGTTGACAATAATGCCCCCTTCACCGCGACAGCCTTCGGTCATCAAGATGCCAGTGCCGGGCAAGCCTGTGGGGTGATACTGCACAAACTCCATATCACGTAATGGAATACCGTGGCGATAAGCCATCGCCATACCATCACCGGTGACGATGCCGCCATTGGTGTTACAGCTGTATACACGGCCAGCACCGCCGGTGGCGAGCACCACTGATTTGGCTTTAATGCAGACCAGTTCACCTTCTGCCATATGCAGGGCAATGAGGCCTTGGATTTGGCCATCATCCACGATTAAGTCGACCACGAAGTATTCATCTAACCGCTGAATTTGTGGGTATTTAATCGAGGTTTGGAACAAGGTGTGAAGCATATGGAAGCCAGTTTTATCGGCGGCAAACCATGTACGCTCGACTTTCATGCCGCCAAAACGGCGAACATTGATGCTGCCATCGTCTTTACGGCTCCAAGGGCAACCCCATTGCTCTAATTGGATCATCTCTTCTGGGCAGTGCTTGACGAAGTAGTCCACAACGTCCTGCTCGCACAGCCAGTCACCGCCGCTAACGGTGTCATTAAAATGGTTGTCTAGGCTGTCTTCATCCTTGATGACGGCAGCCGAGCCACCCTCTGCAGCCACAGTGTGTGAGCGCATCGGGTAGACCTTGGACACCAGGGCAATATTGAGAGACGGATCCGCCTCAGCGGCCGCAATGGCGGTGCGCAGTCCAGCGCCGCCGGCGCCAATAACTGCAATATCTGTGGTGATGGTCTGCACGTTCATCCTCCAGTGTAGGGAAAGCCAGTGCTTGGCTTGTTTATTGTTCTGCCGACATGGTAGGCAATCCTCACCGAGTAAAAATTGATTCAGTTGGGGAATTGCAGCGATTTTGCGGGCATGGGAGTTAAATTGCATAAAACTGTGAGGTGGGTCGTTAAGTGTCGGCGAGCCATGAAAAAACAGCGTTCTCTTACAAACAGAATGCGCACAGTGCCACGTTTTCGCCGTGCCTCATCTTGGCGTACTGGTTGTTATTCGCCAGCGTGACGCTAGACTGACGCCATTCGCGCAATGAGAGATTGATATCATGACTCAAGCCTGTTCATGGCAGCCAACGGCCTCAATGACACAGTTGAAAAAAAGATCGGCCATTATTGCCCGCATTCGTCAATTTTTTGCTGAGCGTGCAGTATGGGAAGTCGATACCCCAGCGTTGAGCCAAGCGGCGGTGACGGATGTGCACCTACACAGTTTTTCCACCTCGCTGGTCGGCCCTGGCTTTGCCAAGGGGTTACCCTTGTATTTGATGACCAGCCCAGAATTTCATATGAAACGATTACTGGCGGCGGGTAGCGGCGCCATTTATCAAATCAGTAAGGCGTTTCGTAATGAAGAGGCGGGGCGTTATCACAATCCAGAATTTACCATGCTCGAGTGGTATCGACCGGATTTTGACCATCACCAGTTGATGGATGAAATGGATGCGCTGTTGCAAGCGGTACTCAGGTGCCAAGGTGCGACGCGAATGAGCTATCAAGCGGCTTTTCAATCATGCACTGGACTTTGTCCATTACGCGCGGATATTGACCAGCTGCGAGCCCTTGCTGCTACCCAAGGACTTGCTGATATCACTGAGGATGAAACCGACAAAGACACCTTGTTGCAACTGCTTTTCTCGGTGATGGTTGAGCCGAATATTGGTCAGCAGGCGCCGGCTTTTGTTTACGACTTTCCGGCATCTCAAGCCGCGTTAGCCAAAATCAGTGAGGCGGATCCACGTGTTGCACACCGTTTTGAGGTGTATTTTCAAGGCATTGAACTCGCTAATGGATTCTATGAGCTTCAAGATGCCCAGGAGCAGCGCCGCCGCTTTGAGGCGGACAATGCGATGCGAGTGGCAAGAGGTTTGCGCCCACAACCTATCGATCAACACTTACTCGCCGCCTTGGATGCGGGGCTGCCGGATTGTGCAGGGGTCGCGCTAGGGATCGATCGCCTTGTGATGCTCGCGCTCGGTTGTGATCACATTGATGCGGTGACCGCGTTTCCTGTCTCACGCGCGTAGCGCCATAAGAAAAACGCCACCTTGCGGTGGCGTTTGAAAGGAAAGGGCATTCACCTAGACTTTAAATTTTGACAGGTCTTGGTGCATGTCACGTGCTGCTTGCGCCATGCTTTCGCCTTGGTCTCCGGTTGCACTAGCTTGTTGGTGGATCTCGTAGGAGAGATCTTTCACCGCTTGGGTGTTCCGGTTGATATCGTCAGTCACCGCACGTTGCTCTTCCGCGGCACTGGCAATTTGGATCGCCATTTCAGAAATCGTACTGATTGCTGTGGTGATCTGATTGAGTCGCTCGCTGGCCGCTTCTGCCCGCTCAACACTCGATGTCGCCATATTATTACTTTGCATCATGTCATCCACCGCACGTTGGGTGGTGTGCTGCAAGGTCTCAATCATGTTGCGAATTTCTTCGGTCGAGTCATGGGTGCGCTGGCTGAGCACTCGCACTTCATCGGCCACAACGGCAAATCCACGCCCTTGCTCACCCGCGCGTGCTGCTTCGATGGCAGCGTTCAATGCTAACAAGTTGGTCTGTTCTGCGACACCTTGAATGGTCGCAATGATTTGGTTGATGCTCTGAGCATTTTCATCCAATTCACGAATGACATTGGTGGCCCGCTCCACTTGATCGGCCAATTGGGTGATCGCATTTCGGTTATCGCTTACCACACTTAACCCTTCTTGGCACGATTGTTCGGCTTGTTGGGCGGAGGTAGCGGTGTCTTCAGCGTGACTGGCCACTTCATTGGCGGTGGCGGACATCTCATGGATAGCCGTGGCAATCTGGTCAACATCATTTTGCTGCTTATCGACCAATTGGCTTGATTGCAGGGCATGCGTGCGACACTCTTCTGCGCTTTGCGACAGCGTCATGCTCTGATTGACCGCTTTACCGACCATTTGCTGAAGTTGGGCGAGAAAGGCGTTCATGTATTCGGCCAGTTCACCAATTTCGTCCTGACGAACAATATTAATGCGTTGGGTCAGATCGCCTTCACCCGCGGAAAGGGCATGGACGGCGCCGGTTAACTCGCTTAATGGCTTCAGGAGCTGTTTGATTAAGGCACCGGCAATAAAAGCGATCACGATAAAGAGGATCACGGAAGCGACCACCACAAAGGTGATTTGCTCCGATACGGAGGCATAGGCGTCGCTCTTATCTTCGACAATCCCCAAGGTCCAATCGGTATTCGGCACGTCAATGGCTGCGAGTAACTTGTCTTCACCTTTTAAATCAAAGGTCACCAACTTGCCCTGACGACTGGCACTGTCTATAAACGCTGGCGTCAGTTCCGCATCGAGCTCGGTGAGTGGCTGTCGACTGAGTTCGGTATCACGGTAAGCCACAATACTATTGCTGCCATCGACTAAAAACGCAAAGCCATTACTGAGCTTAAGGTTTAGGACCTGATCGACAATGTCGGTGACGGTCACGTCAGCGGCAATCACCCCTTGATAGCGGCCATTAAAGGATTTCGCTAAGCTGACCACCAGACTGCCATCAAAGTCTTGATAAGGCTCGGTAATAATCAGCTCGCTGCTCTGATTGGCGTTCTTATACCAAGGGCGAGTGCGAGGATCGTAATCTGCAGGCCAATCTTCGCTTTTGTCGCCATATGCGATACGACCATCACTGAACCCTGCATAGACAGACAAAAAGTGCCCAGCGCGCTTGGTGACGAGCAACTCACGGTCAACATTGGGTTGATTGGCAATCAAGGATTCATTGGCCAACAACATATCCGCACGGGTGCTTAGCCAGCTATCGATGAACTGTGCGGTGGCATCGCCGACGTCTTGCATCTGTTTAGTGATGCTGCTGGTGGTCTCGTTTTGTAATTGTCTGACTGAAATGGTGGCAAGCACCGCACTGACCAAGGCCACGATCAAGGCGATGGCCACAATGATTTTCAGTTTTATGGTTGGTTTGGGCATAGACACATTTCCACATCTAAGAGATTAGATTGATTGTAAACGTGTCATTTGCAGTAAAATCCGATCAGTTATGCAATTTGTGTCAGTGCGCAGTGAAAAGAAGCAGGGAGGTGTGGGATTTGTGATCTTACTGCCAGTGGATGGAGGAGGCAGCCTACGAGGATAGGCTGCCGTTTGGACTAGACTTTGAATTTGGACAAGTCGCCATGCATTTCTTGCGCGGCGTTGGCCATGTATTCCCCTTGCTCACCGGTGTCGGTCGATTTTTGATGGATCTCCAGTGACAAATCACGCACGGCTTGGGTATTCCGGTTGATATCTTCGGTAACGGCCCGCTGTTCCTCTGCAGCACTGGCAATTTGTGCTGCCATTTCGGAAATGTCCCCAATCGCACGGGTGATCTCGTTCAGTTTGTCACTGGCTGACGCAGCCCGTTCGACACTGGAGGTCGCCATTTCGTTACTTTGTGTCATGCCATCTACCGCACGCTGTGTTGTATTTTGCAGCGTTTCAATCATGTTGCGGATCTCTTCGGTGGAGTCATGGGTGCGCTGACTCAGCACGCGCACTTCATCGGCGACGACCGCAAAGCCTCGCCCTTGTTCACCGGCACGGGCGGCCTCAATCGCGGCGTTCAAGGCCAACAAGTTGGTTTGCTCGGCGATATCTTGAATGGTGGAGATAATTTGGTTGATGCTTTGTGAGTTGGTGTCTAGTTCGCGAATCACGTTGGTGGCTTGATCAACGTGCTCAGCCAGCTGGGTGATCGCCTTACGGTTATCTTCCACCACGGAGAGCCCATCACGGCAGGCACTTTCTGCATCTTGCGCGGAGCGTGCCGTCAGCTCGGCATGGCTGGCGACTTCATTCGCGGTAGTGGACATTTCGTGAATGGCGGTGGCAATTTGATCCACATCGCCTTGCTGCTGACCGACTAAGTCGCTTGATTGGTGCGCCAGTTCTCGACATTGCTCAGCACGCTCTGAAAGCGCCACACTTTGCGAGACGCTACGACCAATCATGGATTGCAGTTGTTCTAGAAACGCGTTGACGTGACCAGCCAGTTCACCAATCTCATCATGACGCACAATATCGAGGCGTTGAGTGAGGTCACCGCTCCCTTTCGACAGTGAGCTGACCGCGTGCGTCAACTGGGTTAGCGGCGCCAACATGCGATGGATAAGCGCACCGGCAATCAGGGCAATGATGACAAACAGAATCACAGACGTGATGAGGGTCGAAATAATTTGTTCAGACACGGATGCAAAGGCAAGCTCCCTGTCTTGCACCACCCCTAAACTCCAGTTGGCCCCTTCGACATGAGTGACGGCGACCAGTTTTTCGCGACCATCACCATCAAAATCGATGGTCTGTAGTGAATCGCTACTGCGCGCCTGTTGGATAAAAGCAGGCGTGAGTTCATTATCGACTTGGGTGAGTGGCTTATTACTGAGTGCGGTATCACGGTAGGCGACGACGTTATTGTTGCTGTCTACCAGAAACGCGAAACCGTTATTCGGCATTTTGACGTTGAGCACTTCTTCAACAATGGCATTGACCGATAGATCGGCTGCTATTACACCTTGGTAACGGTCGTTAAAGGCTTTGGCAAAGCTAATGACCATCCCTGCGCCATTGGCGTCCACATAGGGAGGCGTGATGATTAAGCCGTCCGCTGCGCTTGCTTGCTTATACCACGGGCGAGTCCGAGGATCATAGTTTGCCGGCCAGGTTTCGGTTTTATCCCCGAATGCCACCGAACCGTCAGAGAAACCGGCGTAAACGGTCAGGAAGTTGCCCTGACGTTTGGTCAAGAGCAGTTCGCGATCCACATTGGATTGGCTGGCAATGAGTGGCACATTGGCTAGAAGCATTTTACTGCGAATATCAAGCCACTCATCAATAAAGTTACTGGTGGATAAGGCGATATCGCGCATTTGAGCGGTGACACTTTGTTGTGTCTCGTCTTTTAGCTGGCTCACGGAGAACCACGCTTGAACCGCGCTAACTAAAGCCACGACCAAAGCAACAGCAAGTAATATTTTGGTCTTAATGGTGAATTTCATGAAACGTCCCTCGTACTACCACGTTTATGACTCTTTTATTGAGTATTTGCTTAATTGTAGAAAGCTTGAGTCAGGGGTGATAATAAATTTATAAAAAAACTCCCTGTATAAAGCGACGCTTAAGGCCGCTGGTATACATATTGTTTTAGTTATCATATTTTTAACACTGACAAAACAGAGGGCTGTTTGTTTTGGGGGCAACACAAACAACTCTTGCTGATATTGAGGTGTTACGCCTATGTTAGTGCGAGGACCGCTGCATAGACCAAGCCTAAGCCACTGACTCCAAGAATCGTACCGACTTTGACCAAGTCACGGCTATCGATGAAACCAGTGGAATACGCCAAAGAGTTAGGTGGGGTAGAAACCGGTAGAATCATCCCTAATGAAGCGGAGAAAGCCACCACGACGAGCAATCCTTGCATGCCACCCACATTCACCAGTGATGGCATGGAAGCGGCAATGGCCGCCGCGATAGGCATCAATAAGTTAGCTGTCGCGGTATTCGACATAAAGTTTGCCATGAGCCAACAAATAATGGAGAGGGTGACCAATACTGTCATGGCCGTTAATACGCTGTAGTCCACGGCATGCGCTAATGCGGCAGCAAGGCCGGTTTCGTCTAGCGCAATGCCCATCGCAATCCCGCCGGCGACGAGCCAAAGGACATCCCAATTAATCAGTTTTAACTCGGCCTTGCCCATGATCCCTGTCAGGGTGAACAACGCGAGCGGGATCACCGCGACCACATAGGTATTCATGCCATGTAGGCTGGTGGTTAGCCACAGCGCAATGGTCAGCGCAAAGGTGGCATAGACGGTGTACGCTTGCCAGCCTCGCAGAAATTTGCCTTCCAGTGCCAGTGTGATTTCGGTTTGTGGACTGCGGAATAAGCGCTGTAGTAACCACCATGCAAACGCCAACTGGATCACCACAAAGGGTAGACCCATTTGCATCCATCCCAGAAATGAGATGCTGTATTCGCCGGTGAGATATTGTAGCGCAATGGCGTTGGGCGGCGTCCCGATTGGCGTGGCGATCCCACCGGTATTGGCGGCCACCGGAATACACAAAACCAATGCTTTAATCGCAGGATCGCCTTTCGGGAGTACACTCAAAATCGGTGCCAGTAGCGCCAGCATCATCACCGTGGTGGCGGTATTGGACATGAACATCGAGAACACCGCGGTGATAAGCATCAAACCCAGCATGATAAATTTGGGATGCTTGCCAAAGGGTTTGAGTAATACGCGGGCAAGGTTGATATCTAACTCATATTTGGAAGCCGCAATAGCCAGTGAGAATCCGCCCATAAACAGAATAATGATGGGGGAAGAAAAGGCGCTGAGAATATCGGTATAAGGGATCAATTCGCCTCGCGGATGATGCGCAGTTTCGCCGCGAAACCAGTGTAAGCCTTTATCGGAGATCATCACCAATTGCAGGGTAATGATCAGCAACGAGGTTGAAAATACTGGCACAGGTTCAAGAACCCACAGCAAGGCCGCCATCAGGAAGATCGCCAATAAACGGTGTTGAATTAAAGTGAGGTTGGCGATAGGTAACCAGTCGGTTGGGAGTAGGAGCAGCAACAATGGCAGCCCGAGCGAGACAAGTAACTTAGTAAAACGAGCATTGACCACAAATACGCCTCATAAGGGTTGATGTTGTGAGTGCGGGCTGACCATGCGCCAGCACGCCGATGCATCACAGGTGTATTGATGGGATCAATGATACGGATTTAAGAGGGAATTAACGGGAAAAATCTCCGAATTTGGCGACAAAAAAGGGGCATAAATGCCCCTTATCTCACAATTTTCAGCTGTTATGCCTGACGGTGCGCGTAAGGCTGTCCCATTTGTGTTGGGGTGCCGGGGGCTACGTCATCGTGAAAACGGATTGCTCCTGCTGGGAACAGGTTAATCACGGTTGAGCCGAGTTTAAATAGACCCATTTCATCACCCTGAGCAAAGCGGATAGCTTGTTCGCCTTCTGTCGGGTATTCCCATCGGCGAATGCTGCCACCGGTTGGCGGAGTGACTGTACCCGCCCATGTGGTGGCAATACTGCCTACAATGGTTGCGCCCACCAAAACTTGCACCATAGGTCCAAATTCAGTCTCAAATACGCACACTACACGCTCGTTACGGGCAAACAAGTTCGGCACGTTCTCTGCCGTTAGTGGATTGACGGAAAACAAATCGCCGGGGATGTAGACCATTTCACGTAACACGGCATCACATGGCATGTGCACACGGTGATAGTCACGCGGTGACAAGTAAAGGGTGGCAAAGTGACCCTCTTTAAACTGGTCGGCAAGGGCGTGATCGCCACCGACGAGTTCAGTGACATCAAACGAGTGGCCTTTGGCTTGGATAATACGTCCTTGCTCAATCAATCCGGCTTGACTGACGCACGCATCGGCGGGATAGACCAACGTCTCTGCATCGCCATCAATGGGGCGTAACGCGGGCTTGAGCTCTCGCACGAAAAAGTCGTTAAAGGTGCGATAGTAGGCAGGGTCACTGACTTTGGCCTCACTCATATCGACCTGATATTGCTTGATAAACCATTTGATCACAGCAGTGGTAAACCATCCACCTTTAAGGCTGGCTAGTTTCCCCATCATTCGGGTAAGGGCATGTTTCGGCGCTATATATTGCAGGCCGACTTTCAAATCGTCTCGCACGGTTATGTCCTGAATGGTTAAAGAATGTTTACGCGCCTTGCAGCGGCTAAGCCGCGCAGTGTAGCCAATCCGATGACGAAGTGACAGAGGCGCGTTGTTGGATCAGTTTTGCTTGTTACGTGAAAACTGACGGTTGTCTTTGGCTTCTTTCATGCTCTCGATAATGCGGTGATAGCTATCAAACCGCTCGACGCTGATATGGCCATCTTCCACGGCTTGTCTCAACAAGCAACCTGGATCATCGCCGTGCTTACAATCACGGAATTTACAGCCACCCAGATAGTCGCGAAATTCGACAAAGCCTTGTGCGATTTGTTCCGGCTCTAAATGCCATAAACCAAATTCTCGCACGCCAGGGGAGTCAATAAGATCACCCCCTTGGTCAAAATGATACAAACGCGCGGCGGTGGTGGTATGTTGGCCCAACCCTGAGTTTTCAGAGACGTCACCAATTTGCGCATCCACATCCGGCAGTAGCGTATTGACCAAGCTTGATTTTCCCACGCCGGATTGGCCGACAAAGACACTCACATGTTGATCGAGATGGCGTTCTAGCGCCTCTATCCCTTCGCCGGTATCGGCACTCACCAACACGATGGGATAGCCAATATCGCGATAGATGTCGAGTAATTCGTCCACCATTTCACGCCCCTCGCTATCTAGCAAATCGACTTTGTTGATGACAATCAGAGGACGAATATTCAAGACTTCGCAGGCAATCAAATAACGATCAATAATATTCAGTGATAACTCGGGCAAAATCGCGGCTACGATGATCACTTGATCGATGTTAGCGGCAACGGGTTTTACGCCATCATAGTAGTCGGGACGAGTCAGAACCGATTGGCGTTCATGCACTGCCTCGACAACGCCGGCAATGCCATGCAGGGTTTCTTTTCCCGGACGCCAAACCACACGGTCGCCAGTTACCAAGCTTTGCACGGTACGACGCAGATTGCAGCGATGGATGATCCCAGTTTGCGGATCCTCGATATCAGCGTGTTGGCCAAATCGCGTGATCACACGTCCCTCGCGTGCATTTTCTAGCAGCGCGTCATCCCATTGCACATCATTATCTTGCTGTTTGATCCGACGTTGTTGGTTGGATCGCACGCGCCGTAGTTGGCCTTTGGTAAGCTTTTTCTTTTTTGCCACGATGACTCTTATCGGTTAAGTTGGCTTTCATATCAAGCACAGTATGATACATGGTTTACGCATAAAAAAGGCAAGTTCAATGGCGTTCAGTGAAAACAATTTAATCTGGATTGATCTGGAAATGACTGGATTAGATCCTGACACCCACAAGATCATTGAGATCGCGACAATTGTCACCGATGCACAGCTCAATGTGTTGGCAGAAGGGCCGGTATTAGCGATTTCTCAGCCACAAAGCGAACTGGACAAAATGGATGACTGGTGTACCCGCACCCATACTCAATCGGGATTGGTGGCGCGCGTCGAGCAAAGCACCATTAGTGAGCAAGATGCCATCGATCAAACCCTCGCCTTTTTATCACAGTGGGTACCAGAAGGCGCTTCACCGATTTGTGGTAACAGCGTAGGGCAAGATCGACGCTTTCTGTATCGTCACATGCCAGCACTAGAGCGCTATTTCCACTATCGCACCGTGGATGTCAGTACCTTGAAGGAATTAGTCCGACGCTGGAAGCCTGAGATATTGAATGACTTTTCGAAGCAGGGAACGCACTTAGCGCTTGACGATATCCGTGAATCAATTGCAGAATTGCAGTTCTATCGCGAAAGGATCCTGACGATCTGATTTTATTTTCATCGATCTGATGTTCTTTTGAGCGATCAAAAGAAAAAACCAAAATTTTGCTCGTCAGCACTTGCAACCCGGTTTTTTCTTCGTATAATTCGCAGCCCTAACGACGTGAAACGTCTGTTGAAAGCGACATTAGCTCAGCTGGTAGAGCGCAACCTTGCCAAGGTTGAGGTCACGAGTTCGAACCTCGTATGTCGCTCCAAATTAATGTTCGATCTGATGTGGATCAGGTCGATCTAAGCGACACTAGCTCAGCTGGTAGAGCGCAACCTTGCCAAGGTTGAGGTCACGAGTTCGAACCTCGTGTGTCGCTCCAATTTAAAATTCGATGTAACGCATCGGCAATGCGACATTAGCTCAGCTGGTAGAGCGCAACCTTGCCAAGGTTGAGGTCACGAGTTCGAACCTCGTATGTCGCTCCAAATTACAACTCGGTATAAGCGACACTAGCTCAGCTGGTAGAGCGCAACCTTGCCAAGGTTGAGGTCACGAGTTCGAACCTCGTGTGTCGCTCCAATCACTTGGTTAAACACCAGTGCAACGTTTTTTATAACGTTCTCTTTAATGCTGTGAAGCATCATTCCTGATTTTTCGCTAACTATTTCGTCAAACCTTTCTCAAGGCGGCGTGATAGCGCGGTTTCGTCAGTTATTGCACAGAGTTATCCACAGATATATGCTTGTGGATAAACTGGTTGATGAATTTTTGCCGGCGAGAGGGGGTGGTGAGATATTGATCAAGTACCTTGTGTTTGTAGTACAGTGCTAATCGATACATTTAAAGCCCAAAACCTTGATTTTAAGTGGTTTTTTGTCTTTTTCTTCCAGTTTACTTAACGCTTTTCCACAATCTTATTCACTTCCGTGATCTTGCTCGCTTAATGCACCACCAATGTGTTTAACTATCAAGAAGTGCACCAAAACGGCGCTTACTTATGGACTTTTCCACATTGTGTGAATAGCGTCATCTTTCCGTGATAAGCCGCCGGTTAGGCGTCTCTAGGCAGGCCTTTTTCGATAATACGCACCAGCCGTTTGGTGCCAGTGGGTAAAAGCTGCACATCTATTTGTAGTCGCTTTTTCTCTTGTTCGCCAAGTGCCCACTGAATATGTTCATCGACTAAGGCATCTTCACCGAGTCGTGCAGATAGGCTGTTGACGATATCTTCATCGTAGGGGGCATTCCCCATCGCGATCGCGAGGTTACGCCGCCATTTACGTATGCCAATCCGTCGAATCGCTGACCCTTGGGTCAGGGATAAAAACGTGTCTTCATCCCAGTTAAAAAGGGTCGTGAGTGGCTGCTGCTCAAGGCTTGGGCGGCAATGAAAATCGGCCTCTAGGGTTAATTCTGCATCGCGGTTAAATGGACACACCAGTTGGCAGTCATCGCAGCCATAAATACGGTTACCGATGGCATGACGAAACTCGAGTGGGATCACGCCATCGTACTCAATCGTGAGATAAGAGATGCAGCGACGTGCATCGACCACGCCTTCGGCGACGATCGCTTGGGTTGGGCAGCTGGTCATACAGGCTACACATTTACCGCACTGGTTTTCGACCGGAGTATCGACCGGCAAAGGAAGATCGACCAATAACTCGCCGAGAAAGAACCAAGATCCTGTCTCTTTGTTGAGGATCAGCGAGTGCTTGCCTGTCCAGCCTAGGCCGGCTTTTTCCGCGAGCGGGCGTTCTAAAACAGGGGCAGAGTCGACAAAAGGACGATATCCGAATGGGCCTACTTCAGCCTCAATCTGCTGGCCCAACTTTTTGAGGCGGTTTCGGATCAGTTTGTGATAATCCCGCCCCAACGAATAGCGACTCACATACCCCAGCGTTGGATTGGCTAATGTAGTGGCAAAGCCCGCGTTAGGCGGCAAGTAGTTCATCCTTACACTGATCACGCGTACGGTGCCGGGCACCAACTCTTGTGGACGCGCGCGCATCATGCCGTGACGCGCCATCCAATCCATTTCACCGTGATATCCCAGATCTAACCAACGCTGCAGTTGCGCTTCATGTTGCGTAAGATCAACATCCGTGATCCCCACATGCTGGAAGCCTAGC
The DNA here is from genome assembly GCF_004916735.1 of Salinivibrio sp. YCSC6. Lineage (NCBI taxonomy): Bacteria > Pseudomonadati > Pseudomonadota > Gammaproteobacteria > Vibrionales > Vibrionaceae > Salinivibrio > Salinivibrio sp. YCSC6. The sequence goes on from NZ_CP039516.1 coordinate 220,292, forward strand.
GCTTGTCCCCATTGCTTGATACGTTGGGCTAATTGGTTGAAATCAATTGAAGCATCGGGCGTGGGGTGCGACATAGCGAGAAATCCTGGGCCGTGAAGTGGTGCAAGCACAATGAATGGAGGCATTCGATGGCAGCAAGTTTACCACAGAGTTTTTATCGTGCAGAGCAAGTCCGTGAGGGTGAGATTGCCGTGGCGAAGGCCCTTGAGATCCCGATGTACCAGTTAATGCTCCGCGCCGGACAAGCTGTTTTTGACACGTTAGCGCAGCGTTACCCGAATGCCGCACGGATATTGATTGTGTGTGGGGTGGGCAATAATGCGGGCGATGGTTATGTGATTGCTCGGCTGGCTAAATCGTCGGGATTGAACGTTACCGTGTGGGCATTAGGTGATCCAGAGCGGCTGACCGGGGATGCGGCCACTGCGTTTCAGGAGTGGCGGGATTGCGGGGGCACCAATGTTTCCAGCGCACCGACCATGCAACAATTTGATGTGATTGTGGATGCGATCCTCGGCACAGGTCTCTCCCGTGCGGTGACGGGGGATTATGCCGAAGCGATCTCGCGCATCAATCAAAGCCAAGTGCCTGTGATTGCCGTCGATATTCCCTCTGGGTTGTGTGCAGACAGTGGCTGTGTCAAAGGATGTGCAATCAATGCGACCATCACGGTGACGCTGATCGCGCTCAAACAAGGGTTAGTGACCGGTAAAGCGATGTCACACCGAGGCGAGCTCGTTTTTGCAGGGTTGAATGTTTCCACCGCCTTTGGTCGTCAGACACAGGCTGCCGGCTGGCTGATGAGTGATGATCTTTGCCAACGGTATCTTCCCAAACGTGATCGCACTGCGCACAAAGGCCAGTTCGGTCGGGTACTTTGTTTGGGCGGCGATCATGGTATGGCTGGTGCGGTGACTTTGTCAGCACAGGCGGCATTGCGGACGGGAGCGGGGTTAGTCAAAGTCGTGACCCAAGCGGATCACACCCTGATGTTGGTGACGCGCCAACCCGAATTAATGACCCAAGGTTGGGCACCCGGGCAGTCACTGAGTGAGGCACTGGAATGGGCGACAAACTTGGTGATTGGCCCAGGACTTGGCAGCAGTGCATGGTCTGACGCGCTGTGGAAAATCGCGGTTGGGGCGCGTGGTACTAAAGTGATTGATGCCGATGGACTCAATAAACTCGCCCGCCATCCGCAACAGCGAGACGACTGGGTATTAACCCCCCATCCGGGAGAAGCTGCGCGTTTATTGGGCTGTGAAGTGGCGGATGTGGAACTCGATCGCTTCGCCGCCGTCAAAGCTATCCAGACACGCTACGGTGGGGTAGTAGTACTTAAAGGCGCGGGCACGATCGTATATGATGGCACAGATTATGCTGTAGCCAATGTGGGGAATCCGGGCATGGCATCTGGCGGCATGGGCGATGTGTTATCTGGCGTTATTGGCAGCTTTATCGCTCAAGGCGTTGATTTATTTCATGCGGCGGCCATGGGCTGCTATCTTCATGGTAAAGCCGGTGACCAAGCGGCACTTGCCGGTGAACGTGGTTTGCTTGCCAGTGATTTATTACCCGAGTTACAGCGATTGATCGATTAATAAAGCCAACAGACGAGACGCAGTAGTAGCATGACCCAAACTTTTCATACCCAGTTGGCAGACGCCGACAGTACTGTTGCCCTTGGGGCAGCGTTGGCCCGTGCTTGTACGCAAAGCACAACCTGTTATTTACATGGCGATCTGGGCGCAGGAAAAACGACGTTTTGTCGCGGATTTGTTCAAGCAATGGGTCATACGGGTAACGTCAAAAGTCCGACGTATACCTTGGTCGAGCCTTACCAGCTCCCGCCTTGGCAGGTTTATCACTTTGACTTGTACCGCTTGGCAGACCCAGAAGAGTTGGAATTTATGGGGATTCGGGATTATTTCAATGAACAGGCACTGTGCCTGATTGAATGGCCGGAAAAAGGGCAGGGCTGGTTACCTCATGCGGATCTTGATATCACTTTGCAGTATGACGGCGAGCAACGCACGGTGGCGCTGACCGCAAATACCGAAGTCGGTGTGTCGGTTATCAATCGCTTAGAATGGGATGACTAGCATGATGTGGCAGCGGCTATGCACCTTGATGATCGCGGGTCTGTTCAGCGTAACAGGCTGGGCCAATCAGATTGAAAATATACGCGTTTGGCCCGCGCCCAATGAAACACGGGTCGTGGTCGATTTAGCGGATACGCCAGACTTTAGTTACTTTTCATTGACTCGACCTGACCGTTTGGTCATTGATTTAAAGCAGAGCTCACTGGCGACCTCGCTCCCAAAGCCGGTCAAGGGCAGCGATATACTGACTAAAATTCGCAAAAGTAGCCCGCCTGCCAAGTCCACCTATCGATTGGTATTTGAGTTAAAAGACGCGGCCAAGCCGCACATCTTCGCTTTGGCTCCGGGTGGCGAGTATGGCCACCGCTTGGTGGTGGATTTGCCTCATCCTGATAAAGTCGATAAGAATAAACCCGACTTGAGTGCCGCGGAAAAGAAGCGTCGAGAAACGGTGGCCGCGTTGCCGTTTGGCACCGATGACATCGTCGTGGCGATCGATGCCGGTCATGGAGGCAACGACCCGGGCGCGGTTGGCCCGACACGAAAATATGAAAAATACGTCACGCTGGCGATCGCCAAGCAAACCGCCGCCCGCATTAATGCGGTACCTGGGATGCGAGCGGTACTCACGCGCACCGGTGATTACTTTGTCGATTTGAATCGACGCTCAGAGATTGCCCGCCAGCACAAAGCTCACTTATTGGTTTCAATTCATGCCGATGGTTTCCACAAGCCTCAACCACGAGGGGCATCGGTATGGGTGCTATCTCGTCGCCGCGCGAACAGTGAAATTGGTCGCTGGATTGAAAGGCACGAAGAGCAGTCCAACCTATTGGGTGGTGGGTCCTTATTGGCACAAAACAACGAAGATGAATACCTCAGTCGCGCTGTGCTGGATTTACAGTTCAGCAACTCGCAAAAAGAAGGCTATAACGTGGCGACCCGGGTGCTTAAAGAGTTGGGGAAAGTTACCAAGCTGCATAAATCAAGCCCTGAGCACGCCAGTTTGGCTGTCCTCAAATCGCCTGATATTCCCTCTTTGCTGATTGAAACTGGGTTTATCTCTAACCCACAAGAAGAACGACTCCTGTTCCAACGGGATCACCAGCGCCGGCTTGCCGATGCGGTCTATCACGGGATCCGTAATTATTTTGAACATTTCCCGCCCGATGGCACCCTATTCGCCGCCCGTAAAAATGGGGTAAAACATACTGTCACGGCGGGGCAGTCGTTGTCTTTGATCGCCAATAAATACCAAAGCTCGGTCGCGGCGATTAAATCAGCCAATGGGCTAAGCTCTAACACGTTGCGGGTCGGGCAAGTGCTGTCTATCCCTAATGTCGATGTCGCTAGACTCGCCGGTAAGGGGGATAATGCTGCCTCTTCGACGCGTACGGTTACCCATACCGTGAGCCGCGGCGAGTTTCTGGGCAAGATTGCCGAGCACTATCAGGTGTCGGTCAGTACCATTCGCCGAGCCAATAGTCTGAAATCGGATACGCTTTGGGTTGGGCAAAAACTGTCGATTCCCGGTGCCACGACGCCGGATCGCAAGCACAAAGTCAAACGTGGCGAGTACTTAGGAAAAATCGCCGCGAATTATGGCGTGACCATTGAAAGCTTGCGGCAAGCTAATTCGCTGCGCTCTGACACCTTGGCGGTGGGGCAGACGTTAATCATTCCGGGAAGTTGATATGGCCATTCAGATTTTACCGGCTCGCTTGGCCAACCAAATCGCCGCGGGCGAAGTGGTCGAAAGGCCAGCGTCTGTGGTCAAAGAGTTGGTCGAGAACAGTATTGATGCGGGCGCGACCCGTATCGATATCGATATTGAAAAAGGCGGCAGTAAGCTGATCCGTGTGCGTGATAACGGCAGCGGAATTAGTAAAGCAGACTTACAGTTGGCGTTAAGCCGACATGCCACCTCAAAAATCCACACCTTGGATGATCTCGAAGCGATCATGAGTTTAGGCTTTCGCGGCGAGGCGCTGGCGAGTATCAGCTCCGTTTCTCGCCTGACCATTACCTCGCGTCCTGCTGAACAGCAAGAAGCGTGGTCAGCGTACGCCGAAGGCCGAGATATGGCTGTAAGTGTTAAGCCTGCGGCGCATCCGGTGGGGTGTACCGTGGAAGTGGTGGACTTATTTTTCAATACACCCGCACGACGTAAGTTTTTACGTACCGAGAAAACGGAATTTGGCCATATTGATGAGCTGTTGCGCCGTATCGCACTGAGCCGTTTCGATATCACTATCAACTTGCGTCACAACGGCACGCCAGTGCGTCAGTATCGGCGAGTGCCTGAACAGGGCGATCCGGTGCGTCGTCTCAAAGCGGTATGTGGGCAAAAGTTTGTTGACCATGCGTTGCGCGTGGAGCTGACCCATCATGATATGACGCTTCGGGGATGGATTTGTACGCCAGAAGGTGCGCGTCAGCAAAATGATATGCAGCACTGCTTTGTCAATCAGCGGATGATGAAAGACAAGCTGATTAACCATGCGATTCGTCAAGGCTATGAGCAAAGCCTTGCCCCTGACCAATATGCGGCGTTTGTTCTTTACATTGATGTGGATCCGCACCAAGTGGATGTGAATGTACACCCCGCGAAGCATGAAGTGCGATTCCATCAAGCCCGCTTGGTGCATGACTTTATTTTCCAAGCTATTTTTGATGCGTTACAGCAGGCCAGTTCTCCCGTCTTAGAGGGGGTGGACAATGAAACCGGTGAGGTCCGCGAACAGGCTAGCTATCAGACACGGCCATCTGCGGTGGCCAGTGATTACCAAACCGCGGTGAACCGTTTTCCAGATTATCCCGGCCAGCGCAAGGAGCCGGTCCGCGAGCGTGGGCAATCAGGCGAATGGTCGGGGAATCGCGCGTTTTCCTCGCAACCCGCGCCACCATCTAAAAAGGCGACACAAGCGTATCAGGCACTGATGACGCCTTACGCGTCAGAACAAAAGCCGCACGCGCAGACCGCTACACTCTCGGAAACATCAGCCCCAGCCGTGTCTGAGGCTGTGCCAACGGTAGAGGCGACGGTCGCCGATGTCAGCGATCGGCCCGCTAGCGCAGAAACTGGGTTAGGCAAAGTGCTCGCCGTGACTCACGGTCACTACGTGCTGATCGCGCGTGGTGATGCATTGTGGTTGGCGGATTATCAAGCCTTGCAGACATGGCGTCAGCAGGGAGCGTTGCGACCCGCCCTTGATGAAGGGTTAGTGGCACAGCCGCTATTGATCCCGCAGCGGATGTCGGCGTCGCCTCAAGAATGTGAGGCGGTTGAGCACTATCAAACCTTATTAGGGCGCTTTGGGATCCATATAAAGGTAAAAGGACAACAGTTGATGGTCATGACAGTATGTCAGCCACTGCGCCAGTCCAACCTCCAAGCTTTTATTCCCGACTTGTTGGCATTTTTATTGTCATTAACCCCAGATCAACCCCATGAAGATCACAGCTCAAGCATGTGGAGTTGGCTGGCAAAGCAGTTGACAGTAGCATCGGATCACGTCAGCCTTGCGCAAGCGGTACAGACCGTTTCGGAAATTGAACAATATTGGCAGGGCGAGGCGTTACAGCATGGCTATCAGCGCGTGTTTAAACGTCTTGACTTGACCACAGCGATAGAAGCATTACAGCATGACTAATCCGTTGCCCAAGGCCATTTTTCTGATGGGGCCGACTGCCTCCGGAAAAACGGATCTGGCTATAGCGTTACGTAAGACATTGCCGGTAGAAATTATTAGTGTGGATTCGGCATTGATTTACCGCGGCATGGACATTGGTACTGCCAAACCAACGGCTGATGAATTGGCTCAGGCCCCGCATCGCCTAATTGATATTCGCGATCCGTCGCAAGCCTATTCGGCGGCCGACTTTCGTGACGATGCGCTCACCGCGATGGCAGAGATTGTTGCCCAAGGCAAAATCCCGCTGCTGGTGGGGGGCACAATGTTGTACTTTAAAGCGTTGCTTGAGGGATTATCACCGCTACCCAGTGCGGATCCTGAGGTGCGCGACGCGATAGAAAAAGAGGCGCAGCAGCAAGGTTGGGAGGCATTGCATCAGCAGTTATGCCATATTGATCCTGTTGCGGGCGCGCGGATCCATCCCAATGATCCGCAGCGCATCATGCGTGCGTTAGAAGTATTCCGGGTTTCCGGACACACATTAACGGCGCTAACGGAGAAAAAAGGTGATCCTTTGCCGTATCGGGTTCACCAGTTCGCAATCACTCCACAGGATCGAGGAGAGTTGCATCGCCGCATCGAACTTCGCTTTGCCAAGATGGTAGAGGCTGGGTTTGAACAGGAGGTACGCGCGCTGTACGAAAGAGGTGATCTGCATCCGGATTTGCCGTCGATTCGTTGCGTGGGGTATCGCCAGATGTGGGATTATTTGGCCGGACGCTGCACCCATGAAGAAGCCGTTTATCGTGGGATTTGCGCGACGCGCCAGTTGGCCAAACGTCAGATTACTTGGCTTCGCGGCTGGGAAAATGTGACTTGGCTTGATAGTGACTCGCCGTCACTATCTTTACAAACGGTGACAAAAGCGTTGGCGGCAGAGACAGAGACTTAATGTATACTGTCCCTGACAAGGACGCTGCTTAACCGCTTAGATTGACTACAATTACAAACAAATAAGGAAAAGAAATAATGGCTAAGGGGCAATCATTACAAGACCCATTCTTAAATGCGCTACGTCGTGAGCGTATTCCCGTTTCCATTTACTTGGTGAATGGCATTAAGTTACAAGGCCAGATTGAATCGTTTGATCAATTCGTGATTCTGCTGAAAAACACGGTTAACCAGATGGTGTATAAGCACGCGATCTCAACCGTCGTGCCTGCACGTCCAGTCAGCCACCATAACAATAACCAGGGTTCTGCCGAGCGTTCACACGGTGATCGTCAGCAGGATAAACCTGAGGAGTGAGCATTCATTTGCTAAGGAGCTGTTTGCTTGTTTGACCGTTACGAGGCCGGTGAACAGGCTGTACTCGTTCATATCAATTTTACCCATGATGGCGAGTGGGACGATCTCAGCGAGTTTCAAATGCTGGTGTCGTCCTCGGGTGTCGATGCCTTGCAAGTTGTTGTCGGCAGCCGTCAGTCACCACATCCCAAGTATTTTGTCGGTGAGGGTAAGGCGCAAGAAGTCGCTGACACCGTACGCCAAGTCGGTGCCGATGTCGTGATCTTCAATCACGCATTATCACCGGCGCAAGAGCGTAACTTGGAACAATTGTTTAAGTGTCGGGTATTAGACCGAACCGGCTTGATCCTCGACATCTTTGCCCAACGTGCACGCACCCATGAGGGTAAGTTGCAGGTAGAGCTGGCCCAGCTACGCCACCTGTCAACGCGTTTGGTGCGAGGCTGGACTCACCTTGAGCGGCAAAAAGGTGGGATTGGTTTGCGCGGGCCGGGTGAAACCCAGTTGGAAACTGACCGTCGATTATTGCGAGATCGCGTAAAAGCGATTCTTCGTCGGTTGGAAAAAGTCGCCAAGCAGCGAGAGCAGGGGCGTCGTGCGCGAGCGCGCGCGGAAGTGCCCACTATCTCACTCGTAGGCTATACCAACGCTGGGAAATCAACGTTATTTAACCGCATCACTGAAGCGGGTGTGTATGCCGCGGATCAGTTGTTTGCCACCCTAGATCCGACCTTACGCCGGATTGAAGTGGAGGATGTTGGTCCCTCAATTCTTGCCGACACGGTGGGCTTTATTCGCCACCTGCCGCATGACTTGGTGGCTGCATTTAAAGCAACCTTGCAAGAAACCCAAGAAGCGGACTTGCTGCTGCACGTGGTCGATGCCAGTGATGACAGGTACCGTGACAATATGGAAGCGGTCAACAGCGTGCTAGAAGAAATTGACGCCGCTGATGTGCCTCGTCTGATTGTCATGAATAAAATCGATAGTCTAGAACGCGCTGAACCTCGTATTGAACGAGACGACGAGGGGATCCCACAAGCGGTATGGGTCTCGGCGCTATCCGGACAAGGAATTTCGCTGATATTTGAAGCCCTCACCGAGCGTTTGGCTGGCACTATGGTGAAACATCGCCTGCGGTTGCCACCAAGCATGGCGGGCCGAATGCACAGTAAGTTTTGTCAGATGCGCTGCATTGTGCACGAGGAGTACCAAGACGATGGTCACTTACTCGTTGATGTGCGTTTGCCACAAACAGATTGGTATCGGCTGGAAAAAAGAGAAGGCAGTCACCTTGGCGACTTTATCGTCAGCGACTAGGCTGCTAAAGTAAAAAACTATCGTCAGATCAATTTGATGGAGAGCGCGAATGGCGTGGAATGAGCCAGGAAACAATGGCGGTCCCGATAAAGACCCCTGGGGCAATCGTGGTGGCCGGAATCAAGGCCCACCGGATCTTGATGAACTATTTAACAAGCTAAGCCGCAAACTCGGTGGCTTAGGCGGCGGAGGCCGTAAAGGCAAAGGCCCATCCTTTGGGGGAGGCGTCGCCGGTCTAGGTGTACTTGCACTGATTGGCGCGATTGTTTGGGGGATCTCTGGGTTCTACACCATCGGCGAAGCCGAGCGGGGTGTGGTGCTGCGTTTTGGACAATATGACCGGATCGTGCAGCCTGGTTTGAACTGGAAACCTACCTTTGTGGACACGGTCAGCACCGTTAACGTTGAATCTATCCGTTCTCTGAACAGCTCGGGTCTTATGCTGACCAAAGACGAGAACGTGGTGAACGTTGAAATGGACGTGCAATACCGCGTGATGGATCCACAGCAATATCTTTACAGCGTCACCAATGCTGACGATAGCTTACGTCAAGCGACAGATTCAGCGCTTCGTGCGGTAGTCGGTGACTCCTTGATGGACGATATCATCACCCGTGGTCGTCAAGAAGTGCGTGAGCGTACCCAAGTGGAACTCAACAAAATCATCGACAAGTACGACATGGGACTGTTGGTGGTGGATGTGAACTTCCAATATGCGCGTCCACCGGAGCAAGTGAAAGACGCGTTTGATGATGCGATTGCAGCACGAGAGGATGAAGCGCGCTTTATCCGTGAAGCTGAAGCGTATCGTAATGACGTATTGCCAAAAGCAACCGGTCGTGCGGAAACCTTGAAAAAAGCCGCATTGGGTTACAAAGAGCGTACGGTTAACGAAGCACAAGGTGAAGTGTCTCAATTTGAGAAACTCTTGCCTGAGTACCGTGAAGCCCCACGCGTAACGCGTAACCGTCTGTATATTCAGACCATGGAAGAAGTCTACAGCAACACCAGTAAGGTGATGGTGGATTCGCAAAGCGGCAACAGCAATCTGTTATATCTCCCACTCGATAAGCTAATGGGAGGCGCAGCCGTTGGACCGAACCAGCGTAAAGAGACGTCGAGCAGCCAATATGGTATTGAGCTTGAACAAAGCGCACAGCCAACCCAGCAAGAGTCGGCGCCGCGTTCTGGTTCATCACGAGAAGGGAGATACTAAGCATGCGTAAGATGATGATCCCTGTTGTCGTCCTAGCCGTTGTTGTCTTTTTGATGTCGATCTTCGTGGTGAGTGAAGGCGAACGTAGCATCGTGGTCCGTTTTGGGCGCGTGCTTAAAACGGATAACGACGTGGCGAAAATCTATCAGCCGGGTCTGCATTTCAAACTGCCATTGTTTGATCGCGTCAACACACTCGATGCGCGTATCCAAACCATGGATGACCGTGCTGACCGTTTTGTTACCGCCGAGAAAAAAGACGTCATTATTGACTCTTACGTGAAGTGGCGTATCAAAGACTTTGGCCAGTATTACCTGTCCACTGGTGGTGGTAACAAACTGACTGCCGAGTCGTTGTTGCAGCGTCGTGTCGCGGATGGCTTGCGTGCCGAAATCGGTAGCAAAACCATTAAAGAAATCGTGTCTGAAAAGCGTGATGAGGTCATGAAAAGTGTCCTTGATCGTGCGGCGAGCGAAGGTTCACGTGATTTGGGTATTGAGTTGATTGACTTGCGTATCAAGCGTATCAACCTGCCGAGTGAAATCAGTGAGTCTATTTATGCACGTATGCGTGCTGAGCGTGAGGCGGTTGCCCGTCGTCATCGTGCACAAGGGCGTGAGCAAGCGGAAATTATTCGCGCGCAAGCTGAGCTAGAAGTGGCGACTATTCTGTCTAAAGCAGAGCGTCAAGCGCGGATCACCCGTGGTGAAGCTGACGCAGAAGTGGCGAAGCTGTTTGCTAACGCGTTCAAGAAAGAGCCTGAGTTTTATAGCTTTGTACGCTCGCTACAAGCCTATCGTAAAAGCTTTAACAGTAAGAGCGATATGCTGGTGGTTGATCCGAAAAGTGACTTCTTCAAATACATGAAGCAGCCTGACGTGATCAATAAATAAACCGCAATAACCGCGAGAAAAGACAAGGCACTGCGCCTTGTCTTTTTTTTGTCTTCGGCTTATCGCGCACAGCAAGATTCAATGTAGGAGGATGAATCATGACGACATTATGGGGAGCGCTTGCGCTGGTATTGGTGGTCGAAGGGTTGGGGCCCATGTTATTTCCTAAACAATGGCGACAAATGGTGACTGAACTGAGCCAACAGCCGGATAATCAGTTGCGACGTATCGGAGGCTGCTTGGTGGTGATCGGTGCGGTATTGGCCTATTACCTCTTGAGTTAATCAAGGGGCTGTCAGCTTGACGTGACAAGCCCATGGTAAGAAAACGACATTATGGTTAAAAAATAACTGCAACCGTTTTTTGAAGGTGCTAGAATCCATTTTTAACTAGCTGCATATCGAAAAAGATGGGTAATAACGTAGTAGTTCTCGGCACCCAATGGGGTGACGAAGGTAAGGGAAAGATCGTTGATCTTTTGACTGAAGACGCTAAATACGTGGTTCGCTACCAAGGCGGTCACAATGCTGGTCATACTCTTGTCATCGACGGCGAGAAAACCGTCCTACACTTGATTCCTTCTGGTATCCTTCGCAACAACGTTAAATGTATCATCGGTAACGGTGTTGTGCTGTCGCCGGATGCTCTGCTGAAAGAAATGGGTGAGCTGGAAGCGCGCGGTGTGCCGGTTCGTGAGCGCCTATTCCTGTCAGAAGCTTGTCCTCTGATCCTGCCATATCACATTGCGCTTGACGCAGCACGTGAGCAAGCACGCGGTAAGAAAGCCATCGGTACGACCGGTCGCGGTATCGGGCCTGCATACGAAGATAAAGTGGCACGTCGTGGTCTGCGTGTTGGCGATCTGTTCGACAAAGAAGCCTTTGCTGAAAAGCTAAAAGAAGTGATGGAATTCCATAACTTCCAGCTTGAGCATTTCTACAAGGCTGAGCCTGTGAGCTATGAAGAGACCTTGGCGACAGTCATGGAGCAAGCGGACATCCTCACTGGTATGGTGATGGACGTGACTCAAGAACTTGATGATGCCCGCAAACGTGGTGACAAAATCATGTTTGAAGGCGCACAAGGCACCTTGCTAGACATCGACCACGGTACTTATCCGTACGTTACTTCGTCGAACACCACTGCCGGCGGCGTTGCTGCAGGCTCTGGTTTTGGTCCGCGTCACCTTGGCTATATCTTGGGTATTGCTAAAGCGTATTGTACGCGTGTTGGTGCGGGTCCATTCCCGACTGAGTTGGATGATGAGATTGGCATGCACCTTGGTACTAAAGGTGCCGAATTCGGTGCGACTACCGGCCGTAAACGTCGTTGTGGTTGGTTTGATGCGGTTGCGATGCGTCGTGCAGTACAAATCAACTCAGTGTCAGGTTTCTGTCTGACCAAGCTTGACGTGATGGACGGCTTGGAAGAAATCAAAATTTGTACCGGTTACAAGATGGCAGACGGTTCAACCGTTGAGGTATCCCCTCTGGCCGCTGACGCGTACGAAAACATCGAGCCTATCTATGAAAGCATGCCTGGTTGGAGCGAGAACACCTTTGGGGTGAAATCTCTCGACGAACTGCCGCAAGCGGCGCTCGATTACATCAAGCGTATCGAAGAGCTGACCGGTGTGCCGATTGATATTATTTCAACCGGTCCTGACCGTAACGAAACCATCATCAAAGTACATCCGTTTGCTGAATAAGCAATTGCTTTGAATGATAAAAGCCAGCGCCTTGTCGCTGGCTTTTTTAATGCTTTTTTCGCCCAGCTTGGAATCGAGATCGCGCGATAGCGGAAAAAACTTGCCGCCTTTGCTAAAGTCATTTCACATAGCGCCGATACAAAAAAGGCACAGGTAGCCCTGACGCTGCTGCTTAGTTTTTTGTTTTGATAGCGAGTAGGCATGAAGTTTCGAACGCTAGTTTTTTCTCTTTTGTTGTCAACAGCAGCGGCCAAAGCGGACGTCGGCCCCGCTGTGCCTGTGTATGAAGAGAGCGAATTGATTGCCTTGTTCGAAACTAACTCTCACCTTGAACGGGTGAAGCAGGACGAGTGCCAATTGATCCAAGATATTGAAGCCCGTGCCACCCGTGTTGGATCGCCCGCCTATGAGTTTTTATATGGTGATATGCTGGCGTGGGGCGTGTGTGTGGATCAGGATGCGGAGCTGGGTGTTTACTACATGAAGCTGGCGGCACAACAAGGCTTGCCCGCGGCACTCGAGCAGCTGGGACGCTATTATGCCAATGGCACGCTCGTCCAGCAGGACCAGCGCCGAGCCATTCCTTATCTGCGTGAAGCGGCTTCGCTGGGGGATACGCGTGCACGCATCTTACTGGCTGAGCTGCTAGTGGACGATGTCGGCTCGCCGCTCGATTATGAAGATGCATACCGTTGGTTGTACCAAACTATTACCGCGGACACCCAAACCCGCAACCGGATTGCTCAGCTGCGTGCTGCGCTAGAAGCGCGTATGCCACAAAACATTATTGCGCGCGCCAAACGTCGCACCAGTTATTGGTAAGCACAATAAGCGATTTTGTCACACAAATTCGTTATACTCGCTACCACTCATCTGTTTCCAATCTGATTCGATATGGTGCCTGCGCCATATTCCTCTCGTTGTTTACAAGCAAGACGCTGAAACAAAACGTCAAACTGCGATCATCGCGGCGCATTAGCGTCAGTTAACAGATATAATGAAATCAACATACGCCAATAGGAAAAGGTCTATGTCGCAAGACACAGGTTCGACAAAAAATACGCCCACAGGCATTGCGGCCGATCCGCACCAAGCTCGTGAAGCAGAAAAATATGACAATCCCGTCCCTAGCCGTGAACACCTGCTTGAGGTCGTACGCAGCTTTAAAGCGCCGGTAAGTCGAGACAATCTGTTCGCACACTTGGGGCTCGCCGGTGATGAACAGTATGAAGGCTTACGTCGACGCCTGCGCGCTATGGAGCGTGATGGCCAATTGGTGTTTACCCGTCGTCAGTGCTACGCCTTACCCGAGCGATTAGACTTGGTTAAAGGCACTGTCATCGGTCACCGAGACGGCTTTGGCTTTCTGCGCCCAGAAGGCAAAGGCAATCACGATGATTGGATGTTACCGCACCATCAAATGCGTAGCGTGATGCACGGTGATGTGATTTTGGCACAAGGTGTTGGCACCGATAAGCGAGGCCGCAAAGAAGCCCGTGTAGTACGGGTGCTCGAGGCACGCCAAGGTCAAATCGTGGGCCGTTACTTTGTGGAAGATGGCATGGGCTTTGTCGTGCCCGATGATAGCCGTCTTGGTCAAGACATCGTGATCGACAAAGAGCAAACCCAAGGTGCGCGTATGGGCAATGTGGTGGTGGTCGAGATCATGCAGCGCCCGACTCGACAAACCAATCCTGTCGGTAAGATTGTTGAAGTGCTGGGCGAGAACATGGCGCCCGGCATGGAAATCGAAATTGCGATGCGCACCCACGATATTCCCCACCAATGGCCGGATGCGGTCCTCAAGCAAGTGAAAAGCTTGAGTGAGGAAGTACCAGAAAAAGCCAAAGAGGGCCGCGTCGATCTACGTGATTTGCCACTGGTGACCATCGATGGTGAAGATGCCCGCGACTTTGATGATGCGGTCTATTGCGAGCGTAAACGCTCGGGCGGCTGGCGTCTGTGGGTGGCGATTGCCGATGTCAGCTACTATGTGCGACCTGATTCGGCGTTGGATAAAGAAGCGCAAAACCGCGGTAACTCGGTGTACTTCCCGAATCAAGTGGTGCCCATGTTGCCGGAAGTGCTCTCCAATGGTTTATGCTCGCTGAACCCGCAAGTCGATCGCTTGTGTATGGTGTGTGAGATGACGATTTCTGAGTCAGGTGCGTTATCTGGTTACAAGCATTACGAAGCGGTGATGAATTCCCACGCGCGTCTGACCTATACCAAGGTCTCTCACATCCTTGAAGGCGATGAGGAGTTGCGTGAGCGCTACCGTTCTCTGGTACCGCACTTAGAGACCTTGCACGATATGTACAAAGTGCTCAGTGAGGCTCGCCAACAACGGGGGGCGATTGAGTTCGAGACGGTGGAAACCCAGTTTATTTTCAACGCACAGCGTAAAATCGACCGTATTGTGCCGGTGGAGCGTAACGATGCGCACAAGATCATCGAAGAGTGTATGATCTTGGCCAATATCGCGTCGGCGCGTTTTGTGGAAAAACACAAAGAGCCAGCACTCTATCGTGTCCACGAAGCGCCGGGCGAAGAGCGCCTCAGTGGCTTTAAAGATTTCTTAGGCGAGTTAGGCTTGAGTCTCAGCGGCGGCCTTGAGCCGACGCCGAAAGACTACGCGGCACTGATGCATGTGGTACATGGTCGCGCTGACAGTGAACTGATCCAAACCATGTTGCTCCGCTCGATGAAGCAAGCGGTGTATCAAGCGGATAACCAAGGCCACTTCGGTTTGGCACTCAAGCAATATGCACACTTTACCTCGCCTATTCGTCGCTATCCGGATTTGCTGTTGCACCGTGCACTCAAATACTTGATTGCCAAACAAGCGGGTAAAAACCAAGACCGTTGGACCCCGACCGGTGGCTACCATTACTCATTTGACGATATGGATGTGCTCGGCGAGCAGTGTTCGAAAACCGAACGCCGTGCTGATGATGCTACCCGTGATGTGGCTGATTGGCTTAAGTGCGAATACATGCAAGATCACGTTGGTGATGAGTTGGAAGGCGTGATTGCCAATGTCACTGGTTTTGGCTTCTTTGTTCGCCTCAATGAGTTACACATCGACGGTTTGGTCCATATTTCCAACCTTGATAATGATTACTATCGCTTTGATATGGTGGGTCAACGCTTGGTCGGTGAAGGCTCGGGACGCGTGTTCCGACTCGGTGATCAGGTGACCGTGAAAGTCTTAGCCGTTAACTTGGATGAGCGACAAATCGACTTTGAGCTGGTAGGCTCTGAGCGCAAAGCCCGTCGCCCGGGGAAAACAGCCCGTGACAAACGCAAGAAAGGCCGTGCGGAGTCGAATAAAGACCCACAAGCCCGTCGTGAGCGAATGTCCGTGCGTCAGCAACTGAAACGTGGCGCCGTGCCTAGCGTTGAAGAAGACAAGGCCCCTGCAGAGAAAAAAGGCAAGAAGGGCAAAGGTAAGTCGCCTGCGGAAAAAGCACGCAAGAAAAAGGCGAAGAAGCAAAAACCTAAAGCGGTCAAGAAAAAGAAGTAACCCATGAGTAATGAAACCATTTACGGCATTCATGCCGTCCAAGCCGTGCTTGCGACTGATCCATCTCGCTTTATTGACGTGATGGTGCTAAAAGGCCGTCAAGACGAACGCTTGGTGCCTGTACTAAACGAATTAGCGATGCTGGGGATCAGTATTCAGCAAGTCGGCCGCAAAGCGTTAGACGACAAAACCCAAGGTGCGTCGCACCAAGGGATTGTGGCACGTGTCAAAGCGGGCCGTCAGTATAACGAAAATGACTTGGAGGCGATCCTCGCCAATACCGAGAGTCCCTTGCTGCTGGTGCTTGATGGGGTAACTGACCCCCACAACTTGGGGGCGTGCTTGCGTACCGCGGATGCGGCGGGAGTCAGTGCAGTGATTGTCCCGAAAGACAAATCCGCTCAGCTCAATGCTACGGCGCGAAAAGTCGCCTGTGGCGCCGCTGAAGTCGTGCCTTTAGTGCGCGTCACCAACTTAGCGCGAACCATGCGTGCGCTCAAAGAGCAGGGCGTGTGGTTTGTGGGCACGGCGGGTGAGGCCGATCATGATGTTTACGACACCAAATTGGTGGGGCCGCTCGCCTTAGTGATGGGCGCAGAAGGAGATGGCATGCGCCGTTTGACGCGTGAAACCTGTGATGAGCTGATTCGGATCCCAATGGCGGGTAGCGTGTCGAGCTTGAACGTGTCCGTGGCAACTGGCGTCTGTTTGTATGAAGCGGTGCGTCAGCGTCGTTAAGTGCCTTGTCTCTTGTCCACCGCTGAAGAAAAACGCCCCTGTTGGGGCGTTTTGTCATTGAGGGAAGTGAAAAACCGTTACAGCAATTGCCAGACCGCGGCGCTACCCGGCTTTTCGCCTTGCGTCCACCATTTGGCTTGGTAGCGTTGGTTGTTATATTCAACTTCATCGCCACCGGAATAAGCAACGGTCGCTTGCCATTCACTGCTTTGGTTGGCTTGGCTATCCCCGACGCGCTCCCATGGATCGCCTTGGTCTGGGCGCTGGCCTTTGGTCCACCACTTGGCGCGATACTCAACCCCTTGATACAGGACGCGATCGCCGCCGACATACACGGTGTTTTCATCCCACGTTGGTAAGCCACTGGCCGCCGTCACGGTTACCGTGAATTGCGCTTGCGTGGTTTTGTCGCCATCGCTGACCTCGACCGTGACCACATAGTCGCGATTCTCCGTCACGGTGGGCGCGGTCAGCGTCACCTGATCACCGCTGCCAGCAACGGCCAGATCGCCGGATGCACGGTAGGTGTAGCTGAGTGTATCGCCATCTGGGTCGTTTGCCTCAATCGTCACGCGGGTTTGCTCACCGCTTTTCAGGCTAACAGGGGCGATAGGTGCCACGGTGGGGGCTTGGTTTTCACCCGGTACCACCACCTTAATAGTCGTGCTGGCCTCGGCATTGGCTTGACCATCCGATACCGTCACCGACAGGGAATAATCGGTGCTGGTACTCACATCGGGGGCGGTCACGGTGACCGAATCCGTGTCGCTATTAGTCAGGGTCAGCGCCGTATCGCCTTGCCAGCGATAGGTCAGGGTATCGCCATCCCGATCACGCCCATTGGCGGCAATGGTTAACGACGATCCGGGTGCCAGCGTATAGCTTTGCTGCGCAAGGGTGACGGTAGGAGCACTATTGACAGGTGGTTGACCATCCTGTGCTAAGCCCTCGTGCATCGCATTAAGGATATCGCCATTGTCGGCATCGATTTCCCAAGCAAACAAACCGGCGAAGTTGTGGTTGCGTACATACTGGCCTTTGGCTTTGACCGAGCGCTGGTTGTCATAAGTGACTAGCTTGCCGTTGTCTGGGTTCCAAACGTAGGCCGCTTCAGCTTGCTCATCATAACCGGGTTGGAAGCCATTGATACCGTTCCCCGCGCTGCCGAGCATTGATTTGACGACGCCTTTGTAGTCAATCACGCCCGCTTCCCAAATACCATCAGCGGTACTGCCTTTGATTGGGCCGTTACCGGGGGCGGTCATCGGGTTGTTAGGATCGGTTGCATTGGCAGGGAAAACGCCTTCCCAGCCACGGCCGTACATCGCGGTACCGATCACCATTTTTTCTGGTGGCACGCCGCTTTCGAGTAGTAATTGCACACCATTATCGAGCGTGTAGGCAGGACCTTTTCGGGGCTCGCCGTTATCATCGACACCAGTACCATCACATTCATCGGCGCTCATATGGCTGCCGCAGTAAATGGCGGTTTGGTGACCGGTGACATTATTCCATGCGCCGAAAAAGTCGTAGGTCATGGCAAAGATGTAATCCATGTACGGCGCGCTGGCGCTGTAATCGACGTTGGCGATTTTGTCATAACCGGCCCCGACGGCCGAGGTGAGTTGGTACTCACGGCCCGTGTCGGCTTCGAGCTCATCCAACATCGCACGCAGCTCACGCATTAAGGCCGCGTAGGCTTGGCTGTCTTTATCGGGATTGCCTAAATCTGGGTTGGCACCGCCACCGCCTGGGTATTCCCAGTCAATGTCGACCCCATCATAGAACTTCCAGGTTTGTAGGAACTCTTTCATCGAGGCAACAAAGACATCACGGTTGGCTTTGTCGGTGAAATCATAGAAGGGGTCTGATAGGGTCCAGCCGCCAACGGATGGGAGAATTTTCAGATCCGGGTAGCGCTGCTTGAGTGCCATCATTTGCGCGTAAGTGCCACCAATTGGATCTTTAGCTGGTGTGCCGGGCAGTTTTTTCTGAATCGCTGCCCAAGGGTCATGGATCACCACTTCATAGTCTTTTGAGCCTTGGCAGGCAAGCTCCAGCGCGCGCAAGCTGTTGCCATTTTCGATGTCGCCTAATGACTCATTGGGGCCACAAATGGGGATAAAGCCATATAAGATGTGGGTGAGATTCCCCGCAGGCACCTGACTGACATCGAAGTTACGGCCATAAATGCCCCATTCGACAAAGTATGCCCCCACCACGGTATCAGGCTGTTTGGGGTAGTCATTGTTATTGGGGTCGACATTCATCGGCAGTGGGTCAAGGTGCACACCGTCGGTGTCTGCGATCACGATGGGTTTGGCGGCACTGGTGGCACACTGGCCATCCACGCCGCCTTCACACAAGGCGAATTTAAGCTGGTGGCGGCCGCCTTTGTCATAGGGAAAAGTGACAATGCCGGATTTGGTTCCTGCCGGTAAGGTGCCTTGATTGACGACTTGATCGTCAAAGTACACCTTGTAGCTGTCACCGCCATCACCGGACCACGCATTCCATTTAATCTCAATTTGGACTTCATCCACGCGTTGCACGAGATCTTTGTACGATCCGCGACCATATTCGTCGACTTCAACAAAAGAATAGTTTTGTGGTTTCCAGTCCAAACTTGGGGTTGAGGGGGCCGCCACGGCGTGGCTGGCACCCAGTGCCCCAGCAATCGCCAGAGAGAGTAGGGTCATTGGCTTCATGTTTGCTCCTTATTGTGTCACGCGTTGCCAAACAAGGGCAGCGCCGGGTTGCTCGTTGCGTGTCCACCATTTTGCTTGGTAGATGTTGTCGCCATAGCGCACGCGATCCTTGGCCACATAGACGTCAGATGCACTCCAAGCGGGCAGGTTGCTGGTGTGTTCGTCGGTAGCCGGGATCACCGACAGGTTGAAGCTATAGCTATCGTGATGGCTAAAGACTTGGTTTTGCACCACGTCATCGGCATTAAAATGGATCTCACCGTGGCGCATCACCCCGATACGTAAGGGCTCGTTAGCCTGTTGCTCGATAAGGCTGGCCAGTGCGTGTGGCCAATTCGCCACATTTTGGTCCGTCAGGGTGAGTGTGACATCCACGACTTCTTGGCCTTGGCGATTGTGCAAGCGGGCGCGCACGCGATCGCCCAATGCTGCCATTTGTGGATGTGGGACAAAGTATCCTAGCTCGTGCCATTGGGCGGGTGCGGTCTGACTAGGGGTGATAGTGATGTCGGCACAGTTGTAGAAGCCTTCTCCGGCCGGATCAATACGTTGCCAACGGCTATAGAGAATGGCATCACCTTGACGATCGGCGGGCAGGGTCACGGTCATCTCGTAATACCGGTTACCGTTATCGCCAACCACAATGGGCAGGTCGCCAAAGGTGTCGATCTTTTCGAGATCGTCCCACGTCAGCGCATCGGTCGCGCCGTTGTAGTCTGGCTTGGTCAGATAAATTTCCCAAAAGCTTGGGTTGTGCGGTGTGGTGGCGCGAAAACGCACGTCAATTTGCCCATTGCCATCAGGGGTGACTTCGGTCCGTTGCCAATCCGGTGAGGGCAAACTGATCCCGGCTTTATTGGGATCACCGGCACCACATAAGTTGCCATCGGTAACGGCCGCTTTCACCGCATCCATATTGCGATAATCCGCCACCAATTGGGCTGATTCGTGGTGTTGCACAAACGGGTAGTGCCCCGATTCTAAGAACGCAGTGCGACAGGCAGCGTTAGGGATACGTGATCCATCTGAAGGCCACCAATAGCCTCCTTGCTCATGGCAAATCGCTTGGCGTGCTTTGGGGCTTTCTAAATAGCCATGTGCCATCACTTGTGAACTGCTTGCGACCAGCGCAAGGGCCACGGCGCTGCGGCAGGAAAACTGTGAGAGCGAAGACTTGAACATAACGACTCCTTAACGGGGGCACGCAGCCCCCGCATTCAAGACCAGAAATGGATTAGAGGCTGCAGACTTGGCGCCAAGCTTGACCACCGGGTGCCGCTTGGGTCCACCATTTGGCTTCCCATACTGCATCTTGGTAGATAAGTTGGTCGCCACCGCTGGCATGGTTGCCACCATTGGGCCAGTTGGGGTAGGTACTCAGGCTGGCAACATCGACGCCGGGACACTGAGTGTCGCCACCACTTTGACCAGTGCTACCGGGTAGCGCAGGCGGAAGGCTTGGATACTCCTGCTTTACCGCATAGCGCTGGCCATCTTTTTCGATGGTGATATTGGTCGGGTTGGTGATCGGCATGTAGTACATCACCTGAGCGTCCAAGGTTTCACCCGGCTTAAAGCTTTGCTCAATGCCGCCCCATTCGTTAATCAAGGTGATGGCAAAGCGATGATGCGTGGCATCAAACCCGCCGATGTTGTTACCACTGGCATTGCTGCTATCACGTACGACTTCCATGCGCAGCTTTTTCTGGGCGTTCCAGTCAGATTTAAAAATGGCCGAGGTTGAAACCGGCACATCAAAGCTGATGGTGGCGCCCGATAAGTCCAGATCCGAGTGGTTGGTAAAGCGGAACGTGGGGCGGATAGGGTAGTTGTCATCGCCCACTGGGAAGTTCAGTGCGTCAAACGTGACATCCACTTGCTCGCTTGGCACTTGGAAGTTGGCGTCGCCACGTTGTAGCGAGTAGTCGCTGCCGGATTGCTTAAAGGTTTGGTACGCCAGCGAGGTCAGGGTGTCACCCATAAAATAGGCTTGACGCTGATCATCATAGCGATAATCCCCCGCCAGCTCCCAGAACATCACCCCGCCTAGGCCTTTGTTGACTACGTAGTCCACTTTCTCGGCCATCGAGGTTTCGTCTTCCATCGACAGAAATACACGTTTTTCCTCGTTCCAAACCCATGGCGCTTTGGCGATGTCATCGTAGTAACGCTGATAACTACCAGTAAGGCGATCAGTGGGGTCTTGCTCAGGGTCGAGTCCGTATTCCGCCGCATAGGCCGGTAGTTTGCCGTCGAGCAGGTTTTTCACATGCCACAATGGGTTAGAGCCTGCAGGCACTTCGTTGCCGAGCTCGTCCACATCATGCCAAAGGTTATCTATCCCGACTGCACCGTTGCCGCATTTGTTTTTCTCACCGACACCGGTGCCGGCTGGGCACTCACTTTGGTTTGGCAGTGGCGCGCGTCCCCAAAGGCCTTTATCGCCCCCTTGTACGTCTTTAAAGCCACGGGTGTAATACGGGATACCAATATTGATGCGGCCGGGAGACATACCGCCCATAAAGTAGGTCGCAGCCCAGTCGGTATTTAAATAACCAATCCCGCCAAACTCAGGGGTTTGGTAGACATTCCACTGTTTAAGCTCCGAGTCTTCGCCGGTGTCGTACAGCGGCGCCTGATGGCCAACATGATCGTTCCATGCCCCGTGCAGGTCATAGCTCATAATGTTGACGTAATCTAAGTATTGGGTGGTTTGGAAGGTTTCCATCCCGCGCAATAAGTAACCCGACGACGGTGCGGCAATGGTTAGCATATAGTGCTTGCCATCTTGTGCACTGGCTTTATCGAGCGCTTCACGCAGCGACTTCATCAGCACTTGGTAGGATTTATTCAAGTGCGCCCGACGTGGGTTAGAGTAGCTGAAATCGTCAGGGTGGCCTGAGTCTTTCATTGACGATGGGTATTCATAATCAATGTCGAGACCATCAAAGCCATATTGGCGCAAGAAGGCGACGGCACTGTCGGTGAAAGCTTTAATGCCAGCTTGGTTGACGCTGCCATCGGCATTGGTGGTCATGGTGTAGAAACCGCCACTGTCGATGCGCTCGCCGTTTTCACCGAAGTAGCCCCCGGTTTCGGCCCAGCCACCCACGGAGATCAGCGTTTTCACGTCGGGGTGCTGCTTTTTATACTTGTTGAGCAAGTTAAAGTGGCCTTTGTACGGCAGGGTTGGATCCATTTCTGCGCCAGCCACGCCCGGCCAGGTCATTTGGGTCGCTGGGTTATCGGGGGCGTTGGGATCGCCGATAGACAATTGGTTGTCCGCGTTAACATGGGCAAAGGCGTAGTTAATGTGGGTGATCTTGTCCCAAGGAATATCGCTGACTAAATAAGCTGGCTGGCCGTTGGCACCGTTTCGCCAGCTGGTGAAATAGCCAATGACACGGCGAGGGTGATCGGCGCCCATGTCTTCCAGGCCGTTTTCGTCATACACCGAGCAATACGGTACGTCGACATCTGGGGTGGTGTATAAACCAGCAGGGCGACAGGCATACTCATCGCCGCCGGTTTGGTCATCCCCCACTACCTGTTGCAATGTTTGGGTATCGGTCGCGCCTTTGTCGTCGGTCACGGTGAGCGTAAACGTAAAGCGCCCCGTTTGTTCGGCTTGCCAGTCAATGGTGGTCGCTTCTGCACCTTCATATAAGACAGTCTCGCCTTGTGAGAGTACGAATGAGGTCACTGTGCCATCCGTGTCGGTTCCGGCGAGGGTGAAGGTGAGTGTGTCGCCAACCTTAACGGGTCCAGACGGGGAGACGGTTAAGGTTGCGGTAGGGGCTTGGTTGACGCTGCCCGCGCACTGGCCGAGGATTTTCCACGCTTTCCACTCCCCTGATTGGGTGGCAGGATCGGCTTGCGTCCACCACCTTGCCTCATAGGCGGTATCGTCCGCTTTAACTTGATCCCCTTGGGTGTAGGTATTGCCACTTTGCCAATTGGGCAGGGGCTGGCAATCAACCGCAGCATGTACGCTGGGGCTACTTAACGCGAGTCCCGCCAAACCTAGCGCGACGGCACGTGATGGCGTCATCAGTTTCATATTTTGCTCCCAAAATTTTTGAAGCGAATTTCATCAATGCAGGTAGCGTTTGATGTGTCCTTTTCCTTACTTTTTTGCCTGTATAGGTGACTTAAATATCAACAATAGGCAATAAAACCGCTATGTTGGGCAATTGATGCCAAGAAATGGAGGCGGAAGTGCAATAATTTGAGCGCGGGTTCAGAAATTAATTATTGGTAAAAAAGAAGTGCATCAATAGCGTGATGTTGGTTGAAACTTAAACAAACTTGACAATTTTCAGGGTTGATTTCCTGATTTTTTTGCTATGCGTCATGTTTTTTGGCGCAATGTCACGCCAATTGTTATCAGTAAGTTGTTGTTTTTCGCAAATTAAGTGGTTGTGTCGTGCGAGTAAACACGAATGGAAATGACCATAATCGAACAGGTCGCGAGGCGTTTTGGTTTGGTTGTGACAGGATGACAGCAAGGTGAGCCGATGAAGAGAAAATCTGTTTGCTAATGGCGCTGCAATTCTGTACTATCTCGCGCCTGATTCTCGGTCTTTTATTTTTCGTTCCTTGCTTCCGCTGGACGACCGGGCCAATTGTGGAAGCTGATTAATCCGTAAGGAGCAACTCAATGCGTCATTACGAAATCGTATTCATGGTGCACCCTGATCAGAGCGAGCAAGTTGCTGGCATGATCGAGCGTTACACTGCGTCTATCAAAGATGCGGGTGGTCAAATCCACCGTCTAGAAGACTGGGGCCGTCGTCAACTGGCTTACCCAATCAACAAACTGCACAAAGCACACTATGTTCTGATGAACGTAGAAGCTGAGCAATCTGTGATTGACGAGCTAGAAAGCACGTTCCGCTTCAACGACGCTGTGATCCGTAACATGATCATGCGTACCAAAGACGCTATCACTGAGCCATCTGTCATGATGAAGGCTAAAGAAGAGCGTACTGCTAAGCGTGAAGATCGCCCTGAGCGCGAAGAGCGTGCAGAAGCGAAACCAGAAGCGAAAGCTGAAGGCGAGAGCGCTGCTGAGTAATTGCTGTGATGACCAATCGATTGGAACTTGCTGGTGTAATCAGTAAAGCTCCGGTCCACCGCCAGAGCCCTGCAGGGATCCCGCACTGCCACTTTGTGTTAGAGCATCGTTCCACGCAACTCGAAGCGAACCTTCCCCGTCAGGTGTATTGTCGTCTGCCGGTGGTGGTAAGCGGGCAAGGGTCAACACAACAGACTCACGATTTAGCTTTAGGCAGCCATATCAAGGTAAGCGGTTTTCTCGCTTACCAGACCAGCCGACAAGGCGAGGGAAAATTGGTATTGCATGCCGACCACATTATAGACATTTAGATCAGGAGATAAGCCCATGGCACGTTTCTTCCGTCGTCGTAAATTCTGCCGTTTCACTGCAGAAGGCGTACAAGAGATCGACTACAAAGATGTAGCGACTCTAAAAAACTACATTACCGAATCTGGTAAGATTGTACCTAGCCGTATCACTGGTACTCGTGCTAAGTACCAGCGTCAACTGGCTCGTGCTATCAAGCGCGCTCGTTACCTGGCCCTGCTGCCGTACACTGACAAGCATCAGTAATCGGAACTGTCCACGTTAGAGAGGATTGAAGAATGCAAGTTATTCTACTTGATAAAATCGGTAACCTGGGTGGCCTAGGTGATCAGGTAACTGTTAAGTCTGGTTACGCGCGTAACTTCCTTATCCCACAAGGTAAGGCTGTTATGGCAACCAAATCAAACATCGAACACTTCGAAGCACGTCGTGCTGAGCTAGAAGCAAAAGTTGCTGAGCAACTGGCTGCTGCTCAAGCGCGTGCTGAGAAAGTTGAAGCGCTAGAAGCGGTTGAGATCGCATCTAAAGCGGGCGACGAAGGCAAGCTGTTCGGTTCTATCGGTACTCGTGACATCGCTGACGCTGTAACTGCAGCAGGCGTTGAAATCGCGAAGAGCGAAGTTCGTCTACCAGAAGGCGCACTGCGCAACACTGGTGAGTACGAAATCAGCGTGCAACTGCACTCTGACGTATTCGCAACCGTAAAAGTGAACGTTGTTGCTGCGTAATTGCCAAGACAATGTTTGTGAAAGAGCCAGCCGATAAGGCTGGCTTTTTTTATGACTGTGAACAGATAACCGTTAAAGCCACTGATACCGTAATCCGACCGTGAACACACTGTCTTTGTGCTTCAGCCCCGGTGGCACTTCACTCATGTAGTTTTGTTTTCCCGTCAGCTTAATTGAAAGCTTTTCGGTAATGGTGGTAGCTAGCGACAACACGCCTTCCACACTGGTATTGCTTTCCCCAGACACCACCTGTGTGCGTCCCTCGATACTGGCATTATCTAAAAAACGCCACTGCCATTTGGCTTGAGCGCGGACGACAGGCTCACTGACCGAATAGGGCATGATCAGATCATCGTCATCAATTTCGTCCAAATTTGGCCGTTGGTAACGAAAACCGGGACCTATCTCTGTGCTGACACTTAATGCGTCACGCTCGATCCATTGGTAGCCAAGACCGGTTGCGAGCATAAAGTCGTCAAAGTAAGGGCCATAACGGTCAGCGACGTACGTGGCGTTCAGCAGCGCATAGCTTTGCGCGCTAAGCTTCATATTGGCTTGGGATTCGAACTCCGTTTTGCGTTTGTCCTCTTCGCCATCTTTTTCAACCTGCAGCAGACTGACGCTGGCTTGATAACTGTATTGTTCGATTTGGTATTGGCCGTTTAACTCACTGTTGATCGTTTGTGAATCGGCATTGCCGCCCAGACGTTGATAACCGATGGAAATATCGGATGACCAAGGTGACCTTGGCGTGTCGTCTTGCTCGGTTGCATAGGCAGGACTGATACACGCGACACATAGTGAGATCCAAAGCGGCGTATAAACAGATTTCATGGCTTTACCCTCACACTGTCTCAGGCGCGCTATGATAGGGATCGTCAGCGTTGAAGCGGTCAAATTTGGGTTAAAATCCGCGGTGATTATTCAGCGTTTGGAAAAAAATGGCTGACAGGGCAGCGTCTCGCTAGGACAGCGGGTATAATGGCGCCCATCAGTAATAGGTGAGTTCGTTATGGCAGACAATCGTAAACCCGCAAAAGATCAACAAGTCGCTAACCTCAAAGTGCCGCCACATTCCATTGAAGCCGAGCAGTCCGTGCTGGGTGGCTTGATGTTGGATAACGAGCGCTGGGATGCGGTTGCGGAAAAAGTCGTCAGCCATGACTTTTACAGTCGCCCCCATCGATTAATTTTCGATGCGACCAAGACCTTGCTCGATGAAGGCAAGCCACTAGATTTGATCACCCTCTCTGAGCACCTTGAAAAAGCGGGCAAGCTCGACGATGTGGGCGGTTTTGCTTATTTAGCGGAGTTGGCGAAAAACACCCCAAGTGCGGCCAACATTATTGCTTACGCTGATATTGTGCGAGAGCGTGCCATGGTGCGTAATCTGATTGGGGTCGCCAATGAAATCGCCGATGCGGGCTATGACACGCAAGGGCGTAGCTCGGAAGATCTGCTCGATATGGCCGAGAGCAAGGTGTTTGCGATTGCCGAATCTCGAACCAGTGAAAACGAAGGGCCGCAGCATATTGACTCGGTGCTGAGCAAAACACTGGAGCGCATTGAAGAGCTCTTTAAGTCACCGCAAGATGGTGTCACGGGCGTATCGACAGGCTTTACTGACCTGAACAAAAAAACTGCCGGCCTACAGCCGTCTGATTTAATCATTGTCGCAGCACGTCCATCGATGGGTAAAACCACCTTTGCGATGAACTTGTGTGAAAACGCGGCGATGGACCAAGAAAAACCCGTGTTGATCTTCTCGCTCGAGATGCCGGCTGAACAGCTGATGATGCGTATGTTGGCCTCGCTCTCGCGCGTCGATCAAACCAAGATCCGGACCGGTCAGCTTGATGATGAGGACTGGGCGCGCATCTCCTCATCGATGGGGATCTTGATGCAGAAAAAGAACATGTACATCGATGACAGCTCCGGTCTGACACCGACCGATGTGCGCTCGCGAGCACGTCGCGTTGCACGTGAACATGGCGGTCTGAGCATGATCATGGTCGACTACCTGCAATTGATGCGTGTTCCGGGTTTACAAGAAAACCGAACCCTTGAAATTGCCGAAATTTCTCGCTCGCTCAAAGCGCTCGCGAAAGAGCTGAACGTGCCTGTAGTGGCGCTATCGCAGCTGAACCGCTCGTTGGAGCAACGGGCGGATAAACGCCCAGTTAACTCGGACTTACGTGAATCGGGCGCCATTGAGCAGGATGCCGACTTGATCATGTTTATTTACCGAGACGAAGTCTACAACCCAGAAAGTGCGATGAAAGGGATTGCGGAAATCCTGATTGGTAAACAGCGTAACGGTCCGATTGGTAGTGTGCGTCTCACCTTCCAAGGACAGTATTCGCGATTTGATAACTATGCAGGGCCCGCGTTTGATGATGAGTGATCTGTCTACCATGACCAATGCAGCTCGTGCCTTGATTGATCCCGAGGCGATGGTGCACAACATCCAAGTGATGCGCCGTAAAGCGCCTAACAGTAAAGTGATGACGGTGGTGAAGTCCGATGGTTACGGGCATGGGCTCGCGTCTGTTGCCACCACCTTGGCCCCGTTTAGCGATGCCTTCGGTGTGGCACGGGTGGAAGAAGCATTGACGTTACGTCGTGCCGGGATCCAATTGCCCATCGTCTTGCTGGAAGGATTTTATGAAGCGGATGAACTGCCGTTATTAGTCACTCATCAATTGACGGCAACCGTGCATTGTAAAGAGCAAGTAGCGATGCTAACCCAAGCCTCGTTAAGTGAGCCGTTACCCGTGTGGTTAAAAGTTGACTCAGGCATGCACCGCTTAGGTTTCCAGCCTGAGCAAGTGCCGGAAGCACTCGCCGCTCTTAATGCTTGTGACAATGTGGCCGCTGACATTGGCTTTCTCAGTCACTTTGGCTGTGCGGACGAGCTGGATAATCCGATTACGCAAGCACAGATAGACACCTTCATACAGGTGACGGAAGGGCTAAGCGGAGAGCGGTCGCTGGCAGCCTCCTCAGGGACCTTGTTTTGGCCGCAAAGTCATTTTGACTGGGTGCGTCCCGGCATTTGTCTATATGGCATTTCGTCGCGAATTGAACTCACCGGCGAACAGCTAGGACTAAAACCGGCAATGCGATTGACGTCCCGGGTGATGGCTGTTCGCGAACTGAAAGCGGGCGAGCCGGTAGGCTATGGTGCGCGTTGGCGCAGTTCGCGCGATACCTTGATTGGCGTGATTGCGATCGGCTATGGCGATGGCTATCCACGCTCTGCACCTGACGGCACCCCTGTTTGGCTGAATGGTCGCGAAGTGCCGCTGGCTGGGCGTGTCTCGATGGATATGATCACCGTTGATCTGGGCCCAGATGCGACCGACAAAGTGGGTGATGAAGCGGTACTGTGGGGGCCTGAGCTTCCCGTCGAGCGCATTGCCCGCTTGGTCGATACCATTGGCTATGAATTAGTTTGCCAAGTCACCGGCCGCGTGCCTCGTCAATATCTCGCCTTAAACGCGGCCGATGACGCCGCGGTGTAGCTTTTTATGTTAAGCGGTACGTGGCGCACCTTGCACAGTGACCACCAAGGTGCGTGTACCGCCATGATCGCGATGCTCGCCCAGATAAATCCCTTGCCATGTACCGAGATTGAGCCGACCTTGGCTGATGGGAATCGTGACGCTTGCGCCTAGTAACGATGCTTTAAGATGCGCTGGCATGTCATCATCGCCTTCATAGGTATGCTGATAATAGGGCGCGCGTTCTGGCACTGAGTGGTTAAAGTGCGCTTCCATATCTTGGCGCACTGTGGGGTCCGCATTTTCATTCAAGGTCAAACTCGCCGAGGTATGCTTGATAAACACCTGTACCATCCCGATATCAATCTCATCGATGATAGGCAGCGCTGATACGATGTCGTCGGTAATAAGGTGAAAGCCCCGCGGGCGTGGGCGCAATTGAATTTCGGTTTGATACCACATAAGCAGTCCTTGTTGTGATCCTCGTCGTGAGCGAAAAGCTCAAGGCTTATCCAACTATTCTATGATTAATCGCAACCCTCTCACAGCAATTGCATGTGAGAATCTGGCTGTGATTATGTAATATTACTCCAATTGCCACCGCGAACAGCGTGGTGACGCTGAGACAATACAGGATCCTTGCCGGCTGTTATGCTAACAGCGGCATTCACAACGCGATTTGGATGACCATGATGCTAAAGACAATTAATCCCACTCAAACCGTGGCGTGGCAATCACTGACCGCCCACTTTGAAGAAGCACAGGACTACACACTGGCGGATCTTTTTGCCGACAACCCACAGCGATTCGCCCATTTCTCGACCCAATTCGAAGACAGCATTCTGTTGGATTATTCCAAAAACCTGATCAGTGAAGAAACACTGACCAAGTTGCTGGCACTGGCGGATGAAACCGGTGTGGCGGACGCGATCAGCGCGATGTTTGACGGTGAGAAGATCAACCGCACCGAAGATCGTGCCGTGCTCCATACAGCACTGCGTAACCGCAGCAATTCACCCATCATGGTGGATGGCGAAGATGTGATGCCAAAAGTGAACGCGGTACTGTCGCAAATGCAGTCGTTTTCCGAGCGTGTGATCAGCGGTGAATGGAAAGGCTATACCGGCAAAGCGATTACAGATGTGGTTAACATTGGTATCGGTGGCTCAGATCTTGGTCCTTACATGGTGACCGAAGCGCTCGCCGCGTACAAAAACCATTTGAACCTGCACTTTGTCTCTAACGTGGATGGCACGCATATCGCCGAAACGTTAAAAGATCTAAATCCAGAAACTACCTTGTTCTTGGTGGCGTCAAAAACCTTTACCACCCAAGAAACCATGACCAACGCCCATACAGCGCGTGATTGGTTTATGAACGCAGCAGGGGATGAAAGCCAAGTGGCGAAGCACTTTGCCGCGCTTTCTACCAACGCAAAAGCGGTGTCTGAGTTTGGTATTGATACGGCCAACATGTTCGAATTCTGGGACTGGGTGGGTGGTCGTTACTCATTGTGGTCGGCGATTGGTCTTTCTATCTGTTTGGGCGTAGGTTACGACAACTTTGTTGCACTGCTTGACGGTGCCCATCAAATGGATAACCACTTCAAAACCGCACCGATGGCGCAGAACATGCCGGTGCTGTTGGCACTGATTGGTATTTGGTACAACAACTTCCACGGCGCAGAATCAGAAGCCATTTTACCTTACGATCAATACATGCACCGTTTTGCTGCCTATTTCCAACAAGGCAATATGGAATCAAACGGTAAGTATGTGGACCGCAACGGTAATCCGGTTGACTATCAAACCGGCCCAATCATTTGGGGTGAGCCGGGTACCAATGGTCAGCATGCGTTCTATCAGCTGATCCACCAAGGCACCAAATTAATCCCGTGTGACTTTATTGCTCCAGTGCATAGTCACAACGCGATTGGCGATCATCACGCCAAATTGATGGCTAACTTCTTCGCTCAGACTGAAGCATTGGCATTTGGTAAAGATCGAGAGCAAGTGGAAGCCGAGCTAGCAAAAGCGGGTAAATCAGCCGATGAAGTTGCTGCGATCGCACCGTTTAAAGTGTTTGAGGGCAACCGCCCGACGAACTCGATTCTGGTCAATCAAATCACGCCATATACCTTGGGCGCGTTGATTGCGATGTACGAGCACAAAATCTTCACTCAGGGTGTGATTTGGAATATCTACAGCTTTGATCAGTGGGGCGTTGAGCTAGGTAAACAGCTCGCAAACAACATCCTGCCAGAGCTGAGCGATAATAACGAAATCGACAGCCATGACAGCTCGACCAATGGCTTGATCAACACCTTTAAGCAATGGCGCCAAGCGTAATCGCTTAAACGGTGAAACGAAAAAAACGCCGCGCAATTGCGCGGCGTTTGTGTATCGAGCCGTGCTGTCTTAGTGATCAAAGCAGATTTCAATGAAGGCAGTACCGTGAGGCGATTTAAACGGCATAATAATCACAGGCCCATCGCTTTTGTGATTGATGGTATGACCTTTACCAGACACCACCACTGGGGTTGCCATCTCAAACTCAAAGCCTTTTTCTGACAGAATACGCTTGGCACCCCCGGTCACCATATTGGTGATTTCACCCACCATGTCAGTGACTTCCTCGTTGATCGAGTCTGCGCGCTCACCGAGCATGCGAAACATGATCTCCAGCGCCATATCTTCGTCAAAGGTCACTGAGAACGACCCTTTGGTTTGTGGGCCAACCATACCGATTAACCCAGAAACATCCCCTTTAGCGATCTCGGATTTCTTTAGGTGAGGCTTCTCAGGCTGAATATCTAACTGTGCCATGGTTTGCAGCACGTTAATCAGCGAGGTCAGGAATGGGTTGACGAATTGTGCTTCCATAAAGAATGTCCGTCCTAATCAATTCAATGTTATTGAGCCAAGCACTGTGCACATGTGCCATGCGTTTCAATCACATGGTGTTGTACGTGAAAGCCCACTTGCTGCGCCTTTTCACGCAATGCATCCGACAGCTCCTCGGTGTGGCACTCTTCGACCGTACCGCATTGATCGCAAATCAACAGTTGCGAGCAGTGTCCTTGGTGCCCCAAATGACAACAAGCGATGTAGCTGTTGGTTGACTCCACTTTGTGTACAAACCCCTGCGCTAATAGAAAGTCTAGCGCACGATAGACAGTTGGGGGTTTGGCTTGTGGTTCTGTTTCGCGCAACACATCAAGCAACTCATAGGCACTGATGGCGCGTGAGTAGTTGGCAATAATTTCGTAAACGCGCGTACGTTGTGGAGTAAGCCTTACTCCTCGCTGCTCACAAAGCTGCTGTGCGCGGTGCAGTAACCCAGTGGTATTGGTCATAGCGCCTCAAAGTGCTGACAGTCAGTTTGTTATCTTATCATAGCCACTGGTCAGCGCACCCTGTCTGTCTTTAATCCTATGCGTTATCACACACCTGTAAATAGCTTTACGTGTATCGCTTGATCGCGATCAGGCCTCTCACAGTATTGAGCAAAATAAAAACAGTTAACAATCTGCTGATCTTTGAATCGGCTAACTGTTTTCTTGTAGCGAGTCCGTATGATGACACCGTGCCACAGGCATAAAAAACATACCTTTACATCCATAATAGGAGTATGTACCGATGAAAAAACTGTTAGCCCTCGCCGCACTGGCGTTCGCGTCTGTTTCTACGCAAGCGGCTGCCAACGAGTGTGAGTTAACTGTCACCACCGGTGATAAAATGGCCTACGATCAAACATCGCTATCCGTGCCAGCAAGCTGCAGTGAAGTGACGCTAACCCTGGAGCACCAAGGCTCCATGCCTGTGACCTCGATGGGCCACAACTGGGTGCTGTCAGAAACATCTAACCTGCAAGACATTGCCATGAAAGGCGCGGGTGCCGGCCCAAATAACGATTATTTGCCACAAGGCGATGATCGCATCTTGGCGCATACCAAATTGATTGGCGGCGGCGAAAGCACCACGATTACCTTCTCAACTGAAGGACTGAAAGGCAAAGACTTAACCTATTTCTGCTCTTTCCCAGGCCACTGGACTGTGATGAAAGGCAAATTCACCATCGAATAAGTCTTGTCGCGAGAGAGCGAGCAACAGGCTCTCTCGCCATTTCATTTGCTCGTCATCTTGCTCGACTAGGCTTTGCGGTAAATAGATTTTCGCAAACGGATTGACGGAGCAAGAGGGTGAAAAAACTCCGCTACTATAGTTATAACTTGGCACTCAATGCGCTCCCTAATGATTGGTATCGCTCATGGATGTGCCGGCAACTATTGCCCATTTATCAGCAGCACAAATCTGATATTGACCAACGTGTCAGCTATTACAACCGTTTGAATGCCCCGTTTTGTTTGTCGGAGCAATATTGCGATCATCAGACGGGCCGAGTGAGACAAGATCACGGCTCGGTGTATTTTTTAGATATATTGCGAGTGATGCGCTGGTTCCCCAACGGCTTGTTTTTGCATTACTTAGGTGGCGATGTCACGCAACCGCCACTTACGCCAGCCTTTGTAAAGAGTCGTCCCATTCATGGCGACAATCAAAACGCCGTACTACTCAAGCTCAATGCGGTGCGTCATTTTCAATTTATCGATGATCCTGTTCCGTTTGGGCAAAAACGCGATAGCGCGGTATGGCGTGGACGCTGTTTTAATCACAAGCGTCGCCAACTTCTTCGCCGCTTTTACACGCACCCTATCATTGATGTCGGGGATACCCGCCCCGTGAATGACACTGACCAAGCTTATCGAAAAGCCCCGCTAACACCGCATGCGCAGTTACAGCATAAGTTTATTCTCAGTGTGGAAGGGAAAGACGTTGCGACCAATTTAAAGTGGATACTGTCATCCAACTCGCTGTGCCTCTCACCGCCGCTGGAGTATGAAACTTGGTTTATGGAGGGCCAATTAATCCCTGGGGTTCACTATGCCGAAGTGAACGCAGATTTTTCCAACCTAGAGGCAGTTATCGATCATTACCTTACCTACCCGCATGAAGCGCAAGCGATCATTCACAATGCCCATCAGTGGGTAAATCAATTCTGCGACCGACAAAAAGAGGCGGTGATCAGCTACTTAGTGGCAGAGAAATACTTTCGGCTTTCGCAGCAGCTATAGAAGCACAGGGGCTGGTTTGGTTTATACCATCATAACGGCTGCCATACTGTTAGCTTGTGCTTTTCTTCTGCCTCGTGGTCAGGCGGGATGGTTCTGCTTAAATCTTACCGATGCAATGTGTATAATCCGCGTCCGCCTGTCGAAAACGACTGTCGTTTAACGTAATTTGCAGAGATTCGAGACCATGACTAACCCCAGCAAAACCGCCGCCAGCCCTGATGTGACGCCAAAAACGGTGATGCAGCGTTTCTCTGTTGCGCCCATGCTCGATTGGACGGATCGTCACTGCCGTTATTTTCATCGCTTACTATCAGAACACACTTTGTTGTTTACCGAGATGGTGACCACGGGCGCGATCATTCATGGTAAAGCGGACTATCTTGCTTACAACGAGCAGGAGCATCCGGTGGCGTTGCAGCTGGGGGGATCGGATCCGGCGGATTTGGCAACGTGCGCCAAGCTGGCAGCCGAGTGTGGCTATGATGAAATTAACCTCAACGTTGGTTGCCCGTCGGATCGGGTTCAAAACGGGCGGTTTGGTGCGTGCCTAATGGCTGAACCTGAGCTGGTGGCGCAGTGTGTGTCTGCGATGCGTGAAGTGACTGATGTGCCCATCACGGTGAAAACTCGCATTGGTATAGATGAGCAAGATAGCTACGAATTTTTGACCGACTTTGTGGGCATCGTCAGTGAAAAAGGCGGCTGTGATATGTTCACGATTCATGCGCGTAAAGCGTGGTTGAAAGGCCTGAGCCCCAAAGAAAATCGTGAAATTCCACCGCTGGATTACCCGCGTGTGTATCAGCTTAAAAAAGACTTTCCACATCTGGTCATGGCTATTAATGGTGGCGTGAAAACCCTTGAAGAAGCCGAGCAGCACCTTGCGCATCTGGACGGAGTGATGGTCGGTCGTGAGGCGTATCAAAATCCTTTCTTATTGGCGGATGTCGATCAGCGTTTGTTTGGCAGCGCGCAGGCACGTGTGAGTCGCCGCCAAGTGGTTGAAGGCATGTTCCCCTATATCGAGCAACAATTACGCCAAGGTGCGCAGCTTAATCACATTAGCCGCCACATGTTAGGGTTATTCCAAAACATGCCGGGCGCGCGCCAGTGGCGCCGTTATATCAGCGAGAATGCGCATAAACCGGGAGCCGGTATTGAGGTACTGACTACCGCCATGAGTCATATTCCTGACGATTGGTTGGACGCGTAAAACGTGGCCAAAATAACTACTTATTAGTGATAAATTTGACGAAATGCGTGGTAAGGCCCGGAGCATGCTGAGCAACTCATTGAATAAATGGATAAAAAACCAAGTGACAAACTGGCCTGAAACCTGCAAAGTCTGTCTCGCTATCAAGACAAGGAGATCGTAATGATCGAAATTCTATTCCTCATTGGCTTTGCGGCTGTGTTATTTATGACGGGTGTGAGCATCATGGGAATGGTGCTGGCTATGTTGGCTGGCTTCGCGGTCATGATGGTCGCGGGCATGATTGGCACCTTGCTTAAACTGTTGCCTTGGTTGTTGGTGATCGCCGCGATTGTCTGGTTGCTCAAGCGTAACCGTCGCCAACGCAAAGGCGAGCCAGAAGTGATTGTTCGTGAACGTCGTTGGGCGCGTTACCGTCGTCGCTAAGCCTTTTTGGTAAAAAAATGTGGCCTGCTGCACGAGAAACCAGCAGGTAAACATGCGAATAGCGCCATCCGGGCATAAAGCTTGCTATCATTCATATCTACCGGCGACAAGGCATGGCTTTGCCGCCTCCGCGTGACGACACTTTTTTATCGACAATGTGGAGAGTTTCATGA
Source organism: Salinivibrio sp. YCSC6 (assembly GCF_004916735.1). Classification (NCBI taxonomy): domain Bacteria; kingdom Pseudomonadati; phylum Pseudomonadota; class Gammaproteobacteria; order Vibrionales; family Vibrionaceae; genus Salinivibrio; species Salinivibrio sp. YCSC6. The sequence goes on from NZ_CP039516.1 coordinate 256,009, forward strand.
AAACGACTTCAATGACGCTTGCCGCCGCAGCGCTAACCGCGTTGATGGCCATGCCTTCTCAGGCTGCGACCCTTGCGGGCGGTAAAGTAGGGGCGGATGCCTGGTTCATGGATGCGGATGTCAACAATGTTGAAGCCGATGATGCGAGCACCTCTGGATCGTATTACGCCGCGATTGAACATCCTTTACCACTGATCCCGAATGCGAAGATCCGCCATACCTCAGTTAGCGTGGATAACCCTGACGTCAGTTTTGATCAAATTGACTTTGTGGCGTATTACGAGCTGCTAGACAACGATCTTGTCTCGGTTGACGCGGGTATCAATATGCAGCGTTTCCAATCGGGCAAATTTGGTGGCCAAAGCTTTGATGAGTGGCAACCTAATGTGTATGCCGATGCGCGTCTCGGGTTAGTGGGCACACCACTATTCGTATTTGCGACCGTGAGCAAAGGTGAGTTTGATGGCACCAGCACCTTGGATGCCGAAGCCGGCGTTCAGTATCAGTTGGGCCTTGTTGCTGCCGATCTTAACGTACGTGGTGGCTATCGAATGATCGAGCATGACTTTGATTACTTTGATAACAATGACGGCAAACTGGATCTGACGGGCTTCTTTGTCGGTGCAGAACTCGACTTTTAATGGATGGTTGCGTTACCCCAACATTAAAACCGCGCTTAGGCGCGGTTTTTTTATACTTAAAATCAAGCGCATAGCGATTGTGGGATGGCTCTCACTTCGACTTTCGGCCAATACCCAGTGCGGAAAAACGTTGGCATGCTACCTCTGTGACACGGCAAGGAGATAGCAGTGATTGCTCCGCCATCCACTCTGACATGGAATAAGGAATCGCTATGATTTACGCAAAGCCCGGCACCGAAGGCGCCATAGTCCAGTTTAAACCGCGTTACGAGAACTATATTGGTGGTGAATGGGTGCCACCCGTGAAGGGGCAGTATTTTGCCAACACATCGCCGTGTACCGGTGAAACAGTGGCTGAAGTGCCGCGTTCAAGCGCAGAAGACATCGACCTTGCGCTGGATGCTGCCCATCAAGCAAAAACAGCGTGGGGCCAAACCTCGGTGACCGATCGCGCCAATATATTGTTAAAAATAGCTGATCGCATTGAAGCGAACCTGGAAATGCTGGCGGTGGCAGAAACGTGGGAGAACGGCAAAGCCGTGCGCGAAACCTTGGCCGCCGATATTCCCCTTTGCGCCGACCATTTCCGCTACTTTGCGGGTTGTATTCGTGCCCAAGAGGGCACCGCGGCAGAGTTGGATGCAGGCACGGTGGCGTACCACATTTATGAGCCATTAGGCGTGGTAGGACAAATCATACCGTGGAACTTTCCGTTGCTGATGGCATCGTGGAAGCTTGCCCCCGCACTGGCGGCAGGGAACTGCGTGGTGCTAAAACCGGCTGAGCAAACCCCGACCACCATTTTGCTATTGATGGAATTAATTGGCGATCTTCTGCCTGCTGGTGTGGTGAATGTCGTCAATGGTTATGGCGCCGAAGCTGGACAAGCGCTTGCCACATCACCACGGATTGCCAAACTGGCATTCACCGGTTCCACTCCTGTAGGGCATCATATTCTGCGCTGCGCAGCAGAAAACCTCATTCCTTCCACCGTGGAGTTGGGGGGCAAATCGCCCAACATTTATTTTGAAGACGTGATGCAGCAAGAGGATGCCTATATCGATAAGGCGGTAGAAGGCTTGCTGTTGGGCTTTTTCAACCAAGGTGAAGTCTGTACCTGTCCGTCACGCGCACTGATCCAAGAAAGTATCTACGACGATTTTATTGCCCGCGTGATTGAGCGTGCAGGCAAGATCAAACAAGGCAACCCGCTCGACACCGAGACCCAAGTGGGAGCGCAAGCGTCTGATGAACAGTTTGATAAGATCATGAGCTACTTGAAAGTGGGTCAAGAAGAGGGCGCGCAGGTATTAATTGGTGGCAGCCATCAAGACTTGGGCGGCGGCTATTATGTGCAGCCGACGCTATTGAAAGGGCACAACAATATGCGGGTGTTCCAAGAAGAGATCTTTGGGCCCGTGATTGGGGTGACCACCTTTAAGGATGAGGCGGAAGCTTTAGCGATTGCCAACCACACTGAGTACGGGTTGGGCGCGGGGCTTTGGACCCGAGATATGAACCGCGCGTATCGGATGGGGAGAGCGATCCAAGCGGGTCGTGTCTGGACCAATTGCTATCACCTTTATCCGGCGCATGCCGCATTTGGAGGCTACAAAAAGTCTGGTATCGGACGAGAGACCCACAAAATGATGCTTGGCCACTATCAGCAAACCAAGAACTTGCTGGTCAGTTACGACATCAATCCATTGGGTTTTTTCTGATCGAATCGACCAGTGCGGCAGTAAGCCGCACTGGTTAAGCTCCCAAGGCTGTCTGGCCGGATCTGGCGAGCCTGCTTATCTGATACTAAGCTCAATAAGTGAGCAAGTAGGTAGGCAGAATAACGATGACAGCCGAGCAATTACGTGCCTTATACCACCAAAAGCTGCTGGTTGAGGTGATGGTGGAGCCTTCATTAGACAGTGAAGGTTGGGTCGTGGAATGTCGCCACACGGGTGGCGGTATTATGGCGTTGACCGATGCGGAAGGCATTGAGCAGTGCTTCGCCGATATTGACCAAGCCACGCTAAACGCATTACAAATCGGGTTTGACCAAGTTCGCATCGCGGATTGACCCGTCACACCTCTGTGTTGAAGCGCATCAACACCCGCCTTTGTGCGCCTCTCTTCTTACTAAAAGTTATAAAACATTCGTATCTATTCTTTCTTGTTATTAATTGGTGCGGTTACGCTAGCATTCACGCAATGTAAGCAAGGAATGTCGTCACCATGTTACTTAAGGAACTCTCTGGGCTGACTAGCCCGCTGAACGATCAGCAGATCGGCCAGTTGCAGCAAGCGGTGGCTGAACTGTCACCTCAGCAGCTGGCCTGGATCAGTGGCTATTTTTGGGGACTGAGCCAATCACCCACCGCCACGGCTGCGTCTCCCAATGCTGACGCCCAAGCCAGCCCGAATCATACCTTAACCATTATTTACGCCTCGCAAACCGGTAATGCTAAAGGCGTGGCAGAAGCGCTGCATCACGATGCACAAGCGGCAGGGATCCCTGCAAAGCTGGTGGCTGCAGATAACTATAAAGGCAAGCAGCTTAGCAAAGAGAGCCATGTGGTGATCGTGGCATCAACCAATGGCGAGGGCGAGCCGCCTGATAACGCCATTGCCCTGCATGAGTTTTTGCAATCGAAAAAGGCGCCCAAGCTCGACCATCTTCATTATGCCGTGTTGAGTCTGGGCGATTCGAGTTATGAGTACTTCTGTCAAACCGGAAAAGACTTTGACACCTTTTTGCAAAAACTGGGCGCTAAGCCGATGGTGGCGCGCCTTGATTGTGATGTGGATTATGAAGCTACCGCGAGCGCGTGGCGAGATCAAACCTTAGCGGAAGTGAAGCAGCACTTTCAGGCAAGTGGTGATGCGCAAGTGGTGCCGATTCGTCAAACAGCAGCGGCAACCAGCGCATATACCAAACAATCGCCTTATGAGGCGGAACTACTCACCTGCCAGCGAATTACTGGTCGAGGCTCAGATAAAGCCGTTTATCACCTTGAATTCGATTTAGGGGATTCAGGGATCCAGTATCAGCCCGGCGATGCATTCGGTGTGTGGTACCAAAACGACCCAGAGTTGGCGGATGCGATTTTGGCGCGTGTCGGCTTGAACGGTGACGAGAGCATTGAGATTGACGGGCGTGCTGTCTCAATTCGCGAGGCCTTGATTGAGCACTATGAAATTACCGTCTCTAACCCGCAACAAATCGTAGCGCTCGCGGCGTTGACTGAAAATGATGCATTAACCGCGCTCACCGAAGACAAAGCGACGCTTCGTGATTATGCCAATCAAACCCAAGTGATTGATGTGCTGAGCCTTGCTGACGTGCAGTTACATGCAGAGCAACTGCAGTCGGTGTTACGTCGTCTGACGCCACGGCTGTATTCCATCGCGTCAAGCCAAGCGGAAGTGGAAGACGAAGTTCACCTGACTGTCGGCTTGGTGGCCTATGAACAGGCGCAAGGTGCTTTGCGTCAAGGTGGTGCCTCGGGCTTTTTAACCCAACGGGCAGACGCTATTGGCTCGGTCAAAGTATTTGTTGAGCACAACGATAACTTCAAACTTCCCGACAATGACGATACGCCCATCATCATGATTGGCCCTGGCACGGGTATTGCGCCATTCCGGGCTTTCTTGCAAGAGCGAGAGCAGCGAGAAGCCAGCGGCGATAATTGGCTGTTCTTTGGCGATCGCACCTTCACCGATGATTTCCTCTATCAAGTTGAATGGCAGCAGTACTTGAAATCCGGTCTGCTGACTCGCATGGATGTGGCATTTAGCCGTGACCAAGCAGAAAAAGTGTATGTGCAGCACCGATTACTCGAACGCGCTAGTGAGGTATGGCAGTGGTTGTCAAACGGCGCGTATGTGTATGTCTGTGGGGATGCGAATCGCATGGCAAAAGATGTGCATGATGCCCTGATTCACATTGCCCAGCACCAAGGTCAGTTGAGCCGAGAAGACGCTGAGACCTTTATTAATGAATTGCGCAAAGATAAGCGCTATCAAAGGGATGTGTACTAATGAGTGAGCAAAAATTTGCGGGCGACACACTGGGGCCCCTCGCCGATAACGAGCGATTAAAAGATGACAGTAACTTCTTACGTGGCACCATCAGTGAGGATCTTACCAACCCGATCACTGGCGGCTTTACGGATGACAACTTTCAGTTGATCCGTTTCCACGGTATGTACCAGCAAGACGATCGCGATATTCGTGCTGAGCGACAAAAACAAAAGCTTGAGCCGTTACACAATGTGATGCTGCGTGCCCGGATGCCGGGGGGGATCATCTCCCCCGAGCAGTGGCTGGCTATCGACCGATTTGCTAAAGAAAATACCCTGTACGGCAGTATCCGTTTGACCACCCGTCAAACGTTTCAGTTTCATGGTGTATTGAAACCCAATATCAAGATGATGCATCAAACCTTGAACAAATATGGGATTGATGCGATTGCCACCGCGGGGGATGTAAACCGTAATGTCCTGTGTACCTCGAACCCTGTTGAGTCTGAACTTCATCAGCAAGCGTACGATTGGGCCAAGCGGATCAGTGAACATTTACTGCCTAAAACACGTGCTTACGCGGAGATTTGGCTGGATGGCGAAAAAGTGGAAGGTAAGCAAGATGATGAGCCGATTTTAGGTAAGCGTTATCTACCACGTAAGTTCAAAACCACGGTGGTGATCCCCCCGCAAAATGATGTGGATGTGCACGCCAATGACCTGAACTTTGTTGCCATTGCTGAGAAGGATCAACTGGTTGGGTTTAATGTTCTGGTCGGTGGCGGGCTTGCCATGACCCATGGTGACACCAGCACCTATCCACGCCGCGCGGATGATTTCGGTTTTATACCCCTTGAGCATACGTTGAAGATTGCAGAGGCTGTGGTGACGATCCAACGAGACTGGGGGAACCGCTCGAACCGTAAGAATGCCAAAACCAAGTATACCCTTGACCGCGTCGGTGTGGAGACGTTTAAAGCGGAAGTGGAAAAGCGTGCTGGCGTTAGCTTTGCACCAAGCCGGCCTTATACTTTTACCGGGCGTGGCGATCGCCTAGGCTGGACCAAAGGCATTGATGGTAAATACCATTTGGCGCTGTTTATTGAAAATGGCCGTTTACGTGATACGCCAGAAAAGCCGCTAAAAACCGGGATGGCTGAGATTGCTAAGGTGCACCAAGGCGACTTTCGGATGACAGCCAACCAGAATTTGATTATTGCTGGGATCCCTGAAGCGCAAAAAGACCAAATAGAGGCGCTCGCTCGCCGCTACCGTCTGATTGATGATGCGCACAGTGTACAGCGCACCAATTCGATGGCCTGTGTCTCTTTCCCAACCTGTCCGTTGGCGATGGCCGAAGCGGAGCGCTTTTTGCCGGATTTTGTTACGCAAGTAGAGAAAATTCAGCAAAAGCATCAAGTGCAAGATGATCCGATTGTTCTGCGTGTCACCGGTTGCCCGAACGGTTGTGGTCGCGCCATGTTGTCGGAAGTAGGGTTAGTTGGCAAAGCGCCCGGCCGCTATAACCTGCACTTGGGAGGCAACTGGGAAGGCACACGTATTCCCAAAATGTACAAAGAAAATATCACCGACCAAGAAATCTTGGCCGAGTTAGATACCTTGATTGGCCGCTGGGCACGCGAACGTCAAGAAGGCGAGCATTTTGGTGATTTCTTGATTCGTACCGACGTGATTGCACCTGTACATGTATCGAAGAGGGACTTCTATGCCTGATACGGTTTATTCTGCGCTGACCCGCGCCGATCTGGTGGCGATGAATAAAAGTCAGCAGACGCTTGCGCTGGCTGAAATTAACGCTGAGCTCGAGCAGTACACCGCGCAGCAGCGCATTCGCTGGGCGTTGGAACATCTGGACGGACAGTTTGTGCTGTCCTCCAGCTTTGGGATACAAGCTGCATTGATGCTGCATATGGTCAGTCAGGTGAAGCCGGACATTCCGGTGATCCTGACCGACACTGGCTACTTATTCCAAGAAACCTACCAATTTATTGATCACCTGCAGGCACGTTTAAAGCTCAATCTCAACGTCTACCGTTCTGAATTGAGCCCAGCATGGCAAGAAGCCCGCTATGGCAAATTGTGGGAGCAGGGGGTTGAGGGGATCACTCGCTATAATCAGATCAATAAAGTGGCGCCGATGAAGCGAGCATTGACCGAGCTTAATGTCGGTACATGGTTCTCAGGGTTGCGTCACGGACAATCGCAATCGCGTGCGCATTTACCCATTTTAAGCGTGCAGCATGGTGTATTTAAGTTTTTGCCTGTGGTGGATTGGAGCAATAAACAGGTGCACGCTTATTTGACCGAGCATGATTTGCCTTACCATCCTTTGTGGGAGCAAGGTTATGTCTCCGTGGGCGATGTGCATACCACTCAGCGGTTAGAGCCCGGCATGAGCGAGGAGCAAACCCGCTTTTTCGGCCTGAAACGAGAATGTGGTCTGCACGAAGATGATGTCAACGATGGGGCTGGTATTTAGCCGTATTGCTCTGTGTGACGGACAGGCGTCACTTACAGGCGTCACTTACAGGCGTCACGAATTGAAGTGGCGCTTTTTTTTGTTCAAACGACGGTGTTTGTCTATCTTTTTTATTGAGTTATCCATCAACCGTGATGCTTTCTGTGATATAAATTGCGCGCGCAATCAGGAAGCGAAGGAAGGATTATGTCCCTCCACACACGTCACGGACGCCGAACCCACGTGACAAACAGTGAAGCTTATGAACAAAAAACTCTCTTTAGTCGCCCTTGCCGTAGCGGGTGTCGTTGCGGTTGGCGCACCAGCCTTTCTTGATTATTCCTCGTCAACCACACCGACCACAGACACCAGCAGCTCGCGTTATATGGGCCATGGCAATGGTTGGCTGGAAGTGAACACCGCCACTTTTAATGACAATATTCAACGTGTTCAGCAACAGCTTTCTGATGGCACCAAAATGTGTGTGGTGATGAAGGCAGATGCGTATGGCAATGGAATTGCGGGTCTCCTACCTGTGGTTATCGCTAATGGCATTGATTGCGTGGGTATTGCCAGTAACGAGGAAGCGCGCACGCTACGTGAAGGCGGCTTCACTGGTGAGATCATGCGAGTACGGACTGCCACATTACAAGAAATGGAAAGTGGTTTGGCGTTAAACATGCAAGAGCTTGTAGGCTCGGCCGAGCAAGCAGAACAAATGCGTGAACTTGCCGACAAGCACGATATTGTCATCCCTGTACATATGGCTTTTAACGCCGGAGGCATGGGTCGAAACGGCATCGAGATGGAATCGGAGTATGGCAAGCAACTTGCGATGGAGATTGCGACTGATCCGAGATTCAACGTGGTTGGCATAATGACGCACTTCCCAAATTACAGTGCCAAGTACGTGCGTAGTAAGCTGGGGCAGTTTAAGTCGAACAGCGATTGGTTGATTGAACAGGCCAACTTAAAGCGTGAAGACGTGCTAATCCATGCCGCCAACTCTTTCGTGACCTTGAACGTACCAGAAGGCCATTTTGATATGGTCCGTCCCGGCGGCGTGCTTTACGGCGATCAACCAACCAATCGCGAGTTCCCGCCGATCATGAGCTTCAAGACCAAGGTCGCGTCTTTACACCATTTACCAGCGGGCAGCACTGTGGGGTATGACAGCACCTACACGGTCGAGCGTGATTCTATTCTTGCCAATTTGCCGGTCGGCTACTCGGATGGGTTCCCGCGTAAAATGGGGAACAATGCCGATGTGTTGATCAAAGGCCATCGCGTGCCTGTGGTTGGAGTTTCATCGATGAATACCATTATGGTGGATGTCACAGATATTGCTGATCAAGTGACACCGAATGATGAAGTGGTGCTATTCGGCCAGCAAGGCGATGAAACCATTGGGGCGGTGGAGTACGAAAGCAACGCGGATGTGATCTTCCCAGAAATCTACAGCTGGTGGGGCGCAGTCAACCCACGTGAGTACGTGCAATAATCTCAACCTAAGCCCGGCCCGAGCCGGGCTTTTTTATCTCTGAATCCATGTTGCGAACCTGCACCGCGTTGTCGCAATCGTGGGGACGGATAGGTTGGCGTTTTTAGCCATTGTGTGCTTAGTTTTTAAGGCGAGATGTTGGTTTTTACTAACATTATATCATCACTGATTGACCGTGAAGGGTCTCAAGGACGCACCATGCGCCAAATCGTCATTATCATCGCCAGTCTGCTTTTGATTAGCTCTGTGTCTGCTGAGACGCTAAACGCACGAATCGAAGCGGGGAAACCTGTGCGCTTAGGGTTTGCGAATGAAAAGCCTTGGGCTTACTTGGACAGTGATGGCAAACCTACTGGGCTGATTAATGACTATACCATCGATATATTGAATCACATGGGGATCAACCATATCGAGCCTGTTTTCACTGAATGGGGCGGATTAATTCCCGGTTTGCGCGCGAAGCGATTTGATATCATCACCGGCGGGATGTATATCCTTAGCAGTCGTTGTCAGAAAATTGCATTTTCTGAGCCTATAGGGCGCTTTCGCGACGCCTTTATTGTGCCGAAAGGTAACCCCAAAGATATTCATGATTATCCAGACGTTGTACGTGAAAGCGCGCGTTTGGTGACGGGGGTGGGATACAACATGACCAACTCGGCGCGTGATGCGGGACTCAGCGAGTCTTTGATTATTCAAGTCCCCGGGCCTGCTGAAATTCTTTCCGCCGTGAAAGAGGGGCGTGCTGAAGTAGGAGCGGTACCATATTTCACGGCGTTATACCTTGCTAAACAGGCACCCGATAGTCTCTCTGTGAGTGATCCGGCGAGAGCGACGAGCCAAACAGGGCACTATATCGGTATTGGTTTTCGTAAAGAAGATAATGCGTTTTTGGAGCAATTTGATGAGGCGCAAGCCGAGTATATGGGGAGCCAACAGATGTTAGAGCGGGTAAAAAAATATGGTTACCGTGAAGCGCAATATCCAGATGGGATCGCTACATCACAACTGTGCCAACGCCAATAAAAAAGCGATGCCAGATGCATCGCTTTGCAATAGAAACCGCCCTATCCTTACAGGATATCTAGCAGCTCGACTTCAAATACCAGTGCCGCAAATGGTGGGATAGCGGCGCCAGCACCACGCTCACCATAGGCAAGGTCTTGTGGGATGTAGAGTTTCCACTTTGAGCCCACAGGCATCATTTGTAGAGCTTCAACCCAACCTTTGATCACGCCAGTCACAGGGAACTCAACAGGTTCGCCACGCGTTACTGAGCTATCAAATACAGTGCCATCGATCAATTGACCGTGATAGTGAACACGCACTTGTTTATCGCTGGTTGGGATCTCACCGTCACCTTTTACTAGCACTTCGTACTGGAGGCCAGATTCGGTCACGGTCACTTCATCACGCTTTGCGTTATCCGCTAAGAAGGCATCGCCTTCAGCCGCTTGTGCTTTTGCAGCTTCTTGACGAACTTCTTCTGCTTTTGTGTGAAGCTCGCGTAGGGCGTTATTGATGTCGTCAATTTCGATTTCTGGCATTTCGCCAGCCAGTGCCGTGCTGATGCCTTTAGCAATCGCATCGACTTGTAGGCCTTCAAGACCACTGCCTGCCAGTTGTTGACCCATTTGCAGGCCGATGCCATAGCTTGCTTTTTGCTCGACGGTTTCTAGTTGTACGTCAGACATAACGTCTCTCTTTTTTGCGTGAATAAAGTGTGAAAGGATAACAGGTGATGGTTTCGTGGGTAAACTTTTGTACGCAAAAGGCGTCCAATATGAGGGTAAAACATCAAAATATGCGCGGAGTGGCAATGAAGTTAACAGCAATGCGTACACAATTTAAAGATTGGTGCGTGAGATGGGGACGAATGCTCGCTTCTTCATCCAGTAGAAAAGGGCAGTGGCAAGACATGGCATGGGTACGCACAGTACGCCACGCTTGGCTTCGCCTACCTCGTTTGCACCAACGATTATTAATGGTGTTGTTCCCTTTGGTGTTAGTCCTAAGCCTATTGCCTGCACCGTCCTCGACTGAAACGACCGCGCAGCCTCAGGAACGGCGTTCTGTGGCGATTGATACTCAGGCTCAACCCAAACGCAGTGCTACGTCGACAGACAGCTCGCAGCCGGAGGCATCACAACCTTCCACGCCGGAAAATGACTGGGTCAGTCACCAAATTGAGCAAGGAGATACGCTTGCTAAGGTGTTTCGCGATAATGACTTGGCGCTGACCGATCTTTACGCGATTGCCAATATTGAAGGCGAAGGAAAACCCATTAGCCGTATCCAGCCGGGTCAATGGATTCGGTTTAAGCGCACCGACAGTGGTGCGCTCGACATTCTTCAAGTGGAAACGCAGGCAGGTCAGTCCGTATTGTATTTCCGTTTATCGGATGGAGGCTTTGCGCGCCAACGCTAGTCCTTCTTTTCAGGCACGGGGTCACCGTGCCTACGCTTTCCTTATTGTTTATTTTTTAAACTTCTGTGCCGATAAATTCGCCGTTGGCGTTTTTTTCATCTATTTTTTAATAAATAAGTCAATATGGCTGGGTTTATGCTGTGATTTGGAGGTTTTTAGCGATTATTCGCTAAATTACGCGACCGTGCCTGCGAATTTGACCAGCGTGTATGACATACTTTTTCAGAAAATAATGAGTTTTATGTCACACTTTGGTGAAATTTTGTGCTAATATTCGCGCCGGCTGTGTAGGGGATACACGTAAGCCGCCTCAACATGGATGTCCAGGCATTGACACGCTAACCATAAATCTGTTGAGGACTCGCTTTTCCATGTTGAAGAATTTATCTATTGGTAAAAAGTTTACTGCGGCTTTTTCCCTGATTGGTGTCGCTGTCGCGATCTTTGGGTTTTACATTTTTACCCAAGTGAGCGGTATGCGCGATAATATGCTGAACTTTACTGACGATACCCTACCTGCGGTATTAGAACTTGAGCGTTTGAGCGAAGAAATTATTCGTATTCGTCAAGATCAGTACGCCGTTCTAACTTTCGATGATATGAATCGACGTCGCGAGATTTCCAATGACTTGCAAGCGATGAAACGTCAATACAGCCAAGATCTTGATGCCTACGAACAGACGCTTTGGTACGACAATGAAAGAGCCATTTTTACGCGAATTCAAAATAACTGGGCTAAATACAACGAAGAGCTGAAAAACTTCCCGTCTCTCGTTGAAAATGGTCAGCTGTCAGAGGCACAAAGCATTCTGTCAAACTCATTTAACACCTTCTTAAAGCTAGATGCTGCGCTGAAAGAGATGTCAAAGCTAACACAAGGCTTTATCACCTCAAACCGCACCACGATGCTCAATCAAGTGTCGACGGTGAGCATGACCATTATCGGGGTACTGCTTGCGGTGATCGCCTTTATGATTTTGGTTGCGGTGGTGTTCACCCGCGCGATTATTAATCCATTGCGCTTAGTGATGGAACAATCCTCTGCGATTGCCAAGGGCGACCTGACTTACCAGTTAGATCGTAGCCAAATCGGTAACGATGAAATGGGGCAGTTGGCAGATTCGAGTATTGCTATGCAAGATAGCCTGCGCACGCTGATTGAAGAAGTGATTGCCGCGGTGACCCAGCTAAGCAGTGCGGTCGAAGAAGTGAGTGCGGTGTCTAGCCAAACTTCAAGCGGCATGCAAAGTCAGCAACATGAGATTTCACAAGTTGCTACTGCGATGGCGCAAATGAAAGCCACTGTCGCGGATGTTGCGCAGAATACCGAAAGCTCGTCGACCGCGGCTAACGAAGCCAGTGAGCAGGCGCGCCTCGGCGGACGTGATGTTGACAGTATGGTGGGAGCTATCACCAAAGTGGCAGAAGACATGCGTAAAACGGGTGACACAGTCAACGAGTTGGACCAGCAGTCGAAGCAAATCAACGTTGTGGTGGATGTTATTCGTGATATCGCCGAGCAAACTAACTTATTGGCACTGAATGCGGCGATCGAAGCGGCGCGTGCCGGTGAGTCTGGCCGCGGCTTTGCGGTGGTAGCCGATGAAGTCCGCACACTGGCTGGCCGTACCCAAGACTCGACGGGTGAAATTACTGAAATTATCGAGAAGCTCCAGCAATTCGCGACCCAAGCGCGCGATGCCACCACTCAAAGCCGTGAGAGTATTGAGCAGTGTGTGGAGCAAGGTAGCCAAGCGCAGCAATTGATCCGTGGCATCGAAACATCGGTTGAGAACATTGCCGATATGGGCATGCAGATTGCGAGTGCTTGTGGTGAGCAAGACTCGGTTGCCGATGAGCTAAGCCGCAACATTGAGCGCATCAACGATTCGTCACAAGAAGTGGCGGGTGGTGCGGATCAAACCGCGCAAGCGTGTAGCGAGCTCAGCCAGTTGGCGCACTCACTGCAAAGCACCATGCAGCGTTTCCGTTTGACCAAATAACGCCACGGACGCTCGCAAAAAAACAGCTGAACTCAACACGCTTGTTATTTGCCTAGACATAAAATCCCGCGCACTGTCGCGGGATTTTTTTATGGAGTGGAAAGGCGCATATCAATATGTGGGATCCCATCTTCCAAATAGGGCTCGGAAAAGGCCACAAAACCATGCTTTTGGTAAAAGTGTTGTAGGTGAGCTTGAGCGCCTATTTCGATGTCTTGCTCGGGCCATTGCTGTTGGCATATTTGAATGGCTTGGCGGATGAGCTGATGCCCCCATTGTCCGCTGCGATGTGGGGGGGCAATGATCACGCGGCCAATACTGCTTCCAGAGTAACTCGCGCCCGGAGCAAGAATACGGGCATAAGCGGCTAGCTCACCATTCAGCCAGCCCAGTAAATGCACGGTGTCTGGTGCGGTATCATGTGTGTCTAGCTCTGGGTAAGCACACGCCTGCTCGACCACAAACACATCGATACGCAATTTCATCAATGTGAATAAAGTGCGAGTATCCAGTGTGTCAAAGGTTGCCCGTTGCCATTCCATACGACGTCCTCCTGATTAAAGATAAAAAATACCGCAGACAAGCTGCGGTATTCAAAGACTATTTATTGTGCAGGCTATTTATTGGCGAGGTTGGCTTAAATCGACGCGATAGACCGCGAAGCCAACGTCATCTTTACCGGCTTTCGTCATCGCCCAGCGGCCTTTTTGCTCAATAAACTGCGCGGCTTTCTCGCTGGGTGAGGTTTCAAAGTGCACGATGGCATCGCCTTTTATTGGGGCGATGGACCAGTTGTTGTCAGCACTCACCGTGACTTGGCCTTTATCATCACTCACGCGGCTGATGTAGTTGGCGACCACGGTGCGGTTTTCATCCGGCGCGGCAAAGGCAATATGATCGCTGCCGGTGCCCGGGAACTTCGCCCCATAAGCGCGATAGTTGTTGGTGGCGACCAAGAAGGTTTGCTCGGGGTCAACCGGTTTGCCTTGATAGGTGAGATTGACGATCCGTGATGCGTCTGGATTCACTTCATTACAATCGCCGTCGTAACGAGCAGGTTGAGTAATATCAATTTGATACTCTACCCCGTCAATCACATCAAAGTTGTAAGTACGGAATCCGTCCCAGTTCACAAGCGTCTGGGGCTGCTTCGCATTGGGATTGATTTGGTTAAATTGGCCGGCGCTGCACTCCAGCCATTGGGTGAGTTCGGCGCCAGATACTTTCAGTGCGACCAAGGTATTTGGATACAGGTAAAGATCGGCGGCGTTACGGAAGGTCAGTTGGCCGGCTTCCACTTCGGTAAAGTTGCTCGGATCGTTTTTGCGACCACCGGCCTTAAAAGGCGCAGCAGCAGACAGTACCGGCAGTTCTGCTAAGTCGGGATCGCCTTGGATCATACGCTCGACATAGTCTTGCTGTGCCAAGTTAACAATCTGTACGGTGGGGTCGTCTTGGAGCAAAGCCAAATAGGAGTACATCACATCATTGGCTTTGCCAATTGGCTGATTAACGAACTCACGAGTGGCATTGTGGTCTTTTTCAACGGCGTTGAGCAGGGCTTTATCGGCATCGACCAACGCTTTTCCGCTGGCCCGGTCAAAGATCGGGCGAGCATGCGCTTCACTATCCACCACTTGCCACTGACCATCGACTTGCTCGAGCTTCAAATCTATCACGCCGACATGGCTACCCCAGCGACCGGCCATCACACTGGCCACGCCATTGATGGTGCCCTTTTCAATATCGGCACCGGGAATATTGGCAAAATCATCGCTTGGGAATACCGCGTGTGAGTGACCAAAGGCAATCGCGTCAATGCCATCGACTTCTGAGAGGTAATAGACAGAGTCTTCAGCCATCGCTTTATAGGGTGCTTGAGAGACGCCAGAGTGTGGAATAGCGACCACTACGTCCGCGCCTTTGGCTTTCATCTCTGGAACAAGCTTTTCAGCGGTTTGCTTAATGTCTTTGGCAATGACTTTGCCTTCAAGGTTGGCTTTATCCCACGTCATGATCTGAGGCGGGACAAAGCCAATGTAACCGACTTTTATGGTGTGGCTGTCACCGTCTTCATCTTTGAGTTGGTATTCTTTAATTAAATACGGATCAAAGTAATGCTCGCCAGTCTCTGCATCAAACACGTTGGCGTTGATATACGGGAAGTTGGCGTCATTAATCGACTCTTTTAAGAACGCTAAGCCGTAGTTGAACTCATGGTTACCGATGTTACCCACTTCATAATCGAGCAAGTTCATCGCTTTATATACAGGGTGCACCTCACCGGGTTTGATACCTTTGCTGGCCATGTAATCGCCCATTGGGCTGCCTTGCAACAGGTCGCCATTATCGACCAAAAGGGCATTTTGTGCCTCATCACGCGCTTGTTTCACCACAGTGGCGGCGCGGACCAAGCCGATTTTTTGCGAGGGCTTGTTTTTGTAGTAGTCGTAGTCCATCACGTTGGTGTGAATGTCGGTAGTTTCAATCACACGTAGGTTAACGGTGTCGGCAAAGGCACTGCCAGAGGCAGCAAGCAGGCCGGCAACTACCGCTGTAGCGACCGCAGAAGGCATCAAACGCATAACAAAGTCTCCAGTAAAAAAGTGTGCGTCAGGTATCAAGCGGCGCCATTATGCAACTTACATTATGACAAAAGCTGTGGTCTTGATCGGCTTCTGTCATTTTGTCGGAGTTGAGTGTTGAGGAAAGCGGCATTTTGAGACCGTCATCATTGCGTGGTATATGGACGTCAGGGTTTTAAGCGGATAAGTACGCGACTATTAAGCACAAAAAAGAATAAAAAATGAATTTATAGAATTTCAGGTAATAGTTGCTGGGCGATATAGTGGCTGCATTGTCATCAAGGGAATGCGCGATCATGGATTATCTCCCCCTCTTTGCTCAGCTTAAACAGCGTCCTTGCCTCGTGGTAGGTGGCGGCGAAGTCGCATGGCGCAAAACGCGCATGTTGCTCAAGGTGGGCGCGGCCGTCACTGTGGTTGCCCCTGACGTCGACCGTGAAATTGCGGAGGCGCAAGCGCAAGGAAAGCTGACGGTATTGCGTGAGGCGTTTCGTCCCGAACATCTGGACGGAAAGATGCTGGCGATTGCGGCGACTGACAATGCCCTCGTCAATGAGCTGGTCTCCACTGCCGCTGATAGCCGCAATATCTTGGTCAATGTCGTTGATGACACCCCTAAATGCAGCTTTATTGTCCCCTCTTTGGTTGATCGCTCCCCCATTATTATTGCCATCTCATCGGGCGGCAAAGCTCCGGTATTGGCGCGGATGCTGCGTGAAAAAATTGAAACCCTGGTGCCTCAGCATATTGGCAAGATGGCGGCAATGGCGGGTGCATTTCGCGACAAACTGAAAGCGCGCATTCCGACCTTAACGGGCCGGCGCAAATTCTGGGAGGCCGCTTTTAGTGGGCGGTTTGCCGATTTAGTCGCGGCGGGTAAACACCAGCAAGCCGAGCAGGCGCTGGAGCAGCTTAGTGGACAAATCACCACCCAAGGCGAAGTGGCGTTGATTGGCGCCGGGCCTGGGGATCCAGGTCTATTGACCTTGCGCGCGTTGCAATTAATGCAGCAAGCCGATGTGGTGCTTTACGACTACTTGGTTGCTGAACCGATTATGGAGCTGTGCCGCCGAGATGCGGAGCTGATTTGTGTGGGCAAACGGGCGAGCTACCACAGTGTTAGCCAAGACGACATTAATCGTCTGTTGGTCGAGCATGCTCAAGCCGGAAAACGGGTGGTGCGCTTAAAAGGGGGCGATCCTTTCATGTTTGGCCGTGGTGGTGAGGAATTACAAACCCTTGCCAACGCGGGTGTCTCGTTTCAAGTGGTACCCGGGATCACTGCGGCGGCAGGGGCGACGGCCTATGCCGGTATTCCGCTCACCCATCGCGATCATGCCCAGACCGCGCTGTTTATTACCGGTCATTTGAAAAAAGAACAAGACACCTTGGAGTGGGCGACGTTAGCCCGCCCGCGTCAGACCTTGGTGATCTATATGGGCTTGATGAAGTCGGCCCATATTCAAAGCCAACTGATTGCTCACGGTAGATCGCCGGACACCCCTGTGGCGGTGATTGAAAACGGCACGCGTCCGGAGCAGAAAGTCTTTACCGGTCAACTCAACAACTTACCGTCGCTGGCGGAACAAGCTGCGTCGCCCGCGCTGATCGTGGTGGGTGAAGTGGCGGCACTTGCCGGTCAGCTAACATGGTTTGGCGAGGGGCGCGCGGTACGCGATGCCGATCCCACGCAAGCCCCCACCGCTGTGGTTAACTTCGCTTAAAGGATAGTTAGGATGGATGCAAAAACACTCACTCACCTCCAGCAGTTAGAAGCCGAGAGCATTCATATACTGCGGGAAGTCGCGGCGGAGTTTGATAACCCCGTGATGCTGTATTCGATTGGCAAAGACTCGTCAGTGATGCTGCACTTGGCGCGCAAAGCTTTTTACCCCGGAAAGATCCCGTTTCCACTGTTGCATGTCGATACCGACTGGAAGTTTCGCGACATGATTGCCTTTCGCGATCGCACCGCTAAAGAGCTGGGGCTAGATCTGATTGTGCACAAAAATCCAGAAGGGATGGCTCAGGGGATCAATCCTTTTGATCACGGCTCCGATAAGCACACCGATATCATGAAAACCCAAGCGCTGAAGCAGGCGCTGGATCAGCATAAGTTTGATGCGGCATTTGGCGGCGCGCGTCGGGACGAAGAAAAATCCCGCGCCAAAGAGCGTGTCTATTCGTTCCGCGATAAGAACCATCGCTGGGATCCGAAAAACCAACGGCCAGAGCTGTGGCGCAACTATAACGGTCAAGTGAATCCGGGCGAGAGTATTCGTGTGTTTCCGCTCTCCAACTGGACTGAGCTCGATATCTGGCAATACATCTATCTGGAAAATATCGACATTGTTCCGCTTTATTTAGCGGCCGAGCGCCCAGTGGTAGAACGCGATGGCACCTTGTACATGGTGGATGATGCGCGGATGCCGATTGGGCCTGAGGAAACCGTGACTCATAAATCGGTGCGTTTTCGCACCCTAGGCTGCTACCCGCTTACCGGGGCGATTGAATCTACCGCGACCACCTTGCCAGAGATCATCGAAGAGATGTTGGTCGCTACCTCAAGTGAACGCCAAGGACGGGCGATCGACCACGATCAGTCCGGATCCATGGAGCGCAAAAAGCGTCAGGGTTATTTCTAAGGAGCAGTCATGAATCCAGCAATTCAACAACAGGTGGCCGATCTGGGTATTGAGGGTTATCTGCAACAGCATCAACACAAAAGTTTATTGCGCTTTTTGACCTGTGGCTCTGTCGATGATGGTAAGTCGACTTTGATTGGCCGCTTGCTGCACGACTCACAGCAGATCTATGAAGATCAGCTGGCTGCTGTCCATGCCGATAGCCAGCGTGTTGGCACCACGGGCGAGAAACCGGATCTGGCGCTATTGGTAGACGGCCTACAAGCCGAGCGCGAGCAGGGGATCACCATTGATGTGGCGTATCGCTATTTCTCCACCTCCAAGCGCAAGTTTATCATCGCCGATACCCCCGGCCATGAGCAGTACACCCGTAATATGGCCACCGGTGCGTCGACCTGTGATGTGGCGGTGATCTTAATTGACGCGCGCCACGGCATCTTGGATCAGACTCGTCGCCACTCGTATATCGCTAACTTGCTGGGTATTCAGCATTTTGTGGTGGCGGTGAACAAAATGGACTTGGTGGCATATAGCCAAGCCCGGTTTAATGAAATTCAAGAGCAGTATCTGGCGTTTGCCGATCAGCTCAACCCTGGCTTGTCAGTGTCTATGGTGCCCTTGTCGGCACTCGAAGGCGACAACGTGGTCAATGCCAGTGACGCGATGGCGTGGTATCAAGGCGAGCCGCTGCTCAGCCAGCTAGAAGCCATCGACATTGAAAAATCGCGCGGGACGGGTGCGTTCCGTTTTCCGGTGCAGTATGTCAATCGACCGGATCTGAACTTCCGTGGCTATGCAGGCACCCTTGCCAGTGGCGAGTTGCATGTGGGCGATGAGGTTAAGGTACTCCCCTCTGGGCTTACCGCGAAGGTCGCGCGAATAGTCACCTTTGACGGTGATCGTGAATTTGCCTTCAGCGGTCAAGCGGTCACCCTCACTTTAGATAGAGAAATTGATATCTCGCGTGGCGATCTCTTGGTGCGAGCGGATGATGACGTGGCGGTGGGTCAACGATTTGACGCCGATGTGGTGTGGATGACGCAAACTCCACTGGCACCGGGGCGCGAATACGACATTAAGTTGGCTAGCAAGAAAACCTCGGCGCAGGTTGAGGCACTGTCCTATGGGGTCGATGTTAATACGCTTAACACTCATGACGCAGACACCTTGCCGCTCAATGGCATTGGTCGTTGCACCTTGACCCTGAGCGAAGCGGTGCCGCTGGATACCTATCACGATAGCCCGAATACCGGTGGCTTTATCCTGATTGATCGCCTCACCAATGTGACGGTTGGCGCGGGCATGATCCGTCATGTGGCGGAAGCGCAGCCGCAAACCACCTCGTCGTTCTCAGCGTTTGAACTTGAGTTAAACCAGTTGATCCGCAAGCACTTTCCGCATTGGCAAGCGCGGGATCTACGCCAACTGGGGTAAACGATGAGCTGGCAAGAAACCACGGTACTCACCTTGCTGGTGGCGATTGTCGCCGGCTTGGTGCTCACCCGTATAAAGCCTGTACTCTTGTTTGCGGGGGCCGCGTTTGTGGCGTTCCAAACCGGGCTTACCTCGGTTGAAGCGCTGACGGCGAACTTTACCGCGCAATCGCTGCTGACCTTGGTATTGCTGGTTTTGGTTTCTTGTGCGTTGGAAAAAACCCATTTAACCAGCTGGGTTGCGCAGCAGGCGTCGCACGGCGCACTCCCCACCGTGATTGCGAAATTAGGTATCTCAAGTGCGCTGCTATCGGCGCTGGTCAATAACACCGCGGTAGTGGTGTCCATGATTGGCGCGATCAAGCGCAACCGACGTCACTCACCCTCACAGCTTTTGATCCCATTGTCATATAGCGCCATTCTCGGCGGCACCCTAACCCTGATTGGCACGTCCACCAATCTCATTGTGAACAGCTTTGTTGAGCGAGCGGGTTTACCCAGTTTGGGCTTTTTCACCCCAACGGTCATTGGTGCTGCTGCATTGGTGGCAGGGCTATTGGTATTAATTCCGTTTAGCTATCGGTTGCCACGCCATGATGGTGAACAAGAAGAGAGCTTGCCCTATGTGCTCGAAGCACGGTTGGCCGCCGACTCCCCCTTATGCGGTCGCAGTGTCGCAGACAATGGCTTGCGGGCACTACGCCGCTTGTACTTGGCCGAAATTCATCGTCAAGACGGCGTTATTGCGCCTGTGTGTCCGGATACGCCGTTATTGGCTGGTGACAAGTTGCAGTTTGCCGGCGATGTGGAAAGTGTCGCGACCTTGCAAGAGATCCCTGGCTTGACCCTGTTCGGCCAGCATCACATTGATGGACAAAACTTGATTGAGGTGGTGGTGAGCCACAGCGCCAGCATTTGTGGCAAAACCCTCAAAGCTGCCCGATTTCGAGAGACCTTTGATGCCGTGGTGGTCGCAATTCGCCGCGGCCATGAAAAACTCGACGGTGGGTTGGGCAATATTCCTTTGCATGCCGGCGATACGCTGGTGTTGGTGCCGGGCAAAACCTTTCGCCAAGACAGCCAAGCGTTACGGCGTGAATTCGTGCTCTTTAATGGTTTGGAAGCCAGTACCCGTCTTTCCGAGCGTAAAAGCGTTGCGGTACTGGCGGGATTTGTCGCGGTGATTGGCGCCGCCTTGCTCACTCCGATGCCACTGCTGAATGGCTTAGCGGCGTACTTGGTGGTGTTGCTGGTCACCGGCATTATCTCTTTGCACGATTTACAACGCCGCTTTCCGGTTGAAGTGGTGGTGATTGTCGGCGCGGCGCTGACATTGGCACAACTGATGTTGGCGTCAGGGCTGTCGGCACGCTTTAGTGATTGGTTTATGGCGACCTTTAGCGCAGGGGGCGCGATAGGGGCGCTGGTGGCTGTGTACTTGCTGACCTTGTTACTGACCGAGCTTATCACCAACAATGCCGCGGCGGCGCTGGCTTTCCCGCTGGGCTATAGCTTGGCGCTAGGGTATGGGGTTGATCCTATGCCTTTTGTGATGGCAGTGCTGTTTGGCGCCAGTGCCAGTTTTATTTCCCCTTACGGGTATCAAACCAATTTATTGGTATACAGCGTGGGCAATTACCAGCTACGTGATTATTTGCGTCTGGGGCTGCCATTATCTGTGGTGTATTCCGCAGTGGTGCTCACCCTGTTACCGATTGTTTTTCCTTTAACGTCGGTGGCCCCTTAATCATGGCGTGGCCAACGAAATAGCGGAGACTTTCATGACTGACACTGTATCTGCGCCAACCGATCCCAATGTGATCTGGCATCAACATCATGTTGACCAAGCTCAGCGCAGCGAACAAAAACAGCAGCAACCTGTCGTGCTTTGGTTTACTGGCTTGTCTGGCTCGGGTAAATCGACCATCGCTGGCGCGCTTGAGGCGGCCTTGGTCGCCGAAGGGCACCATACCTATTTGCTAGATGGCGATAATATTCGCCATGGCCTATGTCGCGATCTGGGTTTTTCCGATCAAGACAGGCGCGAGAATATTCGTCGGATTGGTGAAGTGGCCAAGTTGATGACCGATGCGGGCCTGATCGTTTTGAGTGCCTTTATCTCACCGTTTCGCGCTGAGCGAGAGATGGTGCGCGAGCGTTTGCCAGAGGGTCAGTTTATTGAAGTCTTTGTCGATACGCCGCTGGCGGTGTGTGAGCAGCGCGACCCCAAAGGGCTGTACAAAAAGGCACGTGCCGGCGAGATCCCTGCGTTTACCGGCATATCGTCAGAGTATGAACCACCGCAAACACCGGCGATCCATTTAAGCGGTGATCACAGCGTCGCCGAGCATGTGGCGACCTGTCTTCACGTACTGCGTGAGCGCGGGGTGTTGCGCCCGTCAGATTAAGCGTGAGTGTTGACCGTCTCACCCACATCGCTGTGCATCTCAAAGCCTTCGGCGAGTAATTCACAAATGGCGTGGTGGTAATCGGGATGCACGCGTTTACCGACCAGTTTTGCTAGCTCATGGCCGGTGGGACTAAAGCGGTAGTAATAAAGACGCATCCCTTTGTGGAGCGGGGTAAGCATGTATTGGGTGTCTTGCAGTTTAAACGGCATCGCTGGTTGCATTTCAATCACGCCGGATTCGAGCTCAGTGCGCAGGATGAGCCCCAAGTCCATCAATAACATTAAGTCGGTATAAGACAGTTGATAGTGCCCCAGCGAAAGCTTATGGGGCGGCTCTGGGCGTAGCAGTTGCACCAAGCCTTGGCGGCGGCGAAAACCGGTGACTAGCTTTTTGGTGCTGTCTTGCCCAAACGTGCTGGATAAGGCACAAGCGCGTTGCAGTGCTTGCGCTTCACGTTGCGTCATGGTTTCGAGAATGGTCAGGGCTTTAATCGAGGTGCTGCCGGGGCGGAGCATTTCTTGTTTGAGGATTTTCGCCCACAATTGCTGCATCGCGTGGCCGTGAATATTACGGGCTAAATCGAAAAAGCGAACCAGCCAATCAGGGTCGGGAGTGTGGGCGGTTTCGCTGTGACATTGATCGTAGGTGAGGGCGATGATGGCTTCGAGATTAGCCTGCTGCTTTTGCATCACATGACGCTGGCGGTTGGCACTGCGATGAGCGAGATCTTCCTGTTCGACCTCTTGCAGGCGCGCATCGACGTGATACTCACTGGCAATCGCTTTTAGCCGCCCTTTACTGCCGCGAAGATCGGCGTCTTCTTTACAATTATGTTCCTGATGTTGCCGTTTATCGGGATGGGCATCGATGACTACGGGTTTGTCTTGCTCTGCCATGCGCGTCTCACACTGATTGTCAGCAAAATTTAATGCTGGCAAATATGTTAATTAAAGATTAAATTTGTTAACATTATGAGCGTTAACAATCAAGTGTAGGGATGCGTGTGCGTAAGCAAAAACTCAACCCCATCAATCTGCTGTTGATTGCCGTGTACATAGGCGCACTGGCGATCTTGTCTCATTATATTGCCTGACAATATCGTGTGCGCCGATCGGGCTCACTGATTGATAGGGATTTATTCGTCGTCGTAGTCAGTTAATTGTGTGCCTTGTAGCACATAACCCACTTCTGCCAAGTCATGGCTGACATGTTCGGTTTTCAGCGTGCCTTCGACATAAACCACATCCCATAACTGTTGAATCGGCGCACCGCCAGCAAACTTTACATAAATTATCTGATTCGGGGGTGGGGGTGGAACATGAATACAGGCGCCAAGAAAGGGCACAAGCAGGAATTCCGTGACCACTTTATCGTCGCCTTCCAGTGGGATCACAAAGCCGGGAATTTTGACTTGGCTGTTGTTGAGCTCTGGGCGAACCGAGCCAACCAAGCTTTGCGGGTTTTCACCGTCGTGATTGATTTCTGGCATACCCCGACTATCGAATTGAGCACGTTCGTGCTCAGGAACCAAATCAATCCAATCCAGTTTGAGTGGTTCATTGCTCGCCCACGAAGGCGAGCTCAACACACCGCTCAGTAAGGCAATAAGCCCGAGCATTATTCGTTTTTTCATCTGTTATACCTTAATTGTCATGCCATCGGCGAGCGCCTGTCGGTAGGCGCGCCAAGCCGGAATTAATCCCACGATAAAGCCAGCGACCAATACACCGGCCATCAGTGATAGCTCGTAAGAAGACGGCCAGTCGAGTGGCAAGAACAAGCCAAATTCACTGAGAATATAGGGCTGCGCCAGCGCGAGTCCACCATAAAGTAGGAGCACGCCAACGACGATTCCCGCAAGGGTGATCGCGACCGCCTCACTGACCAAAAGCAAAATAATATGCAAAGGGCGCGCGCCCATCGCACGTAAGATTGCCATTTCTCGTCGACGTTCGTTCAAGCTAGTGAGCAGGCTTGAGAGCATACCCAACAGCCCCGCGACGGCCACAAAGCCAGAGATCACCAGCAGGGCTTGTTCGCCAACTCGCATCATGCCCCATAGCTCGTGCAAGGCAATGCCAGGCATGATGGCGGTTAACGGTTCGCGTGGATAGGTGTTGACCCAACGTTGGACAGCGAAGGTTTTGATTTTACTTTTCAAGCCCACCATCACGGCGGTGAGTTGCTCCGGTTGCAACTCGCGCTGTTGCGCTTGCGCTTGCGCTTGGGTCAGGCCTTGGCCGAGTCGTGCGCCACTTTCCCAGCCAACATGAATCGCTTCGATGGCCTCGAGCGACACATGCACGCTACGGTCGACAGGGGTGCCTGTGGGTGCCAAGATCCCAGTGACCGTAAAGGGCAGGTTGTCATGCTGATTAAAGCCTTTGTCGGCCAGTCCATGGGCAATGACCAGACTATCGCCCATCTTGTATCCCAGCTCTTTCGCCACTTGGGCACCAATCACGGTATCAAACAAGCCGGAAAATGGCCCGCCTTGGCGAAAGGCCAGTGGTTGTTTTTGACCATATTGGTAATGGTCAAAGTAGTCATTGGTGGTGCCGACCACGCGAAAGCCACGGTGAGAGTCCCCCAGTGAAATGGGAATGGTCCAACTCACATCCGGATGCTCATTAAGGCGCTGGTAACTGTCCCAGCCGATATTGTTGGTAGCGTTACCGATGCGAAACACGGAATAGAGCAGTAAATTGATCGGACCGGAGCGGGCGCCGACAATTAAATCGGTGTTGGAGATGGTATTGGCAAAGCTGGCTTTGGCTTGGGTGCGCACTTTTTCCACCCCGAGCAAGAGCACCACGGCAATGGTGACGGTCAGTAAAGAAAGCAGTGCGGTGGCGCGGCGATTCTTGAGGCTTTGCCCTGCCAATCCTAACAGTGAAATCATTGGTTAGCCTCCTCGCGATGTATGGCACGATTAAGCGCGGGAAGCGAGACATCGCGGTCAAATAAGGGCGCCAATTGGCTGTCATGGCTGACAAACAATAAGCTGCTGTTGGCTTCTCGGCAGCGGTCTTGAAGCAACTGAATAAAGGTATTGCGGGTGTCCGCATCAAGCGCAGAGGTCGGTTCGTCAGCGATAATTAACGCTGGTGCCCCAATTAATGCCCGTGCCGCTGCGACCCGCTGTTGCTGGCCGATACTCAGCGCAGTCACCGGCTGATGGTAACAGTGTGCGGGAAGACCAAGCTTATCGAGTAGATAGGCGGCCTCTTGGTGTGCCGGTTGGCTAAGTGCCTGACGCCGCGTGTGAGAAAAGCGCAGCGGGACGGTGACATTATCAATCACCGATAAATAGGGAAGCAGATTAAATTGCTGAAAAATATAACCAATATGGTTAGCACGGAACTGATCCCGTTGGCGATCATTCAGTGCGGTAAGCGCTTGATGATTGACCGTCAGTGTTCCCGATTGTGGGGTATGAATGCCTGCAATCAGGCTCAGTAGCGTGGATTTCCCGCTGCCACTGGGGCCTTTTAAAAATACATGCTCGCCCTCACCGACCGCAAAGCTATCGATATCTAAGATCGGTTGCGGCTGAGCTGGCCAAGTAAAACGTAGTTGTTCGATGGTTATCATGCCTGACAGGGGCGCTGGATGCGCCCCGCCTCCTTGTTCACTACCACTGGATGTGCGACTTGGCACGATTCAAGGTTTCGACCCAGACCTTGTCATCAGTAAAGGCCTGAATTTTGATGGTTTCTGTGTTGGGGAATAGGCTAAACCAATCAGTTTGCAATTCGGTGAAAGCTTGCGGGTTTTGGCAAACGAATTGGTAGTTTGCCGATAAGGTGTTGTGGTTACCGTGATCATGCCCATGATGATCGTCATGGTGATCACCATGCTTGTCGTGATCATGATGGTCACCATGATCCTCATGATGAGTATCTTTGCCGTCTCGGCCATCGCGACCGTCACGATGGGCGTGGCCATCTTCGCCATCTTCACCGTGAATGCTATTGTGCTCATGCTCATGCTCATGCTCATGCTCATGCTCATGCTTGTGGTCATGGTCTTCAAAGCTGCTCGTTACCTTGACGTCGACCAGCTGGCAATTCGCCGCTTCAGCAAGCTGGAAGCGTTTCCCGCCATCACGCAGCAGTGCATAAGCATCTTCGAGCGTTTGCTGATCCTTGGCGTTTTTAGGATGGTGCTCAAACCCAACCACATCATGGCCTGGTGCGGTCAGTTCAATTAGCACACGCTCACCATCTTGGGCAAGACTTGCGGTGACTTCACCGTGCACATGGGCATCGAACGACTGATAGTTGGCTTCGTCAGCAAATGTGGCTGTGGACGCGGTTGCGATAGCCATGGCGATAACATTGGGTAAAAAACGCGTTTTCATTGGGTTCTCCTAGTGAATAAATGGGTTAAATCATTGCGGTATTTATTCGACTAGGTGGGTCGCGTGCCGAAAAGGCAATGGCGATGTGGTAAGCCTGAGCTGGCTTTGAGAGTGCAATAATCTCGTTGACGACATAAGTGGGGGCAGGCGCTGAGACCGCATACGCGATCAGTGCGGGAGGCGCCAAATGACAGAGGCTGCAATGTTCGCTGTGATGTGTGGGCGTGAAGGTATCGAGGTGATGACGCGCCCACAGCCCAGATTGGCTGAGTATGACAATCAACAGCAAATGGACGATCAATGGCCGAGTCATGCAGGCATCCACACCTTCAAAAGTAATGTAATAACATAACAATTATAACCATCGACGCCAAGTGCTGAAAAACGCGGGCTTTGCCCGCGCATGGCACTATTGATTGACCAGTTGAGTCACTAAGCTAATCACTTGGTTCACTTCGTCGGGACTTAATTTGCCCTCTTTGACAAAACGCACCGTGCCTTGGTCGTCGAGTACCGCGATCAGCGAGCTTTCTTCTTTTAAGCGCCACGCCTGTGCGACATTGCCGTTTTCGTCGAGCACAATTGAGGACCAACTAAAATCTCGCTTACTGTCTTCCGCCGACGATTTGACAAAACCGCCGGTGCCCCAAATCGCATCATCTTGATTAATGATGGTGGTGGTTTGGTAGCGAGAGTCGTCAAAGTCTGCGGCGGTGATGGCTTCCATCAAGGGGGCATTCATTTCTTTGGCGCTGCTGCGTCCGGCGATGGCTTGGATCACGCGTACTTTGCCCGGCAATTGTTCGGTTTGCCAAGCTTGATAAACAATATCGTCGCCATTCAAGGTCAGCTCGCCGTGCTCGGCGACTTTGGCTGAAGGTAAAGGTGCACCATTTTGGATCGTATGCGCCCAAGTGGTGCCTGTGAATAGCGCAAAGGTGAGAGCAAGTAGGGTGGTCTTTTTCATTCTTTATCATCCATGTCTGTGGTCATTATTTGGCATCAGGTGCCAAGTTATCTATGGTTACGCCAGACGGTGAGTTGTGCCAAGTGGCAAAGGTTAATCCGTGCGCAAGATCGGACTTTTCTGCGTCGATCGAACTTGCGCTGCAAAACGTATTTATCTAAATCGGGAACTTCTGTTTGCTAGCAGGCTCTAATGCTGTGATTGCTATCTTATTGAGGTGGCACTTTGCTTGCTTAGCTTTATACGCGGAGATTGCCAGATAATATTCGGCGCTCCAAGGTGGCAATATCATACGGTCATCGTGACTGTGAAAGAAATGAATTGCCGTTTCGGTCTGCTTAGACAGACTTTGAGAACAAGAAAGGGATCCTTATGCTTAGAATCTTTCGTCAATATCGGCCAACCCAGATTGCGCGGTATGTGAAACGATTTTTTAAGGGCCGACTCTATATTGAAGGTGTAGGCGCGTTTGAGTTTGATGGTGGACGTTTACTGCCGCCCGGGCATAGTGATAGACGTGCACTGTCGGTGATGACTGAGGTGAATAAAGAAATTAAAGCCATGGCCATTACCGCATAAACATCGCCACACTGAAAAACACGTCCAAACGGACGTGTTTTTTTATGCCTCGCCATTTAGCAGTGGTTAATTGCCAAAGACTTATTGTGGTGGGAAACACACACCTGTGCCACCTAAGCCGCAGTAGCCTTGCGGGTTTTTGTGTAGGTACTGCTGGTGGTCAGTTTCAGCAAAGTAGTAAGCGCCAGCCGGTGCGATCTCAGTGGTGACCGCATCTGACTTGCCGGCCTCTCTCAATGCCGCTTGGTAGGTCGCCAGACTTGCCTCGACGCTGGCTTGGTCCGCCGGATCACAATAGTAAATCGCGGAACGATATTGCGGGCCAATGTCATTGCCTTGACGCATGCCTTGGGTCGGATCGTGGTTTTCCCAGAACACCGCCAGTAGGGTGTCTAAACTCACCACGGACGGATCGAAAATCACATTGACCACTTCGGCATGGCCGGTTTGTCCCGTGCATACGTCTTGATAACGCGGATGTTGGGTGACGCCGCCACTGTATCCGACCGAGGTCATCACGACACCCGGCTGTTGCCACCATTTGCGTTCGGCACCCCAAAAACAGCCCATGCCAAAAATAACCTGTTTTTGACCGGCCGCGGGGGTGGCCGTGATAGGCTGATTAAATACCGCGTGCGGTTCGGCTGGAACAATCGGGTCGGTGCGATCGGCTATCGCATTCTCGGGTTGGGTAAAGGAAGATTGCATCGACATAGGCATCCTTTGACTGCTGTGGTGTAAAAGCGCAAAGCGGACTGCTGTGCGCGTCAGTGGGTTGGCGTACAGGCATGGATTCCGCATCTTGTCATCAACATGATGCTGGCATCCTGCCCCGCTCAACACGTAATATGGCAAGATATCATCAATTTAGCCGGGCGACACCCGGGTATTGGATCTCACTGCATGAATATACGGCTATTCCCCCTATTCGCGATCGCTATCAGCGTGATGTCTAGCATCGCCCATGCGGAAGTCGACATTGATATTGAAGGGCTCGATGGTATTGCACAAGACAACGTCGAGACCTATTTAGCCGCGATTGCTCCAGAAGAACGGGACGGCTCCTACCGCTTTATTGCCCGCGTTGAGCAGGATGTGCGTAAAGCGCTGCAAGCGGTGGGGTTTTATAAGCCTAAGATCACTACGCGAATGGACGGAGACGCTACGCTGGAGGTCAAGGTTGATCCGGGCAAACCTGTGCGCTTGGCACAAGTGGATGTGGTGTTTAGCGGTGAGGCGGGCATGGATGACGATTTTCATGCTCTCAAGGCTGACGGGCCGCAACCGGGCGAGATTCTTAACCACGGAGACTATGAATCCCTGAAAAGCCAAATCCAAAGCTTGGCGGTGAAAAAGGGATACTTTGATGGTCGTTTTACGCAAACACGTCTCGAAGTCTCTCCCACCCGCCAACAAGCGTTTATTCGTTTGCACTTTGCCAGTGGCAAGCGTTACCACTTTGGCGCGATTCGTTACCAAGGCTCACAAATTCAGTTGCAGCGTCTTGATACCTTACGTGGCTTTTCACCGGGCGCTCCGTATCAGGTCTCGGCATTGGGTGAGTTTAACCAAGCCCTTGCCAACACCGGGTGGTTTTCCAGTGCGTTAGTCCAAGCAGATATGGAAGAAGCTGAGGACACTGAAGTACCGATCAAGGTGACACTGACCCCCGAAGCACGCAACAAGTTTGAAACTGGGGTCGGGTATTCCACCGATATCGGCCCGCGGCTCAAGTTTAATTGGCGCAAGCCTTGGTATAACTCACGCGGTCACAGTATCACCACATCACTGGCGATTTCTGAGCCTGAGCAGACGTTGACCTCGACCTACAAGGTTCCCTTGGAGGATGTTTCCCGCGAGTATTATCAAGTGCAGTTAGGGTTACAAAATACCGAACAACGCGATACCTCCAGCCTCGAGGTATCGACCTCGATTTCTCGACATTGGCTGTATGATACCGGCTGGCAACGCAGTGTCTCGTTACGCTGGCTTTATGAGGACTACACCCAAGGACAAGATGAAGATAGCGTCAGCGTGGTGCTGCCTGGGATCAATTTTACTCGAACCCGTGCTCGCGGTGGATTAATGCCGCATTGGGGAGACAAACAATCCATTACATTGGAAGCGGCCGATCCGATTTGGCTGTCCGATATTAGTTTGGTGCGCTTGCAAGGGCGGAGCGCGTGGATTCGCAGTCTCAATAAAAACCATCGCGGCTTATTACGTGTTGATGGTGGTGCCCTGATTTCTGAAGAGTTCAGCGAAGCGCCGCCATCGTTACGCTTTTTCGCCGGGGGCGATAACAGTATTCGCGGTTATGGCTACGAGACCGTGTCGCCTGTCGATGACAGCGGTCAGCTCAGTGGCGCACGCTATATGTTAACCGGTACGTTAGAGTATCAATATCGCCTCGGCGGCAACTGGTGGTGGGCATTATTTGCTGATGGTGGTGACGCGTGGACCCACAATTTATCGTGGAAGCGTGCGGCGGGTACCGGTATTCGCTGGTCATCGCCGGTAGGCCCGATTCGTCTTGATGTTGCGCGTGGCTTTGATAATGACGATGATGATTTTCGTATACACCTTACGCTAGGGCCTGAGTTATGAGTCGTTGGTTAGTCAGGCTAACGTTTATTGCGTTAATCAGTATTTTTTCTTTGGTGGGGTTGGTAGCGGCCGCACTTTTTACCCCGGTGGGTTTGCAGCTTGGGCTGTGGGGCGCGCAGAAAGCGCTACCTGCGCTATCAGTCGATGAGGCCGACGGCAGTCTACTCACCGGCTTTGTGCTGCAAGGGGTGCGCTATGATGATACGCAGCTGCAACTGAATGCCGAGCAGCTAAAGCTTGTTATCCAAGGTAAGTGCTTACTGACGCCTGCGCTTTGTATTGATCAATTGGCCGCCGAGGGGGTCACGCTTGATATTGATTTGCCGGCGAGTGAGGAGGATGCATCCTCGCAAGACGTATCCACGCCGGCAATCCAAGCGCCGTTGCCTATTCATATCAATGCCTTTGCCTTTAAGGATGTGGCGATTCAGGTTGCCGAGCAGTCGGTGAGTTGGCATCAACTGCAAGGGGGCGTGCATTTTGTTGGCGACACCTTAACCCTATCGCCGACCGATTGGCAGCAGCTGGTGGTGAGCCTGCCGAGCGACACCGAGTCTCAAGAAAACACCGACCAAGCGGTCGGTAAACCGGATGGCGCGGTGGCAAGCCCGTCATGGCATTATCCAGGGCTGGAATTACCCACGGTGGCGTTGCCGCTGGCTATCGAGGTGGAGCAGCTTCGCCTGCAAGATACGCGGATTGACACGGGCACAGTACAAACCCTCTCAGCGTTATCTTTGGCGGGTAGCGTTCGAGGCAGTGCGGTAACCATTGATAGTTTCTCGGTGACCGCCCCCCAAGGCACGGCGAGTCTTGCAGGTGATATTACACTTAAAGGTGAGTACCCACTTACCTTGCAAGCTGAGTTGACCAATAACCTTGCTCCCCTTCAAGACCAAGCTTTATCGCTGTCAGCCTCAGGAAGCCTAGCCGCGCTTAAGCTAAGCGCGAATGCACGCGGTCCGGTGACGGCGACACTGGAAGGAGAGGCAAACCTGCTGGCGGCAAACTTACCTTTTGCGGCGCAATTGGACAGCAAAGCCTTGGCGTGGCCGCTGACGGGGGACACGATCGCGGCATTACGCGAGCTACACTTTCACGCCGATGGCGATCTATCTGACTATCAGCTTGGCTTACACACTGACGTTGATGGCCCTGACGTGCCAACCACTCAGCTGAACCTTGCCGGAAAAGGCAGCCTGACGGCGCTGACTCTCTCGCAGCTTGAAGCTAATACGCTTGGAGGTAAGGTGGCCGGTCGTGCCAGCGTGGATTGGTCCAGCGTACCTTTTTGGCAAGCTGAGTTAGGCTTTGCCAACATCCAACCTCAGCGGCAATGGCCGGAGATCGCAGGAGATCTAACCGGCGCAATCAGCCATCGTGGCCGCTTAACGGTCCAAGGCGGGTGGGAGGTATCTGTGCCTACGTTGGTGGTGCATGGGGAGTTGCAAAAACTGCCGCTAGCGGTCGCGGGCGCGCTTAACGCGCATGATCGTGATGGCGATGGTCAACCGAGCGTGTCGACACCGGGATTGACGCTGTCACACGGCCCTAACCAAGTGACGGCGCAAGGACAAGTGCGTGATGAGTGGCAAATGGGACTGTCGGTCGATATTGCCGACTTATCGCAATCCTTGCCGATGTTCACTGGTGTGATCCGCGGCGATGCGAACCTAAGCGGGCCGTTTGCGCAGCCAACCGCAAAGTTGGCGATTCATGCTAAGCAATTGCGTTGGCAAGATGTGCGCATTAATCAGCTAACGGTAGACGGTGATCTGGCCGTGAAAGACCACTTGGGTGGTGATTTGACGGTGTCGGTATTGGGCGGACGCTATCAAACCGCGCGCTTGGATAACCTCGATTTAACTGTGCGCGGTGATGAAGCGGCCCATCAGCTGGATTTGCGCTGGCAAGGGGCACCGGCGTCTGGCGCGTTACGTATTGAAGGCGCGCTAGCGCGAGAGACAGGCTGGAAAGGGCGATTACTTAATACATCAGTGAACGTGGAAGATCTTGGCGATATTGTGCAGCAAAGTGCGGCACCCATTGCGTTTAGTTTCGCTGATATGCAAACCGAAGTTGGCGAACATTGTTGGCAGTGGCAAGCAACGTCTTTGTGCTTATCGCAACCGGCAACGATCGGCGAGCAAGGTGATGTCGTCGCTAAAGTTGAAGGCTTTGAAGCGGCGCAAATCGCTGCCTTCTTACCGCCGGAATGGCAACTTGATACACGTGCCAATGCCGCGGTGCATGCACGCTGGCAGCCTGATGCCTCGCCGGATGTGCAAGCCTCGATTGATATCGCGGATGGCAATCTGCGCCAGCAGGCCGACACGCCACTGGTGATTGGCTGGCAGCATGCCAACCTCAATGCGCGTTGGCATCAAGATGCACTGCAAGGCGCGCTGGCACTCACCTTGTCTGAGGGCGGCACACTGGCATCAGCCTTTACCTTGAATGATCTGTTAGCGTCGACACGTACGATTGATGGGAATGTGCACGTGAATGCGGTGCAACTTGCCAAACTGGAACCCTTACTCGGCGGCGACAAACAAGCCGATGTTAATGGCGAAGTGAATGCTAACTTACGCGTTAAAGGCCCGATTACATTGCCACAAGTCTTTGGCGAGCTGGATATCAGCGCATTACGTGTGAAAGGGCTATCATCGCCGGTTGATGTTAATGACGGACAGGTGACGGTCAACCTAGATGGTCAGCAAGGACAGTTAACCGGTCAGCTGATTACTCCCGATGGCACCTTGCGCCTCAAAGGCGAGGGTCGATGGCCGACCGTGAGAGATTGGTTGTTTAATCTGAATGTCGCGGGCGATGCATTGCGGGTGAATGTGCCTCCGATGGTCCGTCTTGATGTCGCGCCTGACTTAACGGTTTCAGCAACCCCGGAACAAGTGGCGATTCGCGGCGATATTGAGGTGCCATGGGGACTTGTTGAAGTGGAACATTTACCGGAGTCGGCAGTCACTGTGTCGGATGATACGGTGATCCTCAATCAAAATTATGAGCCTGAAGACGCGGAACAAAAAGACGCGGTTCCCTTTAATTTGGTCACGGATGTGCGCTTAGTGCTTGGCGATGAAGTACGGCTGGCAGCGTTTGGCTTGAAGTCGCGTTTGGCAGGTGAACTTAACATTAAGAACAACCGCAAAGGCGCCTTGATTGTCGGCAACGTGAGCTTGCTGGAAGGGACCTATCGCTCATTTGGACAAGATTTGATTATCCGTAAAGGGGAGATCTTATTCAATGGCCCCGCGGATCAGCCGTATTTGCAAGTCGAAGCGATTCGTAATCCCGAGCGCACTGAGGGCGATGTGGTCGCGGGGATCCGACTCACAGGGCCTGCCGATGAGCCGGTGGCGACTGTATTTATGGACCCGGCGGGTTCACAGGCCAATGCCTTGTCATACTTGTTACGCGGCCGCGCGCTTGATGCTGGCGCCGGTGATGCCAATATGACCTCGATGCTGATTGGTTTGGGCTTGGCGCAAAGTGGCAAACTGGTGGGCGAGATTGGTCAGGCGTTTGGGGTCGAGGATCTGACTCTCGATACCTCTGGTGCTGGCGATGAGCAAAAAGTCGAGGTCTCGGGATATATTCTGCCTGACTTGGAAGTGAAGTATGGGGTGGGGATCTTTGATGCGATAGGGGTGTTCACGGTGCGCTATCGATTGATGAAAGATCTCTACCTTGAAGCAGTGTCCGGTGTCGATCAGGCGGTGGATCTTCTCTATCAGTTTGAGATCAAATAGAAAAAAGCCCGCGTGTTGACGCGGACTTCTAGCTTCATGGCGATGGCACGATTATTTTTGCGCGCGCTCAAATGAAGACAAGATTTCGTCTTTTGCCGCTTGGGCATCTTCCCAACCGTCTACTTTCACCCACTTGCCGGCTTCTAGCTCTTTATAGCGCTCGAAGAAGTGCGTGATTTGTGCTTTTAGCAGCTCAGGCAGGTCGTTCACGTCTTTCACGTGATCGTACTCTTTGGTCAGCTTGCTGTGCGGTACCGCGATCACTTTGGCATCTTCACCAGACTCGTCGGTCATTTTCAGCACACCAACAGGGCGACAGCGGATCACTGAGCCGGGTACCAATGGGAATGGGGTTGGAACCAGCACGTCAACTGGGTCGCCGTCCAAAGACAAGGTGTGGTTTACATAGCCATAGTTACATGGGTAGAACATAGGCGTTGCCATGAAGCGATCAACGAATACGGCGCCGCTGTCTTTGTCGACTTCGTACTTGATTGGATCGGCGTTGGCAGGAATTTCAATCACCACATAAATATCTTCAGGCAGATCTTTGCCCGCTGGGACCTGGTTCAGGCTCATGGGATGTCCTTTTGTTTATCAAAAAAGTGTGTGCCAATTATAACCACCGAGCGTGAAAATAACAGAGGCGACCGCCGTGGTCGCCTCTTAATCATGATTTGCGATGAAATCTCACCGTCTTACTGCACCTAGTTATCGTCGTGATCGGGGTAGCGATCGAGGAATTCACCGACTTTGTCCACCATATTGCTTGAGCCGACAAAGAAAGGCACGCGTTGGTGCAATTCTTTCGGATCGATATCCATGATGCGCTGGGTACCATCGGTCGCTTTACCACCAGCTTGCTCAATAATAAACGCCATTGGGTTGCACTCGTAAAGCAAGCGTAGCTTGCCGTTTGGATACGCGAGTGTGCTGGGGTATAAGTAAATACCGCCTTTTAGCAGGTTGCGGTGAAAGTCCGCGACCAAAGAGCCAATATAGCGTGAGGTGTAGGGACGCTTCTCATTAGGGACGTTTTCTTGACAGTACTTGATATATTTTTTGACGCCTTGTGGGAATTTGATGTAGTTCCCTTCGTTAATCGAGTAGATGTTACCGTCTTGGGGAATGGTCATGTTTTCATGCGACAAGCAGAATAGCCCAAGCGACGGGTCATAGGTAAAACCGTGCACGCCATCGCCTGTGGTGTAAACCAACATGGTTGATGAGCCGTAAATGACGTAACCGGCAGCCACTTGGCGGTGGCCGGGCTGCAAGAAGTCTTCCTCGGTGGGGGGAGTACCCACCGGCGATACGCGGTGGTAGATAGAGAAAATGGTGCCAACAGACACATTAACATCAATGTTAGAGGAGCCATCCAGTGGGTCGATGAGGACCACATACTTGGCATTGCGGTTGAGTTGCTTGTTGAAAATAACCGCTTCGTCTTCTTCTTCACTGGCGACACCACAGACGTGGTCGCGGGCTTCCATGGCGGCTTTAAACTTTTCGTTGGCGTAGACATCGAGCTTTTGCTGCTCTTCGCCTTGTGCGTTTTCTGTGCCAATCGCGCCGGCAATATCGACCAGACCGGCTTTGTTGACTTCACGGTTAACAATTTTGGCGGCCAGACGGATGGAGGCGAGAAGAGAAGATAAATCACCGCTGGCGTGCGGGAAGGCGTGCTGTTTCTCAACAATATACTCGCCGAGGGTCTTAATGTCGGGCATTCTCAATCCTTAATGATGATGAACTTTCTTTCTGATGCAATCGGATACATGGGCAGTCAGCTGCCTCTTAAAATCGCGGATATTCTAGCGCCAGCGACTTTTTAATCGTACTGAAGAAATACATGGAGCAAGGGAAGTGTGATCGCCACATAAAAACCATGTCAGATGTACGCAAGCGATAAGACCCAAGCGCCAATCCAAGGCATAATGACAGCCTTATGCCGGATGGCTGAGTAACCAATACAACACAGTGAACGCTATGCATATTCATATTCTCGGCATCTGCGGCACCTTTATGGGTGGCGCCGCGATGCTCGCAAAACAATTGGGGCACAGGGTGACCGGCTCTGATAGCCATGTTTACCCCCCGATGAGTACGTTACTCGACTCTCAGGGTATTGAGATTATCGAAGGTTATGATCCGGCTCAGCTTGCCCCCGTTCCAGACCTTGTGGTGATTGGTAATGCAATGAGTCGTGGCAATCCCTGTGTTGAGGCGGTACTAAACCAAGGCTTACCGTACACATCAGGCCCGCAATGGTTGCATGATTTCTTATTACGAGACCGCTGGGTGCTGGCGGTTTCTGGCACACATGGTAAAACCACTACCGCTAGCATGTTGGCATGGATCTTAGAAGATTGTGGCTACGCGCCCGGTTTCTTGATTGGCGGTGTCGCGGGGAATTTTAATGGCTCCGCACGATTGGGCGATAGCCCATTTTTTGTGGTAGAAGCCGATGAATATGACAGCGCGTTTTTTGATAAACGCTCCAAGTTTGTTCATTACCAACCGAAAACCTTGGTGATCAACAACCTTGAGTTCGACCATGCCGACATATTTGATGATTTGGCCGCGATTCAAAAGCAATTCAACCATGTGGTGCGAACTGTGCCGGGGATTGGTCAAATCATTGCGCCCTCCGACGATGCCAATGTCGCAGAGACGCTTGCCATGGGGTGCTGGAGTGAATGCGTCTATGCAGGACCAGATGGACAATGGCAGACGGTGAAAAAAGATCCAGCCGGCAGTCATTTTTCGGTGTATTTTGCCAGCGAGCATGTTGGGGACGTGAACTGGGACTTGGTTGGCGATCATAATGTGCGTAATGCGTTAATGGCCATTGCGGCAGCGCGTCATGTGGGCGTGACGCCTGACTTAGCCTGCCAGTCGCTCGAGACCTTTATCAATACCAAGCGACGCCTAGAGTGGCGCGGCGAGCAAGCCGGTGTCACTGTGTATGATGACTTTGCTCATCACCCGACGGCGATTCGACTGACCCTTGAGGGGTTACGTGCGAAAGTCGGTAATGGCCGTATTCTGGCGGTGTTAGAGCCTCGTTCCAATACCATGAAGCAAGGGGTTCACAAAGACACCTTGGCGGCGTCATTGGCTCGTGCTGACCAAGTGTTCTTGTTCCAACCCCAAGGGCTGGATTGGTCGCTTGAAGCGGTGGTGGATAGCTGCGAGCAGCCGGCGCATATTCATGCCGATATTGATGGGTTGGTAACCGCTTTATGTGAGCAAGCCCAAGCAGGCGATACCGTGTTGGTGATGAGTAATGGTGGCTTTGGTGGTATTCACGACAAGCTGCTTAACGCGCTCGGCGATAAAGGGGAAAAGCATGGCGGATAAACGCATCACTCTGGCATGGACAGGTGCATCTGGCGCGCCATACGGGCTACGTTTGCTCGAATGCCTACTTGCACAGGATTATCAGGTTTTCTTATTGATCTCATCGGCAGCACGTGTGGTGTTAGCCACCGAACATGGCCTGAAATTGCCTGCCGGGCCTGACGCGGCCAAAAAGGTATTGGTGGAACATTTACAGTGCAACACGGATAAGCTAGTAGTGTGTGGCAAAGAGGATTGGTTTTCGCCAGTTGCCTCAGGGTCAGCGGCACCGAAGCAAATGGTGGTATGCCCTTGCTCCGCCGGTTCATTGGCGTCGATTGCGCATGGCTTGTCCGATAACCTGATTGAACGGGCGGCGGATGTGGTGCTCAAAGAGCGCGGACAACTTCTGTTGGTGGTGCGTGAGACGCCATTTTCGACCTTGCATCTTGAGAACATGCACAAGCTGTCGCAAATGGGGGTGACGATTATGCCAGCTGCGCCGGGTTTTTATCATCAACCCCAGTCAATAGACGATCTCGTCGACTTTATGGTGGCGCGTATTTTGGATCATATCGGCGCAGAGCAACAGCTGGTACCACGTTGGGGCTATGATCAACGCGAACGATGAACGGCGCTCAGGCAAGCGCAGGCATGCCTGAGCACTATACACTAAGGTTTGAGTACCATCACGTGCACTGTCGCCCCTTCGAGCACTTTGGCGGCGACGGAGCCGAGCATCATCTTATTGACACGTGAACGTTTGTGGCTTGGCATCACGATGAGATCGCAGCCAATACGCTCGGCGGTTTTAATGATCCCCTTGTAAGGCTTTCCTTCCGCGATCGACACCTCACAGGCGATGGTTTTTGGCACGTATTTATCCGCAAAGCCTTGTAAGTTTCGCTTCATATCGCGTTTCATTTTGTTGGCGGCGTCTTCGGGGAAATAAGAGGCCACCATCGAATTATGAATGCCCGGCAGCACAGTCAGTAGGTGTATTTTTGCGCCAGATTGGCTGGCCAGCCAGACGGCATGATCGACGGCCTTGTCAGCAAAGCTCTCATCATTGAGGTCAACCGGAACCAAGATGTGTTTATACATAGCGATATCCTTTACGGTCTAAAAAAGAAAAGGGCACGCGGTCAAACACGTGCCCTTAACACTAGGCTTGGCGAATGCGACGGCGCTGATTCCAGCCGAGTAATGCCAAGAGCAACAAAGTTGGCACGAAGACCCATTCTTTCCATGGGCGGACATTGTCGACAGTCACGGCTTTGATTTGCCAATCAAAATCGATGCCTGCTTTGTCTGCATCACTGCCAAACTGAATCATATCTACCAAGAGTTTGCCATCTTCTTCACGGAGCATGAGGCCTGTGTCACTGACGCGTGCTTCGCCGCTTTCCAAGCTGTGATCGATGGGGAGCACGACATGTTTCGCTATCTGCTCGCCAAAGAAGTTTTCCCCTTCCACTTCAAGCTGTAATGGCTCGCCTTCAGGCAAGGTGCCTGCGATACGCACTAATTCAGTGCCCGGATAGCTGGTGGTCGGTGGGTATACTTCATCCCACCAAAAGCCAGGACGGAAGAGCGAGAAGGTGATCACTAGAAGCAGAGCAGTTTCCCACCATTTATTCTTAGTGAGCCACCACCCTTGTGTTGCGGCGGAAAAAGCCAGCATTGCGATGGTTGCCGACACCACGGTTAAGATCAGGTGAATAGGGCCTTCTAGGTCTAGCAACAACAACTGAGTGTTGAAAATAAACATAAACGGCAGGATGGCGGTACGGATGTCGTAGGTAAAGCCCTGCACACCGGTACGTATCGGGTCGGATTTAGCAATGGCCGCCGCGGCAAAGGCGGCCAAGCCGACCGGTGGCGTGTCATCGGCAAGGATACCAAAGTAGAACACGAACAAGTGTACCGCGATCAAGGGAATGATCAGCCCTTGTTGTGCGCCTAAGGTAACAATCACGGGCGCCATCAGCGTGGAGACCACGATATAGTTGGCGGTAGTCGGTAGACCCATCCCCAATAGCAAGCTGATGACCGCGGTAAACAGCAGCATCAGGAAGATGTTACCGCCGGAGATAAACTCGACAAAGTCCGTCATCACTAGACCGATGCCAGTGAGGGTGACGGTACCCACCACAATCCCCGCAGCTGCGGTGGCAACACCGATACCAATCATGTTACGCGCACCGGTCACAAAGGCTTCGGCCAGATCGACCACACCGTCGCGGATTTCTTCTTTAAAGTTGGTCCGTTGATTGAAGTAAGCAATCAGCGGGCGCTGGGTGAGAATGATAAAAATCATAAACACGGTCGCCCAAAATGCGGACAAACCCGGTGAGAAGCGTTCGACGGTCAAACACCAAACCAATACGCCAATAGGCAACAAATAGTACAAGCCAGAACGCACGGTTGGGCCTGGCTCCGGCACTTCGGACAAATCGGCGGCAGCAGGGTCTTCTGCCGCTTCGGATTTGTACTGAGCGGAATAGCGCACCAACAGCACATAAGCGATTAGTGTCAGCAGGCCAATGATAACGGTTGCCATGGCACCGAACACATCTTTGGTCCAACCGATACCGTAATAGACCGCAGCGCTGAGGACCAGTAAGCCCACAAACACGGTCATAAATGAGAACAGTTTTTGTAGCAAGGTGCTGGTGTGGCGGCGCGGTAGGCCCTGCATCCCAGCCTTACACGCTTCTAAGTGCACGATGTAAATTAGGGCAATGTAAGAGATCAGTGCAGGAAGCAGTGCGGCTTTAATCACCTCGACGTAGGAAATCCCCACGTATTCCACCATCAAGAATGCTGCTGCTCCCATAATGGGTGGGGTGAGCTGGCCATTGGTCGAGGCGGCTACCTCAACCGCGCCGGCTTTATGGCTTGGGAAACCCACACGTTTCATCAAGGGAATGGTAAAGGTCCCGGTAGTCACTACGTTGGCAATTGATGAACCCGAGACTAAACCGGACAGGCCGGACGCGACCACTGCGGCTTTGGCGGGGCCACCGCGCATGTGCCCGAGTAGTGAGAAGGCCACTTTAATGAAGTAGCCGCCAGCACCGGCACGATCGAGTAATGCCCCGAATAGGACAAACAGGAATACAAACGAGGTAGAGACGCCCAGCGCCACCCCGAAAACCCCTTCGGTGGTGAGCCACAGATGCGACATGGCTTTATTTAAGCTCGCCCCTTTGTGTGCGATCACATCCGGCATATAGGGACCGGCGAAGGTGTAGAGCAAGAATACACCGGCGACCACCATCAGTGGCGGGCCAAGTGCACGGCGGGTCGCCTCAAGCATCAACACCATACCAATGGCAGCGACCGTGATATCCACGTCGGTATAAGCGCCGGCGCGTCCAGCTAGATCATTATAAAATAAGAATAAATACCCTGCGGCAAAGCTTCCCGCTAAGGCGAATACCCAGTCGAGTAGGGGGATACGATCGCGGGGAGAGGTTTTTAATGCAGGATAAGCGGTGTAGGCCAAGAACATCGCGAAAGCGAGGTGAACGGCGCGAGCTTCGGTGTCATTGAGGACACCAAAATCGAGCATAAAGGGGAGAGGTGAGGCATACCATAGCTGAAACAGTGACCAAAAAAGTGGTACCAGCCATAAAATGCGTCCCGGCAGTCCATGAGGTGAGCGCGCACCTGTATCCGCTTGCGCGACCATGTCTTGCACATCAGGAGACGATTGACTTGTCTTCGTCATGCAGTTTGTCCTTATTATCATTTGCACCGCGAGAGCGGCAGCAATGTCCCGAGAAAAGGGTACTCTCTGTCACAAAGCATAGCCTGTAGACAATGACATCAGTGTCAACGATGAGTACCTAACCGTTAATTATAATGGGCCGATGGGTGGCCAATGCGTTAATCGATTGTTGGCGGTCAAACGCCGATAGTAACAGAGCGATAAAGAAAAATTAAAAGGATGTTATCGCTTTTGTGTGAAAAGGTGTGTAGCAAAGAGGGGAAAAGATAGACAGGCAGCGGAACCACGCTGCCTTATAAAAAGATTAGTAGTGGTATTCAAACAGGTCACAGACGGCTTCAAAAAGTGCCTCTGTGGTGGTGCCACGGGTTGGTGTGATAAAGATGGTGTCATCCCCAGCGACGGCGCCCAAAATCCCTTCTGCCTTGCCAAGAGAGTCCAGTAAACGGGCAATTAATTGTGCCGCGCCTGGACCAGTGTGAATGACGACAACCGCTTCGTTATAGTCGATTTCCATCACCAGCTCGCGCAATGCGCTGCCCGTGGTCGGCACGCCCAATTCGATAGGAAGGCAGTACACCATCTCCATCTTGGCATTTCGGGTACGTACAGCGCCGAACTTGGTCAACATGCGCGACACTTTCGACTGGTTAATGCCCTCAAATCCTTGAGCACGTAAGGCTTCCACGATCTCGCCCTGAGAACTGAACTTTTCTTCTTTGAGGATGGCTTTAAACGCCCGAACCAATTGGTCTTGTTTTTCTGAGTTACGCATGACGGCTGACTCGCAATGACAAACGAGTGGCTATTTTGCATATACATTCACCGAAGGGCAATTGCTGACCCCACAAATTGGCGACAGCATCACTGTTCCTAACTCGATTCACGCGATTTCAACGCAGCAAAAAGAAAAATGAGAGCTTTGGCTGATCATCACCGCTTGACGCTTGAGTGCACGCATAGGCGGGCATATGATGAGCCCACAGTTCGCACCATTACGTGGCGATTTGTGCCCGAACAGAAGCCGGACCGGATCCGGACTATAAGAAATATCGAAAGGAGAACGACATGAAAGTTGCTGTGATTGGCGCCGCGGGAGGCATTGGTCAGGCGTTAGCCCTACTGCTAAAAAATAACCTGCCAGCGGGTTCCGACTTGGCTCTGTACGATATCGCACCGGTTACCCCTGGGGTAGCTGTGGATTTAAGCCATATCCCAACCCCGGTTTCTATTAAAGGCTACAGCGGTGAAGACCCAACTCCAGCGCTGGAAGGCGCGGACGTGGTCTTGATTTCTGCTGGCGTCGCCCGTAAGCCTGGCATGGACCGCTCAGATCTGTTCAACGTAAACGCCGGTATTGTTAAGTCCTTGGCGGAAAAAATTGCCGATGTTTGCCCGAAAGCGTGTGTCGGTATTATCACCAACCCAGTGAACACGACAGTGGCGATTGCAGCGGATGTCCTCAAAGCCAAAGGCGTCTACGATAAAAACAAATTGTTCGGCGTCACCACCTTGGATGTGATTCGCTCTGAAACCTTTATTGGTGAGCTAAAAGGCATGGATCCTCGAGAGGTTTCCATTCCGGTGATCGGCGGTCACTCAGGCGTTACCATTTTGCCTTTGCTGTCTCAGGTGAAAGGAGTGAGCTTTACTGACGAAGAAGTCGCAGCACTTACGCCACGTATCCAAAATGCGGGCACAGAAGTTGTCGAAGCCAAAGCAGGTGGCGGCTCTGCGACCTTGTCGATGGGGCAAGCAGCTTGCCGTTTCGGCCTATCTCTAGTGCGCGCGCTACAAGGTGAGTCAAATGTGGTGGAGTGTGCCTACGTGGAAGGCGATGGTCAGCACGCGCGCTTCTTTGCCCAACCGGTGCGTCTGGGTAAAAACGGTGTGGAAGAGATCTTGAGCATCGGTGAGCTGAGCGCGTTTGAGCAAAAAGCTATGGACGATATGCTCGACACCTTGCGTAAAGACATTCAAATGGGTGAAGAATTCGCGGCGAAATAGCCCCTTCATCGATGAAAAAACGGCGCGATATGCGCCGTTTTTTATGCTTGCTTGTCGCTAAATAGCGATAGACGCTTGTGG
This sequence comes from Salinivibrio sp. YCSC6, assembly GCF_004916735.1. Lineage (NCBI taxonomy): Bacteria > Pseudomonadati > Pseudomonadota > Gammaproteobacteria > Vibrionales > Vibrionaceae > Salinivibrio > Salinivibrio sp. YCSC6. Next base: position 299,600 of record NZ_CP039516.1, read on the forward strand.
TTACTTATTCCGGTTAACCGCCAATTTTGCCAACGCGACTAAGGCGGCCTTGTAATCCGAATCCGCTAAACCATCTAGGGCGCGAATCGCCTTTTCTGATTCTTGCTCTGCACGCTCACGGGTATAGGACAAGGAGCCACATTGGTCCATGCAGGCCAAAATCGTCTCGAGTTTGTCCCGTCCATTCCCTTTCTCAATGGCTTCGCGGATCATAGCCGATTGATGCTCAGTGCCGTGTTGCATCGCATGCAGCAGGGGGAGCGTCGGTTTCCCTTCGGCTAGATCATCGCCGGCATGCTTGCCCATTTCGTCATCCGCGCTGGTGTAGTCCATGACATCATCAATCAGCTGAAACGCCGTTCCCAAATAGCGGCCATAATCTTGGAAGGCTTTTTCTGTCTCCGGATCCGCGTCGTTGAGAATGGCCCCGACCTGGGTCGCTGCCTCAAAAAGACGTGCGGTTTTAGAGTAGATCACCTGCATGTAGCTCGCTTCGGTGGTATTTGGGTCGTTACAGTTCATTAACTGCAGCACTTCCCCTTCGGCAATCACATTGGTGGCCTCACTCATCAGATCCAATATCTTCAATGAGCGCAAACTGGTCATCATTTGGAATGAGCGGGTGTAGATGTAGTCGCCGACCAGCACACTAGCGGCATTACCGAACATGGCATTGGCCGTTGCATTGCCACGGCGTAAATCCGATTCATCGACCACATCATCATGAAGCAAGGTAGCGGTATGAATAAACTCAATAAACGCGGCCGCTGTGGTGTGCTTTTCACCTTGATACCCAAGGGCTCGCGCCGCAAGAACCGCCAACATAGGGCGTAAGCGTTTACCCCCGCTGTTTACGATGTAAAAGCCAAGTTGGTTAATAAGCGCGACGTCAGAATTGAGTTGAGCCAGTATTTTTTGATCGACCTGCGCCATGTCATCACTGATCAAGGCTTGGATTGATTTGAAATCCATGAATAAAATCCGGGCTTTGTCCTAGTTGCTTGCTTGCCGCCACAAAACTGCACGTTTCTACGACGTGATGGATGAAAGACGCATGACGTATCAGCGTTGGCGTACTTTCAGGGTCAGTATCGGCGCTAGCGCGGGTGTTTGAGGTATCAATGGTACACCAAATCACGTGCGACGAGATAGCTCTCAGGCCTGCAAAAAGTGTGGGAATCTATGCTGAGCAGCTTTTCACCAATTTTCTTGCGATCCCCTCTTGCCTCAAATCAATTTCTACCGTAGAATTCGCGCCCTATTGATGAATTATATGCGCACCCCTTACTGCTCAAATATTAAACGCAGTAGGCCGTGCGGAAATGCGGAGTAAACCATGTACGCAGTTTTCCAAAGTGGTGGTAAGCAACACCGAGTAAGCGAAGGCCAGACTATTCGCTTGGAAAAGCTAGACGTTGAAACTGGCGAAAGTGTTGAATTTGACAACGTGCTGCTAGTAGCAAACGGCGAAGACGTTAAAGTTGGCGCGCCATTTGTTAGTGGCGGTAAAGTAACAGCGGAAGTTGTTACCCACGGTCGTGGCGATAAAGTGAAAGTCGTCAAATTCCGTCGTCGTAAACATTCTCGCAAGCAAATGGGCCACCGTCAGTGGTTCACTGAAGTGAAAATCACTGGCATCAGCGCTTAAGAGTTAGGAGAGAGAAGAGATGGCACACAAAAAAGCTGGCGGTTCTACTAAAAACGGCCGCGATTCAGAAAGTAAACGTCTAGGTGTTAAGCGTTTCGGTGGTGAGTCTGTTCTAGCAGGTAACATCATCGTGCGTCAGCGTGGTACTAAATTCCACGCAGGTACTAACGTAGGTTGCGGTAAAGACCACACTCTATTCGCTTTGACCGACGGTAAAGTGAAGTTCGAGACTAAAGGTCCTCAGAACCGTAAATTCGTTACTATCGAAGCTGAATAAGTTTCAACGCCAAGCGAATTTTGAAGCCCTGCCACTTGGCGGGGCTTTTTATTGTGTCTGGTGATCCCTCGTCGAGCCGCCGCCAATCCACGGTAAGCAGAAAGTCAGCCAAGGCTGAAAATTGATCCTAAGATCGATAAGATCGCCACACACCAATCTGGGATAAGGCTAGCAGCCCGGGAACGAGATGTTTCTGGCCGCTGGTGCGGAGAAGTTAGCATGAAGTTTGTAGATGAAGCGATAATTCGCGTAGACGCGGGTGACGGCGGCAATGGTACCGTCAGCTTCCGACGTGAAAAGTATGTGCCCAAAGGGGGCCCAGATGGCGGCGACGGTGGCGATGGCGGTGATGTATACCTGCTCGCCGACGAGAACCTTAACACCCTGATTGATTACCAATTCGAGCGCTTTCATGCCGCAGGGCGTGGTGAAAATGGTCGCGGTGGTAACTGTACCGGAAAACGCGGTGATGATTTGGTGCTGAATGTGCCTGTTGGTACCCGTGCTGTCGATGAAGATACTGGTGAAGTGATTGCCGATTTGACCCAACATGGCATGAAAGTCATGGTGGCAAAAGGCGGCTTCCATGGGTTGGGTAATACCCGATTCAAATCATCCGTCAACCGCGCGCCACGCCAAAAAACCATGGGGACTAAAGGGGAAGTCCGTCAGCTGCGCCTAGAGCTGTTGCTCCTCGCCGATGTGGGCATGTTAGGCTTGCCGAATGCGGGTAAATCAACCTTTATTCGCGCGGTGTCGGCAGCTAAACCAAAGGTCGCTGATTACCCCTTTACCACCTTGGTGCCAAGCCTTGGCGTGGTCCGTGTCGCTGCCGATAAAAGCTTTGTTGTGGCGGATATTCCGGGCCTGATTGAAGGGGCTGCCGATGGCGCGGGACTGGGTATTCGCTTCTTGAAACACCTTGAGCGCTGCCGTGTCTTGTTGCACATGATTGATCTAATGCCTGTGGATGGTACCGATCCGGTCGACAATGCGTTTACCATCATTGATGAGTTAAACCAATACAGTGAGAAGCTGGCAGATAAGCCGCGTTGGTTGGTCTTTAACAAAGTCGACCTCATGCCAGAAGAGCAGGCGCAAGAGCAAATCGACCGTGTGTTAGAGGCGCTCGCGTGGGATGATAAATATTACGCGATCTCTGCGATCAACAAGGCGAACGTCCAGCCACTGATTTACGATCTGATGGGCTTTATTGATACCTTACCGGCACCGACGCCAGAGGTTGAACCAGAGGATGAAACGGTGGCCTTCAAGTGGGATGATTACCACGAGAAGAAACTCAATCAGTCGGACGATGACGACGATGATTGGGACGATTGGGATGAAGACGACTACGACGTCGAAATCATCTACAAGCCTTAATCTGACAACCGCTGCTCACGAGCAGCGGTTTTTTTATGCCTATCGTCGCCATGTTTGATCGCCGCTGTATTGGCTGAGCGCAGAAAAAGGTACGCTGCCCAATTCCGACAAGGAAATCGGAGGTGTTTTATTTGCATCAAAGATTTTAAGCAGTTATTCATCAATACTGCGACAGTAGATAAAGGCGAGAGGGATAGCGGGTGACGAGACGGTTAACCGAACCAGAACAGCGTGCGATTTCACGTTTGGTCATAGAAGTCGGGCAGCGACTTTTGCAACATGGTGCAGAGAGTAAACTGGTGAGCGATGTCAGCATTCGCTTGGGCAAAGCGTTGGGGCTAGACAGTGTCGAGCTCGCGCTATCAGCCAGTTCATTGGTGGTCACCACCTTGAACCGCGGCCATTGCATTACCACTGCGAGACAGTGCCCCGACCGCGGGATCAATATGCAGGTGGTAACGGATATTCAGCGCACGGTGATCCTCGCGGAAAAGGGCATTCTCGACGCGCCAGCGGTGCGTAAGCGTCTCACCCGCATCAAGCCTCATCGTTATCCTCCTTGGCTAGTGGTGGGCATGATAGGGCTTTCCTGTGCCGCGTTTAGCCGGTTGGCCGGTGGTGATGCGGTTATCTTTGCCTTAACCTTTGTCGCATCGGCGTGCGGCATGCGTGTGCGCCAACTACTTGCCCACCGTCAGTTTAATCCTTTGCTCACTTTTGCGCTTACCGCCATGGTGACCACCTTAATTTCAAGCGTGGGGACGGTGATGAATTGGGGCAATGAACCTTTTCTGATCATGGCATCGTCGGTGTTGATGTTGGTGCCGGGTTATCCGCTCATTAACGCGGTCTCTGACATGGTGAAAGGGTTTGTCGATATGGGGATTGCACGCTGGACCATGGCATCGTTACTGACCCTCGCCACCGCGCTCGGCATTGTCGGGGCGATGAACCTTGTCGGTGCATGGGGGTGGTTATGAGTTTGCTGCTTGCCCTATTGGAAGATATGTTTTTTGCCATGATCCCCGCGGTGGGGTTTGCTTTGGTCTTCAATGTGCCTGCCAAGGCGCTCAAATACTGCGCTTACGGCGGCGCGATTGGTCATGGGCTAAGGTTTGTGTTGATGGAGTCGGGTATGGCTATCGAGTGGGCGACGCTCGCGGGCGCTACCACCATCGGGTTTTTAGGGGTGTATTGGTCTCAGCGCTTTCTGGCCCATCCTAAGGTATTTACCGTCGCTGCCATCATTCCCATGATCCCCGGCGTTTACGCGTTTAAAGCGATGATCGCTTTGGTGACTATCAATAACCAAGGATACACGCCGGCCTTGTGGGCCAGCTTGATGGAGAATTTGATTAGCGCTGGGTTTATCTTGGCCGCATTAGCCATTGGCCTTGCGATGCCGGGGTTATTATTTTATCGTCGCCGACCAGTGATTTAATTCAATGAGGCCAGCGTAATGCGAGTCAGCTTAATTGCCGCAATGGCAAAAGACCGAGTAATTGGAAAAGATAACCAGATGCCTTGGCATTTGCCGGCTGATTTAGCGTGGTTTAAGCGCACCACCCTAGGGCTTCCTGTGGTGATGGGGCGTAAAACCTTTGAGTCGATTGGCCGCCCTTTACCAAAGCGTACCAATATTGTGATCAGCCGCGATCCTGACTATCAACCAGACGGCGTGACCGTGGTCGCTTCACCTGAGCAGGCGCTGGCCGCGGTGGGTGATGTGGCTGAGGTGATGGTGATTGGCGGTGGGACCATTTATGACGCGTTTTTGCCGCGCGCGGATCGCTTGTATCTCACCTTTATCGACACCCATGTTGAAGGCGATACTCGTTTCCCCGACTGGGGTGAAGGGTGGACGCAAGTGGCCAGTGAAACTCATGCACCGGACGAGAAAAACGCCCACCCACTGACTTTTACGGTTTGGGAGCGTGGTTAAGCACCGCCATTGAGCGCTGGTTGGGTAAAGCAAACCTTGTCTTCCCAACGCAGCAAGGTTAACTCACCGCCCCAAACACAGCCTGTATCCAGCCCGTATAAGCCGGGCTGGATGGTTCCCCCTAAAGCCGCCCAATGGCCAAACACAATCGCGTGTCCCAGTGGTTGTTGGCGCGCCACCTCAAACCAAGGGATGAGACCAGTGTCTGCCGCTTTCGCGGGAGGTAGCTTGCATTGCATATCGAGGCGACCATCGGGCCAGCAAAATCGCATCCGGGTCAAACTATTGATGATATAGCGGTAGCGAGGCAGGCCTTCCAGCGTTTCCTCCCAGTGATCGGGTTGATCCGCATACATATGTCGTAATAACCACGTTTGCTCATTGCTGTGCAGTATGGCTTCGACTTCACGCGCGCAGGCGACAGCCGTCGCTTTATCCCATTGTGGGCTAATCCCCGCGTGGGTCAGCAAAAAGCCACCGTCGTCTCGCGCTGATTCGTCGATTAACAGAGGCTGAGCCGCTAACCATTGAAGCAATGTTTCTCGGTCTGGCGCGTCGAGGATCGGTTGGGTACGGTCTTTGGGCTTGGCCGGTTTAATCCCGTGTGCAACGGCTAATAGATGCAGATCGTGGTTGCCAAGGACTATCTTGGCTGACGCGCCGAGCGCATGAAGATAGCGCAACACGGATAAGGAGTCCGGTCCGCGAGCGACCAAATCACCCGCGACATAGAGGGTATCGTGAGCGGGGGAGAAATCAACGCGCGCCAACAGCGCGCGCAGTTCTTGGTAACAACCTTGAATATCCCCGATAAGATAGGTAGCCATGTGTGGCCTCCTTGAGGGACGTTAGTGAAGAATGTTAGGGAGCGCGAGGCGGAACGGCTCAATTTCCACTTTAAACTGGTTATCGGCTTGATCTTGCATGGTATAGAAACCCTGCATCACGCCCACAGGCGTTTCAATGATGGTGCCACTGGTATAGGTATACTTTTCTCCCGCGGCAATACTGGGTTGCTCTCCCACCACCCCTTCGCCCTCAATCTCGAGCTCTTTACCGTTGGCATCTGTGATTAACCACTTGCGTCGCATCAACTGTGCGGGCGCATCACCTTGGTTTTTAATGGTGACGGTGTAAGAAAACACAAAGCGCTCGTTGTCCGGCTCGGATTGATCTTCGACGTATTGGGTCGCGATATTAATCTCGAATTGCGGGTTATCGGTGGCTTGCAAGTCAAGGCTCCTGTTTATTGTTGATGGTTGGCGCCCAGCCAGTTTGCCAAGTTGACAAACTGCTCCAGCGTCAAATGCTCCGGTCGCAAACTAGGGTCAATACCGAGCTCGGTCAGTGTGTCCACACTCACCAAGGATTTGAAACCGTTACGTATGGTTTTTCGGCGTTGGTTGAAGCCCTCACGACAAACGCGCTCTAACCATTGCATGCTCGTTGCAGGGTGCGGCAGCGTTTTGTGTGGGATGAGGCGAACCACAGCCGAGTCCACTTTAGGCGCAGGTTTAAACGCGCTGGGTGGGACTTCTAGTACCGGAATGACCTGACAGTAATATTGCGCCATAACGGTTAATCGACCGTACGCTTTGGTTCCTGGACCCGCCGCCAAGCGGTTTACCACTTCCTTTTGCAACATAAAGTGCATGTCTTGCACATGGCCTGCAAATGAAAACAGATGGAACATCAAAGGGGTCGAGACGTTGTAAGGCAGATTACCGAAAATCCGCAAAGGCCCTTGCTTGGCAAGCTCGGCAAAATCAAACTGCATCGCATCCGCTTCGTGAACGGTTAACTTGCTGGCCATAAATGGGTGGCTACGCAGGCGGGCGGCCAGATCGCGGTCAAGCTCGACCACGTTTAAATGATCCACTTGCTCGGTGACAGGCTCAGTCAATGCGCCCAGGCCCGGACCAATCTCAACCAGATTTTCACCGGATTGCGGATTGATGGCCGAAACAATGCCGTCAATGATGTAAGGGTCGTTTAGGAAGTTTTGTCCGAAACGTTTTCTGGCGCGGTGGCCTTGGTGGACTTTATCGCTCATGCTTTGCTATCTACTAATTCAATGGCGTGGGAGATGGCCGTCCGCAGGCTTCCTGTATCCGCCGTACCAGTACCTGCTAAATCCAGTGCGGTACCATGATCTACTGATGTTCTGATAAAAGGGAGACCCAAAGTGATATTCACTGAGCGCCCAAATCCTTTGAATTTTAACACAGGTAAGCCTTGGTCGTGATACATCGCCAGTACAGCATCGGCATCTTGCAGATATTTCTCTTGGAAAAGCGTATCAGCAGGGAGCGGTCCGACCAAGTCCATCCCTTGCTCGCGTAACTCGTCGAGTGCAGGTTCAATGATGTCAATTTCTTCGCGACCCAGACAGCCGTCTTCCCCAGCGTGCGGGTTGAGACCACAGATATAAATACGTGGCTGCTTGATGGCGAATTTCTCTTGCAAGTCTTGATGCAAAATCGCAATCACATCATGCAGACGCTCTCGGGTGATCGCTTTGGCGACGTAGGCGAGCGGGATATGGGTGGTCACGAGTGCGACACGCAAGCCTTCAGTGGCCAGCATCATCACGACCTGATTAACGTTCGCGTGTTGAGCAAAAAACTCAGTATGACCGCTAAATGAAACACCAGCACGGTTGATAATGCCTTTGTGAACGGGGCCAGTGACAATGGCAGCAAATTCACCGTTGAGATTCCCTTCAGCAGCGCGTGTCAGTGCTTCAAGCACGTAGCGGCCATTGGCTTCATCTAAGCGGCCCGCTACAACAGGCGCGCCGAGCGGTATATCTTCGACAATCAGCGTACCGGCTTGGTGTGGCGTGGCTGGCTGCGTGGCGTCGTAGTGCTCAAGCGTCACTGATAGACCAAGTGTCTTGGCGCGTTCTGCCAACATGTCTCGATTGGCCACCACCACCAGTTGGTGTGGCCAAGGATGTTGTGCCATCGCTAAAATTAAATCAGGGCCAATCCCCGCAGGCTCTCCCGGAGTGATGGCAATACGCTTAACGGTCATCGCCGAGTACCTCAACGTACGCACCGGCGCGTAACTCTTGCAACCATGCTTGTGCTTCTTCGTTAAACTTGCGGTTAAACAGCATACGATAGGCTCGGTTTTTCACCGCTGCATCGGTTTTATCCACTTCGCGACGGTCGGTGACTTCAACAATATGCCAGCCATGTACTGTTTTGAATGGCTCGCTGATCTGGCCTTGTGGAAGGGCATCCACTTTGGCTTTAAAGGCAGGGACATAGACATCTGTGGTTGACCAGCCTAAGTCACCCCCATTGACGGCCGAGCCAGGGTCATCACTGTACTGTTTAGCTAAATCGGCAAAACTCTGATCACCTCGTTTGATCTGGGCGATGATGTCATTCAGCTCTTTTTGCGCACCTTTGTCACTAAGGACGATTGATGGCTTAATCAAAATATGACGCGCTTTAACCTCAGTCACCGCGACGGTCTCGAGTCCTTCTACATCGGTGATTTTAAGAATATGGTAGCCCACACCACTGCGGAAGGGACCAATAATGGCACCTTTCCCTTGGTTACTGATCTGGTCGGCAAAGATGGTCGGCATTTCCTCTAAACGTAGCCAGCCCCAATCTCCCCCGTCGAGCGCTTTCGGCCCTTTCGAGTATGCCATGGCTAAATCGGCAACTTTTCCACCGTGGCGCAGTTTGTCGACAAGCTCAAATGCTTGCTTTTTCACGGCGTCGCGCGTGGCTTTATCCGCGTCATCATCCAGTTTTAGTTGGATGTGAGACAGCTTGTAGCGCACTTTTTGTAGTTGCTGTTCGTTCAGCTGCTTGGCCAAGGATTCGACTTCTTGAGGCAAAATGCTGATCCGACGACGCACTTGGGCATTGCGTGCTTCTGAAATGGTCAGCTCGCGGCGCACTTGTTCGCGGTATTGCGCCCAAGAGGTGCCTTGCGCGCTAACTTGTTTGCGCAGCTCATCGAGGCTCAGCGACTGTTCTTTGGCGATATTAGTAATTGCCTGTTGTAGCTGGCTATCGTCAATTTGAATGCCTAAACGCTTCGCTTCTTGTAATTGCAGCTCTTCGACAATTAAGCGTTCGCGCATTTGCTCTTCCAACACGGAGGCTGGTGGCAGTTGACGCTCATTTTGTTGTGCGTTCAGCGTCACGGTGCGACGCATGGCTTCCATATCACTGTTCAGCACGACCCCGTCGTTAACTACAGCGACCACGCGATCCAGCTCTTTGGGTGCTGCGTGGGAAAAAGGTGTAAGCAACACTAAAACGCCAGTGATGAGGGCGTGACTCCATTTGTTCATGCTTTGTCCACTTCTTTAAAAATCGTTCTACTGTCCAGACCACAGTGTGCCGTGTTAGTTCTTCAGCGCAAAAGGATCGCGGTAGCCAAGGGCGTTTCCTGAGTCTGTACTGAAGTTGAAACCGCTTTGTGCGCCGAGACCCAGCAGACTAAACGAGAGGGTGACGTTGTTGTCGTATTCAGGATCGCTGTTGATGTTAGAGCGCGAGAGCAAGTACTCATTGTAGCTCAGCCCAATGACCCAGCAGTCAGAACGGTAAGTCAGGCTAAACTGGTTTTCCAGCATGACATCTTGGGTCAGATCGCGCCAGTATTGCCCTTTAAAGCTCAGCCCGTTCCAAAGTGGGAAGCCTGTCACGACACCTGCTTGCGACAATCCATCGTCCGTTAGCTTGCTGATATCTCGGTTTGGCAAGGTCGACACTATGTACTCCTGCGCCACGTAACGATAGCTGGTTTGCGCGTAAAAGCCATCCTGACGGTATTCCGCAATCGCATTACCGAATTGCAACTCACTTAAGTTGCTGTCGTACTGCATGGAGCCGCGAACAAAGAAGTTGTCGTTAAAATTGGCTTCCCCCTCGAGCGCCCACGCGGAATAATCGAACGCATCTACATCCTCATCCGAGGAACGATCAAAATAATAGATTTGACCAAACGACAGGTTAAATCGCTCTTTATAACCGCTGTCATAAAAGCGCGTGGTTGCCCCGTAGGTGAGCTGGTTAGCGGGGTTGATAAAGTCGATACTACTGAACTGATTACCGCGGAACAGGCCATAGTAATCGGTTTGTAAGCGCGCAGTATCATAGCCGCCCCCGTTGTAGTTCACCGGGTTGTAGATATCACTTTGGTTGACATCCTTGATATACAAGTACTGCACTTGTGGCTCAAGGGTTTGACTAAAGTTGCTCCCCATCGCCCAGAAATTACGCTCAAGCACCAGCCCTGAGTGTAACCGCAATGTGGGGATCTTCCGCTCGACTGACTTACTCAGTTTGGCGGTCGACTCCGCATCCGGTGAGGCGTTATCAAAGCGCTGATCATAATGGGTGTAGAGCATGCTCGCTTCGGCGGTGGCGCTAAACCAAGGACGCGTGAAGGGAATGCTCAAGGTTGGCGCCAAATGGGTCCGGGTGGCTTCGGGTTTGTTCGGGTCATCACTGGCAAACACGCTCAGTTGTGCGGGCAAGCTAATATCCGCCCAGCCCAAGGTTTGCGGCGCATAGTAATTAAGGTCTACCTGCGGCATGAGGCGATAGACACTGGTATTCTCAGTCAGTGCTTGGAAATCTCGGACACGTACCGTGCTATTCCAATCCAACCCGCGATAGCTGATTTCGCCGGTTTGTAGCAAGGTGTTGTCTTCCCGTTTACCTACATCAGAGTCGATATTCTGAAAATAAGCAATATCGCTGACTTTGCTGTAATCGGCCTCATAGCGCCAGTGACCTTGGACGCCACTGTGTTTCCAGTTAAAGCCCCAGCGCTCATCCAGTTCAGGATTGAGCTGGTCGTCAGGAAGGTACTCGGAATATAAAGAGCCACTGCCAAATGGGGCTAAATAACGAATATTGGTGTTAAGCTGAACGCCACGCTCCGACATGTATTTCGGCGTGATAGTGGCATCAAGTTGCGGGTGAATATTCCAATAAAATGGGGTTTCTAGCTCAACCCCGTCGCGATCACTCCACGACACTGATGGATAGAGGAAACCCGTTAAGCGCCCATCCTCGACCGGTACACGTAAATAAGGCAGATAAAAGACGGGCACATTCATCACCTCAAATTTGGGGTGATACAAGTCGGCAAACAGGCTGTCTTCTTCTTTTTCGATTTTGGAAGCCGAAAAGCGCCAGCTTTTATCTTCATCCGGACAGGTGGTAAAGGTACCGTCTTCCATTTCATAGAAGGTGGTGCCGTTTTTAAATACCCGTTTGGCTTCACCGCGCCCCGGTGTACACAGCATTTTGTACTGTGCGTTATTGAGTGTGGTGTCTTCCGTGTCAAGGTTGGCCTGCAGGTAATCCGAGGTCACCATCATTTGCCCATCATTGAAGACCACATCGCCTTGAGCGGTGACAATACGCTCAGGGTCGCGCAGCGTGGCGGTATCCGCGGTCATTTTGCGATGCCCTTGGGTGACCTCAACGTTGCCGCTGTAAATGGCTTTTTCGTTGGATTGGGCTTCGGCACGATCAGCCACAACGCGAATCGGGGCGTTGTTCACATCTTGCGTTTGTTCACTGGGTGGAATACACCGCGCCTCGCTGTCCGGGCAAGGTGTGTCGGCGGAGTCCGCATTGGCAAAAGCAAGCGCTGGGCCATAGAGCGCCAGGCTAATCATGGTGGCTAAAAAGCTGCGTGCAGTCGGTGACATTGAAGAAGACATTCCTGTTTTATCTGATAGCGTGGTGTACACGAAGGCAACGCATCAGTATGCTTTGGCTGCAAAATGCGATTATCATAAATCAATTTACGCCCGGCATCACCTGTAAATGTGCAGGGTGTGAAACCAGCAATGAGACCATGGCATGCAACTATATGGCAAGGTAATTGGCGCTTTTCTCGGCATTTTACTGGGAGGCCCATTCGGTTTTTTTCTTGGCCTGTTCTTAGGTCATCAGTTTGATAAAGCCAAGCAACGCGCCTCACTGGGCGGTTTTGGTGGCGGTTTCGGTGCTCAAGGTGCCGAGGCGCAGCGCGTCTTTTTTCATGGCACCTTTGCCGTGATGGGACATGTGGCAAAGGCTAAGGGGCAGGTCACACAGGAAGAGATTCGTCTAGCCAGCTTAATTATGGATCGCATGCAATTGCATGGGGCGGCGAGGCAATCCGCGCAAGACGCCTTTCGTGAAGGAAAAGGCAGTGATTTCCCGCTACAAGAAACTCTAAATGGGATCCGGGCGTTAAGCCAAGGGCGGCGGGATCTGCTTAGTTTTTTCCTTGAAGTGCAAGTACAAGCGGCGTTTGCAGATGGAGAGCTGCACCCGAAAGAGCGTGAGTTACTGTATATCATTGCTGAGGGGTTGGGTTTTTCCGCGCAGCAACTTGAGCAACGTCTACGCATGCAAGAAGCCGCGTTTCGCTTTAGCCGAGGTTACCAAGGGGATTGGCACCAGCACGCGGGTGGGGCGGGAGCACCACCGCGTCAACGTGAGGTGGATGATGCCTATGAAGTACTCGGCGTGGATGCCTCCGCCTCTGCTCAGGAATTGAAGAAAGCGTACCGTAAGTTGATGAATGAACACCATCCTGACAAGCTGATGGCTAAGGGGTTACCCCCTGAGATGATGGAATTGGCGAAAGAAAAAGCACAAGAAATTCAAAAAGCTTACGATGTGATTAAAAAAGCCCGCGATATTTAGCGGGCGGCCGTGTTAATTAAGGTGTGCTGTGGTGTGCCTTGCAGATAGCCATCAATGTTATCCATCAGTTGCTGGCTGAGCCGATTCACCGCTTCATCTGCTCCCCATGCAATGTGAGGAGTAACGATTAAATTCGGCAGTGATGCGGTGATAAGCGGGTGATCATCAGGGGCTGGCTCTTCACTCAGCACATCTAGTCCTGCGCCACCAATTTGACCGGTTTTTAGGGCGTCGAGGAGCGCGTGTTCATCAACTAACCCGCCACGTCCTGTATTGATCAATAAGGCATGATTTGGCATGCAGGCGAGGACATCACGGTTAATTAAAGCTTCGGTGTTCGGATTTAACGGGCAGTGTAACGAGAGGATATCGGCGCGGCTGATCACCTCATCAAAGGGTAGATAACCCTCCCGGCAATGAGTGGCTCCGTGGTGCTCAGCAAACATGACTGTCATGCCGACTGCGCGTGCCAAACGTGCAACGGCCTCGCCTAAAACCCCTTTACCGATAATCCCTAGTTTACTGCCGGCTACGCTGCCGATTGGGTGAGTAAAAAAGCAAAACTGACCATGCTGTTGCCATGCGCCATGTTGGACGTCGAGGTGGTAGCCGAGCAATTGACGTTTAAGTGCAAAGATCAGGGCGATGACGTGTTCAGGTACCGATTGAGTGGCATAACCTTGGACGTTACACACTTGCACTCCACGCGCTTGGCACGCGGCTAAGTCGACATTGTTCACCCCAGTGGCGGCCACCGCAATCAGTTTGAGGTTAGGACAGGCTGCGAGCACCGTCTCATCGATAACCACTTTATTGGTGATGGCGACCTCGGCCTTTTGCAAACGCGACACGACCTCATCAGGCTGTGTTTCACCATAGGCTTGCCAGTGATGGGGTGAGTGAGGTGTGGGCAGCACAATATGGGCTGGAATGGTGTTACGGTCGAGAAAGACGATATTGACGGGGGTACGCTGAGCCATGTTGATCTCCGTGTCTCAATCCATGGCTCTAGGGTGCGAAATATCGTCACATTGTGCAATCGTTTCAGCGAACGCGAGGGCAATTCGGGGGGCTAGGTCGCGCTGGGTGAGGCCAGCTGATACTCATCGGCAAGGCGATTAGTGGGCATCGTGGGGTAAAACTCACAGGGGGCGTGAAAATGCATGACGTCGCCGGTTGTTGGGTGTAATAAACTCAGCTCGGCCGCGTGCAAATGAAGGCGAGAGGCATAGTCGAGTGCCTCTGGAGAGGCGTAAAACTCATCGCCAACGATGCTATGTCCCAACGATTGCATGTGCACACGAAGCTGGTGCGAGCGCCCTGTCAGCGGGTACAAGGCCATCAAACTGGTCTTAGGGTAGGTGTGTAAACAGCGATAGTGTGTCTGCGATGGTTTCCCATGCTCAAAGCAGACCTTTTGGCGCGGGCGGTTAGGCCAATCACAAATCAGCGGCAAATCAATGTGCCCTTCATGATCAGCAGGATGTCCCCAGACTTCGGCGTAGTAAAGTTTGGTCGGAATACGATCTCGGAACTGGGCCTTAAGGTTTCGCTCAGCCTCTTTGTGGGCGGCAAAGGCCATCACACCAGACGTCGACATATCTAAGCGATGGACCAGCTCCGCTGCGGGAAAGGCGTCTTTCACCCGTGACCACGCACTATCGTAGTGGGCCGGATCGCGGCCAGGATTGGCCAGTAAACCGCTGGGTTTATTGATCACCACCAAATCCGCATCTTGATAGAGAATATCAAGCCAAGGTTCGGTGGGGGGATGGTATTCTGTCATTGCCATAGGATAAATCGGGGCCGGCTGGCCCCGCCTAACGCTTAATTATTGATGACTGACCACAATCAGACGCAAGGCGTCCAATTCAATCTGCGCGTGTTGAATGTGATGTGAAAGGGTGCTGATTTGCTCGCGTAGGGCATCCAACTCATCATCACGGATATTGGGGTTGACGGTTTTGAGTGCCTCTAAACGCGCCAAGGCTTGGGTCAGCTCGCTTTCCATTTCTTGGTGAGCACGAGTTTGAATCTCCCCCAGTGCTTTTTCAGCTAAAGGCTCACTTTTTTCAATCAAACGATGAACTTGGCTTTGTACCGAGTTAACCATTTTGCTGCCCAAATGGCGATTGACGGGGCTTAACTGGCGATGGAAACCCTCAAACTCCACATTGGCGGATAAATCGTTGCCATTCGCATCCAGCAAGACACGTACCGGCGTTTGCGGTAAGAAGCGATGAATCCCGCTTGATTTCGGCGCTTGGGCATCCACCACATAGATAAGTTCGAGGAACAAGGTGCCCACCGGCAGCGCTTTGTTTTTGAGCAAAGAGACTGCGGTGGTGCCGATGTTTTCGCTCAGTAGCAAGTCGATACCGCCACGCACGATAGGGTGCTCCCACGAGACAAACTGGACGTCTTCGCGACTGAGCGCCGTATCGCGATCAAAGGTGATGGTGCAGCCATCGGTGGGGAGACCCGGATAACTCGGCACCATCATATGTTCTGATGGTGTGACTACCAGCGCATTTTCCCCTTTGTCATCTTGGTTGACGCCGATGGTATCAAATAGCCCCAAGGTAAAGGTGACCAAGCCGGTATCGCCATCTTGGTCGGCAATCGTCTGCGCTAACTGTTTCGCCGCATCCCCACCATGTGAATGCATTTCTAACAGTTTATCGCGACCTTGCTCCATTTCCGCTTTGAGGCGCTGGTTCATGGCAGCGCTGTCTTCGATCAGCGTGCTGAGGGCGTCGTCTTGTTGGTTCGCGGCCAGCAGGGTCAGTAAGGTCTCGCCGTATTGCTCGAACACCGCACGGCCGGTTGGGCAGGTATCTTCAAACGCGTCGAGACCTTCATGATACCAGCGCGCCAAAATAGTTTGCGCGGTGCCTTCAAGATAGGGGACGTGAATGGCAATATCTTGTTGCTGGCCGATACGGTCAAGACGACCGATACGCTGCTCCAAAAGGTCTGGGTTCATAGGTAAGTCGAACATCACCAACTGATGCGCAAACTGGAAGTTCCGGCCTTCTGAGCCGATCTCCGAGCAGATCAACACCTGCGCGCCCCCTTCCTCTTGGGCAAAGTAAGCCGCGGCTTTGTCTCGCTCGATAATCGACATGCCTTCGTGGAACACAGTGCCACGGATCCCTTCGCGCTCACGCAGCGCCTGCTCTAAGGTCAAGGCGGTTTGCGCCCGTGAACAAATGATCAGGACTTTATCGTTACGGTGCGTTTTCAGGTAATCGAGCAACCAATCGATACGCGGATCAAAGCCCCACCAGCTGGCACTGTCGCCTTCGAACTGTTGATAAATGTCTTCAGGATAAAGGTTTTGTACCGCCTTTTGTTCCCCTGCGAGACGGCCGCCCATCATCTCGGCAACGCGCATGGCCGTTTGATACTGTTTAGGTAAAGCAAGTGCATGCATGTGCAGCTTTCTGGTTGGAAAGCCGCTGATTGCTGCACGAGTATTACGGAAGAGAACACGACCGGTCCCGTGGCGGTCCATGAGATCGTCAATTAACTGTTGGCGAGCATCGCGCTGAGTCGACTCATCATCACTGTGGATGAGGGCCAAGCGCTGCTCCAAATCGTCGCTTTGGAGTAAGGTGCGGATGCTATGTTGTGCCGCATCACTCAGGGGCGCATCGGCAAGCAAAGCTTCAACCGCTTCTGCTACTGGCGCGTATTGCGCTGCCTCTTCCACAAAGGCGTCGTAATCGTAGAAGCGATCTGGGTCGAGCAGACGCAAGCGGGCAAAGTGGCTTTGTTGGCCAAGTTGTTCCGGTGTGGCAGTGAGTAGCAACACGCCCGGTGTGTGTTCGGCGATGCTCTCAATGATTTGGTATTCGCGGCTGGGGGCATCCGGTGCCCATGACAGGTGATGCGCCTCATCGACGACTAGCAGATCCCAGTGGGTCTCACAGACTTGTTCGACACGACGGCGATTTTTACGCAAAAACTCCAGCGAACACAGGACCAACTGTTGGGTATCAAAGGGGTTGTAGGCATCCGCTAGGGCCTCAACACAGCGTTCTTCATCAAAAATTGAGAAGTGCAGATTAAAGCGGCGCATCATCTCGACCAACCATTGGTGCTGCAAGGTTTCGGGCACCACAATCAAGACTCGCTCTGCGCGACCTGCCAGCACCTGCTGGTGGATGATCATGCCCGCTTCAATGGTTTTACCCAAGCCGACTTCATCGGCAAGCAATACGCGTGGCGCATGACGGCGACCGACTTCATGAGCAATGTAAAGCTGATGGGGGATCAGGCCGGCACGCATGCCGGTTAGACCGCGTAATGGGCTGCGCAGTTGCTGGTGTTGATTGGTCAGCGCACGAT
This sequence comes from Salinivibrio sp. YCSC6, assembly GCF_004916735.1. Lineage (NCBI taxonomy): Bacteria > Pseudomonadati > Pseudomonadota > Gammaproteobacteria > Vibrionales > Vibrionaceae > Salinivibrio > Salinivibrio sp. YCSC6. The sequence continues at coordinate 316,891 of NZ_CP039516.1, forward strand.
AACGCAAGGCAAAGCGATCCATGCGATCAAGTTGGCCAGCAAACAGCTTGTCTTGCGGTTTGTTAAAACGAATCTGGTGGCTGAGCAAGATTTCCCGCAGAGACACTTCGTCTTCGCCAGTATCATTGCGTGTACCGATATAGGTTAATACCCCGTCGTTTTCCTCAACACGCGAGACTGTCATGGTCCAGCCTTCATGGCTTTCCACCTCATCGCCCGGGTTGAACATCACCCGGGTAACGGGTGCATCGTGGCTGGCATACAGCCGTGTTTCATCACTAGCAGGAAACATTAGGGTCACGGTACGGCCGTCAACAGACACCACGGTGCCCAGTCCTAGATCATGCTCCGTATCACTGATCCAACGTTGTCCAAGCGCAAATGACATAGGGGAAAACCTCTGAATTAACTCGATTGTCGAAGACGCAGCCCCGCGACAGCGGCGCCGTTTAAATACTGTGCTATTCAGTGTGGCACTGAAAAAATTGGCCGCCAATAGTACTCGAACTTGTGAGGAGCGTCACGATGAAACTCAATGAATCCCCGCAAAGGTCACGCTGACACACAAACGTCATTATCACGCGGCAAAGATAAAAGCGTGACGTGGCGCAGCGAAATAGATTGGGAATTCCCAATGCCAGGTCTACGCTTAACTTAAGCGCTGTCACCGACAGTGAACTGCCGACACAGGAGGTGCCTATGGGCGACGCCGACCGGAAGCTGTTTGTATTGGATACCAATATTCTCCTCCACGAACCCTTCGCTATTTACTCCTTCCAAGAACACGATGTTGTGATCCCTATGACCGTCCTCGAAGAGCTTGACCGCATCAAAGACAGCAAGCGTGATGTCTCACGAGATGCGCGTGTCGCGATTCGAGCGTTGGAAGATATCTTTAAAGAAGCAACTCCCGATGAAATCGGCGAGGGTATTGCCGTCGGTAAAGGGGATGCGACGGGCACCGTATCGATACTGGCCGACTTTGAAATTAAAGAAACGGTACACGCCTTTGCTGACAAGGCTGGCGATAACCGAATTTTAAATGCGGTGCTATATCTACAAACCAAACGCTCACCACGCAAAGTCGTATTGGTGACCAAAGATATTAATATGCGACTGCGCGCTAAAGGCGCGGGAGTGATGTATGTGGAAGACTATCGCACGGATCAATTGATTGACGATGTGCGATTGCTGACCAAAGGGTTTCATACCTTTGAGGGCAGTTTTTGGGACAAAGTCGGGGAATGTGATAGCCAAGCGTATGGCTCAGATACCCTCCACACCTTACCGTCTGAATTATTGGAAACGCCGTTCGTTAACCAGTACTTATTGGATGAAAGCGACGATTTCGCGGCACGCATTCAAGCCATCAATGGTGAAAAAGCGATCATTAAAGACCTTAGTCGCGAGCGACTGATGCACCGCAGTGCTTGGGATGTAAAGCCGAAAAATATCTACCAAGGCATGGCGATGGACGCGTTACTGGACCCGACCATTGATCTAACCATTTTGACCGGGCCGGCAGGGTGCGGGAAAACCATTCTGGCGATGGCCGCCGCGCTAGAACAGGTGGTGGAAAAGGGAATGTATGACAAGATCATCGTTACCCGCAACACCCCAGATATTGGTGAATCGATCGGTTATTTGCCGGGCACGGAAGAGGAAAAAATGCTGCCTTGGCTGGGAGCGGTGACCGATACGTTAGAAGCACTGCACATGAATGATGAATGCACGGATGGCTCGATGCGTTACATCATGGAGAAAGCCAACTTACAGTTTAAGTCGATTAACTTTATGCGTGGTCGCTCGATTCAAAACGCGTTTGTGATCTTGGATGAGTGCCAGAACCTGACTGCCTCGCAACTGAAGACCATTATCACCCGCTGTGGTGAAGGGACTAAGCTGGTTTGCTCAGGCAACTTAGCGCAAATCGACTCCCCCTACCTCACGCCGGTCACCTCAGGGCTGACTTACATTGTCGAGCGATTTAAAAATTTCGAGGGCAGTGCGTGCGTATACCTCAATGGGGTAGTACGCAGTCGTCTTGCTGAGTTTGCCGAAGAAAACCTTTAACCGAACCGGCGGCTCAGCCGCCGTGTTTTTCTACAGTTAAAACAGCTCGACATCGTCTGCGGCAACAAAGGTTTTGATGATGCCGCTTTCCAGCAATTCTTCGTAGAAAGCCACTTGATTGCGACCGTTTTGCTTGGCGTGATAAAGCGCCTGATCCGCATTACCCAATAAGGTACTGGTGCTCTGATGCGCTTTATCGATACGCGTTGTGCCCATGGAAATGGTCACGGTTTCCGCCGCGCCAAAGTCGCGCGCGTTGACATTGGCAATAAAGGTATTGGCTTTTTGTTCGGCCATGGCGCGTGTGCAAGGATGAAGTAACACCACAAATTCATCCCCGCCGTAGCGAAACAGGGTGTCTTCGACAGAAAAGGTTTGTCGCATTAAAGACGCGAGCAACAAAATGACTTCATCGCCAAATACATGGCCAAAGTTATCATTAATTTGCTTGAAATGGTCGACATCAAAAATACAAATCCAAGGATAACTCGCCTGATCCAAGTCGCTGTCCATCGCCGCGGGCGCTTGCGCTAAGCGATCACTAATCAGGTCTAATTTTTTGGTCAGTACCTTGCGATTGAATAGACCGGTGAAGCTGTCTCGCTCGCTGGCCATAATGATTTGTTGATAGTTCTCATAGATGTGAATGAGGCCAGACACCATAGCGAGCTGTTCCTCGTTTAATTGCTCTGCGCGGCCACATAAGACACCGCGAATGTCCTCGTCTTTTTCGTAATAGATAGGGACAGCAACCAAGGTGTGATCGTAAGCCTGATGCATGGTGACCTCTTGGCTCTCGAGGCAGTCTTCCAGCAGTGCATCTACTTGTTCGATATTTTCTTGCTGAAAGGCGCTGTTGTCATTGGTACCCAGCACCGTGAAAGGGGGATTCAGTCCAGAGCAATAATCAAGTAACACCACTTCACTGATAGGCGTTAACTCAAGGATCGACGTCAGTAGGCTCTTGGTAATCGCATCAACTTCAGTTTTGGCTGTGAAATCGACGATAGAGTCGAGTATCTGAATGCTACTGGCGGGCACAAAGCGCCTCCTTAAAAGGGTCTATTCCTGTTGTCAGTATAGAAGCCAATCGAGGAGGCGCCATCTATTAGGGGGATTCCATCATGCCCATGTAACGATGCATGGCCGGTGGGGGCGCATTCAGATCCGCCACGGGGCGAGATAAGGCAACCTGTCCCTCATCGACGTAAAGAAAACGAGAGGCAATGGCTTTCGCATCGTCGGGGTGATGGGTCACCATCAAAACGGTTGTACCTTGCGCGTGGGCGGTCCGTTTCACTAAGGCTAACATGTCTTTTTTCAACGCAGGGTCAAGGGCTGAAAAGGGCTCATCAAGTAATAACAGAGGCTGTTGACGCGCAATACTTCGTCCGAGTGCAATCCGCTGGCGCTGCCCGCCGGACAATGCGCCGGGCAAACGATCTAAATAAGGTGTCAGCCCCACTGCGTCCGCGGCGTTTCTCACGCTCTCTTTTTGTGCGTGACTGAGTTTGAGTGAGGGCGAAAGTCCAATCGCCATGTTGTCAAACACCGATAAGTGGGTGAAGACATTATGCTCTTGAAACAGGATGGAGAGTGGGCGCTGGTGAGCCGGCGCGGTAGTGACTGGCTTACCTGCAATCAAAATCTCGCCACTATCAGGAGCAATCAATCCTGCAATCAGAGAGAGTAAGGTGCTTTTCCCGGCGCCACTTGGGCCGAGTACAGCAACAATCTCTCCCGGCGCGATGTGAGCGTCGAAGTGCATCCACGCTTGCTGGTAGCGATACGTGATATTGGAAAGGGTTAGCATGCGTGTCTCCATTGGACGAGGCGGATGATCAGAGCGTAGCTGCCTAAACTGGTCGCTAATAACAGCATGGCCGCCGCGGCGCCCGCATCCATTTGATAACTGCCCATCAGACGAAATAGATACAAAGGCAGTGTTTGAAAGTGTTGGCTACCAAATAAAGAGATGGCGCTGAGATCGCCCATCGAGAGGACAAAGCTGACCGCGAGGCCACGTGCTATTGGGCGGCGTAAGCACTGCCATTCAATTAAGCGCAAGCGAGTGATCCCACGCACGCCTAAGGTGGCACAGAGTGCATGATAAGATTGCGCCACTTGATAGGCGGGGGCACTGAGCACCTTAATCAAGTAAGGTAACGCCATCAGGGCATTGACTCCCATCACCAACCACAAGGCGAGGCTAAAGACATCGCTAAATTGGCGAAACAGCAAAAACAGTCCTGTACTTAATACGATACTGGGCACTACCAGAATCAAGGCTCCTAGCGTCTCAATACCATCGGCTCGCCTTTTTTGACCATGAAACCGCCAGTGACGGCTGGCTAAGATCACCGCAATTGCCAACACAAATGCGATAGCGGTCGCGCCGGTGGCCACCCATAATGAGTGCATGGTGGCTTGCCATAACGCTGTATCGGCAAGGACAGTGAGCGCACTTGGGTTGAGCCCGCGATACAGCACCACACCCAGTGGCGGCAATACGAGAAGCAAGACCAAGGTTATCCAGAGCAGATCCCAGCATTTCGCCGCTCGGCTATCGAGGGCATGCGGCAACGGTAATACTTCACTGGGTGTATTCGGCACCGCGCGTGTGAATGTTTGCACCACAAACGCAATAGTGCCGCACAGCATCATCTGCCATAGCGCCAATGCCGCGCCGGTTTGCAAGTCAAAGTCAAAGCGAATGGCTTGGTAAATGGCCAGCTCTATGGTGGTGGCTTTGGGGCCGCCGCCAAGCGCCATGACGGTAGCAAAACTGGTAAAGCAGAGCATAAACACCAGTCCGACGATATGGGGCAAACTTTGGCGAAGATAAGGCCATTCAAGGTGACGAAAACGCTGCCAGCCACCTAAACCTAATTGCGTCGCTAAGCGGCGTTGATCGGCGGGGATCCCCTCGAGCGCTTGCACCATGATCTGGGCGGAAAATGGTAAGTTGAAAAACACGTGTGCCAGCAAAATGCCGCTCAATCCATAAATGGAAAACGGCATGGAAAGATCAAAATGTTGTAGGGTGTCGGCGATCAAGCCGCTGCGACCAAAAATGGCCACCAAGCCAAATACCCCGATCAGCACAGGCAGCACTAGGGTCATGGCAAACAGTTTCAACAACCAACGTTTACCGGCAAACTCGCGACGCGACAGGGCGTGGGCAACAGGAATCGCTAATCCCACGCTGAGGATCACTGATAAAGTGGCTTGCTTGAAGCTAAATACGGTGACGTGACGAAGGTAGGCATCTTGCCATAGTGCCTCAAGGTTAAGATCTTGGCTGTGAGAGAACAGCGCCCATAGGGCGCTGCCAATTAAAAGCACGACGAGACTGGCCGCGAGACTGCCCGGCCAGGTGCGTGAAGGATTGAGCATGACGACTATTCAACCAACGCTGTTTGCCAGTCACGCACCCATTGTTGACGGTTGCCCATCACTTCATCGGGTTGATAAAGCAGGCTCTTCTCGGGTTTATTCAAGGTATAGAAGGCATCTGGTAACGTGATATCAGTAACAGGGTACATCCATTGCGTAAGGGGAATGATCGACTGCGCTTCATCGCTAATCATAAACTGTAAAAACGCATCCGCCAGTTCTGGCTGGTCGGTGTAGGCTGATTTCGCGGCCACTTCAATCTGCATATAATGGCCTTCTTCAAACGTCGCGGCGGCAAAGCGGTCATCATCATCTGCAACCAGATGGTAAGCCGGTGATGTGGTGTAAGAGAGCACCATGTCTGCTTCCTTGTTCAGGAACATATTGTACGCCTCGGTCCAGCCTTTGGTCACGGTAATGGTGTTCTCCGCGAGATCACGCCATGCTTGCTGACTTTGATCGCCGTATACTTTCTGGATCCACAGCATTAAGCCTTGGCCAACGGTGGAGACACGGGGATCTTGGTAAATCACACTGATGTCATCACGATCTTCAATCAAGGCTTTCAAGCTCTTGGGCGGATCGAGCAGGCGCGTGGTGTCATACACGAAGGCAAAGTAGCCGTAATCGTAGGGGATAAAGTAGGGATTATCCCAACCGCCGGGTACCTGTAGGCGCTCCGTATTCACTGCGTGCTCGGCGACAATGCCGCTCCGCTCCGCTTCTTTCATTAAATTGGTGTCCATACCCAGCACGATATCGGCGCTGGTGGTACTGCCTTCAATCCGCATGCGGTTGAGCAAGGCTGCGCCGTCTTCAAGGGACACAAACTCGACCTCACAGTTACAGCGTTTCTCGAAGGCGGTTTTGATTTTCGGCCCTGCGCCCCACTCGGCGATAAATGAGTCGTAGGTATAAATAGTCAGCGGGTCAGCGGCGCGGGCGCCAAGCGATAACAGAGACAAAGAAAGTACGGTTAAAACAGACGTAATGACTTTCACAGCACGCTCCTAAGTTGGGCGTGGGTGTTGAGGCTGGTTGATGACATCATCAAGTCTCAATCCCTACGCCAGTGTTAGCTGGATCAGGTTCGATGGGTTTAGCGCGGCGCGCAATCTCAGCCAAGAGGCTCCCCAATGAGTACCACGCCATTGTACTGATTGGCTTAGGGTTAACCAAGCCTTTTAGTCAGCGGTTCGGTTAAGCGCCCAGTCGTAGTCATAGTCTAAGCGTGCATCCTCGGGAAGCTTGATATCGCGGTATTGATTGATATGGGCGATCACCCCTTGTTCACTGCCGCCAAAATCGGCCTTAAACCACTCATAGATAGAAGAAAGCTGCCATTGTTCGCCTTGCTGACTGACGCCTTTATCACTGTTAATAAAGGTGTAGGCGGCTTGTTCTAATTGTGCCTCCAAGGTGTCGGCTTGAAAGGCTTGTGGCTGCAGGTTCGGACAGCCAAGGCTGGCACAATTGACGGCATAGTGGGTACGCGGATCTTGCCATAGCGGGCGCAGAATGCGGTGCTCAATATCATTCAAGGTAAGGGGTTCACCTGCCACCGTGACCACCTCATCATCCCAAGGTCCAAAGCTAAACAGGCCACCGAGTTTGGTGATTGAACGGACAGGATACGCGTCCAAAATGAGCTTTACGGTGACTGAATTGTAGAGATTAACCCAATACGCGTATTGTTCGTCTTTGGTCAGGGTGCGCGGGTCGCGCGCGGTGAGCATGCCAATGTAATGATCGAGAGTCGCTTTATCGGCCTCGGTGACGGCTGCGTAGTTAAATAAGGTGTGCTGTCCTTGAGGCTGTAAATACTTATCGAGTAATACTTGCCAGCTGTGATGAGTAAATGTGGCTTGGCTGGCGGGGTTGTGCGTATCCCACATTGCCCAGTAATCGGCTTTCGGGGCGGCCAAAGCTGGAAAAGCAACGAGTAACCAAAAAATGAGCGTGATCCGTGTTCGCATACCGCTTCCTCAATCGCGAGCGTATCTTGTTTATATCCTAGACCAGCTTGCGCCATGTTTGCTTTCATGGCCATAAAAAAACGCTGCTCAAGCAGCGTTTTAGTGGTTAAAGTGTTGTCTTATGCCAAAAAGGCGGGAATGTTTTGCTCAAAGCGCGAGATCTCAGCGTCGTGCTGAAGCGTGAGGCCAATGCTATCTAATCCTTCCAACAAGCAATGACGGCGAAAATCATCCATCTGGAAGCTAAAGCAGTGTTCACCGGCACGGATGGTTTGGGCGGGCAAATCTAGCGTTACCGTCGCGCCTTCATTTTCGGCCACATACGTAAATAAAGCATCGATTTGGCCTTCTTCAAGGGTTACCGGCACCATTTGGTTATTAATGCAGTTGCCATAGAAAATATCGGCAAAACTGGGGGCGATAATCACTTTAAAACCGTAATCATCCAGCGCCCAAGGAGCATGTTCGCGTGACGAGCCACAGCCAAAGTTTTCGCGGGTGAGTAACACGCTCGCCCCTTGGTAGCGCGCTTGATTGAGCACAAACTCGGGGTTCGGCTGTTTACCCGCATCGTCTAAAAAGCGCCAATCGTGAAACAGGTGCTGACCAAAGCCAGTACGGGTGACTTTTTGCAAAAACTGTTTAGGGATGATCGCATCAGTATCGACGTTCGCCGCATCCAATGGGGCAACAATGCCGGTATGAGTGTGTATGCCTGACATAAGGCCTCCTTATAATTGGTTAACGTCAATAAAATGACCGGCAATAGCAGCGGCGGCGGCCATCGCAGGGCTGACCAAGTGGGTGCGGCCTTCACGGCCTTGGCGGCCTTCAAAGTTACGGTTGCTGGTGGATGCACAGCGCTCTTTGGGGCCTAAGCGATCGTTGTTCATTGCCAAACACATCGAGCAGCCGGGCAAGCGCCACTCAAAGCCCGCTTCGCGGAAAATCACATCCAGCCCTTCTTGCTCTGCTTGGGCGCGCACCTGCTCGGAGCCCGGCACCACCATGGCATGTACACCCTCTGCCACGCGTCGTCCTTTGGCGACCGCGGCGGCTGCGCGCATGTCTTCAATCCGTGAGTTGGTGCAAGAGCCAATAAAGACTTTATCGATGTGGATATCTGTAATGGCTTGGCCTGCCGTCAGTCCCATGTACTTTAAGGCTCGCTCAGCCGAGTGGCGCTCTATCGGGTCGGTCATGCTCTCTGGAGCAGGCACGCTATCATGCACACTGACCACTTGGCCGGGGTTGGTGCCCCATGTGACTTGATGATGGATTTGACTGCCATCGAGAGTGACCACGCGATCAAAGTGCGCATCGGCATCCGAGTGCAAGGTTTGCCAATACGCAACGGCTTGCTGCCATTGCTCGCCTTTAGGGGCAAATTTTTTGTCTTTTAGGTAGGCAAAGGTGGTGTCATCTGGCGCGATCAGGCCAGCTTTGGCACCTAATTCGATGGCCATGTTGCAGACCGTCATTCGCCCTTCCATCGACAAGGCAGTGATAGCGTCCCCGCAAAACTCCACCACATGCCCAGTGCCGCCGGCATGACCGACCTTGCCAATAATCGCTAGGACAATATCTTTGGCAGTGATCCCGGGGGCTGTTTTGCCCGTGACTTCAATTTTCATCGTGCGGGCGCGGGATTGCTTGAGTGTTTGGGTGGCCAGTACGTGTTCGACTTCTGAGGTGCCAATACCAAAGGCGAGGGAGCCGAAGGCACCGTGGGTTGCGGTGTGCGAATCACCACAGACGATGGTGGTGCCGGGCAGGGTAATGCCAAGCTCGGGGCCCATCACATGCACAATGCCTTGGTAAGGATGATTTAAGTCGTACAGAGTGACACCGAACTCTTCGCAGTTTTTGGCCAAGGTTTCCATTTGGATGCGCGCCATTTCCCCTGACGCGTTAATGTCTTTGGTTTCGGTGGAGACATTGTGATCCATGGTGGCGAAAGTTTTGCTCACTTGGCGCACGGGGCGCCCTTTTTCACGCAGGCCATCAAAGGCTTGTGGTGAGGTCACTTCGTGCACCAAATGACGGTCGATATACAGTAGCGGCGCTTCGCCTGGCTGCTCGGTGACCACATGGGCTTGATAGATTTTTTCATACAAGGTCTTAGCGCCTTGTTGGGTGTTTGCATTCGACATAGCTCGTATCCTTACGGGTAATTATTCTGCGCCTTGGCGGATATAGGCGGCGATACGATCGCCCATTTGTTCGGTACTCAATGCGGGGCGGTTACCTGCTAGATCTGCGGTCAACTCACCGGCCGCCAGCGCGTGGCTGACTGCATGCTCAATCGCGCAGGCTGCGTCTTCTTCGCCTAACGAGTAGCGCAGCATGAGCGCGGCGGAGAGAATTTGCGCCACTGGGTTGGCGATATTTTTACCCGCAATATCGGGTGCAGAGCCGCCGGCGGGTTCATACAAACCAAATTTACTCGCGTTCAAGCTCGCGGATGGCAACATGCCCATTGAGCCAGTGATCATGGCGCACTCATCGGAGATGATGTCGCCGAAAATGTTCGAGCATAGCATCACATCAAATTGCGACGGGTCTTTGATCAACTGCATGGTGGCGTTGTCGATATACATATGGCTTAAGCGGACATCTGGATAGTCCTTTGCTACTTCTTCTACCACTTCACGCCACAGCATCGAGCTTTGCAGCACATTGGCTTTATCGATTGAGCACACGTGTTTGTTGCGAAGCTGGGCCGATTGAAAGGCAATACGGGCAATACGCTCAATTTCATAGCGATGATAGACTTCCGTATCAAACGCTTTTTCCTCGCGGCCTTCGCCTTCGCGCCCTTTTGGCTCACCAAAATAAATCCCGCCGGTCAGCTCTCGCACCACCACGATGTTAAAGCCTTTGTCGGCAATGTCGGCGCGCAGCGGGCAAAAGCCTTCGAGACCGGTATGGATTTGTGCCGGACGCAAATTACAAAACAGACCAAAGTGCTTGCGTAGCGGCAGTAAGGCACCGCGCTCCGGTTGTTCGGTTGGCGGTAAATGCTCCCACTTGGGGCCGCCGACTGAGCCAAATAAAATCGCATCCGCTTTTTCACAGCCAGCCAAGGTGTGTGCTGGCAGCGGAGAGCCGTGGGCATCAATCGCGGCACCGCCCACAGGATAATGCTGACGCTCCAAGGTGAGTGAGAATCGCTCACTCACCGCATCAAGCACTTTTTCGGCTTGCGCCATTACTTCGGGGCCGATACCGTCGCCGGGTAAAATTGCAATCTGGTGTGCGCTGGCCATGGTTATACTGTCTCCTGTTTTAAGTGGGATTGTTCCTTAATCTGCGCAATTTTATCCGCGCGATAGATGGCATTGATCACGTGCAATAGCGCCTCACCGGAGGCTTCGATAATGTCGGTTGAGACCCCGGTGCCGTGATATTTACGGCCCTTGTAGTTGGCAATAATGTCGGCTTGACCGAGACCATCTTCCCCTTCTCCTTTGGCGGTCAGATCGAATTTATCCAGTTCAATGTCGTAGCCAGTAATGCGGTAGATGCACTGATAAAGGGCATCGACGGGGCCGTTACCGATTGCCGCCTCGCGTTTTTCTTCATCGCCACATTGCAACTTGATGCTGGTGGTCGCCATTAGGCTGCCGGATTGCACGCCTAGATAGTTGAGCTTATAAAAGTCGTCCTCTTCTTTGAGGTTGTTGAAGAACATCAAGGCTTCTAAGTCGTAATCGAACACCTGACCTTTACGATCTGCCAGCTGCAAGAATGACTGATACAAGGTGTCTAAATCGTAGTCTTGCTCGGTATAGCCAAGGTTTTCCATGTGGCTTTTCACTGCGGCACGGCCGGATCGGCTGGTCAAATTCAGCGCTTTTTTGCCTAACCCTATCGACTCTGGCGTCATGATTTCGTAGGTATTTTTGTTTTTCAGCATGCCATCTTGGTGAATGCCAGAAGAGTGGCTAAAGGCATTGGTACCGACCACGGCTTTGTTGGGCTGGATTGGCATGTTGCAAAGTTGGCTAACCAGCTTACTGGTGCGGGCGATTTCGGTGTGATTTAACTTGGTTTCCACACCTAATAAGTCGGCGCGAGTTTTTAAAATCATCGCAATTTCTTCCAGCGCACAGTTACCGGCGCGTTCGCCGATGCCATTAATCGTGCCTTCCACTTGGCGGGCGCCAGCTTGTATGGCGGCAATGGAGTTGGCGACTGACATCCCCAAGTCATCATGGCAGTGGACAGAAATTACCGCTTTGTCGATATTGGGGACGCGATTAAACAAGGTCGCAATGATATCGCCGAATTCACTCGGCACTGTGTAACCCACCGTGTCGGGAATATTAACGGTGGTCGCACCGGCATCAATTGCCGCTTCCACCATACGGCACAAGTTATCTATTGGGGTGCGACCGGCATCTTCGCAGGAAAATTCCACATCGTCCGTGTATTGGCGCGCGTGCTTGACGGCGCGTACCCCCATCTCGACTACGTCATCGTAGCTGCGGCGAAGCTTATCTTTTACATGAATGGTTGAGGTGGATAAAAAGGTGTGGATACGAAAAGCGTCGGCGGCTTTGAGGGACTCAGCGGCAACATCAATGTCTTTAGGGACGGCGCGAGATAAGGCACAAACACGCGCATGTTGCATATGCTCAGCGATGGTGCGCACCGATTCAAAATCGCCCGGCGAGGAGACTGGAAAACCGGCTTCAATAATGTCGACGCCTAGTCGGTCTAAGGCTTGGGCGATCTGCAACTTCTCTTTCACGGTTAAGCTGGCGGATAAGGCCTGCTCACCATCGCGCAAAGTGGTATCAAAGATGATGACCTGACTGTTGTCGCTCATGTGTGACTCCCTGTTGTGTTTGCTCGCCGCCTTCATGGCTCTCTTAATGGGCGCTGTGTTTTATTTTGACGGCGTTAGATACAAAAAAACCCGCGTCTGGCGCGGGTTTTTGACATTTGGCATTCACTGATTGCTGCCCAATACCTACCCGCGCGACCGAGTCACGATAAGGAGGAGGATGAGGCGTAGTGTAATCAGTGTCATGAACTATCCATTCAATATGTTTGCTGGTTACAGAAATAACAGAGCGGCGGGGAAAGCGTCAATCACAAAAAAATAAAAAAATGGATCTGCTTAGTTAACCTGCTTAAAACCAGTTTATTACACTGCTTTTGAATGTGTAATTCGAAATAAACGGCTGTTGGTTGCGAGGAAGTTATGCAGTTAGATAGCACTTTCTCTGTGTCAGGATAACAAACTGCAGGGAGTGTTATCTTCATCAATATGACCTCATAACGTCACCCCGTTGTCATACCCGCTGACTAGAGTTTGACCATCAGCTAACCGAAAGCGGGGGCATGATGAGAAGCTTTACAGCGATTCAACGTTTTGACCACACGGTGTCGTACCTGTGCCTTTCTCATCGATTTAGTGCAGCGACAGCCAAAGTGGCGCGGGTGATATCACACTCTGGTGATGGGCCGTTATATGCAGGAATTGGCTTGGCCGCATGGTGGCTAGATGGTGCATTTGGCTTATGGTTGTTGTGCACTGGAATCGTCGCCTTTGCGATTGAATTGCCCATCTATTGGGTACTTAAACGGAGCTTCCGTCGCGCACGGCCTTCACAGCTGCCCGCTTTTATCACGCCCTCAGATTTATACAGCATGCCCTCTGGCCACACGGCGGCCGCTTTTTTAATGGCTTCGCTGATTAGTACCTTTTATCCCCCCTTGGCGACAGTGGCCTTTATTTGGGCGGGGTTGATTGGGCTGTCCCGCGTATTGCTGGGGGTCCATTTTGTTAGCGATATTCTGGTCGGCGCGGTGTTAGGACTTCTCTGTACTGCGTTGGCACAAAACATCACCGACGATCTTTACTGGATGGCGGCAAGTACATGAAGCTTTTATACGGTGTGCAAGGAACCGGTAACGGCCATATTTCACGGGCAAGGGCGATGGCAAGGGCCCTAAAAGCGTATGACGTGAGTGTGGATTTTGTCTTTTCTGGACGACCTGCCGAGCGCTATTTTGATATGGCGCCGTTTGGTGACTATCGTACTTTTACCGGCATGAGTTTTATCAGTCGCGACGGTAAAATTGCGCTGCTTGAGACGGCAAAAAAGCATCACGTTCGGCAACTTTATCGTGATATTCGCGCGCTCGATGTTACGGGCTACGACAAAGTGGTATCCGATTTTGAGCCTATCACGGCTTGGGCGGCACGCCAGCAAGGCGTTCCCTCCGTGGCGATTAGCCATCAAGCTGCATTTGCCCATGCGGTCCCTAAACAGGGGGAAGGACTGATAAACCGGCTGATTATGCGTTATTTTGCGCCGACGGATCATGCCATAGGGCTCCATTGGTATCACTTTAATCAGCCGATCTTGCCCCCCATCATTGATATCGGCAGTGATGACAGCCTTTCACTAAAAGCGAGTCAATCAGAGGATGTCTTGGTCTATCTTCCTTTTGAGTCACTCGATGCAGTGACGGCGCTGTTACTGCGCTTTAACCAAGGTTTTGTCTGTTTTCATCCAGATGTGAAGCAAGGCTATCGGCGAGAGAATATTCGCTTTATGCCACTTGGGAAAGCCAGCTTTCATACTGCGCTAAAGGCTTGCCAAGGTGTGATCGCGAATGGTGGCTTTGAACTGCCTTCTGAAGCATTAACCATGGGGAAAAAGTTATTGCTAAAACCCTTGGCAGGACAGTTTGAGCAGCTGAGTAATGTGGCAACGCTGGCACAATTAGGGGTGGCGCACGCCATGACACACTTAGACGCTCGCGCGGTGAGAGATTGGTTGAAAGCCCCGGCCACCGGCGAGATCCGTTACCCTGATGTCGCAAGAGCGTTAGCGGAGTGGCTGGTCAAAGGTGAGCTCGACCAAACACACAGTTTATTTCACCAGCTTTGGTCGCAGGTCCGTTTTCCAGAAGCGGTTGAAGAATGTTTGCTGGATATTAGCCGCCCGCATCCACGTCGACGTCAGCATCCCTTACTGTTAAACCGCTTGATGCGCTGACCGCCCAATAACGGCGGTCTGGTCTGTTGAATCACGTTTTTACATTTTCGCTAGAGCATTCACTCAATTTCTCTTGAGTTTGGTGATGCGCTCGGTAAACTCGCTGCCATTATTGAGCGTACATGTGTTCGCCAAACGGCGATCCAAGAGAGACACAGTGAACACCCAAAACCATATCGTCACGCGCATCCGCGAGCAAATTACTGCCCAAGGTGAACGCGAAGCTATCCGTTTTCAGCAACAGTCACAGTGGGCGAGTATCAGCTGGCGCCAACTGGGCGAGCGCATTGATCAGCTATCACGCTGTTTACTCAAAGCTGGTTGTCAGGTTCAGCAAACCGTCGCTATCTTTGCGCCGAACAGTGAAAAATGGGCGATGTTGGACTTTGCCGCGTTGCAAATTCGCGCCGTGCCGGTGCCGATTTACGCAACCAGCACTGATCAGCAAGCGGCACACATTATCAATGATGCGGACGTGCAATGGATCTTCGCCGGTGACGAGCAACTAGAGAGCGCGGTTGCAGCCCTTGAACACTGCCCCAATGTCAAAGGGGTAATCGCCCTCAACCAAGAGGCACAGGTACCTGCACATCCCAAAGTGTGGGACTGGGCCAGTTGGTTATTGCAAGACGATCGCAGCTATCAAGCCGAATTAGACGCGCGCATTGATGCGCGATGCATGGATGATTTGATCACCTTGATTTATACCTCTGGCACCACGGGCGATCCGAAAGGGGTGATGCTAGATTATGCCAATGTTGCGGCGCAGCTGGAGGTACATGACCAAGTCTTGGCATTAAGCCCCGATGATGTGTCCTTGGCCTTTTTGCCGCTTTCTCATGTGTTCGAGCGCGCCTGGAGCTATTACGTCCTGCACCGCGGGGCGGTGAACTGTTATCTCTCAAACCCGCTTCAGGTGCGTGATGCATTGGCGGAGATTAAACCGACGGTGATGTGTGCGGTACCGCGTTTTTATGAAAAAATTCATGGTGCTATTCACGACAAACTCAGTCGGGCCACCGGCATTAAACCGCATTTGTTCCGTTGGGCGCTACGCCAAGGCGAGCGTCATGCCAGTCAGTTACGCGCTGGCCAATCACCGTCGCGACGTCAGCAATGGCAATTGGCGTTGGCCGACAAGCTGGTACTGAGTAAGTTACGTGCGCTATTGGGTGGCAAGATGCGCTTGATGCCATGTGGTGGAGCGCGTCTTGACCCGGACATCGGCGCGTTTTTCCACGCCATAGGCATTAACGTCAAGCTGGGTTATGGCATGACCGAAACTACCGCCACGGTTTCTTGTTGGGACGATACGCGCTTTGACCCTCATTCGATTGGTTATCCGATGCCAGGGGCGGAGGTGCGAATTGGTGCGGAGGATGAAATTCAAGTTCGCGGGCCAATGGTGATGCGGGGTTACTTTAATCAGCCCGACGCGACCGCGGCCACCTTTACCGAGGATGGTTTTTTGAAAACCGGCGATGCGGGATATCTTGATGCCAAGGGCAACGTCTTTATCACCGACCGAATCAAAGAGCTGATGAAAACCTCTGGCGGCAAATACATCGCGCCACAGCGGGTAGAAGGCGCTTTGGTGCGCGATCATTTTATTGATCAGATTGCGGTAGTGGCAGAGGCGCGTCATTTTGTATCGGCCTTAATTGTGCCTTGCTTTGATGCCTTGGAAGAGTGGGCGCGGGCGGCCAATATCAAATATCAAAATCGCAAAGAGCTGCTGAAACACGCCGATGTGGTGGCCTTGTTTGAAAAGCGCTTGCAGAGCTTACAACACGAGTTAGCCAAATTTGAGCAAGTTAAACGCTTCACTCTACTGCCGCAGGGCTTTTGTATGCACAGTGGCGAGCTCACGCCGACCATGAAGCTACGCCGTAAAGTGATCCTTTCACGTTACCAGCACCACATTGAGGCAATGTACCAGCGTCAATGATGTGTAAAGGGGACGTTTCTCATCGATGAGAAATGTCTCCTCTAACGGCTATTTTCACGTCGTTTTTCTCCTCGTCTTGTATAGTAAATCTGGCAAACTTGTTTTCTTGTAGTGGATCTTTCCGATTTCCCACCTCCCAATCAGTGTTATCCAGTAACATTCACTCAACATTTAGATTAAAAATGTAAATACTGATTAGCTAATAGACAGTTTTGCAAATAAAACGTTACATTGATTGCAGCTTCATCCGAAGCAGGCCAAGTGACAATCTAACGCCGCCTTACCGCCAGTATTTGGTTTCGATGTCCGCGTGGTGAGTGACCACCAGTACATCTAAGAGTAAGGGGCAGGATTAGGCTAAAAGTAAGTCCTAACTATGCAAACAGGGAGGCGTAGAGTGGAAATGTTATCCGGTGCCGAGATGATCGTGCGTTCCATGATCGATCAAGGCGTAAAACATATTTTTGGTTATCCAGGCGGATCAGTACTGGATATATACGACGCATTGCACGAAAAGAGTGATATCGACCATGTGTTGGTACGCCACGAACAAGCCGCGGTCCACATGGCCGATGGTTATGCGCGTGCCACGGGGGAAGTGGGCGTGGTGCTGGTGACGTCAGGCCCAGGGGCAACCAATGCGATTACTGGCATAGCCACCGCGTACATGGACTCGATCCCCATGGTGGTTTTTTCTGGCCAAGTCATGAGCGGCCTGATTGGCAATGATGCCTTCCAAGAATGCGATATGGTGGGGATCTCCCGCCCGGTGGTCAAACACAGCTTTTTAGTCCAGCGCGCTGAAGATATTCCTAACATTGTTAAAAAAGCCTTTTATCTTGCCTCAACGGGACGTCCCGGCCCTGTGGTGGTGGATATTCCTAAAGACATGCTGAATCCGGCACAAAAGCATCCTTATCAGTATCCAGACAGTGTACGCATGCGCTCTTATAATCCGACCACCTCGGGACATAAAGGGCAGATAAAGCGTGGTTTAAAAGCACTACTGGCGGCGAAAAAACCAGTATTGTATGTCGGTGGTGGCTCAATCATGGCCGATTGTGGCGAACAAATCCGCCAACTATCAGAAAGCCTTAACATCCCTGTTGTCAGCACCTTGATGGGGCTAGGCGCGTTTCCCGGCACCCATCAACACTCGCTGGGCATGCTGGGCATGCATGGCACCTACGAAGCGAACATGGCGATGCACCAAGCCGATCTGATCTTTGGTATTGGTGTCCGATTTGACGATCGCACCACCAATAACTTAGAAAAATACTGTCCCGATGCCACCATCATGCACATTGATGTCGACCCATCGAGCATTTCTAAAACCGTGGCGGCAGACATTCCTATCGTCGGCTCGGCGGATGCGGTACTAAATAGCATGCTGAAATTGCTGGTGGAGCAAGGTGGCAGTAACGACAGTGATGCGATCAGTACTTGGTGGCACAATATTCAAACTTGGCGCGAGCGTCAGTGTTTGAAGTATGACGTGGATCCGGAGCGCATCAAACCGCAGCAAGTGATTGAAACCTTGTATCGCCTTACCGATGGCGAGGCCTATGTAAGCTCCGACGTGGGTCAGCACCAAATGTTTGCGGCACTCTATTATCCGTTTGATAAACCACGTCGTTGGATAAACTCGGGCGGCTTGGGCACCATGGGCTTTGGGCTACCCGCCGCCATGGGAGTGAAGTTCGCGCTGCCGGATGCGCAGGTGGTGTGTGTTACCGGTGATGGCAGTATTCAAATGAATATTCAGGAGCTCTCCACCGCACTGCAATATGATATCCCGGTGGTGATCGTTAATCTCAACAATCGTTTCCTCGGGATGGTCAAACAATGGCAGGACATGATTTATCAAGGCCGCCATTCGCACTCGTATATGGACTCGGTGCCGGACTTTGCCGCGATTGCCGAAGCCTATGGCCATGTGGGGATGCGCATTAGCCATCCGTCTGAGTTAGAAGCCGGCCTAGAAAAGGCGCTGGCAATGAAAGATCGCTTGGTGTTTGTCGATATCCATGTCGATGAAACTGAGCACGTGTATCCGATGCAGGTACGCGGTGGGGCGATGAATGAAATGTGGTTGAGCAAAACGGAGAGAACCTAATGCGCAGTATTGTATCGGTTTTAATGGAAAACGAGCCGGGTGCCTTGTCGCGCGTGGTGGGTCTGTTCTCTCAGCGTGGCTACAACATTGAATCACTGACGGTGTCACCCACCGATGATGCGACCTTGTCGCGCTTAAATATCACCACATCAGTGGTCAGCGATGCGGACCGCGAGCAAATCGAAAAGCATTTGCACAAGCTGATTGATGTACTGAAAGTGAGTAATGTCACCGAGAGCGATCACATTGAACGTGAACTGGCGTTGGTGAAAGTGAAAGCGAGTGGCTACGCCCGCGCGGAAGTAAAACGCACCGCCGATATTTTTCGGGGGCAAATTGTCGATGTGACGGCTTCACAATATACCGTGCAGCTGACGGGCGACAGTGACAAGTTGGATGCCTTTATTCGCGCGGTGGGTGAAATTACCGAGATCATTGAAGTTGCACGCAGTGGTGTGGTGGGTATTGCACGCGGCGAGCGAGCGCTGCGCCAGTAACCCAAGCAACTGGTCGTGATAAGGAAAATGGCACGCCAAGGCGTGCCATTTTTTGTGGATTAAGCGGGGTTAATCAAGTACACCAAGGCTTCATAGGGTGCCAACTGCATTTCTGGCATCAAGGGCTTGGCTTCTGGATAATTATGGCTCACCAAGTCTGCGTTCGGGGCAGGGGCGACAGGCAAGGTCGCTGTGACCGGCTCGCCATAAAAGTTACACACTACCACCAGTTGGCTGTCGCCATTGTCGCGACGATACGCGAGCAGCTGTGGGTGGTCAGGCAGCAAGTCCTGATAATCCCCTTCACGGATCACGGGTAAGGTTTTCCGCAGGGAAATTAGCTGCTTGTAGTGATAGAACACCGAGTTTTTATCCGCCAGTGCGGTGTCGACATTGACGTCAACATAGTTAGGCGCAGGCTTGAGCCACGGTGTGCCTTTGGTAAAACCGGCGTTTGCTGAACTGTCCCACTGCATGGGGGTGCGCGAGTTGTCGCGTGAGCGTGCCGCCAGAATGGCCAACACTTCCCCTTCAGGCATGCCTTGTTCGCAAAGCAGGCGGTACATGTTTCGGCTTTCGACGTCTTGATAATCATCAATACGCTGATAGCCCGGGTTGGTCATACCAATTTCTTCCCCTTGATACACATAAGGCGTGCCTTGCTGCATATGAATCGCGGTGGCGAGCATCTTGGCGGAGGCAACGCGATGATGGCGATCATCACCAAAGCGGCTGACTACACGCGGTTGGTCGTGGTTACACCAAAACAGTGCTCCCCAACCTTGATTATGTAGGCCGTGCTGCCAAGTACGGAAAAGCTGTTTTAGGGCTAAGAAGTCAAACGGTGCCAGTCGCCACTTCTCGCCGCTCGGATAATCGACTTTTAGGTGGTGGAAGTTAAACACCATGGAGAGCTCTTTGCCATCCGGCGCGGAGTATTGCTGACAATGCTCCAAGGTGGTCGAAGACATCTCGCCCACAGTGGCGCTGCCGTAACGTTGGAAAATGTCGCGACTGATCTCTTGTAAGTATTCGTGAACGCGCGGGCCATCGGTATAAAAACGGCGCCCATCGCCTTGATGATCATCAGGGAACGACTGATCTTTGGAGATCAAATTGATCACATCGAGTCGAAAACCATCCACGCCTTTGTCGGCCCAAAAAGCCATTACGTCTTTGACTGCTGCCCGCACCGCTGGGTTTTCCCAGTTAAGGTCGGCCTGTTCGGTGGCAAATAAGTGGAGGTAATACTGGCCGGTCGGTTCATGCCATTGCCACGCGCTACCGCCAAATTTTGATTGCCAGTTGTTTGGAACGCCGCCGTTAACCGGATCTTTCCAGATGTAGTAATCGCGATAGGGGCTGTCTTTGCTGGCAAGCGCGGATTGAAACCAAGGGTGCTCGGTTGAGGTATGATTAATCACAATATCCATGATGATACGGATATCGCGTTTGTGCGCCTCGGCGAGCAGGGTGTCGAAGTCGTCCATGGTGCCTAGGCTAGGATCAATGGCGTAATAATCGGCAATGTCGTAGCCGTTATCGACTTGTGGTGATACATAAATGGGGGTTAGCCATAACGCGTCGATGCCCAAGGCCGAAAAGTAGTCCAGCTTTTCGATAATGCCCGGCAGATCACCTGTCCCTGTTTGTGTGGTATCACGGAAGCTCTTGGGGTAAATCTGATAAATGGTGGCCGTTTTCCACCAGGGATGTGCGTGCATAATGTCTCTCTTAACGCTAATAAAGCGGGGAGCGTGCTCCCCGCAGACTGAATGGGAGTTAGACGACCGCCAGTTTGCCTTTGCTGGCTTGACGGCGATACATAAAGGCGGTGAGTGCAATAGGCACAATAATGGCAATCAGCATCGCGACCGCGTAAACACCCCAGAACTGTGGCTGAATAGATAAAATACCCGGCAAGCCACCTACACCAATGCCGTTGGCCATCACACCGGAAAGACCACACACAATGGCGGCCAGCGCCGAGCCAACCATCGCGCACAGCATAGGGAATTTGTAACGTAGGTTAATCCCGTACATAGCCGGCTCTGTCACGCCAAGATAGGCCGAGATTGCTGCGGGTACAGAGATTTCACGTTCGTTTTCTTTTTTGCTCATCCAAATGATCCCGACAACCGCCGAGGCTTGTGCAATGTTAGACAGAGCAATCAGTGGCCAAATGGGGGTGCCGCCCATCTCTTGCATCAGCTGCAAATCCACCGCGTTGGTGGTGTGGTGAACACCGGTGATCACCAAAGGTGCATACAGGAAGCCGAACAGGGCCGCGCCTATGTAGGCGTAATCGCCGGTCATTGCCGAACGGGCTAAGAAGGCCACGCCATTACCAATCTCGCGGCCAAATGGGCCGATAAGGGTGTGTGCCAAGATCACGGAAGTCAGTAGCGCGACAAACGGCACCACCACTAAATACAAATAATCCGGAATAATGCGTTTTAACTGGGTTTCAATAAACGCCAATGCCATCCCCGCAAACATGGCTGGGATCACCTGTGCTTGGTAGCCGACTTTTTCAATTGAGAACCAGCCAAAGTCCCACACTTCAGGCATTTCTTTACCGATAAGGTAAGCGTTCATCAACTGAGGCGATACCAAGGTAATACCGAGCACGATACCCAAAATCGGTGTGCCGCCCATTTTTCTGACTGTCGCCCAACACACGCCGACAGGCAGGAAGTGGAAGATGGCTTCGCCAAGCAGCCATAAAAAGCCGTGGGCTGTGGCCCAAAACTCGCTGATCTCGGTTAAGGTTTTGCCATCGAACATGCGGATATCACCGATCACGTTTCGGAAGCCGAGGATCAGACCACCGGTGATGATCGCGGGGAGAAGGGGAACAAAAATTTCCGCGAGGTGTGAAATCGCACGTTCTAGCAGGCTCATGTTTTTACGCGCGGCTTGCTTGGCCTCATCTTTTGATTGACCCTCGACGCCGGTGGCCTGTTGCAACAGGACGAAGGCTTGGTCCACGCTAGTGCCGATCACGACTTGGAATTGGCCGGCGCTGGTAAAGCAGCCTTTAACCATGGGGATCGCTTCAATGGCGGCGACGTCCGCTTTTTCCGGGTCATTTAATACGAAGCGTAAACGGGTGAGGCAGTGGCTCACGGTGGCGATGTTGTCTTTGCCGCCTATATGAGTGATCAATTGATCAACGGCATTTTTATTTATCTGGCTCATAAGCAATCCTGTATTGCTGTAGGGTATTCATTGGTAACGTTCCCATTGATTATTGATCGTACTAAGCCAATTATCAGTGGAATCGTTCCCATGTTTTGAAAACCATCACACAGAAATTCGTAACTGCTTGATTTTTAGTGTTGGCTAGGGAGTCACAAGATGACAGGGTTGCGTCCAATGTGTGATAGTGGTCACCTCATCATCCAACTGCTTGAGCAGCAACTCAGCAGCATGTTGCCCTGCTTGATGGTAGCCCAGTTCCACACTGACTGCGCGTGGGAACATAAAGCGTAGCATGTCATGGTTGCCAATGCCGCCAATGGCGATATCTTCACGGTTTAGGGTTTGTAGGCGTTTTGCGACCCCTAAGGCGAGGGTATCAGATGCGCAGACAATGGCGTCAGTCTGCGGGGTTAACAGGCAATCTGTTGCGGCATAGGCGGCATGCAGGCTCATCTCACAACGATGGAGTTGTGGTGAAAGCTGGTGGGTTTGGCAAAAATGTTGATAGGCATCAGATCGGGCGAGACCTGTGGTTTCATCGCGCTCATCAATCCCCAAGAAGGCAATATGACGGCATCCTTGACGATAAAAGTGGTCCATGACTTGCGTGACGGCACCTTGGTTGTCGTAACTGACGCTGGCGTATTGCTCACTATCAACGGCGAGCACGACACAGTTGGGGGCGAATGGCGCTAGCGCGTTGAGATCACAGCCAGAAAAACCAAAAAAGATAATCCCATCGACGTTACGGCGTTTTAGCACATCGAGATGGGCTTGTGCTTTTTGTTGTGAGAACTGGCTTTCCATAATGGCTGCGTCATAGCCTTTGGCATACAAGGTATTGAGCAGCCCCGTCAGTGCGGTGTTCTCTGAGTTGGAACTGAGCTTTGCCACGATCACGCCCACAACACCACTGCGTTGCGCACGCATCGCGCGCGCCGACTTCGACGGTAAAAAGCCATGTTGGTCGATCACCGCTTGTACTTTAGCGCGGGTACTATCTTTAACGCGTGCGTCATGGTTTAGCACACGCGATACGGTCGATTTCCCCACCCCGGCTAAGCGGGCAATATCCAAAATGGTTAATGGTTTTGTCATTTTTTTCTCTGTGGTAGCGGTAAATCAGTGGCTTAGACTCAGCCTCTTCGCGCGCCATGATAACAGGCGTGATTGGCGCTTGCGATTTATTGATTAATTTGTAAACTACAGCCTGATTTTTGAACAACCATCCTACTTTAGACTGAAATGATGATGAGCCACCCTGTCGTACAAACCATCAACAAGTGCCTAGTGCGCATGACCACACTGACGCTCGCGGTAATGGCATTAAAGCTTAGCGCGATTTATTTGGTGCCGTTAGCGGTACTGATCAAAACGCACTTCAAAGAAATTGTCCACTGGTAAGCGCGGTAAGCTGATCGTCAAGGTGCTGGTTTAGCGATTGCCAGTACTGCTGATAGCGCTGCGTATACGCTTGCGGGCGTGGCGAAACCAAACCGCGCACAATCGGAAATAGCTGTTGCCATTGTGCCAGCCAATCTATCTTCACATCAGGATGGGTGAGATAGCGCTGGTGCTGCGCCATGACTGGCATCAACGCCTTTTGTAAGTAGGGATTGATACCACAAAGCAGCTGGGTGTGCAGGGTCTGGTGCCAATAGGTCATGGTGGTGATATCGGCGCTATCTTTGGCGGGTAAGTGCTGAATAGAATGAATCAGTCCCAACACCTGTAATGCGGTCTGTTCATTCAGTTTGCTCGGAAAGCTATCGATGAACGCACCAAACAGACCTTTTAGGGCTTGAATCAGTGCCTGCCAGTCTGCTTGGCTTAATGGTGTGAGCCGATAGCCAAGATGAGGCTGATAAAGGACCCGTCCCTCTACCGCTAATAAATGCAAGCCATCGCGTGCTGTGGCCGTCGACAGGCTGAGTTGCTCACACAAAGCAGAGACAGTGAGTGGATAATCGCCCTCTGCGCGCGCTGTGAGTGATAACTGGCGGGTTAATATGGCTGCCCAGATTTGCTCCATAGCGTGCTGGGCTTTGGTGAACTTCATAACACTCCCTGTGCTGGGTCGACGAGATTGGTTCGCGACTAAATGCAAGCCTCTTTATCATGCCACCGTGTCATGGATAAAAAAACGCCCCGACATTAGTCGAGGCGTAGGCATTGCTATCGGTGCTTAATTACAGCACGTGCACAGAGGCGGTATTGGTGGTACCAGAAGGCACAAGCGCGCCTGAAACCATGACCACGATGTCGCCTTTATGCGCCAAACCAGACTCAAGTGCGATGGTTTTGCCGCGACGGTAGAACTCATCGGTGCTGTCGATGCTTTCGATCATCACAGGCGTCACACCTTTGGTTAGACACAGGTGAGCGGCTGTTTTCGGGTTGGTGGTGACCGCGATGATGTTTGCCGTCGGGAAGTACTTACGTACTGAGCGTGCTGATTTGCCCGCTTCTGTGGCAACAACAATCAAAGGTGCACCCAACTTCTGAGAGGTATCAACCGCGCCTTTACAGACCGCTTCGGTGATACGCAGGCGATCGCTATCGAGACGAGAACCCAGAGCAGGTGACATTTGACGGTCAGTACGCTCACAGATTTGCGCCATGATGCTCACAGCTTCAACCGGGTATTTACCTTTTGCTGACTCGCCAGACAGCATGACGGCATCGGTGCCATCCATGATCGCATTCGCCACATCACCGGCTTCAGCACGGGTTGGACGTGGGTTTTTGATCATTGAGTCCAGCATTTGTGTTGCGGTGATAACCATCTTGCGAGCACGGTTACACTTCTCGATCATCATCTTCTGCGCGAAGATCACTTCTTCCACTGGGATTTCTACGCCCAAGTCACCACGGGCAACCATGATACCGTCAGACGCTTCCAAGATAGCGTCAAAATTGTCGACACCTTCTTGGTTTTCAATTTTAGAGATGATCTTGATGTCGCTGCCGCCGTTTTGAGCCAGCAGCTCGCGGATTTCTTCCACGTCTTCTTTCTTACGAATAAATGAGGCCGCAACAAAGTCAACGCCTTGCTCGCAACCAAATTTTAGATCCGATTTATCTTTTTCAGCCAGTGCAGGCAGGCTCACCGAAACACCTGGCAGGTTAACGCCTTTGTTTTCGCCCAACTCACCGTTGTTCAGTACTTTACAAACGACTTCTTTTTCAGTCGTTTCTAGTACTTCCATCTCAAGCAGACCGTCATCAACGAGTACAGTATTGCCCGCTTTTAGGTCACGAGGTAGGCCGGCGTAAGTGACGGCAACGCGATCTTTGTTACCCACGACAGAGGTGTCTGTGGTGAAAGTGAACGTTTGACCAGCTTCTAATGCGACGTCGTTACCACCTTCGAGTTTGATGGTGCGGATCTCAGGGCCTTTGGTATCGAGCAGAATCGCAACTTGCTTACCGGTTGTCTTCATGACGTTGCGCAAATTTGTGATACGCGCACCGTGTTCGGCATAGTCACCGTGTGAGAAGTTAAGACGCATCACGTTCATGCCTGCATCAACAAGCTTAGTCAGCATCTCTTCCGATTCAGTTTTAGGTCCAATCGTACAAACGATTTTGGTCTTTTTCATCGACGCATTTCTCCGGTCAAAAATTGAAACATAAACTTGGAGCCTAACTGCAAAAGACTGATTTAAATGTAATTAAACAACATAAATAGGTCGTTATCGTGGTGCAGTCAGCAAAATTCTCGCATTTCTCAATGACGTTACCGCAGCCTTCACGCTGAGGTGACGTCACTGTTTTATCGATCGTGAGTATAGATTGTCTGCGTTGATCTGTGTTGATCACGGGCAATAAAGGCGTTGTTGGTGTAATACGATTTCACCCAGTGCCATCGATTTACCATTCACCTCCCATCCTTTGGGCGCGTAAATTTACCACAGCTCACCGTCCAGATCATTACAAGCCGGTGACAGTAATCGGTTTCAGCACGCTTTTATTTTGATGATTACGTTTTCTGTTGATTATCACCCCAGGCGACATGGTGGTTGTTTTGTGAGCTGTTAGTGATTCTTTTGTCATTAATGAGTGTGATCTGTCTTCCAATTTGAACTGGATCATGCTTTTTTATTAAGTCTTTTGCGTTCACCTAGAATTTATCTACTATCAGAGCACTTTCGATGGGCTGTCTAACAATGTTTGCGCGTACTTTACGGTTTTTGACAGGGATGCTGCTTATAGTCTGCACTTATGCGAGTACGCAGGTGTGGGCCGATGACGCCTATCTGTCAGAAAAGAAAGACATTTTAGTCGCCACCCATTCCTCAGTGTGGAAGCCTTATAGCTATTTATCCGACTCAGGCCAGCCCAAAGGGCTGTTGATCGATTTCTGGCAGGCTTATGCCAAATACAATCATGAATCCATTCAATTTGTTCTGTTAGATTGGCCTGAAACCCTCTCTTATATGCGAGAAGGTGGTAACCGTGTGCATGCCGGTTTATTACGTTCGCCTGAACGTGAGCGCTTTTTAGATTTTGCGACGCCAATTTTTAATATCAATGGCTCTTTGTATGTGCAAAACCAGCCGGGCAGTGCGGATACTAAGCCTTTAGCGGCAGGTCAAGTCGTTGGTGTGGTAGCAGAAAGTTATGAATCCTCGTTCTTAGCCAAGCACTATCCGCATGTGGAGCAACGTAGCTTTGTTAATAACGAGGATTTATTTGCGGCCGCGCTAGAGGGTGAGATCCAAGCCCTTGTGGCAGATAGTCAGGTCGCCAACTTTTACTTTCTGACTCAAGGGAAACCGCTAGCATTTGTCGCGGAGCAGGTTCTTTATACCCGTCCAATTTATGCAGCAGTGCCGAAAGGCAACCAAGCATTGCTCGATGAAATACGTGTTGGGATCAGTCATATTCCGTCTGAGGAACTACTACGGATTAAGCAAAAATGGATTAATACCGAGCGGGTTGAGGCGTATCCCGATTGGCTAATTCCGACCATAGTGATCATGGTGGCATTGAGCGCCGTCGCGTACATTTTTTTCCTCAAGCGCATGGTGTATAAGCGCACCGTTGCCTTGCGCCAAGCCAATGCCCGCTTGCGTGAATTTGCCAATACTGACCCACTGACTCAATTGCTGAATCGACGTGGCCTAGAGGGCTATTTTTCTCGCCTTAAACCCAAACTTCAGCGTCAGCAAGAAATGGGGCTGATCCTCATCGACCTCGATCACTTTAAACAGGTGAATGACAAATACGGTCATATGCAGGGTGATAAAGTGTTAGTGCACCTTGCCAGTTATTTAAAGCGGGTCGTGAAGCATGGCGCCGTGGCGCGTTTAGGGGGCGAAGAATTCTG
The DNA here is from genome assembly GCF_004916735.1 of Salinivibrio sp. YCSC6. Lineage (NCBI taxonomy): Bacteria > Pseudomonadati > Pseudomonadota > Gammaproteobacteria > Vibrionales > Vibrionaceae > Salinivibrio > Salinivibrio sp. YCSC6. The sequence goes on from NZ_CP039516.1 coordinate 344,452, forward strand.
CGTGCTGTGTCCGGCCACGTCATTAGATGAAATGATCGACATAGCCAACCATATCCGCTGCGATGTGGCAGACAGTGTGTTTGAGTTCGATGGCGCCGAGATTCGTGTCACTGTCAGCATTGGCGCAATTGTATCCAGTGATGTTACTGACGACATTGCTTCGCTGGATTTAGATACCTTGACCCATGCCGCTGACCTTCTTATGTACCGTGCGAAAGACCGTGGCCGTAATCAAGTGATGCTGGCCTCCTCTCAATCAGTGACCACACCTATCGCAGAAGCCTGATACCGTTTTCTGTTAGGTAAAAACACGCTTTTCATCTTCTTTTCTTGCAGCGTTTTTATCATTAAATATACTGTGCATATATACAGGTATTTTGATGATGAAAACACTCGACCAATTAGCCCAGCAACACGGCCTATGGCGCGCTAGTCAGCGGCCGTTAATGGCGGAATTACCCGATAAAAAAGCGACCGGTTACAGCGCCTTTGATCAGCGTCTAGGCGGGCTCCCGTCTCCAGGTGTGACAGATATCATCAGTGACTATGGTGTCGGTGAGTTGCGGCTGGTGTTACCGGCGTTGTATCACGCCAGCGGTCAGCAGGTGGCGTGGATCCGGCCACCGATTGGACTCAACGCAGCGATGCTACACCAGCAAGGCTATTTAACCGACAACACCTTGTTGGTGTCTCCCAAAAGTGATCAGGATGCGCTGTGGGCAGCCGAGCAAGCGGCGCGCAGTGGCGCGTGTCAGGCGGTAGTGTTATGGCCATCTTCGCTCACGGTGGGACAAGTAAAACGCTTAAAATTGGCGGCCGAACATGGCCAATGTGCGGTGGTGCTGTTGCGCCGCCAGCAGACGTATTCATTGACCTTGCCGGTCGATTTAAGCGTGGCGCTGGCCCCTTCTGCATGTGGCGTGACGGTCACGGTGCGCTATTGTCGCGGCCAATGGCCACCGGCCCCGTTTACCCTCGATTGGCGCACGCAATGGCCCGCGTTAGTGACCTGGCCGAGCAATGCAGAGAATTTGCTTGCTTTTCCTTCACGGCAACAGCGGGAGCAAGCGTGATGTCATTGTGGCTGTATCTGCATTGCCCAAGCTTGTTGTTAGATAGCCTTTATGCGCCGTCATCGGTACAAGCGGTGGGGCTGGTTAGCGAGCAAGAAGGCCGTTTAGTGCAGCTCTCTGTGGCGGCTAGCACGCACGGTCTGAGTACCGGCATGGGATTAGGGGCTGCCGCGCTTATTTGTCATCAGCTTGCGGTCTATCCTTATTGCGCGGTGAAAGAGCAGTCCGCGCTTGAGCAGCTCGCCACACAGCTTTATCCGCTGGTCGCGGAAATCAGCCTTAATCCCCCTAAAGGTTTATGGCTACACGTTTCACCGATGTTGGCGTTATATCAAGGGTTTACTCCGCTATGGCAGGCAGTGACTCAAACGCTGGTGGAAAGTGGTATCCGTTATCAGGCAGGGGTGGGCCAAACGCCGCGTGCCGCCGAGCTTATGGCGTATGGCCACGCGGGCAAGATCAGTACCGACCCCGAGCATTTGCAGGCAGCGTTGCAGCAATTGCCGTTGGCCGCAGCCCCTTTACCGGAGACGGTGAAAACTCAGTTTACGCGTCTGGGCCTCTCTCAGTTAGGTGAGCTTATCGCCTTGCCCACCGCGTCGCTGACGCGACGGTTTCCGCGCACTGTGGTGGATTACCTTGCTGAGGTGCGTGGCGCCCAGCCGACGCCACTGCGTTATTTTCAGCCACCGCTGCAATTTTTTCAGCAGCGGGTCTTGTTGTTTGAGCTTAGTGAGCAAGCCCACTTATTGCCCATTATCGAGAATCTCGTCTCGGCACTGTGCCGTTTTCTTGTGCAGCGTAGTGCCTGTACGCCTGCGCTGACGTTGGGTTTTAGCTTGCGTGATGGATGTGAAGAAACCCTGCCGGTAATGGCCGCGCATGGCGAGAAAGACGTCGAGCGCTGGATGGCGTTGGTGCGTTTACGGCTGGCGTCATGGCAAGTGAGTCAGCCGGTGACTGCGGTCAGTGTGACGGCTTCGCAAATCGATTGTCACCAGCCCGGACAAACCGATCTTTTTAGCGCCCAGCAAGGTGAGCAAAATCGTGATGAGTTGGTCGCGACACTGGCTGCCCGACTCGGGGAGGAGGCGGTTATGCGGTTAGCGTATGTGGATCATCACCGTCCCGAGACGGCCAGCCAACATGTCCCCTATCATCATAGTGCGACACCGCCGGCTTCGGCACCCACGCGTCCACGCCCAAGTTTATTGCTGCCGCAACCCACACCACTGGTGGGTAAGGTCACCTTACGTGAAGGGCCGGAGCGAATTGTCACGGGCTGGTGGGAAGGTGCGCCTATCCAGCGCGATTACTTTATTGCCCAAAATGCCCAGCAACAATGGCTGTGGGTGTTTCGCACGCCAGAGCAAACTTGGTTTTTACACGGTTGGTTTAGTTAGACGGTGAAGCGATGAGTACGTATGCCGAGCTGGTATGTTGCAGCAACTTTTCCTTTCTTGAGGGAGCCTCACACCCGGAAGAGCTGGTGGCGCAAGCGGCAACATTGGGCTATCAAGCGATCGCGATCACCGATGAATGCTCGGTCGCAGGCGTGGTGCGTGCGTATAAAGCTCAGCGTGATTATCCGCAGCTTTCGCTGATCATTGGCAGTCGCTTTCGTCTGCAGGCGTTAGATGTTGTTCTACTGTGTCCCACTCAAGCGGCTTACCAAGAGCTGTGTCGGATTATCACCAATGCGCGGCGACGCAGTCACAAAGGTGACTACCAGCTGAGCGAGTGGGATCTGATGTCGGTGCGTCATGGCATAGTGCTATGGCTACCCAGTGGCGCGGAGAGCGATCATCATTGGGCGACGTGGCTGCTGCGTTATCATGCTGAGCGCTTGTATCTGGCCGTGCGGCGCGATCTAGCGGATAACGACCATCCGTATTTGGCGCACTGTCGCATGCTGGCAAGCCAGTATGCGCTTCGTGTGACAGCATGTGGTGATGTGCTGATGCATCACCCTGAGCGGCTGGCGTTACATCATACCTTAACGGCGATTCGACATCGTCAACCGGTGGCGACGTTGGGGCGGACATTATTGCCCAATGCAGAGCGCGCCTTACGCCCGTTGCCTAAATTACACGCTTTATTTCCCCCTGAGTGGCTGGCGGAAAGTGCCAAGATTGCCGCCCAGTGTAAGTTTTCCTTGGCTAGCCTTAAATACAGCTACCCCAAAGAAGTGGTGCCGACTGGCGAGTCTGCGATGGCGTATCTGCGTGAGGCGGTCAAGCAAGGCGCACAGCAGCGTTTCCCCAAGGGGGTGCCCAGTGACGTGGGAGCCACCATTGAAAAAGAGCTCGCGCTTATCGAGGCGCTGGATTACCCGTATTACTTTTTGACCATTTACGATCTAGTACGCTTTGCCCAGTCGCGTGGGATCTTATACCAAGGGCGCGGCTCGGCGGCGAACTCGGTGGTGTGTTATTGCTTAGGGATCACCGCGGTGGATCCGTGCAAAGTCGATGTGCTGTTTGAGCGCTTTATTAGCAAAGAGCGCGACGAGCCGCCGGATATTGATGTGGACTTTGAGCACCAGCGCCGTGAAGAAGTGATCCAGTATTTGTATCAAAAATATGGCCGTGAGCGGACCGCCCTAGCGGCAACCGTGATCCGTTATCGGCTTAAAAGTGCATTGCGCGATGTGGGCAAAGCGTTGGCGATCCCCGCTAGCCAGATTGATTTTTTTATTCAAAACCTCAATCGGCGCGATAAAACCCAGCCTTGGACGCAGCAACTTCAGCAGTTGGGCCTCGATCCTAAAAGTGCGAAAAGCCAACAATGGCTGTCGCTGACCCAGACATTGATCGGCTTTCCGCGCCACCTTTCTCAGCATGTGGGTGGCTTTGTGATTGCAGATGGGCCTTTGTATGAGTTGGTGCCGGTGGAAAATGCGGCGATGGCAGAGCGGACGGTGATCCAGTGGGATAAAGACGATCTGGAAACACTGCATCTGATGAAAGTCGACGTACTGGCGCTGGGTATGCTCACCGCGATTCGACGTACCTTTGATTTGATTGCCCAAACCGGTGGCCCTCGCTTGAGTTTGGCGTCGATCACCCAACAAGGCGACGATCCGGCGGTGTTTGCACGCATTCAGCACGCCGATACCGTCGGAGTGTTTCAAATTGAGTCGCGAGCACAAATGAGTATGCTGCCGCGGCTCAAACCGGCTTGTTATTATGATTTGGTAATCCAAATTGCCATTGTCCGCCCCGGTCCGGTTCAAGGTGACATGGTGCATCCGTATCTAAAGCGCCGCGACGGGGAAGAAGCGGTGAGCTACCCGTCCAAAGCGGTTGAGCAGGTGCTGGCGCGTACGCTCGGAGTGCCCATTTTTCAAGAGCAGGTTATCAAACTGGCGATGGTGGCGGCCGGCTTTTCCGGTGGAGAAGCGGATCAGCTGCGCCGCGCGATGGCGGCCTGGAAGAAAAAGGGCGGACTGGCGCCATTTCGCGACAAATTGATCGCAGGGATGACTGCGCGAGGCTATCGCGCCGACTTTGCCGAGCAGCTTTACCGGCAAATCTGTGGGTTTGGTGATTATGGCTTTCCAGAGAGCCACTCGGCTTCGTTTGCGGTTTTGGCCTATGTCTCAGCGTGGCTAAAGCATTATTATCCCGCCGCGTTTTACACCGGCTTGCTTAATAGCCAGCCGATGGGGTTTTACTCACCGTCACAATTGATGCAAGACGCCACGCGCCATCAGGTGCCTGTGTTGCCGGTTTGTGTGCAACACTCGGGAGCGGATCATTGCTTAGAAAAGGTTGGCGAACAGTGGGGCGTGCGGCTGGGGTTGCGGTTAGTCAAAGGATTAAGCATGGCGGCAATAGACCGATTGCTGGCCCATCGTCCAGAGACGGGATTTACGTCTTTGTCGGCACTGCAAGGGATTCATCTTGACCGCGATGCCTATCAAGCCCTAGCCAGTAGTGGCGCATTGGCAGCGCTGGCTGGTAACCGCTTTCAGGCGCGCTGGGCGCTGATGGATCAGCAGCGGCAGTTGCCGTTACTCGCCGCCAGTGACGATGAGGTGGCGTTGCCTCATTCGCCTTCCCAGTGGCAGAACGTGATTGAAGATTACGCGGCCTTGGGGCTGTCGCTCACCGATCATCCCATTCGTTTGATGGCGCAAGCCGGCACGCTGGGGCGTTTTACCCGTGGTGTTGAGTTATCACAGTGTGCATCGCAAAGCTGGGTCGCGGTAGCGGGGGTGGTGACGGGCAAGCAATCCCCCGGTACGGCCAGTGGCGTAACCTTTGTCACCTTGGAAGACGATACGGGCAATATCAATGTGGTGGTTTGGGCGGGGACGGCACGGGCGCAATCCCGTGCTTTTATGCAAGCCAAGGTGTTGAAAGTGCATGGCATTGTCGAGCGACAGGGCGAGGTGGTGCACGTGATTGCCGGTAAGTTGATTGACCTTACCCCGACGCTCACCACCTTGTCGGTGGCCGCGCGTGAATTCCGTTAACGCGACGCGCTAACCGCGTCGGGACAGGTGGGCGCCGGACACGCGGCTACCGCTTGAATACGCTGGCGATGTAGCTCATCACGAATCGCCGCCCCTTTAAAACCTGCGTCGACAATTGGCTTAACCTCTACCTGTTGCGCGCAAGCAAAGCGCTCGCGTAAGGCGTCGGCTTGTGGGTAGTGATAGTTCTCACGTCCCTTGCGGCCACGGACATCGGCCAAACACGCCAAGGCCAGTTGCTCGACCCGCTCGGGCTTGCGCCACGCATCGATCTGATTAAACAGCGCTACCCAATGCTCAGGGCTGAGTTGATCGCACTTATGAATTTTGGAGTGGTGAGCACTGACCACTAGGGCCAAATCCCGATAGGCGTTGGGGATACGTAGTCGCTCGCACAGATCTTTAATCACGGGCAGCCCGCGATCGCCGTGGCCGCGATGGCCGGGCAAGATGGAGGCAGGGGTGAGGGCCTTACCGAGATCATGGACTTGTGCGGCAAAGCGGATGGCTTTGTCGTCGGTCAATGAGGCAGCATAACGGCTGACCATTTCCGTGTGGATGCCGGTGTCGATTTCAGGGTGCCAGTTGGCTGGATTCGGCACGCCGTACAGGGCGTCGATTTCAGGAAGTACTACCGCTAGGGCACCGCAATCGCGCAGCACAGCAAGAAACACATCGGGACAATCACTGCCAAGTGCTTTTTCCCACTCGCGCCAAACCCGCTCAGGGGTGAGGTGGGCGAGTTCGCCCTTGGCGACCATCGTTTTCATCAGCGCTAAGGTGTCGTCGGCAAGAGTAAAGCCGAGCGGCGCAAAACGAGCCGCAAACCGCGCCACTCTGAGAACCCGCAATGGGTCTTCGCTAAAGGCAGGCGAGACATGGCGCAAAATCCGGTTGTGTAAATCTTGCTGACCGCCATACGGGTCAATCAAGCTGCCATCTTCGTCTTGGGCAATGGCGTTAATGGTGAGATCGCGGCGCTGAAGGTCCGCTTCCAGTGAGATATCTGGTGAGAAGTCGCAAATAAACCCGGTGTAGCCTTGGCCTGATTTACGCTCGGTACGGGCGAGGGCATATTCTTCGTGTGTGGTCGGGTGTAAAAACACGGGGAAGTCTTGGCCGACTTGCTGGTAACCGGCCGCTTGCATTTGCTCGACGGTCGCGCCCACGACCACCCAATCTTTATCTGTGACCGGCAAGCCTAATAGCGCATCACGTACTGCTCCGCCGACAAGATAATGTTTCACACGAGACTCCTTGTTTGGATTAACCTTGGAGCCCGGCATGGCGACCATGCTGACTCCGATTTCTTTCCCAAGTATACATATTGAAATGCAGCACGGATATTTTGTGCCTGAAAACTGGCGTGGCGGGTGCAATAAAAAAGGCCGCCGAGGCAGCCTTTTTCAGTCATTATGCCCAGCCGTCACGGCGACGTTTTTTGCGTGGGATAAGGTGTGGCAGCACAAGGCCAAACAGTAAGCCGCCGCCGGCCACCATGCCGCCGTAGGTAAACCAGCGCATCAGCAGGTCGTCTTTTTGGGTATCAATCTTGGCGCGCAGTGCACGAATTTCACTTTGTGCCTCAATCAACTTCTTGTTGAGCTCACTGCTGTGTGCTTCCAGCTTCGAAATTTGTTCGTTGCGTTTTGCTAGCGATTCAACCAAGCCTTTTTGCTGTGCTTTGGCATCATCTTGAGCGCTGGCTAGCGCGGATTTAACCCTTTTCAGCTCCGCTTCTAGTGCAGGCAGTCGCTCCTTTAAGCCCGGTTGCGTGGTGACGTAATCACTTTTTACCCAGCCTTTACGGCCACGGCTATCAACCACTTGGGTATAACCTGCATCGCGGTCGCGGCTTAATACGGTAATTTTATCGCCCGCATCGACGCTACCAATAATGCGATATTGTGTACCTGGACCAGAATGCATGTAGGTAAACAATTCGTCGGAAATATAGTTTTCTGCCATTGCACGGGGGGCCACAAGTACAATCAGCAACATAAGAGCGGAATACAGGTGTTTCACGTCTGGGGTCCTTTGCGTTTTTTCAGTATGGGACACATCGCCTTTGTTGCGCATAGTGCCATAGGCCAAAAGGAAAGGGGAGCCATGCTCCCCTTTTTTTGACCGTGATTTGACATCACTCGCTCAGTTTACGCAAATGCAGCGGTCATCACATGGTAAAAGATCACAGCTAGCAAAGCGCCAGCCGGTAGCGTGATAAGCCAAGAAGCGACAATGTTGCGCACTACGCCTAAATTGAGCGCGGCAATACCACGGGCAAAGCCGACGCCGAGCACCGCCCCCACCAAGGTTTGGGTGGTCGAGATAGGCAGCCCTGTCCCTGAGGCCAGCACCACGGTACTTGCGGTCGCTAGTTGTGCGGCAAAACCACGGCTTGGGGTGAGCTCAGTAATGCCTGAACCCACGGTGGCCATCACGCGGTGTCCGAGCGTAGCCAAACCGACTACGATCCCGATGCCGCCCATAGGCAGAATCCACCAAGCAATGTGTGCTTTTTCCGCGACTTCACCAAGGTTTTGTACCGTGGCCACAATCGCTGATAGAGGACCAATTGCGTTAGCCACATCATTGGAACCATGAGCGAATGCCATTGCACAAGCGGTGACGACCATCAACAAACTGAAAATACGCTCAACGCCTTGAAAGCCTTGATTCTCGTCGCCGCGATATTTACGGGAAATATAGTACACCCCATAGAACATGATCAGTGCAGAAAGCACGATAGACGCACTGACAGCTTCAAAGGTGGAGAGGTGAAGACCAACGTGTTTGAGGCCTTTTTTAATGGTTACCATCGCGATGATAAACGCAGTGATAAACATATAAATGGGAACAAAGCGTTTGGCGTTTAGCACCGGATGATCGGTATCGAAGATAAGGCGTTGTGCACTGAGGAAGATGAGGTAGGCAAAGATGCCCGAGATAAGCGGTGTGATAATCCAACTGCCCACAATGCTTTGTACGGTGTGCCAATCCACTGCCTCAGAACCGACGGACAGGCAGGCAAAGCCAATAATGGCACCAATAATAGAGTGGGTCGTCGAGACCGGCCAGCCCATGTATGAGGCAAGGAGCAACCAAGTGCCAGCAGCCAGCAGGGCTGACATCATACCAAACACCAACTCAAGCGGTTGATCCGCGTAGAGTGCGGTGTCAATTACCCCCTTTCGGATGGTGTCTGTTACCTCGCCGCCAGCAAGATAAGCGCCAGCAAATTCAAAAATCATGGCAACAATAATGGCTTGTTTCACGGTCAGCGCTTTAGAGCCGACCGACGTGCCCATTGCATTGGCGACGTCGTTGGCGCCGATACCAATTGCCATTAAAAAACCAAAAGCCGCGGCGACCATAATTAAAATGGTCCCGTGATTCATCAGGATTTCCATTGTAGTACCTTGTTATTACATCACTCGGTTAGGAACGGGAAAGCATCACCTCTAAGCGCGCGCCAACACGCTGCGCTTGATCGGCGATTTCACCGACCCACTCAAGGATTTTGTACAAGAACATGACGTCGACCGGGTTATATTCGTGTTCGACAGCCATCAATGCTTGGCGAAGTTGGATTTGCATGGAGTCGGTATCGTCTTCAATCACATCCAACTGATGAATCATTTCTGCCACCAAGGTCACTTCGCGGCCTTTGAACCCAGTTTCTAGTAACTCTTCCAGTTCATTGATCACACGGCGTGCTTGATCGGCTGCATCCAAACAACGCTGGACGTAGGCGATAAAGGCATCATTCATCGAGGGGGGCATACGGAGCTGACGGCCAATCACGCGGCCAGCGATATCCTTTGCCAAGTTTGCCAACTTATCCTGTTGGGTGAGCAGCTCCAGCATGTCTGTCCGATCAACAGGCATAAAGAGACCGCGGGGAAGTTTGAGTCGTATATTGCGTTTCAGTGTATCTGCGTCTTTCTCAATATCAGAAATTTGCTGACGCAGTTGGTTAGCCTGTTCCCAATCTTGACGCTCACAGGCGTTAAAAAAAGGAATGAGTAACGCACAGCAATCGTTCACACGATTAACATGGCGTTGTAAGGGTTTAATTGGGCTTTTTGCAAACAGCCCGACAATTGTATTTACTGGCATAGCCGTAATCTACCTGGTTGCCTCGTGCCCAGAGGGCAAAATGGAGGCCAAACGTTCAACGATGGTATATCGGAGCGGCGAATGGTAGCGCAGAACATTGGTTAAAGAAACAGCTTTTGTGATCTCACCCTCATTGCGCCTGATCAAGCCTTATAACTCCAGTACTTGCCGACAGGATCAATTGTTCATATCCTTGTCTGGCAATTGGCTATAGGTACCCGTATGGACACTGAGATAGAGCTCAAGTTTTTTGTCTCTTCTGACTTCTCTCACCGCATTCGCGATAAAATTGTCGGTGTAAAGCAGCTACAGCAGAGCCAGCGCGAGCTGGGAAACATCTACTTTGATACGCCAGATTTTACCCTACGCAAACACGATATCGGTTTGCGGGTGCGCCGCTTTGACGGCGTTTATATTCAAACGCTGAAAACGGCGGGCCGGGTGGTCGCTGGGCTACATCAACGCCCAGAGTACAACGCCGAGCTTAACGGACCTGAGCCGGACCTTTCTTTGATCCCGGTCGAAGCATGGCCCGATGGATTAGATATACAAGCACTTGCGAGTCAACTTCAGCCGCTATTTTCGACTGATTTTGTGCGCCGTCAGTGGCTTTTGGCAACCGAAGACGGCAGCCAGATCGAACTGGCCTGTGATCAAGGCGAAGTGTCGACGGATGCGGGCGATAAAGACGTGATTTCTGAGGTTGAACTGGAGTTGATTTCTGGTCAAACCGATGCGTTGTTCTCACTGGCGCGTAACTTGGCTGATGAAGGCGGCGTGCGTCTTGGGAATTTAAGCAAGGCTGCGCGTGGCTATCGTTTAGCAACGGGTTACCAAGGCGATCCGGTCACGGCACTATCGATTGTGAAGTTACGTGATGACGACTCTCAAGAGAAAGCGCTGATCCGTATTTTGGAGCATGCGCTCAGCCATTGGCATTATCATGAGCAAATCTATATTGAGCGAGAATCGCTCGATGCGCTGCAAGAAATTCGCTATGCGGTATTACTGATCCGTCAAGCGCTTGCGTTGTTTGGTAGCGTGGTGCCTCGCCGTGCTAGCACCCTTTTGCGTCAAGAGCTGCAATGGTTTGAAGGCGAGTTAGCTTGGCTTGACCATGCCACTGCCATTGCACGTTTGTGCGAGGATAAGGGGCAATATTTACGCAAACTTAATGCCCGTAAATCCTTGGTTAAGGCGCTGAAAGAAAAGCACGAAACCTTGCCTGAGCGAGAAGACGTGGTTGCGCTGCTCCATGCATCACGTTACTGCAACTTGCTGTTGGATTTAAGTCGTTGGATTTTATCCAAAGGGTGGCAGCCTTTCTTGGATGACAAAGCGGAAGAAAAGCTTGCCCAGCCCATCCAACACTTTGCCGATAAAGCCTTGCCGGATTCTTGGCAAGAGCTGTTGGCGGTTTTTGATGAGACGAAAACCCTGACGCGGCACGACTATTTTGATCAGTATCCAAGACTGCAACGCAACTTGTTACTGGGTACCTGCCTCGCGTCTTTGTTTGATAAAAGCCGGCGCAAAGCGTTCCGCCTGCCTTGGCTGGATATGTTACAAGGCATCGAAGAGCTGCGTTTGCTCGAGCCTGTGCGTGAACTGGTGGCAGAGCTGGACGACGACGAAGATAAGAAGCAAGCAGAAAAATGGTTGGCGCGTAAAGAAGAGTCGTTATTACACGCGATGACGCAAAGTCGCCAAACAGGCCTGACGCTTACCCCCTATTGGCAAGATTAAATGCCTTCTTATAAAAGCAGCTCAAAGAGCTGCTTTTTTTATACTGCGCGTGCGATCGCAAATTGAATAACGATCTTCTCCAAGCGAAAAGAAACGCAATCTACATCAAAACGCTAGCCTACTTGGTTAGTTATAACCGCGCGGTGAGGTATCAGGGGCATCTGTTGTGCTGATTAACTTATCATTATTGAATATGGATGTGGGCAATTATCACAAATAAGGTAAACAAGGGTTTAGTCATCGCCGGATTTACCGATATAACGAATTGTCGAGAATAATTATCGCCCGCCTCGTAGGGTCGCGAGTCAGCATTGATGTGGGCATGGAGTGTGCAGGATTATGGCGAAACATAGCTTCTATGCATGGGAAAAACCAGTGACCAATCTGCGTTTAGTTCCCAAGCTGGTTATTTTGATGGTATTTAGCACCGTGTTGTTGGTGGGTAAGCAATTATGGGATGCACAAACATTCCGTCAATCCGTGGTGGATTTTACCCTCAAACAGACACAAGAACTGGCGCGCTCGGGCGCTGCCATGACCAAAGCATTGATGGCGCAGCCTGACGGTGAGCGGCTGATGCGAGAAGCGGTCGAGAGTATGAATGCCGAGTTTAACGAAGGTGCCTATTTGTACTTGGTGAATGATAAAAAGCGTCAGGTGTGGGCACACCCTTCAATGACCCAATTCGCTGAGCTACGCGTGCCAGATGATCACCAAGATAGTGACGTGGCTGACCTATTTCTCAATCAATCTAGCGCATTCAGCTATACGGTGTATGACGGTGCACGACATGGTTATGCGGTGCCTGTTGCCGGCAGTGATTGGTGGATTGTTGCCTCGCAGCCAACGTCGGAAGCCCAGTCGTATTATCACGACTATATGATCCAAATAGCTTGGCAGACGGCACTGATGATTGTCTCCTTTATGGTCATTTTGCTGGGTGGCTCCAATATTATGCTGCGGCAAATCAATTACCTCACCGATCGAATTCGGGCCTTGGCGCAGCGAGATTTAAGCGAGCCAATTGAGATGAACAGTCGTGATGAATTTGGTGATCTGGCGCGTGAGCTTGAGACGTCTCGCCAACAACTGGTGGATGTGATTGATGCGCAGCGTCAAGCCGCTGATGAGTTGTCATCATTAGCAGAGATTATGACCATCAGTATGGCGGAGACCAAGGAATCTGCGCAGGAACAGTTTGCCGAAATCGATCAGCTTGCCTCAGCGATGAGTGAGATGAGTGCCACGGTGCAGAATGTGGCTGAACATACGCGTGAAGCCTCGAAAGCCACTGAAGCGTCGAATGAACAGGCGGCGAGTGGTCAGCGCTATGTGGGAACGACCATCAACACCATTAACGAGCTGTCGAGTGACATTAGTCAGTCATCACACGTAGTGAGCCAAGTTGAATCGCAAGTGGAAAAAATTGGCACTGTGGTTGTCACTATTCAAGGGATTTCTGAGCAGACCAATTTGCTGGCTCTCAATGCCGCAATAGAAGCGGCGCGTGCTGGGGATAGCGGACGTGGATTTGCGGTGGTGGCTGATGAAGTGCGTAAGTTGGCACAACATACCCAAGAGGCGACAGTGGAAATTCAGGATATGATCACCCAATTGCAGCAAAGTGCACAACAAGCAGTGAGCTTGATGGAGCGCAGTGTGAGTGAGGCTGATAGCAGTGTTGATTCGGTCAGCCAAGCGGGCGGGGAACTCGATCAAATCGTGGCGCAGATCCGTTCTCTCAATGACATGAATTTCCAAATTGCTTCGTCGTCTGAACAACAAGCTTCGGTCGCGGGTGAAATGAACCAAAATCTCACCAATGTGAAAGAGCTGGTGCAAGCTTCGGTGACCGTGGTCACCGAGTTGCATGAAACTGCAGAAATGGTGGAGCAAAGTGCCCAATCGCTTAATGAAAAAATTGGCGCATTCAAGATTTAATCGACGCGTTTTTCACACTCTGGAACGGCCCGCTGCGCATGCGGGCCGTTTTTTGTTAATGTCAAAGCAGGATAGCGCAACAAGGAATCACCATGGCTTTGCCTGATATGCTCGCCCCAACCATCAATCATCATCTCTCCCAGCTTGAAGCGCACTGTGCAGAGGCATTAGCGCGCTGGCAAGGCAGTGCCCGCGAGCAACTCGAGCGGGCGCTTGGATGCAGTGAATTTATTGCGGCTGCCTTATTACAGCAAGCCGGTTTATTGGACTGGTTATACCAACATCGCGATGATCCATGTCGCGCGAGTCAGTACTCACCCTTATTAGCCCAAGCACTTGAATCGGTTGACGATGAAGCCGCGTTCCATCGCGTGTTGCGTCAGGTGCGCCAACAAGAGCTGGTGTGGATTGCTTGGCAAGATATCCAAGGTAATTGGTCAGTAGAACAAAGTTTGCAGCATCTATCGGCATTGGCTGAGGCGCAAATACTGGCTGCCTATCAATGGCTTTATGCGCATTGCATTCAGTCGTGGGGCACGCCAATGAATGCGGAAGGCGAGGCGCAACCTATGTTGATCCTTGGTATGGGAAAACTGGGTGGCGGTGAGCTGAACTTTTCCTCAGATATCGATTTAATTTTTACCTATCCCGACAATGGCGAAACGCAAGGTGCGCGACGCAGTATCGCCAATGCGCAGTTCTTTACCCGATTAGGGCAACGCTTGATTAAAGCGCTCGACCAACCGACCGTGGATGGTTTTTGCTATCGGGTTGATATGCGTTTGCGCCCCTTTGGCGATAGTGGTCCTTTGGTCATGAGCTTTGCTGCGCTCGAAGATTACTATCAAGAACAAGGTCGGGATTGGGAACGTTATGCGATGATCAAAGCGCGGGTGATGGGCAAAGAGCAATACAATTGCTATCAAAGCTTGCGTCAGATGTTGCGTCCGTTTGTCTTTCGTCGCTATATCGACTTTAGTGCCATTCAAGCCCTGCGTCGTATGAAGCAGTTAATTCAGCGTGAGGTCCGTCGACGCGGCTTGACGGACAATATTAAATTAGGCGCCGGCGGTATTCGCGAAATTGAGTTTATTGCCCAATCTTTTCAGCTGATCCGCGGGGGCCGAGAGCCGACTTTGCGTCAGCGCGGCTTGTTAGAGACCTTGGCGGCACTGGATGAGCTGGCGTTATTACCCGCTAACGATGTGGCGCAGTTGAAGGCCGCGTACCTTTACTTGCGTCGGATAGAAAACCTGCTGCAAGCGATTGACGATAAACAAACCCAAACGCTTCCAGAGACGGAGCTTGATCGAGCACGTCTGTGTGCGGCGTTAAATGAATCGGATTGGTCATCCTTGGTCGCTAAAATTCACCAGCATATGCATGCGGTCCATCAGGTGTTTTCTGGCTTGATTGGGGATGATGAGCAAGAAGGCGATGCCGACGTTGATAGCGAATATCATGATTTGTGGGCGATGGCGCGGGATCCCGATAATGCGAATCTGATCTTGGCCGATCTTGGCGTGCCAGAGACCAACATCGCGGATCAATTGTTGAGCTTTAAGCAAGAGCTGGCAAAGCGGACCTTGGGTCCGAGAGGTCGGGATGTGCTAAACCGCCTTATGCCAGTATTACTCAGTAAATTACTGGCGCAGCCTCATCCTGAACGTGTACTGCCGCACATTACCCATTTATTGGTCAATATTGCGACACGCACGACCTACCTTGAGCTTCTGGACGAGCACCCTAGCGCCATTGACCAAGTCCTACGCTTATGTGCCGCGAGTCCCTTGGTTGCAGAAAAGCTTGCCCGTTACCCCATGCTGTTAGATGAGCTATTGGATTTAACCCATCTCTATCAACCGTTAGCACCCGACGCGTATCGGAGTGAGCTTGGGGATTATCTGGCGCGGATCCCGGTTGAAGATATGGAACAGCAGATGGAAGCGGTGCGTCAATTCAAGCAGACCCAGTTACTGAAAATTGCCGCCGCTGATATTGCGGGGGTATTGCCGGTGATGCGAGTGAGCGACCACTTAACCTATTTAGCCGAAGCGATTGTGGAGGCGGTGGTGAATCAAGCGTGGTACCAAATGACCGAAAAATATGGTCAGCCCACGCATTTAACTGACCGTGAAGGGCGCGGCTTTGCCGTGGTCGGCTATGGCAAAGTCGGCGGTTGGGAATTAGGTTATAACTCCGATTTGGATGTGGTGTTTTTGCATGACTGTCCAAGCCATATAGAAACCGACGGCCGCAAGGTGATCGATGGCCGTCAGTTTTATTTACGACTGGCGCAACGCATTGTGCATCTTTTCTCAACCCGCACGGCATCTGGGGTGTTATATGAAATTGATACCCGTCTGCGTCCCTCGGGCACCTCAGGAATGTTGGTCAGTACCTTAGAAGCCTATGCGGATTACCAGCAAAATGAAGCGTGGACCTGGGAGCATCAGGCGCTAGTGCGTGCGCGCATGATCTATGGCGATCCGTCTTTAAGCCGAGCATTTTCTGAGGTTCGTCAGCGTATTCTTACCATCCCAAGAGACCCAGAGACACTGCGTGAGCAGGTCTCGTCGATGCGAGAGAAGATGCGCCAGCACGCGCACCGACATGACCCAGCCGTGTTTGCGATTAAGCAAGATAAAGGTGGGATTACGGATATTGAGTTTCTGGCACAGTATTTGGTGTTAAGCCATAGCCAGCAGTATCCGGCCTTAACGCGCTACAGCGATAATGCGCGTATTTTTGAACAAGCCGGAGAGACGGGGGTGATGCCAACATCACAAGCTTTGGCACTGAAAGAGGCGTATACCGGTATGCGTAATGCGCTTCATCGCAGCCATCTTGCTGGTGAATCAGGCGTGGTGCCTCAAAGCGAATTTGTGACGCAAAGAGAGGTGGTCGAACAGGCTTGGCATCAGTGGTTAGGTCAGCCGTAGCCGCAAAAAGGGCCGCGCGAGCAGCCCTTTTTTAACTCAATACAACGAAGGCTCACCTTCGGGGCGTGTTTTAAAGCGTCGGTGTAGCCACATGTATTGCTCTGGGGCGCGAAGAATTAAACGCTCAACCGCTTGGTTGGTAACCACGGCGGCTTCATGGGCGTCTTTAGGAAAGTGTTTGATTGGCGCCTCTATCTTAACGTGATACTGCCCATTGCGTCGTTGGCGTATCACCGAAAAAGGCACCACGGTTGCGTGACCGGCAGTGGCGAGCAAGCTCGTCCCTGTGGTGGTACAGGCTTTTTCGACCGCAAAGAGCGGCGCAAAGGTTGAGCGGCGTCGGCCATAGTCATGGTCGGGGGCGTACCACATCCGGTGCCCCTCTTTGAGGTAGCGGATCATGGATTTGACGTCTTTTCGATCTACGCCAATGTTACGTTTCATTCGGCCCCGAAACTGGAACCAGTCATAGACAGGGTTAGTATTGGGGCGGTAAACGCCAACGCCAGGTGTTTGGTCACTAAGGCCACGTGCGCCGATTTCTAGATTGAGTGAGTGGACGGCGATCAGCAAAACCCCTTTACCTTGCTTTTCCAGATCAATCAGAGTGTCCAACCCTTCAATGGTGACATGCTTGTTGATTCGCCACTTGGGCCAAAACCACGCCATACCAGTTTCGAACAAGGCAAGCCCCGAATTCGCAAAATTTTCTTTGACCATCGCGGCACGCTCAGCGCGGGTCATTTCTGGGAAGCAGAGCGCAAGGTTACGATCGGCGATGCCAACGCGGCGTTTCATCAGCGTATACATGAGTCGACCCAGACCGCGGCCCAAATAAAACTGGACGCGATAAGGAAGCCAACTTGCCAGATACATGAATCCGACACCAAGCCAAGTATGCCAATACCGAGGGTGAACAAACCCAATCCGAAAAGTGGGCGCTGAAAAATCGCTCATAGCGTTAATGACTCATGAAAACCAAAACCAGAAGGGGCCGAGAGGCTTGCGCTATTGTAGAGCAAAATTAAAAAGCTGTCCCGCCACAATCGTGCGCGAACCTGCCTCATTGTGACGGTATCGAAATGTTTTTGCGTGTTTTTTGTACGGTGCGCCATCTGACAATAGGTCATTTTTATTGGGGCTGTGCTACTATCGCCCAGTAACGACAGTATCGGAGAACCAGATGAAACTTAGCCTTCCTGACTACAGCCAAGCCCAAGTCTTGGTCGTGGGTGATGTGATGCTTGATCGCTATTGGTATGGCCCAACGGGGCGAATTTCGCCTGAGGCACCTGTACCTGTAGTGAAGATCAATCAAACAGAAGAGCGCCCCGGTGGCGCAGCTAACGTTGCCATGAACATCGCTGCGTTAGGGGGTCATACCCAACTCATTGGTTTGACAGGCAAGGATGAGCAGGCCGATGCGCTCACGCAGAAACTTCACTCGCTCAAGGTTGCGTGTGATTTTGTCGCGCTCGATTCCCACCCCACGATTACTAAGTTGCGGGTGATGAGTCGCAACCAGCAACTGATCCGTCTTGATTTTGAAGAGGGATTTGATGGCGTGGATGTGGCTCCTATGTTGGCAAAAGTCGAAGCGGCTTTACCGCAATGTCAGGCCATGATTTTGTCCGATTACGCGAAAGGTGCACTGTCGCAAGTCCAACCCTTGATTCAGGCGGCCAAGCAAGCCGGTGTAACCACCTTGGTGGATCCGAAAGGTACTGATTTTGAGCGCTATCGCGGTGCCAGCTTATTAACCCCAAATATGGCTGAGTTTGAAGCGGTTGCTGGACGG
The DNA here is from genome assembly GCF_004916735.1 of Salinivibrio sp. YCSC6. NCBI lineage: Bacteria > Pseudomonadati > Pseudomonadota > Gammaproteobacteria > Vibrionales > Vibrionaceae > Salinivibrio > Salinivibrio sp. YCSC6. The sequence continues at coordinate 362,551 of NZ_CP039516.1, forward strand.
GTAGACAGTGATGAAGACTTGGTCGAAAAAGGCGTTGCGCTGATTGAAAAATATCAGTTGGGTGCATTATTGGTGACCCGCAGTGAACACGGTATGACGCTACTTCGCCCCGATGTCGCCCCACTGAATCTGCCGACACTGGCCAAAGAAGTTTATGATGTGACCGGGGCCGGCGATACTGTGATTTCGGTATTGGCGGCATCGTTGGCAGCGGGCAAGCCCATCGAAGAGGCCTGCGCACTGGCGAATGCGGCGGCTGGTGTAGTGGTCGGTAAACTCGGTACCTCTACCTTATCGACCATTGAGTTGACCGAAGCGATTCATGGCTCGCACGAATCTGGGTTTGGTGTCACCACAGAAGCGCAGTTGATTGAGGCGGTGAAAGTCGCCAAAGGGCGCGGTGAAAAAGTGGTGATGACCAATGGCTGCTTTGACATTTTACATGCTGGCCATGTGGCATACCTGAATGAAGCCGCCAAACTGGGAGATCGTCTGATTGTGGCGGTGAATACCGACGCATCGGTTCAAGCCTTGAAAGGGCCTGGACGTCCCGTCAACCCGACTGACCGACGTATGGCGGTATTGGCTGGCTTGGGGGCGGTCGACTGGGTGGTGCCCTTTAGTGAAGAAACACCTGCGCGCCTGATTGGTGCTGTCTTGCCAGATCTATTGGTCAAAGGCGGCGATTATCAGGTTGATGAGATCGCGGGTGCTGAGGCGGTGATGGATAACGGTGGTGAGGTAAAAGTGCTGAATTTTGAAGACGGCTGTTCCACCACTGAAATCATTGAGTCAATTCGTCGCGGTCAATAAAACCGAGCGAGTAACCGTCAATAAAAAAAGGTGCCTGAGGGCACCTTTTTAGATCAAAGTTAGCGGCTAAGGCTTAGCGCTTTTCAATCAAGCCTTTGTTGATTTCTAGCAAGTCCTGCTCGCTAAGTGTCCCCACGGCTTGACGCAACTGAAGGCGGCTTAAGATGTAGTCGTAACGCGCATTCGACAGGTTACGGTTGGCATCGTACAGGCGGCGTGTGGCGTCAAGGACATCCACAATGGTACGTGTGCCCACTTCAAAGCCAGCTTCTGTCGCTTCAAGGGCTGAACGCGCAGAAATGACCGTTTGTTCATAGGCACGCAAGGCACCGATAGAAGCATTAATGTCGTTATAGAAGGCGCGAACATCCTTAACGGTTGAACGGAACGTGGCTTCCAGGCTTTCCGAGGCTGCAACGTAGTTATATTGCGCTTTCTCAACATTCGCTGAGGTGCTTCCGCCCGTAAACAGCGGCAAACTAAAGGTGAGTCCGGCAGTCCCTTCGTTAGAATCGACTGAGCCTGGAGTATGCTGATTATCGACATCTGTCATGCCGTACTTAGCGCTAAACGTTAAAGTCGGAAGATGGCCAGACTCAGCTAGCTTGATTTGCTCTTTGGCAGTATCACGGGCAATACGGCTTGCCAACAGCTTCAAGTTTTTCTCTTCGGCAGTTTCAACCAACGCGGCTGGTTGCTGCTGAGGTTTACTCGCGCTAAAACGTGCGGTATCTAACACGCGCAAATCACGTGGCGCTTCGCCAGTGATCTCACGCAAGCCTTCATAGCTATTGGTGAGGGCATTCTGGGCCAAGATTTCGTCGGCGAGTACTGCGTCATATTGCGCTTGTGCATCGTGTACGTCGGTAATCGCGGAGAGCCCGACTTCGAAACGTTGTTTGGTTTGCTCAAGCTGACGGCCAACCGCCGCTTTCTCTGCTTTGACAAATTCCAGCTTGTCCATGGCACGGAGTACGTCAAAGTAGGCCTGTGCGACACGCAGCATCAAGCCTTGTTGTTGCGCGGCGTAAACGGCATCTAGCTGACGAGCTTGCATTTCGCTGATATCGAGGTTGATCCAGCTATCACGCTTAAAAATTTGTTGGCTTAGACTGATGTCTGCGCTGGTGGTGTTATTGTCACGCTGATCGTTGCTGTCATTGCGGGTAATCGAATAGCCGGCATTTAACCCAATTTGGGGTAGCAATGTACCGCGCGTTGCATCCACGGCTGAAAACGCAGCGTCACGTTCAGCGGCGGCTTGATTGAGTGTGGGATCACTTTGCTTCGCTTGTTGGTAAATTTGGGCGAGATCGTCGGCTAGAGCCACGGAGCTTAGGCTGCCGAGTGCCAAGCCTAAAGCCAAAGGGAGCAATTTTTTCATAGGTAGAATCCCTGAATTTGAGCTGTTCAATAAGAATACGACGACTAGCTTACCGCAATTATGCTTGCGTGAAACTGACAATTTGTTAAGACACTGAGTGTAAACTATCCAGTTTGCGATTGGGACTTAAAAATAGTTGTAACTTTTATCAAAAAAGTTAAGTTTAAGGTTTGCAGCGCAACCGTGCCAATGATAAGACTGCACCGCCACCACAAATAGCAAGGAGCGAGTATGTCCAGCCATCCCCCCGGTCAGTTTGGCCGTGAAGACATTGTGATTGAAGATATCTCACCATGCTATCAAGGGTTTTTCTCAATTCATCGCTATCAGTTTCGTCACCGATTGTTTAAAGGCGGTTGGAGTGGCACCGTGGTTCGCGAGTTGTTTGAGCGTGGTCATGCGGTGGCAGTGCTTCCCTATGACCCTGTGCGTGACGAAGTGGTTATGCTAGAACAAATTCGTGTCGGTGCGATGGCAGCTGGGGCTTCGCCATGGCAGCTTGAGATTGTTGCGGGCATGATGGATAAGCAAGAGTCTCCCGAGCAAGTGGCACATCGCGAGGCACGGGAAGAAGCCGGCCTTTTATTGCAGCAGATGGAGCGAGTGACTCGCTATTTATCCAGCTCCGGCGGCTGCTCGGAACAACTAGAGGTCTTTGTGGCGATTGTCGATGCGTCTGAAGCGGCTGGCGTGCACGGATTGGCAAGCGAAAATGAAGATATCTTGGTTCATCGATTCTCACGTCAACAGGCGTATCAAAAGGTCGTCGATGGCGAGATTGAAAACGCGGCATCCATCATTGCGCTGCAATGGTTGGAACTCAATGCTAGTCGGTTGCGTCAAAGCTATAATGAACAAAACAATCAATAAACAGTAGGTGTGTGTGAAAACAGATTATCGAGTCGACTTACCGGCGATGATGCGCCTGTATGAAACTAACTACGCCAAACTTGTCCGTTTAATGCCTAAACGCGACGAGGTGGGGCAAGTGTGTCGATACGATATTCAAGGACAGGAATATGCGTTGGTTGTCCGTGAGTCAACCCGTTACACCACCTTACTGGACATTGCCCAGCTCGGCAAAGGCCAAGCGCCCGACTACTTACGCGCGAATTTAACCGTGCGTCTATACCATGATGCACGTGTTGCTGAAGTGTGTACCACGCAGCAGATTTCACGGCTAAAACCGCGTTATGATTATCCGAATCCGCGCATGCATCAGCGCAATGAAAAACATCAGGTTAATGCATTTTTGTCTGATTGGCTGGCGCACTGTTTGCGCCGCGGCGTGACCGCCTCAGACTCCGTGTATAAATCATCGTTAAACTAAACCAGCAAAGGTATTTTCAACGTTGCAGCCTTGCCAGATTGAGAACGCGAACGGCGATTGTATTCGTCTCCTGCAAATCACCGACACGCACCTGTTCGCGGACGAACAGGGCAGTTTGCTGGGTGTTAATACACTGCATAGTTATCATGCGGTGCTTGATGCGATAAGCGCCACACAACGTACCTTTGACGCCATTATTGCGACCGGCGATTTATCTCAAGATCACTCAGCGTTATCTTATCGCCGCTTTGTAGATGGAATTCAGCGTTGGCAGCAACCCTGTTTTTGGCTGCCGGGAAACCATGACTTTCAACCCGAGATGCGTTCGGTATTGCAATCTGGCTCGTTATCGCATTGTTCACAAGTGTTGCTTGGCGAGCACTGGCAAATGATATTACTCGACAGCCAAGTGTCGGGCGTGCCACATGGTGAATTATCTAGCGAACAGTTACGCCTGTTAGATCAGCACTTAAGTGAGTACCCGCAGCGCCATGCACTGGTGTTATTGCATCATCATCCGCTAGAGGCCGGCAGTACTTGGCTCGATCAACACAAGTTGGTTAACCGCGAGCGGTTTTGGCAGATCATGGCGGCACACCCACAGGCAAAAGCCGTGGTGTGTGGACACATTCACCAAGCGCTGAATGTTCGCCATCAAGGTGTACAAGTTATGGCATCGCCGTCAACCTGTATCCAATTTATGCCGGACTCGCATGACTTTGCATTGGATAATCAAAACCCCGGCTGGCGCTGGTTAGATTTGTACAGTGATGGACGGATTGAGAGCCAAGTTGAACGTGTGACGGGGCAACAGTTCCGTCCTGATTTTGACTCCAGTGGATACTAACCCAATGGCCTCAGCACTGCTTTATCTCCATGGCTTTAATAGCTCTCCGCAGTCGTTAAAAGCACGACAAATGCGGGCGTATTGTCAAACAATGCGTCCGGATATTCAGGTGCTCGTCCCGCAACTGCCGAGCCACCCAGAACCCACCGTGAACCTGTTGACTGAGTTGGTCGATACCTATGGTGCCACCCATCAGCTGGGGCTCGTTGGCAGTTCACTGGGGGGATTTCTCGCCACTTGGCTCAGTGAGCGCTATGATATACCGGCGGTGTTGGTCAATCCCGCGGTACGCCCATATGAGTTATTGCAGGATTATATCGGCGAGCAGGTGAACCCTTACACCCATGAGCGCTATCAACTCGATGCTGACGATATTTTGGCGCTGCGCACGCTGGATGTGCCTACCTTGACGCACCCTTCGCAATTTTGGCTGCTGCAGCAAATGGGGGATGAAGTGCTCGACTATCGTCAAGCGGTTGAGAAATTTAGTGCCAGTCGACAAACGGTTGAGCCAGAGGGCGATCATAGTTTTGTTGGCTTTGAACGCTACTGCGCCGACATTATCCAGTTCCTTGGATTGTAGCCTCCTTTTATTGCCAACGTCTTAGGCAAACCTTGTCTCGTCTGAACATGGCGGCGTACGAGGCGGATGGCAGTTCACATAAACTCGCGGTAACAGGGGGCGGAGCTTGACAAGCTAGGCCCCCTTGCTGACCATGTCATCACATTTATTAAGCCAATCGATTATGACAGAGCAAAGTTATAACGCAGGATCGATAGAAGTCCTCAACGGGCTCGAGCCAGTGCGCCGACGCCCGGGTATGTACACAGATACCAGTCGCCCTAACCATTTAGGGCAAGAAGTGATCGATAACAGTGTCGACGAAGCCCTTGCCGGCCACGCGAGTAAAATCGATGTGATCCTTCATGCCGACCAATCATTAGAAGTGATTGATGATGGCCGTGGGATGCCTGTAGATATTCACCCAGAAGAAGGGGTGTCTGGGGTTGAGCTGATTCTCTGTAAGCTTCACGCTGGCGGCAAGTTCTCCAACAAAAGCTATCAATTTAGTGGTGGTTTGCACGGGGTCGGGATCTCTGTGGTTAACGCCTTGTCTCGTCGTGTTGAGATCACGGTTAAGCGCGATGGGCAAGTCTATGACATCGCCTTCGAAAACGGCGACAAAGTGCAAGACTTGACCGTGACAGGCACGTGCGGACGACGCAATCGTGGCACGCGGGTGCACTTTTGGCCGGACAGTCAGTTTTTCGATTCCGGTAAATTCTCGCTGTCACGCTTAAAAACCATATTAAAAGCCAAAGCTGTCCTTTGCCCGGGCTTAACCATCAATTTCACCGATAAAAATACCGATGAAACCATTAGCTGGTGCTACGAAGCGGGCCTAAAAGACTATCTTGCCGACAGTGTGAAGGGCTTTGAATTGTTGCCTGAAACCCCCTTTGTCGGTGAGTTCAGTGGCAAAAATGAAGCGGTCGATTGGGCGGTGATTTGGTTACCGGAAGGCGGTGAATTAACCACTGAAAGCTATGTTAACTTGATTCCGACGCCGCAAGGTGGCACCCATGTCAATGGCTTGCGCCAAGGTATGCTGGAAGCGATGCGCGAGTTCTGCGAGTTCCGCAACCTATTGCCTCGTGGTGTGAAGCTCACCGCGGATGATATCTGGGAGCGCTGTGCATATGTCTTGTCAGTGAAAATCCAAGACCCGCAATTTGCCGGCCAAACGAAAGAGCGTTTGTCCTCACGTCAATGTGCGGCCTTTGTGTCTGGCGTGGTCAAAGATGCCTTTAGCTTGTGGCTGAACGAGCGTCCTCACTTGGCCGAGCGTTTGGCTGAGGTGTGCATTGCCAGCGCCCATCGCCGTATGCGCGCTGCGAAAAAGGTGGTACGGAAAAAGGTCGCCTCGGGGCCAGCGTTGCCCGGTAAGCTGACAGACTGCGCGATGCAAGATTCCAGTCGCACCGAACTCTTTTTGGTGGAGGGTGACTCGGCAGGTGGCTCAGCGAAACAGGCCCGTGATCGTGAGTTTCAGGCGGTGATGCCGCTACGCGGTAAAATTCTTAATACGTGGGAAGTATCAGCTGACCAAGTCCTCGCCTCCCAAGAGGTGCATGATATTTCGGTGGCGCTAGGGATAGACCCCGACTCCGGTGATCTGTCCGGATTGCGCTACGATAAAGTCTGCATTCTCGCCGATGCGGATTCTGATGGTCTACATATTGCGACGCTGTTATGTGCGTTGTTTGTGCAGCATTTCCGTGCCCTAGTCGAAGCAGGACACGTATATGTTGCGATGCCGCCTTTGTACCGTATCGATTGCGGAAAAGAAGTCTTTTACGCCCTCGATGAAGACGAGAAAGCAGGCATCCTTGAGCGATTAAGTAATAAACGCGGAAAAATCAACGTACAGCGCTTTAAAGGGCTGGGGGAAATGAACCCTTTGCAACTGCGTGAAACCACGATGGATCCAAATACACGCCGTTTGGTGCAACTGACGATTGATGATCCTGAGCAAACCCAATTAATGATGGACATGCTGCTAGGTAAAAAACGGGCAGAAGATCGTCGTAACTGGTTGCAGCAAAAAGGCGACATGGCCGAGCTGACCGAGATTTAAACAAATATAACGGGATACTATCAGCATGACAGAGGTGACTTATGATGGCGTCGAGCAGCTTGCCTTGCGCAAGTTTACAGAGGATGCTTACCTCAACTACTCGATGTACGTCATCATGGACCGTGCGCTGCCGTTTATCGGTGACGGATTAAAACCGGTACAGCGCCGAATTATTTATGCAATGTCTGAGCTGGGGCTGTCTGCCTCCGCCAAATATAAAAAATCAGCGCGTACCGTTGGGGACGTGCTCGGTAAGTATCACCCTCATGGTGATTCTGCCTGCTACGAAGCCATGGTATTGATGGCGCAACCTTTCTCTTATCGTTATCCACTGGTGGATGGTCAAGGTAACTGGGGGGCGCCGGACGATCCCAAATCGTTCGCGGCGATGCGTTATACCGAGTCACGCCTGTCGCGCTTCTCGGAAGTCCTCTTACAAGAGCTGGGACAAGGAACCGTGGATTGGGTGCCAAACTTTGATGGCACCATGAAAGAGCCGAAAACCTTACCTGCGCGCCTTCCTCATATTCTCCTCAATGGGGTGACCGGGATTGCGGTTGGTATGGCCACCGATATTCCCCCGCACAATGCGCGCGAACTTGCTAACGCGCTGGCGGCGATGATTGATAAACCCAGTATCGATCTGGATGGCCTGATGGAATACGTCAAAGGGCCGGATTATCCGACTGAAGCAGAAGTCATTACACCTCATCACGAGCTGAAAAAGCTCTATACCAGTGGTCGTGGCAGCATCAAGATGCGAGCTCGTTGGCACAAAGAAAGCGGCGACATTGTGATCACAGCACTGCCGCATCAAGTCTCTGGCGCCAAGTTACTCGAGCAAATCGCCAACCAAATGCGGGCGAAAAAACTGCCGATGGTCGATGACTTGCGTGATGAGTCTGACCACGAAAACCCGACACGTATCGTGGTGGTGCCGCGCTCTAACCGAGTTGATAGTGATCAGTTGATGAATCACTTATTCGCGTCAACGGATCTTGAGAAAAACTATCGCGTTAACCTCAATATGATCGGCCTCGATGCACGCCCGCAAGTAAAAGGGCTGCAAATGATCCTGTCGGAGTGGTTGACGTTCCGTCGGGATACGGTGCGTCGTCGCTTGGAGTATCGTCTCGAGAAGGTGTTGGCGCGTTTGCACATTCTTGAGGGCTTATTGGTCGCGTACCTCAATATTGATGAGGTGATTGAAATCATCCGCAGTGAGGATGATCCAAAGGCAGAACTGATCAAGCGCTTTGGGCTTAGTGAGAAGCAAGCGGAAGCGATTCTAGAGATCAAACTGCGTCAATTGGCCAAACTCGAAGAGATCAAAATCCGTGGTGAGCAAGATGAGCTCAGTAAAGAGCGGGACAAGTTGCAAACCCTGTTAGGCTCAGAGCGTCGGTTGAATACCTTGATCAAAAAAGAGATCCTCGCCGATGCTGAAAAGTACGGTGATGATCGACGCTCGCCGTTGGTGGAACGTGAAGAAGCCAAAGCCATGACGGAGCGTGATTTGATCCCCAGTGAGCCGATTACCGTGGTGCTGTCGGAAAAAGGGTGGATCCGTCATGCCAAGGGGCACGATGTTGATGCGGCTGGGCTTAACTATAAAGCGGGAGACAAGTTTCTCGATGCGGCGCCGGGCAAGAGCAATCAACCTGCGGTGTTCTTGGGGTCAGACGGACGTAGCTATGCCATTGAATCGCACACCTTGCCGTCGGCGCGCAGTCAGGGTGAACCGATCACAGGTCGTATCAATATCACTCCAGGCTCGTCGATTCGCCATGTGATGATGGCGGATGAAAGCCAACTGACGTTACTTGCCTCGGATGCAGGCTATGGCTTTGTGTGTAAACAGGTAGACATGCTGTCGAAAAACCGTAGTGGTAAAGCGCTGTTAACTGTGCCTGAGCATGCCGAAGTGATGCCGCCTCGCCGTATTCACGACTTAGAAACGGATCAGATCTTGGCCATTTCCAATGAGGGACGGATGTTGGTATTCCCTATCCATGATTTGCCACAGTTGGGCAAAGGTAAAGGAAACAAGATCATCAATATCCCTGGTGCGCGCGCCAAATCACGTGATGAGGTGCTCAGTCAGTTACATGTCTTACCGCAAGGAGCAGGCGTGACCCTGCATGCAGGCAAACGTAAGTTGACCTTAAAAGCGGCCGATCTCGACAACTTCCGTGGTGAGCGGGGTCGTCGTGGCAGCATGCTGCCACGAGGCCTGCAACGGGTCTCCGCGGTAGAAATCCTTATTGACGAGCAAGACAGCTAGTCCGATGAACGCACCTTCTTTGGAAGGTGCGTTTTTTCACTAGGTGCATTTTTGTTCCGAATCCGTATACTGACTCGCCTTTGACAGTCTGCTCTTTTGGAGAGAGAAATGATTATTGTGTTACGGCTGATTGCCGTACTGATTGTCGCAATCTTGCTATTTGTGTTTGGTGGGCTGTATTGCCTGCTCAGTCCACGTAACCCACGCAACTGCTACCAGATTAGTAAATGGTTTGGTCGTCTTTCTGGCTTATTTGGTACCAAGGTAGAGCTGCGCTTTGCCGAGGGCGCACCACGTGAACCGGGCGCGAGTGTGTGTATTGCTAACCACCAAAGTAACTGGGACATGGTCACGCTCTCGAATGCACTGATGCCGGGTGCGGTCACTGTGGGCAAAAAAAGCCTGTTGTGGATCCCGATTTTTGGTCAACTGTATTGGCTTACCGGAAACGTATTGATTGATCGTGCTAACCGCAGCAAAGCGATGGGAACCATTGCTCAAGTGATTGAAAAGATCCGTGAGAAGCAATTATGCGTATGGTTATTCCCAGAGGGAACACGTTCGCGTGGCCGCGGCTTATTGCCGTTTAAAACGGGCGCATTCCATGCTGCCATTGGCGCACAAGTGCCGCTGGTACCGGTGGTATGTAGCTCGACCCATCATTGCAAAGCGAACCGTTGGAACAACGGTCATGTGATTGTGGAAGTGATGGCACCGATATCAGTCGAGGGCTACAGTAAAGAGAATGTGCGCGAACTTGCTGCACACTGTCATCAACTGATGAAAGCGAAACTTGAGCAGTTGGATGCGGAAGTGGCTGAGCGTAATAAGCAGTCTGCATAATTGAGGAGTGTCTCATGACCCCAACCCAGCGTCACCATGTGGTCTTGGTGTCACCTGAGGGTGAACCCAAGGGGACCGCTGAAAAGTTGGAGGCCCACCAGCAAGGATGGCTGCACTCGGCCTTTTCGCTCATGTTATACCGTCTTAACCAAGACGGTGAGCGTGAGTTCTTGCTTCAGCGTCGTGCTGACAGCAAATATCATAGCGGTGGGTTATGGACCAATACCTGCTGCTCGCACCCCAAAAAAGATGAACCTGTGGCTGCCGCGGCCAAGCGGCGTTTATATGAAGAGCTTGGTATTGCACGTCCGCTTGATTTCGCCATGGGGCCTGTCTTTATCTACCGTGCTGAACTGGATAACGGTCTGGTTGAGCACGAGTGGGATCAGGTGATTGCGTGCGAAGTTAATCATGTGGAGATGATCTTAAACCCGGATGAGGTATCGGATTGTCGCTGGTGGTCGGAGCAAGATATACAAGCGGCACTGGCGGACTCGCCGGAGCAATTTACGGCTTGGTTCTCACAGGTATTTGCTCACATTTGTGCGATGACGCCAGCGCATGCTATGGCTTAGGTGTGAGGAAGCATAAAAAAAGCGGCGTCAAACGCCGCTTTCTTGTATGCAAGGGCATAGGTTACGCGTGACGCACCGCAATCCCTTCAATCTCAATATCTACATCTTTAGGAAGGCGAGCGACTTCCACACAAGAACGGGCGGGATAGTTTTCTACGCCGTGCTCATCAAAGAAAGCGCCGTAGACTTTATTGATTTCCGCAAAGTCCTCAAGGTTTTTAACGAAGACAGTCAGTTTAACAATGTCATTCACTTTGAGGCCCGCCGCTTCAACAACGGCTTTAACGTTATCGAGTGATTGGCGTGTTTGAGCAGTGATCTCTGGTGAAATTTGACCAGTCACTGGATTGACAGGGATCTGACCGGAAGTCAGTACCATGTTGCCGAGATCGACACCCTGTGAATATGGGCCAATAGCTTCAGGTGCCTGCTCAGTTTGCAGTACTTGGGTCATGCTGTGTTCCTTTGTTAAAAAAGCGACGTTAATAGTCTGCAACGGTTGCGCGGCGAGGTAAAGTACTTACTCGCTTGCCAGACGTTCTCGTACTGCTTTTTCGCATAAGTTCAACTCGCTCACACGGCGAGGTGCAACGAAAATCGTGTCGTTACCGCCTACCGTGCCTAAAATCGCAGGGTGACGATTCAGATCGATTAAGCGCGCGATCAACTGCGCACCACCAGGGTGGGTTTTGATCACCACCATGGCATGACTGCACGTGATTTCATCAATTTGAGATCCTACCGATGACACCGCGTAAACGGGCTCAATATCGCCGCTGATCGAATACACCTTCTGTCCATGTGCATTGGGGATCTTTGCCACTCCAAGTTTGGAGAGCAAACGAGAGACGGTAGATTGGCTGACGTCGAGATACCCCAGTTGGACCAACTGCTGACGCACTTCGTCTTGGGTGGTAAAGCTTTGGGTTTGTAATAAATGCCGGCAGGCTGAGAGGATATTCTCCTCCGGATTGGAGGCTGTCACCGACGGAATTGCATAATCACTCACCGGTCACTCCTTTATAATCGATGGCTATTAACCTCGAAAATAGTGAATTTCACTGCTTTCTGGTGATTTTAAACGCATAGTATCAGTGTTGGCGGGGGCAAACCTTGATGATGGTCACTGCTTGACGCAAAGAATAGACGCCGGATGCATAGGCACCCGGCGCGTGGATCAGTCGCCGAGCGTGGCAACCATGACCGCTTTGATGGTGTGCAGGCGATTTTCTGCTTCATCAAAGACAATTGAATAGTCGGACTCGAAGACATCTTCTGTCACTTCCAGTCCTTTTAAGCCATATTTGGCTTCGATTTCCGCACCCACGGTGGTTTCGTTGTTGTGGAAAGCAGGTAAGCAATGCATGAATTTTACGTGTGGATTGCCGGTTGCTTTGACCACGTCCATATTGACTTGGTAAGGCTTCATCAATGCGACACGCTCATCCCATGCTTCTTTGGATTCACCCATAGATACCCACACGTCGGTGTACAAGAAATCACAGTCTTTGACACCTTCCTGCACGTCCTCGGTGAGGGTAATGCGTGCGCCCGTTTGTTCAGCGATCGCGCGGCATTGTGCAACCAGTTCTTCTTCGGGCCAGAATGCTTTTGGCGCCACTAGACGAATATCCATCCCCATTTTAGCCGCACCGACCATCAGAGAGTTGCCCATGTTGTTTCGGGCATCACCGAGGTACGCAAAGCGCATTTCGTGAAGCTGTTTTCCACGACCATGTTCAATCATGGTCATCAAATCCGCCAAGATTTGAGTGGGGTGAAACTCGGTGGTTAACCCGTTCCAGACCGGCACACCAGCATATTCGCCCAGCTCTTCAACAATCGCTTGGCCAAAGCCACGGTATTCAATGCCGTCATACATGCGACCAAGCACACGGGCTGTATCTTTCATGGATTCTTTGTGGCCAATTTGAGAGCCTGTTGGGCCGATATAGCTGACTTGTCCGCCTTGGTCGAACACGGCGGTTTCAAACGCACAACGGGTACGAGTCGACGACTTTTCAAAGATCAGCGCGATATTTTTGCCTTTTAAACGTGGGGTTTCATAGCCATTGTATTTGGCTTTTTTGAGTTCAATGGCCATGTCGATAAAGTGTTGGATCTCACGGGGTGTGAAGTCCAGCAGCTTTAGAAAGTTACGGTTACGTAGATTAAATGCCATAGTGGGTAATCCTCTCGTTATTGGTCTCAGGCTTGCGCTGGTGCAGGTTGGCCGTGAGAAATATTGTTGTTATTGACTGCTTGGGCACGAATACGTGTACCGGCTTGGCCGGCAAGAATGGCAAGGCCATCCTCTAAGGCACCGATGCCAACCAGTTTTCCGCCTTGACGGATAAATTCGCAGGACGCGTCAATTTTGGGTCCCATGGAGCCAGCGTCGAAGGTGTATTGGCTTAGATCATCAGGGGTGGTATCTGCCAATGCGCGTTGGGTGGGTTGGCCATAGTCCAAATACACCGCGTCGGCATCGGTCAAAATCAGCAAAGCATCGGCATTGATTTGACGAGCAAGGAAAGCCGCTGACATGTCTTTATCAATCACAGCCTCAATCCCTTTAAGCTGATTCCCCTCTTGAATCACAGGAATGCCGCCACCACCGGTACAAATCACAAGGTGTCCTTGCGCAATCAGGCTAGCGATGGCGTCATCTTCTACAATGCCGGTTGGTTGTGGGCTGGGTACAACACGACGATAATATTGGCCATCTGGTTTGATATCCCAGCCGTATTTTTCAGCCAGCGCCGAGGCCTCTTGTTGGTCGTAAACGGGACCAATGGGCTTGGTGGGATTGGCAAACGCGGGATCATTTGGATCGACGGTCATTTGCGTGAGCATGCAAGAAACGTGTTGCTCGGGGGCTAAGTTATGCAGCTCTTGCATTAACATATAGCCAATCATGCCTTGGGTTTCTGAACCGAGAACGTCAAGTGGATATGGCGTGACGGATTTATACTCCAGCCCCTGTAAGGCGAGTAGGCCAACCTGTGGACCATTACCGTGCACGAGCACCACGTTGTATTGTTCGCCAATCGCCGCAATGGTTTTTGCTGCTTTGGCAATATTGGCGCGTTGAATGTCAGCTTCTAAAGGCTCACCCCGGCGAAGGAGTGCATTGCCTCCGAGTGCCACCACCACAGTTTGTTTTTTCATACTTAATACTCTCTACAGTCGGTGGGGGCTGAGCTACTTGCTCAGCCCAACAAGGTGATTAGATGCCGTCACGATGGATTGGGCAGCTCATGCAGCGTGCTCCGCCACGACCGCGACCTAATTCGTCACCAGGAATCGACAACACAGTGATACCCGCTTTGTCATACTTTTCATTGGTATAGGTGTTGCGTTCATAACCCACGACTACGCCAGGACGGACAGTCAGTACGTTGTTAGCATCATTCCACTGTTCGCGTTCGGCTTCGAAGCTGTCCCCCCCTGTGGTGATCAGATTTAGTGGGCCAACATCCAGTCCTTTTTCAATCGCGGTCAGGAAGTAATCCTCTTCGCGAACGTTTAGCTTGCCGGTGCGATCACCGGTGAGGCTCCAGCATTTGATGTCTTTACGGATCACTTCTGGGTATACCGAGAAGGTATCTTCGCGCATATGGGTCATCACGGTATCAAGGTGCATGCAAGAGCGGTGTTTCGGTAGCTCCATCGCAATCACTTGTTTGGCTTGGCCGTGTCTAAATAAGCTAGAAGCCAAGTTTTCTACCCCTTGTGGGGTTGTGCGCTCGGACATACCGATAAGCACCACGCCCTTGCCGAGGACGGTAACATCGCCGCCTTCAATGGTGGCGTTGTCATAGTCGATATTTTCGCCGCCGAAGTAGGTAATAAAATCACCGTTCGCAAAGCGAGGGTGCCATTTATAAATGGCGCGAAGATGATTGGTTTCACGTTTACGCGCGGGTTTCGCCATTGGGTTAATTGATACACCACCGTAAACCCAGCAGGAGGTATCGCGGGTGAATAGGTGGTTGGGGAGTGGATCAATAATAAAGTCGGACGGTGCGTGCATGGCTTGCAACATAGAGGTTGTTGCAATTGGCAGCTCAGAGTAGGCCAATCCACCTAAGAACATCGACGCGAGTTCATGGTGAGGCAGGTCATTCAAATAGCAACGGATGTCATTAGCAAACGAAGGGCCGAAGGTATAATCCGAGATTTTTAGGTTCATCAGCCAGTCTTTGGCTTCAGGTACATCTAGAGTCTCAGCCAGTAGATTTTGGAGCAGGAGGACTTCAACGCCTTGATCACGTAGGGTTTGAGCAAATTTGTCATGCTCTTCACCTGCACGTTCAACGGACAGAACATCATCAAACAGTAAGTCATGACAGTTTGATGGTGTTAAGTGGGTGAGCGCACGCTCAGGACGATGCAGCATCACGGTACGTAATTGACCAATTTCAGAGCCGACATAGAAGTTGTTCATCTTTCTTTCTCCGTATATCTCTGCTTGGCTTTTTATCGTAAGGGATGAATAAAAAGTGCAGATGTATTATTGGGTACAGATTCATTCTAACGCGGTGTCTGGGGTATTCTTGAAGTTAGATCACAGTGAATTAAAACATTGTATTTTGCCTTTTTTACCCTGTGTTAATGGTATTTATGGCATGAGGTTTTTTTGTTTTTTAATAATTAAGCAGGAATTGTGAGTGTCTAACGAAATATTTTTTAATTTCCCTTTGTTAATGCGGATCTGTTTTCTTTTTTATGCCAATCAGTATTACTTTGAATGATGAGGGTATGCGTAATAAGTGAATGGCTATCTTTATATTTTTTCTTTGTTAACAAATAAAGCCGTTTTTTTCCTCAAAACTGTGATTGATGTCGATATAAATACGTTTTTTGTTAAAAGTGTAAAATAACTGTACTCAGTGTCCGGATGGAGGATGTTTGTTTTATACCGGTAACGGAACGGTGTAAAAAAGAGAAATACGGTGCCATGTTGTTATGAGAAGAGAAGAGGAATATATCAGCGTGGTGAAGCATGGTTGAGCGAGGGAGTGGCAGACATAAAAAAGCGCGCTGACGAATACGTGAGCGCGCTAGTCGGTGTATCAATAGAGGTTATAGCATGACACCTACACTGAGCATGATCATAATCATGATGGTAAGAATACCGAGTAAAGGCGCCACCCATTTGATCCATTTAACATAGGGAACGCGAGCGATCGCAAGGCCACCCATCACCACGCCGGAGGTTGGGGTGACGAGGTTGACGACACCGGATGCAGATTGATAAGCGGTTACGACTAACTCGCGCCCAACGTTTGCAAAGTCAGCCAGTGGCGCCATGATAGGCATGGTGAGGACTGCTAAACCAGATGACGATGGCACCAAGAAAGACAGCAAGACTTCCAGCCAATACATAACGTTGATAAAAACAAAAGACGATAGCCCAGTCACCATACCTTCAGCACTGTTTAAGATGGTATCTGTGATCATGCCTTTATCCATTATCACCACGATACCGCGGGCAATACCGATGATAAGGGCCACCCCCAGAAGGTCTCGTGCGCCATCAATAAAGCTGGTGGTGATCTCTTCTTCACTCATACGTGCAATCAGACCAATAATAATCGCAGCACCGAGGAAAACGGCAGAGATCTCGGCCATCCACCATCCTAGCGAGGATACACCATAGATCATCACGGCAAACGCGGCAGCAAAAATGCCTAAGATCACTTTACGCGTGGTAGTGAAAGCAAGCGTTTGTGTTTCGTCATGATCGCCAAGGAAGTGTTTTTTATTGCTCTCAAACTGATCATAAACAATGGATTGGCTCTGGTCGGCGCGCACTTTGCGGGCATAACGCATCACATAGGCAACACAGATAAGCCAGCCAATGGCCAGGATAGCGAGGCGTAACAGAATACCATCGGTAAAAGGGATACCGGCGGCATTCGCGGCAATAACAGTTGCAAACGGGTTGATGGTTGATCCTAAAGTACCAATACCGGCACCAAGGAGTACGGTAGCCGCTGCAACCACAGGGTCAAAGCGTGCCGCCATCATCACAGGGACGAGTAGGGTATAAAAAGGCAAGGACTCTTCGGCCATCCCGTAAATCGTACCGCCCGCGGCAAAGAGGCCCATTAGGATAGGGATCATCCACTCTTCGCGTCCTTCTAAGCGTTTGGTCACCCGCTCAATCCCTGCATCAATGGCACCGGTTTTGGTCACCAGACCTAAAAAGCCACCAATAATGAGGATGAAGAGTGAGACATCAATGGCGGCTGCTTCATAGGTTTCGTGGTTATAAAAACCGTCAATGGGGGCCAGCAGCACGTCGACCACGCCTTGAGGGTTACTCTCTACTTGGTGGTAGGTGCCTGACACAGGCACATCTCGGCCGAGTTCAGCGTTATATTCTCGTTCGTACTGACCGGCAGGTACTATCCAACTAAGCGCGGCGACCAAGGCAATCAGAATGAACAATATGGTATAGGCGGATGGGAATTTGAGATTGGCGAACCAACCTTTTTTTTCAGGAACACTTTGGGTACTCATACTATCTCCTCATACCTCTTCTGAGTGCAATAAAATAGGGCACTACACGTGTTGAGGTAACTCTTTTAAGTTTCACGTTATTTTCGTTGTTCTTATCTGCCGTCGTCAGTGGCTTTTTCTTTATTGTAAAAGTGCATCCGTGAATAGTTCTTAGTGATATCTCACAAAAGAAAGGGACTGTATGCTGTCGCTTAATTGATGAGCAGGTTAAAAGTGAATGGCTGTTTAGTTTGCGTGCTTAGATATATCAATCAGAGTGTTCTTAGTATGATGGTGAAGTGGGTTTTTATTGTTTTAAATTTGGTTTAACCGCTAACCACCAAGCTACCATGACTTTTCTATGTGAATAGACTGCGTAATTAGTCACATTTACTCGATAGGTGTGGTGAATAAAAAGCAGATTAAGTAAAAATGTCGCAGGATTAAAAACTCGCTGTTTTTTTGTTTTATATCAAATTTCGAGGTTGCGATAGAATTATTGAAGAAAAGAGGAAGGCACTACAGCCTTCCCAATAATAGCTATTGTTTCTTTCTTTTCGGGGTTTTGGCGGGCTTCGGTAACACGATCATGTCGCACTCTGCGAAATGATCTTGAAACGCGCGGTTGTTCTTATCGAAAATCACGATAAGGTTACCGAGCCCAAAGCAGGATGTCGCAAGACGAATCAGTGCTTGTGTAGGGCGAATATTACTACCGTCAGCATTTTGAATACGCAGGCGCCAGGCCCGCATCCCCAGCGTCTGACCGGCTTTACACCAGAAGTAGCCGTAGAACCCGCAAATCACACAGGCGAGATAGGCGGTGTAAAGAGGCTGCGCGATTGGGTGATGGGTGAGGAAATCACTGGCATCTTGATAAGGTGTCATCGACATCCCGAGCGCTTGTGCGATAGCCAATGCTGCCATCACCGCGCCGCCCGCAAGCATAAGTAATGCGGCAACAATCAAAAGATCATAAACCCAAACAGCAAGACGGCGAAAAAAACCGGCGGTTGGGCATGCAATAGAAGAAGTCTGCATGGTTTAGCTACATCCAAGTATCAAAGTCGCCGCTAGCCTAGCACATTCACTGTTTGGGTGAGTAAGCTGATAGGGCGGTTTTGCGATGTCGTTTGCTCATGATTACACCGCCTTTGATGTATTTAACCGCGAATTGGTTAAAAATAGCGCGAACAAACATTTTTTGTTTTTTAATGCTTGCACTCGAAAGGGCGGTACGTATAATTGCCAGCACTTGCCGAGATGGCGGAATTGGTAGACGCAGCGGATTCAAAATCCGCCGCCTTAACGGGTGTGAGGGTTCAAGTCCCTCTCTCGGCACCAAATCCCAAAAAAAGCCCCTGTTGAAAGACAGGGGCTTTTTTCGTTTATGTCGCCTGAATCGTGATGACTTCACAATCCTCGGGTATCGCGCAAGGCAAAGCGAACACGGCAAGGTATTATCGAGCCGTGGTTGTCACAGGGAGTGGTATGGTGCAAGTTCGCTATCAAGACATCGCCGTTTGGGTAAAAACGCAAATCGATCAAAGGGTGTGGCAAGCCGGTGAGCGGATCCCTTCCGTTCGTGAGATGAGCCGCCTCCAACATGTTAGCCCAATGACTGTCATGCGCGCTTATGAGCAGTTAGAAGCAGATGGCTGGGTTGAGGCTCGCCCCAGAGCTGGATACTTTGTGCGTCCGCATTACAATCAATTGTCCTCCGACTCTTTGGCGCGTCCTCAAGCAGACTCTCATTGGCTGCAGGCGCATCAAGATGTCTTTGATGTGATCAGTGCGAGCAAGTCAGGCTCGTGCTTTCCGTTCGGCTCGGCGTTCCCTGATCCCACGCTATTTCCCATGCAAGCGTTAGGGCGGGCGATGGCACGAGTTCTTCGTCAATCATCGCATCCAGATTATCTCACCATGCTTCCTCCCGGCGATGAAGGCTTGCGTCGCATGATTGCGCAGCGCTATCTGCGGCAAGGAATAAAAGTGGCGATGGATGAGATCATCATCACCAATGGTGCCATCGAAGCGTTAAGCCTATCACTGGCGGCCCTGACTCAGCCCGGGGATAAAGTGATTATCGAAGCGCCAGCCTTTTATGGGGTGCTGCAAACCCTTGAGCGGTTGCAACTGGAACCCGTGCCCGTGCCGGTCGATCCTGAAACGGGAGTAAATATAAACGCGCTTGAAGCTGCGTTGAGTACTCACCACGTAGCTGCTTGTTGGCTGATGAGTAACTTTCATAACCCAACGGGGGCATCGATTCCTGAAAAAGATAGACCAGCACTGGTATCACTGCTCGCGCATCACCAAGTCCCTTTAATAGAAGACGATGTCTATGGTGAGCTCTTTTTCTCTGAATCACGCCCCATGCCACTGAAGTGTTATGACAGCCAAGGGCTGGTTTTGCATTGTGGGTCGTTTTCGAAACAGTTAGCGCCTGGTTTCAGGGTCGGTTGGGTGGCGGCAGGATGTTATGCCACACAAATTGAAAAGCGACAGTATGTGTCTAGTTTATCTGTCGGTGCTCCTAACCAGCTCGCTATCGCGCATTATTTGCAGCAGGGTGGATATGACGCACACCTGCGCCGTTTGCGCACTGCCTTGTTACAGCGTAAACACGCGGTACGTGACAGTCTGCGTCGTATTTTGCCGACGAGTGCATCGATCACCGACCCTCAAGGTGGCTACTTCTTATGGGTCACACTGAATAATGGCATGGACACTCGCCAGCTATTTCGAGAACTCCTGCCATATGGCATTACACTCGCACCGGGCGCTTTGTTTGCCACTGACGATCGGTTTAACGACAGCTTCCGCTTAAACTTCTCTATCAGTGCACCTGAGACTGTTGATGCTGATGCGCCAGCGAGCGTTGACAGCGGCCTTACACAGATTGCGACTGTGCTCTCATCTTTATCAATAGCCGATACTGTTACAGCTAAATAGCGGTGGCTTTGTACTAATCCCGTCACTGGCCCTAGGCATACACTAACTGGGCACACACTTTAGGGGGAGAAAAGGATGAAATCAGAGCTAAGCATGATGGTCGTTGCGATTATCTGCGCAGCCCTACTGATTCTGGGCCATGTCATCATTATTGAAACATTGGCTTACTACACGTGGGCTGAATGGACCGCTGGCGCCATCCCTTTTGTACTTTTCTTTATGGCGTGGGCGTCTATTCGACATTGCCGCGCGAAAGAGCGGGCAGAAGAGCGCCAGAATCAGCATTAATTGAACGGTAATCTTTGGCGTCTTGACGGTTTTTGTTTGTTTTGTAGACAAACAAACCGCAAGGCGCATTTTTTTTATATTTAGGGGTTGCGGGAAAAACTGAAATCTCTATACTGCGCTTCCTGTCGACGGGGCAATGAGACGCAAGTCACGAAATGCCGACCACTAAATCGACACGCTCTTTAACAATTTGACCTATGCAATCTGTGTGGGCACTCGTTGAGAATAGACAAAAAGATTTATTCGATGAACTGAGTGACCAAACGATAACTTTTAGTTATTCGGCACAGTCAATTCGTTTTTCTCTTCGGAGATAAACAGTAATCAGTATTCATTGAGCTGAAACTTCGGTTTCGAAAAAACTTTAATTGAAGAGTTTGATCATGGCTCAGATTGAACGCTGGCGGCAGGCCTAACACATGCAAGTCGAGCGGAAACGGCAGTATTGAAGCTTCGGTGGATTTACTGGACGTCGAGCGGCGGACGGGTGAGTAACGGCTGGGAACCTGCCCTGACGAGGGGGATAACCGTTGGAAACGACGGCTAATACCGCATAATGTCTACGGACCAAAGGTGGCCTCTACATGTAAGCTATCGCGTTGGGATGGGCCCAGTTAGGATTAGCTAGTTGGTAAGGTAATGGCTTACCAAGGCGACGATCCTTAGCTGGTTTGAGAGGATGATCAGCCACACTGGGACTGAGACACGGCCCAGACTCCTACGGGAGGCAGCAGTGGGGAATATTGCACAATGGGGGAGACCCTGATGCAGCCATGCCGCGTGTGTGAAGAAGGCCTTCGGGTTGTAAAGCACTTTCAGCAGTGAGGAAGGTAGTGTACTTAATACGTGCATTGCTTGACGTTAGCTGCAGAAGAAGCACCGGCTAACTCCGTGCCAGCAGCCGCGGTAATACGGAGGGTGCGAGCGTTAATCGGAATTACTGGGCGTAAAGCGCATGCAGGCGGTTTGTTAAGTCAGATGTGAAAGCCCGGGGCTCAACCTCGGAACCGCATTTGAAACTGGCAGGCTAGAGTCTTGTAGAGGGGGGTGGAATTTCAGGTGTAGCGGTGAAATGCGTAGAGATCTGAAGGAATACCAGTGGCGAAGGCGGCCCCCTGGACAAAGACTGACGCTCAGATGCGAAAGCGTGGGTAGCAAACAGGATTAGATACCCTGGTAGTCCACGCCGTAAACGATGTCTACTTGGAGGCTGAGGTTTAAGACTTTGGCTTTCGGAGCTAACGCATTAAGTAGACCGCCTGGGGAGTACGGCCGCAAGGTTAAAACTCAAATGAATTGACGGGGGCCCGCACAAGCGGTGGAGCATGTGGTTTAATTCGATGCAACGCGAAGAACCTTACCTACTCTTGACATCCAGCGAATCCTTTAGAGATAGAGGAGTGCCTTCGGGAGCGCTGAGACAGGTGCTGCATGGCTGTCGTCAGCTCGTGTTGTGAAATGTTGGGTTAAGTCCCGCAACGAGCGCAACCCTTATCCTTGTTTGCCAGCGAGTAATGTCGGGAACTCCAGGGAGACTGCCGGTGATAAACCGGAGGAAGGTGGGGACGACGTCAAGTCATCATGGCCCTTACGAGTAGGGCTACACACGTGCTACAATGGCAGATACAGAGGGCAGCGAGACAGCGATGTTAAGCGAATCCCTTAAAGTTTGTCGTAGTCCGGATTGGAGTCTGCAACTCGACTCCATGAAGTCGGAATCGCTAGTAATCGCAGATCAGAATGCTGCGGTGAATACGTTCCCGGGCCTTGTACACACCGCCCGTCACACCATGGGAGTGGGCTGCACCAGAAGTAGATAGCTTAACCTTCGGGAGGGCGTTTACCACGGTGTGGTTCATGACTGGGGTGAAGTCGTAACAAGGTAGCCCTAGGGGAACCTGGGGCTGGATCACCTCCTTACTGACGCTATTCTTGCGAGTGTTCACACAGATTGTATAGGTTGAAAGTATAAAGAGAGGTTTGGCATCCCAATGCCAAACACGCCTAGGAATTATTGCTTAGGCGTGATGATTTGCTTGGATAGCAAGGCGCTTGAAATGCGAATGGCCTGAGCATAGAAAAACTATGTGATTGCCTGAGCAATGAAGGCAACGCGGCTAGCGAAGATAAATCATCCGCATAAAGTCCCATTCGTCTAGAGGCCTAGGACACCGCCCTTTCACGGCGGTAACAGGGGTTCGACTCCCCTATGGGACGCCACTTGGGTTGTTAGCTCAGTTGGTAGAGCAGTTGACTTTTAATCAATTGGTCACAGGTTCGAATCCTGTACAACCCACCATTTCTCAGACGCGGGGCTATAGCTCAGCTGGGAGAGCGCTTGCATGGCATGCAAGAGGTCGGCGGTTCGATCCCGCCTAGCTCCACCAAGTCTGAAGGATGGGCGATTAGCTCAGTTGGGAGAGCACCTCCCTTACAAGGAGGGGGTCACTGGTTCGAGCCCGGTATCGCCCACCACGCTTTAAAGGTTTTTACTTAAGAATCTTTAGAACGTGGTTTATTTAGCAATAAACGACATGCTCTTTAACAATCTGGAAAGCTGACAAGTCATTCTTAAAGAATGACAGTAAAGTTCTCAATCAGTGACAGAAATGTCACTCACACAATCAAGTGTGCTTGGGCTTTGTCTTAGTGATAAGCAAAGTCTCTATTTTGAGTCCGGCAAAAACAAAACCTTAATTAGTTGATGATTCAACACTCAGTGGTTTTGCGACGCAGATTTCTTTTTTAGACAATCTCGCGCGAGGCGTTTGTCGCAGGGAGCGTAACGTGTTACGTGACCAAGCAAACGGTGAGCAAGAGGCCGTATAAAAGAGAAAGATCGAGCAAAAAGACCTCTTGGGGTTGTATGGTTAAGTGATTAAGCGTAGACGGTGGATGCCTTGGCAGTCAGAGGCGATGAAGGACGTATTAACTTGCGATAAGCCCAGATAAGGCAGTAAAAGCCATTTGAGTCTGGGATTTCCGAATGGGGAAACCCACCTGCATAAGCAGGTATCTTAGCGTGAATACATAGCGCTAAGAGGCGAACTCGGGGAACTGAAACATCTAAGTACCCGAAGGAAAAGAAATCAATTGAGATTCCGGCAGTAGCGGCGAGCGAACCCGGAGCAGCCCTTAAGCGGCTTAGGCGTTAGGTGAACAGGTTGGAAAACCTGGCAATAAAGGGTGATAGCCCCGTAACCGACAGCGCCTTAGTCGTGAAATCGAGTAGGACGGGACACGTGATATCTTGTCTGAACATGGGGGGACCATCCTCCAAGGCTAAATACTCCTGACTGACCGATAGTGAACCAGTACCGTGAGGGAAAGGCGAAAAGAACCCCTGTGAGGGGAGTGAAATAGAACCTGAAACCGTCTACGTACAAGCAGTGGGAGCCTCCTTTGTGGGGTGACCGCGTACCTTTTGTATAATGGGTCAGCGACTTAATGTTAGTAGCAAGGTTAACCGCATAGGGGAGCCGTAGGGAAACCGAGTCTTAACTGGGCGTGTAGTTGCTAGCATTAGACCCGAAACCGAGTGATCTAGCCATGGGCAGGTTGAAGGTTGAGTAACATCAACTGGAGGACCGAACTCACTAACGTTGAAAAGTTAGGAGATGACCTGTGGCTAGGGGTGAAAGGCCAATCAAACTCGGAGATAGCTGGTTCTCCCCGAAAGCTATTTAGGTAGCGCCTCGGACGAATACTACTGGGGGTAGAGCACTGTTAAGGCTAGGGGGTCATCCCGACTTACCAACCCTTTGCAAACTCCGAATACCAGTAAGTACTATCCGGGAGACACACGGCGGGTGCTAACGTCCGTCGTGGAGAGGGAAACAACCCAGACCGCCAGCTAAGGTCCCAAAGTTATCGCTAAGTGGGAAACGATGTGGGAAGGCTCAGACAGCCAGGATGTTGGCTTAGAAGCAGCCATCATTTAAAGAAAGCGTAATAGCTCACTGGTCGAGTCGGCCTGCGCGGAAGATGTAACGGGGCTAAGCGATACACCGAAGCTGCGGCAATGTCCTTATGGGTATTGGGTAGGGGAGCGTTGTGTAAGCTGTTGAAGGTGTGCTGAGAGGCATGCTGGAGGTATCACAAGTGCGAATGCTGACATGAGTAACGATAAAGGGGGTGAAAAACCTCCTCGCCGGAAGACCAAGGGTTCCTGTCCAACGTTAATCGGGGCAGGGTAAGTCGGCCCCTAAGGCGAGGCCGAAAGGCGTAGTCGATGGGAAACGGGTTAATATTCCCGTACTGCTGCTTACTGCGATGGGGGGACGGAGAAGGCTAGGTGGGCCTGGCGATGGTAGTCCAGGTTCAAGTGCGTAGGCTGATTTCTTAGGCAAATCCGGGAAATCAAGGCCGAGACACGATGTCGAGCCACCAAGGTGGTGAAGTCATTGATGCCATGCTTCCGGGAAAAGCCTCTAAGCTTCAGGTAAGTAGCAACCGTACTCCAAACCGACACAGGTGGTCGGGTAGAGAATACCAAGGCGCTTGAGAGAACTCGGGTGAAGGAACTAGGCAAAATGGTACCGTAACTTCGGGAGAAGGTACGCTGCCCGCGGTGAAGTCCCTTGCGGATGGAGCTATGGGCAGTCGCAGATACCAGGTGGCTGCAACTGTTTATTAAAAACACAGCACTGTGCAAAATCGAAAGATGACGTATACGGTGTGACGCCTGCCCGGTGCCGGAAGGTTAATTGATGTGGTTATCGCAAGAGAAGCCATTGATCGAAGCCCCGGTAAACGGCGGCCGTAACTATAACGGTCCTAAGGTAGCGAAATTCCTTGTCGGGTAAGTTCCGACCTGCACGAATGGCGTAATGATGGCCACGCTGTCTCCACCCGAGACTCAGTGAAATTGAAATCGCAGTGAAGATGCTGTGTACCCGCGGCTAGACGGAAAGACCCCGTGAACCTTTACTACAGCTTGGCACTGAACATTGAGCCTACATGTGTAGGATAGGTGGGAGGCTTTGAAGCGGCGACGCCAGTTGCTGTGGAGCCATCCTTGAAATACCACCCTTGTATGTTTGATGTTCTAACTTAGCCCCGTTATCCGGGGTGAGGACAGTGCCTGGTGGGTAGTTTGACTGGGGCGGTCTCCTCCCAAAGAGTAACGGAGGAGCACGAAGGTGGGCTAATCACGGTCGGACATCGTGAGGTTAGTGCAATGGCATAAGCCCGCTTAACTGCGAGAGTGACGGCTCGAGCAGGTACGAAAGTAGGTCATAGTGATCCGGTGGTTCTGAATGGAAGGGCCATCGCTCAACGGATAAAAGGTACTCCGGGGATAACAGGCTGATACCGCCCAAGAGTTCATATCGACGGCGGTGTTTGGCACCTCGATGTCGGCTCATCACATCCTGGGGCTGAAGTCGGTCCCAAGGGTATGGCTGTTCGCCATTTAAAGTGGTACGCGAGCTGGGTTTAGAACGTCGTGAGACAGTTCGGTCCCTATCTGCCGTGGGCGTTGGATGATTGAGGGGAGCTGCTCCTAGTACGAGAGGACCGGAGTGGACGAACCGCTGGTGTTCGGGTTGTGTCGCCAGACGCATTGCCCGGTAGCTAAGTTCGGCACAGATAAGCGCTGAAAGCATCTAAGCGCGAAGCTGGCCCCGAGATGAGTCATCCCTAGAGCTTCGAGCTCTCTAAAGGGTTGTCGTAGACGACGACGTTGATAGGCAGGGTGTGTAAGCGCTGTGAGGCGTTGAGCTAACCTGTACTAATTGCCCGTGAGGCTTAACCATACAACACCCAAGAGGTTTTGGGTTGGACTTAAAATAAGCCAGTTGATTGTGGCGAGAACGAACAGCTTTCTAGATTTAGGAACGAATTTATCAAATACATCCTTGTATTTGACCCTGACGGGCCGCACTGAAGTGCGTTAAATTTTGTTCCAGACAAAATTTTGCTTGGCGACCATAGCGCTTTGGACCCACCTGACTCCATGCCGAACTCAGTAGTGAAACGAAGCAGCGCCGATGGTAGTGTGGGGTCTCCCCATGTGAGAGTAGGACATCGCCAGGCTTTAATTGCTTATCTTGTTGATAGCTCGATGCTGTTGATATCTGCGATGCTCATGTACTGACGTACACTGCGCGTCTCGATTCAACATTCTCATCGCATCAAATAAGATAACCTAATTAAAGCAGCTACATATAAGGCTTTAATTAGACAAAATTTAAGCATCAAAGCAGATATGCGTAAGACTTTGATGAGAAAACACCAAGCCCTGACCTTATGGCCGGGGCTTTTTTGTATCTTGAGGGGGCATCAGCCCTGTGCGTCTCGCTTCAAAAACCTCTACGTATAGCTCGCAATGTAAGCATCAAAGCGGATATATGTAAGACTTTGATGAGAAAATACCAAGCCCTGACCTGATGGTCGGGGCTTTTTTGTATCTGTCGCTTGGGTGACTGCTGGTTAAGTAGAAGAATGGGATTGAGGTTGCCAGTGTAAGCAAAAATCCCAGAAGCGAGTGAGTAAACCTGACTGGTATTTATCTTTGTGACGCACGAGCCAATAGCGCCGGGATAATAGCAGAGGGAGTTCGAGGGCAACGACTCGACCGTCGGCAATGGCGTGTTGCGCGGAGAGCTTAGACAGATATGCCAAGCCTAACCCGGCACTCGCGGCGTTTAAAATCGCTTCTGTGGTATTAAGCTCGAAAGAAAGGTGCCAGCGCTCGAAGCGAGGAGCAAGGCGTGAGAGAAAGTGCTCGCGTGTGCCCGAGCCAGATTCGCGGATCAGCCAAGTTTGATTGTCGAGATCCCCAACACTTAACGGCGCTTGACTGACAAGTGGGTGATCAGGGTGACACACCACTGCCATCTGATCACTTAGCCAAGGTGTTTGCAGTAAATCAGGATGTTGGATTTCACCTTCTATTAAACCGATATCCAGCTCGAAATGTTGTAGGCGAGCGATGATCTCTTGACTGTTTGCAATCACTAATGTTTGTTGTTGATGCGCGGTTGCATGACGAAAATCGCTGATCAGTGCCGGCAAAAGCTGGTTACCCACCGTATCGCTTCCCCCTAATCGTAGGCAGCCAATCAGCTGGCTGTCGTCTTTCAGTGCCGCGCTAATCTCATCGCTGCGGGTCAGCAATTCATCCGCTTTAGGGATCAACGCAGCACCTTGGTCGTTAAGATGGAGTCGGTTACCGCGTCGATCAAACAAGGGGTAACCGAGCTGACTTTCTAACTCGGAAAGCGCCATGCTGACCGCTGGTTTACTGAGAAACAGTTTCTTGGCGGCGGCGGTGATCGTGCCCTCTTGCACGATAAGTAAAAACACTCGCAATTGAGGAAGTGAAAGTGCCATTCAGACCTAGTGATTGAGGGTTTGGGCCACTATAAGACCGCTTGCTATCAATGACAACGTTAACGACGGTCGGTAATCCAATGTTGGATTTCTTGTTGGGCCTGTTTTAAGGGTTGGTAGTAAGGCGATTGTCTGTCCGTATGCTGGAGAACGAAATCGATACTACGTACCACATTCCGCCAACGCGGCGTTTTGGGAACCGTTTCAAGGTGCAGGTATTTATCCAAGGTTCTTGTTTGCAGGCTACCTTTGTCGGAATAGACGCGCCATAAACCGCTTTGCTCGGCCAAACCGACTTTATCTCCGCCCCATGCCTCTAACGCGAGGTTCATCGCGATGACTAAGCTGTGATGTAAGCTGTCTGACTGCATTGCAGGCGTGTGCTCACTGGTTGAGGGAAATGATGTTGAAAAGCACGTCGTTTTTAAGCGGTGCTGCAAGTGCGATAAGGCAGTGGCAAGCCGTCCGATTTCATCTTGGCGTTGACGATGCGTCACTGGATAGTCAAGCTCACCGGCTGCAAATTGCTCGGCGCACCAAGTCAGTTGCAACATAGGGAGAGCAAGTCGATGGGAGAGCCAGTGTCCAATAAATAGCAGTAATACAATCAGGGCTATCACCAAAGTCACACTGATTGAATATAGGCGATAAAGCGGCTGATATGCGCTTTGCTTAGGGGTGCAAGTTATCAGTGCCCAAGACGTGTTGCCGATGCTGACGGGACGATAGGCGGTCAGTTGTGGCATCAATGCATAGTCGTTGGGTGACAATACTCCTTGTTGACCCTCTAAGCTTTTTATAATTGCCGCTTGTGGTGGGGAAACAGCGAGTTTGGCATGACTTGAGCGGGGTACCCAGCCACTGAGTAAGGACTGATGCGATTGATCAATAAGCCATAAGCCTGAATGAGGGCGTTGAAGCTGGCGTAGCATGGCGGACAAGTTGTCCGTCGTGGTACTTACCGCAAGAATACTTTGGATCTGACCGCGTTTCAGAATAGGGGCGAGATACCATGCTTGCATGGTGCGTGAACCTTGTGGAGCAAAGTGAGTGCGTACCCACTTAGGGCGTTGCTCAGGTGGGGCATCTAATAGTTGGGTGACGGCTTGGTGTAGCCTGGTATCCGCGAGCAACTGTGGCGTGGCTTTGACGGCAAAAACGAGGTGTTGGCTTCGGTCAAACATCGCCACATTATTGAACTCATACCTTGCCATCCATGATTGGTATTGACGGTTAAACTGTCGGTAAAGGCGGTGATAATTCTGGTTGTTGGTCTTGAGGTGTGTTCCTGCGTTTTGCTGCAGGATTTGCATGAGCTGTCGGTGCGCTTGGGACGTGTCTTCACCTAATTGGGCGAACGCATTCGGAAAGCCATAGAAGCGCCCACCACTGCTAATCGCCAAGTCGGAGTCTGCAAGGTTAACAACGGCACGTACCTGATCATGAAAATATTCTTTGATGGTGAAATAGTAGCGATCCCGTTCGTTCTCCAGCTGTTGGTGGGCTTGGGTGATCAACAGCTGTGACTGACTCCATGTAAAGTAACCGGTCAGAATTACCACAGGAATAATGCTAAGGCTAAAAAACCACCACATAAAGCGGCGTTGAAGACGCGTTGAGTAACCCATATCCATTTGCACGCTGTGAGTACCTCTCCCTGATCACGCGGGCTTGAATCGCAAGCGGCTGCCAAAAGGCAGCCGCGAGAGGGTAAACGCTAACACGTCCGATGAGCTAAAACTGTGACCTGCTGTCAGGTATCAAGCCTTAAAACTGTGTTAGTGCGCTGATTGATGGTGTTATCAGCAACTAGCGCGATTTTTGCGCATGATAAACTGCGAATCGACGTGTTTTCGCGAGGGTATCGCACTGACCAAACCCTTTTTCAATAAGCGGTGGGTAACGTAAGAAGCTATTGGCGACGATCACCAGTTGGCCGCGACGGCGCAGATAACGAGGGGCGCTTTCCAGTAACGACTCGGTGGCGTGATAATGTGTCTCTAGCCCTTCATGGAATGGGGGATTGCTGATAATGGCATCAAACTGCTGTCCACTGACGGCACTTAGCATGTCTGAAACCAACACAGAACCTTTGAGTCCATTGGCCTCAAGGGTCGCTTGTGTCGAGGCAACGGCTAAGTGATTCACATCGACAAACGTCAGTGCGAGCTTGGTGTTGCTCGCCAACAATGCGGTGCCAATGACACCAGCGCCACAACCGACGTCAATCACATCCCCTTCCATAGCGGGGAGGTTTTTCAGCAGTAAAGCAGTCCCGTCATCTAAACTTTTTTGGCTAAATACGCCGGGGAGTGCTCGGATCGTGAGGGTCATCTCTGCGATTTGTAACGGGTAGTCATTAAACCATGCCGCTAACTCAAACTGAGGCGCTGGGGACGTGCACTCGCCGTAATACAGGCTGCACCGGCGCGCAGAGTCTTGTTTGGTGACGTGGCCATAAGGCGCAAAACGTTTTTCGATGCTTTTGACGCCACTACGGTTTTCACCTACCACTATCCAGTCAACGTTGGCGCCGAGGCGATGGGTGAGCATCGCGAGAAGAAAGTCAGCTTCTGCTTTCGATTTGGGCCAATAAAAGAGCACAAGGTCCACCGGCTGCTCATCATTATACTCAGCACCTGCGTGCACAGTTACACCCGTACCAGCCATGCGCGTTGCATAGCCGTGATGCGTGGTAAACACAGAGACACTTTTTGCATGTGCGAGGAGTTGCCGAGCAAAGTCATCTTCTAGCTCACCTGCCAATAGAACATGTTTGTTTTCAAATAGCGTCAGGTGGCGCTGCGCAATTTCACTCGGGGCCGTTAAACTCATGATCGTTCTCTTTACGTGATTCAGACGTGACAATCGACGCGCTTATTAGGTGCGCGCTGGGGAGCGGATTGTCCCACAAAGCGCGCACTAGGCCAACCTATGCCAGGTTAGGCATTGTCTTGGCGGTCGAGGAAACGCTCGAACTCAATTTCATACATGCGAAAGAGGACGAGGGTGAGCGAGAAGATGATAGGGCCATAAATCAGTCCCATCAATCCAAATAGGTGCAGGCCGCCAAGCAAAGAGAAGAAGATGAGCAAGGTATTCATCCCCGAGTTCCCCTGCATCAAAAACGGGCGTAGCAGGTTATCAATCGAGCCGACCACCACCACGCTCCATATCAATAGCCCTAGCGCCCATTGCCATTCGCCCGTGATGGCTAAATACACCACGGTCGGCAGCCATATAAGTGCTGTGCCCACCACGGGAATAAAGGAAGCGAAAGCCATCATGGTTCCCCAGAATAGGGCGGGCAGTCCCACGGCCCACATGGCTAGGCCACCGGCTGCGCCTTGGGCGAGTGCGGTCAGAAATGAGCCTAACACGGCAGATTTGGCGACTTTCTCGACTTCATCGAGCAGTTGATCTTCTTGGCTGCGAGAAAGTGGGATCACATGACGCAGAGTTTGAATGATGCTTTCGTGATCTCGGAGTAAAAAGAAGAGCACAAACAGCATCAGCATAAAGTTGATGAAAAAGTTGGTCACATCGCCAAGTACTTTGGAGCTGAATTCTAACATTTGCCCACTGAATGACGACATCCAAGCAGCGAGTTTCTTCACCGTTTCTTGCGGGTCAATCAAATCAAATGGCAGCCATTGATTGAAAAAGTGGAGCGCACCCTGAACTTGCGGGTTATTCATCAGGGATTTTGCGCCGCCATTATTCAACCAGTCATAACTTTGGGTAAAAAAGCTAACACCTTGTTGGATGATGGCTGCGGCGACTAAGGTCAGCGGGATAATAATAATAAAGGTTAGCAGCACGCAGGACAGCACCGCGGCGGTATTTGGGCGATCGCCCAAGCGTTGCTCGATACGGTTATGCACCGGAAAAAATAATAGCGAGACGATGAAGGCCAGCACAATGGCGCCAATATAGGGTTCTATAAGCAGATAACACGCGTAGGTGGCAACGATAAGCGCTGCAATCAGGGTCCAGTGTTTGGGCTCGACGCGAAATGACGGGCTCACAGGCGTATCCTTTTTTGCTGAATGTCGGTGGGCGATGCCCTCGATAAACGAAGGCGGATCGGTGATCCGCCGTATTTATGAGCACCTTACCACAGACAGATTAGTCTGCGTCAGCTAAAAAAATCGCCAAGAGATCGTTTAAGAATAATTTTCCTTTTGACGTGATTTGCCAGTGTGAGCGGGTGTCTGTGATTAACCCTTGCTCAATCGCCTCTGTCATTGGCGCATCGAGTGTCGATAGCGGTAAGCCTGTCCGCTGGACAAACTCAGCTTTGGGGCAAGCTTCCAATAAACGGAAGCGATTCATAAAGAATTCAAAGGCCAGCTCTGTGGGTTTGACCCATTGACTATCGGTTAGGTAGGCCTTTTCCGGGTCGAGGTAGCCGCGCGGGTGCTTGACTTTGACTGTGCGCAACACCCGTGCTTGACCTTGATCTGGCAAGGTCAGTTTTCCATGCGCCCCGCAGCCAATCCCCAAATAGTCGCCAAACCGCCAGTAGTTGAGATTATGCTGGCATTGCTTGTTCTCAAGGCTGTAGGCCGAGGTTTCATACTGCACATAGCCGGCGTCTGTGAGCAATTGATGGCCTTTGTCAAAAATATCCCAAAGGATGTCTTCTTCTGGCAGCGTAGGCGGTTTGGAGTAAAACTGGGTGTTAGGCTCGATGGTTAACTGATACCAAGACAAATGCGGTGGATTGAGTGCAATGGCCTTTTCAAGATCCGCCAGCGCCTCTTGCTCCGATTGATTGGGTAAGCCATGCATCAAATCGAGGTTAAAGCTATCCAATCCGGCTTGGTGTGCGAGCTGAGCGGCACGTTCGGCCTCTCCCGGACCATGAATACGCCCTAAGCGCTCGAGTTTATCGGCAGAAAAGCTTTGTACACCGATAGAGATTCGATTGACGCCCGCTTGACGGTAGCCAATGAACTTATCGGCTTCTACCGTGCCAGGGTTCGCTTCCATGGTCACTTCCATCTTTGCGCTTGGCGTTAGGCGCGCTTTGATACCATCCAGTAAGCGCTGAATTTCGGGGGGGGACATCAAGCTTGGCGTACCACCACCAATAAAAATCGAATGCAGCGGCCGATCTGCAACAGAAGGATAAGCGGCCAAGTCGGTATCAAGATCATCGAGCAATGCACTGATATAGTCCGACTCAGGGATCACCCCTTTTTGCGCATGAGAGTTAAAGTCGCAGTACGGGCATTTTTGTACACACCACGGGATGTGTACGTACAAACTTAGTGGGATCATGCTTACTGGGCCGCTTTTAACGCGTTGAATAAGTGATTGAGCGCTTGGCCGCGATGGGAGCGCTGTTTTTTCTCTGATGCGGGCATTTCTGCGGCGGTGCACTGTTGGTCATGGGGTAAGAACACAGGATCATAACCAAAGCCATTGTCACCCTGAGGACGGTGGGCAATTTTGCCTTCCCATACACCATGGCATACCAGAGGCGTAGGATCATTGGCATGGCGCATATACACGAGCACACAATGGAAACGTGCGGTACGCTGCGCATCCGGTGCGTCTTTCATTGCGTCTAGCAGTTTGAGGACATTGTCGCTATCGCTCGCTTGTTCACCTGCATACCGGGCAGAATAGACCCCAGGCGCGCCATTGAGGTAGTCCACCTCCAAACCTGAGTCGTCTGCGATGGCGGGCAGGCCAGTAATTTTTGCCGCATGACGGGCTTTGATAATGGCATTTTCAATGAACGTGGTTCCGGTCTCATCGGCATCTTCGACGGCAAAATCGCTCTGAGGCAAGACCTCAAAACCGAACTCGCTGAGTAAGCCAGCCATTTCTTTTACTTTTCCAGCATTGCCGGTGGCGAGTACAACTTTGTTCATGAATAGTACCTATTTGCTTAAAGCCCGATTAAGGGGTATCAACGTAAAATTTGTAGCGATAGTCCAAGGTGGCGGATCGGTTGCCTTGGGCGTTTAACTCGATATGAAACTGATACGTTTCTTCATCGTCAGCCGCAAAGGTAGCAATGTAGTAAATCGCCTCACCTTCACGTATTTCCTTGAAGTCTAGCTCACGGCTGTTGCCAACGAGGTTTTTCACGCTTCCTGTTAAGGTCGCACTGACCGCCGGTTTGCCGAGCTGCATTTTATCAAGCACGGCGATATTCACTAGTCCGCGGTAGCCACTTCGCGTGATGTCGTACTGCTTTGCGATCTCTGGGGTTAAAAAGGTCGTCGAAATCGTGTTGTAGTGCACTTCGAGCTCACCCACCTCTTTGTATTGTCCTGACCACGCTGACAGCGAGAATAGACTCAGAAAACTGACCAGCATTACCGTAAATGTACGCATAATTCTTCCTTGTTGTCGTGCGAGTCGCCTCGCCTGAATACGGATAATTGACGATGAGTGATCAGTGGGGAAGATACGGGGTTAGCCAATCAGGAAGCTGTTGGGGCGCATCAATCTGCACTTGCTTGTGTCGATTTGTTAACCCGTGGGTCACTGTCACATTGCTTTTTGCGATCTTACACTGCTTGGCAAGCCAGCGGCATAAATAGGCATTGGCTTTGCCATCTGTCGGTGGTGCTGTGATGGCGATCTTAAGCGCATCGCCATGCTGGCCCAGACACTGGTCTCGGCTTGCTTTGGGTTGTACGTACAGGCGCAATGTGATTGCGCCTGTCTCAGTATCAACACGGACGGGCATTACAGCGCGTACCACACTGGGCCGAGAAAATCGCCAATCAGCATATTGATAAACTGTAACGCAATAAACACCACCAAGATGCTTAAATCGAGCCCGCCAATCGGTGGGATGACGCGACGTACCGGCGCACACACGGGCTCAGTCAGTTGGTGGAACACGTATTCAACCGGATTATTCCCTTGGCTGACCCAGCTGAGAATGGCGCGCAGAATCAGCACCCAGAACAGCAGCTTCCCGGCGGCTTTTAGGAGTGCGATGGCGGAGAAAATAAACATGCCACCACTTAGCGTCAATGGATTACCCGCCACCAGATCGAGTACGGCAAACTTCGCGACCATTAACAGGTAGCCAAAAAGCACGGTAGCGAGATCTAAGCTGCCCAGTGATGGGATCAGACGGCGTAGCGGTCCGACAACAGGCTGGGTTGCTTTCACCACAAACTGGGAGAAAGGATTATAGAAGTCGGCGCGGGCTAATTGTAGCCAAACGCGCAACAGCACCACCATGATGTAAAGATCAAACGCGGTGTTGATCAGAAAGGTCATTGCATTCATATCGTCGCCTTAGTGATTAAAATTCTTTTTCCATTTGTTCGGCACGGCTAACTGCCGCTTGCATGGCTTGCGCGACAATATCACCGATCCGGTTTTCGTCAAACACACGCAATGCTTCAGCGGTTGTGCCTCCTTTGGAGGTCACCTGTTCGCGCAGAGTGCCTAATCCGATATCTGGGTTGGCTACCACCATTTGCGCAGCACCAAGCGCCGCTTGTTGCACCAAACGACGTGCGGTGTGGTCGTCAAAGCCTTGCTGCATCGCTTCTTGCTGCATGGCTTCCATAAATCGGAAGAAATACGCGGGTGCGCTGCCGGCTGCCGCAATCACGCCATTGATGTCAGATTCTTGGTTGACCCAGCAGATCTCACCGACAGCTTGCATGAGTGCGCCCGCATAATCACGATCCTCATTCGACACGGTAGGGACGGCGTAAAGGCCACTCATCCCTTGTCCAACTAAAGAGGGGGTATTGGGCATCACACGAACGAGGTTGAGTTTTGTGCCTGCCATCGCCATCAAGCGATCGGCATGGATCCCTGCGGCGATCGAAATCACTAATTTGTTTTGCCAATCGACGTCAGTCAGCGAGGCGAGCACTTGCGCCATCAGCTGTGGCTTGACCGCTAATACCACCACCTCAGCCCCTTGGCATGCGGCAAGATTATCGGCGGTGGTCTGAATACCCAACTCGGCCTGCAAGCCGCTATTCGGCGAGGCACTTGGTGACGCCGCCGTGATCGCTGAGGCTGGGTAGCCCGATTGAATTAAGCCCGCGATAATGGAGCGAGCCATGTTCCCTGCGCCAATAAAAGTCAGTGCGCGATGTTCCATGAATGACGTTCCTATTGTTGGTGGTACCTGATGCTGATAACCAGCACGTCACGTGTCGTTCTATTTTCTTTTTCTCGCTGCGCGTTAGCGTTTTTCTCGCGCCCCAAATACCGCAGTCCCAATTCGTACCATGGTGCTGCCGGATGCAATCGCTGCTTCCATGTCGCCGCTCATCCCCATTGATAGCGTATCGACACTCTCGTACTTTGCTTTTAATGCTGAAAACATGTCAGCCAAAGGGGCGAAAGCGGCACATTGTTGGGCATAGTCGGTTTCAGGTTGAGGAATCGACATCAACCCCCTTACGGTGAGATTCGGTAACTGAGCTATCGCCTCAACCAGCGCTTCGGCCTCCTCAAACGCGACCCCTGATTTTGACATTTCCCCGCTGGTATTCACTTGCACCAACACATTCAGGGCGGGTAAATGTGCGGGGCGTTGCTCACTCAAACGTTTAGCGACTTTTAAGCGGTCCACCGAATGCACCCAATCAAAGTGCTCGGCAATTTGACGCGTTTTGTTGGACTGAATGGGGCCAATAAAGTGCCATTCCAATGCGGAATGTGCGGCATGCTGAGCAAAATGCTGCACTTTTTCCACGCCTTCTTGTACGTAGTTTTCACCAAACGCGTGTTGTCCTGCCGCCAACGCTTCTGCGATGGCTTCGATGGGCTTGGTTTTACTCACCGCAAGCAATTGCACCGAACCTTCGGGTCGGCCGCATTTTTGCGTTGCGCGGTCTATGTGTTCCATGACCTGTTTAATGTTTTTCTTGATACTACACATACTTGATTCTGCGAGGAAAATGAATGGATATCACTGAGCTATTGGCCTTTAGTGTAAAACATAATGCGTCAGATCTACATCTTTCCGCGGGAGTGGCGCCTATGGTGCGGGTAGATGGCGATGTGCGCAAGTTGAGTTTGCCAGCGTTGAGCCATCAAGAGGTCAATCAATTGGTCTTGGATGTGATGAATGATAACCAGCAGCGTGAATTTCAAGCGCAGTTGGAAGTGGATTTTTCATTTCATATGCAGTCTGTGGGACGTTTTCGGGTTAATGCATTTCATCAGCAACACGGCTGCGCGGCGGTATTTCGGGTGATCCCCGAGACAGTCCCTAGTTTGGCGGATCTCCATGCCCCCGAGATTTTTGCGGATTTTGCTCGGCTCTCAAATGGATTAGTGTTGGTCACCGGCCCGACGGGCTCGGGGAAGTCCACCACATTGGCGGCCATGGTTGATCACATTAACCGCCACGCACCTAAGCATATTCTTACCATCGAAGACCCGATTGAGTTTATCCATCACCCGCAACAAAGTTTGATTAATCAGCGTGAAGTGAAGCGCGATACCTTATCGTTTCAACAAGCGCTGCGTTCGGCGTTGCGTGAAGATCCCGATGTGATTTTGGTAGGAGAGCTGCGAGATCTCGATACCATTAGTTTGGCGTTAACGGCGGCGGAAACTGGACATCTGGTATTCGGCACCTTGCATACCTCAAGCGCCGCAAAAACAGTCGACCGTATTATTGATGTCTTTCCCGGCAGTGATAAGCCGCTGGTCCGCTCGATGCTTTCAGCCTCACTGCGGGCGGTTGTGTCTCAGCAGCTGATAAAAACAGCGCAAGGTGGGCGCGTGGCCGCGCATGAAATCATGATCGCAAGCCCAGCGATTCGTAACCTCATCCGTGAGGATAAGGTGGCGCAAATGGTGTCGATGATTCAAACCGGCTCCAATCAAGGGATGCAAACCATGGAGCAAGCACTGGCCGATTTAGTCGGACAAGGGACGATCGCGCCTGAACAACGCGATCGCGTATTACGTGCGCTTTAGGAGGAAGCATGAAACTTAGTAGTGTGCTGGTGGCGATGCAAGAGCACACCGCCTCGGATGCGTATATTTCTGTGGATGCGCCTGTGATGTTACGGGTGGATGGACGCTTAAAACCTCTGTCTTCGCCGTTGTCGTTGGCGGCAATCAACGTCATGTTGAACAGTGCGATGAACGAGGAACAAAAGCAGCAATTTATTACCACGCGGGAAGCGAACTTTGCGGTAAAACGCAGTGTTGGGCGTTTTCGGATCAGTGCTTATTGGCAGCGTGATATGCCCAGTATGGTGATCCGCCGCATAGAAACCGAGATTCCGCGTTTGTCATCGTTAGGCACCCCAGTGGTGCTCGAAGAGCTTGCGATGCAAAAGCGAGGCTTGGTCTTAGTGGTTGGGGCGACGGGGTCGGGTAAGTCGACAACCATGGCAGCGATGATGGGGTTTCGTAATCACTATGGGCAAGGCCATATCCTAACGGTTGAAGATCCGATTGAATTTGTTCATGAGCATCAGCAATGCATTGTCAGCCAACGCGAAATTGGTATCGATACCCAGGATTATGAAACAGCGCTAAAAAATGCGCTCAGGCAAGCGCCAGATATGGTGGTAATTGGTGAAATACGAACGCCAGAAACCATGAACTTCGCGCTTCAGTTTGCGGAAACGGGCCATCTTTGCTTGGCCACCTTACATGCGAATAACGCCTATCAAGCACTGGAGCGGGCATTACACTTGATGCCTAAAGCACAGCGAGAGACCTTTTTGTTTGATTTGTCGATGAACTTAAAAGGTGTTATCGCTCAACAATTGGTACCGGGTGTGAATGGGGTTGGGCGGCATGGTGCCTTTGAATTATTGATCAATAACGCGCATGTGGCAGAGCTTATCCGTAATGGTGAACTACACGCGTTGAAAAAAGCCATGTTGAGCGGGGAGCATTTTGGTATGCAGACCTTTGATCAATCGCTGTATGCGCTTTATGTACAAGGGAGTATCAGCGAGGATGAGGCGCTGCGACATGCCGACTCGGCCAATGAATTAAAGTTGATGATCAAAACCGGTGCTAAGCACAGTGCGCCGGGCAGCGCACTGGATCATGTACGGATTGAAAGAGCGGGCTCGCTGGATTAATCGGCGTA
Organism: Salinivibrio sp. YCSC6; assembly: GCF_004916735.1. Taxonomy (NCBI): domain Bacteria; kingdom Pseudomonadati; phylum Pseudomonadota; class Gammaproteobacteria; order Vibrionales; family Vibrionaceae; genus Salinivibrio; species Salinivibrio sp. YCSC6. The sequence continues at coordinate 401,425 of NZ_CP039516.1, forward strand.
TTGGCGTTCAAACCAACTTTCGATAATCACCACCGCAGATTGTGCATCGACCGCGCCTTTTTGTAGCGCCTTATAGCCACCACGTTCAAACAATGCTGCACGGGCTTCTCGGGTTGAAAGCCGTTCGTCGTGCAGCTCGACAGGATAACCAAAACGCCCATGCAGACGGTTGGCAAACTTGCGGGCGCGCGGGGTGATGGTCTCTAGTGGTTCGCCATTCAAGTCAAGTGGCAAGCCGACCACCAAAACATCGGGTTGCCACTCTTTGAGTAATGACGCGATCTCTTCCCAATTGGGGATCCCATCGCGGGCTTTTAATGCACATAGAGGGCGTGCAGTTCCCGTTAACGATTGACCGATCGCAACGCCAATACTTTTGACGCCATAATCAAACCCAAGCACGGTGTGTGAAGTCATGCGTGTCCTATTTCTGAAGATAAATTCGCCGCGTTGATCCCCAGTTGATCAAGGGCTTTTTGCCAACGCTCACTAAGGGGAGTGTCAAAAATCACTTTGGGATCGGCTTCCAAGGTTAACCAGCTGTTTTCGGCTAACTCCAGCTCAAGCTGCCCGGGCTCCCACCCGGCATAGCCGAGCGCGACAATAAATTGGTCGGGCTGCTCATCGGTCCCCAAAATAGACAGTATGTCTTTGGAAGTAGTGACCGCAAGATCATCAGACAGTGGGATGCTCGTGCCAAAGCTTCGATCTGCACGGTGGAGCACAAAGCCGCGATCTTCCGACACTGGGCCACCAAACAGTACGGGTTGCGCCAGGCTATCTTTGGCTTGTGAGAGCGGAAGCTGGCGCTCAACCTCGATTTGGTCGAGCATTTTGCCCACCGAGATATTGATAGGCTGATTGATCATCAATCCCATCGCGCCGTCATCGTTATGCTCACACACGTAAATCACACCATGTTGAAAACGGCTATCGGTCATGCTTGGCATTGCGACTAAAAAATGATTTTTCAGATTCATATCGCCGTTCTCCCGTTGAGGCGCGTACTTTGAGTATGCGCTAAAAAAACAAAGTTAGGTGAAAATAGGCGCATTATATGCGCCCACTGACTTACCCTTGGCAACGTGTTGCAATAGCATCCATCAGCAAATCACCAATCGAGATATCATACGCTGCATCAATTTCGCGGATGCAGGTGGGGCTGGTGACGTTGATTTCAGTCAGCTTGTCGCCAATGACATCAAGGCCGACAAAAATTAAGCCTTTCTCTTTAAGTGTTGGCGCAACCGCGCGCGCAATCCCCCAATCGGTAGGGGATAAGGGGCGGGCTTCACCACGTCCACCAGCGGCAAGGTTACCACGTGTTTCGCCATCGGCAGGAATACGCGCCAAGCAGTACGGCACCGGCTCACCATCGACCACTAAGATACGTTTATCGCCATTGCTGATATCAGGCACGAAAGTTTGCGCCATGCAAAAACGGCTGCCGTGCTCGGTCAGGGTTTCAATAATTACCGACAGGTTCGGATCGCCTTGTTTGACTCGAAAGATAGATGCGCCGCCCATGCCATCGAGCGGTTTTAAAATCACATCGCCATGTTCGGCTTGGAATGCTTTGATCTCGTCGGCACGACGGGTCACTAATGTGGTCGGAGTGTGTTCTGGGAACCAGGCGGTATACAGCTTTTCATTGCAATCGCGCAAGCTCTGCGGTTTGTTAACAATCAATACTCCCGCCTGCTCGGCACGCTCGAGCATATAGGTCGCGTAAATGTATTCGGTATCAAACGGAGGATCTTTACGCATCAGGATGGCATCAAACGCACTCAGTGGCTGTGTTTGAGTGTGGGTAATTTGATACCAATCGTTCGGATCGTCTTGTAGCGAGACTTGATGGGTTTTCGCGTACGGCGCACCTTGCAACATCGACATATCATCCATGTTGATATAATGCACTTCCCAACCGCGTTTTTGTGCTGCCAACATCATGGCAAACGTGGAATCTTTTTTTACATTGATGGCCGAGATCGGATCCATCACTACACCAATTTTCATCTTGATTCTCCTGTTCGCCAACTAACCCAAATCACCGAAACGAACCTGCAAAGCGGTAATGGCCGTCAGTGCGGCGGTTTCAGTCCGCAATACGCGGGGGCCGAGTAAAATTTCTTTAAAGTCACAATCGCGCGTCATAGCGATTTCTTCATCGGACAGTCCCCCTTCGGGGCCTATCAACAAGCGTAGCTTCGATGGACGTTCTGGCAGCGTATTAATGGAATACGGGGCGCGAGGATGTAGGTTGAGCTTCAGTCCGGCAAAGGCTTCTTGGCTCCACGCCTCCAACATCATCACAGGACGAACTTCTGGGACGCGATTACGGCCGCTTTGTTCGCAGGCGCCAATGGCGATCTTTTGCCATTGTTGGCGTTTTTTCTCGAGTCGTTCTGCATTGAGCTTCACGCCGCACCGCGCTGATATCAGCGGAGTGATCACATTGACGCCCAGTTCGACCGATTTTTGAATGGTGAACTCCATTTTCTCGCCGCGCGAGATCACTTGTCCAAGCTCGAGGTCAAGTGGCGATTCTACACTGTGATCGTCTCGTGCACTGATGGTCACGGACACCTGTTTTTTAGTGACATCGCTTAAAGTGGCGGGAAACTGAGCGCCACTGCCATCAAAAAGCAGCACGGCTTGGCCTGGCTGCATGCGCAATACGCGTCCAATGTGATTGGCTGCATCGTCGGTGAGCGTCACATCGCCTTGCGATGGCAAAGGGTCTGGGTGATAAATTCGAGGAATACGCATAATGCTTGAGTTCCGTGATCAATAAGTTGCCAGTGTAACACGCTGTTCTGTGACTGGGAGGCTTGTGTTGATATGGGGACAGACACGAAAAAAACCAAGACGAGAAAAACGCGACTAGAGTACGGCAGACACCGGCATCAGCGTTTGGTGACAGCGTTTACATCGGTAGCTCGCCTCACCGCGTTGCACTTTATTGTGGCGCCGTACGGTCAAGGCCACTTCCCCGCAGTGGCACGCATAGGCAAACGTTTTGCCTTTAACGGCGGTAATATCGAGTTGATGGGTGGTGTTGGCTGGTGCCTGAAACACGGTTTCCATCAAGGTACGCCATTGTGAGCCGTGAGGCTTAACGCGTCCATACAATGCGAAGGTGACGAGGTGACAGACTTCATGCGGGATCACTTCCTCAAAAAACACGTGAGGAGACTGTTGAAGCAGCACGGGATTAAAACGCAACCGCCATTGGCTGGGATGCGCCGTGCCGGCGGCACGTCCCCGCAGCGACAGGCTAGTGTCGGGATAAGTCAGTTGAATACCGAGCTGGTGGTTGGCGGTGTCAATGCACTCGCGTACCCGTTCAAAAACGGCATCAGCCAGTGGTTCAGAGACTGCGGGCATGGCAATCGTTACCTCACTCGAGTTAACGTCTTGGGGTCATGTAACATGCGTCATTTAACACGTATCACACCTGGGTGATTAAAAAAGGGAAGCCGCTGCTTCCCTTCCTTTCTTTGCGCACAATGAGCGTTAGCCCAAGATTAACCAAGTTTAGCAAATTCGCGCAATAGCTCGGCTTTGTCGGTTTTTTCCCAAGGGAAAATATCACGACCAAAGTGACCATACGCGGCGGTTTGCTTATAAATCGGTTGTAGCAGATCAAGCATTTCCTGCAGACCGTATGGGCGCAAGTCGAAGTTTTCACGCACCGCCTTGATGATGATTTCAGGGGCCACTTTTTCGGTACCGAAGGTTTCGACCATGATAGAAGTCGGCTCGGCGACACCAATCGCGTAAGACAATTGGATTTCACAGCGGTCCGCCAGACCGGCAGCGACAATGTTTTTCGCCACATAGCGTGCCGCATAGGCGGCTGAGCGGTCAACTTTCGATGGATCTTTACCGGAGAATGCACCACCACCGTGACGGGCTGCACCGCCGTAGGTATCGACGATAATTTTACGGCCAGTAAGACCACAGTCGCCCATTGGGCCACCAATTACGAAACGACCGGTTGGGTTGATGAAGTACTTGGTTTCTTTGGTCAGCCATTCGGCAGGAAGAACAGGCTTGATAATCTCTTCCATCACCGCTTCACGTAGGGTCTCGGTAGAGACGCTGTCGCAATGCTGAGTAGAAAGCACAACCGCATCGATGCCGACGATCTTGCCGTTGTCGTACGCAAAAGTGACCTGACTTTTGGCGTCTGGACGCAACCAATCTAGGGTGCCATCTTTACGCGCTTGCGCTTGGCGCTCGACCAAACGGTGCGAGTAAGTGATCGGGGCAGGCATAAGGACATTGGTTTCGTTGGTTGCGTAACCAAACATAATGCCTTGGTCGCCTGCGCCTTGATCTTTGGGATCGGCACGGTCAACACCTTGGTTAATATCTGGCGACTGCTTACCAATGGTGTTGAGCACCGCGCACGAGTTGGCATCAAAGCCCATGTCTGAGTGCACATAGCCAATGTCGCGAACCGTTTGGCGTGTCAGCTCTTCAATATCGACCCACGCTGAGGTGGTGATCTCGCCGCCGACCATTACCATGCCGGTTTTTACATAGGTTTCGCAGGCAACGCGCGCTTTTGGATCTTGCTCAAGAATTGCATCCAAAACGGCGTCTGAAATTTGGTCTGCGATTTTATCTGGATGGCCTTCAGAGACAGACTCTGAAGTAAACAGGTGCTTAGCCATGTGACACTCTCATTGTTTATCAAGAATACCGACGATACGAGGCGAAATCGATCGCCGATCATCTCAGATGTTTTAACTTCTAGACGTCTATTCTATTCGTAATTGTGACAAACGCAAGCAAGTTGATGCATAGCGCTATCTATCTAGGTATAGCAAACGATTGCGCAGACAGGCGTTATTCGACAGCTACAGGCATAACATCATCGGCCATCTGAGCATCTGTCCACGCTTTGGGAGCGCGAGTGATAAATCGCTCCACCAGTGTTTCTATGCGCAAAGGCAGTCGCCCCGAGGCGCTATATAATCGAATCGGTACCGCGGCCGACTGCCATTGTGGCAAACAGCGGATAATCTTGTCTGGATGATGCGTCTGATACCCTTCAGCATTCCATGTGGGTAGCAGGCCCACACCTTGTCCGTTGGCAATCGCATCGATTTGAATCGCAACCATATCGCAGTTAAACCGGCTGGGAAGCGCGCTCAAATGATAGGGAGCCTGATGGGAATGAAACAGTGTGAGTCCACGTCGGCGCAACGCAAACACATCCAGCCAAGCTTGATCATCTAATGCGGAGGGGTGTGAAAACGGACCATGTGCCTGAACATACGCGGGCGAGGCGTAAATGCCGTAGTGCCAGTGACCCAGTGTTTGGGTGCGACAATTGCTGGGGAGCATCACATCGTCGGCCCAGATAACAATGTCAGCCGCTTGGATACGCTGTGCACTCAGCTCACTGGTTAAGGTGATGGACACTTTGGGATGCTCGGTTAAAAAATGATTCAGTAAAGGACCAGCCCAGCCACGCATGAGCGCCGGATGGCAAATGACTTCAATCGGCCCTTTTAGCTCATTATTCAGACCGTGAATGGCTTCTTGGCTTTCCTCAGCCAGGGCCAAAATTTGCGAGCAATAGCGCGAAAAGGTTTCGCCGGCTTTAGTGAGTACCAACCGATTTCCCTGCCGTTGGGTTAACGCTTGGCCAAGGTCACTTTCTAATTGTGCCAGCCGCCGACTAATGGTCGATTTGGGCTGGTGGAGTGCGTCAGCCGCTGCGGTCAAGCTTTGATGGCGGCAAAGGGCATCGAACGCACGGATAGCGGCAAGGTCCTGCATACTTCCTTATCCTATTTTCCTTTTTTATCAGTAAGATGAAATAAATGCTTGCTTATTTCACGTTCTAAAACTGGAACAAGTTGTTCCAGTTTTAGGGCTGGGTTTCCTTACTCTAATATGAATAATTCTCACTAATCAAATGATAATTATTATCAAATAATGGAGTAAGATATGTCTAGTCGTCTTCGTCCCGTTGTGGTTGGGATGGTATTAGCGGGAATGCCTATAGCCTCACTTTTTGCCGCTGAGGCAGCCAACACGGAAACCATGGTGATCACCGCCTCTGGGTTTGAGCAGGTGACTGCCAAAGCACCTGCCAGTATTAGTGTGATCAGCCGAGATCAGTTAGAAGGGCGTTACTATCGTGATGTGACCGACGCATTAAAACGGGTACCGGGTGTGGTGGTGACTGGCGGTGGTGATACGACGGACATCAGTATTCGCGGCATGGCTTCAAAATATACCCTGATTTTGGTGGATGGCCGACGAACCTCAAGCCGTGAAACGCGCCCTAACAGTGACGGCCCGGGTATTGAGCAGGGGTGGCTGCCACCGCTGCAAGCGATTGAACGCATTGAGGTCATTCGTGGCCCTATGTCAACCCTGTATGGCTCGGATGCGATTGGGGGGGTTATCAATATTATTACGCGTCGTGGTGAACAAGATTGGCACGGTAACGTGCAGCTGAGCACCGTGATGCAAGAAAACCGCGCATCGGGCGATGAGCAAAGCGCGAACTTTTACCTATCAGGCATGTTAAGTGACAAGGTAGGATTGAAACTGACGGGTCAAAACACGCAGCGCCAAGAAGATGATATCCAGTACGGCTATGAAGATAAGTCATTACGCTCTTTATCCACCACCTTGACTTACGATCATAATGATTTGCACCGTTGGGAGCTTGACCTCGGCGTCAACGCACAAGATCGCCGTGGTCATGTCGGCCGCTCCGTACCGAGTGACGATAGCCTTTGTCGCGGCAGCTGTGAGAACAGCAATAATGAATATCGGCGTCAGTCGATAGCCGTCAGCCACAAAGGGAATTGGGACTGGGGATGGTCTGACAGCCATTTGCAATACGAGCAGAGTCGGAATAAAAGCCGCGAAATGACCATCGAAAATACCGAATTTAAAACCAGTTTAGTGCGTGATTTCGAGGCGCATACCCTGACGGTTGGTGGCTCTGTTGTCTATGCGAAGTTGGAAGATTTTACCTCCAACCAAGCGTCGACCAAGACCAGTATCGATAATACGCAATCAGCGATTTTTGTTGAGGACGAATGGCGCGTCTTGGAGCCGTTGAGTGTGACTTTAGGGCTTCGTGTGGATCACGATGAAAACTACGATTACCACGCCAGTCCTCGCCTGTATGGGGTTTATCAAGTTACTGATAACTGGATACTAAAAGGTGGGGTGGCGACAGGCTTTAAGTCTCCGCAGCTTCGCGAAATTACGCCTAACTGGGCCCAGGTGAGCCGTGGCGGTAATATCTACGGTAACCCCGACCTTGACCCTGAAACATCCGTGAATACCGAGCTGAGCCTCAACTATCAAGGGGATAACGGCATCACGGGGTCGATTGGTGTGTTCCACAATGACTTTAAAGACAAGATCACCCGTGTGACGTGCCCCGATACCGTATGTACTGCGGGACCAAACAAATGGGGCTCGGATCCAACTTATCGTGTCAATGTGGATGAAGCGGTTACCCAAGGGGTGGAAGCGAGTATTTTCGTGCCCATCGGTGATACGGTGGATGTAAGTGCCAGCTACACCTATACCGACTCGGAACAAAAAACCGGTGAATATAAAGGGCAGCCACTTAACCAGATCCCGACATCGCTAGCGCATGGTGAAGTGAATTGGCAAGCGACCGAAAAACTCAACCCATGGGCGAGCGTGACTTACCGTGGTAAAGAAATGGATCCGGTAACGGGCCCATCATCGCGCAGCAATATCGAACCTGCGTATACCATGGTGGATGCTGGGGCGAACTACCAACTGACCGATGCCATTGAGTTGCAAGGGGCGATATACAATCTGCTGGATAAATCGCTGGACTATGACGACTACGGTTATATCAGCGATGAGCGTCGCTACTGGGTAGGGATGAATATCCACTTCTAAGGAAGCTCCGACCTGTCTGTCTCTTTTATCCGGGATAGAGACAGCGATAACACTGCCGCGCCCGTTTTGGCCTGTTGCCAAACGGGCGTTTTTGGATGGGATAGAGTGATCAGGCACGTGATTGGCCTCACATAAGACGTGCGTCTTTTACGTGCTTGAGATACACTGGGCGGCGTTGTCAAACGAGCACCGATGGACATGACACTAAGAGTCGCAATTAATGGATTTGGTCGCATAGGTCGCAGTGTATTGCGCGCCTTGTATGAAAGCGGCAAACAGGATCGCATCCAAGTGGTGGCGATCAATGAACTCGCGGAACCAGAAGCGATGGCCCACCTGCTGCAGTATGACTCCAGCCATGGGCGTTTCGGGTGGCCGGTGTCTTTCAATCAAGAACATCTGTTCGTTGCTACTGACAGCATTCGTCTTCTTCACTTATCCGAACTCCACCTTTTGCCTTGGCGCGACCTTGATGTCGATATTGTGCTCGACTGTACCGGTACATTCGGCACGCGCGCCGATGGTGAGGCTCACATTGCCGCGGGGGCGAAAAAAGTACTGTTTTCCCATCCCGCCAGCCAAGATGTCGATCGTACGGTTATTTTTGGTGTGAATCACGAAGCACTAACCAGCGATGATCGTATCGTCTCAAACGGTTCTTGTACCACCAACTGCATTGTGCCTGTGATTAAAGCGCTGGATGAGCACTTTGGCATTGAGTCAGGCACTATTACCACGATTCACTCGTCGATGAATGATCAACAAGTGATCGATGCCTACCATACCGATCTGCGTCGCACACGTGCGGCAAGTCAGTCTATTATTCCGGTAGACACCAAATTACATGTCGGGATTGGTAGGATTTTTCCGAAATTTTCTGACAAGTTTGAGGCGATCTCGGTCCGAGTACCGACGATAAACGTGACAGCGATGGATTTAAGTGTCACTGTACGTACTAAAGTGAAAGTTAATGACGTAAATCAAGCTCTGCAAACCGCATCTCGATGTACATTAGACGGTATCCTGGATTATACCGAAGCGCCCTTGGTGTCGATTGACTTCAACCATGACTCACACAGCGCCATTGTCGATGGGTCACAAACGCGGGTGAGTAACCATCAGCTGATTAAAACGCTGGTTTGGTGTGACAACGAGTGGGGTTTTGCCAACCGAATGTTGGATACCACCCTTGCCATGGCAGCGACAACGCAGTAGCCAGCAAGTGGGGGTATCGCCCTGATTAAGTCAGTTTCAATTTGCAACCTTATAGAGAGGACCTTATGTCTGTAATTAAGATGACCGACTTGGATCTTGCCGGAAAGCGTGTCTTTATCCGTGCAGACCTCAACGTGCCAGTGAAAGATGGCAAAGTCACATCTGACGCGCGTATTTTGGCGTCACTACCAACCATCAAGCACTGCCTGGCGGCAGGTGCGAAAGTGATGGTGACCTCTCACCTTGGCCGTCCTGAAGAAGGCCAGCCTGAAGACAAATTCTCGCTACAGCCTGTTGTGAACTACCTTGACGATGCATTGGATTGCAAGGTTAGCTTGGCCAAAGACTACCTGAATGGTCTTGAGCTTAATGCCGGTGAGCTGGTGGTTCTGGAAAACGTACGCTTTAACAAAGGCGAGAAAAAGAACGACGAAGCTTTATCAAAACAATACGCTGCTTTGTGTGATGTGTTTGTGATGGACGCATTTGGTACTGCACACCGTGCGCAAGCTTCGACTCACGGCGTGGGTATGCATGCACCGATTGCCTGTGCAGGTCCACTACTGGCGAACGAGCTAGACGCACTGGGTAAAGCGATGGACAACCCTGCGCGCCCAATGGTGGCGATTGTGGGTGGTTCAAAAGTATCGACCAAATTGACTGTGCTGAAATCTCTGTCAACCGTGGCGGATCAGCTCGTTGTCGGTGGCGGTATCGCCAACACCTTTATCGCTGCAGCCGGTCACAATGTAGGCAAGTCTCTTTACGAAGCAGACTTGGTCGAGACTGCGAAATCACTGATGGAAGAGTGTCATATTCCAGTGGCAACAGATGTGGCGTGTGCCAAAGCGTTTGATGAAAACGCAGAAGCTGAGATCAAGCGTGTTGAAGACGTGCAAGACGATGACATGATCTTCGACCTAGGCCCAGAATCTACCCAAGCACTGGCTGACATTCTGAAAAATGCCAAAACCATCCTGTGGAATGGCCCTGTAGGCGTGTTTGAATTCAAGAACTTTGAAGCGGGCACTAAGGGTATTTCACAAGCGATTGCTGAGTCAGAAGGCTTCTCTGTCGCCGGTGGCGGTGACACCTTGGCTGCCATCGATAAGTTTGGCATCAAAGCTGACGTATCATACATTTCCACAGGTGGCGGTGCGTTCCTCGAGTTTGTTGAGGGCAAACCACTACCAGCGGTAGAAATGCTAGAAGCACGTGCCAAAGACGCGTAATTGACGTGATAAAACGGGAGCGATGTCTCCCGTTTTCGCATTCGTTTGACTACAATAGGCCGAGTCGTAAACGATTGCACCATTTCTAGTTAAGGTGCTGTGGCACCTTCACGAAGTTTAAGCAAAGACAACCCGAGTTAATAGGACGAGAGCCATGTCTAAAGTTTTTGATTTTGTAAAACCTGGCGTTATCTGGGGCGATGACGTTCAGAAAGTATTTAAAGTCGCCAAAGAGAACAAATTTGCGCTGCCAGCAGTCAACGTGGTGAACACTGACTCTATCAACGCTGTGATGGAAGCCGCTGCAAAAGTAAAAGCACCGGTTGTTATCCAGTTCTCAAACGGCGGTGCTGGCTTCTTCCCAGGTAAAGGCCTGAAGCTAGACGGTCAAGAAGCTCAAATCAAAGGCGCAGTAGCGGGTGCAAAATATGTACACGCGATGGCTGAAGTCTATGGTGTGCCTGTGATCATGCACACTGACCACGCGGCGAAAAAATTGCTGCCATGGATTGATGGTCTGCTAGACGCCGGTGAAGCTTTCTACAAAGAACACGGTAAACCTTTGTTCTCTTCTCACATGATTGACCTGTCTGAAGAGTCACTGGAAGAGAACATGGAAATCTGTGCTAAGTACCTAGCGCGCATGGACAAAATGGGTATGACGCTGGAAATCGAACTGGGCATCACCGGTGGTGAAGAAGATGGCGTGGACAACAGCGATGTTGATACCGCCGATCTTTACACCAAGCCAGAAGAAGTTGCCTACGCGTACGAGAAACTGTCTGCAGTTAGCCACCGTTTCACCATCGCCGCTTCATTCGGTAACGTACACGGCGTTTACAAGCCAGGTAACGTGGTTCTAAAACCAACCATCCTGCGCGATTCTCAAGCTTACTGTGCAGAGAAATTCGGTCTAGCACCAAACGCACTGAACTTCGTATTCCACGGTGGTTCGGGTTCTTCACAAGCAGAGATCGAAGAGTCTATCGGTTACGGTGTGATCAAAATGAACATCGACACCGATACCCAGTGGGCAACCTGGAACGGTATTCGTCAATACTACCAAGAGAACGAAGCCTATCTGCAAGGCCAAATCGGTAACCCGAAAGGCGATGACCAACCAAACAAAAAATTCTATGACCCACGCGTATGGCTACGCAAAGGTCAAGAATCTATGGTTGCCCGTCTCGAGCAAGCATTCTCTGACCTTAACGCGATTGACGTACTGTAAGTATCGTTTCTCCGGTCATCAAAACCCGCCGTTTGGCGGGTTTTTTTATACCTGATTGGGTACCACTTCGGACACGTCGCCTATAACTGTCTCAGTTTCGTGCTACAAAGCTAGACACAAGTAGGCCAAAGCCTGTTAGCATAGCGTTATCATTGATGGTCCAAAAAGAGGGACAAGGGAATGAGTGAGGAAAACGCGGTAGTAGAAGGCGCTAAGTTTGCGCAAACATGGTTTGTCGATCACCAAGATCTATTGATCCAGTATGGCGTGAACATCTTGTCTGCGTTACTGATCCTAATTATCGGTAACTTCGTGGTGAAAGGCTTGGCCAATTCACTGGCTGCGGTGATGCGTAAGCGTCAAATGGATAACGCGGTGGTGGAGTTTATTCACGGCTTGGTGCGTTATCTGCTCTTTATCATTGTATTGATTGCCGCGCTCAGCCGGATTGGGGTACAAACCGCGTCTGTCATCGCGATTCTCGGTGCGGCAGGTTTAGCGGTAGGCTTGGCCTTGCAAGGATCACTAGCCAACTTTGCTGCTGGTGTCTTAATTGTTACCTTTCGTCCATTTAAATCAGGTGATTACGTCGAATTGGCAGGCGTTGCCGGTTCGGTCGAGTCGATTCAAATTTTCTCCACAGTATTGACCACGCCTGACAATAAGATGGTGGTGGTGCCGAATGGCTCGGTGATCAGTAGTCCAATCACCAACTACTCTAAACATGCGACACGTCGTATTGACTACACCATTGGCGTGTCTTACAACGCGGATCTGAAAAAGACCAAAGCCATTTTAACCGAGGTGGTGACCAATCATCCTCTGGTTATGAAAGATCCTGCACCGACAATTGGTGTCATGACGCTGGCGGACTCATCCGTGAATTTTGTGGTTCGCCCTTGGGTGAAAACCAGCGACTATTGGAGCGTGTATTACGAGCTGCTGCAGTCGATGAAAGAAGCTTTGGACGAGCACAATATTGAGATCCCATTCCCGCAGATGAGTGTACATATCAACCGCGGTGATTTGAGTGAATAACTTGCGCTTTAACGTTGATCATCAAACGGCACCCAATGGGTGCCGTTTTTTTATCCTGCGACGAGGCGCGTGTATAAACCTAAAGCGAGTTTTATCGCGACAAAAAGCATCATACTGGCCATTAAGATATCGAGCAGGCGGCGAATCGACGGGGTAGATAGCCAAGGAGATAAGCGCGCCGCCCCTGCGGATAAGCCATAAAACCATAAGCAAGAGCCGAGTAATGCGCCCACCGTAAAGGCAACACGCTCATCAAAGGCAAACTGTCCCCCAATGGCACCTAGGACAACGACTGTATCTAAATAGACATGTGGATTGAGTAGCGTCACGGCTAGTGCGCCGATAATCACGGCACGTCGACCTCGGCTCATCGTGGGCGTGGACACATCGTTCTCGACAGGCTGGCGAGCATTTTGAATAAATTGCCATGCATACATAGTTAAAAATGCGATGCCGGCTAATGTAATGGTGTTGAGCAACACCGGATAGCTAGCCAGTAGTGCGCCTCCGCCAAAAATACCACTTGAAATCAGTATGATATCGCACAAAAAGCAAATGGAAGCGGTGGTCATATGATGTTCACGGCTGATCCCTTGGTTAATCACGTAGGCATTCTGTGCGCCGATAGGAATAATCATGGTTAGGCTTAGCCCCAAGCCTTGGAGTGCCACAAAAAAACTACTCACGGTTTGATCCTTTTATCACGAGGTATGACTCCCACTTTAAGCAGGGATGGCTATTAAGTGAACTTAATTATATTTATGGTTAATTAGTCTAACTTATGGGGGTGTGAATGGACTATCGAGGCGTAGAAGCGTTAGACGCGGTGATCACCTTAGGGGGATTTGAGCGTGCCGCTGCGGCGTTGTTTATTACCCAATCGGCGGTCTCGCAGCGGATCAAACAACTGGAGCGACAAATTGCGCAGCCTGTGATGGTTCGCGAGCAGCCACCTCGGCTGACACCGATTGGGCAGCGTTTACTGGGTTTGTACCGGCGTGTTCAGCTTTTGGAGCAAGAGACATTGCCAGAGCTTGCTCCAGACGCGGATGGCTCCGTACTCTCGGTATCAATTGCCACCAATGCTGATAGCCTCGCGACATGGTTGCTACCGGCTCTCGCCCCCTTGTTAGCCTCGCAAGCGATTGATCTCAATTTGCTAGTTGAAGATGAGAGCCGCACCTTGAAACGGATGCGAAGTGGTGAAGCAATTGCAGCCATTAGCACAGACTCCACACCCATGCATGGATGTGATTGCCTGTATTTGGGTCGCATGGACTATAGCTGTGTGGCAACCCCTGCATTTTCACAGCGATATTTCTCCCAAGGGATTGATAGGGAGGCCTTAATGGCGGCACCCGCCGTCATTTTCGATGCGCATGATGATATGCACGCGGACTTTCTTGCGTCCCATTTTGCGATGCCTGCCGCTGGGTGGCGGCGTCATATTGTTCGCTCGTCTGAGGCCTTTGTCGCGATGGCAAGTAAAAGCATGGCGTACTGTTTAATACCCCGTTTAATGGTATTAAAGCAGCTCGAGGAGGGGACTTTGATCGATGTGATGCCGGGTAAAGTCGAGGCCCGTCATCTTTATTGGCACTATTGGGCAATGGAAAGTGGTGTGTTATCGGAAATGACCCATGCTTGCCAACAAGCGGCACAGCGTGCATTAGTGCAATCTTAACCGGAAATTGACCGAACACAGGGAGCCTTTTGGCTCATCGAGAGTCTTACCTGAGTGTCAGTAAAATCGTGAACCCATTTAAGGAGACCGTATGCGTAAACTCAAAGCAATGGTGCTGTTGACCAGTGCACTGGTGATGGCGCCTGCCGCCATGGCTAATATCGATTTTCCCCATCTTGAAATCACAGGGGTCGGTGAAGTGACAGCCAAGCCAGATATGGCGATGATCCATGTTGCTGTAGTATCAGAAAGAAAAAGCGCCAAAGCCGCTAAACTCGCTTCGGATAAGGCGGTGGCTGAGTTTATCAACCGATTGAATAAGCAAGGCGTTGCGCGTGAACAAATAGAAAGTGCGCATATTAACCTGTCACCACGTTATCAGTATCCCAAAGATAAAGCCCCAGAATTAACGGGTTACCGCGCTGAGCGTCAAGTGACGGTGACCTTAAATGATCTCACTAATCTAAACGCGGTGCTGGATGGTGCGTTAGGCGATGGTATAAACCGTATTAGTCATATTCAACTGACGAGCAGTGATTATGCCGCGTTAGAAGCGAAAGCCCGAGAGGCTGCGGTGAAGGATGCACGTGAAAAAGCAGCCGCACTGGCCGAGAGTTTAGCGATGAAGCTGGACGGCGTATGGCAGATTCGCTATCGCTCAAGCTCGCCTCGCCCGGTCATGATGCAGGCTGAAATGCGCGGCGCCAACGCGGATGTGGCGGCCAGTTATCAAGATGCGACGATGGAAGTGCGTGATCAAGTGGATATTATTTTTCGTCTTGACGATTAATCCTGCATCACTTCATTAATAAAAAGGGCGCCGATGGGCGCCCTCTTTGATGCTAACTAAGCAGTAGTTACGCGGTTGGGTTCACCGGCTTACCTTTTCCATCTTCTGCTTGGTCGCTTTGCGTTTGTTGGCGACGAGCAAGGCGTTGTTCCCAATAGTCTGCATTCTTAATCCCTAATTTCACAGGATCAAACGTGTAGGTCTCAACCCCTTTCGCTTGTTGTTCTTCATAGTCTCTAAGCGCTTTGAGTGCCGGTTTACCAATAAAGAAGATAATGATAATACCGACAATGTTGAGCCATGCCATCAGGCCGACACCAGCATCACCAAATGCCCACGCCAGGTTCGCGCTACGTACGCACCCATAGAACACTGCTGACATCAGCACAATTTTAAGCGCAAACATCATACCGGGCACTTTGAAGGTACGGCGTAAGTAGGCAACGTTAGTTTCGGCAATATAGTAGTACGCCAAGATAGTTGTGAATGCGAAGAAGAACAGTGCAAAGGCGATAAAGGGTTTACCTAGGCCTGGCATTGCTTGCTCGATAGCCAGCTGCGTAAACTCAGGGCTGTTTGCTGCGACAGATGACGCGAGGTTTTGCACGATAAAGGCGTCACCCGCACCGTGAACGTTATAGGCACCGGTAATGATGATCATAAACGCGGTGGCAGAACAAACTAACAGGGTGTCGATATAGACGGAGAATGATTGCACTAAACCCTGCTGTGCTGGGTGCTCGACGTTGGCAGCGGCGGCGGCATGAGGGCCTGTTCCTTGTCCGGCTTCGTTAGAGTAGACACCACGCTTTACACCCCAGCCAATCGCTGCACCGGCACCTGCCATCGGTGTAAAGGCATCGCCAATGATCATAGCAACTACACCAGGGATCTCGCTGATGTTCAGCAAGATGATCACGAACGCAATGATGATGTAAGCAAGCGCCATAAATGGCACAACGATTTGAGTAAAGTGGGCAATACGCTTTACACCACCAAAAATGATGAAGCCAAGTACAACCGAAATAAAGGCACCGGTGATGACTTTCGACACCTCTAGGGCGCCAAACATCGCGGTATCAACCATAGCACCAGAACCAAAGGCGGTTTCTACTGCGTTACCAATGGCGTTGGATTGCACGCCCGGCAGCATCACACCACATGCAAGTAGGGTCGCGAACGCAAATAAAATGGCGTACCACTTTTGACCTAACGCTTTTTCAAAGTAATAGGCCGGACCACCGCGAAACTCACCGTTATCCTCTTCTTTATAAATTTGTGCGAGGGTTGACTCTGTATACGCGGTAGCCGCACCGAGAAAGGCGACGACCCACATCCAGAACACCGCACCTGGGCCACCAAACCCAATTGCGGCAGCAACCCCTGCGATATTACCGGTACCGACACGTCCCGAGAGTGAGACGGCGAGTGCTTGGAAGGACGAAATCCCTTTTGCTGAGCTTTTATTGGAGAAGAGTAAGCGCCACATTTCTGAAAAGTGACGGACTTGTGCGAAACGCGTCAAAATGGAGTAGAACAGGCCGGCACCCAAGCAGGTGTAGATCAGCGCTGGACTCCAAATGATGCTGTTTAAGAAATCGACAAACGATTGCATAGTGAGTTCCTTCTACTGTGTTTGCATCATGTTGTTTTTTTATCCACCCGCATCTTAAACTGATTTGGTGCTCAATTGTTAATATTTTGTGTCATTTGACTTTTTGATGTGTGAATCTGATCGTTTTGTGTTCAGAAAAATAGGCGGGATAACAAAACAAAAGGAGGCCTTATGCGGCCTCCTTCATATAAGCGATGGACAATCAAGCAGTCTCAGCAGGTAAGGGCTGTCTAGCTCTTTTTACGCTTTTTCGGCTTTTTAGCAGAAATAGCTTTTTTACCGGTTTGCTTCTTCTTTTTCTTCTTATGCTCTGCTTTTTTATGTTTTGGCTTCAGGCCATCAATGGTTCGCTCTTTAACATCTTCATCCATGTAGCGCGAAATACGTTCCATCATCGGCTGATCATGGGCTTCTACCAATGATAAGGCCGAGCCTTTTTTACCCGCGCGTGCGGTGCGACCAATGCGGTGTAAGTAGACATCCGCGGTACGCGGTAAGTCGTAGTTAATCACGTGAGTAATATCTGGCACATCAATACCGCGTGCGGCGACATCGGTGGCCAGTAAGACGTTCACTTTACCTTCACTAAACCGGCTAATTGCATTGTTGCGTTTGGCTTGCTGCATTTCACCTTGGATCCACGCACAATCCAGTTGTTGTGACTGCATGTAATCACGCAGATCGGCTAAACGCTCGCGTGTTTTGACAAACACAATGGCGCGCTCGGCTTGCTCGGTAAGAATATGTTTCAGCAAGGCGCGTTTATGCGCGAGATCGTCACAGCGGTGATACCACTGGGTGATTTTTTTGCGCTCCCGGCGGGGTGGCTCCACATTGATCAGCTCAGGGTCGGTCAACAAGTTTTCGGTAAATCCAGTGACGCCGCGACCTTCAAGTGTGGCGGAAAACAACATGGTTTGACTGCGACGCTGACATTCATCAGAGAGACGGTTTACCGCACTGGCAAATCCCATATCGAGCATGCGGTCGGCTTCATCTAACACCAAACACTCGATGGCGCGACAGTCGAAGCGCTCTGCCTCAATGTACTCCATGAGTCGCCCCGGTGTGGCGACAACGATATCCTGTGTTTTGCCTAACTGTTCTGCATGATCTTGATAAGAAATACCACCGGTGATGGTGAAAATCTTGAGCTCAGTATTGACTGCCAAGGCACGCGCTTCGTCAGCGACCTGAATCGCGAGCTCTCGGGTGGGGGTCAAAATCAGCACGCGCGCCGGTCCAGGCTTTTGGCGAGGAAAGTCGAGCAAGTGCTGTAGCATCGGCAACAAGAAGGCGGCGGTTTTGCCTGTACCTGTTGGCGCAGAGGCTAAAATGTCGCGTCCATCCATCCCGTGGGGGATAACCTCGGATTGGATAAGCGTTGGACGTTGATAGCCCATATCGTCGAGGGCACTGAGCAATTCAGGATCGAGCTCAAGTTCGGCAAAGCTTCGCACAGGGTTGTTCTCCAAGGACAGTTAAGAGCGGCATTATATACGTAAATCGCGCCGATATGCAGAGTATCAGTAAATAGATCATACCGAGTGACCACCAGAAAGGTGTGTACTGACTAAGGCAATTTTAGGTAAAAATCGCGCGTTAATGCAGCAAACGCGGGGGTAAAGTGGTTATGGTCATCACGTAACACTAGCGTATCAGAGATCAATGGATGCGTCGTGGGGCTGAGGGTAAAAAGTAATCGTGATGCGGGTTTGCTAGGGGTCGAGTGAACGTACACCTGACGATGTAGGTGCAGATCATATTGTGTCGCATCGGCAATTAATCGCTCGCCTTCGGTAACGGGCAAGATAAGATCGGCACATCCGCGTGGGGTTAACCGCTCCGCGAGCACGTGAAGCAGCGCCTCATGCGTCAATGTGTGTGCATGCCGAGCCGTGGCACGCTTGGCATCGCGTGCGGTTTGTCCGCTGGTAAAATAGGGAGGGTTACATACGATATGCTCAAAGCGTGTGCACGTGTGCCACTGTGTAATGTCGCCTTGTCGTAGTTGAATTTGCGCTGCAAAGGGGGAGGCATTTACGTTTTGGGTTGCACAGGCATAAGCGGCGGGATCGTATTCGATGGCGGTGAGCGATAAATGTTGAAAACGCTGCGCAAGCATCAAGCTCAGGAGGCCGGTTCCTGTGCCAATATCTAGGCTATTTTTCGCTTGTTTGGGGTCAGCCCAAGCGCCCAGCAATACCCCATCGGTACTGACTTTCATCCCACAGTTGTCTTGAGTCACGCTAAATTGTTTGAATCGAAATTCGCTCACTGGGTTGCCTTTATCCGCTTGATTCATCCTGCCCACAGAGCAGTGTTTTTTACTATTTTGTAACCAATCTGTTACTGGTTGGGGCTGTTAAAAAATATCGCTATTAACATCACAGCCAGTTTATTGAGCTAACTGTTACTTTTAAAACAGAAGATCACAAGGTTTTGCTGCTATGGCTTTACTGTGATGGCGATCTTGTTCATTATTCTAAATTCTGCCCGTTGTATGAAACAAAATATTATAAATCTAGGTTTCAGCTGGGCGAATCATTACTCATTGCAAACACCATCTAAAGCTGTAGGAATTAATCGTGACTAAGCGTTTAAAATTAGTTGATATTTTAGCGTTAGGTTTTATGACCTTCGCCTTTTTCTTAGGCGCAGGGAATATCATCTTCCCGCCTCAAGCTGGCATGCTAGCCGGTGAACACTTCACATCCGCCATGACGGGCTTTTTGATCACGGCTGTTGGTCTCCCGCTGGTTGGTATCATTGCGGTTGCCATCGCTGGTGGCGGCTGGAAAGGCCTGACGCGTGATTTACCCTCAGGACTCGCCACGTTAATGGCGGTGCTGATTTTTATCATTATCGGTCCTGCTTTTGCTGCGCCTCGTGCTGGGCTCGTTGCTTACGAAATTGGCTTTAAGCCCTTTTTGCTCGAGCCAGGCCAAGTCGAACTGACAGCTTTCTCTATCGTCTTTTTTGCCGTTGCTATGTTTTTCTCACTCTCTCAGGGCAAATTAATAGACTCGATTGGTAAGCTACTGACTCCACTGCTATTCGCGGCGTTGGCAATTCTCGCGATTGCTGTAATTGTCAATCCTCAGGGTGACGTGGCAGCTGCGCAAGGCGCCTATGTGAACAATGCGCTGACCACAGGTTTCCTCGAAGGTTACAACACCATGGATACCTTTGCGGCCCTGATGTTCGGTATGCTGATTGTCGATGTGATTCGCAAAAAAGGCATCGAAGACAATAAAACTACCTGTATGTATCTGATTTACGCAGGCGTGATTGCGGCAGCCGGCTTGGCGTTTGTTTATATTTCTCTGTTCTATTTGGGGTCGACTGCCAGTGAAGTGGCTGCTGGGACCCAAAATGGTGGCGAAATCATGGCCGCCTACGTCAATGCATTGTTTGGTCCTGTGGGGCAAATGATTTTGGCGGCGATCATTGGCTTGGCCTGTCTCACTACAGTGATTGGCTTGGTAAGCGCCTGCGCCGATTACTTTAGCACCTTGACCCGTTGGACCTATCGCCGCTGGGTGGTTGTGGTGTCTTTAGCCTGTGCAATTGTTGCAAACGTGGGCCTTAAACAACTGATCGCGATCTCAGTGCCGGTATTGTTTGCCCTGTATCCGGTTGCGATTGCCTTGATCGGTTTGACCTTTATCCGTCGCTGGTTGCCAAACCCAGCATTGGGTTATCGTGTCGTACTTGGCGTGGCCTTGTCATTTAGCCTACTCGATGCGGTGAAAGTGATGGGTGTGGATATGAGCGCCTTTAACTTCCTGCCATTGTTCGATGTCGGCATGGCATGGTTGCTCCCGACCGTGGCGGCCATGATCGTGGCGAAATGGCTTGGGACCAGTTCGGACAAGTTCGCGCAAGCGTAACGACCTTATCCAATAAAAAAACCGCGCTCAGGCGCGGTTTTTTTGCATCAACAGGCGAGGTATCAGGCCTGTTCGAGTAACGCTTGGTATTCAACCAAAACTTGCTCGCACCAGGTGTGAATCCGTTCGTCGCTTAGGTCGTACTCGCTGTCTTCGTCTAGGGCCAAGCCAACAAACTGTTTTCCATCGTCTGTCACGGCTTTAGACGCATCAAAGCGGTAGCCTTCGGTAGGCCAATAGCCAATAAATTGCGCACCACTGCCTTGCAGCTGCTGGTGGAGCATGCCCATGGCATCGAGGTACCATTCGGCATAGCCTTCTTGGTCGCCAAGGCCAAATAATGCAATCACTTTGCCTTGCAGTTGCAGACTATCAATGTCTTGCCAAACGGCTTCCCAATCTTCTTGCAGCTCACCGAAGTCCCAAGTTGAAATGCCGAGAAGTAGCAAGTCATACTCTGCCATTTTGGCCAGCGGCGTTTCTTTGACGTTGTGCAACTCAACCAAATCGTCGCCGATAAAGTCACGGATCTTTTCCGCTGCCATTTCGGTATAACAGGTGGTTGAGCCATAAAACAGACCGATTCTCATAGTTTGACTCATTTGGTTTGATTACCTGCAGTTTACCTGCTGGTGGGTAATTTGATCCAGCAAGCGGCGCCGACATTTTGTATAATGACCCGCGCTAAGTCGCGTGTGGCGCCCTTATTATTCGAGTTTTCCCCAATAAGCAGGCTGAATGTGAACAAGAATGTTGAATTAATCGAGCAGTTCCTCGATGCCATGTGGATGGAGCGGGGGCTATCGGAAAACACCCTCGGCTCTTATCGGAATGACTTGCTCAAGCTCTGCCACTGGCTTGATAGCCGTGCATTGCTGTCGGTGAGTAAACAGGACTTGCAGGATTATCAGTACTGGTTGCACGAACAAGCCTACCAGCCCAGCAGCCGAGCCCGTATGGTGTCGGCACTACGTCGTTTGTTCCAGTATCTATACCGTCAAAAGCTGCGTCCGGATGATCCGAGTGCCACCTTAATTAGCCCTAAACAACCGAAACGCTTGCCGAAAGATCTCAGTGAAGATCAAATTGATGCATTACTCGATGCGCCCAATACAGACGATCCGCTGGAGCTGCGCGACAAAGCCATGCTTGAGTTGCTTTACGCCACGGGGTTGCGTGTCACTGAGCTGGTGGGCTTGACCACCGAAAATGTGAGTTTACGGCAAGGGGTGGTCCGTGTGGTCGGTAAAGGCGACAAGGAGCGCTTGGTGCCGATGGGAGAAACTGCGGTAGACTGGTTGGAGCACTATTTGGCGCACAGCCGGCCTGTGCTGCTTGGCGAAACCAGTACCGATGTCTTTTTCCCCAGTAAACGGGCGCGACAGATGACACGCCAAACGTTTTGGCACCGGATTAAGTATTACGCTCAGCTGGCAGGGATTGATAGCGACGCGCTCTCCCCGCATGTGTTGCGCCACGCCTTTGCTACCCATCTGCTCAATCACGGTGCTGATTTGCGTGTGGTACAAATGTTACTTGGCCATAGCGACCTCTCGACGACCCAAATCTATACCCATGTTGCGACTGAGCGCTTGAAACAGCTGCATCAAACTCATCATCCACGCGGCTAACCCTGATTGGTGATTTTCCATGATAGAGATAAAACGACGAATGCCGACGGTTACGCCGGCCTTTAGTGATGATATTCCCCCTTTACTACAACGCTTGTATGCCAACCGAGGACTGCGCGAAGACAGTGAGTTAAACCGCAGTGTGGCAGGCTTGCATCAATACCAAGCGTTAACCGGTATCGAAGGCGCTGTCGCACTACTGTCGGAGGCGATCGCAACCCACAAGTCGATTCTGATTGTGGGAGACTTTGACGCTGATGGCGCGACCTCGTCGGCGCTCTCGGTAAAGGCGCTTCGCATGATGGGTGCAACGCGGGTCGATTATTTAGTGCCCAACCGTTTTGACGATGGTTATGGACTGAGTCCTGACGTCGTCGATCAAGCGGCTGAGCGTGATGCTGATCTCATCATGACCGTTGATAATGGTGTGTCATCGTTGGCCGGAGTCGCGCATGCCAAAGCGCTAGGCATGCAAGTGGTAGTGACCGATCACCACCTACCTGGAGAGCAGCTTCCCGACGCAGATGCGATGGTAAACCCTAATCTAAATGACTGTGGCTTCCCGTCCAAAGCCCTAGCCGGTGTCGGGGTGGCATTTTATTTGATGCTGGCATTGCGGGCCCATTTGCGTGAACAAGGTTGGTTTGAGCAACAAGGCATTGCGATACCGAACTTGGCGGAACTGCTTGATTTGGTTGCATTGGGGACGGTGGCCGACGTAGTGGCATTGGATGCCAACAACCGTATCTTGGTGCACCAAGGCTTACAGCGCATTCGGGCAGGGCGATGTTGCCCCGGTATTCAGGCACTGATCGAAGTCGCGAACCGAAACATGGCGACCTTGGTGGCCAGCGACTTTGGATTTGCTTTAGGTCCAAGGATCAACGCGGCAGGGCGACTGGATGATATGTCGTTTGGGGTGGAGCTATTACTGAGCAACAATATCCACGCCGCGCGACGCATGGCCGCGGAGTTGGACGCACTTAATCAAACCCGCAAAGAAATTGAAGCCGGGATGAAGCAAGAAGCGGTAGCATGGTGTGAGCGCTTGATTGCCGAAAAAAGCGAACAAGACTTACCCGTTGGTCTCGCACTCTTTCAACGAGATTGGCATCAAGGCGTGATTGGTATTTTAGCCTCGCGCCTGAAAGAGCAGTTTCATCGTCCCGTGATCGCTTTTGCCGATGGGGGCGATGGCACCATTAAAGGCTCGGCGCGTTCGATTCCAGGATTGCACATGCGCGATACGCTGGATCGGATCGATACTCAGCATCCCGGCTTGATCAAAAAGTTTGGCGGGCATGCCATGGCGGCAGGGCTGACTATCGATGAGAGTGAATTTGAGCGTTTTGCCCGTTTGTTTGATACGCAAGTACGTGAGGCAGTCAACGACGATGATCTCAAAGGCGTACTACTCAGTGATGGGGAACTGTCGAGTCGTGACTTGAGCATCGAAACCGCGGAGCTTATCCAAGCGGGGGGACCTTGGGGACAAGGATTTCCGGAGCCGCAATTTGATGGCACATTTAAGGTGTTACAGCAAAAGCTGGTTGGCAGTAAGCATCTGAAATTAATGGTGGAGCATCCAGACGGTGGTGCCATGATTGATGCAATTGCGTTTAATATCGATGTGCGCCGTTGGCCGGACCCGAGTGTGAAGCAGATGCGGTTAGTCTACCGGCTGGATATTAACGAGTTTCGTGGCAATCGCAGTGCGCAATTGATTGTTTCTCATCTGGAGAGTGCTTAATTGTGCGGCTTTTTCCGTCATGCCCTGTTTATTGACCCCACAATTCGCTAAAATTCGGCGGTTAAATTTCCGCAAATGAAGATGCTTGACCATGTTTGAGATCAATCCAATCAAAAACCGCCTCGCGGACATCGCTGAACGCACCGATGCTCTTCGGGGGTATCTTTGACTACGATGCCAAGAAAGAGCGTCTAGAAGAAGTTAATGCCGAATTAGAACAACCAGACGTCTGGAACGAACCTGAGCGCGCACAAGCACTGGGCAAAGAACGTGCCTCGCTGGAAGCTGTGGTTGAAACCATTGACCAACTCACCCAAGGTGGTGAGGATGTTAACGAGCTTTTGATGCTCGCCGTTGAAGAAGACGATCAAGAAACCTTTGATGAAATCGAGCCAGAGCTTGCCGACTTAGAAGCTAAGCTTGAGAAGCTAGAATTTCGCCGTATGTTCGCCGGTGAACACGATGCGTCAGATTGCTATATCGATCTGCAAGCCGGTTCCGGCGGTACAGAAGCGCAAGATTGGACCAACATGATGTTACGCATGTACTTGCGTTGGGCCGATGCGAAAGGCTTTAAAGCGGAAGTCATTGAAGTGTCTGAAGGTGAAGTCGCCGGCTTAAAGTCTGCCACCGTGCGCATTACAGGTGAATACGCCTACGGTTGGTTACGTACCGAAACCGGGGTGCATCGTTTGGTTCGTAAGTCACCGTTTGATTCGGGTGGTCGCCGCCATACCTCGTTTGCGTCTGCGTTTGTTTACCCTGAAATTGACGATGATATTGCCATCGACATCAATCCTGCCGATCTGCGCATTGATGTGTATCGCGCGTCTGGCGCGGGTGGTCAGCACGTTAACACCACAGAGTCTGCGGTCCGTATTACCCACGTGCCGACCAATACGGTGGTGCAGTGCCAGAACGACCGTTCGCAGCATAAAAACAAAGACCAAGCGATGAAGCAGCTTCGCGCCAAACTGTTTGAGCTTGAGTTGCAAAAGCAAAACGCGGAAAAACAAGCCAACGAAGACGCGAAGTCAGATATCGGCTGGGGAAGCCAGATCCGTTCCTACGTGTTGGATGACTCACGCATCAAGGACTTGCGCACCGGGGTTGAAAACCGCAATACACAGGCCGTACTTGACGGCGATTTGGATAAATTTATTGAAGCCAGCCTCAAATCTGGCCTGTAATCACGACTTTGAGTAAAGGGTTTTCTATGACTGACCAGTTACAAGACGAAAATAAGCTGATAGCCGAGCGTCGCGCCAAACTGAATCACATCCGTGAAAACTGCAAGGCGAACGGTCATCCGAATGATTTCCGTCGCGAGCACCTTGCTGCGGACCTACAAGCTGAATTTGGCGAAAAAGAAAAAGCTGAGCTAGAAGCGCTCGATCATAAAGTGACCATCGCAGGCCGTATCATGGCGAAACGTGGTCCTTTCTTGGTGGTACAAGACGTCTCGGGACGTATTCAAGCCTATGCCTCTAAAGACGTTCAAAAGGCACTGAAAGCCGAATACCACGGCTTGGATATCGGTGACATCATTGGTGTACACGGTGCGCTGCACAAATCCGGCAAAGGCGATCTGTATGTCAATATGGAGCGCTACCAGTTGCTGACCAAGGCCTTGCGTCCATTGCCTGAAAAATTCCATGGCTTGGCTGATCAAGAGCTGCGCTATCGTCAGCGCTATGTAGATTTGATCGTCAACGAAGAATCGCGTCAGGCGTTTCAAATCCGTTCCAGTGTAGTGACTGCTATCCGTAACTACATGGTAGAAAAACACTTTATGGAAGTTGAAACCCCGATGATGCATGTCATCCCTGGGGGCGCGACTGCACGTCCATTTATCACTCACCACAATGCGCTAGACATTGATATGTACTTGCGTGTGGCGCCAGAGCTTTATCTCAAGCGTTTGGTCGTGGGTGGTTTTGAGCGTGTGTTCGAGATTAACCGCAACTTCCGTAACGAAGGCTTGTCGCCTCGTCATAACCCAGAATTCACTATGATGGAATTCTATATGGCGTACGCGGATTACAATGATCTGATGGACTTGACCGAAGAGATGCTATCGCGTGTTGCTCTCGAGGTTCTGGGGCAGTCTGTGATGCCATATGGCGAGCATGAAATTAACTTTGCCGGTCCATACCCACGTATGACCATGCTGGATGCGATCAAGCAGTACAACCCTGATCATGCTGAGATCCAAGCACTGACCTACGAGAATGCGCAAGACCGTGATCACCTCGCGGCGATTGCTAAATCACTGAAGATCAGTGTGGAGTCATTCTGGACGGCCGGTCAGCTGATGGAAGAAATCTTTGGTGAAACCGCTGAGCCTCAGTTGATTCAGCCAACCTTTATCACTGAGTATCCAGCGGATATTTCACCACTGGCACGTCGCAACGATGATAACCCGTTTGTAACCGATCGCTTTGAGTTCTTTGTTGGTGGTCGTGAAGTGGCGAACGGTTTCTCGGAGCTGAATGACGCAGAAGATCAAGACGCACGCTTTAAAGCCCAAGTGGAAGCGAAAGACGCGGGCGACGATGAAGCTATGTACTATGATGCAGACTACATCAACGCGCTTGAGCATGGTTTGCCGCCAACGGCAGGACAGGGGATTGGTATTGATCGCCTAGTGATGCTATTTACCAACACGCATACCATCCGTGACGTTATTCTATTCCCAGCGATGCGCCCACAACAAAACGGCTAAATCGCTAGGTATGATGAAAAAGCGGCTTTCGAGCCGCTTTTTTTCTATCAGCGGAGTCATGCCCGCGCTAAAAGCCTTATTTTATTCTGCTTTTTGCGACGAGTGACTAAAATTATACGTATTCTGACCTACTCAATGTCTCTTTATTGAGACAGAATCAGGACTGAGCCTCCTTATAATGGGATTTTGGTTCTTCCGCAGTATCACAGACTGGATGTAAGGCAGAGGTTATGGGATTACACACAGGGAGTGAAACAAACTTGAGCTCATTGGTGGTCGTCGGGGGCCCGTATGAGCCTTGGATAGCAACCCTGGAACAAGCAGGCTGGCGATGTCATCGTTGTTATGACTTGCGCGCAGCACAATCTTTGCTGCAAGACATTGGCCCTTGTATTGGTATTGTTGACTTAAGCCACGATGATTTTAGCCTCAATGGCGTCGCGTCTATGGTTAACCGTAACAAGCAAGTGCGTTGGTTGGCCTTGGTACGCGAAGAGCAATTGGGGAATGAAGCAATCTGCCAGTTCATTGTCAGCTTTTGCATTGATTACTTCACCTCGCCAGTGCCGAACTCACAGTTGATGAGCACCATTGGTCACCAATTGGGGATGCTGCGTTTGGAGCGTCAGGTGTGGCCCCATCTGGGCGATCACAGTGATATGGGCTTGGAAGGCAAAAGTCCTGCGATGAAAAAGCTGCGAGATCAGGTGCGACGTGTCGCGCCGACCGATGTGTCTGTGCTGGTGGCCGGTGAGAGTGGGACAGGTAAAGAGTTAGTCGCACTGGCGATTCATAACGCCTCTACCCGCGCCAAAGGCCCGTTTGAGTCGATTAAATGCTCGGCATTGGCCGACGAGCAAATGCAGCAAGAATTATTGGGTGATGACGAGACGCCCGGAAAAATACGCCAATGCCACAAAGGCACCTTATTTTTTGATGAAATCGGTGACTTACCGCTGCACTTACAAAGCCATTTGTTGCATTTATTGCAAGAGGGGATGCTGGATATCAATCACGACAAATACAATCGTGATTTGGATGTGCGTGTTATCGCCTCAACCCATATGGATTTAGAGAAGCGGGTCGCTGAAGGATTGTTCCGCGAAGATCTGTATTACCGGCTGAATGTGTTGCGTATTAACATGCCGTCGTTGAAAGATAGGCAAGCCGATGTTACTGACTTAGCCGACTATTTCCTGCTCAAATTTGCCCGTCAATATAATACTCAAGCGCGAACGTTTTCAGATGAAGCCAAGAGTGTATTAAGCGCCTATTCATGGCCGGGGAACGTGCGGGAGTTAATCAATCAAGTCAAACGTGCCGTGCTTCTTGCCGATCACTTGGTCATCGAAGCGGAACATCTCGATTTACCTCGCCAAGGGGACTACAAACAAAGTCTGCGCAAAATACGCGAAGAGTCAGAGCGCGATGCATTGATTGCGGTACTTGAGTCGAACAAAGGACAGGTGTCGGCAGCGGCGAGAGAGTTGGGCGTGTCGCGAGCCACCATGTATCGCTTGCTCAACAAACATAACTTGATCCCGACCCCTCGCACATTTCGTCAATAGAAAGATTGAGCTGGGCTGCTTCCGTGCAGCCTGACCATTACGCTTGGGGAGAATGGGAAGGGATCGGAAAGACTTGATCATAGACCCAGTTATAGACAAAGGCGTAAAACAAGTAGAACACAACCATACCTAAATCCATCACCACGGCTTGCCAAAGGGTCATCGAGAGCCACCACATAATAAACGGAATGGTGACCACCAAAAGCCCAGCTTCAAAAAGCACGGCGTGCAGGATTCGGATTGGCAGGGTTTTGAGGACACTGCCTCGCATCGCGAGCATGGCTCTATCAAACAGGATGTTATACACATAGTTCCAACCCGTCGCGATCACGGAAAACAGCACGCCCATCACCCCCAAGTGGCCGATATCAGCCCCCAATATAAAATTGAGCCCGACTACCACTAGAATTAGGCCTATTAATTCAAAGCCAATGGCATGACGCCAGCGGTCGGCTTTTGTTCGCATTACAACCTCACACAACACAATCAATTTACGTTATTCGCGACCGATAGTGGCGACGCTAGGGAGAAGACTCCGTTTCGCCTACTATCGAGCTTCTGGGCTATTGTATAGGTAAAATCGATGTATATAAGTTAGTAACTATCGTATAAATAGATAGATGATAATTCTCGGGAGAGCTTGATGGCGTTTTCATTGGATCAATTAGCCGCGTTTGTGACGACAGCACAGACTGGCTCCTTTTCTGCGGCGGCGAGAAAGCTGGGTAAAGCACAATCTGTGGTCAGCACCGCGGTCGCGAATCTAGAGATTGATTGGGCGGTAACGTTATTCGAGCGTCAAGGGCGCTACCCGGTGCTGACAGAGCAAGGTGAGGCACTGCTGGGCAAAGCGAAGCGAATTTTAACCGAAATGCAGCGTCTTCAAGCCAGCGCCGATGCGTTTGCAACCGGAGTCGAAACCCGTCTCACCATTGCTGCAGAGTCTGCCGCGATCTCGCCCAGTATTGCTGCGCGTCTGGCGGCGTTTGAACAGCAATTTCCACAGGTCGAAATTGAAATTCTCACCGCCGCTTATGTGGATGTGATTAGTTTACTTGAGCAAGGGCGCGCGCAATTAGGGCTACTGGTTCAGGAACAACAGCTGCCGACCGCCTTTGAATTTCATAACCTTGAGATGATGCGAATGTGTGCGGTTTGCAGTGCTCAGCATCCACTCGCGCGGTTAACGCACTTTGATTGGCCTGAAATTGTGAAGCATCGCCAAATTGTGGTGGCCGGACGAGATAGGCACGCGGCGCCGCGTTGGCAATATGCAGACAGTGCATGGCGAACAGAAAATTTGAGTGTGGCATTGCGTTTGGTTGAGGCGGGGATTGGTTGGGCGGAACTGCCTTTCTCACTGGTGGAAACGGCGGTTCAACAAGGTGAGTTAGTGATTTTGCCTTCCGATCTTGCTCAAGATAGCTGGGAGCTTTTTGTCGATTTGGTTTGGTTGCCTCAGCAGGCCATGGGGATAGCACTGCAAGCGTTGCGCCAACAGCTTATTGCCTCAAAGGTTTACTTATCGCCCGTTCGATGAGTTTAGGGTACGAAGGGAATGAAAGTGACGGCTGATGCTGAGATAGGAACAGAATAATTATCTATTTATGTCACAGCCTTGTTAACCAGAGCAGTGCAAATACAAGGTTGATAAAAATGATAGCAGAGCATTGCGTTAAATTTGCACAATATTCGAATAAGTTATTGAATATAATGACGTGATATTGAACAATAAACCCTCAAGTCACGCAGATTCATGTGTATTTAGGAGGCAACATGACATACATACCGAGCCAAAAACAGGGTGTCATCTTTGCCTCAGCGATGGGTCGTGCCAATCATTGCGCACGAGATACCCGCTTATACATCTGACTCTGCGACCAATTGTAACTGGCCGCGGGCATAATGCGGCCAGATTGCAGTACCTCTACGTATTGTGCCTGTGGCCTCCTTTAACCAACAAGGAGAGCCATCATGACTCAACTATCTTTATACCCATTAGCGCAAGCTGTTGTTCGTATTGGCGCACGTCGTCAGCGCCGCACCAACGCAAACCGTTATCGAGTTGCCAATGTTGCATTGAACCATCATTTGCAGCGTGATATTGGTATCACCGCCAACTTTCAAGATGGGTTGCCTGTGAATACGCATTTCGCGGCAAAACGCTATCTTGTGACATGGCGACGACGATGGCGGTGGCTGTAATGGGCCCCAGAAAGCGGCGTTTGCGAGCAAACGCCGCCCTATCTAATCACCCTCTGCGCGGCAGCCAATAAGGCTGCCGTTTCTCGTTTAAGGGCAAGGGTTTGGATAGCGAGTAGCGATATCGTCAATCCCCGCGAGGACGTCCTCACTGAGGATAATATTGAGGCTGTCGATATTGCTTTCTAGCTGTTTTAGCGTGGTTGCGCCAATAATATTGGCGGCAACAAAAGGGCGAGAGTTGACAAAAGCGAGCGCCATTTGCGCCGGATCCAAGCCGTGCGCTCGGGCTAACTCAACGTATTCCTGCGTCGCTTTTTGTCCTGCTTCAGTAAAATAGCGAGAAAAACGCTGATGTAAGGTACAACGCGCACCAGAGGGACGCGCGCCGCCCAAATACTTACCACTGAGGGCACCGAAGGCAAGGGGGGAGTAGGCAAGTAGCTCGACGCCTTCGTGATGACTGATTTCAGACAGGCCAACTTCAAAGCTACGGTTAAGTAAATTATAGGGATTTTGGATCGATACAATCCGCGTCAGGCTATGTTTTTCGGCTAAATGCAAATAGCTCATCACGCCCCAAGGCGTCTCGTTTGATACCCCGACGTAGCGGATTTTACCGGCTTTCACCAGATCATTTAACGCATCCAGGGTATCTAGCAAGGTGACGCCGGAGTGCTCGTCTTGATACGGATAGTTCAATTTGCCAAAACAGTTATTGTGACGCTGTGGCCAGTGCACCTGATACAAATCGATGTAGTCAGTTTTTAAGCGCGATAAGCTGTCTTCAACGGCTTGATGAATGTGGCGACGATTGAGGGACATATCCTCACGAATGTAAGGCACGTTGCGTGGACCAGCGACTTTGGTGGCCAAGATCACACGATCACGCTTCCCCGACTTTTCTAACCAACTTCCAATATACGCCTCGGTTCGGCCTTGGGTGGCTTGGCTGGGCGGAACCGGATACATTTCGGCGGTATCGATAAGATTAACGCCGCGCTCAAGGGCAAAATCCAATTGCGCATGGGCATCGGCTTCGGTGTTTTGCTCACCGAAGGTCATGGTGCCCAAGCACACTTTACTGACATCTAAGGTGGAATGGGGCAGGCGGTGGTATTGCATCCTGTCTCCTTGTCTGCAATCGACCTATGGCATTCCATAGTAGAGAATTTTATTGCTCAGCAAAAGCGTTGTGGCGCCTTGCTTGACAGTTTCTCCGATCCTGCTCTTTACTGATAAAGATCACAACGAGGAGAGCATCATGAACTATGGACAACTTAAGGCATGGATGCGCGCTGACCCGCGCTCTTGCCCCCAATGTTATGTGATGGCCCACGCCGGTGGTGCGAAATATTCCGTTGAAGTGGAGGTGAAACACCACCTCGAACCTTTGCGTGACGATGCCACCGGTGAAGTGATGCAGTTTGATAATGTGGGTCAAGTGGGAGACCGCTTAAAGGCGCTGGGAATTGAACAGGGTGTATTACGCTTGTTCGACCCTTACGACGAGTTCGCCACCGGTGATCAACCGCCCTGCAAAGAGGACATGCCGATACGCTTTTAGGCCGTTCGGTCAGCTGACGAAAAATCGGCTTAGAATATGATGGGTGAACTGGGTGCGAAGATAAAAGCCACGCGGTAGGGTTTTGATCGGTTCGCCCTTTGCCCCAAACGCATCGGTGAGTGCATGGCTGTTGGCGGCTTTGGGGCGCAGCTGTAAATACTGGCCGTGACGCGCGGTAATATCATTCACCCGTCCTAAGGCAATCAAATCCATCAGCTCTTCCCAATCGGCACGCAGCTGCGCGTCTTCTTCTCGACTGGGTGACCAGAGCAGGGGAGTGCCAATGCGCCGCTCTGCGAGTGGGATAGTGCGTTCTCCCTCAACGGGAACCCAAAGAACACGGGAAAGTTTGTGCCGAACATGGCTGTGTTCCCACTGTACACCACTGATCCCCGTCAAAGGCGCAACACACACAAAGGTGGTTTCGAGTGGCTTGCCATGCGCGTTAACGGGGATCGTTTTCAGCTCAATCCCCAAATGAGCAAAGTCTTGCTCGGGCTTACTTCCTGCCGTCGCGCCCAAGCAGGTTTCTAGCAACATGCCTACCCAGCCTTTTTCTCGGCTCAGATCGGCCGGACAGGCGATCCCATGCTCGTGGCTGATTTCCCCTAGCGTAAAACCGGCTAAATCAGCGGCACGCTGCATGAGTTCTGATTCGGACTGTGGTGGCTGCATATAGATAGCTTTTCGGCAACGGGTAATGTTTGGCATAAGATGACCGGCATTATCGTTAAGCGTCGAGCAAGGCGCAAGGATCCTCATGGTGAAGATCAATCTGGCGGCGCTTTAGTTATCCACAGAAAGATAAGTGTTGCGTATAAAAATCGCGACCATGATCATATATACAGTACCCTTTTTACCTGTGTTAGGTGAGCAACTAACGATATTGTTGGATTTTTGCGCTAACGATGTGGATAATTTACTAACTGATGGATCTTTGAGCGATCTGTGTGCAAAGGATGATCGAAAGATCGCTACAAGGATCTTTGCTGGGTTTTATGTTTTTAATGTTCTGATTTATAGGGTTTATTTTTATTTTTGTTTAATTGTAAATCAGATTAACTGATCTTTAGCTGACGACGTTTTAGACTTTTTCGTTGCTTCTTCACAAATCTATCCACAGAAAGCGTGAATAAATGTGCGCAAACTCTCATTGCTATGTTTATAACTTCCTGTTAGGCCCTGAGTTATCCTCAGATGACGACGAGTGCGCAAAAACACAGGTTAATCCACAATGTTTGTTTACCCTTAGCGGCTTTTTGTGAAAAAATCAGACTCAGTAGAGATTTATCATTGAGGTCGTCCAGTGATTGATGGCGATGGCTATCGTCCCAATGTGGGGATAGTAATATGTAACGGCCACGGTCAGGTTCTCTGGGCTCGTCGATATGGTCAGCATTCATGGCAGTTCCCGCAAGGCGGGATTGATGATGGGGAAAGTCCCGAACAAGCCATGTTCCGTGAGCTTTACGAAGAAGTGGGGCTGACCAAAAAAGATGTCCGCATCTTGGGTACTAGCCGTCATTGGCTACGTTATAAGCTCCCGAAACGTTTGGTACGTTGGGACTCCAAGCCAGTCTGTATTGGGCAAAAACAAAAATGGTTTTTGTTGAAGCTGGAATGCGATGAGTCGAAAGTGAATGTGTCCCGCGGGGGAATCCCGGAGTTTGATGGCTGGCGTTGGGTCAGTTATTGGTATCCGGTACGTCAGGTTGTGTCTTTCAAACGCGAAGTATACCGCCGTGCAATGAAAGAGTTTGCGCCGTTAGCAATGCCTTTTAAGGAGCGTAAGCCTCGACGTCGGAACAAGCGAGGGTAACGTTTAAGGAGGAAGCCGGTGCTGACACAGCTTAGAAATATTGTTCAGAGCGTAGCCGCATCGGCGGATCTTCATCAGGCGCTGCAAACCCTAGTGCAGCAAACCTGTGTTGCGATGCATACCGAGTGTTGCTCTGTGTATCTTGCCAACCCCGAGCAAGCTAGCTTTGATCTGATGGCCACTCAAGGCTTGGATCCTGCCGCGCAAGTCTCACTGTCTTTTGGTGAAGGCTTGGTAGGATTAGTTGGCGAGCGCGCAGAACCGATCAATCTGGCCCATGCGCGTGAGCATCCCGCGTTTAAACCTTTCCCTGCCACAGGAGAAGATGCCTTCCAGTCTTTTCTAGGTACGCCCATTATTTATCGTAAAACGGTACTGGGCGTACTGGTCGTGCAGCAACACCAGCCGCGTCAATTTGACGAAAGTGAAGAGTCGTTTCTTGTCACTCTCGCCGCGCAACTGGCCGTAGTGTTTGCCTATGCAGATGCACAAGGCGGATGGCTGAATGCATCACAGTCACCCGTGTTGTTGGAAGGAGTTCCCGCATCACCAGGGGTGGGAATTGCGAATGCATGGTGTGATGATTCTCAACCACGGTTAGAGGACATTGCACCGGCCAGCTGTTTGCATGTTCAAAAAGAACTCGATCGTTTAGATGCCGCATTAGATGATGCGTCAGTGGAGTTCCGTCGCCTTAGAAAACGCTTTGATAAGGAGCTACAAAAAGAAGCGCTGGCGATCTTTGATTTATTTGTCCATTTGCTCAACGATCCTATGCTGCGCGAGGATATGACCCTACGTATCCAACAGGGCGACGAAGCCGCGTGGGCGGTCCGACAAACGGTAGAAACCTTTTCATCCCGTTTTGCGGCCATGGATGATCCCTATCTTAAGGCACGGGCTGCCGATGTGAAGGAGCTCGGCCAGCGGTTACTCTATTTTCTTTCTGAAGCCTCAAGCAATCATCAACCCATCTCGTCACCTATCGTCTTGCTTGCCCGTGAACTGACGGCTGGCATGCTGGCTTCTATTCCACGTGCGCTACTCGCGGGGGTCGTAGCCGAAGAGGGTGCGGCGAACTCCCATGCGGCCATCTTGGCAAGGGCACTTGGCATTCCGGCGGTGATGGGAGTGAGCTTTTCCGCGCCAAGACTCCACAATAAATCGGTGATCTTGGATGGTCACAAAGGGCTGTTGATGATTGAGCCCGCCGCACCTTTGCTGAAGGAATATCAGCAGCTGGTTCAAGCGGAAGTCAGTTTGCAATCGACTTTAGATACGGCGCTAGCCTCGCCCGGAAAAAGCCAAGATGGCACCCGTATCCAGATCCATTTGAACGCTGGTTTGAGCGCCGACAGTAGCATTGCCATCAACCAAGGTGTCGATGGGGTGGGCTTGTTTCGGACCGAAGTGCCTTTTTTAATGCAGCGCCGTTTTCCTTCCGAGGACGAACAGGTCAAACAATACCGAGCGATTTTAGCCAGCTACCCAGATAAACCTGTGGTGATGCGCACCTTGGATATTGGCGGGGATAAGCCATTACCCTATTTGAGTGTCGATGAAGATAACCCGTTTCTTGGCTGGCGCGGCATTCGTTTTACCTTAGATCATCCTGATATTTTTCTGATCCAAGTGCGTGCGATGCTGCGTGCCAGTTTGGGTTTGGATAATTTGAAACTCTTGTTGCCGATGATCTCCGGTGTGAATGAATTGCTGGAAGCGAAAGCGTTAATTGCTCGCGCGTTTGAGGAAGTACGCCAAGAGGCACAGTTGGCGGGAGAAGTTCTGGCGAAACCGCTGCTTGGCATTATGGTTGAGGTACCCTCGGTGCTGTATCAGCTCGATGGGATCGCGCAAGAAGTCGATTTTCTTTCCGTTGGCACCAACGATTTAACGCAGTATTTGTTGGCCGTGGATCGCAACAATGCCCGTGTCGCCAACATCTTTGATGCGCTCCATCCTTCCGTACTTCATGCGCTTAGTTTGATTGCGACCACCAGTGCTCGCCATCAATTGCCGGTGAGCGTATGTGGTGAACTGGCTGGCGATCCGGTGGGCGCGGCATTACTAGTGGGGCTGGGGTATCGCCAATTGAGTATGAATACGCGTAATGTGGCGAAGATTAAGTACTTGCTCAGTCGTCTTTCCTTACCACGCTTACAAAAGCAAACCGAGCAGATGCTTAGTTTGAGTGAACCCGGACAGGTCCGTACCCAGATGGAAGACTTTTTAGCCGAACAAGGTTTGGATGCGCTGGTCCAAATTGGACGGATGCGATGATCACCACCGCAACCTTGTTGTTAGCGTTTATTTGTATGCTGTTGGGGGCGTTAGTTGGCACACTCTCCGGACTCCTTGGCATTGGCGGTGGCTTGGTGGTGGTGCCGGCGTTAAGCTTTTTGCTGCCATTATTTGGTCTGTCTGCTGATATCGTCATGCCGATGGCGCTGGCGACATCGTTGGCTACCATTGTCTTAACCTCCAGCGCCTCAGCGTGGCGCCATTTTCGTATGGGCAATGTGGATATGCGCGCGGTTAGAGCCCTGGTTCCAGGGATGATGCTAGGCGGCGTATTAGGTGCCTCATTGGCAGATAAACTTCCACCCGATTGGCTGCCACGTATCTTTGGCGTCATCGTGCTGACCATGGCGATGCAAATGTTGCTCAGTCGTCCCCAAGTCACCCTCCGCCCTTTACCGTCTCCATGGCGAATATCTCTGGCGGGTACCTTGATCGGTACGCTATCAAGCTTGGCTGGCATTGGCGGTGGATCCTTTACTGTCCCTTACTTGCACTGGCGTGGGGTCACGATGCACAAAGCGATTGGCAGCTCTGCACTTGGTGGCGCCGTGCTCGGGTTGGCCGGGATGGTAAGTTTTGTTTGGTTGGGCTGGCGACAGACGGAACCCTTACCCGCACTCAGTGTCGGATATTTGTATTTGCCCGCCTTGCTGGGTGTGGTGTCGACTTCGGTGTTGATGACACGCGTTGGCGCCACGCTCGCGGTACAGCTTCCGACGCGGCAAATAAAACGTATTTTTGCTGGCTTTCTTGTTATTGTCGGCGCAAGCATGTTGTTGAAGTAAAGGATGGAATCCATGACAGAAGGTTACATTACCTTTCCGTCGATAGACCCGATAGTAGTCGAGCTTGGCCCGATTGCCATTCGCTGGTACGGACTGATGTATTTAGTTGGTTTTGTGTTTGCCCTATGGCTCGCCAATCACCGTGCTACGAAACCGAACAGTGGTTGGAGCAAAGAGGAAGTCAGTGATTTACTGTTCGCGGGTTTTCTTGGCGTCGTACTGGGCGGTCGCATCGGTTACGTATTGTTTTATCAATTTGATGCGTTTGTTGCCGACCCCTTATTCTTGTTTAAAGTGTGGACTGGCGGCATGTCCTTCCATGGTGGCTTGCTTGGCGTCATCGTGGCCATGGCATGGTATGCGCGTAAAACCCAACGTCATTTTTTCACCGTGGCTGATTTTATTGCGCCGCTCGTTCCTTTCGGTTTAGGCGCGGGGCGGTTAGGCAATTTTATTAACGGTGAACTTTGGGGGCGTGTTACCGATGTGCCTTGGGCGATGATCTTCCCCACCGGCGGTCCTTGGCCGCGTCACCCTTCCCAGCTTTATGAGTTTGCACTCGAAGGGGTGGCGTTGTTTGTGATCCTCAATCTGTTTATTCGCCGTTCTCGTCCTATGGGGGCGGTATCGGGGTTATTCTTAGTCGGGTATGGCACGTTCCGCTTTATCGTCGAATACTTCCGTGAGCCGGATGCGCATCTTGGGTTGTTTGGTGACTTGTTCAGCATGGGACAGTTATTATCATTGCCGATGATCGTTGCTGGGGCGCTTATGATGGTCTGGTCGTACCGACGAGGCTCTGTTGCGGCTCGGTGATTAACGTCGAGTAATCAGATATACTATTGACCACACCAAGGCACCGCGGGCGGTGCCTTTTGTTTGTCCAACGATAGGAAACACTATGAAGCAGTATCTAGCTTTGATGCAGGATATTCTTGACAATGGTACGGATAGAGGCGACCGCACGGGTGTAGGTACACGTTCAGTGTTTGGACGCCAATTACGGTTCGACCTTGCTGAAGGTTTTCCACTGCTCACGACCAAAAAGCTTTATACCCGCGCCATTATCCACGAATTACTGTGGTTTCTTAACGGCGATACTAACATCCAATACTTACAAGACAACAAAGTACGTATTTGGGATGAGTGGGCGACAGAGCAAGGCGATCTAGGGCCGGTTTATGGCGCCCAGTGGCGCTCATGGGCATGTCCTGATGGTTCGACGGTTGACCAAATTGCGCAGCTGGTGGAGCAAATCAAAACCAAACCACATTCGCGCCGTCATATCATTACAGCGTGGAACCCCGCAGATTTACCCGACGAGTCTGTCAGCCCGTCTGAGAACGCGGAGCAGGGTAAGATGGCCCTTGCCCCTTGTCACTGTCTTTTTCAGTTCTACGTGGCCGATGGTAAGCTCTCATGCCAGCTTTATCAGCGCAGTGCAGATTACTTTTTAGGGGTGCCGTTCAATATTGCCAGTTACGCGTTGCTAACGCATATGATTGCACAGCAATGTGATTTGGCAGTGGGCGATTTTGTCCATACGTTTGGCGACGTGCACCTATACCACAATCACCTGACCGATGAGATTGTGTATGAGCAGTTAAAGCGCGAGCCGCGAGGATTGCCAACGCTGACGATTAAGCGCAAACCTGCCTCCATCTTCGACTACAAGATTGAAGACTTTGAGATTGAAGGTTACGACCCGCATCCCACCATTAAAGCGCCGATTGCCATTTAATGACGTAGGACACATTCATCAGCAAAAACGCAGCCAAGCCGCTGCGTTTTTTTATGTCTACAGTGTGGTCTCTGTGTGGCGGTTGCGGCTTATAACAAAAAAGCCACCGCGAGGAGCGATGGCTTTGATTCAATCAGCGTCGGGTGGGCATTATTGTGACAACAGCACAATCCCGCCGGGTACCACCACGAACACCAATGTGATGTAGGCCAGGACCGCCATCTTCGATTTCGCGGCCAAGTGACCGAGCCATTCTGCGCCTTTTAGCGGCAACTCACGCAATACCGGGATACCGAAAATGAGCGCCGTAGCGAGAATATTAAAGCAAAGGTGCACGAGCGCAATTTGTAGCGCGAACACCGCGAATTCACCGGTGACGGCAGTCGCCGCAAGCAATGCAGTAATGCAGGTACCAATGTTTGCACCCAGGGTAAAGGGATAAACATCGCGAATTTTTAACACGCCAGTGCCAACCAGCGGAACCATCAAGCTTGTAGTGGTGGATGAAGACTGTACCAGTACAGTGACCACTGAGCCTGAGAAGATGCCATGCAATGGACCACGACCAATCGCGTTTTTCAGCATGTCTTTGGCACGACCGACCATCAGCTTCTTCATCACCTTACCCATCACAGTGATGGCACATACGATGGCAAAGATACCTAAACCGATCATCAGCAAGCCACCTAGGTTGCCGGGTAGAACCGACTCCAAAGGAGACTGCACCATGTTCACAGCAGGTTTGGTCAGCGGTTTAACGAAATTCAGCCCTTTGATGCTCATGTCACCGGTTTGTGACAGTGGCGAAACCAACCATTGTGACAACTTGTTTAGCAAGCCGAACATCATTTCGAGCGGCAAGAAGATAGCCACGGCGAATAAGTTGAAGAAATCATGGACCGTGGCGCAACTGAATGCACGACGGAACTCTTCTTTGCAACGCGCATGGCCCAAGCTCACCAAGGTGTTGGTGACTGTGGTGCCCACGTTTGCGCCCATTACCATTGGAATCGCTGTTTCAACCGGCAAGCCGCCTGCAACCAGACCAACGATAATAGAAGTAACCGTACTTGACGATTGGATCAGCGCCGTGGCGGCAATCCCTATCATCAAGCCAGCTACGGGGTGAGAAGCAAATTCGAATAAGGTCTTAGCCTCATCGCCCACGGCTAATTTAAAGCCGCTCCCTACCATGGCGACCGCCACCAGTAGTACATAAAGCATGACGGCGAGCTTGGTCCAACGGAACCAGTTCGAGGAGCTTTGGGTTGCCTCTACCGCTGTAGCATGGGGAGTCATAAGTTATCTCCGTGACAATTCGATGTCGGTTTTGTGTCAAAGCAAAATCAGCGGCGATAGTAAGAAGGGAATATTTCAGAAATATGACACAAATACTGCAGTGTTCATAAAATCCGATCTGGGTCGATGGGTTGGTAGGGTTAGCCGGGGCTATGTCTATGATTATAATTAAAATTTAGGCCGTGTCACCCAAGTAGAAAAAACCGATATAAAAAATGTAACAACAACAAAGCGATTGCCACTATGCTAAATGGTGGACGGTAAAATTCGTTGACAAATGTTTAGACTGCGAATAAATCAATAGTAAGTGAGATTTTACATCGGTTTTTTCGATGTTTACTATCAGAACAAACGATTTTTAGAAAACGGGTCTGGCTGTCTAGACTACGGAAATCCACTTTTTTTGTATGGAGTGCTTAAATGACTGATGTCATTCGTCAGTTTCTAAAAATGGAATCTGCAGGAGGTATTGTGCTGATTATTGCGGCTGTGCTAGCGATGTTCGTGGCGAACTCGGATCTACAGCCTTTATATGACAGCACGCTTCATACCTATGTTGCAGGTCTGTCCGTGGGTCACTGGATCAACGACGGCCTGATGGTGATTTTTTTCCTGCTGATTGGTTTAGAAGTTAAACGGGAATTAATCGAAGGGGCGTTAAACACCAAAGATAAAGCCACTTTCCCTGCCGTTGCGGCGGTGGGCGGTATGTTGGCACCCGCGCTGGTTTATCTAGCGTTTAACTGGGGTGACCCGCTTGCTGTGTCCGGTTGGGCGATCCCAGCAGCCACTGATATTGCCTTTGCCTTAGGTGTATTAGCGCTGTTAGGTAACCGAGTACCGCTGGCACTTAAAGTGTTCTTATTAGCACTGGCGATAATCGATGACTTGGGCGTCATCGTGATTATTGCTCTGTTTTACAGCAGCGACCTTTCCATCATGGCGCTCGCCAGTGCCTTTGTCGCAACCTTAGTATTGGTTGGGATGAATATGCGAAATGTCACCAATATTGCCGCCTATATTGTGGTTGGTTTGGTGCTTTGGTTCAGTGTCTTACAGTCAGGCGTGCATGCGACACTCGCGGGTGTGGTACTAGGTTTTGCGATTCCGTTGAAAGGCAAAACAGAGGATGCGCCGTCACCACTGAAAAAGCTCGAACATGCACTGCATCCTTATGTATCGTATCTGATTCTGCCGATATTTGCGTTTGCTAATGCCGGCGTCTCGCTTGATGGCGTCTCGCTAGCAAGCTTGACCGAAATGCTGCCTCTCGGCATTGCGTTAGGTCTGCTGATTGGTAAACCGCTCGGTATCTTTACCTTCAGTTGGGCAGCCGTAAAACTTGGTATTGCGAAAATGCCGGCAAGAGTGACATTCCCACAAATCTTTGGGGTGTCCTTACTGTGTGGTATTGGTTTTACGATGTCGATTTTCATCTCGTCACTGGCCTTCGTCGGTGTGAATGGTGAGTTCGTCACATTCTCTCGACTCGGGATCTTGATAGGATCAACCTTGTCGGCAGTGATTGGCTACTTGGTTCTGCATTTTATGTTGCCGCCAGCCAGCGCCTTTGAAGAAGGAGACGAAGATGAAGAAAATGGAGTTAGCGTTGATTACTAGTCTGTTGGGTGTCTCGGGAACGGCGCTTGCGGCCAATTATGAGACATATTGCCAAGGCAACAACGACAACAGCCAAGTATGCGAGGCCTACCTTGCAGGTGTCGAGGACGGCAAAGCGGCGGCATCCGCTGATGCAGAGTCTACGCGCGCCGCGGATAGCGCAAGCTTCTCAGAGCGAGCATTAGAGCATCGCGCCGGTGAGCGCGTGAGAAAGCCGCTGGATAAAGACGATATGAAAAACTAACCCATTCATTTCGCTTGAAGGCGCCAAGTTGGCAGCGTAAGCTGCTGGCTTGGCGTTTTTTTTATGGCAAGTCATGGCGCATCTTAATTACAACCACCTTTACTATTTTTGGATGGTTTGCAAGCAAGGCTCGATTACCAAAGGTGCCGATAAGCTTTGCTTAACCCCTCAAACGGTCACTGGACAAATCCGAGCACTCGAGCAACGACTTAATGGGAAGCTGACTAAGCGAAACGGCCGGCATGTTGAGCCCACAGAGTTGGGGCAGCTGGTGTTTCAATATTCGGATCGTATGTTTGGTTTGAGCTACGAAATGCTCGATATCGTTAATTACAGTCAGCAAGAGAATATCCTATTTGACGTCGGTGTCGCCGATGCATTATCCAAGCGGTTAGTCAGTCAGGTGTTACTCCACGCAGTACCTGACGATAACGCAATTCATTTGCGCTGTTTTGAATCGACACATGAAATGTTGTTAGAACAACTGTCCCAGCACAAATTGGATATGATTTTGTCGGACTGTCCGGTTGATTCGACGCAGCAAGCGGGGTTATTCAGCGTCAAACTGGGCGAGTGCAGTATGAGCTTGTTTGCCTCTCACCCAGATATATTGGCCGATATACCGCTCGCCACACTGCTTGCGAACCAGAAATTGTTGATCCCAAGCCGAGCGACAGCGATGGGTCGCAAACTGATGCAGTGGTTTGATCAACAAGGTATTGTTCCCAATATTTTGGGGGAGTTTGATGACTCCGCGTTAATGAAAGCGTTTGGGATCAACCATCAGGCATTGTTTATCGCTCCCAGCACCTATGCCAATGAAATCAGTGGTGTCGGTAATGTTGCACCGATTGCAAACCTGGAGACGGTCAAGGAAGAGTACTATGTGATTTTTGCTGAGCGAATGATTCAGCACCCCGCCGTCAAACGGATTTGCGAAGCTGATTACAGCCACTTATTCGTTTAGTTACAGGCTTGTGGTGAGATCGTGCTAGACTCGAGCAAGGTGGTAACAATTGAAGTGGAAGTCAAATGGATTTAGCCCAAATGCAACAAAACG
This sequence comes from Salinivibrio sp. YCSC6, assembly GCF_004916735.1. Classification (NCBI taxonomy): domain Bacteria; kingdom Pseudomonadati; phylum Pseudomonadota; class Gammaproteobacteria; order Vibrionales; family Vibrionaceae; genus Salinivibrio; species Salinivibrio sp. YCSC6. The sequence goes on from NZ_CP039516.1 coordinate 444,358, forward strand.
GGCCGAAAGCGGTAAGCTTGCTGAAAGCCATGGCAAACGAAAAGCGTCTGTTTATTCTGTGCTATTTACTACAAGGCGAACTTTCGGTTGGACAGTTGGTTGAACGGGTGCCTTTGAGCCAATCGGCCTTATCCCAACATCTTGCTTGGTTACGTAAAGACGGTTTGGTGGATACACGAAAAGAGGCGCAAACGGTCTATTACTCGCTGAAAAGTGAAGAAGTGAAAGCGGTGATCCAGCTATTACACGATCTGTATTGCGGTGATTGATAAAGCACATCAATCAACGCGCAATAAAAAAACCGGCCGAGGCCGGTTTTTTTATGCATGATGCAAAGCAAAAAAGCTATTACAGCGCTTTGATTTGTGCTGCGAAGCTTGCTTTGTAACGTGCTGCTTTGTTCTTGTGGATCAGGCCTTTGGTGGCTGAACGATCAAGAATAGGCTGTACTTGCGCAAAAGCAGCAGTTGCCGCTTCTTTGTCGCCTGCAGCGATAGCAGCAGCAGTTTTCTTCATATAGGTGCGCATCATAGAGCGACGGCTTGCGTTGTGCTGGCGACGCTTCTCAGATTGGATCGCACGCTTCTTAGCAGATTTGATATTCGCCAAGGGTCTAACTCCCAAATCTTTTGTTCGGTGACATTTCAAGGCGGAGGACTATGCCTCTTTTTGCCTCTATTGTCAATTCATTTGTGCAAATATCCGCCGCCCCAAGGTAGTGTTGGCGCTGCGGGGTTATCACGGTTAATATGGCGGCTGATTCTATCAGCATTTCAGGCCCTACGTCACCTTTATTTCCGTTTTGCATGCCATTATCACTTGGCCTGCATGAGTGAGCGAGCATCAACACGCATGGGGTGGCGCACAATAGAGGCACGTGTTTTCAAGAGGTAACCGTGAGTAAGCGACTATTACGCTCTGGGCTAATCGTTAGCACCATGACACTGGTGTCCCGCGTGTTGGGGCTGGTGCGGGATGTGGTGATTGCCAACTTGATGGGGGCAGGGGCTGCCGCCGATGTGTTTTTTTTCGCCAATAAAATCCCTAACTTTTTGCGTCGTTTATTCGCAGAAGGTGCGTTTTCACAGGCCTTTGTCCCCGTATTGACTGAGTATCAGGCGCTGGATAAAGACGATAATCATCGGACGCAATCTCGCGAGCTGGTTGCCAATGTCGTCGGTACCTTGGGTGGGTTAGTGACGATTGTCACCCTGCTCGGTGTCATTGGCTCGCCTGTGTTGGCGGCGTTATTTGGGACCGGTTGGTTTGTCGACTGGTTGGATGGTCGCCCTGACGGGGCCAAGTTCGAGTTAGCGAGCTTGATGCTGAAAATCACTTTCCCGTACTTGTGGTTTATTACTTTCGTGGCGCTATCGGGCGCCATCCTGAATACGCTTAATAAGTTTGCCGTTTCGAGCTTTACCCCTGTATTCCTCAATGTCGCGATTATTGCCGCGGCGATTTGGCTGTCGCCCTATCTTGCACAACCTGAAATCGGTTTGGCGGTCGGGGTCTTTATCGGTGGATTGGTTCAGTTGCTGTTTCAGCTTCCTTTCTTATCGCAAGAGGGCATGCTCGTAAAACCCAAGTGGGGTTGGCACCATCCTGGGGTGGTAAAGATCCGCAAACTGATGATCCCGGCTCTTTTTGGGGTCTCGGTGAGCCAGATTAACCTATTGTTTGATACCTTCATTGCCAGCTTTTTGATGACAGGCTCCATCAGTTGGCTGTATTACTCCGATCGTTTACTCGAGTTTCCGTTAGGCTTATTTGGCATTGCCATTGCGACCGTGATCCTGCCGGCGCTTTCCCAGCGTCATGTCGATAAATCGCCCACCCAATTTGCTGCCACTATGGATTGGGGAGTGCGCATGGTGTTGTTGCTGGGTATTCCTGCCATGGTGGGGTTGATTTTGTTAGCAAAGCCCATGCTGATGGTACTCTTTATGCGAGGCGAGTTCGGTGTCGAAGATGTGCAGGCGGCCAGTTTATCGCTGGTGGCCTATGCCTGTGGATTGGTCAACTTTATGTTGATCAAAGTCCTCGCGCCCGGTTACTACGCACGACAAGACACCAAAACACCGGTGAAATTTGGTGTGATTGCCATGATAAGCAATATGGTGTTTAACGCTATCTTTGCCTATTTGTTCAGTTATGTTGGCCTTGCGATTGCTACGGCGTTATCGGCACTGATCAACGCGGGTTTGCTCTATCAAGGCCTACACCGTGCTGGTGTTTACCGTTTGTCTCGTGCGACGGCTTTATATATTGGCCGTTTAGTGGTTGCGGTAGCAGCAATGGTGGCGGTGTTAATGACACTGATGCCGACATTAAATGGCTGGGTCGAGATGTCACTGTCGATGCGTAGCATGGTGTTGGCTGGACTGATCCTCGGTGGCAGTGTGGTGTATTTATGCACCGCACTATTATGCGGTGTGCGACTTGGTGATATTCGTCATCGCGGGTAATTCAAGGGTCGGATGTGAATCCAGGGCTGATTGCCAGCCCTGACTAGTATATAATCCGCCAGTTTCAATAGTTCAAATAGTCAGCAGGCGATGGAATTAATCCGAGGTATCCATAACATACGAGCGCGCCACCGAGGTTGTGTCCTGACCATCGGTAACTTTGATGGTGTCCATTTGGGACATCAGGCGGTGTTGCGCCAAGTGGTGGAAAAGGCCCGAGCGTTGAACCTACCTGCGACTGTGATGTTGTTTGAACCGCAGCCGTTAGAGCTGTTTAAAGGTGAAAAAGCGCCGGCGCGTCTGTCGAGATTGCGAGATAAATATACCCAGTTAGCGAAGCTGGGCGTTGACCGCCTGCTGTGTGTAAATTTCACCCCTGCATTTGCGGCCATGAGTGCTGATCACTTTGTTGACCGCTTGTTGGTCGAACAATTGGGTGTTAAGTTTCTGGTAGTCGGCGATGACTTTCGCTTTGGTTTGAAGCGAAGCGGTGATTTTGCGCGCCTCGCACGAGCAGGCCAGGAACATCACTTTGATGTGGTCAGTACCGAAAGTTTTTGCGTCAGTGACCGCCGAGTGAGCAGTACGGCGATTCGCGATGCGTTAGCCGCAGGCCATCTTGCCGAGGCGGCGGACATGTTGGGGCGACCTTACAGCATCTGTGGGCGTGTCGCGCATGGGCGTAAGTTAGGGCGCACGATTGGCTTCCCGACCGCCAATGTGCTGCTAAAACGCCGCGTTTCCCCGGTTTCAGGTGTGTATGCCGTACAAGTGGAAGGCGCCGTGACCGGACAGCGGTTACCCGGCGTGGCTAACGTTGGTGTACGGCCGACGGTCGACGGTGTACGCCAGCAGCTCGAAGTCCATCTATTTGATCAATCAATCGATTTATATGGCAAACAGTTGGAAGTTTATCTTTTGCATAAACTTCGCGATGAAACCAAATTCGCGTCTATTGACGCACTAAAAATGCAAATTCAACGAGATGCATCAGCTGCGCGTGCGTGGCTGGCTGATGTGAATAATGTCTAGAGTGTAACCTCCATACGGAATCAATAATCAATGAGTGACTATAAAGATACCTTAAACCTGCCGGAAACTGCGTTTCCGATGCGAGGTAATCTTGCTAAGCGCGAGCCTGATATGCTCAAGCGTTGGTACGATGAAGATCTGTACGGTGCTATCCGTCAAGCGAAGAAAGGCAAAAAAACATTTATTTTGCACGACGGTCCTCCGTACGCGAACGGCAACATTCATATTGGTCACTCAGTTAATAAAATTCTCAAAGACATTATTATTAAATCAAAAACGCTAGCGGACTACGACGCACCGTATGTACCTGGCTGGGATTGTCACGGCTTGCCGATTGAGCTGATGGTAGAGAAAAAAGTCGGTAAACCCGGTCAAAAAGTCTCAACCGCTGAGTTCCGTGAAAAGTGCCGTGAATACGCTGCCAAACAAGTGGAAGGTCAGAAAGCAGACTTTAAACGTCTTGGTGTTTTAGGTGAGTGGGACAAACCTTACCTGACCATGGACTTCAATACCGAAGCCAGCATCATCCGCGCGTTGGGTAAAATTGCCGCCAATGGACACTTGCACAAAGGCTTTAAGCCGGTGCACTGGTGTACGGACTGTGGCTCGGCCTTGGCAGAAGCTGAGGTGGAATATCAAGATAAAACCTCGCCATCGATTGATGTGATCTTTCGTGCGGTTGACGAACAAGCACTGATCAGTGCCTTTAGTCTGGCTGGTGATCATCAAGGTGAAGGCGAAGTGGGTGTGGTGATTTGGACCACGACGCCTTGGACCTTGCCTGCTAACCGTGCGGTAGCGGTGGCCGCTGACCTTGAATATGTTTTAGTACAAGTTGAAGGCGAGCAACCTAAGCGCCTTATCGTCGCGGCCGAGCTGGTCAAAGAGGTGATGGATCGCGCGGGTATTGAGCACTACCACAACCTCGGTTTCTGTAAGGGTGACGCGCTTGAGCTGAAACGCGTGAAGCACCCATTTTACGATTTTGATGTGCCCGTGATCTTGGGTGATCACGTCACGACAGAGTCGGGTACGGGTGTGGTACACACCGCACCTGGCCACGGCCAAGAAGACTTTGTGGTCGGTCAAAAATACGATCTTGAAGTGGCAAACCCAGTGGGCAGTAACGGGGTCTATTTGCCGGATACCCCACTGTTTGCCGGCCAACATGTCTTTAAAGCCAATGACAGTGTGATTGAAGCGCTGAAAGCGCATGATGCTCTGCTGCATCACCACGCCTATGAGCACAGCTATCCACACTGCTGGCGTCACAAAACGCCAATCATCTTCCGCGCCACACCGCAGTGGTTTATCTCGATGGAGAAAGCGGGTCTGCGTGATAAAGCGTTGCAAGAGATCAAGAACGTTGATTGGATCCCTGAGTGGGGCCAAAACCGTATCGAGTCGATGGTAGATGGTCGCCCTGATTGGTGTATTTCACGTCAACGTACCTGGGGCGTGCCGATTGCGCTATTTGTTCACAAAGAAACCGCAGAGCTTCACCCTGACACGCTGAACTTAATTGAACAAGTTGCCGCACGGGTTGAGAAAGCGGGTATCCAAGCTTGGTGGGATCTGGATCTGAATGAACTGTTGGATGATGACGCTGAACAGTATGAGAAAGTCCTCGATACACTGGATGTTTGGTTTGACTCTGGTGCGACCCACTACGCGGTGGTTAACCAGCGCGACGAGTTTAACGGCCAAGAAGCGGATATGTACCTCGAAGGGTCAGATCAGCATCGTGGTTGGTTCCAGTCTTCGTTGATGACCTCGGTGGCAATCAAAGGCAAAGCACCGTATCGCAAAGTGCTGACTCATGGTTTCACGGTTGATGGCAAAGGCCGCAAGATGTCGAAATCACTGGGGAATACTGTCTCGCCGCAAGATGTGATGAACAAACTGGGCGCCGATATCCTGCGTCTGTGGGTGGCGTCAACCGACTACACCGGTGAGATCACGGTATCGGACGAGATCCTAAAACGTAGCGCTGATGCGTATCGCCGTATTCGTAATACTGCACGCTTCCTGCTGGCAAACCTGCATGGTTTTGATCCTAAGCAAGACAGTGTCGCTGCCGATGAGCTGGTGGCGGTCGACCGCTGGGCGGTTGGGCGTGCATTAGCCGCACAACAAGAGATCACCGAAGCGTTTGAAGCTTGCAACTTCCATCAAGTCACCCAACGCTTGATGCAGTTCTGCTCGATTGAGATGGGCTCTTTCTATCTGGATATCATCAAAGACCGTCAGTACACGGCGAAAGCGGGGAGCCACGCGCACCGTAGTTGCCAAACCGCACTGTTCCACATTGTCGAAGCGCTGGTACGTTGGATGGCACCGATTATGTCGTTCACGGCAGACGAGATCTGGAATGAAATGCCTGGCGAACGCGGCAAGTTTGTGTTCACCGATGTCTGGTATGACGGCTTGTTTGGCTTAGAAGACGATGCCGTGCTCAATAATGCATTCTGGGCAAAACTGCTGGATGTGCGTGCCGCGGTGAATAAAACCCTCGAGCAGGCCCGTAATGACAAGGTCATTGGTGGTTCACTTGAAGCCGAAGTCACGCTATACGCGCCGGCGGAGTTTGCGCAAAAGCTGCAAATGATGGGCGATGAGTTACGCTTTGTGCTGCTGACCTCGAAAGCGACAGTGATCGCTGGTGAGGCGCCATCCTCTGCGACGCAAACGGATGTCGAAGGGCTATCTGTTGACGTTGTGGCGTCTGAAGCGAAAAAATGTGACCGCTGTTGGCACCATGTTGCTGATGTAGGCACGATCGAAGGACACGAAGAAATTTGTGGCCGCTGTGTGACTAACATTGCAGGAGAAGGCGAAACTCGCCAATTTGCGTGATGACCTCTCACTCACTCTCGCAATCAGGATGGCGCTGGCTTTGGCTGGCGCCTCTGGTTTTCGTTTTAGACATTGGCAGTAAGTGGCTGGTGATGAACACCATGGGCTATGGTCCCGCGAACCGCATTGAATTACTGCCGTTTTTTAATCTTACCTACGTCCATAACCATGGTGCGGCATTTAGCTTTTTAAGCGATGCAGGCGGTTGGCAGCGTTGGCTTTTTAGCGTTATCGCGTTAGGCGTGAGCGGCTTGCTGACATACTGGATGCGAGTGACACCGGCAAGTAAGCGCATGCTCAATATCGCCTATGCCATGATTATCGGCGGAGCATTGGGTAACTTATTTGACCGCCTCGTTCATGGCTATGTGATCGACTTTCTCGACTTTTTCATTGGCAATTCACATTGGCCGGCTTTTAATCTTGCTGACTCAGCCATTTGTGTTGGCGCCGTTTTAGTGGTGCTAGACAGTTTTCGTCATGAGCAGTCATCGGCGACCTAGGGGTCGCTCGTAGTAATTAGCCCAACACGACTTTCGATAAGGACAGATCATGAAAGCGATTAGCGCATCCAGCGAAGTATTGATGCACTTTACCATTAAGCTTGAAGATGGCTCGGTCGCCGACAGTACCCACAATGCCGGAAAACCCGCTAAGTTAGTGATGGGAGACGGCAGCTTGACCGAGAACTTTGAGCGTTGTCTGTTAGGGCTGCATGAAGGGGAGCAAAGCAGCTTTACGCTGGCACCTGAAGATGCATTTGGCCAGCCAAACCCGGATAATATCCACTATATGGATCGCCGTCAGTTTGGGGGAGACACGCCTGCTGAAGTGGGTGCCATCATTGCGTTTAGCGGTCCTCAAGGACAAGAAATTCCCGGTATCGTGACCGAGGTCAGCGGCGAATCTGTGACGGTTGATTTTAATCATCCGTTGGCAGGGAAAACCGTGATTTTTGACGTAGAAATAATCAGTGTGCAATAAGGCAAAGTCATGAAGATCCTACTTGCGAATCCCCGAGGCTTTTGTGCTGGTGTCGATCGCGCGATCAGCATCGTTGAACGTGCTTTGGAAATTTATCAGCCTCCCATTTATGTGCGCCATGAAGTGGTGCATAACCGATTTGTGGTGGAAGGCCTAAAGCAACGCGGCGCGGTGTTTGTGGAACAATTAAGCGAAGTGCCTGACGACAGCATTGTGATCTTCTCGGCCCACGGTGTATCGCAAGCGGTGCGCAATGAAGCTAAATCCCGTCAACTGACGGTGTTTGATGCAACCTGCCCCTTGGTGACCAAAGTACATATGGAAGTGGCACGTGCCAGCCGTAAAAATATGGAAGTGGTACTGATTGGTCATGCTGGACACCCCGAAGTGGAAGGCACTATGGGTCAATATGCCAGTGAAACCGGCGGTATGTACTTGGTTGAAACGCCAGCGGATGTGCACACGCTTCAAGTCAACGACCCGGATAACTTGCATTATGTGAGTCAAACCACGCTGTCAGTGGACGAAACCGCTGATGTGATTGATACCTTGCGTCAGGTCTTCCCCAACATTCAAGGTCCACGCAAAGATGATATTTGCTACGCGACACAAAACCGCCAAGATGCAGTGCGTGATCTCGCCCAAAGCTGTGATGTGATGGTGGTGGTGGGCTCGAAGAATAGCTCGAACTCAAACCGTCTCCGCGAGTTATCCGAAAAACTGGGAACCCCGGCGTACCTAACCGACTGTGCGGAAGACATTGATCCGGCGTGGTTCGAGGGTAAGTACACGGTTGGGATCACTGCTGGCGCCTCGGCACCAGAAGAATTGGTTGATTTGATTATTGCCCGCGTGAAGGCGTTGGGTGCCACTGAGGTAGAAAACCTGAGTGGCCGTGAAGAAAACATGTTCTTCGAAGTGCCGAAAGAGTTACAAATTCGTGAGGTGACCTAGTTACCCATCGACAAAATTAAAGGGAAGCGAAAGCTTCCCTTTTTGTTAGCATGCTTCTGGGCCACTCTCAGCAATATACAAGCTGAAACGAACGCGCTACAGTGATGGGTTAATGGATAGGTGGCCAGCGCTGCTGGTGAAGTAAAAGAGGGGAGAACCATGGTACGTATTGCCATTGCTGGTGCAGCCGGCCGTATGGGACGCAATCTTATTCAAGCGGTTACGCAATACGCGGGCGCAACATTAGGGGCGGCGAGTGAACGGCCTGAATCAAGCTTGATTGGGACGGATGCAGGGGAGCTGGCGGGTGTGGGCCGCCTCGGCGTACAAGTGGTGGACGATCTGGCCAAAGTGGCGGATGACTTTGATGTGATCATTGATTTTACCGCACCCGCGGCCACACTCGCGAACTTGGCGTTGTGCCAACAAAAAGGCAAGCAGTTGGTGATTGGAACAACTGGATTTGATGACGCACAAAAGCAAACCATCCAAGATGCCTCAGAAGCGACGGCAGTAGTGATGGCCCCCAATTACAGTGTCGGCGTGAACCTTGTATTTAAACTGCTTGAACAAGCCGCCAAAGTGATGGGTGAGGAATGCGACATTGAGATTGTTGAGGCGCATCATCGCCATAAAGTGGATGCGCCATCGGGCACTGCACTGGGAATGGGAGAAGCCATTGCCGGGGCGATGGGAAATCAGCTGAGTGATGTCGCTGTGTATGCCCGAGAAGGGATCACTGGCGAGCGTAGCAAACATGAAATCGGCTTTGCCACTATTCGCGCTGGCGATATCGTGGGGGAGCATACCGCCATGTTTGCGGATATTGGCGAGCGTGTTGAAATCACGCACAAAGCGTCAAGTCGTTCCACCTTTGCCAAGGGAGCGGTCCGTGCCGCGGTATGGCTCAATCAACACCAGCAAGGTTTTTATACCATGCAGGATGTACTTAATCTTAAATAATTATGCATCGCGCTTCGGCGCGATGTTTTTTTATCCCCCTTTCTTTTTCTCATGCAATGCACTTCATATTGTCGTAATTTTTTCTTTGTTTTCCCCTTGTTGACAGCATTTCGACGCGATAACTCTTCCAGTTATGATCTTTGTTGCGCGGTAAACGTTTGCGCACGCCAGTTTTATGTTTCTCTCTCGGTTTGGGTAAAAAAGTTATTTATCTGCCAATTTATCTAGCTCTTTGGTTTGAAAATAAAGACAAGATTGTGCTTTATCTTGCTTAGGTGGCCTGTTTTTCTTGAGTGCTTAGTAAATACAATAAAAAGTAGCATGCATTATTGACAGCCAAACCTTGCATCTCTAGAATGCGCGCAATTTGTCAAAATTCAGCTTGACGTGAGTTTTGATCTTAGATGGAATACGTGAATGCAACGTTAGTCGTAAAAAGTGCATTTCTATATAACTGGAGGTTGTCTTGAGCAAGTCTGCGCTCTTAGTCCTAGAAGATGGGACAGTGTTCCACGGTACCCCGATCGGCGCTGATGGCACCGCGGTGGGAGAAGTGGTTTTCAATACCTCGATGACGGGGTATCAAGAAATATTAACCGACCCCTCTTATTCCCGTCAGATCGTAACACTTACCTATCCCCATATTGGCAACACCGGCACCAACACCGAAGACGAAGAATCCTCCCAAGTCCACGCCCAAGGCCTCGTCATTCGCGATCTTCCCCTGTTAGCTAGCAATTTCCGCAATCAACAATCCCTCTCTGATTACCTCAAGCAACACAACATTGTTGGCATCGCCGACATTGATACACGCAAGCTCACTCGTTTGTTACGTGAAAAAGGGGCGCAGAATGGCTGTATTGTGGCCGGAGAGAGCGTTGATGAAGCGCTGGCGCTGGCCAAGGCGAAAGATTTTCCGGGCTTGAAAGGGATGGATCTTGCCAAAGAAGTGACGACGCAGGAGCGTTACAGCTGGACGCAAGGATCATGGCAGCTGCATCAGGGCCTACCAGATGCATTGCCGGACAGTGAATTGCCTTACCATGTTGTCGCTTACGACTTTGGTGCCAAGCGCAACATCTTGCGCATGTTGGTCGACCGCGGCTGCCGTTTGACTGTGGTACCGGCAACCACCTCGGCAGACGAAGTGCTGGCGATGAATCCCGATGGTGTCTTCTTATCTAATGGCCCTGGCGATCCGGCGCCGTGTGATTATGCGATTGCGGCCACCCAAACCTTCTTAGCGGAAGGCGTACCATTATTTGGTATTTGCTTGGGGCACCAAATCTTGGCGCTAGCGAGCGGTGCGAAAACGGTCAAAATGAAGTTTGGCCACCATGGTGCTAACCATCCGGTGAAAGATTTAGAGCGTGGGGTGGTGATGATCACCAGCCAAAACCACGGCTTTGCCGCAGACAATGACAGCTTGCCTGATACATTACGTGCGACGCATGTGTCCTTGTTCGATGGCAGCTTGCAAGGGATCCATCATACCGAGAAGCCAGCCTTTAGCTTCCAAGGGCACCCTGAAGCAAGCCCAGGGCCACATGATGCTGCGCCCCTTTTCGATCACTTTATCGACCTCATCAAACAACACCGCGCCTAATTGGAGTCGTTGAGCATGCCAAAACGCACAGACATCAAAAGCATTCTTATCCTGGGCGCAGGCCCAATCATTATTGGCCAAGCCTGCGAGTTCGACTATTCAGGGGCACAAGCGTGTAAGGCGCTGCGTGAAGAAGGGTATCGTGTCATTCTGGTGAACTCGAACCCTGCCACCATCATGACCGACCCAGAAATGGCCGATGCGACCTACATTGAGCCGATTCAATGGCAGGTTGTGAAACACATCATCGACAAAGAACGTCCTGATGCAATTTTGCCGACCATGGGTGGACAAACCGCACTGAACTGTGCGCTGGATCTCGAGCGCCACGGCGTACTCTCCGAATTCGGTGTGGAGATGATCGGCGCCACGGCGGATGCAATTGATAAAGCCGAAGACAGACACCGATTCGATGAAGCCATGCGCAGCATTGGCCTTGAGTGTCCTCGTGCAGGGATTGCCCATAGCATGGATGAAGCCTACAAGGTTTTAGATGAAGTCGGTTTCCCTTGCATCATCCGTCCTTCTTTTACAATGGGAGGAACCGGAGGCGGGATCGCTTATAACAAAGAAGAGTTCGAGGAAATTTGTGAACGCGGTCTCGACCTGTCCCCCACCAATGAGCTTCTGATTGATGAGTCGTTGATTGGTTGGAAAGAGTATGAAATGGAAGTGGTGCGGGATAAAAATGATAACTGCATCATTGTTTGTTCGATTGAAAACTTCGATGCCATGGGCGTCCACACCGGCGATTCCATTACGGTGGCACCTGCGCAAACGCTGACCGACAAAGAATATCAATTGATGCGAAATGCATCACTGGCGGTGCTGCGTGAAATTGGTGTTGAGACGGGCGGCTCGAACGTACAGTTTGGTATTGACCCTAAAACTGGACGCATGGTCATCATCGAGATGAACCCACGTGTGTCGCGCTCATCCGCGCTCGCTTCAAAAGCCACCGGTTTCCCGATTGCCAAGGTGGCGGCTAAGCTTGCTGTCGGCTTTACCCTTGATGAGTTGATGAACGACATCACAGGCGGTGCGACTCCGGCTTCTTTTGAGCCGACCATCGACTATGTCGTAACCAAAATTCCGCGCTTTAACTTTGAAAAATTTGCCGGTGCGAATGACCGTTTGACCACGCAAATGAAGTCAGTCGGCGAGGTGATGGCAATTGGCCGTAACCAGCAAGAGTCACTGCAAAAAGCCTTGCGTGGTTTGGAAGTGGGCGCGTCAGGTTTTGATGAGATGGTGAACTTGGACGACGATGATGCCCTGACTCGCATTCGTCATGAGCTCAAAGAGCCAGGTGCAGAGCGTATTTGGTACATTGCGGATGCGTTCCGAGCCGGCATGTCAGTTGATGGCGTCTTTAATCTGACGAACATCGACCGCTGGTTCTTGGTACAAATTGAAGACATCGTTAAACAGGAACAACAAGTTCGCGAGCATGGCTTTGCGGGGCTTAATGAAAGCGCATTGCGCCAGCTAAAACGCAAAGGGTTTGCCGATGCGCGTCTTGCCAAATTACTGGGTGTGTCTGAAATTGAAGTCCGCAAGTTGCGCGATAAATTCAACATCCATCCTGTGTACAAGCGCGTAGATACCTGCGCCGCGGAGTTTGCGTCAGATACTGCGTACATGTACTCCAGCTATGATGAGGAATGTGAGTCGCAGCCAACCGACAAGAAAAAGATCATGGTATTGGGCGGTGGCCCGAATCGCATCGGTCAAGGCATTGAATTCGATTACTGTTGCGTGCACGCGTCACTGGCGCTACGTGAAGATGGTTATGAAACCATCATGGTTAACTGTAACCCTGAAACCGTCTCGACCGACTACGATACGTCCGACCGTCTCTACTTTGAACCTGTGACGCTTGAAGATGTGCTGGCGATTGTACGTGTGGAGCAACCGGAAGGCGTGATTGTGCAATACGGGGGGCAAACGCCACTGAAATTGGCACGTGACCTTGAAGCGGCTGGAGTGCCGATTATTGGTACTAGCCCAGATGCGATTGATCGCGCGGAAGACCGTGAGCGTTTCCAAGATGCCGTACAGCGCCTTGGGCTCAAGCAGCCGGCGAATGCAACGGTGACCGCGTTAGAGCAAGCGGTTGAAAAAGCTAAAGACATTGGCTACCCACTGGTGGTGCGTCCTTCCTATGTTCTAGGTGGACGAGCGATGGAAATTGTGTATGACGAGACCGATCTGCGTCGTTACTTTAACGAAGCCGTAAGTGTGTCGCACGAATCCCCAGTATTGCTCGACCATTTCCTCGACGATGCCACGGAAGTGGATATTGATGCGGTGTGTGATGGTGAAACCGTAGTGATTGGTGGCATCATGGAACACATCGAGCAAGCGGGTGTGCACTCCGGTGACTCGGCCTGCTCACTGCCGGCTTACACCCTTAGCGATGACATTCAAGACCGGATGCGTGAGCAAGTGCGTAAGTTAGCGTTGGAGCTGGGGGTCAGTGGCCTCATGAACACGCAGTTTGCGGTTAAAGACGATGAGATCTACCTGATTGAAGTGAACCCGCGTGCCGCACGAACGGTGCCATTTGTGTCGAAAGCGACCGGTGTGCCACTCGCCAAAATTGCAGCGCGTGTGATGGCGGGCCAATCACTGACTGAGCAAGGCTTTACCCAAGAGGTGATCCCGCCTTACTACTCAGTCAAAGAAGTGGTGTTACCCTTCAACAAGTTCCCCGGTGTTGACCCATTGTTGGGCCCTGAAATGCGTTCAACCGGTGAAGTGATGGGAGTTGGCGACACCTTTGCTGAGGCGTTCGCTAAAGCGGATTTAGCTTGCGGAAAAGCCTACAGCGAAGGGGGACGCGCACTGCTATCGGTACGTAACAATGACAAGCAACGTGTGGTTGACTTGGCCGCTAAGCTGCTGAAATTAGGGTTTGAGCTGGATGCCACTCACGGTACAGCCGTGATTTTGGGCGAAGCGGGTATCAATCCTCGATTGGTCAACAAGGTTCACGAAGGACGCCCTCATATTCTTGACCGGATCAAGAACGGTGAGTACAGCTACATTGTGAATACCACCGAAGGACGCCAAGCGATTGAAGACTCGAAAGTGCTACGTCGTGGCGCACTCGCTGCCAAGGTGAACTATACCACCACACTGAATGCTGCTTTTGCCACTTGTATGGCATTGACGGCGGCAGACATGAGCAAAGTCAATTCGGTACAAGCGCTTCATGCGCGCGTATTGAATAAGTAAACGACGACGTGCTGATACAGACAGCGCCCACCATCCGGTGGGCGCTTTTTTTTGCTAAAGGCGCGTTTAAGGCAGCAGACGGCGATGGATCAGCGCCTGATAAAGCTCTCGCTCGAACTGAGTGATGGGGGCTGGTACGTTATCTGGCAAGGCCTCGTCATCAGGGTGGTAGTGGCTAACCAGCTGTACCACAATTTGCTGCTGATTGTCGTCAGTTTCAATAAACCCTGCCAAATTATGACTGCCATAAAGTGAACCACTTTTCGCAAATAACCGCCCTTTGATGGGCGCGCGACGCACACTCTGGCGGTATTTTAAGGTGCCATCAATCCCGGCGATGGGCAGCATCGCTTTGAGGCCTAATTCTGGGTGGGTGAGAATATAGTGCACCACCTCAGAAAGCTGGCGTGCACTTAAACGATTATTCCGCGATAGCCCTGAGCCATCAACCATGATGGCATGGGTAAGATCCAGCCCTTTCTCGGCGAGGATTGCTTTCACTGCCGCCACACCATTTCGGTACGACCCTGGTTGCTGAAAATACCGCTGGCCGACTGTTTTCAGCAGATTGTCCGCAATTAAGTTATCCGAGTCTTTTATCATGCGAGTTAGCAAGGCTTCCAAGTTGACGGAGTCGTGACGCGCCAGCTCTCGGATTTGGTTTGGAGTGCGCGCCTGTACAATATTGCCTGTTACTTTGACGCCGAGCCGGGCTAATTCATCGGCAATTATCGCTTTCACATAAGCGGGCGGATTTTGCACGGCAAAATTGAGCGGCAGCGGTCGCTCTCGATGCGCCAAACAGCCAGAAAAACGATAATGATTGCGGGGAGTTGCGGTAAGGTCTAAGTCACAGTGTGCCGCGTTTTTTTGCTCTTCACTGACCGCGCGTGCCTCGGTGATGACTGTGATCGGTTGATGGCTAGGAACATGGACACGGGTATGCTCGGCGTCTGGTGTGCTGTATATCGCGCCTTGTACACAATTGTGATTGAGCGCAATGGACGTCGAGGGAGCGCTATAACAAACAGCGAGAATATCCCACGGCCAGCCAACAGCGCGTGATTTACCGCTAAAGATATGACCATCTAAAAAGACGTTATTAATCGTGGTGAGCCCTCGTGCGGGTAGCTGGCGAAGTAGTTGGCGCAAGTCTTTGCGTGTGAGCAGCGGATCACCGCTAAACACCAGCGCAATATCATCACCAGCTTGGACTAACCGAGTAGAAAAACGAAAGGTCTCTGGCAGATATAAGCGAGCGGCGAGACCGGTTACCAGCTTTTGCGTGCTGGCTGGTGGCAGTAATGCATCCGCTTGCAAGGCAACTTGAGGATGATTGGTTTTGACATCACTCACCCACAATGCCAGTTGGCTACCTTGGGGGAGGACTGGAGTGAGCTGTTCAACGCGCAGTGATTGCGAAAGGGCGGGCGAAAGGGCGCTGATCAATAAAACGCCAACCAGTACAATCGTTTGTCGAATAAAACCTGTCATGAATGCGTGCTCGGTCAGTTCTGTCTTTGCTCATCCTACCTTGTATAGCATTGAAGACAAGCGTCAAACGCACGCCGGCTGCGGCTGTACGTGCTTTTGTACCGGTGCGTGCCGTATAGGCCTCACGCTTTGCTTGGATCAAAGGTGATTTTGCGCGGATTCTTGTTTACAATCTGATGAAAGAGTTGAATTACGCCGCGCCCGAATCTTTGGTTTGGGCGTGGCTTTGTTTTGCCAAAATCCCTTTGCTGCGGATTGAAAGAGGTAATGTCATTTATGGATAAAGTGCCAATGACCGTACGCGGTGAGAAACTGCTGCGTGAAGAGCTGGATAAGTTGATCAAGCGTCGCCCTGAGATCTCCAACGCCATTGCTGAGGCGCGTGAACTGGGCGATCTAAAAGAAAACGCAGAGTACCATGCCGCTCGCGAGGAGCAAGGCATCTGCGAAGCGCAAATCCGTGACATCGAATATAAACTCTCGGTGGCACAAGTGATTGATGTCACCAAGATGCCACAAAACGGCAAAGTGATTTTTGGGGCGACCGTGACACTTATTGACGTGAACACGGATGAGGAAGTGACGTATCGCATCGTTGGTGACGATGAGGCGGATATCAAAGCGAACTTGATCTCAGTGAATTCCCCCATTGCCCGTGGTTTGATTGGTAAAGATGAAGGTGACGAAGTCAGCATCACTACACCGGGTGGGTTAAAAGAATTCGAAATCGATAAAGTCGAGTATCTTTAAGAGAAAGTGTTACAGAGTGTAAACATTCTCTGACTTTGACACAGTAAAAAGGCCGCAATGCGGCCTTTTTGTTAAGGTATGCGGCAAGTGACCGCGAACCATTCGGTTATTTGCGCGGCAGCTCGATTTTACGCTCTTCGCTTTGGCGATAGATCACCAAGGTTTTACCGATAACCTGAACTTTTTCTGCGCCAGTTTCACGAATAATGGCGTCGACAATCAGGTTCTTGGTCTCGCGGTCTTCAGAGGCCACTTTCACCTTAATCAGCTCATGGTGGTCAAGAGCAAGCTCAATTTCAGCGACCACGGCTTCGGTTAAGCCATTTGCGCCCATCAATACAACGGGCTTGAGCTGATGAGCCAGTCCTTTGAGATACTGTTTTTGTTTGGTGCTGAGTTTCATGTTGGCTCGATTTCTATTTGCTAGGGGTTGAAAACATGCCATTCTAACGCCATCTCACCACAAACTGAAACAGTATAAATGGTGCTCATCGTGTTGCTGGCGGTTGAGCGCGATTGCCGACATGGCCAGAAAGGTGAGAAAGCAGGAACAACGCGTTGAATTCCCGCTGAATGCGACCCAAAGCGAGAGCCACTTTTAGGAAAACCATGAGTAAAAAAAAGCACTCTGCTAGCTCCGGACGCTGGCTAAAAGAACATTTTGACGATAAATACGTCAACGAAGCACAAAAAAAAGGGTATCGCTCACGCGCTATCTTTAAACTTGAAGAAATTCAGCAAAAAGACCGTATTCTAAAACCGGGCATGACAGTGGTTGATTTGGGGGCCGCGCCGGGCGGATGGTCGCAATACGCGGCAACGCAAGTCGGCGACGAGGGCCAAGTCATTGCGTGTGACATTCTACCGATGGACTCGCTGCCCGGTGTCAGCTTCTTACAAGGGGACTTTCGCGAACAATCCGTCCTTGATGCCCTGTTAGATCGTATCCAACCGGACATGGTTGATGTGGTGATGTCCGATATGGCACCGAACATGAGTGGTAATCAGGCGGCCGATCAACCTCGTGCTATGTACCTGGTCGAGCTTGCGCTCGAAATGTGTCGTGAAGTATTGGGGCCTGATGGCGCCTTTATTGTAAAAGTATTTCAAGGCGAAGGCTTTGATCAGTATTTGGCCGAAGTGCGTAAAATGTTTAAAGCGGTCAAAATTCGGAAACCTGACTCGTCACGTGCGCGCTCACGTGAGGTCTACATTGTGGCTACAGGTTATAAACTGTAGTACCCTTACATTTATCTATCTCAGTTATGCGAGGCTAACACCTTGAGTGACATGGCAAAAAACTTGATTTTGTGGCTGGTTATCGCCGTTGTCTTGATGTCTGTGTTCCAAAGCTTTGGACCAGGCGACAGCGCCGGTCGTCAAGTCGACTACACCACCTTCGTACGTGAAATCGGCAACGATCAAATACAGGAAGTAACTTTTGACGATCGTGAGCTGACCATTACCCGACGTGACGGCTCACGCTATGTCACTTTCATGCCTGTGTATAACGATCCTAAGTTGCTGGACGACTTGCTCAACAAAAACGTGCGCGTAAAAGGCACGCCACCTGAAGAGCCAAGCATGCTGGCCTCGATCTTCATCTCATGGTTCCCCATGTTGCTGCTGATTGGGGTATGGATTTTCTTCATGCGCCAAATGCAAGGTGGCGGCGGTAAAGGCGCCATGTCATTTGGTAAATCCAAAGCCAAGATGATGAGCGAAGAGCAAGTCAAAACCACCTTTAATGACGTGGCTGGTTGTGACGAAGCCAAAGAAGACGTCAAAGAGCTGGTGGATTACTTGCGCGACCCGAGCCGCTTCCAAAAGTTAGGGGGTAAGATCCCAACCGGCGTACTCATGGTTGGTCCTCCGGGTACCGGTAAAACCTTGCTGGCAAAAGCGATTGCCGGTGAAGCGAAAGTGCCTTTCTTTACCATCTCGGGGTCTGACTTTGTAGAAATGTTCGTGGGTGTGGGTGCCTCACGCGTACGTGACATGTTCGAACAAGCCAAGAAAGCGTCGCCGTGTATCATCTTTATTGATGAGATTGATGCGGTGGGCCGCCAACGTGGTGCCGGCCTTGGGGGCGGACACGATGAACGTGAGCAAACCTTGAACCAAATGCTGGTTGAAATGGATGGTTTTGAGGGCAACGAAGGCGTGATTGTAATTGCCGCGACTAACCGCCCAGACGTTCTGGACCCCGCGTTATTGCGTCCTGGCCGTTTTGACCGACAAGTGGTGGTCAGCCTGCCAGATGTCCGTGGCCGTGAACATATTCTGAAAGTACACATGCGCAAAGTGCCGTTGGGTAACGACGTCGATGCGTCTTTGATTGCGCGTGGTACACCCGGGTTCTCGGGAGCCGATCTTGCCAACTTGGTGAACGAAGCTGCGTTGTTCTCCGCGCGTGGTAACAAGCGCGTGGTGTCGATGGTCGAGTTTGAGCTTGCCAAAGACAAAATCATGATGGGTGCTGAGCGCCGCTCAATGGTGATGTCGGAAGAAACCAAAGAGTCGACTGCGTACCACGAAGCAGGACACGCGATTGTCGGTCGCTTAGTGCCTGAGCACGATCCTGTGTACAAAGTGTCGATTATCCCGCGTGGCCGTGCGTTAGGTGTCACCATGTACTTGCCAGAGCAAGACAGAGTCAGCATGTCTCGTCAGCACCTCGAGTCGATGATTTCGAGCCTTTATGGTGGTCGCTTGGCCGAAGAGCTGATTTATGGCAAAGACAAAGTGTCAACCGGGGCATCAAACGATATTGAGCGCGCGACCGATATCGCCCGTAAGATGGTGACGCAATGGGGTTTCTCCGAGAAGCTAGGCCCGCTGCTTTATGCTGAAGATGAAGGTGAAGTCTTCCTTGGCCGCTCTGTGACGCAGACCAAGCATGTGTCTGATGACACTGCGCGCCTGATTGATAGCGAGATCCGTGACATCATCGACCGTAACTATCACCGTGCGAAAGAGATCCTAGAAGAAAACATGGATATCATGCACGCGATGAAAGATGCACTGATGAAGTACGAGACCATTGATGCTGCCCAAATTGATGACCTGATGGCACGTCGCGATGTTCGCGAGCCAGCTGGTTGGGAAGGTGGCAGTGGTGGCTCATCATCGGGTGACACTCCGAAAAAGCCAGAGGCTTCCTCTGAAGCGTCTGATGATAAAAAGCAAAAACCGCTAGACTCAGAAAACCAATCTGAAGCCTAAGCCCACGCGATATAAAACCCCGATCTTATCGGGGTTTTTTTGATCCTTGTTGGGACATCTCATGGAAATAACACACAAAAATAAACGACTCTCCCTGGATAGCCCTGTTGTAATGGGCATTCTTAATGTCACCCCAGACTCTTTCTCTGATGGGGGGCAATATCAGCAATCGAACAAAGCGATTGAACATGCCATGCAAATGCTTGCTGATGGCGCCACGATCCTAGATATCGGTGGTGAATCGACCCGTCCCGGCGCTGCTGACGTGGCAGAACAAGAAGAAATCGACCGGGTTGTTCCCGTCATAAAGGCCATTCGCGCCCAATCGGACTGTTGGATTTCTATTGATACCAGCAAAGCGGCTGTGATGCGTGCCGCGATAGATGCGGGGGCGGACTTGATTAATGATGTACGTGCCTTGCAAGAGCCTGGCGCACTCGAGGTAGCGGCTGAACGACAAGTGCCTGTGTGTATTATGCACATGCAAGGGCAGCCGCGTACCATGCAAGCTGCGCCAGCGTATGACAATGTTACCCGTGACGTAAAAGCGTTTTTAACCGAGCGAATCCAAGCATGTGAAGCTGCCGGCATTTCAAGACAGCAGATTATCCTTGACCCTGGCTATGGGTTTGGTAAAAGCTTGGCCCACAATTATCAATTGCTTGCCGAGTTAGACAGCTTCCATGATTTTGGCTTGCCGGTGTTAGCGGGCATGTCGCGTAAATCAATGATCTATAAGCTGGTCGATAAGACACCACACGACATTTTAGGTGGTAGCATTGCATGCGCGACCTTGGCAGCGCAGAAAGGTGCGCAAATTATTCGCGTTCATGATGTGAAAGAAACGGCGGACGCGCTGCGTGTGGTCGCCATGACAAAGCGTGCAGGCGCACTAGGAGAATAAAAATAATGGCAGAACGTAAATATTTCGGTACCGATGGGGTACGTGGCAAGGTAGGTGAATTCCCAATTACCCCTGAGTTTATGCTCAAGCTTGGTTGGGCAGCAGGGCGTGTCTTGTCGCAACAAGGCACTCGTAAGGTACTGATTGGTAAGGATACCCGGATTTCAGGCTATATGCTCGAATCGGCCCTCGAGTCAGGTTTATCTGCCGCAGGTCTTGAGGCCGCATTTACCGGTCCGATGCCCACCCCTGCGATCGCATATCTGACTCAAACCTTCCGCGCTGAAGCGGGTATTGTGATCTCTGCTTCTCATAATCCGCATTACGATAATGGAATTAAATTTTTCTCATCGGAAGGCACCAAGCTACCCGATGCGGTTGAGCTGGCTATCGAAGCAGAGCTTGAAAAGCCGTTGACCTGTGTGGAGTCCGCCGAGCTGGGTAAAGCGAGCCGCATTAATGATGCCGCGGGGCGCTACATCGAGTTCTGTAAAGGTACCTTCCCCAGTGCTCTAAGCTTGAGCGGCCTAAAGATTGTGCTCGATTGCGCGCATGGTGCAACCTACCATATTGCTCCTTCAGTCTTCCGAGAACTGGGGGCAGAGGTAACGACGATTGGTTGTGCCCCCAACGGCACCAACATTAACGACGAAGTTGGTGCGACAGACGTGCGTGCGTTGCAGCAGCGTGTTCTGGAAGAAAAAGCGGATCTTGGCGTTGCGTTTGACGGGGATGGCGATCGTGTGATCATGGTGGATCATCTTGGTAACAAGGTCGATGGTGATCAAATCGCCTATATCATTGCACGTGAGAGCCTGCGTCGCGGTGAACTTAAAGGTGGTGTCGTTGGGACCCTGATGACCAACATGGGCATGGAACTGGCGCTTAAATCACTGGGTATTCCTTTTGCGCGCGCCAAAGTCGGTGATCGCTATGTGATGGAAATGCTGCAAGAGAAAGGTTGGCGTATCGGGGCAGAGAATTCCGGCCATGTGATTGTGCTGGATAAAGTGACTACCGGAGACGGCATTGTGGCTGCATTACAAGTGCTAGCCAGTGTTGCAGCGACCGGCATGGATCTGAAAACACTGACCGACGGTATGACGCTTCTGCCGCAAGTGCTGGAAAATGTCCGTTTTAAAGGTGATGTTGACCCACTACAAAGCGAAGCCGTGCTCGCAGCGAAGGCCAACGTGGAAGAAAAGCTGGGTGAAAAAGGGCGTGTATTGCTGCGCAAATCAGGTACTGAGCCACTCATCCGTGTCATGGTTGAAGGGCCTGATGCGGAAACCGTGAAGGCTTATGCGCTTGAAATTGCAGAGGCAGTCAAAGCAAACTGTTAATAATTCATCAGCGGGTGGTTATAGAATGCGCAAACAGTGCCGAAATCAGGGTTTTTTGCATTTTTCTCTTGTTTCGGCATCAGGCTTTCGCTAGTATTCACCCGCTCCCAACGAAGGGGGCTGCGCTGGCTGAGAAGTAACACTGCCGGCTCAACAACCTGGAGCATAGGTGGAACCATGTACGAAATTCTACTTGTGATTTATCTGTTGGCCGCAATCGGTGTAATTGGCCTGGTTCTGGTTCAGCAAGGTAAAGGCGCAGATATGGGAGCCTCGTTCGGGGCTGGAGCATCAAACACAGTATTTGGCTCTGGCGGCTCTGGAAACTTTTTAACCCGAATGACAACCGGTTTTGCGATTGCATTTTTTGCTCTGAGCTTGGTGCTAGGTAACATGACAGCCCATAAGCCAAAAGCGCAAAGCGGTTTTGAAGATTTAAGTCAGCCTGCTGTAGAACAGCAAGCGACACCAACTGAGAATGAAATCCCTGTTGATAACAGCGAGATCCCTCAGTAAAAAATTTGCCGAGGTGGTGGAATTGGTAGACACGCTATCTTGAGGGGGTAGTGCCTGTATGGGCGTGCGGGTTCAAGTCCCGCTCTCGGCACCAAGGTTCTCAAAGTGCAATCACTTGCACCTTTGAAAGAAAAGGCGATATAATCATCGCCACTCGGACGCGGGATGGAGCAGTCTGGTAGCTCGTCGGGCTCATAACCCGAAGGTCGTCGGTTCAAATCCGGCTCCCGCAACCACATTTAGTTAGTAGTTTACTCAACTGCTAAACTGAAAGACGCGTTAGCGTTCTTTTACAAAGTTACGCTAACTCGGCTAGCCAACGGCTGGCCGTTTTGCCCTCGGGGCAGTGCCAATAAAAACCATTTTTATCGGCACGGAGAGTTACTCTCTCGTTATTGCTGAAATATTTCCGAGACCAGCGATAACGGCTATACCAACGACATGCGTCACTGGTATAGCATCAGGGTCCAGTTACATTAAACCCCGATTATCGGGGTTTTTTGTTATCTGAAAACGACCATTCGGATAGTAACTGGGCTTTTAAGCCCTTTTTTTATTTCTGGGGTTTGGAATGACAGGATTAGAGAAACAACTGACTGAACTTTTGACCGCGCCGGTTGAGGCGTTGGACTATGAGTTAGTTGGACTAGAGTTCGTTCGGGCTGGCCAACACTCAACATTGCGTATTTTTATTGACCATGAAAATGGCATTACTGTCGACGATTGCGCCGATGTAAGCCGTCAGGTTAGCGCAGTGTTGGATGTGGAAGACCCAATCACAGTGGCGTACAACCTGGAAGTGTCATCGCCAGGCGTGGATCGCCCACTGTTCACCGCTGATCATTATCAGCAATTCATCGGGCATGAAGTGAACATCGTGCTGAAAATGGCTATGCAAAACCGCCGTAAGTGGAAAGGAGAAATCCTTTCTGTCGATGGCGACACCATCACGGTTCGCGTTGACGGCCAAGATGAGGCGTTTGCCTTGAGTAATATCGCCAAAGCAAACCTGGTTCCTTCATTTTAAAAGTAAATGAGGCATTAGTAGATGAATAAAGAAATCTTGGCTGTTGTCGAAGCGGTCTCAAACGAAAAAGCCGTTCCGCGTGAGCGTATTTTTGAGGCACTGGAAACCGCACTGGCAACGGCAACCAAAAAGAAGTACGAAGCCGACATTGATGTACGTATCGCCATTGATCGCAAAACCGGTGAATTCGATACCTTCCGTCGTTGGCTCGTGGTTGACGAAGTCACATTGCCAACCCGTGAAATCACATTGGAAGCGGCGCAATACGAAGACGAAACGATTGAACTTGGTGGTTACATCGAAGACGAAATCGAGTCTGTCACTTTTGACCGTATTACCACCCAAACCGCGAAGCAGGTGATCGTACAAAAGGTACGTGAAGCTGAGCGTGCACAAGTGGTTGAGCAGTTCATGGATAACGAAGGTGAACTGGTTACCGGTGTTGTGAAAAAAGTGAACCGTGATGTGATCATCGTGGATCTGGGGAATAACGCAGAAGCTGTGATTCAGCGTGACGATCAACTACCGCGCGAAAACTTCCGTCCAGGCGACCGCGTCCGTGGTTTGCTGTATGCTGTGCGCCCAGAAGCGCGTGGCTTCCAGCTCTTCATGACACGTTCAAAGCCAGAGATGCTGATCGAGCTGTTCCGCATTGAAGTGCCGGAAATTGGCGAAGAAATGATTGAGCTGATGGGTGCGGCACGCGATCCGGGCTCACGTGCGAAGATTGCCGTGAAGACCAACGACAAACGCATTGACCCTGTCGGCGCTTGTGTCGGTATGCGTGGTGCGCGCGTCCAAGCCGTTTCAGGTGAGTTAGGCGGTGAGCGTATTGATATCGTGCTTTGGGACGATAACCCAGCGCAATTTGTGATCAATGCAATGGCACCAGCCGATGTGGCCTCTATCATCGTCGATGAAGACACCCACACCATGGATATTGCTGTTGAGGCAGATAACCTAGCACAGGCGATCGGCCGCAATGGTCAAAACGTACGTTTAGCCTCACAACTGACCGGTTGGGAACTGAACGTCATGACGGTTGAAGACCTTCAGAAAAAACACCAAGAAGAAGCACAAGCCTCATTGGAGCTGTTTGTTAAACACCTCGACATTGATGAAGACTTTGCCGCGACCTTGGTTGACGAAGGTTTCACCACTCTAGAAGAAGTGGCCTACGTTCCAACGAGTGAAATGCTCGAAATTGATGGCCTAGATGAAGACACTGTCGACATTTTGCGCTCACGTGCCAAAGAAGCGTTGACCACCATCGCACTGGCACAAGAAGAGTCGCTGGAAGGCGCAGAGCCTGCTGACGATCTGTTGGCGCTGGAAGGTCTTTCTCGCGAAATGGCCTTTAAATTGGCGGCGAAAGGCGTGAAAACGCTGGAAGATCTTGCCGACCAAGGCACCGATGATCTGTTGGACATTGAAGGATTGGACGAAGTAAGTGCGGGCGAGCTCATTATGGCAGCACGTAATATTTGCTGGTTCAGCGACGAAGCGTAAAGACGGCAAAGGAGGAGCAGAATGTCAGAGGTTACAGTACATACACTGGCGAAGGAAATTGATACGCCAGTCGATCGTCTGCTGAAGCAGTTTAAAGAAGCTGGTATGCAAAAGTCAGCTGACGATCAGGTAAGCCAAGATGAAAAACAAGCCTTGTTGGCGCATCTCAAACGTGAGCACGGCGACAACGGCAATGCTCCGACGCGTCTGACGCTACAGCGCAAAAAACGCAGCACGCTGAGCGTCTCAGGAGCTGGCGGAAAGAACAAAGATGTCCAAGTTGAGGTGCGTAAGAAACGCACCTATGTGAAACGTAGCGAGCTTGAAGAGCAAAAGGTTGCGCAAGAAGCGGAAGAACGTGCCAAACGTGAAGCCGAAGAGAAAGCGCGCCAAGAAGCTGAAGAGCAAGCGAAGCGTGAAGCAGAAGCGAAAGCCAAGCGTGAAGCTGAAGAAAAAGCCAAACGCGAAGCTGAAGAGAAAGCCAAACGCGAAGCCGAAGAGAAAGCTAAGCGTGAAGCCAAACCGCAAGCGCAACCACAAAACGAGCAGTCCGAAGAGGACGCAGCGGAGACTGCTGCAGCTCGTGCTGCCGATGCGCAAGCGAAGAAAGAAGCTGATGAACTTAAGCGTCGCCAGGAAGAGGAAGCCAAGCGTAAAGCTGAAGAAGAAAGTCAGCGGCAGTTAGAAGAGGCACGCAAAATGGCAGAAGCAAACCAAGAACGCTGGTCTGAACAAGATCAAGCGCTAACCACCATGGAGGCAGCTGATCACCATACAGTTACCTCTCAGTATGCCCGCGAAGCGGAAGACGAAGCGGATCGTCGCGAAGAAAGTGCTGCACCGCGTCGTAAGAAAAAGAAAAAAGCGACTCAAGCTGAGGATAAATCACCTCGTGGCCGTCGTGGTAAAGGCGGGAAAGGCAAAGGCCGCATGGCTAAGCCAACCTCGATGCAACACGGCTTTAAAAAACCAGCGCAAAAAGTAAACCGTGAAGTTGAAATCGGTGAAACCATCACCGTTGCCGAGTTGGCCAACAAAATGGCAGTCAAAGGCGCTGAAGTCGTTAAAACCATGATGAAAATGGGCGCGATGGCGACCATTAACCAAGTGATTGACCAAGAGACTGCACAGCTTGTTGCAGAGGAAATGGGTCACAAGGTTATCTTGCGTAAAGAAAACGAGCTGGAAGAAGCGGTACTGTCTGATCGTGATAACGATGCACCCGTTGCGCCACGTGCGCCAGTCGTTACCATCATGGGTCACGTTGACCATGGTAAAACTTCACTGCTTGACTACATCCGTAAAGCACACGTTGCCACGGGCGAAGCGGGCGGTATTACCCAGCACATTGGTGCGTACCACGTACAAACCGACAATGGCATGATCACCTTCCTGGATACCCCAGGACACGCCGCGTTTACCGCGATGCGTGCACGTGGTGCCGGTGCAACGGATATTGTTGTCTTGGTCGTTGCTGCTGACGACGGCGTAATGCCACAAACCATCGAAGCGATCCAACACGCGAAAGCGGCCGGTGTGCCTCTTATCGTGGCAGTGAACAAGATGGATAAAGAGGGTGCGAACCCTGACAACGTGAAGAACGAACTGGCACAGCATGACGTGATCCCAGAAGACTGGGGTGGTGAGAACATGTTTGTTCACGTGTCTGCGAAACAAGGCCAAAACATCGATGCGCTACTAGAAGCTATCTTGCTGCAATCAGAAGTGCTTGAACTGAAAGCGGTTAAAGATGGTATGGCGCGTGGCGTTGTGGTTGAGTCTCGCCTCGACAAAGGTCGTGGTCCAGTTGCTACCGTATTGGTTCAAGAAGGTACGCTCAAGAAAGGCGATATCGTTCTGTGTGGTCTGGAATATGGCCGTGTCCGTGCGATGCGCGATGAGAATGGCCAAGAAGTAGAAGAAGCGGGACCTTCGATTCCTGTGGAAATTCTGGGCCTATCTGGCGTGCCTGCTGCGGGTGATGAAGCCACGGTGGTACGTGACGAGAAGAAAGCGCGTGAAGTGGCGCTGTATCGTCAAGGCAAGTTCCGTGACGTTAAGTTGGCGCGTCAGCAAAAAGCCAAACTGGAAAACATGTTCTCGAACATGGAAGAAGGTGAAGTAGCTGAGCTGAACATCGTACTTAAAGCTGACGTACAAGGCTCAGTGGAAGCGATCAACGATGCACTGGTTAAGCTCTCAACTGACGAAGTAAAAGTGAAAGTTGTGGGTTCTGGTGTCGGTGGTATCACTGAAACTGACGCAGTACTTGCAGCCGCGTCTAACGCCATTATCTGTGGCTTTAACGTGCGTGCGGATGCCGCTGCGCGTAAGACCATTGAAGCGGAAAGCTTGGATCTGCGTTACTACTCTGTCATCTACACCATGATTGATGAAGTGAAACAAGCGATGAGCGGTATGCTTGCGCCTGAATTCAAACAAGAAATCATCGGTTTGGCAGAAGTGCGCGATGTCTTCAAATCACCAAAACTGGGCGCCATTGCCGGTTGTCAGGTATCTGAAGGTGTGATTAAGCGTAACAACCCAATTCGTGTCCTACGTGAAAACGTGGTTATCTACGAAGGTGAGTTGGAATCACTCCGCCGCTTCAAAGATGATGTGAACGAAGTGAAGAAAGGCTACGAATGTGGTATTGGCGTGAAGAACTACAATGATGTTCGCGTTGGTGACCAAATCGAAGTCTATGAAACCGTTGAGATTCAACGTTCAATCGACTAATTGAACGCGACAATACAACGAGGTTGTTTGGATACACCGTGGGGGGAGGCGCATGCGCTTACCCCCATTTTGTTGAGAGAAAAGATTATGGGTAAAGATTTTAGCCGTACTGATCGCGTTGCGCATCAGCTGCAAAAAGAGATTGCACTGATCCTACAACGCGAAATCAAAGACCCTCGCATCGGAATGGTCACCGTATCCGATGTGCAAATTTCACGTGATCTGGCGTATGCCAAAGTCTTCGTGACCTTTTTAACCGTCGATGAGCAAGCCCCTACCGAGAGCCTTAAGGCGCTGAACGAAGCCAGTGGCTACATTCGTTCATTGGTTGGCAAAGCGATTCGTTTGCGTGTGACCCCTGAGTTGACCTTCGTGTTTGACGAGTCACTGACTGAAGGGATGCGTATCTCGAACTTGGTCAGCAAGGCGGTACGCGATGACGATGAACGTCGCGGTGATGATGAAAAAGGTGAGGAGTAACTGATGGCGCGTCGTCAACGTCGTCGAGGTCGTCCGGTGGATGGGATTATCCTACTCGATAAACCAACCGGCATGACATCTAATGATGCTTTGCAAAAAGTAAAACGTATCTTCTTTGCGGAGAAAGCAGGCCACACGGGGGCACTGGATCCACTTGCAACCGGGATGCTGCCGATTTGTTTGGGTGAGGCAACCAAGTTCTCTCAGTTTTTGCTCGACTCCGATAAACGTTATCGAGTGGTCGCCAAATTGGGTGAGCGTACCAATACCTCAGATGCAGACGGTGAAGTGGTAGAAACCCGTGACGTCAAAGTAAACCTAGGTTTGCTTGAGCGTTGTATTGCAAAATTCCGCGGGGAAACCCAGCAGATCCCATCGATGTTTTCGGCGTTGAAATACCAAGGGAAACCTTTGTATGAATACGCGCGCCAAGGCATCGAAGTACCACGTGAAGCGCGTACCATTAAGGTCTATCAGATTGAACTGCTGCGCTTTGAAGGCCATGAAATCGAGATGGAAGTGCATTGCTCAAAAGGCACCTACATCCGCACCATCGTTGACGATTTAGGTGAAATGCTTGGCTGCGGTGCACATGTCACGGCGCTGCGTCGAATTGGTGTATCAGGCTATCCTGCGCGCAACATGGTGACCTTAGAGCAGCTTGAAAGTCTGCTTAACCAAGCGCGTGAGCAAGAGATCCAGCCAAAACAACTGCTCGATCCTTTGCTATTGCCACTTGATACGGCGGTACAAGATCTGCGCGAGATTAACCTACTGCCCGTCGTGGCAAGTTATGCGCTACAAGGTCAAGCGGTGCAAGTGCCTAACGCTCCGACTGAAGGCTATGTGCGTTTAACGGCTGGCGAAGAGCGTCAGTTTATCGGTGTGGGTGAAATTGATGCTGATGGTCTGGTTGCGCCGCGCCGTTTGGTCGCGAGCCGTCAACCTGAGCCGCAAACCGCGAGCAGTGACAACGCCTAGAGAACGTTAGCGGCATGCTTAGCTAAAACGCGCGCTTGCCAAGTACTGCTGGCGCGAAACAGCGCGAGTATGCTGCGAATAAACTTACCGTATTTCAAGCGGTAAGGTAGCGACGGTAAGAAACTGGCGTGATAGTCGGCAATAGCATTGCGATACCCGGCTAAAACGGGTAGAATTCGCGCCTTCGGGCACTGGCTGAATCAGAGATTGGCTAGTGCATGATAATCACACACTCTTATTAGGAGAGCATTATGTCTCTGACTGCAGAAGCAAAAGCTAAAATCGTTGCTGATTTTGGTAAAACTGAGAACGACACTGGTTCACCAGAAGTTCAAATCGCCCTGTTGACTGCATCTATCAACGATCTGCAATCGCACTTCGCTGAGCACAAAGGTGACCACCACAGCCGTCGTGGCCTGCTACGCATGGTTTCACGTCGTCGTAAGCTGTTGGACTACCTGAAAAAGAACAATGTTGACCGTTACTTGGACGTTATCAAGCGTCTAGGCATCCGTCGCTAAGATTCTGGAGAAAAGGGAGCTCAGGCTCCCTTTTCTTTTGCGATAAAAAAACGCGCCATCGGAGTCATCCGTGGCGCGTTTTGTCGTTATAGGGTTCAGTCAATGCGGGTAGCGGTATGCTGCTGACGCGCTATTCCTGACGAAGCGCTTTCGCCGCTGCAACCATATTTTCTAATGCTGGGATCACCTCATCCCATTGGCGGGTTTTTAGGCCGCAATCTGGGTTTACCCACAACCTTTCTTCCGGAATACGGGCGGCAGCCTTTTTCATTAGCGCAATGATTTGTGCCTGACTGGGAATGTTTGGCGAGTGGATGTCATACACACCTGGGCCAATATCATTGGGATAGTCAAAGTGATCAAATGCATCCAACAGTTCCATATCCGAGCGAGAGGTTTCAATAGTGATCACGTCGGCGTCCATGTCAGCGATGGATGCGATGATATCGTTAAACTCGGAATAACACATATGGGTGTGGATTTGCGTCTTGTCACTCACACCATTGGCGGCAATTTTAAATGCGTTAATGGCCCAATCGAGGTAGTTTTGCCACTCACTGCGACGCAGAGGTAAGCCTTCACGGAGTGCCGCTTCATCTATTTGAATGATCTTGGTGCCGGCTTTCTCAAGATCTTGCACCTCTTGACGGATCGCCAGCGCCAGCTGGTTACAGGTTTGCGATCGTGGCTGATCATCACGCACAAATGACCAATTAAGAATGGTGACCGGCCCAGTGAGCATACCTTTCAGTGGCTTATCAGTCAGAGACTGAGCGTACTGGGTCCACTCCACTGTCATTGCTTTCGGGCGCTCAATATCACCAAATAAAATCGGCGGCTTCACACAGCGAGAACCATACGATTGCACCCAGCCAAACTGACTGAACACATACCCATCCAGCTGTTCGCCAAAGTACTCCACCATATCGTTACGCTCAGCTTCACCGTGAACCAAGACATCGAGCCCTAACGCTTCTTGCTTTTCCACCGCATGGGCGATCTCTTTTCGCATAATGTCTTGATAAGTGGCGGCATCAATGTCGCCCTTCTTGTATTGCAAGCGTGTTTGGCGAATGGCACTGGTTTGCGGGAATGACCCTATGGTGGTGGTCGGGAAGCGCGGCAGTTTAAGCTGCTCATGTTGCAGGCGAATACGCTCGGCAAACGGACGCTGCCGTGTCCCTAAGTGCGGTGTAATTGCTGCCAATGCGGCTTGTACCTTAGGGTTGTGTACGCGTGGTGATTGCTGGCGGCTTTCGATTGCCTCACGATTATTGTCCAGCGCTGACTGAACGGTTTGACGGCCGTGATTAAGGGCGCGAGTGAGTACATCCAGCTCCTCGAGCTTTTGATGGGCAAAGGCAAGCCAGTTTTTTACCTCAGGATCGAGCTTTTGTTCGCTCGCCAAATCGACCGGCACGTGCAGCAAAGAGCAAGAGGGCGCGAGCCAGAGGCGATCGCCCAGCGATTGATGAATCGGTTCGAGCCATTCTAACGTGGCATCAAGGTTAGTTTTCCAAACATTACGACCATTAATTACACCCAGAGACAGAACGTGTTGATCGCTAAGCGCTTCACGGTATGCATCCACATCCCCTCGGCCACGAATAGCATCCAAGTGCCAGCCGTCAACGGGTAACGATTGCGCCAATGGACGATTTTCAGCTTGCTCGCCGAAGTAGCTCGCCAGCAATAACTTGACCTTCGTTTGGCTTAATGCACGATACGCGGTTTTTAGCGCCGCCTGCCATTCAGGCGTGAGCTCCGTGACCAAGATCGGCTCATCGATTTGGACCCACTCAATGCCTTTCTCTGCCAGTTTGTTTAGTAAGGTTTGATATACGGGTAAGAGCTTATCGAGCAGATCTAGCTTGTTAGAGGCATCTTTCTCTTTACCTAGCCACAGATACGTGACGGGACCGACTAAAACCGGTTTGGCCTGAACACCCGCTTGTTTGGCTTCTTCTATTTGCGTCAATAGATTTTCAGCATGAAGACTAAACGTTGTTTGCGCGGTAAATTCTGGCACGATGTAGTGATAGTTAGTGTCAAACCACTTAGTCATCTCACCGGCGTGTACGCACTGGCAAGCACTATCGTTTGCTGAGCGACCACGAGCGACGCGGAAGTAGTTATCAAGATCATTGTCTTGGTGCGAGGCAACACGTTCAGGCACATTGCCGACTAAAAAGCTGGTGTCGAGTACATGATCGTAAAATGAAAAGTCGCCTACGGGAGCGATGTCGAGTTCACTTTGTTGTTGCCAGTGATTGCGGCGCAGATCTTTCGCAAGATCGGTTAAGTCTTGTTGTGATGATTCGCCACGCCAGTAACGCTCGAGTGCAAATTTAAGTTCACGCTGTGCGCCGATACGTGGAAAGCCGAGATTATGATTTTTAGCCATCTATACGTCCTCCTTTTCGATTGAAATCAGCATAGGGCTTTCTCGTTATGAACTAAAATGGCATTATTTCATCAATCAATGAATTTTAGTCATGGAATAGACATGTTAGAACGTCATCACCTTCATATTCTGCGTGCCATCAAAGAGCAAGGGTCGCTAACCGCAGCCGCAGAGAGGCTATACCTCACTCAATCCGCGATCAGCCACGCAATGAAAAAACTGGAGAGCCAGCTCGGGATTCGCTTGTGGCAAAAGTCGGGGCGACAGCTTCATTTTACGCAAGCAGGTGAGTACTTGCTTACACTGTCTGAGCGTATGCTTCCTCAGTTCGAACACGCTGAACAGCAACTTAAACAATTTGCACAAGGCCAGCGTGGCACACTGCGCATTGGTATGGAGTGTCACCCTTGTTATCAGTGGTTGCTTAAGGTGGTTGAGCCTTTCTTGCATCAATGGCCGAATGTGGATGTTGACGTTAAACAAAAGTTCCAATTTGGTGGTTTGGGCGCATTGTTTGGCCATGAGATTGATGTACTCGTCACGCCCGATCCTTTGCTCAAGCCAGGTATAGAGTACGTATCCGTATTCGATTATGAACTCGTGCTGGTTACTCATCGCCAAAGTGCTCTGGCAGCGTTTGACTACGTTGAGCCCCATCAAGTGACGCAAGACGTCCTGATCACCTACCCAGTCGATCGATCGCGTTTAGATGTCTTTACCCAGTTTTTGGCGCCGGCGCACTGTGCCCCACGCAAACACAAAACGATTGAAACCACAGATATCATGCTGCAAATGGTTGCCGCAGGGCGAGGGATTGCGGCTTTGCCCAAATGGCTGGCACAAGAATACCAACAGCGACTCAACCTCCATATTCTTCGTATGGGCGAACAAGGTATTCACAAGGCCATTCATATTGGGATGCGAGAAGAAAAACGGGATGATTACATTGATGATTTTATCGTCAAGGCGCGTGATATATCGCTAGAACATTGCGAGTAAGTAAGCTTTATACAAGGCCGTTTATCATACTGATCTAGCGACACATTCGCTCGATTTCATAAGACATGCTCTCCCTTGCCTATTTGTCTCATTTTTGAGCCGTATGGGTCGCACATTTCTGGTTAAAATCGCTTTTATCTATGTCTATATGCTTAGATAATCTGAAGTAATAGATATTTTGAATGCGTCTCACACTTTTCTCGGTTAAAGAGTCTCGTACTATGAAATCAATCTCGCTCTCTCGCAACGTTACAATCGACACAATTCAAGGCAGTGGCCGTGTCTTAGTCAATGGTGAACTAACCACACTCAGCGAAGGGGCTACGCTCCCATCGGGTACCCAGCTTGGCTTGCCGGATAGCAGTGACACCGTTATCACCTTGAGTGACGGGACACGGCTTATGATTGAACCGCAGAGTGAATCGTCGGACTCTCTTTTTGACGCATTACCACAAGACGTCCAAGACGAAATCGCAGACATTCAGCAGCAAATCCTTGACGGTGAAGGCGAGATCACCATTCAAGAAGATCAGGCGACGGCTGCGGGGCAAGACGCGACCGGAAGTGGCTCGTGGAGCTATGTCAACATTGCGCGTGATGGAAGCGAGACCATCGCAAGCTCTGGATTTGACTCTGACTCGATTGCTAACAACGCAGGTGCGATTGGCACTAACCAAGAAGACGGCTTTGGACGCTTCGTTGATGCAACGGCACCCAACGCGCCAGGTGTGACCATCCTCAATGACGCAAACAATGATGGTGTGATTAGCAGCCAAGAAATTGGCGACGGTATTCGTGTATCTATCGATCTAGCGGGCACCAACGCTAATCCGGGCGATGTGTTAACGGTGAATGGACAAGCCTTCACCCTGACAGACGATAATATTACCGACGGCTCTGTCGTCGTGACCCTCCCCGATACTCCCGCAGACGGTGAAACCCTCACCGTAGACGCCACCATTACCGATACTTCTGGTAACACCTCCGCGCCGGGCAGTGATAGTGCAACAATTGATACCAGCGCAGACGCCGGCACGGTCAGCGTAGATAACATCACCAGCGATGACGTGATCAACGCGCAAGAAGCAGGCGAGCCCATCACGGTGACCGGTACGGCGATAGGTGGCGACATCAGCGAAGGCGATGTGGTGACCATGACCATCAATGGTACCGAGTACACAACCACTGTGGATGGCAGTGGCAACTGGACAGTGGATGTGGCGGGTGCCGATCTGGCCGCGGACACCGAGTTTGAAGTCACAGTGAGCTCGTCGGATGAATTTGGAAACACGGTGGATAGTGTCACGATTTCTACGCACACTGTCGACACCGAAATTGGCATTCCTACCATCGACCTTATCGCGTCGAGCGATACTGGTAACAGCAACACCGATAATTTGACCAATGATACGACACCGACGTTTGCGCTGGGTAACATTGATAGTGATGTCACAAAGGTAGAGGTGTTCCTCGGCAGTACTTCACTGGGGTTTGCAGACCAAGATTCAAGTGGCAATTGGATATTCAGCCCAGATTACCCTATCACTGCGGGTACTTATAGTTTCACTGTTAAGGCGACGGACAGTGCGGGTAATAGCCAGGTGTCAGAAGAGCTAGGTGTCACGATCGATACAGTTTCCTCAGCGACGATCACAATTGATCCTATAGCGGGCGACGACATCGTGAACGCGGACGAAGCGCAGGGCACGGTGACCATCACGGGTACCGTGGGTGGCGACGCGAACGTGGACGACACGGTGACCTTAACGGTCAATGGCAACGAGTACACAGGCAAGGTGTTCGCAGACGCAGAAGGCAAGTTGGTGTATAGCATCGATGTGCAAGGCAGTGACCTTGTGGCGGATGCGGACAGCACCATCGTGGCGAGCGTGAGTGGCACCGATGAAGCGGGCAACGCGTTCACGGCGACGACAGAGGCAAGCGGAGCCAACAAAGACGGTGGTTACGAGGTTGATACCGATATCAGCAAACCGACCATCGATCTGGTTGCGTCGAGCGACAGCGGCGACAGCGACACAGACAACCTGACCAACGATACGACGCCGACGTTCGCACTGGGCAACATCGACAGTGATGTTGCGGCCGAGGACATCGTGGTGTTGAAAGACGGCGTCGCCCTTGATGGCACGCTGGAAAACGTGAACGGCACGTGGCAGTTCACCCCGAGCGCCGACCTGGCGGATGGCACTTACGCGTTGAGCGTGAAAGTGACGGACGGTGCGGGTAATAGCGACACATCAGACGCACTAGACGTCACCATCGATACCGACGCGGCGGCGACCATCACCGTTGACGCCATCGCGGGCGACGACATCGTGAACGCGGACGAAGCGCAGGGCACGGTGACCATCACGGGTACCGTGGGTGGCGACGCGAACGTGGACGACACGGTGACCTTAACGGTCAATGGCAACGAGTACACAGGCAAGGTGTTCGCAGACGCAGAAGGCAAGTTGGTGTATAGCATCGATGTGCAAGGCAGTGACCTTGTGGCGGATGCGGACAGCACCATCGTGGCGAGCGTGAGTGGCACCGATGAAGCGGGCAACGCGTTCACGGCGACGACAGAGGCAAGCGGAGCCAACAAAGACGGTGGTTACGAGGTTGATACCGATATCAGCAAACCGACCATCGATCTGGTTGCGTCGAGCGACAGCGGCGACAGCGACACAGACAACCTGACCAACGATACGACGCCGACGTTCGCACTGGGCAACATCGACAGTGATGTTGCGGCCGAGGACATCGTGGTGTTGAAAGACGGCGTCGCCCTTGATGGCACGCTGGAAAACGTGAACGGCACGTGGCAGTTCACCCCGAGCGCCGACCTGGCGGATGGCACTTACGCGTTGAGCGTGAAAGTGACGGACGGTGCGGGTAATAGCGACACATCAGACGCACTAGACGTCACCATCGATACCGACGCGGCGGCGACCATCACCGTTGACGCCATCGCGGGCGACGACATCGTGAACGCGGACGAAGCGCAGGGCACGGTGACCATCACGGGTACCGTGGGTGGCGACGCGAACGTGGACGACACGGTGACCTTAACGGTCAATGGCAACGAGTACACAGGCAAGGTGTTCGCAGACGCAGAAGGCAAGTTGGTGTATAGCATCGATGTGCAAGGCAGTGACCTTGTGGCGGATGCGGACAGCACCATCGTGGCGAGCGTGAGTGGCACCGATGAAGCGGGCAACGCGTTCACGGCGACGACAGAGGCAAGCGGAGCCAACAAAGACGGTGGTTACGAGGTTGATACCGATATCAGCAAACCGACCATCGATCTGGTTGCGTCGAGCGACAGCGGCGACAGCGACACAGACAACCTGACCAACGATACGACGCCGACGTTCGCACTGGGCAACATCGACAGTGATGTTGCGGCCGAGGACATCGTGGTGTTGAAAGACGGCGTCGCCCTTGATGGCACGCTGGAAAACGTGAACGGCACGTGGCAGTTCACCCCGAGCGCCGACCTGGCGGATGGCACTTACGCGTTGAGCGTGAAAGTGACGGACGGTGCGGGTAATAGCGACACATCAGACGCACTAGACGTCACCATCGATACCGACGCGGCGGCGACCATCACCGTTGACGCCATCGCGGGCGACGACATCGTGAACGCGGACGAAGCGCAGGGCACGGTGACCATCACGGGTACCGTGGGTGGCGACGCGAACGTGGACGACACGGTGACCTTAACGGTCAATGGCAACGAGTACACAGGCAAGGTGTTCGCAGACGCAGAAGGCAAGTTGGTGTATAGCATCGATGTGCAAGGCAGTGACCTTGTGGCGGATGCGGACAGCACCATCGTGGCGAGCGTGAGTGGCACCGATGAAGCGGGCAACGCGTTCACGGCGACGACAGAGGCAAGCGGAGCCAACAAAGACGGTGGTTACGAGGTTGATACCGATATCAGCAAACCGACCATCGATCTGGTTGCGTCGAGCGACAGCGGCGACAGCGACACAGACAACCTGACCAACGATACGACGCCGACGTTCGCACTGGGCAACATCGACAGTGATGTTGCGGCCGAGGACATCGTGGTGTTGAAAGACGGCGTCGCCCTTGATGGCACGCTGGAAAACGTGAACGGCACGTGGCAGTTCACCCCGAGCGCCGACCTGGCGGATGGCACTTACGCGTTGAGCGTGAAAGTGACGGACGGTGCGGGTAATAGCGACACATCAGACGCACTAGACGTCACCATCGATACCGACGCGGCGGCGACCATCACCGTTGACGCCATCGCGGGCGACGACATCGTGAACGCGGACGAAGCGCAGGGCACGGTGACCATCACGGGTACCGTGGGTGGCGACGCGAACGTGGACGACACGGTGACCTTAACGGTCAATGGCAACGAGTACACAGGCAAGGTGTTCGCAGACGCAGAAGGCAAGTTGGTGTATAGCATCGATGTGCAAGGCAGTGACCTTGTGGCGGATGCGGACAGCACCATCGTGGCGAGCGTGAGTGGCACCGATGAAGCGGGCAACGCGTTCACGGCGACGACAGAGGCAAGCGGAGCCAACAAAGACGGTGGTTACGAGGTTGATACCGATATCAGCAAACCGACCATCGATCTGGTTGCGTCGAGCGACAGCGGCGACAGCGACACAGACAACCTGACCAACGATACGACGCCGACGTTCGCACTGGGCAACATCGACAGTGATGTTGCGGCCGAGGACATCGTGGTGTTGAAAGACGGCGTCGCCCTTGATGGCACGCTGGAAAACGTGAACGGCACGTGGCAGTTCACCCCGAGCGCCGACCTGGCGGATGGCACTTACGCGTTGAGCGTGAAAGTGACGGACGGTGCGGGTAATAGCGACACATCAGACGCACTAGACGTCACCATCGATACCGACGCGGCGGCGACCATCACCGTTGACGCCATCGCGGGCGACGACATCGTGAACGCGGACGAAGCGCAGGGCACGGTGACCATCACGGGTACCGTGGGTGGCGACGCGAACGTGGACGACACGGTGACCTTAACGGTCAATGGCAACGAGTACACAGGCAAGGTGTTCGCAGACGCAGAAGGCAAGTTGGTGTATAGCATCGATGTGCAAGGCAGTGACCTTGTGGCGGATGCGGACAGCACCATCGTGGCGAGCGTGAGTGGCACCGATGAAGCGGGCAACGCGTTCACGGCGACGACAGAGGCAAGCGGAGCCAACAAAGACGGTGGTTACGAGGTTGATACCGATATCAGCAAACCGACCATCGATCTGGTTGCGTCGAGCGACAGCGGCGACAGCGACACAGACAACCTGACCAACGATACGACGCCGACGTTCGCACTGGGCAACATCGACAGTGATGTTGCGGCCGAGGACATCGTGGTGTTGAAAGACGGCGTCGCCCTTGATGGCACGCTGGAAAACGTGAACGGCACGTGGCAGTTCACCCCGAGCGCCGACCTGGCGGATGGCACTTACGCGTTGAGCGTGAAAGTGACGGACGGTGCGGGTAATAGCGACACATCAGACGCACTAGACGTCACCATCGATACCGACGCGGCGGCGACCATCACCGTTGACGCCATCGCGGGCGACGACATCGTGAACGCGGACGAAGCGCAGGGCACGGTGACCATCACGGGTACCGTGGGTGGCGACGCGAACGTGGACGACACGGTGACCTTAACGGTCAATGGCAACGAGTACACAGGCAAGGTGTTCGCAGACGCAGAAGGCAAGTTGGTGTATAGCATCGATGTGCAAGGCAGTGACCTTGTGGCGGATGCGGACAGCACCATCGTGGCGAGCGTGAGTGGCACCGATGAAGCGGGCAACGCGTTCACGGCGACGACAGAGGCAAGCGGAGCCAACAAAGACGGTGGTTACGAGGTTGATACCGATATCAGCAAACCGACCATCGATCTGGTTGCGTCGAGCGACAGCGGCGACAGCGACACAGACAACCTGACCAACGATACGACGCCGACGTTCGCACTGGGCAACATCGACAGTGATGTTGCGGCCGAGGACATCGTGGTGTTGAAAGACGGCGTCGCCCTTGATGGCACGCTGGAAAACGTGAACGGCACGTGGCAGTTCACCCCGAGCGCCGACCTGGCGGATGGCACTTACGCGTTGAGCGTGAAAGTGACGGACGGTGCGGGTAATAGCGACACATCAGACGCACTAGACGTCACCATCGATACCGACGCGGCGGCGACCATCACCGTTGACGCCATCGCGGGCGACGACATCGTGAACGCGGACGAAGCGCAGGGCACGGTGACCATCACGGGTACCGTGGGTGGCGACGCGAACGTGGACGACACGGTGACCTTAACGGTCAATGGCAACGAGTACACAGGCAAGGTGTTCGCAGACGCAGAAGGCAAGTTGGTGTATAGCATCGATGTGCAAGGCAGTGACCTTGTGGCGGATGCGGACAGCACCATCGTGGCGAGCGTGAGTGGCACCGATGAAGCGGGCAACGCGTTCACGGCGACGACAGAGGCAAGCGGAGCCAACAAAGACGGTGGTTACGAGGTTGATACCGATATCAGCAAACCGACCATCGATCTGGTTGCGTCGAGCGACAGCGGCGACAGCGACACAGACAACCTGACCAACGATACGACGCCGACGTTCGCACTGGGCAACATCGACAGTGATGTTGCGGCCGAGGACATCGTGGTGTTGAAAGACGGCGTCGCCCTTGATGGCACGCTGGAAAACGTGAACGGCACGTGGCAGTTCACCCCGAGCGCCGACCTGGCGGATGGCACTTACGCGTTGAGCGTGAAAGTGACGGACGGTGCGGGTAATAGCGACACATCAGACGCACTAGACGTCACCATCGATACCGACGCGGCGGCGACCATCACCGTTGACGCCATCGCGGGCGACGACATCGTGAACGCGGACGAAGCGCAGGGCACGGTGACCATCACGGGTACCGTGGGTGGCGACGCGAACGTGGACGACACGGTGACCTTAACGGTCAATGGCAACGAGTACACAGGCAAGGTGTTCGCAGACGCAGAAGGCAAGTTGGTGTATAGCATCGATGTGCAAGGCAGTGACCTTGTGGCGGATGCGGACAGCACCATCGTGGCGAGCGTGAGTGGCACCGATGAAGCGGGCAACGCGTTCACGGCGACGACAGAGGCAAGCGGAGCCAACAAAGACGGTGGTTACGAGGTTGATACCGATATCAGCAAACCGACCATCGATCTGGTTGCGTCGAGCGACAGCGGCGACAGCGACACAGACAACCTGACCAACGATACGACGCCGACGTTCGCACTGGGCAACATCGACAGTGATGTTGCGGCCGAGGACATCGTGGTGTTGAAAGACGGCGTCGCCCTTGATGGCACGCTGGAAAACGTGAACGGCACGTGGCAGTTCACCCCGAGCGCCGACCTGGCGGATGGCACTTACGCGTTGAGCGTGAAAGTGACGGACGGTGCGGGTAATAGCGACACATCAGACGCACTAGACGTCACCATCGATACCGACGCGGCGGCGACCATCACCGTTGACGCCATCGCGGGCGACGACATCGTGAACGCGGACGAAGCGCAGGGCACGGTGACCATCACGGGTACCGTGGGTGGCGACGCGAACGTGGACGACACGGTGACCTTAACGGTCAATGGCAACGAGTACACAGGCAAGGTGTTCGCAGACGCAGAAGGCAAGTTGGTGTATAGCATCGATGTGCAAGGCAGTGACCTTGTGGCGGATGCGGACAGCACCATCGTGGCGAGCGTGAGTGGCACCGATGAAGCGGGCAACGCGTTCACGGCGACGACAGAGGCAAGCGGAGCCAACAAAGACGGTGGTTACGAGGTTGATACCGATATCAGCAAACCGACCATCGATCTGGTTGCGTCGAGCGACAGCGGCGACAGCGACACAGACAACCTGACCAACGATACGACGCCGACGTTCGCACTGGGCAACATCGACAGTGATGTTGCGGCCGAGGACATCGTGGTGTTGAAAGACGGCGTCGCCCTTGATGGCACGCTGGAAAACGTGAACGGCACGTGGCAGTTCACCCCGAGCGCCGACCTGGCGGATGGCACTTACGCGTTGAGCGTGAAAGTGACGGACGGTGCGGGTAATAGCGACACATCAGACGCACTAGACGTCACCATCGATACCGACGCGGCGGCGACCATCACCGTTGACGCCATCGCGGGCGACGACATCGTGAACGCGGACGAAGCGCAGGGCACGGTGACCATCACGGGTACCGTGGGTGGCGACGCGAACGTGGACGACACGGTGACCTTAACGGTCAATGGCAACGAGTACACAGGCAAGGTGTTCGCAGACGCAGAAGGCAAGTTGGTGTATAGCATCGATGTGCAAGGCAGTGACCTTGTGGCGGATGCGGACAGCACCATCGTGGCGAGCGTGAGTGGCACCGATGAAGCGGGCAACGCGTTCACGGCGACGACAGAGGCAAGCGGAGCCAACAAAGACGGTGGTTACGAGGTTGATACCGATATCAGCAAACCGACCATCGATCTGGTTGCGTCGAGCGACAGCGGC
Source organism: Salinivibrio sp. YCSC6 (assembly GCF_004916735.1). Taxonomy (NCBI): domain Bacteria; kingdom Pseudomonadati; phylum Pseudomonadota; class Gammaproteobacteria; order Vibrionales; family Vibrionaceae; genus Salinivibrio; species Salinivibrio sp. YCSC6. Next base: position 485,920 of record NZ_CP039516.1, read on the forward strand.
GACAGCGACACAGACAACCTGACCAACGATACGACGCCGACGTTCGCACTGGGCAACATCGACAGTGATGTTGCGGCCGAGGACATCGTGGTGTTGAAAGACGGCGTCGCCCTTGATGGCACGCTGGAAAACGTGAACGGCACGTGGCAGTTCACCCCGAGCGCCGACCTGGCGGATGGCACTTACGCGTTGAGCGTGAAAGTGACGGACGGTGCGGGTAATAGCGACACATCAGACGCACTAGACGTCACCATCGATACCGACGCGGCGGCGACCATCACCGTTGACGCCATCGCGGGCGACGACATCGTGAACGCGGACGAAGCGCAGGGCACGGTGACCATCACGGGTACCGTGGGTGGCGACGCGAACGTGGACGACACGGTGACCTTAACGGTCAATGGCAACGAGTACACAGGCAAGGTGTTCGCAGACGCAGAAGGCAAGTTGGTGTATAGCATCGATGTGCAAGGCAGTGACCTTGTGGCGGATGCGGACAGCACCATCGTGGCGAGCGTGAGTGGCACCGATGAAGCGGGCAACGCGTTCACGGCGACGACAGAGGCAAGCGGAGCCAACAAAGACGGTGGTTACGAGGTTGATACCGATATCAGCAAACCGACCATCGATCTGGTTGCGTCGAGCGACAGCGGCGACAGCGACACAGACAACCTGACCAACGATACGACGCCGACGTTCGCACTGGGCAACATCGACAGTGATGTTGCGGCCGAGGACATCGTGGTGTTGAAAGACGGCGTCGCCCTTGATGGCACGCTGGAAAACGTGAACGGCACGTGGCAGTTCACCCCGAGCGCCGACCTGGCGGATGGCACTTACGCGTTGAGCGTGAAAGTGACGGACGGTGCGGGTAATAGCGACACATCAGACGCACTAGACGTCACCATCGATACCGACGCGGCGGCGACCATCACCGTTGACGCCATCGCGGGCGACGACATCGTGAACGCGGACGAAGCGCAGGGCACGGTGACCATCACGGGTACCGTGGGTGGCGACGCGAACGTGGACGACACGGTGACCTTAACGGTCAATGGCAACGAGTACACAGGCAAGGTGTTCGCAGACGCAGAAGGCAAGTTGGTGTATAGCATCGATGTGCAAGGCAGTGACCTTGTGGCGGATGCGGACAGCACCATCGTGGCGAGCGTGAGTGGCACCGATGAAGCGGGCAACGCGTTCACGGCGACGACAGAGGCAAGCGGAGCCAACAAAGACGGTGGTTACGAGGTTGATACCGATATCAGCAAACCGACCATCGATCTGGTTGCGTCGAGCGACAGCGGCGACAGCGACACAGACAACCTGACCAACGATACGACGCCGACGTTCGCACTGGGCAACATCGACAGTGATGTTGCGGCCGAGGACATCGTGGTGTTGAAAGACGGCGTCGCCCTTGATGGCACGCTGGAAAACGTGAACGGCACGTGGCAGTTCACCCCGAGCGCCGACCTGGCGGATGGCACTTACGCGTTGAGCGTGAAAGTGACGGACGGTGCGGGTAATAGCGACACATCAGACGCACTAGACGTCACCATCGATACCGACGCGGCGGCGACCATCACCGTTGACGCCATCGCGGGCGACGACATCGTGAACGCGGACGAAGCGCAGGGCACGGTGACCATCACGGGTACCGTGGGTGGCGACGCGAACGTGGACGACACGGTGACCTTAACGGTCAATGGCAACGAGTACACAGGCAAGGTGTTCGCAGACGCAGAAGGCAAGTTGGTGTATAGCATCGATGTGCAAGGCAGTGACCTTGTGGCGGATGCGGACAGCACCATCGTGGCGAGCGTGAGTGGCACCGATGAAGCGGGCAACGCGTTCACGGCGACGACAGAGGCAAGCGGAGCCAACAAAGACGGTGGTTACGAGGTTGATACCGATATCAGCAAACCGACCATCGATCTGGTTGCGTCGAGCGACAGCGGCGACAGCGACACAGACAACCTGACCAACGATACGACGCCGACGTTCGCACTGGGCAACATCGACAGTGATGTTGCGGCCGAGGACATCGTGGTGTTGAAAGACGGCGTCGCCCTTGATGGCACGCTGGAAAACGTGAACGGCACGTGGCAGTTCACCCCGAGCGCCGACCTGGCGGATGGCACTTACGCGTTGAGCGTGAAAGTGACGGACGGTGCGGGTAATAGCGACACATCAGACGCACTAGACGTCACCATCGATACCGACGCGGCGGCGACCATCACCGTTGACGCCATCGCGGGCGACGACATCGTGAACGCGGACGAAGCGCAGGGCACGGTGACCATCACGGGTACCGTGGGTGGCGACGCGAACGTGGACGACACGGTGACCTTAACGGTCAATGGCAACGAGTACACAGGCAAGGTGTTCGCAGACGCAGAAGGCAAGTTGGTGTATAGCATCGATGTGCAAGGCAGTGACCTTGTGGCGGATGCGGACAGCACCATCGTGGCGAGCGTGAGTGGCACCGATGAAGCGGGCAACGCGTTCACGGCGACGACAGAGGCAAGCGGAGCCAACAAAGACGGTGGTTACGAGGTTGATACCGATATCAGCAAACCGACCATCGATCTGGTTGCGTCGAGCGACAGCGGCGACAGCGACACAGACAACCTGACCAACGATACGACGCCGACGTTCGCACTGGGCAACATCGACAGTGATGTTGCGGCCGAGGACATCGTGGTGTTGAAAGACGGCGTCGCCCTTGATGGCACGCTGGAAAACGTGAACGGCACGTGGCAGTTCACCCCGAGCGCCGACCTGGCGGATGGCACTTACGCGTTGAGCGTGAAAGTGACGGACGGTGCGGGTAATAGCGACACATCAGACGCACTAGACGTCACCATCGATACCGACGCGGCGGCGACCATCACCGTTGACGCCATCGCGGGCGACGACATCGTGAACGCGGACGAAGCGCAGGGCACGGTGACCATCACGGGTACCGTGGGTGGCGACGCGAACGTGGACGACACGGTGACCTTAACGGTCAATGGCAACGAGTACACAGGCAAGGTGTTCGCAGACGCAGAAGGCAAGTTGGTGTATAGCATCGATGTGCAAGGCAGTGACCTTGTGGCGGATGCGGACAGCACCATCGTGGCGAGCGTGAGTGGCACCGATGAAGCGGGCAACGCGTTCACGGCGACGACAGAGGCAAGCGGAGCCAACAAAGACGGTGGTTACGAGGTTGATACCGATATCAGCAAACCGACCATCGATCTGGTTGCGTCGAGCGACAGCGGCGACAGCGACACAGACAACCTGACCAACGATACGACGCCGACGTTCGCACTGGGCAACATCGACAGTGATGTTGCGGCCGAGGACATCGTGGTGTTGAAAGACGGCGTCGCCCTTGATGGCACGCTGGAAAACGTGAACGGCACGTGGCAGTTCACCCCGAGCGCCGACCTGGCGGATGGCACTTACGCGTTGAGCGTGAAAGTGACGGACGGTGCGGGTAATAGCGACACATCAGACGCACTAGACGTCACCATCGATACCGACGCGGCGGCGACCATCACCGTTGACGCCATCGCGGGCGACGACATCGTGAACGCGGACGAAGCGCAGGGCACGGTGACCATCACGGGTACCGTGGGTGGCGACGCGAACGTGGACGACACGGTGACCTTAACGGTCAATGGCAACGAGTACACAGGCAAGGTGTTCGCAGACGCAGAAGGCAAGTTGGTGTATAGCATCGATGTGCAAGGCAGTGACCTTGTGGCGGATGCGGACAGCACCATCGTGGCGAGCGTGAGTGGCACCGATGAAGCGGGCAACGCGTTCACGGCGACGACAGAGGCAAGCGGAGCCAACAAAGACGGTGGTTACGAGGTTGATACCGATATCAGCAAACCGACCATCGATCTGGTTGCGTCGAGCGACAGCGGCGACAGCGACACAGACAACCTGACCAACGATACGACGCCGACGTTCGCACTGGGCAACATCGACAGTGATGTTGCGGCCGAGGACATCGTGGTGTTGAAAGACGGCGTCGCCCTTGATGGCACGCTGGAAAACGTGAACGGCACGTGGCAGTTCACCCCGAGCGCCGACCTGGCGGATGGCACTTACGCGTTGAGCGTGAAAGTGACGGACGGTGCGGGTAATAGCGACACATCAGACGCACTAGACGTCACCATCGATACCGACGCGGCGGCGACCATCACCGTTGACGCCATCGCGGGCGACGACATCGTGAACGCGGACGAAGCGCAGGGCACGGTGACCATCACGGGTACCGTGGGTGGCGACGCGAACGTGGACGACACGGTGACCTTAACGGTCAATGGCAACGAGTACACAGGCAAGGTGTTCGCAGACGCAGAAGGCAAGTTGGTGTATAGCATCGATGTGCAAGGCAGTGACCTTGTGGCGGATGCGGACAGCACCATCGTGGCGAGCGTGAGTGGCACCGATGAAGCGGGCAACGCGTTCACGGCGACGACAGAGGCAAGCGGAGCCAACAAAGACGGTGGTTACGAGGTTGATACCGATATCAGCAAACCGACCATCGATCTGGTTGCGTCGAGCGACAGCGGCGACAGCGACACAGACAACCTGACCAACGATACGACGCCGACGTTCGCACTGGGCAACATCGACAGTGATGTTGCGGCCGAGGACATCGTGGTGTTGAAAGACGGCGTCGCCCTTGATGGCACGCTGGAAAACGTGAACGGCACGTGGCAGTTCACCCCGAGCGCCGACCTGGCGGATGGCACTTACGCGTTGAGCGTGAAAGTGACGGACGGTGCGGGTAATAGCGACACATCAGACGCACTAGACGTCACCATCGATACCGACGCGGCGGCGACCATCACCGTTGACGCCATCGCGGGCGACGACATCGTGAACGCGGACGAAGCGCAGGGCACGGTGACCATCACGGGTACCGTGGGTGGCGACGCGAACGTGGACGACACGGTGACCTTAACGGTCAATGGCAACGAGTACACAGGCAAGGTGTTCGCAGACGCAGAAGGCAAGTTGGTGTATAGCATCGATGTGCAAGGCAGTGACCTTGTGGCGGATGCGGACAGCACCATCGTGGCGAGCGTGAGTGGCACCGATGAAGCGGGCAACGCGTTCACGGCGACGACAGAGGCAAGCGGAGCCAACAAAGACGGTGGTTACGAGGTTGATACCGATATCAGCAAACCGACCATCGATCTGGTTGCGTCGAGCGACAGCGGCGACAGCGACACAGACAACCTGACCAACGATACGACGCCGACGTTCGCACTGGGCAACATCGACAGTGATGTTGCGGCCGAGGACATCGTGGTGTTGAAAGACGGCGTCGCCCTTGATGGCACGCTGGAAAACGTGAACGGCACGTGGCAGTTCACCCCGAGCGCCGACCTGGCGGATGGCACTTACGCGTTGAGCGTGAAAGTGACGGACGGTGCGGGTAATAGCGACACATCAGACGCACTAGACGTCACCATCGATACCGACGCGGCGGCGACCATCACCGTTGACGCCATCGCGGGCGACGACATCGTGAACGCGGACGAAGCGCAGGGCACGGTGACCATCACGGGTACCGTGGGTGGCGACGCGAACGTGGACGACACGGTGACCTTAACGGTCAATGGCAACGAGTACACAGGCAAGGTGTTCGCAGACGCAGAAGGCAAGTTGGTGTATAGCATCGATGTGCAAGGCAGTGACCTTGTGGCGGATGCGGACAGCACCATCGTGGCGAGCGTGAGTGGCACCGATGAAGCGGGCAACGCGTTCACGGCGACGACAGAGGCAAGCGGAGCCAACAAAGACGGTGGTTACGAGGTTGATACCGATATCAGCAAACCGACCATCGATCTGGTTGCGTCGAGCGACAGCGGCGACAGCGACACAGACAACCTGACCAACGATACGACGCCGACGTTCGCACTGGGCAACATCGACAGTGATGTTGCGGCCGAGGACATCGTGGTGTTGAAAGACGGCGTCGCCCTTGATGGCACGCTGGAAAACGTGAACGGCACGTGGCAGTTCACCCCGAGCGCCGACCTGGCGGATGGCACTTACGCGTTGAGCGTGAAAGTGACGGACGGTGCGGGTAATAGCGACACATCAGACGCACTAGACGTCACCATCGATACCGACGCGGCGGCGACCATCACCGTTGACGCCATCGCGGGCGACGACATCGTGAACGCGGACGAAGCGCAGGGCACGGTGACCATCACGGGTACCGTGGGTGGCGACGCGAACGTGGACGACACGGTGACCTTAACGGTCAATGGCAACGAGTACACAGGCAAGGTGTTCGCAGACGCAGAAGGCAAGTTGGTGTATAGCATCGATGTGCAAGGCAGTGACCTTGTGGCGGATGCGGACAGCACCATCGTGGCGAGCGTGAGTGGCACCGATGAAGCGGGCAACGCGTTCACGGCGACGACAGAGGCAAGCGGAGCCAACAAAGACGGTGGTTACGAGGTTGATACCGATATCAGCAAACCGACCATCGATCTGGTTGCGTCGAGCGACAGCGGCGACAGCGACACAGACAACCTGACCAACGATACGACGCCGACGTTCGCACTGGGCAACATCGACAGTGATGTTGCGGCCGAGGACATCGTGGTGTTGAAAGACGGCGTCGCCCTTGATGGCACGCTGGAAAACGTGAACGGCACGTGGCAGTTCACCCCGAGCGCCGACCTGGCGGATGGCACTTACGCGTTGAGCGTGAAAGTGACGGACGGTGCGGGTAATAGCGACACATCAGACGCACTAGACGTCACCATCGATACCGACGCGGCGGCGACCATCACCGTTGACGCCATCGCGGGCGACGACATCGTGAACGCGGACGAAGCGCAGGGCACGGTGACCATCACGGGTACCGTGGGTGGCGACGCGAACGTGGACGACACGGTGACCTTAACGGTCAATGGCAACGAGTACACAGGCAAGGTGTTCGCAGACGCAGAAGGCAAGTTGGTGTATAGCATCGATGTGCAAGGCAGTGACCTTGTGGCGGATGCGGACAGCACCATCGTGGCGAGCGTGAGTGGCACCGATGAAGCGGGCAACGCGTTCACGGCGACGACAGAGGCAAGCGGAGCCAACAAAGACGGTGGTTACGAGGTTGATACCGATATCAGCAAACCGACCATCGATCTGGTTGCGTCGAGCGACAGCGGCGACAGCGACACAGACAACCTGACCAACGATACGACGCCGACGTTCGCACTGGGCAACATCGACAGTGATGTTGTTACAGTAGAAGTATTCCAAGATGGCAGTTCGTTAGGAATTGCAGGAAAAGATTCAAATGGCAACTGGGTGTTTACGCCAGACTATCCAATCACCGCGGGTACGTATAATTTTACTGTGCAGGTTACAGACAGTGCAGGTAATAGTGACATATCCGATGGGCTACAGGTCACAATTGATACATCGGCTTCGGCGTCGATCACAATTGATACGATAACGGATGATGACGTTGTTAACGAGCAAGAGGCCTCGGGTGACGTGACCGTTACGGGTACCGTAGACGGCGATGCGAAACCGGGTGATACGGTGACCTTGACGCTACAGGCTGTTGGTAAACCTGAAACAACGTATACAGGTATTGTCAAAGATGATGGTACTTATAGCATCAATGTCCCGGGGAGTGCGTTGGCATCGGATGCAGACAGCGCGATTGTTGCGAGTGTGACTGGCACCGATAAGGCGGGCAACCCGTTCACGGCGACGACAAGTCCGAGTGGTGAGAAGAAAGATGGCGACTACGAGGTTGATATTGATGCCCCCAACCCTCCAGTCATCACCAATATTACTGATGACTCAGCGGGTAGTGATTACAGCGATGTCACTATGCACGGTACGGGTGAACCTGGAGCAACCATTTCGATTTACTTCGAAGGTGAGAGTGGAGCGCCTCTTGCTCAAGTCACAGTGGCAGCGGACGGCTCTTGGGCCGTTGAGCTCGAGGGTATCGAAGGCATCGATACGAATGACAATGTACGTTTAGAAGCCGTACAGAGTGACGATGCGGGCAATCAGAGTGAGCCATCAGAGGCAGTGCATTACTGGCACGGTAGTTGGGCGAATGCAAATACCGAAACAGGGGATGATTATGTCCTAACCGGTAAAGGTAACGATACGGTTAATATCATTACCGATGATGCGAACGATCAATTGGTGATTGATGGTGGGGCGGGTACTGATAAAGCTGTGTTCAATACTCGTGTTGATCATTTATCTTTTAGTAAAGACACCAATGGTTATCTCATCGTCGAAAACAGTGATACCGGAGATCGTATTGAGCTTCGTGATTTCGAGACAATCAATATTGATGGTGATGAAAAACATATTGATGAACTCTTCACGCCAACAGTGACTATTAGTGAAGACGCCAACGATGATGGTGTTATCACTGCCAATGAGCTGAATGGTGACGTTGATGTGATTGTCGGTCTGCCTCTTGGGGCCTCTGTGGGCGACACCATTCGTGTCAGCGATGGCACCACGACCAACGAGATCGTGTTGGTCGAGGCCGACATCGACAACGGTAGCGTAGCAACTTCGTTCGGTGCCCCGGCGGAAGGTGAAACCCTCACCGTGACTGCAGAACTGGAAGATCAGATCGGCAATACATCAGAACCAGGCAGCGACAGCGCCGTACTCGATACTCAGTATGGTGGTGAAGATGGCGAAGATCCTAGTGATATACGTTTACCTAATATTGTCATCACGGACAGCACGGAGAACGATGGCGATGATATGATCACCAATTCAGAAACGGCTGAAATAACAGTCGATTTTGGTGAAGGGGTTACGGCTGGAACCAGTACAATTGTCTTGCGAGATAGTTCAGGCAATGATTCAGATGTTGAACTGCAACTGGTCTGGGATCATAACGGTCCACGTATTAACGTCATCAATGGAGAGCTTGACGCAAATGCGCTTACTCTTTCTGGACAGGATGGCCTGTTTACCATCAGTGGTATTGATGTCAGTAATTTACAAGATGGCGGCATTGACGCGTTTGCATCATTTATCGACCAAGACGGTAACGTCGCTACGAATGTAAACGGTAGTCAATGGTTTGATGACTCAGTTGTGAAAAGTTTCGCGCCTGTGATCACCATTGGCTCGGGTGTAAATGTGTCCGAAGAGGGGCTGGATGGTGGGAACGCCGATAGCGCTCCAACGGGCACAGATACGACCAATAGCCCATCGGTATCGGGCGAGTTCGCTGTGACGGGAGGCGTGGGTAATGTGACCGTCGCACTTGCCGGCGGCAGCGGTTTGACCTCTAACGGTGAAGCGGTAGCCTGGACATGGGATGCATCTACAAATCGCTTAATCGGGTATACGAGCACCACAAACCCTGTTGTTTCTATTGCGCTCAATGAGCCTACTCCCGGAAACGAAGTATGGACTTATGACGTCGAGTTGCATGGATCGCTCGATCATTCAGACTCACAGACAGAAGATACACTCGCGCTTCCTATCAATGTTGTTGTGAGTGATGACAACCACACGGGCTTGAGTAAGCCGTTGAGTGTTACTGTTGAGGATGATAGCCCTGAAACGACAGCGGTAGAGGCTATTCCTGTCGAGTTGCAAGACATCCCTGATGTACTTACTGGCAAAGTCTCGTTTAAAGGGCAAGGTTCGAGAGATAGTGTCACTTTTGATGATGTTACGGTGACCGCGCTTGGGTTTGCGAATGATTACAACACACAACTTGAATACGATAAGGTGAATCTATCGTCTGATGGTATCGGGGTTGATAGTGGTTATAGCCGTTATTGGGGCCGGTATGATCAAGATGAACACGGTCATCCGTTGTCCAATGAGATCGAATATCGCATCACGGAAACAGGCCAAGGTGTGTCTGAGCAGCTCATTTTCTCATTAAATGGCAAAGTGGCTTACGGCGCGCAAATTGAGTTCTCAAAAATGTATGGTGGAGAGCTCGAGTCAGGCATTGTACGCTTCTATCGTGATGGGCAGCTTATTGCTGAAAAGGCATTCACCTCCGATGAAGCCAGTGGTGACTATGCGAAGAACTTTGATATTCAGGAAGGTGGCTTTGACCAAATTACTATTGAGGCCACTGACAATGGAAACCGAAATGGTCCAGATAATAGTGACCTAACCGTCAAGTCGATAACTTTCACCGGCGCATCGGATCAACAAGCGATTGCTGTTGCTGATGGTACATTGCAATACCACGCTGGCGCCGATGGACTAGGCTCTCTCAAGATCACAGGTGTTGAGTATGGATTGCGCACCGCTGAAGGGCTAGCCATTACAACCCGTTTTGATGGTAATAATCGCCTCATTGCTACTGATGAAAACGGTGCATTGGTCTTTGAAGTTCAGTTGACTCCAGCGACAGGAAAATGGGAGTTCTATCAATATCAAGTCGTGCAAACGCCAGAAGGTGATGCTGATATCGACTTCTCATACCAAGTCGTGGATGGAGATGGTGATTCGGCAACCGGTGAGTTTTCTGTTCAGCCAGCAAACGTGCCTGAGCCACAAAATTATTCGATAGAAACCGGTGATGGTGTCGATCAAATTGATATGTTGCAGAGTGCAGACAGTGGTTGGTTAGCATTGAATGTCGGTTTAAGCTGGTCTGAAAAAGTCGTCATTAACGACGAAAGCTTTACTATTGACGGGCCTGAGACGCACCGGATGTCAGAGTTTGTCTCTGACTGGCGAGTGACGGATAATCATGTCATTGATGCCGGAGGTGGCGATGATAATGTCCGTGGTGGTGAAGGTGACGATGTTCTAATCGGTGGTCGTGGCAGCGATATGCTGACCGGCTCTGATGGCGCGGATACTTTCTCTTGGTCGATGGCCGATGTGAACTCACAAAATGGTCATGAATATACCGATACGGTCAGTGATTTCTCGGCAGAAGATACCTTAAACCTGAATGACTTGTTCAAAGGTGATTCTGTTAACGGCGAGTTCAGTCGTTTTAGTGTTACGGTCAGTGACGATAGCGACAATGACGGTACTGTCGATGTGACGTTGAAGTTCGATTATCAAAACAAGGCAGATGCTGATCAGACCATTGAGCTGAGTAATGTCAAAATGGAAGGAGGAACGGTCGTGATCAACACGCTGATTGATGGCGAAAGAGGGGCATTAACGATCGATAAGCATAGCGATGGTTCAATCTCAGTAACGTCAAATCATGATGCACTGGATGATATTCGGATCGATACCGACTGGTAATCCCTACCAGGCAGCGGCTATCATGTCGCTGCCTGCTCATTTTCGGTCAAAAGAGAGACGTAAGTGACTGACCCTTCTAACAATAGTCAAACTGCACAATGGCGAATTGCGCCCGGTGAGCAACCTACAGACGATCCTTTGCTTGATTGCTTAGTGTTATTGACTGAGCACTATGGCACCCCTTGCTCTGGTGATGCGTTGGTCGCGGGCTTACCGATGACTAATGCCTTGCTTACCCCAGACATGTTTCCACAAGCAGCGGGTCGAGCGGGTCTGGCTGCTCGGTTGTCTCGACGTAACCTGGATAATGTCGGCGCGCTCTTGTTGCCCTGTGTCCTGTTACTCTCCGATCAAAAAGCCTGTGTATTGCGTGAAATAGATAGTGATGCGGGCACGGCACTTATTCAACTGCCTGAAAATGCAGGCGAAGAGACCATTGCGCTTGAGGCGCTTGAGGCCATGTATGTTGGCTACTGTTTTCTGATAAAACGTCAGTACCGCGGTGATCAATCTGTGGATCTGCATTTGCACGACACTAAGATCCACTGGTTTTGGCAGACGGTAAAAGACGCAGCACCTATCTATCGAGATGCGTTATTAGCCTCCATTTTGGTAAACCTTTTCGCGCTTGTCTCTCCTTTATTTGTCATGAATGTCTATGACAAAGTGGTTCCTAACCTTGCGTTTGAGTCTCTTTGGGTGCTCGCAAGCGGTGCGACGCTAGCGTATTGTTTTGACTTTTTAATGCGAAAACTTCGCTCTTACATGATTGATGTTGCAGGAAAAAAAGTCGACATCATTGTATCCTCTCGTTTATTTGCGCGGCTGATGGGAACTCCTTTGGTCAATCGAGGAGCCAGTGTGGGGGCAACCGCAAAACAGCTGGGTGAGTTTGATGCTGTGCGAGATATGTTGACCTCAGCCACAATAACCACGCTTGTCGATCTTCCCTTTGCAGTATTTTTTATTACGGTGATTTATCTCGTTGCGGGGGATTTAGCGATAGTGCCAGTGCTTGCGGGCTTTATCATATTGGCTTACACCATTTCGGTTCAGCCCAAACTAAAAGCGGCTATCGAAGAGAGCAACAAGTATGCATCAGAGCGACACGGACACTTAATCGAAAGCCTCTCGGCGTTAGAAGGGATTAAGTCTAATGTTGCTGAAGGTATTGTGCAGCGTAGCTGGCAACAAATGACCGCACACACGGCTAACTGGAACTTTAAAGTTAAGCAAATCACCAACAATATCTCCTATACCGCGACATTTGTGACCCAAATGATGGCTATCGCGGTGGTGATTTTAGGGGTGTATCGTGTCGCTGATGGTGATATTTCCATGGGCGGAATTATTGCGGCGGTGATGCTTTCAAGCCGCGCCGTGTCGCCGATGGCACAGATGGCGAGCCTGCTCAGTCGCTGGAATCAAACCAGTTCCTCGCTTCGTCAGCTTAATGCCATGATGGAGCAAGAAGATGAGTTTGCAGAAAAAGGCCATCTAGTCAGTCGCAAACGCTTAAAAGGTGAGATCAGTGCTGACAACTTGGCGTTTAATTACCCCGAATCAGAACGTCCAGCGCTCTATCCATTAAACTTCCGTGTTCAACCTGGGGAAGTCATTGCGATTTTGGGTAAGAACGGCTCAGGGAAAACAACCTTACTCAAACTATTAGCTGGCCTATTTCAGCCGCAGCAAGGGAGCTTACGCTTTGATGGGGTCGATAGCCGGCAAATACACCCCGCTGATCTGCGTCGAAACGTCGGGTATCTCGCACAGGATGTAGCCCTGTTTCATGGCACTATCCGTGAAAACATAATGTTTGGTACGCGGCAAGTGACCGAACACCAATTGATGCGTGCTGTGCAGCTTTCTGGTGTGAGCTTATTTACCGCCCAAGATCATGAAGGGCTAGACAAACAAGTCGGTGAGCGAGGCGAACGGCTGTCCCGAGGTCAACGCCAAGCGGTCTCCTTAGCAAGGGCATTGCTCAATGAGCCACCGATGTTGATTATGGATGAGCCGACCGCAAGCCTAGATGCCCATGCTGAAAACCAGTTCATTAAAGCCATGCAAGTGGCGGCGCGTGGGCGAACACTTATCATGGTGACGCATAATATGGCGCTGCTTAAACTGGCTAAGCGTGTGATTGTGATGGATAAAGGGCGCGTGGTCATGGATGGACCCAGAGATCAGGTGCTCAGTAAGCTCAATAAAGGAAATGCATCATGATCAAGCGGTTAATTAAAAAAGACCGTCATACAGATCTAGATATGATCGATGATGTCTATGGTGCGATGATGACAGATGCACCATTGCGTTATCGCGCGGTGGTATGGGGAGCACTCCTGTTGGTCGCGAGTTTTATCGTTTGGGCATCTTTTGCTGAGCTGGATCGCGTCACTCGTGGCAGTGGTAAAGTGATCCCGTCGTCTCATGTTCAGCTGATTCAAAGCTTGGATGGAGGGATCCTTCAGGCCATGTTCGTTGATGAAGGCCAACTCGTCGAGAAGGGCATGCCGTTGGCTCGAATTGATGATACCCGATTCCGCTCAGATCTTGCCCAGCAAGAGCAAGAAGTGGATAGCCTTCGTGCCGCGGTGACTCGGATGTATCACGAACTCGATAGCGTATCGCTGTTGCCCGCCAGCCAGCCTTGGCAACAGCAAATTGTGATTGAACCCAGAACGATCACTTTCCCCGATACCCTCACTAGCCGAAAACCCAATTTGGTGGCTCGCCAAAAGTCTGAATATCGCAGCCGGTTAGATAGCTTGAGTAACCAGCTAGAGATACAAGCACGTCAGATTGTCCAAAAAGGCCAAGAGCTTCAGGAAGTCGCCTCTAAGATAAAAACACTGAATAACAGCATGACAATCATGCAACGTGAGATCAATATCACACGTCCACTGGTCGAAAAGCGCATTGTCTCAGAAGTGGAACTTCTCAAACTCCAGAGACAGATCAATGATATGGAAGGTGAGTTAACTAACCTGAAGCTGTCCCGACCTAAAATCAAAGCGGCGTTGGATGAGGCCATACTAAAGCGACGAGAGGCCGCGCTTCAGTTTATCAGTGAAACACGTGGCAAGCTGAGCGAAATGGAAGCACGGCTGTCTCGGTTGACGGAAGCGACCGTTGGTGCGCAAGACAAAGTGGATAAAGCGGTGATCACCTCTCCGGTGAACGGCACGGTAAAGACAGTGCACATCAATACCCTCGGTGGTGTGGTGCAACCCGGTGAAGACGTGATTGAAATTGTCCCCACCGAAGACCAATTATTGGTCGAGGTGAAAATCTTGCCCAAAGATATCGCCTTTTTGCATCCCGGCTTACCTGCTGTCGTGAAAGTCACAGCCTATGACTTTACCCGCTACGGCGGATTGGACGGGACTGTCGAGCACATTAGCGCCGATACAACGCAAGATGAAGAAGGCAACAGTTTTTACTTAGTGAGAATACGCACAGATTCTTCCCATCTCACTAAGAAAGATGGGACACCCATGCCCATCATACCAGGCATGTTAACGTCAGTGGATATTATAACCGGTAAGCGGACGGTGATTGAGTACTTACTTAACCCGATACTGCGAGCAAAAGAAAATGCGCTCCGCGAGCGCTAATAAAAATAGGAGAAACAACATGCTGCACTTACCACACGTGGTATTTAAAAAGCGTGTGACTGCCATAGCCTTGATGTTAGGGCTAAGTTCGCCTGCTGTTTTATCACAGACACTGGAGCAAGCGGTCGCCCAGTCGCTCGAATCACATCCTCAGATCCGCCAAGCATTTGCCCGCTATAAAGCCAGTGAGCAAGCCATTGATCAAGCGAAAGCCGGTTATTATCCCAAGCTCGATGCGACGGCTGGGATCGGTTGGGAGCGTACCGACTCCCCCGCGACACGGCGTGATATCACCACCGATGATGAAGTGGATCTAACACGGCGTGAACTGGGTGTCTCTCTTCAGCAAATGTTATTTGACGGTTTTCGTACCCAAAACGAAGTTGCGCGTACTCAAAACGAAGCGACGGCGGAGCAGTGGGCAATGGTCGCTACTGCCGAGGATAAGGCTCTAGAGGTCTCTCGCGTTTACCTTGATGTGTTGATTGCAGAGCAAGTGGTGACCTTGGCAGAGAAGAACTTACAAAACCACCAAGAAATCTATGATGCCATTGCGGAGAGCAATGCGGGCGGATTTGCTAAAGCCAGTGACCTCTCTCAAGTTACTGGGCGTTTAGCGAGAGCCAATGCAAACCTGATGTCAGCTCGTAACAATCTTGCTGATGCACAAAGTCGCTTTACCAAAATGGTTGGCGAGTCTCCAGAAGCATTGCGTCTGCCGATGCCTGATGCTGAGTTGCTGCCGCGCACGCTAGAAGCCATGCTAGATATTGCCCTCGAACAGCACCCACGTATTCATGCTGCGCAATCCGATATTGCGGCGGTCAATGCTGCGCGAGATGGTTCGCGCGCTGCGTATTTGCCGACTTTAAATGTTGAAGTGGCGGCAAATTGGAACGAAAACGTTGGTGGGGAAGATGGGGCGGGTCCGCCTGACGTGGGCCCAGAGAACAATAACGTCCAAGCGATGTTACGCATGCGCTATAACCTGTTTAATGGGGGCGCAGACCGTGCGCGTGAACGGCAAACGGCGTATCAAACCATTGAAGCGCGAGAGATTAATGAAATGACGCATCGGGATGTGATTGAAGGGGCAACCCTCGCTTGGAACGCGCGTACGTACCTTGAGCAGCAACGCGACTTTATGCGTCAACATGTTGAAGCGGCCACCGATACCCGCGATGCTTACCGTGAAGAGTTTCGCCTAAATGCACGAACATTGTTGGATGTATTGGACTCTCAGAACGAACTTTTTGAAGCACGTCGTGAATACTTGAGCAAAGAAGCGGATGAGCTTTACGCGCAATACCGAATTTTAAATGCAACCGGTCGTCTTTTGGCGTCATTGCGAGTTGATACTCCTGCCATTTGGAATACTGCGTCACTGAAGCAGGAGGACAGCCAATGAAACAGTTTTATATCGCGGGATTTGCCGTCATGCTTCTTGCCGGCTGCGCACCGCAAGCGGTGGATACAATGCCAACCACCATTGCGCAAAGCCAAGATTTGAGCGACGCCGATTATGATGGTGTGATTTCTGCCCGAGAACAATGCGAGCAAACGCCAAACGGTGCCTTGGTTGACAACAACGGCTGTCCTGAGCAATTGCAAACCAGTGAGTCGTTCGAGTTAAACGTGCACTTTGACACCGACTCCGCCGATGTGGATGTCTCACAATATGCCGATATCCAAACCTTGGCTGACTTTATGCAGCGCTACCCGAATACTCAGGTGGTGATAGAGGGGCATGCCAGTAAAGTGGGGTCGGCAGAGTACAACCTCGCACTCTCACAACGTCGTGCTCAAGCCATTGCGGACGTATTGACGCGACAGTTTGCGATTCCTGCTGCTCGTATTGAGGCTATCGGCTATGGTGAGTCGCGTCCGTTGATTGACCAAGAAAACGACTACGCTAATGAAGTGAACCGAAGAGTGATTGCTCATGTCACTGGTGAGCATGGCTCAACCCATATGCGCTGGACAATTTATTCTTCAGAGCAGACGCCTTAGAGAATGATCTAAAAGAGAAAGCATGACATTACATCAACGTGTTGTCCTGTTTGTTGTCGCCGCCGCTTTGCTAACTGCGTTAGCGACGGCGGCGGTCGCTTTTCAGCTCGGCATAACCCAACTGAAAAGTGAACAGCAACAACAAGTCAGTTTACTCAGTGCAGCGATGGCCGAGGCACTGCCACCCATTATTGAACAAAGCGACAACGAGCGGCTCAACCAGCTCGTGGCGCATTTTATGGCGGCTCCCCAAGTTAAGTCGGTATCGGTGATGCCGATGCTTTCTGGACAACGACAACTTTGGCAGGCGGATGCAAGAGCGATCGCAACGCCTCGTTGGTTTGTGCATTTATCCGGCATTGAGTCAGCGTCGAAAACAGTATCAGTCAGTAATGGCTGGACTCAATTGGCGAGAGTTACAGTGGAGGTTAGTCCACTCCCTGCTGTTGAGGCGCTTTGGGATCGCATGTCGCAACTGGTGACGCTGCTTGCGGCCATGTGTGCGGTGATCCCTTTTGCTGCATCCTTTATGTTTCGGCGCGTGACCACTCCTTTGGCGGAACTGGACACGCGCTTAAACGCGTTAGGGCGAGGTGATTATCAACCCGCTAAGTCGAGAACGCGCGTCAAAGATCTGCAAGCTTTATTGCAGGCCTTTAATCTCGCGGGTCAGCAGGTAGCTCGGGTCCATAAAAGCCAGCAAGAAGAGCTATCGCGTTTACGCGATAAATTGATGATCGATCCCGTCTCTCGTTTACCGAATCGAGGTTACTTCCAACATCAGTTGCAAAGTTTTATTAAAGACGATGTGAACTGCACTTTATTATTAATTGAGACCGAATGGTTATCACGCCTGCGCGCACGTTATGGTTATCAATATCGCGATCAATGCTGGCGGTTGCTGGGTGAAGCCTTAAGTCACGGTGAGTTAGCTGAGAGACACAAACTGGTTGCACGTCTAAGCCACAACGAAGTTGCCATTCTCCTGACCAGTGTTGATGAGGGGAATATTCGTCCTTATCTACAGCGCTTACTGCGTGTGGTTAACCAAGAGCTGGAAAACATTTCCTTGCCCGCGAATCAAGGTTTTTATATTGGTGTAGCGAAAACACAAGACGATGATGCGGCGTCGTTACTGGCCAAAGCGGATAACGCTTTGCAGCAAGCGAAGCGACGCAGTGAGGTTTACCATTGGCCTAGTCATGCGAATGCCGATAGTCGAACCCGAGAGCAGTGGCGCAACATTTTGCTTGATGCACTCAATAAAAATCCGCTCACCCTTTATGCTCAGCCAGTGAGGCATCGTGATAATCAAACCAACTGGCACCAAGAGGTCTATGCCCATTTGTGGGTGGATGAGGCTTGGTTGTCTGCTGGGCAGCTGCTCAATCGTATTGAAATGTACGCGCTGGGTGAAGAATTTGATCGTCATGTGCTGACACGCGCCGATCAGTACATTAAAGCGCATCCAGACTCGGACAAACTTGCCATTAACCTGACGGTAGAGAGTGTGAGAAGTACGGCGTTCCATGACTGGTTAGCCAACTACTTATTAAAAACCTACTTGTCAGATAAGCTCGCGTTCGAGGTTGCGGAGGAAGCGGTGCAGGTCGACATTGCGGCATGCCAAACCCTGTTTAAGATGATCCGAGAGCATGGGTTTGAAGTGGGGATTGACCATTTTGGCCGTGATATGGACAACGTGAATTATATCCACGATATTGAGCCCGATTATGTCAAACTCGATATTGGCTTTGGTCAGCCGTCGAGCGATGTGGATGATGTCTTTATCCGTATGCTGATCAATATTGCCGCGGCGCAAGAGATACGCGTCATTGCCACGGGCATTGAGCAATCTGATCAGCACCAATATTTTCATCAATTGGGCTGTCATGGTTACCAAGGCTATATATTGCCACCGGTTCAACTGGACAACCTTTCTCAGTCCGCGTCATTGCCAAGCTGAGCACGCATAATAAGTGCGTCTTCCGTGGTGCCATCCGGGCAGGGGTAATAGCTTGCTCGGCGGCTTATCAGCTCAAATCCCTGTTTTTGATACAGCGCCCGTGCACCACGGTTACTTTGTCGCACTTCTAACCACAAGGTGTTCGCCCCTGCAGCAACGAGTGTCTTTTTTAGCAAGATGAGCAGCTGGTGACCGACGCCTTTACCTTGAAAAGGCCGGTCAACGGCGATGTTTAAAAGCTCTGCTTCGCCAGCGACGCAACGCGTGTAAAAATAACCGATGATCTGATCATCTTGGTTGACTAACGCATAGTGGTGATCGAAGCGCCCCTGAGCCGGTGCAAGCTGTGTCTTGGACCAAGGCGCGATATGCACGGCCTGTTCAATACGTACGATATCGCTCAGGTGCTTATCGTCGATAGGCTGGAGCGTGTAATCAGTCATATTGGCAGATCTGACGCCATAAATCGCGTTTTGCCGCAGGGTTATCATGCATCTGTGCCAAGGGGAGAGAGCGGAGTGTACGCACACCGTCAATCATGACCTCCGGCTCGCCAATATACCAACACCAGACCAAGTAGTGATCGCCGAGTGCTGCGAGCGCAGCGTGGGGCAGTTGCCTCGCCTTATCAGCGTCAAGCTTCATACTTTTTAAGATATTGCCAAATAACCACGCATCTTGCTCGCTGAGAGGATCGTCGCAAACCAGCAATAGCTGGCAGTTTTCGGGAAGCTGGATAACTTCCTGTTCACGGCCGTAAAGCTCAGGATGGCGGAGTTGCCAGACGGATAAACCCATGGCTTGTAAACGTTGAATATCGGTCAACATATCGAGTGCTCGTTAAACGGTGGCGGCAGTGAGTTGCTTGTACCACCAATGCTTGTCGGTCGAAATCGGCGCAAATTCAGCATTGGCCGCTTGAGGGCTCGGCGCAATTTTAAGCTGACAATAGCCAAGTTCAAACAAGACGGATTCTGCCTCATCTAAAAGGGGAGCAATCAATTCAGGGTCGGGGCTAAACCAAACCGCGATAAGTTGCGCATTATCCTCGGATTGTGCATCCACGACGGCAATGTGTCCCAGTGTGCTACCCATATCATCCGTAGCGACCAGTGACAGCGTGATCAGCCCTTGCTCTCGCCATTGTTGCAACTGATCAGCTTGCTGAGGGTTAGCGAGTGTATCTCGCCACCATTGATCGAGGCGAACCAGATCGGCGGGCGCTTCTGAGCGGATTAACATAGCGAAAGGCCTAGATGACAAATGATGCGGTCAGGATAACGGATTCCCGATCCGGTGCAAGCACTGTGCGAACAAGGTTTCAGTATATCGACGCTCAGAGTCTGTATTGTTAAGCAACAAATTGCGCACTTTCGCTGCAAACTCAACACCAATGACTGATTTTGAGCACCTTATCTATTTTTACAGATTGATGTGCGGTATATAGTGTTAAAAGCTTGAACGCTACAGCAGCTCCACATAGAGTGCTACTGACAAGCTAATAAAAAGTGTCTAACATGTGAGACGAATTTTTCGCCACGACACGTTGGTCGGCACCTGTACCGAGGAAGATGTGAGCCATCCATGCCAATTTCGCAGTTAACCGATTGGTTTTACCGCTTAACCGACAGCAGTCCGTTTCTTTTTGCCATTCTCGATAGTGACGATTGTTACCTCTATGCCAATCAGCGATATGCGGATTTAACTGGGGTCTCATTGGATGCCTTGGCGGGGGCGAACGACCGGCAAACGCTCGGGGAACAGTTTTATGCTGCGGTAAAGCCGCATTACGAGTCAGCCCGGCGAGGGAAAAGCACTGAAGGGGAAGTGGTGGTGTCTGATGGCTATCACAGCACCAGTTTTCATTTTAGTGTCGCCCCGCTTAATGAGCATCGAGACAGCAAAGGGCAGCCGTATGTGGTCATTCATGCTGCTGACACATCAGAGCGGCAGGTGCTTGCAAGTGCCCTTGAAGAAGCCGAAGAAAAATTTTACCGCTTGAGTGAATTGATTGATGACGGCTGCTGTTTGGTAGAAGACGCACTGATCCTCTCTGCAAATCCCATGGCAGTGGAACGCCTCGGTGTTGACAGCGCAGACGCCTTATTGGGTGAGTCGTTATCGACCTTCCTGCGTCCCGCAGATTCCAATCAGTCCCTCGTCGCCATGCTTTCACAGCCTGAAGGCCATCAAAGCATCCCGTGTGTGCTTGCCAACACGGGAACACCCATCGAAGTGTCTTGTGCACCTATTCACATCCTAGGTAAAAACGCGCATATGGTGCGTTTGCATACCCAGGCTGTCGTGGCTGAGCCACCGCCTGCGGCGATGATCCATTCGGCGTACACGGATGCGTTAACTGGATTGTATAACCGACATGGCTTTAGTCGTGAGTTGGATGGCTTGATAGCCAGCGATACACCCTTAGCCATGCTGTACCTTGACGTAGATAACTTTAAAAATATCAACGACTCATTAGGTCACCATATTGGCGATCGGGTATTACAAGATATTGCCCAACGCTTACGCCGTTTACTGTCACCAGACACCATTGTGGGTCATCTGGGTGGCGACGAATTCGCAATTATTCTGCCCAAGCCGGCGACCGAAGACGCGCCTGACCAGCTTGCAGAAAAAGTGGTCTCTGTGATCAGTCAGCCGTTTGAGCTGCACCATTTTAGTAAGTACTTGGCGTGCTCTGTCGGGTTGGTACGCTATCCAGAAGACGGCAAAGATGCACGCAGCCTACTGCAAAATGCCGATACTGCCATGTATGAGGCGAAAGAGCGCGGCCGAAACCGCGTAGTCGCCTATAACGACCAAATGAGCAAAGAAGCTCGGATGCGGCTTTGGCTTGAGATTGAACTGCAAAAAGCATTACAAAATAATGGCCTAGAAGTGTGGTATCAGCCAAAAGTTAACGCGAGCGATTACCGCGTCAACGGGGCGGAAGCCCTGGTGCGTTGGAAGCATCCAGTCGAAGGATACATCAGTCCTGCGCGATTTATTCCGGTCGCAGAGCGGTGTGGCTTGATTGAGCAACTGGGCCGAAATGTAATGCGAGAGGTGTTTCAAAATGTGCGTCGTTGGCGTCTTCATGATGTCTTACCCGGCCGTGTCGCCATCAACCTTTCTCCGGAACAGTTTCGTAATCCTAAACTGACCGAGCATATGGAAAAACTGCTGCGCGCAACCGGCGCAAATCCCGAAGACATCACGTTTGAGCTTACAGAAAGTGCGGTGATGAATGACGATACCCATGCCATGCAGATGCTCAATGCAATCAAAGAGCTGGGTTTTGCCTTGTCTATCGATGATTTCGGAACCGGATATTCCTCGTTATCCTACTTGGCGCGTTTTCCGCTGGATGAATTGAAAATCGATCGCGCGTTTATCCACGATATGGATGCGTTGAGTAAGCAAGTGACCTTGGTGGAAAGCATTATCAACCTTGGGCGGGCCATGGAGATGACCGTGGTAGCAGAAGGGGTAGAAACGCGCCAACAAGCGTCGGTGCTGACCAATTTAAACTGTGACACCATTCAGGGATATTATTTTCACTCGCCCATGCCGCGGCGAGAATTTGAAAAACTATTACAAAAAAGTAAGCCTCGTAAGCAGCCACCCCAAACCGTACCCGCTCCTACAGACTAACCAGATCAAATAACCGCCTGTACAATGCGGTTATTGGTTTGCGCTATTCGTCGTTTTGCTGGGATTGATGATAGGCAATACGATTGAGCTCCAGTAGGGCATAGCGGTGTTCGACAAAGGCATACACATTGCCAGACATGGCCAACTTATACAGTGCAACCGCTTTGTCTTGATTGCCAAGGTGCTGATAGTGTTTGGCCAGATAAAAATAGGCTTCGCATAAACGCTCCGCCAGCACTTGGTTATCGCTCGCTTGAGTGGCCAATTGTTCCAGCAATTCTCGCTCGCTCACCTTGCCCAAAAACATCCGCGCCAGTTGCCATCCCCAATCCAGTTGGTCGCTGTTTTCTATCCGCTCGGCTAAATGTGTTTTGGCCGCGTCATCGCCTTTCCAATCGCGCTCCACCAAATACAGCCAAATCACACGATACGGATCGTCCACATCGTCTTGGTAATGGGTGAGAAGATCCTGATAGGCGAGGCGGTAGCGTCCACCATAGTAAAGCGCGATACCACGATTGCGCTCGGCATAAGTGTGCGTGTTATCTAGCTCTAAAGTAGAGTCAAACGCTTCATATGCGGCATCGTAGTGACCGGTTTGGGTGAAGTAGACGCCCAGAATATTAAACACGTCGGGTTGATCCGGCTTTAGTGAGAGTGACTGATTAAAATCGAGCCGTGCCAGATCGCGCATACCGAGGCTATCGTGCAGCAAACCGCGCTCATAGTGGAGTTGGGCGCGCGCATCGTCGCTCAGATCGTCGCGAGCGAGTAGTTGGTCAATACGGGCAAGATGCACTTCCTGTTGCAACGTGGGTTGCAATGGCACGGCCATGGGCGGGAAAGTCCACTGACTGGAGCAGCCTGTGAGTAGTAAAAGGCCTGCAATGACCAGCGACTTCAAAAAAACGGTCATGACGGTGCGTCTCCATATAAAAAAAGGGGGCCACGGCCCCCTTTATAGCATGAATTACAATCAGACTCTAAGCGTCAGTTGCAGGTGCATCATCGGCAGGTGCAGCCTCAGTGGCTGCTTTATCCGAAGCCGCTTCTTTCATGCTTAGACGGATACGACCTTGGCGGTCGATCTCTAGCACTTTCACTTCGACTTCTTGGCCGATTTCGAGGAAGTCAGAGACTTTCTCAACGCGCTGATCTGCGATTTGCGAGATGTGTACCAGACCATCTTTACCACCGATCACAGACACGAACGCACCGAAATCAACGATACGCTGGACTTTACCCGTGTAGATGCGGCCCACTTCCACTTCAGCGGTCAAGGCTTCGATACGAGAAATCGCATCTTGTGCCGCCGCGCCGTCAGTTGCAGCAATTTTCACCGTACCGTCGTCATCGATTTCGATTGTGGTGCCGGTTTCTTCGGTTAGCTGACGGATCACCGCGCCACCTTTACCGATCACATCACGGATCTTATCTGGGTTGATGCTGATGGTGTGAATACGTGGCGCAAACTCAGAGATATCATCGCGCGCTGAACCAATCGCTTGATCCATCACATCCAAGATATGCAGACGCGCACCTTTTGCTTGGTTTAGAGCGATTTGCATGATCTCTTTGGTGATACCTTCGATTTTGATGTCCATCTGCAGTGCAGTCACACCGTCATCGGTACCCGCGACTTTAAAGTCCATGTCGCCAAGGTGGTCTTCATCACCGAGGATGTCAGAAAGTACGACAAAATCGTCCCCTTCTTTAACCAGACCCATCGCGATACCCGCGACTGATTTTTTCACCGGTACACCGGCGTCCATCAGTGCCAGAGAGGTACCACATACCGACGCCATTGACGATGAGCCGTTTGACTCAGTGATCTCAGAGACCACACGGACGGTGTATGGGAATTCGTCTTGGCTTGGCATTACCGCAGCGATACCACGTTTCGCGAGACGGCCATGGCCGATTTCACGACGCTTTGGTGAACCGACAAAACCTGTTTCACCGACACAGTATGGAGGGAAGTTGTAGTGCAGCATAAAGCTGTCCTGACGCTCACCCATGATTGAGTCGATGATCTGTGCATCACGTTGGGTACCCAGTGTGGCGGTCACCAGCGCCTGCGTTTCACCACGCGTGAACAACGCGCTGCCGTGTGTGCGAGGTAGCACACCGGTACGTACGTCTAGCGCACGAACCATGTCTTTTTCGCGGCCATCGATACGTGGCTCGCCGGCAATGATGCGGCTACGCACGACTTTTTTCTCTAGGTCGCCAAGCATATCGAGGATTTCACGCTCGTCGAGGGTCTCGTCTTGCTCAAGCAGAGCGGCAACCACCTCTTGCTTCACGTTACCGACTTGCTCATAACGCGCCATTTTTTCAGTGATTTGGTACGCTTGTGCGAGTGGGCCTTGCGCCATTTCTGCGACACGCGCTTGCAGGGCAGCATTCACTTCTGGTGCTTGCCAATCCCACGCAGGGGTACCAACTTCCGCGGCGAACTCTTTAATAGCGTTGATAGCGACTTGTTGTTGGTCATGACCAAACATCACCGCTTGCAGCATTTGTTCTTCGCTTAGGCGATCGGCTTCAGATTCAACCATCAGCACCGCGCCTTCAGTACCGGCAACCACAAGGTCAAGACGGCTGTTGTCCAGCTCTGCTTCGCTTGGGTTCAATACCAGCTCATCGTTGATATAACCAACACGTGCTGCACCGATTGGGCCATTGAATGGGATACCAGAAATCGCCAGTGCCGCAGAGGTACCTAGCATGGCAACCACATCTGGGCTAACAGCTGGGTTTACCGATACTACGGTCGCAATCACTTGAACTTCGTTTTTGAACGAGTCAGGGAAAAGCGGACGAATAGGGCGGTCAATCAAACGTGCTGTCAGGGTTTCTGACTCTGAAGGACGACCTTCACGCTTGAAGAAACCACCTGGGATTTTACCTGCCGCGTAAGTACGCTCTTGGTAGTTCACGGTCAGTGGGAAGAAGCCTTGGCCTTCTGCCGCTTCTTTTTTACCGACGACAGAGACGAATACTGAGGTATCGTCCATGCTTGCCATTACCGCACCGGTGGCTTGGCGAGCCATCACACCGGTTTCCAACGTCACGGTATGGTTGCCGTATTGGAATGTTTTTACGATTGGATTCACAGAATGTTTCCTTGTTGCTGAGGAGATAAATCATCCGATTTATCGAGCTAAATGTAAGCTTTCAGCTGTTCACCATCGCGACTAATGGCAACACACTGAGGGCTTGTCTCGCGGGCGGACGTGCAATGTGTTGTCAATAGCCGCGACCGGATGGTCGACTTCGTTGACTGTGTCACAACTGAAAGTGGCGCTAATTATACACGTGCTTCACCGATAACGACACCACGCTGCGTTCAATTGGCAACATTTGTGATGTGTTTGGCAAGCAATCTTGACCCTAACGAACACAGATAACAGTGCCAAGTCAGATTTGTGAATTGAAGCTGGCTACAAGATCAGCGAAAATACGTTCCCTTTGTGATTAACCCCCTCAGTTGGCGCCTGATTGCCGCCTGAATAAATCAAGAAGATAACTTGCTATGTCTAATACACCGCTGCAACAGGAAGTTGATAAACGACGCACCTTTGCGATTATCTCGCACCCGGATGCGGGTAAAACCACGATTACTGAAAAAGTCCTGCTATTCGGACGTGCGATTCAAACCGCCGGGACGGTCAAAGGGCGCGGCTCTAACCACCATGCAAAATCTGACTGGATGGATATGGAGAAAGAGCGGGGGATCTCCGTGACCACGTCGGTGATGCAGTTCCCGTACAATGACTGTTTGGTCAACCTGCTTGATACCCCAGGGCACGAAGATTTCTCGGAAGATACTTATCGAACCCTCACCGCGGTTGACTCCTGTTTGATGGTGATTGACGCAGCAAAAGGTGTTGAGGATCGTACCCGTAAGTTGATGGAAGTCACGCGGTTGCGCGATACCCCGATCATTACCTTTATGAACAAATTGGACCGTGATATTCGCGATCCGATGGAGCTGCTGGATGAAGTAGAAAGTGAGCTCAATATTGCCTGTGCGCCAGTGTCATGGCCAATTGGTTGTGGTAAAGGGTTTAAAGGGGTGTATCACATTCATCGTGATGAAAGCATCTTGTATCAGTCTGGCCAAGGTCACACCATTCAAGAAGCTCGCATCATTAAAGGGTTGGACAACCCCGAATTGGATGAAGCAATTGGTGCTGATATTGCACAAGACTTACGTGATGAGCTCGAGCTGGTCATGGGCGCGTCGCATGAATTTGATCGCGAGCTGTTTCTCAGTGGCGACTTAACACCGGTCTTTTTTGGTACGGCACTGGGTAACTTTGGTGTCGATCATATGTTGGATGGGTTAACAGCTTGGGCGCCGAAACCGCTCTCTCGTCCGACGTCGGATCGTGTCGTTAATGCCGACGAAGAAAAATTCACCGGCTTCGTCTTTAAGATTCAGGCCAACATGGATCCCCGTCACCGTGACCGAATTGCTTTTGTTCGAGTGGTATCCGGTAAGTACCAGCAAGGTATGAAGTTAAAACATGTGCGCTTGGGCAAACAAATTAATATCTCTGACGCCGTGACCTTTATGGCGGGTGATCGCGCGCGAGCCGAAGATGCTTACGCCGGCGATATTATTGGTTTGCACAATCATGGCACTATCCAAATTGGGGACACCTTTACACAAGGCGAAGATCTTAAGTTTTCTGGGATCCCTAACTTTGCGCCTGAACTGTTCCGCCGCATTCGCTTGCGTGATCCTTTGCGTCAAAAGCAGCTGCTTAAAGGTCTGGTCCAGCTTTCGGAAGAAGGTGCGGTACAGGTCTTCCGTCCGCTACAATCGAACGATCTTATCGTTGGTGCGGTTGGTGTGCTGCAGTTTGATGTGGTGGTGGCACGCTTGAAAGCGGAATACAACGTTGATGCGATTTATGAGTCGATTAACGTGGCGACTGCACGTTGGGTCGAATGTGAGGATGAGAAAAAACTCGACGACTTCCAGCGTAAAAACCAAGCTAACCTCGCGCTGGATGGTGGTGACAATCTTACCTATATCGCACCGACCATGGTCAACCTCAACCTGACCCAAGAGCGCTTCCCGGACATTCAATTGCGGGCAACGCGTGAGCACTAAGTAAGCGGGTTGATGCCAAAGGCATCGCACTCATGTAGGGGAGCAGCTTCGTTCCCTGCGGGTGAGGGTCAAACCTTCTATAATGCCGTCTGTATAGGGCGGCATTTTACTTTTAAGAGGACAGCGATGAAGCCAGCTTTGGCCATCAAAAGGTGGGTAGCGCGTTATGATGCATGGTGCCAACGCATGGGGCTCATTCCTGAGAACCGACGCAGTTGCGTGCCGGTAAAACGCGAATCACATACTCAGATAAATCGCACTGACAAGCATGATTGATACCCATTGTCATTTTGATTTTCCTCCGTTTAACCAAGCGCCAGCGCAATATTGGCAAGCGGCACGTGAGGTGGGCGTCACGCGGATGATAGTGCCCAGCGTGAATGAACAAAACTGGCAGGCGGTGTTAGCGTTGACGGAGCGCTTTGCTGGCATCTATGCCGGGCTTGGGCTGCATCCTTGTTTTGTCGACACGCACACTGACTCGAGTCTTGCCGCATTAGAAGACGCGCTGGTATCACGGCCGCTATCTTGCGTGGCGGTAGGCGAAGCGGGTTTAGACTATTTTGTCGCGAATACCGCAGAGATGAAGCAGCGCCAGCAAGCCTTACTGGAAGGGCAGTTATGGCTGGCTCGCCGTTATGACTTACCCATTATTTTGCACAGTCGCCAATCCCATAACCAATTATTGCGTGTGCTTAAAGCGTATCCGGGGATTCGCGGCGTGCTTCATGCCTTTAGTGGTAGCGTACAGCAAGGCAAGCAGTTTATCGATGCGGGTTTGATGTTGGGAGTAGGTGGAACCATTACCTATTCGCGCGCCAATAAGACCCGTCAAGCGATTCAACATTTACCTCTTTCACATCTGTTACTGGAAACCGATGCGCCGGATATGCCTTTGGCAGGATTTCAAGGAAAAGCCAATACTCCAGCACAAGTTTCTCGGGTGGCAGACGTGCTCTGTGAGTTAAAAAACTGTGATAAAGATCGTCTACTGACTGAAACATCAGGCAATGCTGAGCGATTGTTTAGTCTTAAATAAGCCGCTATCGTCTAAAGCCAAACGTTTGCACTCGTATAAGCTCACAAAAGTAGATCAAAGTCATACTTATTGATGCATTGCAGAATAGTTTTACAGCGAACTGTGATTGGAATATTACTTTAATGTGACTTGCATGCGTATAATCCCTCCCCGGAAACCAAATTCCACTTTGTCGAGACGCCAATTTTTATTTTTGAGGATGCCAAAACTATGAGCCTGCTGATGAGCGTGGTAGGGATGATGGTGCTGCTGGGGATTGCAGTCCTTCTCTCCGATAACCGCAAAGCGATTAACCTCCGTACCGTGGGTGGCGCATTCGCTATCCAACTCTTTTTCGGTGCTTTCGTACTGTATGTCGACGTGGGTCGTGACATTTTGTACGGTGCATCACAATACGTTGCCAACGTCATCGCCTATGGTGATGAAGGGATCAGCTTTATCTTCGGTGGGCTGGTTTCTGGCAAAATGTTTGAACTGTTCGGCGGTGGCGGTTTCGTCTTCGCGCTAAAAGTTCTGCCTGTTATCGTCTTCTTCTCATCATTGATCAGCGTACTTTACTACCTAGGTATCATGCAGGTTGTGATCAATGTACTGGGTGGTGGCCTACAGAAAGCACTGGGTACATCACGTGCCGAGTCCATGTCAGCAACCGCTAACATCTTTGTGGGTCAAACTGAAGCGCCATTGGTGATTCGTCCATTCGTACCGCGTATGACCCAATCTGAGCTGTTTGCCGTTATGTGTGGTGGTCTTGCCTCTGTCGCTGGTGGTGTACTGGCCGGTTATGCGTCAATGGGCGTGCCACTTGAGTATCTCATCGCGGCATCCTTTATGGCGGCACCGGGTGGTCTTCTGTTTGCGAAAATCATCAAGCCTGAAACGGAAGAGCCTGTCGAGCAAATGGCAGATGCAACTGCTGAAGGTGTTGATAAGCCAGCGAACGTGATTGACGCGGCCGCAGCGGGTGCATCATCAGGTATGCAACTGGCGCTAAACGTGGGTGCGATGCTACTGGCATTCATCGGCTTGATTGCACTGATTAACGGCATGCTAGGCGGCATCGGTGGCTGGTTCGGTTATCCGGACATCACGCTTGAGCTCATCCTAGGTTATGTCTTCGCTCCGCTTGCCTTCTTGATTGGTGTGCCATGGGAAGAAGCCATCGTTGCCGGTTCTTTCATCGGCCAGAAACTGGTTGTGAACGAATTCGTTGCTTACTTGAACTTCACCCAGTACCTCGGTGAAAACGGTCAGTTAGTCGCGCAAACAGGTGCACTGATGACAGAGAAAACACAAGCGATCATTTCATTCGCATTGTGTGGCTTTGCAAACTTGTCATCTGTCGCCATCCTGCTGGGTGGTTTGGGTGGCCTTGCGCCAAACCGTCGTCCAGACATTGCACGCTTTGGTATGAAAGCTGTTGCGGCAGGTACGCTATCTAACCTGATGTCTGCAACCATTGCTGGTCTGTTCCTAACCTTGACCATGATGGGTTAATTCCCCCAACCATGTGTCATCAAAAACGCCACACAGGAGACTGTGTGGCGTTTTTATTTGTGATGACCATACTTAGTTAGTGCGATATCTATCAACAAAATAAGGAAATACTATGCAGGAAGTCTTACTGGCGCTTGTGGCAGGTTTTTTGGTCGGGGTGTTATTCAGTGCGATTAAACTCCCTATCCCTGCGCCACCGGTTTTATCAGGAATAATGGGGATTGTCGGTGTTTATTTGGGAGGCGTTGGTTACCAGTGGGTGGTGGAGCGTTTCTTTTCTTAATCGGCTAAATGTTCACCATGTTTGCGATTGGTGCTGGTGGGCAACAGTGTGTATTTCAACAGAAACGGTAAAATCTAGTTTTGCTTGGATGGCGTTGGTAAAATAAGTGAACACCGTCATAGTTTGAGGGTGCCACAATCCCTTATTTTCCTCTTATGGTTAGCAACAAGGTGTGGCTAGCCCCAATCTATAACGTCCAACGGCGGAATACGCAAACACATCACGTTTGCACGCGGCAACAAGGATGGTTGGTTGAAGGCGGCGAGATGTCCAGCCTCAAACTTCAAGGAGCCAAGTCCGCTGAACGGCAACCTGCTAATAGGTTGTTTACACAGTGGCCAACCCATAACTGTTTGGCAAAAGAATGAGGACTGGAGATACCCATGAACGAATTACAAACCGCAGCCCTACGCGCACTGAAATTAATGGATCTAACCACACTGAATGATGATGACACGGATGAAAAAGTGATCGCTTTGTGTCAGAACGCGAAATCACCAGTTGGTAACACGGCTGCGATCTGCATCTATCCACGTTTCATTCCGGTGGCAAAAAAAGCGCTGCGTGAGCAAGGCACCCCTGAGGTGCGCATCGCCACCGTTACTAACTTCCCTCACGGCAATGATGATATCGATATTGCCGTGGCTGAAACCAAGGCGGCCGTTGCCTATGGCGCCGATGAAGTTGACGTTGTTTTCCCCTATCGTGCATTGATGGCGGGTAACGAAGAGATCGGTTTTGAATTGGTCAAACAATGTAAAGTTGCCTGTGGCGATCAAGCGCTGCTAAAAGTCATCATCGAAAGCGGTGAACTGAAAACAGATGCGCTTATCAAGCGTGCGTCTGAAATCTCAATTGATGCGGGCGCTGACTTTATCAAAACCTCGACCGGTAAAGTGGCGGTGAATGCCACGCCAGAAGCGGCAGAAATTATGCTGAACGTGATTAAAGACAAAGGTGTCGCGGATAAAGTGGGCTTTAAGCCAGCCGGTGGCGTACGCACTGCTGAGGATGCGCAGCAATACCTCGCGATGGCGGATCGTATCTTGGGCGAGAGCTGGGCAGACAGCCGTCACTATCGCTTTGGCGCCTCAAGCTTGTTAGCGAACTTATTACATACGCTGGGTGAAGGTGAAAGAGCAGCGCAAGGCGGCTACTAATCCTTAGTGATGAGATTCGCAGGGCAAGTGACTGCTTGTCCTGTCTTGCCGGTAAGGAGGATGGATGATCTTACCTCAGGAAATTATTCGTAAGAAACGTGACAACATCGCGTTAAGCAAAGAAGAAATTTATACCTTTATCCAAGGGGTGGCCGACGAGTCGGTCTCAGAGGGGCAAATCGCCGCCTTTGCGATGGCGATTTACTTCAACGACATGACCATGGATGAGCGTGTTGCTCTGACGTGTGCAATGCGCGACTCGGGAATGACCATCGATTGGTCACATATGAATTTTGATGGTCCCGTGGTGGATAAACATTCGACCGGTGGTGTTGGTGATGTGACCTCATTAATGCTTGGCCCTATGGTAGCAGCATGTGGCGGTTATGTGCCCATGATTTCCGGCCGAGGTTTAGGGCACACGGGGGGAACGCTAGATAAACTGGAATCGATTCCCGGCTATAACATCATGCCGAGCAACCAAGTGTTTGGTGATGTCACACGCGATGCTGGCGTTGCGATTATCGGGCAAACCGGCTCTTTGGCGCCTGCGGATAAACGCGTTTATGCGACCCGCGATGTCACTGCAACCGTGGACAACATTTCTCTGATCACCGCTTCTATCTTGTCAAAAAAACTGGCGGCAGGGTTAGATGCATTGGTGATGGATGTCAAAGTGGGGTCGGGGGCATTTATGCCCACGTATGAAGATTCCGAGGCGCTTGCCAAATCGATTGTGGCGGTTGCCAATGGCGCAGGTACGAAAACGAGCGCTTTGTTAACCGATATGAACCAAGTATTGGCATCCTCTGCCGGCAATGCGCTAGAAGTCAAAGAAGCGGTTGATTTTCTGACCGGTCGATACCGCAATCCACGCTTGTACAATGTCACTATGGCACTGTGTGCGGATATGCTGGTGATTAGCGGGCTTGCAGACGATGTGAACAGCGCAAAACAGAAACTGGATGAAGCACTAGACAGTGGCCGTGCGGCTGAGTGCTTTGCCAAAATGGTGGCTGGACTGGGTGGTCCGCGTGACTTTGTTGAGTCGCCGGAGCGCTATCTTTCTACCGCCGCTATCATTAAGCCAGTCTACGCGACGGATTCAGGTATAGTCAGTGCCATGGATACCCGAGCATTGGGCATGGCTATGGTAGAAATAGGTGGCGGCCGTCGGGTTGCTAGCGATAAAATTGATTATGCCGTTGGGCTGAACGAAATGATTCGTCTGGGGCAACACGTGGACGGGCAAACACCGCTCGCCATGCTCCATGCTCAAACTGAAGAGCAATGGCAACAAGCGGCGAATGCGGTGCGAGCCGCAGTAAAAGTGGCTGATACGGCGCCAAGTGCGACGCCAGACGTTTACCGTCGCATCAGCCTAGAAGACGTCTAACGGAGGCGATCATGAAACGCGCAATAGTATTAGTTTTAGATTCATTTGGTATTGGTGCCACTGAAGACGCAGTTAAATTCGGTGACCAAGGTGCTAATACCTTGGGCCACATTGCTCAAGCGTGTGCCAAAGGCGAAGCGGATAATGCCGACCGCAGCGGCCCGCTTTCATTGCCAAACCTCACCAAATTAGGTCTAGGTAAGGCATGTGAAGAATCATCGGGTTACTTCCCTGAAGGGCTAGATGCCAACGCAGAGATCATCGGTGCCTATGCGCACGCGAAAGAGTTGTCATCTGGCAAAGACACCCCGTCTGGTCACTGGGAAATTGCCGGTGTCCCCGTGCTATTTGATTGGGGTTACTTCACTGACCAGACCAATAGCTTCCCGCAAGCGCTGCTAGATCGTATTGTCGAGCGTGCCAAGCTGCCGGGCTATTTGGGTAACTGTCATGCGTCAGGCACTCAAGTGCTGGACGATTTGGGCGAAGAGCACATGAAAACCGGTAAGCCGATTTTCTACACCTCTGCAGATTCTGTGTTCCAAATCGCATGTCACGAGGAAACCTACGGCCTCGATAACCTGTACGAGCTGTGCCAAATCGTGCGTGAAGAGCTGGAAGACTACAACATCGGTCGTGTGATTGCGCGTCCATTTGTGGGCCCAGGCAAAGGCCAATTTGAGCGTACGGGTAACCGTCGTGATTTGTCAGTTGAGCCACCATCGGCCACGGTATTGCAAAAAATCGTGGACGAGAAAGGCGGTGACGTGATTTCGATTGGTAAGATTGCCGACATCTACGCCCATTGCGGGATCACCAAAAAGATCAAAGCGACTGGCCTTGAAGCGCTGTTTGACGCGACCAAAGACGCGATCAAAGACGCGGGTGATAACAGCTTAGTCTTTACCAACTTTGTTGATTTTGACTCTGCATATGGTCACCGCCGTAATGTGGCTGGTTACGCTGCGGCCTTGGAATACTTCGATGCGCGTTTGCCAGAAATCATGGCCATGCTGGAAGAAGATGATGTCTTGATCCTCACTGCCGACCACGGCTGTGATCCGACTTGGCCGGGCACTGACCATACCCGTGAGCACATTCCTGCTCTGGTTTATGGCAGCAAGGTACCTGCGGGGTCATTAGGTCGCCGTGAAACCTTTGCCGATATTGGCCAATCACTGGCGGCTTATTTTGGCACGTCGCCGATGGACTATGGACAATCCTTCCTGTAAGGATAAAGGATTCATGCATCAAAGAGATGGCTTTGGCCATCTCTTTTTTTATGAGTGAGGTTTGAGGCGCCCTCGTGTGTATCTGAGTTGGATTACCAAGGAAGCACTGAGGTTTGGCTGTCGCGACGCTTAAGCATGCCCACCAGCAATGCTCCCAACAGAATCGCAAGTACTAGCAGGGTGCGAAACTGATTCATGTTCTCTTGCAATTGGTGATGGGCTTTTTCTGTGACCGCCTGATGTTCTAGCGTGAGACGGAGAAAGCCTGCTACATCGCCCTCTCGGCTAATGGGGGCCATGAGTTGCTGACGGCCGCGGCTCTCTAACCCAAGCGGTGTGGTTAATCCAACCGCCGTTTCGAGTGGTAGGGCATTAGCCGAGTGCACCACGGCTTGACCGTTTAGGCGGTAGAAACTCGCATCGCGGATCAGAGGCTCTTTGACCAAGGCGTCGGCCATAGTTTGTAATGGCTGATAGTTCTTATCCACCAAGGCGTCGTAGGCTTGTGCGCCAATCTGACGGGTCATCAGTTGTGCCAGTTCATCCGTTTGTTGGTAGAGCGCTTGATATTGGCGCTGGCTTAATGTCGTGCTGTAAAGCATCAACGCCGCAATTGCAGCGATCGCACTGAACAAGATCCCCCATTTCACCACGCGTCGCAGTGCTTGTCGCGAAACCGTAAACATAGCCACCTCAAAAGCTAAACCGCCAGAATAAATTGCACTGGAGCTCAGTGCTGGTTTTATGGTATCACAGCCTCAATACGATTCATTCACTATTCAATCGACGGCTTCGGCCGCAAGGACGCCTACAACCATGGACGCGACGCCTTTTAAAATTTACCGCACCCCAACGCTTTA
The DNA here is from genome assembly GCF_004916735.1 of Salinivibrio sp. YCSC6. Classification (NCBI taxonomy): domain Bacteria; kingdom Pseudomonadati; phylum Pseudomonadota; class Gammaproteobacteria; order Vibrionales; family Vibrionaceae; genus Salinivibrio; species Salinivibrio sp. YCSC6. The sequence goes on from NZ_CP039516.1 coordinate 521,024, forward strand.
TCAACGTTTCCCATCGTTGTCGACCTACAGTCGCTATACCCGACGTCAAGGTGGATGGGTGCTCTTTGGTGAGCTGTTAGATCCACGCCAGCTTGATGATATTGCTTTTTTTACTGGCGAAGCGGTGACACCGATTGATGGCTGGCGGGTAGGGCCTTATGAAGTCTTATTAATGGCAGGGCCATTAACCGATGCGCATCAAACCATTGTCCATTTGCTTGGCCTAGATTGTGCGGACGTGCACGGTCTGCCAGATCTCAGTCAGCCGGGTCTTGCGGTATTCGATATGGATTCAACCGCGATTCAAATCGAATGTATTGATGAAATTGCTGCGTTGGCGGGGGTTGGGGATGCGGTCTCCGCGGTGACAGAACGTGCCATGCTGGGTGAACTAGACTTTGAAGCCAGTTTACGCGAGCGTGTTGCCGCGTTGAAAGGCGCGGACAGCCAAATCCTAGCGTCAGTGAAATCCACGTTGCCTTTGATGCCGGATATGGCGCGTTTAGTCGCTAGTTTGCGTGCGCATGGCTGGAAGGTGGCAATTGCTTCTGGTGGCTTTACCTATTTCTCTGATCACCTCAAAGACACGTTGTCACTGGATTATGCTGAGTCCAACCAACTCTCGATAGCGCACGGAAAGCTAACGGGGGAAGTGGAAGGGCGGGTGGTCGATGCCCAGCGAAAGGCAGACGTGCTGACGATGCTAGCACAACAATATGATATTGCAGCAGAAAATACCCTTGCGGTCGGAGACGGTGCCAACGACTTACCCATGATGAATGCCGCCGGGCTTGGTGTTGCCTACCATGCCAAGCCGATGGTCAACGCCCAAGCGCAAGCGGCGGTGAAACACGCTTGGTTAGGCGGTGTGCTTTGTATCCTGTCGGCAAGCTTGCGCGAGGGACGTATCAGTTGGCAGACCCGCTAACAGCCGAGGCGCATCAGCACCTCATCGGTGACATCGACCAGCTCGCCATACGCGCACAGTGCGGCAAACTCATCCTCGAGCTGGCGCGCTTTATGGGTATCGCGTTGTAACAATGCCGCGAGTTTTTCGGGATTGATTTCTTGTTCCGCATGAGCAAGCGGCGCCATGCGGTTGCGCAGTACGGCAAATAGGCCTCCGCGCTGAGCCAGCTCAATAAACTTGCGGCGGGCATCATCGGACTCAAACTCGCTATCTGCGAAGGTATGCACTCTTCGTACAGTTTCATCTTGCATGTCCATCCAGACATAGTATTCGCGGATCAGTTCTTTTTGCGGTTGAGACAGGCGGGAAACCTCATGCGTGCGCGTATGAATTTTGTCGCCAAACAAGGGGTAGAAGGAAATCTGTCGCCCCCCACCGGCGCGCTCCAGTAATCGGTGCAACCGGCTCGGTGGTAGGTTAATGCCGACTGCGGATACCGAGAGTACGCCATTGTCTCGGCGTATAAAGTAAGGCTGCACGGTAAGCCGGGTCAGCAATAATTGGTGCATGGCTCGCACCAGTGGCGGATCGGGTAAGATCTCATCCAACACGGTGAGTTTTTCTTGGTTGTGCTCAATCAAACGGCGTAAGTATTGGCGCCGGCGGGTATTCGGAGCTTCGTTGACCAGCTTTAGCTGGATATTATTCCGTTTCGGGCTGACTCGGATAACCTGATAAGGCATATCTACCAATGGCGCGCGGCGGTCTATTTTCACAAAGGCATCGAGAGAGACAGAGATCAGATCGTCTTTTGCCCCTTGAAAGGGTTGCTTGAGTGCGACATTCAGTCCACCCGAGGAAAAATCCAACAGGGCACCTTCCATAAACCCCTGTTCAGCATGCACCAAAGAGACCTTAGAGCGGTATTGATAACGTGGCTCACGGCGCTGCGGCTGCATATCGGAGGAAATTAAGCTGGCTTGGCTCACAGGATTACGCTCATGTAAAAAGCGGCGCAGTGCTTGGCTTGAGCGTTCGGGTTTCGGATGACTTAAGTAGGCCTGCTGCGCATCATGATGTGTTACATCCTGTACCAGCGCCACGTGCGTCAATGTCTTCAATTTGTTGAGCCAGTCTGGCGATACATCCTGCAGTCGTTCGATATCGGCAGCCGTGATGGCCGACATGGTCACTTTTAATGCCCGCCAAGATGCCCGCTTAGCCCCTAATTTCCAAAACAGCTGGCGCTCTTCCACACTCATCTCACTAGGAGAGGCCGAGTAGAAAAAGCGACGTTTATTTTTTTCAACATAAAAACAGTAAAGCAGTAGCTGACTATTGGCCGCCCCTTCGACTTGTAATAATGAAAGGCGTTGTGGGTCGAAAAGATGATTGATCACAGGCTGGTTGCGTTCATCATGCCAGTAATCCCAAAGGCTATGGTTTTGTCGCGTTTTGAGCACATACGCCATTTTATCTTGTGCAAAATAGAGCGGCAGTACGCTGGTGTGATGCAAAAAAGATTGCTCATAGCTTTGCAGCTTGAGGGTCAGCAGTTTGTCTTCCCCATCTTGTTTACCGCGAAAGTCTGGTGATGCCATCTCGGACTCCAACGCCCGTTTGATGGCGTCACTGCTGGTATCAAGACGTAGGCGTAACCAAGCATTGCTCGTACTATCATTGTTTTGGTCCACACCAATAATGCGGTAGCTCAAGCCATCTTCAAGATCAGGGTCGAGATACTTCTTTGCTAACGCCGCAAACCGTACAGTGGCTTCTGAGCTTGGCGGGTAGTCGAAGGCTGCAGGGACGCGCACGCGGCAACCTGAGTTTGATAAGTCGCTGGTGGTCCCGTGAACTTCCTGACCCGACTGCAAGGTGATCAAGACTTGCGTGGCATAGTGAATGCGACTTTCACTGCGTGATAAGTAGCTGCCAAAAGTCAGTTTTTCGGGTAATAAGGCCGTTTGGGCACTATCGGTGACTGGACCTTGCCCTTTTTGCTGGCTCTGCTTCGCTTTCTCGTGTTTGACGCGAAAGTTATTTGGGGTGTTATGTAGATCTTCCCATAACCCTTGGGTCAGTTGTCCGTTATAAAGTGGCAAGCGCTCGTAGTAATAGTTAATGGCGACATCGTCCAACCAATGCTTCTTGCCATGCAAGTCATATTCGTGACATTCGCCATCGACTTTCCCGCGTAAATCAATGGTGCGATTACACGGCGCCATCAGCCGCCTGATCTCCATTTTGATCAGCAGCTTGGCAGAGTTCGGCTCGTTAGCCGTTAGCTTGTCGAGCAGCACCTCAAATTTTGGGGTTTGGGAAAGAGGAAGCAGTTGCTCAATCAGTCCCTGGTAATCATCCTGCTTCATGGCAAAGTCTGTTAAAGTATTGGCCTGCTTTTGTAGCGGCACGCTATCGAAAAAGTTTGGGAATAATTAATAAGATAGCAATCATTTTGTGAATTAGCTGACATCATACGTATTGGAGTGCGAATGGCAAAAACAAAACGGGCCTACGTGTGTAATGACTGTGGCGCCGATTTTCCCCGCTGGCAAGGGCAATGCTCAGCGTGCGGTGCGTGGAATACCATCACTGAAGTACGCCTTGCCGCGTCTCCTCAAGTCGCGCGCAACGAAAAATATGCCGGCTACGCGGGGAGTGCGGAAGGCAAAGTACAGACGTTGCAAGAGATTGACTTGCAAGAAGTGCCACGCCTGAGCAGTGGTTTTAAAGAGCTAGACCGCGTTCTTGGTGGTGGGATTGTGCCTGGCGCGGCCATTTTGATTGGGGGCAATCCGGGTGCCGGTAAAAGTACCTTGCTATTGCAAACCATGGTGGGCTTAGCGCAGCACTTACCGACGCTATACATCACTGGTGAAGAGTCACTCCAACAGGTTGCGATGCGTGCTGACCGACTTGGGCTTCCCAAAGATAAACTCAAGCTGTTATCCGAAACCAGTGTAGAAACCATTTGTCAGGTCGCTAAGAAAGAGCAACCTAAAATCATGGTTATCGACTCCATTCAAGTCATGCATGTCGGTGATGTGCAATCGGCACCGGGTAGCGTGTCTCAAGTACGCGAGTCAGCCGCCGCCTTAACGCGCTACGCGAAACAGCACAATGTGGCGATATTTATGGTGGGCCATGTGACCAAAGACGGCACCTTGGCTGGGCCGAAAGTGCTCGAGCACTGTATTGACTGTTCGATTCTACTCGATGGATCAAGTGACAGTCGCTTTAGAACCTTGCGTAGCCACAAAAACCGCTTTGGGGCGGTGAATGAATTGGGTGTGTTCGCGATGACCGGGCAAGGGCTGAAAGAAGTCAGCAACCCTTCGGCGATTTTCCTTTCCCGTGGTGAAGAACAGACGTCGGGAAGCTCGGTGATGGTGGTATGGGAAGGAACCCGCCCTTTGTTGGTAGAGCTACAAGCGCTGGTCGACTATTCGCAGTTAGCCAATCCTCGTCGTGTCGCGGTGGGTTTAGAACAAAACCGACTGGCGTTATTGTTGGCGGTGTTGCACAAACATGGCGGGCTGCAAATGTCGGATCAAGACGTGTTCGTCAATGTGGTGGGTGGCGTCAAAGTGACCGAAACCAGTGCCGATCTCGCTTTGTTGTTGGCGCTGATCTCTAGTTTCCGCGATCGGCCTTTACCCCGCGATTTGGTGGTCTTTGGCGAAGTGGGCTTGGCCGGTGAAATTCGCCCTGTGCCGAGTGGTCAAGAGCGCTTGATGGAAGCGGCGAAACACGGCTTTAAAAAAGCGGTCGTCCCGAAAGCGAATATGCCAAAGCAGCCGCTTGAGGGCATGCAAGTCTTTGGGGTAAGCAAGCTGTCTGATGCATTGGATGTGTTAGAAGACCTCTAACTGCAGTGATAAACAACAAAGCTCACGTGTCTCGCTGCGCAGGCGCCGATCTCTGTGAGCTTTGTTGAGTGACTACATCGAGACGTTGGTAGGCGTCACGTCTAAATCCGCCTCGCGCTGTTGCGCGGTGCTTAGCGGTGGCTCAGGGTCGGGCATATTGGCGACCTGAACCTGAGTTTCTACCAAGTTTTCTACCACTGAAACTAAATGGCCCCAACCCACACGTTTTTCTTTTTCCAGCAAGGTATCAAAGTTCTCAGCACTCCATTTAATAAAGCGGCGCGGGTCAAGCGCGCGTCCCAAAAAACGGACTTCATAGTGTAGGTGAGGGCCTGTCGATAACCCTGTGTTGCCGGACCAAGCAATCAGATCGCCTTTTTTCACGAACTGACCACTGCGCACATTGAACTTATCGAGGTGTGCGTACAAGGTCATAAAGCCGAACGCATGGTCGATTTTGACAAAGTTACCATAGCCTTTTTTGCGACTCGGGCGTACGTATTCCACCACGCCGTCTGCAGGCGCATAAACAGGCGTGCCCTTGTCTGCGGTCAAATCTAATCCCATATGAAATTTGGCTTTGCCGGTGACTGGATGTGTGCGTGAACCAAATCCGGATGAGCGCCGATAACTTTCAATCGGTTTGCCGTTGGGAATGAGCTGCAACATGGTGTACCGCACTGCAGAGTTAATGGCCGCGACGTCTAAACGGTGAGTGAGTGAGGCGTCTTTAGCGACCGAGTTTAACCCCAGCATATCTTCGACGGTCACCACGCGTTGCGTGAGCGCAGTAAGCTCAACGTCTTTATTTTCAATGGTTGCGGTTAACTCATCCCGTTTTTGTTGCAGGACCGCTAATTCCGCATTCAGCGCAGCCCGTTCATCCCGCAAACGTTCCACGGCGGCTTCGGCCTCTGTTGAGCGTGCAGAGAGAAAGTACAAGCTGGCAAAGGTGACGGTAAGCAGTGCGAGCAACACAAGCGCGAGCGTCTGCACCACCTTTTTACGAGTGGGGCAGAGGGTGAAGTGCTTCACGCCATTGGGGTGCGTGACGGCGATATGAATGTGATCTGTCATGACTGGCTACTGCTGGCCTGCATTAAATACCGTCTATGACCGCGCGGGCACTAAGCTTGTGGCTCCGCCATATGGTCAGTCAGTTGTGCGAGCTCGCGATGGAGAAGTTCATCGTTGCCGACGTTAAGTTCAACGAGCCTTTTTAAATGACTGGCACTATCAATGTCAATGTGATCGATATAAAGATGTAAGTAATTCGCGCAGTTGTTCACGAGAATGCACTCCATGTCTAATTCTATCTCTGAATCATGGAGAAAAAAGACCAAGTCGAACTCTTTACGCTCAGGGTCAGATTCCCAATTGTTGGGCAAACTGAGTAGCACGCCTTTTAGGGATAAATCGAGTACGTGTGCGTGCCATTCACGACCATCCTGTTTGAGTATCGCGGGAGCACGATACATCACGCGGGAATATTTTCTACGCTCTGACATGACAGCATCTCCTCTAGATGTCTGTTTTCAGTGTAGGCAATGGGGTGCAGATGGCACGGGAATTAGACGTTTTGTCTCACTTTTGCAACGTTTGGTTACCTTTATTGCGCTATGTACCGGAGACAATACGGTTTAGGACGCATAAAAAGCCCCGCTGGGGGCTGAGGCGGTAGACTGCTACCTCAACCCGTCCAGCAGGGGCTGTCGTGCGGCGATTACTTCGCGACGCGCTTGTACTTGATGCGGTGCGGCTCAGCGGCTTGCGCCCCTAAGGTTTTCTTCAACCAATCGGTGTATTCAGCAAAGTTACCTTCGAAGAAGTTCACTTGGCCTTCGTCACGATAGTCAAGAATATGGGTTGCAATACGGTCTAGGAACCAGCGGTCGTGCGAGATCACCATGGCACAGCCTGGGAATTCAAGCAGGGCTTCTTCGAGTGCACGCAAGGTTTCTACGTCAAGGTCGTTAGTCGGTTCGTCGAGAAGGAGTACGTTACCGCCTGCTTTAAGCAGCTTGGCAAGGTGGACACGGTTACGCTCACCACCGGAAAGCTCACCGATGCGTTTTTGCTGATCGCTTCCTTTAAAGTTGAAACGAGACACATAGGCGCGCGCTGGCAACTCAAAGTTGTTAATGCGAATGATGTCCGCCCCTTCTGAGATCTCGTCGTAGACAGTGTTATTGTCATCCATGCTGTCACGGAACTGATCCACCGATGCCAATTGGACGGTGTCACCCACTTCCACGGTGCCTGAGTCTGGTTGCTCAGTGCCACTTAGCATCTTAAACAGCGTCGATTTACCCGCACCGTTTGGACCGATAATACCGACGATGGCCCCTTTAGGCACACTGAACGACAGATCGTCAATCAAGACACGATCCCCAAAGGATTTGGTGAGGTTGTTCACCTCAATGACCTTGTCGCCTAAGCGTGGACCCGGCGGGATAAACAGCTCATTGGTCTCGTTACGGCGTTGATAATCCGACGTATTAAGCTCTTCGAAACGCGCCATACGCGCTTTAGATTTGGCCTGACGTCCTTTTGGATTCTGACGCACCCACTCGAGCTCTTTCTCGATGGTTTTTTGACGTGCTTTTTCTTGTGACGCTTCTTGCTTCAAGCGAACGTCTTTCTGTTCCAGCCAAGAGGTATAGTTACCTTCCCAAGGAATACCTTCACCACGGTCAAGCTCCAGAATCCAGCCAGCAGCGTTATCCAAGAAGTAGCGGTCGTGGGTAATCGCCACCACAGTACCGGTGTAATCGACCAAGAAGCGCTCAAGCCATGCAACAGATTCGGCATCCAAGTGGTTGGTTGGCTCATCAAGAAGCAGCATATCTGGTTTCTCAAGGAGCAAGCGACAAATGGCGACACGACGGCGCTCACCACCCGAAAGGTGCTTAATTTGTGCATCCCACTCAGGGAGGCGCAAGGCGTCAGCGGCACGTTCAAGGGCGTTGTCGAGGTTGTGACCGTCTTTCGCTTGGATCAAGGCTTCCAGTTCGCCTTGTTCTTGCGCCAAGGCGTCAAAATCTGCATCTGGATCAGCGTAAGCCGCGTAAACCGCATCGAGTCGGTTCAACGCGTCTTTAACATCGGCAACCGCTTCTTCGACGGTTTCACGAACCGTTTTGTCTTCGTCCAATACCGGCTCTTGGGGCAGATAACCCACTTTTAAGCCTGGTTGCGCACGGGCTTCACCCTCAATGTCGGTATCGATACCGGCCATGATGCGCAATAGGGTCGATTTACCCGCACCGTTTAGACCCAACACACCGATCTTGGCGCCGGGGAAGAAACATAGAGAAATATCTTTCAGAATTTGGCGCTTAGGTGGCACGATCTTGCTCACCCGCGACATGGTATATACGTACTCAGCCATTTCTGCTCGCGTTAATAGTTGTGGAGTGAAAGACGCTATTCTAACGTTAACTTTGCCAAGTTTAACAGTGATCGTCATATTCAGGCGTTAACATCGAGGGAATTTGCCTGCCAGGCTGTTGTCTACTCGATGTTAGGAACACAGGAGCAACCGTTGACATGGAATTACTCACTGCCTTCTCCCGGCCATATGGCGCAGCGTATCGTCTCGCTGTCGCCTGTGTCCGTGCCTTCTCACGCCCTTTTGTGTCAGGCGTATTAGTGACATCCAGCTTTGCCGCGCCGGCGGTGTTGGCCTCAGCCACCCCTGACGGCACCGAGTTGACCCCGCAACAGCGCCAATATGAAGCCGCAATCGACGCCATCGAGCGTGGTGATCTCAAGCGCTTTCGCACCCTAAAGGGCCAGCTTCGCGATTATCCGCTTTATCCCTATTTGGACTATCGTGACTTTACTCGCAATTTGTCATTAAAGTCGCACAAGTCGGTCACTAACTTTATCAACCGCTACAATTCGTTGCCTTTTGTAAACAGTTTGCGGGCCGACTATTTGACCTTGCTTGCCGATCGAGGGGAATGGAAAACCTTGGTGGCTTTTCAGACCGATGTCCCGCGTGGTGAGCGTTATCAGTGCCAGTATTATTACGCCCACAGTCAGGCTGGCAACCGCGCATTAGCGCGCAGTGGGGCGAAATCGCTTTATCTCTCGGGTCAGTCGGTAGACAGCGCTTGCGATCCCTTATTCGGTTTTTTATCTGAGCAAAAACTCTTAACCGGAGAGCTGATCTTACAGCGGATGCTATTAACCTTTGAAGCACGTAACCGTAGCCTGATGCGGTATTTAAATCGCCAATTACCGGCGTCTTATCAGCCACAAGGCGAGCAGGTACTGGCGCTTTATGATGAGCCAGAGAAGGTGGCTGACTTTTCCAAGCGCAGTCAGGTGACGCCTTTTAACCAAAAGCTAACCCGACTGGCATTTGAACGCTTGTCGCGTAAAGACGAAGCGCAAGCCATTCGTCAGTTTCGTCGTACGGTTGAAGGGCAACATTATGATAAGCGTGAACGCCAAGAAATTGCCGATTACCTGATCAGCCAATTGATGAATGATGACGATCCTGCTCTTGCGGGGTGGCGTGATCGCATGCTTCGCAATACCCGCAACGATGGCTTGATTGAGCGGCGCTTCCGGTTAGCGTTATTGGACGATGATTGGCACGCGCTTAATGCGTGGCTGTCGCTGCTCAGTGATAGCGAGAAGCAATCGTTGAAGTGGCGCTATTGGGATGCGCGCATTCAGCTCGAGTTGGGGGATAGTGAGCAAGCTAATCGTGCCTTCGCCAGCATGTTGGGAGAGCGCAACTTCTACAGTGTCGCTGCGGCGCAGCATTTGGGTCAAGCCATTCATATCCCTTCCCGATCAGCGGTACTCAAAGAAGAGGGACTGATGCCAGTGAAAGATGTGTTAGCGCGAGTGGATGAGCTGATTGCGCTGAACAAAATCTATGCCGCGAAACGTGAATGGTATTACGTCTTAAACCGCGCCAGCGATGCGCAAATTGCGTTATTGGCGGCATACGCCAGTAAAAAGCACTGGTATCACTTGGCGGTGCAGGCAACGATCGCCGGAAAAATGTGGGATCACTTATCGTTGCGTTTCCCGCTTGCCCATCAATGGTGGTTTGAGTTTTTCAGCCGTGAGCGAGGGGTGGATAAAACCACGTTAATGGCGTTGTCTCGGCAAGAGAGTGCCTTCTTTACTCACGCGGTGTCTCATGTTGGCGCGCGGGGCTTAATGCAGCTCATGCCGCGGACGGCGAGAGAAACATCGCGGGAGCTTGGTTATGACTACGAAGGGCCGGCGAGTTTAAGCGATCCTGGGGTGAACATTCGCCTTGGCAGTGGCTATCTAAAAATGATGCTAGATCGCTTTGAGAGCAATCGCATCTTAGCCTTTGCTGCCTATAATGCTGGGCCGCATCGGGTATCGCGCTGGTTAGAACGATCGCAAGGCCATATGGATGCGATTGCCTTTATAGAGTCGATCCCGTTTTATGAAACCCGCCATTATGTGCAAAATGTGCTGATGTTTGAAATTTATTACCGTCAGCTATTGGGGGAGCCGGTTCAATTTTTACGGGCCAACGAGTTAGCGAAACGTTATTAATGGTACACTTGCCGCACTGACGTTAACCGTGAGAGGAAACCATGTCGCAATCACCTGCATTTTCAGGGTGGCAAGATGTTATCGCTTTAGTGCGTCGTGCCGGACAAGATGGCCATGATGATGCGTTGCTGACGGCGCTACTGACGCCAGATGAGCGTGATACCTTGGTCGCGAGGATCAATATTTTACACGAGCTATTGGAAGGTAAAATGAGCCAGCGCCAACTGAGTCAGTTGCTAGGGGTTGGCATCGCTACCGTGACGCGCGGCTCCAATGAACTCAAGCGCCTTGATGATGACAGTAAAGCGTGGCTGGCGCGTTTACTCAAAAGCGAAGCAGAGCAGAAAGCGCACACCGACTAGCGGAAACGCCACAGTTTTATTGATAACGGAGCCTTCTGGCTCCGTTTTTTCTTGGCTTATCAGCGGTAAAGATGAGGATGTAAAAAAGGAATCAAGGCTAAGATAAGTGCTTGATGGTAAACGCTTGAGCGCGTTAAGCGATGCCCAGTGAGCATACCAATCGCACCGCCTTTTTGCTTCACGTTCTGCTCGCTGAACATACGATCCATCACATCACCCAGCTCCTCGCCATGGTGTAATGCGCGCAGTGCCTCTGGCGGTAGCGGTAGAGAGGCTGAGCGCGCTTCACCGCGTGTCGTCCCATCGTCGATCACCATCCATGCAAAGGTATGCTGGTGGTCTAGTCCGGCTTCTACCCCGACGTAAAAATCCCCTTCGTATTTTGCTTTGGCATGCTGAACACGGTTGCAGGCACCGGCATAGGTTTCTTTCTCTGTCATCGGTTGGTCTGGCACGTCGCTGGGGACCGCGACACCGGTAAACGTAAAGGGGTGTTCAGGAAAAACATCACGAAAGGCAGCTTCAACGGCGGCGATTTTAGCGGGGTTTTTGGATGTGACGATGACTTGGCTCATTCGCCTGCGTCTCCTTGTTATTTTGATAGGCGCGCTGAAGTATACGCCAACGCAAAGGCAAACGCAGCATCCCCAAAATATGACTGGCGTCAGTGGCTTGGCTGACTTCGGCTAACCCGATACGCATCCCTTTATGGCCTTTACGCGGTTGTGGCACATAGGTGCCAAACCAGCGGTCCCAGCAAGACAGATTAAAACCATAGTTGGCATTGCACTCGTGAAAACGGGTCGAGTGGTGCACCCGGTGCATATCGGGGGTAACGATAACGCGGCGTAACCATGCATCTACCTGTTTGGGCAAGGCGACATTACTGTGATTAAACATGGCCATGCCGCTTAGCAAGGTCTCAAAAAGGATCACCCCCATCACAGGCGCACCGAGCATCATGACAACTAAACATTTAATCAGCATGGAAAGCCAAATTTCTACGGTATGAAAACGTGCTCCTGTGGTGACATCAATGTCCATGTCCGCGTGGTGGACAAGATGTAAACGCCATAGCCAAGGCCATTGATGGAATAGCTTGTGTTGATACCAAATGGCCAAATCCATCAGCACCAGTGTCAGTATTATCGCGAATGCCTCGGGCAGAGCGAGGACATTGAACACGCCCACATGATGGGTTTGAGCCCAAGCCGCAGTACCGACCGCCGTTAGCGGGGCAAACAAGCGTAGCGTTAGGGTGTTAAACACCGTCAAACTAATATTGCCACGCCAGCGCTCTCGCCGTGTTCTGGTGAGGGGGCGCTTGGGCCTACGCCACTCAGCGAGTAGCATCACCGCCAGCACGGCGACAAACACACTCAGCCGGAAGATGGCCTCGTTCGTTTCAATCCAACTCATAAAGGCTCCTTAGGGTTGATTTATGATACGTGATAACGGCATCACTCGCCCACAGGCGGGGGTTGGATGAAGTCGCATTTGGGATCTAGGCTGTCAAAATGACAATGTAGCGAAAGGAGAGGCCGATGACCCCAAGTTTGCATGATGTGTACTTGGCGCGCCGTTCGATACGGGCCATTGCCACTCGTACACCTTTGGTGTTTTCGCCCGGACTATCCGCCCGATACCAATCTGAAATTTGGCTTAAGTTAGAAACATGCCAGCCTACTGGCGCGTTTAAGCTGAGGGGAGCGGCCTATGCGCTCAGTCAGCTGAGCGATAAAGCGCGCTCACGGGGTGTCATCACATGTTCAACGGGAAACCATGGGCGTGCGCTGGCCTACGCGGCGAAGCAACTCAATATTCCAGCAACGGTTTGCCTATCGTCTCTTGTACCGTCGCATAAAGTAGCAGCGGTGAAAGCACTGGGTGCGGATGTTCGCGTAGAAGGGCGTTCACAAGATGATGCAGAGCGTATCGCGATTCAGGCTGTGCAACGTGAAGGGCTGTGTTATATCCCTCCTTTTGATCATCCCGACATCATTGCTGGCCAAGGCACAATCGGGCTAGAGATTTTAGAAGATTTACCTGATGTCGATGTGATTGCGGCGGGGTTATCTGGCGGCGGGCTCATTGGCGGAATAGGCCTTGCCGTTTCCCAAATCGCACCGCGTGTATCTGTGGTTGGTGTGTCTCTTCGCGATGGTGCAGCAATGGCAGAAAGTCTACGTGTGGGCTATCCGGTTGCCGTCACCGAGACGCCATCGTTAGCTGACAGCCTCGGTGGTGGTATTGGCCTTGAAAATCAATACACCTTTGCATTGGTGCCGAACGTGATGACTGAGCACTATCACGTCGATGAGGCCTACATTGCGCGAGCGATGATCGATGTGTGGCAATGCGAAAATATCTGGGTAGAAGGCGCGGCAGTCGTGGGATTGGCTGCATGTAAGCAACATAGGTTGGCTTGGCAAGGGAAGAAAGTGGTGATTGTCGTGAGCGGCAAAAATGTGTCGACTGACACCTTAGCGGATGTGCAACAACTCAGTGAACAAGTGCATGAATAAGGAGCCGGTATGCAATTATTTCATCGACCACAGATTGAAGCCGTCACAGGGTTAGACCGACAGTCACTGGGTATCATTGAAGAAGCCTTTATTGCCTTGGGACGAGGCGAGGTAACCATGCCACCAGTGTTGAGTATGGCGATTGCGGAGAATAATGGGGAGGTCGATGTTAAAACAGCACATATTCACGGCGCAGAGCGATTCGCGATCAAAGTAAGTCCGGGGTTCTTTGATAACCCTCAATACGGGCTCCCGAGTCTGAATGGCTTGATGGTGGTCTTTTCGGCTAAAACTGGGATGGTGGATGCGGTGCTGTTTGACGACGGCTATCTCACTGACATTCGAACCGCGCTCGCAGGGGCAGTGAGTGCCAAGTATTGTGCGCGAGATGATGCGACAGAGGTGGCCGTGATTGGCGCCGGACAGCAGGCAAGGCTTCAAGTTGCCGCTCTGACCCTGGTCAGAGATATCACCACTGTGCATGTTTGGGCGAGGGATGAGCAGCAGGCCCAACAGTATAAAACCTCGATAGAGCATGACCTATCGTTGACCGTACATGTTCACACCAGTGCCAATAGCGCTTGCCAAGAGGCGGATATTATTGTGACCACCACGCCGGCGACCAAGCCAGTTATCTATTGGGAAGATATTCCGGTTGGTGCCCATATCACGGCGATGGGGGCAGATAGTCCAGAAAAGCGTGAACTAGCCCCCGAGATCTTACAACGTGCTGATTGGCTGGTGGTTGACCGACGTACTCAGTCTGAAACCTTGGGGGAATTAAAACACCTTGCTTTGTCTCGGCACGTTGAAGAGTTGGGCAAAGTGGTGGCATCCGGTCGTCCTTTGTGTCGCGCGCGTAATGCGATCACCGTGTGTGATTTGACTGGTACCGGGGTGCAGGATACGGCGATTGCCAATGCAACCGTGGCGAAGTTAGTGGCAGCTTATGGGAGATCCGCGCATACCTGATTGCGGCCACGCTGCTTGGCGGTATACATTGCTCGGTCCGCGCGCGCAACCACCTCATCCAGTGAATGATGGCCCGCTTCTGTGAAGCTAATGCCTGCGCTGACGCTAACCTGATGGCGAGTGGCATGCCACAAGAACCCTTCTTGGTAAACATGATGGCAAAGGGTGTTGGCCAGCTGGAGCACGTCTTGGCGTGTACAGTCCGGTATGATAATCACAAATTCTTCGCCTCCCCAACGGGCACAGCATGCTTTCGACGGTGAAAACTGCGTAAGTTGGCTTGCGATCTGGACCAACAACCGGTCCCCCGCAATATGCCCTAAGCTATCGTTGACCTGCTTAAATCGGTCAATGTCTAACACAATAGTGCCGAGTGCAGTGCCATGACTATATTGCTCAAACCATTCTGTTAGACCGCGCCGGTTTGCTAGCTGGGTCAGACTGTCAGTCAGAGAGGCGTGCGTTGTCTCATCGAGTGACGTCTTGAGTTGATGGATATCTCGAAATACAACGATGTGCCAATCTGGGTTTGGCGTGACATCGACTTGTGCCGTGACCGCATACCAACGCTGCTCTCCATTGGCATGGGTGATTAATGCCGGAAGTTCAACGGTACGTTCACCGCGTGCTTGCGCCTCGTGCACGGCTCGATGCCACTGGTTAATGACATCTTGCCGATAGGTAGGATCCGGATAGGCTTTTTCAAACCATTGGTAGATGTCTGGCATACTATCTAGGGTATAGCCGAGTTCTTGTCGGAAGGCTTGATTAAAGAAAATATGGACGCGATTGTTATTGCCAATTTCATCAGTCACAATCCCTTCTGATATCAATAAGGGCAGTGGCACGATATCCAGCGCATCAAAAAAGTACTGTTTAAACTGATCAAGTGACGCTTTACTCAAGGTATCCGCCTTACTATTCCCATTAATATCCGCTTGCTTTATTGATTTACTCATCATTAGTGAGTGTAGATGATTTACCCGTCTTCGACGTCATCTCTCTCCCTCGTCGATGGGTCAATGACTCTTTGGATTACGGACTGAGAAAGGGGGGACACGGCGAATAGCCGATTTGTCGGAGTGCGTCGAGGTGAAGCGTCTACATCATTTCTAAAATAATTCTGTGATAATTTCCTTAAAATAAAAAAGTATACCTTATTACGTTTTTATATTGCCTGTTTTGTCGCAATATTTGATTTTTTACGTGAATTAAATGTTAACAAATGCGGGGTGTGGTCAGTTTTTTAGATGGTTTTTGTTTAAAAGCTAGGCACAAGATCACATCTTCTTTAATTGCTTGTTTATCATTAGGTTATTTCTTTTTACTAATGATGGGTCTCTCAGAATCGAGACACGTCTAGTTAGTGTAAAAAGGAATGATAAATGCACAAACACAGCTCTCTTGCGTTGATTATCGGCGCGCTTTTCCACACCTCCGGGGCGTGGGCGATGGCAAAAGTGCCTGAGCCTGTCGAGCCCGATCCAGACCCACAAGCTTGTGTGGCGTTAACGGGCAATGAGCCTGTTGATATTAGTCGCACCAGTGCAGAGCGTTGTTTGCCGGGCGACGACCCATTTACAGCACAGCAGTGGCACCTACTCAACAGTGGTCAAAAAGCCTTTGCCCGCGAAGGTGGGCAAGCGGGGAACGACCTAAACCTTTGGTGGGCTCACCGACAGGCTATTCTGGGCCAAAACGTCAATGTCGCTGTTGTCGATGATGGGTTGGAGATTGGTCACCCAGACTTGGCCGCCAATGTCCGAGCAGGTAAATCTTACGATTTTGTCGAGCGTGACAATGACCCGACGCCAGAAGGCTGGAGTAATCGTGATACCGCACACGGTACTTCGGTGGCTGGCATCATCGCCGCAGTGCGAGATAACGGCCTTGGCGGTATGGGGGTTGCGCCGCTTGCCAACCTGCAAGGGTATAACTACCTCGCTTATCAAAGCCAAAATGCATGGGAGATCAGCCATGGTCGCGAAGGCTATTCGGATGATGTCCGCATATTCAACCAAAGCTATGGTGGTTCCGGGGTGCGCAGCTATCCCTACAGCGATGACCCAATGAGCTATGATGGTCGCCAGAATGCCCAATACAAAAAAATGAGCACGGAAGCCTTTGGCGGACTGGGGGCGGTATTCATCAAATCAGCGGGAAATGGTTATAAGCGTACTTCGTTTAATCGTGAGCGCTTCGGTCCTGTCGACGAGAACCACGGGTTGCCTTGGCAGAACAGCAACCAATCGTCTGATAATGCGAACTATTGGAACGTCACGGTCAGCGCGCTCAATGCAGACGGCGAACGTTCTTCCTACTCGTCGGTCGGGAGCAATGTGTTCCTGACTGCACCGGGTGGGGAGTATGGCACCAATAAACCCGCTCATATCACCACGGACCTCACCGGTTGTACGATGGGATATAACCGTGATGATAGTATTCCTTACGATTCGCACGACCTGCACGGTGGCACGGAGATAGATAACACCTGTGATTTCAACAGCGTGATGAACGGGACCTCCTCGGCGGCGCCAAATACCTCAGGGGCATTTGCGTTGATGATGTCAGCTTATCCAAATTTGTCGCAGCGCGATATTCGTCACCTATTAGCGACGACCGCGACACGGGTTGATGCAGACGATGCAGATGTTCTTTTAACCTATCAAACAGCACGTGGTGGTGAGCGCACGGTGACTGGCCTAGAGGGCTGGAAACAAAATGCTGCGGGGCGTTGGTATAGCCCAACCTACGGGTTTGGTTTGATTGATGTCAATGCGGCACTCGATGCGGCGAAGACATATCAGCCACTTCCTGCACAAGTGTTCACGGATTGGGCGTGGTCTTATCACAACCAAGAGGGTGAAACTGGGCTTGCGATAGCCGATGCTGGGGCGGTAGCGACAGCAGACAGTGTGCAAGTAGCCGATAACCTCACTATCGAGGCGGTACAAGTGCGTACCTCGATTGAGCACAGCCGTATGTCTGATTTGCTCATCGAGTTAGAGTCGCCCTCAGGGACTCGCAGCGTATTGATGTCACCACGTAACAGTATGCTGTCCAACACCTTGGATCCCACCTATCCAGAAGGTTTTACCGACCATTTAATGCTATCGCACAAATTTAATGGTGAAGCATCGCAAGGTCAGTGGACGCTCTATGTCACGGATACTGACGGTGATACACGCCAGTACACCTTAGGTGGCGAGGTTAAATCCATGCCCAACAACCGCGATGATGGCAAACTAACCCAATGGTCACTGCGTGTTATCGGTCACCGTGGTTAATAGGAGACGAAGTATGAAAAAGATGATCTCAGCACTCGCTATCATGGGCTTTAGCTTGAGTGTTAGCGCAGGTAGCGTGCAATTGAACGGCCAAGACTACGTGGTGGTGGATACGGCCAACAGCGCTCGCAGCATGAGCGGTGAACAAATGGGCGTGATGGTTGGCGATAAGGTCGCTGTATCCGCGCAAAGCACGCCTTTGACTGTTACTGGCTCTATTTTGGTCAAAGCGACCGAAGCGCACGCGAGTGAGCTGGCTCAAAAATACGGTTTAAGTTTGGTAAGTTACCTAGAGGGCGTTGCCCTACTTGAAGCCACACCGGGCACCAATGTGGCAGAACTTGAAAAAGCCTTGAACCAAGAGCTAGATACCCCCGTCAACTTAGAGCTCAACCCACAAAACCAACGCCCCCAATAATGGTGTTGTGGTGATCCCTAGCCCGCCGTCATGGCGGGCTTTTTTTATCATGCGCTTTGTTGGTATTTGCAGTGAAAAGTGTGGTCTCATTCGCCAACCAACCATTTTGTTACTAGTTATTCCAGATTGTTCATAACTTTTACATGAGCTGAATTCCGCTACTTGCTATGATTTGTCGCCAATTCGCTACAAAAATGCAGATAAATCATCATTATGCAGCTATGACGCTGTGATTAGGGAAAAGACAATGTGGAAAACCCTTAGACATTCTTTGCCATTGCAAATTGCAGTGGCGGCCGCACTAGCTTGGCTGGTGGGCACGGTATTCGGCCCCATTGAGAACGCGGAACAGACCACTTGGTATCCGTTACTTATGCTTGCCAAGGTCAGCTATATCGGTCTACTCAAAGCCGTGGTCGGCGTGATGGTATTGCTCTCGTTACTGGAAGGGATCAGTAATATTGGCAATGTGGTTCGCCTTAAGCGCCTAGGTGGTGCAACACTTTTGTTTTACGGTTTTACCACCACCATCGCGATCACCATTGGCCTTGGCGCAGCACTCATGATGCCCGAATGGCAACCGCTCACTAATGCGCCGCCTGTGGATGAGAGCATTAGCTTTATCAACCAAGATGCTGCGGGTGCTGGAGCCATTGCCACCAAACTTATTAATATGGCGTTGGTGAATCCGTTTGCCGCGGTGACTCAGGGTAACCTGTTGGCGATTGTGGTGTTCACCATTTTGTTCGGCATTTCGCTGATTGTCGCACTGCCAGAGTCGCACCCATTATTCGAGACCATTCGCGGGCTGAATAAAGGCATTAACACCATGGTGGCAGGCATTATCAAGCTGGCGCCATTTGCAGTGTTTGCGATTGTCTTCCAGTTCTCCCACAAAGGGGATAACGATCTATTCGGTCAGCTATTTAGCTTCGCTGCTTTGGTATTTGGACTGACGATGGTCCATGCATTGATCGTGTTGCCGCTTATTGCACGCGTTGCTGGTGGTATTGGTTTTGTGAGTCTGTTTCGCGCCATTTCTGCACCGCTGGCGATGGCGTTTGCCACTTCATCCAGTGCTGCGACACTGCCTGTATCGATGCAGGCTGCCAAAGAAGAGCTTAAGGTTACCCCGTCGACCGCGAGCATGGTCTTGCCGTTGGGCGCGGTGATGAACATGGATGGCACCGCGTTATTTGAAGGCATTGCTGCGGTGTTCCTCGCACAATTGTTCGGGATTGACCTGTCGACGACCGGCATTGTGATGATCTTTATTATGGCGATGGTTTCGTCGGTAGGCGCGCCGGGCATGCCTTCAGGCTCGATGTCGGGTATGCAGTTAGTGTTGCTGGCTGCCGGTATTCCACTGGAAGCCATTGCTATTTTGCTGATCATTGAGCGCCCACTCGACACTTTCCGTACCGCGGTCAATGTGCAAGGCGATTTGATTGGTGCCACGGTGATTGATAAGTGGCAAAAGCGCTTTGGCTAATAGCCTCATCGCAAAAAACCGCTCCCAACCACGGAGCGGTTTTTTTAGCCCTCTTCAATCACATGAAAGGCGCGGTATTCGTCGAATGCGTATTGGTCCGTCATACCGCTGATATAGTCAATTAGCAGGCGAGTACGAAAATAGAACTCACGCGCAGTGGCAGAAGGGATCTGCTCCGCCAGGGCCTGTTTTTGTACTGCGTCACGATAGGCTTTTTTATGTTTTTCAGGCAGTTTTTTAAATAGCCGCTGGGTGTATATCGACGCCTGTGGCTTGACCGGCTCGCCATTAACTAAGGCTGTAAACACCTCACTGGGCAAGGTGAGGAGTGGACGATAGATGCTCATCAAACCATGGATGACGCGGTAGCCTTGTAGCTCGCGGCGTTCCACTTCAGGGTGACAAAAGGCATGCGCTTTGGCGACGTTTTTAAAGGTTTGTACAAGTAAATGATTGACGCTGTTATCTTCAATTAGCGCGTGATTAAAGGTGCCATCAATGACGGCGGGCAAATGGTCGACAAAGCGTTGGGCGGCATGGCGAGGCAAGCGTTTATTGACCTCCACACGCAAGAAGACAAAAAACTGACTGTCACTGCCGTGGCTGCGCTTTTCCGCATTCTCTAACATGGTCGCCATGGTGTTGTCGTCATGCTCCTCACTGGCTTGGGTAAGCTGTACAAAGGTTGCCTTTAGGGCCGCTTTCAAATCCGCGAGAGTCAGTACGCCTTTTTCAACGGCGTCTTCTAAATCGGCAATGCCATAAGAAATATCATCGGCCGCTTCCATGATGTAACTGACTGGGGCACGACAGCCGGGCGAGATGGCGAGCGTTTTTTGCAAATCGCCAATGTACGCGTGTTCACTGAGAAAATAGCCGACTTTCTTTTTAAGGTACGCGCGGTCGTCGTCATCTGCAGGTTTCGGCTCGCTACCACACCGAGTGTATTTAAGAATGCCGGAGACTTGCGAATAGGTGAGGTTCAGCTGTTGTAAGGTATGGATCAGCCGTATGCCTTGTGCATTGCCTTCAAAATGACAGAGATCGCGCTGTACCGACTCAGGCAGTTCGTCGTTAAAATGTTGGCGATAGATATAAGGGACGTGTTCACTGAGCCAATCACTGAGCGCTTGCTCGCCAAAGTGTCCGAACGGTGGATTACCTATGTCGTGCATCAGGCACGCCATCTCAACCAAGGTTTCCAAGCAGCGGTCGAGCGGGGGAGCGAGTTGCGAGGCAGACAGCTTGTCGGCAATCAGTTGACTGATATAGCGCCCGACTTGCTGGACCTCTAAAGAGTGGGTGAGACGGCTGCGCACCGCGGCATTGCGTTCAAGTGGAAAAACTTGGGTTTTTTGTTGCAAACGGCGTACAGCGGCAGAGTTAATGATCCGTCCACGATCGCTTTCAAACTGCTTCATTAAATCGCCGTTTGTTTGCGTTCTAAAAGGCCGATCTGGACGGATTTTTTGCTCAAAATTCACAGTCATCATGACACCCAGCTTGTCCACTTTTTAAGATAGAGTGCGGCGGATTTCACTGACTGTCAATCCGCCGCTTGGCATAGCAAGACGGCGGCGACATAGATTAATGCATATACATCTGCGCCGAGCGGGCAGGAATGGTGATGGTGTGAAAATCCGATGAGATGGTGGTGGTCGCATCACTCAAAACATCATAATAAGGACGATACCAATTCAGAGGGTATTCGCGTGTATCCATGGTATAAGATTGGGGCTCGTCACACTTATTGATCGCCACAATACCGGCTTGGTCGCGCTTAAATAACAGCAGACATTGGGTGCTGCCAATCACCGTCATTGACTTGCCGTGCATTGCATTATGAAAGCGGAGCATGGCCTTCATCGCAGGTTGCTTCCACACGCCTTGCCACCGGCCGTTATCTTTGTCTTCGCCTGCAGAAAGCTCATCACTATAGATCAGCGGACTCCCTCCGTCTTTGCCAAGAATATAGGCATAGGCGAGTGCTTCATCAGTGGGATCCATGATTTGGTAGCGAAAGCCATCGTTAGTCGGTATGTCGTGGGTAATGGTAAAGGTGATCGCTCGGTGTTTATCCAGCGCTTGACCAACACTTTCAGGATGATGCAACTGAGTGAGGCTACCTTGGAACGAAAACGCGCGACGGATTTGCGAGAATAAAGGAAAGTCATAAGCGCTATGGGTGGTTTGTTGTAAATAAGGCAAAAGAAACGCCTCATAGCTTTGGTCGCCGGCCCCACCACTGGTGATCACTTCGCCAAAAATATGCATGCCTTCACGAATGGCATCCGTAAAGACCTGATTGATGTGATACATGCTCATGTGTTTGACTGCATCGACCCGAAACCCTTTCACACCCATCACTTTTAGCGCTGATAAATATGCACGCTGTTGCTCCACCACCCACTGATTCGGATCCAAATCGGGTAAGCCTACATCTCCCTCTCCACCGCACAAACGCCAATATTGCACATGGCCTGGGTCATGCCACTGAGTGATACAGCCTTCTGGATGAAAGTCCATGCTGGAAAACAAATGCTGCGAGAGCTGTCCAAACAGTGTTTGCTGCTCGAACGCTTCTTGGTTTTGCGCATAGTGTTCTAAGACCTGTGCGCTGGGGTAATTAAGATCGTCACGTAATCCGCTTTCATTCGCCATATGGTTGAGCACCACATCGGCATAAACAGCCACACCATGCTGGCCGAGGGCTGCAATCATAGCTTGAAAGTCTTGCTTATTGCCTAATGGAGAGTCGATAACACGTAGATCTTGAGGCTGATAGCGTGCCCACCACTCTGTGCCAGACGACTTCATAGCTGGCGCCACTAACACCTTCTTGTAACCAGCTTCAGCAATGTGCTCCGCTCTTGCTTCTACAAGCTGATACGGCCAATTAAAAGCATGGAGAATAGCCTCTGCATGTGCTGTGGCTGAATAGATAAACAGGCTGATTGCTAATGCGAATGGATAGTTTCTTTTCATTATAAGGGCCTCGTTATTGGATTCCCTTTAATGCTATTAATATATTTCTTTTTAAGAAGAGAGGTTGGGAGGATTAGGAAGAATGGTCACGCTCTGTAGGGGATAAAATACTCAAATATTGAAGTGTTTATCAAAAGTGATATTGAGAAAAACTATTATGGCTTTTGTAATATAAGTATTGAGCACTGCAGGCAAATAAGGCAGTGAATTTGCCTGCAGTGTAGCGGTATTACTTAATGGTAAACCCTAAGTAGGCTTGGAACTCATTATTATCAAAGATATCTTTGTCGTTTGCAGTACCTTTGGAGTCCTTATATTCCCAGTTAAAGGCTTCATAAGAAACACCAGCGTGCCAAGAGAAATGCTCGTTTACTTCTTTCTTGAATTCGAATTCAGGCTGAATATGTGCAAGTGCAATTGTTGAGTCTGAATCTGGTGTAAAATAAGCTTCAACATAGTTTTCGATATTGAATGAAAAGCCTGCCGCCAATGGTAACGAGTACGTTAGATAGTTTTCGGTACCAATTTGATAGTCGTACTCTTCTTCAGCGGTATCATAATAATTGAAGTTATACCATGCTAAGTCTAGGCTCCAGTGCTCGGAGAGGTCACCCGAGAGATAGAAGTTAGTTTCTACGCCACTTTTATTTTGTAGGCTATCGTCATTATCGTTACCTACCTGCGCCCAAAGCTCGATACCAAATGAAAAGTCTTTGCCTCCTAGCGTTACATCTTTACTGAAGTAAGGAGCGAAAATGTACTGTTTGGTATCACTTGAGTTAGATTCATCACTAGCAACCCAAGAGGCGTCATATCGAAACAAATAATAAAGAGTGGTGTCGAAGCCAGCGAATTCACCTGCTTTTTGTGCGATACCAAACTGGGTGTCCCATCCTTCTTTTCTTGCCGATCCTTCGTTTTTGACGAAGTCTTTATCGACGTCAAACAGGAAGCTATAATCGTCGCTAAGTTTATACGAGCCTTTACCAATGGTGACCTCTGTTTTGGTCAGGCCATTTTCATAGTCGTTTACTTTAACTTCACTCGTAAGAGAGCCAAGTTCTGCAGAAAAAGCGGAGGAGCTTGCGATAGATACAGCAACGGCTAGTGCTGCTTTTTTGATAGTGTTACTCACTTTAAAGTATCCCTTCTTAATTGGATCGATTCCTGCCGCGTTATAATTATCAATAATAATCCCAAGTGAAGTCTGTCACGATTTTCATGACAAAAGCTTGGTAATTATTCGCACCATATCGATGCGAATAGCGACAGTCCGTTTCAATATATTCGCAATCCCTGAACTGAGTTTTGAATAACATTCTCAGCTGCGAACATTTTCAATGCTAGCAATGTGCCATTGGCATGACAATAGTATTAATATTGAGTTAACTATCAGCTAGAATTTTTGCTCTAAATTCGTATCGCTACAAGGTAACAATCACTGTTCAGGATTCATTCAGGTTGCACAATTCACCAATAATACATCAAAAAAAAGTTCTATCCGCTATGCAATGAAATGTTTAGCAATCGATTACTCGAGCATTAATTGATTATCTAGTGAACTATGAGAATGTGAATGGGTAATTATTCACTGCTATTTCGGTCTTGGTGAATTTATATGCCGATTAATGGGAGAGTTGGGGTATATATGAAAGATAAAAGGATATTTATCCATTACTATAGTTATAGCGTTTACATAATAACGTTATCTGGTAGTAAGCTGAGTCGATAATCAGCCAATAAAAAAGACGCCTTAAAGGCGTCTTTTCCAATCGATTGGTGGAGCTGGCGGGAGGCTAGTTGCCAAAACGCTTTTTTCATCCAAGATGCTGATTTTATTGCTTTTGTTTCTTTTTCTTTCTAGTGTGATACCGGAATTGTCGACAATTGTAGCCCACTTTTGTATGTGAGTGAAAGAGGCGAGATAAGAGTTTGTCTAGCTGTCGGTGCAGTGAGTCTTAAATCACAGCACAAGTCACTAGTTGATGCTTTAATGAGCAAGCATTTGTATATGGCTGTTGCATCTGCTTGTTCACTTAAGCGCATATGAGGAGAGACAAATGGACTTTATTGAGCGACTGCAAGCGTTATCGAAAAAGGTGGGGCAGCTAGCTGATTCAATAGAAACAGAAGAGGCGACAAAGACAGCTTTGGTGATGCCGTTTCTTCATAATGTACTTGGCTACGACATCTTTGACCCCAGCGAAGTTATCCCCGAGTTCACCGCTGACACAGGTACTAAGAAGGGTGAGAAGGTCGATTACGCTCTAATGAAAGATGGTGAAGTGCAGATCCTAATAGAGTGCAAAAAGGTAAATGAAACGCTCTCACCAAAGCATTCTAGTCAGCTTTACCGCTATTTCTCTGTTACTAATGCTCGCATTGCTATCCTAACCAACGGATGTGAATACCAGTTCTTCACAGATCTTGATGCACCAAACAAAATGGACAATAAGCCTTTCTTGGTACTGGATATGTCGGAAGTTGATGAGCATGTGGTGCCCGAGCTTAAAAAATTGACTAAGACGTCCTTTGATGTTGATTCAGTAGTAGATGCAGCAGGAGAGTTGAAGTACTTGAATCAGATAAAGAAAGTACTGTCTGAACAGTTTCAGGATCCAGAAGAGGACTTTGTGAAACTGCTCACCTCTAAGGTTTATGATGGAATACAAACAGTTAAAGTCAAAGCTCAGTTTACAGAGATAACGAAGAAAGCCCTCAAACAGTTTCTGAACGACAGCATCAATGCAAGGTTGAAGTATGCAATCGGCAGTGAGGAGAGAGAGTCGGTCTCAGCTGAGAGCAAAGGTGAACAAGGTGATGTTAACCTTGTGGATGAAGATGATGGCAATCCGAAGATTGTGACGACAGAAGAGGAGTTAGATGGCTACAATGTCGTGAAAGCTATTCTACGTGAAAAAGTAGAGGTGTCTCGCGTTGCACACCGTGATACTCAAAGCTACTTTGGTATCTTGCTCGACGATAACAACCGTAAACCTCTATGCCGCTTACACTTTAACGGTCGCCAGAAATACATTGGTCTATTCGACGCAAACAAGAAAGAAACTAAGAATCCGATTGATAGTGTTGATGACATATTCCAATACGCAGGGCAGCTTAAAGCTTCTATAGATCTGTACGAATAAAATATTTTGAGCGCTAGGCTATAATGGTTATTCACCTAGCGCTCTAGATTATATGAATTAGCTATGCTTCTGGTGGCGCTTTATTTTTGGCAGTATTCGCTTTATGTTAATTATATAGCCTATCAGAGTTGTTTCTTTTCATGCTTGAGAATCTATTATCTCGACAACGCTTTTGAGTGAGGTTGATGTCATATGTGTGTACCGCGCAGTCATAACAGGTGTTTTGTGACCAATCCATAACATTCTTTTGGAATCATTTACATCTAACTCTGCTAATCTGGTAGCGCAAGTATGGCGCATCATATGAGGGACAAATTCTTTCTCTTTATCAAACCCTAGAGACTTTTTCATAACCTTCCATTGCCAACTAAGACGGTCTTGAGTCAGATTGAATATATTTTCTTCTGGGCTGCACATGTTTTGATACCTTCGTTTAAAGACATGTCGGGAACGTTTTGTTAGAGGAACGGTTCGGAATTCGTCATTTTTAGAGTTTCGTATAAAAATAGACTCACTATCTAGTCTGTAGTCTGACCATGTAAGCCTCATAAGTTCACCAACTCTAGCACCAGTGTCGATTGCTACCATCACAAAATCAGCCATAAGGGTATTACCTTTCTTATGAAAGAAACTTATTACCTTCTCTTCTTCTTCCTTACTAAGTATGCGAGTTCTAGCGTTAGAGTATTTTTGCCAAGGGAAATCCGGTACATGTGGTATGTAGTCAAGCATGACAGCGTGTCTCAGTACTACCCTCAGCTTGCTCAAATTTCTATTTATAGTTGCATTAGATAAGTTTTTAGCTTGTAAATAACCAACGTAATCAACGAGTCTTCTTGGCGTGATATCACTTGGTGGTGTTGAATATCCAAAATGTTTGATGACATTCTCTGCTTTTCTTTTTGTTGCTTTGTGGTCTTTTATATTTCTTGAGTTCCATCTCATTTCACAAGCGAAATCGTAAGCATCTTTTAGTGTTCCTAAAGGAGGAGAAGGTCTGGTTGTATACCTTGGGTCGAGTATAAAAATCTCACTGAAGTATAATTGCTTTTTAGGGTTTAGTTTAAGAAATCGCAATTGATTAATTAATTGTATGTAAAGCTCTCTATCACCCTGTCTGTTGATTGCTTCTCTTATGGCATCTCTTGGGTTGTTATTTTTTATGACAGAGGTTTCACCTTGACTGTAATATGATAGATAGTAGTTCGACCTCCCTTTCTTTAAGTTCATCCCGTAATAACTTAGCACTCTGTTTACATTGGTGTGTATTGGGTTTCTCATCATTTAATCCTCTTTTCGAGAGGCGCCTATATTTATTTTTATTTTTAAATTTTTAAACCTATGAAATTAATTTCAGCCACATGTGACATTTTATTTTCTAATATATTTTTTCTTTTAAATCAGTAGCATAGATTACAATTAGCGATGTTGTGTGTTAATATTTTTCATGTTTTTATTTCCGATTTGTTTTTTGTAAAAAATTCTCTTGTGACTTTAATTATATATGTGTTGTATAAATTCCCCCTATACCCCCTACTAGAAACTTCAGTATCTGACTTTATGGAATCGAAAATATCTTTAATAAGCAGTGACGACTCACTTGGAATGAGTGTTCTTTTTCTCTACTTCATGGGTTTATAAATGTTGCCTTTTGAACCTACCTCAAACAGCTACGGCAGGGTGGTCTATAAGTCCCGTTTGACAGTTTTAGACCTATATGGAATTATAAGCCCATCTTATAGACCAAGTAACAATTAAAAAATGGCTGTTATCGCGTATTACCGTGTTTCAACGGATGACCAAACCATCGAGAACCAAAGAAGAGAGCTAAATAAAACGTATCGAATAGACAAGGAGTTTGCTGATTGTGGTGTGAGTGGGACAGTCTGTGCTGAGAAGAGGCCAGAATTTAAGAAACTGCTCGACTATGTGCGTGAAGGAGACACGCTTGTGACGGTCGATCTTGATAGATTGGGCAGAGACAGCATTGACGTACAAAACACCGTGAGAGAGCTTCTGAGAGGCGGTGTGAACGTCATTGTGACAAGGCTGGGGGTAGACCTCAGCACAGATGCAGGAGAGCTTCTGGTGACCATTCTGTCCAAGGTTGCAGAGATGGAAAGAAGGAAGATGTTAGAGCGCTCAAACGCAGGCAGAGAGCGTGCAAAGGCAGAAGGTAAGCATATGGGTCGCCCTCACACTATAAGCAAAGAGCAGGTGCATGAGCTTCGCTCAAAGGGGTACTCTATTAATGCCACAGCCGAGGCTTTGGGGTGCTCTGTGTCGTCGGTTAAGAGACTGCAGAAGTTATAATATAAATATCTTTATATTAGATGTATTAGTTTTTACAAAAAGGAAAAAAGATGTCTGATTCAGGTAATGAGGTTTGTTACTCAAAAGATTTTTTCATTCCACCAGAAGATTGGTTGTCTTGGCCTGATGAAAAGTTTAATCAATGGCGTTCAGACAATGATTTTCCTCGTCTCGTTGAGTTCTTTTACAATGCTTTGCCTAACTTCCATGACTGGATCGGAGAGCAGGATGAGATATCTACTTCTGACCTTGTTAAATATGGACCTGCTCGATTTTTACGTAATTATGGCTGTAATGCTGTTTGTGTTGAGTATGATAATAGCATTGGTTATTTTATGGGAAGACACTATCCTCCGAATTTATTAGTGTCTTTCTATACAGTGAAAACTGAGCGTCGGCACACTAAAACAATAAAAAGGAAAGAGTATACTAGCTATTTGGACTGGGCGGAGGAGAAAGGGCTGTTCGATAAGGATTCTATAAAAAGGTTTCTTGCACCATCTAAAAGTACAGCAAAAAACTCAGATTTGCACGGCAGTGAACATTATATTTCTTTCAACTGCTCTCCTCACACGGCAGCTAGGAGCCATCAAGGACTAGATGCTCTACCAGAAGATAGCGTCCCGTCTTTTAAAATTCTAAAACTTGGAGGAGATGAGATTGTCGAAGTTAACGGTGGTGTTTTAGGACAGAAAAACCTAGAGTTCACAAATTTAGATAATTTATCTTTGGTCTCTCCTATAATAACTAGTTTTCAAAGCTTTATGTTTTGCTGTATGCAAAATTTTTCGATAGAAAAAGGTGTTTTTCACGCTGCTTCTTTTTATAGGTGTGCATTTAACATGAGGATCGATAGAGGAGGTTTGGGGGAGTGTGAGTTTGATTTGTGTGGAGGCATTATAAAGCTTCACCGCTCATCTATCAGCGGATCAACTATTAAAGGGGAAGCATTTCTTTTTGATTTCGATAACTCTGAAGTGTCAAATTGTTTTTTTGCTTACAAGCCGCTACTTGAATCGTCACCAAGTAGAGAGCTCCTGTTAAATAGGAAAGTGAAGATGATGTATGCGAGGCAGGGGCACTTTGATTTGGCTGGCGAGCATTTTTTTAAAGAAAAAAGGGCTCAAAGAAAAGAGCTTTGGAATAAGTTCAATTCAGATAAAATAACCTACTCCCCAAAGGAGAAACTGTCAGCAATGTTCGGTTCCGGCTGGATGTTTGTTAAAGAAGTCTATTGGGGGTATGGGGAGCGGCCTTTTAATGTCATTAAATCATCTGTCTTTCTGGTTCTTTTGATGTCTTTTTTTAATTTCCTTTCCAGCTCTTCAATCACTCATTTTGACTTGTTAAGCTCATTCTTGATGGCGTTGAATTCATACTTGAACATAGGGGGAGAAGATGCTCGTTATACTAGCGATGTTATGCGGTTTATTGATGCTTTTATGTCAGTGTTAGGGTTGCTGTCTGTCGGCCTCTTTGTGTCATCGTTGTCATCTAAGGCAAAGAACTATAATTAAAACCTCTCTTTTAAGAGCTTTAATTATCGAGTTTATGTGCTTTTTATAACGTCGATACTTACCTTGGTCTTTTCTCGATAGAACATTTACAACGCCTAATTGAAGAGCCCAAGGAAAACTTTTAGATATACATTAAGAGTCAGTCTCACTGCCACCCCTTCTCAGGCTCTTTCTCATCAGAAGCCTCTGTCTCATCAATACATTTACAACGTCTAATTGAAGAACCCAAGGAAAAACTCTTAGATATACATTAAGAGTCCTATGTGACACCACCACTGCTGCTCTAGACGTAGCAGATACTAAATAGACCACCAGCACAACACTGTCGCACCTTTGCTTACATGGATAAGTAGCTAAGTAGAGCGACTCTGCGTTGACTGTTATTTCACTTGATAGAAGGAATTATTATTGTGAGCAGCAGTCGACTAGAGTGTGTCTGAGCTTTATGGTCTAGGTGCTAGTGAGATATTGCATGGACACAACCAAGAGGAAAGTTTTAGGTATATTAGCATTGCTGGTCTGAATACTGTTATCTGCTTTAGTAAGCTAGGCGGTGATAGCTGGAACAAGTCTGACTCTGCATGGCATATCTGTGCTTTAAGTTTCTCTTCGAGCACTGCGTTAAAAGAGTGGTCTAGGTATCATAACGACTTAGGTGAATGCCTGAGAGACTGTGTTGGGAGCAATCCCTAGCTGACGCTCTCATAAGAAGTGGTTTGGCTATATGTCTTAGGGTGCTGACTGATACACAACTTGATAACTATTGGTGGTGAAGCGTGGCCTAGTCGTGTAGACCGTCCTTTATGCTATCAAAATCGCTTTCGGACAATCCTAAGCTCTAAGCTTCGACACTCAGGGTATTCTGATTTTTCGGATTTCTTTCAGTCTCGAAAAGCATACCGTCAACCTAGATATCGCTGGCTAGACCGTTCTAATTCAGACCATAAAAAATCAAGGCCAGCGAGCTATATATTAACGACCAAATGTTTGTCGGATACTTTTTATCATAGTATATCTTTTCTACTATTCATGCCAAAAATAGAAGCACTGTTTAGGTGACTTATAGTCTGAACAATAACTAATTTTGTCTAGAGTTACACACATTTCGTAGGATAAAACGGTCGAGATTTTGAGCAGCGAACCTGCGAGCTGATTTTTGTAGGAGGCTTCATTTATACTATCGAGTCCCTGCAATCCCGTTTTGATAGCAAGCCAGTAACGCATTGCCTTAGGGTGAGTGAAATAAATAAAATTAGATATTTCCTTGTTATGAATATCGAGCTGCTCTTTAGAGTGAAGACCGACAGAAGTTAAGAGCTTGTCTCGAATTAAAACGCCTGATTGGTCTGGTTTATCTAGGTATTCTTCTAGGCGCTCCAAGTAGTAGTGAAGCTCTTTTTTGTTCTCAACAAGAAATGCTGTGTCATAGTAGTGTTTATCCATTTTATCTTGCGCTTTCTTTTGACGTGATAAGACCAATAAGGCGAGAAAGGCAATGAGCGGAGAATATACACCCGAAAAGAAAGCACCAAGCTCAGCCCAATCAGAATGTTTCCCCCAAAGCCCCAAACCGAACTTATACGCATAAAGAATTATGGGAGCACAAAACGCTAGTGTAGCAACGCTGCTTATTAGCTTTTCTTTATTATTTTTCTTTACTTAACATACCTATGAAAATCTGAACCAATAATCCTATGTTATATAGGTGAGTTATACTTGAGCAAACTTTTCACAATATACTGTGGCCTAACCCAAAACTTGCTCTGTCTGGTTTAAAAGCGTGCCCTCCCGAAGAAAGCGTAAAACAACGCAGACTAAGATTTTTATCTTGAGATGAGTTTTAATGGTCAGAACAGGGAGCTCTATAACTGTAACCCTCCCCAAAAAACTGGTCATTAGCAATTAGAGGTTTTCCGTTTACACTGAAACAAACGGAGAACGCATGATGAAAAAATCACGCTACACAGAAACACAAATCGTAAAGATCTTGAAGGAAGTCGAAGCAGGCCGAAAGGTCAACGAAGTCTGTCGCGAATATGGCATCTCTGATGCGACATACTACAACTGGAAGTCCAAGTATGGTGGGATGGAAGCGTCAGATGTTAAACGGCTTAAAGAGCTTGAGGATGAGAATCGGAGGCTCAAGCAAATGTTTGCCGACCTAAGCCTTGAGCACCGTATCGTTAAAGATATTCTGGAAAAAAAGCTGTAGGGCCAGCGGTTAAGCGCGAGCTTGTCGATTACGCTCGCAAACACTATCAGGTCAGTTTGCGAATGGCCTGCCGCGTAGTTGGCATTAGCGACTCAGTCTATCGTTACCGACCAGATCCGCATCGGGATGATGAGGTTATCGCGACGTTGCAGGACGCAGCAGAGCGTTATCCTGCCTACGGTTTTGGCAAATTATTTAAAGTACTTAGGCGCTGGGGACACCGATGGAATCATAAACGAGTCCATCGAGTGTACTGTTCGCTCAAGCTAAACCTACGGCGCAAGGGAAAAAAGCGCCTACCAAAACGAAATCCAACACCACTGGCATGTCCAGAGTCGATCAACAGTTGCTGGTCTATCGATTTCATGAGTGACTCTTTGCTCTGCGGCAGGCGCTTTCGTACGTTCAATGTCGTGGACGATTTCAACCGTGAGGTGCTAGCGATTGAAGTAGATCTCAATCTGCCAGCACCACGCATTATAAGGGTGCTAGAACGCATTATTTCTTGGCGAGGGTACCCCAGTAAGCTGCGCATGGATAATGGCCCTGAATTCATCTCGACCACGCTGGCTGAATGGGCGGAAGAGAACGCAATTGAGTTGGAATTTATTCGCCCAGGCAAACCAACGGAGAACTCCTATATAGAGCGATTTAACCGAACTTATCGGACAGAAATACTCAACATGTACGTGTTCAAAACCTTGAGTGAAGTCCGAGACCTGACAGAAAAATGGATGAAGGAATACAACGATGAACGCCCTCATGACTCACTCGATGATCTGACCCCTTGGGAGTATTTAGCAAGGCATGAAAGTAGGAAAAACTCTAATTTAGAGTGCCACTAAAACAGGGAGGGTTACAGTGTCCCGAGGAGACCAACTTTTCTGATGCCACTCAGGGTGAGCATTTCAGCTGTTGCATCAGCAATGTGCAGAATGGGAATACTGATGTGCGACTCAATCTGAGGTGCCACTTTATGCATGGTATTGGTGCATATCAGGAGAAAGTCAGCACCGCCGGTTTCAATCGATACTGCCGCATCTGATAGTATCTGAGCGGTTTTATCCCATAGCCCCTTGTGTTGGAGCTCCTCTATTTCAGCGAAATTAACGCTATACATACAAATCTTGGCTGAGCTTAAGCCACCCAAGCGTTCTTTGATGCCATGATTTATCGCTGTATAGTAGCTTACAGTCGACTCCCAGCTCATCCCGCCAAGCAATCCTATCGTTTTCATTTGAGGTCCTCACGTTGTATCTATGATGATCAAAACTACAAGCGTCAGGTGGTAAGAGATAGTACGTTTTTGACTATCTGAGAAAGTGCCTTGCGTATTGACTCGGGGTTACACCAATGACTCGTTTAAAGTGCTTGGTAAAATGGCTTTGGTCGTGAAACCCGCAGAGGTTTGAGACGTCCGCCAGTTGGTATCCTTGTCGTATCAACTTCTCGGCATACCGGATACGTGCTTGTAGTTGATATGCATGTGGTGGAAGACCAAATTCCTTATTGAACGCACGCACTAGATAATAAGGATTAAGGGAAACCATTTGGGCAAGGTCACTCAGAGAGATGTTGGTACTAGGAGAGTCGTCTAGAAAGTGCTTTACCATGCTTACTTTCTTAGTTGCCTTTTTCTCAACAGGGAGTTCGACTCTCCTTTTACCATGACTTCTCATCAAGCGAGTGAGTAGCGCGTAGAGGAGCGACTCTCTTAACAACTTGTTTTCCGATCTCTCTAAGACGGAGAAGACGTACCGGAACTGTTTAGCCAGTGCTTCATCATGCACTACAGCATCAGGAAAGTAGGGCGTATAGGTGTCAGTTCCGACGAGCTCGTGGCTTAACCGTTTAAAGTGCTCTGGTAAAGGATATAGTGCCTTGTAGGCCCAACCATCGTCGGTGTTGGCTTGGCCGTTATGAATATCATCCGCGTTGATTAAAATGATACTCCCAGTAGGTGCAAGGTTTTTACAGCCAGTTCTAAGAAACTTTTGGGTACCTCGTTCGATAACGCCAAAGGTGTAGCCCTCATGGCTGTGTCGAGAAAAACATTGTCTATGGTAACTCGCGTCCAGAATACCTATACCGCCAAGTTCCTGGTGGTATAGGTATTTTGCTGATTCTTTACAAGCACCAAGCTTTTTCATTTCGCCGCCTAAACCTTCATGTGTAGAGCATTATAAGCAAACCCTATACGTTCCCCTCGTGCCTGTATTGTACAAAATTGATTTAGATTCAAAGCGCTAAAAGTAAGAAATTGAATTTAATGATAAATTTAAACTGGAAGAATCATCTACTCACCACGTTTAAGGTAATGCTTGTAAGACATAGTGCCAGGTAGTGACACAATTTTTGTGTATTCAAAGACACGGCCGTCTTTTAGCAAACCGATAGATAGCACTTGAAGCAAGGGCGTTGATGGATCGATATCGAGGATCCGACACATTGACTCGCTCGGAAGGATGGCTTCGAAATCTTGGGACGCACCGTCGATATCAAGGCCTAGCTCCTCTTCGAGGTAGCGATATTTTGAGCCTTCTAAAGACATCACATTCATTCGAGGATAGAGTGATGCAGGCATGTAAGACTCTTCGTATACGGATGGCTTTCCATTTAGTAGCTTGAATCTTCGAATAAAATAGACTTTTTCTGTTTTCTCGACCTTTAGAAGCCGCACCAGCTCTTCGTCTGGATCAATGAGAGAGAACTCATCAATCTTGTATTCAAGCGTCGTGTTGGTACTTGAGAAGTACTCATTGGTGCTTTTCAGTGTCAGCAACGAGCCAACGACCGTTTTACCGATGATGCTTGTGCCAGCGCCTTGACGCTTTGCAACTAATCCTAGCTCAACCAACTCATCGATAGCATTACGTATAGTCACTCGGCTAACGCCATAATGTTCGCTGAGTGCTTTTTCTGTGGGGAGGATATCACCAACCTCGAACTCGTCTGAATTGATGCGTGAGCGTAAATCTTGCATCACTTTTTTATACAGCATCTTTCACCTCTCTAGTACACCTGCCAGATAATACAAAAAAAAGACAAATTAAGCGACCCTCCGACCCTAAAACACTGGTTTGTCTATTTATCAAGCAATGAGATCAATTTTTAGTACGTTTTTTGCCCTGTTTTTAGCTTTGTTGTATTTATTTGTATCCTGTCACGGTTTACTTATATTTTATTTGTATTGTTTTTGGGGCGGGTATAGGTTGTAGTTGTCAGAAGACAACAAAGCCTAAAAAAACATTACCAAGGAAGCTGCTTATGTTAAGTGCAATACAACGATTAGGCGGAGCAATGTTCACCCCTGTACTGCTATTCCCGTTTGTTGGGATACTGATTGGGTTAAGTATTGTTCTGAAAAACCCAGTGTTTGTCGGCGATCTTGCAGATAAAGAGGGCCTTTATTACCAAATACTAAAAGTCATCGAAGAAGGAGGGTGGACCATCTTCCGTAACATGGCGCTGCTTTTTGCTATCGGTTTACCCATAGGTCTTGCCAAAACAGCACATGCTCGAGCAGTGATGGTTGTGCTTGTGTCCTATCTGACGTTTAACTACTTCGTTAATGCAATGGGAGGCTTTTGGGGCGAGTTTTTTGGTGTTGATTTCTCACAGGCTATCGGCGGCACATCAGGACTCACAGAAGTGGCTGGTATCAAAACGCTCGATACCGGGATTTTTGGTGCCATCATTATCTCGTCTCTGATCACCTGGATCCACAATCGCACGTTTGAAAAAACATTGCCGGCCTATTTAGGTATCTTTCAAGGTGCGTCTTTTGTCGCCATGTTGTCATTCTTCGCGATGATCCCAGCAGCTTGGCTCACTCTTTATATTTGGCCTTCCATTCAGCAGGGCATCCTTAGTCTACAAACATTCATGTTGGAGTCAGGGTCGTTTGGCGTATGGCTATACACCTTTCTCGAACGCATTTTAATCCCAACTGGTCTGCATCACTTCATCTATACGCCGTTTGTCTTCGGTAACATCGCGACACCAAATGGCATCACCGCTGATTGGTTTATGAATCTCGAGAGTTTCACTCAATCGTCAACGGCGATGAAAGATCTCTTTCCCGCGGGAGGCTTTGCCTTGCACGGCAACTCGAAAGTCTTTGGTTGTGTTGGGATTGCCATGGCCATGTATGCCACTGCCAAAACCGAGAATCGTAAAAAGGTTGCTGCGCTTCTCATTCCCGCGACGCTCACGGCGATGCTAGTGGGTATCACTGAACCACTCGAATTTACGTTCCTTTTCATTGCACCTTGGCTGTTCGCCATTCATGCGCTCCTGGCTGGCACCATGGCGATGATGATGTATAGCTTCGGTGTCGTTGGAAACATGGGAGGAGGGTTAATCGAGTTCGTCACCGGGAACTGGATACCGCTACTTGGCAATCACACCAGTATGGTTGTGACTCAAATTCTGATTGGTCTGGCATTCACGCTTATCTACTTCGTCACCTTTAAGTTCTTGATTGAGAAATTTGATGTGCAAATTGCGGGGCGAGGCGATGCCGATCTCAAACTTCACACTAAAGATGACTTCAATAAAAAACACGGAATTACTGGCAAAGGTGGTCATGCAGTCAGCCCACTGCAAGTACAAGCGGCTGAAACCTTGGATGGTCTAGGTGGAACAGAAAACATTGTTGAGCTGAGTAACTGTGCAACACGTTTACGCGTAACGGTTGCCGACCCAAGTAAGGTTGCCTCTCCCGAGTTCTTTATGAATACCGGGGCGGTCAATGTGGTGACGAATGGCCAAGCTGTACAGGTCATTATTGGTCTCAACGTTCCCCAGCTTCGGGAAGAGTGCGAAAAAATCGTCGCTGTGCACCGAGGTGAAAAACAAGCAAAAAGGGAAGAGGACGCAGAGATTGCGCCAAACCCAGCCATTTAAAAATATATCTATCAAACACTTATAAACAAGCTATTCATTGGCAAATGATTCAAGCCAAATAAGAGAGGAAATGATGAAAAAAGAATTCTCAGTTGTTATCGCAGGCGGCGGCTCAACCTTCACCCCGGGTATTGTCATGATGCTACTGGAAAACCAAGATCGTTTTCCGATCCGTAAACTGAAATTCTACGACAACTTTGCATCTCGGCAGGAAACCGTGGCTGAAGCATGCAATATCTTACTACAAGAACGAGCGCCTCAAATCGAGTTCTCTTATACCATTGACCCAGAAGAAGCCTTTACGGATGTTGATTTTTGCATGGCGCATATTCGCGCTGGTCTTTACGCCATGCGAGAGCAAGATGAAAAAATCCCACTTCGTCATGGCTGTGTGGGCCAAGAAACGTGTGGTCCAGGTGGCATGGCTTATGGTCTACGCTCCATTCCTGCTGTGATTGAGCTTATCGACTACATGGAAAAGTACTCACCAAATGCATGGATGCTGAACTACTCCAACCCGGCAGCAATTGTTGCTGAAGCTTGTCGAGTGCTACGGCCTAATTCGAAAGTGCTTAATATCTGTGACATGCCGATTGGGATTGAGACCCGTATCGCTGAAATCTTGGGGTATGAAGACCGTAAACAGTTTGATGTGATGTACTACGGCCTGAACCACTTTGGATGGTGGAAAGAGTTTAAAGATGCCAAAACCGGCGAAGATCTCATGCCTCGGATTAAAGCGTATGTGAAAGAACATGGTTACTTGCCACCTAGCGCGATGAACGGTGCTCAGCATACCGACGAATCATGGAAGGATACGTTTATCAAAGTGCGTGATGTGTATGCGCTGGACCCAGAAACTATCCCAAACACATATCTTAAATACTATCTGTATCCTGATTATGTTGTGGAACACTCCGATAAAGTTTATACCCGTGCCAATGAAGTGATGGATGGACGCGAGAAAGAAGTGTTCACCGAATGCCATCGCATTATCGCAGCAGGGACAGCAAAGGACACCACCATCGAGGTTGAGGAACACGCATCGTACATCGTTGACTTAGCGACCGCGATTGCCTTTAACACCAAGGAAAGAATGTTGCTTATCGTCCCTAACAACGGGGCTATTAGTAACTTTGATCCAACAGCGATGGTTGAAATCCCTTGTATTGTCGATAATACAGGCGCAAAACCAATGCAAATCGGTGAAATCCCTGAATTCCAAAAAGGCATGATGAACCAACAGGTATCAGTTGAAAAGCTTGTTGTTCAAGCTCACGTTGAGGGCTCTTACCAGCGACTATGGCAAGCATTTACTTTGTCAGCCACAATTCCAAGTGCTTCAAAAGCCAAAGAAATTTTGGACGAAATGCTAGAGGTCAACAAAGAGTATTGGGTAGAACTCGGTTGATAAATACGTTCTAGGCTAGTTAGAACCCAACCAAGGGAGTCAATCATTCGGCTCCCTTTCTCGTTAACTCTCATCGTTGACCTAGAGCTCCACCACTTACTCACTCTCCAGTATGTCCAAAATCTCGTCCCAATCCAGAATGGTAATGAGTTTTTTTATGACGTCCTGGGGAGTGCTTTGAGTCTCTTCAGCCAGTTTGTCGAGCTTATCAAGTACTTCATTTTCTATTTCTAGTGTGTCTCCTCTTTGTTTATTTCTAGACTTCTTTGTGCTCCAGGTGCTCCTGAATCTATCGATGAACTTTTTTTTATCGCTTTCAGGGATGAGATCATAAACCGCTACAAGGACTGACTTCATATCCTTAGTGCTAGACGGTGTCCAAGTGTATTTTATTTCTTCCTTTTTTTGAATGTGTTCATAAGCCCATATAAGCTGATTGTAGCGGCAGCTATCTAACCACTTTATCATTTCACTCCGTTTGCTGTTTTTAAGCCACTCACTTTTGAAGTGATTCGATAACATCTTCTCCCCCTCCTCAGAAGAGGGAGAGAAAATTAAGCATTTCTCTATTTGGTCTCTTTTTTCTTCTGTCGTGTTTGAGTTTTTTTCTTTTAGGTATTTATCATCTAGATCAAGAGTTTTTAGTATGAATTGTTCGGTTGTTATTCCTTTCTGGGGCTCCTTGTATCTTAAAAGCGATACCCGTTTTTTTGAGTTTTTTCTTATGTAGCACCATAACCAGTTTATCTTTCTATCTTCATCGCAAAGGTTCTTGATGTCATAATTTTTTAACTTTTCATCATGTAGTTTATCTCTTGTTCTTGCTAAGAATCGTGAAGTTTCATTTTTGTCAAACTGGCTTCTTTTGTGAATTACATTAGAGAGGTCTCTTATTATTTTTTCGGATATGGGGTTGTCTTTAATGTATGTTTCTATTTTTTCTTTTTCTTCAGCTTTTAGTTCTAAAAGAGACTCCCTGAGCATTTCATTCCAAAAGAAAAGTAAATCTCGTTTCGCATTTACAGCTGTTAAAAGGTGTGTGTTTATGACGTTTTCTGGCATTGTTATATCAACTGTCTTGCTCTTTTTAACCTGTTCTATCACCTTTTTAAAGCTGGAGAAAGTGGGCTTTTCGCTTCTTTTCTCTAGTGTGACATTAATCACAAAAAATGTCGTTTTTGGTCTTTTTGGTGACAATAGTGTGCATAAAATGGCATTGGGGTTATGCTCGCCTTTGGGGGTGGCTCATAACTTCCACATGCTCAGATCGTCGGTGACAGAGGGAGAGGCTAGGTTGGCTGGTGGGTGACATGGTCACAGTGTGAGGGGGAGTTGTCGGTATAGTAATATACGTATTAGCTCTTCTCTTCATATACCCATTACCAGTAAAGAAGATAAGGTAAAAAATAATATAACCAGTGTTCCTTTGTAGAGCTAACAGAGGAGCATGAGATGGACACACATACCTACAAAGACTTTCCTATCCTTCTACCTATAAATGAATGTAAGGCACGTTACTTAGAGAAAATACGCAATATGTTAGCTGATGGTTATCAGGACTATAATAACCTCACTGTTGCTCGTCTTGACTTAAGGTTTCCAGCTACTGATGAGTCTGATGACTTTCTGAAGCGTGATGAGGCCCTCTCCTTCGAGCGATGGAAAAAAGGCACGATTAAACGATTTATTCGAGCTATTGAATTAGAAATGGCAAAGCAAGAGTGTGAGAAGCGAGCGAAGGGTAAGCGGGTACATCGTTGTAAGGTGCGATATGCTTGGGCAAGGGAGCGTAATCATTCACACAACGATCATTATCATTTCGCGTTGGTATTAAACAAGGATAGGTTTTATTGCTGGGGTAAGTTTGAGAACGTCGAATGCGGTGATGGTTTATATAATATCATTGTCCGTGCCTGGGCGAAGGCAATCGGCCTGTGTAACAATCAAGCGATGGGGTTAGTGCATATCCCTGATAATAGCATTTACTACCTTCACGGACGTCCTGAGAGCTCTGAACGCGCTGAGCAGGAGTATAAAGATATATTCTATCGACTAAGCTATTTAGCCAAAAAAAGAAACAAGCGTCGCAACGAGGGGTTTCGTCGCTTTGGTTCTAGCACCAAGTAAATCGTGCACAATCGTTTTTTATTGATGATATATATTTAAAATCCCGTCGGCCGTACTGTCATGGTGCGGCCTTACTTCATATCTCTAAGGCAATAAAATCATTGTCGACATCCTCCTGTGTAATACCAATATAACGAAGTGTGATGCCTTCTGAGGTATGGCGCAGCATTTTCATCACCCGACCAATATCTTTTGTGGCTTGATACAGCATATAACCGCGTGTCTTTCGCATTGAGTGCGTCCCTAACGAGAGGTTGAGCTCTTGCCCAACCTGTTGAAAGGCGAGAGTAACAGCACGCCGAGAGAGCGGTTTAGGCGGCAACTGCTTAATCTGCTGACAGCGGTGAGATTGAAACA
This sequence comes from Salinivibrio sp. YCSC6, assembly GCF_004916735.1. NCBI lineage: Bacteria > Pseudomonadati > Pseudomonadota > Gammaproteobacteria > Vibrionales > Vibrionaceae > Salinivibrio > Salinivibrio sp. YCSC6. The sequence goes on from NZ_CP039516.1 coordinate 561,394, forward strand.
GGTAGACGTGGTCAGGATGGTCTGCCCGTATCTTTTCAATGCGAGCCAGTGTTTTGGGGTTGAGCTGGATATCAGCAATCTTACCTGTCTTACGCTCTTTGATTCGCAACCGGTCACCGTGGATGTCGTCGAACCGAATGGCAAGCAGATCGGAGATACGTAACGCCAGGTTTAACCCGATATACCAGACGTCGGCCATTTGACGATGATAACGAATACTCAATAGGTGGCCGATAAGCTGAACAGTCTCAGTATCTTTGATGGCTTGAACTTCTGACATGGCTTACTTCCTTTTTTCTTCACAGATGGAGGTTTTGAGAAGCACAGCACGACAGCGACAGCCGGACCCTTGTTGCGCCTGGGTTGGCTGCTTCCCGTTTTAACATAATGAGAAGCAGGGAAAGGTATCGCTGCCTGTGTGCTTGTGTGGCGTGTAAAAATGGCCTGTGAAGCCGCTACACGACTGGGATCCAGCCTCGCTCGGCGAAAGACACACAGTCTTCACCGACAACCACATGATCTAAAACGCGAACATCAATAAGGCCCAACGCTTTTATCAATTTGTCAGTGATGTGACGGTCTGCTTGTGACGGCTCGGCAATCCCCGATGGATGGTTGTGGGCAAAGATTACGGCGGCTGCATTGTGACTCAGTGCCGCTTTCGCCACTTCTCGTGGATAGATAGATGCGGCATCAATGGTGCCAAAGAACAGGATATCGAACTGGATCAGCCGATGTTGGTTATCCAGCAGCATCAACGCAAACACTTCACGATCATACGCGCCGAGTTTGAGCTTTAAGTACTCCATCACGTTGTTGGGGCTCGTGAAGGTACCTTCGCGTTTGTACTTTTGGGCCAATGCTTCTGCCGCGTGCTCTAAGAGCTGATTCAAATCAGATGGCTGATGGGCAGGGTAGTTGTCTGCAGGGGTAAACAGGGGAGTGTGTGATGTACGCATAGGGAGTCTCCTTTTAAGTGATTGATGTGGCTATGCGTATCGATGACATATATCTGAAATCAGGTTGGTTAGGGGAGTGGGTGCAAGAGGAGGGGTAAACCGGTAAATCTTTACGTGCGCGGAAATCTCATGAGTCCAATAACGGAGTAACATCATGAGATTAATTAAATTGAGCGAAGTAAAACACATGACAGGCCTTGGCCGTTCAACCATCTACAACCTGATGAAAGACGGCACCTTTCCGAAAAGTGTGCCCCTGGGAGGCAGAGCTGTTGCGTGGGTAGAAAGTGAAGTCGAAGAGTGGATGATGGCAAGGATAGCGGAAAGAGATAGTGTGGTAGGGAGCATAGATTAAAACGAGTTCGTGGCTGGGTTGAGTTACTAAGAAGTGGAAATCTAAGAAGAGCGCTTAGCCCGGTGGCCGGATAGCGCTCCCTTTATCGTTAATAGTGCTCTCACCATGGCAAACGAGGTAGAAGCTTTACGTTTACCGATGGTGCAATTGAAACAGCTCTGATGGTTAAAGGTATTTTCAAGCTCCCTCTTCGCGCCCTGCAAGGCTTTCTCGACTCGATATTTGGCCTGATGGACGTACCGCTAAAATCGCCGTCATACAGCTGTATCAGCAAACGGGCGAAGATTTTAACTACCGATTACCCAGTCATGGGCGCGTTACCTATGTTGTTATTGATACTACCGGTTTAAAAGTGTTCGGCGAAGGAGAGTGAAAAATGCGCAAACATGGCCAGGAAAAACGACGTGTTTGGAGAAAGCCGTACTCATGATCGATGGCAGTACACATGAAGTGATTGCTGCCTTCGTTAGCTTAGCGCCTGTCGGCGACCACGAAGCCCTGCCGACGCTGCTCAATCCTTTGCGCCGAAAAATCGCCGAACCAAAGGTGTCATGCTTTTGGCTTCCGGTTGACTGTCTTGTTATGAGGTTAGGCCAGCAATAGCCCAGAACCCAAGACCCCTAAACGCTGCAAAGCCAACTTGGTGGTTAGCGTCGCTAAGAGAGATCTCCCCGTAGCGCACGCATGAATACTAATGGGAAGGGTTATTTCAAGTTCTCCCGAATACACTTCATTTTGCTTTCGGAAAGTGCCAGGGTAGACCGTTCGCCTGCTCAAGCTTGGGTTGAATGAATTTAGGGGAGCGCCAAAAGCATGGGTTCCGGTAACTTCTGCGACTTCTTGCTTTACGTATTCAATGACACGCTGATTTTCTTTGTAACGGCTTTTAAAGTGCGTTCGGGTTTCCCTGAAAAGCGCCATTATCTGGATTATTGAACCTACAACCAGTGAGATCAGAACGGCAAGCAAGATCACGTCAGGCCTCTCAATCTCTAAATCTTTGATCGAAAAAACGCTCACAGTCAGGTCAATGCTTTTGTAGGTTATGACCTCATATTCAAATAAGAGCCCCCGCAGCAGGTGCCAGCGGCCAAAGCTTTATCCAGTCTTTAGAATGGCTCATATCAATCCAGATCTATTTCATAACGCCAGCCAGCATGCGCGACTGCTAAATAGAGGCGAGCAGCAATGTAGTAGGCATCGCCGTGACTAGCATGACTATGTGTTCTCCTTTAGCTCTTTTCGCTCTCCGGCGAACCATTTACCCCAAAAAAGGTAAGCATCAATAGAACTATCGCATACCGCAACTTTCTGGCCATTATAAGTGTAATACCACTCAGGAAGATCTTCACCTACTGTGGGTTGATCGAGCTCATTGCGCTTCCTCGTAGTGAAATTTGAATTCAGCTTTGCGCGGTGCTTTACATCATTCGAAAAAGCTCTAACAGCATTAAGAGCTGCTCCCTCGGCCGGGTAGTGACGTGAAATCTCTCCGATTAAAACGTTTGCACTTGGATAATTTAGTTTGTGGGCGACTTTATCTGCTTGGTGATTTAATGTCAGAGAAAGATTCACCATCTTGCGAAATACACGAGTTAGCTTCCCTCTGTCGCACACCTCGTCAGACTGAAAATCCCAGTAGAAATCGTTGAAATTAGGGTCAACGATTTCCCTGAAAAAACCAAGGGTATCATCCAAATTCAGGTTTCCCACATGACCTCCCGAAAACATTACGCCAATTATGCGGTTTCCATCAGTCAAGCACCGCGACCGTGACTAATCTGCAGTGACTATCACATTTGCAATTTTGTTCTATCAGTTCGTTGATGCTCTGATTTACAGATAGCTTCTTTCCATTCATTGACTTGCACCACGAACAATCTCGCTGATCCCAGCAGGCAACTACTTCATACTCTTTGAGCCCCATACTTTTATAGTTATGAATATTTTCGTCGTGGGACCGGGCAAAATTGGCCTTCATCGCAATAGATGACCAAATACTCTTGGGGTCATTTTGAGCTCGACCCTTTTCATTTAAAACAGCAAGTAACTTATGGGTGATTTGTAAGCGAGGGTTTATTCCCAGATCCTTTTTTCCATCTGCTGTGAGTTCGTTCCCCGTCTTGTTCAGATTGATCTCATTGTTGAGATGCTGGATTACGATCTCTATTTGAGCTTTGCGAATCAGCTCGTTTTTCTCAACTTCTCGTAATAGATGCTGTTCCGGGCCTTTCTGCTGACCCGAAACTTCCTTTGCGGGGGCTTTGCCGAAAAATTTCTGGATAAAAGTTAATATCTTTTCTCCTCTTTTCTCGCAAAACTCTGAGCTTAGCGGCGGCCTTTTGATGCAGACGAAGCCGCAATGAAAAGGACGCCCGACGGCCACTAGCCGCGAACTACAGCGACTGGTTATGAGTCACTGTGGTATGCCTCTGACAGTGATCCGAAAAGTGCCGCACGTTTAGTCAGTAATTCTTCTCTGACATGCTCCATGCTCTGTTCCGAGAGGCCGTCTTTTCCGTCATAGTGCTGGCGACGCATTCGCTTGAGAAACTCACCATAATGCCGGAGAAGATCGGCTTGCTCCGTCAAACCAAGCAGCAGCAATTTTGACTCAGCAACTGTGAGGTTCTTAAACTGATCGAATAGCTCACTTTTTGTGTTATCCAACTCTTTTTGCCGTTTCTCGGTCAATCCTAGGCTCTGCTTATTATTTCTGGCCCACTCGACGACGAGAGCCCAGTACCGAAGAGCCACGTGCGTAACCTCTTCTACATCCGCGCCAACCGACTCAAGAGCATCAAAGTAACGCTTACGTTTTTCACGGGAGTTTTCGTGATCGTGATTTAATCGAGTAATCACGTAGGTACCAGCCAAAGTAATCAGACTGCCTAATCCTATTTTTACTGCTGTATCAATCACTTCAATACTCGTTGTCACCAGGCCTCCCTATAATCATAACGCTCGCATAAAAGGCGGAGCGTCAGCGACGTCCAGCCCGAGGGGCAATTTTTGATGCGTTTGTTAAAAGTTTTAGCCCACGGCCAATTTGATTACGAGTAATATGCCACCAATAGTTAAACCAATAGCTATTTTTCCCCAAGCTGTTTCGTGCCAGCTCTTTTGAGTGGTTTCAGTTGGCGCTAAGGACTCGTTGTCATTGGCCTTTATATTTTTGGTGTTCTTTGCTTTGAAAAGCTTTTCTGAGCTAGTTTTATTCCTATTTAGATCAACATCTTCGCAATCTTCAAGGTCGAACATCGGTCCTTTACCTGCCATATATTACTCTCCTGATAGCAATTGCTAGAGGCTTAATCCTGAAAGCATCAGCGTTATAAGTCGCCACATTATTATCAGCGTTTATACCTTTGGTACGCTTTGCCACAATAGGATTATCGATGTTGTGAAACCTGTTTCCTCTTATGGTCACATTCTCGCAATCTTCCATGTATATGCCGGTAGACATGACGCCCCCTTAACTTTTAACGCCGCAATTACGCGCTTGTCGCGTGCATTTCTTGGTTAGGCTTTAGTGTCTGCACCAGATCTTCTAAGACATCTTCAGGTGGTTGCTCGAGGAGCTTTTCTTCATTCCGAAGAAGCCACCAGATTTTCAAGAAGGTCACCCATCCAATACCAAATGAGACTTTTAGTATCAGCTTTCTCAAGTCTCCTATGTCGTTTCTAAAAGTCTGAAGAAGGTTGCCCCAGGTCGAAAGGTATTTTTCGCTATTGATCTCATTCGCAGGAAACTTAATATCTAGGAGAAGAATAAATTCTGCAACTAATCTCGACAATCTGTATGCGGAAACAGGATCGGCTTTAGATAAACTTAAAGTGGCTGTGTCGAGCGCACGAAAAAGGTATTCCTTGTTCTTCTCTGGCAAATCCAGACTCCCTTGCCGTGTCTTCTCAAACTTCTCGACTAGCAACGAAAAAAACTCTAGCCTCTTTTCTTTTGGGACGTCATGCTTCTCATATATTTTGTGCAGCTTCTCTATGCTATCGCCAAGCCGAAGGTTGAAAAACTTGAGAATCTGATCAATTCGGTATTGCTGAAAGTATAGGTCGAGCATCGGCGGTAACGCAGATGAGCGATGCTGTCGCAATTCCTTCGCGTTGTTAATGGCACCCGAAAACTGGCTCAGCACCCATCCGAGCAGTACGCCAGCGAGCGGGATGAGGTACTTTGGATCAAGTTCCATAATTATTGCCTAACATTGTGTTAGTACGCATGCGCGATTCCCCAAAACCGTTACACTTACTATTTTCTACCTAAATGACTGTTCAAAATATAATTTCTTGCCTCTAATGGGTACTGCTCTTCCGCGAAAGTGTGCGTGCCGCCTATCGCTACTCAGGTATTCATACTATCCCCAAGCGTTAAGCTGTAACCGTATGACTAGTGGGCTCTTTTAATCACCTATTCTGGGATAGTGTTCCTCTGCCATGGATAAATGCTCACGCTATTTACTCTCTCTGGCAGATAAGCTGATTAACCATCCAGTGTTTAGCCATGCTAGCGTCGGCCTGTCGTCGGCACCAAACTCGCCATCGAGTTGTTAGTTTCAGGATTAGTGTATCAAGGGCTGTTTTGGTTTTCGTGCGCTATTGTCCAAAGTGTTAGATAAGCCATATTTTGTGAACTGGCTGCAAAAAAAATATTGCTAGGGACACAAAGAGGAATTGTTTAGGTGGGTTCTGTGTGAGCGATTCGAGTGAGGGCTTATCAACGTCAGTTCAAAATTGACCCATCTATCGACGCTATCGCCAAAGTAAAACTGATCCACTAACATGTCTACCTTGTCCTGCGTGACAGGGTAGATGTGTAAGTATGTATAGCTGAAGAATAATTGGTGCTACACAGGTCGGGTGATTGACATAACTGCGCTACAAGGAAGAGCCGACTCGCTAGGCTTGAGAAACGAAAGATAAAATAGTTGCCTCTGAAGGCAATAGAGGCAGGTCAGTGATCAGTTGATAGGCTTTTCACCTTAATCTACATCGATCAACTAAAAACCAATAACAGACCCAATACCTGTACATTCATGCAGGCTAAGCAAAGAGCCAGAGTGGTAATGAGATTTGAGGGTTTTAATGGTCCCCGTACCCCACGCCGCACCCAGAGCGATTTTTGGTTTATTTTAATGGCCGGAAAACCCTTATTTGATGCGCTCTAACCACACTCCTGCTTCGGTATAGTGGGTAGATTGCTTGGCCCCCACGCAGGGGTCAGAGTATTCAGGTAGAGTATTTTTATCGTGGTCTATGGTTAGATCACTTTAAGCTGCTTTGTGCCTGTCACTGAGAGGCTCCCTTTAGCTGCTTGCTCGATGTGTCCACTCCACCAGCACATCATTGGACGTCGGCGTTCAATGTAATCTGTCCGGTTATACGCACTCCGTACCTGGTTGTCATCAACGTGGGCAAGAGCAGACTCGATAAGATCTGAATCAAAGCCCTGCTCGTTCAGTGTTGTACTTGCCAGGGAGCGTAGCCCATGACTCACGAGCCGGTTGGTAAACCCCATTCGTTTTAGTGCCATATTGGCCGTTTGGCTATTACAAGGTTTTTGCGGATCACGATCTGAAGGAAAAATAAAATCACGATGGCCACTTATCGGTTTGATCACTTCTAATATCGCCAGCATCTGCTCTGTGAGTGGGATCCGGTGCTCTCTTCTTTTTTTTGTCCTCTCCGCCGGGATAATCCATAGTTCGTTATCCCAGTCTATTTCATCCCATCGTGCAGCAGCCGCTTCTGCTGGTCGCGTCATGGTGTGTAGCTGCCATTCGATTAGGCACCGAGTAACTCGCTTAATATTCGCGTAAGCAAGCTTTTGCATTAACTCTGGGAGTTCATCGGGAGTTAACGCTGCCATATGGTTCTTTTTGGGCTTTTTAAATGCAGCGCCAATGCCCGATAGCGGATTAGCGTGGATAAGGCCACAGTTAACCGCGTAGTTCATCATTTCGTTTAGTCGTTGGACCAAGCGCTTTAATGTCTCTAGGCTGCCCGATGCTTCAATGGGCTTTAAGGCATCTATCACCATAGGGGCAGTGATTTTGGAAAGGGGAGTAGCGCCAAGCTTTGGAAAAATGTGACGTTCCAGAGAGCGCCATATGTCGGTCGCGTATCCCTCAGTCACTTGCTCTTTTTTCAGCTCGAACCACTGGTAGGCGACTTTCTCTACCGTATGTTCGGTGAGCGCAATCTCTTGCCTTTGTTGCTCTTCACGGTGTTCCTTAGGATCGATGTTTTGAGCGAGGAGGGCTCTTGCATCCATGGTCGCTTTACGCGCTTGAGAGAGGGTAACAGTGGGATAGGCACCGAGGCTGAGGTTGGTGCGCTTTTTGGTGAATGGACGCAGGTAATTAAAAAGCCAAAGCTTAGAGCCGGTTGGTTTAACTCTTAGTCTGAGCCCGTCGCCATCATAGAGTAGGTACTCTTTCTCTTCTGGCGTTGCCGCTTTTATCTTCTTATCCGTAAGCTTAGCTATGATTTTAGCCATAATGGGTACACCTCTCAGCCTCCATTTTTATCAGTGTACACCTCGGTGTACCTAAAAATCAAAGCGGTTGGTGGACCTCTATGGACCTTAATGAACGATAAGTTATTGATTTTACGTTACTTAAGGTAATAAAAAAGACGTCCGTGGACGTCTTTAAATATAAAATTGGTGGAGCTGGCGGGAGTTGAACCCGCGTCCAGAATCAGTCTAACCAATGGCGCTACATGCTTAGTTTGTCTTTAATCTCGTCAGTGTGCTGCGGACAAACACGCCACACAAAGACATACCCGACTTAGATTTAACGCTTCAGCTTTCGGGTCAAAGCATCCACGCGATCCTGTTTGGTTTTGACTATCCTTGATCCCCGTCCTACAGGCGAAGGCTAGGGAGGATAGGCACTCAACAGGTTATTAAGCTGCTAGTGCGTAGTTTTCGTCGTTTGCGACTATTTTTTTGCGGCTTTTTACGAGGCCAACCGCCCCTCGGCATGCTCCACGGGCCTTCTCAATCCTGTCGAATCCTGAATCAGCCCCAGAGTTTGGACGGCAGAGTCTAACATATTGATCTGCCGCGTCAACGATTAACGTGCTGCGTTTTTCATGATTCTGGCTTTTTGACGTTGCCAGTCTCTGTCTTTCGCGGTATCGCGTTTATCGTGAAGTTTTTTACCTTTTGCTAAGCCGATTTTGAGCTTGGCGAAGGATTTTTTCCAATACAGGGAAAGAGCCACGACTGTGAAACCATCCCGGTTAACCTTTCCGATCAAGGTATCAAGCTCACGACGCTTAAGCAAGAGCTTGCGTGTACGCTGAGGATCAGCCACCACATGGGTGGAGGCCACATTAAGCGGGGTGATGGTTGCCCCGAACAAAAAGGCTTCCCCGTCTTTCAGCAACACATAACTTTCGCTGATATTGGCTTTACCGGCACGGAGAGATTTTACTTCCCAGCCTTGTAGCTCAAGCCCGGCCTCAAAGTCATCTTCGATGAAGAACTCATGGCGAGCTTTTTTATTCAGCGCGATGGTGTTACTGCTTGCTTTGTTCTTTGCGTTTTTCTTAGCCATAGTGGGCGCATTATAAAGGCTATGTGTTGAGGAATGAAAGGATTATCGCACGAGCCTGAGTGAAGCGCATCTGTATTTGTCGATACACGCGGCTGCACGCTTTGGTGAATAGATGCGGCGGTGGTATGATTTCGCGGTTAACTTGCAAGGAGTCCTTATGCCGCAAATTATCCGCTCGGCTTTAGTGCCTTACAGTGCTGAGCAAATGTTTGCCTTGGTGAATGATGTTGAGGCCTATCCACAGTTTTTGCCTGGGTGCGTGAGCACACGCTTGATTGAGCACACTGACACAACCATGGTGGCATCGTTAGACGTGGCGAAGGCAGGCATTAAGAAAACCTTTACGACCAAAAATTACTTGGTGGAAAACACGCGCATTGATATGACATTGGTCGATGGGCCATTTAAACGGCTGAGCGGAGGTTGGCGTTTTACACCGCTTTCCAGCGACGCCTGTAAAATTGAGCTCGATCTTGAATTTGAGTTTACCAATCGATTAGTTGAAGTGGCGTTTGGTCGTATCTTCAGCGAGCTAACAAGTAGTATGGTGAAAGCATTTACTGAACGAGCGAAAACGATCTATGAGTGAAGAAACACTACTCCGTGTTGAGGTGGTCTACGCATTGCCGAATGAGCAGCGGATTTTTAATTGTGTGGTGAAACCGCAATCGACCGTTGAAGAGATTATTCGCCAATCTGGTGTGCTTAAAGCTTACCCAGAGATTGATTTAGACAACAATAAAGTTGGCATCTTCAGCCGCACCGTGAAGCTGGATGCGCAAGTGCGTGATGGGGACCGTATTGAGATTTATCGCCCACTGCAGGCGGATCCCAAAGAAATTCGCCGACGCCGAGCGGAACGCGCGAAGCTAGAAGGAAAAGCGGATCCTGTTACGGGTGGACGCGTGGATACTCAGCGCAAGCGCTCTTAACGCCGTCAACGGCTTTCGCAACGAACATGAAAAAACGCCGACTCTCGGTGTTTTTTTGTATCAAGAGAGCGCGGATAGTTGTCTTGTTAACGCATTAGTCTCGATAGACGTGTTGTAAAAAATGCGTCAAACGTTCGGTAACTCGTTCTGGTTGCTCAAGGTTAGCAATGTGTCCTGCCTCTGGGATCAGTGTGAGTTCCGCGCCTGTGATCTCATCTTGCATCAAATAGCTCTCAAGCGGCGGACGAGCCACATCGTGTTGCCCCACCATAATCAGCACGGGCAATGCTAATTTGGCGAGAGCATCGATTTGATCGCGACGGTCAAAGGTAAGACGGCCAATACGCGCGACGGCGTTAGCGCGATCGCCTTCAAGTTGCTGGAGCGAGTGATGGAAAGCGTCGACGAAGTGCGGTTGCTGTGCCAGCGTGGCGGGGGCGAAAAACAGTGGCACGATGGCGTCGAGAAGCGGCGCGGGGACATGCTGGACTTGCTCGATAGTGGTGAGCATTCCCATGTATTTTTGGTGCGTTACCTCGGGCTCGCGACCGACAAAGGTGTCCATTAACACCAATGCTTTCAAACGCGAAGGCGCTAACTGAGCAAACTCAACGCCCCACATTCCGCCGACGGACAGACCAATGAGCGTGACCTGTTCAATGTTGAGGTGATCGAGCAGTGCGAGCATGTCAGCCGCAATATCAGCGAGCGAGTGTGTCTGTTCGGGGGCATCGTCAGAGTCCCCGTGGGCCCACAAGTCAGGCACAATACAACGGTAATGGCGACTTAATACCTCTACCTGAGGCGCCCACATGGCACTGTCCCACAGGTAGCTATGGCCGAATAACAGAACAGGCCCTTGCCCAACATCTTGGTAAGCAAGGCGTTTTCCGTGGTGTTCGAAGATATGTTTCATAGTGTGATAGCTAAGCGTAAAAGCTTAAGACTACCATGAACGCGAAGGCAGAGGAGCTCCGCGCAGTGGCGATACCGCGCGGATACGTGAATTATTGGACGGCTTCGAAAAAGCTTTCACCCGGCGTGAAGTCACCATCGACCTTGACTAACTGGTTGTTGTCATCAAAAGAGAGCACGAGATCTTTTTGTGTTGGTGCTTGGTGACCAGGCTGTTGCCATTGGACAAAATACCACGTGTTTGGGTAGCCAGATTCGACCAGCATAGGAGGGCCGAGTAAGAACTTAACCTGCTCTTTGGTCATGCCAAACTTAAGTGAGTCTACGGCTTTTTCTTCGATGTAATTGCCCTGATTGATATCGACGCGATAAACCAGTTTCTCGGCGTAAGAACAGCCAGTAATGGCAATTGCCATTAGGGCAGCAATGGCGGCTTTAGTCCAACCCATAGTTAACATCTTCACTGTCTCGTTGATGGCAAATAATATCACTCACACGCAAATCGTTCCGTGGATACAGGCTTTTTCGTCCCTGACGAAAGGCGGATGAGTATAAACAAGCTCGGAATATATGTAAAAAACCTGCTCGCGACTAGCGATTGGATGGGAAGAATCGAAAAAAGTTCGCCCCAAAAAGAGAAAAAGGCGACACGCTCACAGGTTTGTGAGGTGTCGCGAATCGGTGAGAGCCATGGGTTGACGCATGCTATGCGGCAACCAACAAGTCCTCGGCATTGGCCAGCGTGCGTTCGGTGATCTCACTACCGCCGAGTAGGCGTGCCAGTTCATTGATACGTTCGTCGCGGGCCAACGGATACATACGGGTCGTTGTGGTGCCTTTTTCTGTTTGCTTGGCGACAAACATTTGCTGATGCCCGCATCCGGCGACTTGGGGTAAGTGTGTTACGCACATTACTTGGGTCGATTGGCCCAATTGACGGAGTAACTTACCGACAATCGCCGCTGTTGGACCACTGATACCCACATCAACTTCATCAAAGATCAGACTCGGGGTTTCCACTTTTTGGGCGGTGATCACTTGAATGGCTAATGATATCCGAGATAACTCACCGCCAGAGGCAACCCTTGCGAGCGGTTGCAGCGGTTGACCCGGGTTGGTTGACACCAAAAAGGCCACCGCATCTCCCCCTAAGGGACTTAGGTGAGTGTCGGCTTTGTTTTCGACTTGGATTTCAAAGGTACCGTGCTCCATGCTCAGTTGGTGCATGCTTTGCGTGATCAGTTTATTGAGCTCACGGGCATAACGACGTCGGCTTTTACTGAGTTTTTCTGCCGTATCCAAACAGGCGGCAAAATGCGCATCCACGTCGGCTTGGAGCTGCTCAATCGCCTCATCATTATGGGCTAATTTATCCAGTTCTTGGATCAGTTGTTGGTGCGTTTGATAAAGCGCCTCGGGTTGCACATGATGTTTGCGTGACAAGCTCATAATCGTGCTCATACGCGCATCAAGATATTGCAAGCGTTGCGGATCCATGTCTAACCGGTCGAGGTAACTGGTCACTTCTTGACTCGCTTCTTGCGCTTGAATGCGCGCTTCTTCAATGAGCGTGGCTAAGGGCTCAAATTGACTGTCCAGTGTGGCCAGTTCAACCAAGCGTTGCTGCGCGGCATTTAAAAGGTTGAGCGCATTAGCGTCTTCGTTATCACTGAGCAAATCCACGACCGCTTGGCTTGTCATCGCAATATCGCCGCTGTTTGATAAACGCTTGTGTTCTTCTTCAATCTGCTGGTATTCCTCTTCGCCTAGTGCCAGCTCGTTCAATTCACCGACTTGATATTCCAGCAGTTGTTGTTGTGCATCGAGATCGTCTTTTTTCTTGATCAGTGCCTTTAACTCGTTTTTAGCACGACGCCAACGTTGGTAGCGAGACGCCATCTTATCGAGCAGTGATTGGTGTCCGGCATATTGGTCGAGCAGGGTGATCTGGTGTTCTGGGCGCAACAGTTGTTGGTGAGCGTGTTGGCCATGGACATTAATCAGTAGTTGTCCTAGAGCTTTTTGCTGTGAGGCAGGGACAGGGTTACCGTTAATGTAAGCACGAGAGCGGCCTTCTTTGGTAATCACGCGACGGAGAATACAGTCGTCGCCGTCTTCAAGCTCATTGTCTTGCAACCAACGACGTGCCGCACTGTTTTGTTCGAGGGTAAAACTGGCGGTGATCTCTGCGCGTTTTTCGCCGGGACGAACCATATTGGCATCCGCGCGGTCGCCTAGGCAAAGGCCGAGCGCATCGATGGAAATCGATTTACCTGCACCTGTCTCTCCGGTGATCGCCGTCATTCCTTTACTAAACTCCAACTCCAAGGATTTCACGATGGCAAAGTTTTGAATGGTCATATCGGCTAACATAGGAAAACACCTGTATCTATCAACAACTGTGTATAGATACAGTATATACTGTTTTTACATCCAGTGAATATGTAAAAAGAAGAATTGTTCCTTCTGGGAGTTTCCGCACAAAAATTGCACACAAAAAAAGCAGGCGAACCTGCTTTTATGCCCTTTTACGGCAAGGGAAGCGATTAGAAGAGTTTCGACGACCAGCCTAGCTTGGTGCGTAACGTGTTGTAATAATTGTAATCCTTGGGGTGGATAAGCTTCAGCGTGGCTGGGCTTTTATAAATATGCACCTCGTCGCCAGGGTTCACAGGAAGAGAGACTTGTCCGTCGCAACTGACTTCCAGCGTGCCGCGGTTATCGGGCGAAACCAGCAGTTTAATGCGGCGGTTGCCATCGACGACTAACGGACGGCTGGATAGGGTGTGAGGGAACATAGGGACCAGTGAAATCGCGTTTAGGCTCGGAGAGAGAATAGGGCCGCCTCCCGATAAACTGTACGCCGTGGAGCCGGTGGGGGTTGAAATAATGATCCCGTCGGAGCGCTGAGAAAAGGCAAACTGTTCGTTAATGTAAACTTCAAACTCAATCATATGCGCCACTTGCCCTGGGTGGAGCACTGCTTCGTTCAGTGAGGCATTATGACTTTTGACTTGGTCATGACGGTGGATCTCGGTTTCGAGTAAGAACCGATCTTCTTCCATATATTCACCGCTCAAGACGGCTTCAAGCGCGTTTTCGAAGGCGTCGGGATCTAAGTCGGTCAAAAAGCCTAAATTGCCCCGATTCACCCCAATCACCTTGATGTCACTGCGCGATAACACGCGTGCTGCGCCCAGCATATTACCGTCGCCCCCGATCACGATGGCCAAGTCAGCGTGTTGACCAATCGTAACAAGATCCAAGTAATGCGCATCGGGTAACCCCAAGTTAGCGCTAAGACGCGTATCAATGCACACCTCATAGCCACGCTCAGTGAGCCAGTGGTAAAGGCTAATGTGTGTGTTCACGGCCTCTGGATTGCGGGGCTTACCGATAAGCGCAATGCGTGTAAAAGGTGTCGACATAATGCGGATCCTGTGTCTATTTGTGCCCAGTATAACGCGGCAAAATCGCGATTGTCGTGATTTGGGTTGGCCTGATGGTTGAATCGTGAATATTCATCCCCATAATAACCCCGTCAATTAAGTTGAATAGTCCCAGTGGCGTGCTGGGCAATGCCATTTGTGTCGGAGTGATCATGAGCGAAGAACAGAAAGTGAAGCAAGAGCAGGAAGCCGTAAAACAAGCGCAAGCTGCTGAAGCCAAAAACGCAGAGCAGGCCACTGAGCAACAAGTGAGCGGTAACGCGGCGGATATCGAAGACGCCGAGACCGAGGCCATGATTGCACGTATTACCGAGCTTGAAGCCGCACTTGAAGCCAGTGAAGCGAAAGTGAAAGAGCAGCAAGATAGTGTGCTGCGTGCCCGTGCGGATGTCGACAATATGCGCCGTCGCACCGAGCAAGAAATCGATAAAGCGCGTAAATTCGCGCTCGAGAAGTTTGCCGGTGAGCTGTTGCCCGTGATTGATAACATGGAGCGTGCTATCGAGATGGCGGATAAAGAAAACGAAGCCATCAAGCCTATGGTTGAAGGGGTGGAGCTTACCCTAAAAACCATGACTGATACGGTTGAAAAGTTCGGCCTAAACGCAATTGATCCGCAAGGTCAGCCATTCAATCCTGAACTGCACCAAGCGATGTCAATCCAAGAAAGCGCTGAGCACGAGCCAAACACCGTGATGATGGTGATGCAAAAAGGTTACGAGCTAAATGGTCGCGTCGTACGCCCAGCGATGGTGATGGTATCTAAGGCACCACAAGGCAACGTTGACGAAAAAGCGTAACAAGAGCCGACGTCGAAAACGTCAATAAATACAGGCCTTTTTGTCAGCCACTCGATATAAAAGGCCTAAAAAATGCGGTTTTTTTTATCGCAGGCCTTGAAAACAAGCATGCTGCCCTTATTTAGATTGCAGCGTTAAATAAAAATTTGCGGTGAGGGGTTGAACCTCTCACGGTTACCCCCACATAGGGTGTAACGCAATAAAGCCACAGAACGAATTTCGGAGAGCACCAGATGGGTAAAATCATTGGTATTGACTTGGGTACAACCAACTCATGTGTCGCTGTACTAGACGGTGAAAAAGCACGCGTGATTGAAAACGCAGAGGGTGATCGTACAACACCTTCAATCATCGCTTATACACAAGACGGTGAAACGCTAGTCGGTCAACCTGCAAAGCGTCAGGCGGTGACAAACCCAGAAAACACCCTGTTCGCGATCAAACGTTTGATCGGTCGTCGTTTTGAAGACGAAGAAGTACAGCGCGACATCAGCATCATGCCATACAAAATTGTCAAAGCTGACAATGGCGATGCGTGGGTTGAGGCGAAAGGCCAGAAAATGGCTGCACCTCAGGTCTCTGCTGAGGTTCTGAAGAAAATGAAGAAAACCGCTGAAGACTTCCTCGGTGAGGAAGTGACTGGCGCGGTTATCACAGTACCTGCTTACTTTAACGACTCTCAGCGTCAAGCAACTAAGGATGCTGGTCGTATCGCAGGTCTAGAAGTTAAGCGTATCATCAACGAGCCAACTGCAGCCGCACTGGCCTATGGTCTAGACAAGAAAGGCGGCGATCGCACTATCGCAGTTTATGACTTGGGTGGTGGTACCTTCGATATCTCTATCATCGAAATCGATGAAGTAGATGGCGAGCAAACGTTCGAAGTACTGGCGACTAACGGTGACACGCACCTAGGTGGTGAAGACTTTGATAACCGTCTGATCACTTACTTGGTCGACGAGTTTAAGAAAGAGCAAGGCATCGACTTGCGTCAAGACCCATTGGCGATGCAGCGTCTGAAAGAAGCAGCAGAAAAAGCGAAAATCGAGCTCTCTTCTGCGCAGCAAACTGACGTTAACCTGCCTTATGTGACTGCGGATGCGACTGGTCCTAAGCACATGAACATCAAGGTAACGCGCGCCAAGCTTGAGTCTTTGGTTGAAGATTTGGTTCAACGTTCTCTTGAGCCAATGAAAGTTGCTCTGGCCGACGCTGAGCTGTCTGTTGATGAAATCACTGATGTCATCTTGGTAGGTGGTCAAACCCGTATGCCAATGGTACAGGCGAAAGTTGCTGAGTACTTCGGTAAAGACCCACGTAAAGACGTGAACCCTGATGAAGCGGTTGCTGTTGGTGCGGCAGTGCAAGGTGGTGTACTGTCAGGCGATGTAAAAGACGTGCTACTGCTTGACGTAACGCCTCTGTCACTGGGTATCGAAACCATGGGCGGTGTGATGACTAAGCTCATCGAGAAGAACACCACGATCCCAACCAAAGCGAACCAAGTGTTCTCGACTGCGGAAGACAACCAAAGCGCGGTGACTATCCACGTGATTCAAGGTGAGCGTAAGCAAGCCATGCATAACAAATCACTGGGTCAGTTTAACCTAGAAGGCATTCAGCCTGCGCCACGTGGTGTGCCACAAATCGAAGTGACCTTCGATCTTGATGCTGATGGTATCTTGAACGTGTCTGCGAAAGACAAGCAAACGGGTCAAGAGCAGAAAATCACCATCCAAGCGTCTGGCGGCTTGAGTGATGAAGAAGTTGAGAAGATGGTTCAAGAGGCAGAAGCGAACAAAGAAGCGGACAAGAAGTTCGAAGAGCTCGCAACTGCACGTAACCAAGCGGATCAGCTGGTTCACGGCACCCGTAAGCAAGTTGAAGAAGCCGGCGACAAACTGCCAGCAGAAGACAAAGAGAAGATCGAAACAGCGATCTCTGAGCTTGAAACTGCGCGCAAGGGCGAAGATAAAGAAGCCATCGATGCGAAAGTACAAGCACTGGTCGCGGCTTCATCAAAACTGATGGAAATTGCTCAGCAGCAAGCACAAGCTGAGCAGGCGCAACAAGACGCCGGTGCAGATTCAGCGAAACAAGACGATGACGTTGTTGACGCTGAGTTTGAAGAAGTCAAAGACGACGACAAGAAATAAGCGAAAGCGCTGTCGTTAGTAAGCACGGGCGTAGGGGAGCAATCTCCTTCGCCCGTCGTTTTATCAAACCGTGATTTGAACGTCTTTGTTTTGTTGACGTAAACAGGTGCAGTCAGACCATGTCAAAAAGAGATTTATATGAAGTGCTCGGTCTAAGCCGCGATGCGAGCGAGCGCGATATTAAAAAAGCCTATAAGCGGCTGGCGATGAAATATCACCCAGACCGTAATAAAGGCGAAGATGCCGCTGACCAGTTCAAAGAAATTAAGCTGGCGTACGAAGTGCTGACCGACCCACAAAAACGCGCTGCCTATGATCAATATGGCCACGCAGCCTTTGAACAAGGCGGTATGGGTGGCGGCGGCTTCGGCGGCGGTGGTTTCGGCGGTGGCGCTGACTTTAGCGATATTTTTGGTGACGTATTCGGCGATATATTCGGCGGAGGGCGTCGCGGTGGTCAGCAACGCGCGCAACGTGGTGCCGATCTGCGCTATAACATGGAGTTAACGCTTGAAGAGGCGGTCCGTGGCGTCAGCAAAGAGATCGAAGTCCCGACCTATGTAGGCTGTGATACGTGTCATGGCAGCGGCGCCAAACCTGGTTCGCAAAAACAAACCTGTGGTACCTGTAATGGTATTGGTCAGGTGCAAATGCGCCAAGGTTTCTTTGCCGTGCAGCAAACCTGTCCAACCTGTCATGGTAGCGGCTCCATTATTAAAGACCCTTGTAACAGCTGTCATGGTCAAGGTCGTGTGAAAAAGACCAAACACCTGAATGTGAAAATTCCAGCTGGCGTCGATACAGGGGATCGTATTCGCCTATCAGGTGAAGGTGAAGCCGGAGAAAACGGTGCCCCAGCGGGTGATTTGTACGTACAAGTACACATTCGCGAGCACCATATTTTTACTCGTGATGGTAATAACCTGTACTGCGAAGTGCCGGTTAGTTTCACAATGGCCGCACTCGGCGGCGAAGTTGAAGTCCCGACGTTGGATGGCCGTGTGAGCTTGAAAGTGCCGGCCGAAACGCAAACGGGACGCATGTTCCGGATGCGCGGTAAAGGCGTACAATCCGTACGTGGCGGTGGTATGGGCGATCTTATTTGTAAGCTGGTGGTGGAAACCCCTGTCAAATTGAGTAGCCGTCAAAAAGAGCTTTTACAAGAGCTTGAAGAGTCATTCAGTGGAAGCGAAGCGAAAAAGCATAAGCCAAAATCAGAGGGCTTTTTCGATGGCGTGAAGAAATTCTTCGATGACCTTACCGGGTAAAAAGTGCCACGTGTCCAAAGAACACTAAGATGATGAATAGCCAGCCTTGTGCTGGCTATTTTTTTATCCTTTCGTCGGCCGCTGTATATGGGGAAGCGGGCAATCTTTATGGTTTGATTGCGCGGCAATTAGCCCGCTCGGGTATAAGGTCAATACCCCACAGGGGTCGTTGTTTTGCGCGCTTTCCTGACGTGGCGTAGCAGTGACATAATAGCTCTTCGTTTGCCCATGGACTGCAAAGTTGTAGCGTTCAGATAGCTGACAGTTTTCGCACAGCTTATCTTTTAACTCAGTTTGGTCGCTGGAGTTAGGAAAGGATTGATGGGTAATAAAATGATCTTCTATCCACCCTTGCAGCTGAACCAGATTACGCTTTGCATGTTGCCTTTCTTGTTGCTGTTTGTAATGAGAATAGGCGGGTAACGCGATGCCTACCAACGTAGCAATAATGGCTACCCCAAACAGTAACTCGACTAATGTCACGCCTTTTTGTAAGCGTGAGATACTGTTAAAGCTCATTTTTGTTAGCCTCTCGAAGACTCTGTCACTAAAACGTCATCCAGCCTAGGGCAGTGGTACTCTCATCATCAATCGGTGGGCGATTAACTTGGGAGGCAGTATGCGTTTTATCCCTCATCTGAAGCGGCTTTCTCATGGCTTTACTTTAATTGAGTCACTAATCGCGCTTGCTGTGCTGGCGATCACTTGCAGCATTGCGTTTCCCAACTTTCAAAAAGCGCGCCAAGCGACGTTAATTGCCAATGACAGTGCGGCACTCACCAGTTTGTTTCAATTGGCTCAAAGCCGAGCCGTTAAAGAAAGTCGTCCGTATGTTGTCAGTTTCGTGAGTGAGGATGGGGTGGATTGCATTGTTGCCAAAGCAGAGCCAGTGTCCACAGCCCGAACATCAGCAGGCAGACAGCCAACGTCTCTCGACTGTCACCAAACCCAAGCCTTGATGGTGAGGTTAGATAAACAGGTCACGCTAAAACAGAAAGTTAAAGAAAAGTGGCAAGTACAACCTGACGGCGATTTATTCACGATTGACTTTCGCACCCAGCGGCCAAACCTCAACCTCACACTGGGATTAAGCACCGCAAAGAGCCAACAGCCAGACTATATCGTGCAAATCCGTCAGTACCTTGGTTTTAGCCATTGCAAAAATAAAGACAACACGACTTGCCGCACTGAGGGTGAAAACGATGCGAGTAGTTAATCAGTGGGGGTATGGTTTGCTCGAACTGCTGATCGGTTTATCGGTCAGCCTGATGGTCATGTTGGCGGCATTGTCGATGATGACGTCTGCCAGTGTGACTCAAACCCGTCTTGATGCGAAGACTAACTTGTCCCTTGAGCTAAGCCGCTTACTGACCATGATGGAGGCCGATATTCGTCGAGCCGGATTGTGTTATCAGTGTGGTGAGACAGCAGCGTTCCAAGTAGATAAGCATCTGATTTTGATTGACGACACTGGCAGCAACAATCAGGGGCAATGCATTCGGTTTGCCTACCAACAGACGGGCGTCGTTCCTCAGTTGGATGCAGGAAAAGATGATGTCAAAGGCTTTCGGTTTGATGCTGATAATCAGGCTGTAGAAATCTACGAGAACCACGACGATACATCCAACTGGACGTGTCAGTCCGGTTACTGGCGAGATATCTCTTCACGCAACATTGTGATTGATAACCTGACTTTTGAGCGCAAAGAAGTGAGTACGTCCAACCATCGCACCGTCACGGCCCTAACCATCACCTTATCTGCCGCGTTAAAAGAGGCCCCACACACGCAAGAAAGCTTATCTCGAACTCTAGTTTTACGTAACACAATGAGGCAGTTATGAGAAAGACACAGACCGGTATTGCAACACTCGTTGTGGTGGCCAGTATTGCTTTGATTGCACTGTTGATGGTGTTTGGCGTGAGTCGGCGTGCGATTAATGATATCCAGCAAGCGCAGGCACGAATTAAAACGCAAGAGTATCTTTCTCGGGCTTGGGCGGGATTAGATTGTGCGGTGGCAAAAATCTATCAAGAGGGTCTCGACCTCTCATCCGGTGAGGCGGCCGAAGGGCTGACTCAATTATCAGAGTGCCAAGGTGTGGCTGGAAGTCGATTAGAGCTAGCGCCTTGGCCAAACAATTCCTCGTTGTGGCGGCTAAGTAGTCACTCACATCAACAGGAGGTTGGAGTCACCTTGCAAGGCGCGGGAGGCGGTCGCGCGGCGGCATTTGTCACGTCAGGTTCGGCGTTATTTTATGGAGCGAATAAGTGGCGGCCGGCGAAGGGCAAAAAACGTGACGATGATAGCTATGAATGTCAGTCCATTATTGCCGGTGGTGAGGTGAAGATTAGCCCCAAAAAGCCAGATCAACCAGATAAAAGTAATCAGGGGAATCATAAAAGCGAAAACACATTTACCGTCCACTTAGGAGAGGGTAAAGGATGTGTAGATGAGTATAAAACTAAAGTCGAGTATGGCGAAGTTGCGGATAGCCGCGATGAGACAAGGAAGCTGCTCAGAAAAGATGTACAAACCAATGTGAAGGACATGGATCTTTTCCAAGACTTTTTTGGTGTCCCGCGTTCACAGTGGCGGCTTGCCAAACAGCAGTTTGAGGAAAAAGGCGGAACCATCGTTGAAACGCATGGCGATGCATCGAAATGTTATGAATCGGTCTACAATGCGATGGAACAGGGGAGAGGACAACCTAACGTGAAAGTCTGGGTTGATGGGCCTTGTGACTTAAGTCGTGGAGGAGAAGAGAATTTGCCGAGTGGCCCACACGTCCCACCCGTGTTGTTGGTTGTACAAGATGGTATTATGGCACTTCGTGGTACGATCGATCCCTTTAACGGCGCAGTGTATCAGTTTAATCCCACTATTCAGGCCAATGAATTTGCAAAACAGTGGGGGATGACTGAGAAAGGAAGTTCGGCCTCCTGCTCTTATCCCGCCACTACAAATACTCAAATACTCTGTCAAATTATTACTGGAAATATCAACACGTTTGATGAGGCAAGCCGCGTCCCATTTTGGTTTGATGGCAGTTTTATAACTGAGGGTGCATTTATCATCGATGTGCCCGATGGCAATACCGTCATTAATAGCTCGTTAGTTGCCAAGTATGACGATGACAACAAGCATGCTAGTTTTCAGGGGCTCGGGCAGTTAAGGCCCTTACCCAATAGCTATTACAACCTAACACCACCCAGTGGAGGGTAAAGGCGATGAAGTCTCAATCTGGCTTTTCATTTTTAGAGATAATGATCGCGCTGGTGCTGGTCTCTGTCACGGGGTTAGGGCTGTATAGCCTCACCGCAGAGATTGAAGCTCGGCAATATAATGCTCGGCTAGCCGAAGGAGCCATGCATATTGCCAGTGATCAACTCGCCCTTTGGCAGCGCATCAACACTGATACACCATGCTCAGCAAACAATGGAGAAATGATTGGGCTTTCAAATATTGCCGGGTGCTTGATTGAAACCAAAGAGACGCCTTACCAACTAGAAGCGAAAACCACAAAAACCTTAATGGGGGAGACAGGCCCTTATGCTAAACAGTTGGAAGTGATTGTAAGTTGGAAAGATAGCCGAGGAATTTCCCAGTCGTTAACCTTTTATTTTACTGCCTCTATCCATCGCCATGGTTAAACCCAGACCCTTTAACACACCCTTTTGTGTGTTTTTTGTTCGGTCGGTGTTTTTTCTTTAAAAACCCCTTGCGTCACAAAAATACCTCTCTATAATGCGCTCCTCGTTGGCACGGTAAACCGCGCTAACAAACGGCAGCAAAGCCAAGTAAACAAAAAGCTTGACTCACTGCCACGGTGGCGTAAAATGCCACTCCCGCTCAAGATTGAGCGACGCTCTTTAACAATTTGACCTATGCAATCTGTGTGGGCACTCGTTGAGAATAGACAAAAAGATTTATTCGATGAACTGAGTGACCAAACGATAACTTTTAGTTATTCGGCACAGTCAATTCGTTTTTCTCTTCGGAGATAAACAGTAATCAGTATTCATTGAGCTGAAACTTCGGTTTCGAAAAAACTTTAATTGAAGAGTTTGATCATGGCTCAGATTGAACGCTGGCGGCAGGCCTAACACATGCAAGTCGAGCGGAAACGGCAGTATTGAAGCTTCGGTGGATTTACTGGACGTCGAGCGGCGGACGGGTGAGTAACGGCTGGGAACCTGCCCTGACGAGGGGGATAACCGTTGGAAACGACGGCTAATACCGCATAATGTCTACGGACCAAAGGTGGCCTCTACATGTAAGCTATCGCGTTGGGATGGGCCCAGTTAGGATTAGCTAGTTGGTAAGGTAATGGCTTACCAAGGCGACGATCCTTAGCTGGTTTGAGAGGATGATCAGCCACACTGGGACTGAGACACGGCCCAGACTCCTACGGGAGGCAGCAGTGGGGAATATTGCACAATGGGGGAGACCCTGATGCAGCCATGCCGCGTGTGTGAAGAAGGCCTTCGGGTTGTAAAGCACTTTCAGCAGTGAGGAAGGTAGTGTACTTAATACGTGCATTGCTTGACGTTAGCTGCAGAAGAAGCACCGGCTAACTCCGTGCCAGCAGCCGCGGTAATACGGAGGGTGCGAGCGTTAATCGGAATTACTGGGCGTAAAGCGCATGCAGGCGGTTTGTTAAGTCAGATGTGAAAGCCCGGGGCTCAACCTCGGAACCGCATTTGAAACTGGCAGGCTAGAGTCTTGTAGAGGGGGGTAGAATTTCAGGTGTAGCGGTGAAATGCGTAGAGATCTGAAGGAATACCAGTGGCGAAGGCGGCCCCCTGGACAAAGACTGACGCTCAGATGCGAAAGCGTGGGTAGCAAACAGGATTAGATACCCTGGTAGTCCACGCCGTAAACGATGTCTACTTGGAGGCTGAGGTTTAAGACTTTGGCTTTCGGAGCTAACGCATTAAGTAGACCGCCTGGGGAGTACGGCCGCAAGGTTAAAACTCAAATGAATTGACGGGGGCCCGCACAAGCGGTGGAGCATGTGGTTTAATTCGATGCAACGCGAAGAACCTTACCTACTCTTGACATCCAGCGAATCCTTTAGAGATAGAGGAGTGCCTTCGGGAGCGCTGAGACAGGTGCTGCATGGCTGTCGTCAGCTCGTGTTGTGAAATGTTGGGTTAAGTCCCGCAACGAGCGCAACCCTTATCCTTGTTTGCCAGCGAGTAATGTCGGGAACTCCAGGGAGACTGCCGGTGATAAACCGGAGGAAGGTGGGGACGACGTCAAGTCATCATGGCCCTTACGAGTAGGGCTACACACGTGCTACAATGGCAGATACAGAGGGCAGCGAGACAGCGATGTTAAGCGAATCCCTTAAAGTTTGTCGTAGTCCGGATTGGAGTCTGCAACTCGACTCCATGAAGTCGGAATCGCTAGTAATCGCAGATCAGAATGCTGCGGTGAATACGTTCCCGGGCCTTGTACACACCGCCCGTCACACCATGGGAGTGGGCTGCACCAGAAGTAGATAGCTTAACCTTCGGGAGGGCGTTTACCACGGTGTGGTTCATGACTGGGGTGAAGTCGTAACAAGGTAGCCCTAGGGGAACCTGGGGCTGGATCACCTCCTTACTGACGCTATTCTTGCGAGTGTTCACACAGATTGCACGGTCAAAAAGTCAAAGAGATACGAGTTCCTTAGTTAAGGCTCGTACCTTAGATGGGTCTGTAGCTCAGGTGGTTAGAGCGCACCCCTGATAAGGGTGAGGTCGGTGGTTCAAGTCCACTCAGACCCACCAATTTCTCCTGATGCGGCGTTGATGCCTTCCTCGTTTAGTTCACTAAACGTCGAAATGCCTCGCCTTGCTTCAAAAGAAATTGGCACCAGCATCTAAGGGATTCATGATGGGGCTATAGCTCAGCTGGGAGAGCGCCTGCTTTGCACGCAGGAGGTCAGCAGTTCGATCCTGCTTAGCTCCACCACTTTTTAAGCACATTTATAACAAGTGTTTTTAAAAAGTGGATTATCGTCTTGATAGATTCACATGCTCTTTAACAATCTGGAAAGCTGACAAGTCATTCTTAAAGAATGACAGTAAAGTTCTCAATCAGTGACAGAAATGTCACTCACACAATCAAGTGTGCTTGGGCTTTGTCTTAGTAATAAGCAAAGTCTCTATTTTGAGTCCGGCAAAAACAAAACCTTAATTAGTTGATGATTCAACACTCAGTGGTTTTGCGACGCAGATTTCTTTTTTAGACAATCTCGCGCGAGGCGTTTGTCGCGGGGAGCGTAACGTGTTACGTGACCAAGCAAACGGTGAGCAAGAGGCCGTATAAAAGAGAAAGATCGAGCAAAAAGACCTCTTGGGGTTGTATGGTTAAGTGATTAAGCGTAGACGGTGGATGCCTTGGCAGTCAGAGGCGATGAAGGACGTATTAACTTGCGATAAGCCCAGATAAGGCAGTAAAAGCCATTTGAGTCTGGGATTTCCGAATGGGGAAACCCACCTGCATAAGCAGGTATCTTAGCGTGAATACATAGCGCTAAGAGGCGAACTCGGGGAACTGAAACATCTAAGTACCCGAAGGAAAAGAAATCAATTGAGATTCCGGCAGTAGCGGCGAGCGAACCCGGAGCAGCCCTTAAGCGGCTTAGGCGTTAGGTGAACAGGTTGGAAAACCTGGCAATAAAGGGTGATAGCCCCGTAACCGACAGCGCCTTAGTCGTGAAATCGAGTAGGACGGGACACGTGATATCTTGTCTGAACATGGGGGGACCATCCTCCAAGGCTAAATACTCCTGACTGACCGATAGTGAACCAGTACCGTGAGGGAAAGGCGAAAAGAACCCCTGTGAGGGGAGTGAAATAGAACCTGAAACCGTCTACGTACAAGCAGTGGGAGCCTCCTTTGTGGGGTGACCGCGTACCTTTTGTATAATGGGTCAGCGACTTAATGTTAGTAGCAAGGTTAACCGCATAGGGGAGCCGTAGGGAAACCGAGTCTTAACTGGGCGTGTAGTTGCTAGCATTAGACCCGAAACCGAGTGATCTAGCCATGGGCAGGTTGAAGGTTGAGTAACATCAACTGGAGGACCGAACTCACTAACGTTGAAAAGTTAGGAGATGACCTGTGGCTAGGGGTGAAAGGCCAATCAAACTCGGAGATAGCTGGTTCTCCCCGAAAGCTATTTAGGTAGCGCCTCGGACGAATACTACTGGGGGTAGAGCACTGTTAAGGCTAGGGGGTCATCCCGACTTACCAACCCTTTGCAAACTCCGAATACCAGTAAGTACTATCCGGGAGACACACGGCGGGTGCTAACGTCCGTCGTGGAGAGGGAAACAACCCAGACCGCCAGCTAAGGTCCCAAAGTTATCGCTAAGTGGGAAACGATGTGGGAAGGCTCAGACAGCCAGGATGTTGGCTTAGAAGCAGCCATCATTTAAAGAAAGCGTAATAGCTCACTGGTCGAGTCGGCCTGCGCGGAAGATGTAACGGGGCTAAGCGATACACCGAAGCTGCGGCAATGTCCTTATGGGTATTGGGTAGGGGAGCGTTGTGTAAGCTGTTGAAGGTGTGCTGAGAGGCATGCTGGAGGTATCACAAGTGCGAATGCTGACATGAGTAACGATAAAGGGGGTGAAAAACCTCCTCGCCGGAAGACCAAGGGTTCCTGTCCAACGTTAATCGGGGCAGGGTAAGTCGGCCCCTAAGGCGAGGCCGAAAGGCGTAGTCGATGGGAAACGGGTTAATATTCCCGTACTGCTACTTACTGCGATGGGGGGACGGAGAAGGCTAGGTGGGCCTGGCGATGGTAGTCCAGGTTCAAGTGCGTAGGCTGATTTCTTAGGCAAATCCGGGAAATCAAGGCCGAGACACGATGTCGAGCCACCAAGGTGGTGAAGTCATTGATGCCATGCTTCCGGGAAAAGCCTCTAAGCTTCAGGTAAGTAGCAACCGTACTCCAAACCGACACAGGTGGTCGGGTAGAGAATACCAAGGCGCTTGAGAGAACTCGGGTGAAGGAACTAGGCAAAATGGTACCGTAACTTCGGGAGAAGGTACGCTGCCCGCGGTGAAGTCCCTTGCGGATGGAGCTATGGGCAGTCGCAGATACCAGGTGGCTGCAACTGTTTATTAAAAACACAGCACTGTGCAAAATCGAAAGATGACGTATACGGTGTGACGCCTGCCCGGTGCCGGAAGGTTAATTGATGTGGTTATCGCAAGAGAAGCCATTGATCGAAGCCCCGGTAAACGGCGGCCGTAACTATAACGGTCCTAAGGTAGCGAAATTCCTTGTCGGGTAAGTTCCGACCTGCACGAATGGCGTAATGATGGCCACGCTGTCTCCACCCGAGACTCAGTGAAATTGAAATCGCAGTGAAGATGCTGTGTACCCGCGGCTAGACGGAAAGACCCCGTGAACCTTTACTACAGCTTGGCACTGAACATTGAGCCTACATGTGTAGGATAGGTGGGAGGCTTTGAAGCGGCGACGCCAGTTGCTGTGGAGCCATCCTTGAAATACCACCCTTGTATGTTTGATGTTCTAACTTAGCCCCATTATCTGGGGTGAGGACAGTGCCTGGTGGGTAGTTTGACTGGGGCGGTCTCCTCCCAAAGAGTAACGGAGGAGCACGAAGGTGGGCTAATCACGGTCGGACATCGTGAGGTTAGTGCAATGGCATAAGCCCGCTTAACTGCGAGAGTGACGGCTCGAGCAGGTACGAAAGTAGGTCATAGTGATCCGGTGGTTCTGAATGGAAGGGCCATCGCTCAACGGATAAAAGGTACTCCGGGGATAACAGGCTGATACCGCCCAAGAGTTCATATCGACGGCGGTGTTTGGCACCTCGATGTCGGCTCATCACATCCTGGGGCTGAAGTCGGTCCCAAGGGTATGGCTGTTCGCCATTTAAAGTGGTACGCGAGCTGGGTTTAGAACGTCGTGAGACAGTTCGGTCCCTATCTGCCGTGGGCGTTGGATGATTGAGGGGAGCTGCTCCTAGTACGAGAGGACCGGAGTGGACGAACCGCTGGTGTTCGGGTTGTGTCGCCAGACGCATTGCCCGGTAGCTAAGTTCGGCACAGATAAGCGCTGAAAGCATCTAAGCGCGAAGCTGGCCCCGAGATGAGTCATCCCTAGAGCTTCGAGCTCTCTAAAGGGTTGTTCTAGACTAGAACGTTGATAGGCAGGGTGTGTAAGCGCTGTGAGGCGTTGAGCTAACCTGTACTAATTGCCCGTGAGGCTTAACCATACAACACCCAAGAGGTTTTGGGTTGGACTTAAAATAAAGCCAGTTGATTGTGGCGAGAACGAACAGCTTTCTAGGTTGATGGTTTTCACTTTTAAAAAAGTGAAGACACACAAAATTTTGCTTGGCGACCATAGCGCTTTGGAACCACCTGATTCCATGCCGAACTCAGTAGTGAAACGAAGCAGCGCCGATGGTAGTGTGGGGTCTCCCCATGTGAGAGTAGGACATCGCCAGGCTTTGAATACAATTGATTAAAGCAAAGAGATATAAGCCTTTAATCATACAGAATTGGTGCGGAGTGGTAGTTCAGTTGGTTAGAATACCGGCCTGTCACGCCGGGGGTCGCGGGTTCGAGTCCCGTCCACTCCGCCACTACTTAGAAACCCTAGCTGAAAAGCTGGGGTTTTTTGCGTTTAAGCTCCCCTGAGCCTGACGTCTTGGTCGCGGCACTTGCAGTGCGCGTTGACTCCCGTCCACTCCGCCACTGCTTTAGAAACTCTGGTAATTTTAGTAGGTTTTTTTTGTTATTGGCCAGGTTCGCCCGCAGGGCGAATGAGTCCCGCAGGATGGCCTGCCCGTTGTCCGCAACCCCGGCCCTCCGCCACTACTTAGAAACCCTAGCTGAAAAGCTGGGGTTTTTTGCGTTTAAGGCATCCCTAATTCAAGAGCTTATTCATGTTAGAGAATTGCACGGCGTGGAGTGTTTCGCTCTCCTTTCACTATACGTTTTTACTAACGCATGCTTAGTCGCGGCTTGATGAGTGCATAAACTGCGATATGTGCGAGCCTGAGTGTCTTAATGCAACTTCATTACTCTAGACTGTCATGCATTATTGCTACGCGCTTAGCAATAGTTCACTGTTGTAGGTTGATATAGACATAAAAAAAGCGCCTTGCGGCGCTTTTAATGGTTTAGGCCATCCCTTGAATGACCACAAACTTTTCTAGGAGTTGCTCCTCGGTCTCAACATTATCAGGGTCGGTGATAATGCATTTGGATATCGGGCAGACTGACTGGCACGTCGGCTTTTCGTAGTGACCTTTACACTCGGTGCATAAATCTGGCTCGATCTCAAAGATCTCTGAACCCATCGAGATAGCCCCGTTGGGACACTCGGGTTCACACATATCGCAGTTTATGCATTTATCCGTGATAAGTAATGCCATACTACTTTCCTGATGGATTACGCGTATCTTGACCAGATTGTAGGTTACGCATCAGTAGTGCGTATTCCAAGTCCATATCTTCTGGCACAGGAATAAACACAAAGTGACCATTACCTTTGGCATCGTCGATAGACTCTGATTTGCGGTTTTCCATGACTTCAAGAGTGAAGTGGACGTTGCCTTTCGGCGTCATGAGCTCAAGGCTATCACCTAAAACAAACTTGTTCTTCACGGCAACTTCCGCTAAATCGCCACGGCGCTTACCGGTAAACTCACCCACAAATTGCTGTTGGTCAGAGACTGAATAGCCGTAATCATAGTTTTGGTAGCTATCGTGTGTATGGCGACGTAAGAAGCCTTCGGTATAACCGCGG
The DNA here is from genome assembly GCF_004916735.1 of Salinivibrio sp. YCSC6. Lineage (NCBI taxonomy): Bacteria > Pseudomonadati > Pseudomonadota > Gammaproteobacteria > Vibrionales > Vibrionaceae > Salinivibrio > Salinivibrio sp. YCSC6. The sequence continues at coordinate 590,589 of NZ_CP039516.1, forward strand.
TGCGCGAGGTTTTCCAGTGTGCTCATGAGGCTTTCATCGAAAGGCTTACCGGCCACGGCATCATCAATCGCCTGACGATAAACTTGGGCTGTTCGAGCACAGTAGTAGAAGGACTTCGTCCGACCTTCGATTTTCAGCGAATGAACACCCATTTGGGTCAAGCGTTCAACGTGCTGAATAGCACGGAGGTCTTTTGAGTTCATAATGTAAGTGCCGTGCTCATCTTCATAAGCGGCCATTAATTCACCGGGGCGACGGCCTTCTTCAAGCAAAACCACATCGTCGACAGGCTGACCTTCACCCAATGTTGGCGTGACTTCTTGTACTTGTACCACTTGGCCGGCATCGTCTTCTTTGGCTTCGTGAACCTTATAGTCCCAGCGGCACGCATTGGTACAGGTACCTTGGTTAGGGTCGCGCTTGTTGATGTAGCCGGAGAGCAGACAACGACCCGAGTAAGCCATGCACAGTGCGCCGTGCACAAATACTTCAAGCTCCATCTCTGGGCATTGTTTGCGGATCTCTTCGATCTCTTCAAGCGACAGCTCACGTGAAAGGATTACGCGTTCAACGCCTTGCGAATACCAGAACTTCACTGTCGCCCAGTTCACCGCGTTGGCTTGTACTGACAAGTGAATTGCCATATCGGGGAAATGCTCACGCACCATCATGATAAGGCCTGGATCTGACATGATCAGCGCATCAGGACCCATATCGATGATAGGTTGTAAATCGCGGATAAAGGTTTTCAGCTTGGCGTTGTGCGGTTGAATGTTACAGACCACATAGAACTTCTTGCCCTGAGCGTGGGCTTCATCGATCCCGATTTTCAAGTTCTCGTGGTTAAATTCGTTATTACGCACGCGTAAGCTGTAACGCGGTTGTCCGGCGTAAACGGCATCAGCCCCATAGGCGAATGCGTAGCGCATGTTTTTGAGGCTACCGGCGGGTGAGAGTAGTTCTGGAGTAAACATAATTCCTAGCTAAAGTCTGAGTGTAAGTCAGGCACCTTCATAGTGAAGGTGAGTGTGGGCGCTATTTTACTGTGACAGTACCCACACTACCAGCAGGAATTACCTAGTCTTTGTGTGGATTAAGCCTGTTGCATCAGTATGCAAAGGCTCACTCGGGCGACTAGTCGGTCTGTAAACCGCCGAGGGTCGTGAATAATCCATCAAGTAATACATCGAGCTCACCGCACATCAACGACAAGTCAGCATCCAGTCGGGCTGCGATATCTTCGCGGTCGATATCCGCGTTTTGATCGCGTAACTCTTCTGAAAACTTCAGGCGCTTAAGGCTGAGATCATCGCCCAACACAAAATGGATTTGTTCTTGCCAGTCCATGGCGAGTTTGGTGACTTGTTTGTCGGCATCGAGGTGAGCGTGAATTTCTTCACTGGTGAGATCTTGCTGTTTGCATTTAATCACCCCACCTTCTTCAAGTAATGCTTTGAGTTCAGCCTCATCACCAAGGTGGAAGCCCTGAGGCGCGCTGCCTTGTTTCACCCATTCTGTCATGGCGTGTTCCACCGGTGTTTGGGTTTCGACGGGCACTACCGGTAAGCTACCGATGGATTTACGGAGTAAGGCAAGTAGCTCTTCGGCTTTCTTAATACTGGCCGCATCGACCAGAACCAGCCCTTTTGCCGGCATGAGAAGGGCGCACATCTGGCTTTGGCGGGTAAAAGCGCGCGGGAGCAACTCCATGACAACATCATCTTTTAGGCTGTCTTTCTCACGTTTTTTCAAACGTTGGCCTTGGGCTTGCTCCATGGCATCAACTTTTTCTTCTAGCGCATCTTTGATCACCGAGGCAGGGAGCAGCTTTTCTTCTTTGCGTGCCCGGATCAAAATATTGCCACCGCTGACATGGGTCAGCATGTCGCCGTGCTTACCCAATGCTTTATCCCAGCCAAACTTCTGCATGTCCTGGCTGCCGCAAGGGGTAAAGTCGAACTCTTTGAGTTGGCTTTCGAGCTGTTCGGGATCGAGAGGAATGTCACGGGTGAGGCGGTAGACGAGTAAGTTCTTAAACCAAATCATGGCGAGGCTTTATCCATCCAGTTGTGAGAAAGCCAACATGGTATTGCATTCATCCTCGAATGTCGCTGCAATTAGCGTAGAATTTTACCCGGCTCGCGACATTGGCGTGTGTCTATGACCTCGTCTTTTTTCAACCAACGGATAACCCCAGCAGTGTTAAAAATCATTCATACCTCAGATTGGCACCTTGGCCACCAATTGCATGGCTATGATCGTCAGCAAGAGCACCAAGCGTTTCTTGATTGGCTACAGCAGCAATTGATAGATGAAGAGGCGGATGCCTTGTTGGTTGCCGGAGACATCTTCGATAGTGCCAATCCGCCTGCCAGCGCTTGGCGTATGCTATACCGCTTCTTAGCGGATGTGGCTAAGGCATTGCCCCAACTGAATGTGATTATTACCGGTGGGAACCATGACTCACCTAGCAAACTCGATGCGCCACACGAGCTACTCAAAGCCTTTGATTTACACTTAATTGGTGCTATCTCACGGCACAGCGATGGTAGTTTAGATACCGAGCGTATGATGGTACCGGTGACGGACAAAGAGGGGCAAACCGCCGCTTGGGTGATGGCAGTGCCTTTTTTACGTAGCAGTGATTTACGCACGGAAGGATTGGGGGAAGACGATGATCGTCTCATCGAAGGGGTGCGACAGATTTATCAGCAAACTGAACAAGCGGCGCGCGCCAAATGCACGGGGAGCCAAGCGCTGATTGCGATGGGGCATGTTTATATGGCGAGTGGGCAGCTATCAGAAATGTCTGAGCGACGCATTCTCGGGGGCAACCAGCATGCGCTGCCGGCTGATATTTTTGCCAAGGATGTTGCCTATGTGGCACTAGGACATTTGCACCTTGCCCAGCGGGTCGCGAAGCAAGAGCGAATTCGCTATTGTGGTTCGCCGATCCCACTGTCTCTTTCAGAGCGACACTATCGTCATCAAGTGCTCGCTGTCACGTTAGAGGGGGAGCAGCTTGCCGATATTCGCTCTCTTGAAGTACCGCGAAAGGTCGACTTACTGCGTGTGCCAGACAAGCCTGCTCCGCTTGATGAAGTGATAGAAGCGCTGCAGGCGCTGACCCTTTCCTCACTATCGCTGGATATGCAGCCGTTATTGGAAGTGCCTGTTCTATTGGATGCCCCGCAACCGATGTTGCGTGAGAAGATCCTCGCGGCGCTAGAGGGGCAGCCTATCCGTTTGGCGAAGATAACGCCGCACTATCGTGACCGCACCCACGAGCGCCAATTTCGTGAGCAGCGCTTGTCTGATGTCGAGCCGTTTCAAGTTTTCCGTCACGGCTGGCAGCAAAAATATCAAGGTGAGCCGGATCCGGCTATCGCAGCGACTTTTTCACATTTGCTTGAACAACTGGAACAGGATGAGGACCAATAAACGATGAAAATTCTGGCATTACGTGGCGAGAACCTGGCCAGTATTCAACACCCGTTTGAGTTGGACTTTTCGAAGGGCCCTTTGGGTGATAGCGGTTTGTTTGCGATCACTGGCAAAACGGGGGCTGGTAAATCCACGTTGTTAGATGCTATCTGTCTTGCGCTATACGACAAAATCCCGCGCTTTCAAGCCAACAAAAAGAATGATGCGGATATTGGTCTCGGCGATCCTGCAACCCGAGTTAAAGCCAACGATGTGCGCAGTATTTTGTCGCGAGGAAAAGGTGAAGGTTACGCAGAAGTTGACTTCTTTGCCCATGACGGCAGTCGCTGGCGTGCCCATTGGTCGGTACGTCGCGCGCGAGGCAAAGCCGATGGCCGGATCCAAGCCAGTGAGCATTGGCTCGAAAACCTCACCACCGGCCAACGTTTTGCAGGAAAGAAACAGGAAGTGCTCAGTGAAATTGAGCGTCTGGTCGGGCTCAGCTACGAGCAGTTTCGTCGTGCGGTGATGCTCCCCCAAGGGGATTTTGCGGCTTTTTTGAAAGCGTCAGCAGATGATCGCGCAGCACTGCTGGAGCGAATGACTGGCACCGAAATTTACAGCCGTTTATCCCAAATGGCCCATGAGCGTGCCCGTGATGAAAAACAAGCACTGGATCAGCTCATGCAACAGCTCGGTGACATTCAGCTCCTTAGCGAAGATGAAGAGCAGCAATTGGTAGATGAACAAGCCCAATGCCAACAGGCGGTCAAACATCATCAACACCAACTCAAAATGCTGAACGACTACCGCCAGCAACATACCCACTTAGCGCAGGCGCAACAAGCACTTGATGACGCGCAAGTGGCACTGGATGAGGCGGAACAAGAAAAAGCGGGTGTGGAAGCGCGCCGAGAGACATTGGCACAGATTGAACGTGCCCAAGCGGCGCGAGAGGATCTCAATGCGCTGCAGCGTTACCAGTGGCAGTCCCTATCCTTGGGGAAAGATCTAGCTGCACTAGCCCGAGATGAACAGGCTGTTGCCGCCGACTATGAGCGACAAGCGGATCGTTGGCGAGAAGCCAATCGCGCATTGACCGATGCCGAGCAAGCGTGGGCTGATATAGAGCCGAAGGTGCGTGAGGCTCAGCAAATCGAGACCCAATTAGCCAGTCTTGATGAGCAAATGCGTGAGCAAAACATCACCCTCAATGAAGAACAGCAAAAATGGCGTCAAGCGCAACAGACCCTTGAACAAACCCGTGCCCATGCACAGCATTTGGTGCATCGTGAAACGATCATTGCTGAGCAACTGGCAGCGTTTGGCGATTTCGGTCACGTGGCTGAGCACTATCAGCCGGTGTTTGACAACCTCAAGCAGTTTCTTGATTGCCAAGATGCGCTAGCCGCACTGAGTGATGAGCATAGACAGCGACAGCAGCAAGCCCAGCAATGGCGCCCTCAGCGCGATAAGCTTGAGCAGGATATTGCGCAAGTGGATGCCAGCAGTGACCAGTTAAAAACAAAACGAGCGGCTGCAGAACCCGATCGCCTGATCGCGGAGCAAGAAGCCGAACAATCGCGCTATAGCCAATTGCAGTCTACCCGTCGTCTACAAGAGGCGGTTTTAAATGAAGCACATAACTGGCAATACTGGGACGAGCGCTGCCAACATAATCAGTTGGAGTTCGAAAAATTTGATGCCATTTTCCGCGATAGCCAAACCCACCTAACGCGTTTGAAAGACACGGTAACGCGCCAACAAGCTCAGGTTGACGAAGCGCGTCACAGTTTGCAGCAAGCGATGGCCGTGATGGAGTTGGAAGACTTGCGTCAGGCGCTTAACGAGGGAGACCCTTGTCCGCTTTGTGGGGCGACTGAGCATCCTTACTTACACCATGCGCCTGTAGTGGAAAGCTTGATTGATCAGCAGCAAACGCGTCTTGCTGAGCTGCAAGCGACACTCAATCAAAGCCAAGCAGAATATTACTACTGGCAAAAGCAACACCAGCAAAGTGAGCATGCATGTGCTGAGTTGCGAGAGCAGGGACAAGTATGGCAGGCGGAGCGTGATCAATACGAAAAAGGGCTGCGTGTTGCCATCGCTGAATTGGATAGTGACATCGACAGTCAGACGCCACTGCGTGATGTGCTCATCGATATTGAAGCTCGTGCCCAACAGACGCAAGCGGACTATGTGGCCTGTTATCAAGGCATGACCGAACGTCAGCAACAGCTTGCCCATATTCAGCAGATTGATGCGGCACTCAGTGAGTTGCAACAAGCTCGAGAGCAGCTTGTTGCCCGTCGTCATCACTTAGACCAAGCGCTAACCGAATGTGAAACACGCCTTAGCGCCATTGACGAACAATGGCACCAGCAACAAGCTCAGCGTGATAGTCGCTGCGAAGCACTCGATAAACAGCTAGGCAAAGGCCAATGGCAGGCCAGCTTACAACAAGTTGGCTCCGCACGTTACATTCGGCAAATGGAGCAAAAAATCCAGCAATACCGCGCTTTGCAAGCGGAGCGTGAGGGGATGGCGGAAGAAAAGCAGCGTACCGACACCGAGCTTGCCACGCTCACACAGCAGTGTCAGAGCTTGTCAGATGCCATTCAGTCACGTCAGACGCAGTTGGTGAACTTGGCCCAACAACATCAGCAGCGTATGGCGGCGCGACAAGCGCTGGTGGGGGATCAGGATCTTGCGAGCTTAGAAACTGAGTACAAATCACGCATAGACGCGCAGCGCCAGCGTCGAGCTGAGGCGGAAAAGGCGTATACGCAAGCCAGTGAACAACGCGCCGGCTTGCAAGCCCGTCAGCAAACTTTGCAGCAGCAACGGCAAGATGCTAATCAGCACTATCGTACCGCCGTTAGGCGTTGGATCCAGTGGCAACCTGCGCTGGGAATGAGTCAGTATACTTTGATGGCGCATTTATCATTGAGCGAGGCTTGGCGGGCGGATGAACGCCAAGCTTTAAACCAGATTGAGGCGCGCTATCAGGAAGCAAAAACACGCTTTGAAGAACGTGAACAGCAGCTAAATCATTGTCATCAGGCCATTGCGACCGCCAAAGCGTGGTTTGATGAACAAGCGCTGACAGATGACAAGACAGTCTTGGAGACGCAGCAAGCCGAGTGGCAACACGCGCAAGAGCAGGCTGAGCAGCGTGTGTTCGATATTCGTCATCGGCTGACGCAAGCCGAGCAGGCACGTCAGCAAGCGGGGAGTTTAACGGACAAAATTGATACCCAGCGCAGCAAAACGGAACAATGGCTAAAACTGGCCGACTTAATTGGCTCGGCCAGCGGTGCCAAATTTCGTAACCTTGCCCAATCACTCACACTCGCCCAGCTGGTGGAGATTGCCAACGAGCACCTTGCTTCGCTCTCCCCTCGCTACGCGCTGCAAACCGTACCCGACAGTTTGTTAGCATTGCAGGTGGTGGATCATGATATGGGAGATGAAGTGCGCAGCGTGGAATCCCTCTCTGGAGGAGAGAGTTTCTTGGTTTCTTTGTCGCTGGCACTGGCGCTCGCCTCATTAGCGGCAGATACCCGTCAGTTAGGATCGCTGTTTATCGATGAAGGCTTTGGCACCTTGGACCCTGACAGCTTAGAGATGGCGCTGTCGTGTCTCGATACCCTGCAGGCGGATGGACGCCAAATTGGTGTGATCTCTCATGTGAGTACGTTGGTCGAGCGGATTGGCGCCCAAGTTCGCGTAGACAGTCAGGGCGGAGGTGCAAGTCGCGTGCTGGTCACACAGCAAGGTGTTGGCTAGGTCACAGCATGCACAAAGGGTGGGGAATTTGCTCGCGCTGGGTCACAAAAATGTCATAATAAATCCACATAATGGCGCCAGTTAAATGATAACACTAGGTAATTATCATGGTTAGAAGGATTCTAGTTGTTGAGGACGAAGCGCCGATCCGAGAGATGCTGTGCTTTGTGCTGGAGCAAAAAGGCTACCAAACGGTAGAGGCCGAAGACTACGACTCGGCGCTGGCGCAAATTTGCGAGCCTTATCCGGAAATGATCCTCATGGATTGGATGTTACCGGGCGGATCGGGGATTAACTTGATCAAGCACCTTAAGCGCGATGAACTGACCCGACAAATTCCTGTAGTGATGCTGACCGCGCGTGGGGAAGAGGAAGATAAAGTCCGAGGCCTAGAAGTTGGCGCGGATGATTACATTACCAAACCTTTTTCACCGAAAGAGCTCATGGCACGCTTAAAAGCGGTGATGCGTCGCGTATCACCGACCACACTGGACGATGTGATTGATGTACAAGGCCTCAAGTTAGACCCTGTCTCGCACCGTGTGACAGCCAATGATGAACCGCTCGATATGGGGCCAACCGAATTTAAAATGTTGCACTTTTTTATGACGCACCAAGAGCGTGTCTACAGCCGTGAGCAGCTTTTGAATAACGTTTGGGGTACCAATGTGTATGTTGAAGATCGTACCGTTGATGTGCATATCCGGCGTTTGCGCAAAGCGCTTGAAGCGGGCGGCCATGATAAGTTAGTGCAAACCGTACGTGGCGCAGGATATCGCTTCTCGACACGCAACTAAAAAGATAGAAAGCGCTCCACATACGTTGGGGTGGATGGAGAGTAAATGGTCGAACGACTGTCTTGGAAGAAGCTAGCTTGGGAGCTGGCTTTTTTTTATTTGCCTTGGTTTATTATTGGCTGGCTGTTCGGTGGCCTGCCTTGGTTGCTATTGGGTGCAACGGTTGCCATGTTGCTTTGGCATCTGCATCAACAAATCAAACTGTCCGACTGGCTATGGAAAGATAAAAGCCTGACCCCGCCTTCAGGCACAGGCTCTTGGGAGCCATTGTTTAATGGCATTTATCGGCTTCAAAAACGTAATCGCCGCCGTCGCAAAGAGTTAGCAAACCTGATCCGTCGTTTCCGCAACGGGGCCGAATCCTTGCCTGATGCGGTGGTAGTCTTTGAAAGTGATGGCTCGATTGTGTGGTGTAACAAGCTGGCACAAGAACTCCTTGGCTTGCGAATGCCAGATGATAATGGCCAACATATCAGTAATCTTATTCGAGCGCCTGAGTTTGTCAGCTACATCGCCGAGGCAAATTACGATATACCGTTAGAAATGCGCTCCCACATCAACAGTGCGCGCACCTTAGAATTTCGTACCATGCCCTATGCCGAGGGAGAGTTCTTGATGGTGGTGCGTGATATCACCCAACTCAAACAGCTGGAAGGAATGCGACGCAACTTCTTCGCCAATGTCTCACATGAACTGCGTACACCAATGACGGTGTTGCGCGGATATCTCGAGATGACAGAAGATCCTGACATGGTGATAGGACCAATGTGGCCGAAAGCGCATGGTGTTATGACTGAACAGCTATCGCGCATGGAATCACTGGTTGAGCAGCTCCTGACGTTATCGAAAATTGAGGCGGCCGCAAAACCAGAATTAGATCACGATGTTGATGTGCCAGCCATGCTGGATGTTTTGCAAAAAGAGGCGCAAACCTTGAGTGGTGATCGTGAGCATGTGCTGACGTTTGATGTTGATAAGAGCCTAAAAGTAAAAGGCAATGACGACCAACTCCGCAGCGCGATTTCCAATTTAGTCTATAACGCGGTGAAGCATACCCCAGCGCAGGCGGCGATTTCCGTCAAATGGTATCGCACCGACAAAGGTCCGCGTTTAGAAGTCACGGATAGTGGCGAAGGCATTCCTCCGCAACACATCGATCGCTTAACCGAACGCTTTTATCGTGTCGATAAGGCGCGCTCTCGTGAAACCGGTGGCAGCGGTCTGGGTTTAGCAATCGTCAAGCACGCCCTGAGCCATCATGATGCGGAGCTCGAGATCCAAAGTGAGGTAGGGATGGGCAGTACCTTTGCATTTACGCTGCCGGAGCGATTGGCATGTTAAGGTGGGGCATACTCTGTGTCAGCCTGCTTTGGACTGCACTGGCCCAGAGCCATACGACCCAGTCAATGCTGCCGGAATATCAGCGTATCAGCGGCGTTTCGGGGAACCTAAACTCCGTAGGTTCGGATACCTTAGGCAACATGATGGCGGCGTGGTCCGACGGGTTTAAGCGTTTGTACCCGGGCGTAAATGTCCAGCTGCAAACCCCCGGCTCTGCCTCGGCGGCCCCCGCGCTGGTGGAAGGTACAGCACAACTTGGCCCAATGAGCCGTCCGATGCGGGTCAGTGAAGAAAATGCGTTCCAAGCTCGATTCGGTTATCCACCCACCGCTGTGCCGGTAGCGATTGATGCCATGGCGGTTTATGTCCACCAAGATAACCCGCTACAGAGAATTAACTTCAATCAGCTAGATGCTATCTTTTCGCGAACGCTCTGGTGTGGGGCGAGTGAGCCTATTACCCGCTGGGGGCAGTTAGGGCTTACGGGGCGTTGGCAACATCGCGATCTACAATTGTTTGGGCGTAACTCGGTATCCGGCACCTATGGCTACTTTAAACAGGCGGCATTGTGTCGTGGTGACTTTCGCGCCAACGTCAACGAGCAACCGGGATCGGCATCTGTGGTGCAGTCCGTGGCCTCCTCATTAAATGCGATCGGATACGCGGGGATGGGTCACCAAGCGTCGGGGGCGAAAATGCTCGCCGTCGGTCATCCCGGCAAGCCCGCTGTTCTGCCGACTCAGCAGTCAATTCGCGACGGTGATTACCCACTAACACGGTATTTATACCTCTATATCAATAAAGCACCCAACGCGCCCCTAGCTCCGCTTGAGGCCGCGTTTATGGGGTATATCCTCTCTGCTCAAGGGCAAAAGGAAGTAAGCCGAGAAGGGTATATTCCCCTCCCGGCGCAAGTGGTGCATGCGCAGCGCCACGCACTTGGATTGAATTAGTCGCTAAAACGAAGCGACCAGCCGGCCGCTTGCCAGTAGTCTTGCTCTGCGGTCAGGTCGGCCGCAAGTAAGCGATTATCACCCAGCCAGCCTTTGGGAAACTGCAGCTGCCAACCGCCGTTTTTATTGATAGTCACCGTAATATCGGGGAGAGCTTCGTCATTGCGCTGTGAGTGCAACACACAGGCGAGCCGCAGTGCGCAGATGAGCGTTTCGATCAGTTTGGGTTTAAACAAGGTGAATTTGGGCATTTCTCCCAGCTTTAACGCTTTACGATGAAAGCGCGCGAGGGTTGCCAAGACGGTTTGTTGCTCTTGGTTAAACCCGGGTAGGTTAGTATTGCTGAGAATATACGCCGAATGTTTGTGATAGCCCGGATATCCAATGCTTAACCCCACTTCGTGCAATAAAGCAGCCCAATTGAGTAAGCCAGCCAATTCCGTTTTTTTACTGCCTTGTTCGGGCTCGGCTTGTGCATAGAAGTGGGCGGCTGTCTGTTGCACCCGCCGAGCATGATCAAGGTCGACATTGTAGCGTGCAGCCATATCATCTGTGGTTCGGCCACGGATGTCGGTGCGTTGGAAGCGCTCTTCCATCTCATACAGCAAGCCTTCACGCAGAGCACCATCTGAGAAGCGCAATTCATCAATTTTGAGCGCGTCGAGAACACCGGATAAAATCGCCACCCCAGCGGCAAAGACCGGCTGCCTGTCTTCGGTCAATCCCGGTAAATCGATGCTGTCACTGTGTTTGAACTTTAATAGCTTTTCAATCACATTATCCAAGCGCTTGCGCGTGATAATGCCATCCTCATCGCCCAGCCCAATCACCACCTCGCGAATGGCTTTAATGGTGCCCGATGCGCCTAACGCGACTTGCCATCCTGCTTTGCGATATTGACTCGCCAGGCTTTCCAATTTTTGTTGGGTAGCCGTTTGGGCTGCGAGAAATTGCTTTTCACTCAGCGCGCCTTGTGGGAAAAAGCGTTCGTTATAGCTGACACATCCCATACGTTTGCTATTGACGAGCAGGGGCTGAAAGTCTTCACCAATCACAAGCTCGGTTGAGCCACCACCGATATCAATCACTAAACGGCGACCCAGATTTTGCTGAGTGTGAGAGACCCCCAGATAAATCAGGCGTGCTTCTTCTTCACCCGCAATAATTTCAATCGGGTAAGGGAAGACTTGATTCGCCCGTTCAATAAATTCATGTGCGTTTTTGGCTTGGCGTAACGTATGGGTTGCTGCGATCCGTACGTTGTCTATCTCAATGCCATTAAGGCGTTCGGCAAACATGGCTAAACAGTCGACACCACGTTGTATCGCTTCGTCGCTTAGGCGCTGCTTTTTATCCAGCCCTGCGGCTAATCGCACCCGCTGCTTGTGGCGACTGATAATTTGTAGGCCTTGCCCGACCACGCGGGCAACCACCATATGAAAGCTATTAGAGCCAAGATCGACGGCCGCAATCTCTCGCGGCTTATCATTACTTGCTTGGGGGTGTGTCATGCTGCAACTTTTCCGCGTGTTTGAGTTCCTGTCTCTCCAACTGCTTGAGGAAATCGTAAGTTTCGATTTGCGATCGAATTTTTTTCTTGTTCCCTCGTTTAACATAGGTATTCGACATCTCCTTGTCGATGATACGCGCCTTGGTCCGATCGGAAAATTGGATCTCAAGGATGTCCATGATGCGATCTTTTAAACGCGGATCGCGGATGGGTGCCCCGACCTCGATACGGTTATCGATATTGCGGGTCATCCAGTCGGCGGAAGAGATATAGACATCACGCTCACCGCCATTTTCAAACGCAAATACACGTGGGTGTTCTAAAAACCGATCAACGATACTGATTGCCTTGATATTTTGACTCACGCCTTTCACGCCCGGCACTAAAGAGCACATACCGCGCACAATCATGCGGATTTTTACCCCTTCGCTACTGGCTCGGTAAAGCAGGTTTACCAAGCTTTTATCGACAAGGTTGTTCACTTTTAAGGTGATCCCGGCCTTACGCTTGGCTTTCGCGTGTTCGATTTCGCGCTCAATCAGCTTTTGAATGCGGCGTCGAGAGTTACGTGGTGACACGATCAAATGATTGAACTTGACCGGACGATAAGGGTTTTCGATAAACTCGAAGACCTTACGAATTTCAGACGTGATCTGCTGATCGGCGGTAAAGAGTGCAAAGTCGGTATAAATACGGGCCGTTTTTTCGTGGAAGTTACCGGTGCCAATGTGGCCATAATCACGTAATTCGCCATTTTCTCGGCGTGAGATCAGGCAAAGCTTGGAGTGAATTTTAAGCCCTGGGGTACCAAATACGACCTTGACGCCAGCATCGGTGAGCACGCGCGACCATTCGATATTGGCTTCTTCATCAAAACGGGCTTGTAGCTCGACTACCACGGTCACACGCTTGCCGTTATTGGCTGCATCAATCATGGAGTTAATGATCCGCGAGTTCTTTGCCACTCGGTACACGTTAATGCGAATGCTGCGCACGGACGGATCAAAAGAAGCCTGACGGACCAGCTCTGTCATATGACGGAAGGTGTGGTACGGATAGTAAAGCAGGATGTCGCGCTCACGAATCGCGTCAAAAGCATTGTTATGTAATTGAAAATCGGCCGATTCGAATGGCGGCAGTGGCGGGTTTTCCAGATATTTTCGCCCGACGTTAGGAAAGCCGATAAAGTCGCGAAAATTATGATAACGCGCACCGGGTAGGACGCTGTCATAATCAGAAATCTTCAGCACTTGGATTAGTTTACTCACCATTTCCGGCGGCATATCCCGTTGGTATACAAAACGCACCGGGAGGGCGGTGAGGCGTTGGTCCAAGCTTTCCGACATATTTTCGAGTAGGCTGTGCTCCACCTCATTGGTGAGATCGTACTCTGCATCTCGGGTCATTTTCATGGCATAAGCATCGATCGTGTCGTAGTCGAAGAAGCCGCTGAAAATTTGGTCGAGACATAGGCGAATGATGTTATCGAGCAAGATGATGGTTTTGCGCTGTCGTTTCCCCTTGGGCTCAGGCACCTTAATAAAACGGTCAAGATCATCTGTTGGGATCTCAATCAGCGCATACTTGGGTTCTTCCCCTTCTTTTTTAAGCTGCACGGCGAGGTACGAGTAGGCATCTTTCAGAAAGCTCAATACATCGACGTCTTTGGTCAGCATAATAGGCGTAATGTAGGGCAGAATATTGCTGCGAAAATAGCGCTTTAGCCATTGAGATTGGTTATCGGTGAGCTGACGTTCGTTGACCAGAAAGATATTGCGGCGCGCCATCTCCAGTAAGATATCGTTGTAGAGGTGGTCGAAATCTTGGTTTAGCTTGACGACTTTCGCTTGAATTTTACTTAAAAGCTCTTTGGCATGACTGTCGACCCCACGCTCTTCGTCAATGATGATACGGCGTTTAACGTCCGCGAAACGCACTTGATAAAACTCATCAAGGTTGGAGGAGAAAATCCCCAAAAAACGAACACGTTCGATAATGGGGACGCTCTTATCGGCGGCTTCTTGGAGGACGCGTTCGTTAAAAGATAGCCAACTTAATTCTTTGTCGACGTGGTAAGTATCTAATGTCATAAAGCGTGAGAAAATCCTGTTCTACTGGGTGAAATTACTGTCAAATTCGACGATCAAATCGTCGGACAGTGCTTCAAGGGCTTCGTGTAACATGGAGACATCCGCATCCGGCGGAATATCCAGATAAAAATCAGCAGTAAATATTTGCCCACCGGTATTGGCTGCGCTTTGTGTTTGCGCATTGAGTTTATTAATAGTGATACCGTGAGCCGCCAGTAATTGGCTGAGTGTTTGAACAATGCCGCGACGATCGTTGCCCGTAACCGACAAGGTATGTGTGGTTGGGTTAGGAGCGACGGGCTTAGCGTCGGTGATCAGCAGCTGTAAGCCATCCAATTCGCGAAGCGCATGGACGAGCGCATCCGCATGAGTATCAGACACAGATAGATGGATGAGCCCTGCGAATTGTCCGGCGAGTTGGCTAAGGCGGCTGGCTTGCCAGCTTCCGTGATGCATAAAAATAGTCTGTGAGATTTGATCAACCAGCCCAGCGCGATCGGGACCCATCAGTGTGATAACAAAATGTTTCATGCGTGATCCTTACGGCGATTGTCGGGTCAATTATTGAGGCCGGTCAAGGTGTTGTCTATGCTGCTTTGCAGTAAAGTCGCTAAACTGTGCCCAATATCAACCTGCGCCAGCCTAAAGCCCGTTTGTTTCATTTTTATTGCGTACAGCCCTCGGTGGTATCCCTGTTCAGAGTAGGGGTGTCATAAAAATGTCATTGTAATGACATACAATTAAGGGCTTGATCTAAAACAAGAGGCACGAATGACCCACACTTCACCATCACTCAAAGATGCCAATCGAGTAAGACGTTTAAAAGACACGTTTACACGGCATACAGTACGTCTTGGTGGCGTGATGGTATTGGTCACTTTACTGCTCTTGTTCTTTTATTTGCTGACCGTCGTGTTACCGCTTTTTCATCAAGCGAGTATGACGCCGACCGGCCGTTTTAGTGTGCCAACACCAGCTACGCCGCACTTTATTGGCGCTGACAATCGTGAGCAGCTGGTTTATGCGCTTGATGACAGTGGCACCTTAACCGTAGCCCGTCGTCCTTTACAGGTCGACCAAGTGGCAACTGTGATGTTGGCGCGCAACTTATCAGATATTCCCCGTCCTGCGATGGCAACAGTCCCTGCCACGGCGCCCTTTATGGCTGTAGAAATCAAACCGGGGCAAGTAGGCGTTTGGCAGCTACGTTTTCGCGCTGAGTATGGCGATAGTACCTCGGTATTACCCAAGCTGCGCCGTATGGCGGCATTTCCTTTACCTGTGATACTGGACTCGTCGGCGCTACGCCAATTAGCGCTCGCTGTGCCAGACAGTTTACACGGCGAAAATATAGCCCCTGTTTTGGTGGCGGTGACACACAAACAGGAGTTGGTGCTTTATCGCAGTGGACGGATTGAACGGTACTCGCTGAGTGAGCCGGTTGATAATATGGCGCTCTCGCCTGACGGACAGCGCCTCTTTGTTCGCCAAGGCAGCACACTGACGGTGTGGCGAATTCACGGGCAACAGATGGCCGTGCGTGAAACCATTAATCTTGCCAATGTGGTGGAGAGTCCGGTTCAGGCGATGACCTTGCTCGCAGGTGGGCGTTCGTTAATGTTACACCATCAAGATGGCGGCTTGAGTCAGTGGTTTGATGTGGTGAAAAGTGGCCAGCCATCGCTGACCGAAGTACGGTTATTTCAGCCAGCTAAAGGGAAGTTTGTGGCCTCACCGGAGCTGCACCGTAAAAGTATTGCGGTTGCGGATGAGCAAGGGGGGCTGAGCTTGCTGCATGCGACCAGCGAAAAGCAACGTTATTTTGCGGCCATGCTCGATACCTTGCCGCAAGCAATGGCATTTTCTCCTCGTGCACAGGCACTGATTACCGCCACCGATGGTGTATGGCAATGGTTTGCTGTCGATAATCCACACCCAGAAGTTAGTGTTCACTCACTTTGGGAGAAGGTCTGGTACGAAGGGTACGCAGAGCCCCAATATGTGTGGCAATCCACTTCAGCAGATGACACGTTTGAAGCTAAATTAAGCGTGGTCCCGGTGATTTTTGGCACCCTGAAAGTGGCACTCTTTGCGCTTGTATTTGCCGTCCCGATGGCGATTGGTGCGGCGATTTATACTGCCTATTTTATGTCTTCGGGGTTACGTAAAGTCGTGAAGCCGACGGTCGAAACCATTGAGGCACTGCCAACCGTGATTATCGGCTTTTTAGCCGGGCTCTGGTTAGCCCCTTGGGTTGAGCAACACCTGCCCACGGTATTTTTACTGTTGCTGATGGTGCCACTTTGTTTGCTGGGTCTTAGCATGATTTGGCGAATGATCCCGCGCTATGTACGCCGCCGCTTACCGGACAACGCACAAATCTTGGTGATCATTCCGGCCCTGTTACTGATTGCCTTGGTGGCTTGGCAATTAGGTCCTTGGTTAGAACACCTATGGTTTGGCGGCGATGCGCGTCGCTTTATCACCCATGAATTAGGGATAGGCTATGACCAGCGTAACGCACTGGTAGTCGGTATTGCGATGGGCTTTGCGGTAGTGCCAACCATTTTCTCGATTGCGGAAGATGCCATTTTCTCTGTACCACCGCATTTAAAAAGTGGCGCGTTGGCCCTAGGGGCCACTCACTGGCAGACATTGACACGTGTGGTATTACTCACCGCAAGCCCTGGCATTTTTTCGGCGGTGATGATGGGACTAGGACGAGCGGTGGGTGAAACCATGATTGTACTGATGGCGACCGGGAATACGCCCATCATGGATTGGAATCTGTTAGAGGGGTTGCGCACTTTGTCCGCCAATATTGCGGTTGAAATGCCCGAGTCTGAAGTGGGGAGTTCCCATTATCGCGTGTTATTTTTAACCGCATTTATTCTGTTTGTATTTACCTTTGTGTTTAACACCCTAGCTGAACTCGTACGCCAACGCTTGCGCGACAAGTACAGTAACTTATAGGTGGGGATGAGAGCTCTTATGCGCGCATGGATGAAATCAGGAACCCCTTGGGTGTGGATAACCGCAGGCATGGTCAGTGTCAGCTTGATTGCGATCCTTGGTGTATTGCTTCTTATTGGTGCGCGCGGGTTGGGCTATTTTTGGCCTACGCCCATCACCCAGTTCACGCTCAATACACCCGAAGGCCAAGAAACGGTGATTGGGCAGATTTACCAAACGGACCGTGTCGACGCGACGCAACTGCAAGATGCAGGCATCACATTACCGGAAGATGCTACCCCAGATTATGCTCGTTTAGTGGTCAAAATCGGTAATCGCGAGCGTGAGGGAGTGGACTTCCGGCAGTTGTTGGCGTTTAACATTCGCAGCCAATTTACACCGGCATCATTAGCCATGATAGAGCGGGTCGAGAATGGGGTTTTCTATGGGTGGCCTGTTGCGTTGGTAGATGAGAAAGGTAAGCGCCATCGTTTAGATGAGGCAGATCTTGAAGCGCGCCTTGACGCCTTGTCCGCGCGACGTGATGTGATTGATGACATTGAACGCGTCCACCTAGCCAGTGTCAATTATCAACTGGAACAGCTGCGTCTAGAGGAAAAACGCTGGGCCTTGGCCCATACGGCAAATCGAGAGCCCCCAGCCCATATCGCAGAGCAGCGCGCGCAGCTATTGGACCAATATTCCCAGCTCGAGAAGAAGCTGGAAAGCTTACGCCATCACCAAGATGATGCCATGTTGGTGGTCAAAGATAGCCATCATGAAGAAGTGCTATTGCCACTTCGTAACGTCTTGGCGGTATGGTACCCCAACGCAATGAGCGGGGTTGAGAAGCTGCTCTTTTGGGGCCATCAAATTGGTGCGTTTGTCTCAGAGCCACCACGAGATGGTAATGCTTCTGGCGGTGTGTTCCCGGCCATTTTTGGCACCGTGTTTTTGGTGCTGTTGATGGCAGTGATTGTAACGCCGCTTGGGGTGATTGCCGCGGTGTACCTTCATGAATATGCGCCAAAAACCGCGTTTACACGGATGATTAGGATTGCGGTCGTTAATTTGGCCGGGGTACCTTCGATCGTTTATGGCGTCTTTGGTTTGGGCTTTTTTGTCTATTTCATTGGTGGTTCGATTGATGAGCTCTTTTATCAAGCCGCTCAACCTGCCCCTGTCTTTGGAACGCCGGGCGTCCTGTGGTCAGCGTTAACATTGGCGATTTTGACGCTGCCCGTGGTCATTGTGTCGACAGAGGAAGGGTTGGCACGCATCCCGACCAGTGTTCGTCATGGTGCGTTTGCATTAGGTGCCACCCAAGCCGAGACACTGTGGCGAGTTGTGCTGCCGATGGCAAGTCCGGCGATGATGACTGGGCTGATCCTCGCCGTTGCGCGCGCAGCCGGTGAGGTTGCGCCTTTGATGTTGGTGGGGGTAGTGAAAGTGGCACCAGCTTTGCCGGTGGATGGTAACTTCCCCTTTTTGCACCTCGAACGTAAGTTCATGCATCTGGGATATCATATTTATGATCTTGGCTTTCAGAGTACCCATATTGAATCGGCACGCCCTCTGGTATACGCCACCTCGTTTTTACTGGTGTCTGTGATTGTGGCGTTAAACCTTGCCGCTATCGGGATCCGCCATTACTTGCGTGAAAAGTATCGCGATTTGGAACAATAATGATGAGGCTCGACAACCTATGTTTTCGATAAACTCCCGAATTGGCCTGACGCCCGAGCTAGATTTGGCAAATTTGCCTGAAGAGCAAACCGCGCTGTCGATCCGTCATCTCAATTTGTACTATCAGCAAACACAAGCCTTGTTTGATATTAATATGCGGATCCCAAAGGGAAAGGTCACGGCGTTTATCGGCCCGTCCGGCTGTGGTAAGTCGACCTTGCTACGCTGTATTAATCGGATGAATGATCTGGTTGATGGCTGTCGTGTCCGCGGGGAAGTGACTCTGCATGGGCAAAATATTTACGATCGCGACGTTGATGTGCCCGCATTACGCCGCCAAGTTGGTATGGTGTTTCAGCGGCCCAACCCTTTTCCTAAATCTGTTTATGAAAATGTGGTGTTCGGGTTACGCCTGCAGGGTATCAATGATCCACGGGTGCTCGATGATGCGGTAGAGCGAGCACTGCGAGGGGCAGCTTTGTGGAATGAGGTAAAAGACAGACTCAACGATAATGCATTTGGCTTGTCAGGCGGTCAGCAGCAGCGTTTGGTTATCGCCCGTGCGATCGCGATTGAACCAGAGGTATTGTTGCTCGATGAACCCTCATCAGCGTTGGATCCGATTTCAACGTTGACGATTGAAGAGTTGATTAATGATTTGAAAAGCCAATACACCGTGGTGATCGTCACCCATAATATGCAACAAGCCGCGCGTGTCTCGGATCAAACCGCATTTATCAATATGGGGCGTTTGGTGGAATACGCGGACACGGACACCTTGTTTACGACGCCGAAAAATAAACAAACTGAAGACTATATAACTGGTCGCTACGGATAAGGAGCAGGCCTTGGACAACCATAATATCAGTCGCCACATTTCAGGGCAGTTTAATGCCGAGCTTGAAGCCATTAGAACCCATGTTTTAACCATGGGGGGATTGGTCGAACGCCAACTGACCGATGCACTACGTGCCATGCATAACCAAGATGTCGATCTGGCGCGTCATGTTATTCGTGAAGATCACAAAGTCAATGGCATGGAAGTAGCGATCGATGAGGCGTGCACGCGAATTATTGCCAAACGTCAGCCGACCGCCAGTGACTTGCGACTGGTGATGGCTATCATCAAAACTATTACCGATCTTGAGCGTATTGGTGATGTGGCGGACAGCATCGCGAAAATGGCATTGGATAATTCCAGTCACTCTCAGCAGCCTTTTCTCGTCTCATTGGAAGCGCTAGGACAACGTGCGGCGAAGATGCTGCACGAGGTGCTGGATGCGTTTGCCCGTATGGATATTGAGGCGGCGATGCGGGTGTATCGCAAAGATGACTCCTTAGATCGTGAATACGAAGGGATCTTGCGTCAACTGATGACCTACATGATGGAAGACCCACGCTCAATTCCTAACGTGCTGAAAGTGATGTGGTCAGCACGCGCCATTGAGCGTGTTGGCGACCGCTGTCAGAATATTTGCGAATACATCATTTACTTTGTGAAAGGAAAAGATGTTCGCCATATTCAAAAAGAAGAGCTGGAAAAACTGCTTAAATAAGGGTTAATCGTCTGGCTCATTATTGAGCCACTCACTGACTTGATCGGGCACAAAACTTTGCTCTTCAAGTGGCATGCGTACATAGCCTTCTTTATTGATTTCAGGTAGCTCGACCTCGGGGTAGGTGATTTCTTGATACGGGATCTGCGATAACAAGTGCGCAATGCAATTGAGCCGTGCGTGCTTTTTATTGTCCGCTTCGACCACCCACCACGGACTGTCTTTGGTGTCTGTGTAAGCAAACATACGATCTTTGGCCTCGCTATATTGCACCCAGCGGCTGCGAGACTCTAAGTCCATTGGGCTGAACTTCCAGCGCTTAATAGGGGTGCTAATACGTTCGGCAAAGCGTTTTTCTTGCTCGTCGTCAGAAACTGAAAACCAATATTTAATCAAGATGATGCCAGCACGCATTAACATGCGTTCAAACTCGGGACAGGTACGTAGAAACTCTTCGTATTCTTCGTCGGAGCAAAATCCCATCACTCGCTCAACCCCCGCCCGGTTGTACCAGCTGCGGTCAAACAGAACGATTTCACCACCGGCAGGCAGGTGCTCAACATAACGTTGGAAATACCATTGGGTACGCTCGCGCTCGGTGGGCTTATCTAGCGCGACGACGCGACATACACGTGGGTTGAGTTTTTCGGTAATACGTTTGATCACGCCACCTTTGCCCGCGGCGTCTCGCCCTTCGAATAACACCACCACTTTGAGGCGCTCTTGCTTGACCCACTCTTGCAGTTTGACTAGCTCGGTTTGTAGCTCCGTCAGTTTCTTTTCGTAGTGCTTTTTGCTGATTTTACTCGATGTTTTATCCGACAAGGGAAACTCCTTTTCACACCATTGTGCTTTTACGGTAGAAAACTCGCCTTTACGATGCAACGCTACCGCCTCGAGGACGGCGCTCGCGCATCAAAATATCCGAGTCAGTCACAGTTCAATGTTGTGCCATGACCTGTTGCACGCCCTTACAAGTGTGCGGAAAGGGCTTTTATTTGCCGGATAATGGCGGGATTGGTCATTGGGTAACAGGCATCATCACCTTCGCCCATGGTGGCTACTGCGCGGTGTTGCATGGCACTGGGTTGATCCATACGGGCAGATAAATGAATTTCACGCGCGCCGCAGTGGGAGAGGATCGCCGCAGCATTATCAGGCGTGACACCCGCGCCAGGCATGATCTGTAAAGCAGCCTGTCGGGTCATTTCTACCCAGCGTTTCAATGCCTCTTTACCTTGCTCTGCGCTGCTGGCTTGGCCCGAAGTAAGTACCCGCTCAATCGCAGGACGCGCTAAAAGCGCTTCCAGTGCTGATTCAGGATCGGCGCAGTGGTCAAACGCGCGATGAAACGTCACGCCCATGCCTTTGGCTTCTGCCAACATGTCATCGATAAGTGGCAAGTCGAGCTGTCCTTGGGCTGTCAGTGCGCCGATCACCACGCCCGCACATCCAGCTTGGCGTGCCATCGCAATATCCTTGAGCATGACTTCTGCTTCGTCACTGCTGTATAAAAAGTCTCCCTCACGTGGCCGGATAATGGCATAAATGGGAATATTCGCTTGTTGGACGGCAAGTTGCATATAGCCGTAACTGGCCGTGAGTCCACCAAGGCGCAGTGCACTACACAGCTCGATGCGGTCAGCGCCAGCGCGCTCTGCCACCTTTAAAGAGCCAATACTATCAATACAAACTTCGACCAAGACAGACATACCACCCCTTAGTGAGCAACACAGTGTCAATAATAAAGGCTGTATTGTGACAGCAGGCAGGGGAATTACCTAGTAGAAGCGGTAGAAAGGAAAGGGAAGCGTGACAACCCAAGTCAGGTGTCATGAGGAATAGATACAAAAAGGGCCCGGTTTAACCGGGCCTCATTATTATCTCACATTGTCCAGTGCGTAGGGCACGTCACCTTTTGACCGTTAATAATTACAGGTCAGCAGAGTGCTCAGACAGGTATGCAGCAACACCTTCTGGTGAGTCTTTCATACCTGCTTTACCTTCTTCCCACTGTGCTGGGCATACTTCACCGTTCTTCTGGTGGAAGCTCAGTGCGTCAACCATGCGCAGCATCTCGTCGATGTTACGGCCAAGTGGCAGATCGTTCACGACTTGGTGACGTACAACGCCTTCCTCATCGATGAGGAAAGAACCACGGAAAGCAACACCTGCTTCTGGATGCTCTACGTCGTACGCTTTGCAGATTTCGTGTTTAACGTCTGCAACCAGTGGGTATTTAACCGCACCGATACCACCGTCTTCGATGGCAGTTTTACGCCATGCGTTGTGTGAGAACTGAGAGTCGATTGACACACCGATAACCTCAACGCCCTTCGCTTGGAAGTCTTGGAAACGCTTATCGAATGCAATCAGCTCTGATGGGCACACGAAAGTGAAGTCGAGTGGGTAGAAAAAGACAACAGCTTTTTTGCCTTTGGTGAACTCTTTAAGGTTGAAGTTTTCAACGATTTCGCCATTACCTAGAACGGCTGCGGCAGTAAAATCTGGTGCTTGACGACCTACGAGTACCATAACTCAGCTCCTAATTAAAAAGTTTGCCTGAAGATCAGGTTCCTATATAAGCGAGACAAACTATAGCTGACTTGCTACATTGAAAAAAGTGGAATTAATAGATTGTTATAATCGAAAAAAACGATTGTATAAAGTTTGACAGAATGAACAAATATCCATCACTTAAGCAGCTACACTATCTGGTTACCTTGTCAGAAACTCGCCATTTTGGCGAGGCGGCGAAACTGTGTTTTGTTAGCCAATCGACCCTCAGTGCCGGGATCCAAAACCTAGAAGAGTTGATTGGTGCCCAGCTCATTGAAAGAGACAATAAAACCTTGGTGCTGACTGGCATGGGAGAGGAAGTGGTACGCCGCAGCCGCGAAATTCTTGCCCGAAGCCAAGATTTAATGGAGCTCACCCACGTTCAGTCTGATCCTATGCATGGCAAAGTCCGTTTAGGCTGTATTCCGACTATCGCTCCGTTTTTACTCTCCGACGTCGTCCAGCAGGTTAACCAGCGCTATCCCAATTTAGATCTCTTGTTACGAGAAGATACCACCGCGAACTTGCTTACCGCGCTCAAACACGGCGAAATGGATGTGCTGATTTTGGCCTTACCGATGGATATCGGCGCCATGACCAGCCGCATTGTTGGCCGTGATCCTTTCAAGATGGTGATGAGCCGCAAGCAAGCCGCGCAATTAACGCTGCCGGTGGATTACGATGCCTTGCCCGATGAGTCGGTGTTTTTGCTCGAGCGCGAACACTGCCTCACGGACCATGCGGTATCTGCCTGCCAAATGACGGCCTCACAGAAGATTAACCCGTTTATGGCGACCAGCTTACATACCTTGATCCAGATGGTCGCCAACGGCAATGGCGTCACATTTATTCCGCAAATGGCGATTGATCATGGCTTAATCGATAATCTCGACGTGCATCTAGAAATTCCCCCCGGACGCGCCGCGTATCGTGAAATCGGTATGGTGTGGCGTCCATCATCGAGTCGCATTGATACCTTTAATAAATTGGCGGATCTGGTGGCGGCATTACTCAATCGGACTGACTAGCTAGCGCTCATCTGCTATTTGGAGTTTTATCTCGGTTAATAGCAAAGTGATTAGCATATTCCTCTGCAATAAAACCTCATCCAGTGAAATAGAATCGTTGGATTATTATCACGCCAGTGAGTCGGTTTATGATCAACGCATCTTGCTGCTTCGATTAACTGGCTGATAATCATAAAGTTATCACATCTACCACATATCTTTTGTCGCCTATTGTGTAATTAAATTACGTAATGAGTTACAAAGAGGTGACAAAAATATGATCTGCGTAGCAGGTTTATATCCTCCTAATAATTCGTACAAAAAAATCAATTCGAGCTAATACTCTATTTTAGTTAACCTACTGTTTTATTTGTATTTATGTGTTTTTTGTTGCGAGGTTGAAATGAATCTCTAGTTGATTTTTACGCCAAACTACGCCAACTTGATTAAACAGTGACCACATTGTCTAGAAAAGTTGCAGTGTGGCGGAATAATCATTTTTGTTGTGATTGGATTACAACTGAGGCCAGGGAGGCAACATGACTGAAGCGTGTTCAACGTTACGTGAATCGCTGGTGCTGACAGAAGCGTTATCACCGGAACAAGCTGAAATACTCACCGATGATGCGTTATGTTTTGTGGCGAGTCTCGCTGATAAGTTCGCATCACGCGTGCCTGAGTTGCTCGCGGCGCGAGAAGTTCGTCAGCAGCGCATTGACGCAGGCACCTTGCCAGACTTTTTGCCCGAAACCGAATCAATTCGCCAAGGGGACTGGACCATTCGAGGGATCCCCAGCGATCTGCAAGATCGCCGGTTAGAAATCACCGGACCTGTCGATCGCAAAATGGTGATTAACGCACTGAATGCGAATGTGAAGGTCTTCATGGCAGACTTTGAAGACTCATTTGCACCGGCGTGGCCGCAAGTGGTTGAGGGGCAGCGGAATTTGCGTGATGCGGTCAACGGCACCATCAGTTATACCCACCCTGATACCGGTAAGCGTTATCAGCTCAATGATAATCCGGCTCGGCTGATCTGCCGCGTGCGTGGCCTTCACCTCACTGAAAAGCATGTAGAGTGGCAGGGCAAACCCATTCCAGGCGCTTTATTCGACTTCGCTTTGTATTTTTTCCACAACTATCGTCGCTTATTAGAGACCGGCTCGGGTCCTTACTTTTATGTGCCGAAGTTACAAGCCTATCAAGAAGCCGCATGGTGGAGTGACGTCTTCTCATTTGCTGAAGATGAATTTGGTCTAAGCCGTGGCACCATTAAAGCCACCGTATTGATTGAGACCCTACCTGCCGTGTTTGAGATGGATGAAATTCTTTACCATCTTCGCGACCACATTGTGGCTCTAAACTGCGGCCGCTGGGATTACATCTTTAGTTATATCAAAACCTTGCGTAATCATCCGGATCGCGTATTGCCGGATCGCCAAGTCGTGACCATGGATAAACCTTTCCTCAATGCTTACTCCCGTTTGTTGGTAAAAACTTGCCACAAGCGCGGTGCGTTAGCGATGGGCGGTATGGCCGCGTTTATTCCCAGTAAAGATCCGGCTGAAAACCAGCAGGTGCTGGATAAGATTGAAAAAGATAAAACCCTCGAAGCCAATAACGGCCACGACGGTACATGGATTGCGCACCCGGGGCTGGCAGATACCGCTAAAGCGGTGTTCGACCGCGCACTGGGTGACAAGCCTAACCAGTTACATATCTCCCGCGAGCAAGACGCGCCGATTACCGCCGCCGATCTCCTTGCTCCTTGTGACGGAGAGCGCACCGAAGCGGGAATGCGACACAACATTCGGGTCGCGGTGCAATACATCGAAGCATGGATCTCAGGCAATGGGTGTGTGCCGATTTATGGATTAATGGAAGATGCGGCCACTGCCGAGATTTCACGTGCGTCGATTTGGCAATGGATCAAACACCAAAAGCCATTGAGCAATGGCCAAGTAGTTACCAAGGCATTGTTTGAGCAATACCTCAGTGAAGAGATGAAAGTACTGGAACACGAGTTAGGGGCCGATGTCTTTGCCCGCGGGCAATATCAGCAAGCAGCCGCCTTGATGGCACAGCTGACGACCAGTGATGAGTTGGTCAACTTCTTAACCCTACCTGGGTATCAGTATTTGCCATAGTGGCACGGAAGCAACACAACAAAATGGATTGACAGGACTGGGCTTGCGCCCGAGAAATAAGAGGAATGGAACATGACTTTAACTCGCCAACAACAAATCGCTCAACTGGAAAAAGAGTGGGCAGAAAATCCACGTTGGAAAAACGTAAAACGGACTTACAGCGCGGAAGAGGTGGTGAACCTACGCGGCTCTTTTGTCCCAGAAAACACCATTGCCAAGCGCGGTGCCGCTAAGCTTTGGGATCTTGTCAATGGTGAGGCCAAAAAGGGCTATGTGAATTGCCTTGGTGCACTCACTGGTGGGCAAGCTGTCCAACAGGCCAAAGCGGGGATTGAAGCCATTTACCTCTCCGGCTGGCAAGTAGCGGCGGATAACAACACTGCCTCAAGCATGTATCCAGACCAATCACTGTATCCCGTCGACTCTGTGCCTGCGGTGGTGAAGCGTATTAATAATGCTTTTCGCCGTGCCGACCAGATCCAATGGTCGAAAGGGGGCAGCCCGGAAGATGGCATTGATTACTTTTTGCCGATTGTTGCCGATGCAGAAGCAGGCTTTGGCGGCGTACTCAACGCGTATGAGTTGATGCGCAGCATGATTGATGCAGGTGCCGCTGGGGTGCACTTCGAAGATCAGCTCGCGTCGGTGAAAAAATGTGGCCACATGGGGGGCAAGGTATTGGTGCCGACCCAAGAAGCGGTGCAAAAACTGGTGGCAGCGCGTTTAGCAGCGGACGTTGCAGGGACAGATACCTTAGTCATTGCGCGCACCGACGCCAATGCGGCAGACTTGCTGACGTCGGATTGCGACCCCTACGATAAGGACTTTATTGTCGGCGAGCGTACGGCCGAAGGCTTTTACCGTGTGCGTGCGGGGATTGAGCAAGCCATTTCTCGCGGCTTGGCCTACGCGCCGTATGCCGATTTAGTTTGGTGTGAAACGGCAAAACCTGATTTAGAAGAAGCGCGTCAATTTGCCGAAGCCATTCACGCCAAATACCCCGATCAATTGCTGGCTTATAACTGCTCTCCGTCATTTAACTGGGAGAAAAACTTGGACGCAGACACGATTGCCCGTTTCCAACAAGCGCTTTCAGACATGGGCTATAAGTATCAGTTCATCACCTTAGCGGGTATTCATAACATGTGGTACAACATGTTTGATTTAGCCCACGCTTATGCGCAAGGTGAGGGGATGCGTCACTATGTCGAAAAAGTACAGCGCCCAGAGTTTGAAGCGGCTGAACGAGGCTACACCTTTGTGGCGCATCAGCAAGAAGTGGGCACGGGTTACTTCGACCAGATGACCAACACCATTCAAGGTGGTCAATCGTCGGTGACAGCGTTGACTGGCTCAACTGAAGAAGATCAGTTCTAACCCATGCGGATGGGACAAAACGGGGAGTGGTGACACTCCCCTTTTTTATTCGTCGGCCTCCATAGGCTCAGTTTCTTCTTGGATTTCCAACAAAGTTGAGGCTATGGCGACAAAATCGCTGTCGGTAATAATGCCAACTAACTTCTGATTTTTAATCACAGGCAAACAACCGATTTTGCGCTCTAGCATGGTCAAGGCGGCTGCGCGTAGAGAGGCTTCTGGATCCACCGTCACCAGTTGACGATGAGCAAAATGCGACAGGGGCGTATTCATTTCGTTGTCTCCGTTAGTCGCTTTACCTAACGAAGAGGCTTGAGCGGATAGCACGTCGCGTTGCGTCACGAGTCCTACCAGTCGCTGCGCATCATCAACCACAGGTAAATGACGAAAGCGTTCGGCACTCATCAGCGTATGAGCGTCGGCCAAGGTGTGTTCCGGGGAGAGCGTATGTGGATGCCGGGTCATCATGTCATCAACGATAAACATGGCACCTCCTTGCAGTCAGACAGGGAAGGGAAGCTATACTTACACTCTAGTCTACCTAGCACTAATTCGACGTGATACGCATCAAGGATAGTTGTTATAAAAGGCAGGCGAAGTGCAATAAGATGTGACAGTTTAAGTGGCGACTAATCCTCCACCTTGCTTGATATTCACCGTGGTGAACCTATACTAGCGGCCTGCTTTTTATCTAGGCAAATGTCATGCAATTATCCGATTTTCACTTTGAACTTCCCGATGAGTTAATTGCACGCTATCCGCAGCCGGATCGCAGTGCAAGTCGCTTATTGTCACTCGATGGCACAAGCGGTGAGGTGGTACATCGTCAGTTTAAAGATATCCTCGAGCTGGTTGAGCCTGGGGATTTGATGGTGTTCAACAACACACGAGTGATCCCCGCGCGTGTGTATGGCCGCAAAGCGTCGGGTGGTAAAATAGAGGTGCTGGTGGAGCGCGTGCTCGACGAACGTCGTTTCCTCGCCCACGTGCGCGCGTCTAAAGCCCCCAAACCCGGTGCCGAATTATTCCTTGGCGATGACGGACAGATCCCTGCAGAGATGGTGGCACGCCACGATGCTCTGTTCGAAATCCAGCTAAATGGCGATAAAGGCGTGGTAGATACGCTTAACGACATCGGCCATATGCCGTTGCCGCCATACATCGACCGCCCTGATGAAGAGAGCGATAAAGAACGCTATCAAACTGTGTATAACCAAAAGCCCGGGGCAGTCGCTGCGCCAACGGCGGGGTTACACTTTGACGATGCCATTATGGCTGCGCTTAAAGAAAAAGGCGTCAATATAGCGTTTGTTACCTTGCACGTCGGCGCCGGAACATTCCAGCCCGTGCGCGTTGACAATATCGAAGAGCACGTGATGCATGCAGAGTATGCGGAAGTGCCACAAGAGGTTGTTGATGCGGTGAACCACACCCGTGCGCAAGGTAAACGCGTGATTGCGGTGGGAACCACCTCGGTGCGTTCACTGGAAAGTGCGGCACAAGCGGCGAAGCAAAACGGTGAGCCGTTGGCGCCATTTTTTAACGATACTCAGATTTTTATCTATCCTGGTTATCAATGGCAGCTGGTGGACGTGTTAGTGACCAATTTTCACTTGCCGGAATCAACCTTGATCATGCTGGTGAGCTCTTTTGCCGGTTACGAACATACGATGGCCGCCTATCGTGCGGCAGTTGAAGAGCGCTATCGCTTTTTCAGCTACGGCGATGCCATGTTTATTACCCGTCAGCAAGACGCTGACTCATCGACAACGACACGAGATTAACTGCTCGTGCGATGCTTGCGGCAGGATAAACCTTGCACGCATAAGACACACGCCAGACTGTTTCTCTGGCACTGAGGAGGATTCGTGGAATACGAACTGAAGAAAACCGACGGACGCGCCCGCCGTGGCCGTTTGATCTTTGAGCGCGGGACTGTAGAAACCCCAGCATTTATGCCGGTAGGAACGTACGGGACCGTAAAAGGAATGACCCCAGAAGAAGTTAAAGGAACCGGTGCCGAAATCTTGCTTGGCAACACCTTCCACCTTTGGCTGCGTCCGGGTCAAGAGGTAATGCGACTGCACGGGGATTTGCATGACTTTATGCAGTGGCAAGGACCCATCTTGACCGACTCTGGCGGCTTCCAAGTCTTCAGCTTGGGCGATATCCGTAAAATCACCGAAGAAGGGGTCCATTTCCGTAACCCTGTGAACGGTGATCGCATCTTTATGGATGCGGAAAAATCGATGGAGATCCAATATGACCTTGGCTCAGACATCGTGATGATTTTTGATGAGTGTACCCCTTACCCAGCGACGCACGCCGAAGCGAAAAAGTCGATGGAGATGTCACTACGCTGGGCAAAGCGCAGCCGTAATCACTTTGACAAATTAGGAAACAAAAATGCGCTGTTCGGTATCGTGCAAGGTGGTGTATATGAAGACCTGCGCGATGTATCGGTCAAAGGGCTCACTGAGATTGGCTTTGACGGTTATGCTGTCGGTGGTTTGGCTGTGGGTGAGCCAAAAGAAGACATGCACCGCATCTTGGAGCATACCTGTCCGCAACTACCAGAAGATAAGCCCCGCTATCTGATGGGCGTGGGTAAGCCTGAAGATTTGGTGGAAGGCGTTCGTCGTGGCGTAGACATGTTTGATTGTGTGATGCCAACCCGAAATGCCCGCAATGGCCACCTCTTTATTACCGGCGGTGTGATCAAGATCCGTAATGCGAAACATAAAAGTGATACCTCGCCTCTGGATCCAGAGTGTGACTGTTACACTTGCCGCCATTACAGCCGTGCTTACTTGCACCATTTAGACCGCTGTAACGAAATTCTTGGCGCGCGCCTCAATACCATCCATAACTTACGTTACTATCAACGAGTGATGGAAGGTTTGCGTCACGCGATTGACGAAGGTAGATTAGATGCCTTTGTAGAGGATTTCTACGCGCGTCGTGGCAAGGAAGTGCCGCCGCTCGACTGATTTCGAATTCAACAACTAGAACGAGGACGTGATTGAATGTTTATCTCACAAGCTCACGCAGCCGCTGAAGCCGGACCACAAGGTGGTGGTATGCAGCTATTTATCATGCTTGGCCTTTTTGCGGTGATTTTCTACTTTATGATTTACCGCCCGCAAGCCAAACGTGTTAAAGAGCACAAGAACTTGATGGCTTCTATGAGCAAAGGGGACGAAGTACTGACCGGTGGTGGTTTGGTGGGTAAAATCACCCAAATCGCTGAAGACAATGATTTTATTGTCATCGCCCTGAACGACGACAACGAAGTGACGATTAAAAAAGACTTCGTGACCGCTGTTCTACCTAAGGGTACCATCCAGTCTCTTTAATTCTCGCAACCATAAAGGATGCATGCTGTGCTAAACCGTTATCCTTTGTGGAAGTACATCATGTTGCTGGTAATCTTGGTTACCGGCATCGTGTATGCGCTTCCCAATTTATACGGTGAAGATCCAGCAGTACAAATTTCCGGGGCGCGTGGCGCCTCGGTAGATATGACTGCGCTGGACTCCATCAAACAAACCCTCGAATCCAACGATCTCTCCTATCAATCTATCGCGCTCGAAGACGGCACCGTGTTGGCCCGCTTTAAAGACACTGAGACCCAAATCAGTGCTCGCGATCTTCTGATGTCCCGTTTTGATAGCAACGACTATGTGGTGGCTTTAAACCTAGCTCCGGCGACGCCGACTTGGCTAGACGCGCTGGGTGCCACGCCAATGAAGCTTGGTCTTGACTTGCGTGGCGGTGTGCACTTTCTCATGGAAGTAGACATGGACGCGGCACTCGAAAAGCTGATGACGCAGCAGGAAGACAGCTTCCGTACTGATCTGCGCGAAGCGCGTATTCGCTACCGCGGCATTCGAATTGAAGATAATACCCGCGTTGTGGTGCTGTTGCGTAATGCGCAAGAGACAGACAAAGCACTTGAGCTGCTGTCGAACAACTATCTGGATATGAACTTCTCGGTAGATGACGATCAAGGCAAACTGACCGCCGTCTACAAAGAAGAGCGCCTGAAAGAAATTCGTAATTACGCAGTGGCCCAAAACATCACCATTTTGCGTAACCGTGTGAATGAGTTAGGTGTGGCCGAGCCATTGGTGCAACGTCAAGGCGCAAGCCGGATTGTGGTTGAGCTTCCGGGTGTACAAGATACGGCGCGTGCGAAAGAAATTCTTGGCGCGACGGCGACCTTGGAATTTCGCGAAGTGGATCAAGACGCCGACTTGTCTGCTGCCATGGCTGGCCGAGTGCCGCCGGGTAGCGAGCTGATGATGACCCGTGATGGTCGTCCAACCGTGTTGAAAAAGCGCGTGATCCTGACCGGGTCCCATATTACCGATGCGAGCTCGTCGCGTGACGAATACAGCCGTCCTCAAGTCAATATCTCGCTAGATAGCGAAGGTGGCGACAAGATGTCGGACTTCAGTAAACGCCATATTGGTGAACTGATGGCAACGGTTTTCGCTGAGTACAAAGACAGCGGAGAGCGTGACGAAAACGGCAAAGTGATCTTGGAAAAGCA
Organism: Salinivibrio sp. YCSC6; assembly: GCF_004916735.1. Lineage (NCBI taxonomy): Bacteria > Pseudomonadati > Pseudomonadota > Gammaproteobacteria > Vibrionales > Vibrionaceae > Salinivibrio > Salinivibrio sp. YCSC6. The sequence continues at coordinate 622,331 of NZ_CP039516.1, forward strand.
CGAAGAAGTGATCAACCAAGCGACGATTCAATCAGCGTTGGGGCGTAACTTCCGGATTACTGGCATCGATTCGCCTGCAGAAGCACACAACCTCGCGTTGCTGTTACGTGCAGGTGCCTTGATTGCTCCCATCTCTATTGTTGAAGAGCGCACCATTGGTCCATCTATGGGGCAGCAAAACATCAATATGGGTGTGCAAGCCTGTATCTGGGGATTGGTCGCGGTGATGATCTTCACCTTGATTTACTACCGTCGCTTTGGCCTTTTTGCTAACTGTGCGTTATTTGCGAATATCGTGCTGATCATCGGTATCATGTCTTTGATTCCTGGGGCGACCATGACGCTACCCGGCATTGCCGGTATTGTCCTCACCGTGGGGATGGCCGTGGATGCGAACGTACTTATCTTTGAGCGTATCCGCGAGGAGCTGATTGAAGGGCGTAATCCACAACATGCGATTGATCGGGGTTACTCCAATGCCTTCAGTACCATTGCCGATGCCAACATCACCACATTGATCACTGCCATCATCTTGTTTGCAGTGGGTACAGGTGCAATCAAAGGCTTTGCCGTCACGCTGTCGATCGGTATTTTGACCTCAATGTTTACGGCCATTATCGGTACACGTGCGCTGGTTAACCTGGTGTACGGCGGTAAACGCGTCAAGAAACTGTCGATTTAAGGGAGCCAAGCATGTTTCAAATTTTTAAACCAGACATGTCGATCAACTTTATGCGTTGGTCCAAGTTGGCCTTCGTTTTTTCGCTTGTCATGATTGCCGCGTCTGTGGTCACCCTGTCAACCAAATGGTTGAATTGGGGGCTGGACTTTACTGGCGGAACCCTGATTGAAGTCGGCTTCGAACAGCCGGCAGATTTGCCTGCAATTCGTGAAGCCTTATCCGCTGATGGGTTTGACGATGCGGTGGTGCAAAACTTCGGCAGCGCTACGGATGTGATGGTCCGTTTGCGTCCGCGCGATGATATGCAGGGCGAAAATCTGGGTAACGAAGTGCTCCGTGCGATCAAAGAAGGCACGGGTGAAGCAGTTGAAATGCGCCGGATTGAGTTTGTGGGTCCAAACGTCGGGGACGAACTGACCGAAGCGGGTGGTCTGGCGATCATCATTGCCTTGGTTTGTATTTTGATCTACGTCTCATTCCGCTTTGAGTGGCGTCTGGCAGCCGGTGCGGTTATGGCGTTGGCGCATGATGTGATCATCACCCTAGGGATCTTCTCACTGTTCCAAGTGGAAGTGGACTTGACCATTGTTGCCGCGTTGCTAACGGTGGTGGGTTACTCGTTGAACGATACCATCGTGGTATTTGACCGGATTCGTGAAAACTTCCGTAAGCTGCGTAAAGGCGAGTCGGATGAGATCATCAACGCCTCTATCTCACAAACCTTAAGCCGGACCACGATTACATCCGGGACCACGTTGTTTGTGGTCATCGCCCTATTCACCTTGGGCGGCTCAATGATCCACGGGTTTGCCATGGCATTGCTGATTGGTATCACGGTAGGTACGTATTCTTCGATTTACGTTGCGTCAGCGTTGGCGCTGAAATTGGGGATTACTCGCGAGCACTTGCTGGTACCCGAGGTGGAAAAAGAAGGTCAAGAGTTCGACTCTATGCCTTAATACTGTCGGCTACCGACTCGGTGGCCGCGGCTTTACCATTCAGTTTGGTAATAAAAAAAGCGGCGCTCGATGAGCACCGCTTTTTTCTTTTTTCGTCTGTCGTGTCGATTATTTCTTCATCGACTCAGGCGCATTCTCACGCACTTTTGCCAGCATACCTTTCACGATACGTGGGTTACCACTGACAATGTTGCCTGAGTGCATGTAATCGGTGCCGCCACTAAAGTCGGTACAAATCGCACCCGCTTCACGAGCAATCAGCTCACCAGCCGCAAGGTCCCACGGCTTAAGGCCAAGCTCAAAGAAACCGTCCACACGGCCAGCGGCCACGTAGCACAGATCCAAGGCTGCTGAACCGGTACGACGGAAGTCTGCACAATCAACAAACAAACCACTGATCACGGCCATAAAGCCTTCAGCATGTTGCTTCGCTTTGAAGGGGAAACCCGTCGCGAGGATAGTGCCGTTCAGATCTTTTGCGCTGCCGGTACGGATACGTTTGTTGTTAAGTTGCGCGCCAGCACCGCGTTGTGCGGTGAATAGCTCGTTACGCATTGGGTCATACACGCAGCCGATTTCGGTGCGGCCTTTAATGCGCACAGCGATAGAAACGCTGAAGTGAGGTAAGCCATTAACGAAGTTAGTGGTGCCATCCAGTGGGTCGATGATCCATTGATAGTCGCTATCTTTACCTTCCGCAACGCCAGATTCTTCACCAACGATGGTGTGGTCAGGGTAGGACTTCTTGATAATGTCGATGATGATTTGCTCAGCACCTTTGTCCACATTGGTGACAAAGTCATTGGTGCCTTTTTGCGCGGTTTCGATGTTGTCTCTGTGTTCTGCAGATTTAGCGATAAAGTCGCCAGCCTTCCGTGCAGCACGGACGGCGATGTTTAGCATCGGATGCATACGATTTTCCCAACGGATGTTAAAGAACGAAAGCGGGCGCGAGTATAACAGAGCTGGATGAAAAGGAAAGTGGTTATTTTTTCATCGCCACGGATCAGGCAATTAGCGCGGTAACATGTTTTTCGTCAATAGTCGCTCTGGTCCTAGCTGAGAAGTATTATCGATTGCACTGTGATAAACTGCGCAGATCTTTCAGACCTCTGCTTGCGGGTAGTCAAAGCCAATAATTACCCCAGTAGTGCAAGAGACGACGATAACACCATGCTAGATCAAATTCGCGTAGTGCTAGTGGGCACTTCCCACTCCGGCAATATCGGCTCGGCGGCACGAGCCATGAAAGTAATGGGCTTAAGCCGTATGACCCTAGTGGCACCTCAATGTGACGTTGATGGACAAGCCATTGCACTGGCTGCCGGCGCCAGTGATATCGCCAATAACGCGCGAGTGGTGGACACGCTTGAAAAAGCCGTGGCCGATTGTGGCTTGGTGATTGGGACCAGTGCACGCAGCCGAACGCTAGAATGGCCGATGCTAGATGCCCGCGAGTGTGGGAAAAAGGCCTTGTCTGAAGCACCGTCTCATCCGGTTGCGATTGTGTTCGGCCGTGAGCGCACAGGACTCACAAATGAGGAGTTGCAAACCTGTCATTATCATGTCGCCATTCCTGCCAACCCAGATTATAGCTCGTTGAATTTGGCCATGGCGGTGCAAACACTCTGCTATGAGCTGCGTATGGCATGGTTAGAAAGCCAAGCGTATCAAGGCGAGAGTCAGGTTCAAGACTATCCGCTTAATGAAGAGCTGAGCCGTTTTTACCAACACCTTGAAAAGGTGTTAACCCAAACCGGTTTTATTCGTAAACAGCATCCTGGCATGGTGATGACCAAATTGCGTCGTCTGTTTAATCGCGCAAGGCTGGAGAGCCAAGAGCTTAATATTCTGCGCGGCGTCTTGTCGTCGGTTGAAAAAGGGACCCGGCCAACAGACGCATCACCATCCAATAAAGAGAATTCATAACGGCATTGATCGATTTCATTGGCACGACGTAATAGGGCAAATAAAACCTGACTAAATTACTCAGGTAAATACTTGACCAAAACACTCAAGTATGTAACCATTTGACCATCTATTCACCACAGGTAGCGTGTTATGAGACTGACTTCGAAAGGCCGTTATGCGGTAACCGCGATGCTCGATGTCGCCCTTCATTCTGAGCAGGGCCCGGTGCCACTGGCGGACATTTCTGAGCGTCAAGGCATTTCATTGTCTTACCTTGAGCAACTTTTCTCTCGCCTGCGCAAGGCGGGGCTAGTGAGCAGTGTTCGTGGCCCAGGCGGTGGTTATCGTCTTGGTGTAGAAGCCACTGATATCGCGGTAGGTGCCGTGATCGCGGCGGTTGACGAATCCGTAGACGCCACTAAGTGCCAAGGTAAAGCTGATTGTCAAGGCGGTACTCGCTGTTTGACGCATACCTTGTGGCGCGATTTAAGTGCCCGTATAAGCGGTTTTCTAAATGACATCACGCTCGGTGAGCTGATGCAAGATAACGAAGTGAAGCAAGTAGCAGATCGTCAGGACGCTAAACTGGATGCCACCTTGGCGCCCAGACATTCTTTTAGCTCACAAGTAAAGCAAGACAGTGCCACCATTGGTGTCAATGTTCGCTCCTGATGACCATGTCGGTGTAATTGGAGAAAAACATGAAATTGCCCATTTATTTTGATTACTCAGCCACGTGTCCGGTTGACCCGCGTGTGGCTGAAAAAATGAGTCAGTACCTGACTATGGACGGGTTCTTTGGTAACCCGGCCTCTCGCTCGCACCGTTTTGGCTGGCAGGCAGAAGAAGCGGTGGATACCGCTCGTGAGCACATCGCGAACTACTGTAATGCTGATCCTCGTGAAATCGTCTTTACCTCTGGTGCGACCGAGTCTGACAACTTGGCAATTAAAGGCATCGCTCACTTCTACGCGAAGAAAGGCAAGCACGTCATTACTTGTAAAACCGAGCATAAAGCGGTGTTGGACCCATGCCGTCAACTCGAGCGTGAAGGTTTTGAAGTTACCTACCTTGAGCCAGAAGAAAATGGCTTGGTAGACATGAAAAAGCTCGAAGCAGCGATGCGTGACGACACAATCTTGGTGTCTATCATGCACGTGAACAACGAGATCGGTGTGATTCAAGATATCGCGGCCATTGGCGAACTGTGCCGTGAGCGTAAGATCATGTTCCATGTCGATGCGGCGCAATCTGTCGGTAAACTGCCTATCGATGTGCAAGAAATGAAAGTGGACCTGATTTCATTCAGCGCCCACAAAGCCTACGGACCTAAAGGTATCGGGGCGCTGTATGTTCGCCGTAAACCTCGCGTGCGTATCGAAGCGCAAATGCACGGTGGTGGCCACGAACGCGGTATGCGTTCAGGTACACTCCCTACCCACCAAATCGTGGGCATGGGTGAAGCGTTCCGTATTGCTAAAGAAGAGCGTGAAAAAGATTATCAACACGCACTGGCATTGCGTAACCGCTTCTACGAAGGCGTTAAAGATCTGGAAGAAGTCTACGTCAACGGTGATATGGAACAGCGTGTTCCACACAACCTAAACGTAAGCTTTGCGTTTGTTGAAGGCGAATCTTTGCTGATGGCATTGAAAGACCTTGCCGTTTCTTCAGGCTCAGCCTGTACGTCAGCAAGCCTTGAGCCTTCTTACGTATTGCGTGCACTGGGACGTGACGATGAGCTTGCACACAGCTCACTGCGTTTCTCATTTGGCCGCTTCACCACTGAGGAAGAAGTGGACTACGCGGTTGAAAAAGTCCGCGAAGCGGTTAACAAACTGCGTGAAATGTCTCCATTGTGGGATATGTACAAAGACGGTATCGACCTAAGTACCGTTGAATGGGCGCACCACTAATTCAAAAAACGCGCCAGCTGGCAACAGTGAGCAATCATATTTGAGGAAACGATTATGGCTTACAGCGATAAAGTAATTGACCACTACGAAAACCCACGTAACGTCGGTGCGTTTGAAAAAGATGATCCGTCTGTCGGTAGCGGCATGGTGGGTGCGCCGGCTTGTGGTGACGTTATGAAGCTACAAATCAAGGTGAACGACCAAGGCATCATCGAAGACGCCAAATTTAAAACCTACGGCTGTGGGTCAGCGATTGCATCAAGCTCGCTGGTGACTGAGTGGGTAAAAGGCCGCTCAATTGATGATGCCGCCGCGATCAAAAACTCAGAGATCGCCGAAGAGCTAGAACTTCCGCCGGTAAAAGTGCACTGCTCTATCTTGGCAGAAGACGCTATCAAAGCGGCAGTGAGTGATTACAAGAAAAAACACCAGCAGTAAAACCAAGGGGTTGTTGTAACTATGGCGATTACCATGACACAAGCGGCATCTGATCGCGTCAGAGCTTTTTTGGATAACCGAGGCAAAGGCATCGGCCTGCGACTGGGTGTCAGAACGTCAGGTTGCTCAGGCATGGCTTATGTCCTTGAGTTTGCTGATGAGCTGCAAGAAGGCGATCAGGTGTTCGAACGTGACGGTGTAAAGGTGATTGTCGACAGCAAAAGCCTGCTTTATCTCGAAGGGACAGAGCTGGACTTTGTGAAAGAAGGCCTAAATGAGGGCTTTCAGTTCAACAACCCTAACGTGAGCAGCGAGTGTGGTTGTGGCGAAAGCTTTAACGTGTAATTCGTGAGAGCACATGAATCATTTTGAACTCTTCGAGCTACCGTACCAGTTTGAGCTGGACGGTAGCTCGCTTTCTTCCACATTCCGGGAACTGCAACGTCAGTACCACCCCGACAATGTGGCCAGCCAAGACGATAAGACTCGTCTTCAGGCGGTACAGAAAGCATCCCAAATAAACGATGCGTTCCAGACCTTAAAAGATCCGGTGAGTCGCGCAGAATACATGCTGCTCCTGCAAGGCATTGACTTGAAAGACGAGCAACAGACCATGCAGGATCCGGAGTTTTTAATGCAGCAAATGATGCTGCGCGAAGAACTTGAGTCAATCACCGACAGTCATGACGACGCGGCATTGTTTGATTTTGGTGAGAAAGCCCAAGCGCTTTATGACAGCTTGATCGCGGATGTTAAAACCGCGCTAGCACAATCGCAGTGGCAAGATGCTGCGGTGATCGTTCGTAAGCTCAAGTTTGCGGTCAAACTTCGTCAAGAAGTGGAACGCGTTGAAGATCAGCTCATGGGCTGATGTTGCACTTATTCGCCTGTCAACGCAGTAAAGTTTAAGGATTCGACATGGCACTGTTACAGATTTCAGAACCCGGTCAAAGTGCTGCGCCGCACGAGCACAAACACGCGGTGGGCATTGATTTAGGGACCACCAACACCTTGGTAGCGTCGGTGCGAAGTGGCAAGGCGACCACCTTGAACGACCATCAAGACCGACCTTTGATCCCCTCCGTCGTCCACTACGGTGAAGAGACTGTTTCTGTCGGTTATGATGCGCTAGACAAAGTGCAGACAGACAGCGCGAACACCTTGGTGTCCGTGAAACGTATGATGGGACGCTCATTGGAAGATGTCCAAGCCCGCTACCCTAATTTGCCTTATCAGTTTTCTAAAACCGAAAACGGTCTTCCACAAGTCGAGACACGTCGAGGGGCGATTAACCCAGTTCAAGGTTCGGCCGATATTTTACGTGCCGTGCGTGAGCGCGCAGAGGACAGCCTAGGCGACGCCTTAGAAGGCGTGGTCATTACGGTGCCTGCTTACTTTGACGATGCGCAGCGCGCAGGGACCAAAGATGCGGCCAAACTTGCAGGCCTTAATGTCTTGCGCCTGCTTAATGAGCCAACTGCGGCGGCGATTGCCTACGGCCTCGACTCTGGTCAAGAAGGCGTGATTGCCGTGTACGACCTTGGCGGCGGTACCTTTGATATTTCTATTTTGCGCCTTTCGAAAGGAGTGTTTGAGGTCATGGCCACGGGCGGTGACTCGGCACTGGGTGGCGACGATTTTGACCACTTGGTTGAACAGTGGATCTGCGAGCAAGCCGGATTTGAAACCCTGAGTGGTGATGAGCGTCGTACGGTGCTTCACGCGGCGACACAAGCCAAAATTGCGCTATCGTCGGCGGATACCACGGCCATTGATGTGCTTGGTTGGCAGGGCGTGCTGACGCGAGAAACCTTCGATCAGCTGGTGGCGCCACTGATCAAGAAAACCTTGATGTCGTGCCGTCGTGCACTGAAAGATGCCAGTGTCAGTGCTGATGAAGTGCTGGAAGTGGTTATGGTGGGCGGTTCAACCCGTGTGCCTGCGGTTCGTGAGCAGGTTGGCCAATTCTTCGGTCGTGAGCCCCTCACCAGCATTGACCCAGATAAAGTGGTTGCCATGGGCGCGGCCACTCAAGCGGATATTCTAGTCGGCAACAAGCCAGACTCTGACATGTTGTTGTTGGACGTGATCCCCTTGTCACTCGGTATTGAGACCATGGGTGGCTTGGTGGAAAAAATCATTCCACGTAATACCACGATTCCTGTCGCCAAAGCGCAAGAGTTTACGACCTTCAAAGACGGCCAAACCGGCATGAAAGTGCATGTGGTACAAGGCGAGCGTGAGATGGTCGACGACTGTCGCTCACTGGCCCAGTTTAGCCTGAAAGGCATTCCACCCATGACGGCTGGCGCCGCACATGTGCGCGTTACCTATCAAGTGGATGCTGACGGCTTGCTGTCTGTCACCGCGATGGAAAAATCGACCGAGGTTGAAGCGTCCATCCAAGTGAAGCCGTCTTACGGGCTCAGCGATGACGAGATCGCTACGATGATCAAATCATCGTTTACCCATGCGGCAGAAGACAAAGACGCGCGCTACTTAGCGGAGCAGCGTGTTGAAGCTGACCGCGTGATTGAAGGGCTGCTTGTTGCGATGCAACAAGATGGCGATACCTTGCTTGATGCCGATGAGCAACAAGCACTGGTGAATGAAATAGAAAAACTGATCGCTCTGCGCAACGGTGATGATGGCGCTGCGATAGAAGCCGGAATCAAAGCGCTGGATAAAGCAAGCCAGACCTTTGCGGCACGTCGCATGGACCAATCGATTCGTCATGCGTTGGCCGGCCAATCCATTGATGAGGTGTAATCATGCCTAAGATTATTGTTCTGCCACACCAAGATTTGTGTCCAGAAGGCGCAGAATTAGAGGCCAAAGAAGGTGAAACGGTTCTCGACGTGGCGCTAAAAAACGGTATTGGGATCGAACATGCCTGTGAAAAGTCCTGTGCCTGTACCACATGTCACATCATTGTTCGTGAGGGCTTCGACTCTCTCGACGAAAGTGACGAGCTAGAAGACGATATGCTGGATAAAGCGTGGGGGCTGGAGCCTGAATCGCGTCTCGGCTGTCAGGCAAAAATCACGGATGAAGATCTCGTGGTCGAGATCCCACGTTATACCCTCAACCATGCGGCAGAAAACCATTAATCCAAGCCGCTAAGGACGGAGAAGCAAGATGAGCTTGAAATGGACAGACTCACGCGATATCGCGATTGAACTGAGTGATACCTACCCAGATGTAGACCCTAAAGCGGTACGTTTTACGGATTTGCACCGTTGGATCACTGAGTTAGAGGATTTTGATGACGATCCGGAACGTTCCAATGAGCGTATCCTAGAAGCGATCATCATGTGTTGGATGGATGAGCTAGACTGAGGGTTAACTCTCGTGAGTGGCTGATAATACTTGTATTTTAGCCACTGCCTCGGCACAGTATCTGTGGCCAAATACCTAACACATTATTAAAAGCGGGCCAATCGGCTCGCTTTTTTACATTCAACTGGCTGTCATCGACCTCGATTAAGATAGCCGGATGACGCTGCGCAGCAAAAAGCAGCGCGATAGTACAAGGAGTGCAACTATGTCTGAAACATTAATGGTTACTTTGTCGCATGAACCGGCAGCCGCGCATTGGGGCGAGAACGCCTTGGTCTCATTTGAGGCGGATAAAGCGGTTGTACACGCGCCAAAAGGCGAGACGCAACGCGATAGAGTACAGCAAGCCGCTCGCAAGCTTGAAGGGCAAGGCGTACCCGCATTAACGCTTGGTGGTGACCAGTGGGACTTGGAACTGGCGTGGGCGTTCTATCAAGGTTTGCGCGCCCCGAAAAATACCGTCGCATTTGAACAGGCGGTCCTCAGTGGCGCCGATGCCGATGAGTTCGCCCTGCGCCAGCAAGTGGGCGATTGGGTGCGCGACATTATCAACCAAACTGCCGAAGAAGTGGGCCCTCATCAACTGGCTGCCCGCGCGGGGGAGTTTGTCAAATCCATGGCCCCGGAGGCGGTCAGTTATAAAATTATTTCTGGCACCGATTTGCTTGAGCAAGGCTGGAACGGCATTTACACCGTTGGACGTGGTTCGGCGCGTAAACCGACCATGCTGCAGCTTGACTTCAACCCAACTGGTGATGAATCTGCCCCTGTCTATGCGTGTTTAGTGGGGAAAGGGATCACCTTCGACTCGGGCGGTTACAGCATTAAGCCGTCTGACTTTATGGCGTCGATGAAAGCCGATATGGGTGGGGCTGCCACCGCGACCGGCGCATTAGCGATGGCGATTGCTAAAGGGCTGAATAAGCGCGTCAAACTGATCCTATGCTGCGCAGAAAACATGATCTCAAGCAGCGCCTATAAGCTTGGGGATATCATTACCTACAAAAACGGTGTGACGGTCGAAGTGCTCAACACTGATGCGGAAGGCCGATTAGTCTTAGCTGATGGTCTGATGTACGCCAGTGAACACAAGCCTGAACTCTTGATTGATTGTGCGACCCTAACCGGTGCAGCGAAAGCCGCGCTGGGTAATGACTATCACGCTTTATTCAGTTTTGACGACTCACTGGCGCATCGCACTCTTGAGGCGGCGCAGCAAGAAGGTGAAGGCATGTGGCCGCTGCCACTGGCAGAATTCCACCGGAAACTCTTGCCTTCATCGTTCGCGGACATTGCCAATGCGTCTTCCGGTGCATACATGCCAGGCGCGAGCACCGCGGCTGCGTTCTTGTCCTACTTCGTGGATGATTATCAAAAAGGTTGGATGCACGTTGATTGCTCCGGCACCTACCGTAAAGCTGCGAATGACAAATGGGCGGTGGGCGCGACCGGTATGGGTGTGAAAACCCTCGCTCGTGTGTTGTTGGATGAGGCAAAATAATCGCGCATTGACTGAAAACAGGCGAAGTATGTCACTGATTTTTTGTGCCAGTTAACGCTTCGCCTGATTAGGCTTAGGGCGCACGGATAAAGTCTGCTAGGGTAGGCCCGTATCGTCCCTTGAGGCCCATTATAGAGAGTGAAAGGAAAAGCGAATGACCATTGAACGCACTTTTTCTATCGTCAAGCCTGATGCCGTAGAGCGTAACCTCATTGGTGCTATCTATCAGCGTATCGAAAGTGCTGGTTTGCGTATTGTCGCAGCGAAAATGCTGCATCTGACCAAGGAGCAAGCAGAAGGGTTTTATGCCGAACACCAAGGCAAACCGTTCTTTGCGTCACTGGTTGAGTTTATGACCTCGGGTCCCATTATGGTCCAAGTGCTAGAAGGTGAGAGCGCGATTAGCCGTTATCGCGAGCTAATGGGGAAAACTAACCCAGAAGAAGCGGCTTGTGGCACCTTGCGCGCCGATTTTGCAGAAAGCATGCAATACAACTCAGTGCATGGCTCGGATAGCCCCGCGTCTGCTGAGCGTGAAATTGCTTACTTCTTCCCGGCCGATGAGATCCATCCTCGTTGCTAATCCCGCTTTTAGCGCACGAGTGTTTTAAAAAGAGGCGTTGGCCTCTTTTTTTACGTCTTAAGTGCAAATAACCCTGCTTGCTGAGAGTGGAAACTGTGATCTAAAGCCTGTACAATTTCGCGCCTTGAGCGCGCACGCCAGCCCCTTGTTAGCATAACAGGGCGGACAAGCAGCGTGACGCAATGGCGAATATACTTGTCTTTACCACACAGCTAGTTCTTACGAGGCAACCCCCAATGACAACAGAGAAAGTTAATCTGCTTGATTTTGACAGGCAGGCACTCCGTGCATATTTTGCTGACGAGCTCGGCGAAAAGGCATTCCGTGCTGACCAAGTCATGAAGTGGATCTATCACTTCGGTTGCGACGACTTCGATGAGATGAACAACATCAACAAGAAGTTGCGTGAGAAACTCAAGCGTGTGGCAGAGATCCGCGCACCAGAAGTGGCATCGGCCCAGTATTCAAAAGATGGCACCATTAAATGGGCCATGCGTGTGGCTGGCCAAGATGTTGAAACCGTTTATATCCCAGAAGATGATCGGGCTACCTTGTGTGTGTCTTCGCAGGTTGGTTGTGCGTTGGACTGTAAATTCTGCTCGACCGGTGCCCAAGGCTTTAACCGCAACTTGCGCGTGTCTGAGATCATCGGTCAGGTATGGCGTGCGTCGAAAGAAATCGGGATTGAAAAAGAAACCGGTCGCCGTCCGATTACCAACGTGGTGATGATGGGCATGGGCGAGCCGTTACTGAACATGAAAAACCTGATCCCAGCGTTGAACCTGATGCTAGATGATAACGCCTACGGCCTATCGAAGCGTCGCGTGACGGTCTCAACCTCAGGGGTTGTGTCAGGTCTTGAGCAAATGATCGGTAAAATCGACGTGGCGTTGGCGATTTCTCTGCATGCGCCGAATGATGAACTTCGCAGCCAGATCATGCCAATCAATGACCGCTGGGACATTGAGGCATTCCTTGATGCCGTGCGCCGTTATATTGCGACATCGAATGCGAACCGTGGTCGTGTCACGGTTGAGTATATTTTGCTCGATCATGTCAATGATTATATGGAGCATGCGCGTCAGCTCGCAGAGCTACTGAAAGATACGCCAGCGAAGATTAACCTTATTCCATTTAACCCGTATCCTGAGTCTCCGTACAAGAAACCGAGTAATTCTCGTATCGATAGGTTTATGAAAACCTTGATGGAATACGACTTTACCGTGACGGTACGCAAGACGCGTGGAGATGATATTGATGCCGCTTGTGGGCAATTAGCCGGCGATATCATTGATCGAACCAAACGCGCCGAGAAGCGACTGGGTGCACAGGAGGTTATCCCTGTTCGTCCAGTCTGACCGTTAGGCTCAGAAAAAAGGATAGGGACATGCACCGTACTGGCTGTGTACTCTTACTCATCATGACGTTGGCTGGATGTGCCACGCCAGTAGAAAAGCAAAAAAGTTCAGAATTTGATAGTATTCGGGCAGCGGATGCCCGAATATCACTGGGATTAGGCTACCTAAACAGTGATCGCTATCAACAAGCGCAGCAAAACTTACAACAAGCGCTACGATATGCGCCAGACTACTATCGTGCCTTGCTGTCAATGGCGTATTATCAACAACGTGTCGGTGAAAGTGAAAAAGCCGACCGTTTTTATCAACAAGCATTGCGCCAGGCGCCCGATAATGGCGACGTATATAACAATTATGGTGTATTTTTGTGTGAGCAGCAGCGTTTTGCTGCGGCGAAGCAAGCATTTTTGCAAGCCATTGCGCAACCGTATTATCATCGGGTGTCAGACAGTTATGAAAATGCCGCCTTTTGTCAGCTAACGGCTGGGGAAAGGCAAAGTGCAAAAGCCTTGTTTGAAAAAGCCGTCGATCATGACCCACTTCGAGTACGGTCAGGATTGCAACTTGCCAAACTTGAAATCGAAGATGGGCAAGAGACGCGTGCTATCGCACGTATTCAACGTCTGCAAAGACAGGTCGGCGAGCGCCCTGCGGGGCTACTGCTTTTAGTGAAGGCACATCAACAACAAGGCAACGCGGAGCAAGCTGCCCATGATGCACAACGATTGGCGCAACAGTTTCCAGAATCCAAAGAATATCAATTGTACCTAGCGAATGAATACTGAACAGACGGAAGAACAAGCGCAAACGCATACTCAACCTGCGCCCGGGGAAGTATTAAAGCAAGCGCGTGAAAAAATGGGCTGGAGTGTTCGCGATGTTGCCGACAGGCTGAGATTGCGCGTGAGCGTGATTGAAGATCTCGAAAACAACAATCCAGATACCGATCAATTGGCCACGTTTACACGTGGCTATTTGCGATCCTACGCCAAACTGATGCAAATTGACGCCGATAGCCTGATTGGTACCAGCGATATGGAAGCCAGCAGTGCTGAAACGGTGCAAAAAATGCAGAGCTTTTCACGCAAAACACGTCGTCAGAAAAGCGAGAGCCGTTTGATGATGCTCTCAGGAGTGATTGCGCTGATCTTGGTTGGGATCACGGGTGCTTGGTACTGGCAAAATCAACAAACCGTTGAACCGTTAGTGCCACAGCAAGCAGCGGACGAGTTGGTGACCACGCCGAATGACACCGATACCATGCCGGTGGCTGAGCCAATTCCAGAAGCCGCGCCGCAAGAAACACAAAGCGATGAGCCTGCACAAGCACCTATCTCGGACGCTGAACCAGAGCCGTCGGTACCAGCCTCTAGCGAAGGACAACAAGCGACACAAGCCGTGGCGCCAGAGTCAACGACCAGCGAACCGAGCATCAGCGAACAAATCGATGAAGCCCAACGCGTTGCCAATGACAGTGTCGGCAACGACAACGAAGCGCCGGTCGCTGCGGACAACACATTGGTCATGCGCTTTAGCAGCGATTGCTGGATTGACGTCCGTGATGCCACCGGTGCGCGCTTGGCCACGGGCATTAAAACCAACGGCGATGCACTGACTTTAAACGGTGAGCCGCCTTATCAACTGGTATTGGGCGCCCCGAGTGCGGTGACCATTACTTTTAATGGCGATAATATTGATCTTGATGGCTATCCAACCGGCCAAGTGGCACGGTTGCGCCTTCCGCAGTAATCAGAGAACGTCGACATGCATACCGAATCCCCGATTAAACGCCGTCCGTCTAAACGTATTTACGTCGGTAATGTTCCCATTGGTGATGGTGCGCCGATAGCGGTGCAATCGATGACCAATACACGCACCACAGATGTAGATGCCACAGTAGCGCAAATTAAAGCGCTAGAAAAAGTGGGCGCCGACATTGTACGTGTCTCGGTACCGACGATGGATGCGGCTGAAGCCTTTAAATTGATCAAGGCGCAAACCTCGATTCCGTTGGTCGCGGATATCCACTTTGACTACCGTATTGCCTTAAAAGTCGCAGAATACGGTGTGGATTGCTTGCGCATCAATCCCGGTAATATAGGCCGTGAAGAACGCATTCGTGCCGTGGTGGATGCTGCGCGAGATAAGAATATCCCGATCCGTATTGGCGTGAATGGCGGCTCACTGGAGCGTGATTTACAAGAAAAATATGGCGAACCGACCCCAGACGCGCTAGTTGAGTCAGCGATGCGCCATGTCGATATCCTGGATCGGCTCAACTTTGATCAATTTAAAGTCAGCGTGAAAGCCTCAGACGTATTCTTGGCCGTCGAGTCATATCGAAAATTGGCGCAGCAAATCGATCAACCGCTGCACCTTGGCATTACCGAAGCAGGTGGCGCCCGTGCGGGTGCGGTTAAATCTGCGGTGGGCCTAGGGATGCTATTAGCGGAAGGCATTGGTGATACCTTGCGTGTATCCCTTGCCGCTGATCCGGTAGAAGAAATCAAAGTCGGTTTTGATATTTTAAAATCACTGCGGATCCGTTCACGCGGGGTGAACTTTATTGCCTGTCCAAGCTGTTCGCGTCAAGAATTTGATGTGATAGGAACCGTGAATGCGCTCGAGCAGCGCCTTGAAGACATCACCACGCCGATGGATGTTTCTGTGATTGGCTGTGTGGTGAATGGACCCGGTGAAGCCGAAGTCTCTCACCTAGGCTTGGCGGGTGGCAACAAACGCAGCGCCTATTACCTCGATGGCAAGCGTCAGAAAGAGCGTTTTGATAACGAGAACCTTGTCGACGCACTTGAGGCAAAAATTCGCGCGAAAGCGGCGATGATGGATGAAAAGAACCGCATCGACGTCTCACAAATTGAAAAGGAAGGCGAAGCCTAACGGCCGCCTTCTCCATTCTCACTCTTTAATCGGTAACGGAAGTTAACGTGGCTAAAACAATTCAAGCAATTCGAGGCATGAACGATTGCCTCCCGTCTCAGTCTCCCCTATGGCAAAAACTAGAGAACACGGTCAAGCAGGTGGTCAGCGCTTACGGGTATAGCGAAGTACGCATGCCTATCGTGGAAGCAACCCATCTTTTTAGCCGCGCCATTGGTGAAGTCACCGACGTTGTCGAAAAAGAAATGTACACCTTTGATGATCGCAATGGTGACAGCCTCACACTGCGTCCTGAAGGGACAGCGGGTTGTGTGCGTGCCGGTATTGAAAATGGCTTGCTTTATAACCAAGAACATCGCCTTTGGTACACCGGCCCAATGTTCCGTCACGAGCGTCCACAAAAAGGCCGCTATCGTCAATTCCACCAATTTGGTGTGGAAGTGTTTGGCATCGATGGCCCAGACGTCGACGCTGAACTGATCATGATGACGGCGCGTCTCTGGCGTGAGCTAGGCATTGCCGATCACGTCCGTTTAGAGCTTAATTCAATTGGCTCGCCACAAGCGCGTGCTGACTATCGCCAAGCCTTGGTGGATTTTTTGATGCAGCATGAATCTGTTTTGGATGAAGACAGCAAACGCCGCATGAAAACCAACCCATTACGTGTGTTGGATACCAAAAATGCTGACATCCAAGCCATTCTGGTGGATGCTCCTAAGCTGAGCGACTACCTCGATGAGGAATCGAAGCAGCATTTTGCCGGCTTGTGTGAACTCTTGGACGCAGCAGGCATCCAATACGAGGTTAACCACCGTTTGGTCCGTGGCCTTGATTACTACAACCGCACCGTGTTCGAGTGGATCACAGACAGCCTTGGCGCCCAAGGTACAGTATGTGGTGGCGGTCGCTATGATGGTCTGGTTGAACAACTCGGCGGTAAAGCGACCCCAGCCGTTGGATTCGCGATGGGCCTCGAGCGTCTCGTTCTGATGCTCGAAACCCTGAACCAAGATGATGTGCGTCCTGCAGTGGATGTGTATGTTGTCACGGTTGGAGAAGGTAGCCTCGTTGCCGGTATGCAGCTGGCTGAGCGCTTACGTGAGCAAGTCCCGGGCCTACGTGTTATGTCGCACTTTGGCGGGGGTAACTTCAAAAAACAATTTAAACGTGCGGACAAAGTCGGTGCGTCTGTGGCACTGGTGCTTGGCGAAGATGAAGTCGCGAATGGCACCGTGGCAGTAAAAGATTTGAAAGGCGGCGAGCAGCAAACCTTGAAACAAGACGAGGTCGCCGCGACACTCGCAGATTTGATTTAGAGAGGACAGATCGTGGACGTCTACACCACAGAAGAACAGCAAGTTGAAGCGATTAAAAAGTGGTGGCGAGATAACGGCAAAGCCGTTGTTATTGGCGCTGTAGTCGGATTGGGTGTGCTATATGGATGGCGTTACTACCAAGCACACGTGACTGAGAGCAAGGAACAAGCCTCACAGCAATATGTTCAAGCGCTTAGTGGTCTGGACAAAGGCGAAACCGCCGCCCTTGAGAACGTGGTTAAAAGCGAAGACCACGAAGGCTATCGTGCGTTAGCTGCCATGCAATTGGCGAAAAAACTGGTTGAACAAGGGGAGCTTGCGCAAGCGAGCGAACAGCTTCGTCAAGCCAGTGCTTGGGTTAAAGACGATGCCATTCATGGATTAATTGCCACTCGTCTTGCGCGGATTGAGGCGGAGTTAGGTAATTATGACACCGCAGTGACTGAGCTCGATAGCGTGAAGGCACCAAGCTGGCACGCGAAAGTGGAAGAGATCCGTGGTGATATCATGCTGCTTAAAGGCGACAAAGATGCGGCACGTAGCGCCTATGCGGCGTCACTTGCAGCGGCAGAGAACCCAACCGTCAATATGAAGCTTAACAACCTCAGTCAGTAAGGTCGCGGTATGACAAAAGGATTATGGCGTGGGGCGGCGATGGCAGCTGCCTTGGCGTTGCTCGCCGGTTGTGCCGGTGAAGAAGATGTGGTGCAAATGGCACCATTGCCGACGGTGAATAGCCAATTTACCCCAAGCTTGCAATGGAAAGCACAAGTCGGTGATGGCGTCGGTCATTATTACTCTGCACTGCGTCCGGTCGTGGCTTATGACAAAGTCTTTGCCGCAGATCGTAACGGCCTTATCGGCGCGTATGATTTACAGACCGGTCAGTCGGTATGGGAACAATCAGTGCAAACCGATGTACCTGCGTTGCTCTCGGGCGGTTTGAGTGCGTCTTACGGGAAAGTCTATGTCGGTGCGGAAACTGGGGTGCTCTATGCACTGGATGCCGAAAACGGTGAGCTCGTTTGGCAACAAAACGTCAACGGCGAAATCCTGTCAAAACCCTTGGTTGAAGCTGGACTGGTCGTGGTCAATACCAGCCGCGGTGAGCTAGTTGCGTTGGACGCCGAATCGGGTGAAGTGCAATGGAACAACACCAACGATGTGCCCAATCTCAGCTTGCGTGGCGACAGTGCGCCAGTCACTATCTCCGGCGGTTTATTCTGGGGCATGGCCAATGGTCGACTGGGCGCGGCGATGATCCAAGATGGTCGCTCGCTCTGGCAAATTCCAATTTCCACGCCGAAAGGGGCGACCGAAATTGATCGTCTGGTCGATGTGGATGCCACTCCGGTGATTGAAGGCGACCGCCTGTACGCGGTGGGGTATAATGGTCAGTTGGTGTCGATTGATTTGCGCTCTGGCCAAGCGGCGTGGAAGCGTGATTTTTCGACAGCGACAGACTTTATGGTTGCGGGCAACACCGTTTATCTGATTGATGATAAAGACGATATCGTGGCATTGGATGCGCGCAACGGCCTAGAAAAATGGCGTAACACTGAACTGGAATACCGGATTCTCACGCCACCTTCGGCGAGCAGTGGTTACATCATGGTGGGTGACAGCCAAGGTTATTTGCACTGGCTTGATCCACAAACCGGTGAGTTTGTTGCTCAGCAGTCACTGGAAGGCAATGGCATCGCCGTTGCGCCAGTACAAACGGATAACGGCTATATTGTGATCACACGTGATGGTCAAATGAGAAAACTGACCATCGAGTAGAATTAGCCAACATAACTATTTTGGGCTCCTGACTGCTCTGACAGTGAGGAGCCTTGTTCATTGATAAGAGAATGAAAGAGAAGAGGTCTACATGATTCCTGTTATTGCCCTTGTAGGGCGCCCGAACGTGGGGAAATCGACGCTCTTTAATCGTCTAACCCGCACGCGTGATGCGCTAGTAGCGGACTTTCCGGGACTGACCAGGGATCGAAAATACGGTAAAGCGATGCTGGGTGAACATGAGTTCATCGTGATCGATACCGGCGGTATTGATGGCACCGAGGAAGGCGTAGAAACCAAAATGGCCGAGCAGTCTTTGGCCGCCATTGAAGAAGCAGACGTTGTCCTGTTTATGGTGGATGGTCGTGTGGGTTTAACCCCGGCCGACCAAGAGATTGCACAGCATATTCGCACCCGAGAAAAAACATCTTTCTTGGTGGTGAATAAGGTCGACGGGATGGATCCGGACACCGCCGCGTCTGACTTTTGGCAATTAGGCATGGACAACATGTACCAAATTGCGGCCGCACATGGTCGCGGTGTAAGTACCTTGATCAATCGTGCGCTGATGCCGTTCGCGGAACAAGCTAAAGAAGATCAAGAAGCTGGCTTGGTTGATCTCACCGGTGAGGATGATATCGAGCCGGTAGACGAAACCACCATGACCGAAGAGGAAGCGGAAAACGAGTACGCCCGCCTTCAAGCCCAGCCGATTAAAATCGGCATTATTGGCCGTCCAAATGTGGGTAAATCGACCCTAACCAACCGCATGCTCGGCGAGGAGCGCGTAGTGGTTTACGATATGCCGGGCACCACACGCGACTCTATCTACATTCCTATGGAGCGTGATGGACGCGAATACGTGATGATTGACACCGCCGGTGTACGACGTCGTAAGCGCGTGACGGATAAAGTCGAGAAGTTCTCGGTCATCCAAACCCTTAAAGCGATTGAAGACGCCAATGTGGTGTTGCTGGTGATTGATGCGCGCGAAAACATCTCTGACCAAGACTTAAGCCTACTGGGCTTTGCCTTGAATGCCGGACGCTCTATTGTGCTGGCAGTTAACAAGTGGGATGGATTGGATAGCGAAGTGAAAGAGCGCGTCAAATCAGAGCTCGACCGCCGTCTTGGTTTTGTCGACTTTGCGCGTGTTCACTTTATATCTGCCCTGCATGGTACGGGTGTGGGTCACTTGTTTGAGTCAATTCAAGAAGCCTATGAGTCAGCGACTAAGCGTGTAGGCACATCGATGCTGACGCGCATCATGAAGATGGCGCAGGACGACCACCAACCGCCGATGATTCGAGGTCGCCGAGTGAAGCTGAAATATGCACACGCCGGGGGCTATAACCCACCGATTGTGGTGATTCACGGTAACTTGGTCAATGAACTTCCGGACTCCTACAAGCGCTATTTAATGAACTACTATCGCCGGACGCTCGATATTATGGGCACCCCGATTAAGATCCAGTTCCAGAATAGTGAAAACCCGTATGAAGGGAAGAAAGAGAAGCTGACGCTTTCTCAGTCCAGACAGCGCAAGCGCTTGATGGATATGGTGAAAAACCGAAACAAAAAATAATGACTCGCCCAGCCATCGCGCTGGGCTTTTTTGATCTTCTTTGTCGCTCTATGATCCTTTTCATGATCTTTTGCGGAAATAAAGTGATCTAAATCACATTAAAATGCAGGTTACAGTCAGTGAAACGATCCGCTGTCATACCGCGCTAGTCGGGTTTTTGAGCGGTGAGAATTCAACCATCACCTGACGCTATTCTCTTTTCATTAATTCTGGATCACGTCCAAAATAGATGCCTAGATAGTTTTTTATATCGCTTAAAATCCAAATGCAGAACATGTAACTTATGCTTTCGGGAAGTGTATTGATAAATATTCTTTTTAGGGTAGGAAGCTGATCAAGGGGCATTAACCCCTCGATCAGGCGATCACAATCAGATCAGAAAGAAGTCGGTTGCGCAGAGGTTAATCCTGCGTGGGGGAGACAGAAGCGGGTGCAAGCGCGGTGACCGTACTTGTGATGTCACCCTCACGCAGATGGGTATGTAGTGTTTGACCCACGCTAAGCTGATCGGTCTGGGTCACCACTTTGCCATCGTCCGTACGCGTGATGGAATAACCTCGGGTTAGGGTGGCCAGTGGGCTAACGGCATCTAAGGTTGCCATCAGGGTATGCAACCGCTGTTGTGCGTGCTGCAAGTGAGCGTCCATGGCGTGATTAAGACGCTGCTCAAGCTGGCTCACATGCCCTTGCTGGCGATGAATGGTGTGGATTGGCGTTGCACGCTGCAATCGGCCGTCCAACTGGTTACATTGCGCCTGAGCGCGACGAATTTTGGTCATCATCGCCTGTTGCATGCGCCGTTGTAGCTCATCCAATCGCTGGCTTTGCTGTTGTAAGCGCGTGCGCGGATGCTGGTGGGACAAACGGTGCGACAATTGGGTGAGATGGCGTTGTTGACGATAAAGCACATCGGCCATCGCGCGACTGAGTGCCTGCTCGCGTTGCTGGTATTGCTGAAGCCGATAACTCAGATCGCGGCTAACCAGCTCCGCAGCAGCTGAAGGGGTTGGGGCGCGCATGTCAGCGACAAAATCAGCAATGGTCACATCCACCTCGTGGCCCACCGCACTGACGATAGGAATTGTGCTGGCCGCGATAGTACGAGCGACGATTTCCTCATTAAAACACCAGAGATCTTCTAGCGACCCCCCGCCACGACCCACAATCAAAACATCGCACTCTGCACGGCTATTGGCACGACCAATGGCTTGCGCGATGCTGACCGCGGCATCGCGCCCTTGCACCAGCGTAGGATAAATAACAACGGGTAGGCTAGGATCGCGCCGTTTGAGCACATGCAGAATATCATGCAAGGCAGCGCCGGTTTTGGAGGTAATAATGCCAATACGGCGTGGTTGAGCGGGTAACGGCTTTTTCTCGCTTTGAGCAAAAAGTCCTTCGGCCGCAAGCGCTTGCTTACGTTGCTCAAACTCTTGTTGTAACCGCCCATCCCCTTCAGGTTGCATACTTTCGAGGATCAACTGATAGTCACCGCGTGGCTCATACAAGGACACTCGGGCGCGGACTAACACCTGGTCGCCATTTTTCGGTTTGAAGGTAACACGACGGTTGTTACCGCGGAACATGGCACATTTCACTTGGCTTTGGTTATCTTTTAGCGATAAATACCAATGCCCCGAGACTGCGGCGGTAAAATTGGAAATCTCCCCGCTTAACCAGACAATGCCGATATCGCGCTCAAGACACAGCCGAACTTCGGCATTCAGCCGAGACACCGTCAAAATGTTGCGATTGTTTGTGCTCACGTCGCCAACCTTTTTCATTCACCTGCACGCATACTACCTGTCTGGTTTGAGGATGCCAATTGCTAAGCGTATGCCGTGCGTGAGTGGGCGTTTTCACCCGAAGTGATTGAATATTAAGCGCCTAAAATCAAAGACACCAATAAATGAAAATTCTCAGTAAAAACCTGTAGCCAAACGTTTGCGCTATACGTATAATGCTGCGGCAATATTTTGTTCCCCTTCACAAATTTTGGTGTGAGATATTGCAATGCTGAGAATCGCGAAAGAAGCGCTAACCTTTGACGATGTACTCCTCGTCCCTGCCCATTCCACTGTTCTTCCGAACACTGCGGATCTGCGAACCCAACTGACTCGTTCTATTAGCCTGAACATCCCTGTTTTATCAGCAGCGATGGATACGGTGACAGAAGCCCGTCTGGCGATTGCACTTGCGCAAGAAGGTGGCCTTGGTTTTATCCACAAAAACATGACCATTGAACAGCAAGCTGAGCAAGTTCGCTTGGTTAAAATTTACGAAGCGGGCATGGTCACAAACCCTGTGACAGTGACGCCAGAAATGACCATTGCGGATGTGAAAGCACTCACCGAACGCAACGGTTTCGCCGGCTATCCAGTGGTTAACGCACAAAAAGAGCTTGTCGGCATTATCACCGGCCGTGATGTACGTTTTGTGTCTGACTTGAGCAAGCGTGTTGATGAAGTGATGACGCCGAAGTCGCGCTTAGCCACGGTGCAAGAAGGTGCCGATCGAGAACAAGTTCAGCAAATGATGCAGCAACACCGCGTGGAAAAAATCTTGGTCGTCAATCAAGACCACCACCTAAGCGGCATGATCACCGCAAAAGACTTCCAGAAAGCAGAAAGCAAACCAAACGCCTGTAAAGACGAGCAAGGCCGTCTGCGCGTGGGTGCCGCCGTCGGTGCTGGCGCGGGCAATGAAGAGCGTGTGGCCGCCTTGGTGGAAGCCGGTGTTGACGTTCTTTTGATTGACTCATCACATGGCCACTCTGAAGGCGTGTTACAACGCATTCGTGATACACGCGCCGCGTATCCAAACCTGCAAATCGTAGGGGGTAACGTTGCCACGGCAGACGGTGCTCGTGCCCTGATTGAAGCTGGTGTTGATGCCGTTAAAGTAGGGATTGGTCCAGGGTCGATTTGTACCACCCGTATTGTGACCGGGGTTGGCGTACCACAAATTACTGCTATCAGTGATGCAGCAGCGGTTGCGCAGGAATATGGTATTCCGGTCATTGCTGACGGTGGCATTCGCTTCTCGGGCGATATGTGTAAAGCGATTGCCGCTGGCGCATCCTGTGTGATGGTTGGCTCCATGCTGGCAGGAACGGAAGAATCACCGGGTGAAGTTGAGCTTTACCAAGGCCGCGCGTACAAATCGTACCGTGGTATGGGATCGGTGGGCGCGATGTCAAAAGGCTCATCTGACCGTTACTTCCAAAGCGACAATGCTGCCGACAAATTGGTCCCAGAAGGCATTGAAGGCCGTGTAGACTACAAAGGCATGATGAAAGAAATCATCCACCAACAAATGGGCGGTTTGCGTTCATGCATGGGTCTGACTGGCTCTGCCACCATCAACGATTTACGCACCAAAGCGCAATTTGTTCGCGTGACTGGCGCGGGCATGAAAGAGTCACACGCTCACGATGTGACCATCACCAAAGAAGCGCCTAACTATCGCCTCGGATAATGTATGGCGGTGTGGCTTAAGGGTCACACCGCTTTCTATTCGTCCAAGAGGGCTGACAACGCCCCTTTGTTCCACTTAATTGAGAAAGCCAGATAATGACCAAAAACATTCATGCTCAACGTATTTTGATCCTCGACTTTGGCTCCCAGTACACGCAACTGATTGCACGTCGTGTCCGTGAAATCGGAGTGTATTGTGAGTTGTGGAGCTGGGATGTAGAAGAGCAAGATATTCGTGATTTTGCCCCTGATGGCATCATCCTTTCCGGTGGCCCTGAAAGTGTCGCTGAAGCTGGCTCACCGCGTGCGCCTGAGTATGTCTTTAATGCTGGCGTGCCGGTGCTTGGCGTATGCTACGGCATGCAAACCATGGCTGAGCAACTGGGCGGTAAAGTGGCCGGCTCTGAGCACCGCGAATTTGGTTATGCCCAAGTTAAGCGTGTTGCCAACAGTGCTTTGTTTGATGGTATTGAAGATGCGATCGCAGAAGATGGCACCGCGCTATTGGATGTGTGGATGAGCCACGGTGATAAAGTGGTCGCTATCCCAGAAGATTTCGTCAAAATCGCTGAAACCGACACCTGTCCGTTTGCGGCGATGGCTAATGAAGAGAAGCGTTTCTACGGCGTACAGTTCCACCCGGAAGTCACGCATACTCGCCAAGGCAAACGCATGCTAGAGCAGTTTGTGATGACCATCTGCGGTTGTGAGCGCCTATGGACTCCTGCATCTATCATCGAAGATGCGGTTGAGCGTATTCGCGAGCAAGTCGGTGATGATGAAGTGATCCTTGGCCTATCTGGTGGCGTTGATTCCTCAGTAGTGGCAATGCTGGTTCACCGCGCGATTGGCGACAAGCTCACGTGCGTATTTGTGGATAACGGCCTGCTACGCCTTAACGAAGGCGAGCAAGTACTGGAAATGTTTGGTGACCACTTCGGCCTCAACATTGTCCATGTCAACGCCGAAGACCGCTTCCTTGACGCGCTGAAAGGCGAAGCTGACCCTGAAGCTAAGCGTAAAATCATTGGCCGCGTGTTTGTTGAAGTATTCGACGAGCAAGCCACCAAAATGAAAAACGCCAAATGGTTGGCGCAAGGCACCATCTATCCGGATGTGATTGAATCAGCAGCCTCGAAAACCGGTAAAGCACACGTGATTAAATCGCACCACAATGTGGGCGGTCTTCCGGAAGAAATGAAAATGGGCTTAGTTGAACCGCTCAAAGAGCTGTTCAAAGACGAAGTCCGTAAGATTGGCCTTGAGCTAGGCCTGCCTTACAACATGCTTTACCGCCACCCATTCCCAGGGCCTGGCCTTGGTGTGCGTGTGCTGGGCGAGATCCAAAAAGAATACTGTGACCTTTTACGTCGCGCGGATGCAATCTTTATCGAAGAACTGCGCAACGCCGATCTGTACGACAAAGTCTCACAAGCCTTTGCCGTTTTCTTACCGGTACGTTCCGTTGGCGTGATGGGCGATGGCCGCAAATACGATTGGATCATTGCCTTGCGTGCTGTCGAAACCATCGACTTTATGACCGCGCACTGGGCACACCTGCCATACGATTTCCTTGGCAAAGTGTCGAACCGCATTATCAACGAAGTCGACGGCATCTCCCGCGTGGTTTACGACGTCTCCGGCAAACCGCCAGCGACGATTGAGTGGGAATGATCGTTTGAGAAAGTAAAACGCCAGATTAACGACATAAAGCCCATGCCTAGCGTGGGCTTTTTTGTTTCTAAATGTTTCAGGGTTATCCCGTCATTGCGGTTTTTTGTGCTGAAAAGCAAATATATCTGATGGTTAACATTTTGCTAACAGGGTGTTGTGTAGCTAACTATGCTGATTTTTGCTTTACTGGGGCCGATATTTCATTAATTTGTCATTAAAGGCAGCGTCAGGGCATGTGCTGTGGCGACATTGAAACAATATGGAGTGAGCTGTGAGCAGTCAACTTAGTCAGTCAGCGGATGCTGACGGCCCGCGAGGGTTAGACCGGTTTTTAAATATGATTGAGCGGGCAGGAAACCGTATTCCTGATCCGGCACTGTTGTTTTTCTGGGGCTTGATTATCGTTTGGGTATTGTCGGCCATTTTATCGCAAGTAGAGTTCGATGCCGTTCACCCGCTGACGGGGAATGCGGTGCAAGTGAACAACCTACTCACCGGCGATGCGCTCGCACACTTTCTAGCCAACATGGTTAGCACTTTTACTGGTTTTGCGCCGCTGGGCATTGTTTTGGTTGCGATGCTAGGGGTGGGAGTGGCTGATCAGTCAGGCTTTATCACCACCGGTCTGAAGAAAATGTTGAGTGTGACGCCGAAGCAAGCGCTTACACCAATGCTGATTTTGGTAGCGATTGTATCCCACACTGCCGCAGATGCAGGCTATGTGCTGGTGATCCCACTAGGCGGGATTATCTTCCATGCGGCGGGACGCCACCCATTGGCGGGGATTGCCGCCGCGTTTGCCGGTGTCTCGGGGGGATTTTCAGCGAACTTTATTCCGTCTGGCATTGATCCTTTACTCGCTGGATTTACCGAATCAGCCGCTCACGTATTGGATGATACCTATCAGGTGAATCCACTCGCAAACCTCTACTTTACTGGCCTGTCATCGATTTTGATTGTGGCATTAGGCTGGTTTGTGACTGAGAAAATCATTGAACCGCGCCTTAGCCGCACGCCGATTGATGAGGATGCTGAAGACGCTCCTGACCTTGGTTCATTCACGGCGATTGAAGGTAAAGCGTTTAACCGCGCAGGCTTGGCCATGTTGGTGGGAATTGCTGCGCTTGTTGCTGCTGCTTGGCCGGAAACATCGCCACTTCGCTCTCCGTCAGGGGAACTGACCGCATTTGATGCGCCGATTATGCAATCAATCGTACCGCTGATTTTCGTGCTCTTTATTATTCCGGGCATTGTCTACGGCAAAACCGCAGGTACCTTTAAAACCAGCCAAGACGTAATCAAATCCATGTCGGATACCATGGCGACTATGGGTGCGTACATGGTGATGGCGTTCTTCTGTGCGCAATTTTTGGCTGCATTTACCCAATCCAACATTGGTACTTTGTTAGCACTCAACGGCGCTGAGTTGCTGCAATCGATGAAATTGCCGGGTGAAATGACGATTGTGGGTATGATCCTGCTCACCGCCATGGTCAACTTACTGATCGGGTCGGCATCGGCAAAATGGGGACTGATTGGTCCGATTCTCGTACCAATGCTGATGGTTGTCGGCATTTCGCCTGAGCTATCACAAGCGGCGTATCGTGTGGGTGACTCTGTCTCTAACATTATTTCGCCATTGATGGTTTTCTTCCCGCTAGTGGTGGTGTATTGCCAGCGCTATGTGAAATCGACCGGGATTGGCACTGTGGCGTCGTTAATGATCCCATATTCCATCACCATGCTGGTGGGCTGGACGCTTTTCCTTCTGGCTTATTGGGCGGTTGGGTTGCCGTTGGGCATTCAAGCAAGCTATCAATACTTGGTTCAATAACGCGTTCCGACGTGACGACAGACAAGCCGGCCTTCGAGCCGGCTTATTTGTGTCGTATACTTGGCGCCATCTCAATGGGTGAAGTTACAGGGTTTTGAATGAGCGAGTTGCAAACGCCATCAAACGAGCACGAAAAATACATGCGCCACGCCATGACGCTGGCGGAAAAAGCCGAGCAAGAGGGTGAGGTGCCGGTCGGGGCTGTGGTGGTGTACCAAGGGGAGATTATCGGGACCGGATGGAACCGTTCAATTACCCAACATGATGCTTCTGCGCATGCGGAAATCATGGCATTGCGCCAAGCAGGTCAAGTGCTGGGGAACTATCGCCTGATTGATGCTGACTTGTATGTCACTTTAGAGCCTTGTCCAATGTGCGCTGCGGCTATGGTACATAGCCGTATTCGCAACGTGTATTTTGGCGCCTCCGACCCTAAAACCGGTGCGGCAGGATCGGTGATGAACTTGCTCAGTTACGAGGGCGTGAATCATCACGTGGCATCGCAAGGGGGGCTGCTTGAGGATGCTTGCCGCGAGCAGCTTCAAGCGTTTTTTCGTCGTCGCCGAGCCGAAAAAAAAGCCGCTAAAAAAGCGGCTCGAGAGCAGGGAGAGGGTTAAAACGCATCGTCAAAGGCGGCGAACTCGCGGATGGCAAACGTACGTTGTCGCCAAAGCACTTTCTTGTGCATATTTTGACGCATGCGCTTACGCCGGTTAGCGGCGGAAATCGTGTTTTTACGGAAGTTACTTCTCACGAGCCGTTTTCTCGGAACCATACTGCCCTCATTGCTGTTGCTGGTTAGCGTCGCTTTGTGGTGACGTTTCGTCAGTGTCTGTGACGGTTTCAGACTCTTGCTCAGGCGCTGGCGCGACAATGGTTTGTAGGCCGCCTAAGTCTTCAACCTGCTCATTGTCGAGCGCTTCAATATGCGCTTTTTCATAGCCTAGAATACTTTGATAATAACGGCGGATATTTTCGACGTAGCTTAACGCCTCGTATCCACGCGCATAGCCGTAGCGTGTTTGGGTATAGTATTGGCGCTTGGCAAGCATGGGCAGACGCTTTTTCACATCACTCCACGAGTTAGGGTTGGCCCCTTGTGCCTCCGTGAGGCGGCGTGCATCCATCATGTGGCCAAAACCGATATTGTACGAGGCAAGCGCAAACCAAATACGTTCATGCGGGTTCACGCTATCCGGTACGCGTTCCAATACCCGTTGCAGATAAAGGGCGCCGCCTTTAATGCTCTGCTCGGGATCAAGTCGGTTGCGTACGCCGACAGATTTTGCGGTCGGTAAGGTCAGCATCATCATGCCGCGCACACCAGTCGGTGAAATAGCGCGCGGGTTCCAATGTGATTCCTGATAAGACAGGGCGGCGAGTAAACGCCAGTCAAATTCATTGGCGTATTTTTTAAATAGCGGCTCCCACTTGGGCAGTTTGCTCTCAATCGCGCGCAAAAAGGCGCGGGTATCGACGTAATCAAACTGATCCACGTGACCAAAGTATTTCTCTTCCAAAATCGCCAGTTCGCCGCTTTGAGCAAGGTCACCAAAAAATTCCACCATCAGGGCGTAAACGCTGCTATCGCCTTGCTTTTTCATAAACCAAGCGACTGGCTCGTCTTCGCTCAGTTCCATCGCGACGGTGATATCAGGGTGGGTGCGTTGGATCAGCGCAATGTCGACGGAGTCGGCAATGGTAAAGTCGATGTCACCATTCGCGACTTGTTTGAGGAGTTCGTCGTCATCGGCATCTTGGACGACTTGCCAAGACAGTGCAGGATGGGCTTGTTTCAGTGATTGCAATGTTAAGTCATGACTGGAGCCTTCAACCACTGCCATTACAGCATCATCTCGGTTGAAATCATCGACATCACGCGGTCGCCAGTGGCCATTTTTATACACGACTTGTTGGCTAACAAAATAGTACGCAGGACCGGGGCGAAAGGCGTCAAGGCGTTGCGGTGTGATGGTCAGGCCCGCGGCAATAATGTCAACATCGCCGCGCTCAAGGGCGGGAAAGAGCCCGGAGAGCGTGTAGGTAGGCGTCATTTCCAATTTTACGCCCAGCTTATCGGCAAAGCGCTTGGCTAAATCATAATCTAGGCCGGTTGGACCATTAGGACCGATGTAATAAGAAAGCTGATTATTGAGTGTGCCCACTCTTAGCACGCCGCGATCGCGGATTTTTTCGAGAGTCGTACGGTCATCAAAATGCCAATCACAGCCCGCCAAAGGCAGGGTTAGCAGCACAAGGGCCACGCAGGCAATCCAAGATGGCAGAGTAAATCGACGCTGTCTCAAAGGCTGTTGCTCTTGTTGCGGGCCGGCGTGAAGACACAGGCCGTGATCAATGGACCCTCCATTCTACGTGAATAGGCGTCCGACCGATAGAGGGGAAATTTTTTGCGCAAACGGTTGCGTCAGGTGTGTTGCCCGCGAGGATTTTCCCCTATAATGGCCGCCGCTTGCTTAAAAGGCCAGCAAAAAATGGGCGTAAACCTGCAGACAGCAAAGGCTGCCAGTGTGAGTTGTGATACCCAAGTTTACATGCCAGCGCGTGTTAATTTGGGTATACCCCTTTCACTAACTGCTAACGAGAGACGTACGCACATGGATATTTTGCGTGGTTCCCCCGCACTGTCTGAGTTTCGTGTCAATAAACTGCTGGCTAGCTGTCATGCGCATCAGTTGCCAGTCACGGCACTGTATGCTGAGTTTATTCACTTCGCTGATTTGCATCACCCCTTGGATAGCGCGAGTCGCGAAAAGCTCGAAAAGTTGCTGACTTACGGGCCCACTTTACCGCCGCATGCGCCTGAAGGGACGCTGTTTCTCGTTACGCCTCGTCCCGGCACCTTGTCGCCGTGGTCATCCAAAGCAACCGATATTGCCCATAACTGTGGCTTGGACGCGGTGAAACGCTTAGAGCGCGGTACGGCGTACTATATTCAGTTATCTGCTCCTTTGACCAGTGAGCAACACGCAACCTTAACGGGATTGTTGCACGATCGGATGATGGAAGCTGTGTTCAGTGAGCTTGAGGCCGCCGCGGTGCTATTCGAGCAAGCGGAACCTGCGCCGATGCATAGCGTAGACATTCTCTCAGGTGGCCGCGCCGCCTTAGTCGAGGCCAACCAAGCCTTAGGGTTGGCACTGGCAGAAGATGAAATTGACTATCTGGTCGAGAACTTCACCCAGCTGGGGCGTAATCCTAACGACATCGAACTGATGATGTTTGCGCAAGCCAACTCTGAGCATTGCCGACATAAAATTTTCAACGCCGACTGGACCATTGATGGTGAAAAACAGCCTAAGTCGCTGTTTAAAATGATCAAAAACACCTATGAGAAAACCCCAGATAACGTGCTGTCGGCGTATAAAGACAACGCAGCCGTGATGATGGGCTCAAGCGTTGGGCGCTTTTTCCCCAGCCCTGACAGCCACACTTATCAATATCACCATGAGCCGGCTCATATTTTGATGAAGGTGGAAACCCACAACCATCCTACCGCGATTTCACCGTGGCCAGGCGCGGCAACAGGCTCTGGCGGTGAGATTCGTGATGAGGGGGCAACCGGTGTCGGAGGCAAACCCAAAGCAGGATTGGTCGGTTTTTCCGTCTCTAACCTCAAAATTCCGGGCTTTGTTCAGCCGTGGGAGCGCGATTATGGTAAGCCTGAGCGCATTGCCACTGCGCTCGATATTATGCTGGAAGGCCCGCTAGGCGGCGCGGCGTTTAACAACGAATTTGGCCGGCCTAACTTGCTGGGTTATTTCCGCACCTATGAGCAATTGGTGACCTCGCATGCCGGTGAGGAAGTGCGTGGCTATCACAAACCCATCATGATCGCCGGTGGTATGGGTAACATCCGTGACGGCCATGTGCAAAAAGGCGAGATTGACGTGGGCGCCAAACTGATTGTGTTAGGTGGTCCGGCGATGAACATCGGCCTTGGCGGCGGTGCGGCATCGTCGATGGCGTCAGGCCAGTCAGCGGAAGACTTAGACTTTGCCTCGGTACAGCGTGAGAATCCAGAAATGGAGCGTCGCTGCCAAGAGGTGATCGATCGTTGCTGGCAGCTTGGCGACGATAATCCGATTGCCTTTATCCACGATGTGGGCGCAGGTGGCCTGTCCAATGCGATGCCTGAGCTGGTCGATGATGGCGGCCGCGGTGGACGCTTTAACTTGCGTGACATTCCTAATGATGAGCCGGGAATGAGTCCGCTTGCCATTTGGTGTAACGAGTCACAAGAGCGTTATGTCTTGGCGGTTAAACCGGAAAATATGGCGCTTTTCGAAGCCTTATGCGAGCGTGAACGGGCGCCGTACGCGGTGATTGGTGAGGCCACCGATGCGCGTCATCTGTCGCTTGAAGACAGCCACTTCAACAATACCCCTATCGACATGCCGATGGATATCTTGCTGGGTAAAGCGCCCAAAATGCACCGGGATGTGATGCGTCAGCAAGTGACAGGTACCGCGCTTAACACCCAAGGCATTGAGCTAGCGGAAGCCTGTGAGCGTGTTTTACGCTTGCCGGCGGTGGCGGAGAAAACCTTCTTGATCACCATCGGTGACCGTTCGGTGACCGGACTGGTTGCGCGTGACCAAATGGTCGGCCCTTGGCAGGTACCGGTCGCTAACTGTGCGGTCACGGCGGCCAGTTATGACAGTTATCACGGCGAGGCGATGGCGATGGGTGAGCGTACCCCAGCTGCCTTGCTCGACTTTGCTGCTTCTGCCCGTATGGCGGTCGGCGAAGCACTTACCAATATCGCCTGTGCCGATATTGGTAGCCTGACTAACATTAAACTGTCTGCGAACTGGATGTCCGCGGCAGGTCATCCGGGCGAAGACGCCGGGTTGTACGAAGCGGTTAAAGCCGTTGGCGAGGAGCTGTGTCCTGAGCTGTCACTGACCATTCCGGTGGGTAAAGACTCGATGTCGATGAAAACCCAGTGGCAGCAAGACGGTGAAAACAAAACCGTCACCGCGCCGATGTCGCTGATTATCACCGCCTTTGGCCGCGTGGAAGATGTGCGTCGTACCGTGACCCCACAACTGCGTACCGATAAAGGTGACAGCCACTTGATCGCGATCGATCTCGGTGAGGGCGCGCAGCGTCTGGGCGCAACCGCGTTGGCTCAGGTTTACCACCAATTGGGCGATAAGCCTGCCGATGTCACCAGCAGCGCCCGCCTAAAAGGCTTTTTCAATGCGATGCAAACCTTGGTAGCAGAGCAAAAGTTACTGGCGTATCACGATCGAGCTGATGGCGGACTGTTCGTCACCTTGGCGGAAATGGCGTTTGCCGGTCACACCGGTATTGACGTGGATATCGCCCGTTTAGGCGACGATGCCTTGTCGGTACTGTTTAACGAAGAACTGGGCGCGGTGATCCAAGTGGCGGCGCAAGATCTCGAGCGTGTTAATGCGGTGTTGGATGAACATCAATTAACCGCATGCAGCCACCTGATTGGCGGCTTAAACGATAGCGATGAGATTATCTTGCGTCATGGTGAGGCGCCTATCTATCAAGCCAGTCGCCAGCACTTACGTCAGATTTGGGCTGAAACCACCTATCAGATGCAAGCGCGTCGCGATAATCCGGACTGTGCCCGCCAAGAGTTTGACGCTAAACAGGCTATCGATCCTGGGTTGCACGCCAGTCTGAGCTTTGATGTGCACCAAGATATTGCTGCGCCATATATCGCTACCGGTCAACAACCGACGATGGCTATTTTGCGTGAGCAAGGCGTGAACTCGCATGTGGAAATGGCTGCCGCCTTCGATCGCGCTGGCTTTAACGCTGTGGATGTTCATATGAGTGACATTCTCTCAGGACGCGTCAGTTTGGACGGTTTCCAAGGGCTGGTGGCCTGTGGCGGTTTCTCTTACGGTGACGTGTTAGGCGCTGGTGAAGGTTGGGCGAAATCAATTCTGTTTAACAGCCGCGCACGCGATCAATTCAGCGACTTCTTTACGCGTGAAGATACCTTGGCACTTGGCGTGTGTAATGGCTGCCAGATGCTATCGAACCTGCATGAGCTGATCCCAGGTGCCGCACACTGGCCACGATTTGTTCGTAACGAGTCGGAGCGCTTTGAAGCACGCTTTAGCATGGTGGAAGTGCAATCAAGCCCCTCCGCCTTCTTTGCTGGGATGGCGGGTTCACGGATGCCCATTGCGGTATCGCATGGTGAAGGACGTGTTGAGGTGCGTGATGCAGAGCATCTAGCGGCTATTGAGGCGTCAGGTACGGTGGCGTTGCGTTACACCGATAATCACGGCCAGCCAACACAAGCGTATCCTGCCAACCCGAATGGCTCACCAAATGGCATTACCGCGCTGACCACTGAGTCGGGCCGCGTCACCATTATGATGCCGCACCCTGAGCGGGTATTCCGTACGGTTGCTAACTCTTGGCACCCTGATGATTGGGGCGAAGACAGTGCGTGGATGCGCATGTTCCGCAACGCGCGGGTCACACTGGGATAAGCCTTATACCAATCAAAGCCGCCAATCTATGGCGGCTTTTTAGTGATAAGCGTGAATCGATGGATGATTTTTTATCCGGCTGCGATACAATTTCAGCTAAACAACTGATCCATCAGGACCGGCTGCGGCCAACGAGAAGGATAACGGAATGAAAAAAATTGAAGCCATCATCAAGCCATTTAAACTCGATGACGTACGCGAAGCACTTGCCGACGTGGGCATCACGGGGATGACTGTCTCAGAAGTAAAAGGTTTTGGTCGTCAGAAAGGTCATACTGAGCTTTACCGAGGCGCTGAATACATGGTGGACTTTCTGCCTAAGGTCAAGCTGGAAGTCGTGGTCGCGAATGATGTCGCAGAACAGTGTGTTGAAACCATCATTGATACCGCACAAACCGGTAAAATTGGTGATGGTAAAATCTTTGTCTTCGATGTTGAACGCGTGGTGCGTATCCGTACCGGTGAAGAAGACGAAGAAGCGATTTAATATCGCGAGTTGGACGAATACGGTAAGCAACAAAAAGCCAAGCGTGATGCTTGGCTTTGTTGTTTGTGTGGCGTGGTGATTGGCTACGCACCAGGGTTGGCCGGATGCGCTTGATAACGACCCGGCTTATGATTCATCGCCAAGACTAAGTTGAGCACAATCGCGCCAACCACCGACCACATCAAGAGATTGAGGTCGATGAGGAAGAAAGATAACGCCAAGATGGTACAGTCGATACCCATTTGCAGTTTTCCTGCCGAGATCCCAAACTTGTCCTGACAATAAAGCACCAGTACGTTAAAACCGCCTAAGCTGGCATTGTGTCGGAAAATCATCAACATGCCGACGCCCATCAGCAAGCCACCAATGACCGCACAATAGGCGGGGGCCAACCAAGTGATTTGAAAAAAGTAGGCGATATGGTCGGCCATCACGGACACCGCGCCACCGGCGAGT
The DNA here is from genome assembly GCF_004916735.1 of Salinivibrio sp. YCSC6. NCBI lineage: Bacteria > Pseudomonadati > Pseudomonadota > Gammaproteobacteria > Vibrionales > Vibrionaceae > Salinivibrio > Salinivibrio sp. YCSC6. The sequence goes on from NZ_CP039516.1 coordinate 657,032, forward strand.
AAGCTACGCACAGCAAAGCGCGGGCTCATACGAAACCAAGCCATCAAATAAAACGGACAGTTACACAGAAAGTACAGGGTGCCGAAGGACAGGTCAGTAAATTGGCTGACTAACAAAGCAAGGCCAGTCGTCCCGCCGGTTAACAGTCCGGCCTGTTGCAAGAAAAACACCCCTTGTGCGACGAGAAACGCCCCAGAGGCAATGGCGATCACATCTTCTTTTAAGCTGTGTTGATATCGGCTCACACGGCTTCTCCCTACATAAACAGCAACAAAAAGTCCGCCAAAACCCAACTGGGGCGGCGGTTAAATAAGGTTAATGGGAATTGCGGGCGCGGATTTTATCGCCAAATGAGAGTAATAAAAAGTCAGCCAAGTAAATCACTGGCTGATAGGATGTCAGCAATTTGATACTCGCGTGTAAATTGTTTACAGCGCACAATCTGCATTTCTGTATGGCGGACTAATCTGGCACAACCGACGTATAAAAAAAACGGCCGATTGACACTACCTGTTGCAGTGGTTTTTTTGTAGAATGACGAACGCAGTAATGGCGGTAGCGTAAACGTTTGCGTCGGGCTTTTAAAACGCCGACTTTTCCGCCTATTTGCCTTGGTTTAGTCACTTTAAATGTGTAAGGCGACTAACCCAAGGTGTGGTGCACTATGCCATATCAAAACCATTCGAGCTATCGGGCCAACTTGGGTACGGGTAGCATTCGCTTTAAGGGTAATAGCCCGCCACCATTGAGTCAGGAGAGACAAATGCTAAAGCGTGACATGAAAATTGCGGATTACGATCCGGCACTGTTCGCAGCCATTGAAGAAGAAACGGCTCGTCAGGAAGAACACATTGAGCTGATTGCGTCAGAAAACTATACCAGCCCACGCGTCATGGAAGCGCAAGGCTCTCAACTGACCAACAAATATGCCGAAGGCTACCCCGGCAAGCGTTATTACGGCGGCTGTGAGCATGTCGATAAAGTGGAAGCTCTTGCGATTGAGCGTGCGTGTGAATTGTTTGGTTGTGAATATGCCAACGTGCAACCTCACTCTGGCTCACAAGCTAACAGTGCTGTGTATATGGCGCTGCTAAACCCAGGCGATAAGGTTTTGGGCATGAGCTTGGCGCATGGTGGCCACTTAACGCACGGCTCTCCGGTCAACTTTTCAGGCAAACACTATGAAGTGGTTGCGTACGGCATTGATGAAGCGGGTAAGATTGATTACGAGCAAATGGAACAGCTCGCGCTGGAACATAAGCCGAAAATGATCATTGGTGGTTTCTCTGCCTATTCGCAAGTGGTGGATTGGAAGCGTATGCGTGAAATCGCCGACAAAGTGGGCGCTTGGTTCATGGTGGACATGGCACACGTTGCTGGTTTGATTGCAGCAGGCGTGTATCCAGATCCATTGCCGCATGCACACGTGGTTACCACCACCACCCATAAAACCCTAGCAGGGCCGCGCGGCGGTTTGATCCTGTCTAATGCGGGTGAAGACCTCTACAAAAAGCTCAACTCTGCGGTGTTCCCAGGTGGCCAAGGTGGCCCACTGATGCACGTGATTGCGGGTAAAGCTGTCGCGTTTAAAGAGGCGATGGAACCTGAGTTTAAAGCCTATCAAGCGCGCGTGATTGATAACGCGCGTGCAATGGTGAAGGGGTTCCAAGCACGCGGTTATAACATCGTGTCAGGGTCAACCGACAACCACTTGTTCTTGGTTGATTTGATTGACAAAGACATCACTGGTAAAGAAGCGGATGCTGCGCTCGGTGCCGCGAATATCACAGTGAACAAAAACAGTGTGCCGAACGATCCACGTAGCCCGTTTGTCACCTCAGGCATTCGTGTGGGGACGCCAGCGATTACACGCCGTGGCTTTACCGAGCAAGACGCTGAACAGCTCGCGCATTGGATGTGTGATGTGTTAGATAACATCAACAATGAGCAAGTGATTGCTGAAACTAAAGAAAAAGTTCAGGCCATTTGCCGCCGCCTACCGGTTTATGCGTAACCGGTGAGCGTTGTAAGTGAAACAGCAAAGGCGCCTTCAGGCGCCTTTTTTGTGCTTGGTTAGCCACCGATTCTTAACGAAATCAGCTTTGCGCACAGAATCGTTACAAACTCGCCGTTTGCAGGCTTTTTCATAATCGCAAATCGGTTACACTAACGGGATGATATTGAGGAGGCTAGCCCCATGCACTGTCCATTCTGTGGTGCAACCGACACCAAAGTGATCGATTCTCGACTCGTCGCCGATGGCCATCAAGTTCGTCGTCGTCGCCAGTGTTTGGCGTGCGCAGAACGCTATACCACGTTCGAAACGGCAGAGCTGGTGATGCCACGCATCATCAAAACCAATGGTAATCGTGAGCCTTTTGACGAAGAAAAGCTGCGCGGTGGCATTCAGCGCGCACTGGAAAAACGGCCTGTCAGTGCGGACGATATTGAAAAAGCGATCAACAGCATTAAATCACGCCTTCGCGCGACCGGTGAGCGAGAGATTAGCTCAGCCTCGGTTGGTAACTTAGTGATGGAAGCACTCAAAGAGCTCGATAAAGTGGCGTATATCCGTTTTGCCTCTGTCTATCACAGCTTTGAAGATATTCGTGAGTTCGGTGAAGAAATTGCACGGCTGCAAAAATGAGTAACAACCAACGCGATAACACCATGATGGCGCGCGCACTCGCGCTTGCCGCTCAAGGGCGCTTTACCACGACCCCGAATCCCAATGTGGGCTGTGTGATTGCGCATGGTGACGACATTGTTGGTGAAGGGTTTCATCTTGCTCCCGGCGGGCCACATGCCGAGGTACACGCTTTAAAGGCGGCGGGGGAACGTGCACAAGGGGCGACAGCTTATGTCACCTTAGAGCCTTGCTCTCACTATGGTCGCACGCCACCGTGTTGCGATGCCTTAATTGCCGCTAACGTCAGTCGCGTAGTGTGTGCCATGCAAGATCCCAATCCTCAAGTGGCAGGGAGAGGCATTGCGCGCTTACAAGAAGCAGGTATTGAGGTGGTCGTCGGTGTGATGGCGGAGCAGGCCAAGGCACTAAACCCCGGCTTCATTAAGCGAATGCTCACCCAAATGCCGTATGTACAGCTTAAGCTGGCAGGGAGCCTCGATGGCCGGACCGCCTTAGCCAATGGCCAAAGTAAATGGATCACCGGTGAGCCCGCACGCGCCGATGTGCAAGCGTTTCGTGCTCAAGCTAGTGCCATTTTATCGACCAGCGCCACGGTATTGGCCGATAACCCCAGCCTCAATGTACGCCAAAGCCAACTTCCTCGAGCCACACTTGATGCTTATCCGCAATCGACTGTGCGCCAACCGACACGTGTTGTGCTAGATAGAGATAATAAAACTTCACCGGATGCAACCGTCTATCAGATTGACGGCGATGTGATCCGTATTGTTGATTCACCGAGTAATCATGCGTGGCCGGATAACGTGCAAGAATGGGTAATGCCCGATGCGTCACTCACCGCTATCCTTCGCGCATTGGCGGAACATGACATTGACAAAGTGTGGGTCGAAGCGGGCGCAAGGCTAGCGGGTCAGCTTCTCACTGAATCGTTAGTCGATGAACTGATTGTTTACCAAGCCCCTGTCCTGTTAGGAGGCGACAGTCGCCCCTTAGTTGCTTTAGATGGGATGCAACGGATGGACGATGCACCGCGCTTTCACTTTAATCACGTGACGAGGATCGGTGACGATGTTCGCTTAACCGCCATGCTCTCTGAGCATGCCGTGATCACGCAAGAGTACGAATAACGATGTTTACTGGAATTATCGAAGCGGTAGGCCGAGTAGAACGCCTGACTCGCCGCGGGCAAGACATGACGTTGACTATCGACAGTGGTGAGCTTGATCTCTGTGATGTCAAACTGGGTGACAGTATCGCCACCAATGGGGTGTGCTTGACCGTGGTAGCATTGAGCGCAACGGGCTATAGCGCAGATGTGTCATCTGAAACCCTTGCGCGTTCATCACTGGGGCACTTGTCGGTCGGAGACAAGGTCAATCTTGAAAAGGCGATGCTACCCACCACGCGATTTGGCGGCCACATGGTGGCAGGCCATGTTGATGGTCTCGGTGAAGTGACATCGGTGAACCAAACCGGCCGCGCGTGGGAATACTGGATTAGATTACCGTCTGAGCTCGCCAAATATGTGGCATTGAAAGGCTCGATCACGGTAGATGGGATTAGCCTGACGGTGAACGATGTCAATGGCAGTGCATTTAAGCTCACCATTGTGCCGCATACTGCTGAACAAACCACGATTCAAACGTTTGCCCCTGGGCGCAAAGTGAACATCGAAGTTGATGTGATCGCCCGTTATCTTGAGCGATTAATGCTCGGTGACAAGGCGGCTGAACCCACACAATCAACGGGAGTCAGCCTTGATACGCTGGCCCGTTCCGGCTTTTTGAAATAAGGAATCCAAGATGGCAATAAGTAGTGCCCAAGAAATCATTGACGATATCCGCCAAGGTAAAATGGTGGTATTGATGGATGACGAAGATCGCGAAAATGAAGGCGATTTGATCATTGCGGCCGAAGCGATCACGCCAGAAGCTATCAATTTCATGGCCACCCATGGTCGGGGCTTGATTTGCTTAACGCTGACCCAACAGCGCTGTCAGCAGCTTGGATTACCTTTGATGGTGTCTGACAATAATGCGCAATTTTCCACTGCTTTCACGGTGTCGATTGAAGCGGCGGAAGGGGTGACCACCGGCATTTCTGCGGCCGATCGTGCACGTACCGTACAAGCTGCGGTCGCGCCTAATGCGAAAGCTGCCGATTTAGTTCAGCCGGGCCATGTGTTCCCCTTAATGGCACAAGAGGGCGGTGTTCTGACCCGTGCTGGCCACACCGAGGCAGGCTGTGATCTGGCCCGCTTAGGAGGCTTTAGTCCTGCGTCCGTGATTGTCGAAATCCTCAACGAAGATGGCACCATGGCGCGTCGCCCTGATTTGGAAGTGTTTTGTGAAAAGCACGGTATCAAGCTGGGCACCATTGCAGATTTGATTGAATACCGAAACCTTAACGAAACCACCATTGAGCGTGTCGCCTCTTGTAAGTTGCCCACCGAATTTGGTGAGTTTGATTTGGTCACCTACCGTGACACCATTGATAACCAAATCCACTATGCGATGTGTAAAGGCGAAGTGACCGCTGATCCGACCTTGGTTCGCGTGCACTTGCAAGATACCTTTACCGATGTGCTTCAATCTGACCGAACGGCTGAACGTAGCTGGAGCCTAACCCGTGCGATGCAACGGATAAGTCATGACGGTGGTGTGTTGGTGATTTTGGGGAAAGAAGAAACCAGCGATGCCATTATCAATAAGGTGAAAGCATTTGAAGCGCAAGATAAAGGCGAGCAGCCAGCTAGCGCCAAATGGCAAGGCACGTCACGCCGTGTTGGGATTGGCTCGCAAATCTTGGCAGACCTTGGCGTTAAGCAAATGCGTTTGCTTTCGTCATCAACGAAACGCTATCACGCACTATCAGGCTTTGGGTTGAACGTGGTGGAATACGTCACCGAATAAAGTAACAAGCAAGGCCGCGCGATGTGCGACAGGGTTGGCTGGCACGGAACATGGTGCCATTCGCTAAAAATGTGTTAGAATCGCGCGGTTTCTCATTCCGGAAAGCAAGTCACAGGAAGGCTCATGAACGTAATCGAAGGTGCATTTGCCGCGCCCAACGCGCAGGTTGCTATTGTTATCTCTCGCTTTAATAGCTTTATCAACGAGAGTTTACTATCAGGTGCGATCGACGCACTGAAGCGCCAAGGCCAAGTCAGCGAAGATAATATTACCGTGGTCCGCTGTCCCGGTGCCTACGAGTTGCCTTTGGTGACCCAGAAACTAGCCAAAAGCGGTCGCTACGATGCGATTGTGGCGCTAGGTTCGGTGATCCGCGGTGGCACGCCCCACTTTGACTATGTGGCCGGAGAATGTAATAAAGGGTTAGCACAGGTTGCACTGGAGTTTGAAACCCCAGTCGCCTTTGGCGTGCTGACTGTTGACACCATTGAGCAAGCCATCGAACGCGCAGGTACCAAGGCTGGTAATAAAGGGGCAGAGGCTGCACTGAGCGCGCTTGAAATGGTCAATGTCCTGTCCCAGATTGAATCCTAAACGGGGGTTAGAGTGAAACCAGCCGCACGACGTAATGCACGCCAATTTGCATTGCAAGCCATCTATTCATGGCAACTGGCGCAAGGCAATATCGCAGATATTGAGGCACAATTCCTTGCAGCCGAAAAGTACGAAGAAGACGACCACAAAGACGCAGAGCCACTTCTGCGTGAGCCTGAAACCGATGTGGAATATTTCCGCAATCTGTTTAGCGGCGTGGTACTGAGTCATCAAGAGCTAGACAGCAAAATGCGTCCTTACTTGTCACGTCCATTGCAAGACTTGGACGACATGGAGCACGCTCTGCTGCGTTTGGCGATGTACGAATTGGTGAAACGTGAAGATGTGCCGTATAAAGTCGTGATTAATGAAGCGGTGGAACTGGCGAAGCGTTTTGGCGCCGAAGACAGCCACAAGTTTGTGAATGGTGTGCTTGATAAAGCGGCCCCACGACTTCGTTAATTACCTCCCTTTCAAGGCCAGCCCCGCTGGCCTTTTTATTTTTAGATGTAATACCACGAAAGCCATTATGACGCGCAACGAATTTGATCTGATTCGCGATTATTTCGCTCGTCAGCCAGTGAGCCGCCGCGATGTGGCGCTAGGCATTGGTGACGACTGTGCCATTACCCAAGTCCCCGAGGGCTGTCAGCTCGCCATCACCACAGATACCATGGTAGAAGGTACCCACTTTCTTGCTACAGCCAGTGCTTCCGATATCGCGCATAAAGCGTTGGCATCGAATTTAAGCGATTTAGCAGCCATGGGAGCGATGCCTGCTTGGTGCTCGTTGGCACTAACGTTACCTGAACCAGATGAAGCGTGGGTGGCGGGATTTTGCCAAGGTTTCTCTGCGCTTGCTGAATATTTTCAAGTCCAGCTGATTGGCGGTGACACCACGCGTGGACCCAAAAGTATTACCATGACCTTGCATGGTCATGTCCCTCATGGACAGGCATTATCGCGCGATGGTGCGAAGCCTGGGGATTGGTTATATGTCACCGGTACGTTGGGGGACAGTCAAGCAGGACTGAACTATGTCCTTGGTAAGCCAGTGACCGATGAGGCACGGGCGGCCACATTGATTAATCGGCATTATCGCGCGCAGCCTCGCGTAGCAGCAGGCCAAGCTTTACGCGGTATCGCCTCGGCGGCGATTGATATTTCCGATGGGCTGGTGGCTGATATTCAGCATATTCTCAAAGCCAGTGGTGTGGGGGCATCCATTGATGTGACCCAACTGCCGCTGTCGGAGGCGTTACTGGCGGATGTGGACAGCCGTGAAACCGCGCAAAAGCTTGCCTTAACCAGTGGTGAAGAATATGAATTGTGCTTTACCGTCCCGGAAATGTATCGCGGGACGTTAGAGACAACACTGAAACACACTGGGGTCACCGCCTCTTGTATTGGTCAAATTAATGGCAGTCAGTCTTTACAATTGATGGCCGATGGTAATCCCTTAGACTGGACGCTATCAGGATGGGATCACTTTAAGGAGTTGGACAGTGACAGATCCTAAGCAGCGTTTATCGCTTAAAAACCCGTTGCATTTGCTGGCCGTTGGGCTGGGGAGCGGGCTCTCTCCGGTGGTGCCGGGGACGGTTGGTACCTTGTTTGCGGTGCCTTTTTATTGGCTACTTGCTACCTACACAGCGCCAGTCGGTTTATGGATAGCTATTCTTGTCGGTAGCCTTGCAGGGATTGTGATTTGCGGTCGTACCTCTGCGGATATGAAAGTGCATGATCACGGCGCGATTGTGTGGGATGAATTTGTTGGCTTTTGGATCACCATGGCATTGGTGCCAAGCACCGACTGGCAGATTATCTTGGCGGGCTTCGTGATGTTTCGACTCTTCGATATGATTAAGCCGTGGCCTATCAGTTGGTTGGACAAGCATGTTCATGGTGGGCTGGGGATCATGCTCGATGATATCCTTGCCGGCGTGATGGCCATGTTGAGCCTTTGGGCGTGGGTGACTTACGTTTAATCAACCAACCTTTGGCCACGAAAAATGCCGCGTTGAACACGCGGCATTTTTGTATCTTGGGTCAGTCGCAGCGGTTAGCGCATTGTCTGGCTGAGCTTTTTATCGACAGAGAGATTGCCAGCCCCACTGAACAGCAATGAGACGGCGGCAGCCAGTAATGCCAATCCAAACTCATACCCGTTGTTGCTTAGAAACAGGCCGTTATCCCAGTGCACGGTAACAATCGCGACCAGCATGGTGATTGCAGTGACAGCCGCAGCAGGGCGCGTCAATAGACCAATCAACAGCAGCATACCGCCAAAAAACTCCGCACTACCTGCCATCAACGCCATTAGTACACCAGGCTCAAGGCCAATCGATGCCATCCATTGCCCCGTTCCTTCAAGGCCATAGCCGCCAAACCAACCAAACAGTTTTTGCGCGCCATGAGCGATCAAAATCACCCCGACAGGAAGGCGCAAAGCTAAGGGGGCAAAGCTTGATTGAGTGGAAAGCAGAGTGTGTAAACGTTGACGCATAGAGCACCTCTTCGAAAAATTTGATAGATATTGACGTTACTCGCCGGATTGAGAGCAATGATAAAGGTGAGGTATCGAAATAATAAGTAGCGGAGATTGATGGATATGTTCGGATATTTTGAACAAACACCAAATGAAATGAGGTAAAGAACAGTAAGTAGCAACTAAATCAGGAAGTGATGATGGTTTACTGGCGCTCCCACAGGGACTCGAACCCCGATCGGTCGCTTAGGAGGCGACTGCTCTATCCTGTTGAGCTATGGGAGCGCGAGCAGCCATTATACGTAAAAACAGGCGCGATTTAAGCGCCTGTTTAAATTTAGTTTACTCCTTTGGTGACAATATCACCGATCTGAATGCTGCCTATCAAGCTGTCGGGTTGGATAACCGCTTCGGCACTGCTTTCATAAACACGCGCAACGGTTAATGTCATTCCGCTTTTACGGCGCTGCGTGCGCACAATTCCTAAATCATCAGTGAAAGAAGCGAGATGCCACAGTTGTAACTGATCACCCTGTTTCACCCCATTGATTCGTCCAACGTTGATTTGTGCGATATTGTCTTTTAGCGCCACAATTTTGGGTTTGCTGGCGCGGCAGGATAGGGCCGACTCTAAATCCAGCAAGATGTTACGACTCATGCGTCGTGCCATTTGCCCGTAAGGCGATTGCCAAAAACGCGCGGTTTGAGTATCCACTTGGCTATGGCGCTCAAAAGGCCATTTGGCAACATCACGATAGCGGCGCTGGAAAATGACTTCACCGCTTTCAGCGTCCATTGCTTGTACATTGACCGCCAATTGCCGATTGTCTTGCGAGCGGCCGAAGCTGCCACTGTCTGTGGTCGCAGAGAGATCGGTAATGGCTCCAGTCACGACAAATTGTGCATCTTTATCTTCCGCCAGCATCGCGACAGCTTGCGGGGCGTTCGGCGAAACATCGACATTCGCAATACCACGGGCAACAAAGCTTTGTCCGTGTTGAGTGACTTCTCGACTAAGCAGCACAGAAAAATCATCACCAAATTGGTAAATTCCTCCTAAGGCCGCTTGCTGAGGCGACACAATCGGAAAGCGTGTCATCACCATTCCTTTCTTATACTGTGTCTTGTGGCAAGCATTTGCCGATGGATAGATATCCACCCGCACATTGACCACATAATTGCCACCTTGAGTGCCTTCTTCCAGAATTAAGATCTCGCGGACTTCACTACCATTGAACTGGTAACCGGGCTTAACGGAGGTAAAAAATCGTTTGATTTGCTGCAAACTGCCTACATCGGCGCCGGAGAACTGCATGGCATCGAACGTGGCGGCTTCTAACGCGCGGACGCGTGCCGCTTGCTCGCTTTCAAGGATGGGCGAGCTGGCAGACACTTCATACCAAGCTGCCTGTGTGAGCGGCGTGATAAACAGAGAAAAAAGCAGGCCGAATCGCGCCAAACGGGTTTTCATAGTCAAGTTCTCACTTAGTAGGTATGGAAATTGCTTCGTTAACATAACAGGTAGGGTGGCAACCCTAACAAGAGCATGACGCATGAGAGATTGATGCAAGTTGTGTTCCGGAACACAAGGACGACAATTCAAGGTAAAGGTTTGTGGTCCTTGTCCGATACTCTAAGAAGACACTTGTCTCACATCGATGACTGATCGCGGAGCATGATACGATGAAAAAGTGGATAGTGGCGGTATTAGCGCTGTTGACAGCAGGCTGTGCATATACGCCTATTTACAACGGGAAAGAGCCCTACTCGGGGAGTGAGTTCTTCCTCAAGCAGCGTCCTCGCCACACGCTGGACTATTTTTTAAATAGCATGGCCGACGAATTGCTGGCGACAAACGCTTACTTAACCGCACGTACCCCGTTGGCGGTCACGTCGTTTGTAGACTTGCAAGACATGTCTGAAACGAACTGGTTAGGCAATACAGTGACCGAAGGATTGATCTATCAGATGCAAAGCCGTGGCTTTACCGTCATAGACTTCAAATCGACCGGCGCTATTCGTGTCACCGAAGAAGGGGACTTTGCCATCAGCCGTGATTGGAAAGAGTTAAACCCCGAGCAGCAAATTGATTATATATTGACAGGCACCATGCTACGACAAGGTGGAGGTGTACTGGTCAATGCGCGTATTATTGGCATGGAGTCGCGTGTTGTGGTCGCTTCTGCGCAAGGGTTTTTACCCGCAGACCGTATTGGTCGAGATATTGACACGCTTTATAAAGTGCGCATGCGTGATGGCGTCATTATTCGTGATGATCAAAACCGCATCAAGCGTGAAACAGTCGTTCTTAAGCCTTAACCAAGACAGGATGATTCATGAGAATAAAACATGGACTTTGCCTTTTAGCCCTGATGGCTTTAACCGCGTGTCAGCCTCTGACCAAGATGAAAGAGGAGAATGTTATTTCTGCGGTTGGTATGGCTTCAATCAGTGCTCAACAAGGGGCCACGCAAGAAGAGCGTGAAACACGTGCAATGCGAGCGTCAAAAGTCGAGGCATATAAAGAGCTCAGTGAGCAGGTGTATGGGCTTCGAGTCAGTGGTCGTATGCGTGTGGAGGATCAAAGTCTTGGCCGTGATAGCACACAAGGCGCTGTCGACGGTATTATCCGCGGTGCCGAAGTGGTGGCAAGCTATAAAGTCGGTGACAGCTACGTGACCGAATTGGAGCTGGATTTAGACTTGATGCAAAAAATGAAGCGTTATGGCGAGTCGCAAAACATCCCCCGTAACGAAAACATTATCTTTTAATCCACCTTTTCTCCGCGCAATCAGCGAGCCAGACGGCTCGCTTTTTTATTAACTGTTATTGGTCAGCTAAGCCGCGTTGTTTTACAGATCGAGTTGTATCATTGGGAGGGGGCACGCGCAGTGGGCATACGCGCTACGACCAATTTCAAGCGGTTAAGTAAGGAGACGTCAGTGCGCAGTGTCAGGTGGCTCGGCGTATACTAAAGCGCGAGCTACGCTTTTACATTTGTGCCAAGGGTTTTCCGGCCTGACGCATTGCCGTCATGGTCATAAGTCAGCTCTGACTTGCCGCCGCTTTCTTGGAACAAATTACGTAACCGATGGATGCTTAAACTTGCACGTTGTAGCGCCATCCCATTGGTCTCGTTTTGTTGCTTACAGGCTTGAATGTGCTGTTGGATGGTGTTGACGTATTCAACGCATTGCGGGTCGCCTTGAAGCTTTTCTCGCTCAGGGTGCTGTGCGAGTTGGCTATCAGCACGCTGTATTTCATTCACCAAGATTTGCTTTTGTTTGGCGGTGGCTTCGATGTCTTCCGACACTCGGCTGGCAATGGTTTTGGCTTCTTGCTCGAGCAGCGTTTTTAGCGACTGAACTCGCTCTAGCTGCTGCTCGAGAAGGACGGACAGGGGCGCATTTTGACTCATAAACTATCCCGCCAGATTAACTGTCGTTCAAATCGTTCTCAAAGCGCATCATATTGGCAGCGAGTTTGTCAGCATCGACTTTATACGAACCATTGGCAATGGCTTGTTTAATTTCAGCGACTTTCGCACTGTCAAAATACGGCTCGGAGGCCATTTGCTGATTCATTTTTCCGATCTCTCGGCTTTGATGGCTCAGCGACACTGCATCATCTTGACTGGTCGTGCGTTGCTGTTCACGCACGGCGCTCCCTTGCGCCTCTTGTGTCTTATTCTGGTTCCCGCTATTGCGGGTTGTGGTCAGCGGTTGCTGGTTACCACGTAGTTGATCAATACTCGCCATAAACGTCGCCTTACTGTCAGTCGCTTTTGAGTCCGTTGCTCAGCGTATCGGCATTCCTTTTGCTAACTTTAGCATTTGGGCGTAAAAAATTAGAAATTTACCGTCACTTCGCCCACCGCCGAGATTGTAGCATCGACAATCCGATTGGATTTATCGTTCTTGACTTTTATTTGCTCTCCTAGAGCACCGTCACTTAATGCCGTACCTTTTGCAACAATATTGAGTCCGTTTCCACGTGCAGTGATAACAACGTCATCATTTCGACACACGGCACACACATCGTTACTGCTGATGGGCTGACCAATCCCGACCGTTCTCTTTACTTTCGAGCCTATTAGGCGCGCTGGACTGGTGTAGGTTTGGCCACGTTGAAACCGACTGTCAACCATTTGAATGGTCATATCACTCGCTGCAAGAGGCATGCCACGATCTAACGGGCGCTTGGCAACGACCAGTGGGATCATTAAGCGAATTTGGACTGGGATATACACCTGCCAGTCATCTTGAGGACACGAGACCATGACCGTTACCGAGGTATTCATACGTTGTCGCCCTGGCACTTCGGTATCCAATGGCAGCGGGCAATCGGTCAGGCGTAATCTCGAGTCAAGGTTGCCGGCTGTGATGTCGAGCTCACCGTTTTTGGGCACCGAAATGATAGACTCGACATGTCGTTCTGCCGCTTCTCTGACCGCATCCATTTGACTTACCGTCGCAGCGGCTATACTTACGCTAAAGCTTGCTAATAAGCTGACGATAAATAAACGTAATATCTGATACATAGATCCAAACCATTGATGACGACCAAAGAAGAAATTTTCCCTTCTTTCTCGAGAGTAGTGCAATAACCCACTACTATTATCATGCTACTCTACATAAAAAACGGGGCAACATGGAGTTTATCTTATGACAGGTGGTGTTCTTGATTCGGTCAACCAGCGCACGCAGCTGGTAGGACAAAACCGGTTAGAGCTGTTGACTTTCCGCCTGATGAGAAACCAACGCTTTGGCATTAACGTCTTTAAAGTAAAGGAAGTTCTTCAGTGCCCTAAGTTAACCGCGATGGCAAATTTACATCCCTTAGTGAAAGGGGTCGCGCACATTCGTGGTCAAACAGTCTCTGTCATTGATATGAGCCTAGCAACTGGCGGGCCAGCTATTCCGGATCCCGAAAATCGTTTCGTGATCATTTCTGAGTTTAACCGTTCGATGCAGGGCTTTTTAGTTGGGTCGGTCGAGCGTATCGTGAACATGAATTGGGAAAAAATCCTCCCACCGCCTCAAGGCACAGGCCGTTCTCACTACTTGACCGCTGTCACTGAGATTGACAATGAGCTGGTGGAAGTACTGGATGTTGAAAAAATCCTGAATGAAATTGCACCCGTGAATGAGGAAATCAGTGAGGAGGTGCTTTCTAAGCGTAAAGAACGTGAGGAAAGCGCTCCGAGCCAAGTACTGGTCGCGGATGATTCGAGCGTGGCGCGTCGCCAAGTGAAGCGCGCTGTAGAAAGTGTCGGTTATGATGTTATCTTGGTACAAGATGGCAAAGAGGCACTGGATAAACTGAAAGAAATGGCAGCAGAAGGCAATATATATAGCCAGCTGGCATTGGTGATTTCAGATATTGAGATGCCGGAAATGGACGGTTACACCCTCACCACTGAAATCCGAAAAGATGCGAGCTTAAAAGATCTTCATGTAGTATTGCATTCATCTTTAAGTGGGGTATTTAACGAGGCCATGGTGCAGCGCGTGGGCGCCAACTCGTTTATCGCGAAATTCGACCCTGATGAATTGGGCTCTGCCGTCATCGAAGCGGTTAAGTCGTAACCCAAACAGAGTGATTGAGTTGATTAATGACAAATGTAGCAATCAGTGACCAAGAATATCGAGACTTCTGCAAGCATCTCGAATCGAAATGCGGCATCGTGCTTGGGGATAGCAAACAATACCTAGTACGAAGCCGACTTAGCCCATTGGTCAATAAGTTTGGTTTGGCGTCACTCTCTGAATTGGTGAAATCGGTGATTACGGGCCGAAATCGAGAGCTGGCAGTGGCAGCAATCGATGCGATGACCACCAATGAAACCCTGTGGTTTCGTGACACCTACCCGTTTGAAGTGTTGGCCCATCGTCTACTTCCTGAATTAGGCAAAGCCCGCAAACCGATCAAAATTTGGTCGGCGGCGAGCTCATCCGGGCAAGAGCCGTATTCTATTGCCATGACAGTGGCTGAAACGCAGCAACGTAAGCCGGGTATGCTAGGCAGTGTGAGCATTACTGCTACCGATATATCAACGTCGATGTTGGAGGCTTGCCGTCAGGGAATTTACGATAATCTTGCCCTAGGGCGCGGACTCTCACCTGAGCGTCGTCGTACCTTCTTTGAAGATGTCGGTGATGGCAAGATGCGGGTGAAAGAGAATATTAAGCGCATGGTGACATTCCGCCCGCAGAACCTGATGGAAAGCTATAGCTTATTGGGTAAGTTCGACATTATTTTTTGTCGTAACGTCTTGATTTACTTTTCGCCAGACATGAAGGCTCAGGTCTTAAATCAGATGGCGGGAGCGCTTAACCCGGGCGGACACTTAATTCTTGGGGCGTCTGAGTCGCTGACTGGGCTCACTGATAAATTTGAGATGATCCGGTGTAACCCCGGTATTATTTACAAACTCAAGTAATCCTTTTCAAAAGCGGCATCTTTCTTGCCGCTTTTTCTTTTCTGTTTGCCTCTTCTTTAGTGACTATTGCCGCCGTCTCATCCAGATAATCCCGCGGCTTGGTTTCTATCTCATTGAAAACATAGTGTTTAGATTGGGTATTAAAAATTGGCATCAAGATTGCTTTGATGTAATGAGAAGAGTTTTGGAGGTTGCCCATGGCGATTACATTTGACAATGCATTAGGCGTACACCAGCACACTGTCGGCGTACGCGCTACACGGGCAGAGACGCTGTCTAGCAACATTGCTAATGCCAATACGCCAGGCTACAAAGCACA
Source organism: Salinivibrio sp. YCSC6 (assembly GCF_004916735.1). Taxonomy (NCBI): domain Bacteria; kingdom Pseudomonadati; phylum Pseudomonadota; class Gammaproteobacteria; order Vibrionales; family Vibrionaceae; genus Salinivibrio; species Salinivibrio sp. YCSC6. The sequence goes on from NZ_CP039516.1 coordinate 672,437, forward strand.
AGATATCGACTTTAAACGTGCTTTGCAGGCGGCAACCTCAGGGGCAAGTATTGGCCTAAGCCGCACTAATGAGCGGCACATTGCTGCCACCACCCACGTGGCGGGCGAGAAGAAGTACCGCGTGCCTACGCAACCTGATACTGGGGATGGCAACACGGTTGATGCTCAGCTCGAAAAGAACTTGTTTATGCAGAATGCATTGGAATACCAAGCCTCACTGGATTTTCTTGGCTCAAAGTTCAAGAACATGAAAAAGGCATTGAAAGGGGAATAACCGATGAGCTTGTTTAATATCTTTAACGTATCTGGTTCGGCGATGAGCGCAGAGTCAGTGCGGTTGAACACCACATCAAGCAACCTAGCCAATGCCAATTCGGTAAGCAGTTCTGCGCAGGAAACCTACCGTGCACGGCATCCGATTTTTGCTGCAGAGCTTAATCGCTTCAAGCAGCAAAGCGGTGAGAGTGTGCCGGTGCATATTAAAGGTATCGTTGAGAGCCAAAAGCCTTTACGTGCCGAATATAACCCTGACCACCCGATGGCGAATGAAGAGGGTTATATTTTTAAACCCAACGTCAACGTGATGGAAGAAATGGCGAATATGATCTCCGCGTCGCGCGCCTACCAAACTAACGTGCAGGTTGCCGATGCGAGTAAACAAATGCTGATGCGTACGCTTCAGATGGGTCAGTAATGTAGGAGGCGATAATGGCCGGAATCGACGGTACAGGTTCGACTAGCGGACTGTCCTACATTGACCAGCTCAAGGCGCAGCAGGAGAAAAAACTGCAAGAGAGCCAGGAGAAAGTCACCGGACAGACTGAGCTCAAGCAGGAAGACTTTCTCTCACTGCTCACCAAGCAGCTGTCACAACAGGATCCGTTCAAGCCTGTCGACAATGACAAAATGATCTCCCAGATGGCGTCATTCGCGACGGTAGAAGGGATCGGCAAGATGAACAATCAATTTGATGCGTTCAATGAGTCGATTACTTCAAACCAAGCACTACAAGCGTCATCTTTGGTTGGCCGAGACGTACTGGTTCCTGGCTCGATGGGCGTCAAGCCTGAAGCGGGCGGAATCGCGGGCATGGTAAAACTGCCTCGCGCGCTCGATAACGTGAGTGTTCGAGTGGAGAACGAACAAGGCCAGCTATTGCGAACCTTCAGTATGGGACCGAAGCCACCCGGCGATCACCGGGTTGAGTGGGACGGCAACGATGACAACGGCAATCCGATGCCGGAAGGTCGCTATCGATTGAAAGTCAGCGGCATGGTTGATGGCAAAACTCAAGAGTTTGATTTATCAACCTATGCCAATGTGAACAGTGTCTTGCTGGGGAATGGCGACGGCAACGTGATGTTAAATCTTGCCGGCTTCTCCTCACCGTTCAAGCTCGCTGAAGTGCTAGAAGTCGGTAATGCCGACGTCGGTAATGTGACGAAAGGCTAACCGATTTATTAGGAGTGGAAAGCAATGGGTTTTAATATTGCGTTAAGTGGCCTTGGTGCGGCCCAGAAAGACATGAATACCACCAGTAACAACATTGCGAACGCCAATACCTATGGCTTTAAAGAGTCGCGTGCTGAGTTCGGGGATGTGTATTCAACGTCGATTTTTTCGAACTCGAAAACCACCAATGGTACGGGTGTGCAAACCTCAGTCGTTGCGCAGCAGTTCCATGAGGGCTCGAGTATCTACACCAACAACCCGTTGGATTTACGGATCAGTGGTAATGGGTTCTTTGGCGTCTCGAATGATAAGCTTCAAACCAACGACTATCACCTGACGCGTAACGGCGCCTTCCACCTTGATAAAAACAACGACATTATCAACTCGGAAGGCCAATATCTGCTGGGTTATAAAGTAGACCCTGACACGCAGCAAGTGGGATCGTACGAACCCCAAGCGCTGAATGTGCCCGATCAGTTTGGTCAGCCTCGTGCCTCGCAAAACGTTGATATTGGCTTGAACTTACCAGCCGGCGGCGCAGAGAAAGATCCGGCGCAGTTTAATTTTGAAGACCCAGAAACCTACAACAAGCAAACCTCTGCCACTGTGTATGATTCATTGGGTCAGCCTTATAAGCTTTCCACCTATTATGTAAAAGGCAATGATCCCGCCAACCCGAATAGTTGGTCGGTGTACTACACCATGACGGATCCCGAAGGAGAAAAACCGGTTAATATTCAAGGTGGTAACGTCACCAACGCCACAGGACACACGGGGCATACGGTCGATTTTAACTCAGATGGCTCCGTTAACAGCATCAACGGTGGCAACCCAATAGTGACCGATCCGCTCGGCCCTGCGGGAGCGGCGCTAGAGATGAACGGTGCAAATGGTGATCAGCAGTTGACGATTAACTTCGACAACCCAACCCAATATGCCGCACCGTTTGAAATGCGTAAGTTTAGCGACGATGGCGCGACGACCGGCTATTTGACCAAGGTCGATATTGATCCCAAAGGCACCATCATGGCCACCTATAGTAACGGTGAAAACATCGCACTAGGGCGTGTCGCCATGGTTCGTGTGGCCAACCAACAAGGCCTCGCGCAAGTGGGCAACACCCAATGGGATGTGACACAAGACTCTGGCGATCCTATTTTTGGTGAAGCGATGCAAGGTGCGTTTGGCCAAGTAAAAAGCGGAACGATCGAGCAATCGAATATCGATATGACTCAAGAGCTAGTGGACTTGATCACTGCACAGCGTAACTTCCAAGCCAACTCGCGAGCCTTGGAAGTGAGCAACCAGATGCAACAAAACATCTTGCAAATTCGATAGCCGTACTTTCCTTGCCGTCCACCCCTTGGGCGGCAAGGCTTTTCCATTCTCTCCTTCTCTTTAGCGTCCTCTTGGCGCCAAATCTTCATAATTACCTGATAAACATAAAGTTTTAATAATGGCATGCTCTTTGCTGTGTTCTGGTTAGAACGATTGTGGAGGCAACCAATATGGATCGCGCGTTATACCTTGCCATGAGTGGTGCGAAGCAGGACATGCAAGCGATGCAGCTGCGCGCAAATAACTTGGCAAATGTGAGCACAACAGGCTTTCGAGCCGATCTTGAGCAGTCTCGCTCCATGCAAGCGTATGGCGAAGGACTTCCCAGCCGTGTGTTCAACATGACAGAGCGTCCTGGCTATCGTTTTGAGCAAGGCTCAACGATTACCACCGGCCGTAACCTCGATGTTGCCGTACAGGGACAGGGTTGGTTAGCGGTACTCAATAGCCAAGGGCAAGAGGGATATACCCGCGCGGGCCACTTGAAAGTCGACCAGACAGGGCTGCTGCAAAACAGTAACGGCAACCTAATCTTAGGGGAAACCGGCGGTCCGATTTTTATTCCACTCCCGGCAGCAAAAATTGAAGTGGGCAAAGATGGCTCGGTGTCGGTGCTTCCGCAAGGGGCGCCTGCTGATGCGATGGAAGTGGTGGATAGGATTAAATTGGTTCGTCCCGACAATCAAGACTTATTCAAAGACAAAGACGGGGTTTTCAAAGCCAAGCAACCCGGCACTATCTTTCCTGCTGATGCGGGCGTGACGCTACTCACCGGTGCATTAGAAGGCAGCAACGTTAATGCTGTGGGCGAAATGACCGGCTTAATCGACTTGCAGCGTCACTTTGAAATGCAAGTGAAGCTGATGAAAACTGCGGAAAAAATGGACGAGTCGTCTGCATCACTGTTGCAGCTTGGCTAAGTCATCTTAAGAGGAACACACTATGCATCCAGCATTATGGGTCAGTAAAACCGGACTTGATGCGCAACAGACTAACATCTCGACCATCTCGAATAACTTAGCGAACGCATCCACCATTGGCTTTAAAAAGTCGCGTGCCGTGTTTGAAGATTTGTTTTATCAAAACATCAACCAACCGGGTGGCCAGTCTTCGCAGAACACAGAGTTGCCCAGTGGCTTGATGCTAGGCGCGGGTTCTAAAGTGGTTGCCACGCAGCGTGTTCATACCAATGGTAATGTGCAAACCACCAATAATGCGCTTGATATGATGATCCAAGGCGATGGTTTCTTCCAAGTATTGTTGCCGGACGGCAATATCGGTTACCAACGTAATGGTCAGTTCACCCTAAACGATGAAGGCACCATAGTGACATCGGGTTCTGGCTACGTGCTGCAACCTGAAATCACCGTACCGCAAGACGCGGTGCAGATTACGGTGGGTACTGACGGTGAAGTGTCAGCCCGTTTGCGTGGGCAGCAAGAAAACCAAGTGTTGGGTCAGATCACCACGGTCGATTTTATCAACCCAGGTGGGTTGGAGCCGATTGGGCAAAACATTTACTTACCGACAGGGGCCAGTGGCGATCCACAAGAAGGGGTGCCTGGTCTGGATGGCTTCGGTGAAGTGAAGCAGTCGATGCTAGAAACCTCGAACGTGAATGTCACCGAAGAGCTGGTCAACATGATTGAAGCGCAGCGTGTCTACGAGATGAACTCAAAAGTGATTTCGTCTGTTGACCAAATGCTGAGCTATGTGAATCAGCAGTTATAAACAAGGTTAAGGGTTACAAGGGGGCGCTGATGACTTTCCAACGTGTTTTAATGCCAAGCTTGTTGCTTATGGCCTTGTTCGGTCTGAGCGGCTGCTCTTTGCCGGGTCAGCAAGACACAGGTAGTGATCTTGACCAAGCAACCTCAACCACGGATGCGGTCGAGGGCGAGACAGCGCCAGACAGTGAGGGGCTGATTGGCTTACTCCGCCAACGCGAAGATCCCAAAGCTGGCGATCCGGCTTGGTCACCCATTCGTCCTCAGCAACCCCCAGAGCATTACGCGACGGCGACAGGCTCCTTGTTTGATAGCACCCGCCAGCGTGACCTTTATGACGGGTCTAAACCGCGCGGTTTGGGGGATATCGTCACCGTGATGCTCGAAGAGAACACGCAAGCACAAAAAAGTGCGAGCTCTGATTTGGCGAAATCCAATGACCTTAGCATGGATCCGCTCTCGTTGGGGGGGGAAGAGATCACTATCGGCGAGCGGACCCTTTCTTATGAAGTGAGTAACGATAACTCCTTCACAGGCTCTGCTTCAGCCGATCAGAGCAACAGCCTACAGGGATCAATCTCAGTCCAAGTAATTGATGTTCTTGCGAATGGTAACCTCATGGTTCGAGGTGAAAAGTGGCTGACATTAAACTCAGGGGATGAATACATACGCCTCAGCGGTACCATTCGTCCGGCCGACATTAGCCCAGATAACACGATTGCATCGACACGTATTTCTAACGCGCGTATTCAATATTCAGGAACGGGTGATCGCCAAGATACGCAAGAGCAAGGCTGGTTGGCACGATTCTTTAATGTCACTTTATAGCGCAATAACGTGCCGGAGAGTTGACGTGAAAAAGTGGTTGTTATCGATTGTATTGCTGGTGGTGGCGTTTCCGAGCCTCGCGGCACGCATAAAAGATGTGTCGGAAGTGGCAGGCGTGCGCAGCAACACCCTGACAGGCTATGGTCTGGTCGTGGGTTTGCCGGGCACCGGTGAGAGCACGCCGTTTACCGATCAAAGTTTTAAATCTATGCTGGAAAACTTTGGCATCCAGCTGCCACCCGACATCAACCCTCAGGCAGCCAATATTGCGGCGGTGGCTGTTACGGCAGATTTACCCGCTTTTGCGAAGCAGGGTCAAAAACTTGACGTTACGGTTTCCTCGATTGGTTCGGCTGAAAGCCTGCGCGGGGGAACGCTGTTGCAAACCTTCCTGAAAGGTTTGGATGGTAACGTCTATGCCATTGCACAAGGCAACTTGATTGTGGGTGGCTTTAGCGCCACGGGGGCGGATGGCTCACGATTAGTGGGGAATACACCAACGGTTGGCCGTATCACTAATGGCGCGTCTGTTGAGCGCGAAGTGCCCAATCCCTTTGGTCGCGGCGATTTCTTGACCTTCAACTTATTCCAAGCAGATTTCACCACTGCCCAACGTATGGCGGATGCCATTAATCGCTTCTTAGGCCCTTCAATGGCCTCAGCGATGGATGCGACGTCTATACGTGTTCGAGCGCCTCGTGATGTCAGCCAGCGCGTCGCGTTTTTATCGACGGTGGAAAACATTGAATTTGAGCCGGGCGATGCCGCCGCCAAGATCATTGTAAACTCCCGCACGGGGACGATCGTGGTGGGACAAAATGTTCGTTTGCGACCTGCGGCGATCACTCATGGTGGGATGACAGTATCCATTAATGAAGATTTCAATGTGAGTCAGCCTAATCCGCTCGGGGGCGGGGAAGCGATCGTTACGCCGGATACTGATATTGAAGTGCAAGAAGAAGAGGGGCGGATGTTCCACTTTAAGCCGGGCGTGACCTTGGACGACTTGGTACGTGCCGTTAATGGCGTGGGGGCAGCACCGTCAGATCTGATGGCAATACTGCAAGCGCTGAAACAAGCAGGTGCCATTGATGGCCAGTTGATCGTGATATAGGGCAGAACAATGAAATCACCGGTTGATAGCCAGTTTGTGCATGACATTAGCCAGCTCGATTCACTACGGCAAAAAGCCGTAAGTGGTAAAGATGGTGATGAAAAAGCGGCATTGCGGGCGGCGGCAGAACAGTTTGAGTCGTTGTTTACACAAATGCTGTTCAAATCGATGCGAGAAGCGAATGAAGCCTTTGAATCGGATTTGATTGATAACCGCACGTCGAAATTTTACGAGCAAATGGCCGATGAGCAACTTGCCAGTGAACTGAGCCGAGAGGGTTCCCTCGGCCTGGCAGATATGATTGTGCAACAGCTAGGCAGCGCGCAATCGGGTGAGCCCCAAACCAACTTAAAAGAGGCCGCTTTCGCATCCGCGAACGCGCTGCCCATGAATAAAGATCAAAGTCGGCAAGCGGCAGAGCAAGCGATGGCCGAACTGGATAGACAGTCTATCGCGCCGCCAAGTATTCCAGAGCGTCCTATACGTAAAGAATCGTTTGATTCTCCAGAATCGTTTGTGCAAACCCTCACGCCTCACGCACGTCGAGCCGCTAGGGCGCTAGGTACCGATCCTGCGATTATTCTTGCGCAAGCGGCGCTAGAAACGGGATGGGGTAAAAAAGTGATCGCCAATGCGCGCGATAACAGCCATAACTTGTTTAATATTAAGGCCGATAAGCGCTGGCAGGGCGATAAAGTCGCGACGCAGACTTTAGAAGTCTATGATGGCATACCGGTTCAAGAAACCGCGAGTTTCCGTGCCTACCCATCGTATCAAGATAGCTTTGACGACTTCGTCTCTTTCCTCAATAGCAACCCTCGCTATCAGCAGGCACTGTCCCAGTCCGCACAACCAGAGCAATTTATTCGCGAGTTGCATCAGGCCGGTTATGCGACCGATCCGGATTATTCGAACAAGGTGCTCCGCGTGCTCGATCAAGTCCGCGGCATGATGGATCAATAACGGCAGGCAAGGGCTTGCCGTTGTCCTTTCCTTTATTTGTCTCATGTTGATAAGTTATATTAACTCACTGATTTTTATAAAATAAAAAGCCTGTATTTCTATTGGCTCAATTCTTGCTTTGATTCCTGTATCTCGTTTCTATTGCCGGGTTTTCTGGAGGCACAATGGGCTTTGACCTGCTTTCCCTTGGGTCGCAAGGTGTACTCACCGCGCAGCGACAACTTAATACCACAGGTCACAATATTTCCAATGTGAACACTGAGGGTTATAGCCGTCAGTCTGTTGAGCAACAAGTTAACGATCCTCATTATTGGGGAGGGAATAACTACGGTGACGGCGTACACGCCGCTGCCGTGCGCCGTAATTACGATAAGTTTGCCGTTAATGAGCTCAATATTGCTACCTCCAATTTAGAACATGCCGCCGCGCGCAATGATCAGCTTGGGCGCCTTGACGATATGATGGCGCACTCAGCGCGGAAAATTCCTGACAATATGAATGAGTTCTTTGGTGCAGTAAAAGGCCTCACCGATAGCCCGAGTGATATGGGAGCGCGTAAGGTGGTGCTAGAGAAAGCGCGCATGGTGTCTGCTGGATTAAACGACGTATATGGCGTACTTCAGCAGCAGTCGATTGATACCTCCTCGCAAATCGATGCCACGGTCAAGCGTATGAACGATATTGGCCGCGAAATTGTTGACATTCATAAAGCTATTCTGAAAACACCGGGCGAGCCGAACGATTTACTTGACCGTCATGACAAGCTCATTCGTGAGTTAGCTGAATACACCCAAGTCAGTGTTAATGCGCGTGAAGATGGCTTGTTTAACGTCATCATCGGCAGTGGTCATATGTTAGTGTCAGGGATGAACAGCAGTGAACTCACAACCTTACCGGGAAAGCCTGATCACCAAGAACGTCAGCTGGCCTTAGTTGAAGGGAAAAGCGTGAAGGCGATTTCTAATCGCGATATTCGCGGCAAGCTCGGCGCGTTATTTGAATATCGTGATCAGACACTGGGGCAGGCGCGTGACGAACTCGGCCGTATAGCGATTGGCTTTTCTCAAGCATTGAACGATTTGCAAGGACAAGGCTTCGATCTAAATGGTGAGGTTGGCAAGAATATCCTCACCGACTTTAATGACGACCGTATTGCGGCATCTCGGGTGATCAAAAATGGTGATTCGACCGCTGATCTTAAAGTGTACATCGATGATCTTCAGAAGCTTAAAATTGGTGACTATCAATTAAAATTTGATGGGGCGCAATACACGCTCACGTCACCTGATGGTCAGCAATCAACGGTAACGCCAAGCGGAACACCGCCAAGTTTTAATGTAGATGGCATGCGCGTTCAAATCGACGCTAACCTTGCGCCTAACGAACGGGTCTTTTTGCGCCCCGCGCGTGCAGCTGCGGGGCAAATCCGCATGGTGATGGATGATCCTGCTGGCATTGCCGCTCAAAGTTATGTCAGCGCCAGCTCAATTAGCCATGGTGAGGGGGATGTGCGCGTACTGCAGTCTGGGGCTCAGAAAGAATTCCAAGTTCGCATATCACCCGATGGGAGTCAGTTTGCGGTCACGGATACAGACGGACAAGTATTGCTTGCTCCGCAAGCATATCCGCCAACAGGGCCGATTAACGTCAATGGCACCTTGATTGAGATTAACGATAAAGCGGCGCCTGACGACATTCTTGCCATCAGTCTGATCCCAGCAGATGGCGACAACAGTAACCTGATCCGAATGCAAGAATTGCAAACGCAAAAGCTGATGGATAACGGACGCTCTACCTTGTTGGATGTGTATGAAGGGTTGAATACCGACCTTGGCGTACAAAAAGCGTCGTATGAACGACTGCAAGATGTCAGCTTGGTGGAGCATGATGCGGCGGAAGGACGCGTTGCTGAAATCGCGGGGGTCAATCTGGACGAAGAAGCCGCGAATATGATGAAGTTTCAACGTGCCTATATGGCGGCGTCGCGCATTATGACAGCGGCAAATGAGACGTTTGATTCACTGCTCAATGCGACACGATAAGGATAGCTATCATGATTAGCCGTATTGCCAGCTTTCACAACTACCAGTCAGTGTCTAACGATATCATGCGCCAGAATATTAAGGTGCAAGATAATCAAGAACAAATGGCGACCGGTAAGCGGGTGATCACTGCAGGTGATGATCCTGTGTCGTCAATTTATATTCAGAATTTCCGCCAGCAAGACGAACAAATTGATCAGTTCATTGACTCGATAACGTTAGCGAGAAACCGCCAAACGCGTGAAGAGATCGCGATTGATGAGTCTGAGCAATTGATGGACAGTGCGAAACGCAAAGTGATGGCGATGATCAACGGGTCGCTATCCGATGACGATCGCACCGCGCACCGTCAAGACTTGCAAGGTATGTTTGATAATTTTATGGACTTGGTGAATACCAAGGATGAATCAGGCAACTTCTTGTTCTCAGGGACCCAAACCAGCACGCAACCTTTTTATCGCGACAGTCAAGGCAATGTCCGTTATGCCGGTGATAGCTATTTTCGTACTGCGCAGGTTGCCCCCGCGGTAGAAGTGCCCACATCGGATCCGGGCGATAAAATGTTTATGGAAATTGATAACCCTTATGGGGATTATCAGCCCGAGTACGATTTGCAAGATGGCTCCTTGTTGCTGCTTGCTCGCGCAGAAAACAGCAATAATGCAGACAACGCCGCGTACGCCGTGACCTTTGATGTAAATGCCAGTGGAGATACAACCTATTCATTAACCCAAAACGGGACCGAAGTGAGCACTGGGCTCTACGATCCTCAAAATGGGATTGAGTGGAACACGCTTAAAATGACCTTTGAAGGTGAGATGAAGCCCGGCGATACTATTGCACTCGAGCGTCAAGACACCTTCACTATCTTTGATGCGTTTAAACATGGTGCCGCGTTGTCGTATGCTGACATCGATGATGCGTCTGCAACCGCAGAGCTGCATCAAGTCACCGATCAGTTTGCTGCGGCCTTCAAACACTTAAACAAGGCCCGTTCTGAGGTCGGGACACGTTTGACTACGCTAGATCGGCAAGAGAGCATGCACAAAGATTTCAAATTGGTGCTAAATCGCTCATTGGGCACTATGGAGGACTTGGACTATACCCAAGCCGCGATCGATATGAATGAAGACATGTTAGCCCTACAGGCATCGCAACAAGCGTTTGCGAAAACGAAAGACTTATCGCTGTTCAACTATATCTAATCCGCATCGTCAACGTGCTTTAACGGTGAGACGTTTCTATGAAAAGGGCAGTATTGACTGCCCTTTTGCTGTTAGTGGTATTGAGACAACGTCGGTTATCCGGTCAATAAATCGCGATACATGGCCTGTGCCATGGCGTCCAATAGCGGCTTTTTGTCGTTCAGTAAGGGTGGATAGCAGAACGCGTACTCTTGATGGCCAGACATTGCGACCGCTTGCATCGGATCACTGTCTTTGTGGCCGGCAAAAAAGACATAACAAGGTGCCCCTACCGCAACAGCGGTCCGGTGAACAGCGGTACCTGCGGTAAACACGCCGTCAATGGATGCCATAACATTCGCACTCCCGACAAAATCATCCTTAAGATCCAAGCCTGGCAATTGCACAACCTCGACCCCAGTTTGTTTTTTAACTTTGGCCAGCTCTTTTGAGCAGTCTCCATACTGTAGGTTCACAAACTGAACCTTAGGATGAAGGGAGCGCATTTTTGTTAACCATTGCCCCAGTTCATCGGCAATCAAATAGTGGATATTCCGTGTTGCCGCCGCCAAGCCACTTCGCCAGCAAACGCCAATAACTGGCCCTTGTGCTTTCAGTTCATCTAGCACCGATTGCCAAGGTGTCTCTTGAGTCGCCGACGCATGAATATAGGTTTGCTGGTAAAGGTGGCGTTCGAAGTGCTGATAACAAATTCCCGCCAGTGAGCCGCCCGCGACCCAGCTATTGATATCGGCCAACACGTGATCAGGAATATGGATATCTTGCCCATCAGTACGTGAAATAGGCACGATCTCTGTGGTGGGAAAGGCAGCTTTGAGCACGGGCTCAAGACGAGGATCACAGCCAACGTAGACCTTTCGGGCACGTTCCACCACCATAGGCACATTATGAAAATAGGCGAGCTCATCCCCGACGCCTTGTTCAGGCATAATGAGTACAGCATCGCTTTCGGGACGAGAAAGGTCCCAACGTGGTAACTCACCGTGATATTTCAGTCGACGCCCACATTCAATGCCAGCTTCGTTGGCCTCATAAAATGCGGGCCATGCCATCTGAGTGCGATAGACAAACGCTAAGTTAAAGCGCAGCGCGTGATCATCCGGGCTGTCAGCCAATAGGGATTCGAGACGCTTTTGCGCGCTATCAATGTTGCCTAAATACCAATCTAATTCGCCTAATTGCGCTTGCAAGGTATTCGCATGCTTACCCACGACGTATTGGCAGGCTTTTTCGTGAATATGGTAGCAATGGGTCAGTTTTTCGTGGGTAAATTGGTGATGTTGTTTCAAATGCTCAAATGTGGCACGCGCCAACGCATAATGTAACTCTCCGCGCTCAGGGTCTTCCCGCAAGCACTGCTTAGCCAGTTTACTGGCTTCTAACCAGTTTCGCTCATTAAGGTAAATCACCAATAATTGTCGGAGAAACGCTGGATCTTGGCTTTGTTTATACACGCTCAGGCAGCGTCGTCTCGCGTGGGCATAGTGGCCTAATCCCGATTCGGCTTTGATCAGAAGCAGTTGCCAAACTGGGTGAGCTTGCGCTTTATCACTGCCACGGAGTAACAACTGATGGGCTTTTCCGAAGGCTTCATCATCTAGCGCATACTGCGCCAGTGCCATCAGTGCCGGCGGGTAATCCGGCTCAAGCGTTAAGATCGTTTGATAGAGCTGTTCGCCTTGCTCCACATGCCCATCAGCCATGAAGTTCGCCGCTAATGTCATGGTTTTCTCAATTTCTTCGGCGAGCCCTTGATTTTTGAGTTGGTGTAACTCGTCACGTAATGCATGGGTACGACGGCTTTCGCCTTTATGGCCGAGTTTGTCAGTCAGTTGGGCACGTAGGTTCAGAATGTCAGGGTTGGTTGGCGCGGCAACAAATAGACGTTCGACGATCTCCATTGCTGCCGTGTTCTTTCCTTGTTGAACCAGCAGCTGCGCTTTATCAAACAGTAATGATAAATCGTCGGGAGTGAGTGCCAGTGCATGGTTGATATGCGCCATCGCCTGCTCGAGATTGCCTTCCTCCGCATCTAATACGGCGAGGACTTGCCGCACTTGTGCCGCATCGGGCGCATGAGACAAAATTTGCTCGAACACGTCGCGGGCGTCCGCTTTATTTCCTTCTTGATAAAGGTTTATGCCGAGTTTAAATGCCTCATCCAACGTCATATTGGTATGGCCATCGTTATCTTGGGTCATAGATTGCGTCGTCCTATTCTAGCTGTGGTGAGCACGGCCGTTGGCGCTGCCTGTCAAGGCAATGGCGCTGTATGGCAAGCCAAGGTTAATGCAAAAAATGTTCCTTTGATCTGTGGGTTAGCGTGTTTGGCAACTTACTTGCAGGGTAACAAAGCAAATAAAGTTGGATAGGTATTGCCGCTCGTTTGCCGCTTTCGCCGCATTTTATGGTTTAGGCGTTGCCTCTTAAGATGATTGGTTGAGCAATAAAGGTCAATAAATCATTGATTAAAATAAACTTTATAAAGTTGGCACACATATTGTATTAAATTCATCAAGCGGCCAGTTTTTGAACGGGCTGATCTTGAAACTGATTAACAAGCTGTTCCCGCAGCACCGCAAACAAACAGTGCAACACGTCGCGGGTAGGCTGTTTCGCAAAGCAAGCGAAAGTCAAAGGAGAGCAAAATGGGTGTAACAGTTAACACCAACGTGTCTGCGATGACTGCGCAGCGTTACCTGAATAAAGCGACTGATGAGTTGAATAATTCAATGGAACGTCTGTCGTCAGGTAGCCGAATCAACAGTGCTAAAGACGACGCGGCGGGTTTGCAGATTTCTAACCGTTTGGTTGCTCAGACGCGTGGTCTGGATGTGGCAATGCGAAACGCCAACGATGGTATTTCGATTGCGCAGACCGCTGAAGGCGCCATGCAAGAATCCACTAACATCTTGCAACGTATGCGAGATCTCTCACTGCAGTCAGCGAATGGCGCGAACGGTAAATCCGAGCGCATCGCGATTCAAGAAGAGGTTGCAGCCTTGCAGGATGAGCTAAACCGTATTGCAGAAACTACAGCATTCGGTGGGCGACGCCTACTCAACGGCTCTTTCGGGGATGCGTCTTTCCAAGTCGGTGCCGATGCCGGTGAGGCGATCATCATGGGCTTAACCAGTATCCGCGCGGATGATTTCCGCATGGGTGGGGTTGAATTCGTTGGCACACAGCCAAAATCGGCTGACTGGCAAGTTGACCCGACCGCATCAACACTGCAGCTACAGTTTACCACCAAAGACGGTGAAAACATTAGCTTAACGATCGGTGCCAAGCCAGGTGATGATGTTGAAGAATTGGCCAGCTACATCAATGGTCAATCCGATGAAATGCTCACCGCGTCTGTCGATGAAGAAGGGCAATTGCAAATCTTTATCGAAGAGCCCAAAGTCGAAGGCACAGTTACCTTCGGAGGCGGACTTGCGACATCGTTAGGGTTAGTTTCCGGTAACGGTGACTTGATCACGACCAAAGACATCGACGTATCGGATGTGGGCGGTGCACAAATGGCCGTTGGTGTGATTGACTCTGCGATGCGTTATATCGACAGTCAGCGTGCTGACTTGGGTGCGAAGCAAAACCGCTTGAGCCACACCATCAGCAACTTGTCGAACATTCAGGAGAATGTGTCTGCGTCCAATAGCCGGATTCGCGATACTGACTTCGCGCGCGAAACCACGGCCATGACGAAAGGGCAGATCCTTCAGCAAGCGGGTACGTCGATGTTGGCTCAGGCCAAACAGATGCCTCAAGCTGCACTGAACTTGCTTCAGTAACACTGACAAATCAAGCAACTAAAAAGCGGCAACTGATTGCCGCTTTTTTTTATGTCATTTTTTTCGCGAATCACGCTAAAGATATTTCTCCTGTGGACGTTAACTTCCATAGCACCATGAAGCGACGGTGGTTTAGCCATCGTCAGCACGCAAAAAATATTAAAGCTTTTTGACTGTGCGCCGCTAAATGGGTTGTGAAAGATTTTCGAACTGGTTTTCCCTGGTCAGCTGGGCGAAGCCGGACCTAGAACCAAAGGAGAATAGTTATGGCTATTACAGTTAACACTAACGTCCCTGCAATGACTGCTCAGCGTTACTTGAATAACTCAACCGATGCGCTGAACAACTCAATGGAACGTTTGTCATCCGGTTATCGTATCAACAGCGCCAAGGATGACGCAGCGGGTCTGCAAATTTCTAACCGCTTGATGTCTCAAAGCAGTGGTCTGGATGTTGCCGTACGTAATGCCAACGACGGTATCTCTATGGCGCAAACCGCCGAAGGGGCGATGGAAGAGTCAAGCAACATCTTGCAACGTATGCGTGACCTATCTTTGCAGTCCGCTAACGGCGCAAACGGCGACTCTGAGCGTGCAGCTATCCAAGAAGAAGTGGTGGCCTTGCAAGACGAATTAAACCGTATTGCAGAAACCACATCATTCGGTGGTGCGAAACTACTGAACGGCACATTCGGTACGCGTTCATTCCAAGTGGGTGCGGATGCCGGTGAAGCCGTGATGATGGAATTCAAAAACATCCGTGCTGACCATGCTGAAATGGGTGGTGCTAGCTTTACTGCAGCAAACGCAAAATCTGCAGGTTGGACAGCAACAGACGGTGCAACCTTAGCCATTACTATCACGGATGCGGACGGTGCAACGACCTCTATCAACGTGACAGCAAAAGGCGGCGATGACATTGAAGAAATTGCTACCTATATTAATGGTCAGTCGCAAGACAAACTGAGCGCATCGGTTACTGAAGATGGTGAGCTTCAGATTGTCACTGCAGCAGGTTCAGATGCTACCTTTACCGGTGCATTGGCAACGTCGTTGGCAATGGGTACCAAGGTGGATGAAACCATCAAAGATGTGGATGTTTCTAGCATCGGTGGTGCACAGAAAGCCGTGGGTCTTATCGATAACGCGATGCAGTTTATCGACTCACACCGTGCTGAGCTGGGTGCGAAACAGAACCGTCTAAGCCACACGATTGCGAACTTGGACAACGTGAACGAGAACGTGACCGCCTCTAACAGCCGAATCCGCGATGTGGACTTCGCTAAAGAGACCACTGAGTTCACTAAGTCTCAGATTCTGCAGCAATCTGGTACGTCGATTCTGGCACAGGCCAAGCAGGCGCCGTCAGCGGCACTGAGCCTGTTGGGTTAATCACGCTTTATAACCCAGTAGCGGCGGATACTCCGCCGCTACGCTAACAGGAGGTGAATCGTAATGGACATTTCATCCGTTTCAACTTCATCCCTGCCTCATACCGGCTCTTCCGACGGCACAAAGATTGCAAGAGAAGAGAGAGTAGGAAAAACTCGGCCTGACCAGGTTAGCGTGAGTCAAAACCAGCAGGCCGTTCGTCGAGAAACGCGTGAGTCTATGCAGCAGCGACGCGTTGAACAAGCGGAGCGTCTTAACGAAACCCGCGAAATGCAACGTGAGCAGCTGGAGAAGTTGGTCGAACGTCTCGATGAGTTTATGTCCTCTTTTAACAAAGGCCTAGCATTCCGGCTTGATGAGGATACGGGCAGAAGTATCATCACTGTTTATGAAATGAGCAGTGGGGATATCATCCGCCAAATCCCAGAAAAAGAAATGCTAGAGCTGGCCAAGCAATTGTCGCAACATGCGCGAGGGCTGGTGGCAGAAAAGGTATAACGAGGTGAGAGAATCGTCATGGGTGTAAACGCAGCAGGCATGGGTAGCGGTATCGATATCAATGCCATGGTCACTAAGATCGTGGATGCTGAGCGTGCACCCAAACAAGAGCGAATCGTCAAACGCATGAATGATGTCGAAACTGACATCAGTGCGTTTGGCCGCTTAAAAGAATCTCTCGATAAACTCAAAAGTCAAATGTATGACTTTCGTCGCAACGAGTCTTATGCGGCAAGGACTGCCTCAGTCAGTAATTCTGACGCTTTAAGTGCATCAGCGAGTCCTGATGCGATTCCCGGAAAATACCAAATTAATGTTCAGCAGCTAGCGAGCACGCATAAGCTCGTTTCTGCTGGCATGGATTCTGATGCACCACTCGGTACTGGTAAGCTCACCATTACCATGGGCAACCGGACAAGCATCATTGATATCCCGCAAGGTAAAAATAGTTTAACCGACGTTGTCCGTGCGATTAATAGCGACCCAACCAACCCCGGTGTGCAAGCGTCACTGATCCAAGATGACAGTGGTGCAAGATTGGTTCTAAACGGCACTAAGACGGGGGCGGGCAATCAGATTGCAGTGAACGTTGATGCTCAAATGGGGAGCGCCCTGCATCAACTGGGATTTAAAGTCGGTCAAGCTGGCAATGGCTTGACGCAAATGCAAGCTGCGCAAGATGCGCAGATTATGATTGATGGTATTGCATCTGTCTCCAGTGAAACCAACACCTTTACCAATGCGATTGAAGGGGTGTCACTTGACGTCAGTCAAGCTGGGGCGTCACCCATTACCTTGTCTGTTGAGCATGATCGTGAGTCGGTACGCTCCACGCTGGAAAGCTTTGTTGATAACTACAACGCCTTTTTCCGTGTGGCACAAGCCGTGGGTAAATACGATCCCGAGACACAGCAAGGTGGGCCATTAGTCGGAGAAAGTGTAATCCGTACGGCCACAAGTCGCTTACGGAACTTGTTTTCATCGCCCATTGAACAAGCACCAGAAGGGATGAAGACACTCAGCGAGCTGGGTGTAACGACCACGATGGATGGGCGGTTAGAAATTGATAGCAAGGTGTTAGATAGACAGCTTCGTCAAAATTTTAACGCTTTAGAAGGTTTCTTTGGTGGAAACAAAGGCTTTGCTCGCCAGCTGGAAGAGGTCGTGAATGGCTTTACCGGGGCAGGTGGCGCCATCAGTAACCGTGAGAATACCTTGTCTGATCAGAAGCTGCGCTTACGCGATGAGCAGCAGGAGCTAGATAGACGGATGGAAAACCTTGAGGCGCGGACCATGAAACGCTTCTCTGCCATGGAAGAAGCGACAGCGCAAATGCGCTCACAGCTTCAAGCAATGCAAAACATCATGCCAGCATGATGACGAGTGAAATGACACACTGGCTTCAGCAATTAGAAGCGATTGATGAGGCGATTGCGCATTCACTAGCCGAACGTGATGCTGATCCCGAAAAACTGGCTCAGCAATTGCATGATAGAAAGGCATTACTCGACCAGATTGCAGCGTCTTCGGAGCAGCCTGATGGTCAAGCATGGGCAAAGGCATTATCAAGAACCGAACAGCTGGTTCAAGCACTCGATAATGAAAGAGCTGATGCTGCCAAGACGTTGTTGCAGCAGCGCAAGGGTAAGCAATCTGTGCAGCTGTATAAGAAATTTCAATAGGTGAGGAAGACTATGAGAGGCTCACTACAGGCCTATAAAAAGGTCTCTGTTGACAGTCAATTAAGCGCCGCGTCGCCTCATAAGGTCATACAGATGTTGATGGCCGGTGCGATTGAACGCTTGATTCAGGGCAAGGCCGCCATGGCACAAGGCGACTTATCCGTCAAAGGTGAGCGGTTAGGTAAAGCGTTGGATATCATTATTAATCTCCGCGCTTGTCTATCAATGGATGATGGAGGCGAAATTGCCAACAACCTGGATGCGCTTTATGACTTTATGATTCGCCAAGTCAGTGAGGCGAATTTGGAAAATAAACCGGAACCCATCGACGATGTGATTGAGATTTTACGTGAGATAAAATCGGCGTGGGACCAAATTCCGTCCGAATACCATAATCTGACCCAAGCGACCAGCTAAACAGCCTACCAAAAGACTGACATGGCACTGGAGTCACAGGTTTACTGTGTCTCCGGTTGCCTTATGCGCGTTCTCTATTACAATGTCTTGATTAAAATTGAGTTTGTTGCGGCTTTTTGGCACGTGACAACAATAATATATCTATCAGGGCAGACGTATCTCACACATGCAAGATTTAGCAAAAATCCTTGTTATCGATGACGATGACCAGTTTCGTCACGATCTCGGCGTGATACTCGACTTTATTGGCGAGCGTTACGCGCTTCACTCGACAGCAGATGTCAGTGACGCACTTTGGGAGCAAAACTGGGGCGCATGTTTTCTTGGCCACGTCCGCTCTTCTGCCTTGCTTGAAAAGGTACTTGAGCAGCTTGCTACCTATCATCATGTTCCTGTTATCGCGATACGTCGCCACGACCGTGAGCTTTCAGGACTGCCAAACTATGTCGGTGAACTGGGTCTCCCCCTTAACTACCCGCAATTATTTGACGCGCTTCACCACTGTCGAGAGTTTGCAGGAAAACAGGCATTTAGCATTCCGCAGCTTAGCGGTGACAATACCGCCTTTCACAACATGGTCGGTAAGAGTGAGGCGATGGGGCAAGTCCGTCGTTTGGTAGACCAAGTGGCTGCCACTGAAGCGAATGTATTGATTCTGGGTGAGTCGGGTACCGGTAAAGAAGTGGTCGCTCGACACATTCATCATGCTTCCTCACGAGCATCCGGTCCTTTTGTGCCGGTTAACTGTGGTGCCATCCCAGCTGAGCTTTTAGAAAGCGAGCTATTTGGTCACGAAAAAGGTGCGTTTACGGGGGCGATTTCCGCCCGTAAAGGACGCTTTGAGTTGGCCGAGGGCGGAACCTTATTTCTTGACGAAATTGGCGATATGCTCATGCCGATGCAAGTTAAGCTGCTAAGGGTGTTACAAGAGCGCACCTTTGAGCGAGTCGGGGGAAATAAGAGTATTCGCGCGGATGTCAGAGTGGTTGCGGCCACACACCGCCAGCTTGAGCAAATGATTGAAGAGGGCGATTTTCGCGAAGATCTTTACTATCGCTTAAACGTGTTTCCGATCGAAATGCCGCCGCTTCGAGAGCGTCTTGACGACATCCCAATGCTGATACACGAACTGATGTCGCGTCTCGATAGTGAAGGAAGCAGCCGTGTGCACCTCTCACCACGCGCGATCAATTCGCTCATGGAGCATGAGTGGCCTGGTAACGTGCGTGAGCTCGCCAACCTCATTGAACGTCTTGCGATTTTGTATCCGGGACAGCTTGTTGACGTCAACCACCTTCCTGCTAAATATCGTTATAGTGATATTCCAGAATTTCAGCCGGAAGCGTATTCGGTGGAAGAAACCGCTGTGGCTGAACGTGATGCCTTAACAGCGATGTTTAGTGAGCCCGAAGATGATCCTATGATGGATGAGATGCCAGGCTTTCACGATAGTCCAGGCGCGGTCGTGCTGCCGCCGGAAGGCGTTAACCTAAAAGAAATGCTGGCGGATTACGAAGTTGATCTGATTCGACAAGCTTTGGAGGCGCAATCAGGCGTGGTCGCTCGCGCGGCAGACATGCTGAGTATGCGAAGGACGACGCTAGTCGAAAAGATGCGGAAATATGGGCTAAATAAAGAAGAATTGATTTAAACCGACCGTGTGTCAAAAAAGCGGAGTCAAAAAAATGACTTCGCTTTTTTGTTTCTAATTGCATGATATAAATAGCTATTTTTATGGCATAATCCCTGCTTAATTGGATAAAACCTTTATCAAATCGTGTATTGCCGAGATGGAAAGCCAATCGTCGCCACTGGGATCAGTGGACCAACAAGTTACGCGTTATAAACAAGTATTGGATGTCATGCCTGCTGGTGTGATCTTGCTTGATTCAAACGGCCGAGTGGCAGAAGCCAATCCAGAGGCTCGTCGCTTGTTGGGTGAACCACTCACGCAAGAACGTTGGTTTGACGTGATCCAACGCGCCTTCTCTCCGCGTGATGATGATGGGCATGAAGTATCGCTAAAAGATGGCCGCCGAGTAAAGCTTGCCATATCGGCATCAGATTCTGGTCAACTGATCTTGATTACCGATATGACAGAGACGCGCTTGCTGCAATCACGGGTCAGTGATCTGCAGCGGCTTTCATCCTTAGGGAAAATGGTGGCTTCCTTGGCACATCAGGTGCGAACACCGTTATCCAGCGCCATGTTGTATGCGGCGAATTTAGGTGCACCCAATCTGAATGAAGCCACCCGACAGCGTTTCCAGTTGAAATTGCTTGATAGGCTGCACGATCTCGAAAAGCAAGTGAATGACATGCTGTTATTCGCTAAAGGGGGCGATAACAAAGTGGTTGACCGGTTTACGGTTGAGCAGCTTTTTAATGAGTTTGAGCCTATGGTGGACGCGGTCGTTCAAGGAAAGAATGTTGATTTTGCCATCAATAGTGATGACGAAAGCGTGACCTTGCTGGGAAATGTGAATGCCTTAGCGAGCGCACTAAGTAACTTAGTGGTAAATGCTATTCAGGTTGCGGGAAAGGCGTGCCAAGTCGTGGTTGATGCGCGCACGCATGAAAGCAATCTCTTGTTGTCGGTTGCCGATAATGGCCCAGGTATCGCACCTGAGCTTCAGGCGAAAGTGTTAGAGCCCTTTTTTACCACCCGTCAGCAAGGGACGGGCTTAGGGCTTGCCGTTGTTCAAATGGTTTGCCATGCCCACAAAGGCACCTTGACGCTGCAGTCAGAGCCGGGTCAAGGCGCTTGTTTTACACTGTGCTTGCCGTTGGCAGACACCCCTGCTGCAAAAAGCAGTGATAGCGTAGGAGAAACACAATGAGCCAAACAACTGTCCTGATCGTCGAAGATGACGAAGGTTTGCGTGAGGCCCTCGTCGATACGCTTGCCCTTGCCGGATATCACTGGATCGAGGCTGATAGTGCCGAGCAAGCCTTGCTGACCTTAAAATCAGAGGCGGTCGATATTGTCGTTTCCGATGTTCAAATGGCCGGAATGGACGGGCTCGCTTTGCTGCGAACCATCAAAAATAACACCCCGAATTTACCGGTGTTATTGATGACAGCCTACGCCAACATTGAAGATGCAGTGGCCGCGATGAAAGAAGGGGCGATTGACTATATGGCCAAGCCGTTCGCGCCTGAAGTGCTACTCAACATGGTCAGCCGTTATGCTCCGGTTAAAGCAGACAGCTCGGACGCCATTGTCGCGGATCCTAAAAGTGTCGCATTGATGGCGTTGGCCGACAAAGTGGCCGCGACCGATGCCAATGTGATGATCTTAGGGCCGTCAGGCTCGGGTAAAGAAGTGATGGCGCGATATATCCACGATCATTCTGTGCGCGTGGCGGCGCCTTTTGTCGCGATTAACTGCGCGGCCATTCCAGAAAACATGCTGGAAGCGACACTGTTTGGTTACGAGAAAGGTGCATTTACTGGCGCCGTACAAGCTTGCCCAGGGAAATTTGAGCAAGCTCAAGGTGGCACCATTTTGCTGGATGAAATTAGCGAAATGGACTTGGGTCTCCAAGCTAAGTTATTGCGGGTACTTCAAGAGCGTGAAGTTGAACGCTTAGGGGGCCGTAAAAGCATTCAATTGGATGTTCGCGTACTTGCCACCAGTAACCGCGATCTCAAAGAGTATGTGGCCGAAGGGCATTTCCGAGAAGATCTGTATTATCGGTTAAACGTCTTTCCTATTACCTGGCCTGCGCTCACAGACAGGCCCGGTGATATTATCCCACTGGCGAGTCATTTGTTGTCACGCCACTGTCAAAAACAAGGCATGCCGTGCCCTACATTAAGTCAAGATGCAGAGCAGAAGCTCCTCCACTATCCATGGCCCGGCAACGTCCGTGAGCTCGACAACGTGATGCAGCGCGCTCTGATTCTGGCGAGCAATGCCTGCATTCAAGCGAGTGATATTTTGCTAGAGGGCCATGATTGGCATGATGCCTCTGGCTTACAGCATCGAGTGATGGATAGCCAGCCGGTGGCACCATCGGTTGCAACGCCAGCGGCATCCTTTTCCGATCCAACGATAAACGGTAGTGCTGGATTGGGGAATGAGCTGCGGGATCAAGAGTTTGCTATCATTCTAGATACTATTCGTGCCTGTGAAGGACGCCGCAAAGAAGTGGCTGAGCGGTTAGGGATCAGCCCGCGAACATTGCGTTATAAATTAGCCAAAATGCGTGATGCTGGGATTGAAATTCCAAGCTAACGCCCTAGGATGTGAGGCCTTTGCCAACGTGGCCTCAAAGTTGCAAGTTAGCTGTCATGGCGGAGAAAATCTGACCAAGTTGACAAAAAATTGACACAGTAAGGATCGACGATGAAAGCCAATGCCCTGACCCAAGAGATGCAAGCCATGGCGGTGGCCGCGAAAAACGTGTCGCAACCTGCGACGGGCCAACAAGTGAGCCAAGAATTTGGCGATATGCTGGCCAGCGCGATCAACCATGTTAACGGATTACAAAAAACATCGGGTGAACTTGCCACGCGCTTTGATGAAGGCGACCGCAGTGTCAGTTTGTCGGATGTGATGATCGCACGTAATAAGTCGAGTGTGGCATTCGATGCAACGGTTCAAACCCGCAACAAGCTGGTTGAAGCGTACAAAGAACTGATGAATATGCCAGTGTAATGTAGGAATTAACCAGTGGCTGAAGAGAATCAAAACACCGATCTGGCAGTCTCCGAAGGAGCGGCAGCATTGCCCTCCACGGAGCTTGGGCCAGAGATGGATCAAGACGTACAAGACCCGGATGCGTTAGAGCAGTCTGCCAAGTCTGACTCGCTATTCGGCGACTTGGACATGGTACGTCAGATGATCCTCGTGTTAGCGGTCGCTATCTGCGTCGCGTTGATTATGATGCTGTTTTTCTGGGTTCAAGAACCCGAAATGCGTCCACTGGGCTCGTATGAAACCGAGGAGCTAATCCCGGTACTTGACCACCTCGATCAAGAAAAGATTAATTATCAGTTAGATGGCAATACGATTCGTGTCCCCGCGGATGAATACTCATCGATTCGTTTGGGGCTGACTCGGGCAGGATTAAACACCGCGACCGCTGAAGGCGATGATATTCTTCTGAATGACATGGGGTTTGGCGTCTCGCAACAGCTTGAGCGTGAGCGCTTAAAACTGAGCCGCGAACGTCAACTTGCCGCCGCGATTGAAGAAGTTCGTCATGTCCGCAAAGCGCGAGTGCTGCTGGCGATGCCAAAGCAAAGCGTATTTGTGCGCCACAATCAAGAAGCCTCAGCGACCGTATTTCTTACGCTTGGCGGCGCGAACACACTCGGACAAGAAGAGGTAGACTCGATTGTCGATATGGTTGCCTCTGCTGTTCCATCCTTGAAACCGACCCGCGTAACGGTAACCGATCAGCATGGGCGTTTGTTGAATTCGGGAAGTGAAGATCCTGCCACGGCGGCACGCCGCAAAGAATATGAGCTTGAGCGTAAGCAAGAGCGCCAGTTACGCGACAAAATCGATTCTATTCTCATCCCTGTATTGGGTTTGGGTAACTACACCTCGCAAGTCGATGTGTCGATGGACTTTAGTTCGCTAGAAGAAACCCAAAAGCAATTTAATCCCAATACGCCCGCCACGCGCAGTGAATACACCCGTGAAGACTACAATAGTAGTGATATGGTCGCAGGGATCCCGGGGGCGTTAAGTAATCAGCCACCGGCGGATGCATCGATTCCTGAAGACGTTCAAGATTTGAAAAATGGTGGCGCAGGAGACACGGGCTCGGTCAGTCGTGAAGCCACGCGAAACTTTGAATTGGACACCACCATCCGCCACCGTCGTGCACAGTCTGGCATTATTGACCGCCAAACCGTCTCGGTCGCGGTCAACTTTAAGCAAAGTGTGGATCCGGAAACCGGTGATGTGGTGAAAACGCCACTGACCGATGATGAACTCGCAAAAATTCGTCGTTTGTTGATGGGTGGTGTCGGTTTCAGTGAAGCGCGTGGGGACGTGATTGAAGTCATCGCTGTGCCCTTTGTTGAGCCTGAACAAGATATGGCGATGGATGTACCAATTTGGGAGCATCCAAACTTCAACGACTGGGTGCGCTGGATGGCGGCGGCATTGGTAATTATCGTGGTTATCTTGGTGCTTATCCGCCCAGCCATGAAAAAGCTGTTGTACCCAGCGCTCGACGAAGATGGCAATACCGTCGGACCCAATGGCGAGATCTTGGGGCCCGATGGCTTACCCATCTCTCCTGACGGTGATGACATTGGCCTGATTGGCTCGGAGCTTGATGGCTCAAGTAACTTTGCGATGTCTTCATCGGATGTGTCCTTGCCAAACTTACACAAAGATGAAGACTTGTTGAAAGCGGTGCGGGCATTGGTGGCGAACGAGCCAGACCTTGCCGCACAAGCTGTGAAGAACTGGGTAATGCAAGATGGCAAATGAAGTCGCGACAACCGGCGGTGAAGAGCAACCGGGTACCAGCTTTGATGTCAACTCGTTGAGTGGCATTGAAAAGGCAGCAATTTTGTTGTTGAGCCTGAGTGAGCAAGATGCGGCGAGTATTATTCGCCACCTTGAGCCAAAGCAGGTGCAACGCGTCGGTGCGGCCATGACCTCAATGACTGACCTTAACTCTGATAAAGTGGCCGCTGTTCACCGCGCCTTTCTCGAGGAAATCCAAAAATACACCTCAATCGGGATGGGCAGTGAAGACTTTGTCCGTAATGCACTGGTGGCTGCGTTGGGTGAGGACAAAGCCAACAACTTGGTCGATCAGATTTTGCTTGGCAGTGGCTCGAAAGGCTTGGATTCACTCAAGTGGATGGATCCGCGTCAAGTGGCGAGCATCATTATCAACGAGCACCCGCAGATACAGACCATTGTACTTTCGTATCTCGACCCCGAGCATTCCGCAGAGATCCTCTCACAGTTTGTTGAACGTGACCGGTTAGATCTGATGATGCGGATTGCCAACCTCGAAGAAGTTCAGCCTGCTGCATTGCACGAGTTGAATGAAATCATGGAGAAACAGTTCGCTGGCCAAGCGGGGGCGCAAGCTGCCAAAATTGGTGGCTTGAAGGCAGCAGCTGAGATCATGAACTATATGGACAACAGTATTGAAGGCGTGTTGATGGACTCGATTCGCGATCAAGACGAAGAGATGGCCTCGCAAATCCAAGATCTGATGTTCGTATTCGACAACCTTATCGATGTCGACGATCGCGGTATTCAAACCATGCTGCGTGACGTGCCGCAAGAAGTCTTGCAAAAAGCGCTTAAAGGTGCGGAAGATAATCTACGTGAGAAAATCTACCGCAACATGTCTAAACGTGCGGCAGAAATGCTGCAAGACGATATCGAAGCCATGGGACCGATCCGTGTCTCAGATGTAGAAGGGGCTCAGAAAGAGATCCTGTCTATCGCGCGCCGTCTCGCGGATGCGGGTGAAATCATGCTTACGGGTGGTGGCGGCGACGAGTTCGTTTAGGCCATTCACGTATCAGAGGTAAATCATGAGCCTAGATAAGCGTCGTGGCTACATTCGTGCAGACGAAGCACAGACTGAAACCATTGATCGATGGGAACTGCCTCCTTACGGCGACAAGCAGTCTTTACCCAAAGAAACCGCACTCAACTATGACCCGAGTTGGGAGCCGGAGCCCGAACCGGAGCCCGAAGAGTCGGAGCTGGCGCCTGAACCTTTAACCGCGGACGCGCTCGAAGCGATTCGCCAGCAAGGCTACGACGAGGGCCATGAAGAGGGCAAGCAGATTGGCCATCGTGAGGGTTTAGAAGCGGGCCTTGAAGAGGGACGCGAGAAAGGCCACGAAGAAGGTAAAAAAGCAGGCTTTGACGAAGGCTTCGCCGCTGGGCAAGCGCTAATAGAGGAGCGCTGCCAGCATCTAGATAGAATTTTAAATCAGCTTACGCACCCGCTCGAAAAGGTCAACAAAGATGTCGAGCAGCAGTTGCTATTGATGGTGCAAGCGTTGACCAAATCTCTGATTGGCGTCGAAGTGCAGACCAATCCGCACGTGATCTTACAAACCTTACGCGCCGCCATCGAGGCACTGCCGATTGCTGATCACCCCGTTACTGTATCCCTACACCCAGATGATCACGCGGTAGTCAGTGATGCATACGGGCCAGATACCCTTGCCGCGCGCGATTGGACATTACAATCCGAGCCAGCACTGTCTCGTGGCGATGTGCACGTAAAAGCGAAAGACTCGGTGGTGGATTACCGTCTTGCCGAGCGTGTCGACACCTTGTTGCGCGAGTTTCATGGTAAAAACCAAGCGCGCCCGTCGGACGCTGCGCACCAACATACGGATCCTGTGACAGGATCTGAGCAAACCATGCGTGATCAAACCATGCGTGATCACACGCAACAGGAGGCGGACGCACCGCAAGAGCATGCGTCGTCAGAGCTAGACGCTCAAGCTAGCTCACAGGATGAGCAAGCACCGTCGGCTGAGCAAAACGAATCCGTGGATCAGGACAAAGGTGAGTCATGAGTGCATTGGCAGAGCGACTCAAGCACTGGCAAGTTGATAATCTCGCCCCCAAACCCGTCGCATCGGGGAAATTGGTCCGTATGGTGGGATTGACACTCGAGGCCATTGGCTGTCGCGCGCCGATTGGCTCTGTCTGCTCGGTCGATACCCTTAATGGCACCATTGAGGCCGAAGTGGTTGGTTTTGCCGGTGAGCTACTTTATCTGATGCCCAATGAGCAAGTGTCTGGTGTGCTTCCTGGTGCACGTGTGACACCGCTTGCAGAGCGAGGCCATTTGGCGGTGGGGATGGAATTACTCGGCCGAGTGATCGACGGCATGGGCAACCCTTTGGATGGAAAGGGCGATATCTATACCGATAAGCGTGCTAGCTTAGAAGGGACGCCAATCAACCCCTTGGCGCGCCAGCCGATTCGTGAACCCTTGGATGTGGGTATTAAGGCGATTAATGGCCTTTTAACCGTCGGGAAAGGGCAACGCATCGGCTTGTTTGCAGGCTCGGGGGTGGGTAAGTCCGTGACGCTTGGCATGATGACACGCGGCACGACCGCACAAGTGGTTGTGGTGGGGCTCATTGGTGAGCGTGGTCGTGAAGTCAAAGAGTTTATTGACGATATTCTCGGTGAGGAAGGACGCGCACGCGCCGTGGTGGTTGCAGCCCCTGCCGATGCGTCACCACTGATGCGCCTAAAAGGGTGCCAAACTGCGTTGACCATTGCCGAATACTTTCGCGATCTAGGGCTCGATGTGCTCTTGCTAATGGATTCTCTGACCCGCTTTGCGCAAGCGCAGCGTGAAATCGCTTTATCGGTTGGCGAGCCACCGGCTACCAAAGGGTATCCGCCGTCGGTTTTTGCGCGTTTGCCTTCGTTGGTTGAACGTGCCGGTAATGGCGCGGTTGGGCAAGGTTCGATTACAGCGTTTTTCACTGTACTCACTGAGGGTGATGACTTACAAGATCCGATTGCAGATGCAGCCCGCGCCATTCTTGACGGGCATATCGTGTTATCGCGCGAGTTAGCTGACAGTGGGCATTATCCTGCGATTGATGTTGAGCGTTCGGTCAGCCGAGTGATGCCAAACATCACCAGTGAAGAGCAAATCCTGATGTCTAAAGCGGTGCGGCAAGTGTTGTCCGTTTGCCGAAAAAATCAAGACTTGGTCTCGATCGGCGCGTACAAGCCAGGCTCAGATGCAGCGGTTGACCAAGCATTTAGTATTAAGCCGCGATTGGATGAGTATTTGCAGCAAGGTATGAAAGAAGTGGTTCCCTATGATATGTGCGTCAACATGTTACGCTCAACCTTGCAGGGGTAATCGATGGCTGATCATGCACTGACACTGCTGTTGGATAAAGCCCAAGAAGATGAAAAGCAGGCGCAGCTTGCCGTTGTCGCGGCGCAGCAATCTTTGGATAATTACTATCGTCAGCTGGAGCAAATCGAGCAGTACCGCTTGGAGTATTGTCGGCAAATGAGTGATCGCGGCCAGCAAGGTTTATCGGCCAGTGCATTTGGCCACTTAAACAAATTCATTGTCCAGCTGGATGAAACCTTGGCAAAACAGCGAGATGCTGAACATCAGTTTAAAGAGCATCTCGATAACTGCCAACAAACCTGGCATCAAGCGCGGCAGTATCGGCAATCGATAGAGTGGCTAATTGAAAAGCGTGAACGTGAGCAAGCGGAGCGAGAACGCTATCAAGAGCAGCGCCAAATGGATGAAATGGCAGCGATTATTGCTCGCCGTCGTCCTTCCCCCTTCTCTTAATCTCATAATGGCGCGATAATTGCTTTGTCATTACCACGACGAGCGAGTATTCGCCTCGCGAACAGGTAGTTTACACGGTAATGATGAGAGACCTATGACGCAGTCTAACCTGACGCTTTCTAATCTATCTGCCAACATCGCGCCAACGCCAAGCGAGGGACAGCCTTTAGCTGGACAAGCTAAGGCGTCGCCAGAAGCGGGCTTTTTAGCGACATTACGCCAAACGCTTCAGCAAGATGGCGCGGAGGGCGAGTTGCCCGTTGAGTTGATGGCGGATGGCAAAACCTTACTGGTTGATGGCCAAATGATCGATGCCGAGGCAATGCTGGCCGATGGTATGTTCAGTGAAGCAGAAATGGCCCAAATTGCCGATATGACCGCGATGGAGGAAGGGGAAGCACTGCTTGCACGCCTAAATCAAGCTGCCGCGACGCTGAATGGCAAAGATTTGCCTATCAAAGCGGGTAGTGAATTAATGGCCAATGATGACAACATGACAGAGGCCGACAAAGAGGCGTTAAATGACAAAGCGCTGAACGACAAAGCGTTAGCATCATTGCAAGAACAGGTGCATGAGCATGCCCAAGCACAAAAAGTCTCACGAGAAGCATTATTAGAGACGTTGTCACGGCAGCTTCCTGATGATGTCGATCCAGAACAGGCGCTGGCGCAATTGTCGCCCGATCAGTTGGCAGCACTGGTAGCGCAAGTGAGAGCTAATCAACAGGCGCGTAGCGGGACCAGTCTCAGCAGTGATGAACAAGGAATGGCATCTGCACAGCCAGATAAAGCGATGAAGCTCGCGTCGGCATCGATCCCTTGGGCCGAGGCCAAAGCCGGCGCGGATGAAACTGAAAAAATGGGTAAAGAGTCGGTTGTTGCTAAAGACGTCGCCGCAGCGTTGGCTGCGCGTTCGGCAGACAATCTGGACAAGCAGCGTCAAGCTAATCAAGCGACTTATCAGCTGCATACCGGTGATGGGGAGAGTAACAGTAAATCCTCTTCACCATTGACCGCCCAATTAGGGCAGGCGGGCGCGAATGCGCTAGCCAGTCAGCAGGCGCAAGCGGCAGGGTTGAGTAAAGCTGCACTAAAAGCCATGACTGAGAAGGCGGCAAACGCGGATAAAGCAGCGGGAGTGGATGGCAGTGGATCGACACGCTCCGATACACTGATGCAGCAGTTAGCGAATAGCTTAGGGACACCATCGGCGCAAGCACATACCGCGCGTCAAGATATGCAAGCGGCACAAAATGCTCAAGCCCCCTTACCCATGGGACAAACACCAGCAGACGCGGGCGCGGCACTCAGCGAACGCGTGAATGTAATGCTGTCGAAAAATTTGAAACAGGTTGATATTCGCCTTGATCCACCTGAATTAGGCCGGATGCAAATTAAGCTAGGTATCAACAATGACCAAGCGACTGTGCACATTACCGTCGCGAACCATCAAGCACGCGATCTCGTTGAACAAGCGATGCCGCGTTTGCGTGAAATGTTACAGCAGCAAGGGCTACAATTAGCCCAAGGCTCGGTCCAACAGCAAGACAGTGGTGCCCAACAAATGGCATCGGGTCAGCAGCAACATAGCGGCGCAGGTCAATCGAGTGGGGCCGCATCCGGGATGTCGGGGCTCGATGACGGTGTTGACGAGGTGTTAACCAGCCAAACCATACAGGTTTCACACAGCGATAGAGCAGTTGACTATTACGCTTGATGTGGGTGTAAAGATGAGGAGCACGAATAACGATGGCCGATGATAACAATCCAGAAGCGCCTGAAGGTGGAAAGAAAAAGCTGATCATCATTATCGCTGCAGCTGTTTTACTGCTGTTAGTGGTCGGTGGTGCAGCGTTTTTCTTCTTATCTGGGGGAGATGACAGCCAAGACGATATTGTGCTTGAAGAGCAAGCGATGTCACTGCCAGCGATTTATGTCACCTTACCGCGCCCGTTTGTGTTCAATGTGACGGGCGACGAGCAGCAACGTCTCGTTCAAGTAAAGGCTCAGCTGCTGGTACGGGGCAATGAAATGGAAGCGCTTGCCAAAGAAAATTTACCTTTGGTGGAGCACGCGCTGCTGAATACCTTTGGGGCAGCAACCGCCGAGCAATTGCGTACACCGCAAGGCCAACTCGAAGTGAGGCGGCAAGCGGCCGAGAATGTGCGTGCGGCCTTGATTAAAGTAACCGGTGAACCTGTGGTAGAACGGGTCCTGTTTACTGGTTTTGTGATGCAATAGGTGATGACGTGACCGACCTACTCAGCCAAGACGAAATTGATGCGCTCCTTCACGGTGTTGATGACGTCGAAGATGATGATAACGAGCCCGAAGCCGGCGAAGGCGGTGCGGTTCAGTTTGATTTCTCTTCGCAAGACCGCATTGTGCGCGGTCGCATGCCGACGCTTGAACTTATCAATGAGCGCTTTGCGCGTCACATGCGCATTAGTTTGTTTAACATGCTGCGTAAAACCGCCGAAGTATCGATCAACGGCGTGCAGATGATGAAATTTGGCGAGTACCAAAACACGCTCTATGTCCCGACGAGCTTAAACATGGTGCGTTTCCGGCCATTAAAAGGGACCGGGCTTATCACCATGGAAGCACGATTAGTCTTCATCTTGGTGGAAAACTTCTTTGGTGGCGACGGGCGTTTTCATGCTCGGATTGAAGGGCGTGAATTTACTCCGACCGAGCGACGCGTGATCCAAATGCTGCTCAAGCTCGTGTTTGAAGATTATAAAGACGCGTGGGCGCCGGTGATGGAAGTGGCCTTTGAATACCTCGACTCAGAGGTAAACCCGGCGATGGCCAACATTGTTAGCCCTACAGAAGTGATTGTGGTGAGCTCGTTCCATATCGAGCTTGACGGCGGCGGTGGTGATTGCCACATGGTTATGCCGTACTCCATGCTAGAGCCGATTCGCGAGTTGCTAGATGCGGGTGTCCAAAGTGACAAAATGGACACGGATGTACGCTGGAGTAAAGCATTACGCGATGAAATCTTGGACGTTAATGTCGAGCTCAGCGCCAAGCTGTTAGATACCACGCTGTCATTACGCGATTTGATGGAGTTGCAAAAGGGGGACGTGATCCCTGTCGATATGCCAGACGCGTGTACTGTCTTTATTGAAGATTTACCGACCTATCGTGCCAAAATGGGTCAATCTAACGATAAGCTAGCACTCAAAATCGTTGAAAAATTGAAACGGCCAGATATGGCTAAATCAGATATTTCACTGCTTCACGACAAGCCGGAATTGCTTGACGACTTAGAAGAAGATTTACCAATTGATGGTAAAGGTGGCAGTGATACCAGTAATCAAAACCAGTAAACAGGGGTGAGACGTCATGGATCAAAATGATGTAGATGATGATTGGGCTGCCGCCCTGGCCGAACAGTCAGAAGTGGAAGGCTCTGATGAAGTGCAAGCGGCACCATTAGAAGAGCTGACGGACGACAGTGAACAGAAAATTGGCCCAGAAGAGCAACGCAAGCTGGATGCCATTCTCGATATCCCTGTGACCATATCGATGGAAGTCGGGCGCACACAAATAAACATTCGTAATTTGCTGCAATTAAACCAAGGCTCTGTGGTCGAGCTGGATCGATTGGCAGGGGAATCGCTTGATGTGCTGGTGAATGGCACCTTAATTGCGCATGGCGAAGTGGTTGTGGTGAACGATAAATTTGGTATTCGGTTGACGGATGTGATCAGCCAGACTGAGCGAATTAAGAAGTTACGATAAGGAAAATCATGCGTCGGCTTTTGGGAGGCTTGTTGTTTGCGCCGCTGCCTGTATGGGCCGCGGCGCCTGATATTAGTATCGCGACCATGTTGGTATCACTGACATTGGTGCTTGCGCTTATTTTTGCGCTGGCGTGGTTGTTGAGACGATTAAAGCTGCCTGGATTGGCTGGGCAAGCCAATGGCATTCGTATCATCAGCCAACTGGCCGTTGGGCAAAAAGAGCGTATTTTAGTGGTCGATATTAATGGCGAGCAGCTTGTGATCGGCGTGACAGCCACCAATATTCGGTTGCTAAAAGCGCTGGATTCGCCCATGCCGACGTCGTCAAATGCGCCAGCACCGAATACGAGATTTGCTGAGCAACTCGGCCAACTGTTGAATCGAAAATGACTATCAAAACGTTACTTGCGGCTTGGCTTTTTGTGTGGGTGTCACTGTTTTCACCTACCACGTTTGCCCAACAAGAAGCAACGCCAGCACAAGAAACCATTACCACCGAATCGATTGATGAGGCCGGTGAGGCAGTGCGACTGCAGACAAGTCGCAACACCGGAGGCGGGATCCCTGCCGTGACGATGCGCGTCAATCCTGATGGCAGTGAAGACTACTCGGTGACATTGCAGATCCTTGCTCTGATGACCGCGCTGGGGTTTTTGCCCGCCATCGTGATTTTGATGACCTCATTCACCCGAATTGTGGTGGTGATGGCGATTTTGCGGCAGGCAATGGGACTTCAGCAAACACCGTCAAACCAAGTCATCATCGGGATCGCTTTGTTCTTGACACTGTTTATTATGTCACCGGTGATCGATCGCATGAACACGGACGCCATTCAACCCTACATCAATGAGCAAATAACGGCGCGAGACGCATTTGACCGTGTGCAAGTACCGTTACGCGAGTTTATGTTGCGACAGACACGCGTCAAAGATCTTGAGACCTTTGTCAACATGTCGGGTGCGCAAGTCAGTGAGCCAGAGCAAGTCCCGATGACGGTACTCATCCCTGCGTTTGTGACTTCAGAGCTGAAAACGGCTTTCCAAATTGGCTTTATGCTATTTTTGCCGTTTTTGGTGATTGATTTGGTGGTGGCATCTGTCTTGATGGCAATGGGTATGATGATGCTTTCGCCGATGATCGTCTCCTTGCCATTTAAGCTAATGCTGTTTGTCTTGGTTGATGGGTGGAACCTCATTCTTTCTACCTTAGCGGGTAGTTTTGGCTAAAGGAGGCAATGATGGCCCCGGAAGCGTTTGTTGAATTATTTCAAGATGCCTTGTATTTGGTGCTACTGCTGGTGTCAGCGATTGTGGTACCCGGATTGTTGGTTGGCTTGATTGTGGCGATTTTCCAAGCGGCAACATCAATCAACGAGCAAACACTGAGCTTTTTACCGCGTTTGATCGCCACTTTTGTGGCCCTGATGTTTTTCGGCCATTGGATGACGCGTATGTTGATGGAGTACTTCTACCGCTTGGTGGAAGAGATCCCGACCCTGCTTTACTAGGGCGACGGCATGGAATATCCCGCCTCTGTTATTTTGTCGTGGATGGCCAATTACTTTTGGCCGTTCACTCGCATCTCCTCGATGATGATGGCGATGACGTTCTTCGGCGCGCGCTTTGTGCCAGTGCGCATTCGCTTATATCTGTCGCTGGCGATTACCTTTGCGGTGATGCCAGCACTCCCAGCGGTGCCAGAAGAGATTGAATTAGTGTCCTTTGCGGGGTTTGTGGTGTTGGCACAGCAAATCGTGATTGGCGTTGCCATGGGGATGGTCACGCAATTTATTACGCAAACCTTTGTGGTGTTGGGGCAAATCCTCGGTATGCAATCCAGTTTAGGTTTCGCCTCTATGGTGGACCCGGCCAATGGTCAAAATACCCCCTTGCTAGGGCAATTCTATTTATTCTTGGCAGTCATGCTCTTTCTTGCCACCGATGGGCATTTGCAGATGCTTAATTTGGTGGTCATGAGTTTCAAAACGCTTCCCATTGGCGAGATGATTGGTGCGGCTGATTACCGCAGCCTCGCGGATTGGTTCGGTATTATGTTTCAGGTCGCGTTAAGCATGTCATTGGCGGGCATTATCGCGCTCTTGATTGTCAACTTGTCGTTCGGGGTCATGACGCGCGCCGCTCCCCAACTGAACATTTTCTCTCTTGGCTTTGCATTTGCATTGTTGATGGGCTTGCTGATCAGTTGGTATTTACTGTTCGGTATTTTGACGCATTACGATAACCACTGGCAGACTGGGCTTAACCAAGTTTGCTCTTTGATTCGCATTAACTGTGAGCCCAACTGATGGCAGAGAGTGACGGCCAAGAAAGAACAGAAGACGCCACACCCCGAAGGCGGGAGCAGGCGCGGGAGAAAGGCCAAGTACCGCGCTCAAGAGAACTGGCATCCGTCGCAGTCCTGATATTAGGGGCGGTGAGCTTGATGTGGTTTGGGCAATCGCTCGGGGAAGCGTTAATGGCGCTCATGAAGCGGCTTTTTACGTTGTCGCGCGCAGAAGTCTTTGATACCTCAGAGTTAATGCTGGTGGTGGTCGGCGAGCTATTACACCTTATCCTCCCGCTTGGACTGGTGCTGTTGCTGCTGTTTTTTTCCGGCCTCGCGGGGTCGGCAGGCCTTGGTGGGATCAGCTTCTCGTGGGAAGCGGCGCGCCCTAAGTTATCCAAAATGAGCCCCATCGCTGGGGTGAAGCGTATGTTTGGCACCCAAGGCTTGGTTGAGCTATTAAAATCGATTCTTAAAGTCTTGCTGGTTGGGGGCGTGGCAAGTTATTTGGTGTATATCAATCTACAAGACTTCTTCGAACTGACGATTGAAACCTTCCCGCAAAACCTCTATCACGCGATGGATATTCTGCTTAACTTCGTGTTGTTGGTATGTTGCTCACTGTTGATTGTGGTTGCGATTGATGTGCCGTTTCAGATATGGCAGCACAATGAGCAACTAAAAATGACCAAACAAGAAGTGAAGGACGAGTACAAAGAAACCGAAGGTCGCCCTGAAGTCAAAGGTCGAATTCGCATGTTGCAGCGTGAAATGGCGCAACGACGAATGATGGCAGAAGTGCCACAAGCCGATGTTGTCGTGACTAACCCCGAGCACTACTCGGTTGCACTTCGGTATAACAGTGACATGGATAGTGCACCTGTGGTGGTGGCAAAAGGCTCTGACTTCACGGCATTGAAAATTCGTGAGATTGCCGCTGAGCATGATGTAGCGATTGTCCCTGCACCGCCGTTAGCGCGAGCACTGTACTTTAGCACAGAGCTTGAGCAACAAATTCCAGATGGTTTATTTACGGCGGTTGCACAGGTGCTGGCGTATGTTTTCCAGCTCAAGCAATACAAAAAAGGGCGAGGCCGTCGGCCGACGCGCCCAGAAGACGCTTATTTGCCGATTCCACCAGATTTGCGCCACGACTAGCACTCCCTTGTCCTTTGGGCTGCGTGTTTTTGTCTGAGAAGTGACAAAATGCTGACACTTTCGGGGTTGTTTGTTGGCGCAAATATTGCTTTCTCCCCTTCCTCTTATGTTTGACGAGCGCGTCGCTTTTTCCGCCGTTCACCTATCATGGATTTGAGCTTGTAACATGCTAAAAGCCAAGTGGCAGCTGCCATTCTCAGACAAAGTTCCTTACCACCGCTTGCGTGCGATGCCCGCGGTTGGGGCACCTATTCTAGTATTAGCCACCCTCGCGATGGTGGTATTGCCCGTTCCGCCCATGCTGTTGGACTTGATGTTCTCGTTCAACATTGCCTTGTCGCTGGTGGTTTTGCTCGTCACGATTTATACCCGTCGTCCACTTGATTTTGCCGCGTTTCCCACGGTGTTGTTGATAGCGACCTTATTACGCTTGGCGTTGAACGTTGCGTCGACTCGGGTGGTGTTGCTCTATGGCCATGAAGGGCCGGATGCTGCGGGTCAGGTGATCGGCGCGTTTGGTTCGGTGGTGATCGGGGGCAACTATGCCGTTGGTCTGGTGGTGTTCCTTATCCTGATGATCATCAACTTTATGGTAGTGACCAAGGGTGCCGGACGGATTTCGGAAGTGAGTGCTCGCTTTACCTTGGATGCCTTGCCCGGTAAGCAAATGGCCATTGATGCCGACTTAAATGCTGGGCTTATCGATCAAGAACAAGCGCGGACGCGTCGTCAAGAAGTGACCAAAGAAGCAGACTTCTACGGCTCTATGGACGGTGCGTCTAAATTCGTTAAAGGGGATGCGATCGCCGGTATCCTGATCCTGTTGATTAACATCGTCGGTGGCCTGTCTATCGGGATGGGACAGCACGACCTCCCGTTCTCTGATGCGATTGAAGTTTATACCTTGCTGACCATTGGTGACGGCTTGGTGGCACAAATCCCGTCACTCTTGCTGTCAATTGGTGCCGCCATTATGGTGACGCGTCAAAATACTGATGAAGACATGGGGCAGCAAGTTGTCTTCCAACTGTTTGATAACCCACGCGCGCTGATGATTGCTACTGGTATTCTTACCGTGATGGGTATTGTGCCGGGCATGCCTCACATCCCATTCCTGCTGTTAGCGATTATTTGTGGAGGCTTGGCCTATTGGAAATACCAGCAGTATCACAAAGCACAACAAAAAGCAGATGAGCCTGAGCAGCCAGAGACGGCGCCTATCACACCGAAAGAGTTGTCATGGGATGATGTGCAACCTGTGGATGTGATTGGTCTCGAAGTGGGTTATCGCCTAATCCCCATGGTGGATAGAGATCAAGGTGGTGAACTGCTTGACCGGGTCAAAGGCGTGCGTAAAAAACTCTCTCAAGACTTTGGGTTCCTCATTCCGCCGGTGCATATTCGCGATAATCTGGAGTTACCGCCGCATAACTACCGGATAACCCTGATGGGCGTCGCGGTGGGCGAAGCGGAAGTCCGTCCAGAGCATGAACTTGCTATTAATCCAGGACAAGTGTTTGGTCCGATTGAAGGCGAGCCGACGCAAGATCCCGCATTTGGACTCGAAGCGGTTTGGATTGAGCCGAGCCAACGCGAACACGCTCAGGCGTTAGGATATACGGTGGTCGACTCAGCCACCGTATTGGCGACCCACCTGAGTCAAATGCTGACCAATAACGCCGAGCGTTTATTGGGTCACGAAGAGGC
The DNA here is from genome assembly GCF_004916735.1 of Salinivibrio sp. YCSC6. Classification (NCBI taxonomy): domain Bacteria; kingdom Pseudomonadati; phylum Pseudomonadota; class Gammaproteobacteria; order Vibrionales; family Vibrionaceae; genus Salinivibrio; species Salinivibrio sp. YCSC6. The sequence continues at coordinate 710,086 of NZ_CP039516.1, forward strand.
TCAAAACCTTGTCGATATGCTGGGTAAACAAGTGCCGCGTTTGGTGGAGGGACTGATCCCTGACCAAATCCCACTGAGTGTATTGGTGAAGGTATTGCAAAACTTGCTCAGTGAGGCGATTCCTATTCGAGATATCCGCACTATCGTTCAGACCATGGCCGAGTACGCTGGAAAGAGTCAAGATCCCGACATTCTCACCGCAGCGGTTCGGATTGCGCTGCGTCGACTGATCGTGCAGGAAATCAATGGTATTGCGCCAGAACTTCCAGTCATTACGTTAGTGCCTGAGCTGGAACAGATGTTGCATAAAACCATGCAGGCCTCCGGTGGTGAGTCGACAGGCATTGAGCCTGGGTTAGCAGAACGCCTGCAATCATCATTAGCCGAGGCAACGCAGCAGCAAGAGCTGCAAGGCGAGCCCGCCGTATTGCTAACGTCTGGCGTGCTTCGAGCGACCTTAGCGAAATTTGTGAAGAATACCATTCCGACGCTACGTGTCTTGTCATATCAAGAAGTGCCGGATGAGAAACAAATTCGTATCGTCAATGCGGTCGGTAATAATTAATACCGTTATTTGAGTAGGGCAGAGCTTTGAAAATCAAACGTTTTTTTGCTAAAGACATGCGTACTGCACTTGGCCAAGTCAAAGAAGAGCTCGGTGCGGATGCGGTGATCATGTCTAACAAAAAAGTGACTGGTGGTGTGGAAATTGTTGCTGCCGTCGATGCCGATACAGATCCTGTTCCTGCCAAGCCGCAGCCACAGGCTCATGCACAAGAGCAGGCGGCGCAGGCATACTCAAATGCACACCGCCAGCTCGCTGACGACAAGGTCCAATTGCGCCAACGCCAACAAGCGGCGCCGCGCAATCAGCGACCGCCCCGTTTTTCGGCCATGCTCGATGAATATCGAGATAAATCAGGCCCAGCAGACCGTGCGCCTCAAAACGAAGCCGACTCCCTGTCTGCGTTGTTGCAACGACAACAAAAACAGTCATCTCGCCCCGACCCTCAACGTCATTCGAATTCGAGAGAACCTGAGCGGCCTGCCGCATTGGGGCGAGGTTATGAACCTCGTCGCGAGTTGAAGAGCAATGGTCGTGGCAGTTGGCAAGATGCAGGGCGCCAGCATCAACAGCCGGGTAGCAAGCCTAAACTGGATCCTTCCCGGTTCGAAGCGCGCCAGTCGCAATCGTCCAATGAAGAGATTGAAGCGATGCGCCAAGAAATGGCCTCCATTCGTAGCTTGCTTGAACATCAGCTGTCAGGCTTGATGTGGCAAGAGGTTGAACGTAGAGAGCCGCTGCGTGCCATGCTGATTAAACGCTTGGAGCGCATGGGGTTATCGTCTGACCTATCGGATCAGCTCGCGTGTTATATCCCAGAAGACACGCCTCCCACTGAAGCTTGGCAAGCGCTGCTTGATTTGGTCGCTGACCAAATCATCACCGTGGATGAAAACATGCTTGAAACAGGCGGCGTGATTGCGCTTTTGGGCCCTACCGGAGTAGGAAAAACTACCACGATCGCCAAGCTTGCGGCCCGTGCCGCCATGGACTTTGGCCCTGAAGAAATCGCGCTAGTCACCACAGATACGTTTCGTATCGGGGCGCATGAACAACTTGCGACCTATGGGCGTATTCTTGGCTGTCCGGTCAAGGTGGCTAAAGATGCCGATGAACTGGCCGACATCCTTTATCAACTGCGTCATAGACGTTTGATATTGCTTGATACTGCCGGAATGGGTCAGCGCGATCTGCGCCTTTCAGAGCAGCTCGATACATTAATGCAAAACAGCGGTTCGCATATCCGCAGCTTGCTGGTTTTGCCTGCGACGTCCCAACGTCGCGTATTACAAGAAACCATTGAACATTTTCGTCGTATTCCTTTGTCCGGCTGCGTGCTGACAAAGCTGGACGAATCTCTAAGCCTCGGTGAGCTGTTGTGTGTCACCATCGAAAATGCCCTGCCTGTTGCTTACTTAGCTGACGGGCAACGTGTGCCGGAAGATATCCGCCAAGCGACAGGACACTTCCTCGTGTCAAAAGCCAGCGAAATGCTGGAATCAGGCGCGGATCAGCACAATCACTTCTGGAGCAGTGATGTCCCAGAGTCGAATGGGGCGGACTTTTATGATTGAGACAACCATGCAAGATCAAGCAAGCGGCCTTCGCCGTCTAACCAACCCCTCACGGACTAAAGTCATCACAGTGACTGGCGGTAAAGGTGGTGTGGGGAAAACAAATGTCACCCTAGGAATGGCGGCCTCTATGGCGCGCCAAGGCAAAAAAGTCATGGTGCTTGACGCAGACCTTGGCTTGGCGAATGTCGATGTGTTGCTCGGATTACGAGCCGGCAAGAACTTGTCTCACGTCCTTCAAGGTGTTTGTGATTTGAAAGACATCATCATTGAAGGGCCGCACGGTATGAAAATTGTGCCAGCATCGTCTGGAATGCAAGGCATGACCGAGCTAACTCCCGCGCAACATGCTGGTTTGATTCGCGCTTTTGGTACACTCGAAGAAGAGGTTGATGTACTCTTAGTAGATACCGCTGCGGGGATCTCTGATATGGTACTGAGCTTTTCGCGTGCAGCGCAAGATGTGGTGGTCGTGGTGTGCGATGAGCCTACTTCGATAACCGATGCCTATGCTCTGATCAAGATTTTAAGCCGTGAACATGGCGTGAATCGCTTTAAAATCGTAGCAAATATGGTCAGAAGCTACCGTGAAGGGCGAGATTTGTTCACAAAATTAACGCGAGTCACTGAAAGGTTTCTAAATGCTAATCTAGAATTAGTGGCATGTGTTCCTGTGGATGAAAGAGTGAGGCAAGCAGTGAGAAAACAGAAAGTTGTTATCGACGCATTTCCTCGCTCGCCAGCGTCGCTGGCTTTAAACGCTCTGGCGAATAAAGCGCTGACGTGGCCGGTACCGCGTAACCCTGGTGGTCATCTGGAGTTTTTTGTTGAGCGTTTGCTGATCAAAAATGATGACGCAGGAGAGTTAATTCGTGAATAAAGCGCTCACCTATAGTCGCACGGGTGATAATGGCCAAGGGGTACTCGAACGATACTCAAGCTTGGTCAAACGGATAGCGCACCACTTGATGGGGCGCTTGCCGCCGAGTGTACAAGTCGAAGATTTAATTCAAGCAGGCATGATAGGTTTGCTTGAAGCGCAGCAAAATTATGATCCGAGTAAGGGCGCAAGTTTTGAAACCTATGCCGGTATTCGGATTCGCGGTGCTATGCTGGATGATATGCGCCGTGGTGACTGGGTGCCACGCTCGGTCCACAAAGCAAGCAGGACAATCAGTGATGCGATAGCCTCACTGGAAAAGGAATTAGGCCGTGATCCCACGGATGTAGAAGTGGCACAACGGCTTGATATGAGCCTAGATCAGTATCATCAGGCACTGAATGACGTTAACTGTGGCCGATTAATCGGCATGGACGACTTAGGTGTCTCCGAAGATGCATTTACAACCGACAGTCATCGCAACGACAATCTTCCCTTTCAGGATGTTGCGGAGGATAATTTCAAAGCGGCATTGGCCGCGGCGATAAAAAGTCTTCCCGAAAGAGAAGCACTGGTGCTATCTCTTTATTATGATGAGGAATTAAACCTCAAAGAGATAGGGGCAGTGATTGGGGTGAGTGAATCCCGGGTCTGTCAGATTCAGAGTCAGGCCACGCAACGATTGAGAGCCAAGCTTTCCGCTTGGCATAGTGAGTAAGTAACAGTTTCGACAATAAAACGAGACCTCACCGGAGGCAACCTTGGATAAAAACATGAAAATTCTCGTTGTTGATGATTTTTCAACAATGCGCCGTATCGTAAAGAATCTTCTTCGTGACTTAGGTTTCAACAATACCGTTGAAGCGGATGACGGCTTAACAGCGCTGCCAATCCTCAAAAAGGGCGGTATTGATTTTGTCGTGACCGATTGGAATATGCCTGGGATGCAGGGAATCGATTTGCTCAAAGAGATCCGAAAGGATGACTCGCTGAAGCATCTCCCTGTACTGATGATCACTGCCGAAGCGAAGCGTGAGCAGATTGTTGAAGCTGCGCAAGCAGGCGTGAACGGTTATATCGTAAAGCCTTTTACTGCTGCCACACTGAAAGAGAAGCTCGATAAAATTTTCGAGCGCATGTAATTAGCAAGCGCACAGTAAAAGGTAATCGTCATGATCAATCTGGACCAAGCGAAACAATTGGTCGCGTATCTTGAGAGTGGAGAGCAAGATAACGCTAATGCGCTTCTCGCTGATATCGCGAAAGAGGCGCGAGACCCACTGTTTAATGAAGTGGGCAAACTCACCCGCCAATTACACGACTCTATCTCCAACTTTCGCTTGGATCCCAGAATTGGTGATTTGGCGACTGTCGATATTCCTGACGCTCGCGATCGCCTCACTTATGTGATGGAGAAAACCGAGCTTGCGGCCAACCGCACCATGGATGCGGTTGAACGTACCATGCCTATTGCCAGTGAGTTGCAAGATAATTTGCAAGCGGTTAGGCCAAATTGGAACAGCTTGATGCGGGGTGAAATCGCCCTGGATGAGTTTAAAAGCCTTTGCCACAACATCGACGAGTTGTTGACCCAGGTGGAAGGCGGAGCGACAGAGCTTCACGGCCATTTGACCGATATTTTGATGGCTCAAGATTTTCAAGATCTCACCGGCCAAGTGATTCGACGTGTTATCGAACTTGTGCAAGAAGTTGAACAACAACTCGTCGAAATTCTGACTGCATTCGGCATGGAAAATGACGAGACGGCGGGAGAAGCGCCGTCTCAACAAGAAGATACCGTTGACAAGTCAGCGCCGGAAGGACCGATTATTCATCCTGAAGAGCGTGATGACGTGGTCCACAGCCAGGATGATGTCGATGACTTATTATCGAGTTTGGGTTTTTAGAGGTGCGCTATGAGCTTTGAAATGGATGAAGAAATCCTTCAGGACTTTTTGATTGAAGCGGGAGAAATCCTTGAGCAGCTGTCTGAACAGCTGGTCGACTTGGAGCGTGCCCCTGATGATTCAGACTTGCTGAATGCCATCTTCCGTGGCTTCCACACCGTAAAAGGCGGGGCTGGCTTTTTGGGCCTTAATGCGCTGGTTGACACATGTCACGGTGCGGAAAATGTCTTTGATACGCTGCGTAACCATGGTCGAGAGTTGACCTCAGATGTGATGGACACCATTTTGCAAGCGTTGGATACCATCAATGATCAATTCTCAGCGGTTCAAAGTAGTGAAGAGCCGGCAGCGGCCTCGCCTGAGTTGCTAGAGGCGCTGCACCGCTATGCGAAACCTGCCAGTGCAGACGAGCAGGCGGCTGAGCCAGAGCCAGAACCAACGCCAGAGCCAGAACCAGAACCAGAGCCGACCCCAGAACCGGAAGCCTCAGCGTCGAGTGATGACGCGATCAGTGGTGATTCGGTCGATGAGATCACCCAAGACGAATTTGATCGCTTACTCGATCAACTGCATGGCGAAGGGAAAGCGCCGACAGCAGGCGGCGATAGCCAAGACAAGCCCGATGTGGTTGCAGACACAGAGGCCGACAGTGGTGATATCACCGATGACGAATTCGAGAAACTGCTAGACGATTTACACGGTGCGGGTAAAGGCCCCGCGGCAAATAGCAACGACAAACCAGAGCAGACCGCTTCTGAAAAAGCGCCAGCGAGTGGCGGTGATGATGAATTCATCGATGACGATGAGTTCGAAAAGCTGCTCGATGATTTGCACGGGAAAGGAAAAGGACCTGCCGCGGGCGATACGCCGCCAGCAGCGGCAAAAGCAGAAGCGCCTAAAGCTGAACCAAAGCCCGAGCCCAAGCCAGAACCCAAAAAAGCGGAACCCGCTAAACCCAGTACGCCTGCTAAGGCGGGGGCTGGCAATAAGGCCCCGGCTGCGCCAGAAAAAGCACCGGAGAAAAAACCACCTGCCGCCCCACAGCAGGAGCAAACCGTTCGCGTTAATACCTCAACCCTCGATGCCATCATGAATATGGTGGGGGAATTGGTTCTGGTACGTAACCGCTTAGTGAGCTTGGGGCAAAGTAGCAACAACGAGAGCATGTCCAAAGCGGTCACCAACCTTGATGTGGTCACCGCCGACCTTCAAGGCGCGGTCATGAAAACGCGCATGCAGCCAATCAAAAAAGTATTTGGTCGTTTTCCACGCGTGGTACGTGATTTAGCGCGTAGCTTGAAGAAAGAAATCGTCCTTGAGATGAAAGGCGAAGAAACCGACTTGGATAAAAACTTGGTTGAGGCATTGGCCGACCCCATGGTCCACTTGGTGCGTAACTCGGTTGACCACGGCATTGAAATGCCAGACGTACGTGAAAAGGCGGGTAAGCCACGAGTGGGTACCATCACCTTGAAAGCGTCGCAAGAAGGTGACCATATTCTGCTGACTATCGAAGACGATGGTGGCGGTATGGATGCGGAGAAACTGAAAGGCATCGCGGTCGATCGTGGTGTCCTAGATGCGGATGCTGCGGCACGACTGACTAACAGTGAAGCGTATAACCTGATTTTCGCCCCCGGTTTCTCTACCAAAACCGAGATCTCAGATATCTCTGGACGTGGTGTTGGTATGGACGTGGTGAAAACGGGGATCACCAAGCTCAACGGTTCGATTAACATCGACTCTGAGTTGGGGCGCGGTACCATTATTGAAATCAAGGTTCCGCTAACGTTGGCTATTCTCCCCACATTGATGGTAGGTGTCGGCGATAATCCGTTTGCGTTCCCACTGTCTAACGTGAGTGAAATTATTAGCTTAGATATGTCTCGTACCAATACGGTGGATGGACAACTAACACTCATTGTGCGGGACAAAGCGATTCCGCTGTTCTTCTTACAAGATTGGCTGTGCAAGGGTCAGTCTGATATCGATAAAACCAAGGGCCATGTGGTGATTGTGCAAATTGCCCATCAACGCATTGCGTTTGTGGTGGACACCTTGTTCGGTCAAGAAGAAGTGGTCATTAAGCCGCTAGATGAACTTCTACAAGGGACTCCCGGTATGGCTGGGGCAACCATCACCAGTGATGGACATATTGCTCTTATCCTCGATGTGCCCAACCTGCTAAAACATTACGCGGGTTAATTTGAGAAAAGGAAGCGCATGGCAGTGAAAGTTCTGGTGGTGGATGACTCAAGTTTCTTCCGCCGCCGCGTCAGTGAGATTATCAACGGCGATCCTAGGCTGGAAGTGATTGATACCGCGGTGAATGGCAAAGAAGCGGTAGAGAAGGTTGCTCAGCTCAAACCTGACGTCGTGACCATGGATATTGAGATGCCTGTTCTGGATGGTATCTCTGCGGTACGTCAGATCATGGCACAGACGCCGACGCCGATCTTAATGTTTTCGTCTCTGACTCATGAAGGCGCAAAAGCGACGCTTGATGCGCTCGAAGCGGGGGCCTTGGACTTCTTACCCAAGAAATTTGAGGATATCGCACGTAATCGTGATGAAGCGACCAGCTTACTTCAACAGCGCGTCCTCGAAATTGCGCGCAAGCGCTCTTTCTTGCGTCGTCCTAGCAAACCAGCACCGAGTGCGACAACAGGACAAACTGCCTCGCCAGCGGGTGGCGCACGTGCGCCTGTCCGTCCTGCGGCGCCAAACGCAGCCCCTGCGGCAAAATCAAAGGCACCTGCGCGATTTACTGCAAGTGGTAAACGCTATCAGCTCGTTGCGATCGGCACATCGACTGGTGGACCCGTCGCACTGCAAAAAGTGTTGACCAAGCTTCCCGCCAACTTCCCACTACCGATCGTGCTTATCCAACATATGCCGGCAACATTTACGGCAGCATTTGCACAGCGTTTGAATGGGTTGAGTCAGATTACAGTTACCGAAGCCAAAGACGGTGATGCATTAAAGCCGGGCCATGCTTACTTGGCGCCGGGTGGCATGCAGATGATGATAGATGGCCGGCCGGGCGCAGCGCGCTTGAAAATTTTAGATGGCGGTGAGCGCATGAACTATAAGCCCTGTGTCGATGTCACCTTTGGCTCGGCGGCCAAAGTCTATGGTGACAAGGTCCTTTCGATGGTGTTGACAGGCATGGGGGCAGATGGCCGAGAAGGCGCACGAATGCTGAAGAGCGCAGGCTCCACCATATGGGCACAAGACGAAGAAAGCTGTGTCGTTTACGGTATGCCTCAAGCGGTGGCTAAAGCGGGTATTTCATCGGAGGATTTACCGCTCGATCGTATCGCAGAGCGTATTCTGGTTGAGCTGAATTTAAAATAAGGAGTGGGGCTTGATAGTCTGGAGTATCGCCAACCAAAAAGGCGGTGTCGGTAAGACAACCACCACAGTGACACTGGCCGGTTTAATTAGCGAACGTAAAAAGCGCGTTCTGCTGGTGGACACGGACCCGCACGCCTCCTTGTCGACCTATCTAAATTTTGACTCTGAGCAGTTGCCTGCGAGCTTATTCGATCTTTTTCAGCTGCAAACCGTGAATAAAGAAACGGTGAAGCCACTGATTGTGCGCACCCAGTTCGACAACATGGATTTGATTCCTGCGCATATGTCCCTTGCGACACTAGACCGAGTGATGGGTAATCGCGGCGGGATGGGGTTGGTGCTTAAAAAGGCACTCGATTCTCTGGCTGATGAGTACGATTATGTCCTCATTGATTGCCCGCCTATACTGGGGGTGATGATGGTGAATGCATTGGCAGCGAGTCACCGTGTGTTGATCCCAGTACAAACAGAATTTTTGGCAATGAAAGGGTTAGAGCGTATGATGCGCACCCTGCAGATCATGCAGAAGTCGCGAACCTCTAATTTTAACTTAACGATCATACCGACCATGTATGACAAGCGAACTCGCGCATCGTTAGAAACATTGCAAGAGCTTAAAGTGCGTTATAGCGATCAGGTTTGGGCATCGGCGGTGCCCATCGACACCAAATTCCGCGATGCGAGCCTAAAACATATGCCCGCGTCGTTTTATGCAAAAAATTGCCGCGGCGTTTTTGCCTACAAGACACTGTTAACGTATTTGGAGCGACTGGAGCAGGATGAACAAGCATAATGCCCTATCCAGTGGTCAGGCGCTCGATGACTATTTTGAAGCCTTACTGGATGACTTAGACGAGACCCGTGCACCTCAGCAAGAGGCCGTTGCTGAAGATAGCGTGCGTCAGTCAGACAGCGAACCAAGTTGGCAGAAAACGGCGACGCCACTTGACCCAGATTATCAGCTTGAGCCTCAGCCTAAGCTTGCCCCTGATGAGACCGACGTTGAGCCGGTGGCATTTGCTGAACCAGAACGCGATCTCGCCGAGGTTGAGCGCTTGCTTGCGCAACTGAAAGTGGATGAAGAAGCCGAACTGGCGCAAGCCGAAGCGGAGGTTGAGCCTCAAGTAGAAACGGCGACTGAAACAGACACTCCTGATGTGGATACAGTGGTTGAGCCTGACCTTGAGGTTACCACTGAGACAGACATTGAGAGCGACACAGAGGTGACAACCGAGACGTTGCTGGATGAGCCTATCGTGGACACCGAGGTGACCGAAGAGGTAGCGGTTGAAACCGAGCAGGCACAGGCAATCGATCTTGATGCTGAAATGATGGTTGAGCCCCAGACCGATCTGGAGGCGGATATTGCCACTGATGCCGAGCTTGACACTGCAGTGGATCGTGACACCGAGGTAGATCTTGAAACCGAGGTGGAAGCCGAGCAAACAGTCGATGTCGAGTCAGCAGTGGAGCCAGAGACCCAAGCTGGAGAGGACCTGCCGCCAACCCAATGGGAAAATGTGGAAACCGCCTCTGAGTTTCAGGTGTTATTTTTTGAGAGTATGGGCGTGACCTATGCGGTGCCGCTCGCGGAGTTAGGCGGGATCCACCAATTGGGAGATTGCAATCACTTGATTGGTCGTCCTGACTGGTATCTGGGTTTGCAGACAGAAAAACACCAACAGCTTGATGTGGTCGATACCGCCCGTTGGGTGATGCCAGAAAAACTGGCAGATAATAGCCACAGAGATGACTATAATTACATAGTAATACTGGGTGATAGTAAGTGGGGACTGGCCTGTAATCGCTTATTGGGCACTCAGGCATTAAGTGGTAAAGCAATTCGCTGGCGCAAGCAAGCCGGAAAGCGGCCTTGGTTGGCGGGTATGGTCAAAGAAAAAATGTGTGCCCTGATCCATGTTCAAGCATTTATTGCTATGTTAAATCAGGGGATTGACGCCAAAGCGATGGCGTAATGATAAATTGCACAGCGCGTAAAGAGGAAAATCAATGTCTCAGGTAGCTGAAGTTCAAAAAGAAGGCGTCAATGACGAGGTATTGCAGTGGGTCACTTTTCAGCTCGAAGAAGAGACCTACGGCATCAACGTCATGCAGGTGCGAGAAGTGTTGCGCTACACCGAAATCGCTCCTGTTCCCGGCGCACCCGATTATGTGTTAGGGATTATCAACCTGCGTGGTAACGTGGTAACCGTCATTGACACTCGCTCTCGATTTGGTTTGATGCCAGGCGAAGTCACCGACAATACCCGTGTAATCGTGATTGAAGCGGAAACACAAGTGATCGGTATCATGGTCGACAGTGTGGCTGAGGTGGTGTACCTGAAAACCTCAGAAATTGACACCACACCAAGTGTCGGTACAGAAGAAAGCGCCAAATTTATCCAAGGCGTTAGCAACCGCAATGGCGACTTGCTAATCCTCGTTGATCTCAACAAACTGTTGACCGACGAAGAATGGAATGAAATGGCAATGCTGTAATGGTTGCGCTGTTATTGACTTGGTTACCTGTCGCAGTGACGGTGGTTTTTGCCATCGTCGCTTTGTGGCGTTTGCGGATTGAGCGACGCGCCAGAGAGCGACTTGAAAATAAGTTGCAGGCCATGGAAACCGTGTTGAAAAGTGCGCGTCAGCGCCACGACAGCCTTGCTAAACAGTTCAATGAGCTGCGTGCGGGCAGTATGGGCATGGGACAAAAACTGGCAGACATTGCTACAAATGTTGACGAGTTACTGGAAAAGCAGGTGGAACTTGAAATGCAAGATCCAGGCAGTCGCCTTTACAGTCGTGCTAGCAAGATGGTTGATCTCGGCGCCGATCTCGATGAGCTGATGCATGAGTGTGATTTGCCCAAGGCCGAGGCTGAGTTGCTACTTAGTCTACGCAAACGCCAAACGGCAAATCAACAACGGTAGTTACACTTTAGTGTTGATGGGCTTAGGTCCTTGCCACCCGGGTGGGGTTTTTCCTTCTAATACCCAAGCATAAGCGATCAATTCTGCAACCACACGGTACAAACTGGGTGGAATCGCTTCGCCAACCTCTAGGCGTTCTAGCCATTTAAGCAAATTCTCATCTTTGTGGATCAAACAGCCTTGGTCGGACAGTGCCTCAATGAGGGCATCTGCCAATTCATTGACTGCCTTTGCTTTGACGCTGGGCGCCTGATAGCCGTCATACCCTAGCGCAATGGCTCGTTTTGTTTTCTTCATGATCACACCTTTATCGATAAGCCTGCACGACGTGTATCTTGCTCGGGCGGCTGGCTGTTATGGTGAGGGTTGATGGCGATGTCGAGCGGGATGTGTTGCGATGCCAAGCGCTCTTCTAGCCAAGGCAATGTTGCTTGTATTCGTCGTTTTAGCGCGTCCGTCGGCGCCGTTAGCAGTAAGCTTCCTCCTTTTCCCTCAAGGTTTACGTCTGCGCGGACATACTGCTTGCCCACAGGTAGATATAAACGTATCTGCCACTGTTGCTTCTCTGGCTTCGCCTTTTTTTCTGACTGACGCCGTTTAACATGTACCCGTACCGGAGGCTTCTCTGGTTCGGCAAATGGGAACACCCATTGCCACTCGCCACTCCGTGCAGACTCTGAGACGCGCTGTTCGGCCATCAGACGTAATACGCCGATTAAGGGACCCGCGTCTTCGTTACGATTTAGCCATTGGCGCAATAGGGTTGTTAATGGTTTGTCAGCAGGGCGATGCGTCAGCCATTGCATCAGTGTCTCAGGATCGAGAGGCTGGTGGCTTTTGCTACCGGGGAGTGTCCACAGCGCCAGTAACGACTGCATCATGGCTTGAGTGGCAGGGGGCTGATTCTTTATCGCATTCAATACCGCAGGGAAGAGATGAAGTTGTGCCAGTGTGTCAGATAGCGGTGTCGAGCTGCCCGGCGTTAACAGGGTAAAGTGGGCATTAGCAAGTAAAGCGGCATCAATATTTTGGGCAAGTGCCGGTGCCGATATTGGTGGTTTAAACACCAATTGTTGAGGGGGCGTTGTTCCGATCTTCATGGTTTCTCACAATTATTTACGCGAGTCACACTTTGCAACCCTGTGGTAACTAACAGTCATTTTGACCAATGTGGTACTATGCGTCCAATTTTGTAACACAAAGCAGGATGCAACATTTGTCATGTTGGAAGTGAAACAGCTTTGCTGTGTTCGTGATGACCGAGTGTTGTTTGATGCGCTGACATTCTCTCTTTCTCCCGGCGACCTTGTACAAATTGAAGGCCCAAATGGGGCGGGTAAAACCACCTTGTTGCGGATTATCGCGGGGCTGGGGCTCGCAGATAGTGGAGAAGTCTGTTGGCAGCAACAGACGATTACCCAGCAAAGAGATGAATTTTATCGTCACTTACTGTTCTTAGGGCACACCACAGGGGTTAAGCGCGAACTCACCGCGTTCGAAAACCTTTCGTATTACATGAAAATGCATGGTCGAGACGACCAAGCGGCTATTTGGCAAGCGTTGGCCAAAGTCGGTTTAGCGGGACGAGAAGATATTCCTGCCGCACAGTTGTCTGCGGGACAAAATCGCCGTATCGCGCTCGCGCGTCTTTGGTTGAGCAGCCACCGTAAACTGTGGGTGCTTGATGAGCCGCTAACCGCGATCGATAAGCAAGGTGTGCAGGTGCTCGAGTCGGTATTTGAACGTCATGTCGAGCAAGGCGGGATGGTGCTTTTTACCACTCACCAAGATATGTTTGTCGGCCACCCTTTACTGCAACGTATCCGTCTGGGGGCCCAATGATCAATGCGATGTGGCTGATTATCCGCCGAGAATTGAAAGTTGCCTTCCGGCAACCATCGGACAGCCTAAATCCGCTCTGGTTTTTTATCATAGTGATCACCCTTTTCCCACTTGGCGTGGGGCCAGGTGCAAATTTGTTACAGGAGATTGCGCCGGGAGTGATTTGGGTTGCGGCGCTGCTGTCAGCCTTGCTATCTCTAGAGCGTCTTTTTCGTGATGACTATCTGGATGGCTCGCTTGAGCAAATGATGCTGATGCCTGTGCCGTTGCCTCTGGTGGTGATGGCAAAGGTCATCGCACACTGGTTACTAACGGGGCTACCGCTGTTGGTAGTCAGTCCGCTATTGGCGTTATTGCTATCTTTGGACTGGAACAGTTACCAAGCTGTCGTGATGACTCTGTTGTTAGGGACCCCAACCCTGAGTTTTGTTGGGGCGATAGGTGTAGCGTTAACGGTTGGATTACGTAAAGGCGGCGTGCTGTTGAGCCTATTGATCCTACCTTTGTACATTCCAGTACTGATTTTCGCGACATCAGCCATCGATATGGCAAGTTTTGGCGCCAACATTAGTGGGCAGTTGGCTATTCTCGGTGCTTTGCTCGCGGGATCCGTGACCCTAGCACCCTTTGCTATCGCCGCAGCATTGCGTGTGAGCGTGAATTAATAATTAATCAGGAAGTAGAGCAATTGTCATGTGGAAGTGGCTTCACCCTTACGCAAAACCGGAAAATAGTTATCGTTTATGTGGGAAACTCATCCCATGGTTTGCGGTGCTCGCCGGGCTGAGCTTAGTCATTGGTTGTATTTGGGGCTTGGCGTTCGCGCCTGCTGATTACCAACAAGGCGATAGTTTTCGCATCATTTATATTCACGTGCCCGCGGCCATTTGGTCAATGGGCGCCTATCTGTCGATGGCCATTGCAGCCTTTATTGGGCGAGTCTGGCAACTCAAAATGGCAGACTGGGCGGTGGGCGCGATTGCCCCTGTTGGTGCTGTCTTTACCTTTATCGCCTTGATCACTGGCGCGATTTGGGGCAAGCCCATGTGGGGAGCTTGGTGGGTATGGGATGCGAGGCTCACCTCAGAATTGATCCTGCTTTTCCTCTACATCGGTGTCATGGCGCTGTATAACGCGTTCGATGATGCGCGAATGGCGGCCCAAGCGGCGGGAATATTGGCGATGGTGGGGGTGATTAACCTGCCGATCATTCATTTCTCTGTCGAGTGGTGGAACACCTTGCATCAGGGCGCCACGATTACCAAATTTGCCCGCCCGTCAATTGATCCAGACATGCTCTGGCCATTACTGGTTTGCTTGGTTGGGTTTGCTAGCTTTTTTGCCACGTTGACCTTAATGGGGCTGCGTAATCAGATCGTGTTGCGTGAGTCGCACCGCCCTTGGGTGCGAGCCTTGGTGGAGGACAAATAATGCATTTTGATAGCATGAGTGCTTTTTTGGCGATGGGAGGTTATGCCGGTTACGTGTGGAGTGCGTTTGGCATCACCGCATTGGCATTAATTGCACTGGTTATTGGTTACCATCGTACCCATAAGAAACGGCTTGAAGCCGTCAAAAAACAAATGGCGCGAGAAAAACGCATTAAAGATGCCCAAGCACTGGAGAACACCTTATGACCCCTCGTCGTAAAAAAAGGCTTTGGATCACGCTTGCCTTATTGGTGGGTGTATCAACCACAATGGGGTTAGTGCTTTATGCACTGAACCAAAATATGGACTTGTTCTATACGCCAACCGAAATTGTTCAAGGTAAGCCGGATGGCAGTAAACCTCAGGTTGGGCAACGACTTCGCATTGGCGGCATGGTCGTAGAAGGATCGGTCAAACGCGATCAAGAGTCGCTGCAAATTCAATTTGATGTCGCTGATGTTGGCCCTGCTGTTACCGTTACGTACGAGGGTATCTTGCCGGATTTGTTCCGCGAAGGGCAGGGGATTGTCGCGCAAGGTGTGCTGGTTGATTCGCGTACGGTGAAAGCCAGTGAAGTGCTGGCGAAGCATGATGAAGAATACATGCCACCAGAGATTGCTGAAGCGATGCAAAAAAGCCATCAACCGCTCGAATACACTGACCAACAAAAGCAAGGTAGTCAATTATGATTGTTGAGCTGGGGCATTTTGCGCTGATCCTCGCCTTGGGATTAGCGCTGTTATTGAGTTTTTATCCCCTTTATGGGGCCAGCCAAGGCCATGAAGGTATGATGAAAATGGCACGGCCTTTATCGGTCGCCATGTTCGCCATGTTGCTCTTTTCATTCATCGCATTAAGTTGGGCGTTTTATACCAATGATTTCACCGTTGCCTATGTGGCAAGCAACTCCAACAGTGCATTACCCTGGTACTATCGGCTGACCGCTGTTTGGGGCGCCCATGAAGGCTCTTTGTTACTTTGGGTGTTAATTCAAGCCTTGTGGACCGTCGCGGTAGCGGTGTTTAGTCGCGGGATGCCACTGTCTTCCATTGCGCGTGTACTCGCAGTGATGGGGATGATCTCGGTCGGCTTTTTGCTGTTTATTATTTTGACCTCAAACCCTTTCGATCGCACCTTGCCTTACTTTCCTGTTGATGGGCGCGATTTGAATCCGCTTCTGCAAGATCCCGGCTTAATTGTTCATCCCCCAATCCTCTACATGGGCTATGTAGGCTTTTCGGTGGCATTTGCCTTTGCGATTGGGTCTTTAATTGCTGGCCGGTTAGATACGGCCTGGGCGCGCTGGTCGCGCCCTTGGACAACGGCGGCCTGGTTGTTCTTAACCCTGGGGATTGCGTTGGGCTCTTGGTGGGCTTACTACGAGCTTGGCTGGGGCGGCTGGTGGTTCTGGGATCCGGTAGAGAACGCGTCGTTTATGCCTTGGCTTGCGGGAACGGCATTAATGCACTCCCTAGCGGTGACGGAAAAGCGCGGCACCTTTAAAGCGTGGACCGTTTTACTCGCCATCGCAGCGTTCTCATTGAGCTTACTGGGCACCTTCTTGGTGCGCTCTGGTGTGCTTGTGTCTGTTCACTCGTTCGCGTCAGACCCTGCGCGCGGGCTATTCATTTTAGGCTTTTTGGTTGTCGTTATTGGCGGGTCTCTGCTGCTTTATGCCTTACGGGCATCGGAAGTGCGGGTACGAACGAAAGTGTCACTCATCTCACGTGAAAATGCGCTACTCGTCAATAACACCCTGTTGATGACTGGGTTAGTGGTTGTCTTGATTGGTACCTTGTTACCCTTGGTACACAAGCAACTCGGATTAGGGTCGGTCTCGATTGGTGAGCCCTTCTTCAATTTTCTATTCGCATGGTTGATGTTGCCCTTTGCCTTCTTCCTTGGCATCGGGCCTCTGATCCGCTGGAAGCGAGACAAGCTGAGTACCCTCGCTAAACCGATGTGGATAAGCGGTCTTACTTCGGTTGTATTTGGGGTGGCGACCATTGCCCTCTTCGCAGACAGCTTTAAAGCGATGGCGGCAATGGGCATCACTATGGCCGCGTGGATCACCCTTCTTCACGGCTATGAGCTTTATATTCGTGCGACCCACCGACACGCCTTTATGGTTGGGATCCGTAAGCTCGGCCGTAGTCACTGGGCGATGGTCCTCGGCCATATTGGTCTTGCTATCACCATCATTGGGGTCGCAATGGTCGAAAATTACGATATCGAACGTGATGTGAAGATGGCGCCGGGTAGCAGTGTCACGTTAGAAGGTTATACCTTTAACTTCACCGATTTGTCTCACAAAGACGGCCCTAACTACGATGGCTTTGTCGCGTCGTTCGATGTCTATCGCGGCGAGCGTTTTATTAATCACCTTGAAGCGGAGAAGCGTTTTTATCGTGTTCAGCGTTCAATGATGACCGAAGCCACCATCGATCGCGGCTTAACGCGCGATCTCTACATTGCCATGGGGGAAGAACTTCCTGATGGCTCTTGGGCGATGCGTCTTTACTACAAGCCTTTTGTGCGTTGGATTTGGTTTGGCGCCATTGTCATGGCGGTGGGTGGCGCTTTGGCGATCAGTGATAAACGCTATCGCTTCCGTCGCCAGACCAAATCGACTCACGTGAAGGAGGCGCGGGCATGAGAAAAGGGTTGCTGTTTTTACCGCTGGTGATCTTTGCCGCCTTGGCGTTCTTTTTTGTTTCGCAATTGGAAAAGAATGCCCAAGGAGACGATCCCACCAAACTGGAGTCGGTGTTGGTCGGACAGCCTGTGCCTGAGTTTCGTCTTGAAGATCTGAAAACGCCAGACAAAGCGTACGATCAGGCCATTTTTAGCGGCGAGCCTTTACTGCTGAATGTGTGGGCAACCTGGTGCCCGACTTGTTACGCTGAGCACCAATTCTTGAACAAATTGGCGGCGCAAGGTGTGAAGATCATCGGCCTTAATTACAAAGATGATCGTGCGAAGGCAATAAAATGGTTAGATAACCTCGGTAATCCCTATCAGATCAGCTTGTATGATGGCGATGGGATGTTAGGGCTTGATCTGGGAGTGTACGGTGCGCCTGAAACCTTCCTCATTGATGCCAATGGCATCATCCAATATCGTCATGTGGGTGACGTGAATGCCTCCAATTGGGCGCAGACCTTAGGCCCGATGTATCAGTCACTCAAGGAGGAGGTGCAATGAAACGATTCGCCTTACTGTGCGTGCTATGGATGAGTGCGGCATTTGCATTGGCCAATGCTATTGATGTCTATGAATTTGATTCGCCAGAGCAAGAAGCACGTTTCAGAGCCCTGACCCATGAGTTGCGTTGTCCTAAGTGTCAAAACAACAGTATCGCTGACTCCAATGCAGAGCTAGCGCAAGATCTGCGTCAAAAGGTACATCAAATGCTTCAGCAAGGGCGCAGTGATGAAGAGATCTTAAGCTTTATGGTGGCACGGTACGGTAACTTCGTGAGGTACAACCCACCACTGACGGCATCCACCTTGATCTTATGGTTGGCACCCGCACTGGTATTGGTGTCGGGTATCGGTGTGGTGATTGTGCGCAGCCGTCGCCATAAACAGCTCGAAAAGACCTCGCTGAGTGAGGATGAACAGCAACGCTTGCAGGATTTGTTAGCGTCGTCAGATGATTCAGAACAGGCAGATAATAATCATAACAAGGAGCCCAAATGATGGAGTTTTGGAGTGCCACCTTGGTGCTGTTTATTCTTGGTGCAGTGATGTTTCTGTGGCCGCTATGGCAAAAAAAAGACCATGATCATCAAGCAAGCCGAGATGCTCTGAACAAAGCCTTTTATTTTGATCGCGTGAACGAAATTAAGGCGGAAAGTGCGGAAGGCCTGATTGATAACGAGCAAGATCTCACCCAAGATTTACAGCAATCGTTACTGGACGATATTCCGGAAAAGGAAAAAGCACGACAAGCGCGCCATTTGCGTTTATCACCCATGCAGTGGATTCCTGGATTGATTGTGTTGGCGGTGGTGAGTTTTGGCTTATATGGCGTCAAAGGCAGTGCTAACCAAGTAGCTGATTGGCAAACCACCGCGGAAAACCTACCAGCGTTGTCTAAGAAGCTTTTAAATAATGATCAGCCCATGTCACAGCAGGAGATGCAAGATCTGACCTTAGCGCTTCGTACCCGTTTACAGTATGAGCCAGATGACAGTACCGGTTGGTTGCTATTAGGCCGTATTGGCCTTGCTAATCGCGACAGGGAGACGGCCAAAGGGGCGATGGAAAAAGCCTACGCGTTATCACCCTCTCGTCCCGAAATTCAGATAGGGTTGGCGCAAGCCTTATTGTTTGCTGGATCGGAAGTCGACAGTGGCCGTGCAGAAACCTTGCTGAGATCGGTAGTGAGTGACGACCCGTTTAACTTGCAAGCCATGTCGTTACTGGCCTATCAAGCGTTTGAGCAAAGCCGATTTAATGACGCGATTGCGACGTGGAAAGCGATGAAAACCTTGATTGGTCCTGATGACCCACGTAACGAAACACTGGATCAATCGATCGCGCGCGCTCAGTTGGCTCTTAACGCCGCGCAAGGAGCGGCGGTAGAGGTGAAGGTGAGCCTTGGCGAGGATGTCACCCTTCCTGATAATGGGGTACTTATCGTGTCTGCCCATGAGTCGGCGCAAGCGGCTATGCCGTTGGCGGCAAAGCGCTTACCGCTTTCTAAGTTTCCGGTAACCGTTCGCTTGTCTGATACCGACAGCTTAAATCCCAATCGTGCGCTATCTTCTCCAGAGACGTTAGTGATCAAGGCGCGCATTGACGCGGATGGCAATGTTGCTACTAAAAACGGTGATTGGGTAGGAAGCAGTCAGCCGGTTAAAATCGGTCAAGCTGCAAGCGTGACAATCGACAAACAGCAATAATCACGACAAAATAGACTTCTTTGCGTAAAAGGCTGGGCTTGCCCAGCCTTACTATTAGGGAAATGAATTTGATGTGGAAACGTCTTTGTTTGATAGCGGTCGTGCTCGGTTTGCTATCTGGGTGTGCCTCTCGGCCCGAAGGTGCTGAGCCCCATCCTGAAGACCCGTTAGAAGGGTTTAACCGTGCGATGTGGACTGTCAACTATGACTATTTAGACCCTTACGTTGCACGGCCTGTTTCTATCGCCTACGTCGATTATGTTCCCAGTCCAATGCGGACCGGTATTTCGAACTTTTTAGGCAACCTTGAAGAGCCTGCGAGCTTTTTAAACAGCTTATTGATGTTGGAAGGGGAGAAAGCTGTCACTCACTTCAACCGTTTCTGGATCAATACCTTGTTTGGGCTCGGTGGCATTATTGATATTGCCTCGGATGCGGATATTCAGAAATACGATCAGCGCGAATTTGGTGACGCGATGGGGCATTATGATGTTGGCCACGGCGCCTATTTGATGCTACCAGGGTATGGGCCAACGTCTGTGCGAGAAGGCGCAGGGGAGTTTGTCGATGGTTTGTATCCGCCACTTGCCTTGCTGACTTTGCCGCAATCGGTACTGAAGTGGATGTTCGAGGGGATGGAGTCACGTGCTGCACTCGTCTCACAGGAATCGCAGTTGGATAACTCGCCAGACCCTTACGCTTTCGCGCGAGAAGCCTATTTGCAAAACCGTTTGTATCGCGCGAAAGGCGATGAGGCGCTGAAAGAACAACCCGCGCTCAACGATGAGTTCTTGGATGACTTTATCGATGACATTGACGCCGCGCCGTAAATCTTCATAAGCCGCTTGCGCGAAAAGGGATAAAAAACACCACGGCCAAAACCGTGGTGTTTGTATTTCGTCAAATCAAAATATTAAAAACGGTAGCTAGCTTGCACACCCAGTAGCCACACGTTACCTGTGGTTTCACCTTCAAAATTGCCGCCAAACACAGATCCTGATTGATCGGACGCAATTCCATCACGAGGCTCCTTCACGGGAGCATCTTTGGCAAAAACATAAGTAAAGGCTGCATCTAAGGTCAGTTGTGACGTCACGTCATAGCCAGCACCCACACTCACCCAAGTCCGGTCGGTTTCAGGGATGGTCAGGGTACGGTTTTTATCGCTCACTGCTGAGGTATCGTAGGCAATGCCTGAACGTAGCGTTAGTTTTTGATCCCACTGGTAGGTAGTCCCCACGGCAAAGCGATAGTTGTCTTGCCAGTTCTCTACTTTCACCATCTTTGGATCGCTAGACAGCGAGGGGATATTGGCCTCGAGCTTGTCAAAGCTGCTCCAATCGGTCCAATTAAGGCTGGTATGCACCGCCCAATTTTCCGACAATTGATGCAGGGAAGATAATTCTGCAGTTGCTGGTAGAGTTAGATCCATGCTGCCTGAAAAATGACGGTTTGGATTGGCTGAGTCATAGCTCAATCCTTCAGCATGACCTTCAAGTGTTAGCTCGACTTCAGAACGATAGTTAAAACCGATGCGGTTATTGTCGTTGATGTCATAAGCAACACCGAATTGCCATCCCCATGCGCGGTCATCCCCTTCCATATATTTGAGGGTCGTCCCTTTCGGGTAAGGGCCGTATTGCGCGCTGCTTTTCGCTCCAATACTGCCTTCACCCAACACATAGCGAAGGCCGGCGCCGACGCGCAATTGCTCGGTGGCTTTCCACGCAAGGTTTGGGTTGATTTCAAACGTAGTGACGGCCGCTTCATTACCAAACTGGGTACCGGTAAAGTCATTGCCCAGATCGGTTTCCATGCCAAAGTTGGTGGCGAGAGCTAGGCCGGCAGTAAAGCGGTCATTGATCGGATGCGAAAAGTAAAAGTTAGGAATAACCGCATCATGAGCGACGTCACTGGCAGATGTCTTACCGTAAGTCGCATTATCACCTTCAATATCGACATTTGGATTGACGTAAATACCGCCGGCAGAAACTTGGGTGTCTGCTAGATAGCTCAACAAGGCTGGGTTACGAAACTGGGCGCTGGCGTTATCGGCCATTGCGGCTTCACCGGCAAATGCGCGGCCTAGGCCCGTTGCGGAGGTTTCGGCTAATTGAAAACCTGCACTGTACGCGGAGGTTGAAAGAGAGCCCAATGCCGCAGCGACGGCGAGATAAACGATCTTATTATTTTTCATCGGCTTACTTGTTCGCTATAAAAAGGGACGCTCAGCCTAAACTCTCTTGAGGTTAAATCAATTTTCCTGTCGTATATGGTAGGTAAAACAGAATAAAAATCTATTTTTAATTTCAAAACTAGTTCTTATTACTAATTTTAGTGGTTAGTTAGTTAGCGATGATCAGTATTTCAGCGTACATCTGTGTACACGCGTGTTCGCTAAAAAGGGGCGGGCCGACCGCTATCAACGCGTGGAGCGTGAGAGAAAAGCGGCGAGTATGATCGCCGCGTATTTTGTTATATCGCTTGTGGGTGCAAATGGCTTTGCAGTTGCTGGGCAAGCGGTGACAATGTCTCGTTCGCTTCACCGACGACAATGACGCTCGCATCATGAGCCGGCAGGCTTACCGACATCATATTACCATCACGCTGCTGGGCAGGAGATTGACTGGACATGGGAACCACAAAAACCGTATAGGCCTGCCCATCAGCTTCCATCACCATATGCAGCGCATGTTGGTCACCAAAACTGCAATGGTTGATATAGGTGACTTGGCCGGGGAGCTGGGTGAAGGCTTTTCCGAAAGGACGTAACTTAGCGTTAACCTGTTGAATGCTGGCATTTTCATTAACACCCTCGATAAAGGCATGTTCATGATAGTAGTGTGCCAAGGCAACACGGTTGATATCCACGCTACCCAATCCCCAGTTAAATTGCCCCAAAGCTATCCCAAATACAAACGCAATCGATGCGGCGATCGCCAGATGCCAGCGAGGTCGCTTCGTCTGAGCAGCGACATGGGATGTTTGTGCAAATACGATTTTATCCGCCAAATCCTCAGGCACATCGACCCGCAAGGCTTGGTCGATTTTACTGTCGAGATCGGCAATATCGTCGGCATACTGTTGATGGCTTGCTGACGCTGACTTATGTGCTTGGATATCTGGATCTGTGGTATGCGGATCAGCCAGAAGACGGCGACGGAATTCAAGATCGTCCATAGTGTTTGCCTCCCGGGTTGGCGTTGGTATCGAGTGCTTCTTTGAGTTGCGCTCTTGCTCGGAATAAACGTGTCATCACCGTGTTTTTATTTAAATCAAGGATCTGAGCGATTTCATCGCCACTAAACCCCGCGATCACTTGCAGCACTAGCGGCTCTCGGTACTCAGGGGCGAGGGCGGCGATTTGACGGTGTAACCAGCGCTGCTCCATCGAGGCTTCTTCACTTGGGCGAGTATTATCGACCAACTCTCCCTCTTCGACCTCGACGGTATCGAACTGTTTACGTTCGAAACGTCGCGCATTTTCTCGGCGTAAAATAGTAATAAGCCAGGCTTTTGCGGCTTTATCATCGTGCAAACTGTCCAGTGCTCGCCATGCGCGCAAACAGGTTTCTTGCACTAAGTCTTCCGCGATATGCGGGTCTTTCGCTAGCCAGAAAGCATAGCGATAGAGGTCACGGTGCCAAGCGCGCACCAGTGCCTCATAACGGGCTTGTCGGTTCATACCTGACTCGACCTTATAAGGTGACGATTAATTTCATACTGACCGTGAAAAGTGTCATTAAATTTCATCTTTTCACGAAAAGCGGCGTAACTTTGATCTGTTTCAATATAGCGTACTCACAAGTCGGTAAAGTGAACCCTGTCGTTATCGGCCATGTGTCGACACTCGTGAGGTTGAGTGAACGGCGTTTCCTTTTTGAATGATATGACTTTCTGTTCGGATCTGGGTGCGGGGAAAAGCACTGCACACTTCCCAGATTATCGTTTTGCTTTCCAATCTTTTTTGGGGCTCACGCTAGCGTGTAGCCCCTTTTTTTATTGTGTATTTTCTTTTCAATCCTCTGAAAATAAATCACTGTGACTCAGCCTAGGCGCTGAATTGTGCGCCTGTTGGCAATCTTACCAATCAATTAAAACGGATGTTTTAAGCTGGTAACATTTTAGTTACACTCGTGGTCAGACCTGTAGAACATCCTAAGGAGCAGTGATGACGTCTCAGCAACACCTTAAAACCAGCAAGGGCGATCGTATCGCCATTGTGTCTGGGCTGCGCACGCCATTTGCCCGCCAGTCAACCGCCTACACAGATGTCCCCGCGGTTGACCTCGGAAAAATGGTGGTTCAAGAAATGCTCAATCGCAGTGCGATTTCGCCGAAAGACATCGATCAAGTCGTGTTTGGTCAAGTGGTACAAATGCCGGAAGCCCCAAACATTGCCCGTGAAATTGTATTGGGGACAGGTATGGACATTCATACTGACGCCTACAGTGTCACACGTGCTTGTGCGACCAGTTTTCAAGCGGTGGTAAATGTTGCTGAGAGCATGATCGCGGGCAATATCGAAGTGGGTATTGCTGGGGGCGCGGACTCGTCGTCCGTACTGCCCATTGGTGTGAGCAAGAAGTTAGCACGCACTCTGTTGGACTTGAGTAAAGCCAAAACAATGAGCAAGCGTTTGAAGCTGCTCAGTAAGCTTTCGGTGAAAGATCTGGCACCTGTCCCACCTGCGGTAGCGGAATATTCAACTGGCCTGAGCATGGGGCAAACCGCAGAGCAAATGGCAAAGTCACATCAAATTAGCCGCCAAGAACAAGATGCCTTAGCGTTACGCTCGCACCAACTGGCGAGCAAAGCGTGGGACGAAGGCTTGCTCAGTGATGAGGTGATGACGGCGTATCCTGAGCCTTACAAAGCGTGGATTGCAAAAGATAACAACTTACGCCCGCAATCCACTCTTGAGGATTACGCGAAACTGCGTCCGGCTTTTGACCGCAAGCATGGCTCGGTCACCGCTGCAAACAGTACGCCGCTCACTGATGGTGCCGCTGCGGTATTGATGATGCCAGAAAGTCGTGCCAAAGCACTGGGACTCGAGGTATTGGGCTATATCCGCTCGTATGCATTCTCTGCCATTGGGGTACAAAAAGACATGCTGATGGGACCGTCTTACGCGACGCCGCTTGCGCTCGATCGTGCCGGTATTTCACTGTCCGATTTAACCTTGATCGATATGCACGAGGCCTTTGCGGCACAAACCCTCTCGAATGTAAAAATGTTTGCATCCGAGACGTTTGCACGTGAGCACCTTAGTCGTGACCGCGCGATTGGCGAAATTGATATGGATAAATTTAACGTCTTGGGGGGCTCGATTGCATACGGTCACCCATTTGCGGCAACCGGTGCCCGTATGATCACCCAAACACTGCGTGAACTGAAACGTCGTGGCGGCGGACTGGCCCTTAACACCGCATGTGCCGCAGGTGGCCTTGGCGCAGCAATGATTTTGGAGGCGGAATAATGACAGTCGAAAACCATCAAGCCTTTACGTTACATATCGCTGACAACCAAGTCGCTTGGCTAAAAGTGGATGTTCCCGGAGAAAGCATGAATACCCTACAGGCAAGCTTTGTCGAAGGGGTCTCCGAGGTACTGGATCAACTGGAAAACAACACTAATATCAAGGGGCTTGTGATCCATTCTGGCAAGCCAGATAACTTTATTGCCGGTGCGGATGTGCGCATGCTCGATGCGTGCGAAACAGCTGAACAAGCCGCAGAGATTGCCGCACAAGGACAAACGCTGTTTGCACGTATTGAGAAGCTGCCCTTCCATGTTGTAGCTGCAATCCATGGCCCATGTTTGGGGGGCGGATTGGAGCTCGCGTTGGCGTGTCATAGCCGTGTCGCGACCGATTGGGACAAAACCCGACTCGGGCTGCCAGAAGTGCAACTGGGGTTATTACCCGGCTCGGGCGGTACGCAGCGACTACCACGTCTGATTGGCGTGCCAAATGCGCTAGATATGATCCTAACCGGCAAACAACTGCGAGCGAAAAAAGCGAAAAAGCTCGGCGTGATTGATGACTGTGTTCCGCATACCGTATTGCTGGATGTGGCAGAAGCCTTGGCGCAAAAATCAAAGCCTAAGCGCCCGCGTAGCTGGCAAAGCTGGATGCTCAGCGGTAATGCGGTGGGTCGTAACTTTGTCTTTGACCAAGCGGGAAAGAAAACTCGCGCGAAAACACGAGGGAACTATCCTGCTGCGGATGCGATTCTCGCGGTGGTGAAAAAGGGGTTAGATAGAGGCATCCAAGCAGGTCTTGAAGAGGAAGCGCGCCGTTTTGGTGAATTGGTGATGACCAGCGAGTCCAAAGCGTTGCGTAGCATTTTCTTTGCGACCACGGCAATGAAAAAAGAAAACGGTGCAGATGCTGAGCCGGGCGAGATTAAACGGATTGGCGTCTTAGGTGGCGGCTTGATGGGCGCCGGGATTGCCCATGTATCAGTCGCAAAAGCCGGCTATCCTGTCCGAGTGAAGGATGTCAGTGAAGACGGCATCTTAAACGCGCTTCGCTACAGCTACAATTTGCTAAACAAAAAACGCAAGCGTAAGCAGATCAGTAAAGCGGAACTGCAAGCGACCATGATGCAACTGTCTGGTGATACGCAAGCGACCACCTTGTCGAATGCAGATGTGGTGATTGAAGCGGTGTTTGAAGATTTATCACTCAAGCATCGTATGGTCGAGGAAATGGAGTCAATCACAGGAAACGATGCAATTTTTGCCACCAATACCTCGTCATTGCCTATTCACCAAATAGCTCAAGGCAGCCAGCGCCCGGAGAACATCGTGGGCTTGCATTACTTTAGCCCGGTGGAAAAAATGCCGCTGGTGGAAGTCATCCCGCATACAGGTACCAGTGAGAAGACCATTTCGACTGTGGTAAAACTGGCTCGTCAACAAGGTAAAACGCCTATCGTGGTTGGTGACAGTGCGGGCTTTTATGTCAATCGTATTCTCGCGCCCTATATGAACGAAGCGGCGCGAGTGTTATTGGCTGGCGAAAGCATTGAGCATATCGACAATGCTTTACTCGACTTCGGTTTCCCAGTTGGTCCGATCACTTTGTTGGATGAAGTCGGAATCGATATTGGGGCTAAGATTGCGCCCATTTTGACTCAAGAGCTGGGTGAGCGTTTTGAAGCGCCAGATGTGTTTGATTTGTTGCTGAACGACGACCGAAAAGGGCGTAAAACAGGCAAAGGATTTTACTTATACGATACGGGCAAAAAAGGCAGCAAGGGCAAACAGGCCGATAAAAAAGTGTACAGCCTGCTCAATATCAAGCTGAATCCAACACTCTCTGGCCATGACATCGCACAGCGATGTGCGCTGATGATGCTCAATGAAGCGGCGCGTTGTTTGGATGAAGGGGTGATCCGCTCTGCCCGTGATGGTGATATCGGTGCGATTTTCGGCATTGGGTTCCCTCCTTTCCTAGGTGGCCCTTTCCGCTATATGGACCAAGTGGGAATAGAGCGCATTGTGAGCTTGCTGCAATCTCATCAAGACCGTTATGGGGACCGTTTTGCACCGTGCGAGCGTTTGGTGATGATGGCAAAAGAAGGGCAACAGTTTTATCCCTAAGCTCGGCGTGTCACCTGAATCGCAAGGGCAGCGTTACGCTGCCCTTTTTTATAGTGGCCTGACAAAGGACCACTGTGGTTTCGCAGTGACGTGTTTATTCTTCGCTACGGCCACAAATGGCGCGAAATGCGTCAATATCGCGAATAGGGTGCGCACCGTCTAATGCGGCATGTTCACGGTGCTCGCTGCCGCAGCTATGCATGACAAGCCTATCCGCGGTTCGCGGTTTGAGACGATTAACCACAAAACGCACCATGTCGGCTCGGGTTAGCGACTCCATGGCCTCGGCCACCTGTTCACGGCGTTCGTAGTGATAGTCTTTATTGCCGATACTGATCCAATAGCGCTGCGCGCGAGCGCGCAGGTTATTATCTGGCTCGCGAATTTGCGCTAACAGGCTTTGCTTACTGCTTTGCCAGCGCGCTTCGCTCATTTCCAGCAAGATCATAAATAGCGCATTGAGGAAATCATCCACGGCGGCCATCAGTTGGTTAGGGCCTGCCATTGGCGATTGGACATAAAAGATCAGCCCTGGGTGGCGATTTAACGGTAAATTGCCAGCGCCTACCATGTATCCCAATTGTTGGCGCGTGCGCAACTCGTTAAAAAAGGTGGCTGACATCAGATGATTGGCAAGCGTGTAGGTGGCGACCGCTTCAGAGGAGGTGTCTGGACTTTGGTAGTACACCAACAACGCCGACTCCGCATGATCGAGTGCTAGCTCGTAGCTCACGGTGCCGCAGTCGTCTAATAGGGTCAGCGGCCGGACCGATTCTTGATAGGTTTGGTCGTCTACCCGCAGCGCATCTTTAACGGTTTCGGCCAAGGCCTTCGCTTGGTGACGGTGCCAGTTACCGTAGACAAACATATCCACATGCAGCGTGGCGAACATGGCCTCAACGAACTCGGGTAAATCGGTGAGCGTGACGGTGTCGAGCGCGTCGAGTAAGGCTTGATAGGGTGGGTTATTGGGCTGCAATATCCCCGTCATGCTGTTATATAGCTGACTTAATGGCTTATTTTTGGCCCCGTTCTCCCAATTACGCTTAAGTTGGCTTTTGATCACTTCAAAGCGTTCGGGCTTAAAGTTGCGCCGTGAAAAGGTGTCGAGGATCAAGGCCAACAGAAGCGGCTGTTTATCATTAAAGCCACTGATGTTTAGTGTAACGCCACCTTGATGGGCATATAAGTTGTAATTAATGCCTGCAATTTCTGCTTGGTAGGCATGTTCGTTTAGCGCTTCAAGTAGCATTTCGACGCTCAAGCGCGTCATGACAATGTTTTTGACGCTGGCGACGGCATGTGGACTGTCAATGGCAATGTAGACATGCCCTTTGGGCACCCGAAAGTGAGGCTCTTGACCATGCCAGAGCCGGAACCCTGGCAGCTCTTCTATCAATATCGGCGTATCGCTCGCATCATCTTCAAGCGGCAAGGGACGCAGCGCATCGGCAATGTAGGGATTTGGATCAGGTAACGTCAGCGCAGGAGAAATATAGGTGGTGCGCCATTTCTCACACTGCTTTTCGCTAAAGTGCTTCACCGCGTAGGGGGTGTCATACCATTTGGCTAGTTTGTCGTATTTAAAGCCTTTGGCAACCAAGGTTACCCTGAGGTTATCGACCGTCATTTGCTGCAGCATGGCTTGGATTTGGGCGTGGTCAAATCCGGCCATCATGTAATCCCCGTATACCACCTCAATCGGGTCATAATGCTGCATATTCATCACCAGCTGACTCACCGTATCAATCGGGCGCAGCGGCTCTTGATAGTAAAACGCAAGCTCTTGGACTTGGCGTTTTTCTTGGTAACGCCACGCTTCCACACCGTATTGGCGGATAAGCTGAATGGCTTGAAACACATAGGTGATAATATCGTCGAGCTTGCTCAAGCCCAGCTCGGTGAGTGCAAGGCTTAAGGTAAACTCACGGAAATCTTTGCCACTGATGCCGCCGCCTGCAGAGAGGGTATTGATGTAGCCTTTGCTTTTGAGCAAAGACATCAAGCTACCGGGACCTTCGTAGCCGAGAAGGTGGGCGATGTAAGATAGAGGTTTAGTGCGGTATTGATATTCGCTTTCGGGCAGTGAGAACGCGAGGGTTAACTTGCGTACCTCTTTAAGTGGCTCCACGGTGACCCACTGGCGTCGCTGTGCGTCACTAATCAGTGGTTCATGGATGCGCAGTGGCGAATAGTCGTGATTGATAATGGCACTAAAATGCTGCTGTGCCATCGCTTCTAGCTCATCAAGTGACTGTGGGCCCGTGACGGCTAACGTCATCAGGTTAGCGCTGTAATTGGCGTGATAAAACGCAATCAGATCGTCTCGCACCGACTGACCCGCTCTGTCTGCTAAGGTCTCCAAGCTTCCGACTGAGAATTTTGCGAAAGGGTGAGCAGGATTAATGGTTTCTTTATGGACTTGATAGATGCGTCGCACATCGTCGTTGAGCTTCATGCGATATTCAGCATCCACGGACTGACGCTCTTTATCGACAGCATCGGCATCAAAGCGAGGTGAAATAAAAAACGCGCTGAAGCGGTCGAGAGCCGCGCGGAATTGGCTGGGGCGAATATCGAAAAAGAAGGTGGTGTTTTCAGTCCCTGTCCACGCGTTATTATGGCCACCATGCTGGCTAATAAAGCGCTGAAAGTCACCTGCTAGCGGATACGCATCCGTGCCCAAAAACAGCATATGCTCGAGAAAGTGTGCCAAGCCTTCTCGGTCGGCTGGGTCATGAAAATGGCCCACATTAACAGATAAGGCTGCCGCGCTGCGGTGTGCCGCAGGATCGGAGATTGCCAAAACGCGGAGGGCGTTCGGCAGGGTGAAATAACGGTAGCGCTTATTGTCATTTGGGCTAACATGCACAGGCAACTCGATATCGTTTAAACAAGTTATGCCTCAATTATGACTACCAGTGACCTGAGTCGCAAACCTCTTCTTTGGTCTTTTGCGATATACATTGGTAGCATGCGGCTAAATCACAGATAACTGTTGTGAGTATTTCTGGCTATGAAACTGATCATAATGCGTCATGGGGAAGCACAAGCGTTTGCTGCAAGCGATAGCGAACGCGGTTTAACCGCGAATGGCGAGCGACAAAGTGAGCAAATGGCAGCTTGGCTCAGTCAACATTTGGCTGGCGAGACGATCGATAAAGTATTGGTAAGTCCTTACTTACGTGCCCAGCAAACATGGCAAGTCTGTGCGCCGCACCTTCCTGCCCGTGAGGTTGCCACTGAGCCAGACATCACGCCTTATGGTCAGAGCGACCAAGTTTATACCTATCTGCAAGCCATGTTTGACGTAGAAGCACCGAATGTCGTCCTCGTGGTATCTCATTTGCCGCTGGTGGGCTATTTGACCAACGAGTGGTTGCAAAATGGTCAGCCGCCAATGTTCTCGACGTCAGCCATGGCAGTACTTGATATCGATGGTCAAAACGATACGGCCGAGCTTATTGCAATGATGTCACCGCGCGAGCTACAAGGCTAAACCGCCTCGGGAGCTAGCGGTCGGAAACGTCGATTAACACCAAGAGTGCACCATTACCGCCGAACTCCAGTGGGGCCTGATGAAATGCCAACACATCCGGATGCTGTGCGAGCCATAGCGGGATTTTTTCTTTGAGGATCCCTTTGCCGATGCCGTGCATGACACTGGCACACTGGACGCCGTCTTTGACACAGGCAGCCAGCATCGCGCCGAGTTCACGTTTTGCTTCCATCTGTGTCATGCCATGTAAATCTAAATAGATATCGGGCACATAGACGCCACGACGCAAGCGCTTCACCTCATATTTGGAGACGCCTTGGCGGGCGTATTGCATAGGGCCGGATTCACTGAGTAAAGGCTCAAACTCATCAGAAAAGTAAAAGGCATGATCGCGGCTTTGTTGCTCGAATCGCTGCTGTTTGCGCGGTTTGCTCGTCTGGCGTTGTGGCGGGTTTATGGTATCCTGCTCCAACTTTTTTGCGCCTTTGACGGCATCACGGAATAATGCAAAATCCTCTTCCGTTATTGATGGTTTTTTGCTCATAAAAACTGTCCCCGAGGTGATAATCTGAATTGTACATTCAGCCAGCTCAAAATGCTGCTTATTGTACTGACCTCGCGTCAAAGGGCGACCCTAAATTGCATGAAGCCGATGGAGGCCAATGTGGATACGATTTTTACTGAAGAAGTGGTCAGCGAATTACATACGCTGCAAGACATGCTGCGCTGGACAGTCAGTCGTTTCAATGCGGCAGGGCTGTTTTACGGTCATGGCACAGACAATGCTTGGGACGAGGCGGTGCAGCTTGTGCTTCCTACCTTATATCTTCCTGTCGATGTCCCGTCTGAGACGCGTTTTTCGCGCCTGACCACCAGTGAAAAACATCGTATTGTTGAGCGTGTCATTGCACGGATTAACGATAAAACCCCTGTTGCGTACTTGACCAACAAAGCCTATTTCTGTGGCCTCGAGTTTTTTGTTGACGAACGCGTCTTGGTGCCACGTTCACCGATTGGTGAGCTGATCCAACAAGAGTTTGCCGGTATTTTACCGCATGCCCCAAGCCGCATTATGGACCTATGCACCGGCAGTGGCTGTATTGCCATTGCATGCGCCTATGCGTTTCCTGAGGCCGAAGTCGATGCGGTTGATATTTCTACCGATGCGTTGGAAGTGACCGAAATCAACATTCAAGATCACGGCTTGGAAGAGCAAGTGATCCCGCTGCGATCGGATTTACTAAAAGACGTCCCGCAAGATAAGTACGATTTGATTGTTAGCAATCCTCCGTACGTGGATGCAGAAGACATGGCTGACCTGCCTGACGAGTTCCGCCATGAGCCTGAATTAGGGCTGGCTGCCGGGACGGATGGATTAAAACTGGTTCGTCGTATCCTAGCCAATGCTCCGGATTACCTCACCGACGATGGTGTACTGATCTGTGAAGTGGGTAACTCGATGGTGCACATGCAAGAGCAATATGGCCACCTACCGTTGCATTGGATCGAATTCGAAAACGGCGGTCATGGCGTGTTCATGATCTCGCGTCAGGATTTGGTTGCCTGTGCTGAGGAATTTGCGCTTTATCGCGACTAGTCACA
This sequence comes from Salinivibrio sp. YCSC6, assembly GCF_004916735.1. Taxonomy (NCBI): domain Bacteria; kingdom Pseudomonadati; phylum Pseudomonadota; class Gammaproteobacteria; order Vibrionales; family Vibrionaceae; genus Salinivibrio; species Salinivibrio sp. YCSC6. Next base: position 742,195 of record NZ_CP039516.1, read on the forward strand.
CATGCTTCGCATACTTCTCTAGCCAGCCTTTGTGCTGGCTTTTTTTATTTTGGCACTGACGACCAGAGGTGGATTTTTTTTGCGTCTTTGACTGCTTTGTGGTTAATTGCTAACAAAGTACGCAAAAACACAACAATGCCCATCAGGCAAACAGAGGAAGGCATGGCAGGCAACACGATTGGACAAATTTTTCGCGTGACGACGTTTGGAGAAAGCCACGGTATCGCACTGGGCGCGATTATTGACGGCTGCCCTCCGGGGTTGGCGCTGACGGAAGCGGACATGCAGCATGATCTTGACCGTCGTCGCCCCGGCACATCGAAATACACCACACAGCGTCGCGAGCCTGACGCTGTTAAGATTCTCTCCGGTGTGTTTGAGGGCAAAACCACGGGGACATCGATCGGCTTGATGATCGAAAATACCGACCAACGCTCAAAAGATTACTCCAAAATCAAAGATGTGTTTCGTCCCGGCCATGCAGATTTTACTTACCATCATAAATACGGCATCCGCGATTACCGCGGCGGTGGTCGTTCGTCAGCGCGTGAAACCGCGATGCGTGTTGCCGCTGGGGCGGTGGCTAAAAAATACCTTGCCCAAGTCCACGGTATTCAAGTCCGTGCCTACTTGGCGCAGATGGGCGATGTGACCATAGACACAGTTGATTGGGCGCAAGTTGAGCAAAATCCTTTCTTCTGTCCTGACTCAAATAAACTCGATGAGTTAGACGCACTTATCCGTCAGCTCAAAAAAGACGGCGACTCGATCGGTGCGAAACTGACCGTAGTGGCGGAAAACCTGCCGGTAGGCTTAGGGGAGCCGGTGTTTGACCGTTTAGATGCTGATATCGCCCACGCACTGATGGGGATCAATGCGGTGAAAGGGGTCGAGATTGGTGATGGTTTTGATGTGGTAACCCAGCGTGGCAGTGAGCATCGTGATGAAATTCATCCTGATGGCTTTGCCTCAAACCATGCCGGTGGCATTCTGGGGGGCATTTCTTCAGGCCAGCCGCTGGTTGCCCATTTAGCGCTCAAGCCGACGTCTAGCATTACGGTGCCGGGAAAAAGCATTGATATTCACGGGGAGTCCGCGGATGTGGTTACCCGGGGCCGTCATGATCCTTGTGTAGGGATCCGCGCGGTACCGATTGCTGAAGCCATGGTGGCGATTGTGCTTATGGACCATTTGCTGCGTCATCGTGGCCAAATGGGGGCGAACCCCAGCATATAGTTTTGGAATCAGTCGATTTCCCAAAAAAGCCGCACCCAGTTGTGCGGTTTTTTATGATCAGTGCAGCGATGAAGGCGCTTCAAAGCGGAAAACCGGTAACGACCAACCAAAGCGAAGGGCGGCCATTCTAAATCCAAAGCCGATCACTAAACTAGCAACCGTCGCAATCAGTTCACCGACATCGAGACGAATCAAGCTAAAGTAAAGCGCACCGGTGACAAAGGCGACCAAGGCATATAGCTCTTTATGCAAGACCATCGGCGATTGACGACAAATTAAGTCACGCAATAGCCCGCCAAAAATACCGGTGATCAGAGATGAAACCATGCAAATCAGAGGATGTAGCCCCATATCCATCGCAACGCGGCAGCCAATAATACTGAAGGCGGCAAGGCCCAGTGCATCTAGGGTGACAAACAGTTTATAATTGCGTGCAACCCAGCTGGCAATCCACGGGGTAATCAAGCCTGCGACGCAAGTAATTACGAGAAAATGCGGGTTAGCAACCCAAGTGAGAGGGTAGTGGCCAAAAAGAATATCGCGGACTGTTCCGCCACCGATAGCGGTGGCGCTGGCGACAAACATCACCCCAAACCAGTCCATGTGTTTTCTGCCTGCGCAGAGCGCACCTGTCATGGCTTCCGCGGTAATGCCGATGACATAAAGCGTCAATAACAACATACAACCCGACACCTTATACTGAGATTAGAAATTGACGCGCATTGTAGTGGCCTTAACGGCCTCACACAATCAAATTTGTGATGAGGAACAAATAAAAAAGAGTGTTTAGATTGAAAGGCTTAGCTAATAGAGATGCTACTTTTTATCGCTAAAAATGTCTTTTTTGTTACTGATTGATATTTAATCCTATTAAAGTGCTGTATGACCCACGATTATCACGACTTAATTCGGCTTTTTAACCAAACATTTCTTAGCACGTTCAATACTGAACTCTTACTGGGCGGCGATGAACCCATTTATCGGCCCGCGGATTCAACGTACCCACATCATCGGGTGATTTTTGCGCGCGGTTTTTTTGCTTCTGCGTTACATGAAATTGCACATTGGACCATTGCCGGCGAGAAACGCCGTCAATTGGAAGACTATGGCTATTGGTATCACCCCGATGGCCGTGATGCTGACACGCAAGCCGCCTTTGAGGCCGTGGAAGTGAAGCCACAAGCGATTGAGTGGATACTATCTGCAAGCTGTGGGTTTCGTTTTCAAGTCAGTTGCGACAATTTAAGCGGTGTCGAGCCAGATCGCCATGCGTTTACTGCCAAAGTGCGTCAGCAAGTGATGGACTACCTGAGCGAAGACAGCACAAGCCCCGCATTACCCGTGCGTGCTAAGCAGTTTTCTGATACCTTGCGAGGCTTTTACGGCATTGCCCCGTTAACGCCCAACGATTTTGCATTGCCCGAGTCAGGCTAAGAGAGACATGATGATCCAAGACTACGAAGAACGTATTTTGACCTTGATTGATGAGATGGTAGAAACCGCCTCTGATGATGAGTTATTTGCCAGTGGTTATTTACGTGGCCATGTGTCTCTTGCCGCTGCAGACTGCGAACTGGAAGGTCTTGATGACGTTGCCTCGCTCAAAGCGCGTGTGGATGCCAGCCTTAATGACAATGCCAGTGAATTGTCTCCCGGCGATCAACGTTTGGTGGGCGCATTGTGGGACTTGCTGCAGCAACAAGTTGAAAAAGACCAATAGTCTTCGCCGCTGCGCGCATGAAATAAGCGGCGCCGACAGTAAACAGCCATCGTCTCGACGATGGCTGTTTTGTCTCGTAACTGTGGTTACAAGGCTTTACCTTTTAACAGCTTACGCACCCACATTCGCCCTGGATGCAGGCTGTCGAGCACCGTTTGTGGTAATGGCAAAGGCTCATCACACAATTGTGCGGCGAGTATTTCCGCGGCAAGCGGCGCGGACGTAAGACCACGTGACCCCAAGCCGAGTAAGCAAAATAGCCCCGGATAGACAGGCACGGAGCCTGCTTTTTCTTTGTCCTTTTGCAGATTTTGGTACGCGGTAACCAGTGCGTGATAGTCGCAAACATTGCCCACAAACGGGAGGTGATCGCGACTGGCGCAGCGTACGCCCACACGTCCTTCTTTTGCAACTGGCACGGCCCGCGCCCAGTCGGTATCAATACAACCGGTGAGACGCTGTTGGTTCTCGGTTTGCTCGTCAGCTTGGAAAGTGAGGTCTGCATTATTCCGGCTGTAACTGGCCCCCAAGCAATGCTCTCCTGCTTGATTGACCGGCGTTAAATAGCCTTCGAAACACAGCACTGTATTGAGTTGACGCAGCTCAGCATTGGTGGGGACATGGCTCACTTGACCTCGCACCGGATAAACAGGAATCGGCTGTGTTTGGCCAAATTGGGCGGATTGGTGGCCATTTGCGATTACGACATTATGATGCCAAACCTCACCAAGTGCTGTACTAAGCGTCCAGCCATTGTCGGCTTGCCTCAGTGCATCCACGTGGCAATCAAAATGTGCGCGCAGTTGTCCGCTCGCGATAGCCGCATCAATCACAGCGGCCGTAAATTGTTGTGGGCTCATCCACCCACCCAATGGATAGAATACGCCGGCATGGCCGGTTTCTAGGCCGACCGTCTCAGCCACATCGGCTTTATCGATTGGCGTGACGAGTGTGTCTGGAAAGTCACCCTTGGTCATTTTAGCCAGCTTGGTCGCACTTTTCTCATCGTAACCCAGTTGCGTCACGCCACACCATTGGTGCTCAAACGCGATCCCTTGCTCGTGTTGTTGTTCAACAAACTGGCGAGCAAACAAAAACGCAGGAGCAAAAAATTGGCTTAAATTGTCGTTGTTGCCATTTAAAAGTGGATAAATGGCGCCTTGGCGGTTACCTGATGCCCCCGCCGCAGGATGCGAGTCTTGGCTATAGAGAGTGACGCGTTTTCCGCGTTGAAGTAATGCCGTGATCAATGCGGCACTGGCAATCCCTCCGCCAATCACCGCAATATCATCTGCCGATATAGCGGGAGTCCGTGCGTACCATGGTTGAAAGCTGGTCGCCGTTTTCCGCGTGGGTAATCGGCCTGCCAGCATTTCGCGTTTGTGGCCAAACCCTTTCACCTTTTTCATGTCAAAACCGGCAGCTAATAGACCACGACGGACAAAACCAGCGGCGGTAAAGGTGGCGCAAGTACACTGCTCACGGGCAAGCCTAGCCATGCCATCAAATAAATCTTGATTCCACATCTCCGGGTTTTTGCTCGGGGCAAAACCGTCGAGATACCAAGCATCGACAATCCCTGCAGCGCCAGTCGGCACTTGTGGTAACCAATCTTTAATATCACCAAACCACAAATCGAGTGTAATCTGACCTTGTGCCAGCACGATCCGTTGACAGCCCGCCAAAGGGACAGGGTAGTGAGAGCGAAGCTGCTCTGCATACGGGGCAAGCTCAGGCCAAGCTTGATGCGCACGGTCAAGATCTTCTACGGTCAGAGGGTATTTTTCGAAACTGATAAAGTGCAGTTGCGTGACCGCCGCATCGGGTTGGGCTTGGCGGAACTGCGCAAAGGCGTGCCAGGTCGCGAGAAAGTTTAATCCGGTGCCGAAACCGGTTTCCGCGATCACAAAGCGGGGCGATGAGTGGGTCTCCCAGCGGGTGGGGAGTTGGTTTTGAGCCAAAAACACATAGCGGGTTTCGGCGAGGCCGTCAGCGTTAGAAAAATACACATCGTCAAACTGGTCGGCGACCGGTGTGCCAGTGTCGTTCCAACTGATTTGCGCATGTTTAATTGAGGGAGAGCTCACAAATGCCTCATACAAAAATGTCGTAAAAGCGAAATTGTACTGACTGAAAGGAAAGCTGACCACTTATCAGCTTTAAAAACGCTATCATCCACTGCGAAATTAACGTCTAGGAAAGAATCATGAAACGAGCTGTCATTACAGGCATGGGGATTGTTTCCAGTATTGGTAACAACGTCAAAGAAGTGCTGGAGTCGCTCAAAGCGGGAAAATCTGGCATTAACTTCTCTCAGCAGTTTGCCGATATGAAACTGCGCAGTAACGTTTGGGGGGACCTCAAACTGAACCCCGCCGACCATATCGACCGCAAAAAAATGCGCTTTATGGGTGACGCGGCTGGCTTTGCTTATCTTGCCATGGAGCAAGCGATTGAACACGCAGGTCTTGCACCTGAACACGTCTCTAATGAACGGACCGGCCTTGTCGCAGGCTCAGGCGGTGCGTCTTCTGTTAACCAAGTAGCCGCGGTCGATATTCTTCGAGAAAAAGGGGTTAAACGTGTTGGCCCTTACATGGTGCCACGCACTATGTCCTCGACGGTCTCTGCGTGCTTGGCCACCCCATTTCAAATTAAAGGGGTGAACTACACCATGAGCTCTGCCTGTGCGACGTCGGCACACTGTATCGGTCATGCACTTGAGCTCATCCAATTGGGTAAGCAAGATATCGTATTTGCGGGTGGCGGCGAAGAGCTTGATTGGTCATTGACCATGATGTTTGATGCCATGGGTGCGCTATCAACGAAATACAATGACGATCCACAAAAAGCCTCACGGACCTATGATGCAGACCGCGATGGGTTTGTTATCTCTGGCGGTGGCGGCATGTTGGTGGTCGAAGAGCTTGAGCATGCATTGGCGCGTGGCGCGACCATCTACGGTGAAATCGTCGGTTATGGTGCGACTTCTGACGGTTACGACATGGTTGCCCCGTCAGGCGAAGGCGCTATCCGCTGTATGAAGATGGCGATGCAAGATGTGGACGGCGACGTGGATTATATTAACACCCACGGTACATCCACGCCAGTCGGTGATGTCAAAGAGCTTGGCGCGATCCAAGAAGTTTTCGCAGGTAAGAGTCCAGCGATTTCAGCGACCAAAGCCATGACGGGCCACGCATTAGGCGCGGCAGGTGTGCATGAAGCCATTTATTCGACGTTGATGCTGGAGCATGGCTTTGTGGCGCCAAGTATTAACATCGAACAACTCGATCCTGCTGCAGAAGGGTTGGACATTGTCACTACACCGCGTGAGCAAGCACTAACGCGAGTGATGTCGAACAGCTTTGGCTTCGGTGGCACCAATGCGACCTTGGTGATCGAAAAATATCGCGGTTAATCCGCCCCTCATTTTCCAGGTTTGCAGAGCAATTCTGCCATCAGACGCGGGCTATTATCGTTGAGAGCCGGTAATAGTCTTTTCAGGTCCTGGATTTACCCGGCTTCGGCCGGGTTTTTTTATGCCGGTTCCTGCCATCGGTAATTCCACCGTCCCCCGTTGAGCAAGGGTGTTTTCTTGTGACGAGCCAGATACAATATTACCTTCGCATTTTGCATCCGATACGCGGTGCACCGACTCACACAGGACGTTGAACGTGAAAATTGTTGTAGACGAAAACATGCCTTATGCCCAAGCCTTGTTTAGCCAATTGGGTGAGGTCGTGGCATTACCCGGACGCGCAATCAGCGCGGCGGATTTGATTGATGCTGATGCATTAATGGTAAGAAGTGTGACACAAGTGAATCAGGCCCTAGTTAAAGGCGCGTCTCGGTTACGTTTTGTCGGCTCTGCCACCGCGGGTGAAGATCACCTTGATTTTAACGCCCTGCATGCACAAGGTATTCACGCGACGGCTGCGCCCGGCTGCAACAAAGTTGGGGTTGCTGAGTATGTGATTAGCGCGCTGCTTGTATTGGCCCAACAACAAGGATTCTCGATTACAGACCGGACGGTCGGTATTGTGGGAGTCGGGCACGTGGGCAGTTATCTAGCCGAGCGCCTTGATGCGCTGGGGATAAAAACGGTGTTGTGCGATCCGCCTCGCCAAGATGCCGGTGATCCACGCCCAATGGTTGATATTGATACACTTATTGCATCGTGTGATGTAGTGACTTTTCACACACCATTAACGCGCGATGGCCAATACCCCACCTACCATTTGATGAACGCGACACGTTTAGCGGCATTGGGCGCGGGCAGTATATTGATTAATGCGGCGCGCGGCCCTGTGGTTGACAATCAGGCCTTGAGTGCACGACTTGATCAAGGCGACATGGATGCAGTGCTTGATGTGTATGAGCATGAGCCCGAGGTTGATCTGGACCTCATGGATAAGCTGACCTTTGCCACGCCGCATATTGCAGGCTATGGCTTAGAAGGAAAAGCGCGCGGCACTACCATGGTATTTAACGCACTGTGTGAACACCTTGGCCTGCCTCATCGTGCCCACGCCAGTGACTTGCTACCGACGGCCCCCATCCCTCATGTGACGCTTGCCCAGCCATGGCAACAAAGCGATCTAATGGCATTGACACAATTGGTCTACGATATTCGTCGGGACGACAGTGATTTTCGTCGCGCAATGCATGGCGCTGGGGACAATAAACCCGCGCAACGTACAGCCTTTGACCAATTACGAAAAAATTACTGGGATCGACGTGAGTACAGTGCGATCACAGTAGCCGGACAGACGGATTTCGGGTTACAGTCGCTGGCTAAGCTCGGCTTTAGTATTGAGGAGCAAGCATGACACAAGCATTTGACGTTGCGGTTTTAGGCGCAACAGGCGCGGTTGGACGCGCGATTATTGATAGCCTAGAAGAGCGCGACTTTCCGATTGGGACACTGCACCTGCTCGCCAGTGAGCGCAGTGAAGGAGAAACCATCAAATTTAAAGGCGAAAGCCTACGTGTTCAAAACGTAGAGAAGTTTGATTGGACCCAAGTGCAAATCGGCCTGTTTTCAGCCGGCGCACAAGCGTCTGCACAGTGGGCACCGATAGCGGCAGACGCAGGTGTCGTCGTGATTGATAACACCTCCCAATTCCGTTATGACTTTGATGTCCCTCTTGTGGTCCCCGAAGTGAACCCGGCCGCGATTGGTGATTTTCGTAACCGCAATATCATCGCTAACCCCAATTGTTCCACCATCCAAATGCTGGTGGCGTTGAAACCGATTTATGACGCAGTGGGAATCGAGCGTATTAACGTGTCGACCTATCAATCTGTCTCGGGGTCCGGTAAGTCGGGCATCGATGAACTTGCCGGACAGACGGTAAAACTGCTCAATAGTCAAGACGCTGAACCAGCGCTATATAGCAAACAGATCGCGTTTAATTGTTTGCCGCAGATCGATCAGTTTATGGACAATGGCTACACCAAAGAAGAAATGAAAATGGTGTGGGAAACGCAGAAGATCTTTGCCGATGAAATGATTGGCGTGAACCCTACCTGCGTGCGTGTTCCTGTTTTCTATGGCCATGCCGAAGCGGTGCATATTGAATGCCGTCAACCAATTGACGCTACAGAAGCGGTGGCAATCTTGAGCCAACATGAACATATCGAAGTGTTCGAGGGTGAGGACTACCCGACGCAAGTGAAAGAGGGCACTGGCACTGACAAGGTGTTAGTGGGTCGGATCCGCAATGATATTAGCCACCCGAATGGCTTAAACCTTTGGGTCGTGGCGGATAACGTTCGAAAAGGGGCTGCAACGAACTCAGTGCAGATTGCGGAACTGCTGGTGCGCGATTACTTGTAAAATTGCCACAGCGTTTATCGCAACGATGGCAAGACGCCATGATACCCTGTCATTATTGACAGGGTATTTTTTTAGGCACTATTTTTGCTTTGAACTCGGTGTGTCGCGGCAAATTGCCGGTAATCGTAAAGGTAAAACTGAGGCCGAGCGCCCACAGTTTGATCGCACAACACACTTTTATATCATCAAACTACAGTTTTTAGCATGGCTTCCGATATAGTTAGATATTTAGTGAGGCCATTTCTGCCATAAGGGGTGCGGGTGTGTCCGACGCACAGCAAAGTGAACAGTCTTCTCATCGTAAAACGTGTATGACCACTGGAAAGTTCAGTCAGCGTCTTGCTGTCTTACTAGCCATGGTCGCGTTTATTGTCTTCAGTTTTTCTACTGTTTCTGTGGAAGCGGCGATTCGTATTCTTGGACCGCAGGATGAAATGACCACTGAGGCGCAATCAGCGCCGCAACCAGTGAATACGCCGACACCGCAGCGTTATGGACCAACTGGGGCGAATGAAACCTTGTGGTCTATTGCCACGCAAATGCGGCCGAATAACCAAGTCAGTGTTTATCAAACCTTGGGAGCGATTTTTCGCTTAAATCCGAATGCGTTTGCGGATAACAATATCCATAGTTTGCAGCCTGGCAGTAACTTATTAATGCCTACCTTGGCGCAAATTCAGCGTGAAAGCACTAACGATGTTGTTGCGCGCCTCGAAATCGACCAAGCGAGAAAGCAAGCACAGGCAACCCCGCAAACGCCACTTAGCACCCAAGTGAGCGCACCTCGTGAACCTCAGCAACCGGCTGCCTCTCGTCCTGAAGCAACGCCTCCTTCATCAGACACTGAAGAGTCTGATGCATCTTCGATGGCGGAGTCGTCAAGCGATGACATGTCACCACAGCCACAAGTGGTTGAGAATTTGCAGTCGCAATTGCAAGCATCTGATCAAGAAATGACGCGCTTGGTAGAAAGTAACCATGTGCTCAAAGTCCGCTTATCGGAAGTTCAACACGAGCTTTCTGCGCTGAAAGAGCAAGTGGGCAATGATGCTGAATTGAATCAAGAAATCCGCGCGTTCTTAGAGCAACAACGCCAAGCAAAAGTCGCAAAAGAAACCCAGCCGCCATCAGCGGTGGAATCATTGATGGATAGCCCGTTATTGCTGGCTATGCTAGCGATTCTGCCTGGCGCTGCGATTGCGGGGGCGATTTTCTTCTTCCTCTCGCGTCGTAAAAAGCAAGAGGATGACGTCGAAGAGCCAGCGGCGCTCGATCATGATGAAATTGACGATGATATGCCGGTTATCATGGTGCCTGATCCTGAAGAGGAAGAAGCCAATGAGGAGCCGCAGGATGATGAGTTAGAAATTGCCGACGACTTTGGTAGCGATGAAGACCAAATGTTCGGTGATGACACGGATCTCGACGATCTTGACTTGGATGATGACCTCGATGATATGTCGGGTAACGAGTCGAGCGTGGCACCCAATGGGGATGATGCTATTGGCCTGGAGGACATGGAGCGAGCGCTGGATGAGCTAGCGGAGGCTCCCCCAGAAGAGACGCCTGAACCATCAGTCGAAGAAGAGTCGACCCCAGAAGAGTCAGACGCTGCCCCTGAAGAAGAAATGAGTGCGGATGAAGCACTGGCTGCAGAATGGGCAAAATCACTCGAAGAAGATAATGGCGGCGATGTTGATGATATCGACGCCCTGTTAGCCGGCGAACAAGGTGAGGGTGCTGACCAGCCGGAAGAAGCAACATCAGACACAGACAAGGCTGCTGAGGAGCCAGAAGACGCACCAAATGATGCCTTGTTTGACAAGGTTCTCGAAGACGAGCCTGAGCTTGACCTTAGCCAAGACATTGATCTATCGGATGACGATAGCGACGATGACGACCTATCCCTCGATAACACCACCGAGTTGCTTGATGAGCTGGTTGGTGATGAAGAAGAGGCTGATGACGAGGCTTGGATCAACGATGACGATGATGATATCGACGAGTTTGATGAGAGCAGTGACGCACTGTTAGACGAAGTGCTGGATAAAGATGATCCTCACCTTGAAGACTCGGATGCGCTGCTTGAAGAAGTGGTAGGGGATGATGATATCGACCCACTGGCTGAGGATGATGATCCGGCTCTTTGGGGGGAAGACGACACCGATCCGAATGAAGCTGAACTAGAGCACTTGCTTTATGACAGCGACGATGGTGATGAGACTGATATCGAAAATGATATACCAGAGCCAGACAGTGACGATAGTGACGAAGCTGAGGAAACCGCCGAAGCGGATGCGTCAGCAGGGGATATCAGCGAAGAAGAGGCGCCAGCAGAAGACGGTGACGATGAGCTAGATACTGAGCCTGCGGGTGATGAAACTGCGGATGCAGATAAAGCCGCAGAAGATGCTAGCGAAGATGATGCGCCAGCAGAAGACGGCGACGATGATCTAGATGCTGAGCCAGCAGATGATGACACTGCGGATGCAGATAAAGCCGGAGAGGATGCCAGTGAAGACGAGGCGCCAGCAGAAGGCGGTGACGATGATCTAGATACTGAGCCAGCGGGTGATGACACTGCGGATGCAGATGAAGCCGTAGAGGATGCCAGCGAAGATGAGGCGCCAGCAGAAGATGGCGACGATGCTCTAGATACCGAGCTAGCGGATGATGAAACTGCGGATGCAGATGAAGCCGCAGAAGATGCCAGCGAAGAAGAGGTGCCAGCAGAAGATGGCGACGATGATCTAGATGTTGAGCTAGCAGATGATGACACTGCGGATGCGGATGAAGCCGCAGAGGATGCCAGCGAAGAAGAGGCGCCAACAGAAGATGGCGACGATGATCTAGATGTTGAGCCAGCGGGTGATGACACTGCGGATGCAGATGAAGCCGCAGAAGATGCCAGCGAAGATGATGCGCCAACAGAAGATGGCGACGATGATCTAGACGCCGAGCCAGCAGATGATGACACTGCGGATGAAGCCGTAGAAGATGCCAGCGAAGACGATGTGCCAGTAGAAGATGGCGACGATGCTCTAGATGTTGAGCCAGCGGGTGATGACACTGCGGATGCGGATGAAGCCGCAGAAGATGCCAGCGAAGAAGAGGCGCCAACAGAAGATGGCGACGACGATCTAGACGCCGAGCTAGCAGATGGTGACACTGCGGATACGGATGAAGCCGTAGAGGATGCCAGCGAAGACGATGTGCCAGTAGAAGATGGCGACGATGCTCTAGACGCTGAGCCAGACGATGATGAAGGCGAAAGTCTTGACGATCTCAGTGAAGAGGCCCTTCTCGACCTAACCAGTTTGCCAGAGTATGACGAAGAAGCTGCATTAGCAGATGCTGAACCGCTTGATCCTGAAGAGCAAGCCGCGTTCGATAGCATGCCAGAGCCAGAGCCAGAGCCAGAGCCAGAGCCAGAGCCAGAGCCAGAGCCAGAGCCAGAGCCAGAGCCAGAGCCAGAGCCAGAGCCAGAGCCAGAGCCAGAGCCAGAGCCAGAGCCAGAAACCAGCAATCGAGACTATGAGTTTGACTCACTCTCTCTAGATGAACTTGGCGAGTTTGACGAAGACGATGCATTGAGTGCCGCTCTGGATGAGCAACGTGAGCTCGAGTCTTACTTCGATGAACAAGGCCGTGATGCGGGTCAAGGCGATAGTCGCGATATTAGTGAGCTGGATGATGACGACCATCAAGTGGGTGGTCTCAATATGGATGCTCTGTTGTCTGAACCGGATGGCGATGAGCCTCTTGATCTGTCCGGGCTCTCTGATGAAGAAGCGGCCGTGTGGCAAGCGGATAATGAACCAGAGCCCGAAGCTGAAAGCGAGGACTGGAGTCAGCAGCCTGCCATGGACCCAGAGTCGCTTGAGAAATTCGAATTAGAGCAAGCGCTTGATGACGATTTGCTGAATGAAGGGGAAGCAGAGAGCGAACTCATTGATGAAGGGGAAGAGGAGCGTGATTACATCAGCATCGAGGAGTTGATGCGTGATGATGGTAGCGCACCGGATATTGACCCGGATAAAGCGGAAATGAACTTAGATGTGGGGCTGGATGAATTTCCTGATGTGCTGGAAGATATCAGCGCCATCGATGTTGATGGTGATACGGCCAGTACAGAAGCGGCCACGAATCTCGATCTGGCCAAAGCCTATCTAGAGATGAACGATGTCGATGGTGCGATTTCATTGCTAGAAAAAGTCATGCAATCAGGGAATAAAGCGCTTCAACAAGAGGCAAGACAGCTGCTTGAGCAGCTACGATAAAAAACAGGCAGCTTCGGCTGCCGTTTTTTATCTTTGCGTTGGCGACATCGATGATTAAAGGGGCCCGGTATCGGACCTGCACATCGCATGCATTACGTATATAATGCGGCGCCTTGATAGTGAGTAAACGAAAAGGCACAAGCATGAGAGTCGCGTTAGGCATTGAATATGATGGAGCGCAGTTTTACGGTTGGCAGCGCCAACGAGAAGTTACCAGCGTCCAAGCGCACTTGGAGCGTGCTTTATCCATCGTGGCTAACCAAACTATCGATGTTCAATGTGCTGGACGAACCGATGCTGGTGTGCATGGGACTGGTCAAGTGGTGCACTTTGATGTGGATAGCCAGCGGCCGTTAAAAGCATGGACACTGGGTGTGAATGCTAATTTACCGGATGCGATTGCTGTTCGTTGGGCAAAAGAGGTGCCTGACAGCTTTCACGCTCGGTTTAGCGCGACCGCTCGTCGTTACCGTTATATCATCTACAATCATCCTCTGCGTCCGGGCATTTTAGCCAAGGGGGTCAGCCATTATTATGGTGAGTTGGATGAAACCTTAATGCATCAGGCCGGTCAGTACTTATTGGGGGAAAACGATTTTTCCTCGTTTCGTGCTGCGCAATGTCAGTCAAAATCACCGTGGCGAAATGTGATGCATTTGTCGGTGAGTCGTCGCGAGCGTTACATTATCATCGATATTAAAGCGAATGCATTTGTTCATCATATGGTGCGAAATATTGCAGGTAGCTTGATGGCTGTGGGCCGAAAAGAACACCCTCCCGAATGGATTGAATGGCTGCTGGCCCAAAAAGATCGCACCTTAGCGGCTGCCACCGCCAAAGCGGAAGGCTTGTATTTGGTTGAGGTTGATTATCCGCAAGAGTTTGCGCTGCCCGATGCGCCAATTGGCCCCCTGTTTTTATCCGATGAGGTCATTGAACGGGCCTAAATAGTAGCGTGTCAAAGGGTAGAGCGAAGAATAGGTAGTACCAGTTTTTTATCCCAAGTCTGACTGACTTGTGATTTAATTCGGTCTAATTTGTTACGAATCCAAGATGGACGTCCTATGCGGACGTCCATGATTAAGTAAAGGTTGTCCATGAGCTGGCTTGAAAAAATCCTAACGAAAAGCAACATTGGTTCATCGCGCAAAGCATCCATTCCTGAAGGGGTGTGGACCAAGTGTACGTCCTGTGACCAAGTGCTTTATCACGCAGATGTAGAGCGTAACCTAGAGGTATGCCCTAAGTGTGATCATCACATGCGCATTCCTGCTCGTCGCCGCCTTGACGTGTTTCTCGACAAAGACGGTCGCGAAGAGATTGCCGCTGAGCTTGAGCCGAAAGATGTGCTGAAGTTTCGTGACTCGAAAAAATATAAAGACCGCCTTTCTGCGGCACAAAAGTCGAGTGGTGAGAAGGACGCACTGATCGTCATGAAAGGAACCGTGTTAGAGGTTCCTGTGGTTGCCTGTGCCTTTGAATTTAAGTTCATGGGTGGCTCAATGGGTGCCGTTGTAGGTGCACGTTTTGTGAAAGCAGTAGACACTGCGATCGAGAATAACTGTGGTCTGGTATGTTTTTCTGCCAGTGGTGGCGCGCGTATGCAAGAAGCCTTGATGTCGCTGATGCAGATGGCGAAAACTAGCGCTGCGCTTGAGCGTCTTTCTCGCCATAAACTGCCGTTTATCTCGGTGATGACCGATCCAACTTATGGTGGCGTCACCGCCAGTTTCGCAATGCTTGGCGACGTCAATGTCGCGGAACCTAAAGCCATCATTGGTTTTGCGGGCCGTCGCGTGATTGAGCAAACGGTACGTGAAAAGTTACCTGAAGGCTTTCAGACCAGTGAATTCTTGCTCGAGCATGGTGCCATCGACATGATTGTTGATCGTCGCGAAATGCGTCAGCGCTTGGCAGGGCTGCTTGCAAAGCTGAGCAACGTGAAATCACCATTGGTGGTTGACGTTGAACAAGACAAGCCACAAGAAGACGATCAATCTGCCTCTCAAGAGTAAGATTTGACCGTGTTCCTCAGCGTTATCCTTGGTATTATCTACTCATCATGTAGCAACTGACCAAGTTAATGTCTGAACAATGCATTCCTACAGCCACGTCCCCGCTATCGACGTGGCTGTCTTATCTTGAATCCATCCATACCAGCGCGATTGACTTAGGTTTAGAACGCGTTGCCCACGTTGCCGAGCATGCGCAATTGACCAAACCTGCCCCAAAGATCATAACAGTGGCGGGTACCAACGGTAAGGGAACGACTTGTGCGCTGCTCGAGGCGATCTTGCAGAATGCGGGCTATCGCACTGGCGTATATAGCTCTCCTCACCTTGTTCATTACAACGAACGCGTGCGTATTAATGGCAAACCATTAGACGATGCGGCGCATTGCCAAGCATTCGTCGCCATTGAGCAAGCGCGCGGAGAAACCAGCCTGAGCTTTTTTGAGTTTGGTACCTTAGCGGCGTTGCAGCTATTTAAGCAGCACGAGCTTGATGTCGTGATCCTAGAGGTCGGCCTTGGGGGACGCTTAGATGCAACGAATGTGGTCGAGCATGACGTATCAGTGATCACTAGCCTAGCGCTGGATCATTGTGATTGGCTCGGCGATGACATCGACCAAATCGGGTATGAAAAGGCGGGGATTTTCCGTGCGGGTAAACCGGCGATTTGTGGTCAACCTGCGCCTCCTCCGAGTGTTGCTGCGCATGCGGACGCGATTGGTGCAGACTTGTATCAAATTGGTTATCAATATCACTATGTACAGCAAGGTGATACTTGGTGTTGGCATGCCGGTGCCTTTGATATGGATGCGCTGCCAGTTCCTCATATTCCTATGCAAAATGCCGCAACGGCATTAATGGCGCTTGGGGTCGCAGAGCTGGATATCGCTGACACGCACATCACCGAGGCATTGCGAACCCTCACTGTGCCTGGCCGGATGCAAGTTATTTCAAGCCAGCCTTACACCGTGTTTGACGTCGCCCATAACCCGCACGCTGCGCAATATTTGGCGGATAGATTAGCGACCATTAAGCAGGATAGAGGCGGAAACATCCATGCTGTGGTTGCTATGCTGGCAGATAAAGATATTGCCGGCACGTTAGCGTGCTTTGAGGGAATTGTTGACCATTGGTATCCCGCTTCCTTGAGTGTTGCGCGGGGGGCTCCGGCGAGTGCTTTGCCCGTAAACGCAGAGGAGCTATTTGACACCCCTTATCACGCTTATCAAGCGGCCTACCAAGCGGCGGAACCCGAGCGTGATTGTGTGGTCGTATTCGGGTCGTTCCATACCGTGGGGCAAGTGAGTGAACAGATTAATTAAAACGGAGTCGATGTGGCCAGTAAGTTGCAAAAACGATTAGTCGGTACGCTGGTATTGGTGTCAATGGGGGTGATTTTTTTGCCAGATGTTTTGGATGGCAAAAAAGAGCACTATCAAGAGAGCTATCAAAGTATTCCTCTGCGCGATGACTTTGATGCGTCTGTGACAGAAACTCCCATTGCTGAACCACAGGTGGCTGATGTTGCTGTGCCTGACACCTCGGTAAAAACAACCGACGAAGAAGGGGACGCATCAAACCAGCGTGAAACGACCCCTGATTCAACGGCATCTGAGTCGATCGCCACGGCAGATGGCGCGTGGATGATTCGCCTTGGTACCTTCCGCAATCAGGACAATGCGCGCCGTTTGGTTAGCCAATTGCGTGAGAAAGGTTACCAAGCCCATATTTTGCCACGGGATCTGAAACCTGATGACCTTGCCAAAGTGGTTGTGGGTCCAGATGTGTCTAAAAACACGCTGGAATCTCAATTGGCAGACTTAGAATCTCTCACCGGGCTGAAAGGGCAATTGCGCAAATTTGACCCACTTACCCAATAAGAAAACGTTTGCGTGAGCATTTTTTCTGTTAGAATGCGCGCGTCTCGAGCAAGTGAATAACATGATTTGGATTGATTACCTGATTCTTGGCGTCATTGGTTTTTCGGCGCTGGTTAGCGTTATCCGAGGCTTTGTCAAAGAGGCATTGTCTTTGGTGATTTGGTTTGGTGCTTTTTTTGTCGCCAGCCAATTTTATCCGCAACTTGCGGTGTATCTCACCAACATACAGGATGCGGTGATCCGTAACGGAACCGCTATTGCCTTACTGTTTATTGCTACCCTCATTGTGGGTGCAGTGGTCAATTATGTGATTGCCCAGTTAGTGCATAAAACAGGACTATCAGGGACAGATAGAGTGTTGGGGATTGTGTTCGGAAGTGTTCGTGGAGTATTGATTGTCGCCGCCGTCTTGTTTTTCTTGGATGCGTTTACGTCAGTCTCTAAAACCCAAGCATGGGGACAATCTGAACTGATTCCTAATTTTGCTGTAGTTATTGAATGGTTCTTTAACTACCTCGAGAACAGTTCCAGTTTCTTACCTAAGATCGCGGGGTCTTAGGCTGGTTTACGCGTAACAAGGAATAGCTGACATGTGTGGTATTGTTGGAATCGTAGGGGCCAATCCGGTCAACCAGTCCATCTATGATGCGTTAACGGTGCTACAGCACCGCGGCCAAGATGCAGCCGGGATTGTCACCATCGACGACAATCGTTTCCGCCTTCGCAAAGCAAATGGCTTGGTGAAGGATGTTTTTCAACTCAAACATATGCAACGTTTACAAGGTCATGTCGGTATTGGCCATGTGCGTTATCCGACCGCCGGCAGCTCTAGTGCCTCAGAAGCACAGCCGTTTTATGTCAACTCTCCCTATGGAATAACCTTGGCGCACAACGGGAACTTGACCAATGCAGAAGCACTCCGTCATTCCTTGTTTGAAAAAGACCGCCGTCACCTAAATACCACCTCAGATTCTGAAATCCTCCTCAACGTTCTTGCGCACCAGCTTTCTAACGCCGTGTCACATCCGCTTACCGCCGATGATATGTTTGCTGCCGTCCGCTCGGTGCATGAGCAGGTATCGGGTGCCTACGCGGTGGTATCCATGATTATCGGTCATGGCATGATTGCCTTCCGTGACCCGCATGGTATTCGTCCCCTGTGTTTGGGCAAGCGTGAAGAGCAAGGCCAAGTTGAATACATGGTTGCTTCAGAGTCGGTTGCCCTTGATGCAGTTGGTTTTGACTTTGTCCGTGATGTGGCCCCAGGTGAAGCCGTCTACATTACTTTCGATGGTCAACTTCACACATGCCAATGTGCGGCCTCACCAAGTTTGCACCCGTGTATTTTTGAATTCGTTTATTTCTCTCGCCCTGATTCGTTTATCGATAAAATTTCGGTGTATGGCGCGCGCGTTCGTATGGGACAAAAATTGGGTGCGAAAATACAGCGAGACTGGGAAGAGATGGACATTGATGTGGTCATCCCGATTCCTGAAACGTCCTGTGATATTGCGCTCGAAATTGCGCAGGTGCTCGGCAAACCCTATCGACAAGGGTTTGTAAAAAACCGCTATGTAGGCCGCACGTTTATCATGCCCGGTCAACAAATGCGCCGTAAATCAGTGCGCCGCAAGCTCAATGCAATCCGCTCAGAATTTAAAGATAAGCGCGTTTTGTTGGTGGATGACTCGATTGTGCGTGGCACGACGTCGGAGCAGATCATTGAAATGGCGCGTGAAGCCGGTGCGAAAGAAGTGTATATCGCTTCCGCAGCACCAGAAGTGCGCTTCCCCAACGTATATGGTATTGATATGCCCAGTGCCAATGAGCTGATTGCTCATGGACGAGAAGTGGATGAAATTACCAAATTGATTGGTGCCGACGGTTTGATATATCAAGACTTAAGCGATCTTGTTGCCGCTGTCGGTGAGGCAAACCCCGCCATCGAACGTTTTGAAACCTCTGTGTTTAGTGGTGAGTACGTGACCAACGATGTTGACCAAGCGTATTTGGAATACATACAAAGCTTGCGTAGTGACAGTGCGAAAACAGTTCGTGAACAACAACAAGAGCTCGCCAATTTAGAGATCCATAATGAAAGCTAAAAGCCCGTGGATAGCGTGATGATAACGAAAAAAGCCGCATCGATGCGGCTTTCTTATCTTTGTTGGCCCGCGCCAACGCTTTGGGCTCGGGTGGTCCAGAACACCGTGGTACGCTAGTGCGTAAATACAGGCCCAATTCCAACGTTCCACAGAATCACCGACGATGCCAATATGGCGACCAGTAACACTAAACCACAAGTGACGACTGAACTTGCGTAGATAAAGCCGCGCTCTTCGGGGATCTCCATAAGAATGGGCACACCGGTGTAGAGTAAATATACCGAGTAGGCGATACCAATCAGCCCGACGATCATCACAAACCATACAACCGGATATAGGGTTGCCAGTCCAACCATAAAGATTGGCGTCGCGGTGTACGCTGCCAGCTCCAAGCATTGGGTGTAAGTGGGAGCGGAGCCAAAGGTTCGACTCATCCACAACGTGAGGTAGGCAAGCGCACACACACCACCAATAAGTGCTAGATACATCGCACTGGCGATAAACAGTGCGCTTTGTGCAGTGAGAAAGATCGGTTCTCCTACCCCGATTTTCCAGCCGATATTTACACTGGAGTAATAAGCACAAACTGGCGGGATCAGCGCCAATAACAGCGCATGACCAATACTGTGTGATGCGCCTTCATGGCGCTCACCAATGGTCTTCCATTCTTTTTTCGGGTGCGTATACAACCCGATAAGATGACTCAAAATCATAGCTACCCCCACATATCCTTCCTGAATCCGTGCAAGTGCCACCACAAAAAAGGTTGCCCTGTTTGAGACTGTCCATGCACTGTGATTAACCGACGCCAATTTACTTTACATACAGTTAACATCTAGTCGGAAAGGGTTGAATATGCAAGTATTCGCACTGTAGAGCAGATAAGGTGCGCTACACCTGTAAGCACGAGACAGGCAAAAAGTGTGGGTGCTGTCTATAAACGCAGACAATCAATGTGCGTTGTGTGATGGCTCCCATGTTTCAGATAGACTTTTTGCCGTGTTAATACCGAGTAGCGTACTGTGATAGAGTAATTGATTTGCAAGCCTTTTTTATGCTGCTAACCATTGGCTTGAGTGAGATGTCTAGCAAAGTGGTAATAAAAACTCCATTTTAAACAGCTGTTTATATTCCTTTATCGATTTAATTATCATTATTATCGTCCCGAGAGTTTGAGTTCAACTATTCTTATCGGGTAATGTCGAATGGGAGACAGCCGCTGCTTTGCAGTCCTGGAGGAGAGAGCATCGTGTTGCATAATAAAGAAATTTTGATCGTCGAAGACGATCCCGTGTTTAGCCGTATGATCGCATCCTTTCTTGAGCGTGAAGGGGCAACAGTGCGTGAGGTTGAAAACGGATTAGAGGGGCTGCAAGCGCTTCGTCAATCCATCCCAGACTTACTGATTAGCGATTTATCCATGCCGGTGATGACTGGTCTTGAGTTTGTTGAAGAAGTCAGTGTGGAATACCCAATGTTGCCGATGATCGTCATTTCAGGCACGGGAGGTATGGCGGATGTTGCCCAGGCATTACGGTTTGGCGTGAAAGATTTTCTGATTAAACCGATTGAAGATATCAATGTGGTCAAAAAGGCGATCGAGACAGTGATCGATGATGCCAACGATGATGTTCACGCCAATGACGACTTCAGTCAGCAGTGGTTCAAAGTGTGTGAAGATGCTGACCGCGGTGCCTCTGAGAATGAACTCAAGTGGCATTTGGATGCCCTGAAGCATAATCCGGGCAGTGCGCGAGAGCTATTAATGGGGCTGATGCCTGAGCCAGACTCTCAACAGGGTGCGTGGCGCTTGTCCTATCATTCGCTCCAATCGGCCGACGCGAATCCGATCGTGCTCGATTACACTTGGTTGATGGGAGGAAAAATGGCTTTTTATGTTGTCGATTCTGCCTCGGCTGGAGAGGATGGAACGGCAACAACATTAATGATCCGGGCATTCTTTAATGAGTTTGTACGGACCCAAGATGTCAATGAGCGTGGTTTTCTCACCCTGGTAAAACGAATCGAAGATGCAATTCGGGCTTCTTCGTATGCATCCCCCATCCGTGCAATGTTTGGGGTATTGAACACCGCCGACAATCAGCTGGAGATCTTTCCCGCGGGACTGACCGCGACGGTTGATAGTTGTGGCACAACCAGTTTATTGCATAGTGCGCATTGGTTAGGGAAAGATTCCATTCACAGTCAGTTCCAATATGTTGATATGGGGGCGGGCGATGCACGTGTGTCACTAAGCGAAGTTGGACTTAACAGCTTTAGTGTTGATATCCAAAGAATTGCATAAAAATAGTGCGGGAGCCTCGGTATAATGGGGCTTGCGCCTTGCTGCGTTGTGTTAACATCCGTATACTCATGTCGCTGTGCTGCTATGATTTAATGGCGTAATGCGAAAGCCGATTTCAAGGACAGAACGACATGAAGCATTGGTATCTGCTCTACTGTAAACGCGCGGAACAACAACGCGCTGAGCAAAACTTAAAGCGCCAAGGCGTAGACTGTTATTATCCCATCGTCACGGTTGAGAAGCTTCGCCGTGGTAAGTGCCAGCAAGTAGAAGAGCCCCTTTTCCCTAATTATGTGTTTGCTCACTTCGATCCTGAAGAGGTGCAATACACGTCCGTCCGCTCAACGCGAGGCGTGGTCGATTTTGTTCGCCAAGGCGCGCATCCTATTCGAGTTGACCAATCGCTTATTCAGCAGCTTATGATCATGGAAGATAGCGACGAGCAGCGTGACAAGCTTAATGATGGCTTTAAACCCGGCCAAGCGGTCACGATCCAAGCGGGGCAATTTGAAGGGGCGGAAGCGATTTTTAAGGAAAAAGACGGTGAGATGCGTTCCATTTTGCTGATAAAAATTCTCAACAAGCAAACGGAGTTGTGCGTCGACAATCGTCACGTCAGAGCTGTCTAATCCACGCCGCACATGACTGCTACACTGTCTATCTAAGGACACGAGATAGCGGGAGAGTGTGTGGAAAAGGTGCTGATCGTTGAAGACAGCCGCGCTTTTCGGATGTTGGTCGAGTATGAAGCTCGTCAGCATGGCTTAGCGACCGTAGCGGTGGCCTGTATGGCCGATGCAGAAGCGGTTCTGAATCAAGACGTCAATTTTTTGTGCGCGGTTCTCGACTATAACCTGCCTGATGCGCAACACGGTGAGGTAATTGATCTTTGTCTTGCCAATCATTTAAAAGTCATTGTCTTGACGGCTTCTCAAACGGAGACCATTCGCAAGCAAGTGCTTGCTAAGCCGGTGATTGACTATATACCGAAAGACAGCAGCCATTGTGTGCAGGCAGTCTGCCAACTGCTGTTGCGATTATCGCGCAATAAAGATCACCAAGTGCTCATTGTCGACGACTCTCCCTCAGTACGAAAACATGTTGCGGCCACGCTTGAACGCCAATATCTCAAAGTCCATGAAGCCAATGACGGTGAGCAAGCGCTATCTATGTTATCGATGGCGTCTGGAATTACCTTGGTCATTACTGATTATGCGATGCCGAACATGGATGGGATTGCCTTGGTCCATCAGATCAGAAAGCACCATGAAGGCGCCATGCTCGCAATCATCGGGCTATCTGGCCATCATGATGATACTCTGACGACCCGTTTCCTTAAGGCGGGCGCGAATGACTATTTACAAAAGCCATTTAATCAAGAAGAGTTCTATTGCCGCGTGCACTCTTGCCTAAACGCGATCGATAGCGAGCGGCGTTTATTTACATTAGCCAATACCGACTTTTTAACAGCACTTTGGAATCGACGTTACTTTTTTTCCCAGAGCGAGAAGCTGCCGGATGAGGAGATTAAACATCTAGCCATTATCGATATTGATCACTTCAAGCGCATCAATGACCAGTATGGACATCATGTTGGCGATGAGGTGTTGTCTCACGTAGCTGCAACGCTAAGTGCACACTTCGAGAATGATCTAGTCGCGCGGCTAGGTGGGGAAGAATTTTGTGTCTTATCGACCCGAGAGCAGTCTACCTTTCAACAGGCGTTAGAGCGCTATCGACAAGAGCAAGCGGACGTCATCATTCCTGTTTCTGGATTTGAAATAACGGTCACTGTCAGTATTGGTGTTGTCTCTGCGCAAGGTGGGATTGAAGCCATGTTGCATGATGCGGACCGAGGTTTGTATCAAGCCAAAGAAATGGGGCGTAATTGCCTGATCGCACTATCGTAATAAAGCTGACAGCCTGACTTTTAAAGCAGACAATCTGGGCGTTTTTTCGGCATAAACAATCGTCTCTGTCCCCTCACTAGGCACAAAAATGTCTCAATGTTGAGATTTGCCATCATATTTAACATTCAACCTCTTGATTAAGCGTAACCTTGGCCGCTTCTTGCCCAAATTGCGCATTTCTCGCGCACAACTTATGCCAGATATGGTGCTTTGCTTATGGAATACAAAGTGTTGGTTGTGGAAGATAGCCGACCTTTCAGACGGTTACTTGAAACTGAAATCCGTAAAGCCGGTTATATTCCCTGTATTGCAAGTTCGATCGCACAAGCAGAAACGATTTTAAATCAAGAAACAGATTTTCTTTGCGCGATACTGGATTATTGTTTGCCCGACGGTCAGGACGGTGAAATCATTGATGTGTGCTTGTCACTCGATATCAAAGTCATTGTATTAACGGCCATGATGGATGCACGTACGCGGGAGCGTGTGCTGGCGAAAACTGTGATTGATTACATCCCCAAAGACAGCCCAGCTTGTGTCTCATCAATTGCACCGTTGCTGCATCGCCTCGAGAAAAACCAGCAGCATCATGTATTGGTGGTGGATGACTCGCTGACCTCGCGTCGTTATGTGCGCAGCTTACTGGAGCGCCAGTATCTAAATGTGATGGATGCGCAAGATGGGCAGGAAGCACTTGCGATGGTGCGTGCCGATCCGCGAATTTCATTAGTGATCACCGACTTCACTATGCCAAAAATGGATGGGGTTCAACTGGTCAAGGCACTCCGTCAGCACAAAGTCGATGGCCAGCTTGCCATTATTGGTTTATCCGGCGATGACGATCCAAGTTTGACGGCCCGTTTTCTAAAAGCAGGTGCGAACGACTTTCTGGCAAAGCCATTTAACCAAGAGGAATTTTACTGCCGTTTGCACAGCACATTAAATGCGCTGGATACAGAAAGGCGTTTGTTTCATTTGGCAAATACCGACTATTTGACCCAAACCTGGAACCGTCGTTACTTTTTCGAGCATCCTCAAACGCGGAAAAATAATGGCCCAAGAGGGCTAGCCTTGATTGACATTGACCACTTTAAAAAAGTGAATGATAGCTTGGGTCATCACATTGGCGATATTGCGCTGATTGAGTTGGCCAAAGTGTTGAATCGTTATTTCCCAGACGCGTTGGTTGCACGATTTGGTGGTGAAGAGTTCTGTGTACTGTACGGTAACAATTACCAAGGCTTTGAGGCCCGCCTAAACGCGATGCGAGAAGAGCTAGCGGCGACAACGTGGACACCTTACGATCAGGCATTTCAATTTACGGTGAGCATTGGCATGGTGCACGGGGATGCGTCTGTCCATCAGTTGATCCAGCGTGCTGACCATTGTTTATACCAAGCCAAAGCGAAAGGGCGTAATCAACTCGTTAAAGCGTCAGAGCCACAACCGGCGCTGTCGGTGTAAAAAAGCCGGCGGTCAGCCGGCTTCTTATCATCACACGATTAGGCGTCGTGGTATTGCTCACAGGCCATCAAGGTATTCTCAATCAGTGTTGCCACCGTCATTGGGCCAACACCGCCGGGAACAGGCGTGATATGGCTTGCCTTTTCGTATGCCACGTCATAGTCAATATCACCGATTAGCTGGCCGCTATCCATGCGATTAATTCCTACATCAATCACAATCGCACCGGGCTTAATCCACTCGCCAGGAATAAATTTAGGCTTACCGACGGCGACCACTAACACATCGGCTTGACGAACATGTGCTTCGAGATCTTGGGTAAAACGATGGCAAGTGGTCGTGGTACATCCGGCGAGTAGCAACTCTAGTGTCATCGGACGGCCGACAATGTTTGAGGCACCGACGACAACGGCATGTTTGCCACGCAAAGGTACGTTGTAGCGGTCAAGTAAGGTGATGATCCCTTTTGGGGTACAGGAACGCAGGGTTGGCATACGTTGGCACAAACGGCCCACATTGTAAGGATGGAAGCCGTCGACGTCTTTGTCGGGACGGATACGTTCAAGGACAGAGGTAGCATCAATGCCCGCAGGTAAAGGCAGTTGCACCAAAATACCATCGATGGTGTCGTCATCATTGAGTGTATCGATCAGCGTCAGTAATTCATGCTGAGAGCAGGTTGACGGCAAATCGTAAGAGCGAGAGACAAAGCCCACCTCATCACAGACGCGACGCTTACTGCCCACATAAACCTGTGACGCTGGATCGTCACCCACTAAAATCACGGCAAGCCCGGGCGCACGGCGTCCCGCTTCTTTACGGGCAGCAACACGTGCTGCGACTTCTCGACGCACCGTTTGCGCGATCAGTTTTCCATCAATGATTTGTGCGGCCATAAGTATCCTTTGGCTAAGAGAGCAAAAAACGGGTCGATATTGTGACAAACTTCGGGCGTAAAAGCTATTGCGCAAACGTTTGCTTTTGGTGGTTTGGTGGCAGAGAAACCGTCAAAGTCATTGTGAATCAAAGGTGTTGTGCTAGATATCGCCTTATATTGATTGGAGGAGCTCCACATAACAGGGCTTTTATGCCGCGCGAACTGGCGTGCTTTTGAGCAACTGATTAGACATTTCGGTGAAAACCGTTGACGACGCCTGACCTCGCTTTATAATCCCCGCTGCATATCTATTTTGCGCCCTTAGCTCAGTTGGATAGAGCAACGGCCTTCTAAGCCGTGGGTCACAGGTTCGAATCCTGTAGGGCGTGCCATTTCTTTCGTTCTCGCTAGCGAAGATAATCTCCCGTTTCTGCTCAAAAGCTAACCAAACAGTGCAAAAACACAAAAAGATGTGATCTTGCCCGGTTGAATTGTGAGATATCACCCCAATTTCGATATTGAAACGCCATCGGTCGCCCCTTGTCTCGACTCAGTTGACGGGTGCCGCTATAATAGCGCGTCTTAATTTTCAGTCTCGGATGAGATAGCTCGATACGCCAATTGCGTGTATCCGGATTCGCAGGGGCTATGACGGATTCATAGCTCGGATGATGACACCAGTAAAAACTGGTCAACATCACTCAGTACCCCTGAGTAAATTTGAGGTTAATTTTATAATGCAAGTTACCGTTGAAACCACCGAAGGCCTAAAGCGCCAAATGACCATCACTGTGCCTGCTGCAAACATTGAAGACGCAGTCACGAAAGAGCTACGCAACATTGCTAAAAATCGTCGTTTTGATGGTTTCCGTAAAGGTAAAGTACCTTTGAAAATGGTTTCTCGCATGTATGGCGATGCAGTACGCCAAGACGTGCTGGGCGAGGTAATGCAGCGTCATTTCATCGAAGCCATCATCCAAGAGAAAACTAATCCAGCAGGCGCGCCAACCTTTACACCGGTAGAGAATGAAGCGGGTAAAGATCTGGTATTCAAAGCTGAATTTGAAGTGTACCCAGAAGTTGAACTGCAAGGTTTGGAAGCGATCGAAGTTGAAAAACCACACGCAGAAGTACAAGACAGCGACGTTGAAGAAATGCTGACTACTCTGCGTAAGCAGCAAGCGAACTGGGTTGAAGCTGACGGTGAAGTAAAAGAAGATAGCCGTGTAACGCTAGACTTCACAGGTACCATTGACGGCGAAGAATTCGAAGGCGGTAAAGCGGAAGGCTTCCAGCTAGTCATGGGCCAAGGCCGCATGATCCCTGGTTTTGAAGACGGCTTGGTTGGCAAAAAAGCGGGTGAAGAATTCACTATCGACGTCAACTTCCCAGAAGACTATCACGCTGAGAACCTAAAAGGTAAAGCGGCGCAGTTCGCGATCAAACTTCACACTGTTGAAGCGCAAGAATTGCCAGAGCTAACTGAAGAGTTCGTTCAGCGCTTCGGCATTGCGGATGGCAGCGTTGAAGGCCTGAAAGCCGAAGTCCGTAAGAACATGGAACGCGAGCTGAAGCAAGCGATCAAAAACAAGATCAAAGAGCAAGTCCTTGACGGCTTGGTTGAGCAAAACCAAATCGACGTACCGTCTGCCTTGATCGATCAAGAAATCAATGTTCTGCGCCAGCAAGCGGCTCAACGTTTTGGTGGCAACATGGACAGCGCATCACAACTGCCACGTGAGCTGTTTGAAGAACAAGCCAAACGTCGTGTTAGCGTTGGCCTGCTGCTGGGTGAAGTGATCAAAGCAGAAGAGCTAGAAGCAGACGACGAGCGAGTTAAAGCTCTGATCGAAGAAATGGCTTCTGCATACGAAGATCCAGCAGAAGTGGTTGCTTACTACGAAAAAGATCAGAAGCTGATGGAAAACATGCGTAATGTCGCGCTTGAAGAGCAAGCGATCGACGCGCTGTTGGGTAAAGCGAAGGTTTCTGAAGCCAACGTTGGCTTTAGCGATCTGATGAACGCAGCACCACAAGCGTAAAAACGCAATAAAAAACGTGGGTGTTGTCATTGACACCCCGTTCATGTATCTGCATAAAATGGCCCTAATGACTTGTCATTTGGGCCATTTTTTCCGTCTAAGGTTCTATTCGACTGTCCGCCAATCATGCGATAGCGAAGGTAACTTTTGCTTAGAAAATTGTCGATGAATCATCCAGCTGCGATCAACGACATAACATTTTAGTGACCTGTTACAGCGTTTTATGCTAAACCTTGGTTAAGGCGAGAGTTAACGAATTCGATTAGGGATATTACGCTATGAGCAATCAAGATAAACACGCAATGCCCCCCATCATGGATGCTTTGGTTCCCATGGTGGTTGAACAAACATCGCGAGGAGAGCGTTCCTACGATATCTACTCCCGCCTGTTGAAAGAACGCATCATTTTTCTCACTGGTCAGGTAGAAGATCAAATGGCCAACCTGATTGTGGCCCAGATGCTGTTCTTGGAGTCGGAGAATCCAGAAAAAGATATTTATCTGTATATCAACTCTCCAGGTGGTGTGGTGACCGCCGGTATGGCAATTTATGACACCATGCAGTTCATCAAACCGGATGTGAGCACACTGTGCACAGGCCAAGCCTGTTCAATGGGCTCTTTCCTGCTTGCGGGTGGTGCAAAGGGTAAGCGTTATTGCCTACCAAACTCACGCGTGATGATTCACCAACCACTTGGCGGTTTCCAAGGGCAGGCGTCAGATATTGAAATCCATGCCAAAGAAATGATCAAAACCAAGCATCGCCTGAATACCTTGCTGGCAGAGCATACGGGTCAGCCGATGGAGATTATCGAACGTGATACGGACCGCGATAATTTCATGTCTGCTCAAGAAGCGGTGGACTATGGCTTGGTTGACGCCGTACTCAATCAAAGAGATTAAACCAGACGAATACCCTACATGCTTGGCGTGACAGCGGAACAGACCATGGCTCGCCGGATTATATCCAAACATGGGTGTAATGGTGGAGCGCACGAAATCCGGTATTGTTGCGCCAAGTAGAAAAGGTATACCGCTATGCATTGAAATGAGAGGATAACTTCTCATTCCCACACATGTAAGCGGGTGTCGGGTCGGAAAAAGTGGCCGATTTGTTGTAAACTCAACAAAAGGCAACGATGGGCAAACGCCCCAAAGAGGTTAGCGAATGACAGACAAGCGAAAAGACGGTGGAAGCGGCAAGCTGCTTTACTGCTCGTTCTGTGGTAAGAGCCAACATGAAGTTCGCAAGTTAATTGCTGGGCCATCGGTCTACATTTGCGACGAGTGTGTCGACCTATGTAACGACATCATCCGTGAAGAAATCAAAGAAGTGATGCCAAAGCGTGAGGGAGATGCCCTTCCTACGCCGCGTGAAATCCGTGAGCATCTGGATGATTATGTTATCGGCCAAGAGCAAGCCAAAAAGGTACTGTCGGTTGCCGTGTACAACCACTACAAACGCTTGCGAAATGGCGATAAAAGCGCCGACGGCGTTGAACTTGGCAAAAGTAATATCTTGCTGATAGGCCCGACGGGTAGTGGTAAAACCCTACTGGCTGAGACGCTTGCGCGTTTCCTGGATGTACCATTTACCATGGCGGATGCCACCACATTGACCGAAGCGGGTTATGTCGGTGAAGACGTCGAAAACATTATCCAAAAGCTGCTGCAAAAGTGTGACTATGATGTCGCCAAAGCAGAGCGCGGTATTGTATATATTGATGAGATTGACAAAATCTCACGCAAATCCGATAACCCATCGATCACGCGAGACGTATCGGGTGAGGGTGTGCAGCAAGCCCTACTGAAATTGGTAGAAGGGACAGTCGCATCGGTTCCACCTCAAGGTGGCCGCAAGCATCCACAACAAGAGTTCTTGCAAGTTGATACCTCGAAAATCCTCTTTATCTGTGGCGGTGCATTCGCTGGGTTGGATAAAGTGGTTGAGCAGCGTGTCGATAAGGGGTCTGGCATCGGTTTTGGTGCAGAAGTCCGAGGTGCAAGAGACAAGTCAGCAGACGAGTTTTTCGGTAAAGTTGAACCAGAAGATCTGGTTAAATACGGCTTGATCCCTGAGTTTATCGGCCGTTTACCGGTCACAGCGGTACTTAAAGAACTGGACGAGCATGCGCTTGTACAGATTTTGCGAGAGCCGAAAAACGCGCTAACCAAGCAATACAGTGCATTGCTAGAGTTAGACGGGGTTGAACTTGAGTTCCGTGATGACGCGCTTCGTGCCATCGCTAAGAAAGCCATGGAACGCAAGACAGGTGCTCGCGGTCTACGCTCAATCGTAGAAGCTGTGTTGTTGGATACCATGTACGACTTGCCATCGAGTAAAGAGGTAAGCAAGGTGGTGATTGACGAATCAGTGATCCGTGGTGAGTCAGCGCCGCTATTGATATATGAACACGCTGATAGCCAAGCAGCTGGTGGTGAATAACCGCGAGTATTGCGTGTAACCTTATCAGTGGTAAAAGAAAAGGGAGTGATTGCTCCCTTTTTTATTTTCTGGCGGTGGAGCCGTTGAAACCTGTCCAACAGTCCCCATATACTCTTAATCAGATTGAACGGAAGAGAGAAGCATATGAACTTGGAGCGTTCCGAGCGCATTGAAATTCCGGTGCTGCCACTTCGGGATGTGGTGGTTTATCCTCACATGGTGATACCACTCTTTGTGGGAAGGGAGAAATCGATCCGCTGTTTAGAAGCGGCGATGGACAATGACAAACAAATTCTGTTGGTGGCGCAAAAAGATGCCGCCACCGATGACCCGAGCATCTCTGACTTGTACACCGTTGGTACGGTGGCGACGATCCTTCAGCTTCTTAAACTTCCGGATGGTACGGTTAAGGTGCTGGTTGAGGGGATGCAACGTGCACGTATCGACCAGTTTAGCGAAGACGACTTCTTTACAGCGGAAGCCGAGTATCTCACCACGCCAGCCATGGACGAACGTGAGCAAGAGGTATTGGTTCGCACTGCGATCAGCCAATTTGAAGGCTTTATCAAGCTGAATAAGAAAATCCCACCGGAAGTGTTAACGTCACTGAATGGGATTGAAGAAGCTGCTCGCTTAGCTGATACCATCGCGGCTCACATGCCGTTAAAACTGCAAGATAAGCAAAAAGTTCTCGAAATTATCGACATCGCTGAGCGCCTTGAATACTTGATGACCATGATGGAGTCAGAAATTGACTTGCTGCAGGTCGAAAAGCGTATTCGTGGCCGCGTGAAAAAGCAGATGGAGAAAAGCCAGCGCGAGTACTACCTCAATGAGCAGATGAAAGCCATCCAAAAAGAGTTGGGTGAGCTGGATGATGCTCCCGATGAGTTTGAAGCGCTGAAGCAGAAAATCGAAGAATCTAAAATGCCGCAAGAAGCTCGAGAAAAAACCGAGCAAGAATTGCAGAAGCTGAAGATGATGTCGCCAATGTCGGCAGAAGCGACCGTTGTGCGCAGCTATATCGATTGGATGATCAGTGTGCCTTGGACCAAGCGTTCTAAGGTGAAAAAGGATCTCGCCAAAGCTGAAGAAGTACTCAATGCCGATCATTATGGCTTGGAGCGCGTTAAAGACCGTATCCTTGAGTACCTCGCAGTGCAAAACCGAATGAACAAGCTCAAGGGCCCCATCTTGTGCTTGGTTGGTCCTCCGGGGGTAGGTAAAACCTCTCTGGGACAGTCGATTGCACGCGCCACTGGGCGTAAATATACCCGTATGGCGTTGGGTGGAGTGCGTGATGAAGCGGAAATCCGTGGTCACCGCCGCACCTACATAGGGTCGCTACCGGGTAAATTGATCCAGAAAATGGCGAAAGTGGGTGTTCGCAACCCGCTGTTCTTGCTCGATGAAATCGACAAGATGTCATCGGATATGCGTGGTGATCCGTCTTCAGCATTGCTTGAAGTTCTCGATCCTGAGCAAAACAACGCCTTTAACGACCACTATCTGGAAGTGGATTACGACCTGTCAGACACCATGTTTGTGGCAACGTCGAACTCCATGAATATTCCTGGCCCGTTATTGGATCGGATGGAAGTTATTCGCTTGTCTGGCTACACAGAAGACGAAAAACTGAATATCGCTAAACGTCACTTGATTGACAAGCAAGTGAAGCGCAATGGCTTGAAGCCTCACGAGATCACCATCGAAGACTCTGCCATTATCGGCATTATTCGTTACTACACGCGCGAAGCGGGCGTGCGTAACCTCGAGCGTGAAATCTCGAAGCTGTGCCGTAAAACCGTGAAAGAGATCTTGTTGGATAAAGATCTTAAAGCGGTCACGGTCACCGCGGATAACCTGAAAGATTACTTGGGTGTGCGCCGCTTTGACTACGGTAAAGCCGATGAGCAAAACCGAATTGGTCAGGTGACAGGACTTGCGTGGACCGAAGTGGGCGGCGACCTACTGACCATCGAGACTGAATCGATGCCGGGCAAAGGCAAACTCACCCACACAGGTTCGTTGGGTGATGTGATGCAAGAATCTGTGCAGGCAGCTATGACAGTGGTGCGTAGCCGTGCAGATAAGCTGGGTATTAATAGCGACTTTTACGAAAAACGTGACATTCACGTGCACGTTCCTGAAGGGGCAACGCCTAAAGACGGCCCGAGCGCAGGTATCGCTATGTGTACGGCGCTGGTGTCGAGCTTGACCGGCAACCCAGTTCGTTCTGACGTAGCAATGACGGGTGAGATTACTCTACGCGGCGAAGTGCTACCCATCGGCGGCTTAAAAGAGAAACTGCTGGCGGCACGTCGTGGTGGCATCAAAACTGTGGTGATCCCAAAAGAGAATGAACGGGATCTTGAGGACATTCCTGACAATGTGAAAGAAGAAATCGACATTCATCCCGTGCGTTGGATTGATGAGGTTTTGACCATTGCGTTGGAAAATAATCCACTCGGTATTGAGCTAGTTAAGCCCGAAAAGAGTGACATGCAGCAAAATTAAGCAACGTAAAACGCTGACAGACCGCAAAAGGCTTGTCAGCGTTTTTTTTGCTAGCTAACGTTAACTCGAAGCCTTGGCCTGCATGGGGTGGGCAAGGAAGCTTTCAACGTCTTTCGTCGATAAAGCGTCTTTTATTAATACCGCAAAAGAATGGGATTTGCGGAGAAGTATTGTAAGGGGATGAAAAAGTGAATAAGTCGCAACTGATTGATCAAATCGCAGAGGGTGCCGATATTTCTAAAGCGTCGGCGGGCCGTGCACTGGATGCCTTCGTAGAAGCGGTTTCTGATACGCTGAAGTCGGGTGACCAAGTTGCTCTGGTTGGCTTTGGTACCTTCTCTGTACGCGAACGTGCAGCGCGTACTGGCCGTAACCCGCAAACCGGTGCAGAGATTCAAATTGCTGCTGCCAAAGTACCTGGCTTCAAAGCAGGTAAAGCACTGAAAGACGCCGTGAACTAATCACAGCGTGAGCCATTGCCGAATTATTCAAGTTTGACCGGGTGTTAGAGCTGCAAAGCCAATAACAACCGCGTATAATCCGGCAAGAAGAGCGTAAAGGCGCATCATTCGATGCGCCTTTTTAGTTGATTAACCACCAGCCCAAATCAGTTGGAGTACCGGCCAGTTATGATGGAACGTATACGCGAAGGCACCAACAGCCTTGCGGTGAAGATCATTTTAAGCCTTATTATCTTTTCCTTTGCTTTTGCCGGGGTCGGCAGCTATCTGGCAGGGGGTTCCAACCCGCCCGCGGCAACGGTAGGCGATAAAGAAATTAGTCGTGCACAGCTTGAGCGTGCATACCAAAACGAACGCGCGCGCATGCAGCAGCAAGCCGGTGAGCTGTTCAATCAACTTCTGGGTGATCCTGAGTATGTGAAGCGTTTTCGCCAAAACATTCTCGACCGGATGGTTGACGATCTCTTGCTTGAACATGAAGCCAGTGAACTCGGGTTACGCGTCAGTGACGCGCAAGTCAAAGATGCCATTCGTGCAATGCCGCAATTCCGTCAAGGCGGACAATTCAACAATGAGCGCTATCAAGCCGCATTGCGCCAGACTGGGTTAAGCGCGGATGAGTTTGCCAACTATGTACGGACTGACTTAGTCCGTCAGCAGCTGCTTACGGCGTTGCAAGCCTCTGAATTTGTGCTGCCAAGTGAACTGGAAAGTCTTTACCGTCTAGAAGCGCAAAGCCGTGAAGTGCGTACTATCACGCTGCCGGTGGATGCATTTGCTGCCAAGGTTTCTTTGTCAGACGAAGAGCTTGAAGCTTACTATCAAGCCAATCAAGACGACTATGTGCAACCTCGCATGGTAAAAGTGGCGTATGTGGAGTTAACCGGTGAAGGGCTGGCTGACGATATCCAAGTCACTGACGAAGACATTGCCGCTTACTATCAAGAAAACCAATCGCAGTATGGTTCTCAAGAGCGTCGCAAAGTCAGTCATATTCTGATTGAAGGGACTGGTGACGACGCCAAAGCTCGTGCTGAGGCAGCACTTGAGCGCTTGAACCAAGGCGAAGACTTTAGTGAACTGGCACAGCAAGTCTCTGATGATACTTACAGTGCCGAACAAGGTGGATCACTGGATTGGATTGAGCCCGGTGTGATGGATCCTGCGTTTGAAAAAGCGGCGTATGCGCTAGCCAACAAGGGTGACTATAGCCAAGTAGTAAAATCAGACTTCGGCTATCACATCATCCGTCTGGATGATATCGATGCTGCGGATATCACGCCACTGAGTGAGGTGAAAGACGATATTCGCGTTGCGCTGCAGCAAGAGCGCGCGGCGGATCGTTTCTATGCTCAATCAACAAAGCTTGCCGAAGTCGCGTTTGAAAATGCCAATGGTCTTGAGCCAGCTGCTGCTGCAATCAATGGTAAGGTACAAATCACTGACTTCTTTGCCCCAGAGCAAGCGCAAGGGGTAATGGCACGTCCAGAAGTGCAACAAGCGCTGGACAGCTACGACGTTCGTGAAAATGGCCTGAACTCGGAACTGATAGAGCTTTCGGGTGAGCATGCCATTGTGGTCCGCTTGGATGATGTCAAACCTGAGAAACAACTGAGCTTTGATGAAGTGAAGGATCAGGTGGCACAGACCTTGGCCGCACAAAAAGGGCAGCAGCAAGCCCAAGAGCAAGCAGATGCTTTGCTGACACAGCTTGAAGCCAATGGTGCTCTGACTGACAGTGAATATACATTCAGCGAGCCACAAACCTTAAACCGCGTTGCTCAACAACGTGCGATTTCAGATCTGGCCTTTACCTTACCTAAGCCGGAAGCGGATACTTCGAGCTACGGGGTGACCACTGATGAGCAAGGTAATGTGGTGGTTGTGGCACTGGATAAAGTGATTGAGCCAGAGGTGCCTGAAATTAGCCCGCAAAGCCAAATGGCAGCCCGTGTTGCCCGTGCGATGAGCAATATGTCTTTATCAGCTACCTTGGAAGAGCTACGTAACCAAGTGGATGTCAGTTACGCGGACTCAGACAGCCAATAAGCGGATAATGGCTCACCGCGAGAGTTAGATGTCTCTCGCAGTAAAGTGTGCGAAACAACAAAAACGGCGTAGGACTTTTGTCCTGCGTCGTTTTTCTTTTTTTGAGCACATGCAAGGCTTGTAGGAGTGGCGTAGGTTGAGAGCGAAAATTAATCAACAGAGGATATCTGATGAAACAGCTACTCACTTGCCTAATGTTTGCTCTCTCTTTGGTCTTGGCACCCACGGCGTGGAGCGCGGATGACAGCGCGACCCCTGAGGCGGCTCAAGCGCAGACCATACAGGTCAACATCAATACCGCAGATGCTAAAACCCTCGCCGAAAAGTTAGAGGGCGTGGGGCCATCAAAAGCCGCCGCGATCATCGAATATCGCGATGATCACGGCGCTTTTCGCGCACCGGATGATTTGATTAAGGTTAAAGGGATTGGGAGCGCGACGCTAAAGAAAAACCGGGATCGTATCAAAGTCTAAGTGACCCCCACGCGCAAAGGTTTTGCACAACCTTTGCGCGAATAAGGCTTGAGTCTTTGCCTGCCAAGACACACAATGACTCCATAACCGTCAATGTAGCAGGATGCGATGACTCAAAAACAAAGCCACTTTTTTGCCCACCTCGCGCGGATGAAGCTGATTTATCGTTGGCCATTAATGCGCAATGTTTCCGCAGAAAACATCTCAGAGCACAGTTTACAAGTTGCCTTTGTGGCACATGCACTCGCGCTTATCAATAACAAGCGGTTTGGCGGCCATTATCAGCCTGATCGGATCGCGGTGTTAGCCATGTTTCATGACTGCAGTGAAGTAATTACTGGTGATTTGCCGACGCCGGTGAAGTACTTCAATCCTTCTATTGCGACCGAATATAAAAAGATCGAGAAAATGGCGGAGCAAAAACTGATTGCGATGTTACCGCCAGAGCTACAAGACGATTACCGTAGCCTGATTGATTCAGACACGATCGATGCAGATGATTATTTGCTAGTCAAGCAAGCCGACACGCTATGTGCTTACCTCAAGTGTTTGGAAGAGATTGCGGCTGGCAATCATGAGTTTGAGCAGGCTAAAAAGCGCTTAGAGACGGCGATGGAAAAGCGCCGTTCGCCGGCGACCGATTACTTTATGGCGACGTTTGTTCATAGTTTTACCTTATCGCTCGATGAGATTAGTGACGATGGACTTTAATCTTCCTGACGCGTGGCAAGCGCGTCGCATGCGCAATGAAAATAAAAAGCGACGCAATGATAAACGCTCCGTCTATCAGCGCGATAGAGCGCGCATTTTACACTCGGCGGCCTTTCGCCGCCTACAAGCGAAAACGCAGGTGTTGGGGGCTGAACACAGTGATTTTTATCGCACTCGACTCACGCATTCATTAGAAGTGTCCCAAATTGGTACTGGGATTGTCGCGCAACTGAAAGAAAAGCAGCCGACCTTTCGAGCGCTGTTGCCTTCAACCGGACTGATGGAAAGTTTGTGTCTAGCGCATGATATTGGTCATCCGCCCTATGGCCACGGCGGCGAGATCGCACTGAATTACATGATGCGTGAAGAGGGTGGGTTTGAAGGCAATGCCCAAACGTTCCGTATTGTCACCTTGCTAGAGCCTTATACTCAGCATCATGGTATGAACTTAGCGCGACGAACCTTATTGGGAGTGATGAAGTACCCTGCCTTAATCAGCGCTGCCCATAACGGACAATCACCCACGCCGGTGACGGACTTTCGGCACTTGAAGGCGCGCGATTGGCAACCTGCTAAGGGCATTTATGATCATGATAGTGCGCGGCGCGATTGGGTCTTCGAACCATTATGTGACGCGGATAAAGCCCTCTTTTTAACCTTTCGTGATAACCAACCTGATGGCGAACACCGCAAAACCCGCTTTAAATCTTTAGATTGCTCCATCATGGAGCTGGCGGACGACATCGCTTATGGCGTTCATGATCTTGAAGATGCGATAGTGATGGGCTTAGTGAACCGAGAACAGTGGCAAGAAGCGGTTGCCAGTGTGCTCGCCGAGTGTGGCGATCCATGGTTAGAAAGCCATATTGGGGAGCTGAGTGAGCAGATGTTTGGCCCTCCTTATGAGCGCAAAGATGCGATTGGCGCGCTGGTGAACACCTTGCTCACGTCGGTTGAGATTGCGCCCACCGTGCAAGATGGGGCACAGTGCTTTCAATCACCGTTACTGGCGTGGAATGCGTTTTTGCCGGATGTGATGGCAGGTGTACTGGAGACACTGAAACGCTTTGTCAGTGAGTTTGTGGTTAAACAGCCAGAGCTTCAAGTAGTGGAGTACAAAGGGCAACAATTGGTGATGGAGCTTTTTGATGCGTTTGCCTCCGACCCGGAACGTCTCCTGCCGAAAGATTACCGGCAAGATTGGCTGATAGCGCAACAGGCGGGTGAGTCAGGAATGCGTGTCATTGCGGATTATTTGTCGTCGATGACCGACAGTTTTGCCCAGAAGCTGCATAGCACCATGTTTACCGCCGCCAGCAATGGCCCGCTTTATGCGATTCGCTAGTCGTCCTGCCCGCCGGATGGCGTGCGCGATGCCGGCATAAATGCCAGTTGGCGCGCGATCATGGCCTCAAAGCTTGCGAGTAATGGCTGATAATGCTCACTGTCACCACTGAGTTCGCTAAGCGCGGCAAATCCTGCCTCTAGGGTAGACAAGGCGCCCGGCTTGCGGCTTTTACGTATCCTGTATTGGCTTGATGGCATGGTGTTGATGGTAGCGGTGGGTAAATCATGCAGGTTGGTTGAAAGCTGATACATCTTGTAGGCTTTTTTCCATGTCCCGTCGAGTAATATGATCCCCCATGGCAGCTGCTTGTCGTCCTCATCCAATGACTCGGTCAGTGATGAAAGTGAGCAAGCGTGCTCGCCCGGATACAAGACGGCATAGCGTCGCTCCGATTGCGCGAGTGCATCGTTAAGCGCGGCATGTTGGCTGAAATCCTCGCCCACCCAACACAGGCAATTATCCAGGGCAAGCGCGAGCAAACATGCGCTGTTCTTGGGGTGTGAGACCTCATCGGGATGCTGCAGAATAATCACGGGAATGGTATTGGTCAGCGGTGTGACGGCATCGCACACACAAATCGCTTTCGCTTTATGACAAGACGCGCAGTATCGAGACATGATGATCGCTGTTTGAGAACGGAATCAAGCAGCGTTTTACCGCTGCTTGATGAAAAACGCAAGTATCACGTAGCCACGGTCGTGACCTGGCTGTAGCCCGAGAGGAAGCGTTCAAAGCGGCTAATAGCCATTTCTAAGTCATCCACGCGAGGCAAGGTGACAATCCGAAAATGATCCGGTTTGGGCCAGTTAAAGCCGGTGCCTTGTACCATCAAGACTTTTTCTTGCAATAAAAAGTCGAGCATCATCTTTTCGTCATTGTGAATGTTGTAGCGCTTAGTATCGATCTTCGGGAACAGATAGAGCGCTCCTTTAGGCTTTTTGCAGCTCACACCAGGGATTTGATTAATCAGCTCGTACGCTTTATCGCGCTGTTCTAATAAACGGCCACCGGGAAGAATTAACTCGTTAATACTTTGATAACCGCCCAGAGCTGTTTGGATGGCATGCTGCATCGGCACATTGGCGCAAAGGCGCATCGAAGCCAGCATTTCCAAGCCTTCAATGTAGCCCCGAGCGTGCTGTTTGGGGCCAGTGACCAGCATCCAGCCAGAGCGAAAGCCGCAGACTCGATAGGCTTTTGACAAGCCGTTAAAAGTTAAACACAACACATCAGGGGCCAAGGTGGCGATAGAATGATGCTGCGCGCCGTCATAAAGGATCTTGTCGTAGATTTCGTCGGCAAAAATAATCAGATTGTGCTGGCGGGCTATCTCAACCACCTGCAGCAAAAAGTCGCGACTGTATACCGCACCCGTTGGATTGTTCGGGTTAATGAGCACGATGCCGCGTGTTTTAGCCGAGATCTTCGCCTTGATATCATCAAGATCTGGATACCAGTCCGATTCTTCATCACACAAGTAGTGCACCGGCTTGCCACCCGACAGTGACACCGCCGCGGTCCACAGCGGATAGTCCGGTGACGGCACCAATAACTCATCGCCATTATTGAGCAAGGCTTGCATCGCCATCACGATAAGCTCTGAAGCACCGTTACCCAGATAGACGTCTTCAACATCTAAGTCCATCAAACCGCGTTTTTGATAGTGCTGAACCACCGCCTTACGTGCGGAATAGAGGCCTTTTGAATCGCAGTAACCTTGTGAGGTGGGAAGGTTACGGATCACATCGACCAAAATCTCATCTGGCGCATCAAAGCCAAAAGGCGCAGGGTTGCCGATATTGAGTTTTAAAATGCGGTGGCCTTCTTCTTCAAGCCGTTTGGCTTCTTTCATCACTGGGCCACGGATGTCGTAACAGACGTCATCCAGCTTGGCGGACATCCCGATGTGTTGCATTGACTTTCCTGTTTAGTAAAAGGTGAATATTGTTATTAGGCTTTTTTGGTAACTTACACTATTCGCGGTCTGATTCGAAAGAGATAAACGAATAAAGTTTTACCGGTGGCTGTCGGGCAAAAAAATCGACCAAGTTCGACAGAAGACTGATCTAGCGCATGTTTATCCCCGCAGGGGACAGGTAGACTGACAAGCATTAATTACGTGCTACATAAAGCCGTACACGATTTGCGAATAGGACTGCCGCCCGATGCGGTTGGAGGATGTCGTGACTACCCTGATTCAAGCGGCCAATCAGTTACAGAGCCAGTTGGCAATATGCCAAGCCCCCGCTCTGTTACAAGCAGATTTTGACTGGCCGAGTAACCTTTCCCCGATTGCTTGGCTGGATGCCCAACCTGTCTTCCCGAAAATGTATTGGCAGTCGCGCGATGGCCGCGAAGAGGCATTGGTGTTAGGGGCGTGCCGCCGTTTTTCTCAGCTACATGAAGCGCAAGCTTCACTCACGCCACAGCAGCGAATTTGGGGATGTGTGGCGTTTGATG
Organism: Salinivibrio sp. YCSC6; assembly: GCF_004916735.1. NCBI lineage: Bacteria > Pseudomonadati > Pseudomonadota > Gammaproteobacteria > Vibrionales > Vibrionaceae > Salinivibrio > Salinivibrio sp. YCSC6. Next base: position 782,332 of record NZ_CP039516.1, read on the forward strand.
ATGGCGCTGGGGATGGTGATTTTTTCCTGCCGGTCGTCGAGTTGATCCGCCGCGATGCCCATTGGCAGCTTTCTGTTAATGTACAGGCGGGTGTGGATAGCCAAGCGATACTAAGCCAAGTGATCTGGTTGGGGCGGCCATTGGCCCCCATGCAGAGTCACGTCAAACACGAAAACCATACCCCGACGTATCAGGGGTGGTGTCAATCGGTGACCACGGCGTTGGAGAAGATGGCATCGACATCGCTTAAAAAAGTGGTTTTAGCGCGACAAACACGGTTGACGTTGGATGCTCCCATTAGCGCCGGCCAGTTACTCAGTCACAGCCAGCAGCATAATGCAGAAAGCTTCCACTTTTTATTTGCGACTAGCGAGCAAGATGCATTTCTTGGCTCGACGCCCGAACGCTTGTATCGGCGCCGCGATTGTCGTGTCAGTACCGAAGCGGTCGCGGGGACCGTCAAGCGTGGCGCGACCTTCAGCGATGATCACCAATTAGGTGAGTGGTTGCTACACGACAATAAAAATATTCACGAAAACCAATTAGTGGTTGACGATATCTTGGCGGGAATACGCCGTCATGCACTCACGGTAACTGCCGATCCTGCTCCGCACTTAATGGTATTGCGTCATTTACAACATTTGCGCCGCCGCATCAGTGCGATTGTCGGCCCCGGTGTGGACGATACGGTATTGTTAAGCGCCCTTCAGCCTACCGCCGCTGTCGCGGGGTTGCCGCGTGATTTGGCGCGCGCATTTCTTTCTCAACATGGCATTGTTCGCGGACGCTACAGTGGCGCGGTGGGGTATATCTCACAGCGTGAAAGCCAGTTTTGCGTTGCTATTCGCAGTGCGCAGCTTTCAGGCCATACCATTGATCTCTATGCAGGGGCAGGCATTGTGCCGGGCTCAGATCCGGATACCGAATGGCAGGAGCTGGATAATAAACTCACGACCTTGCGCCAATGTTTACCGGATGCTCCAGTGCCCCTCTCAGCCGAAAGAATGACAGGAGTGTGCGGATGACGCTGGCGCTCACCCACACATGGGCTGAAGTGATTATTGACGAGCTTACGCGACTGGGCGTGCAGCACATATGTATTGCGCCGGGTTCTCGCTCTACACCGCTCACGCTCGCTGCTGTAAAGCAAAGCCAGCATCCGCGACGCGGTGTCACTTTGCACAGTCACTTTGACGAGCGCGGGTTAGGCTACTTAGCGCTAGGGCTGGCAAAAGCGCATGCGTGTCCGGTTGCGGTGGTTGTCACCTCTGGCACCGCGGTGGCGAATCTTCTCCCTGCGGTGGCGGAAAGCCGCTTAACCGGCGAACCTTTGGTGATCTTATCGGCCGACCGACCGTTTGAGTTGGTTGACTGTGGTGCCAATCAAGCCATTGAGCAACCCCGCTTGTTTTCTTCCCATGTCACGCAAACGCTCTCTCTTCCTGCCCCTGAGACCGCGATGCCCTTGTCAGCACTCCTGAGCAAGATTGATCATCTGATGGCTCAGCAGGCCCAGCATGGTGGCAGTGTGCATATCAACTGCCCGTTTCGAGAACCTTTCTATGGCGAGCGTGACCGAGCGAGTGAGCAATCATTGCGGGCAGGATTGGGACAATGGCTTACTGATGACAAGCCGTATGTGAGCATGATGCCAACCAGAACGCAGTGGCAGATGCCTGCCTCTTGGCAACATCTCGCGTCGCAAAGCAGCAAGGTGGTATTGATTGCTGGTGCGCTGCCGGCCAACGTAGGCGCTCAGGTGGCGCGGTTGGCAAACGTCCTCGATGCGGTGGTGCTGGCCGACCCACAATCCGGCGTCAAAAGCACGGCGCCGGGGCATGATTTGTGGCTCAACGCGCCTAGCACTCGCGCGCTATTGGATGAGGCCGAGTGGGTCATTCAACTCGGTGGTCGTTTGGTATCCAAACGGTTAGGGCAGTGGCTGGCCAACATAGAAGTGCCGTACTGGCTGATCACCGATCGGGAACAAGCGCTCGATCCTGCTCATCGGTCCAGTGAATACATACGGTTTATGCCCCAGCAATGGGAGGAAGGTCTAGACGCGTTATCGGATGCGTTTACGCAATTGCAACGACCAGTAAGCGGCTGGGCGCAGGCGGTGACCACAGCGGCACAGATACAACGGCAACACGTGTACGCAAAGGTGGAAGACAGCCTATCCGAACATCGCCTTTTTCAGTCTATGACTAAGTGGCTGCCCTCAGAGTGTGATGTGTTTTTAGGCAATAGTTTGACGATTCGCTTAGCCGATATTTGGAGTGAGCTGAGTGATTATCGCGTATACGCCAATCGGGGGGCGTCGGGTATTGATGGCTTACTCGCAAGTGCCGCGGGCGTGCAGCGAGTGAATCAGCACCCGATGCTGGTGGTGTTGGGAGATACCAGCGCCTTGTATGATTTAAACAGTTTAGCGCTGTGGCGTCATGCACCTGCCCCAGCGGTTATTTTGATCCTTAATAACGACGGCGGTGGGATTTTCGATATGCTACCGGTTGAGCCATCCCTGCGAGATGCTTACTACCGCATGCCGCATGGCTTGGGCTTTGAACCGGCAGCAACTATGTTTGGCTTGTCTTACCACCAGCCCAAAAACGTAGTGAGTTTTAGTGAAACCTTGCAAGGGGCGTTACAGTCACCCGGCGCAGAGGTCATCGAAGTCAATACACCTGCAGGCGAGGCGGGAAGTGTACTGAACCGTTTATTGGCGGAGGTTGCGCATGGCTAGTCGACTCACCTATCGCCAAGGTGGAGATCCCAATGGGCCGCGGGTAGTGTTCTTACATGGGTTACTGGGTTGCGGCGACGATTGGCAAGCCGTAACTGCTGCGCTCTCCCATTGTCACTGGTTATGCCTTGATTTACCCGGACACGGCGCGAGCTGGACACAGCAATGTCAGCATTTTGACGATGCGTGTGATGCCATTTTGACAACTTGTGAGCAGGTATGGGGGCGGCAGCCAGCGCTATTGGTCGGTTACTCCCTTGGTGCGCGTTTAGCGATGCATTGCGCTACCTACGCACCCACTCGCTGGTCTGGCGTGTTGTTAGAAGGCGGTCATCCGGGACTTGCTGATAACGAGGCCCGTCAGCAGCGACTCGCACATGATAAGCAATGGGCCACACGCTTTCGTCATCAGCCGTTAGACGCGGTGCTAGACGATTGGTATCGCCAGCCTGTCTTTCAATCTCTTGATGAATCAGCCCGTTGCGCGATGGTCCAACGGCGCTTATCGAATCACGGTTCGGCCGTAGCGGATACCTTATTGGCGACGTCGCTAGGCCATCAAGCCGACTTATGCAGTGCGCTTAAACACTGTTTTCAACACGGGCTCGTCATTGACTACCTTTGTGGTGAGCTCGATAAAAAATTCCATGCACTTGCCAAACACTTGCATCAAACCACTGGGATTGGTGTCACGGTAATCCCTGAAGCGGGTCACAACTGTCACCTATCAAATCCACAAGGCTTTGTACACGCATTACTCGCAAGTGCAGCTTTTCAGGGCGTTGCCCCAACCAACCTATAAAGGGGAGATCCTATGGCTATTACGCCGGGTATAACCGAACAAGAACTGTATGCACCCATTGAGTGGGTAGAGGCTGATCTGACATTCAGCGACATTCTTTACCATAAATCGGCAGACGGTATTGCGCGTATTACGATTAATCGCCCCCAAGTTCGCAATGCCTTTCGTCCCCAAACTGTCAAAGAAATGATGCAAGCGCTTGCTGATGCCCGTTACGACAGTGATGTAGGAGTGATCATCTTGACCGGTTTAGGCGAAAAAGCCTTTTGTTCAGGAGGCGATCAATCCATCCGTGGTGACTACGGTGGCTATCAAGACGACGAAGGCACCCATCATCTTAATGTGCTGGACTTTCAGCGTCAGATCCGTACCTGTCCAAAGCCTGTGATTGCTGCCGTGGCCGGTTATGCTGTGGGTGGAGGTCACGTGCTACATATGATGTGCGATCTGACCATCGCGGCCGATAACGCCCAATTCGGCCAAACCGGGCCCAAAGTGGGCAGCTTTGATGGTGGCTGGGGCGCCTCGTACATGGCTCGCATTGTGGGTCAAAAGAAAGCGCGTGAAATTTGGTTCCTATGTCGGTTCTATAACGCTCAAGAAGCGTTGGATATGGGACTAGTAAACACCGTGGTGCCACTTGCCGACTTGGAGCGCGAAACCGTGCGCTGGTGTCGTGAAGTGCTGCAGCACAGCCCGATGGCACTGCGTTGCTTAAAAGCCGCGTTGAATGCTGACTGTGACGGACAAGCTGGGTTGCAGGAGTTGGCAGGGAACGCAACCATGATGTTCTATATGACTGAAGAAGGGCAAGAAGGGCGCAATGCGTTCAACGAGAAGCGCCGTCCGGCGTTCAATCGTTTCCCACGCAATCCATGAGGTGAGTATGAGGCAGGCACGGATCTACCACTATAGGTTACCGATCCAGTCGGGCGTATTTGTGCGCGACCAGCGACTGGCTGAGCGGGAAGGGTTAGTGGTTGAACTGAGCGAAGGCGCACGTCGCGGCTGGGGCGAAGTGGCGCCTCTGCCGGGGTTTAGCCAAGAGAGCTTTGCACAAGCACGCCATGCGTTGATTGCCGCTACCGCGGCATGGTGTGATCACCGCCATGTGGCGATGACGCAATTACCGCCCTCAGTCGCATGGGGAGTGAGTGTGGCGCAAGCGGAGTTGGAGCAAAAGCTACCGACGGAGGCGACGTTTGCGACTGTGCCTGTCTGTACGGGCGATCCTGATGCGCTCTTACAAGCCTTGAGTGGACCAAGTCAAACGCCATCACCGCAAGCCAAGGTAAAAGTAGGCGAATATGAGGTGGCGCGCGATCGGTTGATGGTCACGACCTTACTGGAGGCGATTCCGACATTAACCTTGCGACTGGATGCCAATCGGCGTTGGCGGCCAGAGCAGCTAAGCCAGTTTTGGCAAGGTTTGAGTGAGGCACATCAACAGCGGATTAGCTGGATTGAAGAGCCCTGTGCCGACCCCTTGCAATCACTGCGCTGTGCGCAACAGCTGGGCTTTCCTCTCGCTTGGGATGAGACATTGCGTGATCACGATGACAGTGAATTGATTGAAAGTGAATTCGCTTCAGTGTGGGTACTCAAGCCCACCTTGATGGGCGATCTTGCGTCACTGACAAGCTGGATTGATAGCGCGAAAACGCTTGGCAAGCAGGCTGTGATCAGTGCTGCGCTAGAATCAAGCCTTGGACTCACACAGCTATCACGCTTTGCCACCTGGTTAACGCCTGATGTGGTTCCTGGGCTTGATACCCTGAGTATCTTTGCTCATCAACTTGATCGTACGTGGCCGGGTGCGCCGCAGCCATTAGCGCCTCTACATGACCAGCCCCTTATCTGGGTGAATACATTGTGACGGCCTCGGCGTTCGGATTTAAGGTATGGCCGTGGCGGCACTGGGCTGACTGTGCGCCAGACTCGCTTGCCATCGAGAGTGACACCTCACTGACATGGCAGGCGCTGGTGGCGGATGTGGACCGTCAGCAAACGCAGTTTAATGCCGCGCCAGTGGTGGTGTTCGACAGTCGTCTTGCTCCCCAGCGCTTAGTGGTGGGCCTGCTTGCTGCATGGCAAGCAGGCAAGATCACCTTAGTGCTCAATCATGCTTTAAGTGACGACGTGAAAGCCGCCGTGTTGGCTGAACTTGGCGAATTTCAATGGCTGGACTGCGCTCAAAATGAGGCAAGGGGAGCCGACGCGATATCGATAGCGTCTTGGCAACCACGGCAACCGCTCACCATGACGCTGACATCGGGATCAACAGGAAAGCCCAAAGCCGTGGTACATGCCGCGCATCAACACCTTGCCAGTGCGGCAGGTTTAACCCAGATGCTGCCGTATCAAGGGCTGTCTGAGTACGAGGAGAGGCCGAGCAGTAGCACCGATAGTTGGTTGTTATCGTTGCCGCTTTTTCATGTGTCGGGGCTGGCTATTGTGTGGCGCTGGTTATTCAAAGGTGCCACCCTCTCCATTTTCCCTTGTCAGGGAGAAGCTTTACCCGAATCACTGACTCGGGTGACACACGCCTCCTTGGTGCCCACACAGCTCTATCGCGCCTTACCTTGGTTGGCCGCGCGGCAAGCGTCTTCTCGACTTAAGCATGTATTACTGGGCGGTGCAGTGATTCCCGCACGATTGACACAACTAGCTGAGCAACAGGGCATTGCTTGTTGGTGTGGCTATGGCATGACAGAAACCGCATCGACCGTCACGTTAAAGCGCGCCGATGGCCATGACGATGTCGGTGAGCCTTTGCCGTATCGCGCCGTTGCGCTGGCGAGCGATGGTGAAGTGATTCATCGTGGCGACACGCTCGCGTTAGGATATTGGCAAGCGGGACGGTTAAAGGCGCTTTCGACAGAACAAGGCTTAGCCTCCCGGGATCTGGCGAGATGGGAGACGCGCCGCCAGCGGCCTGTGTTGCGCATTATCGGGCGTAAGGATAATCAGTTTATCTGCGGTGGAGAAAATGTTCAGCCTGAGCGTATTGAAAATCACTTACTCCAACGAGACGAGATCAGCCAAGTCGTGGTTGTCCCGGTTATTGACCATGAATTTGGCGCGCGTCCAGTGGCGATAGTGCAAAGCACAGCGCAACTGGATCAGGCGCAATTAACGGCGCATTGTCATTCGCTAGCGCCTTATCAACGTCCCATTGCTTTTTTGCCGTGGCCGATATTAGAGCAGGGTGTCAGTATCAAGCCGTCACGTGTGAAGCTTGCCCAATGGGCAAGCCAGCAAATCGAACACTAAGGCCGGTCGGCACGTAAGCGAATCACCTCGTCGCGCATATACGCGGAGGTGGCTTTTTCCGGCTCAACGGCGGGGCCGGCCACCACAGTCACCTTTGACCAAAAGCGTTTTGGCAGTTTTAACATGGCTTTTCCTCCATGTCGGCTAAAATAACTGCCCCATAAGCCTTGCAGTGCCATGGGTACGACAGGGACCGGTGAACGCTGCAGAATCATATCCATGCCACGGCGGAACTGGTCTATTTCACCATCAAAGGTCAGGTGACCTTCTGGGAAAATCAACACCACTTCGCCATTATCTAACGCGCGTTGGATCTCATTCATCGCGGCGCGAATGGTGCGTCCTCGGTGACTGATGGGGATCACTTTTGAGGTGCGGAAAAACCAATGCAGCACGGGTAATTTGTACAAGTCTTCAAACATCACAAAGCGAATCGGACGATGACAAGCGCCCGCCAGCAAAAGCGCGTCCATGTAGCTGACATGATTACAAATCAGTAAGGCTCCCCCTTGTTCGGGAATATGGTGTAAATCTTTATGCTTCACCCGATACAAGGTGTGCGTGATCATCCACGTAAAAAAGCGCAGTGCAAAAATCGGCACCAACTGACTGACATAAATAGCCACCAATAAATTGAGCACTGTCAGTAACAGGAAAAACTCGGCAATGGAGATTTTGATCACCACCAAGAGGGTGATGCCAAGAATGGCACTTGCCACCATAAACAACGCATTGAAGATATTGTTGGCGGCAATAACGCGTGCACGCGCGGCTTTATCGGCGCGCTGTTGCATCAGGCTATACAAGGGAACAATAAAGATCCCACCGAACACGCCAATCATCAATAAATCGATAAATACCCACGTCAGTGCCGGATCGGTCACAAAGGCGATTAAATCGCTGTGCACAGTTGGGCTGGCGGGCGTGGCAAAAAATAAATGCAACCCAAAGCCGGTAAGCCCAAGGCTTCCCAAGGGGACGATACCGGGCTCGATACGGTGGCCGGACAGCTTGTCACACAGCAGCGCGCCCACCGCGATACCGATTGAAAATAGAGTCAGTAAGAAGGAAACACCGGTTTCATTCCCGCCCAGCAAGGCGGTGTATTTAGGAAATTGGGTCAGGTAGCTTGCACCAAGAAACCAAAACCAGCTGATACCTAAAATGGCCTGTAAGGTCACTTTGTCTTGGCGTGCAAAACGCAAGGTTTGTTTCATCAGTGCGATGGGTTTATAGCGCAGATTGAGGGTTGGATTACCGGCAGGCGCGGGGGGGATCGCATGTGCCGATAGCACGCCCAGCAGTGCAAAGGCTAATACCGCGGCGCCGGCAACCACATTGGCATGTGGGTGATGAGCGATAAATCCGGCGAGTAAGGTCCCGAGTAGAATAGATAAAAACGTGCCGGTTTCGACGAGCGCATTGCCCGAGACCAGTTCTTTATCGCTCAAGGTTTGTGGTAGCAGAGCGTATTTTACCGGGCCAAAAAAGGCGGACTGGGTGCCCATCATAAACAATAATCCTAGCAGCACTGTCCATGATTCGTAATACAAGGCAATCGCGGCGCTCGACATAATTACGACTTCCAGCCATTTCACGCGCCGCATGATAAGGGCTTTGTCGTATTTGTCGGCAAGTTCACCGGCAAAGGCAGAAAACAGGAAAAAAGGCAGAATAAATAGCCCCGCCGCGGCATTAATAAACAGAGTTGCATCCATTGGCAATTGCTCGGCGGAAGCAAATGCGACCATGATCACCAACACGTTTTTATAAACGTTATCGTTAAAGGCCCCTAACGCCTGTGTGATGAAATAGGGCAGAAAGCGTCGCTCGCGTAGAAGCTGAAACTGTTGGCTCATGAGTACATCGGTCCGTTTAGCGGTGCAATAAGCGACTTATACTAGCAAGGCGAGGCGAGTGCGCAACCTTTAAACGGGTTGCGCATCATTAGGTTATGCGATTGGCAATCAGTGTTCACACCCGGTATTGGCTTTGTCAGCGGGAAATAACGGTTATTGATTACTGCTAGTCGATAGTGGCGTTAGGCAAATTTTTGGCTGTTTTTTATTGAGACTTGATCATTCAACGTCCAAAAATCATATAGCACGCCGAGTAAGAAGAAACCGCCCGTAAACAGGTAAATGACCCCAGTGATCCATTTCCCCATGTACATACGGTGGACCCCAAAGACACCTAAAAAGGTCAGCAGTAGCCAAGCGACGGTGAAATTGGTTTGTCCGCTACGAAAACGTAGATCCGCTTCCTTATCCATTAGCGGGATCAAGAAGAGATCGATAATCCAGCCAATCCCGAGCAGGCCGAGGGTAAAAAACCAGAGCGTCCCAGTGACAGGTTTACCATAGTAAAAACGGTGTGCGCCAAGAAAGCCAAAGATCCAAAGCAGATAACCGATAAACTTGCTGTGGGTATCATTCATGGTCCAGTCCTATCAATGTAAATAAATGCGTTGTGAGCTTGGAGTCGTGACAGCGTAAATGGTTCCTTGAGTGCGCCAAACTTCGCGATGGTTCCCGAATCCGGTGGTGACGTTTGGTAACAATTAATGTCAGTCATAGGATTGACTTCACTTCCAGACACTCTAGCATGACATCAGTCATAAACCACAGATAAAGCAATCATGAAAAAATTACTCTCTGTCGCAGCGCTGATGTTTGTCTTCGTTGTTTCAGCGCCTTACGCAGAAGCCAAGCGCTTTGGTGGCGGTAAGTCATTTGGCAAAAGCTTTAAAACCGCCCCCGCCCCTAAGCAAAAAACAACCGATACCAACACCATCAAACAAAGCCCGACCAAAAGCAGCAGTAAAAAAGGCTTGATGGGTGGTTTACTCGGCGGCTTACTCGCCGGTGGTTTGTTGGCGGCCTTTTTTGGTGGTGCCTTTGAGGGTATCCAATTTATGGATATCTTAATCCTTGGTTTAATTGCCTACCTGATTATGAAGTTCTTGCGAGGCATGACACAGGCCAAAGCCAGTGCTCAGGCGCAAGGGCCCGCTTACGCGGGACAAAACAAAGGCTATTATCACGAACAGCCCTCAGCGTTTCGTGACAATGCTACAGACACCAGCGCGACGTCGGGTGGTTTCGGGGAAACACAAACCGATGTCCCCTTTAACTTCCCGCCACAATTCGATATGCAAAGCTTTTTGAGTGGCGCGCGCGAACACTACCGTATTTTGCAAGGCGCTTGGAACCATAACGAATTGGAGAAAATCCAAGAGTACGTGACGCCAGCGCTGTATAACGACTTAGCCGCCGAACGAGCGCGATTAGGCGGGGAGCAACACACCGAAGTGATGTATGTGGATGCTGAGATTGTGCGTGCCGATTACGACAGTCGCACTGCCCAACTGAGTTTGAAATTCACCGGTCGTTACTGTGATCGTGTCGAGGGTGTAGAAGAAGATATCTCGGATATTTGGCATCTGGAGCGTGATTTGACCCAGCCCAATGCACCTTGGTTGATCGTAGGTATTCAAAGCTAAAGCGAGAACACGCGTTTCGCTACAATAACGCTAGCTCATCACTGGGCTGGCGTTTTTTATGTTGCCGCCTCAAGGTAAATTAAGTTATCTAACGCTTGTTGGGTACTCTCACCGCACACGTCTTTGTCAGCGCTAAAGGCACTACACACCGCAGGTCGCTCAGGACGACCAAACAGTTTACATAAATTATGCTCGTCGAGTTGGACACATCGTGTTCCTGCGGGTTTACCGTCAGGCATACCGGGTATTGGAGAGGAAATACTCGGGGCAATACAACACGCGCCGCAGCCTAAACGGCACGAGAATGTCGGCGTAGTGGGCATAAAACCTCGGTATCAGAGCAAAACGGGCAGGCACTCTACCATTGACGTTGGTTGTCGCCAAGTCGGGAAGGGAAGGTCGCTTGCACTTTACCGCTATGATGGTTATAACAGCGGCGCAATGTCGTTACCGCCACAAAGCGGAAAAATATAAGAGAGTACACATCATGAGCACGCCTTTTTGGCAACAAAAAACCTTGGCGCAAATGAGCGACGAGGAGTGGGAAGCTTTATGTGACGGTTGTGGCCGTTGCTGTTTACATAAGCTGATCGACGAAGAGACCGACGAGCTCTACTACACCAACGTGGCGTGTAGTCTGCTCGATGATAAAACGTGCTCATGCAAAGACTATCCCAATCGCTTTTCTTATGAAGAGTCATGCCTCAAGCTTACCCGCGATAAAATAGATGAATTCTATTGGTTGCCAGAGACTTGCGCATACCGCTTGTTGGCCGAGAATAAACCGCTGCCTGAGTGGCATCCTCTGATCACTGGCTCAAAAGCGGCAATGCACCAAGCAGGGATCTCGGTCAAAGACAGTGTGGTATACGAAATCGATGTGATTGATTGGGAAGATCATATTTTGAATCATCCTGCCGGGCGTTAGTGGCGGCAGACATATGATGACGTTGTTTAGCTAGGCACCGACACTTGCGGTGCCTTTTTTGTTAAGACGGCACTGTATCGACACGCAAGCCACGGCGTAAGGCGATGGTTCTTCGCGGATAACCCATTGTTTATTTTCTGTTGTTGGGCATAATGATCGCCAACTCGACAGGAGGTGGAATGCAAGAGTATGCACGTCGTTCTAAAGCTGGCTGGGCCCTCGCGGTAGCGATATGGGTTCTGGCAGTGTGCGCCTTGCAAAACCAACTGAGTTGGCAATCAGGTGTGCAAGCCGCTTGCCAAGCATTGAGTATGCAAGACCAAAATGATGACGCGAGTGCGGTCGGGAAAAAATGTGCCCTGTCTGAGCAGCTTGTTCAGCCTACCGCGTTGACGCTCGATTGGCTTCCCGCGCCACTTTGGTGGCTGATTGTATTACTTGCGGTTATGGCGACGGTGAGCGTATCGATTACCTTACCCACTCACGACCCACCCACCTATCGGCGACGGCACCTTTGTTTTTGTGTGTTCCGAGAATAAAGCGCCTGTTTTTGAAATGGCGTATTTATTCTTAACAAGGAACAGACTTATGAATCGAATCAATGACTATTGGCACACTGTTAAACAAGGTCGCGCTTGGCCAGCTTGGGTCTTGCTGCCGTTGTTGTCTTTGTGCTTACTACTACTCACTCCACTTGCACGAGCGAATGCCCCAGATACCGGCTGGCTCAGCAATCCTGATCATCCGCCGGTGACGGCACGTTTAGCGTTAACTGGGCAAGGGCGTCCAGACACACTACGCCTCGATGGTTTACTTTCTATCCGCTTGCAAGGTGATTGGAAAACATACTGGCGCTCGCCCGGCGAAGGGGGCGTGGCTCCCGAATTGATTATCAATGACAGCCAAAACCTGAACCAGATTACTTGGCACTGGCCGGCGCCGAAGCGCTATGAGCAGCTCGGGTTGACCATGCTCGGCTATAAAGGGCAGGTTGCTTTCCCTCTGACATTGGATGTTGAACACTGGCAACAGCCGGTTTCACTGGATGCGACGCTGCGCTTGTCATCGTGTACCAGTGTGTGTGTGATCACTGACTATCCTATTTCGCTCGACTTTACGCCTAGTGCACTAGAGGCCGATGGCGAGCGGATGTATCAGTTTAACCAAGCGATGAGTCAGGTGCCCAAACCACTCCCAAATGTGACGCTTGATTCTGCGGTTTGGGATGCCAGTAAACAGCAGCTCGCCGTCACCGTGACGGGCAACCAAGCTTGGCAGCAACCTGACCTCCTAGTGGATGGTGAGGCCGTGATTGATGACACCTTTGGGGTGCCGAGTATCCACCGTGATGGCAATACGCTGACCGCGACCTTTGATGTAACCAATTGGATTGAAACCCCCAATCTTACCGACAAGCCGATTCAGGTTACCGTCATGGATAAACAGCTACTCGCCGAGCATAGCATCACGGTACGAGCAGGCCATGTGGTTGCACACGCGGGACTTTCTATTTGGGTGATTGGCGGGATTGCACTCTTGGGCGGTTTGATCTTGAATGTGATGCCTTGTGTACTCCCTGTTCTGGGACTCAAACTCAACAGCATTGTTGCGAACCCTAACGCCACTCGTGGTGTCATTCGTGGCCAGTTTTTAGCCTCAGCAGCTGGGATACTCGTTTCCTTCTGGGCGATTGCTGGATTACTGATGGCGCTCAAGCTAACAGGACAAGCGGTGGGTTGGGGCATCCAGTTCCAAAGTCCGATCTTTATCGGGGTCATGACGCTGGTGATTTGGCTCTTTGCCCTGAGCCTATTCGACGTGCTGCGTATTGATTTACCCTCAAGCTGGCAGACGTGGCTAGCAACACGCGGGGGTCACACCCACAGTGGTCATTTTGTGCAAGGCGTGTTTGCGACCTTACTGGCCACACCGTGTTCGGCCCCTTTCCTTGGCACGGCTGTGGCGTACGCACTGGGTGGCTCTTTGACGGCACTATGGCTGATTTTTACCGCGCTGGCGATTGGTATGGCGCTCCCGTGGCTGTTGGTCGCTGCTTTCCCTGGGCTGACTCGCGCATTGCCAAAACCCGGCCCGTGGATGAACCATGTCAAACGGGTCTTTGCGCTGTTGCTGGCTGGCACCACAGTGTGGCTATTCTGGTTATGGATGCCTTATCTTGGCGTCTTAGGTGCAATAGCAGTAGGAACACTGTTGCTGGTTGCTACTGTGTGGCTGACATATCGGACCCTTGGCAAGCTGGCAGCAATTAAAGGCTCGGCTGGGTTGCTGGTTATTATTGTGCTTGGGCTGATAGGAGCGTCCTTGACCGCGCAGCACTGGGCAACGCCCCTCAATCCTGAACCAGATTGGGTAAGCCTTGATGAAGCAGCAATCACGCGCGCCGTCGAACAGGGACAAGTGGTGTTTGTTGATGTGACCGCCGATTGGTGTATTACTTGCCATGCCAACAAAGTAGGGGTAATGCTACAGTCGCCCGTCTATGATGCGATTACCGCGCCGAATGTAGTGACGATGCAAGGTGATTGGACCCGTCCGAGTGATACCGTGACGCAGTATTTGCAAAAGCACCAGCGCTATGGCGTGCCGTTCAATATTGTCTATGGTCCGGGTGCACCTGATGGGATCGCGTTGCCGGTGATTTTGACCGATAACGCGGTGATGGCCGCGATTGAGCGGGCGAAAACACCATGACGGCCACTCAAAGGAAACTGTCATGGCGTCAGCGGGTCAAACGTGGTGCGCGTGATCTGTGCTGGCTCATCGTGTTTGTATTGATATCGAGCACTGCCGTCGATTGGTGGCGAAGCCGTGATATCGATACCAGTCAGGTGCCGGTGACATCGATGCGTTTACTAGATGGTCGCCAACAAGATTTGGTTGCCATGTCGCAACAAGAGCCGGTGCTGGTCTATGTGTGGGCAAGTTGGTGTGGGGTATGCCGTTTTGTGACCCCCTCGGTAGATTGGCTAAGTGGTCATGCGCAAGTGGTCTCGATCGCGTTACGCTCGGGCTCGGATAAACATGTGGCCGGATACCTTGCTCATCATGGTTATGATTTTCCTGTGGTGAACGATCAAAGCGGGGCGCTTTCTAATGCCTTTTCAGTGAAAGTAACGCCCACCGTGATGGTGATCGAACAAGGAAAAATTACTTCAATTACAACCGGATTCACCACGCCCCTTGGCCTATGGTTGAGACTGTTGTAATGCATTTATATCAATAAAAAGGAAACCCAATGTCCTTCACTCGTTATATCGCGCCATGTGTTGCGCTCATGATGCTAGCCATGCCTGCTAGCGCCAAGAATTTAAGCGATACACAGCAAGCGCAACTGGATGAAATTGTTAGCTTGTTGGAAGATAACCCCAAGCTAATTGCCAACCTTAATCAGAGTTTGCAGACGTTTGTTGAGCAGCAGCAGACGTTTAAGCAGAACCTTGCCAAACGTCGCGACTGGTTTGAGTCTAAGACCCATAGTTGGATTGGTGCCGAAAACCCAGCCGTCACTGTGGTGAACTTTATGGACTACAACTGCCCGTACTGTAAAAAGTTGGAAGATGAACTGCAAAAATTGGTGGCCGCGCATGATGATGTCAAAGTCATCAATATTGCCGTACCACTTAAACAACAAACCATTGATGAGCTGGGCACCAACTCTGCGGTATATGCCATGAATGTATGGCTAGAACAGCCAGAGGCTTTTGCACAGGTTCATGAGTTGCTGATGAAAAAGCGCGGTATGCATGATGCGCGCTCGCTAGAGAAAATCGCCAAGAAAACCAAGACCGAGCAATGGCTAAAAACGCCAGAAGAAACAGGAAAAGCAGTGGCGGATAACTACCGAGCCTTTGTTGAGCTGGGGCTGCGTGGCACGCCAGCGATGATCATTGGCGATCAAGTCGCGCCGGGCTATTTACCTTATCCGCAGCTAGAGGCCATGGTTGAGGCAGCGAAGGCAGAGGGCTAGGTCTGTACCACTAATGCTAACAGTATGAAAGCCAGTCATATTTTGACTGGCTTTTTTTGTTAGCTGCGCTTTGCGGCAAAAGCTGGCAAAATAGCGCGCCTTACTGGTAAAGGTCATGGCATGAGTCAAACATATCCATCTGCCCCTCGCGTGGTTTTAGGCCCAATGGAAGGGGTACTCGATCCCTTAATGAGAAACCTGCTCACGGAGATTAATCATTACAGTCTCTGTGTGACGGAATTTGTGCGTGTGGTCGATCAGCGTTTACCCGAGAAGGTCTTTTATCGCTTGTGCCCTGAATTGCATCAAGGAGGCGTCACCGCCGCCGGCACGCCGGTGCGTGTGCAGCTGTTGGGACAAGATCCGGTGGCGATGGCGCGCAATGCCGTCCGAGCCATTGAGCTTGGCTCTCACGGGATAGATATTAATTTTGGCTGTCCGTCAAAAACGGTGAATGGCAACCGAGGTGGTGCGGCCTTGCTCAAGACCCCAGAGCATATGTTTGATGTGGTGAAAGCGGTGCGCGATGCGGTGGACTCAGCCCATGTGGTGAGTGCCAAAATTCGTCTTGGCTACAACGATTTGGATGACTACCCGGAGATTGCTGATGCGGTATACCAAGCTGGTGCCTCTGAGCTTGTTGTCCACGGTCGAACTAAGCGTGATGGCTACAAAGCGGGTACCATTCGTTGGGATTTGATCGCAGAGATAAATCAACAACTGCCTATTCCTGTCACCGCGAATGGCGATATTTGGCACCGAGAGGATGCGCTACGCTGCCAAGCCATCACGGGGTGCGACACCTTAATGGTTTGTCGTGGCGCCCTGAACATGCCCAACCTTGGCGCCCACATTCGAGACAATGTTGCACCAATGGCGTGGACAGACGTGCTTACGTTATTGGTACGCTATACCGAACTCGAGCTACAAGGTGATAAGGGCCAGTATTTCCCGAACCGAATAAAACAGTGGTTCAAATATTTACGTCAGTACTATCCGCAAGCAGACGCTTGTTTTAAAGCGATTCGCGTGCTCAATCGCGCCGATGAGATAGTGCGTGAGCTGGATAACGCTCGCCTCGCTGACGCGACTCAACAGATACGGGAGACAGAATGTCAACACTAATCACGCTTTCTTCTGAATGGGAAGGCATGCCAGCCAGCTTTGTAGAAGGCGCCCTGCTGGCCGCCAATATCTGTCCCGCACCGCTATCACCGGACACATGGTTATCGGTATTGATGACGGCAGGCCTTGATGAAGACGATGTCCATTTACCTGACGCCGATAAAAAGACGATCCTCGCGCATCTTGACGCGCAGTATCACGCTCTCATGCGCAACGACTATGAGTTGCCAGACGCGTTGATACTGTCGTTACGTAGCGAACCGGCTCAAGCGTTTGCCGAAGGTTTTCTTGCGGTATGGCCTTATGTTGAGCCGCATTGGCAAGAAGCGACCGTCGGCGATGGAAGTCGCCGCATGTTATCCGCACTGGTGACCTCGATGCTGTTGCTGCATGACGAGGCGGGGACGCTGGCGCAAATGAAAGAAGTTGGCTTAGATATTGAGCCCGGTCGCTACATCGACCAATTGGACCTAATGATCCAAGAAGTCGCCAAAGCAGCAGATGAAGTGCAGCAAGGCAGCCATGGCGCCCATCAAATTAACCCGTTTAAGTCGATAGGGCGTAACGACCCTTGTCCGTGTGGCAGTGGCACCAAGTTTAAAAAGTGTTGTGGGCGATAAGCGAGTGCAGGAGAGAACGATGACGCAAGTAAACACGCAAGCGGCGATTCGTGTGGTCGCCGGTGTGATTGGGCAAGCAAACCAAGTGCTTGTTGCTCAGCGCCACCCAGACAAGGCCTACATTAGCTGGTGGGAATTTCCGGGGGGTAAAGTAGAAGCGGATGAAAGCGATCAACAAGCTCTCGCGCGTGAGCTAAAAGAAGAGCTGGGAGTGACGGTAGCCGTCGGCGCGCCGATTGTCGAAACAGAATATGACTACGGTGATAAGCGCATTTTGTTGTGTAGCTATTGGTGCACCCTCGCCAAGGGAGAGCCTGAAGCCCTGAGTCATCAGGCCATTCACTGGAGCGAACCAAACCGACTCGATCCCGCGGTATTTAGTGCAGCGGATAAACCTTTGCTAGCTAAGCTACAAGCCGATACGCAAATCGTCTGCGAAGCCTAAGTGGCTGCAGATGCGCCGCCCTCGATTTGGAGGCGGCGCGTCAAGGTTACTAAGAAAAGATACGGCGCGGTGGTCGGCCAATAAATTGGGCGATGACGACCAACCCCCACACCACCAGCATGGCCGAGAAAATGCCGACCAACCATTGTGGCATCGAAAAGCCAAGCCATTGCCATACCACCTTGCTGCAATCACCATAAGCTTCAAATACCTGCGGAATCCATTGATTGAGTGGGGCCCAAGTCGGGAAGTTCACCGTAACATCACACGTCGGGCCGAACAGTTGATTCGGATCCGGAAATTGGTAACTGACATGCTCAAGTGCCAGTTTTAGCCCCCAGGCAGCGGTCACCCCATAGCCGAGTAACCCCAAGGTGCGTAATGCAGCATTTTGCGGCGCAATCACGCCAACCAGTGCGGCTGCTCCCACGCCAAACAGTGCAACCCGTTCATAAATACACATCACACAAGGCGCGAGTGACTGGTGATATTGGAAATACAGCGCTGTAGCCTCAAGACCGACAACACTCACGAGTAACAGCAGCCAAGAAAAACGACTGCGAGAAAACTGGTTTAAGGCGCGCCACATAACTCAAATTACTCCTGATACAAAAAAGGCCCTAAACAGGGCCTTGCTATTCAATCGTTTGTTGAGCCTAAGGTCAATGGTAGAAGTGCGTTAGTGCGCACTCGGTAAGGCTTGTTGGGTCATATGAATGGTTTCAGAAATCCATCCTTGATGTAGCATCCATTCAGTGGCCGGTACCAAGAAAAACTCGATCCCCACCACGCCGAGTAGGCCCATTACGATGGTGTAAGGCAATGCCATATAGACCATGCGCCCGTAGGAGAGGCGAAGTAACGGTGCCAATGTGGAGGTGAGCAAAAACAAGAAGGCGGCTTGACCATTCGGGGTGGCGACCGAAGGCAGGTTTGTCCCAGTATTAATGGCGACGGCCAGCATGTCGAATTGTTCACGGTCGATAACGCCGTTAATAAGCGCGGATTTCACTTCATTAATGTATACAGTGCCGACGAAGACATTATCAGACACCATAGACAGCAACCCGTTCGCGATATAGAACATGGTGAGCTGCATATGGCCCTCCAACGACAGGACGAGATCGATCACAGGCGCAAATAAGTGTTGGTCGATAATCACGGCGACTACCGAGAAGAACACCGCCAACAGCGCGGTAAAGGGCAGTGCCTCTTCAAATGCTTTGCCGATGTGGTGTTCATCGATTACCCCGGTAAACGCGGTTGCCAAGATGATAATACTGAGACCAATCAAGCCGACTGCGGCTAAATGAAGGGCAAGGGCGGCAATCAACCAAACGGCGATCAACGCTTGAACCACCAGTTTAGCCACATCTTGTGGCGTGCGTTTGGCGCGTTGTGCTTTATCGTATTCCACCAGAATTTTAAGGACGTTATCTGGAAGCTGTGCGCCGTATCCGAATAGACGTAACTTTTCCACCAACACACAGGTGAGGAGGCCTGCGACAAAGACCGGCAGAGTCACTGGTGCCATCCGCAGAATAAACTCACCAAAATGCCAGCCAGCTTGATCGGCAATGATCAGGTTCTGAGGTTCACCTACCATGGTCATCACGCCACCGAGCGCGGTACCCACGCCCGCATGCATCAGTAGGCTGCGCAAGAAGGCGCGATAGTTTTCCAGATCGTTGCGACTGAGATCATCACTCAGGCTTTCATCTGAGGTGTGGTCATGCGCGGCGCCAAACTCTTTCCCTGAGGCAACGCGGTGATAAATCGAGTAAAAGCCCACGGCGACACTAATCACCACGGCAATCACGGTGAGGGCATCCAAAAAGGCGGATAACGCGGCGGCGGCACCACAAAACGCGAGAGAGAGTGCAATTTTGGAACGGATCCCCAATAAGATTTTGGTGAAAATATACAGCAACAGCTGCTTCATAAAGTAAATCCCTGCCACCATAAAGACCAGTAGCAGCAAGACTTCAACGTTGGCGACCAATTCATGCTTTACTTGCGCGGGACTCGTCATACCGATAGCGACGGCCTCAATCGCAAGCAGACCGCCCGGTTGCAGAGGGTAGCATTTTAGCGCCATGGCTAAGGTGAAAATGAATTCGACCACCAGTAGCCAGCCGGCAATGAAGGGGTCAATCGAGAATACAATCGGGTTGATAATTAAAAAGGCGACAATGGCCAGTTTGTACCAATCTGGCGCTTTACCGAGAAAGTTCTTCAAAAACGCGGTTCTGAGTGTCATGGTCTTAGCCATAGTGAAAGTCTCATGGTTATGTATGCATCGTACAGGCGGCGCATGGCGAGAAAACACACGTACACAGAAACCATAGCAGCCCGTTTGAGAGAGCGATGGATCCAGTACGAGGAGCGGGTCACTGTACAAATTCGGTGTTCGGCAATGGCGAGCAGCGTAGGCGGTTGGTCGCAACTGCATGACGGATGTGCGCTATTTTGCCTTAGACATACTTTGTTACATCTTGTATGACATAATTTTGCGAATTATGCCCAGATTTTCATTGATCTGGTACAAAAATCTGCAGGATGTCACTTCATTGGCCCTGAAAACACGTAGCGGTTTCTGCCTGAAAAGACTAGTGGTATGATGAGTTATTAATCAGAGCAAGAAGCAAATTGGAATTAAGATTCAATGGTTATAAAGGCGGATAGCCCAGCAACGTTTGCTGAAAAATATATAATTGAAAGTATTTGGAATAATCACTTCCCGAAAGGGTCGATTCTACCCGCTGAGCGTGAATTATCAGAGCTTATCGGTGTGACCCGAACCACATTACGTGAAGTCTTGCAGCGCTTGGCGCGCGATGGTTGGTTAACCATCCAACATGGCAAACCAACCCGTGTAAACGATTATATGCGCACTTCTGGGCTGAGCATTCTCGATACGTTGGTGACGTTGGAAGGCCAAGACGTCCACGGTGTGCTGGAAGACCTGCTGGCTGCACGCACCGATATTAGCGGTGTTTATATGCGCTATGCGGCAAAAAATCGCCCGCAAGAGTGTATAAATCTTATCGATCATGTGATTAAACGCTGTGAGCAAGTGCTTGAAAGTGAGAGCTTTGAGCAGTTTATTGCCTTGATTGATGAGCAAGCCGAGGTGCTTAAAGACGTCAAGAAGATTCAAGATAAGTACGGCAAACAAGATCCCGCACTGTGTGAGCGGATCTCAATGGGACGTGCCTTTAACCACTTCGACTACATGCTGTTCCAAGGCATGGCACATTATTCTGGCAATAAAGTGTATGTATTGACCATTAATGGTATGCGTCAGATTTATTCGCGAGTGGGTGGCTACTACTTTATGGATCGCCGTGCGTGTGAGATTGCATTACGCTTTTACAGCGACTTGCGCGGTTTGATTGAAAACAATCAACATAATGCCATCAGCGATCGAGTGAAGCAGTACGGTCGTGAAAGTGGTGCATTGTGGTTTGGCAATCGTGAAACCATTGCGGCCAATATGGCCGAAGAAGAGGCCTAACCGACGCATAGCTTCAACCGAGGTGTAATGCTGTTTTGCGCCTCATTGGTTTAAACAGTAAAAAGCCAGAGGCCTTGTGCCTCTGGCTTTTTTGTCTATCTATCTTAGGACGGGACAGGTGGCAAGACTAGCTCCCGACTAACATGTCTGGGTCAAACTGCGGCCGTTTCGGACAGCTACTCAGTATTTTCCCTCGCCCTTCACTGGTTTCCTCTTCGAGGATCACTTCAAATCCCCAGAGTCGATGGACATGTTTCAGCACTTCCTCATAGGAATTGGCTAATGGGATGCGGTTATGAGGCACATAGCGCAGGGTGAGTGACCGATTACCGCGTAAGTCGACATCATAGACTTGGATGTTGGGTTCACGATTACTGAGGTTATATTGAGCAGAGAGTTTTTCTCTCAGCTGGCGGTAACCTTGTTCATTGTGAATACTGGTGACTTCGATGTAACTTTGCTTATCGTCATCATTGACGGCGAAAAGCTTCATATCGCGCATGACCTTGGGCGATAAAAACTGGCTGATAAAGCTCTCGTCTTTAAAGTTCGCCATCGCAAAATGCACCGTATCGAGCCAATCTTTGCCTGCAATCTCTGGGAACCAGTACTTATCTTCTTCGGTTGGGTTTTCACACATTCGGCGAATGTCTTGGAACATGGCAAACCCGAGGGCATAGGGATTGATCCCTGAATAATACTGGCTGTTGTAAGGCGGCTGTGCGACCACGTTGGTATGGCTGTGTAAAAACTCCATGATAAAGCTATCCGTCACCAAACCCTCATCGTAGAGATGATTCAAAATGGTGTAGTGCCAGAAGGTTGCCCAGCCCTCATTCATCACCTGAGTTTGCTTTTGTGGATAAAAATACTGGCTAATCTTGCGCACGATTCGCACGATTTCACGCTGCCACGGCTCTAGCAATGGCGAGTGTTTCTCAAAGAAATACAACAGGTTTTCCTGCGGCTCGGCGGGGAAGCGCCGTGTCTCTTGCTCCTGTTCTTTCTTGCCGCCCGGAATGGTACGCCACAGTTCATTCACTTGAGTTTGTAGGTAGTCTTCGCGGGCTTTTTGTCGCGCTTTTTCTTCAGCGAGAGAAATTTTCTGCGGACGTTTGTATCTGTCTACCCCGTAATTCATCAGCGCATGGCAAGAGTCGAGCAAGTTTTCGACTTCGGCGAGGCCATACTTCTCTTCGCATTCACTGATGTAGTTTTTCGCAAACAGCAGGTAGTCGATGATCGAGCCGGCATCGGTCCAAGTTTGGAATAGATAGTTGCCCTTAAAAAAAGAGTTGTGGCCATAACAGGCATGTGCCATCACCAAGGCTTGCATGGTGATGGTGTTTTCTTCCATTAAATAGGCAATACAAGGGTCTGAATTGATCACTATCTCATAGGCAAGCCCCATATAGCCGTGCTTATAGTGACGTTCGGTCTCGATAAATTTTTTGCCAAATGACCAGTGATTATAATTAATCGGCATGCCGACGCTTGAGTAAGCGTCCATCATTTGCTCGGCAGCGATAATTTCAATCTGGTTGGCGTAGGTATCGAGCCTGTAGTGCTCGGCAACGCGTTTAATTTCCTTGTGATACTGCTCAAGCAAGTCAAAGGTCCAATCCGGCCCATCATGGAGCGGCGTCTTACGTTTGCCTTTAGTGACAGCCATACCTAATCTCCCTGAAAAAACATACCGATGCAGAGATGGCGTCAGGCTTCGACCTGACGCTTAAACAATTCGCGGAACACGGGGAAGATATCTTCCGCCGAGCGAATATTCTGCATCGCAAAGTTGTCATGGCTTTCCGCGAGTGCCTCATATTCACGCCATAACGTTTGATGCGCGCGGCGCGTAATCTCGATATAGGCGTAATAGCGGCTGACCGGCAGTAAGCTTTTCTGCAGTAGCTCACGACAACCCGGTGAATCGTCTGCCCAGTTGTCGCCGTCAGACGCTTGGGCGGCATACACGTTCCACTCTGTGGGGTTGTACCTGTCTTTGATGATCTCATCCATCAAGCGCAATGCACTGGAGACAATGGTGCCGCCGGTTTCTTGCGAGTAAAAGAATTCGTGCTCATCGACTTCTTTTGCTTGGGTATGATGGCGAATAAAGACCACCTCTACATTTTTGTAGGTACGGGTTAGGAACAGATACAACAAGATATAAAAGCGTTTTGCGATATCTTTAGTCGCCTGATCCATTGACCCTGACACGTCCATCAGGCAAAACATCACCGCTTGGCTACTGGGCTGTGGCCGTTTTTCGTAGTTTTTATAGCGAAGATCGAAGGTATCAATAAAAGGTACCGCGGCGATCTTGCTTTTCAGTGCTGCAATTTCCTCTTCAAGTCGCTTCATTTCCAAAGGCTGTGCTGGCTCAGAGTGACGCAAGCTTTCCAGCGCTTCCTCTAGCTCTGCCAGCTCTCGGCGCTTGCTCGCAGACATCGCGGTGCGACGTGCCAACGAGTTTTGCAATGAGCGCACAATGGCGATATTCGAGGGCACACCATTGGAGGTATACCCCGCACGGTGGGTCTTATACTCCACCATTTTTTGCATTTGATTTTTCTTCAGATTGGGTAGCTCGAGATCTTCAAACAACAAATCGAGATACTCATCTTTCGAAATTTGGAAGACAAAATCGTCTTGGCCTTCACCGTCTGGACTCGCTTGTCCGTCACCTGCGCCACCACCGCCTTCGCCACCGGGGGGGCGTGCAATACGATCGCCGGGGCTAAATTGGTCGTTGCCAGGATGGACAGCATCACGCTGTCCTCCTTTGCCTTGGTGAAAGGTCGGTTCACGGATGTCGCGTGATGGAATCGAAATATCCTCGCCACTTTCGACATCAGTGATTGACCGGTTGTTGACGGCGTCGGCGATTGACTCTTTTATCTGCCTTTTGTGGCGGCGTAAAAAGCGCTGTCGATTGACGGTGCTTTTATTTTTGCCATTGAGCCGACGATCAATAAAATGCGCCATAACTCTCTCCCGTCACGTGTGTCCGCCCTGAAAGGGATGTGCTACGACGATTTACGTACGCGCAAATACCATTCAGATAGCAAGCGAACCTGCTTGCGGGTATATCCTTTTTCCATCATACGAGCGACAAAGTCGTCGTGTTTTTTCTGCTCGTCGCTAGACGTTTTGGTGTTGAATGAAATCACCGGTAGCAAGTCTTCGGTATTGGAGAACATTTTCTTCTCGATGACCGTTTTCAGCTTCTCGTAGCTGGTCCAAGCAGGGTTTTTTCCCTCATTATTGGCACGTGCACGTAGGACGAAATTGACGATCTCGTTACGGAAGTCTTTCGGGTTGCTGATCCCGGCAGGCTTCTCAATTTTCTCCAGCTCGCTATTGAGTGCCGAGCGATCGAACAGTTGGCCGGTGTCTGGGTCGCGGAACTCTTGGTCTTGAATCCAAAAGTCTGCATAAGTTACGTAGCGGTCAAAGATATTCTGACCATACTCCGAGTAAGACTCGAGATACGCCGTTTGAATTTCTTTGCCGATAAACTCGATATATTTCGGGATTAGATAGCCTTTTAGGTGCTCGAGGTAACGCTCTGCAATTTCTTGTGGGAATTGCTCACGTTCAATTTGTTGCTCAAGGACGTAAAAGAGGTGGACCGGGTTTGCGGCGACTTCTGCGTGGTCAAAGTTAAATACACGAGACAGGATCTTGAACGCAAAGCGGGTTGAGAGCCCATCCATGCCTTCATCGACCCCTGCGTAATCGCGGTACTCTTGGTACGACTTCGCTTTGGGATCGGTGTCTTTGAGGGTTTCACCGTCGTAGACGCGCATTTTCGAATAAATGGACGAGTTCTCAGGATCTTTCAAGCGAGAAAGCACCGTAAAGCGAGCGAGAATATCTAGCGTACTTGGTGAACAAGGCGCTTGTTTTAGCTCACTGTGCGACAAGAGTTTGTCGTAAATACGGATCTCTTCGGAGACGCGTAAGCAATAAGGCACCTTGACGATGTAAACACGGTCGAGGAATGCTTCATTGTTTTTGTTGTTGCGGAATGACTGCCATTCCGATTCGTTGGAGTGAGCGAGAATGATGCCATCAAACGGCAGGGCAGACAGACCTTCGGTCCCGTTGTAGTTGCCCTCTTGCGTCGCAGTCAATAAGGGGTGTAGCACCTTGATTGGTGCTTTGAACATTTCCACAAATTCCATCAATCCCTGATTGGCCTTACACAGTGCGCCAGAGTAGGAATACGCATCAGGATCGTCTTGCGAAAAGTGTTCGAGCTGACGGATATCGACCTTGCCCACCAAGGAGGAAATATCCTGGTTGTTTTCATCCCCGGGCTCGGTTTTCGCCACGGCGACTTGGTTGAGTACTGAGGGGCGAACCTTCACGACTTTAAATTGACTGATGTCGCCACCAAACTCTTTAAGTCGCTTAGCGGCCCAAGGCGACATAATGCTACGAATATAACGCTGCGGGACACCGTACTCTTTTTCTAGCAGGTGACCATCCTCTTCAGCATCAAAAAGGCAGAAAGGATGATCATTGACCGGACTGCGTTCGCCGTTTGCGGTTAGCACATAAATCGGTACTTGCTGCATCAAGCTTTTCAGTTTTTCTGCAAGCGAGGATTTACCGCCGCCGACAGGGCCGAGTAAATAAAGGATCTGTTTGCGTTCTTCCAGCCCTTGCGCGGCGTGTTTGAGGTAGGAGACGATTTGCTCAATCGACTCTTCCATGCCATAAAAGTCTTCAAAGGTCTTATAGCGTGAAATAACACGGTTGGAGAAAATACGACTGAGCCGTGGGTCGAGGGAGGTGTCAATCTTCTCTGGTTCACCGATGGCCATCAACAGGCGCTCGGCGGCATTGGCATAAGCGCTGCGATCGTCTCGGCACAGATCCAAGAACTCCTGAAGGCTCAATTCTTCGTCTTTTGCATCTTCGTAACGCTGACGATAATGATCGAAAATAGTCATGGTCCTGCCCCCTAAATCGTCTGATAACTCATAAAGAAAAGGTGGTCCTTTGGCTGAATTTCCCTTTTCCTCATAATAATGTTAGACCCCAATCCACGTTTTTGCGTGAAAGAATTGATTGTTTTTTCGATATTTTTTCCCCTACCATTGATAGGTAAATCAAATAGCCACTTGCAAGACAGCTTAGATTCAAGTTGTTGTAGTAGGCTGTCACGTTGAGAGGGTAATATCAGTGATGGTGTCCACGATAAGTGTGGTGTATGGACAGCTACTGGCCTAATTCTAAATTGTGCGTTGACCAGCAAATTAAGGAAGAAGAATGACTGAAAAGCTTGTTAAAGCGGCGGTGGCATCATGCCTACTACTCGCCGCGGGAAGTGTTTCGGCAGAAACACGTGTGTCAGCCGGTGTCCTCGCCGCCTTTTCTCCCCAACCTTACAAGGACACCGATACCGACCCGCTGATCGTACCGACCATTAATGTCGATACTGACCATTTCTATTTCCGAGGACTTACCGCAGGCGCGCGTTTGGCTCCCAAAGATGCCACGCATAACCTCGTCCTGTCGACTACCTATGATCCACGTCGTTTTGATCCTGCAGATACCGATGACCCACAGCTAAGTTTACTTGATAAGCGCGATACGTCGGTTGTTTTGGCTCTAGCGTATCAATACCACTCACCAATCGGCCGATTCCAAGCATTAGTCGGTGAGGGGATGACCCATGATAGAGATGGTTTGTACGGGGAAGTCAGCTGGAAATATGGGATGAACCGCCAGCGGTGGGGGATTTCACCCGAGGTGGGGTATTCCTACAACAGTAGTGACCTTAATCAACACCTTTATGGGATCAGCGCCGCGGAGGCATCACGCTCTGGATTATCCACCTACGAGCCCGGCTCTGCGGGACACTATTTTATCGGTGCTAGTGGTTATGTGATGCTGACAGAGCGCATCCAGCTGCTTGGTGGGGTGCGTTACACCAATTTAGATGACAACATTGCAGATAGCCCAATGGTAGACCAATCAACGGCGACTTCAGGCTACCTTGGAATGAATTATATTTTTTATTGATTCAGGCCCCCAGCGAGTGGTTAGCCTATTCGCTTGGCCGCGACCAACATGCAAAAAGGCAGCGCAGGCTGCCTTTTTCGTGTTTGCAGATTATCTAGAGCAGCAACTCACCATGTTTTTCGTCATGAATACAGGTGTTCAGCGTGTGGCTTTCTCCCGGTGCTAGCTGAATACTGGGCTGCTCAATGGCGGCTTCAATACAGACAAAATGTAGATAGCCGTCGTCGTCCATATCAGACATTTGTACCGAAGCGGCTTGGCCTGGATTCCAGACGACTGCGCTCGTCTCGCCTTGATTATTGACGACAATACGTCGATATCCTGCCGTATCAGTCAGGGTTAATGACGAGGCTGAGTCGGTATAAATGCGGTCGACGGGCTCTTCAAAAGTCACGGTGCCAGAGGCGGGCTTTCTCTGTCCGTGGCTGAAATTGTCGAGATAGTGGCTTCCCACACCCGCTACGGTTGCTTGTTCACTATCCGCAACGGAAAGGTAACTGTGCAGGGCGCCTCCGATCTTAAATGGCAGTGAGTCGGTGTTTTTTACTGTTAAAGCGACATCGAGTGTGTGGGTGAGCCTAAATGTCATAACGGCTTCAAAATCGTGTGGCCATAGTGCACGGGTTTTTGCAGAGGAGACCAGCGATAATTGAATCGTCACACCTTGTGCATCTTCTTCAATGTGTTGAATGTCCCACATCACGCGGCGTGCAAAGCCATGAGAGGGAGAACCCGTTTGGCCGAACCAAGGAAAGCAAACAGGAATGCCACCTCGTAGAGGCGTTTTTGCATCGTAGACTGCATTGCCACTGATCCAAATTAGTGGCGCCGCATCGCGTGGAGAAAATGACAGTAAGTGTGCCCCAAATTGACTGATGGTGGCATCACAGGCTGGATGTTGAATCCGAAGAACGGGGACGGCTTGGCGATAACATAAATCAACTGACGCCGACAGCCGGCGCTCGAAGTGCAGAGTATGAGAAGTCATAATCGCGTCCTTTATTGCGCAGAAACGGCATAGAGCCCATAAACAAAAGGCGGCCAACGGCCGCCTTTAATCAATACTAGGCTAATTGCAACTTACTTAGAGATGTGTGCAACTAGGTCAAGTACTTTGTTTGAGTAGCCGATTTCGTTGTCGTACCAAGATACAACTTTAACGAATTTGTCGGTCAGTGCGATACCTGCTTTGGCATCGAATACTGATGTTTGTACTTCACCGATGAAGTCTTGAGAAACAACCGCATCTTCAGTGTAACCAAGAACACCTTTCAGCTCACCTTCAGACGCTTCTTTCATCGCGGCACAGATTTGCTCGTAAGATGCTGCTTTCTCTAGGTTGACAGTCAGGTCAACAACAGAAACGTTGGCAGTTGGTACGCGGAACGCCATACCAGTCAGTTTACCGTTCAGCTCAGGAAGTACTTTACCTACTGCTTTTGCTGCACCAGTTGAAGATGGGATGATATTCTGAGATGCACCACGGCCACCGCGCCAGTCTTTCGCAGAAGGACCGTCAACAGTTTTCTGAGTTGCAGTGGTTGCATGAACAGTGGTCATCAGGCCAGACTCGATACCGAACTTGTCGTTCAGTACTTTCGCGATTGGCGCTAGGCAGTTAGTGGTACAAGATGCGTTAGACACGATATCTTGACCCGCATACTCGCTGTGGTTTACACCCATAACGAACATAGGTGTTGCGTCTTTAGATGGACCAGTCAGAACAACTTTCTTCGCACCCGCTTGGATGTGCTGACGCGCTGTTTCGTCAGTCAGGAAGATACCAGTTGCTTCAGCAACAACGTCAACACCAGCCTCATCCCACTTAAGATCTGCTGGGTTGCGCTCTGCCGTTACACGTACTTTCTTACCGTTAACGATCAGGTTGCCGTCTTTCACTTCAACAGTGCCGTTGAAGCGGCCGTGAGTTGAGTCGTACTTCAGCATGTAAGCCATATACTCAACGTCAATCAGGTCGTTGATTGCTACTACTTCAATGTCGTCGCGCTCTACAGAAGCACGGAATACGAAGCGGCCGATACGACCAAAACCGTTAATACCTACTTTGATAGTCATTATGTTGCTCCACAACTTAATTTCTAGTGAGATGAAACTGGTAGTAAAATTACAGAATAGGACCCGTCCATGCAAGGGTAATCGCGCCCAAAATTGTTTAAAGTCAAAAAAAAGTACGGATTTTTTTTACATCACCTAAACATTTTGCGCCCCTGCGACTCTACCTGCCCCTTCTTTGACCAATAGGTACAAAACGAAAGGGTGAGGTATTGGATGACTGCTGGTGTACTGAAAAGCGTAGAAGCAGATGCGCAATCGTGAAAGGTAAGCACATCAATTCCGTTATTTATTGGCGAGCAATGGGTTGGTAAATTACTGACAGATAGAGGGAAGCGCCCGCATTCGCAGGCGCTTTGAGGTTAGGTCGGTTCTTTGGGGTCTAGCGCGTTGACTAGCGTGGCTTCGAAATCACCGTCTCGGATCGCTGAAGAGATGTCTTTTGCTAAGCTTTCCAACTGGTTGCGGCGTTCCTCTGACAGAGGATACAGCCGTGCTAACTGATCGCTATCGGCAATGGGTAAGTTATAGTCTTTACCCACTTTGGCCCATAGATACGCATGATCGAAGCGCTCCAACGCATGGTTGGTGGTCGCTAAGGATTTAATCGCTTCAGGGATCACTTCGTCACGTACCTCTTCATCGTTGCCGTCATACAGCTCAAGCACATGCAACAAGATACGAACGGTTTTGGGCCTGTCACGAGAGACGTAATAGGTGGCGAGTCCAAGTTGAAGCTGGGGAGTTTCAAGATGCTGTGTTCCCTCAAGTTTTAGAAATTGAGGTAAAGCGCTGTTATCGCCTTGTGACCAGCGGTAATAAATCACCGGTGGTTGATACGAGTCTTTCAATTCGCGTTCTAAGCGTTCGATAGAATCATAGGCGTGATAGACCGCTTCGGTGCGCTTCGTTTTTCGCTCTTTTAGGGTCGTTGGTTCGATTCCCGCAACCAGCTCCATGCAGCGTAAATAGACTTGCGTCTGTTTGAGCTCGGCCAGTTTATTGAGATCACTGGGCTTTTCATCCACAGCTAACCGTTTGAAAATCAAGTCTGAACGCTCAAAACGGCATTGGCCATCACCAATGTTTAACCCTTCGCACAATTCAGGATGCGTATCACACACTTGGTTGGTGGTCGGTTCCCCCTCACAGCCAGCCAGTAGCAAAAGAATTACGCCAGCAAAGGGAGCAGCAGTGAGTGATTTAGGTAATCTCAGATGCATGGTTGTTCGTATCCTCAATCAGTTGCGGTGAGTATACTTCAAATCTAAGTGTAGTTTATGTCCTAAAGCGTGATTTTGCGCACTGAACTCGAGATGCCGAAAGGCAGGTCGGTTAAGGCATAATAGGGACATGTCAAAAAGCGGAGCCATCCATGGATATTGAACAACTGTTAAAAGCGATGACACCAGAGGTTTACGATCGCTTGTGTTATGCCGTCGAAACGGGAAAGTGGCCCGATGGAACAGCGCTTAACCAAACCCAACGTGATCAAGCACTTCAAGCGGTGATGCTTTACCAATCGCGACATAACGAACAGCCTCAGCATATGACGGTTGCTAAAGGTGGACAGGTAACGTTCAAATCGAAAGCAGAGTTAAAACGTGAGTTTGCGAAGCCGGACGAAGTGCGTATTGATGTAAAGACGAAGCACTGATGAGTCGCTGCGACCGTGGTACGCGCCGCCTGTTAAAGCGGCGCGTTTTTGTATCATTTAGCCGGCAATGAGCAAGGCGAGGGGGATGGAAAGCATCAAACTTAATGCCGTGCGCAATGCCCAAATCACAACCAATCGGAACACGCTGATCGGAATGCTGGTAGCGAGAATGCAGGGAATCGATGCGGAGAAAAACAGTACACTCGACACGCAAGTAATCGCCGCACTAAAACGTAATACAAAGTCTGCCTCACTCAGTAACAGTGCAGGCAGAAACATTTCTGCCAAGCCAGCAGATGCAGCTTGGGCAAGCTGGTGGCCGTTATCTAACCCCCATAGTGCGGTTATGGGGTAAAAAATCCAGCCTAACCACTCAAAGACGGGGGTGTATTTGGCAGCTAACAGCCCTAACAACCCTACCGACATGATCGCAGGCAAGATTGTCATCGTCATCAACAAGCCATCTTTCACGGTGGCAAGCAGGTTGTGACTGACTCGGCCTGCTTGAGCGGCTTGAGATAAGCCAGTTTGATAAGCCAGCCCCCAGCGCTGTCCCTTGATAGCTTGTGGTTCCGGCGCTAGCACATTGTCACTTAAGCCTTTAATAGGCGGTAGCCGCACTGTAATGGCGGTGACAATAAAAGTGATGATTAACGCACTCCAAAAATACAGGTTCCAGTGAGACATTAAATCGAGGGTACGGGCCACAATAATCATAAATGTGGCTGAGACGGTCGAGAAACCGGTTGCGATAATGGTGGCCTCTTTGACCGAATATTGCCCATTTTTGTAGACCTTATCCGTAATGAGCAAGCCGAGTGAATAACTGCCAACAAACGAGGCGACCGCATCAATGGCAGAGCGGCCTGGGGTTCGCCAGATGGGCCGCATAATCGGCTGGAGCAAAATACCGATAAGCTCAAGTAGACCGTAACTGACCAAAAAGGACAGAAAAATCGCACCGACGGGGACAATCACGCCGACTGAGACCACTAGTTTGTTGAACAGAAAGGGCAGGATATCAGGCTCATGGAGAAAGGCTGGGCCAATTTTGGTGAGCGCCATGAATGCGCTAACGGCACCAATGCATTTCAATAACGTGAATAGCTTTTGACCGCCGCTTTGCCGCCACTGCCCCGTCCATAGTGGCATAATGGCACCGGCTAAAATAATCATGAGCACATACAGGTTGATCAGGTTGCCAAAGGTGTTTTTTATCCAACTAACAAGGTGATCGAGCGGAATGGTGGTGTTGCCATCAATAGAAATAGGGACGAAGAAAAACACAATGCCAATGGCACTCAGTCCGAACAGGCGCCATAACACCTGCGAATGGGAAGTAACTTGTCTGACGTGCTCCATGTCAGTCTCCAGCTATACAATATCCTAAATTTGTATATACCAGAATACAGGCTGTAAGGAATGCTAGTCGGTGAAAACCGTAAAGCGACTCACAGTTTCCACCAAGGGTGAGCATTGGTGCCAACTAATCATTTGGCGCAGAGAGACTGATTGGACTGGCGAAAAAAGGTGTCAGTTGGTGGTTCTCTTCCTGTGCATAATCGCCAAACAGCGGGTGCTGGCTGAGTGCTTCGAGATATTGATTTAGCTGGGTGTAGCTGCTGTCGAGCACCAGTCCTGCCATTTGAGCACAACGAAATAGACTCCATACACTGATGGTGGCCATATTGACCTTATCCGCAGGAATATGGGTAAGGAGTTGTGAAAGGTATTGGCAAGCTTCTGGTAGCGTTTTTAACGCATCATTGACGGCTTGGTGGTCTATGTCTTTTTCGAGCATATGACCCCGTACTACACGCTGATAAAACAAGGTATCCACGATTAAAGGGCTGAGATGGTGACGACAATACCACTCAATCCAGCGTATATCGGCACGGTGGCGAGCATTGCCGGGATACAGCAAAGGATCAGGGTACGCATCATCAAGGTACTCGGCCACGATTGTATCGTGATAAATCGTGTGCCCGCCATCGAGCAGTGCAACGATTGTTTGCATGGGCGGGTGGCGCAGCACGACTTCATGCGCTTCAAACGGAGAAGCTGGGACCAGTTCGTAATTCAGTTGTTTAAATCGTAAAGCCAGCGCAATTTTTCGCGTTTGTGGTGATAAAGAATCACCGTGCAACACCATCATTGTGGAACACCCTGATCGGCGAAATGTATGAATAAATTAGCAGATAAAAAAGCCGACATCATTGTCGGCTTCACAAACTCATGATTTTTTGACCAAACTTGAGACGAGCTAGTAATAGCTTAGCTCACCGCGTAGATCCTTTTGTACCATGGTGCGAAGGGTCTCAAAAGGCAAGTCTTGACTGAGCAAGAAATGGAGTTTGGCGAGGGCTGCTTCAGGCGTCATATCATAGCCGCTGAGTACGCCGGCATCAGCAAGGGCACAGCCAGTGGCATATCCCCCCATATTGACACGTCCAGCCAAACATTGGGTTAAGTTCAGTACCAACACCCCGCGTTCTGTTGCTTGTTTGAGTAGCGACAGTAGCTCAGGGTTCTGCGGTGCATTACCCACCCCAAACGTAAGTAAAATCATGGCATTAACAGGTTGCTTTAATGCATTGCGTACCACATCGGGTGAGATTCCCGGATACATCATAATCACAGCCACTGGTTGGTCGTTGATGGTATGTACTTTAAACGGACCTTGTGCCGGCTGATTAAGATCGGTGGCTTTCACTTCGATATGAATGCCCGCTTCCAGCAGTGCGGGTAAATTCGGTGAAGTGAACGCATTAAATCCATCTGCATGCGATTTGGTACTACGATTACCGCGCAGTAATTGATTATTGAAGAATAAAGTCACTTCATTTACCGGATAGTTCGCTGCAATATGCAGGGCGTTCAATAAGTTCGCCTGTCCGTCAGAGCGAAGCTCGGCAATGGGGATCTGAGATCCGGTGACAATCACAGGTTTTTCCAAGTTCTCTAACATGAACGACAACGCCGAGGCAGTATACGCCATGGTGTCGGTACCATGTAAGATCACAAAACCATCGTAGTCGTCGTAATTCGCTCCAATATCGTCAGCAATGCGTTGCCAATCCTCTGGCGTCATATCCGATGAATCAATGAGTGGTTCGTACTCATGAATGGTAAAACGAGGCATTTCTGGACGATGGAATTCTGGCATGTTTTCGAGCTGTTGCTGTAGAAACCCAGAAACAGGCACATAGCCATGATCGGATTTCTGCATGCCGATGGTGCCGCCCGTGTAGGCGATATAAATATGTTTACGTTCCATCATGACAAATCTGCATTAAATGAGCGTGAGCACAGTATACATGTAACCGTTACATGGTTGGTACTGCGTAACCACACAGAATCGAGGAAAACTTTGGGATAAAGCTCCGACCAGGACGGCCGGAGCAAAGCGTGCTACTGATACTGGCAATTTAAGCAGAACAAGTAACGCCCTTGAGGATCGTTAAATTGTTCGAGCATTGTCACCGACTGTAACTGCGGTGACGCCAGTAACTGGCTTGCAAACGTCGGGAGGTTCGCCTGCATCGCTTGGCCAAAAACCGACGCGGTTTGGCCGAGCATCTCAGTCATAAACTGCTCGAACGGCGTCAGCGGTTTTTGCATCCAATCCAGCTGATAGTTGTCCAAGCCCGCCAATTCTGCTGCTTGTGTCACCGCATCATCAAAGTCGCCTAATTGATCGACTAACCCGAATTTCAACGCGTCGCTACCGGTCCATACGCGACCTTGAGCCACCTTATCTGTTTCTTCCAAAGACAGGTTACGGTGCGTGCTAACCAAGGAAATAAAGCGGTGATAGCCGTGCTCAATGCCCAGTTGCATGATCTGGCTGACATCGTCAGGCAAGGCCCGAGTCACACCAACTCCCGAGAAGGGGGTTGTGCCTACGCCATCTGTGTGGACACCAATATCTTCCAGCGTGTTCTCAAAGGTGGTGAACAGGCTAAAAATACCGATAGAGCCGGTAATGGTGGTTGGCTGTGCGACGATGCGATCTGCGCTGGCAGAGATCCAATAGCCGCCAGAAGCCGCGACGCTAGACATAGAAACCACCACAGGCTTACCAGCTTCGCGCAGTGCATCGACCTCATTGCGGATAATTTCAGAAGCAAACGCACTACCGCCTGGGCTATCTACACGCAACACAACTGCTTTAACACTGTCGTCAAGGCGAGCATCGCGTAGCATCGCCGCCGTGGTATCACCACCGACGGTTCCTGGGCGCTGAACGCCATCCATAATCGGGCCACTGGCGACAACGACGGCAATATTATTGTCACCGGGGATGGCAAAGCGAGATTGAATTTTGGGTAGATAGTCGTAGTAGCTGGTGTACTCAAAACTGTCTTCCCCGTCGCTGCCAAATTTATCGGCAAGATAACGACGGATCTCTTGACGGGTCATCAACTCATCAACAATGCCAATATGTTTGGAAAGCGACGCAAAATCTCCCCCAAACGCCTCCAATGAGGTAATAAGTGTATCGGCAGAGGGAGAGAACATCGCCGCTTTAATGCCACGGTTTTTCGCCACATCGCTTACATACGCGTTCCAAAGCTGGTCGAGCCATGCTTGATTCGCTTCACGCGCCTGTGGAGACATGTCGGTGCGTGTATAAGGTTCGACAAAGGACTTATAAGTGCCGACTCGGAAAACGTGAGTCGAGACATCTAATTTATCGAGTAGATCCTTCCAATACAGGTTGTAACTGCCATACCCTTGGAGCATCACCATGCCATCTGGTGACATCAGAATTTCGTCAGCATAGCTCGCTAAATAGTACTGGCTTTGGCTATACATCCCACCAATCGCCACGACCGCTTTACCACTTTGCTTGAACTCATCGATAGCTTTGGCGATATAGCGAAGCTTGGTCAGGCTCGTGGATGGCATGTCGCCTAGGCTAAGCACCAACCCGTTAATCTTATCATCCGTCGCGGCATGGCGGATGGTATCGACGATATCAAAGAGTACGTTTTCGGTTTCAATCGGTTGTCCGAGCGCGTTGCGTGAGAGGGTATCGATCGGATCGATACGACGGCGCTGTTCAACAATGGGGCCGTTTATATTCAGTAACAACGCGTGTGGGGCGGGTTCAGCTTGAACGGCTTTTTTCGCGGTTGTGTCGCCGGTTGGCAGCGGCGAGTCGGCGGTTATCGCCCAATAAATGCCCACAATAACAGCAATGAAAAGCACATTTAACAAAAGCTGACGCACGAACCCGATAGCAACCCAAAGCCATCGGAACAAAGATGCAATGAAGCGAAACAGTTTTTTCATACTCTAATCCATCGATATATGTCGCTGATATCCTAGCTGATCACTGCAAGGATCGATAGCCCAAGCTTATCCCGTATCCGATAGAGTGGGGAGGAAAGTCCTACTGAGATCAACTATTCGACAATCGATGTTGCTGGTTTGTAAACGAACGTTTGAAAAACAGTAGCCGACAGCGCTATAGTCTGGTCAGACCACAACAATAAGTGAGCAAGCAATGGAACAGCACTCTTACCCCCATATGCTAGCCCCGCTAGACCTCGGGTTTACAACATTAAAAAACCGCGTTCTGATGGGCTCGATGCATACCGGATTGGAAGAAGCCAATGACGGTTTTAAAAAGCTCGCAGCCTTTTACGCAGAGCGCGCGAAAGGCGACGTTGGCTTAATTGTTACTGGTGGCTTTTCGCCGAATTTTCGCGGTCGATTGACTCCATTTAGCGCACAGTTTAGCTCTGGGCGTGCCGCTCGTGCTCATCGAGCCATCACAGATGCGGTACACGCTAATGGCGGAAAGATAGCACTTCAATTGCTTCATGCCGGACGTTATGCCTTCCATCCGTTTGCCCAAAGTGCCTCCGCAATCCGCGCTCCAATCAGTAAGTTCACGCCTTTTGCCATGAGCGAGAGGTCGATTTGGCGTACGATCAAAGCCTTCGGCCGCAGCGCCGCGCTCGCGCGAGAAGCGGGTTATGACGGGGTTGAAATCATGGGATCTGAAGGGTATCTCATCAACCAATTTTTCTGCCATCGCGCCAACCGTCGTTATGATCAATGGGGCGGCTCGGTGGAAAATCGCATGCGTTTTGCCGTGGAAGTCATGCGTGCGGTAAGAAAAGCGGCCGGTGACGATTTTATTGTGATCTTCCGATTATCGATGTTGGATTTGGTCGAGCAAGGCAACACCTTTGATGATGTGGTCGCGCTAGCGAAAGGCCTAGAGCAGGCCGGTGTCACCATTATTAATACTGGTATTGGATGGCATGAAGCGCGCATTCCAACCATCGCAACGCAAGTTCCTCGCGGCGCCTTTAGTTGGGTGACAGAAAAACTCAAAGGTGAGGTGTCGGTGCCTCTGGTTACCTGCAACCGAATTAATACCCCAGAGGTGGCCGAACAGATTCTCGCCAGCGGTCAGGCTGATATGGTTTCGATGGCACGTCCTTTCTTGGCCGATGCTGCCTTTGTTGCCAAAGCTAAAGCTGGGCAATCGGAGGACATCAATACCTGTATTGCCTGTAACCAAGCGTGCTTGGATCATGTGTTTAAAGGCAAGCGAGCCAGTTGCTTGGTGAACCCGAAAGCTTGCTACGAAACAGAGTTGGTGGCGACGCCAGTTCGGCAAGTGAAAACGGTGGCTGTCGTGGGAGGCGGAATGGCTGGGATCAGCTGTGCCACCGAAGCGGCTGAGCGAGGCCATACAGTGACCTTGTTTGAAAAATCTGATCGCTTGGGTGGGCAGTTTAACTTGGCGATGACCATTCCCGGCAAAGAAGAGTTCCAAGAGACTATTCGCTATTATTTGCGTCGTTTGGAGAAAGCCGGTGTTACCGTCCATCTTAATCACAGTGTTGAGGTCGACACCCTCAGGGAATTCGATGAGGTAGTGGTTGCAACGGGGGTTAAGCCTCGCCGTCCCGCGATTGAGGGCATTGATCATCCTAAGGTGATTGACTATCAAACCTTTATTCGTGAGCAACCTGAGTTGGGGAGTCACATTGCGATTATCGGCGCGGGCGGGATCGGCGTGGATGTGGCCACTATGATCACTGAACCTGCGAATCAACAACTGGATGACTGGTTGAAAGAGTGGGGGATCGATAAAACCATTTCTCACGAAGGGGGATTGTACCCTGCCCATGACACCAAGAGTGACAAGCAAGTATGGGTCCTGCAGCGTCGGGAAGGCCGCGTTGGCAAAGGCCCAGGGAAAACCACAGGTTGGATCCATCGTAAAACTTTGCAAAAACGAGGTGTAAATTTAGTGGGCGGTGTGACCTACCATAAAATTGATGATGGGGGATTACACATCAGCATCAAAGATGAGCCTCATGTCATTCCTGCCGACCAGATTATTCTCTGTGCTGGTCAAGAGTCTGTGAATGCGTTGGCCAAGACACTTGAGGCGGAAGGTTTGCCATTCCATTTGATTGGCGGGGCGGAGCATGCGGGAGAGCTAGACGCTAAACGGGCCATTCGTCAGGGCATTGAAACCGCACTCGCGCTGTAAACCCGTATAAACTGCGCGACTTTGTCGCGCAGTGGCTGTGTTAGCATAAAGCAATCAGTTCGATACGCTGCGGTGATACCGTGGTTACATATACGGGTTACAAGGAAAAGACCATGAACGCACTTGATTTGCTATTACAGCGCCGCTCTATTCCACGTTTAGCCGAGCCAGCGCCAAGCGGCCAAACGTTAGAGAACATTCTTCAAGCTGGGTTGCGCGCCCCTGATCACGGCGCATTAACGCCTTGGCAGTTTGTGGTGTGTGAAGGTGAAGGATTAACGCGGCTATCTCAGATTTTAGTGGAGGCCGCGAAAGCCGATGGCGCGGACGATACTGCGATAGAAAAAGCCAAACAAGCACCGTTTCGCGCACCGATGGTCATTGCGGTCATTGCGCGTACACGCTTTCATGAAAAAGTCCCGACGATTGAACAGCATATCTCCGCCGGTTGTGCCACCCAAGCAATGCAAATGGCAGCAGTTGCACAAGGTTTTCAAGGGTTTTGGCGTACCGGCTCCTTTGCCTATCACCCTGTTGTGCGCCAAGCGCTAGATGTAGATGGTGATGATGCGATTGTCGGCTTTTTGTATCTCGGCACCCCAGATTGCGCACCGGCCAATGCGCCAACGCGTGATACCAGCAAATACGTGAAGTATCTCTAATTCACTTTTAAAGACCTGTGTATATGTACAGGTTTTTTATTGCGCCCGCCATACGCTTTGCATACCATGTGGTTCATTGCACAGAGTTAGAGAGTGATATGGCGCGCCTATTTATCGCCGAGAAGCCCAGCCTCGGCAGAGCCATTGCCGCCGGTTTGTCCAAACCGCAAAAAAACCACAAAGGCTATATCGAAACCGCCAACGGTGATGTGGTGACATGGTGTATCGGCCACTTGCTTGAGCAAGTCGAGCCGGACGCGTATGACAGCCAGTACAAGCAATGGAAGTTAGCACATCTGCCTATCGTGCCTCAGCAATGGAAACTGCGTCCGCGTAAATCAGCGGCTGGTCAATTAGCGATCTTGAAAAAACTGATCAAGCAGTTTGATCACCTCGTACACGCAGGTGATCCTGATCGCGAAGGACAACTACTGGTTGATGAAGTCATTGATTATGCGGGAGTGAGTTCAGCGAAAAAGGCACGTATTCAGCGCTTGTTAGTCAGCGATCTAAACGTGTCGGCCGTGAAAAAAGCGCTCAACAAAATGGGTGACAATCACGCCTTTGTTCCGCTGTCCGTGTCAGCGTTGGCACGCTCTCGCGCTGATTGGCTCTATGGGATGAATTTGTCGCGAGCCTACACGTTACTTGGTCAACAAGCGGGTTACCAAGGCGTGCTGTCTGTAGGGCGTGTCCAAACCCCAGTACTGGGTTTGGTGGTCCGTCGCGACCAAGAGATCGAAGACTTTGTCCCTCATCCTTTCTATCAACTCGATGCTCTGTTGCCGTATCAAGGTGAAATGATCCGAGCTAGATGGCAGCCTAGTGACGCGTGCGCGCAATGGCAAGATGCACAAGGGCGCGTAATTTCTCGCGCTCTGGCTGAGAATGTTGCCAATCGTATTGCTGGCCAACCGGCAAAGGTGACAGAGGCCGAGCGTCAAACCCGCAAGCAGGCTGCGCCGCTGCCCTATAATTTGTCGGCCCTGCAAATTGATGCATCCAAACGGTTTGGCTTTAGTGCGCAAAAAGCGCTAGATATCTGCCAGCAGCTTTATGAGCGACATAAATTGATTACCTATCCGCGTTCGGACTGTCGATACCTGCCTAAGGGCCACTTTGCGGAGGCAGGTAAAGTCGTGCAAGCGATTCGACAAGGGTGCGAACCGCTTATCGATGCGTGCGATCAGGCAGATACCTCTAGAAAGAACAAAGCATGGAACGATGCAAAGGTCGGCGCGCACCATGCCATTATTCCCACCGCAAAAGCGGCGCCTGCAGGGCTTTCTAGTGATGAAGCCAAGCTTTACCAGCTCATCGCGCGCCAGTATCTCATGCAATTTTATCCACCGGCGCAATATGCAGAAGGCAAACTGGTGTTTGATATCGCGGGCGGTTGCTTTATTGCCAAAGGAAAAGTCCTGACCGTTGCAGGTTGGCGTTCGCTACTGCCGAATACGCAAGTAGCTGAGGCGTCAGCGAGCCCCTTGCCTCACTTACAGCCGGGCGAGCAACTAGTGTGTGAGCGCGGTGAGATAAAAGATTGTATGACGGAGCCGCCGGCCGCCTTTACCGAATCGAGTTTGTTGCAGGCGATGACGGGGA
This sequence comes from Salinivibrio sp. YCSC6, assembly GCF_004916735.1. Lineage (NCBI taxonomy): Bacteria > Pseudomonadati > Pseudomonadota > Gammaproteobacteria > Vibrionales > Vibrionaceae > Salinivibrio > Salinivibrio sp. YCSC6. Next base: position 822,839 of record NZ_CP039516.1, read on the forward strand.
TCGGTCGCTATGTGCAAGATAAAAAACTGAAGGATATTTTACGAGAAACCGATGGCTTAGGGACTGAAGCAACCCGAGCCGGGATCATCGAGTTGTTGCTAAAGCGTGGCTTGTTACAGCGCCAAGGCAAAACCTTACATGCGACACCGAGTGGAAAAGGACTGATTGCCGCGTTGCCGGATAGCGCAACCTATCCAGATATGACCGCGCAATGGGAGCGCCAACTGCAAGACATGGCAGAAAAAAAATGCGCCTATCAACCTTTTATGCATGCATTGACCGAACAATTACAAGGTTTGATTGAGACGGTAAAAACCGCACCGCCCCCCACATCGTTGAAGAACTTACCGCCGCCACCCAAGCGTCAATTTACCCGTAAACGGCGCACGGGGGATAAAACGCACCGGCGCAAGCGTGCACCCAAACGACAAGCGTCTACAGGCTGATGCTATGGGATTAAAACGCATAAGCGGCAATACAGCCCACTAACGTCATGACAAACAAAAAGAGTTTGAGCGTCTTTGGATTGGCAGAAATCGCAAATTTGACGGCTACGCGTGCGCCAGTCATGGTGCCGATGGCAAGGAGTAGCCCCGGCAGCCAATGCACCAGATCATCAGCAATAAAAACCAGCAACGATAAGGTGGTGAATGCAAGTGTACAAGCCAGCTTAAGCGCGTTGCCGCGCACCAGATCATAATTCAAGGTACCGCATAAAGCCGCCAGTAACACAAAGCCAACGCCAGCTTGGACAAAGCCACCGTAGAACCCTGCTAAACATAAACCCAGCCACGCACTCGGTGTGTCTTTCACTTTTTTAATCGGTGTTCCCGGTGGCGGGGTGAGGGTGGTGGGTTTGACTAACATCACCACTGTCATGGCAAGTAGCGTCCCCAGTAAAAGAGGTTTCACCCAGCTGGTGGGCAGCCAAGCGGCGGCAAGTGCGCCAAGTAAGCCACCAATCAAGCTGGGTACCAGCACTGGCCAGATATCTTGCGTATCAAGTTTGTCGTGGCGTTTAAAGCCAGCCATCCCCGAGGCGCATTGTAACCACACGCCAACGCGATTGGTCGCATTGGCGACGTCGGCAGGCATCCCCATGACCATTAACGCTGGCAGTGTCAGGTTGGAGCCACCGCCGGCTAAGGTATTTATAATACCGGCAATAAACCCAAGCGCGACCAATATCGCGCCATACTCCATGGTCAGTGTCATCCTTGTCTCCTGATGTCTAAAAAGCCAGCATCTCTTACTATGTCAATACGCATTATGTGTCGTGTAACGTCTTTGATGTGTTACTTGATCTAAACCATGTTGTCGGACACCATTCATCACAAACCGGCCCTAAGTGCTGGCGATTCTACGCGGCGGTTATATAATCCCGTGCTACGCCTGAAGTTGTTCATCATGTTCGCCTAAAAAAGTGGGCGAAATAAGGTTGTATTGCGTCATGCAGCAAGCAGTTCCCTCGGCGCTGGACTCTGTCGCCCGTCGTTCGGCCCGAGTAGGGTTTATATACAATATACTGATTTCTATCATGGTCTTCGTGCTTGTTGTCGCGTCAGTGGAATTCTGGCTATACCAACAAGAGCATGATAAACAGATAGATAAAGTGCGCGCGGCATTATTGGCCTATCGGTCTCGTATAGAGCTTAACGTGACACAAAACATGGATTTAAGCTACGGCCTAGCAACCTATATCAGTTTAAATCCTGAGCTTACCCAAGAGGCATTTGCCGAGTTCGCGGCGCAATTGATGTCTCAATCTTCCCATATTCTTAATTTTGGTGCCGCGCGAAATTGGGTGATTAGTCATGTCTATCCGGAGTCGGTGGGCGAAACCCTGCTCGGTACGGATTATCACGATGTTCCGTCACAACTAGAAAGCGTGCGTAACGCCCATGCCTCTGATAAACCCGTAATCTCAGGGCCTGTTGAGTTGCTGCAAGGTGGAACGGCGTTAATTGCGCGACAAAGCATTACCAATGCCCGTAAGCATCTGCCGTGGGGCGTGCTTTCCACGGTGCTAGACATTGAGGAATTGTTTACCGACAGCTTTACCCAAGGGGAGCGGTTACCCGTTCAAGTTGCCTTAGAAGGGCGCCGACGGCTGACTGAGTCGTTTAAGCCTATCTATGGGACGCCGCAGATACACACGCAGGATCCAGTCATCGTGACGATGAGTTTACCATCAGGTCAATGGCGTTTACTCGGGATCCCTGAAGATGGCTGGCACGGTGTGCGTTGGCACCCGAGAGTCTGGCTAATGGGTGTCATTGTACTCGGCTTTTGGCTAGGAGGACTCTACGGTCGCTATAATGCTGGCCGCAGCTTTGCACAATCAATTGGTCGGGTTGTGGATGATAGCCATCGTTTCCGCAGTATTTTTAAGCGTCACGACGCTGTGATGTTACTGCTGGATGCCAAAAGTGGCGACATTGTCGATGCTAACGACAGTGCCCAACAGTTTTACGGCTATGACCATGCGACACTGACATCCATGCGGATCAGCGATATTAATACCCATACCGAGAGTGCGTTGCGTCAAAGTCTTTCCCAAGCGCGTCAGCGTGATAAAAACTACTTTATCTTCTCTCACCGTTTAAAAAGCGGTGAGGTGCGTCAGGTTGAGGTGCACTCTTCACCCATCACCATAGGCCATGTCAAATTACTCTTTTCCGTGATCCATGATGTTTCAGAGCGACTTGAGGTTGAGCGTAAGCTGATGCTCAACGCAAAAATCTTTGAACAATCGAGCGAAGGGGTGCTGGTGACGGATGCAGACGCCAAGATTGTGGCAGTCAATGGGGGTTTTAGTGCGATTACGGGCTATCAAGAGGACGATGTTCTAGGTCATGATCCGTCCATTCTTAACTCAGGACGTCATGATAAAGCCTTTTTCCGCGCAATGTGGGAAGAGGTTGCCCAACAAGGCCGATGGAAAGGAGAAATATGGAATCGGCGCAAAGATGGGGTGGTATATCCACAACTGCTTTCTATCAGTGTGGTAAAGAACGACGCCGGTGAGGTGGTGAACTATGTTGGCGTCTTTTCAGATATCTCCAAGCTAAAAGACTCAGAGAAAAAGCTGATTGATTTGGCGCACTATGATGCACTGACCGGTTTGCCGAATCGCTTACTATTGGCATCTCGCACTAGACAAGCACTCAAGATGCCCATGGGGGCTCATGGCAAATTGGCTCTGATGTTCCTCGACCTTGACCAGTTTAAATTCGTTAATGATAGCCACGGACACGCCGTGGGCGATGAGCTGCTAAAGCTGGTGAGTCAACGCTTGTATGGTTTGTTAAGAGAAGGGGACACCTTAGCGCGACTGGGCGGAGATGAGTTCGTGGTACTGCGTTTAATTCACAGTGACAAAGCCGCATGTGTCAGTTTGTCCGAAGACATTATTCAGGCGATGAACCGCTTGTTTGTGCTCAGCGGGGGGATTGATGCTCAGATCGGTGTCAGTATCGGCATTGCCCAATACCCAGATAATGCTGCCAATACCGAAGAGCTACTGACCTTTGCCGATTCTGCGATGTACTTCGCCAAAAAATCGGGTCGCAACACGTATGCGTTTTACAATGATGCGCTAACCGTCGAAGCCAACAACAAATTGCGCTTAGCGGTGGAGCTACGGCAATGCGTGCAAAACGAAGAGCTTGAGCTTTTCTATCAGCCACAAGTGGATCTTGTGACCGGCAACATTATTGGTGTTGAGGCACTGCTGCGTTGGCACCATCCTGAACGAGGCGTGCTCTCGCCGTTTCATTTTATTGACGTGGCTGAAGAGCGCTCGATTATTCACGATATCACCCAGTGGGTGGTGGAAACAGGGTGTCGTCAGTTAAAACAGTGGCAAGATGCGGGTCTAATGGTCTCGTTGGCGGTAAATATCTCACCACGCAATCTAGCGGATATTACCTTTACGCAGGTCGTGGCTGAAGCACTGGAAAAAACGGGCGCCGATCCGCGCTTTCTCGAGTTGGAGATCACCGAAAACACCCTAATTGAAAATCAAGCCAGTGCACTGAAAGTGTTGGAGCAGTTGCGAGAAAAAGGGGTGGGTATTGCGATTGATGACTTTGGGACTGGGTATTCGTCGATGGCCTATTTAAAACGATACCCGATCTCTAAGTTGAAAATCGATCGACACTTTATCAAAGATATCCAAAGTGAAGCTCCGGATGAAGAGGAAGTGGCGATCGTGTCTGCGATGATCGCAATGGCCGATAGTCTCGGCATGGGCGTAGTGGCAGAAGGGATTGAAACCACTCACCAACAAGCGATATTGCGTGAGCTAGGCTGTACCTTCGGACAAGGCTTTCTGTATAGCCGACCTGTGCCCGCAGACGAGATCGCCGAGCTATTCGGCATTGATGAGAGTCTATGAAAACCGATTAACTCCGCCCTCTCTGGTTAGCCCTCACACTTTTAGGGCTGAGAGCCAAGAATGATGTTATCACCTTGCTGTTTTTTTACCCTAGTAGAAAATGGCAAGGAGCACGATCATGATCCCCTTATTTTCTTGGCGGCGCATTGCGCTGGCTGTGGCGGTTGCTTGTTCAGCCTCGGTGTTTGCAGCGCCACATATCACGGTTTCAACGTCAACCACGCAAACGGATGGGCCGCTTACTGACCAGCATCCCACTGTTTTCTCATTGGGTAAAAACACTTACAAGGTCTCGGTTAGTGGGCTTGACGGTGAATGCGACGCGACCTCACCGAGCCGAGTCAAATTCAACACGCCAATTCCTTTATCGTGCCACGCGGAGAGCCACTTTGAGGTCAATATTCGCTTTGCCGGTGATTATGGCTTTTATTTCGATCCTAGCACCCACACACTGAGTATTAAGCGGGAACCTAAAAAAACCGCGACTGTGTTTAAACGGCCTTTGCCCGATGTGCAATGCCCTGTTTATCGCGGTGGCCCTGTCACCCTTACTGTTGGTGAGGCATTCGCCGATGGCACACTATTGAAAGAGGCGCTCAGCGGTCAGGTTGTACGTGTTCGCGACCATCAGGTGACGCTGACCCCAGCATCAAATAGCGGTGGATTGATATTATTAGCGCCGATCGAGCGCGAACCTCAGGCATTTACCTACCGCAATGCCAATATCTACTTTGTAATGGTTGATCGCTTTCACAATGGCGATCCAAGCAATGATCACAGCTACGGTCGCCACGCCGATAATCAACAGAACATTGGTACCTTCCATGGTGGCGATTTGCAGGGGGTGCTCGAAAAGCTCGATTATATTCAATCACTGGGTACGGATGTGATTTGGCTGTCACCCATTGTCGAGCAGGTACACGGCTTTGTTGGGGGCGGCAGTGAAGGCGCGTTTCCTTTTTATGCTTATCACGGCTATTGGGCGCGAGACTTTACGCAAGTAGACCAAAACTTTGGCGATGATGCGGTGCTGAAAAAACTGGTAGAGGCCGCACATCAACGTGGCATGAAGGTCTTTCTTGATGCAGTGGTTAACCATCCTGGTTACGCCACCTTAGCTGACTTACAACAAGATGGCATTGAGGTGGTGAATGCGGACGCGTTACCACCGCAATGGCAAGATTGGCACCCCAAAAAAGGGCAGAGTTGGCATGATTTTCACCAAGTGGTGGATTATCAAAGCGCAAACTGGCAGCACTGGTGGGGTAAAGATTGGGTACGTGCGGGACTACCGGGCTACGATGCGCCCGGATCCAGCGATCAAACCCTGACTTTGGCAGGGCTTCCTGATTTTAAAACCGAATCGACCAAGTCAGTGACGCCGCCTCAGTGGTTGCTTGATAACCCCGGCACACGTGTAAAAGCTCAAGATGGCTATACGGTTAGCGATTATTTACTTGAGTGGCAAACTCAGTGGGTTGAACGCTTTGGGATAGATGGGTTTCGCGTCGATACGGTTAAACATGTTGATGGTGAGATCTGGCGAGCGCTTAAGCAGAAAGCCAGTGCCGCTTTGGCATCTTGGCGACAGAAGCATCAGCAGTCCGGCGCGCCTTTTTGGATGATGGGAGAAGTGTGGGGCCACAGCGCTTATCGCAGCCCGTATTTCGATCAAGGTTTTGATGCGCTCATCAACTTTGACCTGCAAAAACAGATGGACAAAGGTGCGTACTGTCTCAGCCAAATGGAAGACACTTATCATGCTTACGCCCAAACCATGCAAAACGAAGCGGATTTTATTCCAGTGAGCTATATGTCGTCACATGATACCGAGCTGTTCTTTAGCCGCTTCAAAGATATGGCGATGCAACGGGGCGCGGCCAATGCACTCTTGCTCACACCGGGGGCTATTCAAGTGTATTACGGCGATGAGGTTGGTCGAGACTTGGGTCCCTATGGAGATGATTTCCACCAGGGCACGCGCTCTGACATGGTGTGGTCACGTACTCCAGAGCAACAGCGTTTGTTAGCCCATTGGCGTAAGGTGGCTCAGTTTAGACAGCAGCATCCCGCCGTAGGCGCAGGGGTACATCGGGCCATTGCCCAAGACAATGCTTATGTCTTTTCCCGACAGCTAGGTGATGACACCATTGTTGCCGCCTTTGTCGGTCGAACCGCAAGCCAACCGTAGAAATGAAAAAGCCCGCCACTCAGAGAGTGGCGGGCGAGAAGATTGGTCGGTCTGACTGGATTTGAACCAGCGACCCCTGACACCCCATGACAGTGCGCTACCAGGCTGCGCTACAGACCGACTAAACGCTATATTACGAATCACCCTCACAGCTGTCAATTACTCAACGGCATTGTTTTCCTGTTTTTCAATCGTTTGGCTATTAATGCGCCACTTCGTGATTGAAATTAACGGTCATGCTCTTCTGGGTGATAGAAACGCTTCAATTCATGCATGACTTGCATCAATACAGACAGCTGCGGCTTACCTTCCGGCAAAGGGGTATAGTGCTTGTCATACACTTTATAGTTGCCGAATTTGTCTACCACCGTGGTCTTTTGTGGCTGCACAACCACGATATCACGGCTATCTCCAGCAATAACCCATTTACGCGGGCGATTTTTCAGCTCGAACAAATTGGTCCCACTGCTGTAGTTTTCAGCGGGTGAGCTCACTGACAGCATGGACTCCATCAAGGTGGGGGCCACATCTAGGTGACTGCTGTAATGGGTAATTTGTTCTGGGGCTTGGTTTGGCCAATGCATGACCAAGGGCACTTGCAACTGATAACGGCTGTAATTGGTATTGGAACCCCATGTATTTAAACCGGTTTCGTTAAACTCCATACCATGGTTGGACGTAATCATAACCACCGTGTTTTCGAGCTGTCCCGATTGTTTCAAGTCTTCCAATAAAGCGCCAAGCTGATCATCGATATAGTGCGCGGCATTGTTGTAGCTGTTTTTCAATACCAGCGCCGTTTGGGTATCGACGCCGGCCATCGCGCTATCTAATGACGGCTGGAATGGTTGTGGATAGTCACCGCTTTGCTCGTAGTCACTTACGGTAGCGAGCTCCAGATAACCAAACCAAGGCGATGCATCACGGGCCGCAAGCCATGCTTGCATCTGAGAGACTGCTTCGGCATCGGCTTGCCAAGCGGGGAGATCGGGCAGATCATCGCTTTGTAAGTCGGCGCTAAAGATACTTTGGTAATAAATTGGATTGGTAAAACCATCGCCACTGAATAGTCCAATCTGGTAGCGACGATTATTCAATGTATTCATGAGTACCGGACGCAGGCCTTCCGTGCGTGCACTTTGTGCATAGCTGCCGGGAAGACCATAGAAGAGCCCAAACAGCCCAGCCATGTCGTCATTGCTGCTGCTGAAGTGATTTTTAAACCATAGGTTCTCATTGGCAAACTGGTAAAGATGCGGCATGGTCACTGGGTTGAGCATGTCGGCGCGCAGCCCCTCGATCATCACCATCAATAGATTTTTCTGATATTTACTCGCATCCGGTGCAAACGCGAGAGGCTCTAGGGGATAGCGAATGACCTCGCTATTTTCCTGACCCCGCTGTTCGCGGAGACGTTGGTATTCTTGCCTATCCAGCAAGCCATATTTTTCCATAAAGGTCTTTGCTGTCATTGGATAGGAGACAGGGAAGGTCGAGCGTTGCGCAGTCACGGGACTATAGATAAATGCGTCAGCCCAAATATGGATCAGATGGCTAGAAATAAAGCAGATTGCAAACACGGTCGCGACCGGGATCCCGATGCGCTTGCGCGTCAGTTTACGAAGTTTACGCCACACCCATTCTGACATGATTAATTGGAGAATAAAGATAGCTGGCACGGCAACAAAGAGGTATTGCCAGTGTGCATTCATGTCAGTTTTTTCGCCGCTTAACAACAGCTCCCACACCAAGGGGTTAAGATGGAGGTGGAGGGTTTCGTAGGCATAAATATCGAGCAGCAACACCATCATACCCGTGGTCGCCACCAGTACGGCAAACAAGCGCATTAAGCGCTGTGAGGGAATGATAAAACTCGCCGGGAAGATGATCAGTATGTACAACGCAAACACAAGAAAGCCAAAATGGCCGACCCAGTTAAAAATCAGGTACGTTTGTCCTAACAGTGTTTCGGGCCATCCTGACTGGCTGATATAGCGTGTGCCAAGCAACATAGCGGCAATGATGTTAAAAAAGCTAAACCAATGCCCCCAGCTAATCAGCTGAGATACTTTGTCACGATACGATGTTCCGCTATCAACCATACGTCTTTATTCTTCTCTTTTAAGATGCTGCTGCACGGTGCGTTATTGTTTGTCGATAGAAGACAACAACGCTTGGGCGAATTTCTCGGCAAAAGCCTGACGTTGCGCGGCAGGAATATTCTGATTCAGGATATTGGTGGCGACGTTACCGACCACCATGAGCGACAAATCTGTTGACGCATCGTGTTGTTCTAACACATTGACAACATCACTGATGATGCGTTCCACTTGTTTGTCGTCATACTTTGAAGTTACAGGCATAAATTCGTCTTGTCGTAATAAAACCAAAGCTGCGTATAATAACCCACACTTTAGTCTTACTGAAAATCTTTTCAATCATGAGCCTCACGCTTTCTAACGTAATATTGCATCAAATCGTTAAGCAAGATGATGATTCGCTTAACGTTCATCTTCGTGACGGACCGTTACCGCTCAACGATCAAACTGACAATCTGATGGCCGATGTACATCGGGTATATCACGCAAAAGCAGGCAAAGGGTTTGCTTTATTTGACACTGACAGTGAATTTCAGCAGTGGTTAAAGGAATATCGTGACCAAGCCCTCGACTTTCGCACTTTTTCTGAAAAAGCTGTCGAACGTTTGCGTAATGAACTTGCTAAGTACCCCTTTGCCGACAGCGGTACATTAATCATGGCGCATTATCGTGCGCTTGCGACCGATTATCTGTTTATTGGAGTGGTCGAATCTAAGCACAGTTTGCGGGTGACGGATGAGCTTGACGTCAATGCGACTGAGTACCTTGACGTGAGTAAGATGGATATTGCGGCGCGCATCGATCTCTCCACATGGGAGACCGATGCAGACTCCAACCGATATTTGTCCTTCATCAAAGGCCGAGTCGGACGCAAAATTGCTGACTTTTTCCTCGACTTCTTGCAAGCGCAAGTGGGCATGGACAGTAAACAGCAAAACCAAGTGTTGATGCAGGCCGTGGAAGATTACTGCGATGATGCGCGTTTGGAAAAAGAAGAAAAGAACGCGTATCGCAAGCAGGTCTTTGATTATTGTAATGATCAACTTAAATCAGGCGATGAAGTGGTAGTGAAAGAGCTTGCTCAAGAATTACCGCCAACGCCTGATGGTGTCGATTTCTACCAGTATGCCAATCAACAAGGTTATGAGCTTGAAGAGCAATTTCCTGCCGATCGGACGACCATGCGAAAACTTACCAAATTTGTAGGGGCTGGTGGCGGCTTATCGGTAAACTTCGATGCCATGCTGTTAGGTGAACGCGTCTTTTATGATCCAGAGACCGATACCCTGACTATCAAAGGCACTCCGCCTAATCTGCGTGATCAACTGCAGCGACGATTAACCAGTCGCGACGACTAATCATCAAGACCAAAGTGATCGATGAGGCTAATTAGTAATGGGTGAATTTTCACCCATTTCTTTTTGGTCCGATCCCGTTTTCGTCGATTCACGCTGAATTGTTCCTTCTTCCTTGTTCACAGATTGACCTTGAGTGCCTAAAACGTAAATGAAACGTTATTTAAACGTCACTCAAATGTCATGAGTGACCTCACTGGCACAAGGAAAGAGGTTGAACAATGAAAAAGCTGACATTGTCTGCAATTGCACTATCGGTCACGTTAGCGAGTGCAGCTCACGCTGCTCCTGAAGTGATTAAGTTCTCCCACGTGGTGGCAGAAAACACGCCCAAAGGACAAATGGCGCTGCATTTCCGAGATCTTGTCGCTGAGCGTATTGGTGACAAATACGAAGTGGAAGTGTACCCAAACTCACAATTGTTTGGTGACGGCAAGGAGATGGAAGCGCTCCTACTTGGTGATGTCCAGTTTATTGCCCCTTCTTTATCTAAATTCTCCAAGTACACCAAAAAACTCCAAGTCTTCGATTTGCCATTTTTGTTTGAGGACATGGAAGCGGTTGACCGTTTTCAGCAATCAGATGCGGGGCAATCGTTGCTGCAGTCGGTCAAAAGCAAAGGCATGATCGGGCTGGGCTATCTGCATAACGGCCTCAAGCAATTGTCTGCCAGTGAGCCACTGCGGGTACCGAGTGATGCGTCTGGTAAGAAATTCCGTATCATGAGCTCGGATGTGTTGGCGGCACAATTTGATGCGGTAGACGCGGTGCCGCTTAAAAAGCCCTTCTCAGAAGTCTTTACCCTTCTACAAACCCGAGCCATTGATGGCCAAGAGAATACCTGGTCAAACATTTATTCGAAGAAGTTCTTTGAAGTTCAGCCTTATATCACAGCCTCAAACCATGGTGTGCTTGATTACATGGTTACCACCTCGGCGGAATTTTGGATGCAACTCCCAGATGCTGACCGTGAAGTGCTGAAAAAAGCGTTGGATGAGTCAGTGGCTTATGGCAATCAAATTGCGCAACAAAAAGCAGATGATGACCGCCAGAAGATCATTGACTCAGGACGCAGCCAAATTCTCACTTTGACCGATAAAGAGCGTGGTGAGTGGGTCGAAGCTATGCAGCCAGTGTGGCAGCAATTTGAGGATGAGATTGGTGCTGACTTGATTCAAGCGGCGGTACAAGCCAATCAATAATATCTAGCCGGGGATACCCCGGCTTTTGTTTTATCTCCGGTCTGACCGGGTTCATCCGTAGGGAGTGTAGGATGATCAAGTTCTTGCATCGATTCGAAGAAACCGTCATTGGGCTACTGCTGGTGGCGACGACCTTGTTGGTCTTTGTAGAGGTGGTGCTGCGTTTCTTCTTTAACGAAGGCTTACTTTGGGCACAAGAGGCCACCTTGTATTTATCGGCCTGGATGGTGCTGATTGGCGCGTCATGGGGGATCCGAGAAGGCGCGCATATTGGGGTAGATGCCTTGGTGAAAACCTTTTCACCGTCACTGCAAAAGACAGTGACCTTAATTGCACTGGCGCTCGCGATGGTGTACTGCGTGCTGTTTTTCTATGGCAGTTGGGTCTACCTGAGCAAGATGAAGCTAATTGCGATTGAAATGGAAGACATTCCGATAGAAAAGTGGAAAGCCATGCTGTGCTTGCTGATCGGGTTCGCTTTGCTTGGACTGCGCATGATCACTGTGGCTATCGAAGTCATTCAAGGCAAGCGTCTGGGTTTTGGCTTTGCTGATGAAGCGAAGGATAGCATGCATCTCGCTGAAGAAGGTGTTGAGGGTATGCCAACGCGCCGTTCAGCGGAAGGCAAGGAGGAATCAAAATGACCATTGCGGTTTTGTTTGGGTTATTATTTTTGTGCATGTTCATGGGCATGCCCATTGCCATTGCGTTGGGGTTATCGAGTGTCAGTACTATTTTGCTGTTCTCCAATGATTCCCTGGCCTCGATTTCTCTGAAACTTTTTGAAGCGACGACGCACCATTACACGCTGTTGGCGATTCCTTTTTTCATCCTATCTTCTGCCTTTCTCTCAACAGGAGGAGTGGCGCGTCGGTTAATTAATTTTGCAGTTGATTGCGTCGGCCATGTACGTGGTGGATTAGCGATGGCATCTGTCATGGCGTGCATGCTGTTTGCGGCAGTCTCTGGTTCATCGCCTGCAACGGTTGCAGCCATTGGCTCGATTGTGATTGTTGGTATGGTAAGAGCAGGCTATCCAAAAGCGTTTGCCGCTGGGGTCATCGCCAATGCGGGCACCTTGGGGATATTGATCCCACCGTCAATTGTGATGCTGGTATATGCGGCGGCAACGGAAGTGTCTGCCTCGAAGATGTTTATGGCAGGCTTTATTCCGGGCTTAATGATGGGCGGGATCCTGATGATCGCGATTTACATTGTCGCACGCATTAAAGGCTTACCCTCGCAACCTTTCCCAGGCGTTAGCGCAGTGCTTGGCTCAGGGGCGCGAGCGATGGGCGGACTCATGCTTATCATCATTGTGTTGGGCTCTATCTATGGTGGCATAGCCAGCCCGACTGAAGCGGCTTCAGTTGCGGCTGTGTACGCATGGTTGGTGAGTGTGTGGGGATACCGTGATATCGGACCGCTGAAAGACACCCCGTGGCGTTTTGAGGGCGAGTCATCAATTCGTGCTTGGGGGCGTAATATCGTCCAGCTGCCTTGGGTGATGATACGCTCGGTAACCGATAAAGAAGTGGCCCATGTGGTAAAAGATGCTGCCAAGGTTAGCATTATGCTGCTCTTTATCATTGCCAATGCGATGTTGTTTGCTCATGTGCTGACCACTGAGCGTATTCCACATACCATTGCTGAAAGCATTGTGGCATGGGGGCTGCCTGCATGGGGCTTTTTAATCGTGGTCAATATTCTGCTATTGATTGCGGGAAACTTTATGGAACCGTCGGCGATTTTGTTGATTATGGCGCCGATTTTGTTCCCCATCGCCATGCAGTTGGGCATCGACCCCATTCATTTGGGGATCATTATGGTGGTCAATATGGAAATCGGGATGCTGACCCCACCGGTTGGGCTAAACCTATTTGTGACGGCGGGGATTACTGGTGAGTCCATCGGTTGGGCAATCAAGGCGGCGCTGCCTTGGCTAAGCTTACTACTGGTGTTCTTAATGCTGATTACCTACATTCCGCAAATTTCGCTCTTTTTACCTGAGTACCTCGATTCACTGCGCTAGCGAGAGTTGAGTACTTGGTATGCAAACAAAGAAGGCGCCGAATCGGCGCCTTCTTTATCTTCAGATTGCTCGCGGCGAGCGTGCTTCGCCGCGTGGCAAAAAGATTATGCTTTCTCTGCTGCAGGCGTCATGGTTTCCGCCGCAGTTTGTTTGTCATCTACTTTGTCAACAAACCATCCCATGTAGCTGGTTATGATGGTGACAGCGATACACACAAAGCTTAACCACATGAACGGGGCGTAAGACAGGGTTGCAACACCCAGAATGCTGGCCATGTAGATACCATTGTCACTCCACGGCACCATGCCTGATGTCAGAGTGCCGCCGAACTCAGCATTTCGCGATAGGTTTTTGCGTTGATAACCTAAGCGGTCGTAGTTTTTGGCACAGATTTTTGGTGTCAGAATCAGTGATACATACATCGCTGAGCCAAAAATGTTCCCCATAAACGCCGTACCAATGGTTGAGGTGGCGAGGCTACCTGCGCTGTTAACGCGACGCTCAAACAGATTTGCGATGGTATGTAAAACGCCAACTTTTTCCAGCAATCCGCCGAAACCAAGACCAAACACGATCACCGCAACCGAGCCCAGCATCGATTCCATGCCGCCACGGTTTAAGATGGCATCAATAAAATCGACGCCCGAGGAGATGTGAAAAGGCGCCCACGCGGTGTTGATTGCCTGCACGGGGGTCATGTCTTGCAGCATCACAGCCCATACAATACCCAGTAACGAGCCAAAGCTAATCACAGGGAACGAGGGTAGGCGCATCGCAAGCAATACCAATACCGCCAGAACTGGAATGAAAGAGAGCGGCGTGATTACAAATTGATCTTCCATGGCCAACATCACGGTCTCAACTTGGCCCATGTCCACGTTGCCCGCGTAGTGCCACCCTACAGCGGTAAAGAGGATACCGGTGATGATGTAGCTGATCAGTGCAATAGGCAGCATGCCTTTAATGTGCTCAACGATCTCAACGCCTGACATTGATGAGGCCAAAATCACCGAATCTGAGAGCGGCGACATTTTGTCACCAAAGTAGCAACCAGACAGCACGGCGCCTGCGGTCATGGGAGCAGGAATACCCAACCCTTGTCCAATGCCCATCATTGCGATGCCGGCTGTACCTGCCGAGCCCCAAGAGGTTCCGGTAGCCAATGCGGTGAGGGAACAAATCAACATGGTCGCAAGAAGGAAAATAGAAGGGTGAATTGCTTTTAGACCATAGAAGATAATGGTTGGAACGATACCACCTGCAATCCATGTACCGACTAAGGCACCGACCGAAAGCAGAATAAGCACAGCGCCTAAACCATTTGAGATCCCTTTCGTGGCAGCAGCCTCAAGGTCTTTATATTGATGACCGAGTTTTAGGCCTAATACCATGATCACGAACCAGCCGATAAACAGGGCCAATTGGATCGGGAGATCGAGTTTTGCCGTAAATGAAAACGCTAGCGCGAGAAATATACCGAGCGAGAGAATCACTTGAAAGACTGATGGCAGTCTTGCTTGTTGTGTTGTCATAACCTTAACCTTCTTCACGTCGCACTCCTTGCAAAGCCGTGGGGCGAACGTATCGACATCATTATTGGAAGGTGGACCTAATGTGATAACGCGACTACTCCCTGCGCAATTTACCCCCTTTAACCAGGGCTAAACTCACATCACTCTCCGTGTGTCAGTATCCTATTCCGTTTGTGAGGCGACATACTCTAGCTAACACCGCAAAGAGATGGGAAACATTTTTGCCAGTAATGTGAGTCTTCCGCGAATTAGGTTGCGATTACCGCATTCAGGTTAACCCCAGGGAAAGAGTTGGTTTTAAATTGATTAAAATACGGTTTTCATTTTGTTTCTGTCTGTATGTTTTTTCGTCGTGCATACGTTAAATGTCTTCATACATGTCTGTCTGGATTCCTTTGGTTTGATGAGGGATTGAACAGTTAACGACCTTGACCTGACTCTCGTAAATCGACGTGTTAGTATCAAAAGCGTTTTTTCACTGACCGAACCGTGCTTATCTGGTTAAGCGTTTGGTTCAGTCACACAACATGGAGTGTGAAATTATGATGCGAGTAGGTTTAATTGGCTGGCGTGGCATGGTGGGATCTGTGCTGATGCAGCGTATGGTAGAAGAAAAAGACTTTGACCATATTGAGCCTGTCTTCTTCAGCACCTCACAAGTTGGCATCGCGGCCCCGAATTTCGGCAAAGATGCGGGCATGCTTAAAGATGCTTACGACATTGAGGCCCTCAAAACCCTAGATGCTATTATCACCTGCCAAGGCGGGGATTACACCAACGCGGTTTATCCTAAGTTGCGTCAAGCTGGCTGGAAAGGCTACTGGATTGATGCAGCCTCATCATTGCGAATGGCAGATGATAGTATCATCACCTTGGATCCGATTAACTTTAAACAGATTCAAGCGGGGATCCACGGCGGTACACGCACCTTTGTGGGCGGTAACTGCACCGTTAGCTTAATGCTAATGGGCCTAGGCGGTCTTTACCAATCAGGTTTAGTCGAGTGGATGACGGCACAAACCTATCAAGCCGCGTCTGGCTCTGGCGCGAAGCATATGCGCGAGCTGATCAGTCAAATGGGTGTGATTAATGATGCGGTTAACACCGATCTGGCCAGTCCCGCGACCTCGATTCTCGACATCGACCGTAAAGTCGCCCAGACCCTTCGCTCCGATGATTTCCCTGCCGATAACTTTGGCGTGCCACTAGCGGGCTCACTGATCCCTTGGATTGATGTGAAACGTGATAATGGCCAGAGCAAGGAAGAGTGGAAAGCGACTGTTGAAACCAACAAAATCTTAGGTCTACAAGACAATCCAATCCCTATCGATGGCACTTGCGTACGCATTGGTGCAATGCGTTGTCACAGCCAAGCCTTAACGGTGAAGCTGAAAAAAGCAGTACCAATGGATGAAATCGAAGAGATGATTGGTTCGCACAATGATTGGGTGAAAGTGGTACCTAATGAACGTGAAGTGACCATGACTGACTTGAGCCCAGCGAAGGTGACAGGCACGTTATCGATCCCGGTAGGCCGCCTACGTAAACTGGCAATGGGTGATGATTTCCTCAACGCCTTTACCGTGGGTGACCAACTGCTTTGGGGGGCGGCTGAGCCACTGCGTCGCTCGTTGCGTATTATCTTAGCGGAAACTGCGCAAGATTAATGATGGCTATTTCGCCAAACCAAGCCGCCTATTTGGGCGGCTTTTTATTGCCCATTATTTAATGGTCGTCGCCTGTGAGCTTTAGCCATTGTGTAATGATGAACATGAACCACAAAAAAGGAGGCGATAATCGCCTCCTTTTGACTGGGTATGTGACGTTACGTCATTAAGCGGCGAAGTTTTTCGCGACAAATTCCCAGTTGATCAGTTTCCAGAACGCAGCCATGTAGTCTGGACGTACGTTACGGTAATCGATGTAGTAAGCGTGTTCCCAAACATCAACAGTCATCAGTGGCGTTTCACCGTCGTGAGTCACTGGTGTTTCGGCATTTGAGGTGTTCACGATTGCCACAGAACCGTCCGCTTTTTTGACCAGCCAAGTCCAGCCAGAGCCAAAGTTGTTCACTGCTGAGGTAGTGAACTGAGTTTTGAACTCTTCGAAAGAGCCAAACGCTTTGTTAATTGCATCTGCTAGCTCACCAGTTGGCTCGCCACCGCCGTTCGGGCTTAGGCAATGCCAATAGAAGGTGTGGTTCCACACTTGAGCTGCGTTGTTGAAGACACCGCCTGAAGAGGTTTTGATGATGTCTTCAAGTGATTTACCTTCGAATTCAGTCCCTTCGATCAGACCATTCAGCTTAACCACGTACGTGTTGTGGTGTTTGCCATAGTGATACTCGAGGGTTTCTTTTGAAATGTGTGGCTCTAGCGCGTCTTTCGCGTAAGGCAGTTCAGGTAGTTGGAATGACATTGCTTATATCTCCGTTTTTATATGGGGAGTGCTTCCTGTAGTCCGACACCGACAGTATCTAAAGTGGTAATGCTCTCAGCTGATACCGCTGTAAAACATTACCTCATGGCGGTGTGGCTACTCTTTTTCGTTTTGCTCCGCCTAGTTTAGCAAGTTTTTACTTTATTAAAAGGATAGCGGCAAAATTTTTGTTGCTAATCCCACAATGGATTTAGGCATTTTTTTCCAATCGGTTAGCAAGTAGAATCAAGGATAAGACTCAAAGACAGTGTTCGAGGAAGCAATGGAAACGATTGATAAGATTAAGCAGCAAATCGAAGAAAATGCGATTCTGCTATATATGAAAGGCTCTCCTAAGCTGCCAAGTTGTGGTTTTTCATCACAAGCATCACAAGCGCTGATGGCATGTGGTGAAAAGTTTGCTTATGTAGACGTACTCCAAAACCCAGATATCCGCGCTGAACTACCCGTTTATGCCCAGTGGCCAACCTTTCCACAGCTTTGGGTTGAGGGTGAATTAGTCGGCGGTTGTGACATTATTTTGGAAATGTTCCAAAAGGGTGAGTTACAGCCACTCGTCAAAGAAGCGGCAGAGCGTCGCGACGCGAGCGAAAATGAGTGATTGAGAAGATAGTCATTCGCTGAAGTATGTAAAAAGCCACGTTGAGAAACGTGGCTTTTTTATTTATCGCTGACAGAGGCCTTTGCGATTACAGCACCATCGCCGCTAACCAGCCAAAGGCAATCAGAGGTAGGTTATAGTGGATAAAGGTAGGAACCACTGTATCCCAAATATGCTCGTGCTGTCCGTCGGCATTGAGCCCTGATGTTGGACCTAACGTCGAGTCGGATGCTGGGGAGCCCGCATCACCAAGCGCGGCAGCCGTGCCGACCAATGCGATAGTCGCCATTGGTGAGAAACCAAACGCCAAAGACAATGGCACATAGATGGTTGCGATAATCGGAATGGTCGAGAACGATGAGCCAATGCCCATGGTCACCAATAAGCCAACGACCAACATCAGAAACGCGGCTAGCGGCTTGTTGTCGCCAATTGAGCCAGATAAGGAGCTGACGAGCGATTCAACCCCGCCGGTGGCCTTCATCACCGCCGCAAATCCCGCTGCCGTGATCATGATAAAGCCGATCATGGCCATCATGTGGACCCCTTTGGTGAACACATCTTGGGTGTCTTTCCAGCGGATCACGCCGCCAAAGGTAAATACCATAAAGCCGGCTAATGAGCCCACAATCATTGAGCCCGCCATCAGCTGAACGCTTAGAGCGGCGACAATTGCGACGCCAGCGACCCAAAGATTTCGTGACTCAACCTGATTGTTTTCAGGTTCTGCATCGAGAATTGCGCCTTCCTGATACTGCCGTGGCTTGCGATAGCTAATAAAAGTGGCGATCAGTAAGCCCACGACCATGCCAGCGGCGGGAAGCAACATTGCAGTTGGTACTTGAGCAGCAACCACATCGAGGCCATTTTCATTCAGGTTTTTGAGCAAAATGTTGTTCAAAAAGATGCCACCAAAGCCAACGGGTAATACCATATACGGCATAATTAAACCGAAGGTTAGCACACAAGCCACCAAGCGGCGATCGAGCTTTAAGCGTTGGAACACATGCAGTAACGGTGGGATCACAATAGGAATAAATGCAATGTGTACGGGGATCGCGTTCTGAGACGAAATGGCGAGTAAGCCGAGTAAAATTAAGACAAGATACTTGAATGTGGTTGTCGCAGCGTCGGTTGGGCGTGCATTGAGTTTACGGATGACCGCATGGGCGAGCACATCTGTGATACCTGAGCGGCTAATCGCCACGGCAAATGTGCCAAGCATGGCATAACTCAGAGCAATAGTGGCGCCGCCACCTAATCCACCTTCAAAGGCGCTGATGGTGTCTGACAAGCTCAAGCCGCCAACCAATCCACCTAAGACGGCGCTAAATGTCAACGCAACCACGACATTGACGCGCATTAGCGCCAGTGCCAGCATGACACAGACCGAAATAACTACCGGGTTCATGAAAACTTTCCTGTTATGGGCATTGTGACTGCAGCTATGCTGCGGGGTCTATCTATGGTTTTGTAATTAAGCCACCCAGTTTGCGCAAAAATTTGTCTGTGTCGAGGGGGAATCGACTTTTTTTGTTATTTTATTTCATCAAAAAAAGAGAAGGTCGCTAAAGCGCTAAAAAATTGGCTTGCCAGTTTGTTTGGTTGTCTACCTATGCGGCAGGTTGATTAATGCAGCAGAAAAGGTTTTTATTATTTCGACATGAACAAAAAAACGGCCAACATAAAGCTGGCCGTTTGATACGAGTATTTGCTGATTGAGGTTAGAACAAGTAGTTCAACTGCAACCCGTAGATATACGCGTCACCACCGGCTGAGAAGTCAGTCGCGGATGTTGCGGAGGTTGAGCTCAATCTTTCATTACCATTCACTTTATCGCCGTCTAGGTAAGCAAAGCCAGCATCAATAGAGAGGTTGTCATTTGCGGTATAGGTTGCACCTAGACTCCACCAGTGACGATCAGAATCTGGGATGCTCAACGTACGTGTTTCTGCAGGAACTGGACTCTCGTCGTAAGCATAGCCCGCGCGGAAGGCCCAATTTTTATCCATGGTATAAGTTCCGCCCAGCGCATAGCGCCAGCTATTATCCCAGTTCTCCTCTTTTTGGAAACAGACGCCATTAGTCACCGTACACCCGGAGCCGGTTGCTTTCAGCTCCTTGAAGCTATCCCAACCTATATACATTGCACTGTAATGCACGGCAAATTGTTGGTTAAGCTGGTGGAAACCGGAAAACTCAATGATTTCTGGTAAGTTGAGGTCGAGTTCGCCAGACACTTTTTTATTCGGGGTGCCGGTTTGTAGACCTGTGCCGTCGGTATAATCGCCGTCTAGGGTGATATCAGACTGTGCACGATACGAAAGCCCAAACCGATTATCCTCATCTATTTCCCAAAGTACCCCTAGATTCCAGCCAAACCCCCAGCCGTCGCCAGCAAGCTTAGCAACTTGATCTGTTGGGCTTCCGCCAACAGTACCAGCTAGTGCACCTTTCTGACGTTTAAGTTCAGCATCCGCATAAATCGCGCTGATACCGGCACCAATACTCCATTGCTCGTTGATTTTATAAGCAATATTAGGGTTAAAGTTCATCGTAACCAGCTCGGTTGAGCCAGCAATGGATCCGGCGTAAAAATCTTTAGGGTAATCAGTTGACAAACCGAAGTTTGAAAAGGCTGAAAAACCAACGACTAACTTATCATTAATAGGATGAATGATATGTAGGTTTGGCACGTATTCAGTCGGCGCAATATCCTTAGCTTCTGTATCTAAACCTCCTGAAACCGCAGGACTTACATCCGCATGCACGTCTGGGTCAATGATACTTAAACCACCCGAAAACGCGGTGGTATTGAAGCGGGTTAGGGCGGCAGCATTTCGTGCGCCGACTGCCGCATTATCCGCAATCGCGGCTTCACCTGCAAAGGCTCGCCCCAAACCGGATACCGAGGTTTCTGACACTTGGAAGCCGGCACTATGAGCTTGCACGGCTAGCAAAGATAAACTGGTTGCCACTAGCGATTTTTTAAATAGTGATGACATAGCGCGCCTCACTCCTTTATTAATTTAGCTTCTTGTCCTTTTGGGCCGCCCCCTTCCGCGCCCATGTTCTCTGAGCTACAAAAGTGGTCGGATGTTATTCACGACTAATAGTGGCACCGATTTGCTATTTGTTAAAGGGAGGTTTCAAAAGGGAAAGCTAAGTGATATGCGATAACTGTTAGCATGCGTTTGTATTGGACGTTTTAAGTAAAAACTCTACTCAGTGATTTAGTGAAATCTTTATTGATTTTACGCCTTTTTTCTAGCTGTGCTTTGTTGCGCATGCTTTGTGTGCCTGTTTAAGTTCTCTCTGTGGAAGTGTTTAGGTAAGGTGATAATTAGATCGCAAAAATGTGACGCCAAACATATTGTTAACAAACTGAGTAGGGCGTATTTAAGGCTTAAGAGCGCAGAGTCGAGGGAAGATGTCTGAGTGAAAAAAGCGACCCGATTGGGTCGCGTCATGCATGGATTAATAATCTTATGTCTCCGATGTGGTCGATGTATCGCTGTTCTCGGGCGTGATGGCAAGTGGCCAGCCGCCTAGGCGTTTCCAGCGATTAACTATCTCACAGAAGAGCTCTGCGGTGCGCTCAGTATCATAAAGGGCGCTATGTGCTTCTTTATTGTCGAATGCAATCTCAGCGGCTTGGCAGGCTTTTGCTAATACCGTTTGTCCGAGCGCAAGCCCACTGAGAGCCGCCGTATCAAATGTCGCAAAAGGATGGAAAGGGTTGCGCTTTAATTGCGCGCGTTCAGCGGCGGCCATGACGAAGCTGTGATCAAAGTTTGCATTGTGGGCGACCATGATCGCGCGCTGGCACTCTGCCGCCTTTTGCTCTTTACGGATCAGCTTAAAAATCTCGCGCAGAGCTTCTCCTTCATCAACCGCGCCACGCAGTGGGCTAAATGGGTCTCGAATGCCAGTAAATTCGAGCGCCGCTGGCTCAAGGTTTGCGCCTTCAAATGGCGTGACATGAAAGTGAATAGTTTTATCTGTGGTCAGCCAGCCTTGTTCATCCATTTTTAGGGTGACGGCGCAGATTTCTAACAAAGCATCGGTTTTTGCGTTAAATCCTGCGGTTTCTACGTCCACAACAACAGGAAAATAGCCGCGGAAACGGGCTTTAAGACTATTTGGATCGAGATCTTGGCTCATGCAGTCGTCACTTTACTGGGAAGAATAAAAGCGTGATTATCGCAAATCGCGGCGTTAAGCTAAAGTCGGCGTGACTCACGTCGATATCTTAAGTTACACACTGCGCTAAAGCGTAAAGAGAGTATGATGCGAAAATCGGTTTTTAGGACAACGAGTCGCCCGTCGGTGCTCGGGATAGTGTTTGCAGTCAGCGGCCTATGGTTGGCGTTACCCGCGTGGGCGAACAAGCTCTACGTCGCGCCATTAGGGGCGTCTAATTGGACGGTCACTATAGATACGCCGATTGAGTGTCGCTTGGAGCACACCATCCCTCGCTATGGGCACGCATCATTTACCTCTCGCGCCAGTAAAGAGATGAATTTAGACTTTGAGCTGGATATGCAGCGTCCGATGGGAAAAACCGCAGATGTTTCTTTGCTCTCTATGCCCGCAGACTGGATGC
Organism: Salinivibrio sp. YCSC6; assembly: GCF_004916735.1. NCBI lineage: Bacteria > Pseudomonadati > Pseudomonadota > Gammaproteobacteria > Vibrionales > Vibrionaceae > Salinivibrio > Salinivibrio sp. YCSC6. The sequence goes on from NZ_CP039516.1 coordinate 845,295, forward strand.
CTGGTGAGCCGGCGAAATATATGGATCAACTGAAGTTCTTCAAGCAATTTGATGGTTATGTTGGCGGACAAACGGCGTGGGCGATGCTCAGTGAGTTAGAAGATGGGCGCTTCCCTACCTTTAGCTTTCAAGATTGGCAACGACAACAGCAGCGTGTTGATATTGCGCTGTCTGCAGTGGCGTTTGGTGCGCCATATCATGAGTTTAGCCGTTGCTTAAACAGCCTACTGCCATATGCGTTTGAAGATATTTCATTTACGGTGCTGCGGTATCAGGAAAACAGTGATGAACTGACGAAAGCGAGTATGCAGCGCCTGACACAGATCGCAGAGTTTGTTCGTTACAGTGACGATATCGATCTTATCCTTGTGGCAACGTATTCGGACTCTCGCGGGACACGTGCCGCTAACCAACAAATGTCTGAACGGCGAGCCAAAAAGCTACGCGACTATTTTACGTCTCTTGGACTTCCTGAAGATAGGATTACGGTGGAAGCCTATGGGGAGCGACGTCCAATTGCGGATAATGAAGACCCGATTGGGCGAAGTAAGAACCGACGCGTGGTGATCTCTTTGGGACGGACCTTGCTGTAGCCCTGATTGAATGTCAAAAAGCCCAGCATGACTGCTGGGCTTTCGATTCTCACCACGGTCTAAGTCGTGGTAATTAACCGCGCTAGTTAGCCGTTTAGGCCGGCAGACGCGCTTTTGTTCTGGATCAGCTCGAGCTTGTAACCGTCTGGGTCAGTCACAAAGGCAATTTCAGTACTGCCACCTTTTACTGGGCCTGGCTCACGGGTAATGTTTCCACCAGCCTGACGGATTTGCTCACAGGTCGCGTAGATGTCGTCGACACCAATGGCGATATGACCAAATGCGTTGCCATGATCATAGTCGCTCTCGCCCCAGTTATAAGTGAGCTCAATCACCGCTCCTTCAGATTCATCACTGTAGCCGACAAAAGCCAAGCTATATTTGTATTGCTCATTTTCATTGGTGCGCAGTAGGCGCATTCCCATCACCTCAGTGTAGAACTTGATGGCGCGATCAAGGTCTCCCACACGGATCATGGTATGTAAAATTCTGCCGTTCGACATGACGTTGCTCCTTTTTTCGTTTACCAGTCACTAACCTGTAGCGGTTAGCTTTCGGGGTAGACTTTCTCTTTGTATTCACACAGATCTTCAATGATGCAACTCCCGCAGCGCGGCTTGCGCGCTAGGCAGGTGTAGCGTCCATGCAGAATAAGCCAATGATGAACATCAACTTTGAATTCTTTTGGCACCACCTTGAGCAGCTTTTCTTCTACGTCATTCACGTTTTTGCCCACAGCAAACTTGGTGCGATTGGAGACGCGGAAAATATGCGTATCGACCGCAATAGTGGGCCAACCGAATGCTGTATTGAGCACCACGTTGGCCGTTTTACGACCGACACCGGGTAGGGCTTCCAAGGCTTCTCTGTTTTCAGGCACTTCGCCTTGGTGCTTTTCGACCAAGATGCGGCAGGTTTTAATCACGTTTTCTGCTTTTGAGTTAAACAGCCCGATGGTCTTGATGTACTGTTTAACGCCTTCAACGCCTAAATCCAGTAACCCCTGTGGTGTATTGGCTACCGGGTAGAGCTTTGCCGTGGCTTTATTCACGCTCACGTCTGTTGCTTGTGCTGAGAGTAACACTGCAATAAGCAACTCAAAAGGGGTTGACCAGTTCAACTCCGTTTGAGGATTAGGGTTATTATCTCTCAGTCGTTCTAGTATCTCTTGACGCTTTTGTTTGTTCATCGTGCTACTCAGTTACTGATTCCCTGTGATCCGCGCGCGCTCGATAACAGGCTTTTGGTCTTTTTCTGTTTTGCTGGCCAAGTGTTTATCAATAATATTTTTCAGCGCAATGAGAAACCCGACCGCAAGGAAAGCGCCGGGGGGCAAAATGGCGAGCAAAAAGCTGGTGTCAAATTGAAAAATCTCAATCCTGAGCGTAGCGGCCCACTCCCCGAGCAATAGGTCAGCACCATCAAATAAAGTGCCATTGCCCAAGATTTCGCGGATGGCGCCAAGAATCACGAGAGCAGCGGTCATTCCTGTTCCCATCCAAAAGCCATCACTGATTGATAGTCCTACAGGATTTTTAGAGGCGAAGGCCTCTGCACGACCAATAATGATGCAGTTGGTGACGATTAACGGGATAAAAATCCCTAGCGATTGATAAAGGCCGAAGGCATAGGCATTCATCACCAACTGCACACAGGTTACCAAAGAGGCAATAACCATCACGAAAATCGGGATGCGGACTTCTTTGGGCACCCAATCACGAATGACAGACACAATAAGGTTTGAGCCGACGAGGACCGCGAGGGTGGCCACTCCCAAACCGAGAGCGTTAGTGACGGTTGCTGATACCGCCAACAGTGGGCATAAACCTAACAGTTGCACGAAGGCCGGGTTGTTGCTCCACAAGCCGTTTTTCATCAACTCTTTATGGGCGGCGTTCATCATTGACCTCCACAATTAATCGGCTGATTGATCAGTACATCTTGATTTTGGCTGACATACCAAGCAGCCTTTTTCACCGCTTTAACCACGGCTCGAGGCGTGATTGTCGCACCGGTAAATTGGTCGAATTGTCCGCCATCTTTGCGCACAGCCCAACGATTATCGTTCTCTGCCGTCACTTTTTTACCCGCAAAGCTTTGCACCCAATCTGAAACACGAATATCGACTTTATCACCCAGCCCGGGTGTTTCGTTGTGGGCAAGAACACGCACACCCAGTACATTATGACTGGTGGCGTCCATCCCAATGAGCACGCTAATCGCGCCATTGTAACCATCGGGAGCAATGGCTTGGATGGCCACTGCGGTGACTGTGTCATTTTGGGTGGCAACGTAAAAAGGCTGTGCTTCGTCGGTGCCTAGTGCATCGGCATTTTGAATCAAACGACAGGTCTTGTGTAAGGCGTTGTCGTGCATTGACTCAGGGATCACTTGGTTCAGAGCCTTCGCCAATTGTCTTTGTTGTTGCTCTTGAATCGTGTCTTCGGTGAGCGTATGCGTAATAGCAACTAACGCGGTGGAGAGCAGTGCCGCTATCGCAAGGATCCCACCGTGTTTGCGAATGGTTTCAATCATGATTGTGACTTCTTCTCTGCACGTTTATGGGTGTGACCATAGGTACGTGGCTTGGTGTAATAATCAATCAAAGGGACGCACAAATTGGCAATAATCACGGCGAAAGCGACACCGTCTGGGTAACCGCCCCAAGTACGAATTAAGAAAACCAATACCCCAATAATACCGCCGAACCACAAACGCCCTTTATCAGTGGTGGAGGCAGAAACAGGATCCGTGGCGATAAAAAACGCCCCGAGCATGGTTGCACCCGATAAGAGGTGAACGAGCGGAGAGGCTAACTGGTCGGGCGCAATCAAATGGCCGAGTAACGCGCAGGCCAGCAAGGTGGATAGCATGGCAACTGGAATATGCCAGTTGATGATGCCGCGTTGAATTAGCACCAATCCGCCCACCAAATATAGGGCATTTACCCATGCCCACCCTTCGCCAGCAATGGCACTGAAAATAGGCTGTTGAAGTGCTTCGCTGACCGTTTTACCCCCAGCGAGTGCTGTTTTAATCGTATCGAGTGGCGTGGCCATAGTGATGCCATCAGCGGTCATGCGTAATTGGTTAACGCTAAAGCCGTCTAAGGTGAAACCACTGAAAATTGCAGATAACGCATCGCCTAAGGTGAGTGGATTGGCGGCGAGACTCTCTGGCGGAAGCCAAGTGGTCATTTGAACAGGAAATGAGATCAAAAGCACCACATAGCCAACCATGGCAGGGTTGAATAGATTCTGCCCCAAGCCGCCATAAATATGCTTCGCTACAACAATTGAAAACAGCGTACCAATCACGATGACCCACCAAGGCGCGAGCGGTGGAATGGCCACAGCGAGCAGAAATGCGGTGAGTAGCGCACTATTATCACGCAAATAAGCAAGCGGGGAGCGTTGACGAAGTCGCATAACGACCGCTTCAGCTGCCCATGCTGTCGAGATGGCAAGTGCCAACTGAATGATGACTCCCCAACCAAAGAAGTACCACTGGGCCGCCAAACCAGGTAGCGCACACAGAAGGACTGTAAGCATGATTTGACTGGTTGAACGCTTGTTGTGGGCGTGCGGAGAGCTAGCAATAAAAAACGCCACGGCAATTATTCCTTATCTTCACTGGTTTGTTGGGCAGCTTTTCTCGCTTTAGCGCGCGCGACGGCGGCTGCCACAGCTGCTTTCTTATCGTTTTGTTGCTCAGCGGATGGTGTGGGCGCTTGATGGCTTACCTCACTGTCCGTTGATTCTTGCTGTGCCGCTTTTCGGGCTTTAGCGAGGGCGACGGCCGCGGCCACCGCCGCTTTTTTATCATCCGCATCGGTGCTGTCTGATGTTGCAGAAGCTGGTTTAGCAGGCGCATCAGATTGCTCAGCCGCTTTACGCGCTTTGGCACGGGCGACGGCCGCGGCCACCGCCGCTTTTTTATCATCCGCATCGGTGCTGTCTGATGTTGCAGAAGCTGGTTTAGCAGGCGCATCAGATTGCTCAGCCGCTTTACGCGCTTTGGCACGGGCGACGGCCGCGGCCACCGCCGCTTTTTTATCATCCGCATCGGTGCTGTCTGATGTTGCAGAAGCTGGTTTAGCAGGCGCATCAGATTGCTCAGCCGCTTTACGCGCTTTGGCACGGGCGACGGCCGCGGCCACCGCCGCTTTTTTATCATCCGCATCGGTGCTGTCTGATGTTGCAGAAGCTGGTTTAGCAGGCGCATCAGATTGCTCAGCCGCTTTACGCGCTTTGGCACGGGCGACGGCCGCTGCGACCGCCGCTTTTTTATCACTTGCATCGGTGCTGTCTGATGTTGCGGAAGCTGGTTTCGCAGGCGCATCGGATTGCTCAGCCGCTTTGCGTGCTTTGGCGCGGGCGATTGCAGCGGCGACTGCATCTTTCTTTTCGCTGTTTTGATCTGCCTCTACAGGCGTTACAGCAGCTTTTGCTGCCTTTCGCTCACGAGCTTGCTGCTTGCGTGCCTCTCGCAGCTTTATCATTTCGCTGTTGTCGGGCGTTTCTTGTCCCGCTTTAGCGGCCTCTGCTTGTTTTGCTTTAGCGCGAGCAATGGCTGCTGCAACGGCGGGTTTTACGTCACTGTTTTGCTGGGCGGCTTTTTTCGCTTTAACACGTTCAACAGCGGCTGCGAGTGCATCATTGTTGCCTGCATTCTGCTGAGCGGCTTGCTTGCGCCGTTCTGCTGCTTGGCGGTGTCGCTCTTCACGCTCTTGCTTTTCGCGCTCCATACGTGCTTTTTTGGCCTCAAAGCGTTGACGTGCGCGCTCGGCGGCCTCTTTCTCTGCTTCTATTTCACGTATTTCAGCTTTTGCTTGGCGATAGTATTGCACCAAGGGGATTTCGCTTGGGCACACGTATGCACAAGCTCCACACTCGATACAATCGAATAAATCGTAATCTTGGCACTTGTCGTAGTCTTGGTCTTTGGCGTACCACTGCAATTGCTGAGGAAGCAAATTGACAGGGCAGGCGTCAGCACAAGCGCTACAGCGAATACAGGCCATTTCCTGCTGAGCAGGGGCGATTTCACGGCGAGTGGGGACCAATATACAGTTAGTGGTTTTGGTGACGGGAACCTCGTCATGAGGCGCCGTAAAGCCCATCATGGGGCCGCCGATAATCACACGGGGTAATTTTTTATCTTGCTTGTAGCCATGCTGGGCAAGCAAAAACGCAATGGGTGTGCCTAATAATGCCCAGCGGTTTTGCTGTGTTTGTAACGTTTTCCCCGTAAGGGTGACGACACGTTGAATCAAGGGCTCGCCATCAATTACCGCACGCTTAATCGCGTAGGTCGTTCCGATGTTTTGCATTAGCACACCAATACTGGCGGGAAACGCTTTGGCGGGTACTTCCTTACCCGTGATCAGTTTGATCAGTTGCTTTTCACCGCCTGATGGATACTTGGTGGGCACTACTTGAATTAAGATCTCTTGCTCAGCTTGTGCTGCCGCTGCTTTTAATGCTGCGATGGCCTCGGGTTTATTGTCCTCAATGCCAATGACGGCAAGTTTGGGTTTGACAATATGCATGAGGATCTGGGTGCCGGTGATGATTTCGTTGGCACAATCTTGCATCAAACGATCATCTGCCGTGATGTAAGGCTCGCACTCTGCCGCGTTGATAATCAGGATCTCGGTGCGGGCGACGCCACTTTGTAGTTTGCGTGCAGTCGGGAAGCCTGCGCCTCCCATGCCGGCAATGCCCATGGCACGAATATGGTTGATCAGCTGTTCTGGAGCTTGTTCGCGATATTGCCGTAAATGTGGCTTTGGTCCCCAAGTATCTTTGCCATCCGGTGCGATAACCACACATTGATCCGATAAGCCCGATGGGTGCGCGATGGTTCTGTCTTCAATCGCGATCACTTTTCCTGACGTTGGGGTGTGGATGGGAACGCATTGCTGCATATCGGTTTCGGTCAGTGGCTGGCCGGCTAAGACCTGATCGCCAACCTTGACCAGCAGTTTACCCTTGCTGCCAATGTGTTGTTTAAGCGGTAGTACCAAGGTTTCTGGCATGGCTACCGGTAAAATGGCGCTGTGATTGGACTGTTTTTTGTTTTCAGGAGGATGAATGCCGCCATGGAAGTCCCAAACTTGGCCGTGTTTGATTTGCTCAATAAGGCTTAACATCAAGCTTGTGCTCCCTGTTTATTTGTCACGTCAACCACAGGAATTTGTTCCAGTTTCCACTTCCAAGTTTCCGGTGTGTCTTGTACCGGAATCATTTCAATACAATCTGTGGGGCAAGGGGCCACACACAGGTCACATCCGGTACAGTCTTGCTCGATAACGGTATGCATCGCTTTTGTACTACCCACGATGGCATCCACTGGGCAGGCTTGGATACACTTGGTACAACCAATACAGTCTTCTTCGTGGATAAAGGCGACTTTTTTGACGCTTTTTTCTTCGTCATGCGCAAGTTCTGTTGCTTCGACACCCATCAAGTCGGCTAAGTTCTCAATGGTTTGTTGGCCGCCGGGCGGGCACTTATTGATATCATCGCCGTTTGCAATGGCCTCGGCATAGGGACGGCAGCCCGGATAGCCACATTGGCCGCATTGGGTTTGGGGTAAAATCGCGTCAATTTGATCCACGATTGGGTCCGCATCCACTTTAAAGCGGATCGACGCAAAACCGAGGATGGCACCAAAGATGGCTGCCAGTGCCGCAATAACCACAACGGCAATAACAATTCCACTCATGACAACTTCACCAATCCTGTAAAGCCCATAAAGGCGAGAGACATTAACCCGGCCGTGATCATTGCCACTGAGGCGCCGCGAAACGGAGCGGGTACGTCAGCGGCCGCAATACGCTCACGCATGGCGGCAAAAAGCACCAGCACCAACGAGAAACCACAAGCTGCACCGAACCCATAGATGATGGATTCGATAAAACTGTGTTGTTGCTTGATATTAAGCAGCGCGACCCCAAGAACGGCGCAGTTCGATGTAATCAAAGGCAGGAACACGCCAAGCAAGCGGTACAGAGTGGGACTAGTTTTGTGCACTACCATTTCGGTAAATTGCACAACGACTGCGATGACCAAGATAAAACTCAGTGTTCGCAGATAACCCAGTTCAAGTGGGACCAGTATATAGGTTTCAACCAAATATGAGCTCACCGAGGCAAGGGTCAGCACAAACGTCGTTGCCAGACCCATACCTATTGCAGTTTCCAGTTTTTTTGAAACGCCCATAAATGGACACAGGCCCAAAAACTCCACCAGTACGAAGTTGTTGACCAATACCGTGCCCACTAAAAGCAACAAATACTCAGCCATGCTGTTTAATCATTTAATGTTTTTGTGATCTGCCTATTATCGGCCTTTGGCGCGGCTATAACAACCGCTGTAAAGCAGGGTTTTTGTGTTGGCTCGTGTAAGGACTACGTAACGGACTACCACAACGCTTACTTGAGGGTAGTGGATGGGACAATCAGACGATCAGTTTTGTGGTGGTGCAAAAAAGCGCAGCGGCTTGGAGAGTGATTAAGAAAGACCTGCGACATAATCTGCACCGCAGACAGGGTAAACACTTAGAGACAATATCGATGCGATAAGGAAGGTGGCTCCCCCTGCGGGAGTCAACGGGGACGCCTAGTCCTGCGACATAATCTGCGCCGCAGACAGGGTAAACACTTAGAGATAATATCGATGCGATAAGGAAGGTGGCTCCCCCTGCGGGAGTCAACGGGGACGCCTAGTCCTGCGACATAATCTGCGTAGCAGAGAGGGTAAACACTTAGAGACAATATCGGTGTGATAAGGAAGGTGGCTCCCCCTGCGGGAGTCAACGGGGACGCCATGTAATGGACGCCTAGTCCTGCGACATAATCTGCGCCGCAGACAGGGTAAACACTTAGAGATAATATCGATGCGATAAGGAAGGTGGCTCCCCCTGCGGGACTCGAACCTGCGACATACGGATTAACAGTCCGCCGTTCTACCAACTGAACTAAGGGGGAACAGATTTTTTGAAATTGGCTCCTCCGATTGAACTCAACGGTGGCGCCTAGCCCAGTGACATATTCCGCATAGCGGAACGGTTAGCTTGAATAACTAAATCTGTCATTGGACACAAAATTGGCTCCCCCAACTGGACTCAACGGGGGCGCCCAGCCCAGTGACATATTCCGCATTGCGGAACGACTAGCTTGAATAACTAAATCTGTCATTGGACACAAAATTGGCTCCCCCAACTGGACTCGAACCAGTGACATACGGATTAACAGTCCGCCGTTCTACCAACTGAACTATGGGGGAATTGCTTTTCAAGAATAACTTCCACCATATGGTGAAAAGTGGCTCCCCCTTGGGACTCAACGGGGACGCATAGTCCTGCAACATATTCTGCGTAGCAGAAATGATACAGGCAATGCGAAACGCATAATTTCTCACAAAAGTGGCTCCCCCTGCGGGACTCGAACCTGCGACATACGGATTAACAGTCCGCCGTTCTACCAACTGAACTAAGGGGGAATTGCCTTGAAAGCGGGGCGAATCTTAGCGAGCAGATTTAGGGGTGTCAACGGGATGCAGTGAAGAATTTTGACCTTTTTGACTGAGTGTTGAAAAGGTGAACGCTATATGTTGACAATTCGTGCAAAACGGCAAGTTTTCCATCTTTGGCTTGTATGGTATGTCTTGACTGGTGAGAAGGCAGAGTGCACAAGGCTTCTGCGGAGTTACCCACAAATTCTGTGGATAAGTGTGTGTGCAGATCTTGAGGAAGTCACTATGGTGTTGATTTTATGCGTGCGGCGAAAATCAATCCATTTATGTTTTTTGGTTAAGGTAATGAAAATTGGTGTTTTTTTTCTAAGAATGAACGTTGTGAGAGTACGGTCTGATGTATGTTTATGCACAGTCTAAAAAACAAGCGATAAGTGAATAGCGGGGATAGATTATCGAAAAAAGGCGGTGGCTTTGCCCAGGTGTTGGCGTTTTGAAAGTGTCTTTAGCGGAGATTTCCTAAAGCGGAAAGACAGTCTATCTAGGTCGTTTTTTAAGGTCAACGTTTATGGATAAAAAAGATCGATTTGTCGTTCGCTTTGGTAAAATGGCTCGACAGATTGACTCGATAAAGTGAGTCCGGACAATAGCGTGATTGGCTTGTGGCCCAAAAGGATAGCTTGATGAGTAAAACATTTTCTCTTCGTTCTTCGTTCCAACCATCCGGTGATCAACCTGAAGCAATCCATAAATTATGTGAGGGGTTGGAAGCTGGGCTTGCACATCAGACCTTGTTAGGGGTCACGGGGTCGGGAAAAACCTTCACCATGGCGAATGTGATTGCAGAGCTTAATCGTCCGACCATGATTCTTGCCCCTAACAAAACATTAGCGGCGCAACTTTATGGCGAGATGAGAGAGTTTTTCCCTGATAATGCGGTTGAGTATTTTGTTTCCTACTACGACTACTATCAGCCGGAAGCCTATGTACCCTCTACCGATACTTTTATTGAGAAAGATGCATCAATAAACGATCACGTAGAGCAGATGCGACTCTCTGCAACAAAAGCGCTGATGGAGCGACGTGATGTGGTAATCGTGGCCTCTGTGTCAGCTATTTATGGTTTGGGGGATCCCGATTCCTATTTAAAAATGATGCTGCATATTCGCCGAGGCGACTTGCTTGATCAGCGTACTATCTTAAAGCGGCTCGCCGAGCTTCAGTATACGCGCAACGATCTCGCGTTTGAGCGAGGCACATTTCGGGTGCGCGGTGAGGTCATTGATATTTTCCCCGCCGAGTCTGATCAAGATGCCATCCGCGTTGAGCTATTTGATGATGAAGTTGAAACCATTAGCGTATTTGACCCCTTAACTGGCCAAGTCAGTGCCAGAGATATTCCGCGGTGTACGATTTATCCCAAAACGCACTATGTCACACCGCGAGAGCGGATTTTGGATGCGGTTGAGAAAATCAAAGTGGAGCTTGCTGAGCGGAAAAAGTATCTACTCGACAATAACAAACTTCTCGAAGAGCAGCGCATTACTCAGCGGACGCAGTTCGATATCGAAATGATGAACGAGTTGGGTTATTGCTCAGGAATTGAAAACTATTCGCGCTATCTGAGTGGACGCGCTGAGGGTGAGCCACCTCCGACGCTGTTCGATTATCTGCCTGCCGATGGACTGTTGATTATCGACGAGTCGCACGTGACTGTCTCTCAAATCGGGGCAATGTTTAAAGGCGACCGCTCACGAAAAGAAACCCTGGTGGATTATGGCTTTAGGTTGCCATCAGCACTCGATAATCGCCCGCTAAAATTTGATGAGTTTGAAGCTCTGGCACCGCAAACGGTCTATGTCTCCGCAACGCCGGGTAATTATGAGCTTGAGAAGTCCGCGGGAGATGTGATTGATCAAGTAGTGCGTCCTACCGGCCTGATTGATCCTGAGATTGAGGTACGGCCTGTCGCGACGCAGGTCGACGATTTGCTTTCCGAGGTTCGAGCGCGCCGAGAGCGCGATGAGCGGGTGTTAGTGACCACGCTCACCAAACGCATGGCCGAAGATCTGACTGAGTATATGCAAGAGCATGGCGTTCGCGTTCGGTATCTTCATTCTGATATTGATACGGTGGAACGTATGGAAATCATTCGTGACCTACGCTTGGGGGAGTTCGACGTATTGGTCGGGATTAACTTGCTTCGTGAGGGGCTCGATATGCCAGAAGTCTCTCTGGTTGCTATTTTGGATGCCGATAAAGAAGGCTTTTTGCGCTCTGAGCGTTCTTTGATTCAAACCATCGGGCGGGCGGCGCGTAACCTCCACGGTAAAGCGATTTTATATGGCGACAGTATTACAAAGTCGATGAAACGGGCGATTGACGAAACCGAACGACGTCGAGCTAAACAAATTGCCTATAATAATGAACATGGCATCACCCCGCAGAAATTGAACAAAAAAGTCATGGATGTGATGGAAATGGCGGCGGGTAAACGCGTGAAGAAAGGTAAGCCAGCCATGAAGTCGCTTCGCGCTGTGGCAGAGCCGGATGCAGATTATACACTGCAATCGCCTCAAGCCATTGATGCTCAGATTAAGAAGCTGGAAGGACAGATGTATGAAGCGGCGCAAAACTTAGAGTTCGAAAGCGCGGCACAATTACGCGATCAAATTCAAGTGCTGCGAGAGCAGTTTATCGCGAATAGCTAAATAAAAAAAAGCCAACCTAAAACGACAGGTTGGCTGTAGTGTTTCAGTGAGCATGTACTCACAAACAACGTCAGTTGGCTAGGTGACCCCAAAAGGGTCATCCTCTGTTATGCATTCAGCGTGCCAACTATTATAATGCGGCTTTACATGGACAAACCGTGTGGTTTTAGTGAGTTGTTATCATTAAACTGCAAATGTGATTGCATAATGCAACGCATTTCGCATACGCTCGCGCAATTATTATGAGCGTGACGCATAACAATTTCATCGATTATGGGATGCGAGACGCCACCCTCGGAGGACAAATGCCAACACTATCACACAGTAAACGCATACTGATGGTAGAAGACACCGCGTCAGTGGCTGCCCTTTACAAATCTTACCTAAACCCACTTGATGTGGAGGTAGAGATCGTTGGGACGGGTCAGGAAGCGCTGAATTTCTTTGCACAACAGGGTGATCAGCTCGCGCTAATTATACTCGATCTTCGTTTACCGGATATGTCGGGGATCGACGTATTGGCTCATGTCCGTGCGAACGCGCCAAGTTTACCCGTGATCATTATGACCGCGCATGGGTCTATTGACGCGGCGGTGGATGCGATGCGCAATGGCGCCAACGATTTTCTGATCAAGCCGTGTGAAGCAGATCAACTTAGGGTGACGGTGAATAAATCACTCAAGCCAAAAGTAGCGAGTCAATCCCAGTCTGAACGGCAAGAGGGAGAATATCATGGCTTCATCGGTCGCAGTTTACCCATGCAAGCGGTCTATCGAGTTATAGAATCGGCGGCGCCCAGTAAAGCCACCGTCTTTATTACCGGGGAAAGTGGCACGGGTAAAGAAGTGTGTGCCGAAGCCATCCATGCGGCAAGTACGCGCAGCAATAAACCCATTATTGCCTTGAACTGTGCGGCGATTCCCAAAGACTTGATTGAAAGTGAGCTATTTGGTCACGTGAAAGGCGCGTTTACAGGTGCAGCGGCTGAGCGTGATGGAGCAGCGGAGTTAGCGGATGGCGGCACCTTGTTCTTGGATGAGATTTGCGAAATGGATTTGGATTTGCAATCCAAATTGCTGCGATTTATCCAAACCGGCACGTTTCAAAAAGTCGGCTCTTCCAAGGTAAAAAAAGTGGATGTCCGTTTTGTGTGCGCCACAAACCGGGATCCTTGGTTAGAGGTTCAGCAAGGAAAGTTTCGTGAAGATTTGTACTACCGACTCCATGTGATCCCTCTCGCGCTTCCGCCATTAAGAGACAGAGGCAGTGATGTCCTAGAAATTGCCAATGCCCTGTTGGCGCTGTTTTCTGCCGAGGAAGGAAAAGACTTTTGTCGCTTTAATGAGGCCGTTGTAAAACAACTGCTTGAATATGATTGGCCCGGAAATGTTCGTCAACTTCAGAACGTAATCCGCAATATAGTGGTGCTGCACAATGGTGAGGAAGTCACTGCCGAAATGCTTCCACCTCCTTTCGCGCGCGCATCTGGTGTCGAAATTGCATCGTCCCATCCGAACACTCGGTCAGAGGTGGCACTGCAAACGTTGACGGCACGCGAACAGAGTGATGATAACCTGACTGCAATCAGTAAATCGGATATCGAACCGCTTTGGAAAACGGAAAAACGTGCCATTGAAGTTGCGATTGATGCCTGTAATGGCAACATTCCGCAAGCAGCAGGATTATTGGAAGTTAGCCCCTCGACCATTTATAGAAAATTACAAGCTTGGCAAAAAACTGCGGCGAATTAATGATAGGAAGCGGATGTATGGCCACCACAGTGAACACTGAAACATTACGTCGACTGGCTTTGGAAGTAGGGGAAGATACTGTCACCGTGCTTTTAACGGTATTCAGCGATGAGCTTTCCCAATATCATTCTCAGCTTTCAGGCTCACCGTCGATTGAACAGGTACGAGAAATTAGTCATGCGATTAAAAGCAGCGCCGCTAGCTTTGGCGCAGACGATTTAGCGGAAATGGCCCGTGAGTGCGAATCTCGTGTCCGTCAAGGACAAGATGAGTGGATGTCACACCATTTGGACGAGCTGACCGATATGCTACGCGGCACAGCCTCGACTTACCGAGACTTAGCTGTTGAGCAGGACTTCATCAATAGCTTGACGTAGTTTGTCTCTATCATGACGCCAACTGTGATTTGAAGAGGCCAATTGGGCCTCTTTTTGTTGATAACGCTCAGCTAAACTCGCCTCTGCCGTTTCACCCAACACCCAGTCGATTTCTCGTCCGCCCATCGCTCGTTCACACCATGTCAGCATGGTTGCCAAGGGCATCGCGCCGGCGGGCCCCAACTCTTTACCTAGGTTACGAATAAAGACGATTTTGGCTTGGCTCTGTTTGAGAGCGCGACTGAGTTCAGGAACCAGTAATGGGGGCATGACGCTGGTCAGAAAGCTTCCTGGTCCGAGCAAAATGACATCCGCCAACTCAATCGCTTCGACGGCCTCGCGTGTCGCAGGCACTGTCGGTGATAAGAATAGTCTTGAGGGTGGTTGAGGAAGCTCATCAATATGGGTTTCTCCAGCCACCGTCTCCCCATCGGCGGTCAGCGCAGCGAGATCAGAAGGGTGCTCTGACATAGGGAGAATATGTGTTTTTACATTCAGCAAATCACGGATCAACTGAATGGCTTCGAGCGGACGAACCGACAGGTTATCTAATGCGGTTAGGATCAAGTTCCCGAGGTTGTGACCGTTTAATTCCCCTTTACCTTTAAAACGGTACTCAAAGAGCATGGAGCCGACAGACGGTTCCGTGATGAGTTGATTAAGACAGTTACGCATATCTCCCCATGCGATCCCGCCTTGGCAAGCACGGATACGGCCCGTCGAGCCACCATTATCTGTAGTGGTGACTATGCCTGTGACACGACTGCCATGCTCGCTTAGCGCCGACAGCACGCGACCAAGTCCGTGTCCGCCACCAATGGCGACAATGCGGGTTGTTCGATCAGAAAGAGGCGATAAGGTCATGAGTAACCGTTCGATGTGCTATGTACGTAAACGCCGAGTTTACTGAATAAGTGACCGAAAGTGTAAAAGTCAGAGCAGGGTTTTGTGAATTGGCAATAAAAAAGGGTAACTGTGGTGGTTACCCTTGCCTATAAAATCACCAAATCAAGTGAATAGGCCAAATCGCAAGGCAGCACTAAAAATAGGGGGATAAAGGGGTGACGCTCGACACGTCACCGCTTTTCCGTTTGTTTGGCCGCGTTAATGCGGATCTTGCATCATGCTAAGAAGGTAATCCCGCGTGGTGCCACAAGAGTTGTTGGCCATCAGCTGCTGTTTCTCTGTAGTAGGAAGTGGCAGCAATTCGAGCCAACGCTGACACAGCCAGCTCAGGTTAGAAAACTCGGTTTGGCGGTGCATTTTTTGCAACTCTGGATACCGTTCAAACATCGACTGTAATCGCTCGACAAGGGGTTGGCTTTGGTCGTCTACTTGACAATCGGGCCAGCGAGGCAGTGCACGCACAGAAGCAAACAGCATCTCGCTCTGTTGTTGGTTAAAAGTTTGGATTGAAAAACGTGCAGTGCCGCGGGCGGTGACAACTAAACATCCATCTTCCTGGCTGGTGGTGAAGTCTTCGATATCGACAAAGGTGCCAATATTGGTGTGTTGCCATTGGCTGTTGCTGTCCGCCATACACACGCCCAACGGTAACCCATGCTTCATGGCGAATACGAGCGTATTCAGCGCATTACCCGCAGGGATACGAAGCGGAATTCTACCTCCAGGTAGAATGTGGCGGTCGTTAAACAAAATCGGTGTAGATTGAGCCATAATGCACCCCCTGACGAGCAAATAAATCGGTCTAGTAATCTAGATACTGCAAAAGGGGTGCCTACTTTTCTAAATGCCTATGTATCCTAGTAAGGACAAGGGAAGCCGGTGTTTTTAAGACAAGTAGAATCGGTTTAGTCGCATTTTGCGACGCAAATGTATGAGCTTTTGTACTATTCTGCAATGACGCTTATGAAGACGGTTGGCGACTCCACTTGCTGAGTTGACGATAACACTGAGTTTCGGCGCGATTGAGCTCGTCCATGATGGCTTGGATGTCTTCTTGTTGTTGCTGCAAGCGACGTTGACGTTGCTGAATGGCTTGAATCATTTGTTGGAGTGCGCGCGGTGTGTTTTTTTCCGCGTCGTACAGTTCAAAAAGCTCTCTCATTTCTGCCAAAGAAAAGCCGAGGCGTTTTCCCCTCACAATAAGAGACAGGCGCAAATAGTCTTGATATCGATATAAGCGCTGCTGACCTTTACGCTCAGGCGCGATTAATCCTTCAGCCTCATAATAGCGAATGGCTCGATGTGACAGGCCAAAGAGTGTTGCCAGTTCAGAAATTTTGTAGCGATGGTTGACCGAGGTTGCCATGGCATCAATGTCCCTATTGTTGCACGTTGCTGCATAGTAACCGAGCTCAGCGACATCGCAAGGTATGGCGTCGGTATTTTTGGATAAAAAAATAGCCTCCAAGGGAGGCTATTAATTATTTACTTTCAATCGCAACTGTTAGCTGTCGCGTTGTGGTTTTTTGCCCTTATTTGGGTTGTAACCATGACGAACGCGCGCGCACAGTGGGCGAGAGGTTGAACCTTGTGGTCTCATTGTCAGTTGTAGCTCTTTGTCGGAAGTGAAAACTGTGATGGTGTCGGGAACAACTCACCATCACGTGTATGATGGGCTAGATGTAATCGAATAACAATCTTATTTGCTCAAAAAAGCAACGATATTGGTATTTCGTCTAAACAGAGACTTATTATCATTTAATGTTATTAAAACAATCCGGTAAGCGGTCGATAACGCGCGGTGGAGTATCCATTGACAGTGTTTTGCTTTTCCTGTGACAAAGGTGTAGCTTAAATGTTGCACAAGCGGTTTGTACTCAAACGACTTTTAGGGCGCCAATCGCCTTAGTTTGAGTGTCTGTGCCGAATGGCTACTTGTTCAGGAGGACACAATGAAGCACAAGCGCTATAGCAATAAGAAAATCAAAGAAATGATCCACGACGCAGTACCACAAATGGAAAAAGCCCGGGAAGAAGGGCGTTCTTTATACGATCAGGATAGAGACTCGGCTCAGGAGGACCATCCCGCTTTCGAAACCGATGAAGCCAAAAAATAGAGTTTGATTTCTTTGACCTAGCCAGCGAAATTCGCTGGCTTTTTTATATCTAGGCTGAGGTGAAGACTCACTGCTCCTAACTAACATATTGATGAATATGTTATTTATTTGGTCGCTCCTATCAGCGCTGAGAGCGGTTGTTTTGTGACCGTGGTACCTCTCTGACATTATGGTAAAGCGTTAGGGTTGAGTTTTATTGACAAATAGCGTTTAGTGGCATCATTTACATATGAGTAACATTTTCGGGTTTGAGCTGAGTGTGATCGTCTGCAGATAAATAGTGTCATAGCGGTTTGTCCGTTTTTCGAGCGGAATGATAGCCGCAAATGGCTAGCCAGTACGCAGAAACAGTATAAATGGAAATTTATTCGGTTTTTTTATTCTTTCTGTGAATAAAGTGCTATCTGCTCCAGCTCTTACCAGCGCAATGTTCTTATTCTATGTTTTTATCTAGTTAAATATGAGTTTTTATTGCCGTTTTATGGCAAAATACTTCAGTGTTGTGGCAAAACACAGCGCTGATTGGTAATGTTTTGCCATTAATCCGCACAGGTCGGTGAGCAATACGTGTTTAGGCACGAAGGACGCTTTATCCCCTGTGTTGATTGTCACGGATGCATATAGCGATTGTTATGGAGTTACACGATGAAGCTAAACACGATCACCCGAACCCTCTTTATGGGCGCTGGCCTATCTCTGGCTCTTACAGGATGTAGTGAACCAGAGCAAAAACAAACCTCCCAAACGAGCCCTGAAACGAAAACCGAAGCGCCTGCTGGTGAGCCGAAACTTGCTGAAGTGCAAGAGTTGGTTCGTGGTAATGGTGCAGAAGTCGCTTCACTCGACCCGCACAAGACTCAAGGCGTGCCTGAATCTCACGTCATTCGTGATTTGCTGGAAGGCTTGGTTAACCAAGACGCCGACGGCAATGTGATCCCTGGGGTCGCAGAGCGCTGGGAAAACAAAGACAACAAAGTGTTCACCTTTTACTTGCGTAAGGATGCTAAGTGGTCAAACGGCGATCCTGTCACCGCACACGACTTTGAATACAGCTTTAAACGTGTTGTCGATCCGAATACCGCGTCACCATACTCATGGTATGTCGCTTATACCCATATGCTCAATGCCAAAGACATTGTTGATGGCACCAAAGACAAAGACACTTTGGGTGTGAAAGCGCTCGACGATCACACCCTGCAAGTCACCTTAGATACCGCGGTGCCTTATTTGGTGAAAATGATGGGTCATACCACCATGAAGCCAGTCAACCAAAAAGTCGTTGAGAAGTATGGCGATCAGTGGACAAAACCCGAGCACTTTGTGGGTAATGGCGCTTATGTCGTTGATAACTGGGTAATCAATGAGCGCATTGATCTCAAGCGTAACGAACAGTATTGGGATAATGAAAACACGACGTTAGATAAAGTGACTTTCTTACCCATTGAAAACCAAGTTTCGGAAATGAATCGTTTCTTGGCCGGTGAGATTGATATGACGTATGAAATTCCCAACGAGCATTTCCGTCGTCTTAAACAGGAGCACCCTGAAGATCTTTCGATCGTTGGTAACCTGTGTAGCTACTATTACATATTTAACACCAAGCGAGAGCCCTTTGATGATGTTCGTGTTCGTAAAGCCTTGTCTTACGCCATTGACCGTAATGTCGTGACTGACGCGCTACTGGGCCAAGGCCAAAAGCCTGCTTACTTCCTCACGCCGGAAATTACAGCGGGCTTCTCACCAGAGTTACCGGCTTATGCGAAAATGACCCAAGAAGAGCGTGATGCAGAAGCAAAACGTCTTCTCAAGGAAGCCGGTTTTGACGAAAGTAATCCACTTGATTTCTCATTGCTCTACAACACCAGTGAGAACCACAAAAAACTGGCCGTTGCGATTGGTCAAATGTGGAAAGACAAGCTGGGTGTGGATGTAGAACTCAATAACCAAGAGTGGAAAACCTACCTGAGCACCAAGGATGAAGGTGACTTTGATGTGGCACGCGCAGGTTGGTGTGGTGACTATAACGAAGCCTCTACCTTCTTAACATTGATGCGCAGTACCAATACATCAGGCGGTGTGCATTACGACAGCAAAGCCTACGATGCCATCATGCAAAAAGCGATGGAAACCACGGACGATGCTGAGCGTGAGCAACTGTACCTAGACGCAGAAGCGCAAATGGCGAAAGACATGCCTATCGCGCCTATCTATCAGTATGTTAAAGCGCGTCTCCTTAGCCCTAAAGTGGGCGGGTTCCCTGCGAATAACGCTGAAGAGAAGATCTACTCTAAAGATCTTTACATTAAAGCGGAATAAACTCCTGATTCACAGCTAACTAAGGGAGTCGCCATCGGCGACTTCCTTGGCTGGCTGTCGCTGTCTGTGAGGTCTATTCAGACAGCGCTCGCTGTGATTCTCAAAACGATACGGTACAGCTATGTTGAAATTTATCGCTAAGCGAATTTTGGAAGCCATTCCAACTTTGTTGGTATTGATCACTGTTTCCTTTTTCTTAATGCGGTTTGCGCCCGGCAACCCTTTTTCAAGTGAGCGTCCGTTACCCCCAGAGGTAATGGCCAACATTAATGCTAAGTATGGCTTGGATAAGCCGGTGTTCGAACAATACACCACCTACCTTGGCAATATTTTACAGGGTGACTTTGGTCCCTCATTTAAATACATCGATTTCTCGGTGAACGAACTGATCGCGGGGGCATTTCCAGTCTCTGCCCAAATCGGCGCATTGGCGTTTTTGTTCACTTTAGTGTTTGGGGTCACGATTGGCACCATTGCGGCACTCAAGCAAAACACTTGGATTGACTATGCCATCATGTCGACAGCCATGCTTGGGGTGGTAATGCCATCATTTGTTCTCGCTCCAGTGTTGATTTATATCTTCTCGATTAATCTCGGTTGGCTTCCTGCTGGTGGCTGGCAAGGTGGTGGCTGGCAATTCATGATCCTACCCATGATAGGCATGTCGCTGCTTTACGTGGCAACATTTGCGCGTGTTACTCGAGGCAGCATGATTGAAACCTTGAATAGTAACTTCATTCGTACCGCTCGCGCGAAAGGGCTGAGCTACCCCAAAATTATTGTTAAGCATGCACTTAAGCCGGCGATGCTACCGGTTGTTTCCTACATGGGGCCTGCGTTTGTGGGGATTATTACCGGTTCGGTTGTGATTGAAACCATCTTTGGGTTGCCTGGCATCGGTAAGTTATTCGTGAACGCAGCGTTTAACCGCGACTATTCACTGGTACTGGGCTGCACCATCTTAATTGGTACGCTCACCATTCTGTTTAACGCTATCGTCGATATCCTGCTGGCGTATATCGATCCTAAGA
The DNA here is from genome assembly GCF_004916735.1 of Salinivibrio sp. YCSC6. NCBI lineage: Bacteria > Pseudomonadati > Pseudomonadota > Gammaproteobacteria > Vibrionales > Vibrionaceae > Salinivibrio > Salinivibrio sp. YCSC6. The sequence goes on from NZ_CP039516.1 coordinate 865,577, forward strand.
TCCGTTACTAGGGGTGACATAATGCTGACGAAAAAAGAAAATATTGACGCCCTCGAGAGCTTCTCTGAACAAGTCGATGTGAAGGGTCGAAGCTTATGGCAAGATGCTGCGGTGCGTTTTCGACGCAACCGTGCGGCGATGGCAAGTTTGGTCATCCTGTTTTTGATTGGTCTTAGTGTGATTATTGGACCACACCTAAGTGCCTATGCCTACGATGCGACCGACTGGTATGCTATCCATGCTGCGCCATCATTTGGTATGGAAGGGCATTGGTTTGGTACCGATGCGCTAGGACGTGATTTGTTTACCCGCACCATGATGGGCGGACGCATTTCAATTATGGTCGGTGTCATGGGGGCACTCGTCGCGGTGTTGATTGGTACTCTATATGGTGCCACATCAGGCTTTATTGGCGGCCGCACGGATGCTGTCATGATGCGCTTAGTCGAAATCCTCCAATCTATTCCATTCATGTTCTTCGTGATTGTATTGGTTACCTTCTTTGGCCGTAATATCGTTCTGATCTTCGTGGCTATCGGCTGTATTGCGTGGCTAGATATGGCACGTATTGTTCGTGGTCAAACCCTGAGTTTACGCAGCAAAGAGTTCGTCGAAGCCGCACACGTTTCAGGGGTGAGTACACGCCATATTATTACGCGCCATATCGTGCCAAACGTGCTCGGTATTGTTGCGGTTTACTCGACCTTGCTTGTGCCCAATATGATTTTGTTTGAATCATTCCTGAGTTTCCTGGGACTCGGGGTGCAAGAGCCGATGACCAGTTGGGGGGCGTTGTTGCAAGAGGGTTCTCAAACGATGGAACTCGCGATTTGGCAATTGCTCTTCCCTGCGGCCTTTATGGTGATGACACTGTTTTGCTTTAACTATGTCGGCGATGGTTTACGCGATGCGTTAGACCCGAAAGACAGATAAGTCATCTAGGGTTCTTACCGTAAAAAAGCAAAAATATGGGAAAGCGCAGGTTTATCACCTGCGCTTTTTTGTTATGGTCTAGTTACAAGTGTTTCAAGGATGAGAATAGCGCTGGCGTTATGCGAGTGCGTTGTAATGACAAGGAGCTGTCATGAAATCCCTTTCGATCCAATGGAAAGTCACGCTGGTGGCTGGCGCCTGTGTCGCCATTACGGCAGCAGCGCTGCTGAGTTTTTCGTCGTACGTGAATCAGCAATTCCATCAAACCGTCAGCGCTGCGAGTACGCAGAGCTTAAAACAATCCGCACAGCGCTTAGCGACAAGCCAAGCACAAGTGCAAGCCACCCATGTTCAACGTTCGCTTGATGAGGCGGTGTACCGCGCACAAATGCTGGCCCAAAGTGTGGTGTATTTACAGTATAACGCGGAGCAAAATTTTACGGATAGTGGTGAGCTTCGCGGCTCGATTAATGAACTCGTCCGTCGCTCGGTCGTGAACTTCGACAGTGTACAAGCAGCGTTTGTCGTGTTTAAGCCCAATGCACTTGACCAAGAAGATGAGTTTTACCAATTAGACAGCGAACGCGGCGCCAATGCCTCAGGCCGCTTTGCCAGTCTATGGCAAAAGCGTGGTGACCAGTTGACGCCATCAGTGCTGAGCGAGTCACAAATTAATGATACCGCCCGCACCGCCTCCGGGCAGCCCAGCAATTATTGGTATCAATGCCCGCTCAGCCAAGGTACAGCTTGTGTGTCTGCTCCCCAAAGTGACACAGAAGGCTTACATGTTACGATTTCCTCACCGCTGATGCGTGATAGTGACGCACTCGGTGTACTGGGGATTGAGATCCAATTGAATGATCTACAAGCCTTGATTGAGCAAGCTGACCAAGCACTCTTTGACGGCCGTGGGCATATTAGTGTGATCAGCCAGCGTGGTCAGCTAGTGGCAACTGATGAGCCGAATGCATTGGGGAGTGATATCTCGCAATTGCGTTATGCACCATCTCAGCTGCCAGAGTGGATAAGCGCAGGGGACGCGAAAACGCAGTGGCAGCAAGGTCACTTAATGACCTATGTGCCGATTGCGTTACCCAGTGCAACATGGGGAGTGCTCATTTCGCTGCCGGAACAAGCATTGCTGGCGAGTGCGACACAGCTAGCGTCGCAGATAACCGCGCAACGCGCGCAAGCCGCCACAACTGAGCGTACCTTGGGCGTGATTGCCATTCTACTGGCTTTAGTCGTCGTGAGTCTTGCTGCTCGGCAAATCGTTAAACCATTACGCCTTTTAGCCGCTCGGTTAGCGGAGATTGCGGATGGTGATGGCGACCTGACTCAGCGCATTGTCCTCAAAAACCGCGATGAAATTGGTGTATTAGCTGGGCGGTTTAATCGTTTTCTCGATAAGCTCCAGCCCATCATGGCAAACGTGATTGATAGCGTTAAAGAAGCGGAACACACCGCTAAAGAAGTATCACGCGTGGCGGCGCAAACTCGAGATGGTAGTCGTGAACAAGCCTCAAGCTTGGACGCGGTGGCAACGGCCTCGGAACAAATGACGCAAACGGCGACGCAAGTCGCCCGCCATACCGAATCCGCGCTAAGCGCGGCCAGTGCCGTGAACACTGCAACGGAGCGTGGAGAGGCGATTGTCACAACCTCGTCTGAAGCGATGGCGCGCTTGGTCGAGACACTCAATGGTGCCACGCATGATGCGCAAGCTTTACATAAAAGCAGCCAAGACATTACCGAGATTTTAACCGTTATTGATACCATGTCAGAGCAAACTAACTTGCTTGCGTTAAACGCGGCCATTGAAGCGGCGCGCGCAGGGGAGCAGGGACGCGGGTTTGCGGTGGTCGCAGATGAAGTCCGAGAATTGGCCCAGCGAACCAACCAGTCTATCTCGCAGATCCGTACTGTTATTGACTCGCTGCAGTCAGGGGCTGACTCCGTTGTCTCTGCTATTCACGATGGTAATCAACTGGCAGATCATACCGCGGAAAAAGTGCAAGAAACCGTAACTAGCCTAGATCAAATACGTGCGGCGATGCAGGAGATGATGGATCTGAATAGTGAAATAAGTGCTGCGGCTGAACAACAAAGTGCCGTCTCAGGCGATGTCACTCAAAACGTGACGCATATTCGTCAGCGCAGTGATGAACTCTTGTCGCATGCTGAATCTACCGCCAGCATCGCTAGCCAGCTTGAAGGGTTAGCAGGCCGCCAGCGTGCGCTCACGGCCCAATTTAAAGTATAACCTTGATGAGACGCGGTTACTCTGGTGCTTCCTCGAGAGGATACCAGTAGCCGCGATTGACCCAAAGCGTGAGCATCGGCCAAAACAGGCTATTGTCAGCGGCATCGCCGAGGGTTTCCCAATCAATAAAGCGCTGATTACATAACGCTGGGGTGAGTGACTCACACCCTGCGGGTAAATCAAAGCTTTCACCGAGCATAAAAATCATTTCAGGCTGGTCTGGGTGATAAAACGCACGCAAGCCACTGAGTTTTTCTAAGCAAAGCCCATCTTGCATGGCGGCTTTGAGGCTATCAGGCTGCCACTGCGGATCGGGGCTGAGCAAGTCGAGCTCGTGTCGAGCCTGAGAGAGAAACTCGCCAATCCAGCGCTTTTTACGGGTTTCGTCGTGCATTAACGCCATCATCATCTCATCCATTTGCGCGAGATGTTGTGGATCCAATGCTGCCGGCGCGTCGGGTTGCGCTTGCATGGCTGGCCAATGGAAATGATGGTCGCCTGCTTCATCGACGATAACTTGGTCGGCATAGCTACTCAATAGCTCGCGGGCTTTTGGTGAGCGATAGCCAATTGAGTAACTGAGCGAGGGCTCAAGGGTATCGCCTTCGTGTGGAAAGCCTGGTGGGATATAAAGAATATCGCCCGGCTCTAACACCACATCGATGATGGCATCGAAGCCGGTAATTTGCTTAAGACCTGTTTCCAAATTGGCTTCTTGATACTGTCCCTTGGGTCCGACACGCCAGCGACGACGCCCTTGGCCTTGCACAATAAAGACATCATATTGATCAATATGAGGACCAACGCCGCCATGCGGTTGGGAATAGCACACCATAAGATCGTCGAATAACCACTGAGGCAGTGTCGAAAAGGCACTGGCTAACTCGCGGGCGCCCGGGTGCCAGTGGTTGGCTGCCTGAACAATCAGTTGCGCGTGAGTATCAGGAAAGTCGCTAAAATCCTCAAACGGTCCGTGGGCAACCTGCCATTGACCATTCGCGTGTGTCACCATGCGAGAATCAATATCGGCTTCCATCGCCAAGCCTGCGACTTCCTCTGGGTCGATGGGATCCTCGAAGTCTATAAAGCCTTGGCGGATAACGGTAGGCGCTTGGTGCCAATAGGTAGACATAAAGTCGGCAATGGAAAATTGAAACTGATACATAGCATCACAGGTTAAGAAATTTGCGGCAGTATAACGCGCTGAGCGGGGCGGTGCGAGGGGGATAAAAAACGGCCTCCAAATGGAGGCCGTGAGGTATGGGAGCGTTTTGCTTAAAGTTTGTCAGTGAGCTTGACCGCATCACCAATATAATTGGCAGGCGTCATTTGCTTAAGACGCGCTTTTTCATGCTCTGGCAAATCAAGGCCATCGATAAACTGGCGCATGCCTTCACCATCGACACGTTTCCCGCGCGTAAGCTCTTTCAGCTTCTCGTACGGCTTCTCAATCCCATAACGACGCATTACGGTTTGAACGGGCTCTGCCAGTACTTCCCAGTTTTTGTCCAATTCAGCTTCGAGCGCCGCTTGTTCACTTCCAGTTGCTGATCCCTTTAAGGGTCGAGGTATAAGCAATCAAGGTGTAGCCCACACCCACGCCCAAGTTACGCAGCACGGTGGAGTCAGTCAGATCTCGCTGCCAACGGGAAATCGGTAGCTTTGGCCCAGATGAGAGAAAATCGCGTTCGCCAACCCTAGGTTGCCTTCCGAGTTTTCAAAATCAATCGGGTTCACTTTATGTGGCATGGTCGATGAACCAATTTCGCCCGCAACGGTTTTTTTGCTTAAAGTGACCCAGTGCAATATAGCCCCAGATATCGCGGTCAAAATCGATCAAGATAGTATTAAAGCGCGAGACGGCATCAAAGAGCTCGGCAATGTAATCGTGCGGCTCAATTTGGGTTGTATACGGGTTCCAATCAATACCAAGCGAGGTGACAAAGGCTTCGCTGTATGCGTGCCAATCAATCTCTGGATAGGCTGAGAGGTGCGCATTGTAGTTACCGACTGCGCCGTTGATCTTACCGAGAATTTCAGTACTCTCGACTTGTTTGATTTTGGCGCGCCATGCGGTAGGCAACGTTCGCCATCTCTTTACCCCATGGTCGAAGAGACGCAGGCTGGCCGTGGGTGCGAGAGAGCATAGGCACATCACGGAACTGCTGAGCCAGATCTTTCACCGCCGCTTCAAGGCGCTTCATCTCAGGCAAGATAACGGTATCGCGCGCTTCTTTAAGCATCAGCGCGTGAGACAGGTTATTGATGTCTTCAGAGGTACAAGCGAAGTGAATAAATTCGTTAACAGCATTCAGCTCAGGGTTGTCCGCCACTTTTTCTTTTAAAAAGTATTCAACCGCTTTGACGTCATGGTTGGTGGTGCGCTCAATCTCTTTGATGCGCGCAGCGTCTTGCTCACTAAATTCAGCGGCAATGCGATCCAATAATGCATTGGCCTCATCACTAAACGCAGGCACTTCTGTGATGCTGTCAGTCGCAGCAAGCTTTTGCAGCCAGCGGATCTCGACGATGGTACGATACTTCAATAATCCAAATTCACTAAAAATCGATCGCAAACGCAATCGTTTCGTGCCATATCGGCCATCGACCGGGGAAACAGCAGTCAGCGCTGACAGTTCCATTTTTTGTCTCCTGAGTTTCAATCTGATTAGTTACGGGCTAGAATGATTTTGGCCTGTTCAACCATGTTTTTGCGGCCAAAGATGAGGTGTCTGCGTTTGCCGCCAACTTGGCGCCATAATACAGCACTGCGGATCCCTGACAGCAAAATGGCACGCACACGATGTTGAACACCGGTTTGTTGTAAATGCTGAGGATCACCAGAAACTTGAATCCGTGGGCCCAGCGGGCTGATCACGTCGAGGTAAATGCTGGCAAGGTTACTGATCATCTGCTCATCGAGTAAATCGAAATGGCTGACTTGGCGCTCGATGGTTTCAATACGATCACCGAGCTGGGCCATCGCATCACGGCGACTGGCAAGCTTACGCTCTAAAGCCAATAGGTTGATGAGATAGCGCGTCAGCTCCGTCCCATTACGGCCGTTATCGAGTTGATGGATCAGTGTTTCCAAGCCAATACGTAGGCCGCGTTCGCCATCACCTGTGATTTCCCCCGCCTCACCACGAAGACGTCGAGGGTCGAGGAAGGGTTGGTCACAATTATGCTGCTTAAACTGGTGCGCAGCGCATCTTGGTCGCAATATCCCTGACGGGATACATCTTGCACCAACTTGGCTGCTTGACAAATGCTCGCAAAGGCGAGGGTGCGATCATAAATCGTCTCTGCCACTGATCACGGCTCCTTAAATGCGTTGCTCGATGATGCCACCGCCAAGACAAACGTCGCCATCATAAAAACACGGCAGATTGGCCAGGGGTAACGGCAATTTGCGGTTCATCGAAAGTAACTTTAATCGTGTCATTATCGATAGGCGTGATAGTACATGATATATCGTGCTGACGGTATCGTGTTTTCACCGCACAGCGACGTGGCTCAGTGATAACTTCGCGATCGACCCAGTGCAATTGGGCGGCAATTAAGCCTTCTGAATACAAACGAGGATGGTCGTGACCCTGACCGACAATCAGTACATTGCGCGCGACATCTTTATCGACCACATACCAAGGCTCTTCTTTACCATTACCGCCTTTCATGCCGCCAATTCCCAGCCCTTTTCGTTGGCCGAGTGTGTGATACATCAGGCCTTGGTGTTCACCAATGACGTTGCCGTCCGTGGTTTCAATCGGGCCCGGTTGTGCCGGCAAGTACTTAGCAAGAAAATCAGTAAACTTGCGCTCACCAATAAAACAAATACCGGTCGAGTCTTTCTTTTCGCGGTCACGAGGCCTTGTTCTTCAGCAATTTGGCGTACTTGTGGCTTTTCCAGTTCGCCCACGGGGAACAGACTCCGCGCGATTTGCTCATGGCTCAATGTATATAAGAAATAGCTTTGATCTTTATTGTTGTCCAAGCCGCGCAGCATTTGTGCTTTTTCGCCATTTTCTGGGAACGAACGGCGTACATAGTGACCCATAGCAATGTAGTCAGCGTCTAGCACTTCGTCAGCAAATTCGAGAAATGCCTTAAATTTGATTTCTTTGTTACAAAGAATGTCTGGATTAGGCGTGCGGCCTGCTTTGTACTCCGTTAGGAAGTGCTCGAAAACATTATCCCAATACTCAGCGGCGAAGTTGATGGTGTGCAGTTCAATGCCTAGCTTATCGCAGACAGCTTGTGCATCGGCCAAGTCTTCTGCAGCAGAGCAGTATTCTTCGTTGTCATCCTCTTCCCAGTTTTTCATAAACAGGCCTTCGACCTGATAACCCTGTTGTTTCAACAAGTAGGCAGAAACGGACGAATCAACACCGCCGGACATTCCGACAATCACTTTTTTGCTGCTGTTATCTGACATGGTGATCACAAATGCTGCTATCAATAAACGGACGCTGAGTTTAACAGAATCCATTCGTCGGATACAGATGTGATAAGGCTCACATGTTAGCCGTTATCCAAAGAAAGTAGATGGGTGGGGTGATGGTCGCGTGACCTGTGACTGATCCGGCATATGTTAATACTATTCATAACAATGAGGGTTAATACTTGGGATTGGATGCCGCGCCATCCTTGGCGCGGAGGGGCTGTGTGCGCAAATCGATCGATGGTGTGTTCAGGTATTCCTAGTACTCATTGCGTTTCTTCGACGGTGCGCGCTTGGACGAGCGAGTGCGCCTACGTGGTGCTTTCCCTTTTGCGCCTTTCGGTTTAGGGGTGAATTGCTCAAAGCCTTTCGGGGGATCCACTTCACGCCACTGGCCCGGCTGTAAATCCTCCAGTTGCCACGGGCCCAGCTGAGCGCGGATCAAGCGCAGCGTCGGGTGGCCGATATGTGCAGTCATGCGGCGTACTTGCCGGTTTCGCCCTTCACGCAAAACCACTTTTAACCAAGTGGTAGGAATGTTTGCGCGATAACGAACCGGGGGATGGCGTTCCCAAACGGTGGGTGGTGCCATTTTGGTGACATCGGCAGGCAGCGTGAGGCCATCTTTTAATTCGACACCGTCGCAAAGTGCTTGGATTGCCTCTTCGCTGGGTTCGCCTTCAACTTGCACCCAATAGGTTTTGGCAGATTTGGAGGACGGCTGGGTCAGTCTTGCTTGTAAGGCGCCGTTATTGGTGAGGACCAGCAACCCCTCGCTGTCCTTATCAAGCCGACCGGCTGGATAGACATCTTTGACCGATACGATGTCGGCTAATGTGCTATCGGCGGGTTCGCCACTGAATTGCGTTAACATATTATACGGTTTGTTAACGAGAATAACGCGTGTAGTGCGTGGGGGTGAAGCTTGAGTGGGCGGTGCTGTTAGCGCTTTTTTCGGTGTGTTTAAAACAGTGTTAGATGCTGGCTTGGCGCGGGGTTTCTTGGTCATAAGGACTGTCAAATAGATTAAACGGCAAATGAGACTTCCGTATTATACACGTAATAATCTGTTTGGCGTGTTGCCTGAATTCAAGTATCCTCAGTGCGCATCTTACACAAAGATAACAAATGGACGCTAGGAGATTAAAATGGAAAGTAAAGTAGTTGTACCGGCGGAAGGTCAGAAGATCACGCTCGACGGCACAAAACTGGTAGTCCCTAACCACCCAATCATCCCTTACATTGAAGGGGACGGCATCGGGATGGATGTTAGCCCTGCAATGATTAAAGTTGTTGATGCAGCAGTTGCTAAGGCCTACAACGGTGAGCGTAAGATTTCATGGATGGAAATCTACACCGGTGAGAAATCCACCAAGGTATACGGTGATGATCAATGGCTGCCTGCTGAAACACTTGATTTTATTCGTGAATACAAAGTTGCCATCAAAGGTCCACTGACAACCCCTGTGGGTGGTGGTATTCGTTCTCTGAACGTAGCCCTTCGTCAAGAACTCGATCTCTACATCTGCGCGCGTCCTGTTCGCTACTTCACTGGCGTTCCTAGCCCACTGAAAAAGCCAGAAGACACGGATATGGTGATCTTCCGTGAAAACTCAGAAGACATCTACGCGGGTGTCGAGTTTAAAGCGGGCACCGCAGAAGCCGATAAAGTGATTAAATTCCTGCGCGAAGAAATGGGTGCCAACAAAATCCGTTTCCCAGAGCAGTGTGGTATCGGTATCAAGCCGATTTCTGAAGAAGGTACCAAGCGTCTGGTTCGTGCGGCTATCGAGTACACCATCGATAACGATCGCGACTCACTGACCATCGTCCACAAAGGTAACATTATGAAGTTTACCGAAGGGGCGTTTAAAGATTGGGCATACGAAGTAGCCAATAAAGAGTTTGGTGCCGAGTTGCTTGATGGCGGTCCGTGGATGACGATGAAAAATCCAAAAACCGGTAAAGAAATCATTATTAAAGATTCCATCGCAGATGCTTTCTTGCAGCAAATCCTGTTGCGCCCTGCAGAGTATGATGTGATTGCCACCATGAACTTGAATGGTGATTACGTATCTGATGCTTTGGCAGCGCAGGTTGGTGGTATTGGTATCGCCCCAGGTGCCAACATTGGTGACGGTGTGGCACTGTTTGAAGCCACCCACGGCACGGCGCCAAAATACGCGGGCCAAGACAAGGTAAACCCAGGTTCGCTTATCCTGTCAGCAGAAATGATGCTGCGTCACATGGGCTGGTTTGAAGCCGCTGATTTGGTGATCAAATCAATGGAAAAAGCCATCGCCAACAAAACTGTGACCTATGACTTCGAGCGTCAAATGGAAGGTGCGAGCCTACGTAAGTGCTCTGAGTTTGCAGACGACATGATTGCGCAAATGTAATAATAGTATTATCGCACGATGATAAAACCCGGCTCATTCGCCTAATGCATGTGAATTAAGCTGAGTTACGTCTTTTAGAAGGCCTAGTCGCATAGCGATTGGGCCTTTTCTTCACTGCTCTTGGATATGTCCTCTCTCGCCTCTCTGGAAGTACAAAGCTCTCTGCCATGTCGAGGATATATCGGAGCACTTCTGGGTATCTTCCAGGTGCGACAGCCGGGAGCATCTGCAACTGACTCACTAAAAATATTGATGCCTGCTTAAAGCCTATTTGGTATGGCATTACCGTGTTCAATGAATACGCCATCTGGCACATCATAAAACGCAGTAGGTTGTAGGCGAGCAACATCCCCCAAAGCTCCTGTTTAACTAACGCCGGTGTTTTACTTCTTAGCGTAAGGCTATTTTGAAGCATGTACTGCTTCATCTCTCGATAGCCTAATTCGATTTCCCAACGATGACTGTAGAGCTCTGTAATATCGGCCCCTATATACCGCTTGGGGTCGGTCATTGACGTCAGCAGTTTGACCTCTTTCCCTTTGACCTTGGTGGTAATGAGTCTCGCCTCCAGTGTATCTGGCGCATCAGCCCATTTCTTTTTCGCTTGAGCAGTTAGCGAGAGTTCAATTAGCTCCTGACCACGCCCCAGTTTTCTCAATGTCTTATATTGCGCCCCTTTTCGTAACGGAATTAGCCAGTGCCTCTCCTTACCTTGGCTTTGCCAACGATGGAGAAGCCCTAAGGCATAAAAGCCTTTGTCAAACAGGGTGAGGCTATTATCTGGGGCTTTATCGATAAGCTGAGCGGTCAGGTCAACCTCACTGACGGAGACGGAGTCAAAGGCAGCACTGTTAAGCAGATGGCTCGTTAATTCCATATGGCAGACCATGCGAACTTGAGGATAGTCTGACGTCGTTGTTTTATTACCGGTTCGGCTAAAAGCCTTATCGTTGTCGGCCGTATCTGGTGTTCGCCAAACTACGCCATCAACAGCATGTAAAGTGAGTCCGTACCAGTCAGGATGTGGGGTCTTCTCATGCCACAATTGCTGAGTTTGGTTGAACACCGCTTCGACTGGCTTGTGCCCCAACTTCTTACGGGCATGGATAACCGCACTCGGCGCAACAAAGGGTTTCTTGCCCGGTAGCAATATATCTAGCTGAGAGACCACCTTACTCATCGATAGATGCCGATAAAGTGACATTCCCACAACGCTCCATACCATCAATTCCATGGGGAGCCTACGCTTACGAATCGTCGCGACGCCTGTGTCCTCAAGACATTGGTGAATGAGTTCAGGGCAAAGGAGATCGGATAGACCATTGAGTTGGTCAGCAGAGAATTGATGTATTCGGTCGAGGGCTTGTCTTAAGAACATAAAAAAATCCGAGTGTGCAGAAACACTCGGATTTTGACACCCTCTCAGGATCGTTCAACCGATCATTTTTTGCTTAACTGATCGGCATTACGGCTCATTCGCCGGGTTTTTTGGTTTGTGGTCTCGGGAATGACCCACTTAGACAATCAGTTTATATCCTCCCACGACAACGCGGTGCCTTTGGTTAACGCGCATGTCGCGCGTTTTCCGAGCACCGCATCATAGTGTTTCGGCGCCAACCCAAAGCCAGGACGAATACTGCGCACATTATCGGGCGTGAGTGGCTCACCGGGCGCGATATCCTCACAGACATACAAAGAGCGCCTAAATTGACGGTTGCTCGACTCGGCCTCTCGGGTGGTGAGGGCGCTTTCTCCTAACGCTTGCCACGCCGCGTGGGTTTGCTCACAAAGCGCACTCAGTGCAGGTGGCGTAAGCGAGAAAGCAGCATCCGGGCCTCCCGAATTTTCAGAGAGCATCACATGTTTTTCAATCACGCACGCGCCGAGTGCCACGGCTGCGATCGCGGCGGTATTGGTCAGCGAATGATCGGATAAACCCGCCAATGTTTGATAGCGGCTGGCTAAGGTTGGAATGGTTCGCAGATGGCTTTGTTCCATCGGCGCGGGGTAGGCGCTGATACAATGAAGCAACACCAGCTCACGACAGCCGTTATCACGGGCGGTCGCTACCGCCTCGGCGATCTCTGTCTCGTCAGCCATGCCGGTTGAGATGATCATCGGTTTACCGGTTTGCGCGGCATAGCGAATCAAAGGCAAATCAATCGCCTCGAACGAGGCAATTTTATAGGCGGGGGCGTTAAGATCCTCGAGCAAGTTAATCGCTGAGCAATCAAAAGGAGAAGAGAATAGGGTGATACCCTCCTTTCGTGCGTGATCAAATAACGGCTTGTGCCACTCAAACGGGGTTTGTGCCCAGCGATATAGCTGATGGAGACTATAACCATCCCATAGTCCGCCTTTGATCTGAAACTCATCGTGGTCGCAATCAAGGGTAATGGTATCGGCGGTATAGCTTTGCATTTTGACAGCATCGGCACCGCAGGCTTTGGCCATGGAGATGGTTTGCTTGGCAAGCTCAAGGCTACCATTATGGTTGGCCGACATTTCGGCAATGATATAGGGAGGATGCTGGGGACCGATCAAACGGCCTGCAATTTTAATGTCGTTGTTCATAAACCGCATCGATATTCAGTTTGGTTTGAAGGGCGCTGGCGTCTTGCTGCCACTCATCAGCGGACAAAGACAGGCACACAATCTCGACTGTTTTTCCCTCAGGCAGGGAAAAGGTGCGTTGCCGACTTTGCGGCGTTTCACGAAAGCCAAAGCGTTGATGTAGCCGAACCACTCCCTGGTTATGACTGAGCACTTCACAGTTCAACTGGGTCACACCCAAGGTCTCAAATGCTAAACTTAATGCGCCAAATTCCATGAGTGCGCCGCTGCCACGCGGTGCATCTGGGGCCGCATAAAAAGCCCAGGTCGCATTTGTCCTATTCTCGCTATCGAGGTCAAGGTTGACCACGCCAAGCGGGGTGTTTGGTTGGCTGTCTACGCGCTTGTAGACGATATAGAAATAACGGTGCGTGTTGGCAAGCATATGGCTGAACCATGCCTTGTGCTCATCATGGCTAATTTCATGCTGAGTGTACATAAACTGGCGAACAGCGGGACGATTGCGCCAATGCCATAAGGTATCACTGTCCGCGTGACTCACCGCTTTAAAAATTAGTTGCATAAGTCATGCTCCAAGGCCGCGACCACGCGCTCTGCGCCTTTTCCATCGGTGATCGCTGGCAGAGTAGGAAGCTGATGCCAGTTTGCCGCAAGATGCTGCAGTGCAGACGCGTAATCTTGCCAGCGGGTGTGCTCACCGCGTCCTAAGTATTGATAGCCCGGCTGTCCGGCGAGATACTCGGCCATGGCGTGTTGGTTTTCCGCCACACACACCAAGGTGCTCGGAACCCCCAAGCAGCTGCGCTCAATGGCGGTCACACCGGCCGCCCCAAACGCATAGCGTGCCCGTGCCATGTGGGCATCAAAGTCCGACAGTGCTTCCACTACGCTAACCCCTTCGGGGACAGGCTCTTTACACAATGCATCGCGGTCTGGGTTACGCCGGCCGGTGACAATTAATAGCGAGAAAGGCAGCCTATCGAGCTTTTGCTCTTCTTCTAGGTGTTGAACGGCTTCTAGGTGCTTCACCGCGTCCACGAGCTTGCGGCTTTCACCGGTCGGGTCCGTGCCGGAGAAAAAGGCGATTACCTTATCTTCCCGCGGCGGCGGAGACTGATGTAAGGCGGCAAATGCTGGACGCAATAGTGCATAGTCTGGCCCCAATAAGCATCGGGTTTGTGGATTTACAAGCCGTGATGCGTAGCGCGTGGTGAGATCAGGCCAAGGATTTTGATCGAGCAAAAACGCGCAATCGTGGGGCCGATTGGCTAAATCATCGACTACCATCACCGGACAGCACAATTGGATGTGAATTGACTGCTCCCAGCGGGCATCGAGGGCGTAATGATCCACCACCATCAAATCCACCGGCTGGTTAGCCACGCATGCGGTTGTCTCTTCGGCATCTTGCCACTGGCTCACACCCAGCCAATCGGTGTTGCTAAGCAAGTTTTTGGGGGCAGGCAACACCGCCACTGTTAAGCCTTGCTCTTGGCTCAACGCTATCAAGTTACCGGGTAAGTCGCGACAGACTAAGGTTACCTGATGACCAGATCCTTGTAGCATGCTAGCCAACACGTGCATGCGGCTGACGTGCCCGGTGCCTATTGCTTGGGAGGCATCGACTCGAATGGCAATATGGCTCATAGCAAGGCCTGTTGCTCCAACAGTTGATACATTAGCTCAGCGCGTAGCCAGTCGTCAGGTTCATCAATGTCTTGCACGCGGTAATGAGGGATCAACACGGCTTTCGAGTGGGGCGCAAAAACCGGCTCGCGCGCTAAAAACGCACTTGGCGTGCCCCAGTAAAACATTCCCGCATCGTGGTACGCCGGTTGTAAGTCTTGTGAACGAGTGGTGAAGTGCTCGGGCCACAACATGCTGACACTGCCATCGGCATCGACATGAATACTGCGCTGAATTGGAAAGGCGTAGCGGGTGGCGGCAAAACTGTATTTGACGGTGTCGCCGTTCAGTAACGCTAAGCCTTGGCGCAAGTCATCCGTGGTAACAAAGGGAGTGGTCGCATACAGGCAGCATACCGCGTGCAAAGGCGTGTGCTGTGGCGACTGGTTAAGCCACTGGATCGCATGCTCAAGCACATCCAAGGTAGTAGCGTGATCACCGGCAATCTCGGCGGGACGTACAAAAGGCACTTCAGCGCCTGCATCGCGCGCCACACTGGCAATGTCGTCGCAATCGGTGGAGACCAAGACGCGATCGAATAGCCCACTTTGACGTGCTGTCGCAATGGCATAAGTGATAATGGGCGCCCCGTTAAACAGTTTGAGGTTCTTGCCCGGAATGCGTTTGCTGCCACCTCGGGCGGGAATAATACATACATTCATCGGTCACGCGTCCTCAATGGCTTTTTGTAGCGCAGCAATCACTGTATCTTGCTGTTGCTCGGTTAAATCGGGGTAAAGCGGCAAAGTGAGTGCGCCCGCGTAATACTGTTCGGCAAGCGGGAAGTCTCCGGGCTGGAAGCCCAGTGCCTGATAGTAAGGTTGCGTATGCACGGGAATATAGTGCACGTTCACGCCAATGCCTTGCGCACGCATTGCTTCAAAAACGGCGCGGCGTGTATCGGCGTGCTCAAGCTCAATCAAATACAAATGCCATGCCGATTCAGGGTCTAAAACGGGCCGCTTGACGGGCAAATCCGCCAGTGCCTGATGGTAACGCTCGGCAAGTGAAAACCGTTTGGCGATAAAGGAACGAAGCTGGGTTAACTGTGAACGGCCAAGTGCGGCATGAATATCCGAGAGGCGATAGTTCATCCCCAATGCATGCTGCTCATAACCCCAAGGCGGTAAGCTAGCGTGGCTATCTTCTGCGTCACGGGTGATCCCGTGGCTACGCAACTGACTCAGTGCTTTCGCCAATGTGGCACTTTGGGTGGTGGCAACCCCAGCCTCTCCCGCGGTAACTACTTTGACCGGATGAAAACTAAACACGCTAATATCGCTGTACTGGCATCCACCCACCGCCGCTTCTTGATAGTGGGCGCCCATCGCATGTGACGCATCCTCAATAATGGCCACCTGATAACGCTTAGCGAGCGCGGCAATCTCGGCCATTGGCGCACTGGCACCGGCCATATGCACCACCACCAGCACTTTGGGCAAGGTGTGAGTAGCGGCCGCTTGCGCTAGCTTTTTCGCGAGCTGCTGGGGGCATAGGTTACGTGTGTTCGGGTCGATATCGACAAAGTCCACCTCGGCACCACAGTATCGACCACAATTGGCTGACGCGACAAAGGTAATGGGCGAGGTCCATAAACGATCGCCTGGGCCTAGTCCTAGGGCCAGACAAGCGAGATGCAGGGCAGATGTAGCGCTATTGACGGCGACCGCATGTGCAGCCCCGGTGAGTTCGGCGACGGCGGCTTCAAAAGCCGGAACTTGCGGGCCTTGCGTCAGATAATCACTTTTTAGCACCTCAAGCACAGCGGCGTAGTCTTGCTCACTAAGATGCTGCTTTCCGTATGGGATCAACGCCATACTCCTTTACTGCTCGGCGTCGAGTTGCAAAATGGCCTCGACGGTTAACACATCTGGGTTAGTGCCTGATTGATACTCAAAGCCCTCTGGCACGGGCTGTCCTTTTTCGCCCAACGCATTTTCTCGGTAGTCATAATCGGCGTCGTAGAACTTAATTGTTGGGCAAATCACGTAATGCTCGGCAAATTCGAGCGTCAGATGGGCATCGTCAGCCGGACACATCACTTCATGCATTTTTTCGCCGGGGCGAATGCCTATCACCTTGACGGGTGTGTTCGGGGCATAGGCGCTGGCGAGATCCGTCAGGCGAACTGATGGGATCTTAGGAACAAATATTTCTCCGCCATACATGCGCGAAAAGTTTTTCAGCACGAAATCCACCCCTTGCTGCAAGGTAATCCAAAAGCGGGTCATTTCAGGGTGAGTAATGGGCAAATGATCCGCGCCTTCCGCTTAATGCCGATCAGTTAAGCAAAAAATGATCGGTTGAACGATCCTGAGAGGGTGTCAAAATCCGAGTGTTTCTGCACACTCGGATTTTTTTATGTTCTTAAGACAAGCCCTCGACCGAATACATCAATTCTCTGCTGACCAACTCAATGGTCTATCCGATCTCCTTTGCCCTGAACTCATTCACCAATGTCTTGAGGACACAGGCGTCGCGACGATTCGTAAGCGTAGGCTCCCCATGGAATTGATGGTATGGAGCGTTGTGGGAATGTCACTTTATCGGCATCTATCGATGAGTAAGGTGGTCTCTCAGCTAGATATATTGCTACCGGGCAAGAAACCCTTTGTTGCGCCGAGTGCGGTTATCCATGCCCGTAAGAAGTTGGGGCACAAGCCAGTCGAAGCGGTGTTCAACCAAACTCAGCAATTGTGGCATGAGAAGACCCCACATCCTGACTGGTACGGACTCACTTTACATGCTGTTGATGGCGTAGTTTGGCGAACACCAGATACGGCCGACAACGATAAGGCTTTTAGCCGAACCGGTAATAAAACAACGACGTCAGACTATCCTCAAGTTCGCATGGTCTGCCATATGGAATTAACGAGTCATCTGCTTAACAGTGCTGCCTTTGACTCCGTCTCCGTCAGTGAGGTTGACCTGACCGCTCAGCTTATCGATAAAGCCCCAGATAATAGCCTCACCCTGTTTGACAAAGGCTTTTATGCCTTAGGGCTTCTCCATCGTTGGCAAAGCCAAGGTAAGGAGAGGCACTGGCTAATTCCGTTACGAAAAGGGGCGCAATATAAGACATTGAGAAAACTGGGGCGTGGTCAGGAGCTAATTGAACTCTCGCTAACTGCTCAAGCGAAAAAGAAATGGGCTGATGCGCCAGATACACTGGAGGCGAGACTCATTACCACCAAGGTCAAAGGGAAAGAGGTCAAACTGCTGACGTCAATGACCGACCCCAAGCGGTATATAGGGGCCGATATTACAGAGCTCTACAGTCATCGTTGGGAAATCGAATTAGGCTATCGAGAGATGAAGCAGTACATGCTTCAAAATAGCCTTACGCTAAGAAGTAAAACACCGGCGTTAGTTAAACAGGAGCTTTGGGGGATGTTGCTCGCCTACAACCTACTGCGTTTTATGATGTGCCAGATGGCGTATTCATTGAACACGGTAATGCCATACCAAATAGGCTTTAAGCAGGCATCAATATTTTTAGTGAGTCAGTTGCAGATGCTCCCGGCTGTCGCACCTGGAAGATACCCAGAAGTGCTCCGATATATCCTCGACATGGCAGAGAGCTTTGTACTTCCAGAGAGGCGAGAGAGGACATACCCAAGAGCAGTGAAGAAAAGGCCCAATCGCTATGCGACTAGGCCTTCTAAAAGACGTAACTCAGCTTAATTCACATGCATTACGCCTTCCGCTGCCTTTTTCTTAAACAAAGGCACCACAGAGCCGCGCGAGCCGACCACATTGCCATAGCGCACCACCGAAAAACGTGTCTTTTGGCCCCCGGTCATATTGTTAGCGGCGACAAACAATTTATCTGAACACAGTTTGGTGGCGCCATAGAGATTATTGGGGCTGGCGGCTTTATCGGTCGAGAGCGCAATCACCTTTTCGACCCCGTTGGCAATCGCGGCTCGAATCACATTCTCTGCACCGTGAATGTTGGTCTTGATACACTCCATCGGGTTGTATTCGGCGGCAGGTACCTGCTTGAGTGCAGCAGCATGAATCACATAGTCAATGCCTTGCATCGCTTGCATTAAGCGATCGCCATCACGCACATCGCCGATAAAATAGCGCATGCAAGGGGCGTTAAAGGTTTGCTGCATTTCATATTGCTTGAGCTCATCGCGAGAGAGCACCACGAGGCGACGTGGTTGATAGCGTTCAAGCAGGGTGCGGACGTACTTTTTACCAAAAGAACCAGTACCGCCGGTGATCAGAATGGATTTACCGTTAAACATAGGACGCCTTGTCACTAACTGTCGGGAATACAGGCAGTTTAACTGATCTGAGCAAGATTTGGCGATCTGCTACGGTGTTCTGGTGTGGGATTGGCAAAATTCACTGGATCCAAAGCGCCGCATGTGGGCGGCGCTTTGGAGGGACTTTGTTTACGCTAACGCGTGCGTGGGCGTTAGCCTTGATGGCGAGAAGCGAGGACTTCGGTCACTTGATGGAGGCTAAGCTCTTGGTCTTGCAGTAATACCAAAAGGTGATAAAGCAAGTCGGCGCTTTCGTTTAATAGCTCGGCCTTATCGCCTGCCGTGGCCGCGAGGGCGACTTCGACCCCTTCTTCTCCCACTTTTTGCGCGATACGCTTGGTGCCTTTGGCAAATAAGCTTGCGGTGTAAGACGCATCAGGTTCGGCGTCTTTGCGGCTGGCAAGCACTTGCTCTAGGCTCGACAAAAAGCCGGGGCCGGTATGTGGCGGTTTATTGTCACTGTCAAAGCAGGTGGTCGTGCCGAGGTGACAGGTGGGCCCGTGAGGCGTTGCCGTGACCAACAAGGTGTCTTGATCGCAATCGAGTGCAATGTGCTCAAGGCTCAACACATGGCCGGAGCTTTCGCCTTTTACCCAAAGGCGTGATTTACTGCGTGACCAAAAGGTGACGCGACCGGTTTCGAGCGTCGCGTTCAGTGCATCGGCATTCATGTAGCCCAGCATTAATACTTGGCCGCTATCGCTGTGTTGGATAATCGCAGGCACCAAGCCGGCGTTTTTCTCCCAATCGATACGTTCTACCCATGCTGCCGTCATACTCTTACCTCGATCCCTTGTTGTTTTAATGCTTGTTTTAATTCGCTTATCGCGATGATTTGCTTGTGAAACACCGAAGCGGCCAGCGCGCCATCGACATTCGCTTGTAAAAAGGCGTCGGCGAAATGGGAAATTTCACCGGCACCGCCGGAGGCAATCAGAGGCACCTGACAGCGCTCTCTCACCATTTTTAGTTGGGTTAAGTCATAGCCTTGGCGCACGCCATCTCGGTTCATCATATTGAGTACGATTTCGCCCGCGCCTCGCTGTTGGACTTCCTCAACCCAGGCAGCGGTTTGCCAAGGCGTGGCCTGAGTACGGCTTTCATCGCCGGTAAATTGATAGACTTGATATTGCCCGGTCGCTTCATCGAAGAAGGAATCAATCCCAACCACTACGCACTGCACGCCAAACTTATTGGCCAGCCGCGTGATCAAACTTGGGTCGGCCAAAGCCGGTGAATTAATCGATATCTTATCCGCGCCGAATTCCAAGATTTGTTGGGCATCGGCTTCGGATTTAATTCCACCGGCGACGCAAAAGGGGATATCAATGACTTCCGCGACGCGACTGACCCAACTTTTATCGACCACCCGGCTGTCACTGGAGGCGGTGATGTCATAAAACACCAGCTCGTCAGCGCCTTCTTCGGCGTAACGTTTGGCGAGCGGGACGATATCGCCGATGATTTCGTGATTGCGAAATTGCACGCCTTTCACCACTTGTCCGTCGCGGACGTCCAAACAAGGAATTATCCGTTTTGCCAGCATGCGATCGCCTCCTCTGCGCTAAAGTTGCCTTCCAGTAGAGCGCGGCCGACGATCACGCCTGCGACGCCAGTGTTGCGTAAGGCGCGAATGTCTTCGAGACTGCCAATGCCGCCTGATGATTGAAACGCAATGTTCGGATAGCGCTGACACAAGTCGCGGTAAAGCGCCACATTGCTGCCTTGTAAGGTGCCATCGCGGGAAATATCGGTGCACAGCACATGCTTGAGCCCGACGGACAAATAATCGTCGAGGAGCGCTTCAATGGTGACGCCGGAGTCTTGTTGCCAGCCCGACACCGCCACGCGTCGCGTCCCCTCGCTGTCGATGTGAATGTCGAGTGCCAATACAATGCGGTCAGGGCCGTAGGTTTGCATCCAGCCTTTAACCAAGTCGGGGGATTTGACTGCGGTAGAGCCGATCACTACGCGCTGCGCACCGGTGTTTAGCAGCTCAATCACGTCCATTTCGGTGCGCACGCCACCGCCAATTTGGATATTGGCAGGCGTTGATTGCAAAATCTCGGTGATTAAATCGACCTGACGCGCGGTTGGGTCTTTGGCTCCGGTTAAATCCACGAGGTGCAGCCAATCTGCTCCCGCTTGATGGTAACGTGCAAACTGCTCACGCGGGTCAAAACTGTAGTCGGTTTTTTGCTGATAATCTCCTTGATAAAGGCGTACCACTTGGCCGTCTATCAAGTCGAGTGCTGGTATAATCATCCTTGCTTACATCTCCAAAAAATTCTGAATCAAACGCGCGCCTACTTTGCCCGAACGCTCGGGGTGAAACTGAACTCCAAAGTAGTTGCCTTGATTAATGGCTGCACTGAACGCATGGCCATAATGACATTGTGCCAAGGTGTAATCACCGACCGGCATCGCGTAACTGTGGACAAAGTAAAAGTGGCTGCCTGCGGGAATACCATCGAACAGAGGATGGTCATTGACGGTGGCGACTCGGTTCCAACCCATGTGAGGCAGAGGCTGCCCTGCGGTATCCATCAGTTTGGTGGGCGCGGGGATGTGGCCGAGGCACTCAACGGGGCTATCGCCTTCATCGGAGTGCGTCCCCAACATTTGCATACCAAGACATATTCCCAGCAGCGGTTGCTCGACTTGCTTAACCAAATCTACCAAGCCGCGCTCGGTGAGGTTTTTCATCGCCTCGCTGGCCGTGCCGACGCCGGGCAAAAAGAGTTTATCTGCCCCTAGCACCACGTCCGGATCGCGGCTTAGTGTCGCTTGATAGCCGAGACGCTCGACAGCAAAGCGCACTGAGGCCACATTGGCGCAGCCGGTATCGATAATGACAGTCTGTTTGCGCATTACAGCACTCCTTTACTGCTTGGCAAGGCGTCGCCTTCGACCTTGATGGCTTGACGCAAGGTGCGGCCAAAGGCTTTAAATAAGCTTTCCACCAAGTGGTGGGTGTTTTCGCCCGACACCGTCAGGTGCAGAGTACAGGCCAAGGTGTCGGTCAATGAGCGGAAGAAGTGTCCCACCATTTCGGTCGACATATCGCCCACTTGTGGCTGTGGGAAGCTGGCCTCAAATTTCAAATAGGGGCGTCCGGATAAATCCAACGCACATTGCGCCAAGCATTCATCCATCGGTAGGCTAAACCCAAAGCGGCCAATGCCGCGCTTATCTCCCAGCGCCCGTTTGAGTGCGTCGCCCAACGCGAGGGCGGTATCTTCAATGGTGTGGTGGTCGTCGATGTGCAAATCGCCTTTAACGCGAACGTTGAGCTGAAAACCGCCGTGGGTGGCAATTTGATCTAACATGTGGTCAAAAAAGCCCAGTCCAGTTTCAATGCGGCTGCCGCCACTCTTATCCAAGTTTACATCCACCTGAATGTCGGTTTCTTTGGTAGTGCGAGTGACACTGGCCAGTCGCGGCTGCTGGGTGAGACGCTCGACAATCTGTGGCCAGCCCATCACGTCGCGTTGGTATTTGATGCCTTGTAGCGCCATATTGTTTGCTAAGGTGATATCGGTGTCGCGATCGCCAATCACCGCCGATTGGGCGAAATCAATTCGGCCTTGCTGTAGATAGTCTTTCACCAAGCCTAGTTTGGGTTTGCGACAGCTACAGTCATCGCTATCAAAGTGCGGGCAAATCAGTACGTCTTCAAAATGGATCCCTTGTGAGCGAAACAGGGCCATCATCATGTTGTGTGGCGCATCAAAGTCCGCTTGCGGGAAGCTCTCGGTTCCCAGACCATCTTGATTGCTCACCATCACCAAGGTGTAACCCGCCGATTGCAGGCTGAGTAGTGCAGGGATCACGTCCGGCTCAAAGGCCAATTTATCCAGACGATCTACTTGATAATCTTCAGGCGGCTCCACAATCAAGGTGCCATCACGGTCAATAAATAAAATCTTGTCTTTCACAGTGGTTGTCCTTATTCACTGAGTTGCTGGCGGATAAAGGCCAGCACTTTTTCACATTCGTCACGGTTACCAATGCTGATGCGCAAGCTGTTGGCAACGGCGGTCTGACGCACAATCATGCCGGCACGCCCTAAACGTGCGAACACCGCGTCAGCGTCATCTAGCGTGATGAGCAGATAATTACCAAAGCCCGGATGCACCTCGACGCCGGGTAGCATACTGAGACCGGCTTGCAGGTAGGCACGGTTGGCGGTTAAGTCTAAAACTTGATATTTCATCCGCGCTAAACCGGCCTCGGAGAGTGCTTGTTCGGCAATGTCTGCTACGGGGACCGGCACGGGATACGGCGGGATCACCTTGAGCATCAAGTTAATAATCGCGGGGCTGGCGAGGGTAAAGCCGCAACGCAGTCCCGCCAGAGCGAACGCTTTTGATAGGGTGCGCAAAATGGCCAGATTATCAAAGCGTCCGAGCAAGTCGGTGCAGGTCGCTTCTGGACTAAATTCAATATAGGCCTCATCCAGCACCACAATCGCGCGATCTTGAGTGCGGGTGAGTAGCTCTTCAATATCGTCGCGGTTAATCAGATTGCCGGTTGGATTATTGGGGCTACACACGAAGATAAGCTTGATGCTGGCATCTGCCTCCAAGGCGGTATCAATCCCTGCCATGTCCAGCTGCCAGTCGGCGGTGAGCGGGACTTGGATGGTGGCGATCCCTTGGTTTTCTGCACTGACCGCATACATGCCATAGGTAGGCGGGCAAATCAGCACGCTATCTTGGTTTGGCTCGCAAAAGGCACGCAGCAACAAATCAATCCCTTCATCGGCGCCACGAGTGGTGATGACTTGGTTCGTTGCTACGCCGGCATAGTCTGTATAGGCATTAATCAATGATGCCGGCTGGCAGCTGGAGTAGCGATTGAGCCCTTGGCCGCTTACGGTGTAAGCATTGTCAAAGGGTGACTCGTTAGCATTGAGCCAGACATCCCCGCTACCGCCGATGCGGCGGGCTGACTGATAGGGGGTGAGCGCTTGTACTTTCTCACGGGCGAGTTTTTCGATGCTCATGCTAACGGGTCCTCTGAGGCTTGAGTTTGTTGTAGTTTAGTCAGACGAATTTCGACCGCTTGGCGGTGTGCATCCAAGCCTTCTGCTTCGGCAATACGCATCACTGTTGGGCCCAGTGCTTGCAAACCCGTGTCACTAAGCTGTTGCACTGTCATTCGCTTGGTAAAGTCGGCCAGCCCAAGGCTGCTGTAGGTGCGCGTATAACCATAAGTGGGGAGCACGTGATTGGTGCCAGAGGCGTAATCGCCCACTGACTCGGGCGAGTATGCGCCCAAGAAAATCGAGCCAGCATTATCCAACAGTGGCAATAAATCCCTTGGCTGTTGAGTTTGCACAATCAAGTGCTCTGGCCCATAACGGTTAGAAATCGACACGCACTGAGTGAGGGTGTCGGCAATAATAATCACACTGCTGCCCAGTGCTTGTTTGGCAATCTCAGCGCGGTTGAGCGTGGTTAATTGCTGCTGCACCGCATCCGCCACTTTCTCTGCCATTTCTGGCGCGGGGGTCACCAGCACCACTTGCGAGTCGGGGCCGTGCTCCGCTTGGCTGAGTAAATCGGCGGCAACAAAGTCTGGATCTGCGCCAGCATCAGCAATCACTAACACTTCCGAGGGGCCAGCAGGCATATCCATGGCCGCACCATTAGCGGCGAGGCTCACTTGCCGTTTGGCTTCGGTGACATAGGCATTACCCGGACCAAAAATTTTATCCACCTTGGTCACGCTTTGGGTGCCAAAGGCCATCGCCGCCACTGCTTGTGCGCCGCCAAGGGTATAAATCTCATCAATCTCGCACAGTTTGGCACAGTATAAAATTTCATCGGCCACCGGCGGTGGGGTACAAAGCACCACTTTTCGGCAGCCGGCAATTTGTGCGGGCACGCCCAACATCAATACGGTAGAAGGCAAGGGCGCGCTGCCGCCGGGAATATACAGCCCCACGCGGTTAATCGGGCGGGTAATGGATTCACACACCACCCCTGGCATGGTTTCGACTTTCAACGGCTGCGCTTTTTGCGCGCGGTGAAAGGTGCTGATGTTATCGTAGGCTTGGCGTAGGGCGAGTTTAATATCTTCTCCCAAGCGCGCTTCAGCCTCGGCCAAGGTCCCTTTGTCGAGTTTGATGCTATCCAGTTCGACACCATCAAACTTTTGGGTCAATGCTTTTAAGCTTTCATCTCCCCGCTCACGGACATCGGCGATAATCTCCGTGACGCTCGCTTGGGTTTGGGCGCCGGTTGTGATTGCAGGGCGGCGCATTAAGCCTTCTTTTTGTGACTCTCCGAGTGATTTCCAGACTACTGTACGCATGGCGACTTACTCCATCATCTTTTCAATCGGCAGGACCAAAATTGAGCTTGCGCCCAACTGCTTCAATTTT
Source organism: Salinivibrio sp. YCSC6 (assembly GCF_004916735.1). Classification (NCBI taxonomy): domain Bacteria; kingdom Pseudomonadati; phylum Pseudomonadota; class Gammaproteobacteria; order Vibrionales; family Vibrionaceae; genus Salinivibrio; species Salinivibrio sp. YCSC6. The sequence goes on from NZ_CP039516.1 coordinate 890,541, forward strand.
TCCATGGTTTCCCAGAACAGATTCTCGGTGCTCACAAGGTGTACAGCAACACGGTTTTTCTCGTGAGCCAACGGCAAGATGGTGGGATCTTCCGCGCCAGGAAGTAATTCGACCACTTGCTCTAGGGTGTCGTTTGGCGCGTGGAGCATGATGTATTTGGACTCTTTGGCTTGGATGACCCCTTGCATGCGAGTGAGCAAGCGTTCAATCAACGCGGTTTTTTCGTCACTGAAGCTGCCCTCGCGCTGGATCAATACCGCTTTGGAGCGGAAAATGACTTCCGCTTCTTTCAAGCCATTGGCTTCTAAGGTGGCGCCCGTTGAGACGAGGTCACAAATCGCATCAGCGAGCCCTGCACGCGGCGCGACTTCGACTGAGCCATTGAGCATACAGGTGCTAAAGCTCACACCTTGTTTATCCATGTAGGCTTTGAGGATGTTGGGGTAGGTGGTGGCAATGCGCTGGTTAGCTAGATCTTTTGGGCCGTTATAGCTTTGGTCTTTATCGAGGGCGATGGAGAGACGACAGCCGCCGAAGTCGAGTCGGCGCAGCAGTTGATATTGGCTCGGCTCGCCCAGCTTGATGCGCTCAAGGCGTACCTCTTCTAACTCGTTTTCGCCAATTACGCCTAAATCAACCACGCCGTCCATGATAAGGCCCGGGATATCATCGTCACGGACCAGCAGCAGATCGAGAGGCATGTTTTCGGCGTGGACCACTAAACGTTCACCGGTGTAATTGATTTTTACCCCGCAGCGTTTAAGCAGCTCTTGGCATTCTTTGGCGAGGCGGCCCTTTTTTTGGATGGCGATACGTAGGCGTTGTGTTTGCATGTGTGCTTCCTTGTCTAAAAATGAAAAGCTAAAAAAGAAAAAACCCTCGGAAGACGGTGCTCCCGAGGGTCTGAATCTGTTAGCTGGCTAATGACCGACGGAAGCGCTTGTTACTCGTCTTCCAGTCGAAACCATTCCTCCCGAAAGACTAGTCAGGATGATGGTGGTGATGCATTGTCATTAGCGTTGAAGTCATTTTTTTGATGTCCATTTACGTTGGTCAATCTCGTCTCTTTTTCGACAATATCAAAGTGAGCTTAGATTGCAACTCCCAATGTGGAGATTTTTTCACCGCCTACAGCGGTAAGCGGTGACGCCGAATCAAACGGTGGCGCCTATACGTAGACATCCAGCGAGCCATCATCTTTTTTGCGTGGGGCGTTCTCTTTTTCAGCTTGTGGTGACGCATCATGATCCGATGGGTCATCCAAGCGGCGTTGTTTGCGCTCTTCAATGCTGGCCTGTTTCTTAATCGCCCAAACTTTGGTGGGTGGTGCAGAGGGCTTTCGGTACACAGGACTTAGGTTGCCAAGCCAATTCATAGTGCGTCCTCCTAGCGTCTTAATTAGAGTATCGACCAGAGAACGCAAAACTTGATTGTTTTTTGAGCAGTTTAGGGTGAGTTAGCCACAACACTTTTTAAATTTGCGTCCGCTGCCACATGGGCAGGGGTCATTACGTCCCGCTTTGACATGACCGGGGAAGACACCATCGATATATCGCCACTGAAGCTGTCCATCGATCGTTTCTTTGACAAAACGAGAGCGCTCGAACAGGCACTGAGGCTCACCGTCGGCAATAAAGTGAGCTTTGAAGGTCACAAAGCCAAGTGCACCTTGTTGCAACACCTCGCTATCGAGCACCTCGAGAGACTGCCACTGATGTTGGGTCATGGTGGCAATGTCTTCACGAAACGAGCTGGCGCCACATTCACTGTGATAGGTCGCAACAATAAAATCCACCAAGCCTTTGGGGTGTGCACTATAACGAGCGCGCATCAATTGCTCAGGATGAGACGCATTGGCAGGGTTTTGGTGAATAGGGGCGCAACAGTCTTGATAGGTTTTATGACTGCAACAAGGGCATAAGTCAGTTTGCATAGCTTTCTCTTCACAATAGGCTGAATGGCTTAGCGATGGGTAAAGTTGCGGGTTTGTAAGTCACACCCTTGGGCACTACACACCAAGACAGAACCGTGATCATACCAGTCGCCTAACACAATCCGTTGGTACGCGGTGCCGTGTTGATGCCATTGATGAATATGAGGGCGATGGGTGTGGCCGTGAATCATGTTAGTGACTCCCGCGTTATCTAACTGGCGCTGCACTTCTTGCGGCGTCACATCCATGATGGTGGATGACTTTTGCTGGTTGGCATTGGCACTGCCTGCGCGCATTTTGGCCGCAATCTTACGGCGCCATGTTAGCGGCAAGCACAAAAAGAGTCGCTGCAACCAAGGCTGGTGGACTTTGCGGCGAAACGCTTGATAGTCAACATCCTCTAAACACAAGGTATCCCCGTGTAAGATCAGGGTAGGGGTGCCATATAAATCGATGCACTCAAGCTCGTTTAACAGGGTTACGCCGGTTTCCCTAGCAAAGCGTTGACCAATCAAAAAATCGCGATTGCCATGAATAAAATATACCGGCACGCCGCGCTCCGTCACCGCAGAAAACGCCGCTTTAATTTGTTGGTGAAACGGGCTGTTATCATCATCACCAATCCATGCTTCGAATAAGTCCCCGAGTACATAGAGCGCGTCGGCGTGTATCACTTCCTGCTGCATAAAACGTTCAAAGCAGTCGGTAATATCGGGCCGCGTTGGGCTTAAATGGAGATCGGCAATAAAGAGGGTATGTGGCATGCGTTGGCTTTATGATGGTAATAAAAGAAAGGGTAGCCTGAGCTACCCTTGTTGACGAGTGCGGCTTAGTCTTCGATAGTCACGCTATCGATCAAGACTTCTTCAACCGGCACGTCTTGGTGGACATAACCCCAGTTACCGGTGGCAACGCCTTTAATCTTGTTCACGACGTCCATGCCATCAACCACTTCTGCGAATACACAGTAGCCCCAACCATCTGGCGTTTTAGCTTTGTGATCGAGGAACAGGTTGTCATTAACGTTGATGAAAAACTGCGAGCTTGCTGAGTGCGGCTCCATAGTGCGCGCCATCGCAACCATACCTGTGCGGTTGCTTAAGCCGTTATCCGCTTCGTTTTTAATCGGTGCGCGGGTTGGCTTTTCTTCCATGCCAGAGGCCATGCCACCGCCTTGGACCATAAAGCCGTCAATCACGCGGTGGAACAGGGTTCCGTTGTAAAAGCCGTCACGGCAGTATTGTAAAAAGTTCTCGACCGTAGCCGGTGCTTCGTCCGCAAACATGCGTAATTTGATGTCACCGAACGTGGTATGAAGAGTCACCATGATGTAATCCTGTCATTGGCTTGGCTATAAGGAGCCAAGATTTTAGCCTAACAACGTCTCTGATCAAGCTCGATCCGTGATACAAGCCGAATTAATCCATATTCTCTGGTTCAAAATGATGTAGCAAGGTCTTCAAAAGGCCGGACAATTGGTCTTGTTGTGCTTGACTCAACGGGCTCAACATTTTGTGTAAGTTATCGGTGTGCGCCACCACTGCATCATCAATCAATTGCAGTCCAGCCTCGGTCAATGAAACATAAACACCACGGCGGTCATTGGGATCTGGACTACGTGCAACCAACCCTTTCTGCTCAAGGCGATCAATTCGATTGGTCATTGCACCTGAGGTGAGCATCAGCGATTGCAGCAGCTGGTTGGGGGTAAGCGTGTGCGGTTTGCCTGAACGGCGCAGCGTTGCGAGGACATCAAACTCCCCCGGGTTTAAGTTGAATTGATTGAACACCTGCTGAAGGCGCGGATTGATATGCCCTACCACACGCGCCAACCGCCCGGTAATGGCCATCGGAGAGGGGTCGATATCAGGGCGTTCTTGATGCCACTGAGACAAAATCATATCGACTTTATCGGGCGAACCGAACTCGGCTGAGGATGGCGTGGCGGCTTGGTGTTGCTTGGTTGATCGTGTCATGAAAATACCGTGGTTTATTTATCGGTAAAGATTCTTTACAAAAAGCTAAGCGATCTTGTCCATGAGCTCAACCACTCATGACAGTTTTTAGTAACGAGATGTGAGTGAGATCGTAGACAACAATTCGGGCAAGACAGCCTGTTGCGTGTCTGTCGTGCTTGCGTCAAGCAGGTATAAAAGGTGTAATAGTCCATTCATTCTAATTTTGTCACTATCGTAACGAGTAACCAAAACCACTATGTCGACGCCAACTAACACGTTAAAGATATACAACTCATTGACGCGAGAGAAAGAGATCTTTCAACCCATCACGCCGGGAAAAATCGGCATGTATGTCTGTGGGGTGACCATTTACGATCTTTGTCATATCGGTCATGGGCGTACTTTCGTGGCGTTTGACATGATCTCACGTTATTTGCGCCATCGTGGTTATGACTTAACGTTTGTCCGCAATATTACCGACATCGACGATAAAATTATCAAACGTGCGGCGGAAAACGGCGAAAGCTGTGAGTCACTGACTGAGCGTTTGATCAGTGAAATGCATCAAGACTTTGATGCGCTCAACATGGCACGCCCCGATATTGAACCGCGCGCCACCGACTACATTGATGAAATTATCTCGCTAGTCGAAAAGTTGATTGAGCGAGGCTTTGCTTACGTTGCAGACAATGGCGATGTGATGTTCGAAGTCGCGAAATTTGACGATTACGGCAAGCTATCCAAGCAAGATCTTGAACAACTGCAGGCCGGTGCCCGTGTGGATGTGGAAGCCGCGAAGCGTAGCCCTCTCGATTTTGTGTTATGGAAAATGTCTAAGCCGGGCGAACCAACTTGGGAGTCGCCATGGGGAGCCGGGCGTCCGGGCTGGCACATCGAGTGTTCAGCGATGAACTCTGCGATTTTAGGTGATCACTTTGATATTCACGGTGGCGGCTCTGACTTGCAGTTCCCTCACCATGAGAATGAAATTGCACAGTCTTGCTGCGCGCACAACACCCAGTATGTGAATACGTGGATGCACAGTGGCATGGTGATGGTTGACCGTGAAAAGATGTCCAAATCTTTGGGGAACTTCTTTACTATCCGCGACGTGTTGGCGCACTATGATGCCGAAACCGTGCGCTACTTCTTGCTGTCCGGTCACTATCGCAGCCAGCTCAATTACAGCGATGAAAACCTCAATCAAGCCCGTTCAGCGCTCGAGCGTCTGTACACTGCACTGCGAGGGCTCGACGAGGCAACACCAGCCGGTGGCGATGAGTACGTGGCACGCTTTGAAGCGGCGATGGACGATGATTTCAACACGCCAGAAGCCTACTCCGTGCTCTTTGATATGGCGCGTGAGATCAACCGCTTACGCGGTGATGATATGGCAGCGGCATCCGCACTGGGTGCGCAAATGCGTAAATTGGCGTCGGTTCTTGGTTTGCTTGAGCAAGATGCCGATAGCTTCTTGCAAGGCGATGCAGGCGCGGACGATGAAGTGGCAAAGATTGAAGCCCTCATTCAAACACGTAATGACGCCCGTAAAGCCAAAGACTTTGCGGCTGCCGATGCGGCGCGCGATGCGCTCACCGCGATGGGCATTGTGCTAGAAGATGGTCCTCAAGGCACCACTTGGCGTCGTAAGTAAGCCAAAGCGTATCTCCCTCGAACGACTCACCCAAAAAACGGAGCCCCAAAGCTCCGTTTTTTCTTATCCGAATCGCATGCTTTTATTGGCACTCATGTTTTACTCGCGATAGTGGCGGTGCTATTCAAATCAAAGCAGCTGTTACAGTCCGGGTGTCACCACGCGTTTGTCGGCTTCCGGCAGCTCACTACCGCAATGCTTACAAAATGATGCATCGGATTCATGACCGCTTTTTGAACAATTCGGACATTTTACTAAGTTGCGATGCAGTGACATCTGCTGGCCAATCTCAGCGGTGATGATCCCGGTAGGCACGGCAATGATCGAGTAGCCCATCAACATGGTGAATGACGCCAAGGCCTTACCTACATCGGTTTGCGGCACTATATCACCATAGCCGACCGTGGTGAGGGTGACAATCGCCCAGTAGATGGCATAGGGAATACTGGTAAAGCCGTTTTCTGGCCCTTCAATCACATACATGAGTGCGCCGAACACGGTGACTAGAATTGCCACAGAGAAAAAGAAAATCATCACCTTGCGCGACGATAGCATCATTGAACGGAGTAAGATGTTGGAGTCTTCCAAAAAGCGCATCAACCTCAGAACCCGAAAGATACGTAAAACCCTTAGTAGGCGTACGACCATTAAATAGGTGGTGCCGGGAACAAAAATCGCGATATAGGTCGGCAAAATTGCAAGTAAATCGACGACACCATAAAAGCTACGCGCGTAAGCAGAGGGACGAGGAGAGCAGTAAAGGCGCAGTATGTACTCAATGGTAAAGATGCCGGTAAAGCCCCACTCAATCCAATACAACCAGTTGGACCACTTAGCGTGAAAGCTAGCAATCGACTCCAGCATCAGTACCACCATCGAAGCGAGGATCAGCACGATCAACGCGATATCAAATGCTTTTCCATGCGGTGTGTCAGTGCCAAAAATGGTGGTATATAAATAGCGTTTTACTCGGTTTTGCGCGTCGGCCATAAGAGGTCCTTGCTATGAATGACACTGATATTGGGCCGAAAAAAAACCGGCACTGCAACCTTTGCTGCGTGCCGGTTATACGTAACTGTGGCTCGGATTACATTTAGCTCAGTCCGGGGAACAACGCCCGCATTCCTGAGGCAATAAACTCAATGCCTAACGAGCCTAGAATAAGGCCCATGATCCGAGTAATGACGTTGATGCCCGTTTGGCCGAGAAAGCGCACTACCGCAGGACCCACTCGGAACAGTCCCCAAATGCCTGCGGCAAATATCACTAAGGTGCCAATCAGTGTCAGCGTGCTCCACGTATCCGGGTATTGAGAGCCGTAAACAATGGTGGAGCTGATCGCGCCCGGGCCAGCCAGCAAAGGCATCGCCAGCGGCACTACACCGACTTGTTCCCGACTGATCGACTCAGACTGCTCTTGCTTGTTTTGCTTACCTTCGCCGAGCTTCCCGTTCATCATGGTAAAAGCAATACTCAGCAATAGCATGCCTCCCGCCACGCGGAACGAGTCCAGCGAAATACTGAACAAATCCAACAACATTTGTCCGGCCAGCAAGGAAACAATCAAGATGACGGCGACGGCGATCGCGGCAGTATAGGCCGTGCGATTGCGTTCTTGTTCATCGAGATGGGCGGTCAAGGTGACAAAAACGGGCATGATACCAATGGGGTTAACAGCGGCAAAAAGCCCGACAAAAAACTGTACGAAGATCATGGGGTCGAAGGCTGCCATGGCGACTCTCGTGATGCGGTGAGGAAGTCCAGTTTCTCTCGGGTTAATGGTTGCGTCAGTATAGCGAGCTCAGCCCAAAAACCAACCGCTTGAGCTTGCATTTTATGCATTTACTGATTGCGTTTCTTTAAACGGATTTTTTGATGTGCGACAGGTGGCCGATCACTGTCACGCAACTTTCTCTCAGCAAACTATACTGAGGGTCGAGTGACGTGGACATAAATAACAACTTTAGCGGCTATTTGTTGAAAATTTCATACAATACCCGCCTTTGGTACTGAGATGTAATGTAAATTATATGTTGCGTTGGTGAAAAATTTAGACACATACGCAGTGTGCTACAAAAATAATAAACCCAGTAACAATGGGGATTAAACGCAGAGATTATTGATATTGATTTGATAACAAATGATCGAGATCAAGTTGTTGATGCTGTGAAAATTTATACTCAGTTTTGAAAGTTATTTACTAAATGCCACGCACCAAACCGCGTCGCTAACTGTCAGAAACATCGGTTAGCCCGCAACAATGCTGCGGCAAGCAATTACTAAATGATTTTCAAATATGAACCAGGAGATGACTATGCCTGTCACTAATATTGCTGAACTCAACGCCATGGTTGAGCGTGTCAAAAAGGCACAAAAAGAATTTGCCACCTACTCACAGGAGCAAGTTGACAAAATCTTCCGTGCAGCCTCGCTTGCCGCGAACAATGCGCGTATCCCTCTGGCCAAACAAGCTGTTGAAGAGTCAGGCATGGGTATCTTGGAAGACAAGGTAATCAAAAACCACTTCGCGTCTGAGTTTATTTACAACAAATACAAAGATGAAAAAACCTGCGGCATTCTAGAAGAGAATGACGAGTTCGGCACCATCACTATCGCTGAGCCTGTAGGCCTTATCTGTGGTATCGTTCCAACCACCAACCCGACCTCTACCGCGATTTTCAAATCACTGATTTCTTTGAAAACCCGTAACGGTATTATCTTCTCGCCACACCCACGTGCGAAAAACTCAACCAATGATGCGGCTAAACTTGTGCTGGAAGCAGCGGTTGCAGCAGGTGCACCGAAAGACATCATCGGCTGGATTGACCAACCTTCAGTTGAGCTTTCTAACGCATTGATGAAGCATGATGACATCAACCTGATCCTTGCGACCGGTGGTCCAGGCATGGTTAAAGCGGCTTACTCATCAGGTAAACCTGCGATTGGTGTAGGTGCGGGTAACGTGCCGGTCGTGATTGACGAAACAGCGGATATCAAACGTGCGGTTGCATCTGTATTGATGTCAAAAACCTTCGATAACGGTGTGGTCTGTGCATCAGAGCAAGCGGTTATCGTGATGGACGAAGTGTACGACGAAGTGAAAGAGCGTTTTGCTTCTCACAAAGCTTATGTCCTGAGCAAAGCTGAAGCAGACAAAGTGCGTAAAGTTATCCTGATTAACGGTAACCTGAACGCAGATATCGTTGGCCAGCCAGCTACCAAGATTGCCGATATGGCCGGTGTGAGCGTACCGTCTGACACCAAGGTACTGATCGGCGAAGGCCTTGAAATCAGCATCGAAGAAGAATTTGCTCACGAGAAACTCTCGCCAACCTTGGGTATGTTCCGTGCGAAAAGCTTCGAGCACGCCGTGGATATGGCATGCAAAATGGTAGAAATGGGCGGTATCGGTCATACCTCTGGCCTATACACCAACCAAGACGTTAACCAAGATCGCATCAAGTACTTCGGCGACCGCCTGAAAACAGCGCGTATTCTGGTGAACATCCCAACCACTCACGGTGGTATCGGTGACCTGTACAACTTCAACGTTGCACCATCACTCACACTGGGTTGTGGCTCTTGGGGCGGTAACTCGATTTCTGAAAACGTTGGGCCTAAACACCTGATGAACAAGAAAACTGTTGCGAAGCGAGCTGAGAATATGCTGTGGCACAAACTACCAAAATCTATCTACTTCCGTCGCGGCAGCCTGCCAATCGCGCTGAGTGATTTGGAAGACAAGAAACGTGCGATGATCGTGACTGACCGCTTCTTGTTCAACAATGGTTACTCTGACGATATCGAAAAAATGCTCAAAGCGCAGGGCATGGATGTGACCACCTTCTTTGAAGTGGAAGCCGATCCAACTTTAAGCGTGGTACGCAAAGGTGCCGACGCGATGAAGAGCTTCCAGCCAGACGTGATCATTGCCCTAGGTGGTGGTTCACCAATGGATGCAGCGAAAATCATGTGGGTTATGTACGAGCACCCTGAAACTGCGTTCGAAGAGCTAGCAATGCGCTTTATGGATATCCGTAAACGTATTTACAAGTTCCCGAAAATGGGTAAAAAAGCGGAGCTGGTTTGTGTAACGACCACATCAGGTACAGGCTCAGAAGTGACGCCGTTTGCGGTTGTCACCGACGACGAAACCGGTGCCAAATACCCACTGGCTGATTACGAGCTGACACCACAGATGGCGATTGTTGATGCCAACTTGGTAATGAACATGCCGAAGTCTCTGACTGCCTTTGGTGGTTATGATGCGATTACGCACGCTTTGGAAGCTTATGTGTCAGTACTGGCAAGCGAATACTCTGACGGTCAAGCGCTACAAGCACTGAAACTGCTGAATGAGTATCTACCAGCGAGCTATGCACACGGTGCGAATGACCCAATTGCACGTGAAAAAGTGCACAATGGTGCTACCATTGCCGGTATCGCGTTTGCTAACGCCTTCTTGGGTGTGTGTCACTCAATGGCGCACAAAATCGGTGCTGAGTTCCACTTACCACACGGTCTTGCTAACGCACTGCTGATTTCAAACGTGGTTCGTTTCAACGCCAATGACAACCCAACCAAACAAACTGCGTTCTCACAGTACGACCGCCCACAAGCACGTCGTCGTTATGCAGAAGTTGCGGATCACTTAGGTCTGTCTCAAGACGGTGACCGCACAGCGCAGAAGATTGAGCGTCTCCTCGCTTGGTTGGAAGAAATGAAGCTGAAACTGGATATCCCTGCGTCTATCCAAGCGGCCGGTGTCCCAGAAGCTGACTTTATTGCCAAACTTGATGAGCTTGCGGAAGAAGCGTTCGATGACCAATGTACTGGTGCGAACCCACGCTACCCACTGATCAAAGAGCTGAAAGAAGTGCTGTTGGCTTCTTACTACGGTAAGCCATATGTTGAAGGTGAAACTTTCGAAGGCACCACGGTTATCAAGAAAAAAGATGACCAACCAGCGGCAGCGCCAACCAAAGCGGGCGCAGACAAAAAAGGTGCGAAAGCAAAAGCCTAATCGCGACGCTTTCACCGAATAAAAATCAAGACCCGCCTCGGCGGGTCTTTTTTTGTGTGTTTAATGGCTTAACCTAGCGGGGTGAACATACGTCTCAGTATCAGGCCTGAATCGGGATCTTGAATACAGAGCGCTTCGCTTAAGGAATACGGACGAGCCGCGTTCATACTCACATCGGGACGTTTGCTCTTTCTATCCACTTGCCTCTAATAATCGGCCGTTAAAAGAGTCGTTGGAGACGATGTATTCCGCATTGCGAATCAGCTCGTCATCCATTCCACCGTTTGCGCGATTTAGCGTGCGTCCGCGAGGAACAATACCGCCAACGCGGATTTTGAGCCCAGACAATTCTTTGGCCCACCGCTGAGTGAGCCCTCCAATCATGGCATTGGCGACGGTATCTGGGGTTAAATGATGGCCGGCGACATTAATAATCACACCGGGGCGTCCACGCTGTTGCATACAAACGGCGGCGCGTTGCACGACGACGTAATAATGTGAGGTGGAATCGGCGACCGTTTGTGGTATATCACCCAAATTTCCATTATCCAAAAGACTAGGCAGTATATCGCCTTGCCAGTGATTGATGAGCACATCAATACCACCAAACAGTGTGACGATTTGAGCAAAGGCATCATTGATGGATTGAGGCTGATAATCGGCTAAACAGATCGGCTGGATCCGGCCGGGATAATCTCGGCACTGATCGGCGCTTAGGCGTAGCGTCGGCCACTCGGTATCAAGCAGTACGACATCGGCACCTAATGAGCAAAAATGTTCAGCCATGGCACGCCCGGATGGCGAGCCGCCTGCTGTGATGACGACCACCGCGTTATCTATCTTCATGGTCATTTCCTCAATCACATCAATCCTTTACGAAAAATCACTTTCTCTACAATATGTTACGAATTTCATTCACGAGAAAGTGACAACTTACCCCCAGCTTGTTCAAGCGTGGGAAGTTAATACTGGTACAGAAATACGCGGGGTGCGCAAAAAATGTTCAAAACAAGTGGGTAAATTGGGGATCGATTGCTCGGAATATATAGAGGATCACATTTTGGAAAAGGATCGCTATTTATCGTCGGGATCGACTTGCGATCTTGGTGGTTATGCGCTCACACGCATTTTGTCTTGGCAGTGTGCGGTGGTGAGATTTTCATACAAGGTCGTCGGGTTGAGTGAGAGTCGTGCTGACTCGCTATCTGCCAATTTACGACGCTGGTGGCCAGATAAATTGTGATAGACCGCCTCATCAAAGCCGTGAGTGCCTTGGGGCGGGTAGTGCATGGCAGCAGGTGCGAGCTGAAAGCGCAGATGTGCACTGGCAATCCCGCCACGGTGAAAGGCATCAGCTTGCGCACCAGCACGAACGTAATCCTCTTCATTACTGGCAGACAACGGCTGAGGTGGGGCAAGCTGAAATTGACGACGTAAAACCTCGTCATTAATGGTCTTTTCGTCAAGCGGTGAGAGTGGCGTTGACTCATTGGCATCACCGGACATCAGGGCGAGCATCAACGCAAAATCAGAGCGACGTCCTTGCGTCACTGCATGATTCAGATTGTCTCCAAACTGCACATCACTGATGATGCGTGCTTTGTCGATGGTGTGCACTGTCACTGTGGGCGCCTTACCTTAAGTATCAAACCAATGCGTCGGTTACTTTGGTTATCGGCAAGGCGCAGAGAACTTTAGTTTTTTTTCGCCGATTGAGCGTTTTAGGGCGATTTAACCTTTTAGCTGACTTTCGCTAACCGCGGCTTCAGGGGCTGAGTTTGTTGGCCGGCAAAGTGACGCATGGAAAACTCAACGCGCGCTTCGGGTAACGGTGGATAGCGACATGGCGGTAAAGACTCGATCAACCGCAGTCGGGGCAACAAGCCACAGCCATTGGCGATTTGAATCGCAAGCCCGGGGCGGGCATTTAACTCTAACACCATTGGGCCTTTGTCTTTATCAAGCACCATATCGGTGCCCATGTAACCGAGCCCAGTCATCTCCCACGCACTGGCGGCAAGGGTGAGCAATTGCTGCCAATGTGGGACCCTAAGCGTATACAAGTCTTGGTGCGTATCAGGGTGGTGAGTGATGGGGCTGTTAAATTGCACCGCTTTTAATGCATGACCGGTCGCAAGATCCAGCCCAACCCCAACCGCGCCTTGGTGCAAGTTAGCCTTACCGTCTGACGCTGAGGTTGAGAGACGCATCATCGCCATCACAGGATAGCCTTGAAACACAATCACACGAATATCAGGCACGCCTTCATAACTAAAGCCGCTAAAGCTGTCATCGAACGCGATTAAGTTCTCGACCACCGCCACATCGGCTTTACCACCGAGGGAAAACAAGCCCGCCAAGGTGTTGGTAATATGGCGCTCAACATCGTCATGACTGACTTCTTTGCCGGAGGCTTTAAAATAGCGCCCTTGGTGATTTTGCGTGATCACCATGATCCCTTTACCGCCAGAGCCTTGGGCCGGTTTAATCACAAAGCCCGGCCAGTTTGCGACCATGGCGTGAATGCGTTTAACATCCGCTTGGCTATCAATCACACCAATCAAGTCCGGCACCGTCGCGCCGGCTTGTTGTGCAATCAGTTTGGTTTTGAGCTTATCATCCACCAGTGGATACAAGCGTCTATCGTTGTAACGACCAATATAACGAATATTACGTTGGTTCATGCCCATCACGCCCGCTTCATTGAGACGGAAGGGTGACGCCAGTTTAGCGAGGAGTGTTCGCATCATCACCTCCCGAGGTGGGCGCAAGGCCGAGACTTTTTTCATTAGCAGCAAGTGGGCGGAAGCGCTTCAGCTCAGAGAGGCGATAGCCCGTGTAGTTACCCAGCATTAAGATCAGGGCCAGAATCACTAACTGCACACCAATGAAATTAAAGGTCAGATGGCGAACTAACTCATTGGTCATCGCGAGATAGACCAGCACAGCGGTGAGGAGCGAGCCGCCGCCTTGAATAACCACTTCTTTGGCGCCTTCTTCTTCCCATAGAATCGACATTCGTTCAATCGTCCATGACAAGATGATCATCGGGAAGAAGGTAATGGTTAGTCCTTCGATTAGGCCGATGTGGAACGCAATCACACTGAACACGGCGATAATCAAAATCACGGTAATAATCACCGCGGAGATTCGCGCTACCAGCAATAAGTTGAGCCGGGAGAGATAACTTCGGATCACCAAGCCCGTACCGACAATCAGTACAAAGCCAACAATGCCGGTGATTAATTGGGTTTGTACAAACGCGACCGCAATTAGTACGGGCATAAAGGTGCCAGACGTTTTTAAGCCAACAATGACCCGCAAGAACACCACAATTAGCGCGCCAATTGGGATCAGCATGATGGTTTTGAACATCGCTTGCTCTTCAATCGGCAAGCTATGAATCGAAAAGTTGAGCAGATCGTCGGCGTTCACTTTGGCGGTGGTCGCCTGCTGCGGGCTGATATCCTGAGAAATGATTGAGAAGTTGACATGACTGTGCTCACCGCCTGTCACTTCCAGCAAAGGACCGCCTCGTTGGTTCCATAGGAGAACGTCGTCGCGATGGCCATTTTGTCCGGTAGTGAGATCGAATAAATGCCACTGTGTGTCTTGCCACACTTGGATCATTGGTGAGATGCTTTGGCGACGGCGACCGTCTTCTAACTTCAAACCACCCACAATGCGGGCATGGATCCCTTCTAGCGCCAATGTCTTTTGAACCGCATCTGGCTTATCAAAGGCGTTAAGCAACAATGCCGCGTTTTGGCTGTCGGTGCTGTTAAATTGTTTGATCAGTTCACGGGTCAGGGTGATGTTATCCGCCGAGCGGGCGCGAGCACGGTCGAGTAAGGCGAGCGCAGCGTTTTTAGCCGCACTGTCCATTACCGGGGCTGCAACGGTGTCGTGCTCCGGTGGCGTCATGGTATAGCGAGCACTGTCATCCACCAGCATTTGGTTTTTGAAATAAAGGGTTTGTTCGCCGGTGGCGGTGCGTGTTGACCATTGCGCTTGACGGCCGTAGTCGGTATCAAGCAAAGAAAATCCATAGCCAGATGACGAGGTGCTTTCGTCAATCAGAGTCAGGCCGGGTTGGCTATCGGGCGCGGCAAGATTCACCTTCACCGGCCCACCGGTGGCATCAAAATTGATGCGTGCTTCAATCTGCCACACTTGGCGAGTTTCATCAGCGAGCCATGGCACGCCATAAACCATATGACGGTATGCGCTTAACGCTATACCCGCCAAGACCAGAAAACCGATTAAAAAGTAAAATGGAACACGTGAAACCATAAAGGTGACCTATTTTTGGTTAGCGTCGTTACTGCTAGCATCCGGTTGCGTTTCAGGCTCGTACTTGGGATGAATATGCTCTTGGCTGACATCGACCACCGCGAGATCTTTGAAGAACTCTCGGCCCAGTAGGACGGGATATTCCATGTTGGTGCGATCAGCGAGCGTAAATTGGGTTTTTTCGTGGATACTGCCGACACGGATCCAAGCTTCTACAACTGGACGGCGGTCGGTTTTATCGGTGGAAGATTGGCGAATACGCACCCAGCGCTTCACCGGCATTTCCATAAACACGGGCTCGTCATTATTTTCGCTATGGTTAACGTTAAACTTCACCCAAGTATCACCATCGCGTTCAAATTCTTGAATATCCACTGCATTCAATGAAGATGTTTCTGCGCCGGTGTCAACGCGAGCTTGGAAAGTGCTTTCTACCGCGTCAAACCATACCCATTCACGGGCACCCAACAAGACTTTATCGTCGTTGACCGGGACACGAACCACTTTCTCTTTCACCTTCACTTCCGGTTTGGCCTCCGCCATGTTGGCGTACACTTTCGCTTGGGTGCGCTGCATCACTTTCAGTTGGCTTTCGATCGCACTGATTTTGTCAGACAAACGAGAAAGCGCATCATCATGATTCGATAATGACGTGGATAGATTTTGCTGTTGCTGATTGGTTTGTGCGGCAACATGGTCAATTTTGTCCAATGTTTCTTGGTGTTGGTGCTGTGAGGTGAGGGTACAACCTGACATCGTTAACAAGAGCGCACTAATCAGTGAGCAGCGAAATAACATCATAATCTCCAACCGGTGCAAAAATGGCTCAGCTGCGCTTTGGTCAAGGCGCTGAACGGTGAGCGCAAATTCTAATCGATGCGGCGAAGATGGGTAGGGGTATTCTGTCAAAAGTTAGTCAGGATTGACTGAGTGATGGTTTTATCGACGTTTTCTGTCACTTTTTGCCCGTTATCTTTTTGATCTGGATAGAAAATATGGCGTGAACGGGAAAGAAAGTCGAGGCGGTTAAATAATGCTCTGCTTGCTGAACGTCAAGCCAAGGTGCGCCTCTTGTCAAACCAAGAGGCGCACAATCATTAATCAGGGTTACGTGCGACCAAAATGGCACGTTTAGGGGCGGGATAGCCTTCCACCGTAAGATGCGGATTGGCAGGGTCAAGGTAATCGGGCAGCGAATTATGGGTCATCCACTCGGTGCTACGTTGCTCGTCAGTGGTAGTCACACACTCATCGACAATCCGAATGTCTACGAAGCCGACCTTTTCGAGCCAGACTTTCAGTGCGCGCGCAGAGGGGAAGAAATACACATTACGCATTTGTGCATAACGATCAGTCGGAACCAACACTGCGTTTTCATCGCCATCGATCACTAAGGTTTCCAACACCAGCTCGCCATCTTTACGCAATTGATCTTTAAGTTGGATCAGATGATCGAGCGGGGAGCGGCGGTGATATAACACACCCATACTAAACACGGTGTCGAATGCACGCAGGGCTGGTAGCTTTTCGATTCCCAAAGGCAGAAGGTGGGCGCGTTGGTCGTTGCCCATCAAGCGACGTATGGCATCGAACTGCATCAAGAAAAGTTCTGATGGGTCAATACCGACGGTCAGTGCTGCGCCTTCTCCCAGCATACGCCACATGTGATAGCCATTACCACAACCAACATCCAAGATGTAACGGCCTTTGAGTGGCGAAATATGAGGAAGCACACGATCCCATTTCCAGTCGGAGCGCCATTCGGTATCAATATCAATGCCATGCACCTGATACGGCCCTTTGCGCCACGGATGGAAGCTACGTAATAAGTTTTCGAGCTTTTTGCGTTCACCGGACGGCAGACTTTGGTCATCGCCAATACGTACCGCGTCTTTCAGCTCAACCGTCTCGGGCGTGGTGGTTGGGATCTTATTAAGCACCTTAATCCACTTCGGCATATCGCCATGCGGCTGGTTTTGCCACTCCGCTAATTGGGCCGGAAGAACCTCCAACCAGTGGCTTAGACGGTTTTTGGCAATAAGCTGATAGAAATCAGAAAAATCAAACATGAAACTACTCGTACCGGTTGGCTTACTTGATGGCTAGCATAGAGCCGAAGTTAAAACACTGGAACCACATGGCAACACTACTAAAACCGATATCACTTAATCGGGCTTTGTGGGTGCCAATGCTGTCTGGACGCATGACGTTTTCAAGGGCGCTACGCTTTTGGCTAATTTCCAGCTCGCTGTATCCATTGGCACGTTTGAAGTCGTGGTGTAGGTCAATCAAAAGCTCGTTGGCGGTGTCATCATCAAAGCAGTACTTTTCCGATAAAATCAGGATGCCACCGGGATTAAGTCCTTGGTAAATTTTGCTTAACAAGGCTTGGCGGTCGTCAGGACTTAAAAATTGCAGGGTAAAGTTGAGCACAACCATAGACGCATTTTGGATCTCGATATCTCGAATATCCGCTTCTTTGACCTCTACGTCAGCAGCACCACGGTATGCGTTCACATGGAGGCGACAGCGTTCGACCATCGCCGACGAGTTATCTACCGCGATAATCTGGCAGCTTGCGTGTTCGATATGGCGACGCATCGATAAGGTGGCCGCGCCCAATGAACAACCCAAATCGTAGATATTGGTATTTGGCTTGGCAAAACGCTGTGCCAACATCCCAATCGCCGAAATGATATTGCTATAACCCGGTACGGATCGTTGAATCATATCCGGAAAGACTTCGGCGACGTTCGCGTCGAAGGTAAAATCACCCAGTTTTTCAATGGGCGCCGCGAAAATTTTATCCTGATTAGCCATGAGAGCCCCTACAAATCAGCCAATGCCCAGCAGTAAAAGCGGCGTATTGTAGTGAATTTTTCCCCGTCTGTCTTTATTCTGCCTTGCCATTGTCCCTGGGTGATTACAGCAGCGAGAACTGCTGTGACTGTGCCGCGCGTTGCACACTCGCGAGAGGGGTTGATAATTCAAGGCGTTGGTAGAGCGCTGCGGCAAGCGCAGGAGCCTGATCATTATCTGAAGTGTGGATCATTAAATAAGGTGTTTTCCCTTCATTCATCCAGTGCTGCAATTTGGCGATCCACGGCGTAAAGAACGCGGCATTTTCATCGAGAGAGGGGTGACCGATAAAGCGCACCATGGGCGCTTCATGGGTGGCGATCGCATGAACCGGCACGCGTGGCTTTTTCTGTTGTGCGTCAATAATCGCCGGCGAGTCCGGTTTGGCGGCGAACACGGGGCGGCTGTCCATGATCACCCGATTCGCCTTCTGCTCGAGTAGCAGGCGATTCAATTGACGCTCGGCGTCGCCTTTGGCAAAAAATGCTGGGTGACGGACTTCCACGCCAACCGAAAAATCCGCGGGTAGTTGCTGTAAGAAAGTAGCCAATGCCGGCAAGCCTTCGGGACCAAAACGGGCAGGGAGTTGGATGGTCCATTGCCCCACCTTTTCATGGAGCGGCGCCATCAGGGTGATGAAATCTTGCGTCAATGTCTGCGCATGGCGCAACTGGCACTGATGGGTAATGGTTTGCGGAAATTTAAAGGTAAACCGAAACGCATCCGGCGTAGCCGCAGCCCAATTGGCAACTGACGAGCTCGAGGGTGAGGCATAAAAGGTCGTATTGCCTTCAACCGTATTAAACACCTCCGCATAGCGCGCTAAACGATCGGCCGTTTTGGTGCCCGGAGGATAAAAGTGATGTTGCCAGCTGGGGTGGGACCACTGTGTCAGCCCAAGGCGTAGGGGTGGTACGGAAACGTGATTTAACGTCAGGGACATGGCTTGGCTTTTATCGGTCAATCGAGATGGTGATAGCCTAATCGGAAGTGCGCCAAAAAACCATTCATCGGCCAAACAGAATAAAAAAGCGCGATCGCTTTACCAAGGGAGGGGCTTTTCCTTTATAATGGCAGGTCTTTGACAGTAACGGCACCAATGGGGGCGTACCGTCAGGTACGACAGACGCTGTTACCCGAATTCCCCTCAGTATTTGGCAGGCTTGTGCCCAAGGGGGCAAGCGGAATAATCAGAATCAGATCAGGAATACTCTATGCGCACCCAATATTGTGGTCACCTGAATAAAGCCCATGTCGGGCAAGAAGTAAGTCTTTGTGGTTGGGTTAACCGTCGTCGTGATTTGGGCGGATTGATTTTTATCGATATGCGAGACCGTGAAGGGCTCGTACAGGTCGTGATCGATCCTGATATGGGTGACGTTTACGAGCAAGCGAACAAGCTACGTAACGAATTCTGTATCCAAATTCGCGGTGAAGTGCGTGCGCGTCCAGACAGCCAAATCAACCGTGATATGGCGACCGGTGAAGTTGAAGTTGTGGCAACTGGATTAGACATTATCAACCGCAGTGCCCCGCTACCGATCGATTTCAACCAATTCATCTCTGAAGAACAGCGTTTGAAGTACCGCTATCTTGACCTGCGTCGTCCAGAAATGAGTGACCGCATCAAATTGCGTGCGAAAGCGACCAGCTTTGTCCGTCGTTTCTTGGACAGCAATGACTTTTTGGATATCGAAACGCCGGTATTGACCAAAGCAACGCCAGAAGGCGCGCGTGATTACTTGGTCCCTAGCCGTGTGCATAAAGGCAGCTTCTATGCCTTGCCACAATCGCCTCAGCTGTTTAAGCAGTTGTTGATGATGTCTGGCTTTGACCGTTACTATCAAATCGTGAAGTGCTTCCGTGATGAAGACTTGCGCGCTGACCGTCAGCCAGAATTTACCCAGATCGATATCGAAACCTCGTTCATGAGCGCCGAGCAAGTGCGCGAAGTGACCGAGAACATGATCCGCGAAATGTGGCAGTCGCTGCTTGACGTCGACTTGGGTGCCTTCCCAATCATGAAATATGAAGAAGCGATGCGTCGCTTTGGCTCTGACAAACCGGATCTGCGTAACCCGCTTGAAATCGTCGATGTGGCGGATCTGGTCAAAGACGTTGAATTTAAAGTCTTCTCAGGCCCGGCAAACGATGAAAAAGGCCGCGTTGCCGTCATTCGTGTACCGGGCGGTGCCAGCCTGTCTCGCAAGCAAATTGACGAATACACCAAGTTTGTGGGTATCTATGGCGCCAAAGGGCTTGCATGGCTGAAAGTCAATGACCGTGACGCGGGCTTGGACGGTGTTCAGTCACCGGTAGCGAAATTCCTTAATGCGGACGTGGTTGAAGGGATCCTTTCACGTACTGAAGCACAAACCGGTGATATCATCCTGTTTGGCTCAGATAAAAAGTCGGTAGTCACCGAAGCGTTGGGCGCATTGCGCGTGAAGCTTGGTCTGGATCTCAAACTGACAGACACCCAAGCATGGGCACCGCTGTGGGTGGTTGACTTCCCAATGTTTGAGGAAGACGACGAAGGTAACCTTCATGCAATGCACCACCCATTCACCGCGCCAACTGACGTGACCCCAGAAGCGCTGAAAGCGAATCCGGCAGCAGCGAACTCGAATGCTTACGACATGGTTATCAATGGCTATGAAGTGGGTGGCGGCTCGGTGCGTATCCACAACCCAGAGATGCAAGCGGCAGTATTCGAAACCCTTGGTATTGGCGAGCAAGAGCAGCGCGAGAAGTTTGGCTTCTTGCTGGATGCACTGAAATTTGGTACTCCACCACACGCAGGTTTGGCGTTTGGTATGGACCGTTTGGTGATGCTGCTGTCGGGTACTGAAAACATTCGTGACGTGATTGCTTTCCCGAAAACCACGGCAGCGGCTTGTTTGATGACAGATGCGCCTAGCATTGCTAACGAAGCGGCGCTTGAAGAACTGGCGCTGAGCATTACTGCGGCGGCGGAACAAAGCGAGTAACGTCATCCAGAGACGATAAGTCCGATCACGGGCAACAGCGTTTGCCCGTTGACCCCATGACTAAGCGCGATGCCTATCTCGCGGTATGGCCTTAGCATGCGGGAATTTTCATCAACGCGCCTCCGACTGCAAAGCCAAGGCGCGTTTTTTCTTATTACTCCTTTCACGTGAGGGGAGCGCAAAAAACGGAGAGTCGATATGGCAGGTCACAGTAAGTGGTCGAACATTAAACACCGTAAAGCCGCTCAAGACGCGAAGCGCGGTAAGATTTTCACCAAACTAATCCGAGAAATTGTGGTGGCAACCAAAGAAGGTGGCCCCGAAGCAGAAACCAATCCTCGCCTGCGTGCCGCGGTGGATAAAGCGCTGTCTAACAATATGACCCGTGACACCATCAATCGTGCGATTTCGCGTGGTGCGGGCGGTGATGGCGACGACAACATGGAAACGGTGATCTACGAAGGCTACGGTCCGGCAGGGACGGCGGTGATGGTAGAATGCATGACTGACAACCGTAACCGTACCGTGTCTGGTGTGCGTCACGCATTCTCAAAATCAGGCGGTAATCTGGGTACAGATGGTTCGGTGAGCTTCTTATTCGAGAAAAAAGGCGTGATCACCTACGCTTCAGGGCTTGACGAAGATGCGGTGATGGAAGCTGCATTGGAAGGGGGAGCCGATGATGTGGTGACTTACGACGATGGCTCGATGGATGTCTACACCACGCCAAATGATTTCGGCAATGTAAAAGATGCCTTGGACAAAGCGGGTTTCGAGGCAGAGCGTGCTGAAGTCACACAAGTGCCGTCGACCAAAGCGGAGCTGGATGCGGACACCGCCCCTAAGCTATTGCGTCTTATCGATATGCTAGAAGACCTTGACGATGTGCAAGAAGTCTACCATAACGGTGATATCTCCGACGAAGTGGCAGCGAGCTTAAGTTAAATGGCAATCATACTGGGCATTGACCCAGGTTCGCGGATCACCGGCTATGGCGTGATCCGCCAACAAGGCCGGCATTTGGAGTACCTTGGAAGCGGCTGTATTCGCACCGACAGTGAGGATTTACCCGGCCGGCTGAAGCAAATTTATGCGGGGGTGAGTGAAGTGATCACCCAATTTCAGCCGGATAACTTTGCGATTGAGCAAGTGTTTATGGCGCGTAATGCCGACTCCGCGCTGAAGCTGGGTCAAGCTCGCGGTAGTGCCATTGTCGCTGCCGTGAATGCAAACTTACCGGTGTCAGAATATGCGGCCCGTTTGATCAAACAAGCCGTCGTGGGGAAAGGCAGTGCGGATAAAAAGCAGGTGCAGCACATGGTCACCCATATGTTGAAACTCAATGCTACTCCACAAGCCGATGCTGCCGATGCGCTTGCCGTGGCGATTTGTCATGCGCATACCTATCACACCATGATAGCGATGGCAGGCAAAGCCAGCTCTGCGCGTCGCGGGCGGTATCGTTGACTCCCTGACGTTCTCATCGCATTCGGTGAGAGCGTCTTTTCTCCTCAAATCGAGCATTTGTCTCATCTCTCCGCCCTAAGACTGGATATAGATCCAGTTATTATTTATCCTTGTCGACAAAGTAAAAAACTGAGAGCACATTGTGATAGGCCGATTACACGGAACCCTGCTAGAAAAGCAGCCCCCTGAGATTTTGATTGATGTGAATGGCGTTGGCTATGAAGTGAGTATGCCGATGAACTGTTTGTATCAATTGCCCGAAGTCGGTGAGGTGGCCACTATTTATACTCATTTCGTGGTGCGCGAGGATGCGCAGCTTTTGTTTGGCTTTAGTGGTAAACGTGAGCGTGCCTTGTTTCGAGAAGTGATTAAGGCCAATGGCGTCGGACCCAAGCTGGGCTTGGCGATTTTGTCCGGCATGACGGCTCACCAGTTTGTCGATAGTGTTGAGCACAACGATGTGTCTACCTTGGTCAAAATTCCTGGCGTGGGTAAGAAAACGGCAGAGCGACTAGTGATTGAAATGCGCGATCGGTTGAAAAACTGGGAAGCGTTTGATCTCTTTACGCCTTATACCGACGCCGCCGATGGAAGCGGCGCACCGACGCGTCAGTCGCCGACCACTGTCTCATCTGCTGCTGACGAAGCAGTGAGCGCGCTGGTGGCGTTGGGCTATAAAGCCGCGCAGGCTGAGAAAGTGGTGAAACAAATCGCAACCGACGAAATGAGCAGTGAAGACGTCATCCGACACGCACTGCGTTCAATGGTGTAATCCATGATAGAAGCTGATCGTTTAATCTCCGCGCAAGCCAATCATGATCGGGAAGAAGACGTGATTGACCGCGCGATTCGTCCCAAATTATTGGACGATTACCAAGGGCAAGATCATGTCCGTGATCAAATGGAAATCTTCATCCATGCCGCACGTAAGCGACAAGAGGCGTTGGATCACCTGTTGATTTTCGGCCCGCCGGGGCTCGGGAAAACCACTTTGGCAAACATTGTCGCCAATGAAATGGACGTTAATATTCGTACCACCTCAGGTCCCGTGTTAGAAAAAGCCGGCGATTTAGCGGCACTTTTGACCAACCTTGAACCGCATGATGTCTTATTCATTGATGAAATTCACCGTCTAAGCCCAGTGGTTGAAGAAGTGCTTTATCCGGCGATGGAAGACTATCAATTAGACATTATGATTGGTGAAGGACCAGCGGCACGCTCCATAAAGATTGATTTACCACCGTTTACCTTGGTTGGTGCGACAACACGGGCAGGCTCCTTGACTTCGCCACTGCGCGATCGTTTCGGGATCACCCAACGGCTTGAATATTACAATGTGCATGACTTAACGGGGATCGTAAAACGCAGTGCTCACTGCCTCGCGCTGTCGATGGAAGACGAAGGCGCAGTAGAAGTAGCACGCCGCTCTCGCGGGACACCACGTATTGCGAACCGACTGTTGCGCCGTGTACGAGACTATGCCGAAGTGAAAGGCAGCGGCCACATTTGCGCGGATATTGCGCAACGAGCACTAGATATGCTGGATGTGGATAGCCAAGGGTTCGATTACATGGACCGTAAGCTACTCAATGCCATCATTGAAAAGTTTGATGGTGGACCGGTTGGGTTAGATAACTTAGCGGCCGCGATTGGCGAAGAAAAAGACACCATTGAAGATGTGATTGAGCCGTATTTGATCCAACAAGGCTATTTGCAGCGCACGCCGCGAGGTCGTATCGCCACCCAACGTGCATACCTGCACTTTGGCTTTGATCTGCCGCAGCCCTAAAACAGGTCAAGCAAAATAATTGATAAATCGCCCCATTGGCCGCCAACCAATGGGGTTTTTTGATCTAGATTAAGGTTATGTAGCACGTGACCCCGTATTGTGGCGACAACTGCCCGTGTCAGTCGCATCGCGTGAGTGAGAGCTAGCTTCAAAGGCTGCGCCATCATCATCGCTTTTCTTTGTGGTTAATCACATTTTTATAAATTATCGTCATTGGCATGCTGGTTTTGCAGCTTGCTCGACAAACCGATAACGACAAAGTTAACGACAACACATTGTGCGTATAACATTAGCAATAGCTTAATTAGATTTATTTTAACTATAAAGCAACGTTAGCGTTTCAAGCGTGTAACAAGCGAGCGGTTATTGAGAAAGTGTGTGTGGCTTTCCCCGCGTCAGCAGTGGTGACAACTGCGCGCAGGGTGAGAAAGAAAAACGAACGATACCTCGTATCGGCACCGAGAAACGGTGTGAAGGAGTGACCATGATTACCGATATCGTCGATTTATCGCGGCTGCAGTTTGCGCTAACCGCGATGTATCACTTCCTGTTTGTTCCCTTAACACTCGGCATGGCATTTTTGCTGGCCATCATGGAATCCCTGTACGTGATGACCGACAAGCAAATCTACAAAGACATGACCAAGTTTTGGGGCAAATTGTTTGGTATTAACTTTGCGCTCGGTGTGGCAACAGGCCTCACCATGGAGTTTCAGTTTGGTACCAACTGGGCGTACTACTCCCACTATGTAGGAGATATTTTTGGGGCCCCACTTGCCATTGAAGGACTGATGGCCTTCTTCCTTGAATCCACTTTTGTGGGCCTATTCTTCTTTGGTTGGGACCGGCTCAGTAAGCGCCAGCACCTGATGGTGACTTGGCTGGTGGCCTTAGGCTCAAACTTTTCTGCGCTTTGGATCTTGGTGGCTAACGGTTGGATGCAAAACCCAGTCGGCGCTGAGTTCAATTTTGAAACCATGCGAATGGAAATGGTTAGCTTTGCCGAGGTGGTCTTTAACCCCGTCGCCCAAGTGAAGTTTGTCCACACCGTCGCGGCTGGTTACACCACCGGCGCGATGTTCGTATTGGGCATCAGCGCTTACTATCTGCTAAAAGGGCGTGACTTGGCGTTTGCTCGCCGCTCGTTTGCGATTGCCGCGTCGTTTGGTATGGCGGCTATCTTGTCAGTGATTGTGTTGGGTGATGAATCTGGCTATGAGCTTGGCGATGTACAAAAAGTGAAGCTGGCCGCCATTGAAGCGGAGTGGCATACCGAAGAAGCGCCGGCGGCGTTCACGGTACTCGGTTTGCCGAATCAAGAAACCATGCATACTGACTATGCGATTAAAATTCCGTATGTGATGGGCATTATCGCCACTCGCTCGCTGGATAAAGAAGTGACAGGTCTGCGTGATTTGGTGACTGAACACGAGCTGCGTATTCGTAATGGTATGGAAGCTTATGCATTGCTTGAAAAATTACGTGGCGGTGAGAAAACACCAGAGAACATCGCAGCCTTCAATGAAGTGAAAGGCGATCTTGGCTATGGGCTGCTGCTAAAACCCTATACCGATAAAGTCGTAGATGCGACAGAAACCCAGATCCAGCAAGCCGCGCAAGACTCAATTCCACACGTTGCGCCTTTGTTCTGGAGCTTCCGCATCATGGTGGCCTGTGGCTTTGCGATGTTGTTTATCTTCGGCATGAGTTTCTGGCAAACCACCCGTCAGCGTATTGGTGAGAAGCCATGGCTGCTAAAACTGGCGATGATCGGTATCCCGCTTCCTTGGATTGCTTGCGAAGCTGGCTGGTTTGTTGCCGAATACGGCCGTCAGCCTTGGGCGGTGGGTGAGATCTTACCTGTGCACATGGCAGCTTCAAACCTGGCTGCAGGCGATATCATTTTCTCGATGATCGCTATCTGTACCTTATACAGCTTGTTCTTGGTGGCAGAGCTTTATCTGATGTTCAAATTTGCGCGTCTAGGGCCAAGTAGCCTAAAAACAGGACGCTATCACTTTGAGCAGCAAGGCAACCGAGAAGCGGACTTTAGCCGTCAGATTGAAGCATAAGGAGAGACAGCATGTTTGATTATGAAATTTTACGGCTGATCTGGTGGGTCCTCATCGGGGTGCTACTGATTGGTTTCGCCGTAACAGACGGCTTTGATATGGGCGTCGGCGCGCTGCTTACGGTGATCGGTAAAACCGACAGTGAACGTCGTGTGATGATCAACTCGGTGGCGCCGCACTGGGACGGAAACCAAGTGTGGTTGATTACCGCAGGGGGCGCGCTGTTTGCCGCTTGGCCTTTGGTCTATGCAACTTCGTTTTCGGGCTTTTATGTCGCGATGATCATCACTTTGGCGGCATTGTTCTTCCGTCCAGTTGGGTTTGACTATCGTTCTAAGATTGAAGATACCCGCTGGCGAACGCTGTGGGATTGGGGCCTCTTTGCGGGTGGATTCGTGCCACCGATTATCTTCGGGGTGGCATTTGGTAACTTGCTGCAAGGCGTGCCTTTCCAGCTCAGCGATCTGTTGATCCCAACGTACACGGGCAGCTTCTTTGCGCTGCTTAACCCATTTGCCTTGGTGTGTGGCCTAGTGAGCTTAGGCATGATTGTGTTGCAAGGTGCGACATGGCTGCAAATGAAAACCACAGAAGCACTGCATGAACGCGCACGTGCTGTCGCGCAAATCAGTGCATTGGCAACCACGGTTTTGTTTGTACTTGCTGGTTTTTGGATCCAACACATCGATGGCTACGTGATTGTGGGCGAGATTGCCAAACAAGCCCAATCCAACCCACTGGTTAAAGAGGTTGCGGTACAAAGTGGTGCGTGGATGCAAAACTATCAAGCTATGCCAATCTTGTGGCTTGCGCCGTTAGCCGGTGCGCTGATGCCGCTGTTGGCACTGATCGCATCGCGCGTTGAGCGCGGTGGTTGGGCGTTCCTGTTTTCAAGCCTGACCATTGCCGGTGTGATCCTGACGGCAGGCATTGCAATGTTCCCCTTCGTGATGCCATCAAGCACCTTCCCAGGCCATAGCTTGACCTTGTGGGATGCCACCTCAAGCGAACTGACCCTGTCTATTATGACGGTGGTGGCGTGTATCTTTGTTCCCTTGATTTTGTGTTACACCCTGTGGTGTTACATCAAAATGTTTGGTCGCTTAGATGCCAAGTTTATTGAAGATAACAAACACTCACTGTACTGATTAAGGAGCCTGCATATGTGGTATTTCACTTGGATTCTCGGCGTCCTGCTGGCTTGCGCGTTCGGTATTATCAATGCCCTTTGGCTTGAACATACCGAGGCGATGGATAAAGACAATGAGTGATCACACTCACGCACCGAAGGGGCGGGATTTCCCCGGCCCTTGGCGCCTGCTGTCACTTGCCTCAGCCTTGTTCTGGGGCGGTCAAGTGATGTGGCACCCTCAAGCGCTTGCCACGCAGATGGGGGGCTTTAATGTACTCATCGGGTTGGGATTGCTATATGCAACCTGCATTGGCGTTATTCATGCGGTGGGCTTTAGCGCCCAAGGGCGCTGGAGCCAGTGGCTAACGTGGCCGCCTTTAGGGTGGCTGGCGAGCATGATGCTGCTTTGGGTATGGCTGATGCGTTAAATAGCGTTCTACATACGCTTAAGCAAACGTGGCATCGGCGTCAAGGTGCGTAAAGTGACATCCAAATGACAAAAGCACCCAAGTGGTGCTTTTTTCTGCATTTAAGTGCCGAAAAAGCGCGAAAGTTTGGGGCATATCACTTCTCTTGGTAAGAATTGTTCAGAATCCGAGACTCGTATCGTGCGA
The DNA here is from genome assembly GCF_004916735.1 of Salinivibrio sp. YCSC6. Taxonomy (NCBI): domain Bacteria; kingdom Pseudomonadati; phylum Pseudomonadota; class Gammaproteobacteria; order Vibrionales; family Vibrionaceae; genus Salinivibrio; species Salinivibrio sp. YCSC6. The sequence goes on from NZ_CP039516.1 coordinate 918,324, forward strand.
GCATTTCTATGCGTAAACAACTTAGGTATAGTATTTGCCTATCTCTAAGCGACAATGGGTAAAGAAATGACAGGATCTGTGCCGTTTCGCTGGCCGATTCGCATTTATTACGAAGACACCGACGCGGGTGGGGTCGTTTATCACGCTAACTACCTCAAGTATTTTGAGCGCGCGCGTACTGAACTGCTGCGCGAAGTGGGTGTCAATCAACACACACTCTTTGACGACAATATCGCTTTTGTTGTTCGCCACATGGATATCGACTTTCAACGTGGGGCGCGATTAGACGATGCCCTCGAGGTTGTCACTACAGTGTCAGGCATCGGACGAGCGACCTTGACGTTTTGTCAAACTTTGGTGAATTCTGAGCAACAAACATTGTGTGCGGCGACGGTTAAGATAGCCTGTGTCGACCCAACAGTGATGAAACCCAAATCGATTCCAACACAGATAAAATCGGAGATATTACGTGACCGCTGAACTTTCCATTCTCGACCTGTTTTTGCAAGCAAGCCTGCTTGTTAAGGGAGTGATGTTGATATTGCTGGGTATGTCAGTGGTGTCGTGGGCGATGATTATCAAACGCTCTAAAGTCATGCAGCAGGCTTTTGGTAAAGCAGAACGCTTTGAAGACCGATTTTGGTCGGGGATTGACCTTTCTCAGCTTTTCCAAGAAGTGCAAGCACGAAAAGACGCCCTGACGGGGAGTGAGAAAATCTTCTATTCAGGCTTTAAAGAATTTGCCCGTTTGCACCGCAGCAATGGCAAAGTGCCAGAGGCGGTCATGGAAGGTACTGCACGTGCCATGCGTGTATCGCTTTCTAAAGAAGTCGAGGAGCTCGAAACGCACCTGCCTTTCCTTGCGACCGTGGGCTCGATCAGCCCTTACATCGGTCTGTTCGGGACTGTGTGGGGCATTATGCACGCATTTATTGCGTTGGGCGCAGTTAAACAAGCCACCCTTGCGATGGTTGCCCCAGGTATTGCTGAAGCCTTGGTAGCAACCGCCATGGGTCTGTTTGCCGCGATCCCTGCGGTGATGGCCTATAACCGACTGACTGCGAAAGTCTCCAAGCTTGAACACAATTACATAAACTTTATGGAAGAGTTTTCAAGTATCTTGCACCGTCAAGCGTTTGCGGCAACCCAGGAGTAATCCATGGCGTACCAACCGAAACGACGCAAAATGACGGCAGAAATCAATGTGGTGCCATACATTGATGTGATGCTGGTGCTGTTGATTATCTTCATGGTGACCGCTCCCTTTGTAACGCAAGGGGTGGATGTTGAGCTACCCAAGACGGCGGAAGCGAAAACCGCCGCAGAGCTGGCTAAAGAAGAAGACAGTGGCGCGTTTATCATTGTTGAAGTAGATAAGGACGGCCAACTCGGCTTGAGTGTGAATAATGGCGACATGGTCCGCGGATTAAGTTTGCAAGATACCTTGGTGCGCGTAAAAGCCGAGTTGCAGCTTAATCCTAATTCTCCGGTCTTAGTGGGAGGTGATGGCCGCGTGCCTTACTCGGAAATCATCTTAACGCTCGATGCGCTCAATCAGGCTGGTGTGTCATCGGTAGGCCTAATGACTGAACCTTATGAGTCATAGGGAAAAGCGATGAGCGAAACAAAGAAAGTCACCCATAAAAAAGACTCGTTAGCGCCTGCGCTGGCGATATCTGCCGCGCTCCACCTTGTGCTCGTAATTGTTCTTCTCGTTGGCGCGGACTTTGGAAAAACAGCCACGCCAACCCCGAAAGCGGGGAGTACGATTGATGCGACTGTGATTGATCCTGCGGTGGTGAATGCTCAAGCACAGAAGATCCGCCAACAGCGTGCCCAAGCCAAGCAAGAAGAAGCGGAGCGACTCAAGCGATTAGAGCAGCAAGCGCAGCGTCTTGAGCAGCAACGTGAACAAGAAGAGCAGCGCTTACGCGAGGTAAAACGGCAAAAGCTTGAGGCTGAGCGCCAAGCACGTGAAGAGAAAACACGTCTTGCCGAGCAAAAAGCCCAAGCAGAAGAGCAAGCGCGCATCGCGCGTGAAAAAGCCCAACAAGCAGAGCGCGAGCGTCAGCGTAAGCTGGAAGAAAAACGTCAGGCTGAACTCGCCGCGGAGCAGGCAGAAAAAGCGCGTCAGCAAAAACTAGCGGAACAACGCAAGGCCGAAGAGGCAGCGAAAAAAGCAGAGGCGGAGCGCCAACGCAAGCTCGCAGAGCGTAAGAAAGCGGAAGAGGAAGCCCGCAAAGCCGAGCAAGCGCGCCAAGAGGCAGAGCGAAAAGCCGAAGAGGCAAAACGCCGACAGCAAGAGCAAGAGGCGGCCTTAAACGATTTGTTCTCTGGCCTTGAATCTGAGGCCAGTCAGCGGCAAAGCGCACGCGGACAATTTATCCAAGATGAAGTGGCGCGTTATGGCGCCATTTTTACCCAAATGATCCAGCAACGCCTGCTTGTTGACGACGGATTAACGGGACAAGAGTGTGTGGTAAATATGCGCCTTTCGCCAACCGGTCTGCTTTTGGATGTAAAAGAGAAAGCGGGCAATACACGCTTATGTCGCGCAACTAAAACCGCGGTGGTATCTGTATCTCAATTTCCCATGCCAGATGATGGTGACATTATTGCCAAACTGCGTGAGATTGAGTTAACGGTTAGACCTAACTAATTGACAGGAAAAAGACATGATGGAAGTGAGCCTAGCTGGTGGCACAAACACGATGACAAAGAGGCGTAATCAGGCCGCATGGCAGCGTGCCCTAACGCGTGGTATGGCATTGATGGCCATGCTATTTGCCTGCCTGCTTTTAGCAACGCAACCTGCGCGCGCAGCACTCAAGTTGGTGATCACTGAAGGGGTAAACTCAGCCCGTCCCATTGGCGTGATCCCCTTTCAGTGGAAAGGGCAGGGTGAATTACCGGAAGATGTGTCGGGCGTGGTTGGGTCGGATTTACGCCGTAGTGGTAAGTTCAATCCGTTATCGGTGAGTGAAATGCCGCAAACCCCTTATCGCGACAGTGATGTCGACTATAACGCTTGGACTGCGTTGGGTGTGGATTCAGTACTCACTGGCACCATCACGCCAACCGCTGACGGTCGCTATCAAATTGATTATCAGTTGATTGATATCGTCCGTGGTCAACTCACCGGCGGAGAAAGTAAAGGATTGGGCGCGGACGGCCAGCTGGTCAAAACCGACGATCATTTATTGGTGAATAACCGCGCAACCGTGAAAGCCAGCGATTTACGCCGTTATGCGCATCGTATTTCAAATATTGTCTATGAAAAGCTGACTGGCGAAAAAGGCGCTTTCCTCACACGCATCGCATACGTGGTGATTGAGGAGGAAGCCGATTATCCGTATCAGCTGCGTTTGTCTGATTACGACGGATTTAACGAGCGCTTGGTGTTGCGTTCAAAGCAGCCGCTGATGTCTCCAGCATGGTCTCCAGACGGTCGCCAACTGGCCTACGTGAGCTTTGAAAATGGCCAAGCGGAAATCTTTATCATGGATATCTACACCGGTGAGCGTGAAAAGATTTCTTCGTATCCGCGCCACAATGGGTCACCGCGTTTTTCTCCAGATGGTAGCCAATTGGCACTGGTGCTTTCGAAAACCGGCAGCCTGCAGGTGTATACCTTCGATTTGAAAACGAAGAAGCTCACTCAAATTACACATGGCCGCGCGAACAGCACCGAGCCATTTTGGGATCCAGATGGTAACTCGCTTATCTACACCTCTGACCGGGGTGGCAAACCTCAGATTTATCGCGTAAATTTAGCCGACGGGACCAGCAGACGTATCACTTGGCAGGGCAACCAAAATATGGGCGGGCAACTCACGCCAGACGGTCGCTTCTTGATTATGGTGAATCAGTCAGCGTCGGGATATAACATTGCCAAGCAAGACTTAAACAGCGGGGCGGTGCAAATTCTGACCAAAACCTTGTTGGATGAGTCGCCAAGTATTGCGCCAAATGGCAGCATGGTGATTTACAGCTCGGTATATGGACGTAAAAACGTGTTGTCGCTTGTCTCAGTAGACGGTCGCTTTAAAGCGCGGCTTCCGGCAACCAACGGGCGCGTGCGTGCACCAGCCTGGTCACCTTACTTATAAGTTTTTAATTTTAAACAACGTGCGCTAACTTTCTAGAAAAGGAAAATAGAATGCAAATCAATAAAGTACTAAAAGGTCTGGCGGTGGCACTGCCGATGTTTACCTTGGCCGCTTGTAGCTCAAGCGACAGCGCAACGGGCAGCGGTGCGGGTCAGTCAACTAACCAAAACGGCACCACCGTCGTTTCTCCGGTTGACGGTCAAGGCTCAATGACTGAGCAAGAAATCCGCAACCAAGAGCTACGTCAGTCGCAAACCGTTTACTTCAACTTTGACGATTCGTCAGTTCTGCCACAATACGAAGACATGCTGGATGCGCACGCGACGTATCTGCGTAACAACCCAGCGATGGAAGTTGTGGTTGAAGGCCACACCGATGAGCGCGGTACCCCTGAGTACAACATCGCGCTGGGCGAGCGTCGTGCAGAAGCGGTATCTAAGTACCTGCAAGCACTGGGCGTTCCTGCAAGCCAGATTTCAATCGTAAGCTACGGTGAAGAGAAACCATTGGTTCTTGGCCAAAGCGAAGACGCGTACGCGAAAAACCGTCGCGCAGTATTGGTTTACTAATCCTCCCTTTGGGTGATGGATAAAAGGTATGACAATGAACAGTAACTCTGTGCGAACTCTCGCGCTGGCGTTACTGGTGAGTGTGGCAGCCCCAGTGGCTGCCGCACCTGCTCCGGTGACAGAAGTAGGGTCAGGTGGCACCGCCATTGAGCGCCTAGAGCGCATGCTGCAAGCGCGTAATCAAATGCAGCTCGATATGCAGCGTCAACTTGATCAAATGGCGCAAGAATTGAGCAATTTACGCGGTAACGTTGAACGAAATAGCTACGACATTCAACAAGTGGTTGAGCGTCAACGGGACCTCTATCGAGAAATCGATGATCTGCGCACGGCGAAATCCTCAGCGCCGAAAGAAACAAAATCCACTGATGAAAACCCGTCAGTGAACTACACCAGCGATCAAACCGAGAATGCGGCGTATGAAGCGGCCGTGAATCTGATCTTAAAAGAAAAAGACTACCAAGGGGCAACCAAAGCGTTTAATGCGTTTTTGCAAAAATACCCAGAGTCTGTCTACACCGCAAATGCCCATTACTGGCTAGGCCAGCTGTTCTTCTCCAAGCGTGACTTTGAACAGGCGAGCAAGGAATTTACTGCCGTAAGCCAGTTTAAAGATTCCAATAAACGCGCCGATGCCTTACTCAAACTGGGTTTAATTGCTCAGAAGCAAGGCAACACAGCGCAAGCCAATCAGTATTTCCAACAAGTCATTGATACTTATCCGGATTCTACCAGCGCTAAACAAGCGAAAAATGCGATGTAGGCAATAAGGTCCTAGGAGCCTAGGGCCTTAATGAATACAGAGCGCTGTGCTCGTGGGATACGAAAAGCGGGGACATGAGCGAGACAAACACAATGAGGTTAAAATGACGGGTATGCACCAAGAGCGCTGGCAGCTTAGACTTCAAAACTTGATTAAAGCGCAATACCGGCTTGCTAAAGCTTGTAGCCAAGAAAGCTACAATGAGCTTGAATTAGCCGGTTTGGTGCAAACGTTCGAGTTTTCATTTGAGCTAACGTGGAAGACGCTCAAGGATTTACTGAACTATGAAGGGTTCGATGTGGCATCTCCACGGAGTGTGATTCGTACAGCGTTAGAGGCAAATCACCTGTCTTCTGAACAATGTGAAACCTTGCTTGATGCGCTGATAAAACGAAACTTGCTATCACATACCTACGACGAACAAAACGCACTCGAGGCACAAAGGCTGATCGTCAAACATTACGCACCGATCATTGCCGATGTTATGCATTATTTGGAGAAAAAAAGTGGACAATAATGCCACGCTTGCAAGGGAGATGGGGCTAAAGCCACACCAATACCAGCTGATCCATGATTTTGTATTCAGTTACCCTAAAGTCAGATATGCTTGGGTGTTTGGCTCTCGCGCAACCGGTTCATTTAGAGACAATTCCGATATCGACATTCTGATTGAGGGCGATACGTTGACACTTAATGATGTTGCCATCATTCAAGATCAGCTTGAACAATCGACACTCCCCTACACTGTTGATATTGTAATCAAAAATCAAGTCCAATCGTCTGAACTTATCAAGCGGATCAAAGAAGAAGCCAAGCAAGTCAAGTAGATAAAAAGTCCTATTAGCGGTGATGGTATAAAACTGACTACGATATACTTTTTCCGTATTCCGTTGTCTAGGACCTAGAACCTCCGCCCTAGGACTCCAGCCCCACTCACGTTATACTACCCGGACTGGAAGTAAGCATGAGTAATCCCATGAGCCAAGTGATTGAAACGTCGCAAAGGGTTTATCCCTTTCCGCCGAAACCTGTGGCATTGAGTGACGCTGAGAAAAAACAACATGTTGCACGCATTAAACAACTGCTAAAAGAAAAAGATGCTGTGCTGGTCGCTCACTATTACACGGACCCAGAGATCCAAGCGCTCGCCGAAGAAACAGGCGGGTGCGTCGCGGACTCATTAGAAATGGCCCGTTTTGGCAATCAACATCCAGCCAAAACCCTGATTGTGGCTGGCGTTCGCTTTATGGGCGAAACAGCCAAAATTCTGACTCCCGAAAAAACGGTATTAATGCCTACACTGGACGCGGAGTGCTCACTGGACTTGGGTTGTCCGGCGGATGAGTTCACCAAGTTTTGTGATGCGCACCCTGATCACACCGTCGTTGTCTATGCCAATACGTCTGCCGCTGTAAAGGCGCGTGCCGATTGGGTAGTGACCTCGAGTATTGCGTTAGAAATTGTCGAGCACTTAGACAGTCAAGACAAGCCGATCATCTGGGGCCCCGATCGCCATCTCGGCGCTTATATTGAAAAAGAAACCGGCGCTGACATGCTGCTATGGCAGGGTGAATGTGTGGTGCATGATGAATTCTCGGCCCAAGCGCTTGAGAAAATGAAGCGTCTTTATCCAGACGCGGCGATTTTGGTTCACCCGGAATCACCGGCGAGTGTGGTGAAAATGGCCGATGCGGTGGGCTCGACCAGTCAGCTGATTAAAGCGGCGCAAACCTTGCCGAACAAAAAACTGATTGTGGCCACCGACAAAGGCATTTTCTACAAAATGCAGCAAATGGTGCCGGAAAAAGAGCTCGTTGAAGCACCCACAGCCGGCGCGGGCGCGACCTGTCGAAGCTGTGCCCATTGCCCTTGGATGGCCATGAACGGCTTGAAAGCGATAGAAAACGCGCTAGAAAACGGTGGCAAACAGCATGAAATCCACGTAGATGCAGCATTACGTGAAAAGGCGTTAATCCCTCTTAACCGGATGCTTAACTTTGCCGCGGAAATGAAGGGATAACCTGGTTAAAATTGGCGCCGATCGTGACAGGCGCCCGTTGACAATGTGCCCATATCCAACAAAGCCCTGGGGCTTGTGTCACCTACACCAATGGGATCATCGATATATAAACCAGGCGTAGGTCGGACAAGCGCCGGTGCGGTGTTAATCATGAATACCCAAGCCAAAGCGCGCCTCCGACATTGGCGGCCAAATTTGGCACCGATGTTAAATTTGGCGCCGATCGTGACAGGCGCAGTGCAACTGGCGCCCGTTGACAATGTGCCCATATCCAACAAAATCCCGGGGCTTGTATCATCGTCGCCAATGGCACCACCGATATATAAACCAGGCGTAGGTCGGACAAGCGCCAGCACAATGCCAATCATTATCACGATATATGCCGCGCGCCCGTTGCACGGCGCCTCCGACATCGTGGTCAAAATTGGCGCCGATCGTGAATGGCATCATTGACGTTAAAGTATGTGTAGGTCGGCATAAGCGCCTTCTCGATCGCACAAGCTTGGCGTGATTTCTGCCGCGCGCCCGTTGTACGGCGCCATCGGACATGAAAGCCAAGTTTAGCGCCAATCTTGAATGGTATCATTGCCGTTAAAGTACGCGTAGGTCGGCATAAGCGCCTTCTCGATTGCACAAGCTTGGTGTGATTTCCGCCGCGAGCCCGTTGCACGGCGCCATCGGACATGAAAGCCAAGTTTAGCGCCAATCTTGAATGGTATCATTGCCGTTAAAGTACGCGTAGGTCGGCATAAGCGCCTTCTCGATCGCACAAGCTTGGCGTGATTGCTGCCGCGCGCCATCCGACATCAAAGCCAAAGATTAACCCCGATCGTGACAGGCGCCTGTTGGCTCAATACATTGTATCGACATCTTACCGGGCTTGTGTCACCTACACCAATGGGATCATCGATATATAAACCAGGCGTAGGTCGGACAAGCGCCGGTGCGGTGTGAATCGTGTATACCCAAGCCGAAGCGCACCTCCGACATTGGTGGCCAAATTTGGCACCGATGTTCAATTTGGCACTGATCGCGACAGGCGCCCGTTGACAATGTGCACACATCCAACAATGTGCCGGGGCTTGTATCATCGTCGTTTAAATGATCGGTATGCACGGGTAATCGTTTAATCTGTCAATACAAATTCCACGAAGGATGATAAATCCCTCTTTTAACTTCACGATGAAATGAGGAATACGGCCAATCAACGACGCGCTCAACCCAACCATGTTTAACCGGATTGAAATGCACATAATCAAAATGATGCTTAAAATCTCGCTCATCCCTGATTGTATGCTCCCAAAACCGATCTTGCCATACCATCCCTTTTCCCATGATAAATCGCTTGTCTATTCGCGACACACTTTTAGTAAATAGCTTCTTTATCTCGCGCCACCTGGTTGAATAATCTGAGTCATTATCGGGAAGTGTCCAAATAGCATGTAAATGATCAGGTAAAACGACCCAAGCATTAATTTGAAAAGGGCGAGACGCTTTGACGGTTGCCACCGCTGAGCGCAGTAACCTTATATGCTCCGTGAGCAATTGCATCTCTCTGTTGTGTAGATTTACCGTAAAAAAATACGTGCCACCATGTGCATAATTTCTCCGATACCGCATTCCAGGCTCTCTTTTGCCAGCTTCACATACGATCAAGTGACGCGAACCCAAGGCAGGAATCAAGTTTCATTACAATAAATTAGAATTCAGCCGCGAAACAAGATCGAAGGTGTTTGTTGTGCCGGGGCTTGTGTCATCGTCGCCAATGGAATCACTGACATACAAACCAGGCGTAGGTCGGACAAGCGCTGGGGCGATGTCAATCATGAAAAACCCAAGCCGAAGCGCGCCTCCGACATCTTGCCGGGGCTTGTGTCACCGTCGCCAATGGGATCATCGATATATAAACCAAGCGTAGGTCGGACAAGCGCCGATGCGATGTCAATCATTATCCCGATATATGCCGCGCGCCTCCGACATTGGCGGCCAAATTTGGCACTGATCGTGACAGGCGCCCGTTGGTAATGTGCATCAATGAACATATTTTTAGTGTACTTTGTACCCATTATTTCGTTAGGCTATGTTGACAGCGGGTACTTAGTACACATACTATAAGGTATAAGGAGTTCCAAACGTGAGCCACGCACTCCATTTTATTGAGACCCCAACATTTACCAGATTAATTACTGCACTCGCATCTGATGATGAATTGAAAGAGCTACAGAGCGAACTCATCGCTCAACCTGAAAAAGGCGATCTGATTCAAGGTACAGGTGGGCTAAGAAAAGTCAGGATGGCCAAGAAAGGGCAAGGAAAGAGCGGGAGTCTAAGGGTCCTATATTATTTTGCTCACGCTGAAACCATTTATTTAGTGTATGTATATGCTAAAGCAACGCAAGAAACTTTGACACATGAAGAGAAAAAGCAGTTGAAAGAACTCGTTAAACAACTTCGAGGTGATGGAGAATGAGTATTTTTGCAGATCTAAAGACGTCCCTTGAAGAGGCGGTCGAAATCAAGAAAGAAAACATGGAGCCCTCTCGTGTTACTTCTTATGCCATTGAAGACGTTAAGGCTATTCGTGAAGATATTCTGAATGTATCTCGCTCTGAGTTTGCCAAAGCGATGAGCGTGAGCGTAGAGACAGTAAAAAGCTGGGAAAATAAGCGTCGTAACCCCTCAGGCTTAGCGGCGAAGGTGCTTCACACTATTAAAGATAACCCTGAGTTTTATAAAGCATTAGAAGCTCATTAGTGGCAGCAAGTTGTTTATATTACCTAAGAAATCTATAGGTCGGACAAGCGCCAGCACAATGCCAATCAATATCACGATGTGTGCCGCGCGCCCGTTACACGGCGCCTCCGACATGAAAGCCAAATTTAGCGCCGATGTTAAATTTTGCACTGATCGTGACAGGCGCCCGTTGGCTCAATACATCGTATCGACATCTTACCGGGGCTTGTGTCACTTACACCAATGGGATCATCGATATATAAACCAGGCGTAGGTCGGACAAGCGCCGGTGCGGTGTTAATCATGAATACTCAAGCCAAAGCGCGCCTCCGACATGAAAGCCAAATTTGGTACCGATGTTAAATTTGGCGCCGATCGTGACAGGCGCCCGTTGATAAGGTGCACATATCCAACAATGTACCGAAGCTTGTGTCACCGTCGCCAATGGGATCATTTGACGGAATACGGAGATCTAAGTGCCTAGGACCCAGGCCCCTGCTTTTATGCCCCTTCCGCATCCTCCGCCAACGCCGCGCCGTGGAGGGTTAAACCACATAACATGATTGGCATCGCATTATATATTTCTTCAAACTGTGCTAACTCTTCTGCGCCTTGTGCTTCCATGGTAGATAGCGCTGTTTCTGGATCATAGAGCAAGCTGATTGACAGCACGACACCGCCGAGAAGGGCATTACTTTCGGTGTTTTCCGGCATCAAGGTTTCCCAATCATCACGCGTCAAACTCCAGCCTTGGAGCAAGCCTTCGGCAAAATCACGTGTTGCTTGGTTGACGATCTCTGCATCATCAAGGGCACAACCCTCTGGCCAGAGCCATTGTTTGTCTAACAGTTGTTGGCGCTGTTCATTCCAAATATCGACAATCAGGTTCGCGTAGTCTTCAAATTGCTCGTGATTTTCAAACGGCGCTTGTTCTTCACCGCCCCAAAGTACAGGTAGCCACTCACTCGGGCTAATCACATGGGGGGCAGCCGCCATGGCGGTAACGACGCCACGGGTTTGCATCTCATTCAATAGCTTGTCGCTATCGGCATGTTGGGCAAGAAATTCAGATAAAGTCATTACAAGTCTCAGCCAGCTGTTATCGTTGATGGGCGGAGTTTAACAGTTTTCGTTCTCGCTTGCGTTGTTACATCATGGATTCCCACGTCTTTCCATTCCAAATGCGCCTGCGAATAAGCGAATTAGGGTAGATGTGGTGAGAAAGCAGTCATTCGCACCGATAAAGGTGCTTAACCGGTTGACCCCAAGGCGGCAACTCACTATAGTACACCCCCGTTAGCGCAGATGGCTTTAGCTTATTAGCGCTAAAACAATATGGTGAGGTGTCCGAGTGGCTGAAGGAGCACGCCTGGAAAGCGTGTATACGGCAACGTATCGAGGGTTCGAATCCCTCTCTCACCGCCATATTAAAAGAACCGCCCTCGTGGCGGTTTTTTGCTATCTACCGTTCTCTTCTTACAACCACTCGCATAATGCTTGTGCGCGAAATACCAATATTCAATATTACCGGAACGCTTACATGTCGCGGTGATGTCTTATGCGGGTTTCACATTTGGTTACTGTTACTCATTGGTAGTGGTTTGAGTAATGGGTTTGCGTCTCGGCACTGATTATTGATCAGTGAAAAGCGCGGTACTGGCTTAGGCTGACAGTGTGATGCAATAGGACGTAGCTCCTGAATAAACTGATCCAGCTGATTATATTCCTCAACCTGCTGTAATAGCTTGGCTTGTTCTGCTGAGCTCATCGTTTTTATGGAGTAAACAATATAGCGAGCCGGACCTTCACATGGTGAATAACCCATTGGGAAATACCGGCATTGATCGAGCGTTTCTGCGTACGTTTGATGGCTCACGGCAAGAAGCGTTTCCCTTAGGCGTTTATGCTGTACTTTAGGTGGCACACTTTCACTGACTTGGTTGTTATTAATAGCGGAATTACTCGCAGACTCTGGGTCTTTGGGTGCGATTGATTGGCATCCTAATAACATAAAACTCATTAATAGAGTGAGTGTAATCGTTTTAATGAGTGAAAATAAATTAATAGATTTCATAATAAACCTAAATAAAGCATGGAATAAAACATCCTGACATCACTAAGGATACACCAAATAACAGAAAATTATTTCAAATTGATATTTTTATGTTGAGTTTTTGTTTGACGTTACGTAGTTTAATTTTTCCTTTTACATGGAAGTGAATAATAAGGGAATTAAATGCAAAACAATGGAATGAAGCGAGGACTGCTCGCAGTACTCGTGTTATCAGCCATTTCAGGCTGTAATACGCAAGACGAGGATACCAAACCGGTTACGACCATGGAGCCTCAAACATTTGAAGCAACAGAAATGAAGCAGGGGGTGGGATTGCCACTGCAAATTCTCCCTCAAAACACCACGGTAGAGGCTATAAAATTCTTCGAGAAAAATACCGAAGTGACGAAGAATACTCGCGACCAATACCTCTTCTCACACGGTCTCGTGAATGCCGATCTCACCAATAAAACGGTGCTCTATGTGCCAATCAATGCCACCCAAAACCGAACAATCTCTTATGAGCTGACGACGGCAGATCAAATATTACGTGGGTCGGTGACTATTAGCGGCGACTTTAAGTCCGATCCGTTATTTTCCGAACAGTGGCATCTCAATAACACCGGTCAGACCGGTTACGCCATGCAAGCGCAAACGTATCAAGCTTGGATAGATTTACGTACGGCACAAGGAATGAGTGAAGAGGAAGCGCGTCGCCGTTATCAATACGACCCGAGCATTCTTGTCTCTGGTGAAGACATGAACGTGTCAGCGGCACATCAACAAAACATTACCGGCCAAGAGGTAACGACTGTTGTGGTGGATTCGGGAATGGCGATTGCCCATGAGGATCTGGTTGATAATGTATTGCCGAATCGTTCGATTAACTTTGTGGATGACTCTAGTGACCCAACAGCGACCGGTACCGGTGGCGACCATGGCACATCCGTCGCCGGTTTAATTGCGGCAAAAGGCTGGAACGGCTTAGGTGGACGCGGGGTCGCGCCCGACGCCAATCTGATTGGTATGAATTATCTTGAAGAGCAGTCCAGCGCAAGCGAAGCGGCAAGCTATGGCATGACAGGTTCAGGGATTAGTGAAAGCGAGAACATCGCCGCGTTCAACCGCAGTTATGGTATTTCAGCGCCAGCGTTTATTCCGACAGAGACGATGGATGAAACCATGTACCGTTACCCCACAAAATACCTTCGCCAAGGCTTGGGGGCGTTGAATATTAAATCGGCAGGTAATGCCTTTGAGTCGACGCAAAGCTGGGCTGAAGGCAATCAACTTTGCGATGATGCTCAAAACGGTATTGTATCTGGACAATCACGTGTTCTTAGTTGCTATGACAGCAACTGGGATCCCGCTAATGCTAGCTTTTACACTGTGACGGTGGGGGCGACGACCACGGCAGGTAAAAAATCGAGCTACTCGACGGCAGGTTCCAGTCTTTGGGTTGCTGCGCCAGGCGGTGAATACGGTACGACAGAGCCCGCCATGGTGACAACTGATCAAATGTCGTGTCAACGTGGTTATGCCAGTCAAGCGGCGGTCGATGAATTTGAACAATCGAACGGGGCCTTTTTGGCATCGCTTGGTGTTGAGGATTTTCATGCCCGAGTTTGGCCTTTTAATACACCGGGGACCGACCTTAATCGTGACGTGAATCCATCATGTAATTACACCAATACCTTCAATGGTACCTCTTCTGCTGCGCCGAATGTGACTGGTGTGGTTGCGTTGTTAGTGCAGGCCAATCCGCAGCTTACGTGGCGACAAATCCGTTATATTCTCGCGGCAACGTCTGACAAGATTGATGTAAACGATAAGCCTATCTCACTGTTGGTAGGGGGAGAAGACAGTCAGCGTACCGTCCCCGTCCATTTGGGATGGGTCGATAACGCAGCAGGGTTCTCGTTTAATAATAAGTACGGTTTCGGGCGTGTGAATGCCGGAAAAGCGATTGAGATGGCGACCCAGAACCCGATCAAATTACCGCCATTAGTAGAAAGTGAGTGGATTGATGTGTCCCCATCCGTGCCGCTCAGCATCCCTGATGCGGATGCAAAAGGGGCCAGCTTACGCTTTACGCTTGATGAAAGCCGTCTCGATAAAAATCTGACCATTGAAGGACTGCAATTTGGCTTTAATATTGAAAATGCCGATTTAACCGCCGTTAGCAACGTCGACCTGACTGGAAGCACAGCCGCGTCAGATATCGCAATTAAAGTGACGTCTCCGTCGGGTACCGAAGCAATCCTCGCTACGTCGCGCACGTCTTTAGGTGCCTATCAAGGATTAGGTAACAGTGACCATCCAGGATATGCGTATCATATTAGTGGACCTATGTTGGCCAATGCCTTTTTAGGCGAAACCGTATATGGCCAATGGACGGTTGATATTGTCGATACAAATCGCGCCGATTTTGGTGAGATATACAATAATCGCGTACCCAGCCAATTGACTGCAGCGCAAATTCGCGTCTATGGCCACTGATCCCATTGACAGCAACCAGATTGATAGAAAGGAGTTCATCATGAAAACAGCCGTAATGATTGTTATCACTGCAATGGGAATAAGTGGTGCTGCAAACGCAAGTGACATGGGTAGCATTCAGCAACCGGCGCAATCTTCGATTGTGCAACCTATCGAGCGTAAAGCGACCACTGCGGAGCAAGCCATTGCCGAGAAGCTCGGAGAGAATGCCACCTTATCCGATTTACCTGAACTGCAAAGTTACAAAGGGGTAAACCTAAATAACCAACCGCTGCAAGCGGGGAGTACGGTTTATAACGAAGTGACTCGCAGCGTAGGGAAAGTGACAGGTAATATCACCGTTTTGCTGAGCCATGGTTCCATTTATGACTTGGCAGAAAGCCTCAAGCTCAACGTCACCTACTTTGACGAGCGTGCGAAGTTAGGGCAGCTCAGTGCTGCGGGCCAGCATGATATCCTCGCCACCTTGGATAAAGTGCGCCAGTCTCCACAAGTTGCCTCGGCGCGCCTTGATATTGCAGAGAGCCGTAATCGTCCTCAGTGATCGGTGTCAATACATTGATAAGAGTGATGCTTTTTCTTCAATGTTCGCCAAAAACCGCCCTAGTGGCGGTTTTTTATTTCAGGCTGTTTACGATGCGTTACCAGTATGTGTAGTTCACCGCGGTGAACACATGAAATAAAGTGGTGTCTAAATTGATTGTGACGTTACAATTTAGCAAGGTACAAAGGTAGTGTATCCCTCTACTTTAGCGAGCCACCAAAACAGGGAGGGATACAGTTTTTTTGCCTAAAAACCCGCCACTCTGTTTGCGCAATGTCGACTTTTTAGCGCTCAGTCTTTTGTCTGTAAATCATTAGCAAGTAGACTCAGCTATTGATTTTTAAAGGCTATGTGTCATGTTAGGCCACAAAAACTAGCTATGCGCATCAGGGGGAGCGATACCTTCAGGCGGTAGCGTGTGAAAAATAAGGCCTTATAAGTCGAGTCGAAGGAAATGAAATGAAAATTTTGGTCACAGGTGGTGCGGGGTTTATCGGCTCAGCAGTAGTACGCCACATCATTAAAAATACCACAGATAGTATTATTAACGTTGATTGTTTGACTTACGCAGGTAATCTCGAATCGCTAGCCTCGGTAGAAGCTAGCGAGCGTTACACGTTTGAGCAGGTGAATATCTGTGACAAAGTCGCGCTCAAACGTGTATTTGCTGACCATCAACCTGATGCTGTTATGCATCTTGCAGCAGAGTCGCATGTTGACCGTTCAATTACCGGTCCCGCAGCATTTATTGAAACTAATATTGTTGGAACCTACACACTGTTAGAAGCGACACGCGAGTATTGGAACCAGCTTGATGAGAGTGCTAAACAAGCGTTTCGTTTCCATCATATCTCCACCGATGAAGTATATGGTGACCTCCCACATCCGGATGATATAAAACACAACGCCGATTCAGCCAATGAACCGCTGCCGATGTTCTTGGAAACGACACCCTATGCACCCTCAAGCCCTTATTCAGCCTCTAAAGCCTCTAGTGATCATCTAGTTCGTGCCTGGTTACGCACTTATGGCCTTCCTACTATCGTGACGAATTGCTCAAACAACTACGGCCCTTATCATTTCCCTGAAAAGCTGATCCCGCTTGTCATTCTCAATGCTTTGGAAGGCAAAGAACTACCCATTTATGGGAAAGGTGACCAAATTCGCGATTGGCTCTATGTAGAAGATCATGCACGTGCACTTTATAAAGTGGTGACAGAGGGTCTAGTTGGGGAGACCTATAACATTGGCGGCCACAATGAAAAACAGAACATAGAAGTGGTACAAACCATTTGTTCCATTTTGGACACGCTAGTCCCGAAAAAGACTGCGTATGCGGAACAAATAACCTACGTTCAAGATAGACTAGGACATGACCGCCGCTACGCCATCGATTCGAGCAAAATACAAAAAGAGCTTGGCTGGACTCCCGTGGAGACGTTCGAAACTGGTATTCAGAAGACGGTTCAATGGTATTTAGATAATCAACAGTGGTGCCAAAACGTACAAGATGGCAGCTACCAACGTGAACGTTTAGGGGTTGAATAAGAAAATGAAAGGTATTGTACTGGCAGGAGGATCAGGAACCCGCCTGTATCCACTTACACGAGGTGTCTCTAAACAGCTATTGCCTATCTACGACAAGCCGATGGTATTTTATCCGCTCTCAACATTAATGTTGGCGGGAATCAAAGACATTTTGGTTATTACAACCCCCGAAGACAATGACGGTTTTAAGCGCCTACTCGGTGATGGTAGTGGATTCGGCATCAACTTAGAATACGCCATTCAACCAAGCCCTGATGGGCTAGCGCAAGCGTTTATTATTGGTGAAGACTTTATTGGTGATGACAGCGTGTGCTTAGTACTTGGAGACAACATTTTCTATGGCCAGTCGTTCAGCCAAACCTTGAAAAGTGCCGCTTCAAGAAAAACCGGAGCAACGATATTTGGTTATCAAGTGAAAGACCCGGAGCGTTTTGGTGTTGTCGAGTTTGACGACGACATGAAAGCAGTGTCAATTGAAGAGAAGCCTACACGGCCTAAATCTAATTATGCTGTGACAGGGTTGTATTTTTATGATAACCGAGTGGTCAATTTTGCAAAAGAGGTGCAGCCTTCTGCAAGAGGTGAATTAGAGATTACATCAATTAACGATATGTACCTTAAAGATGCGTCGTTGAATGTAGAAGTGCTCGGACGAGGTTTTGCCTGGCTGGACTCGGGGACTCACGAAAGCCTACACGAGGCGTCTTCATTTGTTCAAACCATTGAAAATGTTCAAGGTTTAAAAGTAGCTTGCTTAGAAGAAATAGCTTGGCGCCAAGGGTGGCTGACTAGTAGCGACCTAGAGGCATTAGCGACACCTATGCTAAAAAATGATTACGGTCGCTATTTAATGTCGTTGGTAAAAGAGCAATAAGACGAATCATGAAAATACTCATTACAGGATGCAATGGCCAAGTCGGTCACTGTTTAGTAGACCAGCTAACGGACAAAGCTGACGTACTGGCGCTAAATAAAAACAAACTTGATATTACAGACCAAGCCGCTGTCGCGTCGGTTGTATCACAGTTTATGCCCGATTATATAATTAATGCTGCCGCATACACCGCAGTCGATAAAGCAGAAGAAGACATGGACTTGTCCTTTGCTATTAATCGCGATGGCGCAAAATACCTCGCCGACGCGGCGAACAGTTGCGACGCGGTTATGTTACATATTTCAACCGACTATGTTTTTGATGGGGAGGGCCATGAGCCATATAAAGAAAATGATATCGTTGCTCCTCAAAGCGTCTATGGTCAAAGTAAATTAGCAGGAGAGTTGGCAGTTGCAGAAGCATGTCACCAGCACTTGATATTACGTACCGCTTGGGTATTTGGTGAGCACGGTAATAACTTTGTGAAAACTATGCTGAGACTAGGTGAGGGTCGTGATGCGCTGAGGATTGTCGGCGATCAATTTGGTGGGCCGACTTACGCTGGTGACATCGCTTCTGCGCTTATCAAGATGGTCGAATATATCGAACAAAAGAAATCGCCAGAGTGGGGTATTTATCATTTCTCTGGCACGCCTTATGTAAGCTGGTATGAGTTTGCTGAAAATATCTTTCAGAAAGCTCAAAGCTACTCGGTATTAGAAAAAACACCGAGTTTGTCTTCAATATCTACGTCTGAGTACCCAACCCCCGCTAAGCGCCCTGCCAATTCTTGTCTAGACTGCGGAAAAATCGAGAAGCAGTTTGGTATTGAACCGAGTGATTGGCAGGCATCTTTAGACAATATTAAATCTTATAAGTAGCGAATAATGAAAGTAATAGAAACCGACATTCCAGATGTAAAAATTATCGAGCCCACTGTTTTTGGTGATGAACGCGGGTTTTTTATGGAAACCTGGCAACAAAAAAAATTCGAAGAACTCGTTACGGGAAAGCCTACGCAGTTTGTACAAGACAACCACTCAAAATCCAAAAAAGGAATCTTACGTGGCCTGCATTACCAAACACAAAATACACAAGGTAAGTTAGTTCGAGTGACTTCTGGTGAAGTGTTTGATGTGGCAGTCGATATTCGTAAAAGCTCGCCAACGTTTGGGAAATGGGTTGGTATATACCTATCGGCGGAAAACAAACGTCAACTTTGGATCCCCGAAGGATTTGCTCATGGTTTCTACGTCACAAGCGAAGAGGCTGAGTTTGTTTACAAATGTACGAACTACTATGACCCTAGCTCTGAAGTTTCCATTAAATGGGATGATCCAAGAGTCGGAATTTCATGGCCGCTAAAAGATGCTGGCGTTCTACTTTCTGAGAAGGACAAATTTGGCTTAGCATTCAGCGAAGCTCCACATTTTATTGAGTAAGCTAACTATAATTTTATAGCCAGTATATTTATGAGTAATAAAAACTACCACCCAGTTACCATACGCTCTATGCTTAGTAGTACGTGGTATAATAAACACTTGATTTTAAAAATGACTTATCGAGAAATTATTAGCCGATATAAAGGCTCTATGATTGGGCTTGCTTGGTCTTTTTTTAATCCGTTGTTAATGTTGATTGTTTACACTTTTGTGTTCTCTGTTGTATTCAAAGCAAAGTGGGGAGCCGATTTAGGAGGAGGTAGAGGAGAGTTTGCAATAATATTATTCGCAGGAATGATAATTTTCAATATTTTTGCGGAATGCATAAACCGCGCTCCTAGTTTAATGATAGCGAATACAAATTATGTAAAGAAGATCATTTTTCCACTCGAGATTATACCATGGGTCGTGTTATTAAATGCGCTGTTTCATGCACTGATTAGTTTTACTATTTTATTGCTCGCTCAACTACTCATAATCGGGTACATACCACCAACGATACTTGCATTGCCTTTCCTGTTGCTGCCTTACGCGTTCTGTTTGATCGGAGTCATGTGGATTCTTGCTGCTGCTGGTGTTTATCTTCGTGATTTAGGGCAATTAATGAGCATTGCTACGACAGTCCTGATGTTTACATCACCTTTGTTTTTTCCTCTCTCTGCACTACCACGAAGTTTACAGCCCTACCTAAGTTTAAACCCACTCGCATATTTTATAGAAGAAGCTAGAGAATTAATCATATTTGGCAATGTTCCTAGTATTGGAAGCTTAACGATATCAGGCATATTGGGTATGGCTACACTTTTTGTTGGATACGCTTTTTTTCAGAAAACAAGAAAAGGCTTTGCTGATGTCTTGTAAAGAACTTGCTATCAAGATCGATCATTTAACGAAATCGTACCAAATCTACTCAAAACCTCGTGACAGACTGCTACAAATGATCTGTAGAAATGGAAAACAGCTATATAAAGAATTTTCTGCACTGAGTGACGTATCGTTTTCTGTAAACAAGGGCGACTCCGTTGGGGTCTTGGGGCACAATGGTGCTGGTAAATCAACACTTCTTCAAATTATTACTGGGGTACTCACCCCTACGAGTGGTGATGTCAAGACTGATGGTCGTATTGCCGCGCTTCTAGAGTTAGGTGCTGGATTCAATCCAGAATTTACTGGTAAAGAAAATGTGTTTATGAGTGCAGCTATATTGGGGTTATCAACCAAAGAAATAAAAGAAAAATATGATGATATCCTTAAGTTTGCTGAGATCGGTGACTTTATTCATAGACCAGTGAAAACATACTCTTCCGGAATGTATGTAAGATTGGCATTTGCCGTTGCTGTACATACAGACCCTGAGATACTTATCGTAGATGAAGCGCTGGCTGTAGGTGATATTCGTTTTCAGATGAAGTGTATACAATATATGCAAAGTCTAAAAGAAAAGGGAACGACGATTCTCTTTGTTTCTCATTCTCCGGAACAAGTAAAACGGTTCTGTAATAAGGCTATCTGGCTTGATGGTGGTAAGTTAGTCCAACAAGGATCTTCATCCAAAGTCTGTGATATGTACAAAGATCATATGGCTAGAAAAAATATCCCAGTTCAGGAAAATGAGGAAGGTCATCTTACTCTACCAGCAAGGATCTTGGCTACACGGTTAGAGTCGAAGGAGTTTCACCTAGGGGCTACGTTGAGATTATCTATTGAATATGAAGTTATTGATGAAGAAATTAATGGTTTGTTAGTTGGTGCGGCAATCTATACATCTGACCGGACTTATGTATTTGGTCCCAACACATGCCTAGATAAGTTTGAAATACCATATAAAAAAGGGAGGTATCACTTACAATATGTAATACCTTCGCTTCCTCTTTTACCTGGTTCATATACTTTTGATGTGGGAATTTTCACAGATCAAGGATTAGTTAGTTTAGACTTTTTAACCTCAGTGCAAGAGTTTACTGTTTTTGACGATTATAATAATGAAGGCTTGGTATATATCAAGCATGAGTGGAAATTAATTTAATGAATAGATTTAAGCTGCCATTTGATCAGTTTCAAAGGTATGAAACTGTTAGAAAAATTATACATTCTTTAAAAGATAAAAAAGAGATTAAAGTATTAGAGGTTGGTGCTAATGCGCATTGCAACTTACGCGTATTTCTTCCCGAGTCAGAGATAATATTTAGCGATATAGAACAGCAAAATGTAGCTGAAGGTATACAATTTATCCAAGCGGATGCTACAAAGCTACCATTTCAAGATAGTGAGTTCGACTTCGTAGTTTCTACTGATGTTATCGAGCATGTTCCTAATGCGGTTCGTGAAGCTTTTATCTGCGAATGTGTACGAGTATCACGAAAAGCTTTTATCTTATGTTGCCCTATTGATAATGGTCTCACACCAGCTATTGAACTTGATGTGAACCAAACATTTAGGAATCTTCTAGGTTTAGATTATGTGTGGTTGAAAGAGCATTTAGAACAAGGCTTACCTACAGTCGAGTCCATAAACAAAATTGCTTCAGAACATAATATACCGTTTACTCGTTTAGAACACGGCCAACTTCAGTTGTGGGAGTCTATGACGAAACTTCACTTTATCAAAGAAGCTGAGCCAGAGTTGAGAAAACTATGTAGCATGATGGATGAGCAGTATAATCGCCACCTTTATCTTAATGACACAGGGAAATCATGCTATAGATCTTTTTGGGTCTTTGGTAATAGTTCTGATAAATTGAATTCGTCAATTTTGTTTTCAGAAAATGATACTCGAAGAAAAAGTGAATCAATCATAGCCAAAGAGCTATGTGGATCACTAGAAAATATTGTTCACTCCAAGCTAAATTTAGAAAAAGAGCTTGAGAAAAAAAACTCAGAGAAAAATAAACTTAATCTAGAAGTTATCGAATTGCGGGAGAGTCTTAATAGTGTTAAAGGTCAATACCTATTGTTAACTAATTCAAAATCTTGGAAGATTACATCACCACTTAGGTTTTTCGGGTATTTAGTCAAAGGTGATATTGGTTCTATTAAAAATGCAATACGACACAGGGCTAACAAAAAACTATTATTACTCTTGAATATATTAAAGCGAAACGCTAGTAAAGAACGAATGGCAGTTGCTTTCACTAATCTGAGGAAAGAAGGCCTTGTTTCTTTTATCGCTAAGATAAACGAGCGGTTGAAATTTATAGATCTATCTTTGGATACGCACCTGCAGTACCAAACGTGGCTTTCAACTGAGGAAGTTAGTTTGGATAAGGAAGCGAGTTGTATAGCGAAGAGTCTCAACTCAGAACATCCTCCTCTTATTAGTATAATACTTCCTGTATATAATCCTAGTCATAAATTTCTCGATAGCTGCTTAAACTCAGTATTAGATCAATCTTATAAAAATTGGGAACTCTGTATTGTTAATGACGCGTCAACAGAACCACACGTTGAACAAATACTTGAAGAGTTTAGATCTCGTGACAGTCGAGTTAGAGTAAAGCATTGTGAAACTAATGGACATATTTCATCAGCGAGTAACAAAGCATTAGATATGACATCTGGTGATTATATAGTATTACTTGATCATGATGATGAACTACATCCTCATGCGCTGATGTTTATTTATGGTGAAATTAGAAATAATAAAAATTTAGACATAATATATAGCGATGAAGATCATATCACCTCTGATGGTGTTAGGTGTTCACCTTTTTTCAAACCTGATTGGTCTCCACACTTACTATATAGCCAAAACTACATTGGTCATATGGTTTGTATCTCACGAAACATGTTGCAGAATGTAGGGGGATTTACCTTGGGTCTTGAGGGGGCTCAAGACTATGATCTGCTATTAAAGATAAGTGAGCACACAGAACAAATTGTACATATCCCACGTGTTTTGTATCATTGGCGTGAACATCCAGACTCTACGGCCGTGAACGCTAGTAGCAAGCCTTATGCCCATGAAACAGGGAAAAAAGCGTTAAATAATCATTTTATTAGGAAATACGGGCTCGATGATATTGATGTGCATGATGGTAATGACTTTTTTACGTATCAGCCTAAATTTCCTATTCGAGATAATACGAAGGTTTCTATAATCATACCAATTAGAGACAAGGTAGAGTTATTGCAGAAACTTCTAGACAGTATCAAGGAAAAAACCACCTGGAATAACTATGAAGTTATAATTGTAGACAATGGGTCAGTAGAGAAGTCAACACTCTGCTATCTTGATTATATTCAAGCGGAGTTTAATTACATAGTTGTTAGATATGACTCTGCCTTCAACTGGTCGAGAGTTAACAACGTTGGAGTAGAAGCCGCTGACGGCGACCTGTTTGTTTTTCTTAATAATGACACAATTGTTATCTCAGAGGACTGGTTAGAATCTTTGATTTCCTGGGCGCAACTCCCTGATGTCGCGGTAGTAGGACCACTGTTAAGATACGAGGATGACACAATTCAACATGCAGGTGTGGTTGTGGGTATGGGTGGATGGGCTGATCATGTCTTTAAAGGAGAAGAGGCTCTTCACAGAGTTGGTCCTTTCGTCTCGCCAGTCCTTACCAGAAACGTTTTAGCGGTCACGGGTGCATGTCAGGCAATTGAAAGACACAAATTCGAAACATTGGGCCGGTTTGACGAGGAGTTTATCATTTGTGGAAGTGATGTAGAGCTTTGTATTCGTGCATATAAAAAGGGTTATCAAAATGTATATCTTCCACAAGCTGAACTCTACCACTTAGAATCAAAGAGCCGAACATCCTTTGTTCCAGAAAATGATTTTGAACTCTCAAAAATCAAATATGAGCCATACAGGACTCAAAAATTAGACCCTTTTTTCAACCCGAATCTGGATATAATGCAATCTACTCCAAAGGTTAAATTATGATTGATTGGCTAGTAAAACGTCTCCTAAATAACAAATATATATATAATTTAGCCAAGCGAGCTCATAGTGAAATACGAAGTGAAATAAGTCAAGGAGTAGACGTTAGTATACCTGAAATTACTCCTTTTGAACTAACCCAAAGTCATATTAAAGGACTTCGCGTGAACTTGTTAGTACCTGCTCTATCAGAGAAATACGTTTTTGGCGGGATCGCCACGGCACTACGCTTTTATGAACAACTTAGCCAGTATTTTCCTTGTTGCAGAATCATTATTACTGACGAGGCCTCAACTTCATTAAAGTTAGGTCAGTTTTATTCAGATTGGCCGGTTTTAGATGTCGGTTCCGAAGATGTACTTGGAAATAGTATTATTGTTGCTGGTGACAGAGCCGGTAAGCCACTTGCTATTTCAGTCGATGATATTTTTGTCACAACTGCTTGGTGGACGACTGTAAATGCTTTTACATTTATTGATTGGCAATTAAATTTTTATGAACTAGAAAAGTCACGTAAGCTAATCTATCTTATTCAGGATTTTGAGCCGGGCTTTTACCCGTGGTCAACACGTTATGCACTTGCTGAATCAACATATCGAAACCCAGACAAAACAATTCCTGTATTCAACACTAGAATTCTTAAAGATTTTTTCGATAAAAAAGGGTTTAAGTTTGAAAATTCGTTCTTTTTTGATCCCAAACTAAACCCAGAATTAAGTCGGTTGCAGCGTCAACTGAAGGGCGTCAAAAAGAAGAAACAAATTATCGTGTATGGTAGGCCTAGTGTAGAGCGAAACCTGTTTTCTTTGCTCGTGCAATCTCTGCAGTGCTGGTCGGATGAGTATGAAGACTCAATAAATTGGAAGGTGTATTCCGCAGGTGAAATGCATGATCCGATACTATTAGGGAATGGACTAGCTGTCGAGTCTGTCGGAAAGCTGTCTTTAGAACAATACGCTGATTTACTTGCTGAATCTTCTATTGGACTATCCCTAATGTTATCCCCCCACCCGAGTTACCCTCCTCTTGAAATGGCAATGTTTGGTGTGGATGTAATAACCAACACGTACGCTAATAAAGATCTAAATGAGGCTGTTTCCAACGTTACAAGTTTGAATTCGCTTGAACCTAGAGAAATATCTAAAGCACTAATTACTTTGTGTGGCATGTATAATAAACACAAACCCATTGTTTGCGAGAAAAATATTTTTTCCTCCGAAAAAAATGAGTTTGGATTCATTAAAGATTTGATAGAATCCATAAAATAGAAGGGATTTCAGCTATGAACCCCTCAGTTGTAGATTTCAGTGTAACCCTCCACAAAAAAACTGGTCATTAGCAATTAGAGGTTTTCCGTTTACACTGAAACAAACGGAGAACGCATGATGAAAAAATCACGCTACACAGAAACACAAATCGTAAAGATCTTGAAGGAAGTCGAAGCAGGCCGAAAGGTCAACGAAGTCTGTCGCGAATATGGCATCTCTGATGCGACATACTACAACTGGAAGTCCAAGTATGGTGGGATGGAAGCGTCAGATGTTAAACGGCGTAAAGAGCTTGAGGATGAGAATCGGAGGCTCAAGCAAATGTTTGCCGACCTAAGCCTTGAGCACCGTATCGTTAAAGATATTCTGGAAAAAAAGCTGTAGGGCCAGCGGTTAAGCGCGAGCTTGTCGATTACGCTCGCAAACACTATCAGGTCAGTTTGCGAATGGCCTGCCGCGTAGTTGGCATTAGCGACTCAGTCTATCGTTACCGACCAGATCCGCATCGGGATGATGAGGTTATCGCGACGTTGCAGGACGCAGCAGAGCGTTATCCTGCCTACGGTTTTGGCAAATTATTTAAAGTACTTAGGCGCTGGGGACACCGGTGGAATCATAAACGAGTCCATCGAGTGTACTGTTCGCTCAAGCTAAACCTACGGCGCAAGGGAAAAAAGCGCCTACCAAAACGAAATCCAGCACCACTGGCATGTCCAGAGTCGATCAACAGTTGCTGGTCTATCGATTTCATGAGTGACTCTTTGCTCTGCGGCAGGCGCTTTCGTACGTTCAATGTCGTGGACGATTTCAACCGTGAGGTGCTAGCGATTGAAGTAGATCTCAATCTGCCAGCACCACGCATTATAAGGGTGCTAGAACGCATTATTGCTTGGCGAGGGTACCCCAGTAAGCTGCGCATGGATAATGGCCCTGAATTCATCTCGACCACGCTGGCTGAATGGGCGGAAGAGAACGCAGTTGAGTTGGAATTTATTCGCCCAGGCAAACCAACGGAGAACATATAGAGCGATTTAACCGAACTTATCGGACAGAAATGCTCAACATGTACGTGTTCAAAACCTTGAGTGAAGTTCGAGACCTGACAGAAAAATGGATGAAGGAATACAACGATGAACGCCCTCATGACTCACTCGATGATCTGACCCCTTGGGAGTATTTAGCAAGGCATGAAAGTAGGAAAAACTCTAATTTAGAGTGCCACTAAAACAGGGAGGGTTACAAATAAGGAAAATGGTTTTGAATGTATTAAAGTGAGATAAGAGTTTCAAAGCCAGCATTCAATACAAGTGAATGATGTGGGTGATGGATGGACCAAGACTAGATGGCGGCCGTGCTGGCCGTCCCTTTCATGACGAGGATGTTGGTACATTTCCGGTGGTTTGCTATATAAAAACAACTTGGAGTAACCTTCTCATATCTGACCCTTCATACAACGTAACCTTACGTCATGACAGCTTTTCATTAGCAAAGGATTAATTATGATAATCGATACGCGAGCCCTGATTGGGTACACCGGATTTGTTGGACAGACGCTTATCAAACAAACCGCGTTCACAGACTTCTACCGTTCAACCAATATCAGTGACATCAAAGGTAGATGCTTTGATACCATCGTGTGCTCAGGTGCACCTGCAGTAAAATGGCTGGCAAATAAAGAGCCAGAGAAAGACCAACAATCAATCGACTTACTCATTGATTGCTTGAAGCAGGCTAGATGCAAAAAAATCATCCTGATCAGTACTGTAGATGTGTTTAGTGATGCAAATGGCGTCGATGAAAAAACGCACGTTGAAACTCACGGTTTGCATCCATATGGTTTAAATCGTTATCGATTAGAAAACTTTGTAAGAGATAACTTTGATGACTACTTGATAATAAGGCTACCGGGATTAGTTGGGCCTAATTTAAAAAAGAATATTGTTTACGATTTCTTGAATAATAACAACATCAATGCTATCGATAGTCGCGGTGTTTTCCAATTTTATCCAATGGTCAACCTGTGGAGTGATATTAAAATTGCTCTTAGTGCCAACTTGCGTCTCGTTCATCTCACATCTGAACCTATCTCCGTCAAAGAAGTCGCTCAAGAAGCGTTTAATATGACTTTTGACAATGAAGTTATATCTCAACCAGCTAACTACGACTTTCAGACGCTCTATGGGGACGTTTATTCATCACACAAAAAGTATCAATACTCTAAAAAAGAAGTCTTGTTAGCTATCAGAGCCTATGCACAATCAGAGCAGGTAACTAAATCATGACCGAAATATCAATTTCCAACATCGCTTGGCAAACGGAGCATGATGCTCAAGTAAGAGACTTATTGTCTCAGTGTAATGTATCATATGTTGATATTGCGCCTTCTAAGTACGTTGATACAAAGCATCTTCTCAATATGGTTGAAGTTCGCCGAGTAAGAGATTTTTGGTTATCAAAGGATATCCGTCCTCTAGGAATGCAGTCTCTACTCTTCGGTACAGAGGGATTAAACGTGTTCAGTGATACCGTGACGCAAGAGCGGATGCTTTCACATTTAGAGCGTATTTGTGCCATTGGTGATGAGTTAGGTGCGCGTTTATTAGTGTTTGGCTCCCCAAGAAATAGAGATTGCTCTGGCTTAGGAAAACAGGATATTCACGACACCGCAGTTAGTTTCTTTCGACGGCTAGGAGATATAGCGAAAAGACACAATGTGACTTTTTGCTTAGAGCCCAATCCTTCGCGTTATAACGCAAACTTTATGACAACCAGTATTGAAACTGCTGATATTGTAATGGCTGTCGATCATGAAAACATTAAGATGCAACTAGACACTGGGGCAATGTGTATCAACGAAGAAGTTCAAGAAGAAACATTACAAAGAGTTAAAACTTACATTGGGCATATACATATAAGTGAACCTGATCTAGTACCAGTTTATCAAAATAATCTGTATCAAGAGCGTCTTGCACCCTTGATTAAGAGGTATTTCCCTAATATGCCGATCACAATTGAAATGTTAACCAAAGGGAGCGATAGCATGTTAGATGATATAGAGAAAAGTATTCGTTATGTGACTGAACTTTATCAAGGCTAAATTATGAAATGGTTGATCTTAATATTGGGTGTGACTTCGAATGCTTCAGCAAGTGCATTGATTAAAATGGCTGTTTCTTCTCCCTTGAGAAAGCTAAGTGTCAATGACCCATTATCGATATTGACGAATGTACCTTTGCTTGCAGGGGTTGCTTTATATGGACTGGCTTTTGTTTTATATGCTGCAGCGCTTCATTATCTTCCTTTAAACATCGCGCATCCTGTATTGACGAGTGGTTCAATTGCTCTTGTTTCCTTAATATCTGTAGTGGCGTTTGGAGAAAAACTAGCTATCTCTAGCATGCTGGGGATAGGACTTATATTAGTAGGCGTTGTCGTTTTGACAATGAAGTAAAATGGAAAAAAAAGTAGACATTGCAATTATCGGTGGAGGATTCTTTGGGTTATACATCTCAGAATTTTTCGCTAAATTAGGAAAATCAGTTATTGTTATTGAAAAAGACTCTGACTTGATGCAACGAGCTTCGTATGTCAATCAAGCTCGTGTCCATAATGGCTATCATTATCCTAGAAGTATTTTAACAGCGCTGAGATCGCGTATATCATTTCCTCGGTTTGTAGATGAGTTTGAAGATTGTATAGATAGCGACTTTGACAAGTACTATATGATTTCCAATCAATTGGGGAAAGTGACGCCTCACCAGTTTCAGAAGTTTTGTGAAAGGATTGGTGCCCCTTGTGATCCTGCACCAAATCATATTAGAGCATTAACTAACCCAAAACTAGTCCAAGGCGTATTTAAAACTAAAGAGTTTGTATTTAATGCTCATTCTCTAAAGAAAACCATGCAATACCGTCTAAAAGATAAGAATGTTGAAATTTTATTAAGTCATGAAGCTAAGGCTATAGAGTACTGTAAGAACCACTCTAGAATTAATCTCACTTTAGAAAATGATGGCGATCAGTTTAACCTATCAGCAAAGCAAGTTTTTAATTGTACATATTCAATGTTAAACGCTGTACTTCATAACTCTGATCTGTCTGTCATTCCTCTCCGACATGAAATGACAGAAATGTGTATTGTAGATGTGCCCGATGAGATTAAAGATATTGCAATCACAATAATGTGTGGTCCTTTCTTTTCTACCATGCCATTCCCATCCAAAAATGCGTATTCGTTTAGCCATGTCCGCTATACGCCTCATTATGAATGGACTGATAGTGATGATACGTACCTAAACGCTCATGATCATTTTACTAAAGTAAAAAAAGAGACGGCTTGGCGTAAAATGCAATTGGACGCGAAAAGGTATATCCCGATATTAGGAGAGCTTGAATACAAAGAATCACTCTGGGAAGTAAAAACGATTCTTCCAAGAAGTGATACTGACGACTCAAGACCTATTCTATTTAAAGAAAACTATCTAATGCCGGGATTACATTGTGTCCTAGGTGGAAAAATCGATAATGTATATGATGCAATTCAAAAAATTATAGAACTTGGATTAGATCAATGACAAAAAGTGAATTATTTGTATCTGTTGTATTTGTGGCAGATAACTGCGTAGAAAAACTAAGAAATCTAATAGAAGAAGTCTCGCCCTATTTGGATATGCGATATTCCGACTATGAGATTGTAGTAATAGACCAAAAGTCTAGTGATGCAACTGAAAATGAGATGGACAAGCTTCTTTCGACTTATCAATCCATTAGATATCTAAGGCTCGCTCAAAAAGTTTCCAATGACGTGGCATTAGCCGCTGGTATCGAGAACGCAATTGGCGATTTTGTCGTCGTACTCAATGTCGAGACGGATAAAAAAGAACTTATTGAAAAATTCGTTGAGATGGGGCGACTTGGAACTGATATTGTTATTGGAACATCCACAAAAATAACATCGGTCTCTTATCGATGCCTAAGAATTTTAAGTAATCGGCTGCTTAAATCTATAGGGTATACGTTGCCCAGTAATTCTACTGGTTCGTTTTGCCTTAGTCGACGTGCGGTAAATGCAATTACAGAGTCAGGTAGATTTTATTGCAAACTTCATATGAGAATGGCAAATACTGGCTATTCTATCGGCGCCCTAAATTACGATATCTCACAGGACGAAGTGAAGAGAAGAACTGTTTCGCAGGGCCTTGCTGAGACATTTCATCATATGGTTTTTAATTCTACTAAACCTCTTCGATGGATGAGCGCTGTTGGTATTCTGGGAAGTGGATTATCACTAATGTTTTCACTCTATTCGTTATTAATAAATATTTTTCACAATCAGGTAGCTGAAGGTTGGACGACAATCGTTGTATTTATGTCGCTTCTGTTTATGCTGTTATTCACTATGCTATCTTTTTTTGGCGAATATTTAGCACGTTTACTAGATGATAGAAGTGAACATAAAGAGTATAACGTCGTATTTGAGAAAAATAGCTCTGTTATGATTAATGAAAACAGACAGAATGTAATTGATGACTCTGTTCAAACAAACATTAACTTGTCTCAAACAGGAAGAGATAAATAATGATTAAGCCTAAGTGTTATGAAGTGCCGAGTTATGAAATCGTATTTAGTGAAGAAAAAATTCACGATTACTGTGTTGTAGTCTTTGTTATTAATGAAGGCGAGAAGTTGCATAGACAACTAGATAAAATGACTAAACTCAGCCTTAGTGCAGATATTGTTATATCTGACGGTGGTAGCACCGATGAATCTACGACGGAGCAAACACTCAAATCAAAGGCGGTTAATACGTTGCTTTTAAAAAAAGAAGCAGGAAAGCTTGGTACACAGATGAGGATCGCTTTTTCCTGGGCGATGGAGCGTGGCTATAAAGGGGTTGTTGTTATTGATGGTAACAATAAAGACAGCGTTGAGAATATTAACGACTTTATTGAAAGGTTAGAAGAAGGATATGATCATGTTCAAGGTTCTAGGTTCATTCCTGGTGGAAAGGCTATTAATACCCCAATATCTAGACTTATAGGTCTGAAGCTATTGCACGCACCATTGATTCGTTATGTGTCTGGATTTAAGTATACTGATACGACGAATGGATTTAGAGCATATAGTCGAAAATTACTTCTTGCAGACGATATGGCTGTGTTTAGAGATGTCTTTAAGAGCTATGAGTATCATTATTACTTGGCCATTAACGCGGCTAAAAATGGGTATAAATGCATTGAAATTCCGGTTTCGAGAGCTTATCCGGAAGGAAAAGTGCCCACTAAAATATCACCTATAAAAGGAAATATATCAGTGATTAAAACCCTTATTGATACGTGCAGGGGTAAGTTTGATGTATAAAGTAATAGACAAAACTGACAGCTATAAATTTGTCCCTTGGTTGGCTTTTATACTTATAATGTCAGTTTCCTTGTGGGCTTGTAGTAATCTTATTGATTATAGACTTTGGGGCGATGAGGCAGAGACAATCGTCGCCGCAAAAATGATGGCTAGTGGCCAAACTTTATATTCTGAAATCTTTAATCACCACGGCCCTATGACATTCTTCTTTGGATATTTTATTGAGCAGTTTGGTAACGCTAGCATTGAAGGTTACCGAGTGGTGATTTACAGCCTCCAGTTTCTTATTTTGCTTTTTATTTTCCTAGATTCTAAGAGAGAATATATCGAAAAGCTAATAACGATACTAGGGTTTTCTGCCATTATATGGGGGTGGGGGCCTGAGGTACTGGCTAGCGTTCACCAATATCAAACGTTGTGTGGTCTTATTCTTTTTTCCGTATTCTATTTTTCTTTGTTACCTATACTGAAAGGTAACGAAATATCAAATGTTAATTTGGTTATCAGTTGCTGTTTAATCGCATTGTTACCTTTTTTGGCTGTAACTTATGTTCCTATATCAATTCTAAGCGCTATGGCGATTACTAAAAAAGAACAAAAACGTTACGCCATTGTTGGATTTTCTCTAGGAGTTATAATTTCAGCTGTTTTTATTCTTTTGACAACGTCATTAAGTGGTTACTTTGCATATCACTTTTACCTAAATGCAAAGGTGCTTCCTTTATATAATGGAGGACAATCATTTGTACAGCTTATTGGAAATGCGCTGCGCTATACTGTTGGTTCAATAGAAGGGGCTATTATATTTATACCTTGCCTTGTGTCTTTATTAGTGATCAACAAAAAAAGTATTTTAAGAGTATTGTTTGTTTTGGCTGGCTTATGTAGTTTACTAATAAGAGCGAATCCTATTAGTTTTCACGGAGTGCCCTATATTTATGCTACATTAGCTATTTTTCTTAGCGTTATTCCGCATTACCTTTCTATCCTTTTAACTAAAAGGATAGTTCTAGTCCCTGTAACTATATTTCTATTTATTTTTTACCATATCTATATGGCATATCACAGGCCAAACAACCCGCTCCCTGAGTTTAATCGATATGCTGAACTGGTTAAGAAAATCACAAACCCTGAAGATAAAGTTCTCTTTCATTCTTTCTCTAACCATCTTTATATAATGTCAGATAGACTACCAGCGTCAGCACATTTTTTCTATTTGCCTTGGCAACAGAAGTATGAAGAAAACCCTGTTTTAGGTATTAGTAATGATATTTGTAAAGATATTTTAGTAAACCGTCCTAAGGCAATCGCTCTTGACAAATGGAAAGTGTGGGGAGTGTATGATTGGGATAGTTATGCGCCAAGTTGCCTTCAAAACATTTTGAAAGAATCATATAAAAATACATTGGGCGATTTGTATCTTAGAAATGATATATCTGATTTGTTAATGAAAAAGTTAGAATTTCCACTAGAGATAGATAGTAATTTAAAAGTAATTGCTCTCAATAATGTCATTCATTCTGGTCAAATGTATGGGGTGGTAGATAATTTTGATCCCTATGTGTCTTTAGCTTTAGAAGATGGTTTGTCGGCAAAAAATAATAAGCTACTTCTTGATATGAGTTTCCCAAATGATATAAAGAATAAGGTGAAAATATATTTCAAAAGTAGCCGAGAACCTTACAGCGAGAGGAATAGTTTTGAAATAAACATCACATCAGGAGCTTACTTAATAGACCTTAACTACTTCTTGACTAAAAAAAATAAAAACATTAGTGCGATTAGGTTGGACATCGAGTCGGATTATGACTATTTTGAAATCAATAAATCAGTTCTTTTTTAGAATTGATCGGACAGAAAAAAATTCATTAATATTTGTATTATGCTTGGACTGGCGATTTAGTGATCAAGTTGTCACTAATTTCAAAAAATTGTGCGTTATGCTAGGTTGGTTAATGAAAATAAGTGGAAGCATAGGAACAATTTGTTGTTTATTTTCGGTACAGTTTAATAGGGCGTTGTTGATCAAATCATTCACCTAACGCACTGATCCCAATGGGATTGCTTCCCTCTGTCAATTCGGTAACTAACAGGCATACCAAGTTTTATGACTTTGTTTATTGCTTTCACGTTGGCCAATTCTTCGCCAACTTGGGCATCATAGTTGAGTAGGATCAGCTTAGGGCTGATTAACGCTTTGTATCGGGACATGCCTGTTTCTGATAGATAGCGTCGGTGATAACCCTCTTCCTGTTTCCAGTCTTCTAAGTTACTCGATTTCAAGGCGCTGACGGCTGCATTGCGAGGGTGGCCGTCCTCCCAGTAGCCCGCATTGCTGCGCGGTGGAATGGTCGGTTTGATGCCTTCTTTCTTGAGCACCTGATGACAGGCTTTCGTTTCGTAAGCACTGTCAGCGCTGACTTGGGCGATTTTTCGGCGCAACGGGTTGAGTATTGTCAGTAGGGCTTCATTGTCGCCGACAGAAATCACTTCATGTGTACTGTCGTCAAACGCGAGATGCAGCTTGCACCAAACACGGCGTTTTTCCTTGCCATGTTTGCGCATTTTACACTCTCCCTCGCCGAACACTTTTAAACCGGTGGCATCAATGACGACGTGAGCAACGGGCCCACGACTGGGTAATCGGTAGTTAACCTCAACCGTCTTCGCCAGTTTACTGGCACAACTGTATGACGGCGATTTTAGCGGTACATCCATCAGCCCAAATATCGAGTCGAGAAAGCCTTGAAGGGTACGAAGATTGAGCTTGAAAATACCTTTAACCATCAGCGCTGTTTCAATGGCACCATCGGTAAACGTAAAGCCTCTGCCTCGTTTTCCATGATGCTCTTTGCAGTGCCAAGTCTGGATAGCGGTGTCATCAACCCAAAAGGTAATCGAACCACGGTTAATCAATGCTTGATTGTATTGCTTCCAATTGCTGATTTTGTACTTGGCTTTGCTCATCATCTGTGACCTGTTTGAGGCGTTGATGATCTGATCGCGGCTCGGATGATAAGTTCAATGATTTAGGAATCAACGCCTCAATGCACTGGAAACTCTATGTAGGAATAAAAGAAGACGCTTGCTGAATTAAGGTTGATGACCGAACAGAAGTATTTGCATGCATGAGGAAAATGGTTTTAAATTTATTAAAGAAAGAGAAGAGTTTCAAAGCCGGTATCCAACGCAAGGGAATGATGTGTGTGATGGGCCAAGACTAACTGGCGACCGTACTGGGAAGCCTTTCGTTACGGGAGTGTTAATGTATTATACGTGGCTTTATACCTTCTTTATACGACTGTGTTAGGTGAGAATTTAAACTTTTAGGTTTAGTAAATAGAATTACATATGTTTTCTATAGATTAGGGACGTTTTTTGAAAATCACATCAATCATTATAACCTTTCAACCCGATCTGCCTAGTGCCCGGTCCTTATTGAGGGCTTGTCAGTCAAATGGCAACCACCTAATAGTAGTTGATAATGGCAGTGAAAATGCCAAAGAGCTTGCCGAGGTTTGTCAATCCTTCGAACGAGTGGAGCTTATTCGGCTGGAGGCCAATCTTGGCATTGCCGAGGCACAAAATATCGCGATTAACCATCTACAAGTCGATGCCGATGAGCTTGTAGTATTCTTTGATCAAGACTCATCGATTAATGACGATTATTTGAAGCAACTTGAAGAAACGTATCAGAAGCTAGAGTGCGACTATGGCAGCGCACTTATACTCGGCCCCTGCTTTTACAATCGTGTGTCTAAATTTGAATACCCGGTCATAAGATTAAATCACTTAGGTCTAAGACAAAAGCTTTTACCTAGTCAATATGCTTACCCCACGGAAGCGTCTTGTATCATTTCATCGGGAATGACAGTGAAAAAGAGGACTCTCAACCGAGTAGGCTTGATGGATGAGGCTTTATTTATCGATTATGTCGATACAGAATGGTGCTTAAGAGCGCGTAAGCTAGGATATCTGATACTGGTGGAACCAAGCTTAGTGATGGAGCATGAAATCGGCGCTAACAATTTTAAGTTTTTGAGGTGGTGTGTTCCTGTGCATTCGGCAGCCAGGCGTTACTATCGGATCCGAAACTCATTTTTCCTACTGAGGTACTCGCACGTGCCCAAACTGACGAGCTTAAGAGAGGTCGTTTTTTCTATTTTGCATCAGGCTTTTCTCGTGGTCGTTACTGACGAGAAGATCGGACATCTCAAATCTCTTTTTCGGGGTGTAAGAGATGGTATCTTTCACAAAAACTGAAAGTGTCTTTTATCAAGCTCCCGAACGCAGCCGTATTTGATACCTGAGTGAACTCTTCCAGTACCAAATAAAGTGTTTCGAAAACAACCTTCGGTTTTGATGAGAGGCATAATGAACGGCTTTGATGTTTGGAAAATAATAGACACTAAAGCCGTTTCTATTTGCGCGAGTACAAATATCAGCATCTTCAAAGTACATGAAGTAGTTCTCATCAAATCCATGTAATAATTCAAAGCTCTTAACTGCAAAAAGGAGAAAAGAGCCGGCTGCCCATTCTATCTTTGTCGGTTTGTTTATGCTGCTTTTGTCGTACACATCATTTCTCGGTAATCCGATTAAAGACTTGAGTGGCGATAACAGGCTCGGATAACGGCGAATGGATCGATCGTAAGTATTGAACGACTTGTCGGTAAAGAGATTGATCGCTGAAATGTCTGCTTGGTATTCAATTGCTTGTGATATCAAGTCAGACACGCTTTCTGTTGAGATCTCAACATCTGGGTTTAAAGCCAAAAAATAGTCTTCAGGCCGTGGACTTAAGTGCGCTTTTACGTAGCTAAAAACATCATTGTTATTAGCGCCAAACCCCTTTGGTTTGCTACCTTGGAGCAAGACAATACCATGACTTTCGCAGTAGTGTGAAAGCGTGTCTGATGCAGGAGTGTTGGACTTAATAATAACGTTAAATTGTTTAGCGAGTAAGCCTAGCGTCGGGTTGGTGGCGATCATACTATCATGACCATGGTTAATAACAGATATAAATAAATTCATTGTTTAATCATCTGGTTATTAAGATTCAACTGAT
Organism: Salinivibrio sp. YCSC6; assembly: GCF_004916735.1. NCBI lineage: Bacteria > Pseudomonadati > Pseudomonadota > Gammaproteobacteria > Vibrionales > Vibrionaceae > Salinivibrio > Salinivibrio sp. YCSC6. Next base: position 955,061 of record NZ_CP039516.1, read on the forward strand.
ACCCTGTAGGCGCTTCAAGCAGAAGGCGAGTAATGCACTCAACATCAAAATGATGGCAACAACGGTCTAACTCGTCCAATAATTGTGTCATTTCAGTCCACGATAGCTTTTCTTCACTCGCCGTCATGATTTTCTCATGACCTGTCCCTTCAACGTTATCGCCAATCAACAACTCTTCATATAGCTTCTCACCGGGCCTTAACCCTGTAAACTGGATTTCAATGTCACCGTCAACCATGTTTGGTGTTTTTTCACGCAGGCCCATTAAGTGAATCATGCGCTTGGCCAAATCGAGAATTTTTACGGGCTCGCCCATGTCGAGAACAAATACCTGGCCATTGTGACCAATTGCACTGGCTTGGATCACAAGCTGAGCCGCCTCGGGGATCAACATAAAGTAGCGGGTAATATCTGGGTGTGTCACTGTAACGGGACCGCCAGCACGAATTTGTGATTTAAACAAAGGCACGACAGAGCCGGAGGATCCTAACACATTCCCGAAACGAACCATGGTAAACGTCGTATTACTTTGCCTATCAGCGAGAGCTTGGAGCACGAGTTCGGCGAGACGCTTACTAGCGCCCATGATATTCGTGGGTCGTACCGCTTTATCAGTAGAAATAAGCGTAAAGCTCTCTACTTGATTTGCGATGGCCGCGTTGGCACATGCTAAGGTACCAAAGACGTTGTTACGTATTCCTTCCACGATGTTATCTTCAACCAAAGGCACATGCTTGTAGGCCGCGGTATGATAAACCGTATTGATCTCGTGTTTGCCCATCAAATTATCGAGTCGGTTCTCTCTTTGCACTGATCCCAGTGCGGCGACGAGTTTCACATCTAGCTGTAAATTGACGCACATTTTCGACAGTATCTGATGAGCACGGTAGAGGTTGTATTCATTTAATTCAAAAAGGACTAGCTTGGCAGGCTTTAGCTTCAGCGCTTGCTGACATATTTCTAGACCAATTGAGCCACCGGCCCCGGTTACTAGCACATTTTTATTGGTGATCTGTTTGGCCAACAGAGCAGGATCGGGCTCAACCGGTGCGCGGCCTAATAAATCAGCAATATCAAGATCTCTAATGTCACTCACAGTGCCTTTGCCAGCAGCAATATCTTCAACTGAAGGCACTGATTGGATTTCAATAGGCCAATGAGCAAGCTTTTCAAGTAATTGTAGCCGCTCACTTTTAGTCACGTTATTAATCGCGAGCAGCAGCTTAACGGGCTGATAGAGAGAGCGTAGTCCATCGAATTCTGATGGATGGTACACGCGAATACCGTACATTATTTGGCCTACCTTCGCGCTGTCGTCGTCGAGGATAGCCGCCGGGTGGTATTCATTGCCTTGGATCAACGCATACGCGAGGTCTCTGCCTGTTGCACCTGCACCATAAATAAAAACATTGGGTTTACTGCGTTTATAATATTGCTCATAAAGTATGCGGAACAAAATCCTTGGCCCACCGAGAGTGAGAATGGCAATACCGGCATAGATAAAAGGCACGCTGCGCGGGATAAAAGACTGAAAAAAGAAGCCGCTTAGCGCTAACGTAATCGCCGACAAGGTAACGGAAAGGAAAATGTGACCAATGGCTGGTAAGGTCATGTACCTTAATACAGCCCGGTACATGCCGAGCCTGATAAAGCAAAACACAGTGGCGAGGATCGTGGCGAAAAAAGAGGTGACCTCTTCGATACCAAACGCAAAGGTTGTGGTGCCAAGACGGAAGAAAATCGCAAGATAAATAGAAACCGTTACCGCAATGACGTCATAAGTCGCAGTTACAAAGCGTTTTTTACGTCGGCTGGCGTTGAGCAGTAACTTTATAGGGGTGAACATTCGCAACCATTCAGGTTATTTGGGTCATAAGAAAGTGTTTGGCATCACCAATTTGGTTGGCTTAACAGTCAATTACGCAGATTTACGATATGATTCTAGCCTAAGAGCTCAGCGTGTTGGTATTATTTTTGCCTAGTTTATGTGAGGCATATCACAGATGAAATTATTGATTACAGGAAGCAGTGGCTTTGTTGGCAAAACAGTCTGTGGCTTAGCGACAAAGCAAGGCCATACAGTATGTAACGTGATGCGTAAGAAGTCAGATCTGACGCAAATAAATCAGAAGTGCAAACAAGACAGCACTTTTTGGGTAGATTCAATTAATGCTGACACTAATTGGGTAGGTGCTTTTGATGGTGTAGATTGTGTCGTTCACTGCGCTGCGCGTGTACATCATATGCATGAAAACCCGGCTGACGTACTAGCAGCGTACCGTTCAATTAACACTGAAGGAACCCGGCACTTAGCGCAGCAAGCCGCCGCTGGCGGTGTAAAACGTTTTGTATTTATAAGCTCGATTAAGGTGAACGGTGAATCAACATCGCCAGATCAGCCGTTTTATGCCGAAGATAAGCCCAACCCACAAGATCCGTACGGCATTAGTAAATATGAAGCAGAACAGGCGTTGTTTGAAATTGCGCGACAAACCGGCCTAGAGGTGGTTATTGTGCGACCACCATTGGTTTATGGCCCCGGCGTCAAAGCTAACTTTCTGACCATGATAAAGTGGATAGAGCGCCGCCTTCCTCTTCCTCTGGGAGCCATTCATAACAAAAGAAGTATGATCTATGTTGATAATCTGGCTGAATTGATAATGACGTGCTGTGTTCACCCGAGTGCAGTGGGGAAAGTGTTCTTAGCTTCTGACAATGAGGATGTATCGGTAACTCGGTTACTTCAAACTGTTGCCCATGCAATGGGGCGACGCCCGTGTTTACTGCCAATTCCAACTTGGATACTTATTTATGTGGCGAAAGGAATTAATAGGTCAGAGGTATCGCAGCGATTATGTGGTAGTTTACAGGTCGATATCAATAAGACCATGAGCCAACTTAACTGGCGGCCGACTTATACCTTTGAACAAGGGATAAATAAAACGGTGAGCGATTATCTCGCGACAAAATCTTAACCACGTAAAAGCTGACTACACACTACAAGGTACTTTTTGTGATACGTTTACTCGATGTTATTTTTGCATTCGCGGGCTTACTTTTTCTATGGCCTGTCATTATGGTGATAGCGATTTTGGGATATTTTGATACTGGGGCCCCTATCTTTAAACAAATTCGAGTCGGGAGAAACCAGCAGCCGTTTACGCTAGTTAAGTTCAGAACGATGCCGATTCATACACGATCCATGGCAACGCATCTTGTTAGTTCAACAGACGTAACGCCGCTAGGGCGTTTTTTGCGCCGAACAAAACTGGACGAGTTACCCCAGCTAATCAATGTACTACGAGGAGATATGAGCCTAGTTGGTCCGCGACCATGTCTGTTCAATCAAACTGAATTGATTGAAGCGCGTGAAAAAAACGGAATTTTTGATGTTAGGCCAGGAATTACGGGGTTAGCGCAGATTAATGGCATCGATATGTCTGACCCCCAAAAACTTGCTCAGTGGGACAAGAAAATGCTCACGACCTTGTCATTGAAACACTACTTTTTCTACATTATCAGTACAGCGTTTGGTAAGGGAACAGGAGACCGTACAAGTTAAGAAGCGTTATTTCATTTGTAGCCGAAAGAGAGTGATGACTGGTCCACTCCTTGCTCTGATATCAGGCTCTTATCCTGAAAAAGGAATGATTCTCCTAAACCTTACTTAAGGAAAATCCAATGAAAATTGCCGTTGCAGGAACAGGTTACGTCGGGTTGTCGAATGCCATGCTACTGGCGCAACACAACCAAGTGGTTGCCCTTGATATCGTAGAAGAGAAGGTCAACCTGTTGAATAACAAGCAGTCGCCGATTGTAGACGCGGAGATCGAGCGTTTTCTGAAAGAAAAACCGCTCGATTTTGTCGCTACGCTAGATAAAAAACAGGCCTATCAAGACGCTGATTTTGTTGTGATCGCAACACCCACTGACTACGACCCCGAAACCAACTATTTTAACACCAGCTCAGTTGAGGCGGTTATTCAGGATGTGATGGCGGTTAATCCGGATGCGGTGATGGTGATCAAATCCACTGTTCCGGTCGGCTACACAGCAGGGATTAAAGCAAAATTTGGTTGCGATAATATCCTCTTCTCGCCGGAGTTCTTACGTGAAGGCAAAGCGCTCTACGACAATCTTTATCCTTCACGCATCATTGTGGGTGAAGACTCAGATCGTGCGCGCACTTTTGCCAGCTTACTGCAACAAGGAGCCATCAAAACAGATATCCCGGTACTATTCACGCACTCCACCGAGGCGGAAGCGGTCAAACTTTTTTCCAATACCTACCTAGCGATGCGCGTTGCATACTTTAATGAGTTAGATAGTTATGCCGAGTCTCATGGTTTAGATGCAAAGCAAATCATTGAAGGCGTCGGACTCGACCCACGCATTGGCGATCACTACAACAACCCCTCGTTTGGCTACGGCGGTTACTGCCTGCCAAAAGATACCCGCCAATTGCTGGCTAACTACCAAGATGTGCCCAACAATATTATTCAAGCGATTGTCGATGCGAACACGACTCGCAAAGACTTTATTGCCAATGCCATTATTGCTAAAAAGCCGGCGGTAGTCGGTGTATACCGTTTAGTGATGAAAGCAGGGTCAGATAACTTCCGCGCCTCGGCGATCCAAGGAATTATGAAGCGCATTAAAGCGAAAGGGATTGAAGTTATCGTTTATGAACCTGTACTTGAAGAGCAACGCTTTTTTAACTCCGAAGTGATCACTGATCTGGACAGCTTTAAACAGCGCGCGGATGTGATTGTTGCCAACCGGATGGTCGATGAAATTCGAGACGTAGCAAGCAAAGTCTATACGCGCGATCTGTTTGGCGAGGATTGAGGTAAACGCAAAGAAGTTCCTAGGATCTAGGATCCTAGGCCCTAGGGACTTTATCTACCTGAGCTGGCACTTAAAGCTGTTAAGTATTCCGTAATCTTTCCCTAGGACCTTAGGATCTTCCTCTCTTTCCGTCTTCTCCCTCGCAAAACTCTCTTAACACCATACAACTTAACCATCGACCTTACGTATCCTCACTGTACATTCATAATCCGTCGATGATGCTATGTTATTTATCACCAGCCGTATTCCTGAACAGGGACCGAAAAGTGAGGCCAGCCGTTGGTTGAGTTTTGATCATCAAAACACCGATATATCGAAATGGGTGTATTTTTGCCAGCGCGCGGGACAGGGTGAATATCAAGAGCTGACAGCGGCGCCGTTTATGGCGAGATTAAAAGCCTTACCCACCCAAACCCAGATCCTCTTTTTACTTCATGGCTATAACAATCACATGGAGCGTCATGTTTTTCCGATGGCCCACACGCTTCAGGTTCAATTTGACAGAATTGCACCCAACGCCATTATGGTCGTACCGATCATCTGGCCCTGTGATGACGATGGTCGGCTCGGCATGATTGATGATTACTGGGACGATCAACTGGCGGCCACGGCGTCTGGTCTGGCTTTTAGTCGCTTACTGGCGATGTTTGATGAATGGCGTCGCGCTCCAGAACAACAAGCGAGCCCCTGCAAGCGACGTATGAATATACTGGCGCATTCTATGGGAAACCGAACCTTAATCAGTACCTTTCACCATTGGCATCAACACGCGGGGCTGGATACCATGCCACAATGGTTCCGACATATTTTTATGGTGGCGGCGGATGTTGATAATCAAGCCTTAGAACCTCAGCAGCCGGGCAGATCTGTGCTGGATGCGGCTAAACAAGTCCACATTTATTATGCCGCAGACGATTTAGCCATGGCTGCCTCCAAAGTTGTCAATATGCGTCATCACACGATCACTCGGCGCCTAGGGATGACAGGGCCAGAAAACCTTGATGTGTTGCCCGCTCACAAGGTGACGGTAACCGACTGCGATACCTTTAACGACCAATTCGACCCAAGCTGGGGGCATACTTACTTTCTTACCGACGACAATGGCCACCCAAGCCCATTGATAGAACAAATGATGAATAAGATGATAAAAGATTGAATACGGGAAAGAGCAGACCGCACGCGCAGTGTTTCTTTTGCTCTTTCCGTAATCCGTACTCTTTTCCCTAGGCTCTAGGAGCCTAAGATCTTCCGCCCAAGGACATCACTATGCCCAATACTTCCATCGATAACGATATGCTCACCGTCACCCACCATGGCGGTTATCATACAGTGACGGGCTCATGCCATCAGCTAGATATTAAACCGAGTGGTTTACGCTTGCTGATTGATTGCGGCCAATACCAAGGTGACGAAGCGCGAGAGGCGAGAGTGCACCTCAATGGCAAGGGTATCGATGCGCTTATTCTTACCCATGCGCATATTGACCACTGCGGCTTGCTGCCTTGGTTACTGGCGGCGGGGTTTTCTGGACCCATTTACTGCACCGAAGCGACGGCGGCACTGGTGCCACTGTTGATTGATGATACGTTAAAACTGCAATTGAACATGCGCCATGGCGATCGCCAGCGGATACTAGAGCGTATGAGCCAGTTGATTGTTTACCTACCTTATAATACTTGGCACCGACTAAAACCAAAGCAAAAAGGGCAGTCAGCGACCTATTTGCGCCTTCAACCCGCCGGGCACATTTTGGGTTCAGCGTATGTGGAGTTAAAACTGCCTGATGAGCGGCGCGTGGTGTTCTCAGGAGATTTAGGCCCAAGCAATACACCGCTATTACCCGATCCTAAACCGCCTGCGCGCGCAGACATTCTCTATCTCGAATCCACTTATGGAGACAAAACACATCAATCCGTCGCGACGCGTTCACAGCGGCTCGAGGCAATTATTCAGCATTCATTGCAAGATGGAGGCGCGATACTGATCCCCGCGTTCAGTGTCGGCCGTACCCAAGAATTGCTCTTTGATATCGAACAGCTGATTTATCAAAAGCAGCTAGATAATGCGATTCCTATCATTCTCGACTCACCCATGGCCCAACAGGTCACGCGCCAATATCGCCACTTCAAAAAATTGTGGAGTAAAGAAGCCAACGCTAAACTGAATCAACACCGCCATCCGTTAGCGTTTGACCAATGCATTACCATTGATGCACACAGCCAACACCAAGCGCTAGTGAATCGCCTCAAACAGACCGGAGAACCCGCTATTGTGGTGGCCGCTTCTGGTATGTGCCAAGGCGGGCGGATCATGAACTATTTGAATGCATTACTCCCTGACCCGCGCACGGACGTTATTCTGGCCGGCTACCAAGCCCAACACACCCTAGGGCGTGAGCTTCAACAAGGAAAAAAGCAAGTTTGGATAGACAACGAAGCAATAAACGTTCAAGCCCAAATTCATACCCTATCGGGCTACTCAGCCCATGCTGACCAAACCGACTTAGTCAACTTTGTGCACGGCATTCAGCCTCCCCCCGAGCAAATCCACCTGATCCATGGTGAACCAGATAGTCAGGATGAGCTCGCCGCGCTTCTATAAGCATACTGTGGTTTTAGGCGATCTCGCTCTCTTCTCCTCTTATCGCTATGCTTGCGAAAATAACTACTCCCATGGAAAAGAACAGGATGCCAGAATGGTGATTAATATAATGCTGCGTTAACATATAGCCAGCTATCAATATGAGATGACAACGCAGTAAAACAACGGAAAAGGGGATGCTGTTTGTTTGATTATCTCTAATGCTTCTTGTTACAACCCAAGGCGTGACGAGTAAGAAAATCAGTGTACCAAAGCCGATTAGGCCTTTTACTTGTAACTCTTCTAAAAACTGGTTATGAGCGCGGCTGGAGCTTACTATAATGGCGTCCGAATCACCTTGTTCAACCAACCTTTGCTTGGCTTCAGTTGTATTTGAGTAGCCCGCGCCTGTGATAGGGTGTTCAGCCGCTATTAAAAGCGCTGCTTTCCATAGTTCAAGTCTAATTCCTAGAGAGTTACTAATCAGCGGTGTCTGAGTTATGACTGGCTCTTTCTCTTGGTGGCTGGTAGGTTGAGTAGCGAGTGTGGTATTGGTGACTCGCTCGTAGCTTTCCATATCCGATAGGATTAAACCAGCACGGTTCAGCGCGGGAACTAGGGTCATGGCTGCAATTAAAGCAACACTCGTTACTATCGCTAAATAATCGCGGCCTGAGAACGTCTTGCGATAGTATATTGCGGCCCACAAGGCGACGAATGGAGTGATAATCCAAGCCCCGCGGCCGCCGCTAAATAATGTTGCGCTAAACCCCAGGGTGACGCCTAAAAAGGCAATAGCCTTTAAGATGGAGAGTCGTTGCTGGCAGCTATAGACATAGGCAAAAATACTGAAGACACTCAAACTCGCAGTCATCCCAGCCGCCTGAATAGACATATATCCGTTTGTTGAAAGCGCGCGAATATCGAGTACATAGTGCTGATACAGTGCGATGACCCCCACGACAGAGGCCCCGAGACTACAGCCATAAAAAATGGACTTAAGCGAAGGTGGGTAGGTCAGTAGTAATGCAAAAACCAAAGTTGCTAATAACGTGCGGCTGGGCATATCCAGCTGTGTGTAGTGTCCGCTTGGTAAGGCAAAGACAAGTGTGACCAAAAAATATAGCAATAGCGACCCACTGACCAGCATAGCTGGACGCGATTTCAATGTCTGCCACGTGATTGGTAGCATAAACAAAGCGATGATAGCCAACAGAGCGGCTACATACTTATAAGATTCCGGTGTAACAAGTAAGGTAGCGAAGTAGGTCAAACACAATGAGCTCGTGAGTTTTCGATGAGACGCGGTCAGCAAGAGCCTTTCCCCTAATTTGTATCTGGCTTCCATGAACAACATAACGCTTAGATGCCTGTGCATTATACACATATCATAGCTACGCGTGCACTGTGAGTAACGTTAGTCGCTTACCTAAGCCTGAGTTTTGATTAAAAACTGTTCATAGCTTTGTGCAGTTAAGCGACCTATAACGTAAATAGGCACCTAGGGGGATAAACACAAGAAACTAAATGTAATATACTTACAATCATACTTATCGATTAGATTGTAAATGTTATGCTAAACCACAAATCAGTCCTTATCACCGGCGGCACGGGCTCGTTCGGTAAGCAGTTCATCCAAACCATTCTTGCGCGTTACCCAAATGTAAAAAAAATAATTGTATATTCACGTGACGAACTGAAGCAGTTCGAGCTGAAACAGCAGTATCCGCATAAAGAATACCCTCAGATGCGTTTTTTCATTGGTGATGTGCGTGATAGTGAGCGCTTGGTTCAAGCTTGTGAAGGAGTCGATGTTATCATTCACGCAGCGGCGATTAAGCAAGTAGATACTGCAGAATACAATCCGACCGAATGTATTCGCACCAACATTAGTGGCGCAGAGAATGTGATTAACGCCGCATTGAAGTGCGGAGTGAGCAATGTGGTGGCACTTTCTACTGACAAAGCTTGCGCGCCGATTAACCTTTATGGTGCGACTAAGCTTGCTTCAGACAAGCTGTTCACCGCAGCCAACAACATTAAAGGCTCGCGTGATCTGAAGTTTAGTGTGGTTCGCTACGGTAATGTAATGGGGTCTCGGGGTTCGGTGATCCCATTCTTTTTGAACAAGCGTCATGAAGGTGTACTCCCGATTACACATAAAGATATGACTCGCTTTAACATCTCACTCCAAGACGGCGTGGATATGGTGATGTACGCACTCAAAAATCACCTAGGGGGTGAGATTTTTGTACCGAAAATCCCAAGCTACAAAATCTTAGACGTAGCGAAAGCTGTCGCACCTGATTGTGAAATTAAAGTCATCGGTGTTCGCCCTGGCGAAAAGCTGCACGAAGAAATGATTACCGATACAGACTCGTTAAACACCATCGATCTTGGTCACTACTACGCAATCCTTCCTTCTGTGTCTTACACCTACTCGGAAAAAGAATACATGGCGCATCACAATGCTGAGAAAGTACCATTTGGGTTTAAATATAATTCAGGAACGAATGAGCAATGGGAAAGTGTTGACAGCTTACGTGAAAAAATAAAGCAGTATATTGATCCTGATTTTACGGTGGCCACGCAAAAATGATCCCATACGGCAAGCAAGACATCACGCAAAATGACATTGATGCAGTCATTGAGGTGCTGCATTCAGACTTCCTAACGCAGGGACCAAAAGTTCCTGCATTCGAAAAGGCTATTGCCGAGTATACCGGCGCAAAGCACGTGCTTGCCGTCAATAGCGCTACGTCTGCGCTTCACATTGCCTGTCTAGCGCTCGGTCTTGGCGAGGGAGATCGACTATGGACCACGCCAATTACTTTTGTAGCATCAGCCAATTGTGGCCGGTATTGCGGCGCGGAGGTTGATTTTGTTGACATTGATCCGCATACCTACAATTTATGCCCCAAACAACTTAAAGTAAAACTCAAGCATGCGAAAGCGACTGGCACACTACCGAAAGTGGTGGTTGCCGTGCATTTGTGTGGTCAGTCTTGTGATATGCAAGCAATAGGGCAACTGGCCGATGAGTATGGCTTTAAAGTGATAGAAGATGCATCGCATGCTATCGGAGGGAAGTATCAGAATAAGCCGATTGGTTGTGGGCAGTATTCAGATATTACTGTCTTCAGCTTTCATCCGGTTAAGATTGTTACAACTGCTGAGGGCGGTGTGGCGGTAACTAATGATGATACCTTGGCCAAGTCGATGGCGCTTTATCGCAGTCATGGGGTGACACGCGAGCCCTCATTCATGGAAGGTGATAGCCACGGAGACTGGTATTATCAGCAAGTGGCGCTTGGTTATAATTATAGGATGACAGAGCTGCAAGCCGCACTCGGACTAAGCCAAATGCAGCGTGTGGATCAGTTTGTCAGTGCTCGTCACCGCCTTGCTGATCGTTATAACGAAAAGTTACAAGGTTTACCCATCGTATTGCCTTATCACTCAAAGGATACTTATTCAGGGTTGCACCTTTATGTAATCCGACTTCAGTTGGATCGCCTATCAAAAACCCACAAGCAAGTATTTGATGCATTGCGGCAAAATGGTATTGGAGTGAACGTGCACTATATTCCTGTTCATACTCAACCTTATTATCAGGCGCTTGGCTTTAGGGCAGGTGACTACCCACATGCTGAGCAATACTACCAAGAAGCCATCTCGTTGCCGATGTTTCATGCCATGACGGATGAGCAGCAAGACATAGTGATTGATATCTTAGCAACGGTACTGACGGAGTAATATGAATATTGCGATTATTCCTGCGCGCGGCGGCAGTAAACGTATCCCAAGAAAAAACATCAAAGCGTTTCATGGTAAGCCGATGATTGCTTATTCGATTGAAGCGGCGATTGCCTCGGACTGTTTTGATAAGGTGATTGTCTCAACGGACGACCAAGACATTGCAGACGTAGCGATGCAATACGGTGCTGAGGTGCCGTTTTTGCGCCCGGCTGATATATCAGATGACCATGCAACAACCATGGATGTTATTCAACATGCTATTGAATGGTACGAAACTCAGGGGGTAAGTATTGACAAACTTTGCTGTATTTACGCAACAGCCCCATTTGTCAGCAGTCATGATATTCAGTTGGGATTGTACCTAGTTGATACTGAAGGAGTTGAATTTGCCTTCAGTGCGACGACATTTGCTTTCCCTATTCAACGAGCTATCACTGTAGAAAAAAATGGCGAAGTGAACATGTTACAGCTAGAACACCTGCAATCACGGTCTCAGGATCTTGTTGAAACCTACCATGACGCCGGTCAGTTTTACTGGGGCAAAGTTGATGCTTTCAAACAAGGCTTAAGTATGTTTGCCCCTCACTCAAGAATCGTAAAAATCCCGCGCTACCGCGCTCAGGATATTGATACCGTGGAAGACTGGCACGTTGCCGAATTGTTGTATCAGATCCTAACTGAAAAGACTAATGAAAATAGTATTTAGGGTTGACTCAGGTACAGCGATGGGAGGTGGTCACCTCAGTCGTTGTTTGACCCTCGCGAATGAGCTGAAGGCAATTGCTAATGCGGATTGTTTGTTTGTAATGCGAAACCATAGTGGTCACGATCAAAAACAGGTGTTGGATGCCGGTTTTGAAGTTATTCTACTTCCACTAGATTTTGAACCAGACTATTTTTGTCACGATTATACCCAGTGGATAGGCTCAAGTTGGCGAAAGGACGCAGAAGATACCCTACGAGCTATTCAGGCTTGGCAAAGTACAAATATCGATTTGCTAGTTGTTGATCACTATGGGCTCGGCATAGATTGGGAAAATCATGTTAAGGCTGTTGCTAGCAAGTTGTTTGTCATTGACGATCTAGCAAATCGTGACCATTGTGGCGACTTTCTTCTGGATCAAACGTGCGGGCGTCAGCCTGAGGAATACCATAAATTAACCCCTAATAGCATGCGCCTTTTTACCGGTGAAAAGTATTGCCTTTTACGTGATGAATTCTTCCAATTTCGGGAAATAGCATTGCGACGCCGAGCTGAATGCACTAGACCTCAACGTATGGTGATAAACTTTGGCAGTACAGACCCTCACAATCATACTGTGCAGCTATTACTCCTGCTAAAAAAAATTGCGCTTAAGTTCGACTTAATTCTTTCAGTCATTGTCGGTAGACAATGCCCCCATTTAGCAGCAATCAAACAGCAATGCCAACATATGGCAGTTCCTTGTGAATTATTAATTAATTGCCAACATGTGGCACAGGTGCTAGCAATCAGTGATTTAGCAATTGGAGCGGCTGGCGCTAGCACTTGGGAACGGTGCATGTTGGGGCTCCCTACACTCTTAATCCAAACTGCTTCGAATCAAAGTGAGGTAATTAACCGTGTGACTCAACGCGGAGCGGCTGTCAGTATGCCGGATAACTTGACTGCAGAACAGCTAGAAAAAGCTCTACAGTTATTGGTCGACAACTACTCAGAATATTCACAAGCTGCGGCTGCGCTAGTCGATGGGAGTGGGCTTGCAGAAGTCGTTGCAGAAGTCTGCTAAGGATTTAATCTATGGATGTTATTATTTTGACTGGCTGCACCCGAGGTCTTGGCCTAGCCATTCACCAGAGCCTTACCGAACAGCCTACCTCTAAGCGACTAATTTTTATTGGTAGAAATATATATCGCATTAATCAGACATCATCCGCAAATTATATCGAATTAGATCTCAAAGAGTTAGAGTCTGGTGCGCTTTTAGCGAAGTTACCTAGTATCACACCATCAAGTGTAACATTTATAAACAATGCTGGCATTATTGATCCAATTTGCAGCGTCAAGTCGATGGACCACGTTGAACTTATAACCGCCTATAATATCAATGTATTGGCACCGGCCAAGCTAGTATCCGATTTGCTCATCTGGGCTAGAGGGGCCGAAATAAATATCCTCAATATCTCAAGTGGTGCAGCCAACCATGCGATAGAGGGATGGGCGAGTTACTGTTCTACGAAGGCTGCATTTAAAATGTATCTTGACGTATTGGCCAAAGAGGATCCAAGCGTTAGTGTTGAACACGTTGATCCCGGTATAATGGACACCTCTATGCAAAAAAAAATTCGAGCAAGCTCGAGTATGGCCATGCCAAACGTTGGTCAGTTTATTGAGTACAAAAATAATCATAGTCTCAAAAGTCCTGAACAAGTTGCAAAAGCGTTGATTGAAAAGTACAAGTTGATTAAGCAATGAAGATAGCGATCCTTTCTGATATCCATGCGAACTTCACTGCCCTTGAAGCTGTTGGTGAGCATATGCGCAAACAGGGCTGTGAATATCACCTTATCTTAGGTGACCTGGTAGGGTATTACTACCAGCCCAAAGCTGTTATAGATTTTGTAAGAGAATTACCCAATTTATTCGTGATCCAGGGAAACCATGAGCAACTATTACTACGCTGTCAACATAATGATGATTTTGCGACTGCCTGCCATAAAAAATATGGAAGTGGCCTAAAAATCGCTTTAGACCAGCTAGAGAACGAGGATCTGGACTGGATCAAGACGCTTCCTCAAAGTGTAGGGTTTGAAGTAGAAGGCATTCATATTGGGGGGTTTCATGGAAGTGATAAAAAAACTGATGAATATCTTTATCCTGATACGAAGAGGCAGCGCATCAACCAAGTCATTACAGACTATGACTACGCCTTTTTTGGACACACTCATTATCCAGTAACTTTTATTAATGGTACCAGCATATTAGTCAACCCTGGGTCTGTAGGACAACCCAGGGACGTAGGCTCACTAGCCAGTTATGTGATTCTAAATACAGAGAACCGAGCTCTAACAACACATCGAGTGCCTTTTGATAGCACATCGCTATGTTTGCAGACACAAGAAACCGACCCGCATTACCCTTACTTATCAAAAATCTTGAAGAGAAATAATATTCATGTCGACTGCTAATACTTACGTCAAAAACATTCTAGTTAGTGGTGCTGGAGGAGATATAGGCATATCGCTGGGACGAATATTATTGCAAGAAAAGTTCCAAGGAGTATTTGGCTGTGATATCTCAAATGATAATCCCGGTGAATGCGTTTTTGATCAGTTTTTTATTGTTCCTAGAGCCGATAATGCTAATTATTTTAGCTCGTTAGAAAAAATTTTTCGTCAACACAGCATTGAGCTTTTTATACCATCTAGCGAAGCAGAAATTACGGCGATATTGAAGCTGGATTTAAAAGAAAAAAAACTATTTGGTGTGCCAATAGTGATGCTTGATTATAACTCAGCAGCTATCGCTTTGGATAAATTTAATACTGCTCGACATTTGAAAAAACATGGGCTGAAAGCGCCTTGGACTGAACTAGCTGAAAATAATGAACCTCAAGCTTATCCTTGTATGTTTAAGCCTCGAAGTGGTCAAGGTAGCAAAGGCATTCAAGTCGTACATTCCGCTGAACAGCGCGAAAAGATTAGTGATTGTACGGGCTATATATGGCAGGAGCTATTACTGCCGAGCGATCAGGAGTATACTTGCGGTATATTCCGTCGTGATAAGGAGTGCCGAACAATCATTTTAAAGCGCACTCTAATAGGTGGCTTTACCGGCAAGGGAGAAGTGATTGAAAACAGTAATATCACTGATTATCTCATAGAGATTGCTGAATCACTCAACCTGCAGGGAGCTGCCAATTTCCAATTACGTCTTACCGAAAGTGGCCCAAGACTATTCGAAATAAATCCTCGCTTTTCCAGTACGGTAATGTTTAGACACCTACTTGGATTCTGTGACTTAATTTGGGCAATTGAGAACATATTAGGATTGCCCATGTCTACATATATAGCCCCTCCAGTGGGTAAAAAGTTCTATCGCGGATATTGTGAATTTATTAAGTAACTAAACCATGAAAAAATATATTGAAATTGATGGAAAAAGAATCGGCCCTGATTTTAGCCCCTATATTATCGCAGAGCTATCAGCTAATCATAACGGCGATATCAATCGTGCTTTCCAAATTATGGAAGAGGCAAAAAAAGCCGGTGCCGACGCGATTAAACTTCAAACCTATACACATGACACAATTACTCTAGATTGTGACAGTGAAGACTTTCGAATTCATGGCGGCCTTTGGGACGGGCAAACCTTGTATGAACTTTACAAAGGTGCACACATGCCTTGGGAGTGGCACAAACCACTGTTTGACAAAGCCAAAGAGTTGGGTATCACGATATTTAGCTCTCCCTTTGATTTTACTGCCGTAGACTTATTAGAAGAGCTAGATGCGCCGGCCTATAAAATTGCGTCTTTCGAAGTGATTGATTTGCCGCTTATTAAGCGGGTCGCGCAAACAGGCAAGCCCATGATTATCTCTACAGGCATGGCGAACGAAGAAGAGATACAAGAAGCTATCGCGGTAGCTAAAAATAATGGTTGCCAAGAGCTGGTGGTGCTGCACTGTGTCAGTGGTTACCCTGCGCCCGCAGAGCAATATAATCTGCGCACTATTGCAGATATGGCTGAGCGTTTTAACGTACTGTCTGGTCTATCAGATCATACCATTGACAATGCAACGGCAGTCACTTCTGTCGCATTAGGAGCCTGCCTAATCGAAAAACATGTCACGTTAGATCGTAATGGTGGGGGCCCAGACGATAGCTTCTCGTTGGAGCCGGCTGAACTCGCAGCTCTTTGTCGAGATACCAAAACAGCCTGGCAAGCACTGGGTCACGTCAATTATGAGCGGACCGAAGCTGAGAAAGGCAATGTGAAATTTCGTCGTTCTTTATATGTTGTAAAAGATATAAAAGCAGGTGAAGTGCTAACAGACGAGCATGTGCGCAGCATTCGTCCAGGATTTGGATTAGCACCAAAGTACTTGGAGGCTGTGATTGGCAAACCAGTCAACGTTGACATAGGGTTCGGCACACCGCTCTGTTGGGAGATGATTAGCACTCCAAGCATTGACAAATAGAGCTATAACAATCAATAAGCATAATTTTAAGCGCCATGTCAATCACAGTGGCGCTTAAAAATAGTTATGATGAGTAATGTATGAATTTATTTTTAGTGACCTCACCTTTCCAATACCTTTGTGCTTTAGAAGCAAAAAAACATTACCAAACCAAAAATAACGTGCTTTTTTTAGTAAATCAAAGTAGTTCGCTTGGTATTGAACAGCAGGAAAAAATCTTCAATCCGCGTGACTGGGATTATGTAATCACAACAACAAGAAAAAACAGAACAATAAACATTCCTAGAGCAATAAAAGAGATAAAAAATATTTCTAAAGGAAACCATATTGATACGTTTTTCTATGGTGAGTACAATGCTTGGCGGACCAAGTTAGTTGCAGAAAACTTTTATATAAATAAAGATGTATACTTTGATGATGGCACATTAACAATTAACGAGTTACATGAGTTTATTGAACCTCAAGAAACGTACTCCCGAAGCCGACCATTGCAAGATTTCCTATTGAAGTTATATGGCTGTAAGCCCACCACCAAGTCTTTGCCAAGAGAAAATTTGGAGCTGTTTACCATTTTTGATTTGAATAGCAATGTGGTGAACATTGAAAAGAATACATTTCGCCACTTAAAGGCACGTTACAATCATAACAATCTTTTCTCTGAGCATGCACCTGTTGGTTTTATTGGGCAAGGCGCTGTAGGGCATAAAGGTGGACAGTCTGTATCATCTTACATCGATCGCGTGTCACAATTTTCGAAAGGTCACGAAAAGGGTATTATCTATTTTCCACACCGTACAGAATCTCAGGAGGTCTCAGAAAAGATAGCGAGTATTAAAAATCTCACCTATCATCGAAGTACTTTACCTTTAGAGCTCGAGTTAATAGATAAAAAAATACAACTATCCTGTTTATATGGCATGAATTCAACAGCACAATACACGGCTAAAGTGTTTTATCCTAAAATGCCTATTTATAACCTAATTCCTCATAATGAGAAGTTGAGCCCACGTAACGAAAGAATAAGATTACTCTATAAAGCGTCGGGTATCAAAGAGCTATTAATTTGAAGAGTAGAACTCTTGATTCTGACAATTGACTTCAAGGGCCGAGTTGTTCGGCCCTTAATGGATTCGACGAGCCTGTGGGTTAGGCCTCATACCCATTTGGGTTCATTGATTGCCAACGCCAGGTATCCGCTACCATGGTTTGCAAAGACCGTTGTGCGCGCCAACCTAGAACAGATTCTGCATAGGCAGGGTCCGCCCAACATTCGGCAATGTCGACCTATTTTTGCACGGGTACTGTCACTAAGGCTGAGAATTCAGCAATGTCATCTCTGTCACATGTTCATTGTGGGCGATATCTTGTTCAACGGGTAAAGCTAAGGGGCTCAGCCCGCCATAGCGTGCGGCTTTGGTTTCAAGCCATGCATGAATATAGTTAATCGAAACAAAAATCGTCATTCGCGCCAAATCTAACCGCTCACCGTTATCGAGCGTGGTTTTCTCTGGATGTGCAAACCCAACTAAAATTCCCACCAACTCGCCATTGCTGTTAAAGGCACCGCCACCACTCATGCCGCCGCGTACTGGCGCATCGGTAATGCTCGAAGGGCAATTCTCCACTTCTTTAAAGCCCGAGATCATTAAATCCATATAATAGTGGCCGCTCGCGTTAAGCACATTCCCCGCACTTGATTTACCATACACCTCTATTGCATCACCTTGATAAACTAACCCGAGTGGCGGCAGCGCTAAGCCTCGATTATCGGCCTCGATCAATGCGACATCGCAACGCGGATGCACCGCGATCACTTTATCGCGAGAAAAGTCGGCAACATGCGCCGCAGTGAGACTCAATGTTGGTGTAATTGGCACACTGGTACCGAATTTACCACGCTCTAGCAGGGAAGAAGGTTTGACCATGTCAATCGGAGGATGGGTGGTAACTACGCGGTGATCGCCATTCGATACCGTACAACCCGCCATCCATATGGATAGACTTAATATACCTAATGCCATACCTAATTTTTTCCACAACACGGGGCAGACAAGGGACATAGGCCCTCCTTACTCTTAACCACTGCTTAAAGGTCAAGCCCCGACGCGCATCAAACGGCTTACATACCTTAATAATAGATAAATAACTTAATAACGCTTCAAAAATAAGACAGGTAGGGGAAAGGAGCAGTAACTCACTAAAAAAGATAAAAAATTTTTATAGAAAAAAATGAAACAAAGATTAGATAAAAGTGATGTATATCACGATATATAGACAGAAGTATGAAAAGCCATTCAGCCGAAATGATGAGATGAGCATGAAACTAGATAGGGTCAACGAATAGCTAAAATTGTCAGCGGTAAGTAAGCCTTTGTTTAATATATGAACATAAAGCAAAATCAGTACATAAAACAACCGCCATATTCTTTCAACCGAAGCAAAAATGTGTAGAATACTGCAGGCATTTTTTCCACCGTGCTAGGCATCATTTTGCCAGCATTGTGAGATCACAAACAAAACGACTCAAAAAATATACAAAATCTGTGATCACCGCGCAGTGGGGAGCGATACCTCCGGGCGGTAGCGTGTCTATTTATCACGGTTAAATCCAATAACTCTCTTTTACAGCTAGGTAACCCAAGGAAAAATCAATGAAAATTGCAGTTGCAGGCACCGGCTATGTGGGCCTTTCTAACGCGATGCTGCTCGCCCAACATTTTGATGTAGTCGCGCTCGATATTAATGAAGAAAAAATAACGCAGCTCAACCAAAAGCAATCCCCTATTGTTGATGCGGAAATCGAAGACTTTCTGGCCAACAAATCACTGCGCTTCACTGCCACCTTAGATAAACACCAAGCCTACCAAGACGCTGATTTTGTTATCATCGCCACGCCAACTGACTACGACCCAGAAACCAACTACTTTAACACCCGCTCTGTCGAGGCGGTGATTCGTGATGTGATGGCCATTAACCCGCAAGCGACTATGGTGATTAAATCGACTGTACCTGTGGGTTATACCAAGCAGATTAAAGAAGAGATGGGAAGCGATAATATCCTTTTCTCGCCTGAGTTCTTGCGTGAAGGCAAAGCCCTTTACGATAACCTGCATCCTTCGCGCATTATTGTGGGTGAGCAAAGTGAGCGCGCAAAGATTTTTGCCAGCCTCTTGCTCGAAGGCGCGCTGAAAAAGGACGTGCCGGTACTCTTTACCGACTCGACCGAAGCGGAAGCCGTTAAGCTGTTCTCTAATACCTACCTTGCTATGCGCGTTGCCTACTTTAACGAGCTTGATAGCTACGCTGAAACCCACGGTTTGAATACTCGCCAAATCATCGAAGGGGTAGGGCTAGACCCACGCATTGGCAACCACTACAACAACCCATCGTTTGGTTATGGTGGTTACTGCCTGCCAAAAGACACCCGCCAACTGCTTGCCAACTACAACGACGTGCCGAACAACTTGATTCAGGCCATTGTAGACGCCAACACCACCCGCAAAGATTTTGTCGCCAACGCCATTTTGCGCCGTGAACCAAAAACGGTGGGCATATACCGCTTGATCATGAAAGCGGGCTCAGACAACTTCCGTGCCTCATCCATACAAGGGATTATGAAGCGCCTTAAGGCCAAAGGCGTTGAAGTGATTGTGTACGAGCCAGTGTTAAAAGAAGACACTTTCTTTAACTCAGAAGTCACTCACGACCTTGAAGCATTTAAACAACGCGCTGATGTGATTGTCGCCAACCGCATGGTTGATGAAATCCGCGATAGTGCCGACAAAGTCTATACGCGTGATTTGTTTGGGACGGATTAAGCTTAAAGTAAGGGCTGAGCAACTTGGCCCTTATTTATAAAATGATAAAAATTTTACAAAAAATATAGTTACATGCTGACAGTGTGACTATATAAGCAATTAAATAATAATGCTCAAAAAAATACAAGAAATCGCTAAAAGCAAGTTCATAAGAAATGTAGTGATTGTTGCAACTGGTACTGCGGGAGCTCAAGCTATCTCAATGGCTTTTTCTCCAGTTATCACTCGGCTTTATGGGCCCGAAGCCTTTGGCTTATTAGGCACTTTTATGGCAATACTGGCTGTTGTTACGCCAATAGCAGCGCTGAGTTACCCTATCGCTATTGTTCTACCTAAATCAGACCAAGATGCAGTAGGTATAGCTAAATTAAGTGCTTTTCTATCTTTTACTATGGCGGTTTTATTGACCGTTATTCTGCTATTATTTAGACACACTATTTCGGACTTACTGAACCTTAAAGACATTGCTCATTTTTTATTGTTGATACCAGCTGCTATGCTATTTTCAGCATTTTATCAAATTCTTCAACAATGGTTAATTCGTAAAAAGCAATTTAAAGTTACTGCAAAAGCTGCAATTATCCAATCAATAAGTCTGAACATAGCTAAAGTTGGGATAGGTTGCTTTCACCCTGTTGCATTAGTACTTATAGTCCTAGCTACAGTAGCAAACCTGTTGCATGCATTTTTGCTTTGGTTGGGTATACGCAAACAGCCAAATAGTCTCCCGAGTAAAACGTACAAAGAAAAGTCTAGTCATATAAAAGGCATTGCATTGAAGTATCAAGACTTTCCACTTTTCAGAGCCCCTCAGGTTGCTATAAATGCTCTTTCACAAAGTTTACCAGTTCTAATGTTAGCCAGCTTTTTTGGTCCTGCTTCTGCAGGATTTTACACATTGGGTAAAACCGTAATGGGTATACCAACAACGCTTATAGGAAAGTCGGTTGGTGACGTTTTTTATCCTCGACTCACAGAAGCTTCGCATAATCAAGAAAGTCTATTTCGTTTAATACTTAAAGCCACATTGGCTTTAGCTGCTGTCGGTTTTTTTCCGTATGCCGCTGTTGTCGCTTTTGGCCCTTGGCTATTTTCTTTTATATTTGGTCCAGAATGGGTTATCGCCGGAGAGTATGCAAGATGGATGGCTGTTTGGTTATATTTTGGCTTCCTCAATAGACCAAGTGTGGCAGCTATAGCTACTCTTAGTATGCAGGATGCTTTTCTCGTGTATGAAATCATTAGTATCCTTTTGAGGTGTGCAGCTTTATATACCGGTTTTGTGCTTTTCAGTGATGAGGTACTTGCAGTTTTGCTTTTTTCTTCAGTAGGCGTAGTTCTAAATTTCTCCCTCGTGCTATATACACTAATCAAAAGCAGGAAAATTAATTTTGAGTGATTATATTTTTTCTTCTAAAAATCAGCCTAAAGATTATTTGCGCGATTATCTTAAAACAATATATAAATCTAATGCGCCATCAGCTTACGAATTTCATGGTAATTGGGGGAGTCTTGCAGTTACCAAACAGCACTATAATGGATTTCTCCCTTACGAGAATAAACAGCATTTAATGTTGGTTATTGGTGGTCCTATACTTTACTTTCGTGATAATGACTTTCTTGTTGAAGCTGATTCATCCGTTGCTACAAAATCCATCTATGACCGTTGGATTGTTGATGGCTTGATGCAATGGGATGAAGACCTAAGCGGCCCATTCACAATTATATTGGTTAACAAAATTACAGGAGTCATCACCACAGTAACCGATTTGATGTCATTTATTCCTGTATACACCTGTCAAAAAGATCACTCCTTATATCTTGGTACTCATGTTGATGTATTAGCAAGTGCCGCTGGTGTTTTAGATGAGCTTGATCAAGTTTCTCTGGCTGATTTTGTATTAAACGGATTTATTACATACCCTTACACTTTTTATAAACATGTCCGTCAAAGTAAGCCCTCCTGCGTAACTACATTTCACAATTCAACTACAAAGGCTGTCGATTGTTACTGGTTACCTACAGAAACAAACTCTTATAATAATCTTAATCAAGCGGCTGAAGCTTTACGTGTAGGAATAGCAGGATACGTTGATCGTATTAGTGAAAAAATGAACGATAACGATATAGCTCAATTTATCAGTGCAGGAGAAGACTCAAGAGCACTTTCTGGTCTTTTAGCTGACAGAAAAGGTCGCGATGCCTATATTTTTCTAGACCAAATGAATAGAGAGGGGAGGATCGCTAAAAAAATTGCAGCAATCTATGATTCTACGTTCAATGTGGGCTTTAGGTGTAAAACACATTATTTGGACATTATGCCTGCAGCATCTTGCTTAGTTGGCGCCGGTCATCAATATTTTCATGCACATAGTTTAGGGTTTGATAAAAAATATTGCCTTTCAAAGTATCACGCTGTATTTGGAGGTTACTTTTCCGACTCTTTGCTGAAAGCTGCCTATGCGCACAAGTTAAAAAGTGCAGAGCGGTTTCAATTTTTTCCTGATTTTCCAATTTCTGGAGAGTCTAGAACTAAAATAATAAAGAATCCTGTAATAAAGGATGAAATATTATATAAAATTAACAACCGACGACGAAGCCACTATAATGAGAGTTTTAGCGAACGGCCATTGTCTGCACATGAGTGGTTTGTCCTTAGACCTGCGTCAATGAGAGTTGCTATTCCAAATCTTTATAGTACGCGTCGTTTGTTTAAAAGTTATGAGCCATTTATGTGCAAAGAAGCCGTTAAAATTAGTGCGGCCGTACCAACTTCTTGGAAGCTTAATCGTCGATTGTTTAATCGCGCTATGAAACCTTACTTAAAAGCTAGTAAGTGGACCATGCACGCTGACGGAAGACTACCATATTTCAGTTGGTGGGTAAACATGCCTATTCAGTTTGGCATCTGGTTACATCGTAACATAGCTAAACGTCTAGGGATAATTAAAGGCAATCAGGGACCTTGGGGCGATTGGAAGCTAGTATTTAGAGATCAAGCATGGAAAACTACGGTTGACCACTTAACCTCACATAGAAGTAACTTAGAAATATTTGAAGATGATGTGTATATAAAAAGCTTGTTATTATCAAATGAGTTAAGTGGAATTCAGAAAATAAACTTAGCTCAGACTCTTTATAGAGCTCAGAGTATATTTTACACTAAAGAAAATCATGATGTTTTAAAAAGAGATTGATGTATGAACTACTAATCTGTTTCTAAGTTATTTTGAGGCTTTATCAACTGATATAGTTTTGACTTAGACTTCTAATATAAAGTAATATTCCAAATTTGAGATTGTATGAAAATGAACGTCAGTATAGTTATACCAACCTATAATAGTAACCAATTTATAAAAGAAACTTTAGACTCGGTTTGCGCTTGTTTTGAAGGGGGTGAATTAGATTACGAGATACTATTAATAGATGATTGTTCTGACGATATAGATAGCCTAAAAGAGAAAGCAAAAAATTATTCAAATATTAGAGTCATTGAAAAAAAAGAAAAAAGTAATGCGGCAATGTCACGTAATATTGGGTTTAATAATAGCTTGTCTGATTTTGTTTTTTTTCTTGATAGTGATGATAAATTTTCTCAAAATCACATTGAAATTAGAATGAAGGAGCATATAGATAGGAATCTAGGAGTGATTTTTGGTGGCTTTAGGTGTAATGGTATAGAAAATATAATAACCGAATATACTAATACGGACTTTAGGGATTTTTTATTTAAATGCCGTGGTGATATACGTTCTTCAACTATTAGTATATATAAACCATATCACAAAGGAACTCTCTTTGACGTCAAGCAAAATAAACATCAAGACTGGGGTTTCGGTATTCGATGTACAGATAGCAAAGAATTAGTAGGCTTAGCTAAAGTTTCATCAGTATATATTGATACAAAAGCTAATGAAAAAAGAATGAGTAATAAGAGTGATATTACCGCTTCACAATATTTTCTAGATAGATATATAGACGATATGGAACACCAAATCCAATTCGTAAAGATGCACATAAAATCCGCCATATTAAATTCAGATAGCGCTGCCTTACATTTTTACCGAGAAAAGCTATATGAAGCTTTCAAGAGTAATATTTGTGAAAATAATAAAGCGCTAGCTATTATCGTCTTATCTTACTTGCCTAAAAGTCTTATAAAAATCATGTCAATTTTCAGAAAATAAAATATACACTAAGTTATTAAATGCTTGATTTAATATGGGTGTGTGGTGGCATAGTGAATGTCCCAAAAGTCATAGGCTTCGTTATGACATCTGATTATCAGGAGAACGACTAAGAAATACACATGAATATCGGTATTATACAGTGTAGCGTCTTAGGGTGATGATATTGTCTTCTTGATGTAAGTAGCTATCGTACTTCGAAATTAGATTAAACTGCTATAAATTATAGTGAATGTAACCAATGTTAATATATTATTTGACAATATTTTTTTTATTATTTACTGGTGTTTTCTATGAGAGAACCCGAGAAAAAGATAAGCCAAAAATCATCGTATTCGTTACGACTCTTCTTGTTCTAGTCTACGGTTTTCGTTATCAAGTCGGTGTTGATTGGTTTAATTACATTAATGTGTACAATCGAAATATATTGTATGGCAATATTTATGAGTTTACCACCATAGAGGTCGGATACAAACTATTAAATATAATCGCATATTATATAGGCGAGGGGATTATTACTGTAATACTACTGTCGACTATTTTATTTTTTTATTTTACGTTTAAACCAGTCCAAAAATTAGATCTCAACCCTTTCTATTTTTTAGCTATTGTCGCACCCTATCATCTGGTTATGTCAGGAATGAATTATACTCGCCAAGCTGTTGCATTAAGCTTGTTTTTGTATGCATTATCTTTTCTGATCAATAAACAAAAAATCAAATTTTTAATCGCTATTTTTGTTGCTGGCTCTTTCCATATATCAGCACTTTGCTTTATCCCCCTGCTTTTTATTGATGGTAAGAAAAGATATATATTTATTCCATTAATAGTTACTAGTCCTCTTATCATCAATATAATGCTGAATTACTATAGTCAATATGTTGAGTCGTCAATGGATAGTGCTGGACTATATTTGCGGGCTTTATACTTAATCGTACCTACTTTTTTATTTAGCCTATACTATAAGGGCTGGCATAAATTGGACTTATTAGAAAGAAGACTTGTGTATCTAGTCCTAATTTCGTTTCCATTAATAATTTCATTTTCCTATATTTCTTCAACGATAGCTGATAGGTTTTCATATTACTTTATTCTGATGGGAACATTTTGTTGGATGCTGTTTTCAAAGAAAGGCGAGCCGAAAAGAAAAAGGGATCTTAAATATTTTGGTAATGCCATATTGTTATGTTCATCTTCATTAGCCTTTGTCGTTTGGACTCTTTATAGTGGCTATATTTCGAGTTACCAGTTTGATTCTTATTTTTCGTATTGGTTGGAATTTTTGTAGTGGCTTTGTTTTTCTTCTTTACAGAAAGTAAAAATCAAGCTTTAAAGTGGTACTGAAAATTTTAATTTTACTAGCCTTTTTATAGGGCTTATCTAACTAGTTTTGTTTCTTATAGTGGTTTTAACAAATTTCCTAGTCTAATTTTTCATGTGCCTTGCTTTTGTGCTTTTGTTATATTTTTAGTTATTTATCTTCTGCTGAGCAAGAAAGTTCTAGGGAATATCTAATGAACATAGTTTATATTATTACCGGTCTGGGGATGGGTGGTGCAGAGCAACAAGTTTGTAGCTTAGCTGATTATCAGGATTATTTGGGGAATAACGTTACACTCATATCACTTGGTAGTTGTGGAAAGATAAAACCAAAGAGAGAGTCCATTGTTGTTGAAGAGATTGGGATGAAAAAGAGTCCTATGGGCTTTTTAAAAGCACTACTTTACACCGCGAAAATACTTAAAGTAAGAGATGTTGATTTAATACACAGCCATATGTTTCACGCAAACATATTTTCAAGAGTTTTGAAGTTGATGTTTCTAAAGGTACCTCTTATTTGCACATCCCATACAACTAATGAAGGCAGTTGGTGGAGAATGCTAGTGTATAGGTTGACCGACTGTGTTTGTGATATGAACACCAGTGTGAGTATAGATGCTGCTAGCTGCGCGGTAAATCGAGGTGCGGTGCCTAAGCATAAAATTAAGGTTATGTATAACGGCATAGATACATGTAGGTTCTACCATGACAGCTCGTCTAGGATTTACTATCGTAACTTATTATCAGTAAGCCAAAATACTAAAGTTTTTCTTGCAGTCGGTCGAATGACTCATGCAAAAGACTACCCTAATATGCTCCAAGCTTTTAAATTAGTCGCTGATTATAGGCATGACATACACTTAGTAATCATAGGGGATGGAGATGAGTTGGAGGGTATCAAGTGCCTAACTAAGCAACTATCCCTCGATGATAAAGTGACTTTCTTAGGAGCGAGGACAGATATTACGGAATGGATGAATGCATCAGATTATTTCTTGTTATCATCAGCATGGGAAGGCTTCGGATTAGTAGTTGCAGAGGCAATGGCATGTGAGAAAGTGGTTATTGCTACGGACTGTGGAGGTGTTGGTGAGGTGGCTGGGAATAATAATTATCTATGCCGTCCTAATGATAGTAAAGCGCTTGCAAATAACATACTTAAAGCACTTAGTCTTTCGGAATCAAGTTATAAAAAGATCGGCATGCTAAATCGTGAAAAAGTATCAGATAAATATTCCATGAAAGTCATATCAGGTAAGTGGTCAAAATTATACAGCTGTCTTGCTGAGGGTAGAAAATAGTATGAGTAGTATTGTAATTACGTCCAACACCAGTTGGTACCTCTACAATTTTCGAAAAAACACCATTCAAGCACTGATTGATAAAGGACATCAAGTCTACGCAATTGCTCCAAAAGATGAGTACTCAGTAAAGCTCGAGGCACTAGGTGCACGGTATGTTCCGGTTGATATCGATCAGGGAGGGACGAATCCGATCAAGGATTTAAAGACTTTTATTGGGTTCTTATCGATTTATAGAAATGTACGCCCTGACGTTGTATTGAACTTTACGCCAAAAAATAATATTTATAGCACAGTAGCTGCAAAGATTTTCGGTGGGAAGTCGGTAAATAATATTGCTGGCCTTGGGGCTATCTTTATCAATCAAGGTGTGTCAGCAACGATTGCAAAATGGTTATATAAATTTAGCCAACGCTTTGCGAATACAATTTTTTTCCAAAACGAAGATGACAAAGCGTTGTTTCTAGATAATCACCTAGCAAATCCATCGATCACTGATCGGTTGCCGGGGTCAGGTGTGGATTTATCACGGTTTTCTGCTCGCCCCAGCGATGATGACGGCAAGGTGCGGTTTTTAGTCGTAGCAAGAATGTTGTATGACAAGGGGATTGGCCACTATGTTGAAGCGGCCCGAAAGCTAAAAGCAGAATACGGTGATAGTGTAGAGTGCCGTTTGCTTGGATTTGTAGGGGTTAATAACCCAACAGCGGTAAGTAAAGAAGAGATGCAACAATGGGTCGACGAAGGCGTCGTTACTTATTTAGGTGTCTCCGACAAAGTTGAGGATGAGATGGCAGAGGTTGATTGTGTGGTACTGCCTTCTTTTTACCGTGAGGGAGTTCCGAAATCCTTACTAGAAGCGGGCGCGATGGGTAAGCCGATTATCACAACGGATAATGTGGGATGCCGCGAAACCGTTGATCATTCGGTCAATGGATATCTTTGTGAACCGAAAAGCACAGAAAGCCTCTATGCTGCGATGAAAGAAATGATTGAAGTAGGCCACTCGAAACGATTGATAATGGGACAGGCAAGTCGCGAAAAAATGCAAAGCACATTCGATGAAAAGATCATTATAAACAAATATATGGACGCAGTAGAAAGCGCACTAAAAGCCTAATAGCGTCAGTTAATTGGTTAGACAAACATAAGGAATTGACAATGAAATATCTTGTCACTGGTGCGGCTGGGTTTATCGGTAGCGCTACAGCAGAAAAGCTTTTGGTCGCTGGTCATCATGTTATTGGTGTAGATAGCCTGAATGACTACTACGATGTATCGTTAAAACATGCGCGTCTAGCCCGCATCGAACACCCGAATTTTACTTTTGAACAACTTGATATTGCCGACCGCGAGAAAATGGCAGCGTTGTTCGAGACGCATCAATTTGATCGGGTGATTCACTTGGCTGCGCAAGCAGGGGTGCGTTATTCGATTGAAAATCCACATGCGTATGCGGATGCCAACTTAGTGGGGCACTTGAACGTGTTAGAAGGCTGTCGTCAAACGAAGGTAAAACATCTCATTTATGCCTCTTCGAGCTCAGTCTATGGTCTAAATGCAAAGGTACCGTTTCAAACTTCAGACTCGGTAGACCACCCCGTCTCTTTGTATGCGGCAACGAAAAAGTCGAATGAGCTTATGTCCCATAGCTACTCGCACTTGTACGATATCCCGACGACAGGGCTTCGCTTCTTTACGGTATACGGCGCATGGGGTCGACCTGACATGGCGCCGTTTATTTTTACCGATAAGATTTTAAAAGGTGAAACCATTGATATTAATAACAATGGGGATATGTGGCGCGACTTCACTCACGTAGATGATATTGTTGAAGGCGTGGTGCGTATTGCGGATGTTATTCCATCACGCAACAATGATTGGACCGTTGAAGCAGGCACGCCAGCTTCTAGCTCTGCGCCTTATGCCGTCTATAATATCGGACATGGCTCGCCGGTGAATTTAATGGAATTTGTTCAATGTATTGAGCGTACTATTGGCATTGAGGCGAAAAAGAACTTCCGTGAAATGCAGCCTGGTGATGTTTATCAAACTTACGCGGATACACAAGACTTATTTAAAGCGACAGGGTATAAACCGCAAGTCTCACTCGATCAGGGTGTGACTGAATTGGTAGAGTGGTACAAAGCGTTCTATCAATCTAATTGATTAAGCTGTTAAACCTTCCAATAAAAAAGCCCGAAAATGCGGGCTTTTTTATTGTCCGATCGTTATGTTGAGCTTCAGTACGGATTAACCGTTAAGCGCATGTTCTGGCTTATCTTGTTTGCGAAATGCGCGGATAAATGTGGTGATGCGCCACACGTAGCTTAGCAGAGTCGCATAGAGAATAAAGCAGAGAATAAAGCTTGCAAACATGATGCTTTCACTGATTTCAGCTAACTCGCCATAAATGCCGAAACCGGCGAAAAGTGCAGCAAAGCCACAAATAACTAGCAAAGTTTGTTTCGAGCTTAAGCCTAAGCGTTGGAAAATATGGTGTAGATGCTCGCGATCTGGCTTAAAGGGCGAGTGGCCGCGACGTATACGACGGATCATAATCGCTGTCATATCCATGAGCGGAATCGCGATCAGCCATAAGCAGGTGACAGGACGAATCGAGGCCTGTTGACCGGTTTGGCTTGAGAGTAGCAAAAACCAGACGATGGTAAAGCCAATCACCATGCTACCTGCATCACCCATAAACACTTTACGTTTGCGGCCAAGTAGGCCCAGGTTAAATAGAATATAGGGTGTCATCGCGACAATAATGGCGATAGATAGATAAGCCAGATCGTAATGGTTGACGGTGGTCATCATAAAGGCGATACCCGCAAATGTGACAATAGAAAGACCACCCAGCAAACCGTCAATACCGTCTACCATATTAAAGGCATTAATAGCACCAATTACGGCAAATACGGTGATAATATAGCCAGCAATTCCTAAGTTTATATTGCCTGTGCCTAATATATTGCCAATCGTGCTTAATTCAATATTGCCGACCTCTACCATGGCAATAGAAAGTAAGGCTTGCACAAAAAAGCGAATCTTATAACTAATATCAAATTTGTCGTCTAGGGCGCCAATAATAACAAGAACAAGTATACTGAGACTGTATAAATCTGTGTGTGGAATTAGGTCGGCATTATCCCAAAGGAAATATAATAATGTGATGCAGATAGAAATGCCACCTACCAGTGGAACAGCACCTGAATGTAGCTTACGTACATTGGGCTTATCGACGAGTCCCACAATCCTGGCGAACCTACGCATTAAAAAAAGCACACACGTCGACAACACGAAGAGTGCTATCAAGTCCGTTGCAGAAAAATACACAGTGTCTCTCCTTTATAGTTTGTGGCGCGATATTACACCAGTCTGTGATATTAATAAAGCTGGGCAGCGTGTATGGTATTTTTTTGAACAACTTTTGACAAAAAAATCATCAATTGATGGCAGCACCTTCGCTGATATAAATGAGAGCGATGTATTTGTCTCAAAAATAAAACACTAATGATGTTGTTAATAATAAAAAGCCCGCATAAAGCGGGCGGTTTTATTATTGAATAGGGCGAGTGCTCCAAGGCGAACGGGCATCTGTTATATCATAAAGCGAATATTTTCTGCCCAGTTTTTGTCCGCCATCGCGTTGTAGCGGCAGCCAAGAAATGGTTGCACGGCTGGTGTTGGGTTTAACAGACAATAAGTCGAACGGAATCGAGATGTAAAAGCCTTTGGTAAAGCTACCTTCGCCAAACTCTTCGGCAGAAAGATCAGTTTTGGTCGCAAATACGCCAGCAATGATCCCGCTATCAAACTGTTTGGAGGCATCAATCGTGACACCAATATCATCGGTGAGGTAGCGCCCCGTACTTATTTTCGCCATAGTGCCTTCAAACAGGCCAAGTGGCTCTCGCCAATATAAGGTCGCATGGCCGGTCGTAGTGCCGGTTTGAACGCGGTAATAGCGTTGGTCTTCGTCACTATACTGGCGCTCTTGGCTGAACAAGCCAAATACGGAGCTTGGATCACGCTGTTTTACATAGTTAATGTCTACCCCTAGCGCAAAGTCACTGTTGTAAGGACGATAAAGCACTTCGCCACCCACACCGGCAAACATATCTTCAAGGTAGCCGCCGTACGCTTGGGTATACCAATTGGCGCCAAACTTATCAAAGTAGGTGAGCTGTAAATTGGTGATGCGGTAGCGCTCATCAATGTACTGGCGGGTGAGTGTGCGGACTCGTTTTAAGTCTGTACCATCGGGCGGCACGGTGTAATTGAACTTGTCATAGTTATCGAACAGGTTGGCGTACACCTCGCCAGAGGCGACGATGTGATCGTTCATAAACCATTCCGCGGTTCCGAGTACCCCGATAGCATACAGATAAAAGTCTTCCGCCCCACCAATCGATTGGCGCAGTTTAGGCGCAAGGCCGGCGCGGAAATTATCATCGGCATCGCCCATCAGCGCACCTTGTGGTGAGCGTGCAGCGATCGTTCCAGTCGCATCCTTGATGTCGGCGCCGACGTAATCGTAGTTCGCGATTTGCGCGTAACGGTCGGCATCAATGATGGTTTCTGTCATGGGTTGGCGGTTTTTGGTTTCAATCAGCTTATAGCGCGTGGCATCAAGGCCGGTATTCGCCAGTAAGCGTGCCGCACGATCATGGGCTTCACTGCGATCTCGGTACTTATTTTGCTCGCCAGCGACGGTAATTTGTTCACCATCGTAATAAACGCGATTGTCTGTGTAACCGGCATTTTTCGCGAGCTGCTCACTTAACTGCTGCCATTCGGCCTCGCTTAACTCACCGGTTGTCGCGTTTGGGGTGTAAGCGGCTATCGGGTCGTCAAGCCAAAAAGGATCCGCTTCGCTGAAGTTATTCACCAGCGTTAGTCCCGCGGTGAAGGTATTCCCACGTTCATAGCTAAGGCGCATATCAGCCCACGGCGCAAGTTGATAGACCAAGCCTACATTCCATGGCGAGTCGGCTGGCAGCGATACGCCTTCTCTAGAGGTTGGAAAATCTGAACGATAGTCATTGCCATCGTATTCAAGCTTGAGTGACAAGGGGGCAAAAGGAGTTTGATATTCTACGCCGCCAAACAGAGCTATACAGCCTGTAAACATACGATCAAGGTCGACGTTGCCACCGTTACCTTTGTATCCGGTATTGCGATCGCAATCGTTGCCAAGGGTTTTATCGCCGCGTAGGTTGGCACGGTTGCCTAAATATCCCCAACCCACTCCCAGGGTAAAGTCAAAGGGGCCGGCGTGTTTGGAGCCCACGATGTATTCGCCGTCAAATAAGCCGGTACCGCCTAAGTCGCGCACCCCAACTGCTAGTTCAGGCAGCCAGTAGCTTTCATTCAGCAAAGTGAGCTTGGCATCGATACTTTTATCGGTATAGCTGTTGTCGCCGCTAAAGTCGGGGTTGGAGCTATACAGCACATCGTGCACTTGGGTATAGCGAATGGTCGTTTCTAGCCAAGGAAACAGTTGCAGTGACGCATGATAGTGTAAGTAATCTTCGTTGTAGGTGGTGCCTAGGCTAAACCCTCCCTCGGGCACGGTACGAGCTGAGGGTATTTGTATTAAGCCAACACCGCCAAAGTCTGTTTGTGAATACGAAAGACTTGGATACGAAAAACTGTCTGCATGCGCGGAATATGCACAGATCAATGCGGCTGCTAGAGCAGAATGGGTAAATACAGCGGTTTTCATTCTGGAAGCCTGTTACTGAGATAGTCGAGAACAAGTTGATTGGCATCAACCGTGTCAGGATAGGACGCCAGTCCTTTTACTGGCAGGGGCAGGTAGACCACCGCACCCGGCGCAATATCTTGGTGTGATGCATTCCAATATGCGATAGCGTGTTTTTCAATCGCGCCATCAGGCTGTACCACCCAAGCGTAAGATTTGCCCAGTGTATTGGCATTGGCGTGATCGAGATAATCAGCCGCACCTTGTCGCACTTTCCAAGGGTATTGACCGGGAGCCGCGACGTTACCCAATACCCATACATGATCAGGACGCTGAGGAAAGACGAGTCGCCACTGACCATCTAAACGTGGATTTTTACTGATGTCGACGCGCGTGAGATCAGGGTCGAGTGAGACTTTGGCACGACGCTCCACGGTAAATGTTTTCAGTGTGCGGACCAGTTGTCGCCAGCGTTGCTGTGGCTGGCCGGTTTGGATGATCACTTGGTTCTCAGCGGCAGCCATCGCTGTTAGTGCAAGGCGGCTAGGTAGGGTAATGTCGTACAAGCCGGCGCCGTGCCAGTAAACATCGGCGATGTTGGTTTGAGTGCGTTTGAGCGCTGCCATCACCGCATCGCTGAGTCGTGGCGGCGTGTCGTAGTCGATGGTCTGATCGCCAACGGTGATTTGATGTTGCAGCGGGGCGGGCTGTGCGATTGCCTGTGGTGACAATATCAACCCGATGGCCATACTGCTCAAGAGCACGAGATTAAAAAAACACCGTATGATGGGGTGAGACGAGGTTTTAAAAAAGTCTAATGTCATTGACTGATTCGTCATTTTATTGCGCCCCCTGATACGCTTTTAGGAAGCTGATGCTTATCGCGTCCATATTGGGAGCGGGGTACTGAATGGTTTTGAGCACTTTTCCTGAGGTTGGCGCAAGCCAATACTGATTGGTGTAAGTGTGATTCAGTGCGGAGATAGTGACGGTTTCTTCAAAGAAAACAGCGTCACGCATGATGCCATTAATGGCCACTTGGTCCGCGCCTTTGTTTTCAAAGGTGCTCGATGCGTTGTAGCCGAAATGATAACCGGGGACAAAGTCGATGCGAAATTGCCAGTTAGCAGGCGTCGTCGGGTTAAGCAGACCGAGCGCGAGTGGATCGGGCGTGTCACTATCGAGCTTGGCTAAATTGGTCCCAGGAAGTTTTAATGTTTTAACAATACGACCAGAGACAGTTTCAATCACCTCGCTGTCGGCAGACATCCATTTTAACGCGGTTTGGTTGTGCGAGAAGGGCTCAGCGTAGGCTAAGACCAAAAAACCGCGTGGGCCATCTCCTAAGCGTGCATAAATGCTGGCATAGGGCAAGGCTTGGATCTCTTCTTGGCTGTATTGAGCGTCTGGGAAGCCTTTGTATAGCAGGCTATAAGTGTCGGCTAAGTTGCTGGCTTGCTGTGTACAGCCGCTAAGCGTGAAAAAAAGTAACGTGGAGAAAAAAAGCTTGAAGTGTGTCATGTGGGTAGATACGTCGAGGTTTAAGCAAAAAACAGCCGCCCGAAAGCGGCTGTTGGGTTGAGCATCACGATCAGTTCGTTGTCGCAGGACCAGTGATAACACTGCCACTAGTACCGCTGTCGCCAGCGGCGGCAACTACTGAGCCAACGGCTGCAGCTGCTGCCGTACCGGCTGCTACTGCACCGATGCCTAAACCACCAAATGCAGCTGAACCTGCACCTGCAGCACCTGCCGCGCCTGCTCCTGCAGTGCCAGCAGTACCGGCTGTGCCTGCGCTTGCTGAAGTGGCAGCACCGCTTGCGCTAGCACTTGCACTGCTGCTACCTGCTGCGGTTGAGCTTGACGCTTCACCGGCAGCCATGGCGCTTGCAGCAAACAGCATGGCAATAATGCCCGTTGCTACTTTTTTCATAATTCTCTCCATGGAAGATTTGCTTAAACAACGTCTACTAATGCAGACAGAGCATTAACCTAACGATTTAACTTTAGCTTGTAAATGCAAAGTCTACGTCTTTTGCGCATTCTGCCATAAATATCGATAAGTTACAGCAGTATTATGTCTTGCGGTCGGGCTTTGATATGAAATCTGGTGGGGTTTATTTCATTCACTAATGTCTGTATTATCCGCACTCTGACATGACTGGGCATAGACTCAGTACCACTTTTTGTCAAAAAAATTGGCTATTTATTGTTCGATTTGACTCTGCAAATGCGTGTTAAAAGCATTTTTGTCCAGAAGGCAACAATAACAAGCCTTTGAATTAAAAGTATTTCAGCGGAATAAACAACAAAAATTAGGATGACGTTGTGCTAAAACCTATTTGTTTTGTCGCTATGAGCTCACTGGCTCTGGCAGGATGTACAATGCCGGGTTCTCATTTTGATCCGAGCGATAAAAATATCGTGGGCCAGCCCGCTGAGGATTTATCTACTCAGGTAAATATCTATCCACTGACTCCGTCTTATATCAAGCAGCTTAATAGCCAGCGTGCTCGCGCGCTAGCGCAGGTGAATCCTGAACTGGATTCACAAATTCAAAACTATGAATATCGCATTGGTCCCGGTGATGTCCTGAATGTCACTATTTGGGACCACCCTGAGCTGACCATTCCAGCCGGCTCTTACCGTAGCTCGGCTGAAGCGGGTAACTGGGTACATGCTGATGGTACCATTTTCTATCCATACATCGGTCAAGTTGCCGTCGCAGGTAAAACGGTACAAGAAGTGCGCGATGATATTGCTAAGCGTCTGGCGACTTATATTGAAAAACCGCAAGTTGATGTCAACGTGGCGGCGTTTCGCTCGCAAAAATCTTATATCACGGGTGAAGTGAAAAAGCCGGGCTATCAGGCGATCACGAATATTCCAACTACCATTTTGGATGCAGTCAACCGAGCTGGTGGGATCACCGAGTTTGCAGATTGGCGCAATGTCACCTTGACCAAACGCGGCGAAGAAGAAAGTGTGTCTTTGTATGCATTAATGCAAAAAGGCGACTTAACCCAAAACCGCTTACTCAAAGACGGTGATATCTTGCACATCCCTCGTAATGATGGCCAGAAAGTCTTTGTGCTTGGAGAAGTGAACGATCCGAAAATGCTGAAGATTGATCGTACCGGCATGAGCTTGACTGAAGCCTTAACCTCTGTGGGTGGCATTGATGAGCTAGAAGCCGATGCAACTGGTATTTTTGTGATTCGTAGTACAGCTCGTCAGACGCCAAACAGCCCACGTTACGACAAATCTGAGCCCGTTGCGGATGTGTTCCAGTTGAATGTTAAAGATGCGACTGCCTTGGCGGTCGGCACTGAATTTGATTTACAACCGTATGATGTGGTCTATGTAACCGCCGCCCCGATTGCGCGTTGGAACCGTGTCATCCGTTCACTGCTGCCAACTATCTCTGGCTTTAATGAGCTGACCGAAGGTGCGCTTCGTGTCGATACTTGGCCACGATAAGCGAGTCCGTCATGTTTAATAAGATTCTTGTCGTGTGTGTTGGTAACATCTGCCGCTCTCCAACTGGAGAGCGGCTATTACGCCAAGGCTTACCGACTAAAACCATTGATTCTGCGGGTGTCGGTGCTTTAGTTGGCAAACCGGCCAACGAACAGGCATCACGTATTGCTGCCAAGCATGGAGTAGATTTAGGCGGCCACGAAGCTCGACAGCTGACCGCATCGATGTGCCATGAATATGATTTGATCCTGGTGATGGAATCGAAGCACAAAGAAGACGTGTGTCGCATCGCTCCTGAAGCCCGAGGGAAGACCATGCTATTTGGTCACTACCTGACGCAAACGAAAGATATTCCAGACCCTTATCGTCAAAGCGATGAGGCGTTTGATTATGCGTACGATTTGATCGCCCAAGCGGCACAAAAATGGTGTGATGTACTGCGTTAACCGGGCCCTCTGCGTTGCTGCAGTGGTCATAACGGGAAAGTGAGTGCCTTAGAGGACCCAAGAGCATAAAATGAACCAAAATATAAAAAATACAGCGTCATCAGACGATGAGATTGATCTAAGTAAACTGCTTGGCCATTTGATTGATGGCAAATGGATAATTGTTGCCTGTACCTTGTTGTTTGCTGTGGTGGGAGTGGCGTTCGCGATCTTAGCGACTCCAATCTACAAAGCCGATGCATTGATTCAAGTCGAGCAAAAAGAAGGTGGCATGTCTTCGCTACTCGGTGAAGGGGCGAGTGGTTTGTTTGCCACCGACAGCTCGGCGAGTACTGAAATTGAGCTGATCCGCTCACGCATGGTGTTAGGCCAAACGGTCGATAAGTTTAATCTTACCACTGTGGCGTCTCCGGACTATTTTCCTCTGGTAGGCAAGGGGCTAGCACGCCTCACTGGCGACCAAAATCAGATTGCGATCAGTCGGTTCGAGATCCCTCAAGATTATCAGCAGCAACCCTTTCATCTAACCGTTGATGCCCCGGGGCAATACTCGCTGTATAACAGTGATGATGAACTTGTTCTGAAAGGGCAAGTGGGCAAAGCGGCAATCAATAACGATTTTCATCTATTTGTTACTGAGCTTACGGCTGACCAAGGTGACTCGTTCACGGTGTCTAAAATGAGCCGTCTGCGCGCCATTAAAGCGATCCAAGACGAGTTGTCCGTTAGTGAGCGTGGTAAGCAAACCGGTATTCTGACGCTTTCCTATCAAGGGGAAGATAAAGCCCTGATTGAAAAAGTGCTCAGCGACATTGCGCAAAACTATTTTATGCAAAACGTGAAGCGTGATGCGGCGGAAGCGGAAAAAAGCTTAGAGTTTTTGAAAGGGCATTTGCCTGGGGTGAAAGCCGAGCTGACGACAGCAGAAAACAAGCTCAACAAATTCCGCCAAGAAAACGACTCGGTTGATTTGTCGCTAGAAGCAAAAGCCTCACTTGACACTATGCTGTCGGTGGAAAAACAGCTCAACGAGCTTACGTTCAAAGAAAGCGAGTTGGCGCAAAAGTTCACCAAGGAACACCCGGCCTACTTAGCCTTGCTAGATAAGCGTCAAACCTTGCTGGGCGAGAAAAAGCGTGTTGAAGCCCAAACACAAAAGCTTCCCAAAACGCAGCGTGAAATTTTACGTCTGACTCGTGATGTTGAGGTGAATCAAGCCATTTACGTGCAGCTTTTAAACAAGGTGCAAGAGCTCAACATCATGAAGGCGAGTACCGTTGGTAACGTGCGTATTATTGACGATGCGCAAACCTTTGAGCTGCCGGTTAAACCGAAAAAGCCGCTTATTGCTGTGATTGCAACCTTGCTTGGCGGTATGATCGGTGTTGGTGTGGTGCTATTAAAAGCGGCGTTCCATCGTGGTGTTGAAAACCCAGACGATATTGAAGCCATTGGCTTGCCCGTCTATGCCAGTGTGCCACTTTCCGAAACCCAGCAAGAGATAGAAAAGAAACGCCAGAAAAAGGCGCTGCATACCGCCGGTGAAAGCTTGCTTGCTTCCGCGAATCCGGCGGACTTGTCTATTGAGGCATTGCGTGGTCTGCGAACCAGCTTGCATTTTGCGATGATGGAAGCCTCAAACAATATCTTGATGTTCTCGGGGCCAAGTCCCGGCATCGGTAAGTCGTTTGTTTCTGCCAATATGGCGGGTGTGTTGGCGAAAAGCGGACAGCGCGTGCTGGTGATTGATGCGGATATGCGCAAAGGCTTCTTGCATCAGCAGTTTAGTAAAAAGGCAGACAACGGACTTTCCGACTATCTAGCTGGCAAGCTCGATATTGACGGCGTCGTGCAAAAGCAGATCCTAGAAAACTTGGATGTGATGACGCGTGGTCAGGTGCCGCCGAACCCGTCAGAACTACTGATGCATCCGCGTTTTAAAGAGCTACTCGATTGGGCGAGCGCGCACTACGATATTGTCATTATCGATACACCGCCGGTATTGGCGGTGACAGATGCCGCGATTGTTGGTGCTCACGCGGGAACAACCTTGCTGGTGGGACGCTTTAGTGTGAACCCGATTAAAGAAATTGAAGTCACTAAACAGCGTTTTGAGCAAGCCGGCGTAAACGTAAAAGGCTTCGTACTCAATGGGGTCGTGCGTAAAGCCGCAAGCACCTACGGTGGGAACTACGGCTACTACAACTACAGCTATCAGTAAGTTACCCCTCTCTATGCAGCAGGCAATGTGTTGATGCATTGCCTGTTTTTTTATAACGGAACACTGAACGATTCCGAACAATAACAAATGTTAGACAGCTAGGAGCGAACATGATCAAGCACTGCTTATTCCCTGCAGCAGGCTATGGCACGCGTTTTTTACCGGCCACCAAATCTATGCCTAAAGAAATGATGCCGATTGTGAATAAGCCTTTGATTGAATACGGCGTTGATGAAGCCATTCAAGCAGGCGTAAAACATATGGGCATTGTGACTGGTCGCGGTAAGCATGCCTTGATGGATCATTTCGATAAAAACTACGAACTCGAGCATCAAATCAGTGGCACCAAAAAAGAAGCCTTGCTGACAGACGTGCGTGCGCTGATCCAATCTGCTTCATACACCTATATTCGCCAAAACGAAATGAAAGGATTAGGCCACGCGATTCTCACGGGCAAACAGTTGGTGGGGGACAATCCGTTCGCCGTCGTGCTTGCTGACGACCTTTGCTTGAATCTTGGTGGTGACACTGTGCTTAAGCAAATGGTGGAGCTATACAACCACTATCGTTGCTCGATTGTGGCGGTGCAACGTGTGCCCGAAACTGAGACGCATAAGTACGGGGTAATTAGCGGCAGCAAGTTAGAATCAGGTTTGTTCCGGGTGGACAACATGGTCGAAAAACCCGCGCCAGAAGAGGCTCCGAGTAATATGGCAATCATAGGTCGCTATATTCTGACGCCGGATATTTTTGAGATTTTGGAAAACACGCAGCCAGGCAAAGGTGGCGAAATCCAAATCACTGACGCCTTACTCGAACAAGCGAAACGCGGCTGTGTGCTTGCGTATGAATTTGAGGGCGAGCGATTCGATTGTGGTTCGGTTGAAGGCTACATTGAAGCCACAAATTACGCGTATCAGCATGTATATCTCGGTAAGCCAACCGAAAGCGCTGAGCAACGTCAAGAGACACCTGTCCCCGCGTAACGCAAGACCTTTTCAATTGACCGATTATGGCGCCTTAATGGCGCCTTTTTCATGCTCATTTTATGAGGACAGACACTCTTTCGTCGCTTTTTCGTTTACCGTTTATTGGGACAGACACTTTTATGACCGCTTATGGGCGCTTATGGGGACAGGCACTTTTATAAAAATCGCATATCACTCGAAACGGCGCATATGGGGACAGACACATTTTATAAAAGTCGCATATCACTCGAAACTGTGGTTTTATCTTGGCTATCTTTCCGGTTAGTGGTCTTATACTAGCGGGCAATTTTAACGACGCCTTGGCGTGATAGAGTGTAATGATAAGGGGGAATGATGACTAAGCTTTTACTACCAGCATTGGTAGCGATAATGATTACCGGTTGCGTGAGTCAACCCACCGCAGACGTTGTTGATACATTGATAAGCAAGACATGGGTAGTAGAGGATCTAAACAACCAAGGTATCATCGACAACTCACGTATTACGCTAGATTTTAACAATGAAGGGCGAGTAGCCGGTATAGCCAGTTGTAATCGGTATTTTGCAGGCTATTCGATTGATAATCGCGCGATCAAGGTTGGGCAAGCTGCTTCTACGATGATGGCATGCTCCGATGCGTTGATGACGCAAGAAAATCACTTCCTAGATACACTGCAAAGTGTTCACTCTTTTGATATTGATGGCACAGGTGCACTGATACTGAGCGGAGACAACATTCGCATCTTGGCACGCTAGTTTAAGACGGTTCACCGGCTTCTGATGGTGGGCGAATGAGGTAAATAATGACTGATAGGCCTACTAAAAACATCGTCCCCGAGCGTGACCAGCGGCGGTTTGCGGTATCGGCTAACCGGAGCAAAGCGAGTCATCGTATTCGCTACGTGGAGTCGGGTGGCGCCTCGGTGGATAATGATGAGTGCACATTTTGCCAAGCGGTGCCGAGTGAACCACGGGAAGCAGACAAAGAAGCCGAACACGATAATTAACTAAATTAAATTAATAAATTAACGGGACAGGCACTTTTTCTGCTTTTCATTAACTCTCATCCATCGTTTATCGGGCGCAAGATATTCTCGGGACAGGCACCTCACTTTTTCCGCAACGCGCAAAACTGTACTGCCAACACAGACTGTGTGATTTATCTCTCTCTTTGCTAATGACTCCAATATCAATAGTCGATCTTTCTCACATCTGTGATGTTTACAGATGGTGAAACTTTTCTTTCATCTGCATTATTCGCCCATATCGAAACGTTTCGATAGTGTTTTTCCTGAGGGAAAACGCTGATCATAAGAAAACGTGCCAGCGCACAGTGAGCGCTGATTACGTCCATCGTGAGTGAGAAGGTGATGAATGAATAAGCATGGTTTGCTCCATCCAGAGCTTGCACGGCTCGTAACCCAAATTGGACACACCGATGAATTGACGGTGTGTGATGCGGGGCTGCCGATCCCCAACTCGGTGTCGCGTATTGATTTGGCGCTGACCCAAGGGGTGCCGAGCTTTATGCAGACGGTCGAGGCGGTGTTAACTCACGCCTGCATTGAGTCGGTGGTGATTGCGGAAGAGCTTGCAGCAGTTAGCCCAGCGCTGCACCAAGCCTTGCTTGCGCGACTAGAGCAAGAGAGTGCTGCGCGTCAGCAGCCGATCACTGTGACCACGATCAGTCACGAGGCGTTTAAAGCACGCACGGTGCAGAGCAAAGCGGTGGTGCGCACCGGAGAGTGCACGCCTTATGCCAATGTGATTTTTCAAGCCGGTGTCACCTTTTAGGTGAGCCTAAGCGAGTAACCACGATGACGCAACCTATCTTACAACTCCGCCAAGTCGTAAAAACCTTTCCCGGGGTGCGCGCCCTCGATGAGGCGAGCTTAAATGTCTATCCCGGTGAGGTAATGGCGCTACTCGGCGAGAACGGCGCGGGTAAGTCTACCTTGATGAAGGTCCTCACCGGGATTTATCACGCCGACAGTGGTGATGTGAACTATCAAGGCGAGCCGGTTTCGTTTAAAGGTCCGCGTGATTCACAGCACGCGGGGATCAGTATTATTCACCAAGAGCTCAATTTGATCCCAGAGCTGACCATTGCCGAAAACATCTTTTTGGGCCGCGAGTTTACTAACCGGTTTGGCAAGATTGACTGGACCAAGATGGTGGAAGAGGCCGATAAGCTGTTGGCACGTTTAAATGTGAAAGCCCGCAGCACTGTGCCACTTGGCAGCTTGAGCTTGGGCGAGCAGCAAATGGTGGAAATTGCCAAAGCGCTGTCGTTTGAGTCGCAGGTGATCATTATGGACGAACCGACCGATGCCTTGACCGACACGGAAACCGCCTCGCTGTTTGCGGTGATCAACGAGCTGCGAGCGCAAGGCTGCGGAATAGTTTATATCTCTCACCGTTTAAAAGAAATTTTTGAGATTTGCGATCGGATCACCGTGTTACGTGACGGCAAGTTTATTGGTGAGTGTCCCGTGAGTGATACCGATGAAGACGGCCTGATTGAAATGATGGTGGGCCGCAAACTCGCCGAACAATATCCACGAAGTGACGTTACCCCTGATGGAATAAGCCTTGAGGTGGAAAATGTCAGCGGCCACGGGGTGGAAGCGGTGAGTTTTCAGCTACACCGCAGCGAAATTCTGGGTGTATCGGGTCTGATGGGCGCCGGGCGCACGGAGTTAATGAAAATTATCTATGGCGCCATGCCGCGTGAAGCTGGCGTGATTCGGCTTGATGGCAAGGTGATTAACCCCGTAAGTCCGCAAGATGCGCTGGCCAACGGCATTGCTTACATCTCTGAAGACCGCAAAGGCGAGGGCTTGGTGCTGGGTTTATCGGTGAAAGACAACATGTCGCTCAGTGCACTCGATAAGCTCACCCATTGGGGGAAAATACAGCCGCGTGATGAAGTGATGGCGGTGGATGATTTTATTCGTCTTTTTAACATCAAAACCCCCACCCGGGATCAAATCATTGGCAACTTATCGGGCGGGAATCAGCAGAAAGTGGCGATCGCCAAGGGGCTGATGACTAAACCGAAAGTGCTGATCTTGGATGAGCCGACTCGGGGGGTCGATGTCGGTGCCAAAAAAGAGATTTATCAGCTAATTAACCAATTTAAAGCAGAGGGCATGAGCATCATCTTGGTGTCGTCAGAAATGCCCGAAGTACTCGGCATGAGCGACCGCATCTTAGTGATGCACGAAGGCCGCGTATGCGGTGAGTTTGATGCCAAAGACGCTAACCAAGAAACCCTGCTTGCCTGTGCGGTAGGCAAAGATGCCAATGAGGATGCAGCATGAGCGAGAATGCAATGAATAAGTCCCAGCCGTCAGAAGATGGACGTAAGCCCCTGTTCAGCAAAGCGTGGTTGATTGAGCAAAAATCGCTCATTGCCCTGTTGGTGCTGATCGTGGTGATGTCATTTTTAAACAGTAACTTTTTCATGGTCGACAACCTGCTTAACATCCTGCGTCAAACCTCGGTGAACGCCATTATCGCCGTGGGGATGACATTGGTGATTTTAACCGCGGGTATCGATTTGAGTGTTGGCTCGGTGTTGGCGCTGTGCGGCGCGTTTGCTGCGAGTTTGATTGCGGTCGAAGTACCGGTGCTGGTGGCTGTGCCAACGGCTTTGTTTGCAGGCGCGGCAATTGGTGCCATGACAGGCGTCGTGGTGGCCAAAGGCAAGGTACAGGCGTTTATTGCCACCTTGGTAGCCATGACCCTCTATCGCGGTGTCACCATGGTGTATACCGATGGTCGCCCCATCTCAACGGGCTTT
This sequence comes from Salinivibrio sp. YCSC6, assembly GCF_004916735.1. Lineage (NCBI taxonomy): Bacteria > Pseudomonadati > Pseudomonadota > Gammaproteobacteria > Vibrionales > Vibrionaceae > Salinivibrio > Salinivibrio sp. YCSC6. The sequence goes on from NZ_CP039516.1 coordinate 998,684, forward strand.
ACTGATACCGCCGATGCGTTTGCCTGGTTTGGTACCGGCTACCTGTTGGGCATTCCTGTCCCCGTGTGGTTGATGGCTATCGTGTTTATCGGCGCTTGGTATCTGCTCAATCACACCCGTTTTGGCCGTTATATTTACGCACTCGGTGGCAATGAATCTGCGGCGCGGTTGTCGGGCATTAATGTCGATCGAATCAAGGTGGGTGTGTATAGCCTGTGTGGCATGCTCGCGGCGCTAGCAGGGATCATCGTCACCTCGCGCCTGTCCTCCGGACAACCGACTGCCGGTACTGGCTATGAGCTTGATGCGATTGCCGCGGTGGTGCTGGGCGGCACCAGCTTGATGGGCGGTAAAGGCAAGATCATGGGCACATTGATTGGGGCGCTGATTATCGGCTTTTTGAACAACGCCCTTAACCTGCTGGACGTGTCGTCTTACTACCAAATGATTGCCAAAGCGGTGGTGATTCTGCTCGCCGTGCTGGTGGATAACAAAAACAAATAGCTGTTTGAGACAGCGCTTATTGGTAGAGCTTATTGGGACAGGCACCTTTATTTCTCTTTAAGTTGGCGGGACAGACACTTTTATTTCTGTTGAATTAGCAAGTAAAAACAACACCCTACAAATACAAAAGGACTGAACGCATGAAAAAACTGACTACCTTGATTACCACTGCTCTACTGTCGTCAACGCTGAGCATTAGTGCGCAAGCGGAAGATAGAATGGCAATCGTGGTCTCAACTTTAAACAACCCATTTTTTGTCACCATGAAAGAGGGTGCGGAGCAGAAAGCGCAAGATCTTGGTTATGAGCTCTTGGTGCTTGATTCGCAAAACGACGCCAGTAAAGAGTTGTCGAATGTGGAGGATTTAACCATCCGTGGCGTTAAAGCCATTTTGATTAATCCGACTGACTCTGACGCGGTCTCGAACGCTATTCGTATTGCAAATCGCGCGGACATCCCGGTTATCACCCTAGACCGTGGCGCGAGTCGTGGGGAAGTGGTGAGCCATATTGCTTCTGATAACGCTCAAGGGAGTAAAATGGCGGCGGAATACATCATCGGCAAAGTCGGTGAGCGTGCCAAAGTGATCCAACTTGAGGGTATTGCCGGCACGTCAGCCGCACGCGAGCGTGGTGAAGGCTTTATGGACGCCATCGAGGGTACCGACGTTGAGCTACTCGCCAGTCAGCCGGCGGATTTTGACCGCACCAAAGGTCTGAACGTGATGGAAAACCTGCTTGCCGCACACCCAGATGTGGAAGCGGTATTCGCCCAAAACGATGAAATGGCATTTGGCGCGTTGCGCGCGGTGCAGGCATCAGGCAAAGATGTCACTATTGTTGGTTTTGATGGCACCAAAGATGGTATTGCGGCCGTTGAGCGTGGTCAACTGGCAGCCACTATTGCCCAGCAACCGGGTATGATTGGCGAATTGGGTGTTGAAACTGCCGATAAGGTGCTAAAAGGCGAGTCGGTAGACAGCTACATCCCTGTGCCGCTTAAAGTGATCAGCCAAGAAACGATCGCTGAATAAGCCGTCAGGGAAACGTATAGTGAGCACCATCGGGTTCGCACTGGGTGGTGCTTTTTTGATTTAAAAACGGTAAGGAATAGTAATGAGCCGATTGGTTGTTCTTGGCAGCGTCAATGCTGATCATGTTTTACGTGTCCCTCACTTTCCGCGTCCGGGCGAGACATTACACGGCCACGATTATGCCGTAATTGCCGGCGGGAAAGGGGCCAATCAAGCGGTCGCGGCGGTGCGTTGCGGCGCCGATGTCGCGTTTATCGCCAGCGTGGGTGATGACGCATATGGACAAAATATTCGTCAATCTTACGCGCAAGAAGGGATGGATGTCAGTGCGGTGAAGGTGCAGGCGAATACACCGACTGGGATTGCGATGATCCAAGTGACTGAGCAGGGCGAGAACAGTATTGCGCTCTCGGCAGAAGCCAATGCGACTTTGACAGCAGAGGCCATTACCGCCGATCTTGCCAAGATAGCCGAGGCTGACTATTTGCTGATGCAGTTAGAAACGCCGATGTGTGGCATTGAAAAGGCGGCGTTTCATGCCAAAGCGGCAAAGACTCACGTGGTGCTTAATCCCGCCCCAGCCGCACCGCTGAGCGACGCGCTTCTTGCCGCGGTCGATATTATTACCCCGAATGAAACGGAAGCCCAAAGCCTGACCGGTATCGCGGTAACTGATACTGCCAGTGCGCAAGCGGCTTCGGACGTGCTCCATGAAAAAGGGGTAGGGATTGTACTGATCACTCTCGGTAAACAAGGCGTGTGGCTGAGTGAAAAAGGCGAACAAGCGGGCCAGCTTATTCCTGGGTTCCGTGTCGATGCCGTCGATACCACTGCCGCTGGCGATACCTTTAATGGGGCATTGGTGACAGGACTGATAGAGGGACAGACACTTTATCAGGCGATTCGCTTTGCGCATGCCGCGGCGGCATTATCCGTGACTCAGCGTGGCGCGCAAACCTCGATTCCTTCTCGTGCAAATGTTGAGGCGTTTTTGGCCCACCAAGATGCTTAATCCTTATTTCACCTTAGCCAGCGGAGCGCGATAAATGGCGACCATGAAAGATATTGCCAAACGGGCGGGCGTGTCGACATCGACGGTCAGTCATGTCATTAACAACACCCGTTATGTGAGTGAGGCGATTGCTGAGAAGGTAAACCAAGCCGCGAAAGAGCTTAACTATTACGCCCCGTCGGCACTGGCACGCAGCCTTAAAGTGAATCGTACTAAAACCTTTGGCATGCTGGTGACCACTTCCACCAATCCGTTTTTTGGCGAGGTAGTAAAAGGCGTCGAGCGCAGCTGTTACCACAATGGCTACAGTTTGATTTTATGCAACACGGAAGGCGACGCTGAGCGTATGCGTGCTTCAGTTGATACGCTGTTGCAAAAGCGGGTCGATGGCTTGATTTTGATGTGCTCGACCTTGGAAGGTGAGCGGATTGAAGGCTTTGATCGTTATCCGGATATTCCCGTGGTGGTAATGGATTGGGGACCGATTGATTTTGCCTGCGATAAAATCCAAGACAATTCCTATCAAGGCGGCTATTTAGCGACCCAGCACTTGATTGACTGTGGCCACCGCCAGATTGGTTGTATCAGTGGTCCTTTGCTTAAACAACAAGCACAGCGCCGTTTTCAAGGCTTTAAAGATGCGCTGCGAGATGCTGGACTTACTGAGAACGCCGACTGGCTGGTAGAAGCGGACTTTGAGTGTGAAGGCGGCTATCAAGGCATGCAAGCGATTGCCGCGAGCGGCTCCTTGCCGAGCGCGATTTTTGCAGGCAATGATATGATGGCAATGGGCGCGATCAATGCTGCTAATGCACTCGGCATTCGGGTACCCGAGGATCTTTCTATCATGGGATACGATGACATCCACCTCGCAAAATTTGTCTCGCCCTCCCTGACCACCATCCACCAGCCCAAGTACCGTCTCGGTCAAGCGGCCGTCGAAACGCTACTCCACAAACTGGATGACCCTCAAAGTGACAGCCAAACTGTGCAGCTCGAGCCAACGTTAGTGGTGCGCGAGAGTGTGAAGCGGGTATAGCTATTGGGCGAGCTATAACTAAGCTATCGGGAGCTATCGGGGACAGGCACTTTAAGCTAACGGAACTAACGGGACTGGAACTAACGGGACAGACACTTTTGAACACTCGGGGGACGGAAACTATTGAGGACAGACACTTTTGAAGGGCTATCGGGCACAGTCGGACCTATCGGGGACCGACCTATCGGGGACAGGCACTTTAAGCTAACGGAACAGACACCTTTATAATTGCTCTGGAACATTCGGGGGACAGTCACTTATATGATCGCCCTAGCGGCGCAGGAGTGAAGCCGTTATGATGCCTGTCCTCAATAGCCAACCGGTAAATCGCCTCGTTATGTTTTCAATTGTCGACCAAAACCAACACTTTGTGGTGATCAACAAGCACCACGGCGTTAGCGTGCAAAAAGAAGCCGATCACGCGGCACTGCTGCCGGCGGTCGCGGCGCATATTGGGGTTGAGAAAGTCTACCTTGTGCATCGGTTAGACAAGATGACATCGGGCTTGCTGCTGCTGGCAACCTCTTCGCATGCGGCGTCTGTCCTCTCAGGGTTGTTTGCTTCGCGCGAGATAGAAAAGTTCTATTTGGCATTAAGTGCGAAAAAGCCGCGTAAGAAGCAGGGGCTGATCGTTGGGGATATGACGAAGGGACGGCGAGGTAGCTGGAAATTGTTAACCAGCAAAGACAACCCGGCGAGAACGCGTTTTAACTCTATTGCTGGTGGTGAGGGGCGGCGACTTTTTCTCTGTCGTCCTTACACAGGAAAAACCCATCAAATTCGCGTGGCGATGAAAAGCATTGGCTCACCGCTCATCGGTGATGATTACTATGGCGGCGAGACTGCCGATCGTGGCTACTTACACGCTTATGGACTGCAATTTACGTGTCGTTTTTCCGACGATCAGCCTGAAACACGCTATCGCTATGTGCTGCCCCCGAGCCAAGGCGAGTTGTGGCCAGCCTTACCAGTAGAGTGGGAGCAGCCTTGGCACTTAATTAGCTAGCACACCCGGGGGCATCGATAGCGTTTTTGAGGATTTGTCGGCCACGGGTATCGCGAACTAAAATGGTATAGCTGATACCACTATCTAACATACTGCGGATATCGTTATCCTCGCAATATCGACGTTTTAAACCGGAAAAGAGCTGCCCCGGTGCTTTTTTGGCATTCTTCTCCAGAAGCGTCAGCTCAATGATGGCATCTTGCGCACGAGCGCGAACCAGTGAGTAGCCTTCAATATCCATCGGCAGTAACTGTGCAATCATGTCGGCACGTTGGATTGCGGCTTCTGCGGCTTTATCATGCTGGGTGCTACTACAGGCACTGAGCATTAGCCCCAGGCAGGCCATCATCAGTATTTTTACATATCGCATTAGGCAGGATCCTGAGGAAGCACTTTTTTGAAAGGTTTAACGGTCACGTCTGCATAGACGCCAGCGGCTACATAAGGGTCTTTGTCAGCCCAGGCTTGGGCGGCTGATAATGACTCAAACCAAGCAATAACGGTTGACCCCGTAAACCCAGCTTCGCCCGGCTCGTCGCTATCAACGGCAGGGTTCGGTCCTGCAATCATCAAGCGGTTTTCTTTTTCCAGTTGGCGTAAGCGCTCAAGGTGTGCGTCACGCGCTTGCTTGCGTAGCGGTAGGCTGTTCTCGACGTCTTGCGAATAGATGAGATACCACATCGTCATTGTCCTTGATAGATATTAATAACCACTAGGATACAGAGTCCAGATTTCTGAGTACAGTGTATTAGTGAGTGTATTGGGGGGACAGGCACTTAAGCATCTAAAGTGTCTGTCCCCCCCAACACCCCCAACAAGCTAGAATCAAACCTGAATATCCCTTTACCTTCCTGTTACTGGAGGGCTTATTCTTCTGGGAAAACGGTCAGGAGATAGTATGGGATGCTGCAATCAATCCCCGGAAGGTGGCGCAAAAGGGCTAAAGCCGCTCTTAAAAGCGGTGGGTGTGTTGTTTGTATTGATAATGGTGCTGGCTTATTGGATTGGATGAGGCATTAGCGAGTTTATTTCGTGTTTACGCTATTGAGATGCACTCGACGACAAGCCTTACTCACTTAGGATCATGACGCCGGTCATGCGCTTTAGGCCAAGTGTTGGCAAGGCCGCTTGGATACTCGATAGTGAACCCACGACGTTTCCGTCTCCCAAATGAGAGCATGTACTTAACCAGGTTTCACGCGAGATGTTCAGTTGTGCGAGTAGATGTGGCCTCGGGAGTGAATTGGCTCTCTGACCCTGATCGCACGTCCATTCTACCAGAGCTAAATAATCCATAAGGCGAAAAGGGATACCGTCGGGCATCGACTGTCTCGGGTTCCCGGCGAAGGGGAATAAGCCGGCTGGCGTCGCTTTATTTTGCTTGAGTGATTCAACGCGCTTTTTAATCGATGTGTAATTGGCTTGTTTAGGCTGTTTGGTGATACCTGCTCGCACTGGGTTCAAATCGACATAGGCCATCGCCGCAGCGAGTGCTTTTTCATCTAATAAGGCTTGGCTTTTAAAGCGTCCCTCCCAAAAATGCCCTGAACATTGATCCTCTCGGTTCGCTTGCGTCGAAATATATTGATTAAGCAGCTTCATAAACCAGCTGACAGACATCAAACGTTCGCGCCAGCTCTCAATGATGCGAAAACACGCTTTTCGCTCTGAGTGAGAGAGCGATTGACCCTGATGAAAACGCTGGATAAGCGCAGGCGCTTGATGAAAGGCTAGCCAGCGTTCAATAACCTCGATGTTGGTTAAAGACTGAGCCGCGTTCGCGTTGATATGTAAAACAACGTGATAGTGATTACTCATAATGGCATAAGCACAAATATCGATACAGAACACTTTGGCTAATGCGAGTAAACGCGTTTCTATCCATGCGCGACGGTGCTCATAGCTTTTTTGCGACTGAGTATCATAGCCGCACAAATACGAGCGGCGTACACAACGTGATACGCAATGATAATAGGGTGTGGCGGCCAAATTTATTTGCGATGCGCGAGCTTTGGTCATCGTCTCTCTCCCTTGGCTCTGGATAGAGGTAAATCGTACTGTATAAATAAGGCTCTTCATCGGATGTGGTGGAAAGTGTTTCTTTTCAAGTTTTCCGATTAATTGGACAATAAGGAAACACTCTGCACTTGAGCCCTGAATCAGATGAAAGATACAGCACTCTATCAAGCGATCCTTGGACTGATTCCGCCATGGACTGTCGACTCTGTCCAGGTGGATAAAAAGAGCCAACGTATTACCGTGACCATCATGTACGAAAGTCCTTCAGGCGTTGCTTGTCCAACATGTTCGAAAGCGGTAAGAAAGCATGACTCTCGAAAGCGGATATGGCGTCATTTAGATACATGCCAGTACGAAACATATCTTGAGGCCCAAGTCCCACGTGCTGATTGTCCAAAGCACGGGGTTCAAACCGTTTCTGTTCCTTGGGCATCTCCTGGTAGTCGCTATACCGAACTCTTCGAGACAAAGATTATTGAAACACTTCAGTTCACTTCTCTTCACTCTGTATCTAAAGCCTTTCGACTGAGTTGGGGAGCCATTGATCGGATAATGAAAAAGGCTGTTTCACGAGGGCTCGCCCGTAGAAATTTAAATAAGGTAGAAGATCTGTTGGTAGACGAAACTGCCTTTTGCCGAGGGCATGATTATGTCACTGTGATGTCGAGCCGAACGGGCCAAGTTCTCGCTGTTGCCGACGGTAAAAGTGAACAAAGCTTAGCAAACTGCTATCGAGTGCTGCCTAACCTCGCTAGACAGCAGGTCCGCTCAGTCTCGATGGATATGAGCCAAGCTTTTATGAATGCAACCGAGTCCTTCTTTGGCTCACGATCTAAACGCTTGATTGCAGTTGATCATTTTCACGTAGCAAAAGTGCTCACCAAAGCTGTTGACGATGTTCGCAAGCAAGAGGTTAACCGTCTACCGCCATACCTTAAACGAGAGTGCTACAGAACGCGTTATGGCTGGCTCAAAAGAAATAGAAACCTCAAAGGTCGCCTGAGGGAGCGTATAAACAGATTGGCCAAGCTCATGATAGATACAAGCCTTAGCTGGTTGCTCAAAGAGCAAGCAAGACTGATCTGGTACGGAGGTTCGATCAGAAGCGCAAGGAATCAATGGCTAGAGTGGCTTGCTTTAGTTAAAGCAAGTGGAATTAAACCATTGATGACAGCAGCGGCGACAGTGAAAAAGCACTTACCAGCAATCCTTAATGCAATGCGGCTTAAGGCATCGAATGGCTTGGCGGAGGCTATAAATGCCAAGATCCAATACATGAAGCTTAGAGCTAAAGGCTTTAGAAACAAACAAAGGTTCAAGACAGCAATACTGTTCTATTTTGGGGGGCTTGATATGACTTTCCACCATGAACGATGAAGAGCCATAAATAAACAGTCTTCATTGTTTATGAATTGGATTTTCGTAACAGTGCAAGAAATGGTGTAACTACGAGAGTTGTTACTTGCTAAAGATGTCTGTCTTAGGCGTGATTGTCTCGAATACTAAGTAGGGCGTCGCGACACAACAAGGACAGTCACTACAGGGTGACTGTCCTGTTAGCGTCGATGGTCATAAAGTGCCTGTCCCAATAAGAACTAAGTGTCTGTCCTTGAGAACTCCGAGTCCATCCCTAGCAAGAACTAGAAGAAGTAAAGTGCCTGTCCTTAGAAAAGAAGCCGATTAGGGATATGCGTAACGGTGTCTGTCCTCGCAGAAAATAAAAAGTGCCTGTCCCTATAAGAAGAAGCTAAGCAGGGGCGCCGCTATGAAAGCGGAATTGGCTGTCGGGCGCTTGGATCAACTCGGCTTCGCGCTCGCCGATGGCTTGAATGCGGTCGCGAATGTCTTCGCCGGCGATGGTTTCTGCAAGCGTGAGGTAATCTTGATAATGGCGTGCTTCCGAGCGCAGTAGCGAGATGTAGAACTTTTGCAGTTCATCATCGAGGTGCGGGGCGACTTTGGCAAAGCGCTCGCAGGAGCGTGCTTCAATGTAGGCACCAATAATCAGTTTGTCGACCAAGGTTGCCGGCTCGTGAGTGCGTGCCGCGCGCATTAATCCTTTGGCGTAGCGACCTGCTTCTAACGGTTGATAAGGAATGCCGCGTGCGTCCATGATTTCAATCACTTGCTCAAAGTGATGAAACTCTTCTTTGATTAACCGGACCATTTTATCAATCAAGGCTTGGCCGTGGGCAAACCCCGCTTTAGGGGTTAAAGGCGCGCTGAGACCGTTTTTGCGCGCGTGGAAGATCCCATCGCGAACGCCGCGATAGACAAAATCCTCATAAGGTTTGGCCCATGCTAGCAGTTGCTCGCCACTCGCTGCGTCAACCGCATATTTACGGATCAACCACATCGCGGTTTGGCTGGCTTTTAATTCGCAGTTTGCGTGATCGCGTAAAAGAATCGATTGATTGTCAGGCTGAATGGCCGCGTCAATCCAACTGTCGGGGGTTTGACAGTGCAGAAAACCATGAATAGGGGTGAGTAGGGTATTAATTTCTTGGCGTAGCATGCCGGAAACACTCTCAGACTGACAACAATGGCTGGGCATTATAAACAGATGGGATGCGAGCGCAAAGAGCTGGCAGCGCAGGAGGCGCTGCCAGGTGGGCGAATTCGGCCTACTTGTTCGATGCCCAAGGGGAACGGTATTGAATACCGAACTTGTCTAAACGCGGTAATTGCGCTTTGAGTCTGGCCAGATAATCGAGCCAGTCACGGCGCTCACTGTGGCTCCAAGCCGCTTCTGCAATGGCGGTGAGTCTTGGGAATACCATGTAATCGAGTCTGTCCTGATTGGTGATCAGTTCACTCCAGAGTGCACATTGCACGCCTAGCATATGCTCACGGGCGGGGTCATCACTGGCAAGACTTGCCAGCGGCTCATATTGGTAGGCTTTCTCTAATGGCGTGACGCCCGCCCAGTCGAGGCCGGGCTCGGTGGCAGCATAATCTTGCACCATATCGAGATAGGTCGCCTGACCCGGGGTTAAAATCACATCAAAGCCATGCTGCGCACAATGCAATGCGGCGTCTTCGCTTTGCCATGAATAGATCACGGTGTTTTTGCTGACTTTATCGCCGTGCTGCACTTCTTCCCAGCCAACCATACGTTTGCCCAAGGCGCGTAGCTTTTGCTCCGCATAGGTCAATATCTGCCCCTGTAGCGAAGCGGTCGTTTCTCCGTTCATGCGTCTGTCCCGATAAATTGGGCTATCCGTCCATACCCCGTCAGGGACTTCATCGGCACCAATATGGACCCATGAGGCGGGGAAAAGCTCAGCGACTTCACTTAATACCGTATCTAAAAATCGATACGTGCCCTCGAGGGCTGGCGATAATACGTTATCGGTGTAGTGTTGTACGCTGCGGTAAGTAGAGCGGTCGTTGGCATCGTGTAGCCAATCAGGCAGCGCTTTAATGGCTGCGCGACAGTGGCCGGGAATATCAATTTCTGGAATGACGGTAATACCGCGGGCTGCGGCGTATTCAATCACGTCACGTACGTCTTCTTGGCGATAATAACCTTCGTGACGTTCTGCAATATGACTGAATTGCGGGGCAAGGCGGGTATTGGGGCCGCGTTGACTCCCATAGCGCGTCAATTCAGGCAGGGCTTTAATCTCCAGTCGCCAGCCTTCATCGTCGGTTAAGTGCCAGTGAAAGGTATTGAACTTAAAATAGGCTAACTGGTTAATCAGTCGCTTTACCGTGTCCACCGAATGAAAATGGCGCGCGCAATCGAGCATCATCCCTCGGTAAGCAAAGCGTGGTGCATCGCTGATTTTTATTGCCGGTATTCGAAGTTGTGTTTCATGCTCTTGGCAAAGTTGTAACAGCGATGCGCAGCCGTGAATAAACCCGCGCTCAGCACAGGCTTGGATAACCACGCCTTGGTCGGTAACGGTGAGCTGGTAGGCCTCATCACGGTGGGCGATACCTCGAAGTGCGGAGTCGGGTAACGGCCGTAAGATAATAGCATGATCGCCAGTGACTGCATCTTGGTGGCGTGGGTCGAGTGCAATATCGGCTTGCGGATACATGCGAACCCATTCGTTGCTTAGCCACTGTGCGGCGGGAAGGGCCTGTGGATCCACCGCGATTAACGGTGTTGTAGGTGAAAGCGTAAAGTACCCTGGCTGGTGGCGCACTGATTTGGGCACCGGAATAATGGCGTGCTCGGCGGGATGAACATCTGGAATCGTTGATCGTGTGGTATGAGTGTGTGCCAAGTTAATGGGAGTGAGCATCACCGAATATTGCTCGCCATTGGCATAGAGCAGTGCATCTTTAAAGCCCGCACAAAGGAGCCGCAATGGCGGCGTCTGGGCATCAAACTCGATGTACAAGCTCTGATTGGCATCGAGAGTTTGATGCGCCGGTGTAATGACGCAATAGCTGCCAATTTGCTCAATACTGCCTTGTGACAGAGTATTGGGGTTGATGAAGCGATCAAACAGTACCGCAATGGACAGCGCTTCCAACGAACGGTCGGTGAGGTTATGCAAGGTTAACCCCATTCGGCTGCGCGGCGGGGTATCATTGGGATACTCGTTGATCACACTAAGATCGAGGCGGTAAGTCATCACGCGTTCTCCTTGTTAGAGTGGCCGTTGCCAATCAGTGTTTGCGCACTGATGGCGAGCATAAACCAGCTTGCATGTGGCAACCACTGCTCGCCCCATCGCCAGTTTTGCGCCATATCATCGCAATATGGTGCGGGGTTGAATGCAATCTGTGTTTCATCCTCCATTCCTGAAGTAATGCCATTGCAGATCCCCCCTTTGGCATTAAAAAAGCCCAAGTACGGTAGGTAATCTGGGTTGTTGTGGCCATGTCCATCGAGCATACAGATGTCAAATGGGTTTAAACCGAGGATCCAATTAAGCGCCCGTTGGCTAAAGGTCTGGAGGGCAGTATTCAGCGTATCGTCATGAATATGGCGTGTGGCATGACACGCAAAAGTCGCCAGTGATCCCAAGCGTGCATTCTCGCCTTGCCACCAATAGCCGGTTTCATTGTGGTGAGGAATAAAATGACGCACCTGTTTGACGCCATCGACGGGTTTGACGTACTGACGCGGATACGCGAATGGATTATCGGCGGTTTGTGTTAGGTTGAGCTCAAACTGGCAGGCGCGTTCCAGGGCTGTTTGTGCGATAGCCTGATGGCTGGGGTCGGTTTCCACATCGAGGTAGCGAACTAATGCCAACCCGGGTAGACCCGCATCGGCGGCATGGTAAAACGGGCGGCTCCCATCAGCATTTGCTGACCAATAATACTGGCAAGTTTCATCACTGCGTTGCCGTGCGACCAGCTTTTGCATCCAGCCTCGAGCCTCTCTCAAGAAGGGACAGTCACCGTTCGCACTAATGTGTCTGTCCCCAGAACCTAAAGGTGCCTGTCCCATTAAATAAGCGTGACTGTCCCCGGAAGATTGCTCCTCGGTAGATTGTCGAGTGGCGTGATGTAACTCGCATGCAGCGAGAAGGGCGCAGGTTTCGTCAATAATGTTTGGCTCACCGTTATTAAGGTAATGGTGGTTATGTTCAACCAAATGCCAGTAGCCGCGAATGGCGGCGTCTAAATAGCGTGTTTGTTGGTCTGGCTCCGCGTAAAGCGGGGCTCGGCTTGCGGCGGCAAGGGCAGCAATCGCCATGCCGCCGCCTTGACGAAAACCGGCTTGGTAAGCCTCACGCATCACGCCATCTTGCGTCTCATAAGCGCAAAGGGTGCGGCGCTCCGGATCTTTCGACCATTGATCAAACACCGTCATGTAAAAGAAGCCACTGGGGTGTTGCATACGGAGAAGAAAATCGGCGCCGTGTTTCGCTTCATCGGCTAATCGCGTACGCATAAACGCGGGCAGCGTGTCCGAGCTAAACTGGCTGGCAAGATCGGCCAGCCCCCAAGCCAACAGCGGGATTTGTTGCGGATTGAAGTAATTGGCATAGGAAAGGTGGCTCAGGTATTTGCTCACATCGCCAGAGGCATCGTACCAACCGCCGGACACATCCATGCGTTCATCAGAGCCAAATACTTTGGCGCGCTGATCCGCGTGTTCGTAAATACCGCTACACCGCTGCGATTTAAAGTAATGGAGCAGGTCGGAAAACGTGGTGTGAAACAGACAATTATCCCTGATCTCAAACGGATGGGAATATACCGGTGTGTCTGTTAACAGCATGAGTTGATAGCGTCCGCGATGTGCAAAGGCAGAAAAATCGAGGGTATAAGCCGTGCCTATCTGCCAGTTGTTTAACTGTGTGCCTTGCTGTAATTCAAACTGCGCCACCACGTTATCGAGTGATGCTGTGTCTGTCCCACCAACAAAAGTGTCTGTCCTGAGAGTAAGAGTGCCTGTCCCGGTAAGATTCTTGCTTTTTTCTGCATCTTTTGCGGCATCGTTAAAGTGTCTGTCCCCAGAGGGGGAGGCAGTTTTATCGGCAGTGTTAAATGTGCCTGTCCCCCTAAGAGGAGGCAGGGAAATCAGTACCACGGACGTGCCGGTGAGGCGGTCGCTGTCACTGACGATAACCGCGTATTTGTCACCGTGTAACGAGTAGCCAATGTGATTGGTCAGCACTTGCATGATGGTATCCTTATTGGTCGCTATTGCTCGTACAAATAGCAGCGCACATAGTGGTTGTCGGCGAGTTTGGTCACGCCGGGTAACTGCTCAGTGCATTTGGCTGTCGCATGTGGGCAGCGGCCAGCAAAAGGGCAGCCGACCGAATCCGGTGTCCATAGGGGGATCTCACCCTTGTGGCCCTTTAGTTTTTCATGAATAGACTTGCTCGGGTCGGGCACGGCCGAGACCAACAGCTGGGTGTAAGGATGCTGAGGGCGATGAATAATCTCTTCGGTGTCTCCCCATTCGACCATATGGCCGACGTACATCACCGCCAAGTCTTCGGCAATGTAGCGCGCGGTGGCGATATCATGGGTGATGTAGAGCAGCGACATTTGCTTCTCCACTTTCATCTCTTCCATGAGGTTAAGCACACCGGCACGAATCGACACATCCAGCATCGAGGTCGGCTCGTCGGCGAGTACCACTTCCGCGCCTACGGCGATGTTTCGCGCTAGGTTTATCCTCTGACGTTGACCGCCCGACAATTGGTGGGGAAATTTCTCCGCCGTTTCTTTGGCCGGAGTGAGGCCCACTTGCTCGAGCAGCTCGAACACTCGCTCTTTCAGTTGTGCTTTGTCGCGCTTGGCGACTTTTTTGTGAATCAACAACGGGCGCGCAATATGATGAAACACATTATGCGTGGGGTTGAGCGAGCCAAAAGGGTCTTGCCAGACCATTTGCAGGCCTTCGCGATAGCGCATCAGCTCATCACGTTTTTTAATGGTGGTAATATCGCGGCCCCGATATTCAATGCAGCCGTCGGTCGGTGCGTACATTTTTGCGATCATTTTCGCGGTGGTTGATTTGCCCGAGCCCGACTCACCCACCACGGCAAGTCCACGGCCTTTGTACATTTTGAACGAGACATCATTGATCGCTCGCATCATGGGTTGTTTAAGGGCATGACTGTTAATGGGAAAATCTTTCACCACGTTTTTCCCTTCAACCAGCAGTTCTCCAAAACCTGTACTCATCACTGACTTCCTCACATTGGCGCGTTATTAGAGTTTTTGTTGGGCGATGGGCTCGCCGTATAGATGGCAGTTGGAATACCGGCCCGGTTCGATTTGGCGCAACGCCGTTTGCGTGGTTCGACACCGCTCATGCACCTGAGCACAGCGCGCTTGAAAGCGGCAACCGGTCGGGATTTCGAGCAAGTTGAGCGGGTTGCCCGGGATCCCAGTGAGCTGGCGCTTAGGTCCGGTGAGTGAGGGGAATGAGCTGCCCAGTCCTTCGGTATAAGGGTGGTAGGGGTTGTTGAGCACCTGTTTGGACGGCGCGACCTCAATCAGCTCACCGGAATACATGATCCCAATCCGATCGGAAAACTCGACCATGAGCGATAAATCATGGGTGATAAACAGAATCGAAAAGCCAAACTCTTCTTTTAACGCGTAGATTTTTTGCAAGATCTCGCGCTGCACCACCACATCTAATGCTGTGGTGGGCTCATCCATGATGATCATTTTCGGGTTGAGGGCCAGTGCAATGGCAATTACCAAGCGTTGACGCATCCCGCCCGAAAACTGATGCGGATAATCGGTCAGACGGCTGGGATGAATATCGACAATTTCTAGCAAGCCTTGAGCCCGCTTCACCGCTTGTTTGCGGGTCAAGTTGGTGTGGCGCATCAGCACATCGCAAAACTGTTCTTCGAGCGTCAGCACTGGATTGAGGGCATTCATGGCGCTTTGAAACACCATCGACATCTCGCGCCAGCGAAAGTCGCGCATCCGAGCATCGCTGTAATCGAGGATATTCTCGCCGTTAAAGATGACTTCGCCGCCGGTGATAAAGGCAGGTGGCTTATGCAGACGCATCAGCGAAAAGGCAACGGTGGATTTACCGCATCCCGATTCGCCAGCCAAGCCGAATACTTCACCGGGGGCAATGTCAAAATTGACGTGATCGCAGGCTCGGACATCACCAGCATCAGTAATGTAGTCGACGCACAGGTCACGGATTGAGATAAGTGGGGTGCGACTCATGATTTATCTCCACTGATCAGCATGTGTTCGGCAACGGGATTCTCGTCGCGGGCTTTCTTTTCTTGTTGGCTGAGTTTTTTCCAGCGCTTCATCCCTTTTTGCGCACGTAATTGCGGGTTGGCAATTTCATCCACCGCGAAGTTGAGTAACGCAAGCCCCGTCACCAGTAAGGTCAGCGCAATACAAGGCGCGAGCAGCTCCCACCAAGCGCCAATCAGCATGGATGAGGAGGTTTGTACGTTGTAGAGCATGATCCCCCAGCTGATGGTGTTGGGATCGCCAAGGCCTAAGAAAGAGATAATCGACTCCATGGCAATGGCATACATCACCGAGCCAATAAAGCTAGCGCCAACAATGGGCACGAGATTAGGCAAGATCTCGACAAAGGTGATACGAAAGCGCGATTCCCCCAGCACTTCGGCGGCTTTCACGAACTCTTTTTCGCGCAGGGCAAGGGTTTGTGAGCGAACCACTCGTGCCCCCCAAGCCCAGGAGGTACAGCCAATAATGATGGCGATCGTCAGCGGTCCGGCTTCGCCGATAAACGCGGCGAGCACGAACAGGAGTGGGTATTGCGGGATCACCAACATAATATTCATTGCGGCGGTGAGCACATCGTCAACCCAACCGCCTAAATAGCCGGCGGTAATGCCGATTAAGGTGGCGAGGACACACACGGTGATGCCAGCCCCAAAACCCACCGCCAACGAAACTCGGGCGCCATGTACCAACTGTGACCAGACATCGCGGCCCATACGGGTAGTGCCAAGGACATGGTCGGCCTTTTTCGACATCAGTAGGGTGCGACGATCATCCGCTAAGTGTGTGGCGACCCAGCCGTCTGGGTTGGCTTGCGCCGCTTTGACGATAAAGCTGGGGTATTCATGCGGGTTACCCGTGCGTTTGTCTGGCGCATGCTGGGTCAACAACGGCGCGAAGACCGCCATCAATATAAATAGGCCAACAATGATGGAACCGGCGCGGGCAATCTTATTGCGCACGATAAGCGTGAGGAGATCTTTCATATTATTTGCCTCCTTTGCGCAGGCGTGGGTCAAGGACCACGTACAGCATGTCAGCAATTAAGTTAAACGAGAGCATAAACAAGGTCATAATCAGTAGCTGGCCTTGTAGGACTTGATAGTCGCGCGCGTTGATCGCATTCAAAAGCACCGAGCCAAGACCGGGGTAGTTAAAAATGATTTCCACAATCAGTTGGCCCCCGATGGCAATACCCAGCGACATCGATAGCGCGGTGACACTGGGTAAGAGCGCGTTCCGCGCTGCATAGTTAAACACCACGCGGTTTTCGCTTAACCCTTTGCCGCGAGCCATGGTGATGTAGTCTTCCGCAAGCAGGTTAATCATGTTGTTACGCATGTTGACCAAAAAACCGCCTACTTGAATGATGGAGGCACAAAAAAGTGGGAGTACAGCGTGATAGGCCACATCCTTAATAAAGGTCCAGCTGGTCCAGTCTGGGGTCACGCCTGGCGTGTAGGCGTATCCGGTTGGAAACCATTTCAGCCCAATGGCGAAAATAAACAGCGCCAGCATCGCGATAACCACTTGAGGCACCGCTTGAATAATCAGCATGCCTGGGGTGATCACAGCATCGTATTTCCCACCGCGTTTCCAAGCGGCAAAAATGCCCAAAATCGAGCCCAACGAGAACGACAGCAGCACCGCACTGCCGGCGAGAAACAGCGACCAGCCAAAGGCCTTGCCTAGCAGCTCGTTTACCGACAGCGGATAAAATTGGATGGAGGTGCCTAAATCCCAGCTCAGCACGTTTTTCATGTAGGTGAAATACTGCATATAGAGGGGGCCATCGACAAAGCCCAGCAGTTGTTTCATTGCCTCAATGCGCTCTGGAGTGACTTGCACTGAGGCGTTGGCAAACATCATGGTGACAGGATCACCGGGCATGGCACGAGGAATAATAAAATTGAGTGTTGCTGCCACTAAAAGGGCAATCATGTAAAAAGTTAGCCGTCGGAAAAAATAACCCATAACCCACACCTTACACAGCGAAGTGGTGATGTTCGTGGCGTGAACACCGTGGAAAAGCGGGCGCGCAAGGCGCCCGATAGTGGTTACTGGACGGGCTTAAGGTCCAGCACGTGAAGAAGACGCTCAGGAATGCCGGCCCAGATAGAGGGGCGACCCTTCGGATTGTCTTCGTTCCACCAACCGGTGAAGCGGGTTGTGTTATATTGATACATTTGTGCACCAGAAAGCACCGGAATGGTGACCTGATCCTTGGCGATAATCGCTTGGATTTGGTGGGCAATTTCCAGTTGCTCGGCTTTATCCGCGGTTTTGTAGAAGCTGTCTAACAGCTTGTCGAGCTCAGCATTTTGGTAATAATGCATCGCGAACCGCGGCATGCCATCCCCTTTCTGTAGGTTGGAGTTATACGCACTATTCCAATAGGTGTAAGGGTCCGCACCGTGGAAGTAGTTGGTGTAGGCGACGTCGTAGTCGGCTTCAAGCATCGCTTGGTTATACACCGAGAAATCAGGCGTACGTGCCTTGGCTTTGATGCCGGCCTCGGCAAGTTGCTCAACCGCAAGCTGAACGGTGTTGTTGAAGTCGGTCCAGCCATTAGGAGATTGGATTTCGAGCTCAAACGATTTGCCTGATGGGGTTTCCACAAAGCCATCACCGTCTTGATCTTTAAAGCCGGCTTTCGCAAGCAGTGCTTTGGCGCCGTCTAGATCGTACGTATTGTATTGGCGATATTTCTCATGCACCGCTTCGTCGGACCAAGACTCAAACGCATAACCTAAGCCAGACGCGAAGTCGTTCACTGTACCACCGCCATAAAACGCGATATCAATGATGGTTTGACGGTCTAGCGCCATCGAAAATGCACGACGGAAGTCGACATTGGTCAGTGCTTCACGCTTGGCCGGATCAGGGTCATTAAAATTGACCATAAAGGCTTGGGTGCCGGCGGCAGGATACCAATAGTGATGGTTTGGATTGGCCGCGGCATAGGTGCGATCAATGTCAGGAATAAACGAGGAGGTCCAGTCCATTTCGCCACTGATCACTTTACTTAAGAACTGGTCGTTATTGGCGATTTGCGGCACGCGCAGACAGTCGACATCAAGGTTGTCGTTATCCCAATAATAGGGGTTACGACATTGAATATAGAGCTGAGAGGTGAAGGTATCGATAGTGGTGAAGGGGCCAGAGCCTACTGGGTTTTCATTGGTGTAAGATGCTGGGTCTTCGATGTTTTTCCAAACGTGTTCGGGCACCACTGGCACTTTAACGATCTCGTACGGTACGTTGGAATTGGCCTCGGTGAGTTCAAAGCGGACGGTATAGTCGTCGACTTTTTTCACATCATCAATCCATTTATTAATCCCAGATTGGTCGAGCTCAGGATGGTTTTTAACCAAATCAAATGAATACACCACATCGTCGGCAGTGTAGGCTTCGCCGTCTGACCATTTCACCCCTTTGCGTAGGGTAAAGGTGACACTTTTCAGGTCATCCGCCATTTCATAGCCGCTCGCGATACGAAAGACAGGCTGGTTGCCTTTCATTTCGTTAAACACCACCAAGGGCTCATACACGAAATCAGTCGTGGTGTGCAGGTAGGTGGCGCCAAGGAAAGGGTTGAAGTTACGGACAAAGGTATTGAATTCTTTCGGGTGGATAGTGAGCTCACTGCGCTCGGCGGCACTGACGCCAGCACTTGCGCTCAGCGCACCAATAATTGCAGAGGCAAGTAGGGTCTTGCTGGCAAATCTAATGTTACTCGAAAACATAGCCATTCCTTACTGTTGCTTTCAGTTCACGTGATGGATAGTGAGCTCGTTGCTTACAACCTTCGCGAGCTCAAGCTTGCCGATGCACCGGCATCTAGTTGTCTGTTGTCTGGTCATCGTATACATCAGCAATCGATAACACAGCGGCCGGTGAACCTCTTCAAATAAGCATGCCGATAGAACGCCTCGCAACGTCATTAATCGTTAAAATCGTAAAAAACCACTTTCATGACGTTAAAACCGTTAAAATCGATCGGGATAAATTGAAGATGTATTCTGACTCGCTTTCTCTTCTGAGATAAAAACCAGAAACGGAACTAGATTATACCAATAAATATCAATGACTTATTTGTTACTTTCTCAAGGACGACACATGTCACATGTTTCTTTGAGCTTATTTTTAATCAAGAATTTAATCTTGCCGTTTTGTTGTGATACCTCCCACAATCTTGGTTTTTAGCTCCAACTATCGCTCAGGCTTGGACTGATATCGGCATTAAAGCCCCCGTTTATTTGCGTGAATTATTATCACGTAGGTTGGTGGATCCTTGTTGGGACAGGCACTTTAGATTTAAGGGGACAGGCACTTTAAATGTATAGAGTCTGAATATTTAAAGTGTCTGTCCCCATTGGGAAGATAAGTGTGTCTGTCCTGATTAATTGTCCTGATTAATTGCTTATTGGGTAAGGAAAGAGAAAAGTGCCTGTCCTCAATAGGAGAGGCACGTTGGGGAGAAGGTGGTACAGGGTGTGTTAGTCTTCTAGCAGCAGCTGACGCAGCTGTCGGTAGTAGGTTTCTAACTGAGTACGATCGGTATTGTGTTTGTCACAGTGGTCAAGAATATAGCGAATAGAGCTGAGTACTGTGCGCCACCTTGGTGTTTTGGGTAAGGTTTCCAGCAGTAAGTACTTATCCAATGTGCGGGTTTGTAGGCTACTGCGGTCGAGGTAGACCCGCCACAGCCCGCTTTGTTCGGCAAAATCGAACTTACTTTTGCCCGTCGTTTTTTCCCAGTATTCGAGTCCAGCCACCATCGCATCGACAATGAGTTGTCGGCGCGCTTGCGCTTTATCCTCTTGCTGGCTCTGGGCTTGGCTCACTAAGGCTTCAAACTCACCGCCCATGGCTTTTAATTTATCCAGTTGGCGCGCATCACCGCGGAATGCATAGCCAGACAAAGCCTCAATCGCACTTTCTAAACTTTGGATCCGCGCTAGCGAGACGGGCGTATCAGTGTTCATCACATATAAGGTGGTTATCTCAGAAGCCGCCGGGAAACGCAAAATCATGCCTTCTAGATCACGATGCTGGTCGCCGATATAAACAGTCAACTTACCTTGATAGCGCTCGAGCTGTTGGCTCTCATCCGGCTCATGGATCAGGGCATGACTATGCATACGCTTGAGATTGGCATCTTGCTGTTGAAATAACGCAGCGGCAGATGCATTGGCAAACCGGATTTGACCATCGCTGCCTGCCCCGATGATCGCTTCAGGGGCGAGGGATAATTGTGAAATCAGCCATGACTGGGTTTCGAGCAGACTCGCCTGTCGCTCTGCACTTTGCGCTAATGCGGCTTCCAATCGCTGATTTTCTTGCTGACGTCGCTCGGCATCACAGGCGGCAAGATGCGTGGCAATACGAGCGGCAAGTTCTTGCTTATTGAACGGTTTACTCAAATAGTCATTAGCACCCACGTTAAAACCATGAATGCGATCATCAGGTTGATTAAGGGCAGTGAGCATGATGATGGGAAGCGCCCCATGATGATACTGCTGGCGTAATCGCTCACAGACTTCAAAGCCACTTATCCCGGGCATGAGTATATCGAGCAATACCAGCGCAGGACGTTCTTTTTCGACCTGTTGTAGCGCCGTTTCGCCATCGCTAGCGGTAATAACCTGATAACCCTCCATTTGCAAAAAGCTGGTTAATACTTGTTGATTGGTGGGTTCGTCATCAACCACCAAGATCAGTAAGCCATCATCGCAAGTGGCGGTGGTTGCGTTCGTCTTATTTTCGACGTCCTGTGGGGTAAAGGGTTGCCAGAGGGGAGAAGGCTGTTCGTCATTGGGTAAATGAACAACCGGTTCGTCAGGCGCTTCGATCGCGGGTAGGGTAAAACTAAATGTGGTACCGATTTGTGGCTGACTGCTTACATAAAGCTGACCGCCCATAAGCTCAATCAGCTGACGTGTGATCGACAAGCCCAGCCCGGCACCATGCTGATAGTGGTAGTGATCGCTGACCGCTTGAGTGAGTGGCTCAAAGATCACGTTCAGTTGCTCGGGCGGGATCCCTTGCCCGGTATCGACTAACTGAATACGAACCCTGTCATCAATTTTTTCCGCACTCAACACTATCTTACCGGCATCAGTAAACTTCACTGCATTACCAATCAGGTTATACATCACTTGCTCAAGGCGCTGGGTATCGGCACAGACCCACAAAGAGGACGAGGGGAGCTGATTGATGATACGGATTGGCTTATCTTTTTTGAGATGTTCAGCCAAAGAAAGGACAAGACGCGCTAGGCTGGTGATATCGACCGCTTCGTTTTCGAGCGAGAGCTGACCATAACGCATTTTATGATAATCGAGCAGATCATCGACTAATTTCGCCAACCGTTGGCCGCTGTTAACAATGATCGAAAGTTGATACTGATGATCACGACTAATTGGACCATTCGCACCAGCGATCAAGGCGTCGGCAATCCCAATCATGCCATGCAAAGGCGTGCGCAACTCATGCGAAGTGGTAGCTAGAAACTCGTCTTTGAGCTTGTTAGCCAACTGCAACTCTTGGTTTTGCTCTTGAATCGTCGCCAAGCTTTGCTCAAGTGTTTGATTTTGCTGGTGGATAAGCTGAAGCTTCTCACGGATAGCGCGCCGCATACGAGAAAAGCTGACCGCCAAACGCCCGATTTCATCATGCCGACGCGTGTGATGAATTTTAGTATCTAGATCGCCCGCACTCACTTTCTCTGCGGCCCATGTCAGCTGCAACAAAGGGCGAGTAATAAAGTTCGACATACTGTTCGATGCAGCCACCACGGCAAAGCCGGCCAACAGCATCGCAACAATAAACAGCTGTTCGAGTTGGCGAACTCTCGCAAACGCAATGTCGATTGGCACTTCAGCGACAAGCGCCCAATGCAAGCCATGGGTTGAGATAGGCGCAAAGGCCGCCAGCATGGTGTCGCCGGACGCATTGTCATAGCGTTCAACCCCTGTGTGATTATCCAGTGCCTTTTCAATCACTGCCAGACTGTTGGCAATCGTCTCTGGGGTCGATGAATGGCCGCGCACTTGCAGATCGTCTCCGACTAACAAGGTTTGAATGTCGGATGAAGAGGAAGGGGTCATTAACGCGGTCAGCGCGTGATTGGGAAGCCGAAACAAGGCATAACTGTGCAGGTAGCCTTGCTGAATAATGGGAGCGCCGAGCCATGCATAGGCGTTGCCATCCGGATCTTGGGCAAAGTCTGACATGACGACATTAGGGTGAGGATCGCGTTTACCTTTCACCTGCCTATCTTGGCGCTTTAGCGCGGCAAAGGTGTGACCCAGCTCGCTATCTTGGTAAGGGCCCGTCAATAAATTGGTCCCATAGTTCGAATGCTTTTTGACTGAATAGGTGACATTACCTTGTTTATCGACGAGTAGAAGATCGTCAAAGTCTGCGCGTGCCAATAGTGCTAAATAGGCGCGATGATAACGTTTGTGCAGTAAGCGGTAGCGTTCTACACCGGGATAATTCGGCGAGCCTTTGCTGACGGGCGTTTTTATCGCGTGACCTGAACCGGGATGGTAGCGAGTTTGTGCATACTGCCGGGCGGAATCAATATCAGGGCCTAGGCTGCGGAAGGCATTCACTAAGCCATAAAAGTGACCGCCACTGGCATAGGCGAGCTCTGATGCGACGAACCCTAACACTTCAGACTCTTTAGCATCAAAGTAATCACGCACTTGTTGTTGTTTGCTATCGCGTACAGAAAGTAAGTGTGCGGTGCTTTGCTCTTGCAAATCCTTGCTGTGAGCATTAAGGAAAAAAAGTGCCACGAGAATCAGAGGCAATAAGCTCAGCAGGAGAAAAGCCAACATCAAGGTGTGATGAAGACGCTTAAACGGGGGAGCGATAAACAGCTTTCTCATGATTAACAGCCTTGTCCTTAAAGCAGCTATTTAATGATTCTGTCTGCAACGCTAAACAGGCAGAAGGAATGCTACACAGTGACGTTACTTCCTTTTTTTGCTTTGACAAGCAAGTTGGTCGAGAAGCGTGTGGATCGGCGCATTTTTATCAATTTTCCCGATAGTTAGTGGTTTTGTTGAAAAAAAAAGCCCCAGCGCTGCTGGGGCTTTCTCATCACGTTTAAGCGTCAGTATCGATTCAATACTGAGGCTTAGTTGCCGGTGCTTGAGCCGCAGCTCGCGCTTCAGCACTGCCAGCCGCTTTCGCGTTGGCATTGGGCACTTTAAAGGCGGCGATGCGCACTGGCGCATGATCAACCACTTGGTTTGGTGCAGGCGCTTTCATCATTGGTGATGTTGCGCGACGATAACGAATGGTTGATTGAGGCGCTGTGATAACAGCTTCACGCTCAATCACTTTCTCCGTCACCAAGGCCACATTTGGATCGTGCTCCGGTGTAGTCGCTGGTGCCGGTGATGCGGCTACCGATGGCGTGGCTTCAACCACAGGGGGGGTTGGCACTGGCTCAACGGCTGGCTTTTTCTCTGGCGTTGGCGCTGCGGCGACACTCGGAGTGCGCATCACAATCACTTTACCCATCGCCATTTCAGGACGTGCAACACCGCTTGCAATCACAGATGCGGCTTGGCGTTTGTCTTGGCGACGACGGTCCTGTTTGACTTTGATAGGTTGCTCGGTCGACCAGACTTTACCCATCGCCATTTCTGGCGAGGCCATGCCGGTGGTGAGTGGCATCGGGCTTTTCACCATTGGACGGCGACGACGACGCTGGCCGCTTGCGCGCAGGTGACGAGGAGAACGACGATTACGGCGCTTCTCTTCACGTGCAGGCTTGTCTTGCTGACTTTGGCCGTTGTCTGTTTGTTGCTGTTTAGCTTGCTGCGCCACATCGGCACCGACTTGTTGGAGATCTTTCCCTTTTGCCGGTTCTTGTGGTTGTGCAGACGCGGTCATTGCATTGGGCTGGTCTTTGTTGACACGCACGCTGCGGTTTAGCTTACGGCGTTGGCGACGTTGTTTCACCTTCTCCGTTTTTTCTGCCTTGTTATCCGCGTTATTGTCCGCTTTCTCAGGCTGTTTCTTCGCCGTTTCTACCTTGTCAGCTTGGGCTGACTTTGGCTTCTCGTTACGGTTTTTCTTGACTTTACGGTTATTGTCGCGACGCTCATCTTGCGATTTGTTACTACGGCGCGGCTTATTGTTACGGTTGCGATCTTGCGCGTTGTCATCTTGCTCGTCTTTTTGCGGCGCGGCCTGATTTTGACGAGGTTTATTGCGTCCACTTTGATCGCGTTTGCTACGTTGTTGACGCGTCGATGAACCCGATTGGCGGTTGCTCGATTGCGTGCTCGCTTGACTTGGCGTTGCCTCAGACGTGTTGTCACTTGCAAACAGGCCAGACAAGAATTTACCTAACTTGGCCAACAGGCTTGGCTGTTTAGGTGCTGTCTCTGTGGCGGGCTTCGCGGCTGGCGCTGGTGAGCTTGGCGCGGCAAATCCTTGTAACACAGGTTCTTCACGCTTTTTCGCCGGACGCGCTTGTTGTGGTTCTTCGCGCGTTTCCGCTTCTTTTAGCGACTCAAGCTGGCTTGGCAGATGGTACGACAAGCTTGCCATTTCTTCGCCGCCGCGGATGCGCACCACATCGAAGTGTGGGGTTTGCAGATCCGCGTTTGGTACCACAACCACTTTAACATTGTGGTACTTCTCAATATGTTGTACCGACCGACGCTTCTCGTTAAGCAGGTAAGAGGCGACAGGCACAGGGACAATACCTAGAACTTGCGCCGTGTTTTCCTTCATGGCTTCTTCTTCCATGAGACGCAGAATCGACAAAGAAAGCGATTCGTTGTCACGGATAACACCCGTTCCTTTACAGCGTGGACAAATATGGTGGCTGGCTTCGGCGAGAGACGGGCTCAAGCGTTGGCGTGACATTTCCAGCAGACCAAAGCGTGAGATACGGCCAATTTGCACACGTGCACGATCCATGCGAACCGAATCACGTAGCTTATTTTCCACTTCACGTTGGTGGCGCACAGGCGTCATATCGATAAAATCGATAACCACCAAACCGCCCAAATCACGTAAGCGAAGCTGGCGAGCGATCTCTTCCGCGGCTTCTAAGTTGGTTTGTAGCGCTGTTTCTTCAATATCACTGCCTTTGGTGGCCCGTGCCGAGTTGATGTCGATAGACGTCAAGGCTTCGGTCGGGTCAATAACAATAGATCCGCCTGACGGGAGACGCACTTCGCGTTGGAAGGCCGACTCAATCTGGCTTTCAATTTGGTAGTGGCTGAACAGCGGCACTTCGCCTTCATACAGTTTGATGCGGCTGACAAAGTCTGGGCGTATTAACTGGATGTGTTCTTGAGCGCGTTTGAAGACTTTTTCGCTGTCGATCAAGATCTCACCAATATCGCGACGTAAGTAGTCACGAATCGCACGTGCAATCACGTTACTTTCTTGATGGATCAGGAAAGGGGCAGGGTTGGATGATGCCGCTTCTTTGACTGCTTGCCAGTGGTTGAGTAGTACTTTCAAGTCCCACTCTAATTCTTCGGCCGATTTACCGACACCAGCGGTGCGTACAATCAGGCCCATACCTTGCGGTAATTCAAGACCTGACATGGCCTCTTTGAGCTGGTTACGTTCTTCGCCTTCGATACGACGCGAAATGCCACCGGCACGCGGGTTATTTGGCATCAAGACCAAATAGCTACCTGCTAAAGAGACAAAGGTCGTCAGTGCCGCGCCTTTGTTACCGCGTTCTTCTTTGTCCACTTGGACAATCACTTCCTGGCCTTCTTTCACCACATCTTTGATGTTAGGACGGCCTTGATAGGTATAACCGGAAGGGAAGTATTCGCGGGCGATTTCTTTTAGCGGGAGGAAACCGTGTCGTTCAGCGCCGTAATCAACAAATGCCGCTTCCAGGCTAGGTTCAATACGGGTGATACGTCCTTTGTAGATGTTAGCTTTTTTCGATTCATGGCCAGGGCTTTCGATATCAAGATCGTACAGCCGTTGACCGTCAACCAATGCGACGCGCAACTCTTCCTTTTGAGTTGCGTTAATCAACATTCTTTTCATCAGATTGTTCTCATTTATTTATCGTTGTTATTAGCGGTTGATGACGAGAGCAGTCGCCAATGTTGCCTGACCCCAAGTCTGATATGGTGCAACCTCTCGGCTGGAGAAAATCAGGGGTGCGCTCGGGCAAATTTTTATCGGCCAGCTGCGACGGTTATTGTGGCTCACCGGATTATGCAGTTGGCGTCCGCCGTGTTTAAACTCATGGCGGATATCTCTGACACTGGCAAACAGCCATCGTGTCAACACACTAACGGGTGCTTTTGGCTTACGTCTTACGCCGAGTGCTGCGTAAAGCACGAAAAGCATTCGAAATTATGGATATTTTAACAGGCAAGCCCGTTATGTCGCCGAAAAGTGATTCCCTTTTCTGACTAACGCCGCAACTATAGCAGCCAGACCAGAGTCCAGCAATCGGCTTTCGCTGCTTGTGTCGGGTTGGTAGAAAAAGCGGACGAATGTGCGCGTTTTTTGCACGATTATCTTTGCTGCCATGTATTCAGTGGTGTTGAGGGCAGGGTTTAGATAGGTGCATGTCCCGTCGCTTAGAGGTACAATCACTCGCTATGACAGAACAAAAATCAAAAGTGCGATTTATCGAAATTGACGATGACATCGCCGGCCAACGTATCGACAATTTTCTGCGAAATCAGCTGAAAAATGTCCCAAAAAGTATGATTTATCGCGTTCTTCGTAAAGGAGAGGTGCGAGTTAACAAAAAACGAATAAAACCAGAATATAAGCTTCAAGCGGGCGATCTGATCCGCGTGCCGCCTATTCGGCTTCCTGAGCGCGATGAGCAAGTGGCGCCAAGTACAAAGCTAGACAAAGTGGCAGAGTTAGAAAACTGCATTCTTTATGAAGATGACCATCTTTTGGTGTTGAACAAGCCATCGGGTACAGCGGTGCACGGCGGAAGTGGCCTACAATTCGGTGCGATCGAAGCCATGCGTGCGTTGCGCCCTAACGCGCGTTTTTTAGAGTTGGTGCATCGTATTGACCGTGATACCTCTGGGATCTTGTTGATTGCGAAAAAACGCTCGGCATTGCGGCATCTTCAAGCACAATTTCGTGAAAAGACAGTGCGAAAAGATTACTACGCGCTCGTCATGGGGGAGTGGCCTGCGAAACAGCGTAAAGTTACGGCACCTCTATTAAAAAATGAAGTAAATAGCATTGTGCGTGTGAACCCCAATGGCAAGCCGTCGGAAACTCGCTTTAAAGTGATTGAGCGTTTTGCTGAGGCGACGCTGGTGCAGGCTAGCCCAGTGACGGGACGAACGCACCAGATTCGCGTACATGCACAGTACATGGGTCATCCACTCGCGTGGGATGACCGCTACGGTGATCCGCGCTTTGATGCGTATACCAAACAAGTCGGACTTAATCGACTCTTCCTGCATGCGGCGAAAATTCGCTTTGTGCATCCGGGCCGTGAAGAGACCATGGATCTCGACGCGCCGATGGAAGCAAAGTTACAACGTGCGCTTGAGGGGTTGCGGAAGAAAACCGATAAATAAGTGCAACCGGACGGTCCCTATCTGGCACTTTCCTTTAAGTAGTGGAATAACGAGGCAAGCATGAGTGAAAGCGGACAAGTGATAGCGCAAGACGTGACGGCGATGAGTGAGGGTGATCAATCACTCTCGGTGCATCCGTTACTTAGACCCTATTCGCTGCTTATCTTTGATTGGGATGGCACCGTGATGGACTCTATCGGACGGATTGTCTCGAGCTTAGAGGCCGCTGCTGCGCTCACCGGTCATCTACCCACGCTTGCGCCGGAACAACTCAAACAAATGATTGGATTGAGTTTAGAGAAGGGCTATTCGTTGTTGTATCCAGACGCGGATCCTAAATGGTATCCGCACTGGATTGCGCATTACCGTCAACAGTTTGTGCATGATAATCCAACCCCTTGCCAGCTTTATCCTGGGGTGAAGGCCACACTCAGAGCATTAAGGTTAAACGGATTCAAGCTCGCCGTGGCCACTGGAAAATCGCGTGCTGGGCTTGACCGTGCGTTAGCCGAAACAGGAACGGCTGACCTGTTTGATGTGACACGCTGTGCCGATGAAACAGCCTCTAAGCCTGATCCGATGATGATCGAAGAAATATTGACACAAACAGGTGTCGGCGCAGCGCAGGCGTTGATGGTGGGTGATACACATCATGATATGCAACTGGCAGCGAATGCGATGGTCGACCGTCTTGGTGTGACATGGGGAGTGCACGACCAAAACACCTTACAGGCTTACGCGCCGATTGCTGTGGTTGACTCACTAAATCGCCTCATTCTATGAGGCCTCAGTAAAACGGCGATCTTCCAGGCACCGTACTCCAGCGCACAGTCTATGAAGGGCACTGGACCAAGCGTCAGGCTTGGTCGGGGCATGGGATGGCGCCTTAGCCACTCATCTGGCGCGGCACCACTTTTAATCGGCAGTATTAAATAACCGAGACGCCTTCTTTCTCGAGCATTTCGCGCAGGCGGATCAGCGGCAGTCCAATTAAGGTGTTGGGGTCGCGGCCGTGCATGGCATTAAATAACGCAATGCCCAATCCTTCGCATTTGAAACTACCGGCGCAATCTAACGGCAATTCTTTATCGATATAACGTGTGATCTCGGCTTCGCTGAGATCACGAAAGTCGACATGAAAGGGCTCGACATCGGATTGATGGTGGCCGGTTTTACTGTTAATGACTGCAATGCCGGTATAAAAAGTGACTTGCTTGCCACTGGCTCGCAGCAATTGCTCAATGGCCTTTTCACGTGTGCCGGGTTTTCCGAGCACCTCTTCATCAATCACACAGACTTGATCAGAGCCAATGATCAACGCGTCACCATACAAAGGCATACCGGCCATGGCTTTCTCTAATGCGAGACGTTCGACCAAGTCAGTCGGGCGCTCATTTTCTTGCCGGCTCTCATCAATGGCGGGTGAAAATGCGGTAAAGGGTAGGGCGAGTTTCTTAAATACCGCTTGTCGATAAGGGGAACTGGATGCCAACACGATTTTAGGTTGCATGACATGTCCTTTCATGTATGTGAGTCTTTATGCGCACAAAAAGCTTGGTTTATCTTCATGTTTCAGTCTAACCTGAAAGTCGTCAACGTGCGATGTGCATGATGCAGTATGGCCGGATCTCGGCTAGAACCAAGGCGTTGATGGTAAGATGGTGAGAGGAAAGCCTTCTCACTCTCGTGATTCGTTGTGTCTTTTGCCATGAAGACAACAAAGGGCCTGAGCACAGGCAACATTTTCTTTGACTCCAGCGCATTTGGAGGCTAATATTCGCGCCCTATGCAGAAGGTAAAGCTACCGCTGACGGTTGATCCATTCCGCAGTGCACAAAAGCGGCTTGACTACGATGGCATCGTAGATAAATCGCGTTTGGCGCGCCTCGGTGAGGCAGCCCAAAGCATTGATAGTGATGCTGAGGTCACGCTTTCTTTCGACATTGATGCCCAAGGGTTAAAAACCGTGTCTGGTCATGCGGCCGTCACAGTAAGTCTTGAGTGTCAGCGTTGTTGGGAATCGTTCTCCTATCGCTATGAAACTGAATTCGTTTATAGCCCGGTTTTCAATGAAGACCAGGTTGGCAACTTACCGGATGCTTATGAGCCGGCATTAGTCGACGAAAACGGTGAGATTGATCTGATTCAGCTCGTCGAAGACGAGTTGATTGTGGCCTTGCCACAGGTCGCCATGCACGAAGACACTGACTGTAAGGTGAGTGCTGACAACATGGTGTATGGGGAAATCCCACTTGCTGATGAGCGTCCAAATCCGTTTGCCGTACTAAAAAACTTAAAGCAAAGTAACGAGGAGTAGGGTCAATGGCCGTACAAAAGAACCGTAAAACCCGTTCTAAGCGTGGTATGCGTCGTTCACACGATGCACTGGGTACTCAAGCAGTATCAGTAGACAAATCTAGTGGTGAAACTCACCTGCGTCACAACGTGACTGCTGATGGTTTCTACCGTGGCCGCAAGGTTATCAACAAGTAAGGTTGAACCTTGACTGGGCTAACCATTGCACTTGATGCGATGGGCGGGGATTTCGGTCCCCAAGTGACAGTGCCTGCCTCCGTGCAGGCATTGTCTCGTTTTGCGGACCTAAATGTGATTTTAGTGGGCGACCAAGCACAAATTGTCGCACAGCTCACTCGATGCGACGCACAAAATCACTCCCGGCTTTCCATCGTTCATGCCCCAGACGTGATCCCTAACGACATGCGCCCGTCAACGGCGTTACGCCGTAGTACTGGCACATCCATGCGTATCGCGCTAGATAAAGTGGCGCATGGAGAGGCAGACGCTTGCGTCAGTGCCGGAAACACCGGCGCACTGATGGCACTTTCCAAACACCTTCTAAAATTGCTTCCCGGCGTCGACCGCCCCGCGCTGGTGACCGCGTTACCCGGTGCAAACCAACAACGTAAATGGTTGTTAGATCTCGGCGCGAATGTGTCTTGCGATGCAGATACGCTGTTTCAGTTTGCGGTCATGGGCGCGGTGTTGGCCCAGGCAGAGCTCGGGCGTATGCCACGTATTGGCTTATTAAATATCGGTGAAGAAGAGATCAAGGGAAACGACTTGGTAAAGCGATGTGCCGATATGTTGCAATCTTGCCAAGCAGTGAACTACACCGGCTATATAGAAGGGGATCAAATATACACGGGCCAAACTGATGTCATTGTTTGTGATGGCTTTGTCGGTAATGTCGCGCTTAAAACCAGTGAAGGCGTCGCCAGCTTGGTGATTGACCAAGTAAAAACACATCTCAATCAGCATCCCATCAAGCGCTGGATCGCGAAATGGCTATTTTCTGATCTTTTTAATCAACTAAAACAGCTGAAACCCGACCAGTACAACGGCGCAAGTTTGCTAGGATTGCGCGGCATCGTTGTCAAAAGCCACGGACGCGCTGATATCGCCGCTTACGAAAATGCTATTTGTGAAGCGGTGCACGAGGTCGAACGGCAGATACCAACCAAGATAAGTGACCGTTTAGAGGCAGTTCTTCTCGAGAGGCATTAGTAGTCTTCATGTATAGTAAGATTTTGGGCACAGGCAGCTACTTGCCTGAACAGGTTCGCACCAATGCTGACCTTGAACAGATGGTAGAAACCAGTGATGAGTGGATTGTCACTCGCACCGGTATTAAAGAACGTCGTATTGCTGCGCCAACAGATACGGTTGCCTCAATGGCTTATCAAGCTGCAGTGCAAGCAATTGACATGGCTGCCATCGATAAACATGACATCGACCTGATTATTGTGGCGACCACCAGTGGTGAACGCGCTTTCCCAGCGGCGGCCTGTGATGTGCAAGCCATGCTAGGCATTCAAGGCTGCCCGGCGTTTGATATTGCCGCAGCCTGCTCTGGCTTTGTGTATGCGCTGAGTGTCGCTGACCAATACGTTAAAAATGGGCTGGCTAAAAATGCCTTAGTGGTAGGGTCTGATCGCCTCTCACACACCTGTGATCCTGATGATCGTTCAACCATCATCTTATTTGGTGATGGTGCTGGTGCCGTGGTGCTTTCTGCCGATGAAAATGATGGCATCTTGTCCACTCACCTCAAAGCCGACGGTAAATTTGGTGAGTTATTGAAACTTAAATACCCTGAGCGTGGTCAGTCCTTACCAGCCGATGAGGCTTGGCTGTATATGGCCGGCAATGAGGTATTTAAAGTCGCGGTAACCCAGTTGGCGAATATCGTGACCGAAACACTTGCCGCCAACCAACTCGAAAAATCAGACATTGATTGGTTGGTGCCGCATCAGGCTAATTACCGGATTATTAAAGCGACGGCGAAGAAGCTGTCAATGTCGATGGATCAAGTGGTGTTGACGTTAGACCGCCACGGTAATACGTCGGCAGCATCGGTACCGACCGCACTCGATGAAGCCGTACGGGATGGGCGTATTCAACGCGGACAAACCGTGTTACTCGAAGCCTTTGGCGGTGGTTTTGCGTGGGGTTCCGCGCTGGTCAGGTTTTAAAATTAATAGGAAAACAGCTATGTCTGCTACTGCGATTATTTTTCCCGGTCAAGGTTCACAAGCCGTAGGTATGCTGAGTGAATTGGCCGACCAATATGGCGTTGTGCAACAAACGTTTGCCGAGGCGTCAGAAGTCTTAGGGTACGATTTGTGGGCGCTTGTGCAACAAGGGCCAGAAGCGGATTTAAATGAAACGCATCGCACGCAGCCTGCGTTGCTGACCGCATCTGTGGCTATCTGGCGAGTATGGCAATCACAAGGTGGTGCAACACCGTCATTGCTTGCAGGCCATAGCTTGGGCGAGTACTCAGCCTTGGTTTGTGCAGGTGTATTGGACTTTAAAGAAGCCGTTAAGCTTGTCGAGCTGCGCGGTCAGTTGATGCAAGAAGCCGTTCCTGCAGGCGTAGGGGCGATGTCAGCGATTATTGGCTTGGATAACGATGCGATTGCGGCAGCCTGTGAGCAAGCGGCGCAGGACCAAGTTGTTTCACCCGTTAACTTCAACTCGCCTGGCCAAGTTGTGATTGCAGGTAATAAAGAAGCGGTTGAGCGTGCCAATGTACTGTGTAAAGAAGCAGGCGCTAAGCGTGCACTGCCATTGCCGGTGTCTGTTCCATCGCATTGTGCGTTGATGAAACCGGCTGCGGAGAAATTAGCGCAAGCACTTGAGCAGGTGAACTTTAATACCCCTGACATCCCTGTGATCAATAATGCGGATGTAGAAACACCGACTGATCCAGCGGCGATCAAAGACGCTTTGGTACGTCAGTTATACGGCCCTGTTCGCTGGACAGAAACTGTGGAGCGTATGGCTGCAGAAGGCGTTGAGCAGCTACTAGAGTTTGGTCCGGGCAAGGTGCTGACTGGGTTAACAAAACGCATCAATAAATCGCTAAGCAGTGCGGCGGTTAATGATAGCGCGAGCTTAGCGTCTGCCAACGCCTAAGCGTTGAGCTGGCAATAACATTCTGTGACTGCCGACCGAGGTCGGCAGAATCAACTAAAAGGGTAACCGAATGAAACTAGACGGAAAAGTAGCGCTAGTGACTGGCGCGAGTCGAGGCATCGGCCGTGCAACGGCAGAGTTACTTGCTGAGCGTGGTGCCACTGTGATTGGTACGGCAACCAGCGAAAACGGTGCAGCAGCGATTAGCGACTACCTCGGTGAAAAGGGTAAAGGGTTGGCGTTGAATGTCACCTCACCGGAGTCGGTCGCTGAGGTGCTCGACACAATTAAAAAAGAATTCGGCGATGTTGACATTCTGGTTAACAACGCAGGCATCACGCGTGATAACCTATTGATGCGTATGAAAGACGACGAGTGGCAGGACATTATGGACACCAACTTGACGTCGATTTTCCGTTTATCTAAAGCGGTATTACGTGCGATGATGAAAAAACGCTGTGGCCGTATTATTAATATTGGCTCAGTGGTTGGTGTAATGGGTAATGCGGGTCAAGCAAACTACGCTGCAGCGAAAGCGGGTGTGATAGGCTTTACCAAATCCATGGCACGAGAAGTGGCTGCACGTGGGATCACCGTTAACACAGTTGCACCTGGTTTTATCGAAACCGATATGACCAAAGCACTGAACGATGATCAGCGTTCAGCAACATTGGCACAAGTGCCAGCTGGTCGTTTGGGCGACCCTCGAGAAATTGCTGCAACTGTTGCATTCTTAGCCTCTGACGATGCTGCCTATATCACAGGCGAAACATTGCACGTCAACGGCGGTATGTACATGATTTGATCTCTAACGTTGCAATCTCGAATGACACACGTCAAACTCCGATTGATTTGTCCCCAAATCGTGGTTTGACCAGCGGTGGGGGTCTTGCAACTTCCACATTAATGAATAAACTACAGCACATATCGCATCTGCGAATCTTGTAAGGACTAGTATTAATATGAGCAACATCGAAGAACGCGTAAAGAAAATCATCGTTGAGCAACTGGGTGTAGACGAAGCAGAAGTGAAAAACGAAGCTTCTTTCGTAGACGACCTAGGCGCGGACTCTCTGGATACCGTAGAGCTAGTAATGGCTCTAGAAGAGGAATTCGATACAGAGATTCCAGATGAAGAAGCCGAAAAGATTACCACTGTTCAAGCGGCTATCGACTACGTAGTTAGCGCTTCTGAGTAATCCCTGATTCCCACCAGGCGGTCTCCTTGACCGCCTGTGTTCTTTTTAAGCTATTCTAATTTCCAAACTTATATTCTCCGGAGAACATCATCGTGTCTAAGCGTCGTGTTGTTGTGACTGGCATGGGTATGCTATCACCCGTGGGTAACTCAGTTGAGTCGTCATGGAAGGCCCTGCTGGCTGGCCAAAGCGGTATTTCGGCTATCGAGCACTTCGATACCACCAACTTTGCCACTAAGTTTGCCGGCATGGTAAAAGACTTCAACTGTGAAGATTACATGTCGAAGAAAGATGCACGCAAAATGGACTTGTTCATCCAATACGGCATTGCTGCCAGTGTTCAAGCCATTCAAGACTCCGGACTAGCTGTAGATGACAACAATGCACACCGTATTGGTGTGGCAATTGGTTCTGGCATCGGTGGTCTTGGTCTGATTGAACAAAACCATCGTGCATTGGTGGAAAAAGGCCCACGTAAAATCAGTCCTTTCTTTGTTCCTTCTACCATTGTGAACATGATCGCCGGTCATGTTTCTATCAACTATGGCATGCGTGGCCCGAATATCTCGATTTCAACGGCCTGTACCACAGGTCTTCACAATATTGGTCATGCTGCTCGTATGATTGCGTACGGTGATGCCGACGCAATGGTTGCCGGTGGCGCAGAAAAAGCCTCCACAGAGCTCGGTATTGGCGGTTTTGCGGCAGCGAAAGCACTGTCAACCCGTAATGACGATCCGCAAGCGGCGTCGCGTCCTTGGGATAAAGATCGCGATGGTTTCGTGCTCGGTGACGGCGCCGGTATTATGGTGCTGGAAGAGTACGAACACGCCAAAGCGCGTGGCGCGAAAATTTACTGTGAGCTGGTTGGTTTCGGCATGAGTGGTGATGCTTACCACATGACCTCACCGAGCGAAGACGGCTCTGGCGCTGCATTAGCGATGGAAGCGGCGATTCGTGATGCGGGTATTACGCCAGACCAAATCGGTTACGTGAATGCTCATGGTACATCGACGCCTGCGGGTGACGTGGCTGAAAGTAAAGCCGTTCGCCGCGCGATGGGTGACGCAGCAGACCGTGTTCTGGTGTCTTCGACTAAGTCGATGACAGGACACCTTCTTGGTGCGGCCGGATCCGTTGAGTCGATTATCACTGCGATGTCATTGATTGATCAGGCGGTACCGCCAACGATTAACCTCGAAAATGTCGACGAAGGTTGCGATCTGGATTATGTTCCGCATGAAGCCCGTGACGTAAAAATGGATTACGCATTGTGTAACTCATTCGGCTTTGGTGGCACCAATGGTTCTCTGATCTTCAAGAAAATCTAATTGCACGCGTGTTGAGCGCAAAGTGATTAAAGATTTTGATATAGTAACGGTCCGATTTATCGGGCCGTTTTTATTTGTGGAGTGACGAGGCATCATGCAGTGGGTCAATGGACAACCGAGCGCAACAGTACCGATCACCGATCGGGGACTGCAATTTGGTGATGGTTGTTTTACCACGGGCCAGAGTGCTCAGGGTGTGCTGCAGCAGGCTGATGCCCACTTCGAACGATTGATGTCGACCTGCCAAAAGCTCGCGATTGATGGTGTCGATTGGTTACGGCTGCAGCAAACGGTCGCTCACGCTTGTGCGCAGTCAAACCAAGAGCAGGTGATCAAAATTGTGATCACGCG
Source organism: Salinivibrio sp. YCSC6 (assembly GCF_004916735.1). Lineage (NCBI taxonomy): Bacteria > Pseudomonadati > Pseudomonadota > Gammaproteobacteria > Vibrionales > Vibrionaceae > Salinivibrio > Salinivibrio sp. YCSC6. Next base: position 1,034,857 of record NZ_CP039516.1, read on the forward strand.
TGGGCAAGGTGGACGCGGCTACAGCCCCGCAGGGTGCCAGCAGCCAACCGATATCGTGACTCTTCATGCTTTTCCTCAGCATTACTACCAATGGCAGCAGCACGGGATTTCGTTGGCGACCACCGAAAGACAGCTGGGTGCCTCCCCGTTGGCAGGCCTGAAACATCTGAATCGGTTGGAGCAAGTGTTACTCAAGCGCGAACTTGACCAACGCAATAAGCTATCTTCAGCCACTGTCGATGATCTGGTGGTATGCGATCTGTTTGGCAACCTTGTCGAGACCACAGCATCGAATCTATTTTGGCGTCAAGGCGCCGATGTGTATACGCCCGCGCTGCACTATGCCGGCGTGGATGGGCTGATGCGTCAGCGCGTTATGGCGATGCTTGAGGAAATTCCTGGCTATCGCTGTCACTTGGTGCAACAAGGACCGGATGTGCTTGATCAAGCGGAGGAAGTCTTTATCACCAATACCCTAATGAAAGTGGTCCCTGTGAATCATATTGACCATCTATCGTATTCTGATCACACGCTGGCAAGCGCACTACAGCAGAGGTTAAACGCGTGCTAAAAAAGCGAATATTCGGGCTGATCAGCCTATTTATGTGTCTGCTTGTCGCGCTGGCAGGCTGGACGCTTTGGCAGACAAAAGCCTATGTGGCGTCACCGTTAAATCTTGAGTCACCACAACTGGTGACGATTGCGAAAGGGGCGCATTATCATAAAGTTATCAATCAGTTTGAAGATAAAGGTTGGCTGACGGCGACAGTATGGGCCAAGGTAGCACCTCGGGTGTATCCTGAGTTGACGCGGATTCAAGCGGGTACCTTTCAAATTCAGCCGGGGCAAAGCTTAGCTGAGGCGTTCGCAACTTTACGTGAGGGGCAGCAATATCAAGATGCCATCACCTTTATTGAGGGAAGCACCTTCGCACAGTGGCGCTTACAAATGGCATCGGCACCGCATCTCGAGCAGACATTGACGGCGCTTGATGAAGCTGACATCGCCAAGCGGTTAGGGGCGGAGTACACCAAGCTTGAAGGCTTGTTACTTCCCGAAACCTATGCCTATGATGTGGGGGATACGGATTTGTCCTTGTTGCGTCGCGCATACCAAGCGATGCAAGCGTCGCTCGATAAGGCATGGCAAAATCGGGCCGATGACCTGCCGATTGACTCGCCGTATGAGCTGTTAATTTTGGCCTCCATTATCGAGAAGGAAACCGCGATCGATGCCGAGCGCACCAAGGTGGCTTCCGTCTTTGTCAATCGGCTGCGTCGGGGAATGCGTTTACAAACCGACCCGACGGTGATTTATGGCATGGGTGACAACTATGATGGCAATATTCGTAAGCGAGATTTACGCACCCCGACGCCTTACAATACCTATGTGATAAAAGGGCTACCGCCAACGCCGATCGCCATGCCGGGTATGGCATCACTGATGGCGGCGGCACAGCCTGCCACCACTCAATACTATTATTTTGTCGCGACAGGGAAAGGCGGCCATCAATTTTCTACCACGCTGGCCGAGCATAATCGAGCGGTGCGTGATTACCTAAAAGTGTTAAAGAGCCAATGAAGAACCATTTTATTGTTGTAGAAGGCCTCGAAGGGGCGGGTAAAAGCACGGCTATTGCAAAGGTGAAGCAGGTGCTACACCAACATGGCATCGATGACGTGATCACCACCCGTGAACCCGGTGGCACACCGCTGGCCGAGCAAATGCGTACCTTGGTTAAGCAAGGTCACCCGGATGAGCCTCTCACCGACAAAGCCGAGCTATTACTTTTGTATGCGGCGCGCGTACAGCTGGTAGAAAACGTTATAAAACCGGCTTTAGCGAACGGCCAGTGGGTGATTGGCGATCGCCATGATATGTCCTCGCAAGCCTATCAAGGTGGTGGCCGTGGCATGGATGCTGCGCTGATGCAAAGCCTTAAAGCCACGGTATTGGGGGATTTTGCGCCCTCGCTGACCTTGTATATGGATATTGAGCCTAGTCAGGGGCTCGCTCGTGCTCTCGGTCGTGGCGAACTGGATCGGATTGAAACCATGCAGCTCGACTTTTTTGAACGGACACGAGCACGTTATTTGGCACTTGCTAAGGCGGATCCGAGCGTGGTGACTGTCGATGCGGGACAGCCACTCGACACGGTTTCTCGCAGCATTGAACAGGCCTTAACCCAATGGCTAACGACACATAACACGCCATGAGTGACACAGTAACGCCATCTATCCCAGCACCGGAGGTGTTGCCTTGGTTTGCACCGATGTGGTCTCACTGGCAACACTTACTGACGCAACAACGTTTGCCGCATGCGCTATTGCTCGCGGCGCCAATCGGTAGTGGCCGTGGCGAGTTGGTAAGCGTGCTGGCAAAAACACGCTTATGCCAAACACAGACAGAGCAGCCTTGTGGGCACTGCCATAGCTGTCAGCTTTATGCAGCCGGCAATCACCCGGATGTACATTGGCTAAAGCCAGAAAAACCCGGCAAACAAATCAGCATTGATGCGGTGCGTCAAAGCCAGCGTAAAGCGACTGAAACGTCTCAACTGGGTGGCGCACGATTCATTATTATCGAATCGGCAGAAATGCTCGGTGAAGCTGCCGCCAATGCATTACTCAAAACGCTTGAGGAGCCACCCTCAGCCTGTCATTTTGTCTTGCTCAGTGATTCGCTAGACACCTTACTGGCGACAATCATCAGCCGTTGTAGCGTGTGGAAAGCGCCCCAACCGGAGATGCAGGTGGCCAAGCAATGGGTCGAGCAAGCATTACAGCGAGATGTGCCTTATCATGCGGTTGCGCTATACCGTGGCGCACCATTGGCGGCAAAAGAATTTGTGGCCTCAGGGGGATTGGATCATCACCATGCGGTTGTGACTCAGCTAGCGGACTACTTGGTCACACGCTCGGCCCTATTTGACACGCTCGACCAGTTGGTTTCACACTATCCCGCTTCATTGGACTGGGCCAGCTACTTTTTGCTTGATGTGATGAAGTGGCGTCAAGGTGCGACCAACGCGCTCATTCATCATCATCAACCCGTGGTAGTAAAAGTGGCTGAGGCGCTAGAAACCCATCAATTACACAGTCAGCTGCGCGCGCTACATCATATGCAACGGCAGCTGACCAAGCATTCAGGGCTAAACACGGAACTTGTGATTAGCCAGTGGTTATTAACGATTGGAGAATAACGTGTTAATAGACTCTCATTGCCATCTCGACAAACTGGATTATGACGCACTACACCAGAATGTCGCCGATGTATTAGATAAAGCGAAGGCAAGGGGTGTCGATTACTTTCTTTCGGTGGGGGTTACGCTGGATAGCTTCCCCGCGATGTTGGAGATGATTCGTCCTTACCCCGAAGTCTTTGCTTCGTGTGGTGTGCACCCACTCGATATTGAAAACGGGTTCGATTATGACCGTTTAAAGGCCCTTGCCGCTGATGATCGTGTCGTGGCCATTGGCGAGACAGGATTGGATTACCATTACCAACCTGAGTTAGCCGAACAGCAACAAGAGATTTTCCGCCAGCACGTACGTTTAGCGGTAGAGCTTAATAAACCACTGATTATTCATACCCGCGCGGCACGTGAAGATACACTGACGATTTTACGTGAGGAAGGGGCTGAACGTGTGGGTGGCGTGCTACACTGTTTTACAGAGAGTTACGAGATGGCCGAAGCGGCTATTGAGCTAGGCTTTTATATTTCTATCTCAGGTATCGTAACCTTTAATAAGGCGACCGAGCTTAAAGAGGTGGTACGTCGTTTACCGCTAGAGCGCTTGTTGGTAGAAACTGACTCGCCTTATTTGGCGCCGGTGCCTTATCGCGGTAAGCAAAATCAGCCTGCTTATGTGCGGGAAGTTGCCGAGTATATCGCGCTGCTCAAAGGGGAAACGGTTGAGACGGTTTGTGATGTCACAAGCCGCAACTTTTTTGCGCTTTTTAGCGGCGCGAAAGCTAATTAATTCAAATAGCCCGGCAATAATGCCGGGCTTTTTCTTCTTTTGCCATTTCATTGGATATCGGGTGAGTAAAATAAAATCGTTTCACGCCGTATGATGCATGTAAATCACCCGAAGATGTGCAGATACGGCTGTTATTTTTTGGTCAAAATCACGTCACATTGACGTCAAAGTGACCACGCCAACAATGTCGTTATCGATTTTTGATTTGAATCAAAAACACCATAAGCACTTGAAATTTAAAAAGTAATAGGATTTCTTTCACCGCTATTACGCAATGTATTAATTCGTTACGTAAAATACCATATGAATCATAACCTCATGTTTTTAATGCTATTTACGATCTTTTTATTTTCCAATGGGGCACGTATGGGACACGCTTGCAAAGCGTTTGTTTAGCTTTTCAACCTGCACACCGCTCTGACTAGGCATAAACTTGCCATATGTTGTCATCACCATTCGCGCATCTTTATGACCCATCTGGCGAGCTATCCAACTTGGGTTCGCGTCTTCGGTCAACATCCAACAAGCATATGTATGTCTCGTTTGGTAAGGCGTCCGGCGTCGTATACCTGTTCGTCTCATGCAACTATCCCAGACGATCGCCAATCCGTTTTTGCTGTAGTGGCTTCCAGCATTGATTTTTGGTGCTGCGTTCCTTGTTGGCTTAAATACCCATCGACAAGAATCTTGTCTTTTCTTGCCGGGTTCACGAAGTAAGACCGTTACACTTTCTTCGGGCATCACGTAAGTAAGGGCCTTTTGCCGAGTCAACGCATCAATCGCCGGGCCAAGCAAGTTGATAGTACGTTCACCGGCTTTGGTTTTTGGCACCTTAAAGTAACCAGCTACCGACAAATTACGACTTACTCTGATCACGCCCTCATTAAGATCAATATCTTCCCATGATAACGCGCAGATCTCGCCGTGACGTAATCCGGTGTATACCGCTACCGTCCAAAGATTTCTCTCTTGTTCAGTAATGGAAGGATGATTAATCAGCGACAGGAATTCATCATATTCGAGTGGATCCGGCTCGGTATCGTCACTACGTACAGGCTTGATTGTCTCGAACGGGTTTGAGTCTATATAGCCAGATAGGCAAGCGAAGCGCCACACCTCGGCACACAATGACATGTAAGAGTTAACCGTCCCTGCGGAACGGCCTTTCTTATTGCTCCTATGGCTATAAAGGGTCTGGCCAGAAATAAGCTGGCTTCTTAGAAGCAACCCGTCTTCATAGTTGACGTTAACGGCTAGCTTCTCTGGCTCAAGGATTTGAATACATGTTTTGGCCACCGAGCGCTTATTTCTCAGCGTTGTTATCGAGTAATCCGCTGCTTTTGCGTTGAGCCACTTCTCAAAGAGCTCCTCAACTGTCATTGATTTACTAACTGATGCCACATTGCCGAGCTCTCTCGCTTTCTTGGAATTTGGGAATCGTGCGAGATAATCAAATGTACCATCAGAGATCTCAGAGACGATGACGGCGCGCAACCGTCCTGCCTTACGGATATTGGCTGGCGTGGCTTGCCAGCCTTTAAGAGTTTCCTTGCACCGTTTTCCTTTGTACAAAAACCAGATACGGATTGATGTGCCACGTACTTCTATGCCTTCCGGTGTCATCACGCAATCCTCTGGTAGTTGTAGAACGATTTATCGATGGCTTTACGGTTGTATAGCACCTTTCTTGCATTGAGGCGTCCAGAAGGAGATACCTTGATGAACTCAACACCTTCAATCCAGACGTTGAGTCGAAATTCTTCAATGGTCTTCCTGCCAAGCCCGGTCAATTGACTTAGCATCTTTTCTTCTACCCAATCGTTGGGTTGCACTAGTTCTACCAGTGTGGTCATTTGGTCGTTACCTCTAAGAGTTGTAAAAGCCGTTTCCGGCCGTGGTCGTTGTACCAAAAGGTTTCGATTTGCTTTTTGCTATTGGCAGCTTGGTCGAGCCGCCATTCACCGAACTCTTGGCGTTTAAGGTTATTTGCGTTGGCCACTCGGCCCACTTTCTGTGGAGAGACACCGATCTCTTTTGCTAAGTCGGTTGCAGAGTAGTGGGGGAGTGTGGTGACTGGCATATCCCAGCCAGACGCAATCAGGGCTTTGATTGCGGTATCAGATAACCGGCACGCAGAGAGCAGGCCTAGTGCTACGTCTAAGCTACAGCTTTCGCAGTATGAGTAGAAGCGTGCATGGGCAATGGCTTCTTTGGTTTGGCATCGAGTGTAGAGCATGGGCGACCTCCTTTGATGAAGGTAAGTCGCGCCGTAGGGTAATGGAAGGGACTGGAATATGACCGATAAAACAGCCAAAGAGTCTATGAGAAGCGGTTAAGAGCCAGTTGACTAAAACTGTAGGGCCAATCTAGTTAGTATCCTCACCTTGGACTAACTGTCCAAGCCTAAGATTAAAAATTACTCGGCTAGACTCTGTATGGGGGCACGGACATACAGTCAATGCCCAGTCGATTACAGGAAGATTGCACAATTTCTCTAAAGTATGGCCAAACATGGAAATAAATATGCTTTTCGGCAAATGCCTCGCACGCCTCACTATCTACGTCGCAATGCGATTGATACTGAAGTACGTAATCAGCCTTGATTTCTAATATTGGGGATACACTTTCATCATCGGCGTCTTTTTGTGAATCAACTTCTGTCAGACTGCGAATTCCTAACGTTACGTAGAACTTGTACAAACATGGATTATCGCTAGCATCCTCATCGGGAACTAGTTTTTGGGCATGACTGCAATGCATCATTAGTTGAGTGTACTCTAAGTGCTTGTCTTGTATGCTTTCCAACTCCCAATCGGGATTGACGCGCACCATTAGGTTGCGCATGTTAATCTGGTCTATCAAAAAATGCTTTGCTGCTTCGGTACTTTTCGTTGCCATCATGCGACCCTTTTCCAAGTTGCACTTGGTACAATGACGATGTTGCTTTCAGATTTGTAACTGGCCTTTTTTGTCTTGGCATCTTGCTTAAAGCTAGCTCGAGACCAGCCTGACTCACTACGTTTCTCTGGCAAATTGACAGGTATTTTTACTTCTGGAGTAATACCAATAGCGAAGCATATGTCTGACAGTGAAGCCAATGTCATGTTTCTAGAGCCATCAAGCAAACGGGTAACATGAGATTTTGACTTGTTTAAGCGTCGTGCTAGCTCAACCTTACTTACACCTTTATCTTCCATCGCCATCAAAAGCGTTTCTGTGACTTGGTATACTAGATCTTCTCGCGCAAATGCACGCTCTTCAGCATCACTAAACTGCGTTCCTTTAGGAAAGAACATATCTCTAGCGCTCATAGTGTGTCACTCCTCAATAATTCTCCAGTTATCAACAACACGCTGACAGTCCCTCTTGTCGAGATCATCCTTTTTCTTATGTATGTAGTGGCTGATATAGACTGTACTTGGGTGTTTAGTTGAAAACCAACAGTAACCCCGTATAGGTATTTTTTTTAGGGCGTAAAAGTTAGAACCACTAGGTAGGCCACCTTCTTTACGGAAGTTCTCACTTGAAAGCCTTCCCATCTTGGCAAGCAGTTTTATTTGCCTTTGGATCGCCATAAGCCTAGCTCTGCGCCTCATCTGGGGTACGCTGCTTAGTGCCTTCTCCAAGCTATCCATTGCGCCATCACAGTGGACGATAATTAAGCGTTCCCCCCGAAACTCCTTTTCAAGCTCAATTGTCAACGTAGTTCACCACTATATTAGTTTACATATATAGCAACTTTCAAGATGTAATGAGGCATTCTTTCAATGCACCATTGTCAAAAGCACTGTGCTTTTAATCATCGATTAGCTCACATTACCAGCTATTACTGCGTGCCTCTATCGTTGACATCACACCTTATTTATTACTTGTTTGCGACAGTATGCTGTGCCGTCAATACTGATTACCGTGGGCAGACAGGGCTGAACGGTTCTCTCTCCAAACGCAAGCCAGTTTTTATCGACACCAAGGATTTTGGATAGACCCTCGATACTGCTTAACCGCGGCTCCGTCCTACCGGTTTCAAGGTCTAGATAGGTCTGACGAGCGCAGTCGAGCTGCTTTGCCACAGATACTTGAGTGAGTCCGGCGTCAATGCGAGCTTGATGTAGTCGTGCTGAAAATGGCGTGGTCATTGGTCGTTACCTCATGTTGGTCGTTTGAAAAGGGGCCGGAGCCCCGGGCTTGGTTTAGCTTGCGAATTGGCCGATAAACGTCTTGATGTGTTTAGCGTCTTCACTGGTTAGCTTATCGATGATGATGCCTTTGAACTCTTCGCCCATGGCCTCCACGTGCGCTTCGAGCTTCTTGATGCGAAGCACTAGGGTTTGATTACCAATCGTGCTCATGCGCAGTTCGAAACTGCGTTCTGAAAGTCCGTGGTAGGGTGCACACGTGAATTTGAATACTGCAGGCATGGGATATTCTTCTTTGGTGCGAATCGCCATAGACTCGTATTCAGACTGACTAGCACTAAAATCATCTACCGATGACTCTCCGCCTCGTTTGTGCTCAAACGTCATGTTTCGAATGGCTGCGCTCGCTACTGCAATATCAATTACTGTTCCATCGCGCTCGAATGCTTGCAGATTGTCACTGAAATCTTCAATCCATTCGGCTAGTACTTTCTGAGACAGACGTTCGTCGTTTATCTCTTTGAGCTCCTGAAAGTCGGCTGTTGGCTTGAGCTTTAGATGAGCTTTGTGATTGCAATGGCCGGGCATTGATTGGGTACCTAGATCGAAGATAGCTTCAGCTGTCATTACGTCTGGATTGATGAAGCACTGTGATCCGTCAATTTCATACTTGATGGAGTAGTTAACGAATTCTTCGATATGACTTGTTTTCATCGTGCCACGAAACTGGTTTCGTTGTGGCATGAATGGTTCGAGTGAATGAAGATGAAAATTCTCTGGTAGTGCAGCAACTGGAAAGCCCGTTTTCGCAAGTTGTTCTAAGAGTACCGGGGCAGAGCCAAGTGTTTGTATTTGTGTGATTGCAGACTTGTCCATCATTATTAGCGCACCTCTTTAAGTTTACGCGGTTGATTATCAAACGTGAGTTGGCCATTCACGTCCTCTTTGGGGCGGTCATAGGTCAACTTTCCGCCTTTTCCTACATAGGCGATTGATCGATATTGAAAATCTTCTTTCTTTTGGCCGAAATTCATCTTTGGCTCATTAACCGTGATGCCAGCGATAAGATCTAGGAAGGAGTTATCGCTGCTACCTCCTGGTTTGAGCTTTATTTTTACTGTGATTTCCCCTTGTTTGTTCGATGCGGCGACTGCGCGGCCAACGTTTGATAGCGCTAGTCCAAGCACGTTTGATACAACCCCTCCATCAATGTCTTGCATTAGTTTGGGGAAGTTCGTGATGCGCTCGTTTTCAAGGGGTCTCTTTTCCTCAGTCATGGTCGTTACCTTGTTAGTGTTGGAATTGACCGCCAACGCCGAATCCGGCGGCCGTATGACTTGGCTTGTATTCGGTTGTGTTCCAAATTGTTAAAGAGCGGGATTTAGAAACACACTCACCGAATGCATTTCTAAATACCCCTGAACAACAGGGGCCGTTGTTTTATGCTGCGTGGTCGTTTAGTGATGCCATTGCATCGGCGTAGCCAGACCAGTTGTCAACGCCAAAGGCTTTTAGGGCCTCTAGTTCTGCCTCGCATTGCTGCAAGTGGCGGTATTCGCGCATCGAGATTGAAACCATGCCACTCTCTAGTTGGTGTTGAGTCGTTGATACTAAGCTCGCACGCTTGATGGCGGGTGTAGCTGATTCAACTTGCTCGCTGTTCAGCGTGATAGGAGTAGAGCCTTGGCTTTCCTCAGATTTTGAGTTGAGCAGTATTTGTAGTTGCTGCAAGGACGTATCCGCCGCCTGCTGCGCCTCTGTAAGGCGATCACCAAACGAATCGGCAGATAGACTCATGCTTTTTTGTTTTAGTTCACTGATCATTAGAGCAATTTCGCTAGCACACTTAGAGAACGCTTCTGTCGGAATAAGTCTGATCTCATTGATTGCAATAGTGACTTGTTGCTCTGCTAGTGCATTGGCGCGAGCTTCCTCTTGGACTTGATGAATAATGGCGTCGTTAATGCTTCTTAACGCCTCATCACGAGCTGAAATCGCGTCACCGACGAACTCCTCAAAGTGCTCTATGGTGATCGGCATAGCTTCGAGAGCGTTAGCCATATCTTTCAGCTCAGAAAGATCAGCGATGTATTGAACGTTGCCCATTTGTCGAATGTTTTCGATGCGTAGGAAAATTGCTTCCTCTCGCTCTTTCTGTATTCGAGCCTGTTCCTCCTCCCACGCTTTGCGCGGAGATAGTACTTCATCACGTATTTTATTGAGCTCATCTTCTGCATATTTACAGGTCGCTTTGACGTCTCTTACCTTCGTTTCCATATCGGCAATTGCAGCCTTGATTGCCTTAACTAGCGTCGTTTTGCTAGTGCTAACCGTCCGAGCGAGTGAGCCCATGCGTTCGCGGTCTTTCTTTTGGTTTACATCTAGGACTTCACTGGTAGCCTCTACTCGAACTCGTTCGATAATGGACTTCAGGCTGTCCTTGTTGCGGAGCACATCAACAGCCTTAGAAGGAGACATGTGCGTAATTTGGTCTAGGGTGATTAGTGCAGTGTTATTGGTCATGGCTGTTACCTTCATCCATTCGGTGTTTCAGTGATTTATAGGTTTCTCTCAGTGCCTCGATTGCACCTACCGAGGAGATACCGTCCTTTTTGCCTTGGTTCGTCAGTTGAAGAACGCCCTTTTCAAAAGCATTAAACAAAGCCCCCTTAGTCGGGATGTTCCGAAGCAGTGCTGATAGATCGAGTGACTTGGCCATAAGCTCTCTAGCTTTCTGTTCTTGTCGCTCACTATCTTTCGATTCAAGTTCTTCGATTTTCTCAGAGCGGAGTCTTTGTAGTTCTGCCTTTGCTTCCATGTCTTGCGAGGCTTTGATTGCTTTAATAGCCTCACTAAGTGCCATGGAAAGCTGGCCCATATCGGTCGCGGCGCGAATATCGTCGAAGTAGACAGAAAAGTTTCTTCTCGGAATTGCCCAGTGGGGTAGGTTAGGCGTGCGCCAGTCGATATACATATCCGGCTTACCTTTGCTCTTGACCACATGGATATTGCCCATCACCTTGTCTCGAAAGCTCAATGCTTGTCGGCACTCTGCAAAAGTGGTGTCCATTTGATAGAGGTACCGACCGACGCCCCATTGAACGGCAGCACGTTTCATCGAAGTAGAACGACCACTCTTTATCGCGTCGATGTTGGTGTTGTTGGTATTCTCACTGGCATCCCACTTAGTAATGCTACGTGCTTCGGTGTGGACGGTAATACCGCATTGACAACCGATGATCCGGCCCTCGGATACTATGTCCCGAAAGGCTGGTTCCCAGCCGAAAGCACCAAACACATCATCAAAGCGTTCTTGCACTGCACGAGCTGTTATATAAGGGACTGCCATTACCCAAGGTTTATCGCCGAAAAAGCCAGCGCGCTGAACACGCCACTCAATATCCTCGGGTTCGAACATGGCTTGTAGCAGTTCTTGTTGTTGGCTTGCGTCCATATCAAGCAGCCTCAGTCATTTCACGATCGAATTCTGCTTCGATACGTTGGCGCTGTTCGTCCATAAATGAATCGAGAGCGCTATAGGCGAATGCCTGAAGGCTTAATAGTTTCTGGGTTACATGAGGTTGGTCGGGGTCGTAGTCCATTAAGAACTTAAGCAGACCATCGGCGGCGCGTCCCTCATGGAAGTCGCCAAAGTAGAAAGAGCCAAAGTCGCTAAATGAAAGTCGGCAGAATTCTTGATTACCCAGAATTCGATCTTTTCCGTGTGTGATAAATGCCTTGATGGCCTCTTCACGAGCGTCTTGGCGATCGAGTTGCTTAGTGTGCTCTGTAAGTTGTGTATCTAAGTAGTTATCAAATCCAGAAATCATGGTAAAATCTCCGTGGTTGTGGGCTTTCTTGGTCGTTAGCCCTTACTAGTCAGGTTTTCTTGGTCGTTAACCTGACTCCAATCTTTCTCAGTAGAGATTGGTTGTTACCTCAACCGCGTAAGCGGTCGGGAGAGAATGATTTGGTCGTTATCCTCTCCCCGGACAAGCCCCGCCTCAGTGCGGGGCTTTTTCGTATCAATAGTTTTCATTTTAAGAAACTATTGTTTACAAGACTGGTCTCACATGTGTCTTGACGTGAGAATGATAACTATCGTCACTAACTTTCGTCAACAAGAAAAGATAACTTTTTTAACTCATGATTACTTTTGTTTCTTGTTGGGCGAAAAAAAACCGCCCTAGTGGGCGGTCGATTTCTCATATAGCTAGTAGTTTTGCACGAATGCGAACTCAGACAGGCTTCACATGGCTTATCACTGTGCCCACAAGTCTGCAGTTACCGTTGATTTTCACGTAACGCATATCAGGTGGATAATCTGGATTCAGAGCTTTCAGCATCTTTTGGCCTTCTATAATTTGTAGCTGTTTGAAAGTGGCTTCGTCACTGCCCTCCATCATGGCAACTACGAACTTACCATGCTCTGCATCCACCTGATTAGGATCGACAAAAATCAGGTCATTCTCTTCAAACCTTGGCTCCATAGATTGACCTTTTACTCTCAGAGCAAACGTACCTGATGAGCATTTTACCGGACAGGGGTGAAGAGGTGCATCCGCGGGATGAACGCTGTCTCCTGCTGATGTCCAGTTTCCAGCTTGGACCCAGTTTACTTCTGGAACATATTGCTCGATAGCTGGACCTGGCTCTATATTTCTCTCATCTAATTCCGGCGAGCCTTTTCCGTAAAGAAGCCACTCTGGCTTACATTTCAATGCTTTCGCCAAAGAAAAAAGAGTGTCTGCACGGGCACTTTGAGTTACCGATAACTCAATTTTTGCTACGCCCATACGGCTAATTCCAGCTTGTGATGCTAGCTGATCTTGAGTTAAACCCAGTTCAGTTCTTCTTTTTAGCACTCGCTCGCCGAGATCTCCGCTCATGTCTTCTCTCTTTGGTTGGTTAATTGTTAGTCATTACACCTCAAATGATAACTGTGTTACCAAAACAATATGAACAATTTGCAACTTGAATAACAACGTGACTAGTGTAATCATTGTGACAGGAGGTATCACGACCAATGCTTACTGTTGATTACTTAGTTAAAACATTAGGAGGTGTGCAGAAGGCTGCAGACTTTTTCGGCGTATCTAGGACCGCCATTTACAAATGGAGGGAACGAGGAATACCCGAGGAAATTCATTTTATCTGTCACTGCTCTGAGCTATTCGATTACACATATGATCCTAACTTCTTTGGAAGGGATGGGAAGGCCCTTCAGTTAGTGCTAACAAAACAAACGACCAACGAGGTAACGACCAATGACCAAACCATACATTCAGCTGCGGCTTGATCAGCTTGAGAGAAACAGGCTGATCGGTAAACCCGGGCTATCGATGAAAGATGTACGAGATAGCCAAGTAAAAGTTCGGTTTACTGAGCAAGAAAGCGACTTGCTCTCAGTATTGAGTAAACAGCTTGGGCAACCCAAAGCAGTGCTTTCAAACGTTTTACTTATTGACGCAATCATCGATCTTCTTGCTGAAGATCCTGAGCTACATCGTGAAGTGTTGGCCGCATGGCGCGACCAAGGCTTTCCTGACCTCGACTTTTTCCCTGAAATTGACAAACGAGCCAAACGCCAAGCTGAGCCAATAGAGGGTGAATTCGTTCACATGCCTCCGGCAAGCCATCGCTTGGAGCTAGTTCGTCGTGAGGAGGAGCTGTGAGCAGCATCCTTATGCAGTATGTACGTGGAGTACGTAAGATCGACAACCTAGATGCACATGATGCATTTAGCGAGTTAGTCATCAATGCTGCGGCTAATCGCCGCGGCGTTCGTCCTGACCAAATGCGACTCTCTCTTACCATCAAATCTATTTCAGCCCCTTCAATGATGGGGCCTGAAAACTATGTCTGTATGCCACATACGAATCAATGGCAGGGGCTGCACTAATGAAAGATCACGTCATCATAGGCGAACTGCTGGGGCAGGGTGCGAACCTTTCTATATCGCGTGTTGTTGTTCGCATGTGTGGAGGCAACTACACCGTAGCAGCCGTTCTGAGTCAGCTTATATTTTGGTCGAATCGCGCTTCTCAAAAAGGTGGGTGGTTTTACAAAAGCCAAGTTGAACTGGCAGAGGAATTGGAGCTTAGTCGTGATCAGGTTAAGCGTGCCATTTCTAAAGCTAAATCACTGCACTCTGATGTTATTGAAACGAGAGTTAGGCGCGCCAATGGTGCACCGACAACGCATTTCAAAATCAACTTTGAAGCACTAATAGAAGCTGCAAAAACCGTTTTGGCGAAATCGCCCAATCGTTATGGCGAACCCGCACAATCCATTGGGCGGAATCGCCCAAACCACGGGGCGGATGCGCCCAATCCACAGGGCGGAACCGCCCAATCAATAACAGATCCGATCACAGATCCGATCACAGATCCGAACAACAGTAATACGCGCAAGTCTGCGTTCGATTTCTCAACTTGGCCGAGTGAACCCTCTTCGGAAGTTTTCAAAGACTGGAAAACTCTTCGGGATAAAAAACGTGCTCCCATCACCCAGACCGTGATTAATCGACTGGGTACAAAGCTCACGGAGACAAATCAGCGTCTCGGGCTCACCGTCGATGACGTTCTGGGTATTTGCGTCGAGCGTGGATGGCAGGGCTTTGAAGTTGCTTGGCTTGAAAACTACCAGACACAAGCGGTTGGGCAATCAATGGGCAAGCAAGCGCAACTCGAACAGCGAAACCGCAGCGCTGTTGACGAGTGGCTGGGCGAGAGTGACTGCGGAATCGTGTACGACCACGAATAAAACACGAGGTAACGACCAATGACTAACAACGACCGAAAACAGTTTGCTACTGAGCTTACCGATGTGCTCGCAGTGTATGGCCGAGAGGCCTCCAAGGGTGTGCTGCGTGTGTATTGGGAAGCCCTAAAACACTACGACTTGAGTGCCGTTACCGAGGCACTATCAAGGCATACCCAAAACCCTGATAACGGCCAGTTTGCACCGAAACCAGCAGATCTCATCAAGCTGATGGGAGGCACGAGCAACGATAGGGCCCTTATCGCTTGGGCAAAAGTTAGCCGTGCAATTGGTGCCGTCGGTGGGCATAGCTCCATCGTGTTCGACGATGCGCTAATTCATGCAGTGATCCATGAAATGGGAGGCTGGCCAGCAATTTGCCGCTACCCAGAAAGTGAGCTCAAGTTCGTCGCGAGAGAGTTCGAAAACCGGTACCGGACTTACTTGTTTCATCGGCCACAAAACTATCCGCCCAAGCTGGTTGGCATCGCTGAAATGGGAAACGTACAAGCTGGTTTTCCCATCGACCCACCGCTAACTGTTGGTAAAACCGATGCCTGCCGTTTGGTATTCAAAGGTGGCTTCGAAAAGCGCTCTGCACCAACCGCACTAGCCAATACTTGCAAACTGATCTCTGGAGGTAGCCATGCAGCCTAAAAATGAAGAAATGCGCCGAGAGTTGGCGTCTGATGCTTTCCTAGCATATATGCGTTTGTTGTCGCTACACGCTGGCGATAAGACACAAGCGGTGAAAGATATCGCGGGTTGCACCGGCAAGTCTGAGATCACAGTTCGTGGTTGGCAACGACGAGGAGTCCAAGGCCGGGATAATGCAATCCTCATGTGTCAGCTGGCCAAGTTGCGTGGTTTCTATTTTGGCATTCATATGTTGATGCCAACGAAAGCCATTGTTTCGCGTCACGTTGCTATCGAGAACGCCCGCTCTGGGCTAGTCGCGTGAGGGATAAGTATGCCAATCACTAAGCCGCATCCAGTGAAAACGCCAATCCGCGAGGTTGTAGACATTCGCAAACATATCGCGCGTTGGATTAAGTCGGGCAGGTATCCTATCAATTCTAAGACGCAGTTCGGCCGCGTTGTCACACTCACGCGAGGCCCTGCTTGGAAGACACTTCGAGAAATTGAAGCGGACATTCAATATTTCTTCCCTGAGACACCCGATACCCAAGCCTCGATATCTGCTCGTTTACGCGACGTTCGACCTTTTAAACATGGTCTGGTGAAGCAGCGCGTCTATTACACAAGTGACCGAGGCACGATCGTGCATGTTTACCGGTTGGTACCGGTGACTTGGTTGCATGCTCAAATAGAACAGGAGGCAGCATGACGGCACAGAGTATTGGCCTGATTGTATGGGCCGTCATCGTGTTAGTTGCTTATTTGCTATGGCTTGGGACGTTCTTCCGCAGCGATGAGAGAGACCACGACTGATGCAATTGTCTCTAGTTAAGTTGCCGGGCGGTGCCCTCATGCCGCTAACCGACGACGATAAAGCCTTAATCGATAAAAAACGTGTTGGCTCGGTATTGGAAGGGATCTTCAAAGAAAATCGGAACCCACGGTTGCATAGAAAGTACTTTGCTTTATTGAACCTTGGATTTGACTACTGGACTCCGTCTGGCGGTGCTATCTCACCGCAAGAAAGGAACTTAGTGTGCCGGTTTGCAAGAGAGCTTTCAAAACTAGGAGGCGCGGAGAATGTTTTGTTGAGCCTCGCAAACGACTACCTGAATGCATTGGCGGGAAAGCGTGCCAACATCGAGGTCGAAAAGAG
The DNA here is from genome assembly GCF_004916735.1 of Salinivibrio sp. YCSC6. Lineage (NCBI taxonomy): Bacteria > Pseudomonadati > Pseudomonadota > Gammaproteobacteria > Vibrionales > Vibrionaceae > Salinivibrio > Salinivibrio sp. YCSC6. The sequence continues at coordinate 1,051,533 of NZ_CP039516.1, forward strand.
TTTTACCGCTTATCGAAAATGGGTAGTGGCCGAAGCTGGTTTCTACAAAACGGTGACGTTACCTAACGGCACTGTTAAACGCGAAGCCAAGTCTATTTCTTTCGCCAATATGGATGATCGCGAGTTCGACGAGCTCTACACAGCCTCATTGACGGTTATCTGGAATCACATACTGCACAGCCATTTCGCAACCAAGGCCGAGGTGGATAGAGCAGTCAACACATTGCTGGGGTTTGCATGAAGGCGAAAGCACCTGCGTTACGGAACAAGAAACTTACTGACGCAGCGCGTGGACAGCAGTGCGCATTGCAGGTTTTGGGAGTATGCAATTACAACCCGGAAATTGTCGTGTTTGCGCACTTACCAAGTGAGACCCATGGCATGGCGTACAAGTCGGACGATATCTGGGGCGTTGATGCGTGCTCTGCTTGTCATGATGTCATCGATGGTCGAATCGGTTACGAGTTCGAACCGGGCGAGCGTGAGCAGTACATGCTGCGCGCCTTGCACATCACTCTGATGCGCCGTGTGCGTGACGGCGTTATTGAGATTAAGGGGGCAAAGTATGTTTGATGACAACGTTTATTCCCTAGAGCGCAAGCTAGGACGGATTAAGCAACAGAGTGGCAGTGTGAAGAAAGTGCGCCGCGAGGCCGAAACCGAAGAGTGCGCAGAACTGGTGAAGTGGGCGCGCAGCAAAGTGATTGCTGGCATTGCCGTGGATGATTTTTTGACGCATGTGCCGAATGAAGGTAAACGCGGCAAGAAAGCCCGAGCTGATTTTTATCGCCTTGGTGGCCAGCCAGGTTACCCAGACTACATTCTCGATGTGGCTGCATGTGGCTTCCACGGCCTGCGCATTGAAGCAAAAGAGCCGGGCGGCGGACGCATTAGCGACGACCAGCGCAAGTGGGAAATGCGCCTGACAAACCAAAACTATCTATTCGTCTACTGCTACAGCGCAGATGAAATGAAAACACTGATTACTGAATACTTAACTGGCCGTTTGCAGGGGCCGACATTGGGAGGTGCCGCATGAGTCGAGGGTTAGAGCTATTTATTCGTATGCATCTGGAGAAGACGCCGAGCATGCAGCGTGGGCGCCAGACACTTACGGGTGATGTGATTTTGGGGGTGCTGGGTAAATTGCAGCGTGAACACCCGTTGGGCAGTGATGCGATCATGTGGCGATGGCTTGATGATGCGCAGGCTCGGGGGCGGATTGAGCAACGACTGCTTAACAAGCTGAAGCTGGGAGAGACTGTCCGTAAAGATCTAGGTAAGTACATTGTTCTGACCGCGATAGATGCGTTTCACGGTACCCCGACTCCTAGCCAGGCGCGCAAGCTGAAGACGCTGTGGAAAGCGCACAGCGAGCAAGCCAAACGCAGCAAGCGGCTTATTCGTGGCTACAAATTGAGCATAGCTAAAGCTGAGAAGCAGGAGCTAGCGGCGACGAGCGAGTTTAGGCAAAAGCACTATCAGGGAGAAATTTCTCGGCTTAATGGGCTTGTAGAGGCAGAGCGGGCGCGGCTTGATACATACGCAGAGAAGCAGGCGAGTAAGAGTACCAAGTGTCCGAAATGCGCGGGGACGGGGCAAGTGAAGATGAATGCTTGTGGTGCATGTGAAGGGCGTGGTGCCTTGCGGCTGACTGCGGATGGCTTGAGAAGAATGCTGCGGAGTAATGGGGTGCGAATGTCGGAGAAGCTTTGGCGCAATGAGTTGGAGCCGTTGTTTACGCAGACATTGTGGAGGCTTGATGTTGCGCACGATGAGGCGGTGTATACGCTGAGTAAGTATCTGATAGAGGAGAAGGCGGCTTGATAGCCGCTTTTTCAAATATTACAGAATGTGCGATGACCAGCATTTTGGGCGAAAAAGGATAAAAAACTAATGAATGTTTTGATAGTGTCGTTTTTCGGATAAAAAGTAGTCTGTTTGTGCGTTGCCGCTACCAGAGTTATCCATATCACCACTACTCGGCAAGTTTTTTATATTTCTTACACATCAAAAAAATGGAAAAATGATGTATACATATAAAATGGTTCAAATTCCCCCTAACATTTCCGTTGATATGAAAGATCACAAAGGAAGCGAGGCTGCAGCGTATATTCAAGATATAGTAAATAGGTTTGCTGAGGATGGTTGGGAGTTCTATCGGATTGATAGCGTGGGTGTAAGCCTGCAGCCCGGTTGTCTCGGTGGTCTCAGCGGCCAAAAGGCTCAAAATAGCATCTACTATGTAATCTCGTTCCGCAAAGAGGTTTAGCTTGTGGTTTGGATATCTATAAGATTGATTTATCTTTATAGAAAAGTCGCACCGAAGTCGTTAAGGGGTTGCTGTTTGTTTGAACCATCATGCTCGGAGTATTGTATTTTGGCACTTCAGAAGCACGGGTTTTTCAATGGTTGGAAGTTAGCTCTATTACGTATTTATCGGTGCAAACAACCGAATGGTGGCGTTGACTACCCCTAAACGACTAGCCAAATATAGAGGATATTAGGCCTAATGGCACTTTTTGAACTGTTCTCCAAAAGACAGAAAAAGCTCAGAGGTGAAGCTCCAGACATATATCAATATGATAAACTAGAACAGAACTTTAGAGTTCAAGTTGTTCATATAGTTCAAGATACTATTGGAAGTGAATCAAGTTATCATACTGTTACGAACGCAGTTTATCAAGAGATTCACAAGATACTTTGCAAGGAGTATGGCGTCTTTTCTCTTAAAAAGGATGCGAATTCACACTTTGAATCAGTCTTTAATTTTTTTCTAAATGAAAAAGACCATGAGAAATGCCTTGATGTCATCGAGGTCACATTTCAGTTTATTGACACTGTTGTACGTGAAAGAGAGTGGGAATTCAATAATGCAATCGGAGTATCTCAAAAGCCAGAAGATGCAATCGATGAACTAAATGCTAGGTTTAAAGAGTCCGGGATAGGTTACCAATTCGAATCTGGAAATCTAATAAGGATTGATTCGCAATATGTCCACTCTGAAATAGTTAAGCCAGCACTATTTTTTCTCGGTAAAGATAGACAATATGCAGGTGTGAGCGATGAGTTTTTATCAGCTCATGAGCATTATCGACATAAACGATATAAAGAGTGCTTGAACGACTGTTTGAAGTCATTCGAAAGCTTAATGAAGGCTATACATGAAAAACATAAATGGCCTTTTAACCGAAATGATACTGCGAAGAAACTAATTCACAGTTGTCTATCTAATAAGTTGGTTCCTGATTATTTGCAAAACCAGTTCTCTTCTCTTCGAGTTTTACTGGAAAGTGGTATCCCAACTATAAGGAATAAAGAAGGCGGTCATGGACAAGGAGGTGAGATAACATCAGTTCCGGAGCACTTGGCAAGTTATACGCTACATCTTACAGCTACAAACCTGTTGTTTTTGATTAAATGTGAAGAGAAGTATAGAGGTTAAGGAGATATTTCTATGAGTGTTTTCTTACTCTTATTACTTCACTCACATTAAAGGTGTTGTTTTCTATTTATTAGTGAGTTAATAAACGAGGAGGTTTATAATGTGAATGAAAAACAAGCAGAGAAAATGATTAGACTGTTGAAGAGTATAGATTCTCATCTTGATACTATATGTAACGTCATGGGAACCTCTGAAGAGTTGCTTCAAGATATTAAAATATATAATTAAAGAAGTTCCTTTAGATACGTAATAACGAGGAAGAAGTAGTATGTTGTGGATAAAATAACTTCGCAGATAGAATTTACATGTCGGCAGTTAAAGGGCTCCGAAGAGCCCTTGAGAATCATGTTATAAATGGGAAAGGTAAAGATTGAGCTGGCTGTCTTATCAGCAGAGTTTTCTTGTAACTTGCTTATCAAGAAAACAGATTTTTACTACTCCATAAAACAGGTCTTTTCGCAGCTTGGGAATTGGCGGTCAAAATCATAAACGTATTTGAAAAGCCTTGATAGCTTGGCTTGCACACTATAAATACGTGATTTATGCCCAAAGCTTCGTTGCGTATGTTGATTGTAGGCGCAATAGTGCCTTTAATACTACTGACGATGAGGCTTATGGCTTTAGGTGGTTGAGAGTAATAATAGGATTTTATCATCAATTGGGGTGTGCAGTGGAAAATTTGGCTGGCGTCATACACTTTATTTCTTTTGCTTTTATTGTTTTTTTCATCTTTATTGGGCTGCTCGCAGGGTCTTTTACGAAGTCTGCTCTAGTAGTAATAGGTATTTTTTCATATCCAGCTTATCTAATCCTTTATGGTGTGGAGCTTGTTTTGAGTTGGAAAGAAAACAGAAAGCTATTCAGATTCAACCTTCCTCGGAGTGGCAACCTTCGGTACGCGAGTCACTGCCTAGCAGCATTCTTTACAATTACGCTTGTTTATCCGATGGGTTACGCTCTTTGGTTATTACCTACATCATCCCTAGAACCCATGGAATTTATGGGGAGTGTCGTGTATGAAACAATTTTTTCTCCAATTCTATTATTTTTCCAGTATGCCTTTTTGATCGGGCTTTACTTTATCAGCTGGCGAATAGAGGATGATGAACGGAGCCCGCTAGAGAAAATTACAGCTTTGTCGGTTCCTACTCTTTGGAAATCGTTCACGGGCAGTTAATTGGGAGCATCAGCCAAAGTGCAAGGTCATGGGTCACACTGTGATGCTGCACGCCTCTTTGTACTACGGGTATATCCAACAATGCAACAGGACGCTAATATTTTATACAGTTAGCACTAAAATGTTGAGCTTGTCCTACAACTAATGTACTCTTCACCTTAGACAACTATGCGTGAGAACAACTATGGCGCCAAGACTACCGAAGCGAATAGACGCAGAGATCTATGACCGATTGAATGAATCGATTAATTCAGGAATAGCTATTCCTGAGCTTCAACTTCATGGCTTAATCCGTAAGGCTGAGAAGCTACAAGCCTCGCATAAGTATGCGTGTCTTGCAGCTATCTATTCGCACGCGCTAGATTATGAACGCACGGTAGAAAATGTGGAAAATGCGATCAATAGTTTAGGTTATGGTTCCGACGAACAGGACTGTGTAGATAATATTTTGTCGGCCTTAACCAATAATATGCTTTTTTCCGATGTTTTATATCTTTCAAAGAAATTTCCGATTCTTTTAAATTATAAAAGTTGGCAGAAAGAGAGTTATAATGCCGCCCTTTGTAATTTTGACTTGTATCACTGCGAGCGCATTGTTAGCGACTTTGGTTTATTAGATGGTGAGGAAACAAAAAATTATGAAGAATATTGGTGTTACCTCGACAATGACACGCAGTTAGTAAATAAAGCCAATGAATATATGGCCCATGTTCTTGGTGGCCTAACAGCTCTGGTAAGAAAAAATAATTTGCGTATTGAGTCATTTAATTTTCATCTAGCCTTTGATGGTTTTGAAGATTATATAGAGGTTATTGTTTCATTGCTTAATACGTCGATGGACAAAGCAATTGATCTAGAGTTTGAATGGCATGCGCACATTGCAAAGTTTTATGTGTCAGAAGCTCAGCTTTGTAATATGGCATTCTCGATAGAGGGGGCGTAAATGATTGCTGCTGGGGATCTTTTGGTACACGCTAGAAGCCTGTATGAAAGTGCTGGCGACGAAGAAGTTGTACTCAGAAACGTAGCAAGAAACTCTTACTATGCCTTGTTTCATAGTCTGAATTCTTTAGATCTGAAGTCAGTACCTGTACTCGAGCGTAGCCGTGGTACTCATGAGCAATTGATACAGCAGTTACGGGCGAGCGATCAAGAACACCTTCGCCAGTTAGGTTTGCAACTGGCCAAACTGAAGCCTATAAGAGTAAAGGCCGATTACCATCTAGACAAGAAGTTTAGCGACCACGACGCACGAAGTACGATGTTGCGAGTCGAGAAGGTATTGAGGGAAAAATTGCAGCCTGCTTTCGATAAAGACTGCAACGTCGAAGACAATAGCGGCAGTGACACTATAAAGGAGGGAAGTAGCGAGCCCGCCGAGGAACCACGCTTAAATAAGCCGCCTAATCTTTCTGTGGTTAAGTAGCCTATTATAATTATCGTTACGGTAAGGCCTTATTTGCGTCAGAGGCCTCAGAAAGCTTTTCTCGGAAGTTAACTACCTCTTCTAGCCAAAACTGCCACCTACTCGCGCCAATGATAATAGGGCGGGGAAATGCCACACCGCCACACTGGCGTTTCTTATACACTGCTTCTCTTACCGCTTGTACACTCATATCGAGCAGCGTGGCCGTTTCTGTTATCGATAATCGGAGTGGCTGGGACATCGCTTTTCAAATTCTGAATACTGGTTGCGTATAGTATTATAAAGGCTGTGTTGTTTATTTAGAAAGCACAAGCCACCTATACTGCTGGATAGTTTGTGCTTTAAGGTTTGGAACGACTGACAATGATGCAATCAAGTATCGAATTACTGCCTATAACCTAGCTCAACGGCACAAGTCTTCGCGGCAGTTTGCATTGTAAGACTGGGTTTCATGTTCTCAGAGTGGCAGATGGGTACAATGTAAACAGTGTCGCCTTTTGCTGGACGTTGATCATTTTGGTTTGTGACAACGTGCCCGCCTACGAGGCGGAAACTACAAGCCTGCCCAGTAGCACTTTGCATTGGCGTAGGGGCTCCACATGTCCCTCCGTATAATTGAATCCAAGAGCTGTATCCACCGGGGATATTATCGCCGGTTGAGCCAATTACATTCCAAAAATTTGTACCTGCTGCGAAGTTGGTCGTTCCAAGATAAGTTGACTTCACCATCGCTTGCTTGGATTCCATTCCGTGCATTTGCTCATCAGTACGACCCATATCTGATTGAGTACTACAGGCACTGAGCGCGATTACTGTAGTTAGTAATAGTGCATGACTAGTTAGTTTATAATCAATCATTGCTGTTTACCTTTATTTACCGCCAGCGGTGTAGAGGAAGGTTTTTTACACTGTTAGCCATTATAATGGCGCCTATATTGCCAGGCGCCATTCACTTGTGGTTAAAGCTAAGCAGTTACTCCTTCTAGACGTTCCATGTGTTTTGCGTATTTTGTATCGAAGTCGCCAAGATCAATGTCCATAACGTACTTCTCGGCTCTGTTTCCGAGTTTTTCGATTATTTGATTGCGAACACGTGCATAGACATCATCAACCAGTTCAGCTTTCCGTGCAGAGCCCCAGAGTTCAGTGCTTTGATCTTTCCAGGTAAACCAAAGGAATCGATGAACATGTTCAGTGGCTTTGAAAAACATACATGCTGAGGTCATAACAACATTTTTTCCACTATACGCACAGGGGCCGATCTGGAAGTTAGCATCTTCTTTTGGGTTCGAGACGCTATCAAAGAGGTCGGCAGCATCTGAGTTATCACTAGCCGATAATGATTCTAGAACCGCACTCATCATGCCTGCGGCAGAAACATCTACCTTTTGTATCAGTTTGATCACTTCTTTAGATATTTCAAAGCCTTTACTAGATGTTTGTACTTTTGAGAAATCCCAGCTAGGAAAATTCCAGCCAATGTTATTGAGAACTTCATTGTATTTTTGATACCAACCTTTTGGATCCGTTTCAGGGTTAAACTTAGCTGTTGCAGCTAGTTGCGCGAATAGCGTGGAATTCAATACATCGGCTCTAAGTTGCTCGGGTAAATCTTTCGTGAAAGACACAACAGAATTAGCGCTAACGTTTGCTGACTCTTTGTCGTCTTTCGTAACAGCCAGAGTTCTGCGTGCTGCTTTCTTTGGAACCACAGCAGAGTCTAGAGTTGCGAGCTCTAGTGTTTCGATATAGCTTTGCATGCTTTTTAAGTCTTTCATTTTTATTTCCTTACCTAGCGTTTCTGGATGTTGAGTCTCGACACTCGATGTGACGATGCGTGTAAGGCTAGACTAAAAAACAAGACCCTAGTGTGATTGGTATCACAATGAGGCATGTACCCGATTATGCTTTAAGTCACTGATTATATGCATTTTATTTTTCATGGCTGGTAGTATGATGATGTTTTTCATAATCTTTGTGCCTAGTTTTCCTTTCATTGGGATGTTTGAGTTAAGATGGGTGTTGTACTCTAAATCATTGAATTCACTGAGTAGGCCATAATCAGTTCATCCGAATACCAAAGCGAATAAAGATTAAGGGATCTAGGCCAACGCATAGGCGGCTCTATGAGGCTTGTCTTTTTTCAATAGCGCTCTGAAATGAGTAGTTTTACTGCATGTACGATCGAGACCTGATGTAGGTGGTACTTGCTTTGTTCCTAAAGTATCCAAAGTTCAAAATACATGTGTCTCGAATAGGATTGATATGTTTAATTTATGATGTTTCGCCTAGCTAATGCGAAACAATAACTGGTTATCACTCGATCGAGGGAGCTAACTAGTTGGTCATATCTGGACTAGTATTTTATACGAATGTCGTTGTGTGGTTTTGCGGGTGTCTAGAGGCTAGCGGCGCCGTTGCTTCATGTTGTCTACGTAGAAGACGCTGGAAATGATTGATGATGCTTTTGGTGAAAATTGATTAAAAATCAATACTATTTTTATTTGAAAGGAGATTGTATATGGCTTATGTCTTTGCACAGGCTCAAGATATCATGCGCATCGAAGAGCAGGAATATGGCTCCGGAAATGCTATTCGGTTTTCGGCGTTCACTTCATGTATTGGCTTGATCGCTAGACATGATAATCAAGTCACTGGTGTTCATTTAGTTATGTTTTCGAACGATGATAGCCCATTCGATAATAATGCCGCCAACGCAGCGGTGAACCTCCTACCCCCATACACTGAAGTAGTTGTCATTGGTCAGGCAAACATGTGGGCGGATAATCTACCAGGTCCATACAATCATTTATTAGGCTTGCTGAACAACCCTATTGTGATTGATGTGAATGATGGCACTTACGGTGGGAGAGTGGCCAGTGGCGTTTTCCAAACCTATCAAAATGGGAACTACATCAATGTATGACGCTCGTTTCGATGAGTGCGTTTCATCAGTTTAAGGATATCTAATACACAAGTTGCATGCTCAATTTGTACTTGGTCGCATCTCATCTATACAAGGTTTTACTCAAAGTGACTCTTGAGTAGGGTGGTCATGCAACACGCTGTTTGTAACTTCTATATTCTCTTTTGCCCACCCTCGGTGGGCTTTTTTCTTGATGACACTAGATGATTCTACGATACTGTTTATGTATACAGTGTTATGGTGTCGTATGAGACGGACTAAGACAGTTCAAGCTAGGTTTATCGAGTACATCTGCGATTCGTGCACACACGGAGTTTATCGCGTTGACGATGAACCAGAGGTTAAAGAGGAAAGCCCCTTCCTTAAGTCGTCAACCAAGCTATGGAAGCATGTTTGCACCAACTGTGACAGTGTTGCTTTCCTGATAGCGCCACCCCCACTTATCGCGATGGGTCATTCGTTCCAGCGACTCAGACTTGGGTTAAAGAGAGCTCTATACTGAAGATCAACCGAGGTAAGTGAACTTATCTACCATCGAGCCATTGCCTTTTGAACGTGCGCGCTGATAAATGTATTTTTGCTCTCGCTATAGACGTTCATATCACCGCCGCACACATTTGCGCACTCCTTTTTTAGGTGACAATACTCAGCGGCGACACATGGAAAAACGATGAGATAGTCTCGAAATGCTAGGTATTCATCGACCTTTTTGGAACTAGAAGCGAAGGCATAGATCCTATGTGCTATTCCAGGTGCTCTTGTATGAAAGTAACGTCTACCTTCAACACCATACTCTCCTTCACAAAAGTAGCCCAGAGCACTCAATAGATGACTTGCTCCGTCTAACACTTCTAAGTTTTCTACTTCTACGAGAATATCGATAATTGGAACCGCACACATCCCTGGAACAGCAGTGCTACCAACGTGATGGATCTTAGATACATTGACTTCGCTGAGAGCTGCGCTAATTTTTGCTTTTTCTGTCGCAAACTCCTCGCGCCAGACATTGGAATAGGGCACCACATTAACTATCTGCATATGTTTATCCTGCGATGAACAAGTATCGACGGCGATATAGTAAACCTAATCCAATTTTATGATTTTGCTAGTTATAGTGGATGCGTCTGTATAGGTTTTTTGAATGTTAAGGTGGGAAGAACCAAGATTCGTGTCTTTGTTTCTGAATTGTTAATGTGTTATTAGTTAGTCAAACTCCTGACTCCGAGCGTTGGTTATGTTTAAAAAGCTTTTTGTGAATCTGGTATTAACGATACCGCTGATCTCTGTATCGCTGGGCGCACAAGCGGATGTTGTGAAGAAGAGTAAATCGGGTATTTGTCATGACTCTTATAGTTCTTACTACAACCGGACGAAAAATTTCACCTCTTTTGACACTCTTCAGGCTTGCTTAAACAGCGGTGGTCGGTTACCCAAAAACTATTCTGGTCCAGGTGTCAAAGAAGCCGTGAGTCAGGCTACTGACGAGGCCGAGTTAGAAAGGCGAGCATACAGTAAGCTTTACAATCGCGATGACTGGCCACATTGGTCTGATCACGATTTGGATTGTCAGAACACTCGTGCTGAGATTTTGATTGAGCGCTCTGAAAGGCCTGTTACGTTTACTAATGATAAGAAATGTACTGTTAAGACAGGTCTCTGGGTAGGGCAGTTCACAGGCAAGATGTACACACAAGCCAGTGATGTTGATATTGACCACGTTGTAGCTTTGAAGTGGGCACATGGCCATGGCGGGCAAGATTGGCCTTTACGACAAAAAGAGATGTTTGCGAATGATCCAAACAATTTGATTATTGTCGATGACGGACTGAATTCTCAGAAGGGAGCAAAGGGCCCAGACGAGTGGGTACCGGACGATCTAGCCTATCGTTGTAAGTATCTGAAAAAATTCACCAGTATTATAACTCAATATCAACTCGCTTATGTCGAGCCTGAGAGAGCGAAGGTCGCTGAATTGCGGCTTGAGTGTTCTTTGAAATGATTACTAGCCATAGGGATGGGATGTGAAAATTTTTATCAATTTACTCAGGAATATTATCTTTTACCCAATGCTTTGGTTGAGGGGCATATTCGTTGGACTAGGGAGGCTCATTAGTGGTCTGTGCTTGATAGTAGCTGTTATTAGCCTCTTCTTTGAGAGATTGGAAACAGCTATGACCATCTGGATGGTCGTAGCAAGTTTTGGTTTTTTTATGTTTAACATGATTTATGACTCTATCTTGCTGAAGCTTAACCCTACAGGGCATATTCTCATTCTGGATTAACGATAGTAATAACTACACTGTAATTCATAACTCTGGTTCTTATAAATGAGAGAGTTGACTAAGAGGCTTGGACAAACTTCACAGTTTAGCTAGCGTTAACCTAACGATGACAACAATTCTATCCATATTTCTGGCCCGTTGCGTAGAATGCTGCTCCATGATCATTTACTGGCGGACAGAAAGGTGGCTTATAAATTAGTGAGATTGACCGAGCTCATGTCTTATGAGTTTGGCCAAGTGGAAGGAGATATCAGCACGCTAAGCGAGCGTGACGTCAGCAATATCATCCCCGATGGCGTGAGCTTTTCTCAGTTTAAGGGAAAGCTTGATAGCGGTGAGTATGCACTATTGACCGATACGCCGACGCATCCTGCGATGGTGCATGATAGTGTGAATAAGATATGGTCCGTTGCCCCTGGCACTGACACATCGCTTTCACCACAAGCCCGGTCGGCTCTTTCTGCCAGAGCGAATCAATCTGGAAATGTCGCAGGAGGGGCGAGTGGCTCGGATAGCGCTAGTACCAGCTCACATGGCGCGACAACAAATATTGAAGACACCTATGTCCCTGAACCAGTGAAGCCTGATCGTTCAGACGTGCCGCCAGCTTTGAAATATGAGTACTGCTTTGAGATTGCTGCTTCAGACAAGACTTTTCGTAAAGCCGTGGGCTGCACTTTCCAGATCGCCAAGACTGAACAGGAAGGGGTAATTGGTCAGTGGCAAACTGAATCTACGGAACATGGCACTAAGTACAAAGCTTATGCGGCATTTGATGAACCGAAAAAGCTGTTAGTCAAGGTATCAGCCGATACGATGGGAATCAGTGTTCCCCAAAACATAGTGATGAAGCCAGAAGGTTCAGCCACTGTACGTGAAGCATTTATTCCAGTAGTTCCATCAGTACAGCTAGGTGAGCGACTGGGCTTACCTACAGAGGGTTACTACTATCATTTTCACCAAAAGCGCCTTGTGCAAGAGTACAAGTTGTTGGGTGATGGTAAATGGCAGTTTCAAGCAACGCGATCCACTCATGAAAAGCTCAATCACGAGGAAGGCGTCAATAAATACCAGAGTGCTATCTTGGTGTATTGGAAAATTGGTGGGAAAGAAGTTGAGGAACAGCACCTCGTCTATCTTAACGAACCAATCACGCGCGACAAACTCGATAACCTGAGTGATGAGTGGCTGGAAGAAAACGGTATCAAGCTCTCTATCGGTGATCTACTAGCTGCGCCTACTCAGCCGGTGGCGGAGAGAGGGAGTTCTTCTGCTAACGATGCAGACAGCGAACCAGAGCAAGCGGAGCCAGAAACCCACCAAGTTGCAACTGATCCAGACACTCGACAGCGCGAGTCATGGGGAACGATAGCAGGTAAGTATGGCTTGTCGGCAAAACAGTTACTTGATCTAAACCCCGCATATAACGCTGACCCCATGTCGTTAAAAGTCGGTGATACCCTCATCGTTCAACAGGCGCAGGCTAAGCAATCTTCTAGCGAAGCCGCAACGGAGCTGCCACCACTTTCTCCTTGTGCATATAATTGTGCTGAAAATGCCCATTATGACTACTCGGAGCCGTTTATAGCTGGAACGCCTTTCAAGGCGATTAACAATGACAGCCTGCTAGAAAGAGAGTTACCGGTTGCGAATCTAACTGCAATCACGACGGCTTCAAAAGCGACTGACTACGGTAAAGCAGCAATACTTACGCTGCCTGCCAGTGGAGCGGCTACTAATCTCGGTGTCATCAGCACGAATACTGCGAAAACGATGGGAACCTGGTCGCTATCTAGCGAAGCGCTGGCGGGTTTCGCCCGTATGGGAGGCTTTCTAGTAGCGGCACTGTGGCCGTCTCAGCTAGGGGATGGCACGCTCGACGGACATCCAGAACTGGGTGGTGTTGATGCTGTAACGATGCGTGTGCGTTTCAATATGTACACAGATGAAAACGGTAAACAGCAAGTCGTTGGCATAAAAACCGGTGAAGGTAGTCCATATGGAGAGCGTGTGACAAAGCGTGAGGCTCGCCAAAATGGTCAGAACTTCGTTGCTGAACTGGATGATGGTATTACCATTACATGGACTCCAGATGGCTCGACAGATGTTCTAACACCCGATACGGTATTGCCTGAGAACGATCAGCTAGACGTGCATAATATCTGGGTCCGGCCGATAGAAGAGCACGAGCAGGAGATTGGGACGCCATTATACCCTGAGGAAGATCTTGCTGAGTACTTAGTGACATTTCCTGCTGATGCTGGTTTGCCGCCGCTTTACTTAGTCTTCCGCAAAACGGCGCGCGATGAATCAGGCGTAGTCACAGGGAACGGAGAAGATATCACCGGAAGGTGGCTGGAGAAAGCGAGCGAAGATTTAGGGGCACCTATCCCGTCTCAGATTGCGGATAAACTCAGAGGGAAAGAGTTCAGTAGCTTCGATGCTTTCCGAAAAGCTTTTTGGACTGAAGTAGCCAGTGATAAAGAATTGGCAGAACAGTTCAATGGAACCAACCTCAACACTATGAAAAATGGAAGGGCGCCTTTCTGTAGAAAAAGAGAGCGAGTTGGTGGAAGAGTGAAGTACGAAATACACCATGTTGATGAGATTCAGCACGGAGGTGAAGTGTATAACGTTGACAACCTTAAAGTTGTATCACCCAAAACGCATATAGAGATCCATAAGGCTAAAAGATGAAAAATGATTTATCAGCATATTCACAATCAGAGTTCCTTCAATTGGTACAAAGAATCTGTTTGGATGATTATGATACAGAACAAGAACACATTGATGCAGTGCTTCACTTTGAAGAAGTTACACAGCACCCAGATGGTTCTGATCTTATTTATTATCCAGAAAAAGAAGAGGATGCAACACCAGAGAATATTGTAAGAATTGTCAAGGAATGGCGTCAATCTAAAGGGCTGCCATGCTTCAAGGACTAGCCTTGAACAAAGGTCAATTTTTCTTGGGACATTAGCCCTTGATATTTAGAGCAATGAGCGCGTAGATGAGCACTGTATGTGATTGGATAAACTGTTGTCACGATAAGCTAGTTAAAGATAGCTCTTTTGCGGCTCTTGTCGGGGGGAATACGCTGCAGTTCGAACCAACTATTGATGATCGTTTTGACATTGTTTGTTATGGAGACAAGGTCAATATGATTTTCGATGAAGCCAAGCGTCTAAGGTTCTTCATCGCTGAGTATCCGCTTGATGAACGGCTCACGGAATTGCTTTCCAGTGAGGAGATCATATTAGAGCGCGGTATGGACAAGAGTGCTATTGTCTCCTCATATGGAGAGCCAGATAAGTCAGCAGGCCCCAGAAAACTGCCTGGGTTGGTGAAAAATGGTTGGATTCAATACAACCTAAAGGAAGGTATGAAACTCACGTTTAGCTTGTCTCATAGTGATCCGAACACCGTTGTTGATGTGAGAGTATCCGTGGAATAGTACTGTTCCATCTAACTCACTACGATATTGAACCTTATCTAGTAGTGCAGTATTATTTACCAATAATGCTGAAGCCTCGACCCTAATCCGGTCGGGGCTTTTTTTATGCCTGATCGGGACAGATTATGAATGACCTATTCGATAAAGTGACTGGGTACCTCACATACTTTTTTAGTGCGCTAGGCATGGTGGTCGGGGGCCTATCGCTAGAACAATGGTACTTCCTCTCCTCCATTATCATTGGCTTAGCCATGTTTATCAGTAACCAATGGCATAAGCGTGAAATGCGAAAGATTGCCCGTGAAAAAGGCATTATCCTCGAGCGAGACTAAGGATTAACTTATGCGCTTCAATAAGCTCACGAAAGCGTTGCTTGTCGGGGCTGTCGCGTTGACTGGAGGATTCGAGGGTTACAGACAAGTCGCCTACCAAGACAGCGGTGGGAACTGGACAGCCTGTTACGGTGAAACTCTTGGCATCGAGCAAGGCGATCACTTCACTAGAGCCGAGTGCGATGAAATGTTCGGCCAGTCACTCCAAAAGCACAACACACCGCTCGAAGAAATACCCCAAAAGCTCCCCGCGAACGTCCACCTGGCATCCCTCGACATGGCTTACAACATTGGTACCGGTGCGTTTCAACGCTCAACGTTATATCAGTACCTGCTAGCTGGCCAATATCCCGAAGCATGCATGGAAATGCCGCGGTGGCGCTACGTCACTATCAAGGGTAAGCCACGAGATTGCCGAATAGCCAAATGGAATTGCCGCGGCATCGTCACGCGAAGAGAGATTGTATCGCAGCTGTGTTTGGGTCAGCTATCTATCAACGATGCGCTAGCGCGGTTGGGGCAGTTGCCTCTCGATGAAGAGATTATCGAACGGATTAAAGCCGATGCTGATACCGAGTAAGACGACGCTTATCACCTCTGTCGCTGCTATAGCTATCGTGGGTTTTCTTTGGCTGAGCATAGACACGCTGTCCGCTCGCAACGAAATGCTTACCGCAGAACTGCGCAATGCAAAAGCCACAAGCCAAGCCCGCAAGAACATCATTACGCAATACAGCTCAGAGCGCGCGTACATGACAACGCTACTCACCAAGCGCCAACAGCGCGCAAACAAAACACAGGAGAAGCTACGCAATGACATCAAAGCGATGGAAGCGTCGATGGCTGACGATGCATGTCTATCTCAGCCTTGGCCTAGCGCTGTTATTGAGCGGCTGCACGAGCCGTACTGAGACAGTCGTCGATACTCAATACATCTTACCGCCTGCCGGCCTAATTGTTCCCTGTAATAAACCTCAACTTACAGGCATCACCCCAGAAGAAACAGCCAAAGAAATCCCTTACCTGAAGTCAGCCCTGAGCCAGTGCGCAGCTCATGCTGATGAGTATCTAGAGTGGCGAAAGCAGCGAGAAGACGGGCACTGACACGAATAGTAATGAGTAATGCGCATAACAGGGCGCTCTTACGGGAGAGAGCGCCCGATTATGTTCATCACACATCACATGCTTGATTAAGCGAGAAGCCATGAATACAGGAGTCATTGTGTCAGTACTTGGCTGGAACGGTGAGTCAGCCTACGTAGAGCTATCAAGCGGCAGCACTATCAGCATCAAAGCCTCGCATCGTCCCAAGTTAGGTGACTGGGTCGTCGAGGGAGAGTTAAGTACGGAGTTATAAGTAGTAATGGCAACGCAGGATTGGAAAGCGCTACAAGCTCAATTCGAGCATGACCATGCTAAATACGGCACTGGCGCTAAAGAGTGGTGCGAGGCAAAGGGGCTTAATTACTCGAGTGCTAGACGTTATATCAAAGTGCGCAAAACTGCGCAGAAAAAGACTGCGCACTCGCAAACTGCGCAGCCAGTGCGCAAATCAACTGCGCAAAAGAAAGCGCGCAAAAATGTTTCTAAAGACAAATCCAATAAGCCATCCGCCCCAGCAAAAACGCCCCCAAAACGGCACATGGTTGAGTCTGAGCGCGATGAGGGTGGACGGTTTAAGCCCGGACACACTGTGTCAGTGGGGAATGCTGGCAATACGAACGTGCCTGTGAATGCGTTTGAGGTGGGGAATCAGGCTGCAAGAAAAGGCGGCATTTATGCGCGGTACTTTCCCGAGCAAAAGCAACACATGTTCGACTTGTCGCAGATAGCGACGCTGAATGACGAGCTGATGCTTACTAGGGCGCGATTACAAAGTGGCATTGAGTATTTGGGAAAAATACACGCGGATATGGAGAACGCGAGTTCGCTTGACGAGCGCATTGCGCTGTATGAGTCGTTTACGCGTGTGAATACTCAGCTGGATACGTTGACGGGTCGCATTGAATCGATGACTCGTACGCTCAGCAGTCTCGGTATTGATGCAGTGAACAAAGACAAGATTGTTGCTGACACAAGCCGATTGAGAAGCGCGACACGCAAATTGACTCTCGAAGCTGATCGTTTGGCCAAGGAAGGGAAGGCTGACGACACACCGATTAGTCAAATGCTTGATGACTTGCAGGACAGCGGTACAGGCGGGTTGATGTCGAAATGATAGCTGTAGCCGAAGAGCAAGAGCTGGCAGAGATTGAGCGACTACTTAGCGACAAATGGTGGCGCATGGACAATCTCTACAAAATAGAGAACGAGCGCGGCGAACTGGTCACATTCAAGCTGCGCCCCGCCCAGCGTTTGCTATTTGAGTTGATGCACTGGCTCAATATCATTCTAAAAGCCCGTCAGCTTGGTTTCTCAACAGCGATTGATATCTACCTGCTAGACGAAGCACTTTTCAATAAGAACATGAAGTGCGGGATCATCGCCCAAGACCAGCAAGCGGCGGGCGAGATTTTCCGTACCAAGATTGAAATCCCATTCGATAACTTGCCAGCTTGGCTGAAATCTCGGTTTAAAGTCAAAAGCCGTCGCTCTGGTGCGCACGGTGGTTACATTCTTTTTGAGCACGGGTCGAGTCTGCAAGTCGCCACCTCATTCCGTTCCGGCACAGTCCAACGCTTGCACGTTTCGGAGTACGGCAAGATATGCGCGAAGTATCCGCAGAAAGCTAAGGAAGTGCGCACGGGTACGCTTAACGCGATTCATGAAGGCTGCGTGGCGTTCATCGAATCAACGGCAGAGGGTGTTGGTGGCGATTTCTATGGCATGACCATACGTGCAATTGAACTGACAAAGCTATGCCAAGCGCTCAGCCATTTAGATTGGAAATTCCATTTTTTCGCGTGGTGGCAAGATCCCAAGTATCGCAGCCCTGTTCCTGCTACTGGTGTCACGATGAGCAAAGCTCAGCGTGAGTATTTTGAAGCGGTTGAGGAAGCCATGGGCTGCACCATCGACGATGAACAGCGTCAGTGGTATGTGCTCAAAGAAGTGGAGCAAGGCGCGGAGATGAAGCAAGAGTTTCCGAGTACGCCAATTGAGGCGTTTTTGGTATCTGGCCGTCGTGTGTTTGATGCGCAAGACGTGATGCGCGCTGAATCTCGATGCAAAGCGCCACTCATCGTATATGACATGGACCCAGTCACCGGCGAACGTCATAAAGTGAGCAAGCCAGAGCGCTTGGACGAACAAGGCCAGCGAAGCCTAGCGAATATGACGCTAGTTTGGGAGTTGCCAGACGAGGACGAAGAATACGCAATAGGCGTCGATATCGCAGAAGGCTTAGAGCACGGTGACCGCTCTAGCATCGACGTTGTTAAGCAATCCAATGGTGAGCAGGTATTGCACTGGTTTGGACATATCGACGTGGAATTTCTCGCAGAGCTCACTGCGCACATTGGCCGTTGGTACAACATGGCTTACATCGGCCCAGAGCGTAACAACCATGGCCACGCCTTTATCCTCAAACTTAAAGACATTTACCCGGGCTCGCGCATTTACGCAGAGCAGTACATCGATCGCGAAGATGAAGACGAAACCGTCAAACTTGGTTGGCTCACTACGCGGCACAGCAAACCGATACTCACCGAAGGCATGAAAGTGCTACTCAAAAATGGTCAGTCGGGCATGCGCTGGATTGGCACTGTCAGCGAGGCACATACGTTCGTCTATGACAAACGAGGCAGCATGAATGCACAGGAAGGCTGCTTCGATGATCAGCTTATGAGCTACATGATTGCGCAAGAAATGCGAGTACGCATGCCGAAGCGCGTGAAGAAACAAGAAACACAGCTTGAATATAGGCATTGGATGACGCGATGAAACTGAATAAGAGCTCAATTGATACTGAAACTCTGATGAGCATTATGGCTGATATAGATGGACAGCCTAACTGGCGCACCAATGCGAATAAGGCTTGCGCGTACTATGATGGCGATCAGCTTCATCCAAAAGTGGTAGCAGTCTTGCGAGAGCGGGGCCAACCGGAAACGATGCATAACTTAATTGCGCCGACAGTGGATGGTGTCTTAGGCATGGAGGCGAAGACACGCACCAACTTACTTGTCATGGCTGATGATCCGGATGATGAAACGGAGCAGTTAGCTGAAGCTATCAATGCACAGTTCTCTGACGTTTGCCGTCTCGGCCGGCTAGATAAAGCACGCTCGGATGCTTATGCAGGACAAATCAAGTGCGGCATCGGATTCGTCGAAGTCTATCGCAACCCAAATGCGTTTGGTCCTCGTTACAAGATTAAGAATGTGCCGCGGGACGAAGTCCACTGGGACTGGTTATCCGTCGAGCCGGATTGGTCAGATTGCAGGTGGGTGATGCGTGAGCGCTGGATTGATGCTGATGAGCTCAAGTCATTGGTGCCAAATAAGGCGGAAATAATCGATCACGCAGTTAATGAGTGGAAGGGATTCGTTGACGTAGACAGCATTGAAGGTCACGAGGCTGGGCTAGTGTCAGCGTGGGAAGAGTACCAGAGCTGGAGTCGCCGCGAAGCTGAGTATCTAAGCGCTGACCGCAAGCGCCTAAAACTGCAAATCGTCTATTTCCGCAAGATTGAGCGCAAGCCAATTATCCGATTAGGAAACGGTCGCGTGATTGAGTATGACAAGAACAATGTCATGCAATCGACAGCGGTGGGCTTGGGTAAGGTACAGGTAGAAATGACGCAAGTATCACGCATTATTGAGACCTGGTTTGCAGGACCGCATAAACTGGGCGAGCGTGATTGTGACGCGCCGAACGGCATGTTCCCCATTGTGCCGTTTTTCGGTTACCGCAAAGACTCAACAAACGAGCCCTATGGCTTGATTGCTCGGGCCATCCCGGCACAAGACGAGGTCAATTTCCGACGCATAAAGTTAACATGGCTACTGCAAGCGAAGCGAATCATTGCAGACGAGGATGCGACGAACTTGAGTCGCCAACAGGTCATTGAAGAAGTAGAGCGCGCTGACGGCTATATCCCACTTAATCCCGACCGTCGCAATAAAAAGACGATAAGTGAAGCATTCAAAGTCGAGCAAGACTTCAACATTGCGAACCAACAGTTCGCAGTTATGCAAGAGTCCATGAAGCTTATTCAGGATACGATGGGGATTTACTCAGCATTCCTTGGCCAAGAAAGTAGTGCGGATTCCGGTGTGGCTATCGCTAACCTAGTGGAGCAGGGCGCAACGACACTCGCTGAGATTAACGATAATTATCGTTATAGCTGCCAGCTTGTCGGTGAGTTGATCTTGGGTTATCTCATCGAAGACATGAAGAAGCAGCGCAATAAGAAAGTGACGCTTCATAAAGAAGACAGACTCAAACGCAAAGCCATTGTGATTAACCAAGAAACCGATGATGGCGGACTCACTAACGACGTTACTAGACTACGTGCACATATCACATTAGCACCAATACAGCAGACAGCTGCGTATAAATCACAGCTTGCTGATCGCATGATGCAGCTTACTGCTCAGCTGCCTCCTCAAGTTCAGGCAGCCGTGATCGATTTGGTCGCTGAGTTATCCGATATTCCGAACAAGTCCGAGTTCATGGAGCGAGTTAGGGGGGCGCTGCAGGTACCAAAAGATCCAGAAGATATGACGGATGAAGAACAACAGGCCTATCAGCAACAGCAAGCTGAACTGCAAGAGCAGAAAGAGTTAGCGATGCGTGAAATGGTGGCTAAAGTTGCGAAGCTAGAGGGTGAGGTTGAGAAGGTTCGGGCTGCGGCTAATAAGGACACTGCAGATGCCGATAGCAAGCGATACTCGAATGCTAAGATGCAAGCAGAGACTGGTAAGATACTCAAAGAGATGGAGCGGCTCTCCCAAGAGATTAGGCAAGCGAGAGCCGGCTATGAGGCGTTACTGAGTCAACAGATTGAGTCCTTAACGCTATAACTCGTTTCTGGGAGGGTTGATCCTATTGTTTATTTCGGGCGCGTATACATAGCCATCTAGGTAATTCGAAGTGAATCCGCAACCATGTGCAATTCCGATCCAAGCTAGCGCGGGGTAGACCATGAGCAACATCAAACATTTCGCTGTATCAACTGATAGGAGGCCGGCGTTGTAATCGAAGTGAGTTGCTATGTCGATGATGGTTCGAGTACTTTCAGTAGATACAAGCCAGTTACATACTGAAACCAGTACAAAAGCAAAGCTATATTTTTCCATTTGGCGCTTTTCTTGGTTTTCAACGCTTTGCTTTGTGGCCATCTGATACGCGACTTCATTGCAATTGTTCAAAGCGTATTGAGATAGGGAAAATGGAGATAAATAATCTCTACCGTGTTTGCGAGTTGCACCAAAAGCATCAACGACCTTATAAGCACGTGTCTCGATCACAATGAATGTGATAAAGCTCATGATACTTGGTATAACAAATACCATAAAAAGACTGAAGAAACAGAGAAATACGAGTGCAGCTCCTAGTGTGAATGATGAACTAATGTAGTCCCAGCTGATACTCAACACTGATACATTCCGAGTGTAAACAAGGACAGAATCGAGTAATAATGTAAATGTTGATAAGGCAACGAAATAACGTATGTCATTAGCTCTGCTCATCACTGTTTCCATCTGTTCTAGTAGCTTTCCCATCTTGATACCTGTCCCTCTATTAGTTCTTTTAAGACTATTGTTTATCTCAATTTGTTGAGATAAATTAATCCCATATTGCCAAGGTCTCACCTGTACGGGTGGGGCTTTTTTATTGCCGGTATAAAAAAGTTTGAGTAGGGTTCCATTTTGGCTAGGTTTTTAGGCTTTAATGTCTGAGGTGTAACCATAAATAGGCTAGGATTGTCGCCATGTAGTTCCCGCTGCATATCTACTCCATGAGTGAGAACTGCTTCTTGTACTCCACTCACACCTAATGTTCGTTCTGGATTTCAGAACTATCCCTAATTTTTGTGTTCGCCTCGGTTTTTACCGAGGCTTTTCTTTATTGAGATCCGTTTGAACATCTGTGGGGTAAATAGTTTATGCAACTGGTTATTTGGGCCGGTTGTTGAGTTCCTTGGTGGACAATTCCTTCTTGTTTCAAACCACAATTGGCTCTGCTTATTGGAGCAACACGTTCAGCCTCGGCATTTGCCGGGGCTTTTTTGTATGTGCCGCTAAGCGCTTTCACGAGAGGGCTTAACCGCACAGACAGCGATACGTCTACACACAGGAGAGGTAAATGTTTGAAGTAACCGGTAATGAATCAGTTGAAGAGCTAGAAGCGCTAATGGAACAGTTCGATGATGCTGAGTTAGCAGACGATGACGATAGCGAATCTGAGCAACCAGCGGCTAACGTGGAACAACCAAGCGTGGATAGCGAAACACAGTCAATATCAGACAACGTCGATAAAGCGGATTCGGCACCCGCATCTGAAAAAGACGGTGGAGAGACTGAAGAAGGCGAGAAACCAGAGGGTGTTGCAACTAAAGACGGTGCGCACGTTATTCCATTTGATGTGCTAGAACGTGAGCGTCGAGAGAAGCAACAACTGAAAGAGCAGATTGAAGCACTACAGAAACAGCAAAGTGAGTGGGAGCAATCTCAACGCTTGCTTGATGTGCGCAACAAGCAGCTTGAAAAGCTTGGCGTCGAGCCTGAAGACTTACCAGAAAACTTCAAAATCTCAGAGGAGCAGCTGGACACGCTGGCAGAAGACTATCCCGAGATTGGCCAAGCCATTCGCGGTCTATTTGCCAAAGTCGAAGCTGTGAGTCAGCAATCTCGAAGCTCACCAGAAACGAAGCCAGCCGAAAACGATCCGGCATCCGAACGAGACGTCGTTGGGGAAGCCATTGCCAAACATCCCGATTTAGCAAAGTGGTCAAACGAAGGCGGCGAACAGTGGAAAAAGGCGATTGAGTTTGATGACAAGCTGCGTGCTGACCCTAACTGGGCTGAAAAGTCCATTGATGAGCGATTTGCTGAAGCAGCTCGACTGACCAAAGAGCACTTTGCGGAAAGCGCAAAAGCCAAGGCAGCTAAGGCTGAAGCAGACGCAAATAATTCGCTCCCCCCATCACCGAGCGAGACTGGCTCCACGACCAGCCATAAAGGATCTATCTTGGACAAAATCGCCAACGCTGACGAGAGTGAGCTTTACGGCCTTATGTCTGAAATGACCGAAGACCAGATCGAGGAGCTTCTCTCTCAAGTTTAACGCCGTAGACGGCATCGAGCACCCGCCACAATGGGCGGGTGTTTTTGTTTGAGGGTTTTATTAACATGACCACGATTACCAAAGCGCAAGCTAAGAAGCTGCAGGAAGTCGCGCTATTTACCGCGGCAAACCGTAATCGAAGCATGACAAACATGCTGACAGACTCTGCGCCGCAAAAAGCGCAAGGCGATAAGAAAGGCAATAAACAATCATCACCCGGTGCGCCAATTGTCACTGTGAATGACCTGACAAAAACAGCTGGCGATACCGTGGACATGCAGATTGTTCACAAGTTGTCTAAGCGCCCAACCATGGGTGATAAGCGTATCGCTGGGAACGGTGAAAGCCTTGATTTCACCAGCTTCGAGCTTTCCATTGACCAAGGCCGACATCAGGTTGATGCCGGCGGCAAGATGAGCCAGCAGCGCACCGGTCATAACTTGATGAGCACAGCGCGCACGTTGCTCGGAACCTACTTCAATGATGTAAAGGATCAGCTTGCTACCGTCCATATGGCGGGTGCACGGGGTGATTACATTCAAGATGACATCATTGTGCCGCTGAGTAATCACCCAGATTTTGGCGACATGCTGGTCAATCCCGTCATGCCGCCAACTTACGATCGCCACTTCTTTGGCGGTGACGCGACAAACTTCGAGCAGCTTGACCAGGCTGACGTGTTCGGCATCGAAACGGTGGACAATATCTCGTTGTTCATCGATGAAATGGCGCACCCGCTCCAGCCTATCCGCTTCAAAGAGGACAAGCTGGCGGGCGATGAGCCTTTCTTCATTCTTAACGTCACGCCGCGACAGTGGCACGACTTTAAACGCACATCTAACTATAAAGACTGGCAACAATTAATGGCGAACGCGATGAAGCGCCGCAGTAGCTTCGATCACCAAGTGTTTCGCGGTGAGTGCGTGATGCACGGAAACATCTTAGTGCGTCAGTACAAGGGCATGCCAATTCGCTTTAACCCTGGCTCCGTGGTTGATGTGTCGAAAAACGACAATAAAGCGACAGTTAAGCAAGTTGAAGCCGGCACAACTATCGATCGCGCAATGCTCATCGGTGCACAAGCACTGGCTGATGCGTGGGGTAAAACCAAAAACGGCAGCCAGTTCTCAATTCATACCGAGAAAACCGACGCGGGTAACCGTGATGAGGTCACCATTGCTTGGATGAACGGCCTCAAGAAAGTGCGCTTTGCGGACAAGACTGGTCGCCTCAATGACCACGGCGTGATCGCGCTCGATACCGCGGTTTCAACCGGCTACTAATCGGGATGCGGTATAGCGCCGCACCCTTTTGCCCAATTCATTTAAGAGGTTTATCTCATGGCAACGATTAAAGCACCGAGTATGCACGACCGCATTTACGTTGGCGCGCATGGCAATGTATCAATGGCACTGACCAATGTGTCACTCAAAGCAGCCGCCATTGGCGATGTAGTGGAAATGGTTGAGCTGCCTATCGGTTTATCGCTCACCGGCTTCCGTGTTCACACAAACGGCCTTGGCGAGTCAGTCAAAATTGATATCAAATCTGGCAGCGACGTACTTGCTGCTGACGTGGATGTGTCTGGCAAAACCGATGAAGCCTTGGTGATCCCACCTACCTACAACGAAGAAAAGCGAGTTTTGAATGTGGTGGTCAAGGGCGGTAAAGCAACGGGCACACTGCAAATCAATCCTGAGTACCGAGTGATCGGCTACTAAATCAAACCTCGGGCGCAATCGCGCCCCTTTTGTTTCTGGATAAGCAGGTACACCAATGAAAATCGCAATTGCCTATGTCGGTCCCAAAGAATTTAAGCGAGACACTATCACTGGCTCTCGCCAAGTATTTCCGCAAAACAAGCCTATCGAAGTATCAGAAGAAGTCGCCGCGGTATTGCTGCGTTTTGACAAAGTGTTTGTAGAAGCGGATCAGGTTGACGATGTACTGAAAGCGCGAGAAGAAAAAGAGCAGGCGCGCAAAGAAGCGGAGGCCAAAGCCGAAGAGGTACGCAAAGCGGCTGAAGCTGAATCATCCATGGTCGTCACCCTTGGCGGTGAAGAAATAGACTTGAACAAGCTAAATGGGGCGCAAGTTGCCACCTTGGTCGAGTCGCACGACTTAGATATTACTAAGGAGCCACAAGAGAAAGTAGACGCATTCAAAAAGCGCGTTCGTGACGCTATCCGAGCAAGCGAGGGCGAGTAATGCGCACCGTCCCCGTTGATGACTTCCTACCTGCACTGCGGCAGATTGCGCCGGCAGCTATGCCTATCACCCTCAAGCAAGCGATTGTCTACAGCGCAGGTCGCTTTTGCCGCCTGACCGGCATTATAAGAGTGGAACACACCATTGGCCCTGTTGTTGAAGGGCAGGTAACGGATGTTTTTGGGCCGATAGGCCTAACGACATTTAATCTGACGGGTGAAGTTGATGTTGTCACAAAGGGGGAAAGGTTAGCCGTTGGCATGGACTTCGAGAGTCCCTCAATGGGAACCATTCAATTCCTCCGTGATGTTAGCAGTGATGTTCGAATTAGGGCTGCGATTGAGCCAGTTACCGATGCCACGCAGCTACCTATTCCGCTTATGGATCATTGGCTCATAGCAATATGTGAAGGTGCTGCGTCATGGCTGTATGTGTTGCCGGAGTTCTTCAATGGGGATCTGCATAGCTACCATGAGCGAGAATTCGTTGAGCATACGCGTCGTGCTAAACGCTGGTTGCTCGATAATACGTCTATGACAACTCGGCCAGTCGCACCAAGGGAGTTCTTTTAATGGCAAAGGTAATTTCGTTGATAGAGCGCGTTGCCGATGAGTTGATT
Organism: Salinivibrio sp. YCSC6; assembly: GCF_004916735.1. NCBI lineage: Bacteria > Pseudomonadati > Pseudomonadota > Gammaproteobacteria > Vibrionales > Vibrionaceae > Salinivibrio > Salinivibrio sp. YCSC6. The sequence goes on from NZ_CP039516.1 coordinate 1,077,634, forward strand.
GATCAACGCTATACGCGTTGGACCAAAGCCAACCATCTACACAATTTGAACGACGCCATTGCTGTTATTTTGATGTCTCGGCCAGACTTGGGAAGAGAAACGAAGAGCCAAACGGTAAAGAAAGGCCAATCGCGTGTTGATCTACCTGATGACGCTTATCGGCTATTAAACGTAAATCATGCGAATGGCTACGGCCTGCAATTTGTAGACTTATACCGGCTAAATCAGAACTATCCGTTATGGCGAACGATGATTGATGCACAGCCCACGAACTGGACCAGAAACGACAACGACGGCCTTAGCTTTTATCTTTTCCCTGTGCCGGAGCAGGATGTTGATATTGAGTATGACTATTCGAGACAGATCATAATTAAAGTAGATAGTGATCCTTTTCCACTGCCACCTATCTACGAAGCTTTGGTGTTTGATTTCATGCTTTTTCGAGCATATTCAAAAGACGGTCGCTCCGAAGCAGAAGCTGCCAAAGCAACATACCACCTCAACAATTTTCAGAACGCATTAGCGGGTAAAACCAATACCGATAACGCGGAAACGCAGCGTATTCATAGCACTGAGCGCCGAATCTAGTCGCGGCTAGTGAAATCCGTTCACGTCTCAATGGTCTGAAATCTCAATATGCTCATCGATATTTTTATGATGCGTGGCGAAGTACCTCGCCTCAAAGATTACTTGTTGCCCAATGAAGCAGCGACGCTGGCAAGAGATTGCGAATTTGAGCGTGGGGTGATCATGCCGATAAACGAAAACCTCCATGCGCGGTCTCTTCCTTTTCCGGCAAAGACACTGCATCGCTATGATGATGCTTGGTTGCTCTGGCCAGATAGTGTGGTCAGCGCCATAGATAGCCCGCTCGGGCAAGATCAGTGGCAGCGAGTGTATTTTACTGGAGATGGGAAACCCAAGGTTACTGCACAAGATATTGCCATTGATGGTTCAGGCTTTGGACCTGCGGCAGCCTATGATCTGGGCGTTCCTCGACCTGAGTTTCCGCCGGCAGTGCTCAGTATCGATACGTCTACCGGCGAAGAACCGCCCTTAGGTGAACCAGCACTGATTGACGATGAAGATCGTGTCTATATCCAGACATATGTGACGCGATTTGGTGAAGAGGGCGCCCCGGGTGAACCGTCTGGTTCGGTGTTGATTGAGAAGCCTGGCTCGACAATCACACTTGGGCTCTCTCAACCGACAACAAACACACATAATATTACTCATACTCGCGTATATCGCTCAGTAACGGCAGCAGGTGTGGGCGCCTATATGTTGCTTGCGGAACTTCCAATTTCAAACACCGAGTACAAAGATTCAACACGTGATCTGAATAGCGCAGTGCTTGAGACATGGGATTACGACGAGCCTCCTGAGAACATGCAAGGCTTATGTACCATGGCCAATGGCATTTGTGCTGGCTTTGCAGGCAATGAAGTTATGTTCTCTGCTGCTTACCTGCCTTATGCATGGCCGAAGTCTTATCGACTGACGACTGAACATACGATTCAAGCAATTGTGCCAGTTGGTACTTCTTTGGTAGCTGTAACGAGAGGGTACCCTTACATCTTTTCGGGTGTAACTCCGGATGCCATGACTGCCACCAAACTAGACATAGAACAATCATGTGTCAGCGCGGATTCCTTAGTTGTTGTTTCTGGTATGGCTATGTATGCAGCACCAGATGGTCTCGTAGTAGTCAGTTCTGACGGTGCAGCTATTGCCTCTGAGGAAATCATTGATCGCAAGCAGTGGCAGGCACTGAAACCTGAAACCATTCGGGCGGTCGCTGTAGAAGGGTGGTATGTTGCCCAGTCAGAAACTGGCGGTTTCATTTACGATCCCTTATCTAAAGCGTTCACTCGAATTAGCGATCGATGGGACGCTACCTATGTTGATTTGCTCACCGATACACTATTCATCGTGCATGGCGATAAAGTCAGTATGTGGCGCCAAAGTGAAGAATTGAAGTCTATGACCTGGCGGTCAAAGGTATTTTGGGTGCCAGATGATGCTGCCCTAACTTCCGCTAGAGTTCGCGCCTCTGAACCGGAAAAACTCACCATAAAAGTCATTGCAGATAACCAAACCATTCTCACTGTTCCGCAAGGCGAACTGACGAATATGCCATTCCGATTACCTCCCGTTCGGGCGAGTTACTGGCAAATAGAAGTATCAGGAGCTGCAGGTGTAGACCGCTTGATGTTGTCAGACTCAATGCAGGAGTTGGCCTAATGCATAAGTCAGGGTTTCACAGTGGTCGCAATCAAGCCGCTATCGTAGAGAATGTCGAAAAGCTAACAGGACAGCGCGGGAATGGCCTTGATAGAGCAATTACCTTGAGAGAGCTAAACGCACTCGGGCTGATTACTGTACGTCGCGGAACGGGTGGCAGAGTACTTCCTATGCCAGCACCGTCATCAAGTATTAATGCTACTAAGCCCGTTGAAATGCCAACTACGCCTGAGCGATTCGCTGGATTCGGGGGCTTTAGTTCAATCATGCTTGAGTGGGATCGGCCAGCATATTCCGGTCATTCTTACACAGAAATTTGGCGTTCTGATAAAGACGTTCTTGATGAGGCTGTACTTATTGCAACCGTCTCGGCAACGGTTTTTGGAGATAGCGTTCGTCCAGGCTCACAGTATTTCTATTGGGCTCGGCATATTAACATCAAAGATATTGCGGGTCCCTTCAATGACCGCCATGGCCTATCGGTAAAAACAAGCACAGACATTTCGGAAGTGATCAATGAAGTCGCGGAGCAGCTGCGCGACTCAACGCTTTTCAAAGATCTCAGCGCGGGCATTGGCCAAGCCTCCGAATCTGCCAGCAAGGCAATAAGGGAAGCGCGCAGTGACCTTGAACGCGTTAATAACGTTTTAGATTCGCGTATTAAGGAGACGCAAAAAAGCATCGAACAGTCTCGGCAAGAGTTAGCCGAAACGGATAAAAGCCTCAGAGAGAGCATTCACGGTACTCAAGAGCAATTATCAGAAGCTCGAAATGACCTCAAGTTAGCAGATGAGCGCACCAGTAAGCGGCTCTCTGAAACAAGTCAAACACTTGAACAAACCCAAAAAGAAATTGCATCGGCAAAGAAAGCACTGAGCCTAGCGCGCTCAGAGTTCACTAATTCTTTGTCTGATGCGAAAAAGCTCATCACGGGGGAGACTGCCAGACTAGAGAAACTGAGTAGGGAAGGAGACCAATCAAACGTTGTTCAGATCAAAGGTGTCGAGCACGCATTAGCCAATGCTGAACGTGCTTTAACCGAACAAGTGGAGCAATTGAGTGCATCCTTGATTAGTAGTAGTGAGGAACAGCGCCAATTTACGACAGCAATGGTAACCAAAGCCCAGAAGGCTTTTTCTGACGCTAATACAGCACTAACGCAAGTGATAAGTGCGCTTGAAGCTGCAATGCAGCGTGGCGATGCGACTATGGAAAGCAGCATAAAAGACCTAGAAAAGGTAGTTACGACTAATAAAAACACAGTTGCGAAACGCATAAATGAGATCAACGCCAACTTCTCTAGTGCACTGGCAGATACCAAGGGTCAAATCCAGTCTTTGTCTAAAGCTGTCGCAGATAGAGAATCAACGACCGTTCAACAGCTTGACGATATCCGTGCTGAGTATAGGGAATCCGATAGCAAGCTTGGTGCAGAGCTAAATAAGATCAGTCGGGCTTTCGCCGACGGTGATAAAACGTTGGCCACAAGAGTCGATAAACTCAATAGTGAGTTCACGCAAGCCAATGCCAAAACAAACGCGTTGATAACGGATACACGCAAAACTATCTCGCAGAAAGATAATGCGCTCACGAAAAAGCTCTCGAGCCTAGAAACCGGTCTCAAAGATGTTAGCAATGATATTAATGCTCGAATCGATGAAACGAGCAAAGCCCTGTCTGACGTTGATAAATCATTGGCTGAGCGCGCCGATCATATAGAAGCGAAAGTGACACAAAATGATGTCAGCTTAAACGGTCGTGTCGATACCTTGTCGCGAGTTGTCTCCAATAACCATAAAGCGCTGGCGGAACGCACCGACAACATAGATGCGAGCTTTAAGGCCGGAGATGATGCAATCAAGGGCAGTATTCAAGAGCTATCTCTATCTACAGCAAATGCTGATGAAGCTTTGTCTAAACGTGTTAGTGAGCTCGCTAATTCGTTCACTACTGAAAGTAGTAAAACGAACACACGGCTTACTCATGTACAGAAAGTACTGAGTGATGCTGATAAAGCGCTGGGTTTAAAAATTGAAGGCGTTGAGTCGGCTTACAGGAAGGGAAATAGCGCGACGAATGCGAAGATTGATACGGCAACTAAGACTCTTGCAGAGGCGGATAAAGCTTTAGCCAAGCGCGCAGATCACGTCGAGGCAGCATACAAACAGAGCGAAGCTAGCTTGAAGAGCAGCATGGATAATCTGTCTCAACTTGTTGCAGATAATCAAAAATCCCTTGTGGAGCGGACCGATAAGCTTGAGGCCAGTTATAAAGACGGTGACAAGGCTATTACTGGGTCTATCGATTCTTTATCTCGCACAATGACAAATGCCGATCAGGCCTTATCGAAGCGAATCACGGAGCTAGGTAGCAAATTCAGTACGGATATCAGCAAAGCTAATGCGTTGTTCACGGATACTAAAAAGACGCTTAGCGACGCAGATAAGGCATTAGCGCAGCGGATTGGTCGTGTTGAAACCGACTATCGCAAAGCAGATGTTGCGACGAATACACGCATTGATGAGACCACCAAGACGTTGTCTGATGCGAATAAAGCACTTGTTGAACGTACCGATCACATCGAGTCAGCATTTAAGAAAGCTGACGCGGGACTTAAAGGAAGTGTCGATTCCTTAACTCGAGTGGTATCGAACAATCATAAGGTATTGACGGAGCGAGCTGGCCGACTAGAAGCGAGTTATCAGAAGGCTGATAATGATATTAAAGGTTCAATACGGGAGCTTTCTCTCACTGTTGCCAGCGCTGATGAATCTCTCTCAAAACGAATTGCTGATTTAAGTGTTGAATTCAGCACCGAAAAGACAAAAACAAATGCGCTTATAACCGACACAACCAAATCGTTCACTGATGCTGATAAGGCGCTATCAGAGCATGTCAAACGTGTTGAGTCTGCTTATAAGTCGGCAGACACCAAAGTGAACGCAAAGATTGATAGCGTATCCAAGACGCTGACGAGCGCGAATCAGTCTCTTGCGAAAAAAACATCCTCTCTTGAAGCGAAGGCCGGCGAGCTATCTGCAAAAACTGAATCTCAGTCTAAAGCAATCGCAAAGCTGGATAAGCAAGGCTCTGCAGCTTTTCAAGCAATATGGGAACAGAAAGCCCAAGCTGGGGATATCAAAGCTGGAATTGGTTTAATCGCTGGCAGTGATGGCAAAAGTCAGGTCGCGGTTAGTGCTAGTCAGTTCTATGTTTTTGATCCGAACTCTAAGCAACCTGTAACGCCAGTCTTTGCCATTGATAAAGGCAAAGTGGTCCTACCTAAAGCAATGATTGAAAAGGCGACAATCCAGATATTGAACAGCCAGAAGATTGTTGCGGATGTCGTTAAAGCGGGTATTTCTCTCTCCTCGCCCAAAATCAAGAGTGCTGTCATCGAGGGAGGTCAAGCCGGCTTTGGTTCCGGAGGTCCTTATGGTGGCTACCATACGCGTATTTCAAAAGATGGCACGATTGAGACGAGTCGTTTGTTTATGCGCTCCAACCAAGGCCCGTCTCGGCTCGAAGTAAATGGCGAAAGACTTAAAGTGTTCGATAGTAATCAACTTGTTGTTGTTCTAGGTGATTTAGAATGAAAATGTATGGTCTCCGGGTTTATGATTCCCAAGGCACGGTCGTACTCGATGTTACTGACCGCACGCCTCGTATACTGGGCTCGTTTACAACCCCCGCGATAAAGTCCAAGCGTACCGTTACTGGACAGATAAAGCATGAAGGCCTGCGTGGCCGCACGGCAATATGGTGGCTAGAGCTCGCGAAGCCGGCTTCTGCAGCTCACCAATACGATTACAGTATTCATCAAGATAATGACACGCTCATCTGGTCTATCACGGTGAATCGTCTGCTATACAGAGGTCAGGTACCGCCCTTATTGGTTCATTATGGGGTGTATTGATGGCATACGGTCTCAAAGTGTTTGGTATCCACGGGGCGGAAATTATTGATGGTGAATACCAGAACCATTGTTTTCACAACCGCATCGAACTTCAACTCTCACGCAAAGATAGCTTTGGCGTGGCGCTATATTCTGCGGAGTATCAGGTGTCTGTCCCTGACCCCATGATATTTATCTCTTCACCGGTCGATACGGCCATTATTGGTGGGATGTATGGTCATCGGTATCACTACCGCTTCGTTGCCAAGCACTCAGCTAAAATCAGCGTGTACGTCTTTTCGTCGAAGCCCCATAAAATTGGCAATGAGACTTATGGGTTGCAGGTTTTTGGGAAAAATCAGTCGCTAGTTTTTGATAGCCGTTGGCGGCTACTGAGGTTAGCGGCGCTTCATACCCTGCAGCCGACTGAGCCTCCGGTGAAGCCTCTCGACAGTAACTCAAATGGCCCTGAACGGTCGATCGTATTACCTGAGGGGAGAGAGTACGCAGCACGTATTACTGTAGCAAGAGCTTACAATTTCCTGAAAAGAGGGACAGGTAAGTGGCGTGTTTTAATGGAGTGGTCAGCTGACGATGCTCTGCGAGTAGAGGGGAACAAAGTCACTTACAGAAAGCTAGGTACTCCGTCTTCTGCCCCCGGCTATGATGACCCTATTGCACCTGAAGGATGGATGAGTAAAGGAAGCTCTATGTTAGCCATCGCAGATGTTACAAATTACAGGTAATCGTGAATCAAGTGATGTACTCAAAGCCTTGGTTGAACTATCGCCTCCATTTACTCCCCATCATACGTAAAACGCAGTCTCGGAATAATCACTTCTTTGCCGATGAAATAGATGACGCCCTTTTAGATGAGAGGGCGTTTTTGTTTCTCGCCGAGGATGGTTTTGTTGTGTTGCAGCCAACAGCTCGAAATGGCTTGTCTTGGTTGAATGTGATGTTCGCGTTCAATTGGGGTGGCAACGCAATTACTCGTTACCAAAGTGAAATAGAGCTCAAAGGCAGGCAAATGGGCGCGAGAGGTGTGGAGTTATTCACGGCTGTTCCTGGTCTTGAGCAAGCGTTGCTCGCCAATGGATATGTTAAAACGTCCGGAGCAGCCAGAGTTCAACATTGGGAGAAGTTACTCTAGGAGGTCAATATGGGTGGCGGCGGTAAACAAAAAGTCAAAGAAACAGCGGCACAAAAGGCAGCTGCAGACGTAGCGAGGAAGCAGTGGGACCTCTACCAAAGTGACTTTAAGCAGTTTGAAGATAACTTCATTGAGCGTGTCAGTGCGTTTAATAGCGCGACAAATATGGCTGACGTCAAACAAGCGGTCGATGTTGGATACAACAAAGCATATACAAAGAGCCGAGACGAAACGGCGCAGTCGCTGTCGGCAAGTGGCATCAATCCTAATTCGGGTAAGTTTCAGTCAACGATGGCCAACATGGCTACCGATCAAGCACTTGATCAATCGGATACTACCAATAGAGCTCAGTCTTCAGAGCAGGACAAGTACTTAGCTGGTCTGAGCGATGTTACAGCTATCGGGCTTGGCCAAAAGACGGGGGGACTCGAGGGAATAGGTGACGTAGCCAACACGAGTTTAAGGAAAGCGACAGAAGACGCGGAAACAGACTTCAATAAACGCTCATCAAACCTTCAGCTAGCCGGAGCGGCAGCTGGCGTAGGGCTTAGAAGTTATATGGGCCAGTCCGCTGGTTCATTGGGCAAAGCCGGAGTGGATGGTGTGAGTACGAAAGCATCTACGTTGAATGACTATGATCCGCTAAACAACCCTAGTGGTTCATTGGTGGCATAAGGAGCAGTTATGGGAATCGCGGCAGACACTTATGCGCGTATCACTCGGCAGCAATATGACGATTGGTATCAAAGGTTCTATCCAGTTCAGAAAGATCTCATGCAGAAGTCTCAAACCGGTGAGTTGTTGGGAGAGCAACTAGGGAGAGTCGATCGCAATGTTAATGGCTCTATTCAGGCTGCGCGCTTGGGGCAATTAAATAAAATGTCTCGTTACGGGGTAACACCACAGGGTGACCCCAATCAAGATGCTCAGCTTGCGTTAGCTTCCGTCTCTGCGAAAAACGGCTTGAGAGCATACGAGCGAGATCGATCAATGAAGACCCTTTCCGGTGCTGGTATGGGTTTACGTAATGTGCAACAGCAGTAGGTGTAACCATGGGATATAGCTTACTCAGTATGGGGCAGCATCAGAAAAGTACCGCTTTGAAGGGGCTGCGTGATGTTGCTGAAAGAGAAGAGCGTCGGAATGCAGCTAACAAACACTTGAAGTCTGCTGAACGTCAGCAATCAATCAGTTCTGTAGCGTCAGGTGCAGCAATAGGGGGGATGGTAGGTGGCCCCATTGGAGCCGGGGTTGGTGCGGTAGCGGGATTTGTCGTAGGCGAGCTGTTCTAGCGGAGGTGGCGATGGGCCTAGATACACGTGGTTTTATGGATGGTGCTTTGCGCGCTTTCGATGTTGCAGACAGATACATGGAGCGTAAGGAGGATCGCGCGCTTCGTAATCAGGAGAACCAGGAGAGACGAGAGTCTCGTGAACAGCAAATGTCACTGCAACAAGCGGAAGAGCGGCGCAGACAGCAACAGTTTGAGCACAACTATGGCAAAGATGGGCAGGGTGGAGCATTACGCGAAAAAGAGGCCCGCGAGCAGAAGCTTGTTGACTCACAGCTGGAAACTCAACAAGAACAGCGAGCACTTTCCGAATATCAACTTGGACAACAAAAACGAGCAAGCTACATTCGGGAAAACCTGCCCGTCATTCAGAATAGTTGGAAACGGTGGATAGACACCGGTGAGATTGATCCCATCCTCGATAATGAGATGATTGCCGGAGGTGCTTACGACCCACGTCGCTATCTTCAGCCTGAAGTAGTAAGAGCCGGAGAGACGTTAGAGAACAAGTTGCCCGCGGTACTAGATGGTAACGCCGATTTCAACGATCCTGAGCTCAAAGAAGCGCTTAACACGTTCTACAGCCAGAACATCAAGGCTTCAATTGGTCAAAAAGACCCAAGAACCGGTCGAGTAATTAAAGATGCACGATGGGGTGGCGTGACGTTGGCTGCAGATATCAATCCTGAGCTTGACGGCGACCAACCAGGCTTGGTGATCACAACTGAAGTGAATTATGGCGATGGTCGTTGGGTACCAAAACCCGTTACTGACGGACGCGGGACGGCTGATGAACAGGTGAAAGTAATACCATTAGAGAAGGCAATGCGGGATTTGACTGGTCAGTTGGAAATGCGCAGGCGTGCTATGGCTTCACCGGCATACAAATCAGTCTTTGGTAGCAAGGACGAGATGAAGGGTTACAAGGAAGAGGTTTCCTCAATAGAGAGTGACCGCAGCAAAGCTCTTGCCAAGCTGTACAGTGAACAAGATGGATTCAGTGCTGATAGTCAAAACCCAGATATGTTGAAACGAAAGGAAGACGAGATAAATCGAATTTATGATCAGCGTCTATCACGTATCGCTCAGCATTATGGTGGCGAGGAACCGAAAACAGGTAGTTCTGAACACCAATCAGCTTTACCGAAAGACGTAGAGCAATGGGCGAGTAGAGATCCTCGGCGTCAGTATTTCCTTCAAGCTGTAAAGCAAAAAGGCACAGATTTGAGTGGATATGATTTGGATACTATCGAGCGTGCTTTTAATGATCAGTTGGCTAAGCATAAAGCGGAGAAAAGCTCTGAGGTGGCCAGTAAGTTGCGGACTCAGTTGTAATGACAAGTCTAGGTCTAGTGTACATGAGGATTCGGATGCAGAATATACATCAGATAAGTCTGCGATAGCTTCACTTACTAGGTGGCAGAAATGTGACAAAAATCACATTTTTATGGTGATGTTTAATGTGGGGACTAGAGAAAAAAAAACGCTCTATAGTGTGGAAATAAAAATAAAGAGACCTACATGTAGTGTTTTTGTGTAATTTTTAGTGATTTTTGTCACGCTTTATTGGTCGTGGACACGCTTCATGCGTCGCCTTATATTGAAGCTAGAAGTAGACGCTTAGGAAGCTCTGCTATAGAATTGCCGCCTAAAATTTAGGCTATGATATTACTAGGAGGAAGGCGCAATGACCAAGAAAAAAGTAGACAAGCTTGAACGTCAACCTTTAGTGATGTCTAAAGAAAAGCGATTAGAGCTGATTGCAGAGTCTTTAGAGAATATAGATTTTACTGACTCCCGAAAGAAAAGCGTTACCGCAGTTGAGTCCATCAGAAGGATGAGAAACTCCTTTTCAGCACTAGTTGACGCGCACTAGAACTTGCAATCGTATGTCTAATAAATAGTATAATGACGCCTGGATTTATTCAGGCGTTTTTTGTGTTTGGGGGCGGTTGTGGTAAAAAAACGATGGGTGTTCAGGGAGCTAGTAAAAGATAATCGTGATTATCTTGGACTCATGTCGTACGCACTTTATAAGCACGAAAAAGACGAAACAGCCAATGGTTTGAGAGAGGGTGGAAAGTCTGACGAGTATGTAGACCAGGCACTCGAAAACTTTCATGATCAAGTTCTAATGAGCCCGGCTCGGTTAAATGCATATAAGCAAAGAGCTGCCACCCTGATAGATACCGCGTTAAAAGAATCTACAGCTAATTTTGAAGCCAAATATTCAGAGCTAGAAAAACAATTAAAAGAAGAATACGCAAGTAAGCATAAAGAGCTTGAACAAAGCAGAACAGCGCTGGACTTACGCGAAAAGGACTTAAGAAAAACTGAAAAGAAAATGCGAACGGAAGTCGTTAATGACATTAAACTCAGCGCCCAGAAATATGAACCACCAGGATTTTGGGTAGGACTTTTTAAGTGGCTCATTAGTGGCTTTAGCGGTGTTGCTGCTAGTGTACTTGTTATGGTGATAACATTTGGGCTATTGACCTTAGGAGACCCCGACTCTAAGCATCAATTGGCTGTTAGCTTTCTGAAAGGGCTCGTTGGTTTACTGACAGGCGAGAGCTTAGGATAGCCAGATAAAGTTAGTGAGTTGAACACTTCATTCACAGTGGTTTACCTAAACCAAGATTAAAGTAATAATAACTACATCATCAAATACTTATACCTAGCCGCTGGCTCCTTTGGAGCTGGCGGTTTTTTTATGCCTGCTCGGAGCGGATATGAAAGACGACAAGCTTCTTGGTAAGACAGATGGTGCCACTGTTAATGCCCAAACTGATATGACGTTTCAACTTAGCGACAACTTTAATCTAGATGCGTATAAACCGCAGGAAAACGTGGAAGTTGGTGCGGGTGATATAGCAATAGGGCTGGCTGTAGGAGCATCTGGTGCAATGGAGGGGGCAGCGGAAACCACAAAAGCTGTTGGCCAAGGTATCGTGGAGGGTATGACTGATTTAGCGCGGTATGTTGGGGTTCCTGACTCTGCTATTGAGACGGCGAAAAATGCTGCGGCTTATACCCCTCAAGGGATGGCTTTGTCGTACGTTGATAATCTCGGTAAAGCCTATGGTCAGGCTAAAGACTGGCTGAGTGATAGCTTGTCCGATGGAGGAAAACAGGCTCTTCAAACTTCGCCTATTAATGAATCTCCAGAGGGTAATTGGCGAGTATCTTCTGACCCTGCTGTGTGGGGTATGCAAATTGCGCAAGGGGTGGGCTACATGGCCCCTACTATTGCTTCTGCAGTCGCGACCGGGGGAATGTCTGCTTCATCTGCAATACCCTCACTAACAAAGTTGGCAATCAAGTCAGGCGCAAACCCTCAACTTGCTGCTAAAGCAGCGGAAAAGGCATATCAGGTTCTACGCAACACACCCGCGGCCACTGTCGGGATCTCCTCAGATATAGGTAGTCAGGGGATTCAGGCTAAGGGAACGGTCATGAATGCTCCTTTGGACCAGCTTGCGGAAAGTAATGTCTTTCGCAGAAATTTTTTCACGGTTGATGAGGATCCTGAAAACGTTGGCCGTAGTGATTCGGAAAAGCTTGATATGGCTCGTCAGATGACAGCCGAGCAGGCATCACGCGCAACAATGTCTGATGAGAAAGTACTAGCCACTAGTGCTTTGGCGACGATGTTGGGCGACGTTCCGTTAGCCAATATGTTAACTCGTGGAGCAAGTAAAGCGAGCTCGTCTATTACTCGAGGAGTTGCAAAAGGAGCTACTGAGGGTGCAATACGGGAGGGTGTAACGGAGGCCATCCAGGGAGGTACGCAGCAGTATGCCGCCAATGAAATATCAAACGAGTATGCGGGCACCAATGTCGATTTGATGGATGGTGTTGCGATTGGAGCGGTGAATGAGGGCGTACTGGGTGGTGCCATTGGAGGCACCTTGGGCGCGGCAGGTGGTACGCGAACTCGAGCCGACAAGGCCCGCGATAACGCTGACGCCATTGAAAACGACATGGCTCAAGCCGCTGAGCCGGAGGGCAATACGCAAGATACTGACGACTCACAATTAGCGGAAGATGTGCAGGGCACGGAGAGCGTACGGCTACAGAGTAATGATGAAACCATGATCACTGATGGTCCATCTGAAGCCGCCGAGCGGGTTCGTCAGCAAATCCTGGATAAGGCTCTATCTGAGGGCAATCAGGAATGGGAAAAGCCGGAGGTTGATGGACAAGGTGATCTGACCTCCCGTTTTAAAGCCTCGCAACAATCATTACGAGACAAAGGTGTACTGCCAGACAATGACAATCACTTTGTAAAAACCGTCAAGCTGGCTTACGCCATGGATCAGGACAAAGCGGAAGCTCTACTTGAGCGTATAGAACAAGGAGATCAAGAGGCAGAGCAATCGCTGTACGTTCTCGCTGAGCAGGCGTCAGAGCTCGGGCTTGACGAAACAGGTGTGCAGCAGGCGTTCAACGCTGCCAGAGAGAAGCAGCAGGCCGCTCAAGACAAGCGAGACTCCAAGATACAGCGCTACATTGAGGCCATAGAGCAGGGAAGGGAAAACATTACTGCATCAAGTCAGCTGGAAGCGCAGCCTGATTTAGAGGAGAGCCTATCTTTTGACGAGCCAAAGGTCTCAGACCTGCCCACTGAGGCTGACTACCAGCAGCAGGCAATACAAGAAAGCGTTAAGGCCAACGTTGAGCAAAGCGCACAGTCACGCGGCGAGTTTTCCAATCGCCCGAATACAATGAAGATGCGCGAGGAAGGCAAGAAGCCAATTGCTGATTATGCCGCGTTCACTAAAAAGACCAAATCAATGCGCAAGCGCCTTAAAAAGCGCATGGCCCAATCTAATCCCCAGCTGCGCGACGCGCTATTGGAATCACTGCGTAATGCGCCAGAGCGCATCGCCGCTTTTAAGCAAGAAGCCAAGGAGCGCAAAGCGCGATTTGATGCCCGGCCTGAAAACCAAGTACGACGCCAGCAAGTTGAAGCACTATTTGACCCGCAGCAGCCAGAGCCAGCGAACGAGCCCGACTTTAGCCGTAATGCTATCAAGCAAGTGATGGATGACATGCGCGAACGTGGCGAGCCCATCATTCAATCTCTACCCAAAGAAGAGCAAGCAGAAGCCAGAGCCGATCTAAGAAAGGCGCAGTCATTTGCAACCACAAAGCTGCGAATGATGATGGATGAGGCCCAGTCCGACAACACCCAAAAAGAGCCGTCAGTTGATGGCGATAAGATCATTAACGTTTCTGGCTTGAAGCTGGTTTTGCCAGAGATCAGCAAGGAAACAGAATCAACCTACAATCGCGCTACTCACATTGGGAGGGGGCGAGACTTTAATGCAGAGCTAGCTGAGGAAGCAAAAAAAATCGCAGGCGACTTGGACGAGAAAGGCTTGCTTGATACTGAAGACCGACAACAGAAAGCGCAAAGCCTTATTGAAGACTACCTCAACGAAGAAAAAGCATTTATTGAGCGAGAATCTGCACGTGCGGCCAGTAACCCAAGTTGGTTTGTTACGGGCCGAGGTGGGCGCAACATGGCGAAGTATTCCGTCAAAGCCGATAAAAATATGACGGCATTTAGCCGTGAGGTCGAAAAGTTAAGCGCGATGCGTAAGCGCATCTCTCAAGACGTAGAAGCCGTCATGAACGAGGAGCAGCGTCAGGCCAGGCAAGAGAAAGAGCGTCGTGACAATCTTAGTCGCGCTGAAAAAAAAGCAGCTGAGTATCTAGCTATTATTGCGCAAAACATGCGCGAGGGTATGTCAGCGTTGGCAAAGGATGATCGTAAGTGGGCAGGACCAAAAGCACTAACTCATCTTAACCTGCTTGCATCGGCCGATGAAGCCAGGGCAAAGGCGTTGGCGAAGAAAATGAATGAGGGCTTTCAAGATCTTGGAGGTGTGCTTAAGGTGGCAGGTCCACGCTCTAAGCTTGCTGCACGACTAAAAGAGCTGCTTAGCTCCCAAGACACCCCTAAAAACTCTCCTGTGACGCCAACCGAAAACTCTGCCATACCAACGCTTGATGCCTTTTCCGCTCTTAACAAAGGAGACATGAGTCTTGCCGAGGTTAAGGCATTATCGGAGCAGTTAACTCGCAACGAGCAAGGCGTAAAAGACGCGTTCTACTCGCTCACTATTTCGAAAATTAACGAGAAGATGGGTGCCTACTTTGCTGCGCGCTGGAAAGGCGAAAAGAAAGACCGCATCGTGCAAGCAACTTTTGATCAGCTCTTATCTGATTTGGAGTTCACCATGGCAGGGGGCGCACAAACCATTACCTTGAATCTGGGAAACCGCATAAGCGGTCGAGTAGGTCGCTTCTCTTAGTGCTGGGTTTGCCCATAAGCTAGTCTCTGGGTGCTGCTCGGCTTTATAACGAATATTATGTAAGACTGATGCGCTATTCCAAATATTGAGGATCGCAAGTATGCCTCCCATTTTACCGACCTTATTCCACGATGTTTGAGCAGCTTGTGTGCCTTTTTGCCAGATGCGCTCAATGGCTTGATTGAGCATTTTTTTCGCTGCATCATTCGCCGCTTGATGCTTTAGCGTGACCATTTGAGGTAACTCACTACTCAATAGCTTCTGCAACCTCTGCTGAGCTGCATGCATGGTTTGAATCTGATGATTTTTGGGAGTCGGTTGCCCTACCGGGGGTTGGCTAATACGTGTAATGATCGCGACTTCGGCATTCATCTTTCGCTGCCATGCCGAAACTTGCGCCGGATAGTCTGGGTTGTGTGCAACAATCGCTTCTGGATTAACGATTGCCTCCAATATCGGTTACTGGCGTGGGAGTTTTTACTTCCCCACACGCGAAGATGCCGAAATATTCATGGGGTGGCTACAAGGCAACGAAATTGATCGCGCCGAAGTAGTCAACGCCAAGCGCGAAGAGAAGCGCCAATCAAATGCGGAAAAGCTAAGAGAGGCAAGTGAAAAGCTCGCAGAAAAAGCGAGTGCGGAGTACAACGCAGAGCGCAAAGAAAACACCACCAAGCGCTTGGCTGAAGGAGAGCGAGCGAGATCCCGAGCGAGAAAAGATGCAGAAATCGCCGCGCTAATGGCTGAGGTTGCCGACAAGATAGAATCAGGCGATCTCTCTGTATTGGCGGGTATCAATGCGAAAACGCAAGTTGAAACACTTAAACGAATTGAAAACGGATTGCTGTGGGAGGCAAGCAAGAAAAACAGTGATGCTGTAGAGCGGGGCGACTTTAGCGATCCTGTTTGGAAAGAGGGCGCGACGATTGATGAAAAGGTCATGTTTGCCAAATACCCAATGGCTACGCGAAGTCTGGCAATATTTTGCTGGCCAAGTACAAGAACAGCGAATTCAAAGAGGTCGCGTTAAGCACGGAAAACGAACACGTGATTAAAATGGTGGAGTTCGCGAAAAAGGAGGAACTATACGGCGACTTGCCCACTATGTTCCAGCGGCTTCAACGCATGGGCCTTACGCGACGCGAGTTACTTCGTGAGGCGCTGCGAGAGATGGACAGCACTACAACAAAGACCGGTCTTAATGAGAGCAAGGTTGCCAAGCTGGAGCGCGATCTTAAGAAAAAAGTGCTTGCCAACCGCAATGCGTTTGTTGATTTCTTCCCTACACCAGAGTCTCGAGCACGTCACATTGTTGAGTTGGCCGATATAGAGCCCGGCATGAAAGTGCTAGAGCCCAGCGCAGGGAATGGCATGCTAGCAGACGCCGCTAAGTCTCAAGGCGCCGAGGTTGAGGTGGTAGAGATAGCAAGCGACCTTCGCGACATCCTCACAGAAAAGGGTCACAAAGTCGTTGGTAATGACTTCCTAGCGTTTAGCGGTAAAGGCTATGACCGCATCGTGATGAACCCACCGTTTAGTAATGACATGGACATTGACCATGTTCGTCATGCCTACGACATGCTGAAACCTGGCGGAAAAATGGTGACAGTGATGAGCAGTATGGCGGGGGAACGCAGTAACAATAAAAACCGAGCTTTCAAGGACTGGTTAGTTGAGCTGGATGCTAAGGAAGAAATGGATCCCGTGGGTACGTTCAAGGAGTCCATGAACCAAACAGGAGTTCGCACTAAAACCATCCAAATTGAAAAGCCGCTGTCTGACGCTAAAAAGGAAAGCGAGGCTGAGGCTGTGATGTTTTCTCGTGAAGGCGTCACTCAAGGAAACACACCACCCAAAGGCATGCCACTCAAGCAGGCCCAACTTGGCGTTAAGCAGTGGCTCAAAGAGTACAGCGGTGGAGCAGGGATTAAAACCACAGTGGTCCAGACTCAGGCAGAAGCAGAAAAGCTGCTTGGACAATCCATTCCCGGCGCCACTATTCACGGTTTTTACTCTGATCGGGATGGAGCCGTAGTACTTGTTGCCGACAACCTGCCTGACATGAAAACTCTGCGCAAGAAGCTGCGCCATGAAGTACTAGCGCACCACGGCTTAAAAGCAGTGGTAGGGGATAGCGAGTACCAGAAAATTCTCGAGCGCATCGCTCGCGGTAAAAGCTCACCGCACGTAAAAGAGCTGTGGGATCGCATAGAAATAAACTACGGTGATCAAGCTCCTATAGTGCAAGTTGAAGAAGTGTTAGCGCATGCAGCGGAAATTGAGCGCAGCACGATTCAGCGTTGGTGGGACCGTGCCATCGAGGCTATTGCTAGAGCGCTTCGTAAGGTGGGATTCATGCGTCAGCATGATATTACCAAGGCGGAAATCAACAACATTGTGCAAACGCTGATTGACCGCATCAAGGCCGTCAATCACTGGGATGCTAATAACTCGCCACGTTCGGATGGTAAATCAAAGCTCTCTCGTTCTAAATTAAGCCAGGCTAAGTTCTCGCTTCAACAAGAATCAGCACGCTTTTCTAATGAGTTACGCAAAGCGATGAGCTCACTCAAAAGCCGCGTTGCTCCAATCAAGGTAAGTGATACCCCCGATGTACTCAAAGCTTTGGGCATGCCCGAATTACCGCTATATATCGATAGAGATGTAGTGAGAAAGGCTACCAATGGTGTGAAAGACGATCATGATATCAGTATGGAGAGCATCTACCGCTTGCCGGAATTGTTGGCCGACCCTATTGCCGTTTTTAAGCCGAAAGCACCCAACATCGCAGCCACCGGAAGCAAAAACATTATTGTTGCAGCGCAGTCTGATACAGGGAAGCCGGTACTCATTGCGATTCATGCGGACAAAACGTCACATCGTATTCGAGTAAACAGCGTGGCCAGTGCATATGGTAAGAACGAGAAGGCGTTAACGCAGTGGATCAAGGATGGGTTGCTTGAGTATGTAAAAGAAAACAACCCTGAGTGGCTGCGTTTGCAAGGGCTCCAATTGCCCGAGGAGCGCACCTTCCATCAGGGTTATCTAGATAAGATAATGAGCCACCAAGATGTTGTCAATATGGGTGGCATCAAGTTCTCAAAGACTAGTTCCCCAACGATGGACGAGGTCATTCGTCAAATTGATAGTGAGCCAACTGCTCACGGTAGATTGAGAACCGCATTGAGCGCAGTAGCAACCGCAGTTAAAGGTGAGCTAGGTGGCAAGAAGGGACTGGGTGCTGTGACATTGCGGCAGTTAGCCGATCTTGCTAAAGACAAGTTGCCTCAAATAAAGGGCTACGTTGATACGGTGCATAGAATGATGGAGCGCCGGAATCAAATGGCATTTGAGTCAGCTGAAATTGCCCAGAGCATTCGTAAATGGGCAGCGAAAAACAAGCCTATGGCTGATGAAATGTTTGATATCGCGCATCAGGCCACAGTTGAAGGCGTCGATCCCGCTGAAAGCTTTGTCTCAGCCGCTGAAGCCATTCAAAACCGAATTAGACACATTGAAAACGTGGCTAAAGAAGATGCACTTACGAACGCTCAGGCCGACGAATTGAGACAATTGCGCAATGATTTGAATGATGAACCTCGCCGACTTCGCAAACATATCGCTCTTCGAAAGCGTTTCGACAAGCTGCCTGCGGAAGCCAAAACGCACTATCGTACGATGCGTGACAATTACAAAGCTCGGCATGATGACTATCGCAGACTCCTAGAACAGCAAATTCAGAATGCAGAGATCGATGGCCGAGTGAAGAAAAAACGTCTGGCGGAGCTGCGTTCACTATTCGACCTTCAGGAAGTGAATGCACCGTATTTTCCTCTCGCCCGATTTGGAGACTACTGGGTGCATGCCATTGATGAGAATGGAGAGAGTCGTTATCTCATGTTTGAGTCAGAGGCAGAACAACAACAAACAGTGAAAGGGCTACGAGAAAAAGGTTTTGAAGTGAGGTCTGGCTACAAGATGGAGGGTAACCCAGCCATCGATGGAGCTAGTCTTAGCTTTGTGACTGATCTGATGGGCCGTATTGATGAGACTTCCCTCAACGATAAGAAAAAAACAGAAATCAAAGACCAGATTTATCAAATGTACTTACAAGCTCTGCCATCTCGTTCGATGCGTAAGCAGTTCATCCACCGGAAAAAAACACAAGGCTGGTCCAATGATGCTCTGCGTGCGATGGCAGAAAACATGATGAAAGGCGCCTATCAGCTCTCACGAATGGAGTATGCCGAAGAGTTAACTAAACAGGTAAAAGAGACGGAGAAGGCTGCTAAGTCATCCAATGACAACCAGGCAGGCCGTTACGCTGAAGAGTTAATTAAGCGCCATCAGTGGGTAATGAATCCAACGCATTCAGTAGCAGCCCAGAAAATTACTTCACTGGGCTTTCTCTGGATGCTTGGCGTTTCTCCTGCTGCCGCGGCGGTAAACACCACGCAGAACTTTGTTGTTGCACTTCCGATCATGGCTAGCAAGTTTGGTAGTGCTGCGGCTACTAAAGCACTCAATGGAGCAATGAGGGAGTTCGTAACCTCACGAGGACAGATTAGTCGTAAATTCCGCAACCAGTCCGAGAAGGACGCATACAATGCTTGGCATGACATGGGTTTATTGGATTCGACAAACGCTCATGACCTGGCTGGCATGGCAGAAGCAGAAAACTGGAAGTACAACGAGGCCTATGAAAAAGCAATGGGCGTTGTCAGTTGGTTATTCCACAAAGCAGAGGTATTCAATCGAGAGACGACTGCCATCGCTGCATATCGTCTTGCTAGACAAAATGGGCACGAACACGACGTAGCGACTAAGATGGCAGCCGATATTACGTGGGACGCGCATTTTGATTACACCAATGCCAATCGTGCCCGCTACATGCAGGCTCCCAGTATGAAAGTCATCATGCAGTTCAAGCAATATAGCCAGAACATGACTTACTATTTATTGCGAAATCTTTATTTGAGCATGAAGGGAGCCAGCAATAGTGAAAGGGCAGAGGCCAGGAAGCAGTTGATTGGCACACTTGGTATTACTGCGTTACTCGGTGGTGCAACTGCATTGCCATTAGGCACTTTGTTTGCACTTGCTAATGGGCTGAACGCAGCATTTGGTGATGATGATAAGCCTTGGGATGCTGAGATCGAATTTAAAAACTACTTGGGTGAGCTGTTGGGTGAAGGACTGGCGGACAAGGTGATCTATGGAGCAGGTGGAGCGGGAGTATCTTCTCGGATATCACTTGATGGCCTTTGGATACGGGATCCAAGTCGTGACTTAGAAGGTGAGGACCTTTGGACTCACTATGCTAAGCAGGTTGCCGGCCCTGTATTGGGGGGTATTGTGGTGAGTGCAATCAGTGGGGGACACGATATCTCAGACGGCAATATCTACCGAGGGGTAGAGAAGATGATGCCTAAGTTTGCCCGTGACCCAATGAAGGCTTATCGCTACTGGAATGAAGGCGCGCTTAACTATCGTGGCAATGCATACAAAGAGGCTGATCAGTTCAGTGGCTTGCAGTTACTGCTCCAAGCCAACGGTCTCACTGACGGTGAGCTAATGAAGCAGTACGATGTTAACAATGCGATTAAAGGCTATGAGAAACATATCCTCGACCGACGTCGCGATTTGATGACGGCCTATTGGTTGGCCTATAAGCAGAATGATGAGCCGATGATGCTTGAAGCGAAAAGGAGTATTTACAAGTTTAATCAGGCGAACCCACGTATTGCAATAGACAATGGTGCTTTACGTCGTTCCATCAAAACCCGATATCGCCTCATCCAAGAAAGCCAAAACGGCGTCAATGTGAAGAAGGGTTTGCGCTATCTTAATAATCGAATGGTGTGGTAATGCATGCACTTATGTTTTTCCAATCATTTTTTGTTTTGATTCGGCTTCCTTGTGATACCTCATAGCCCACTTTATCGCCTGGAGCATACCTAGTGATATAAACAATAGCGAAAGTGGCTTGAAAGCTTCATGTGGAGCCCCTCCCAATAGGTATCCCAAAGTGTATATGGCTGTTATTGTTGAGATTAATCGGAATAGGACAAGACCGAAGGCGTTGAACTGCTTCTTAATGATCAGACTAGTAAGCACGAATAAGAGCGCCAGTGCTTGCAGGGAGTGCACCAGAAAAAATATGAGTAAGGATGGTGATTTGATTGGTAATTGTTGGAAAGACGCGACCGCAAGAGAAGGGGCGAAATTGATAATTTCCCAAATGCTCAAAATATCTCCTCAAATGAAATGCTTACTCTTATGTCGATAACACGCGTACCTCACTATCCAACGCTTGTCTTCAGGTATGGTTCCACAGTAGGTTAAAGTTCTCTACTTCGCAAAGCCATCGATGAGCCTCGCATATAAGCGAGGCTCCTTTAGAGAGCGATTAGTGTGTTAGCTCTTTGATTGTAGCGCCCGGCGCATTAGCTTTCACTGACTCGATACCCTTGTCTCGTGCTTGGGTGGATGAGTAGGTTTCACTTGTGCCAATAATCTCATGGTTTGCAGCTTTGAGATTAAACATTGGATTAGGCGTGTCTTTTCTCTCATAGCGGCTGTCTATCGGCGCGTTAGTCTTCACGGAGTCAATGCCATTCTCACAACCTTGCTTGCTAGAGTACCCCTCACTCTTCAAGATGATTTCTCCGTTTCCAGCCTTTAATCTGAAGCGATATTCGTTGGCTTTATCTTTGTAGATTTCAAAAACACCAGACATCTTTCTCTCCTTAACAATTGCAGTGATACAAGATGTATGGACGACTCACTCATACGGGCGTTAGGTTATCTAGCTAAGCTTGATGTGTAAGTGATGAGGGTCTTGAAAACTATACTTTGTGTATTATTTTTTTGTTAAAGGAGTGTGGAGGATTTAGGGCTTGAGTTGGTCTACAGTGATATGAAATCGAAAATTATACTCGGCTGCAAATCTGCCGAGGAGATTTTGGTGTTTTTGAAATGGTTGGAAAGAAATCTTTAATCAGATCGTAAAAGCAAAAAGGGGACTGTTGTTAGAGGCTGGATTTGGAGTTTTTCGAGGCTTCGATTGGCAGGAGAAAATGGGACAAAAATGGGACACTTTTTGGGAATGGGACACAATTTGGGGCATATTTGGGGGGTTTAATAGGACTAATAAGGATTTGCATTATAGTAATAAAGTGTTGAAAATAAACGAATTACCCTATTATTAACGATCTTAGCAATAGGGAGATATTTCGTTACATAAAATTACTTTCCGCTTCGTTCTCACCGCACAGGTTGTACTTTTCCAATTTTTGCTTTTAAAAACAAAAAATACTTTTATATCAGTTTCTTATGGGTATTTTTGTTGATTTTGTCAGCATGTTTAATTGTGATCTATATTTACTTTTTAATCAGTAAAATCATCGTACGTAGGCAGGGTGATGATTCGCACCTTATAGTTTGGGTGAGTTCAATAATCACAAATCGCAATGACTCTCAGGCGTCCGACGTTTTCGGGCCACCTGTAGCGGGGGAGCCGAATGGTTAGCCACGAGAGCATGCATTGTTAACTTCCTTGTCAGGAGCAAGACTATGTCAAAAAACCTCTTTGCTAACCTGCAAAAAGTCGGTAAGGCGCTGATGCTACCAGTATCCGTGCTACCGGTAGCAGGTATATTGCTGGGTGTTGGTGCGGCCAACTTTAGCTGGATGCCAGATATTGTTTCTCATCTGATGGAACAAGCTGGTGGGTCTGTGTTCGGCCAAATGGCACTGCTTTTCGCTGTGGGTGTCGCGCTAGGCTTTACGAATAATGACGGTGTTTCCGGTCTGTCTGCGATTGTCGGTTACGGCATCATGGTGGCAACACTTAACGTGATGGCTCCTGTGATGGGCGCCGAAGAAATCAAGACGGGTGTACTCGGCGGTATTCTTGCCGGTGCTGTGGCTGCGTGGACGTTTAATCGCTTCTACACTATTCAGCTGCCTGACTACCTTGGCTTCTTTGCGGGCAAACGTTCGGTGCCAATTATCACCGGTTTTCTCTCTATCGCACTGGGTGTCATTCTTTCTGTTATCTGGCCACCAATCGGTGGTGCGATCGCTACCTTCTCTCACTGGGCTGCTGAGCAAAACCCTGTTACCGCATTTGGTATCTACGGTATCGTCGAGCGTGCATTGATCCCATTCGGTCTGCATCACATCTGGAACGTACCTTTCTTCTACGAAGCAGGTAGCTGTGTGAACAATGCAGGCGAGCAAGTGAATGGCATCATGACTTGCTTCTTGACCGCTAACGACGTGACTCGTGAAGCAGGCAACGGCTTCGGTCAGTTAGCTGGTGGTTACTTGTTCAAAATGTTTGGTCTACCAGCCGCTGCATTTGCGATTGCACACTCTGCAAAACCAGAAAACCGTGCCAAAATCATGGGTATCATGGCGTCAGCAGCACTGACTTCATTCCTAACGGGTATTACTGAACCTATCGAATTCTCGTTCTTGTTCATCGCACCTGTACTGTACGGTATTCACGCGGTGATGGCGGGCTTGGCTTATGTGTTGACCAACGCACTGGGCGTGGTACACGGCCATACTTTCTCTAACGGTTTCATCGACTTTATCGTACAAATGCCACGTGCTGAGAACGTGACCACATTGGTACTGCTTGGCCTGGGTTATGGTGTTCTTTACTACATCGTATTCCGCGTGGTGATCCGTGCCCTTGACCTGAAAACGCCAGGTCGTGAAGACGAA
The DNA here is from genome assembly GCF_004916735.1 of Salinivibrio sp. YCSC6. Lineage (NCBI taxonomy): Bacteria > Pseudomonadati > Pseudomonadota > Gammaproteobacteria > Vibrionales > Vibrionaceae > Salinivibrio > Salinivibrio sp. YCSC6. The sequence continues at coordinate 1,101,276 of NZ_CP039516.1, forward strand.
ACCACTGAGACCTCAACAGCGACTGGTTCTGAGCTAGCGGGTGACTTGGTTGCAGCCTTTGGTGGCAAAGACAACATCACAGGCCTGGACGCATGTATTACACGTCTACGTGTATCGGTGGCAGACACTGAAGTGGTTGACCAAGACAAGCTTAAGCAACTGGGTGCAGCGGGTGTTGTGGTTGTATCCGGTGGCGTACAAGCCATCTTCGGGACGAAATCAGACAACCTACGTACAGAAATGGATGATTGGATGCGTAGTCACTAACCAGTGACAACACCTTCCAAGAATATTAAGGAGAGCCGATGGCTCTCCTTTTTTTATGTGTATTTGCCCCGAGGAGAAAGATGAGGGGCGTTATGCGCCGAGGGAGAGAAAAAATAGCATTAGTACCGGAACCAACAGACTTAAAATAAAGCCGCTAACGATCGCAATCGGCACACAGCGAATCCCGCCAGTGCTTTGAATAATGGGCAAGGTAAAGTCCATCGCGGTTGCGCCACCATAGCCAATCGCCGTGAGTGGATAACGGCTAATAATCATAGGGATCAACATAATGGCTACCAGCTCGCGGGCAAGTTCGACAATAAATGAAGCGCCACCATAGACGGGACCGAGCCCATCCCCCATTAAGATCCCTGCCAATGAATACCAGCCGAACCCGGATGCCATCGCAAGGCCGTGATGATAAGGCAGGTCGAGTAACCATGCGGCTAATAAACCACCTGGCAGTGAGGTGATGACGATGAGCGCGGCGATCACCACGCCTTTTTTATTCAGCACAATTTGTTTAAGGGTCATGCCACTATTGCGTAATTGAATACCAATCAAAAACAGCAGAAGTAGCAGAATGATCTCGCTGGCGGTATCGACCCAAGATAAGTCCATTTCTACGATCAGGCCAACGGCGAGCCCCACGAAGACGGCGGCTATCAGTTTGCCAGATTCAGACATCATGGTACTTAGCTTTAGTTTGTGTTGATGGCCCTGCGTATCCGTCGGCCAGATTTTATCTAAAATCGGTAACGCGAGGAGGTTGGCTCCCCCAATACAGACAAAGAAGGTTGCCGCGTAGACACCAATAGTGGAAATGTTACTCTCTAGGTTGTCGAGAGCAGCTAAGCTCAGGCCCATCAGCAATAAAATCACGATCACCAGTCGGACGGTTAGCGTATTAACCCAATGAACATGCTGAGGCCGCTTAAGGGGTATGAGGTAGCCCACGATAAGGGGTAAAAAGATCAGTAACATCCCTGAGAACATCGATTTTGCTCACAATAAAGAAAGAGTCCATCGAGGTTATCAATCGGTTAATAGTCTGGTCAATAAAATCAGACAGCTGTGATATGGGATCACACCACAGCGTGATAGGTGCATTGATGCTAGATACTGCTCGCTTCGATGACAGCGTCAAGCTCACGGGTAAACTCCAACTCGTTCAAGTTAGACAGTTCATAAAGGGCTTCAGCCCCGGGCGCGGTGAGTTCAACGTCATGGTCGTCAATGGCATCATCATGGTTACGGAACATGAGCAAGTGATTTGCCATGCGTGCAATATCTAAATAGGTAATGTCTGGGCGAGCCTGTGTGTATAGCTTGGTATTAATTGCTACTTCAATGTAATCACGCTCAAAGTGCCAGTTTTGAAGGATGAGTCGACTGCAATCGCCCGATAAGTTGAAGAATACTTGTTCGGCGATATCAAACTTAAGGTAGTGGCCTTCATCGAGAAAACGTTGGAATTCGCCAATGATGCTGTACAAACCAATATCAGCGAGTAGGCCAATGATTAAGGCTTTTTCTGGCTCAACCGACAAGGGTTCATCACAATAGCTATGGATTTTCTGAGTCACCAACGCCATAGCAGCCGCAAACTCACGGGATTTTTGCGCGCTTCGCTTCAGAATGTGATTACACTGCGGACCAAATTTGGCTTGGCTTTTTAATTGATAAATGGCTGCGGCGGTCACGATCCCTAGCACACGGTCAACTCCTAATCGGGAAACCGCGGTTTGGATATCTTTGCATTTGCCGGTGGCCCGCGGTGCAAATAAAGCGGAGTTTGCCGCCTTGAGTACCGCACCGCAGAGGCTAGGATCATCGATCAATAAGTTGGCAATGTCGCGCATCGTGGTATGAGGCTGTTTGCTGGCGCGCTGGATTGACAGAACGACATCCGGTAAAGGAGGAAGGGCAAGGCGATTGACACGGATGGTTTCAACGGCGCGTTTGTAAAACTCAGTTTCTATGCCGCGTAAGTATTTATCGCGATCGGGGGAGACCCAAAAGAATGACAGATGGTCCATAAGTCCTGATTCTATTTTTTACCGTCTTGTATGGTAATGCGGACGCACAGGAAAGAGAACCGCGAACACGTGGATTACTCGTTTTTTCCGTTCCTTTGTTGATACTTTGAACAACTTGGAGTAGGTGCTAGCGTTACTCGTCGTTTTCGAGCGGGTAACGTAGCAATTTATCGATAAACTCCGCGACCTGATTTGGGCTAGGTTGTGACAGCAATAGCTGTTTTTGTTTGACTTCAATAGGCAGCAGCTCGAGCCAACGCAAACACACCCACCCAAGTTCGTCATATTGCGCGAGGTTAAAATGGTGATGTAACGCAGGGTTGGAACGATAGTATTGCGCAAGTTTGTTGCTTAAATATTCATATTCCTGTGGTGTATTTTGCTGTCGCCATTGGGGGAGTGGCGAATACGTGCCTAGCTTTACGTCATTGTCACCCAGTGTAATTGATTCGACTTTTACACATTCGATGCCTTGCAGTGTTAGCGCCATATGATGGGTATCGTGGCGATCAAAATCCGCGACGTGGCAGAGGGTCACGATGGGAGAAATCGCACTGGGTGTCTCGAGCTCGCACCCTTCTTCTTGCATCGCAATCAGAAGTTCAGGTGGGTTACCTGCTTGCGATAGCACACTTAGGTAAAAGGCTTCTGGCACAATATATGTGTGCAAGCCTCCGGGGAGTAAGTGACTGGTTTTAATTAAAACGGGCTTCGTTGACATCGTATCCTCGAGTAGAAAACATCCTTTCTTTAAATTTAGCGCACTTAGCTAACTTGGTTAAGTCTTCATCACTATTCCTGTCTGTTTAAAACGAAATACGAATGCTTGTTAAAATACCCTTGATAATCCCATGTCTTTTTAGGGGTCAAATTTCTGTACAGTGATCTAATGCATAGAATTTCATATTCACATCATGCACTATTTCGCGTGTCGAATTATTAGGCTTGGTGACCGCGTTTTTGGTCACCACTTTTTCGCTCAGGAGAGAAATAGGAGTTACCGATGAGTGTGGTATTTAAAGCCCATATTGTTAAGTACTTGAGCAACTTCGGTGCAATGGAACAACGCTCAATGTTTGGCGGAACAGGGTTTTTCTATGACGGCGCGATGTTTATGTTGCTGACAGATAAGCGACTGTATTTGCGAGGCGGTGGCGCGTTATCAGAAAGACTACTCGATAAAACCTGTCGTAAATTTGTTCATGTCAAAAAGAGTTCAACCGCGGTTGTTAATTATTACGAAATTACCAGCTTATACATCCAAGACGATCCCGAATTAGGTCAGCTTGTCAAAACATCGATTGATATTGCCGTGGCAGATAAAAAACGTAAAGAGAGCTTAGAGAGCCGACGACTTCGCGACCTGCCTAACCTGCGATTGACCATTGAGCGCATGTTGAAGAAATCGGGCGTTGAAGATGTGCGCACATTTAATCAGCTTACGCCCGAGGAGCTGTTTCGTCGTGTGCAGATGACTCATGGCAAAGATGTGGACGTCAGTCTGTTGTGGAAATTTGCCGGCGCGCAACAAGGTTGTCACTGGAAGCTGATTGAAAAAGAAGAGCGCGATCGTTTACTTGCCGCTGTTTAATACCCATTTTTCGCGTATACAGCCGACCGAATAGGTCGGCTTTTTTATGTTTAGGGTCTAGCAAAGTGAGGCGGGTGGCGCGAATATACTCAGATTGTGCGAAAAATGTGACGCTTGGATAAATAATCGACGGTTAAACCATAAAAGTGCAATTTATACGTGACAGGCGAAAAAACTTATGTAGAATTCAAACCACTTAGCCGAGAGGTGAAACGTAAAGGCGCGTTGGCAGAGTGGCTATGCAGCGGATTGCAAATCCGTGGACCTCGGTTCGACTCCGGGACGCGCCTCCATACACTTGGCTAAAACAATACGGACGCGGGATGGAGCAGTTTGGTAGCTCGTCGGGCTCATAACCCGAAGGTCGTCGGTTCAAATCCGGCTCCCGCAACCAATTTTAGGTTGTAGAAATAGTTTGTCCGGTTGAAGTTTATTCAACACGACCTACGGTCGTAGCAATTGCATTGCGCGAATTGCATTACGCGATAAATCCGGCTACCGCAACCAATGTTACAAAGCGTTATTAAACGCTTGTTAAAAAGCGACATTAGCTCAGCTGGTAGAGCGCAACCTTGCCAAGGTTGAGGTCACGAGTTCGAACCTCGTATGTCGCTCCAAATTACAACAGTGGCGTAAGCGGCTGAAAGAATTGTGTGCCCCGGTGGTGGAATTGGTAGACACAAGGGATTTAAAATCCCTCGGCGTTCGCGCTGTGCCGGTTCAAGTCCGGCCCGGGGCACCATTAAAAAAGAAAACGGCGACCAGATTGGTCGCCGTTTTTTCGTTTAACGGACGGCGAGTTTGCACGCTGTGTTAAAAGCCCTATCCCAGTCACAATATTGTCTAACTGATAAACATATCACCATTGAATTTAGATGCTTTTTTGCCTAAAATTTAACCATAACGAACGAGGGCAGTATGCACAGGCCAGTGATGCAAAAAAAAGCAAAACAAGTCACACAAAAAATGATTGATCGCGCGGTGGCAAGCTCGACGGCAATCGAAACGCAAGCAACCACGGAAGAAGTAGAAGCTAAATTAAAAGAAAACCGACAAAAGTACCAAGCGCTCGCATTGGCGGATTAGCCATTCACTGCAATAAGGATGGCGAGAAGCCAATGGTTATCGGCAATAGACGATGACCTTGTTAACCCTGTGGGGAGCTGGGTGGCAATACATCTTTTACCAAGCGTTCCATATGCTGGTAATCATGACCGACGCCTGCCTGAATAGCGGCAATATAAAAATCTTTGTTTTCCTCCCATAGCCGGTAATCTAGCAACCCTATCCCTGCCTTTTGACACATCACATCAATCAATAAGCGAGAAATGCGTCCATTTCCCTCTCTGAATGGATGGATAAGAATGAATTCAACATGGCTTTGCGCTAAAAATTGAATGAGCTCTGTGCGTGTCATCGTTGGTAAATTGGGATAATCCGTTAAGTAATCTCGTTCAAACTGAGTGAGACAAGGACCAATTTGTTTCGGTGAGGTGAAGCGAAATCCCGCCTTACTCAGTTCGACATTTCGTACCTGTCCGGCCCACAAATAGACGTTCCCGAGCCATTGCCGGTGCCAACTGGCCATAGTGTTAAAGCGCAGTGCGCGAGGAAAGTGTCCACCGGTAAAAACCCTTTCGTAGAGTTTAGACAAAAGCACTGCCTCAATATCTTCTATGTCGTGCAATTGCGTGATACCGAGTAAGTTACGCAAGACTTGCTCATTCGAGCCAGGTTGATATTGCGCCTCTGAGGCTTGCGTCTCATAACGTGTCATACCTGTCTTCCTTGCTTATCCACAACCATGAACGTTTGCCTTTATCCGCCCTGTTACGGTGGCACTGGCTGTTATGTCATAAGCTTTAAGTATAGTGGATAGACAATGGGCTTTACGCTGGATACAGGAGTAAAAAAAGCAGCGTCGAAACGCTGCTTGAAAAGGGAAGGGGTTAGACCATGCTGAGACAATGGATCTCATTGTGATGTGCCAAACGATAATGAATATCGGCCGGATCCTGACAGGGGCACTGACGAACGATGGTCCCCCGTTTTATCCACGTTTCCATCATGGCGTCCACGCCGTCTGGAGTCAGACCATACTCTTTGGCAAGCGCCTCGGCACTAATGACACCCGCCTGAGTGACACTGGCTTTGAGCTTTTGCAGGATCATAATAGGTCTCCTTAAACCAATGAGGATGCTTACCGATGTAGCGCATTGCGGCAACTACCGCGATGAGTAGCGCCGAAATACCGCCAATGTAGAGTGAAGCTGAAACCGGTGAAACACTGATCTGACTGAGTTGGAAACACAGGGTCGCACCGCTGACGGCCAGTAACATTGACCAACTGGCAATGAACATGGCGAAACGGCGACCAAACTCGCGAGTGTAAGCGCCCATCGCAGCCACACAGGGGGTATAGAGCAAAATAAACATCAAGTAGGCCAGCACGCTGGCGGTGGAGCTAAAGTGGTGATGCAGGTTATCGAATGTGGCGAGACTGACTTCTTGCTCTTCTGCTGCCAATTCGGGATTATCGATATCACCCACGCTCACTGCCAGTGGATCACTAAAATCAATATCAAACAAGTTGGCTGGAATGCTTTGTACCGCTTCTAGTAAGGCATCACCAATCGTGGTGGAGGCTTCCTCAACATCTGAGGGTGCGTAGAGGTTATTAAGCGTACCAACGACGGCTTCTTTGGCAAACAAACCGGTGACAAGGCCTACGGTTGCCGGCCAGTTATCTTCTTCAATACCAATTGGGGCGAGGGCAGGCGTCACGACTTGCGCGGCTTTAGACAGCACGGACGTATCGCTGTCTTCGTGTCCGAACGTGCCATCTGTGCCGAGCGAGTTGAAGAAGGTTAAAATGGTTACCACCAGTACAATGGTTTTACCGGCACCCAACACAAAACGGCGTAGCTTCTGCCAAGTATTGCTCATCACATGGCGTAATCGCGGCAATTCATAGTCTGGCAGCGTCATGAGCAAGCTTTCACTGTGGCCGGGGTAAAGCGTGTGACGCAAAATCAGGCCGGTGATGATCGCCACCACAATGCCCAGTAAATAAAGGCCAAAAACCAGGTTTTGCCCTTGTTGTGGGAAGAACGCGGCCGCAAATAAAGCGTACACCGGCAGCCGTGCACCACAGGACATAAAGGTAGCCATGGTAGCCGCGGTTTTGCGCTCATTGATTTGTTCTAAGGTACGGGTTGCCATCACTGCCGGCACCGTGCAGCCAAAGCCCAGAATTAAAGGGACGAAGGCCTTGCCCGGCAAGCCGATCTTTTGCATCAAACCATCGAGTAAGAATGCGGCGCGTGCCATATATCCCGTGCTTTCGAGAACAGTGAGGAACAGGTACAAACCCGCAATGACGGGAATAAAGGTCGCGACAGTTTGTATCCCGCCGCCGAGGCCATCTGCGATAATGGTGACGATGGCGGTCGGAAGTACCCCATCCAGTAGCTGGTGGGTGCCATCGACGAGAATTGCGCCAGCGGCAATATCAAAAAAGTCGATAAATGCGCCGCCGATATTAATCGCAAACACAAACATGGCGTATAGCACGGCAAGCAAAATAGGCAGTGATAAGAAGGGGTTAAGAATAACCTTATCAAGCTTTTCAGTATTATTGCGACTTAAGTGGCGATGCTCACGACGGGTGTCATGCACCAAATCGCGGATATAGCTGTAGCGTGCATCGGCAATCAGAATATCGGTATCATGCTCGGCAAGCGATTGGCAGGCTTGCGCAAAGATATGTTGCTGCGCCTCGTTACTGCCATCAGGTAGGCGACCACGTTCGAGACATTCCAATAGGTGCGCGCGTTGGTTCACTTGTGCGGTTGCGGTACGAATAAAGCTGGCGCCAAGATGGGCTTGTATCCAAGCTTCGATGTGCTCACCATAGTTCAGCCGCATGGCGTCGCACTGAGGGATATCGCTCACAATATGGGACAGTTGGTGGCGAAACGTCGCGACGCTGTCGGCTTGGCATGCGGTGACGGTAAGGACAGGACAGCCTAACCACTCTTGCAGTTTAGCGATATCCAGTTGTTGTCCGTTCCGATCGAGCAGATCCATTTTATTGATCAGCACCACCATAGGCACACCGCGCTCGCGCAACTGCAGCGTTAAGTACAGCCCGCGCTCTAGGCTGTTAGCATCCAGTACGTTGATGATGACGTCACTGTCACGGCTATCAATCGAAAAGGTAGCGATTTGCTCATCTAAACTCGCGTCAAAGCCAGCGTTTAGCGCGTATAGGCCGGGTAAGTCGGTGATTTCAGCTTCAGTATTATCGAGCGAGAGCTGGCCGACTTTTTTATCCACCGTCACGCCCGCCCAGTTGCCGACTTTTTGGCGAGAACCTGTCAATGCGTTAAACAAGGTGGTTTTACCACAGTTGGGATTACCGGCGAGAAGAATGCGTGTTTTACTCATGACATAGCCTCCACATCGATCAGCTTGGCGATTTCACGACGGACAATGAGTTGTTCGTTGTCGAGGCGTATTTGCAATGGGTCGCCCAAAGGTGCTCGCCGAACCAGCTCAACGGCGGTGCCCGGGATCAATCCCATGACGGCAAGGCGATGGCGGATAACAGCTGGCACATGATGGACACTGGTAATGCGTGCGGCTTGGCCGCGACCGAGAGTCGACAGTTTCATAGTGCGGGATCCAAATAAGAATGGTTTGCATTGGATATTACGCTTAAATTTCACGTGGTTTCTTGCTTAGGATCAAGCAATTTTTAGTGAGCATCTTGTCCTGAAAGTAAGACGATGAAAGAAATGGTGACAAAGAGGTAGGTATCTGAAGGGAAAAAGCAAAAATTATCCGCTAACTTTGTAAGAAAATATTTCACGCGCTGGCGGTCAAACGACTGCCAGCGAGTGATAGATTAGCGTGTGTGATGCGATGATGACTCTTTTTGTGCTCTACGCCGCTGATCATTTAAGTTGGCTTTGGCGGTTGCAAGGAGGTTGTCTGTGGTGATTGCATCTGGGCCAAACCCTGCGTTTTGTCCGGTAAGCAGCGAGAGTGCTTCAGCCACATGGGAGACCGCATAGATATGAAACTCGCCTTTCTCAACCGCATGGACCACATCCTTTCGCAGCATCAGGTTTTGGATATTAGCGGCGGGAATGATCACCCCTTGCTGCTCCGTGGGACCTTTAATGGTGCATACATCAAAGAAGCCCTCGATTTTTTCGTTCACGCCGCCAATCGGCTGCGCCTCGCCAAATTGGTTCATGGAGCCTGTAATCGCCAGATCTTGACGCAAGGGCACGCCCGTAATCGCCGAGAGAATCGCACAAAACTCCGCCATTGACGCACTGTCGCCATCGACGCCCCCGTAAGATTGCTCAAAAGTGATATGCGTTTTGAGTGGGATTTGCTCTGTTTTGCCGAGGAGGGTGGCGAGGTAGGCGGACAAGATCATCACCCCTTTAGAGTGGATTCGTCCACCGAGCTTAACGCTACGCTCAATATCAAGCACTTCGCCTTCACCATAAGCGGTCGTGGCCGTTATTCGGTTGGGGAGTCCGAAGCTAAAGTCGGATGTGCTCAACACCGATAGGCCATTGATTTGACCGAGCGCAGAGCCGGTGGTGTTGATTAAGGTGACGCCGTTTTCAAAGTTCTGCATCATGCTATCGCGCACGCGGCTTACCCGCATATTGCGGCTTGCCAAGGCTTTTTCAACATGCAGAGCACGAATACTATTGGCGTTGGCTTGCGTGGCCCAGTAGTTGGATTCGCGCAAAAGGTTAGCAATATCAGCGGAGTGCAGCGACAAGCGATTTTGATCTTCTGCCTGTCGGGCACTGTGCTCAATAATGCGCGCAATCGCACCGCGACTGCAGTGTAGCAAACCGCCATCGTGGATAATGCTGGAGATAAACTTCGCGTACTGTTGTTCTGTGCTGTCGTTACGTGGCATGTCGTCTTCGAAGTCCGCGGTCACCCGAAATAGCTCGCTGAACTCGGCATCATAGCGTTGTAGCAACTGATAGGTTTGGTAATCACCAAATAAGATGATTTTCACATCAAGTGGAATGGGGGCAGGGTCGAGCGACACAGTGCCACTGAGGGTGACTTCGCGTTCAAGGGCGCTCACGCTGAGCTGCCTTGCGCTTAGGGCGCGCTTGATGCCGTCCCAGACGTAAGGCTTTTCGAGTACCTTGATTGCATCCATCAAAAGCACGCCGCCATTGGCGCGGTGAAAACTGCCCGCACGGATCAGCGAAAAATCAGTAAACACCGTACCTTTAAAGGTGGCATTTTCAACATAACCAAATAGGTTGTGATAACTGGGGCTGTCTTCCACCACGACAGGTGCTTGATTGTCGTCTTGGCTCACCAACACATTAACTTGATAGCGGCGTGGCAGTTTTTTATCGAGCGCCGCGTAAGCAAGTGCCGCTTGATCCTCGCTGTCTTCGAGAAAGATATCCAGATGCTCTAGCATATCCGCTTGCATCGCCTCCAGAAATGCCAGCACGTCAGGAAGATCTGCAAACGCTTTGGTGACGGATTTCATCTGGGCGGCAATCACATCGCGCGCCACTTCTTCATCCAGCGCTTGCTGTTTTTCCGCATAGTCTTCTTCCCATTCGCCGAGTTGACGCACAATGCTGCGCAGTTCGGTTTCGAGTTTATCGATCACCTTGCCGAATGCCATTTGCTCTTCTTGAGAGAGCGCATCGAAGGTGTCTTCAGTGTGAGGCTCTTCGCCGTTCAGGGCAACAAACTGGTAATCGCCTTGCGGGGTGATCGTCAAACTAACATTGTTTTGTTCTGCACTATCGCTGAGTGCTTTTAACACGGTTTGTTGGCGCTCGGTGAGCTGGTTTTTGAGTGTTTCTGCACGCTGGTAATACATCTCGTTGTCGAACGCGAGCGGCAGCGCATTGGCGAGTTTCCCCATCAACTGCTCAACGTGCTTTTTGAGTTCATTTCCTCGCCCTGCAGGAAGCTTCAGGACTTCAGGCGCACGGGCTTCTTGGAAATTAGCGACGTAACACCAATCATGGATCGGTGTATCATTTTTCCAATGGTGGTTTAAATAGCGCATCACCATGGTGCGCTTGCCTAATCCGTTCTGACCAATGGCGTAAATGTTATAGCCCTTTTCCTTGATCGACATGGCAAACTCAACGGCATGTCGTGCTCGGTCTTGGCCAACAATCTCATCCAACGGCGCAAGATGCTTCGTTGAGGTGATATCACTGTGTTTAAAGCTAGATTCGCGATACAAACGTTCGCTGTTCACCACGGTAGTCGCCATAATCGATCCTATTTGACCTTTTATCGATTGATGCTTTCAGTGTAGCGAGTGTAAGTGACTGTTTTAGTGATGCTGGTGGAGAAAGTCGCGACAGGGTCACAGTTTAATACTGGGTGGTGAATAAATGAGCAGAAAAAAGGGCCATTGAAGGCCCTTTGAGTACGTTGTCAAAGTAGGACTGATTAGAGCGATTTTTTCATCGCGTTTATCAATGCGTCGATATCTTGGCGATTGACGTCTTTGTGGGTGACAAAGCGAGCCGGTGCGCCATTTAAACTCACTCGAAAGCCGTTATCCATCAGGCGCATATTGAGACGAACCCGATCGATGTTGTCGGCAATATCGACATACACAATGTTGGTTTGCACCTCATAATTGTGGGTAGAAAAGCCTTCAATCTCATTGATTTTATTGGCTAAGTAATGGGCATTAGCATGATCTTCAGCGAGACGTTCGACATTTTCTTCGAGTGCTTTTTGTCCGGCAACGGCGAGAATACCGGCTTGACGCATACCTCCGCCCAGCATTTTTCGTAGCCGTCTAGCTTTTTCAATGAAGGCTTTCGAGCCCAATAGCAAAGAGCCAACCGGTGCGCCTAATCCTTTTGACAAGCAAACAGTCATCGAATCGAAATGGCAGCTTATCGCGGTAATATCGACATCCAGTGCCACCGCCGCGTTGTAAACACGTGCGCCATCAAGGTGAAGGCTTAGCTGATGCTTGTTGCAAAACATGCGGGCTTCGGCCAAGTAGGAAAGGGGTAGAACACGGCCGCCGATGGTGTTTTCTAAACTGAGCAATTTGGTGCGTGCAAAATGAAAGTCATTAGGTTTAATGGCTGCGGCAAGCTTCTCAAATGGCAACGTACCGTCTGGGGCATTTTCAATGGGTTGAGGCTGAATAGAGCCTAATACGGCTGCACCACCGGCTTCATATTTGTAGTTATGCGCTTGCTGACCACACAGATATTCGTCACCGCGCTCACAGTGCGACATTAGCGCTAATAGGTTGGCTTGCGTTCCCGATGTGGTAAAGAGGGCGGCATCAAAGCCATGACGCTCTGCGGCCCAGCGCTCTAAGGCATTGACACTCGGGTCATCACCATAGACATCATCGCCGACGGGGGCATTGGCCATCGCGTCTCGCATGGCTTGGTCGGGTTTGGTGACGGTATCAGAGCGAAAATCAATCATGTATTACATCCTTGCTGAGTGAGGGTCGTCGAGCGTGTTGCCTAATAATACACACAACGCTTGTTGGTTGGCAGTCGAGACCGGCGATTATCTTTGAGGCCCAACGAAAAAGAATAGACAAATATACGCGCACGAAAAAGGCCATACCCGTGGGCATGGCCTGGTTAATTACTGGGGGAGCTTCCTAGACATTTGGTGAGAATACCAAAGAGGTGAGGCTCTCCGTCGATGATTAGCTTTTTAGCATCTGCCAGTATTTTTGGTAGATTTTCACCGCTTCACCTACATCGTCGGTGAATTCGCCACTGTTGACCGCATCATCAGTAGGGAAAATGGTGGTGTTTTCTTTCAGTTCGTCATCCAAGTACTCTGCCGCACGTGTATTCGGGGCCGGATAGCCAAACTCTTCGACCAGTTTGGCTTGATTTTCAGGACGATACATAAAGTCGATGAACTGATGAGCCAGCGTCTTGTTCTCCGCATTTTTAGGGATAATATAGTTATCCATCCAGAGAATCGCGCCTTCTTGCGGATAAACAAACTCGATGCCATCAATTTCTTGCTGTGCCATGTAGGCGTTGCCGTTCCATTGCTGACCAATAGTCACTTCACCGGTCACAAAAGGAACGTGAGGCGCATCTGAGTTATAGACCACAACGTTGTCACGCAATTGACGAAGATACTCGTACGCTTGCTTGATCTCGTCTTCGTCTTTGCTGTTAATACTGTGTCCTTGCGCTTTTAACGCCATGCCAAAGACATCACGCACATCGTTGAGAAGCATCACTTGTGCGTTGAAGTCATCACGCCATAGATCGGCCCACTTAGTGACTTTGTCCCCGTCGACATACTGATTGTTATAACTGATACCCGTCACACCGAATACATAGGGTAGGGAGTAGTCATTCGCTTTATCGAACGGCTGACCCAGTAGGCCGGGACGTAGCTCATCGAAGTGGCTGATCTTTGATTTATCAATTTTGGCCAGCATGTCTTCTTTAATCATGCGATCGATGAAATAGGTTGAAGCGAAAGCGAGGTCATAGCCTTTTCCATTCAGTAGCTTCAACTTGGCATACATGGCTTCATTACTCTCAAAGGTCGAGTAATTGACCGTCACCTTATATTCTTCTTCAAATGCATTGATCACATCCATGGGCATATACTCCGCCCAGTTGTAGATATTCAATACTTTATCGTCAGCGCTGACCCCAGTTGCAAATACAGCTGAAAGTGCGAGTGCGGTCGCGGTAATTCCGTGAGTGATTTTGTTCATTATCATGGTCCTTCAATGGCTTGCTGGCCGAGTACACGTCGGGGCGCATCATATTGCACCCAGCCCTTGTGTCAATGACTTTTTTTTAACCAAAGTACGTTTCGTGAAACGTTCCGCTAACGGTAGCATAACCCTTGCGTGACCCCCCAAATTATTGGGCAGTATCCGGTCATTTTTGGCTTGCGAGTCGCGCACGACAATGCGACTATCAGCGCGCTTTGTGTGCAAGCTTTACACTGACACCTTGAGCTTGTACCCCATTTATTGAATCACCTAAATGAGTAACCATTGAGAGCATGGTCAAAACGTACCGCCCTGACACCAATTACTATGTTGCGACGCAAAATCAGTCGTTATCTTTTCCGCCTTTAACCGGTAGTCACCAAGCCGATGTTTGTATCATTGGCGCCGGATTAACCGGATTAAACGCCGCGATTGAATTACGCCAACGCGGCTATCAAGTGATTGTATTGGATGCTAAGACGATTGCGTGGGGTGGTTCTGGGCGTAATGGCGGCCAATGCTTAGTGGGATATTGTCTCGGGCTCAGAGAGGTACATGAAACCTATGGCGTGCAGTGGGGTAAGCAACTTTGGGACCTGTCCGTTGAAGCGGTTGATATCGTTCGTGAAAGGATTCATGCCCATCAGATAGCCTGTGACTTCCAACCGGGATACATTGAGCTGGCGTTAAACAAAGCACAACAAGCCGAGTTACAAAGTTGGCACGCCTTAAAGCAAGGTGACTATCAGTATCCGATGGCGCAATGGTGGGATCAGGCTAAGGTGGCAGAAGTGGCGAATACGGAGCGCTATTTAGGGGGGTTATACGACCCGAATAGTGCGCATATTCACACCCTCAATTACACACTCGGGTTGGCGAAAGCTGCGCAGGATTTAGGGGTGCAAATCTTCGAGCACAGTCCGGCGCAGTCGATAAAGAAGGGGCCGACTCACTGCGTTCGTACGCCTCAAGGTGACGTGAATGCTCCCCGCATATTGCTGGCATGTAATGCTTATCTCGATGGCCTAGAACGCAAGGCGCAAGCGAAAGTCCTCCCTGTTGCTTCCTTTATTGCGGTGACCGAGCCATTAGGCGATCGCATGCCCATTACTAATCGCATGGCCATGTCTGATCTCAACAACTGTCTTGATTACTACCGTCCCACCGCAGACGGACGTCTCTTATTTGGTGGCGTGAACCACCCGTTTAATCGTGAGTATAAAGACTCCGCTCAACGTCTACACCAACGGATGACAAAGGTTTTTCCTCAATTAGGCGATGTGAAGATGGACTACCATTGGGGCGGGTTGTTTGCCGTGACGCGCAGTTACATGCCACACATTGATCACCTTGGCCAAGATATTTATACCGCACATGGATACACAGGTCATGGGGTGGGACTGACGAATATTGCAGGACGCGTGATAGCCGAAGCGATGGACGGACAAGCCAGTCGCTTTGATGTGTTTGCACGTTTGAAGCATGGTTGGATCCCGACCCCGAAAATGCTGCGTAGCCCTGCATTGGCTCTCGCGATTTGGAAAGCGAAGCTTGCCGATCTGCTCGGTGGGTAACCACGACGTACAAACCGTTAACGATTAAAAATACTTGTCGTCACGATAAAGTTCTCGTGTTGCTCCCCGCTAGGAAGACAGTAAGGTAGCCCTTCAAATAGCGGGGGGTAAGTGCTTGAACACTCTTAGCATCATTGATGATTTAGCGACACACGGACTAAGCGTGTGCGAACAATTCTTAACAGCACAAGAAGTGGCTGATTTACACGCATGTTTGCCAGAGCAGTGGACGCAAGCCAGTATTGGGCGCGAGCAGAAGCAACATACTAATACTCAAATCCGCACCGATAAGATCCATTGGTTAGAGCGCGGCCATGCCCCAGCCATTGATGCGTTACTCGATAAGATGTCTGAACTGCAGCTTGCGCTTAATCGTCACCTCTTTCTTGGTCTTTTTGAATATGAAGCGCATTTCGCCAAGTATAATCCCGGTGATTTTTATGCTAAACACGTGGACGCATTCAAAGGCCGCTCAAACCGAAAAGTCACTACAGTGCTCTATTTGAACCATGACTGGTGTGAAGAAGACGGGGGCGAAATCGTTATTTACCATGCTGATGGGAGCCACCTGAAAACATTATGGCCCCAGGCCGGTCGCCTTGTGACCTTCTTATCGGAAGAGTTTCCTCACGAGGTATTACCCGCGAAACGACAACGATTTAGCATTGCGGGCTGGTACCGTATTAACGGCATGAGTGGCCATCGGGTTGATCCAATTCGCTGACAAACTACATACTGACAGCTACGAGTGATAACCAGTAAGCGGTCAGTATGAGGGGTTCTCCGCAACAGCAAAGCTTTTTTAACCATGCCGAGTTCGACGCTCAGCAAGCCGTTGCTATGCCACAAGCGACTGTCCATTGGCAGCCAGATTGGTTGCCATTGGCCGATGCCGATAACCTAATGGCGGCATTGCATCAGCACACACCTTGGCAACAATTACCCATTTCGATGTTTGGTCGTACCGTGATGCAGCCGCGTTTATTAGCTTGGTACGGCGATCATGCATACACCTACAGTGGACTCACATTATCTCCCCGCTCTTGGACACCTGAGCTATTGGGTTTGAAAGCCCGTGTTGAAGCTGCCACGCATGCTCGTTTCAATACTGTATTACTCAATCTCTACCGAGATGGCAGTGATTACATGGGATGGCACAAGGATGATGAAGCCGAATTAGGGGAGCAGCCGACGATAGCATCGGTGAGTTTGGGCGCAAGTCGACGGTTTTTATTCCGTCATACCCAAAGTAAAGAAAAACGCGAGTTTTTGTTGAGTCATGGCGCGTTATTGGTCATGGCAGGGCAAACACAAACGTATTGGCAACATGCGCTACCCAAAACACAAAAAACCGTGGGCGCTCGGATTAATTTAACCTTCCGGTGGATAACGCCATCTTCAGCAAGAGAATAGAACCACTGCCGCTCAGCGGCAGTGGTTATGGGGCTACTCGACAATCAGACTGACGTTGTCATAGGTACGGTACCCTCGTAGCATGACCGCATAGTTACCGGGCGTTGCATTGTCGAATCGGCAAACCTCATCATTGCCGCTGCGATAAGGGCGGCAATCCCAGTTCCCGGTACTGACATCGCCATTGGCTTTGACATACAAGTCCACGTCACCTGAGCCGCCATAGGTTCGGATCACCAGCTCACCGGATTGATCTAACCGGTAGTTGAAGTACTTTTCATTCCCACGAGCGCCAGAGAGTCCGTTGATGGGCTCACCGAGTTTCAGCTCGTTACCCGGGTTGGGCGAGCTGTCGGCGTTCGCGAGCTCCACCGTATAGGCCAAACCGAGTTTAGTGAACTTCGCGGCGTGAGCTCCTTCGCTATCGCTGTTTGCCAAGGTGTCTTGCGGCGTATGAATGTTAGGGTTGTAGTCATTAAATTTGGCTTCAAACGGCATGGCAGCTGGATAGCCGACTTGGTGCCACGAAGCATGATCGGAACAGGCATAGCCACAAGTATCGAATCCGTAATTTAAGGTAGGCAAGTATTCGTCAAGCAACTGCGTGAGATACTGAGTGAGCTGATTGTCGGTATAGTCGGTGATAAAGACAATGTCTTCAGCAGACCCTTGATAGTTTGTCATGTCCAGTTGTAAGACACCGCGAACATCTTTACCCGCTTGCTTAAATTGGTTGGCAACGTCTTGCGAACCACGCAATCCAACTTCTTCTGCTGCGTAGGCAACAAATGCGATGCTCCGCTTGGGCTGGAAGTTGTTTTGAGCAAGTACGCGGATCACTTCTGTGACAGCAGCAATCCCCGAGGCATCATCATCGGCTCCAGGCGCAATACTTTGCTCATTGGTGCGTGAGCCAATCGTCGAGTCGAGATGCCCGCCGACGACGACCCATTCGTCGGGTGATTCTGAGCCCTCTATGGTTAACATCACCGACGCTTGATTATACCCACTGTGTGAAATTTGCGTGACGGACGCACCGGCTAACCCTGCACTGAGCGATTGCCAACGCTGTTTTATCCAATCGGAAGCCTGGGCCCCTGATGTTGTGGTGTAGAAACGGTTGGGGAAATCGGTAAGGCGATCAATGGTATTAACAATGAGTGCGCTATCAATTTGGCTAATCCAAGGAGTCACTAACGCTTGCTGGCTAATTGCTGGAGCGATAAAGCTTGCGCGCGAAAGTGGCATGTTACTCGCTGCCATCGCACTTTGGGCCGATGAATGCACGATATAACCACCGCAGCGGTGATGGTTTTCGTGCATTTCGTGGGAGAGGGCGGCTAACTCAGATTCACTGACTTCACCAATCCATGCTTGACCATTATGAGCAACTGACTGTGCTAATAAAGGCTGTGCCCCAGAAGACAAAGCAGTTTGTTGTGCATCTGCACCGATCGAGATCCAGACTTTTTTATCTTCAGCCTGCGCGAGGGTGCAGCTTGTTGCAAGGACAACGGCCAGAGCCGTGCGTTTATAATGCATAGTTCCTCCTTGAGTGAATAAGGGTCGCTAAACTCCATGCGACCTTTTGACTGTAGAGCAAAAACACAACTTGTTGATAAATTTATAAAACCATTAGTGGATGGTTTGGTTGTCACAAAATTGTTAATAGCGATAGTTTTGTTTTTAACAGAGGAGGAGATAGGAAGGTAAGTTTGTGCACGTAGACCTAATCATCCCCAGTGTGGCACAAAGGAAAACGCGGATTGGGTTGATAATAATAAAGATAAAATGCTGAAAACTGCATCAAATCGCGCGAAGTTTGGCTTTTTCGTTTACAAAGCAGGCAGTTGAAACTTTTATTAAATAATAAGTGTTGACTCGATCACGTTAATCCGTAGAATGCCTCCCCGTACCGCAGCGGCGGAAACAAAAAGAAAGGCGCGTTGGCAGAGTGGCTATGCAGCGGATTGCAAATCCGTGGACCTCGGTTCGACTCCGGGACGCGCCTCCATGTTTCCACTAGGCGGATTGAAAATCGGACGCGGGATGGAGCAGTTTGGTAGCTCGTCGGGCTCATAACCCGAAGGTCGTTGGTTCAAATCCAGCTCCCGCAACCAAATTTTACAAAGCGTTATAAAACGCTTGCGACAAAGCGACATTAGCTCAGCTGGTAGAGCGCAACCTTGCCAAGGTTGAGGTCACGAGTTCGAACCTCGTATGTCGCTCCAAGTTTTGCCCACATCAAGCAGTGATTGATGTTACGGACGCGGGATGGAGCAGTCTGGTAGCTCGTCGGGCTCATAACCCGAAGGTCGTCGGTTCAAATCCGGCTCCCGCAACCAAATTTTAGGTATGTGAAGTCATAAACGTAGGCAAGTTTATTAATAAGACCTACGGTCGTCGCAATTGCATTGCGCGAATTGCATTCCGCGATAAATCGGCTCCCGCAACCAAATTTTATAAAGCGTTATAAAACGCTTGCGACAAAGCGACATTAGCTCAGCTGGTAGAGCGCAACCTTGCCAAGGTTGAGGTCACGAGTTCGAACCTCGTATGTCGCTCCAAGTTTTGCCCACATCAAGCAATGATTGATGTTACGGACGCGGGATGGAGCAGTCTGGTAGCTCGTCGGGCTCATAACCCGAAGGTCGTCGGTTCAAATCCGGCTCCCGCAACCAAATTTTAGGTATGTGAAGCCATAAACGTAGGCAAGGTTATCGATAAGACCTGCGGTCGTCGCAATTGCATTGCGCGAATTGCATTACGCGATAAATCGGCTCCCGCAACCAAGTTTCTAGAGCGTTATAAACGCTTGTCACAAAGCGACATTAGCTCAGCTGGTAGAGCGCAACCTTGCCAAGGTTGAGGTCACGAGTTCGAACCTCGTATGTCGCTCCAATTTCCTTCCTTAGCACTTATCTTTCTCTTGGTAATGGGTAATGTCTTACTTCATTGCTAGCATCGAGCAACATAGTATCCAACGTGACCGTATGGTCAACGGCACTGAAGTGCGCAAGTCCCGCGGTATAACTAAATGGGTAGCGATACGAAGAAAGCTGTCGTGAGAGCCTGCTATATAGTTGTTCTAGCTGATTATCAACGGCATCTGCATCTTGTTGTATCAATAACGCAGCAAACTCACACCCCTCTATACGTCCTATCCAGCCCACATCATCAAACACATCATTCAAACAACGCGCAAAGGTTTTGAGAATCTGATCGCCGGCGAGCTTACCATAGTCATGATTAAGTTGGTGGAGTTGGCGAACGTCGAAGTGCAATAGGGTGTAGCGATCCTCGATCACCAAGTCGTCATTGAGGTATTCGCTAATTTCTCGCTTAAAACCGCGTCGGTTTAACAGGCCGGTTAGGGGGTCCAGTACATTCTGTTGGGTCATGGTCAACTCGTGCTCGACAATGTGCGCAAGATCTGCCAATGCGCGCTGACAGGAGCCATCGAGCTCACGAGGCTGTCTATCTATTACGCAAAGCGTACCGAGAATGTGCTCGTTATCCAGACTAAATGGGAAGCCGGCGTAAAAGCGAATAAAGGGAGGGCCTGTGACTAAGGGGTTGTCGGCAAAGCGCTCATCAAGATATGTGTCACTAACCACAAGCGGCTCTAGCTGGTGGATTGCGTGTCCACAAATGGACTCTGAACGTCCTGTCTGATTCACCGCCAGTCCACGCTTTGCTTTGAACCACTGACGATGCTCGTCTACTAAGCTGATTGCCACAATGGGGCACGCTGAGATATAGGCAGCAACGCGAACAATGCGCTCAAACCTGTCTTCACGACCGGTGTCTAAAATGCCTAAATCATGAAGTAAATGAAGCCGTTGCACTTCGTTGTTCGTTGGCTGCGCCGGTGTCATTTTATGCCCTCCATGCCTGTCTATTCAGTATAGACCCTCAGTTCAATGGCTATACAAAAAGCGCAATCGCTGTTTGTCGGATACCGACGGTCCACTTCATAGGTGACTGATAACTTAATTACACTCAATTACCGTCAGTTTTTTTAATGTCACCGAGAGGTGTCATCGTTATTTGGCTACATTGTTAATAAGATAGATAAGAGGCTATTTAATGAGAGCATTGATTTTAGGCATAATTTTCGCCTTTGGGATGCTGAGTCAAGCCGTCGCTCAGGATCACAAATTATTGATTATTGATAGCTATCACAAAACGTTCTCGTGGACCGAGAGTTATACCCTTGGCTTGAACAAGGTGCTCGATAAAAGTATCCATGTATCGCGTTTTGAAATGAACGCCAAAAAGCTACCTGTATCAGCGCATCAACGCAAAGCTGACGAAGCATTTGCCTTTTATAAAAAGGTAAAGCCTGATGTGGTGTTGCTTTGTGATGACATTGCACTGAATCACATGCTGCCCAGGCTACAGCATGAAAATATTGATGTTGTTTTTCTTGGCGTAAATGGCGATCCCCAGCCGTTGATTGAGAGACTAAATGGTCCTGTTCGTGTGACCGGGGTTCTAGAGCGGCCTCATTTTTATCGCTCACTGTCTGATGTGATTCAGCTTTATAACCAACCAATTAAAAACATTAAAATTCTCTTCGATGATGGCCCCACTGCAAAAATCAATACCGCTTATTTGCAAAGCCAGGCCAACCTTTTTTCCAAGTTAAATCAAACGATCACGAGAATTGAAAGGTTTACAACATTTCCTGATTGGAAGAAAGCGGTCCTGGAGGATGACTATGATGTGCTTTTTGTGGGCAGTTACCAAACATTACGCGATGGAATGGGAAAGAATATCGACGCAAACCAAGTGATTACTTGGACGAATCAAAACACGAAGCACCCTGTTTTTGCTTTTTGGAAAGTGGCGGTTGGTGAGGGTATGGCGGCTGGTGGATATGTGTTAGATGGCGAAAAGCATGGCATTCACGCTGCGGTCTACATCCATAAAGTGTTTGCTGGAATGCCTGCTGATCATATCCCTATCTCTGTCGGGCACCAAGGCACCGGCATATACAGCAAAGCGGAGTTTGCTCAGTTGGGGCTAACCCCTCCTCGAGAGTGGGTGCCGATTCGTTGACGCTACCTTATAGTTACTTTGACGGTGCACTAACGTTGGGAGAATACTGATTCAGTTCGGAAACCACACAATTACGTCCCTTTCGCTTGGCCTCGTAAAGTCTAAAATCAGCGATAGAGAGCATTTCGCTGCTTGTCGCGGGACTTTAGGTTTCGGGCGATCCGGCCGCATCAAAAAACTCCGTTTGTAAAAGAGTTGTTTCAATGATATTTTCCTGCGGTTATCAAATTTATCAAGCATTCTGGCCAGTGTGCACTGACAAGTGATCGTGTACGCGACAGGCCATCTATACTCTTTTAATCATGTTGTTTTGGAAGGTTTGCTTATGGCGTTTTTAGCGAGCTGTGATACCCAATATCCGCTTACACATCCACACGCAGCGTCTGCGGTGGTCATGGTGCCACCTGTGCACTTTAAATTTAATGCACAAACCAGTGAAGATAATGGTTTCCAGCATGCGCTGGCTTTGCCTGATGAGGAAGTGAAAACGCGCGCCATGGCAGAGTTTAATAATATGGTGATGACGCTACGTCGCCATGGTATTGATGTCGTGGTGATGGAGTATCCAGACTCCGACCCAGCCACGCCTGATGCCGTGTTTCCTAACAACTGGTTTAGTACATTGCCTAGCGGTGAGCTGTATCTGTATCCAATGGCATGTCCTAACCGCCAACTTGAGGTGAAGCCTGAGCGTTTGATGGCGGCCCTTGATAAAGCGGGTTACGCCGTTAACCATGTGCACAAAGTAAAGTGTCATGATAAAGACGAAGCGTTTCTAGAAAGCACGGGTGCGATGGTGATTGATCACCTAAACCAGCGTGTTTATGCCGCGCTTTCTCACCGCTGTGACAGCATTTTGTTGACCGAATGGGCTGCCAAAGTGGGAATGCGTCAAGTTGTCAGCTTTAACACGGAAATGAGCGATGGCAATCCGGTATATCACACCAATGTCATGATGGCGGTAGGTGAAGCGTTTGCTGTGGTGTGTGACGAGGTCATCGAGCCTGCTCAACGCGATCTCGTGTGTAATACGCTCTCCGAAGACAAAACCCTCGTTTCAATCAGCGAAGCACAGATGAATCGATTGTGTGGCAATATTTTGCAGCTACGTAACCGTCATGGTGAGTCGTTAATTGTGATGTCTCTGTCTGCGTATAGTGCGTTTACTGAAGATCAAAAGCGTACCTTACGTCAATTTGGCAAGTTGGTGCCGATTGATGTAAACACCATTGAAACCGTCGGCGGAGGGAGTGTGCGTTGTATGATGGGTGAAATCTTCCTGCCTCGACACCAAACTGTGTAGATTGTCGCGAAGCGTGTAAAAACGGCGATCACTTGATCGCCGTTTTTATGAGTTATGAATGCACACCTGCTTTCGCTTTAAGTGGCATCTTGTCGAAGTCGACACCTTTCCAACCGGTGACCATAAAATTACGGATGTTTTGGTGGTCGTTGCCTGATGGGTTGCTGAGTACATCTTCACGATAATACCCGCCAAAACACGCAAGGGTTTGCTCTTCGGTTAACTCGTGCAGTTGGCAAAATGCCAATACTTTACACGAACCGGTATTTTGGCCCGCTTTATTGGCGAGATTGCCATTAGTAAAGCGCGTCGGGGCGTAATCGTAATGTGTATCGATCACGGCCAAGGTCTCATCAAACGTCACCATCTCGGGTGTCTTTGTGATTTTGACGAGAAAACTATCTATGGTCATGTCTGTTCCTGAGTTATTAAAACGCGGCTGCTTCAAGAAGAATAGATACGTTGTACCAACTTGCTCCTCCGATGTGAAGTCACCGCGTGCGAATAATGGATAAATATCCATCACTTAAACAAAAAAGAGTGTTGCAGTACTTTACATTGCGTAAGGCCATCATTAGTATACAACTCTGTTCGGAGGGATGGCTGAGCGGTTGAAAGCACCGGTCTTGAAAACCGGCAAGGGTTAATAGCCCTTCCAGGGTTCGAATCCCTGTCCCTCCGCCACATATCGAAAAGCCGCTGAGTAATCAGCGGCTTTTTTGATCGCATAAAGACAGATCTCAGCAACATATTCCACACCATGTTCTGATCCTGCCGCTTCTGTTTGATATTGTAATCTGACTCTGGCGGCTCTTGACGTTGATCGCCTCCTAACGTTGCCCAATACTGGAGTGTGATAATGATCAATTACTTACCACTCGATGCCATCACACCAAACGACTTTATCCCCATACTCAATAAACCAAGCACTCGGCAGCATCTTATCGAACATGCCCCTTTTGATGCACAGAGCATCAAAGCATGGGTGAGAGAGAAGCGACATATTGATGCTCAAGACGGGTGTTTGGTTAGGGCGGTGAGTGTCAACAACTGTCTCGTAGGATGGTGTGGTATTCAGCGTGCGGAAATGGGGGTTGAATTGGCGATCGTGTTGGATGACACGCACTGGGGACTTGGGCGGCACGTGTTTAAGTTTCTACTCTTGCGCGCTGAACAGCTTGGTCATCAGGTTATTTATCTTCATTTACTGCACACTCGTCGGGATTCTAGGTTTTTAACGCAATGTGCTCGACGAGTATTTAAAACACACATGCTGGGTGAATGCTTTACCACTTACGAGATAAAAGTAGGGGACTAGCGGCGTGTGACGCGAGTGTATGGTTGACCCCTATATCAAAGAGTCAGTATTTCACTGGCAACGATTTCCCCCTTGTTCTTTACTTTGTTTTCTGCAGATTTCGAATACAAAGAGGAACGTCCATGAAAACATTACTCTGTCTTTTAGGTTTCTTCTTTAGCTTTGGTGTGTTGGCCGATGCGCAACCCAGCGTTGTAAACGGACAAGTAACGGACATCGCAGAAGACCACATGATGGTATCCACCAGTGATGGTCTTTATAAAGTTGTGGCTGACCCTGACATGCTTGATGAGCTTGAATCTGGCATGAACGTTGAGGTCACTGGTGAGCATCACATGCAGGCCAGTGAGGTGCGTATAGATCATAAAAACCGCAAAAACCCATTGGGGAAATAACCTTGCCTGAAAAGTTGGGCGATGGCGTGCTAGAATTCATCTTAATGCGCAAATATATGAATATTCGCGTTTTTGTTTGAGCATTATGAACACGGAACTGTCATGTCTGAATTTACACGTACGCCGTTGCCTTTGCCGCCTGACTTTGATCGCGACAACGACCAGTTACTGCTTCACTCTTGTTGTGCCCCTTGTTCGGGCGAGGTGATGGAAGCCATTGAAGCGAGTGGGATCCGTTACAGCATCTTTTTTTATAATCCCAACATACATCCTGCTAAAGAATACGAAATTCGCAAGCAGGAGAATATTCGCTTTGCAGAAGACCATGACGTGCCGTTTATCGATATGGATTACGACACCGATAACTGGTACGCCAGAGCAAAGGGGATGGAGTTTGAACCCGAGCGCGGAATACGATGTACCATGTGCTTTGATATGCGATTCGAGCGTACAGCGCTATATGCCGCCGAACATGGTTTCCGGTTTATCAGTAGTTCACTGGGTATCTCGCGCTGGAAGAACATGCAGCAAATTAATGATTGTGGCCATCGCGCAGCCGCTCCCTATCCAGATGTCCAATACTGGGATTACAACTGGCGCAAGCAAGGCGGTAGCCAGCGCATGATAGAAATCAGCAAGCGCGAGCGTTTTTACCAGCAGGAATACTGTGGGTGTATTTATTCGCTACGGGATACAAATAAACACCGCCTAGCGCAAGGACGGGAGCGAATTAAGCTCGGCGTGCAATACTACGGCGACGATTAAAATTAAACTGCTGACAATAGCGAAAGGTGCCGTTTGGGCGCTTTTCACCATTGATGAAGAACACCCACCGCATTGCAATGTGTGCGCAAACTAACAGCTTGGTGATGCTTTTCCTTACAGGTTGGGCAGAACCTCCTAATATGTTAATAATTTGTACCGTGCGATAAAGGCCCCGTGACCGAACTGATCTCCCACCCCGAATGGCTACTGCTTGTGCTGGCTCCCGTGTTCTTCTTATGCATGTTGGGAGAGTACTGGGTGGCGCTGCGCCACGGTAAGCTGGGTGACAATGCCCGTTATTACGTGCCAGAAGTGCTTTGTAATTTTACCTTAGCGGGGTTGCATCAAGCTGCAGATTTACTGACCGGATTGCTGATTGCCAAGGTGTATTTGTGGTGGTTTGGCTGGCGGCTGTTTGATATTGAGATGTCGGTAAGCCTGTTTTTGTTACTGATGATCGCGCAGGATTTTTGTTATTACTGGTTTCACCGTGCTAGCCATCGTGTGCGCTGGATGTGGGCGGCGCACGTGGTGCACCACAGCTCAGAGCGGATGAACTTTAGTACCGCGTTTCGCCAAAGCTTAATGTACCCGCTGGCAGGGATGTGGCTGTTTTGGCTGCCGCTGGTGGTGATCGGATTTCCGCCGCAATGGGTGGTGTTTGTTGTACTGCTGAATTTAGGGTTACAGTTTTTTGTTCACACTCAATGGATAAAGACACTGGGGCCTGTGGAGTGGATTTTTAATACCCCGTCTCATCATCGCGTTCATCATGGCGTAAATCCTCAGTACATCGACAAAAATTACGCGGGAATTTTAATCATTTGGGACAAGTTATTTGGCACCTTCGAGCCGGAATCTGAGCCGGTACGCTATGGGATCCCCAAGCCAGTGAACAGCTTTAACCCTCTGGTGGTGACCTTTGCAGAATGGAAACAAATGTGGCGAGACGCCACGCAGCCCGATCTGAGTTTCCGACAACGATGGCAGTGCTTGTTTGCACCACCAGAACAAACACAAGGTCACACGACAGACGTGGAAGCATCACGTGAGAGGTAGCGGTTTTCTATCGTGTGGGCAAGCTAACATATTCTAAGAAAATAACCCTTTATTCTCATGTGGTTATTCTTAGAACTCAGCTTGTCAGGAGCCCCGCATGACAGACGCTATGCATGCCATCGTTACCCATCCGCACTTAACCCCATCGCAGAAAACTTTAGCGCTCGCTGCGCAAGCCGATGCGGCTTTGCCCTACGTACCTTGCAGCCGAGCGCTCGTGGCTGCGATGGAGCAGGGTGTGATTGGCGATATGTTTGAGGGTCACGCTCCCTTTAAACCGCGTTATGTGTTGCCTGATTATGCCCGCTTTTTAAAACGCGGGTCGGAGTATTTGGCGTTAACGCCGGCAACCGATCTAGAGGATGCGCTGATGAAGCTCATGGTGCTTTACCATCATGTGCCTTCGGTGACCAATATCCCGGTGTTTTTGGGTTACCTCGATCAACTCTTGCTGCCATATTGCAAGGATGTGAGTGATGAACATTTGTATCAAGCGCTAAAGCGATTCTGGATCCAGCTCGATAGAACACTGCCAGACGCATTTATGCATGCCAATATTGGCCCAGATGATAATCGTGTTTGCCGCATGATTTTGCGCATCGACGCAGAACTGCAGCAAGTTGCCCCCAACCTGACCTTGATGGTGGATCCGTCTCGTACCCCGCGTACCCTAGTTCGTCAGGCGACAGATAACATCATTGCCTGTAGCAAGCCACATATTGCTAACTGGTCGGTACACCAAGCCACATTTGGTGATGCAGAGGCTCATTCGCCCAATATGGGGATTGTGAGCTGTTACAACGCGCTACCGATTGGAGGCGGTGCGAACACCTTGGTGCGCCTTAACTTAAAAAAAGTCGCAGAAGAAGCCAATGATCTCTCGACATTGCTCTCGCACACCTTGCCACATTACGGTGCATTGATGGTGGAGCTGATCGATGCACGCAGCCACTTTCTGCATCAAGAATCACACTTTTTTAATAGCTTTCTGGTGCAAGAAGGCTTAATTGATGAGAAAAAATTTGTACCCATGTTTGGCGTGTACGCGATGGCTGAAGCGGTCAATACCCTGATGGCACGCCAGGGCCTATGTGGTGAATATGGTCACGATGCAGTGGCGAATGAGATGGCACACGATATCACCAAAGCATTGAGTACGTTTGTAGCAGAGACTCCAGTGAAGTATGGCTGGCGTGGGCGAGCGTTGCTGCATGCGCAAGGTGGGTTATCCATTGACCAAGGGACCACTCCGGGGGTGCGGATTCGTTACGGTTATGAACCGGATCCTGTCACCCATTTACAGGCGCTTGCGCCATTACACCCTTACTTTGAAGCGGGTGTGAGCGAGATCCTGACATTGGATGACACCATTAAAGGTAATCCTGATGCATTAACCGATTTATGTTTAGGGGCGCTGCAATCCGGGCTGCGTGAATTCACTGCGAATACAGATGGGACTGATCTTGTGCGTATCACCGGCTATATGGTGAAAAAGTCCGAGATTGCCCAGTTTAAACAATCGGGCGCTCGCACCAATACCACGGTATTGGGCGCAGAAGCTTCTGAGATGACGACAGTGACAGCGCGGCAGCCGAGAGTCATGAGTGCAGAATTTCTCGCGGGCGCGCGTTGGATAGACACACATGAGCCATCCTAAGCAGGAGAAAATATTGGGGCCAGTGGTTCGGGTGGCGAGTGTGTTGCCCTATTCCTGTGTCGATGGTCCCGGTAATCGGATGGTGTTTTTTCTGCAAGGTTGCCAATTTCGTTGCCCAGGGTGCCACAACCCTGAAACCATTGAACGTGACAGTGCAAGCGCATTCGATATGTCTTTGGCCGAGGCGGTGACGGCGATTTATCAACAACGGCACTTTATTCGTGGAATTACCGTCAGTGGTGGTGAGGCCAGTCTGCAATGGCGCTTTGTCCGCGCGCTTTTTCACGCGGTCAAACAGCACCCTGAATTAGCCCACCTTACATGCTTAATCGACACTAATGGCGGTGTGTCATGTCAGCGTTGGCAGGCGTTGTCATCCTACATGGACGGTGCCATGGTGGATATGAAAGCATGGGGTGATGACACGCATCGGGCTATGACCGGACATTCGTCTCGCCGTGTGCGTGACAGCCTAAGTTGGCTGGCGAAGCAGGGAAAATTGCAGGAGGTGCGGCTGTTACTGATCCCCGGTTATACCGACTGGCAAGCTAATCTGTCGCCACTCTGTGCCTATTTATATGATTTGCAACAAATGCAGTTGGCGCAGGGAAATGTGTTTTCCGTGCGTTTAAATGGCTTTCACCGCGCAGGTGTGACGGGTGATGCCAGTAATTGGCCAGAGGCAACACACGCGCATCTCGATACCATAAAAACCGCCTTGCAAACGGCAGGACTGCAAACCGTGACCATGCCACCACCTGAGTTACTGCCTATCGAGCAAAGCTTGCTCTCGGTGTGAACGCCGATTCAGCACTGGCTGAGAAAAAGACAGACGGCGGGATACCCACGAGGTTAGTCACCATTGCGGTAAATGCACTTTGTGACCCATAACCTAGCTCTTGAGCAATGTAACCAAAGTCATAATCTTGTGCGAATAGGGCGGCCGCGAAAGTGAGCAATGCCTGATTTCGCCATTGGTTAAAGGTCATGGTCAATTCGCGCTTAAATAAGCGTGTCATGGTGCTCTCACTGGCACCAACCTGCCGACAAAGCGCGCAAAGGGTGAGCGATTGGTTAGGCTGGGCAATAAATAATTCGCACAAATGTTTAAGCCGCTTTTCCTTGGGCATTGGCAATCCTAATGGCAGGGGGGCGGCGCTTTTTACTTCGTCAATTAACAAAGACCATAATGCTTGTTCGCGCGGTGAGGGTTGTGGCCCTTTTGGTTCATGGATCAAGGTTTTCACGATGGCTTTGGCTAAGTCACTAACACGTAGGCAATGACAGTCACAATCCGCATGTTTGATTGAGTAGCTTGGATGCATTGCCACGTTATAAATCTGCGCGCCTTTAAGTAGGTAAGCTGCGTGTGGAGTGCCGGGAGCTATCCACACTGCATGTTGGGCGGGCACGACATAAGTGTGGTGAGTGGTTACGACTTTCACGATACCGCTATCTGTGAATGCTAGCTGGGCATAGGGGTGATGATGAAAAGGCGTATGGGTGCTATCTGTTGAGTGCTTAATCGCTACTGAAACAGGTCTGTCAGCTGAAGGGGCTACAAAGACCGGTTTTGACGGCTTCTCTATATAACGTGCCATATTGTCGATATTCCATCATACGGTAATGGCTTACAAATACGCCTTGTGGGGATCGAAGTAAAGAAGATCCCCTTAATGAGCAAGGAGTATGTGATGACAACAATCCAGCAACTGTTTCACTCCCACCAAAAGTGGGTAATAGCAACTGTAATATTTGGTGCATTGCTACCACTGATTGATACGACGGCGATTAATCTTGCTGTTCCCGCGATGCAACAAGGTCTTCATAGCGACGTCACCAGCATTAAATGGGTGATTATTGGCTATTCACTGTTTGCAGTGATGACGGTGGCGTTGTGCGCTTGGCTCACGCGTAAAGTTGGCGCCACTCAGCTTTGGCTCACGGGCCTTCTACTCTTTACGGTGAGTTCAGCGCTATGTGCAAACGCAGCCAGCCTAGACATCATATTGGTGGCTCGGGCGCTACAGGGAGTCGGTGCGGGTATTTTAATGGTGGGAATGCAAACACTATTGGTCAAGGCTGTAGGTCGAGAACAGCTAAAGCAAGCCATGGCCATTGTTGCCATGCCTGCTGTTATAGCCCCCATGTTGGGACCGGTACTTGCTGGTTACTTACTGAGCGTGGGTGATTGGTCTTGGTTATTTTGGATCAATGTACCGATAGGCGGCGTGGCGCTTGTTCTGTCGTTTTTTGTGCTGCCTCGTGAGCATGCTGACGATGAAACGCGTTTAGATGTGTTGGGCGTGCTATTGGTGAGTGTAGGGGTAGGCTCCATTCTTTATCTTGCGGTGTGTTTAGACGATGTTTCGTCAACAGGACACGCGCAGCAGTGGAGCATGCCTGTACTGACAACAATGTGCAGTTTCTTTGTGTGGGGATGGGTAAAACGTCATTTTGCCACTCTAGGCGACAACGCACTGATACGTTTAGCGCCGTTGAGTATTCCCTCATGTCGGGCAAGCCTAGTGTTACTCTTCCTCGCGAGTCTGGCCTTTTATGGTGGGCTGCTTGCTATTCCACTGGTATGTCATGAAAGCTGGCAACTCACAAGTATGCAAACTGGCCTCATGCTCGGTATGCATGGTGTAGGGACGCTAATGTCGCGCCGTTATTTAGCGAAGTGGTGCGTGCATTACCCGGTCAGTCGAATTGCCACAATCGCGCTTTTTATCGGGGTGACAGCGTCATTGGCGTTGGTTTTCGTTGGTAGTAGCCTTATCGCATTAGCGATGACAATGCTTATGCGAGGCGCAGGACTCGGTCTATTAACGTTGCTGGCTATGTCACACACATTTAACGACACGCCGCAATTTATGGCGCCCGATGCCAGTGTGCTATCGCGTCTGGGAACACTAGCGGGTGCGACCATAGGACCGATGATTATCATGGTGGTTTATCAATGGGCGCCAGATGACTATCAAGCCGCATGGACACTCTCTATGCTCGTCGTGATGCTACTTGGCGCGATAGGGCCAATTTTACAATTGGCCCAGACTGAAGACGCTACGTGTTGAGTGTCTTAGTCGGCAGCGTGAGTCTGCCGCCACCTTTTAGGGTTTTTGGGGTGGCAGGAATGAAAGGTCATCGGGCAAGATGGATTAGGCATCCGGGCACTTTGTCGCTACTGAGTGAGCGCTTTGGCGTAGAATCCCGATTTGAATAACGATAGCAACGGCCGCTACGGCGGCGGCAGCGTAGACAAGCTGAGTCACCGAAAGGCCTTGGCCGAGCCACAAACCACCTAATAGGGTACCCACCGCACCTCCTAAATAGTTTGACGAACTATTCAGTGCAACCACCGCGGCGCTGTGCTCCGGCTGGAGGCTAATCAGCGTGTGTTGCTGTGGCGCAAGCGACGACCAACCGGCGGCGCCCCACAAGAAGAAGGGTAAAAAGGCCATTATTGCAGTTAACGACAAACTGCTCGGAATACTCAAGCTATTAGGAATGCTAAAGATAGCCACACACATCAGCGTCAGTACGGCGAGCAGGATTGCCTTTGGATGTTTTACCCAGTCGATGATATGGCCGATGGTGAAGCTACCCACCATGCCGCCTAGCCCCCAAACCCATAAATAGGGTGTGAGGTTAGTGTGTTGTGTGATGCCCGTAATCACAGGTGCGAGGTAAGCGTAAAGCCCCAAGCTAGCGACAGCAGTCAGGAAGGTGACAGCAATGGTGGCAGACACCGAGCGATTGGCGAGCAATGCGACACGCGCTTTCAGCGATGGCGGTGGCGCGACACAGATATGGGGCACCCCAAGCAGCACCCCAATCAAGCCAATAAGCGCGATACCGACTACAACGGCGAAAACGCCTTGCCACCCCAGCCAAGTGGCGAGAGCAAGACCGGCAGGTACGCCGATGACAGTACCTGCGCTCATGCCACCCAGTAACAGTCCTAGTGCGCGACCTTTCTTTTTTGCAGGTACCAAAGAGGCGGCACTCGCCGCCGCTAAAGGTGAGAAAATACCGGCGCCGATACCGGCCAGCGCACGACTTGCTAGCAACATGCTTAAGTGCGTGCTGAATATCGTGACAAGGTTAGCGAAGATAAACACCAGCATCGATAGCACGAGCGCCTTTTTGGTTGGAAAGCCGGCTAATAATGTCGCGAGTACTGGTGCGGAAAGGGCGTAGCACAACGTAAAAGCCGTCACCATCTGTGCGGTTTGTGCTTCTGTGATCTGAAAACTGGTCGAAATGTCCGGAATAATTCCTGCCACGACATAGGCATCCATCCCGAACGCAAACATGGCAATGGGTAAAAATAAAATGTTTTTCATGGGCATCCTAGCGCGTGAGTCAGAGAAAAGTCGCGAATGTGTCGCCATTTGGCGTGCGATGGCGAGGGGATAAAAGCGAGTACCTGTGTTATGCGTTAGGAATGTAACAAAATGTGACTAGAAGCTTCAATCACAACCCATTGAAATAGATTATGATGGAGAGGTAACTATTTTTAACAATATAAACAAAGCTTTATGCGGCAGGGGAGCGGAGTCGACCACCAGATGGGCCGGTGGTCGACTTACTACTTAGAAGTGATAGCTAACCATCGCTTGGGCTGCCCATTGATTCGCGCTATCGACGATTGGCGAATCAGCAAGGTCGCTGCCTAAACGAGTGTATTGTGTGGTTTGGCTAATATCCCAGTTTTCACCCATTGGTACGACAAGTTTGTAGCCAACGTTGTAAGCAAAGCTGTCATCACCTTTATAGGCGGCGCGTTGTGCAGTGGCTTCGCTGTCTTTCACGCCAAAGTAGTGGTCAACATAGTCTTTGCTCAACCAATCAACACCTGCATAAGGTACAAAGTCAACATTGCCGAAATGGGTGAGGTGCATGTACTTCATGCCTGCATTTAAACCATTGTATTCACCAGTAATATCGTGGCCCACAAAGGTAGATAGCACGCCTCCATTGCCTGTGTTGATGTCCATATTGATGCCGCCATCAATGGCCTGATTACGATTTCTCATGCCTTTTAGGCTATCGGCATCTGTACTTTTGTAGCCAGGAGTTAAATGACCGATGTAAGCGTTTAAATTAAAAGTGTCATCATTTCTACCTAAAAAGCGATAATTGAGTCCATTGTTGAGGTCTGCGTTAAAATCGTCGCCATAATAGCCTAGATTAAGATTTAGGTAGGTATTATCGTCTTGACCTTTGTACAGGTCACTTTTGGTGCTGATGCCGACTTCAGCAACTGCTTGGCCCTCGTGTGAATAAATGTTGCCGTTACGAATATAGGTATCGCCAGCATATGCGGTACTAGAGGCGATTGCTGCGATAACAATTGCAAGTTTTTTCATGATTACTTCCTTTAATGATGTTTACCGCTGGGGTTGGCAGTAATGTATGCGCATCAGTGACCAGAAAGTATCCCCAGTTCGTCCAGACATTGTCTGGCCTCTGTCAGAGTAGGAATCAGTTGAATCAACTAGGCAATTGGTATACTTGTTACCTTTTAGTGATGATGTGACGAATCAAAATGGAAGAGAAACTGCACCTGTTTGTGGTCGAGGATGACCCTAAAATGCGCGCATTGTTAACGGAATACTTCGAAGCGCAAGATTATACCGTGACCGCATTGGCAGAAGGCACAGGCGCGGCAGAGCAAATATTGGCAGCACAGCCTGATCTGGTATTGCTGGATCTCATGCTGCCCGGCGACGATGGGCTGACAATTTGCCGACAGATCCGCAATGGTTATCGCGGTAGAATTTTGATGTTAACCGCCAGTGATGACGATTTTGATCATGTGGCAGCGTTGGAAATTGGGGCCGATGACTTTGTCAGTAAACCGATTAAACCCCGCGTGCTTATGGCGCGTGTGCGTATGCTGTTGCGTCGTCAATCAGAGGCAGCTATGCCGTCTACGCCGTCAGGGCTACTGCAATATGGTGGTCTTGTGCTTAATCAAGCGCGCCGGCAATGCCAACTGGATGAACAAAGTATCACGTTAACGGAAAGTGAATTTGATCTTCTCTGGCAATTGGCCTCGCACCCCGATGCCGTGCAGTCGCGAGATACGCTTACCCAAGCACTACGCGGGATTGAGTACGATGGCATCGACCGAACTGTGGACAACAAAATCGTCACGCTGCGCAAAAAACTGATGGATGATTCTGCCAGCCCCCGCCGAATTATTACGGTGCGGGGTAAAGGCTATTTATTTGTGCCCGACACCTGGTAATAACAACCAGGTGCGATTGGGGTTTGGATTGAGGTAGGGGCATGCGCCGCATTTATTTGGAGTTCTTCTTCAGCCTAATCATTGTTTTCGTTACGAGTATCGTGACGTATGTGGGGCTAGTATCTAAGGTAACCGATGATCATGATGCCATTTTTTTGGCACGCCAAGCTGACGGATTAGTGGATATACTCGATGTTATTGAAGCTACCTCAGGCACATCCATCGCGCTAGAAGCACTCGATAAATATATTGAAAAAGTCGAATTTGTACTAGAAACCTATCAAGCAGAGGCACTCCCCGATCAAGTCAGTGCTTATTTCAATCAAGTTAATCGCCCATTGGATGTGTTTTATGATCACGACGATAAACTTTGGTTCCATCTAGCTGACAAAGACACTTTTTATGCGATGCAAGAAAATACCGATTCACCACTACATATTGCAATTGCGTTTGAGGATAACTTACTGATTGCATTTTTGTGTGGGGGATTCGCTGTCTATAGCTTCTTTATGGTGTGGTTTTTAAGTCGGCGCGTTCGTGCATTGGAACGAACAACTTTACAGTTTGCTGGGGGAGACTTGAATGCCCGGGCATCAATACGTAGCCACCAACGTGTTGGATCGCTGAATCGCACTTTTAACCATATGGCCGATCGCATTGCTAATTTGGTCAGTAGCAGCAGAGCGTTGACCAATGCTGTTGCACATGAATTGCGAACTCCCGTGTTTCGTATCCAGTGGCAAGCAGAGCTGTTGAGTGAGAGCGCGCTGGACAATAAGCAGCAACAAAAAGTCGCCAGTATCATTGAGGATACCGATGAAATGGCATCATTGGTTGATGAGCTTCTGTATTTGGCCCGTGTCGATCATCCTAATACGCTCTTTACGCCGCAAACGCTGGAGGCGTCTGTGTGGATGAAGGAGCAATGGCCACGTTGGCAAACGCTGAGCACCAAGTCCATGAGCTTGGATGCACCGCAGGACTTGCCGCGTGTTGAGGCGGATCCGCACTTGTTAAAACGGGTGATCACCAACTTAATTGGTAATGCGGAGAAGTATGCGACCAGTCAAATAGCTGTTCGTGTGTATTGTGAGGACACACAGCTGGTGATTGCGGTCCACGATGATGGTGAGGGCGTGGAGTCATCACACTGGCCGTTTATCTTTGATGCCTTTTACAGTGCGGATCGTTCCCGCGATAAAAAGCGTTCCGGCTATGGCTTGGGGCTTGCGATCGTCAAGCAAATTGTCATTCGTCACGGCGGCCATGTTGAGATTGACCATAGTGATTTAGGCGGCGCATGTTTTCGGGTCATCCTACCCCTGCAAACATGATGTCATGCTGCCAGTGCTAAGTTGAGAGGGCAGTATTCGTCGCCAACGGGTATTTCGCGTATAATACCGCCCACATCGACAACATTAGGGGCACTATGAAACACCGTACCTTCGTCTTTATCGGCATGGCGATTCTTGCTGTGACCGTCACCATTTTGATCTCGTGTCAGCGCCCCCAAGCTCCCCTCGTTCCTGATTTCCAATCGTTTGCCGCGGGGGCAGAGCGTAAGCAGGCGTTTTTTGATTATTTCACCCCTGTGGTTAATGCCATCAATAGCCAAATACTGGCGGATCGCACCGCATTAATGGCATGGCATGCACGTAAGAGTGAGTTAAGTAGCCGAGAAATAAAACGCGTCCAAGCGCTTGCCGAACAGTATGAGCTGGCAGGCTTTGATGTCGGCCACGACGCAGATTGGATGGCATTGATCCAAAGGGTGGATATCATTCCGCCGTCGTTAGTGTTAGCGCAGGCAGCCAATGAGAGTGCGTGGGGCACGTCGCGGTTTGCACGGGAAGGGAATAACTACTTCGGCCAGTGGTGCTTCAGCAAGGGCTGTGGACTGGTGCCCCAGCAACGTGCGGAAGGTAAAGTGCACGAAGTCGCAGCCTTTGATAACCCGCAAGCCTCGGTACAAAGCTACGTCAACAACTTGAATACCCATGCCGCCTACCAAGGGCTACGCGAAATCCGCGCCAACCTGCGTGAGCAGAATAAACCTTTGTCAGGCGCAGCACTTGCCAATGGGTTGGTACGCTATTCAGAGCGAGGCCAAGCCTATGTGGACGAGTTACAAGCGATGATCCGCCACAACCAACTGGACATGCTCGACCAGCCATCCTCCTCATCCAATAACGACTAGGAAAGCCAATGATTACCCGTTTGCCTCGGTGGGTTGAAGCCGGGGCGTTTGTGTTAGCGCTGATCGCCGGTAACATCAATGCGATCGGTTTGTTGGGCTTTGAACATCAAGCCGTCTCCCACGTGTCTGGCACCGCGACGCAATTTGGCTCGGGGTTGTTTGCAGGCCAATGGACACAAGTTATCCAATTGGGTGGCTTATTGTTGGCTTTTTTCCTCGGTGCCGCGATTTCCGGATGCTTATTGCATGGCAGCACGCTTAAATTGGGCCGCCATTATGACTCGGCACTGTTTGTTGAAGCTGGGCTGATTATGGTGGCGTTTTATTTTCTGTCTCGCGGGTTTGCCATTGGTCAATTGGCAGCCTCGGCAGCATGCGGCTTGCAGAATGCGATGGCGACCACTTACAGCGGCGCGATTGTGCGCTCAACCCACTTAACTGGCATCTTTACCGATTTAGGATTGATGCTAGGGGGTAAGCTGCGCGGCAATCCAGTGGATAAGCGCAAACTGATGCTCTTTTTACTGATCGCGTCTGGCTTTATCGTCGGCGGGGTAGTGGGCGCAGCGCTCTTTGCGCACTTCCATTTTGCTGCCCTGCTGTTTCCCGCAGGGTTATGTTTTGTGGTGGCTCTGTGTTATCGCGGGTATATGACACGCCAGCGTTTAGTGACCCGCACCAGCAGCAAGTAATTATACAACCTATTAACAATGCGCGTTTTCGCGCATTTTTTAATGTATTTGTTGTGCATCGCATCGATTTTGATCATTTCACCCACTCTTCACGGTGATTGTCGAGCCAGCTTCTTGTGGCCGCGGTTTCCCGTGTCACCATTCGCGCGTCTTTTGGCGGCTAAAAGTTTGTCTTAAATCAAACAAGTGTGAGTTTGCGTTTCGAATTCGCGCATTATGTGATGATCTCGCCGTCTTTGTGACACGGAAAATGCCACACTCCCGTTACGATACAGTAACAAGGAGGCCCCATGCCAAATAGCCAGTATATTGAAACGGATGTGGTCATCATCGGTGGGGGTGCAACCGGCACCGGCATCATGCGAGATTGCGCACTGCGTGGCATCTCATGCATTTTGCTCGAACGTGACGATATCGCGGCTGGGACATCGGGGCGCAACCATGGCTTGCTGCATTCCGGGGCTCGTTACGCGGTCACAGATACCGAATCGGCCCGTGAATGCATTCAAGAAAACACCATCCTTAAATCCGTTGCTCGCCACTGTGTGGAAGATACCAGCGGACTTTTTATCACCTTGCCGGAAGATGATTTAGCGTACCAAGACACCTTTATTGCCAGTTGCGATAAAGCCGGTATTCCGACCCGAAAACTGACACCACGTGAAGCATTAGCGTTCGAACCCAACGCGAATCCAGCGATGATTGGCGCGGTACAGGTGCCAGATGGCATTATCGATCCGTTTCGCTTGTGTGCCGCGAATGTGTTGGACGGCAAAGAGCACGGCGCCAAGGTGTTTAACCATACCCGAGTGATGGGATTAATTCGTCAGGGGGCGACGGTGCAAGGCGTCCAGTGTTTGCATTCCCTCACCGGCGAGCGTTTTGCCATTATGGCCAAGCAAGTGATCAATGCCGCGGGAATTTGGGGGCAGACAATCTGCGAGTATGCCGATCTGAATATCAAAATGTTCCCCGCCAAGGGCTCTTTGCTGATCCTCGACTATCGGATTAACAACCGAGTGATCAACCGCTGTCGTAAGCCGGCAGACGCTGACATCTTGGTGCCTGGTGACACCATTTCCTTAATCGGCACCACCTCTGAGCACATCGAGTACGATCAGATTGATAAACTCGCGGTGACGCCACAAGAAGTGGATGTGCTGATGCGCGAGGGGGCTAAACTCGCCCCCATCATGGCCAATACGCGCGTGTTGCGCGCCTACGCGGGCGTGCGACCTTTGGTTTCGGTAGATGACGATGGGAGTGGCCGTAATATCAGTCGTGGCATTGTGTTGCTCGACCACCAAGCACGCGATGGGCTGGAAGGCTTGATCACTATCACTGGTGGTAAGCTCATGACCTACCGTTTGATGGCCGAGCAAGCCACAGACTTGGTGGCTGAAAAGCTGGGTAACCGCAACCGTTGCCAAACTGCGACCCGTCCGCTACCGGGCTCTGAGCCTTCTAAAGGGATCCGTAAAGCCAGCGCCAGCTTGGTGAAACCTGTCTATCAATCCGCCTATTACCGTCATGGTGAGCGCGTTAGCCATTTTTTAGATGAAAGTGACGATAGCCAAGCAGTGATTTGTGAATGCGAAATGGTGACCAAGGGCGAGGTGAACTATGCCATTCAATCGCTGGATGTGAAAAATCTCACCGATCTGCGTCGGCGCACCCGTCTGGGCATGGGGCCTTGTCAGGGCGAGCTGTGCAGCTATCGTGCCGCCAGCTTATTCAGTGAACTGGCTGGAATAGATGGCCAAGCCAGCGCAGGGCTGCTGGTGGACTTTCTCGAAGAGCGCTGGAAAGGCGTGAAACCCATTTTTTGGGGTGATGCGCTACGCGAAGCCGAATTTAGCTATTGGATTTATCAAGGATTATTTGGCGCCGGTGAGGTGCCAACGCCGCCGAAGACACCACACAGTAGCGCTGAGATAAAGCGTGCTACATCGACATCAGCGGCTGATCAGGAGGTATCACAATGATCCACTACGATATCGCAGTGATTGGTGGCGGCATTGCCGGGTTTACTGCTGCATTGCGGTCACTGGAAGCGGGCAAGAAAACCGTGATGATTAGCGCCGGACAAAGCGCGCTGCATTTTTCGTCAGGCTCGATTGATGTATTGGGCCATTTTCCCAATGGCGAGCCGGTCAGTCAGCCTTTTGAAGCGATTCCGAAACTGGTGCGCCAACATCCTGAGCATCCGTATGCCAAAGTCAGCCTAGATGAGATCACCCAGTCACTCGCTTGGTTCCAACATCAACTGAGTGCGCAAAAGGTGTGTCTGTATCATCAAGAAGATAATGCCAACCACGGCCGTATTACGCCATTGGGCACCGTGCGGCCGACGTGGCTGTCGCAAGGGCATGTGTATCAGCATCGCGGCCCGCGTCGTTTCTCGGGTTTGTGTTTTGTCGCCATTGAAGGCTATCGCGATGCACAGCCGACCTTAGCGAAAGATACCATTACCGCCCAGCGTGATTTTGCATCCTGCCTAAGTCGCACCATTACTTTGTCGATTCCGGGTGCTGAGCGATTACGCCGTAACCGCAACGAGCTACGCTCAGTGGATCTTTCCCGTTTATTGGCGGAACCTGAGGCCTTTGACAGCCTGTGCGAGCAGTTAATTGCGCAATCCGGCCCTGATGAGCTGGTGATTTTACCCGCCATCATTGCCGATGTGGCGGGTGAGCGAGGTATGGATGCGCTGAAACAGCGCACTGATCGCTGTTTTCACGAAGTGCCAACCATGCCGCCCTCGCTGCTGGGGATCCGTATTGAGCGTGCGTTACAGCGGGCCTTTGCTAGCGCGGGTGGAGTATTGCTGCGTGGCGATCAAGTGACCGGTGGCGAGTTTGACGACAACGGTCGCCTTACCGCCTTGCATACGCGTCAGCTCGAAGATATTCCCTTAACTGCAGAGGCGGTGATCTTGGCCACGGGTAGCTACTTTAGCCGCGGTCTCAATGCCGATCGCACTCAGGTGAGCGAACCGACGTTGGGGTTAGATATGGTGCAAAGCCCTGATCGGAGCGAGTGGCGCAACGACGACTTTTTCAGTCAGCAAAGCCACCCCTTTATGGCGTTTGGCATTAACACCGACAACCAACTGCGGCCCACCGCACGCGGCAAACGTTGCCAAAACCTGTTTGTGTGTGGCGCGGTACTCAGTGGTTACGATCCCGTCTATGAAGGCTGTGGCGGTGGCGTCGCGATTGCAACCGGCTACGCCGCCGCGCAACGTGCGCTTGCTGTGATGGCGAACGCTAAGGAGGCGTCCCATGCTAACTGAATGGCTGAAACAGCGTGACTATAGCGACCATGCGCCGCAACCCACCAGTTTTGACCAATGCATTAAATGCACGGTCTGTACTGTGTATTGTCCGGTATCAAAAGCGAATCCTGCGTATCCTGGTCCCAAAGAGTGCGGCCCAGATGGTGAGCGCCTGCGGATCAAAAACCCTGAGTATTACGATGATCTGCTCAAGCTATGCACCAACTGCAAACGCTGTGAAACCGCCTGTCCATCCGGGGTGAAAATTGGCGATATCATTGCGGTGGCGCGCGGCAAACACGGCAAGAAAAACATCAATCCTAAGCTGATGCGTGATTACGTGCTGAGTCATACCGACTTGTTTGGCACGCTTGCTAATCCAGTCGCGCCACTGGTCAACGTGATGACCGATCTGAAACCGGTGAAAGCGGTAATGCATGCCACGATTGGGGTGGATAAACATAAATCCTTACCTAAGTATTCATTTGGCACCTTTCGGCGCTGGATGAAAAGCCAAGCGGCGGCACAAGCAGATTATCCCAAACAAGTCAGTTACTTCCACGGCTGCTATGTGAATTTTAACAACCCGCAGCTTGGTAAAGACTTGGTGAAAGTGATGAATGCGATGGGGTATGGCGTGCAATTGCTCGAGAAACATAAGTGCTGTGGCGTGCCTTTAATTGCCAATGGCTTTTACGATAAAGCGCGCCGCAACGCGACCGCCAATACCGCGATGATTGCTGATGCAGTTTCCGAGCAACGCCCAGTGATCGCCACTTCATCATCGTGTGCGCTGACGTTAAAAGAAGAGTATCCCCATGTACTGGGAGTAGATAACGCTCATGTGGCAGGGCAAATCAGTTTTGTGACCCGCTTTTTACTCAAAGCGGCCATGAATGGCGAGATGCCCAAGCTCAACCCAATTAATAAGCGCGTGGTTTACCATACCCCTTGTCACTTGGAGCGCAGTGGTAATGCGATGTTTACCATTGAGCTATTGCGTATGATCCCAGGCTTAGAGGTGATTGTGCTCGATAGCGAGTGTTGTGGCTTGGCCGGCACCTATGGGTTTAAAACCGAGAACTATCAAACCTCGATTGCCATTGGTAGTGGCTTGTTTGCTCAGATTGAAGCCGCGCAGGCGGATTTTGCGGTCACTGACTGTGAAACCTGTAAATGGCAAATTGAAGAAAACACGTCGCTGGAAGCTTTGCATCCGGTAAGTGTGCTAGCGATGGCGGTTGGCGTACCCTCAGCGTCTTACAATTAGCTATAATTCGCTAGTGATTGACTCGTAATAAGTTGCCTCCAAATTCATTTGGCGGCAACTTCATCATACGGTATCGTGGTATGTGTTTTAATTTCCGGAATGTTATTCTTGTGATTATACTAAAGTGATTAATTAGTCCCAGAGGCACTCTACAGTAGAAATAGATGATGTGCTCTCTTCAAAGCAGACATATGCTTGCTTAGCTTGATTAGGCTTAAAAGTAATATATCCTGACTTTATGTCTTCTTCTCTAAATGTAATTTGAGATGCTTGGAGCCTTTTCCCATCAACTAGGATTGCTTCAAAATTATTGTATAACCACGACGAAACTTTTTTTTGTTTTTGAGATAGTGTAATCGTAACTTCAGCACAACGCATAGGTGGGTTTTCTAATATCACCTCTCCACCTTTTTTTTCAATAACTTGAAAGCCTCTGTTCACATCATGAGTGCGAGTTATATTTACATCACACATAGGCTTGCTAAAAACACTTGCCGATGAAAAAATCATTAAAGAAATAAAAAATCTTAACATAAAAAACACTCTTATATATATGTCTGGAAATAATTAAATTACATAAAATTCGATGGATTAGTTCCTATTCTATTTGTTCTTCTTACAGTGTACTAGTATATCTCCTGGCTGACAGTCTAAACTCTCACAGATTTTATCTAACGTACTAAATCTAATCGCCTTTGCCTTCCCGTTCTTTAGAATAGAAAGATTCTGTTCTGTTACTCCAACTAGTGTAGATAACTCCTTCAATCGCATCTTTCTTCTTGCTAACATAACGTCCAAGTTAATCCTGATAGACATAGTTCCTCTATATTATATATTTGCTTTCTTCCGAAATATACTGAGCTTCTCGCATAACCCAACCAATAGTAAGGATGATAAATCCACAAAGTATAGCCATTAAATTTATAGCCCCGAAAGAAAAAGATATTATTCGTTCACCTGCTGGATTATTAAAGCTAATAATAACGGAGATTAAACCGTCATAAACCAAATCAACTAATATCCATAACAGGAAACTACAACCAAGCTTGTGATATGCATTAGCGGTCTCTACTGAGAAAATAATACCTTTTTCATAGGAGCGAAATAACTTTACTAGGGTCTGGATACCATATAGCAGTACACTGAGTGGGATAATACTAGAAGCCATCGCTAAAATGCGTGTCTTAGTACTTAAATCTAAGTGAGTGTAGACACTAATTGTATTAGAAAACTGTGTTATCCCAATTTTAGTAATGAAGTCGAGGTCAGTTTTTACTGTCGCCCAGTAGTAAATAACCCCT
Organism: Salinivibrio sp. YCSC6; assembly: GCF_004916735.1. Taxonomy (NCBI): domain Bacteria; kingdom Pseudomonadati; phylum Pseudomonadota; class Gammaproteobacteria; order Vibrionales; family Vibrionaceae; genus Salinivibrio; species Salinivibrio sp. YCSC6. The sequence goes on from NZ_CP039516.1 coordinate 1,144,489, forward strand.
ATGGGTAAGAGAAAGGTCAACAGTTGAAGTGCTAACCGAATAGTATGACTATAACGTTTTATTTTTTGCATAGTTATTTCCTTTTGCCTTCTTTGTTGAAAAAATTATCAATATAATGATTGATAGTCAATCATTTTTTATCGTTTATCGTTATGTTTTGGGGGTGATGAGGCGTGATAAGAAACTAGTTTGGTACAGCAGGACCGTTGAGGGTGTTCATAGTTCTGTGTCACCCAACGTTTAAAGATCTACGTAGTTGTCGAGCCGTCCTTCGAAGTGGATGCTCAATTGGGACAATGTCAGGTTCCAATTCTGCACCGGATGCGTCCACTTCTCTGACGCCTTCAACATACCTGCATACAGCAACTTGAGCAACGCGTTCTCGTTGGCAAAGCCACCCTTGGTCTTCGTCAGTTTGCGGAATTGGCGATTAACAGCCTCAACGGCATTGGTCGTGTAAATCGCTTTGCGGACCTGCTCTGGGTACTTGAAGTACACCGATAGATTTTCCCATTTGCTGCGCCACGACTTTATGACCAGTGGATATTGAGCACCCCATTTGCTTTCCAGTTCATCTAACGCTTGCTCTGCAGCGTTTTGGGTCGTCGCGCGGTAAACGCACTTCAGATCGGACATAAAGGCTTTCTGATTCTTGCTGGCCACGTACTTCACGCTGTTGCGGATCTGATGGATGATGCAGAGCTGAACCTCCGTCTTGGGATAGACAGTTTCAATGGCTTCAGGGAAGCCCTTTAATCCATCGACCGAGGCAATAAGGATGTCTTTGACGCCACGGTTTTGTAGGTCTGTCAGTACATTTAACCAGTATCGGGCACCTTCACTTTCTGAGAGATAAAGGCCAAGTAGTTCCTTTTTGCCCTCGATATTCAGCCCTAAGATTGTGTATAGGGCTTTAGAGACGAAGCGGCCATTTTCTTTGATTTTGTAATGGCGTTTATCGTGCCATTGGACACCTCAGTCCCATACATCTCAAGAAGGTACTCACGAATGCTTTTGTAGCTATTCTCAAGTGCAAATAATGAGATAATATTACGCTCCATCTCATCGGTTAACCGAGTCTGATACTTCTTAACGGTCTGCGGCTCGAAAGAGCCGTTGCGATCACGGGGCGTGTCTAGTTCAAACGAGCCTGAAGCGGTTTTGATGGTTTTCTGAGAGACACCGTTTTTGCGGTTAGGCTGACCCTCTTTGGTCAGGTGCTCATCCATCTCAGCAGCCAAAGCAGCTTCGGTGATCTGTTTAATCAACGGCGTTAGCAGTCCATCTTTCCCGTTGAGGTCTTGTCCAGATTGCAGTGCCTTAGCAAAAGCTTGAATATCAATTTCGTATTTGTCGGACAGTGATTGCATTTTATCCCTTACGTTGACTCACAATAAAGTTCAACAAGCCTCGTTCAGTTCTACTGAACCAGTATTCAAAAACACTAGATATATCTTACTGAATGAATTAGATACATTATCTCCACCCAAGCTGGTCCAAAGATACTTTTAATATTCATTCAGTTTTTTATTTTTAATCACATAGATAAGTTAAGAATGCAGGTAGTCGGTATGAAACCACCTTTGAAATCGCTGGTTCTAGTTATGGGACTTTTCCTCGGAACCGCTAACAGTTACGCACTCTCTGTTGAACCCCTCGAAAAAGATTTTACTTTGCAGCTGCTCGGATCAGGCGGACCAATTTCTGATGACCTTCGTGCATCGTCCGGTGAACTAATTTGGTGGAAAGGAAAATCACGCGTGATGATCGATGCCGGTGGCGGTGTTTATCTACGTTTTGGCCAAGCAGGCGGCAAATTGGAAGATTTAGACTTCCTTGGTTTAAGCCACTTTCACACCGACCACGTCGCCGACGTTCCTGCCTTATTAAAAGGTGGCTACTTCTTTGACCGTCAAGATCCCCTCGATATTGTCGGTCCACAAGCGGGCTCTGCATTTCCTAGCTTAACCGGTTACATGAAAGCGCTTTTCGACGCTGATGAAGGCGCTTACGCATATCTGAACGGTTTGTTTGACGGCAGTGATGGCTTGTTCCCAGTCACCATTACTGATGTGCCATACAAAACTTCTAAAGGCACCAAGGTGTACGAGCAAGATGGGTTGACCATTTATGCACTGGGTATCCCACACGGCGACGTTCCGTGCCTTGCTTTCCGAATCGAAAGTGCCGAAGGTGTGATGGTGATTTCCGCGGACCAAAATGGCAGTAATCCTGACTTCATCGACTTCGCTAAAGGTGCGGATATTTTATTAATGCCATTGGCTATTAATGAAGAAGCCGACGAAGTTTCGTCATCTTTGCACGCTAAGCCATCGGTTATCGGGAAGATCGCCGCAGAAGTGAACCCAAAACTCTTGGTGCTTAACCACTGGATGGGCTTAGGTCTAAAGCTCAAACCCGCTTCCATCAAGGTCGTGAAAGAGTATTACCACGGTCAAGTTATCGCTGGGCGCGACTTATCTAGCTACCCAATGAGCGCAGCGAAGGAGATGTCTTATGAACAATAAACTCGTTCTATCTATCGTGATGACGTCTGTCATTACTTTGAACTCAGGCATGGCGCTTGCCGATGCACCAACCGAAGCTTCCGTAGAAGCTCAATCCAGCTCTCAACATGGAGGTAAGTGTGCAGCAGGTAAATGCGGTACAGAAAAACGCTTTGAGAAAAAAGAGCTAAAAAACGATCCACAAGATCGCTTAGTACGCGCTCGTGACGGCAAATGTGGTGTAACAGGAGAAGGTATTAACCCATCGGCTGAAACCATCAAACTCACCAAAAGCAAAATAACAGGTGGCGTATGCGGACAATAACCGATACATCAAAAGGGATTGGGCTGCGCAGCGAACACGTTGATTTGCTGTGTCAGTTGCCCGATCACCCAGATATAGATTTCCTCGAATTAGCACCGGAAAACTGGATGAATATTGGCGGTTTGAAACGTGAACAGCTGCAAGATATTGCTCAACATTATCCGCTTGTCGCTCATGGCTTGAGCTTATCGATTGGTGATTGCCAACCGTTAAACGAGTCCTTTGTACGAGACGTCGCACGCTTTCTCGATGAATTTAATATCGGCATTTATAGTGAACATCTGAGTTTCTCTAGAGACAACCAGGGCTATTTGTATGAACTACTTCCGATCCCTCGGCATAGAGAGAACATTCCATATTTGGTCGAACGCATTCAACGCGTGCAAGACATTATTCAGCGCCCATTAGCGTTAGAGAACATCTCTTACTACCACGATTACGGACATGAAATGCCAGAGGGTGAGTTTATCGCTGAAGTGAGTGGCCGAAGTGGATGTGAGCTGCTTATCGACATCAACAATGTGTTCGTCAATAGCCGAAATAATCATTTCTGTCCTTATGACATGCTGAGTGCTTTACCAAGCGATGCGATTCGTTATTTCCACATTGCGGGTCACTTGAAAGAGCGTGACGACTTCTTACTCGATACCCATGGTAAACCAGTACCTAATGAAGTGATTGATCTGGCTCGTTACGCCTACTCTGTGCATGGCAGCAAGCCTTTGCTTCTTGAGCGCGACCACAATGTGCCGTCCCTGCTTGTTCTGGCTGAAGAGCTTCGCAGCATTCATGGCGGGATCTTGGATTTCAGCCAAACACTCGAAGTTTTGTGTAAGGAGGTGCTCAATGCTTAATCCTCCGAGCAAAATGTGCGCGCAAACCGAGTCCCTAACTGCTCTGATTCGCACGCCTATGAATCAGCATGTGCTGTGTCGATATAGCGAATTTATCCGCGACAACATCTTAGGTATCGTTGCGAATACGTTCCCTCTATTTTCTTCGCAGTTCGCTGATGAACAGCTTGAACGCATGGTAGATGACTTTGTGATGATGCATGGTGCAACCGAGCCTGAGTTTCATCATATTGCCACCGAGTTTGTTCAGTTTTTGCAGCATGAAGCGCATCAAGACTCCAACTCTATCTCTGCCGATCAGATGGCGTTATTGGAATATGAATGGGTGGCGTTCAATGTTGAAATTGACACCTTAGTAGCAGCATTCACTTCTTCATCGAATCCGATATTAGAAGAGAATCAAGTGCTGCAACTCAATCCAACATTAAGGCTGCTCGAAGTGCCTTTCTTGCTGTATCAAGACTCCGTGACTTTCCTAACTGACAGGCGTCACCCTGTATTTTATGGCGTGTTTCGCAACTCACAGCATCATGTGATATCGCAAAAGCTCAGAGAAGTGGATGTCGCATTGATTCAGCTATTACAACAGCAACCAAACCTGACTCTGGCACAACTACAACAAATGATTGCTCAGCAACTTGCCAGATTCAGTTTCATGGGGTGGGCTCAACACTTCAGTGAGCTAGGACTTGTCAGCGTCCGCCCTTCAGGAGAAAAATTATGATTAAGTCAGCCCTCAATTGGTTCGACGGTTTCGTCGAGAAATGCAGAAGATACGATTTCTTAGCGTTGCTTGCGATTCGTCTCTACCTCATTCCGGTCATTTTTGTCGGCGCTCGCTCTAAGGTGTTGGGCTTCTCTGGTACCGTCGCGTGGTTTGGAGCCTCCACCGCAGACGGTGGTTTGAACTTACCATTTCCCGAATTGTTAGCGTTTCTTGCCGCAGGCACGGAAGTTCTTGGCTGTATTTGTATCGCTTTGGGGTTGTTTACCCGAGTGATGTCTATTCCGATGATTTTCTTGATGAGTGTTGCGAGCGCAATGGTGCACTGGAAACACGGTTGGGATGCCATCGCCACCAGCAGCATGGAAGCAACGGTACGTTTGAACGGCTTTATTGAATGGTTAGCAACCAATTTCCCAGGTCGATACAACTACATCACCGAATTGGGTGACCCAGTGATACTCAACAACGGTATGGAGTTCGCAGCCACCTACTTTGTGATGTTGCTGGTGCTGTTTTTCTACGGCGGTGGTCGCTACGTAAGCTTGGATTACTGGTTGAGAAAGCCATTAAAGGCGTAAGACAAGCGCACCCAAGCATTAATGCTTAACTAAACAGACTAATAATAACCTTATCTAACCCGCTACTCTGGTAGCGGGAAGGAGTCCTTATGTTTGCAGATGTCGTTGATCTGTCTCGGTTTCAGTTCGCTAGTACCGCACTCTATCACTTTATATTCGTCCCTCTGACCATAGGTTTGTCTTTCTTGCTAGCCGTTATGGAGTCTTTGTACGTCATGACGGGAAAAACCATCTACAAAGACATGACCAAATTCTGGGGTAAGTTATTCGGGATTAACTTCGCAGTAGGTGTCGCTACTGGTCTTACAATGGAGTTTCAATTTGGTACCAACTGGGCGTATTACGCTCACTATGTGGGCGATATTTTCGGGGCACCGCTCGCCATCGAAGCCTTGATTGCCTTCTTCCTCGAATCTACCCTAGTCGGCATGTTCTTCTTCGGTTGGGATCGATTATCAAAACGCCAACACTTGTCAGTCACTTGGCTTACAGCGCTAGGTTCGAACTTCTCTGGCTTATGGATTTTGATGGCGAACGGCTGGATGCAAAACCCTGTCGGCGCAGAATTCAATTACCAAACTATGCGAATGGAGATGATCAACTTTGCCGATGTGGTATTTAACCCTGTCACGCAAGTGAAGTTTGTTCATACCGTGGCTGCTGGTTACACCACAGGTGCTTTGTTTGTGATGGGCATCAGTGCTTACTACTTACTCAAAGGTCGAGATATCTCTTTCGCTCGCCGTTCGTTTGCGGTGGCGTCCGCATTTGGCATGGCTGCGATTGTGTCGACATTGATGCTGGGTGATGAATCGGGTTATAAGCTCGGTGATGTGCAACAGGTAAAACTCGCGGCAATTGAGTCCGAGTGGCACACCGAAGAAGCGCCCGCCTCGTTCACGTTATTTGGTTTACCAAACCAAGAAACTATGGAAACCGACTACGCCATTAAGATTCCATATCTAATGGGGATCATCGCGACTCGCTCACTGGATGAGCCAGTAATGGGCTTACGCGATCTAATGGCACAAAACGAAAATCGCATCCGTGATGGCATGCTGGCTTACGGCATGCTAGAGGAACTTCGTGCAGGTAACGACAGCCCAGAAAACATCGCTCAATTCGATGAGATGAAGAAAGACCTCGGTTACGGTCTGCTATTGAAGAAATACACTGAGAACGTCACCGATGCGACTGAAAGCCAAATCAAGCAAGCTGCGCAAGATACGATTCCTCAAGTGGCACCACTGTTCTGGAGCTTCCGAATCATGGTGGCTTGTGGGGTATTTATGTTCACGATTATCGGTTTGTCTTTCATCCAAGTCTGTCGCAGAAAATTAGGTTCGAGCCCTTGGTTATTGAGAGCAGCACTATGGGCGATCCCAGTGCCTTTCATAGCTTGTGAAGCGGGTTGGTTCGTTGCCGAATATGGACGTCAGCCATGGGCAATTGGTGAGGTACTTCCAGTCAATATGGCGGTATCTAATCTCGCACCAAGTGATATTTGGGTTTCGCTTGGCTTTGTTTATGTGTTCTACACGGCGTTCTTAATTGTAGAAATGTTCTTGATGGTGAAGTTTGCCAAACGTGGACCAAGCGTGCTCAAAACGGGTCGCTATCACCATGAAGAAAACAACGAAAAAGACAAACAATCCGACACATTCAAAGTGATTGATCAGCACTAAGGAGGCACTATGTTTGATTACGAAAACCTACGCCTATTTACTTGGGCGATCGTTGGTGTGCTGTTGATTGGTTTCACCATCACTGACGGATTTGATATGGGGGTAGCAGCGCTGCTCCCGGTTATGGGGAAAAAGAATCTAGAACGTCGCGTAATGCTTAACGCCATCGCGCCGCACTGGGATGGAAACCAAGTTTGGCTGATCACAGCTGGCGGTGCCATCTTCGCGATATGGCCCTTGATATACGCCGCAGCGTTTTCCGGCTTCTACATTGCCATGCTGTTGGTGCTCGCATCCCTTTGGTTGCGTCCTATCGGTATGGATTACCGAGCTAAAATCGATAATCCACAATGGCGCAATGTGTGTGATATCGCCTTGTTCATCAGCGGTGTTATTCCACCGATTATCTTTGGGGTTGGCTTCGGTAATTTGTTGGTTGGTGTACCGTTCGAGTTAAACAACTTGCTGATGTTGGATTATCAAGGTGGGTTCTTTGACTTGCTTACCCCATTCCCAATTCTTTGTGGCTTGGTGAGTTTGAGCATGGTGGTGACGCAAGGTGCTGCTTTCCTTCAAATGAAAACCAAGCATGAGCTACGTACTCGAGCACAAAACATCACGTTGTGGGGCGCGGGGGCAACCATGCTGCTGTTTATGTTCGGTGGTTTGTTTGCGACATCGCAATCAGGTTACATCATCATCGGCGCGATGCTCAAAGATGGCATTTCAAACCCACTCAACAAACAAGTGGTGAGCATCGCTGGTGACTTATTGCATAACTTCAGTGAAACGCGGCAACTTTTGCTGATTCCGTTCACTGCGATAATGAGCTTACTAGTGTGCTTTTGGGCAACGGTCTCCCGCCGTGCAGGGGTGGCGTTCACGATGTCGAGTATTGCGATCGCTTGCATAATTTTAACCGCGGGCGTCACCTTGTTCCCTATGATTATGCCATCAAGCATTAACCCATCGCACAGCTTAACGCTATGGGACGCAACATCGAGTGAGAAAACCCTCGGCATCATATCTATCGTCGCCATCATCGTTTTACCAATAATTCTGAGTTATACCGCATGGTGTTACTACAAAATGTTCGGACGTTTAGATAAAACCTATATCCGAATCAATAGCTCGTCGCTTTATTAAGGAGATAAGTATGTGGTATGTATGTTGGGTGCTTGGCGTATTTTTAGCTTGTACCTTTAGTATCATTATTGGCTTATGGACAGAGCGCTTTAGTTGTTTTGAATAGAGGTTGCTATTTCATAACAAGGTAAGCCTGAATTCAGATAATAAGTGCAACACTCATGGTTAAACTGGCGAGAGGAAGTTAACTGCTGATAGTGGTACGCTTCTCATCGCCAAAATCAAAACGTGATTACCATGAGTTACCAGCAGTTGACCGAAAGACAACGATACCGGATTTCTGCCCTTTTGGCCCGTGGCTGTTCACAAACAGTCATTGCCGAAACCCTCTGTAAGTCAAAATCAACAATATCGAGAGAGCTAAGTGGCGTTGTTGATCAAATCATTTATATAACATACTGATATAGATGGGGTTTCTCCCATCAATTAACTCGGTAACTAACAGGCATACCAAGTTTTATGACTTTGTTTATTGCTTTCACGTTGGCCAACTCTTCGCCAACTTGGGCATCACAGTTGAGTAGGATCAGCTTAGGGCTGATTAACGCTTTGTATCGGGATATGCCTGTTTCTGACAGAGAGCGTTGGTGATAACCTTCTTCTCGTTTCCAGTTTGCCAAGTTACCCGACTTTAAGGCGCTGACGGCTGCATTGCGAGGATGAGTATTCTCCCAATAACCCGCATTGCTGCGCGGTGGGATGGTCGGTTTGATGCCTTTTTTCTTGAGCATCTGATGAAAGTCTTTCGTATCGTACGCGCCGTCAGCACTGACTTGGGCAATTTTTAGGCGTAACGGGTTGAGCAGCGTCGGCAAGGCTTCATTGTCACCGACAGAGGCTAAGCTAACAACGGCAGAAATCACTTCATGTGTACTGCCATCAATCGCGAGATGAAGCTTGCGCCAAACACGGCGTTTTCCCTTGCCATGTTTGCGCATGTTCCATTCTCCCTCGCCAAACACTTTTAAACCGGTGGCATCAATGACGACGTGAGCAACGGGCCCACGACTGGGTAATCGGTAATTAACTTCAACCGTCTTCGCCCGTTTACTGATACAACTGTATTACGGCGATTTTAGCGGTACGTCCATCAAACCAAATATCGAGTCGAGAAAGCCTTGAAGGGCGCGAAGAGGGAGCTTGAAAATACCTTTAACCATCAGTGCTGTTTCAATGGCACCATCGGTAAACGTAAAGCCTCTGCCTCGTTTTCCATGATGCTCTTTGCAGTGCCAAGTCTGGATAGCGGTGTCATCAACCCAAAAGGTAATCGAACCACGATTAATCAGTGCTTGATTGTATTGCTTCCAATTGCTGATTTTGTACTTGGCTTTGCTCATCATCTGTGACCTGTTTGAGGCGTTGATGATCTGATCGCGGCTTGGATTATAAGTTCAATGATCTAGGAAACAACGCTGTTTGACTAAGGTGGATCAATTTTAAATCGACGTTAGTGGGTCAATTTTACATCGGCGATAACACTGTTGCCCGCTTGAATACTCGACCGAGAACATGTTTTGGCTTTAGGCAGCCTAGCGTTATCTTTAACAAGTTCTGCTAGGCTGCGGACGAGAGTGTTGCACTTCGCGGTTAATTATACTAATGGGGATAAGATATTATTTACTTTTCTTGTGCAAGTATTAATGATTTAAAATGTAACAAATAATGAAAAAAAACAAGTGATACAACCAGACTAGCAATAATTATTTCGACTAATGCTAGATACTCTATTTGATTAATAAATCTAAGGTCAATATTCATGGTGATCATCCACTTACTTAGTTTAAATAGTGCAGTGGCACCAATAACCATAGGGAATGTAAACGCTGCATACCCTGGGCAAAATGGGCGGCGTAGAAGCTTAAAGAATGCTACGTATATAATAAATGTCATTAATGTGGCAATACCAAATAATAATGCGACGATAATAGGGGATGGTGTGCTTATTATGTTTAAATAACCAGCTAGAGATAAGCTTGCTGGCGCTGCTAAAATAGCTATGGTTGGTTGAGCAGCATAAGGTATGTGTGGCTCGAAAATGATTCGGTAAATCATTATCGGTAACATCACGGCATATGCTGTAATTCCAAAGTACAATGCTAATTTTGCGAATATAATAAGTTCAGGATTTCCCGAGAATGAGACATCAGCAACGATTATACCAACGGGAGGGACAAACCAACTTGGAACCATATGCTGTATTTTAAATTTTTTGACACGATGATAAACAAAAATAGACAGAAAAACTAAATGTAATAAAAGTGCTAACATCCAGAGTAGGTCACCAGCGACAGGATAAAACTGCCCGAGAGAGTTAGAAATGATTAGTGTGCACATAGCAAATGTTGGTAGAACACTACCGACTACTGGATGAGATAAGTCTTCTTTTAATAGTTGAGGGTGTAAGAAAAACTTTAGTAGTAAAATCAACAAAAAAACACTAGCTATAGTGGCTCCTGAATACTGTGCTAAGCCGCTCAAATTGAATACGTTCTCCCATGCCCAACCAAGGCTAGCTATACCAAGAGCTAATCCAGCCACGGGTGAAGGTACACTTGGTAATTTAGTCTTTACATGCTTAAACATCGTGAATATAACCTTTTGTCTTATCTTGGAGATGATCTTATACTAGGTTCATGTTGATAAAAATATAATTATATTAAACCTCTGTTAAGGAAAACTAAACGATAATGAATATATCACTGAAACAGCTCAAAGTATTTGTCGCCATCACTCAGCACACTACGCTGACTGCCGCCTCTGAATCCCTTTTTTTGTCTAAGGCTGCCGTCAGCATGGCATTGAGTGAACTTGAAAAACAGCTAGGGCACCCATTATTTGATCGTATAAATAACCGGCTCATGCTAAACCAAGAAGGCCAGAAATTACTGCCACTTGCAGATGAATTGATAAGTAGAGTGAGCACAATCGATAGTCTTTTTCTAGATAACGCACCTGTCACAGGTACTCTAAGAATTGGAGCTAGTGACACTATAGGTAATCACTTACTACCTTGTCTATTAAGTGATTTTAGGAAAAAACAGGAGCATTTCTCACAGAAAATATTGATCTCAAATTCGGAATATATTCATAAAAAGCTTTTAGATTACGAACTGGATATAGCATTAGTTGAAGGGAAAGCATATGAAAACGATTTAGTATCTCGTGTCTTTAACCATGACTCTATGTGTATTATTTCTCCTAAAAATCATCACCTTATAAATAAATCAAAAGTTAATTTCGAAGATTTAAATAATAGCCACTGGGTTTTAAGAGAAGAAGGTTCAGGATCACGAACTTTCTTCTTAAATAAGATAGCGCCTAATATAGAACATTGGAAAAAAAGTGTAGAGTTGAACACGACTGAAGCATTGATAAATTGCGTGGCTAACGGTTTCGGGCTAGGTTGTCTATCGTCACTTTCTGCTCAATACGCGATTCGTGATGGCCGTATTAGTCGAATAGAATTAAATTACCCTATGCGTAGAGATTTTTGGATGGTAATGCATAAGGATAAATATAAGAATCCTTTATTGAAAAAATTTATAGAGTTTTGTGAACAGTATTAGGTATCTACGGTGATAGTAAATATAAATAAGCTCATAATTACTATGATTTTAATCTGATATTGATAATTTTTCTAGGAATCTATTTCTCGGTTTTAAAATGGTCAATGTTTGATTAGCAAAATTAATGATAGAAGGATGTCTAGACAAAAAATTAGATCCTAGTCGGAGTTGATTATTTTTATTAATCGTTCGATGATCGTGTACACTTCCGGTTATAATAATATTTATAATGGTAGACTGGAAGGTTACTTCGCCAATACTAAATCTTTGCAATTTCCAACGGTTGCCAGAATTTACTAGTATATTCTTATTAATCAGCATTTCACGTTCGTTGTCTGTGACGTACAAGGTGCCACTGTCACCAGTATCGAAATCGATCAGTATAGGGGAACCACCTAAAATGCCCTTAACTGTAGGTAGCGCGTCATTTTCAGTCGTGAAAGGAATCGAAATAGATATATCACTGTTTCTCGGAGAAGAGATCAGAATAGAACCGTCTCTTCCTGTTTTAAAAATTAATAGTTGATAGCGTTTGAAATCTAATATAAAAGCATTCTTGTCAATCAATTTTTTACCAATAAATCCCAGGAAGTCATTACCTAAGCTATTGGAAGTAAAGCCAAAATTTCCGCTGCGAATAGATTTGGTAACTGGAAGTTTCTGCCCACTGATTTTAATTAGAGGTGCAGGATGCTCCTTAACCTCAATAAATTGACCAGAAGCAGTAAACCCAGTACTAATCACTTTACTTTCGGGTAAAGAAAGAGCGTCACGATTTAAAAATACGGCATCTGGTGTACCATTATCAAACATGACTACTCCTTTTTTTTCACCAATAGTAACTGCAATCATAGGCTTGTCGCTATCTCGTAAAGAGAATGGGATCGACCGAAACAGCTGATTTTCTGATACTAATCTTGCATTCGCAGGCATAGAGATGATGAAAGTGAAAAAAATATTTATTAATGCTTTTTCGATAAGTGTCGGAAAATTTTTCATTGCAGGCATAATATGTTCCCTTTTCGCTGAAAATAAACTAGATCTATGGTTATAGGGTTTCCATTATATTGAAAAATCTAGGTGTCGTATTATCATAATTAATAAGGGATAAAATTTCTATTTCATATTTTATTTTCTTCTTTTGGTAGATATTTTTATAAATTCACTCATAGGACTCTGACCAGAGGTTTGAGGGATGGTTCAATATAATTTGAATGTAATCTCTAGATATAATGATTTATAAAGAAGGTTTAGACTTTACGGCTAGGCTCATATTACTGGACCTCCAGGGTGCTCAGTAAGTATACCCTCAAGAGTACTTACCTGCGTGAAATCACTGAAGAAGAGGTGATACAAGCTGTGGCCAGGTTGAATGCTCGACCAAGAAAATGTCTTGGTCTATGCAGCCTAGCGTTATCTTTAACAAGTTATGTCAGGCTGTAGACGAGAGTGTTGCTCTTCGCGGCTGAATCTGCGCATACGTCCTAGTCTGTCCTATGGGAAATATTTACCCGTGATATCACAGAGGTTAGTAAGAAAGATGGTCTTGAACTGCCGAATTAGTTCGATAAACGCTCAACCGTTACCTTGTCAGATAAATTAGTGGCGTCATTACAAATAAATGTGAGTCAGTGGTGAGAGTCTTATCAGTTGCTATGCGCCACCCAATGCGGTGGCGCTTTTGTTACGTGCCCACTCAGATTTACTGCTTAGCTTGCGATGTGTTCGATGCAGTCGATTTACCCATCGACTCTTCAAGCAAGGATTTCAGCACACTGATTGTCATGAGGATCAGAAGGATACTGATAGGCAATGCGGTGACCATATTGGCCGTTTGCAGTGCTTTCAAGCCGCCTGCGACCAACAGCACGGCGGCAACCGCCCCGATCATCGACCCCCAAAAAATACGGAAACGCTTCGGTGGATGCTCATTGCCCATTGAAAGGATCGTGGTAAGCACCAGCGTGCTAGAGTCCGACGAGGTGATAAACCAGCTAAATAGCAAGAAAATCATCATGGCATTGAGGATCCATCCCGTGATACCACCGCCAGTGATCCCATCGGCACTGGCAAAGAGTGCAGCGGGTAAGTCCCAGCTATTCACCAAATCAATGATCCCTGCGCTACCAATCCCAGTGTCAGCGACAAGCTCTTGATGTAGGGCATTACCACCAAAGATAGCGAGCCACGCAAAAATCATTAGTGTTGGCGCACACAGCACACCAAAGATAAATTCGCGTAAGGTGCGACCGCGTGAAATACGCGCAATAAACAGGCCAATAAAGGGCGCCCACGCAATCCACCATCCCCAGTAGAAAATGGTCCACGCATTTTGCCATGCCGAGGGTCCTTGCTCATCAGGGAACCACAGTCCCATTGGCATAAAGTTCACCAAGTAGTCACCCAGCGAGACGCCAAAAATCTGAATCAGCCAAGTTGTCGGGCCACCAAACAGGAAGTAGGCGATCACAAGGGCAGAAACAATAATGTTCCACTCAGAGATAATCCGAATCCCTTTACCCACGCCAGATAGCGCAGACATAATGGAAGCCACAGAGATCAGCGCAATGAGTATTACTTGAGTGACCACGCCGGGATCAATCCCAAATAAACGATCCAGCCCCACGGCAATTTGGCTGACGCCTAACCCCAGTGAGGTCGCAACCCCAAAGACACAACCCAGCACGCCAAGAATATCGATGGCATGCCCCATCGGGCCATAAATACGCTCACCAATGAGTGGATAGACGGTCGAACGTAGGGCCAGAGGCAGTTTCTTACGAAACGAAAAATAGGCCAACGCGAGCCCGACAATCACATACACCGCCCAGCCATGAAAGCCCCAATGGAAATAGGTGACTCGCAACGCATCGGCGGCACGGTCAAAGCCCATGGAGGTCGCCCCAGCCATATCGGCATACGGGTTGTTGGGGTAGCCGAACGCACCACTTGTATCAAAGTAGAACGTGGGTTCGGCTACCCCAAAAAACAGTACGCCAATCCCGACACCAGCCGAAAAAAGCATGGCTAACCAAGAAAACGTGCTGAACTCGGGGCGATCGTCATCATCTCCCAGACGGATGCTGCCTAAGCGCGTGACGGCAATGATCAAGCTGGTCGTGAGAAGCAACACTAGCACCATCATGTAGTACCAACCAAAGGTGGATTCGACCCAGCCTCGTGCAGTTGCAAAAATCGTGGCAGCAAGATCGGTGTTAAAGCCTGTAAACAGAACGAAGGCGAAAACCAGAAGGGTAGCGGCGATCATCATATTTTTGTGAACGCCTTTGAAAAGGCCGCTTTGGGTTACGCGGTTTTCAAATGGGTGGTAAGTCGGGCGCATTGATTCGGCGCCGGATGTACTTCGTGTACGTTGCGTTGACATGAATAACTCCTCTTTCAAACGCGAAAAATTAGGGTAGCGGTAAGCGCTAATGGTGCTCCTTAAACAAGCGGAAAAATTGACGAACTATCGGCTCGCCGCATGGCTGCTGTCGGCAAAAATTAGCAGCCTGTGAAAACGAATTCGGGCAGCAATGTACTCAATATTCGCTATATTTGCAAAAAACTGAGGGACAAATCACAGCTAAAAGTTGTAAAACGCCGAGAAAATCAGCAAAAAATGTCGATAAGACGACCAAGTCAGACTGGGCTTCGTATACTGAAAACAGACCTCAACGTGACCGTTTTTTTGATGGGAGTAGCTTCATGAAACCTCAACCTTCTGCGCGCGATACCATGCTGCAACTTGGCTATCTGGGTTTGGTTCCGTTTATTGGCGGGGTAATTATTACTTGGGCCGATTTAACCTTATTTGGACTCAGTGGTGAGCAGCTATTTTTAAGCTACAGTGCGGTGATTTTAAGTTTCTTATCTGGCGTGTTGTGGGGCAATGGTATCGACCATTTTTCCCATAAACTCAGTCGTAATGCCTTATTGCTGAGTAACTTATTCGCTCTACTGGCATGGGGTGCGCTCATTCAAGGGGCAACGCAATACGTGATCGCCACTGGCATTCTCACTGCGGGTTACTTGGCGGTATGGTTGGCTGAAAAATGGATCCGAAAGAGCGAACGTGAGGAGCAGCAGCCCGCTGCTTACCAAGTGATGCGTGGCCGATTGACTGCAGGTGTGGTGGGCTGTCATGGTTTACTGTTACTGGTGGCATAACGTCTGCTTCTGGCCTACAGTCGCGAGTTTTTGTGACAATGAAAAATGGACTTAGATTGAACCTATCACAGTGATTGGTCGTACCCGTTAGCTTACTGACAAAAGAATAATTATTCTTTTATCAATGCCAATAGGTGTAGCGGGGGCAAAATGACGATCATTCAATACCTACGAGTAATCTTTCTCACATTAGGCGTCGCTGTTGCGGTCAGTGGCGCTTATCTATTTAGCGAAATTAAAACGGTGAAAGTACAGTTTAACGACGTTGTTGAACGAAATGTTCGACTTCTTAGCACCGTCTCTGATCTTCGTTATTTCACCGTGACCTATCGTCGTTTTGCGCTTGATTATGGCCTGACAGATAGCCGCCAAGAACACCGAGATATTTTGGTGAAAATTGAACGTAATGACGAAGCAGTTAGCCAAGCCTTATCTGACATGGAAGCTTTGACGGTACGAGATGCCAATAGCCAAGCAGTGGCAGATATTGCCGACAGGCTGGATGCGTATCGCCAAATGCAGAACGACTATATCAGTTTGATTGATAACGGTCAGATGGAGGATGCGCGTCGTAAAATGCTTGGGCCGATGCTGGCACCTTTTGATCAAATTGTGGAGAACCTTGCCACCTTACAAGCATCGATAGAAGAACAAGCCAACGCGATTAAAACGCGCGAGGCGAACAAAATCGAACAGCTGGTTTATATTGGCATCGCGGTGATTATTGCATTGATCGCGTTAATGATTGGGGTAGCCCTGCTTCTTCAACAGCGTATTCGTGGTCCGCTTGCGCGCTTAGTCGCGCAGATGCAGCGAGTTGAGAGTGGCGACTTAACCCAACGTCTTAGTTTGGATGCGTTTAATCGTGATGAACTCGGGCAAGCAGCGCAGACATTTGACCAAATGCAAAGCAGTGTAACCGGACTGATTAGCGCTTTAGTTGCGGGAACTGAACGTTTGCAAGCGGTGAGTGATGAGCTATCCAACCAAGTGACCGACACCGTCAGGAGTGTTGAACAACAGCGTGGCGAGTTATCACAATTAGCGAGCGCGATGACGCAGATGGAATCGACCTTTGGGGAAGTTGCTACCAATACGGTCAATGCAGCGGAGCAAACGGATAAATCACGCGATTACGCTGAGCAAGGGCGAAAGACTTTTGAGCAGTCGTATCAGCAAAGTGTGGCGGCACAGGACCAAGTAAATAAGGCGTCGCAAGTTATTGAAGCTTTGAGCGCAGACAGTGAGAGTATCGGCAAAGTGTCTGAAGTGATCAGTACAATTGCAGAGCAAACCAACCTGTTGGCACTGAATGCTGCGATTGAAGCGGCGCGAGCGGGGGAGGCCGGCCGTGGCTTTGCGGTGGTCGCTGACGAGGTTCGTGGATTAGCCACTAAAACCCAGTCATCCACGGATGAGATCAATCAAATCATTGAAGGATTACAAACCAAAGCGCGTCAGGCCTATCAAGTGATGACGGAGAGTCAAACGCTTACCCAAAAAAGCTTGGATGACGCGAAACGCGCGGCAGAAGCAATTGAAACGATTAATGCAGCGACACAGCAAGTGTCCGAAATGACCGGAGCGATTGCGACCGCCACAGAGGAGCAAACCACGGCGGCGGGCGATCTGAACCAAAATGTGTCGGCGATTCACCGTGCCGCGGAGTCGCTCGCAGAGACTGCAGAGAAAACGCGGGACGCCTATGAGCGACTGGAGAAAGAAAACGCCAGCATTCGCGAGCAAGCCCAAGCGTTTCGACTCTAACATCTCACAGTAGCCATATATGCAAAATGCGCCTAACCGGCGCATTTTTTGTGGGATGAACTGAACTAGCGAAATAAATAGAGAGACAGAAAGTAATTCACGTTGTGATTGATGGTTCGCAGTACCGCGGTTGTGCTGGCGTTGGTCTGCTCGGAAACATCCCAGGGTACAAATTTGCCATAGCTGGGCAGTGCAAGGCCCGATTGCACTGCGGCGGGTGAAAGGGCGACTAAATAGTCAACATAGTTTAACGATAAGCTGGCCAAAGGCACCGGCACAATGTCCGCGGTTGAGATTTGAAATTGAATCAACGCCCGTGCGGCCGGCTCGGTTGCCATGTCAGGACTGGTGTGACAGCACACGATCTCAAAAAACGCTCCGGCTTTGTTCTGCATAATGGCGCTTGCCATTAACGAGGCGCCCTGAAGCCCATCACACAAAAACAGAACCGACGGTTTACTGGGTTGGGATTGGGTGTTTTTTATTCTCGCCCGATGCGACTTAATTGAGCGCGCGAGGCTATCGTTTGGCTCCGCCATGATGAATCCTTACGGCTATTCCCTGTTTTACGCTAGGATGCTGTGCAGCCCCATGCCACACGACTTAAATAGTGCTTATACCCGTTTCTAACCGGCGTTGCAGCACGAAAAAGCTTGGCTATATCCTAGCGATACCGCCGCGCAACGCGAGCGTGTGAGCGCCAATTTTTGCGTTGCTTACCAAAGGATCGGCCTGTCATTAAAGCTTCATCGTCTCATCAAGGAAGTGTCACGAACCCTGCTTAAGGTGTTTCACAGCTAACCGAGTTCTTCGTCATGTGCAGGTTGGACAATTTGCACAGCACTAACTTAAACAATCGACTTGGAGGTTGATGTGAAACTCAAAGCTCTCTTTGCTGCTACTACAGTATCAATGGCCGTATTGGCCGCGGGTAGCGCAACGGCCGCAAACCGTGACTACATTAGCATCGTTGGCTCTTCTACCGTTTACCCTTTTGCTACTGTGGTTGCTGAGCGCTTCGGTCGCACGTCGCAATACTCAGTACCCAAAATCGAATCAACTGGTTCAGGCGGTGGCTTGAAGCTGTTCTGTGCAGGTGTGGGTGAAAATACACCAGATATCACGAATGCATCACGCAAAATCAAAAGCTCTGAGATTGAGCGTTGTAAAGCCAATGGCGTAGACGACATCGTCGAAATCAAAATTGGTTATGACGGCATCGCCTTTGCGAACTCAAAAGCATCGCCACAATATGACGTATCACTGAAAGATCTTTACACCGCACTGGCTAAAACCGTGCCGGACGGCAAAGGCAACTTCATCGACAACCCACACAAAACGTGGAAAGACGTGAACCCATCGCTGCCGAAAACCAAGATCGAAGTGCTAGGTCCACCACCAACGTCAGGTACACGTGATGCGTTTGTTGAACTCGCTATGGAAGCAGGCTGTTCTCAATATCCTGAAATCGCCGCGCTAGAAGACAGTGATGAAGACAAATTCAAAGCCATTTGTCACGGTATGCGTGAAGATGGTGCCTTTATCGAAGCGGGCGAAAACGACAACTTGATCGTGCAAAAGCTTGAAGCAAATCCAGATGCGTTCGGTATCTTTGGGTACAGCTTCCTCGAGCAGAATGCCGATAAAGTTCAAGGCGCAAAAATTGCCGGTGTTGAGCCGACGTTTGATGCGATTGGTAGTGGCGAGTATCCCGTATCACGCTCACTCTACTTCTATGTGAAGAAAGCGCATGAAGATGTGATCCCAGGCTTGAAAGAGTATGTGAATGCCTTTACGGCAGAAGATGCTATCGGCGAAATGGGCTATTTGACCGACCGTGGTCTGATCCCATTGGCAAGCCAAGAATGGAACAACGTACGCACTGCAGCGGTGAACCTAAACCCGAATTTGTAATTGCAGTGTGAACGCGAAAAGGTGGCACACGCGCTGTGTCACCTTTATTCGTGTTCAGGAGGAACAATGACCACATCCATGTTGATGACCGTAATTGCGCTGATTGCAATTTCAGGCTTCTTTCTTGCTCGAACACGTTCAATCAAACTGGCCGATATGGCTGGTGGATTGAGCAAGCTTCACTCTCGCCCCAACTACTATGGCTCTTATGTTGCGATTCTCGCCGCCATTCCGGCGTTGATTCTACTGCTGCTATGGCAAGCCGTGGAGCCGAACTTGATCCACAGTTTGGTGATGGCACAGATCCCAGATAGCTACCTTGTGCGCATCAATAGCCATGATTTGGTCTACAGCCAAATCGGGAACATTGCCAGTGGCATCACCCAAACTGACGATGCTGTCTTGTTAGCAGCGGCTGAACACTATCAATCCCTCCATGCGTTAGGGAACACCTTGCGTTTTACCGTCATGACAACATTGGCGTTGGCCGGATTTGCCTTTGGATGGCGCTCGCTGCGGCCGCGGCTAAGGGCCCGCAACCGTGTCGAGAACGTGATGCAGGCGTTTTTGCTGCTTTGTTCGACGTTAGCCATTCTGACCACGCTAGGCATTGTGCTCTCAGTGCTGTTTGAAGCCCTTCGCTTTTTCCAGATGATCTCGATTACCGACTTTATCTTCGGGACGGAGTGGTCACCGCAAATTGCTTTGCGCGCAGATCAGCAAGGGGCAAGTGGCTCTTTTGGCGCGATTCCGCTGTTCACCGGCACCTTGATGATCTCGATTATCGCCATGTGTATTGCGGCGCCTGTAGGGCTGATGAGTGCCATCTATCTCGCTGAATACGCCTCACCGCGTGTACGCAGTATCGTGAAGCCGATTCTTGAAATTCTCGCTGGTATTCCGACCGTGGTGTATGGCTTTTTCGCTGCATTAGTCGCGGCACCGGTGATCCGTGACGTTGCGCAAGCGATCGGGTTTGAGAGTGCATCCTCGGAAAGCGCACTGGCGGCAGGGTTTGTCATGGGGGTGATGATCATCCCGTTTGTGTCTTCATTATCCGACGATGTGATCACCGCCGTGCCGCAGTCATTGCGCGATGGCTCGCTCGGGCTGGGGGCAACGCCATCTGAAACCATCCGCCAAGTGGTTATTCCAGCCGCGTTACCGGGCATTGTCGGGGGACTCTTGCTTGCCGTATCCCGTGCCATTGGCGAAACCATGATTGTAGTCATGGCCGCTGGCCTTTCGGCTAACCTCACCGCGAACCCACTTGATTCGGTCACCACGGTTACCGTGCAGATCGTAACCCTGCTGGTGGGCGACCAAGAGTTTGATAGCCCGAAAACCTTGGCCGCATTTGCACTGGGTTTGACGCTCTTTGTTGTGACGCTAGCGCTGAACTTTGTTGCGCTCCGTATTGTGAAGAAATATCGAGAACAATATGACTGATAAAATTGCACAGATCGCGCAAAACAAGCGCGCGCGAGTAAAAGCAGGCCTTGCCAAACGACGCGGACGCGAAGGACGCTTTCGTTGGTATGGCATTGGGTCGATTTTGTTGGCGTTTACGTTTTTGGTGGTATTGCTTGGGTCAATCATCTCGCAAGGCTATACCGCCTTCTACACCACAGAAATTCGCCTCACGGTCGATTTAAGCGCCGAAAAGCTTGGCATTGAGGGCAAACCGCTCAATGACGAAACATTGCAATACCTGAGCTATCGCTCGGTACTGGCCGATGCCATTTTTGCTACCTTGCCAGACGTGACGTCACGTACGGATAAGCGCGAGCTATTCCGCTTCCTTTCCACGGGGGCGGAGTACGATTTGCGCGACCGCGTAGCCGCAGATCCTAGCCTTGTTGGACAGCAAATCGATATTTGGGCGCTTGCTGGAGACAACGTCAACCAGTTCAACAAAGGCAATATCGACGGCAACTTACCGGAGTCTTATCGTCAGTTTAAAGACAAGCACATTGGTTGGTTTAACCAACTGCAAAGCGATGATCGGATCCGTACCGTGTTTAACACCCGCTTTTTCACCAATGGTGATAGCCGCGATGCCGAACTCGCTGGAATTTGGGGTGCGACGGTCGGATCCTTCTACACCTTACTGGTCACCCTAGTGCTGAGCTTTCCGATTGGGGTAGCCGCGGCGATTTACTTGGAAGAGTTTGCGCCACGCAACCGCATTACCGAGATCATTGAAATTAACATCAATAACCTCGCGGCCGTGCCTTCGATTGTGTTTGGTTTGCTGGGGCTGGCGGTATTCCTTAACTTTGCTGACTTACCGCGTTCTGCGCCGGTTGTGGGCGGCTTGGTGCTTACCCTTATGACGCTGCCAACCATCATTATCTCCAGCCGTGCCTCTATTAAAGCGGTACCACCTTCGGTACGTGACGCCGCGCTAGGGGTAGGGGCCTCCAAGATGCAAATGGTGATTCACCATGTGTTGCCATTAGCGATGCCAGGCATGCTCACCGGCACCATCATTGGGATGGCACAAGCGCTAGGTGAAACCGCACCGCTTCTTATGATCGGTATGGTGGCGTTTATTGTCGACATTCCATCTGGGCCACTCGATGCGGCGACCGCGCTACCTGTACAAATCTATTTATGGGCAGAGAATCCTGAAAAGGGCTTTGTCGAAAACACCTCTGGCGCAATTATGGTGCTGCTGGCATTCCTTGCTTTTATGAATGCCTGCGCCGTGATTATGCGTAAGCGTCTCGAGCGACGCTGGTAAGTCGGGAGAGAAAACCATGACGACAACAACCATGACTAACGGAACTCTTACAGAGCAAACAGTGAACACGACGCCCCAAAATACCGCAGCCCCCAAAGAAACCTGTGGTGTGCCCTTTGTTGATAATCCGCGAATGACGGCGCGCAATGTCTTTGTGAACTACGAGCATGGCGCAAAACCGGCGATCGCAGACGTGAGTCTTGATATTGGCGAGAAAGAAGTTCTCGCGATGATCGGTCCATCAGGCTGCGGCAAATCCACTTTTTTGCGCTGTTTAAATCGAATGAATGACACCATTCCCGGCTGTGTGGTGACCGGCGACATCATTCTCGACGGTGAAGATATTCACCACAAAGAGACAGAAATTGTGGAACTGCGCTCGCAAGTGGGCATGGTTTTCCAGCGTCCTAATCCGTTCCCTAAATCGGTGTATGACAACGTGGCCTATGGCCCGAGAATTCATGGACTGATCGACAGCAAAGCCGATCTCGATGAGTTAGTGGAGCAATCGCTGACTCGAGCCGGGCTATGGAACGAAGTGAAAGATCGCCTCGACCAGCCTGCCACAGGCTTATCTGGTGGTCAGCAGCAGCGGCTATGCATTGCTCGCACCATTGCTGTCGCGCCAGAAGTGATTTTGATGGATGAACCATGCTCAGCCCTTGACCCGATTGCCACCGGTATTATTGAAGAGCTGATTGCTGATCTGAAGAAAAACTTCAGCATAGTGATCGTCACGCACTCCATGCAACAAGCCTCGCGTGTGTCTGACCGCACGGCGTACTTCCACTTAGGGAGCTTGGTTGAGGTGAACAGTACCGAAAAAGTGTTCAACGACCCAGAACACAAGCTGACTCATGATTATATTAATGGCCGATTTGGCTAAATAAACGACGGGGCATAGGGTAGAAAAGCGCTGAAAATAGGCTTTTGCTGATAATTTCAGCACTTAAGTGCGAAAAAGTAAAAATAGACTTTACATCGTTCTGAGCAGCCTCTAGTATACGCCCCGTTCCGGAGAGATGGCTGAGTGGTTGAAAGCACCGGTCTTGAAAACCGGCAAGGGTTAATAGCCCTTCTAGGGTTCAAATCCCTATCTCTCCGCCACATACTGAAAAGCCGCTGATTTATCAGCGGCTTTTTTGCATCTATGCCTCCGCAAACATCCAAATCCTGACCTCACCAACATTTTAGGCGCTTGTGTCTAAACAGCTATTCTGCACTCTGGTACGCTAGTTCTTTATATTTCTGTCTCTTACATGGCCTTTTGGACGCCGCCAACCGAAGGGCGGTAGCGTGGAACGCAACAAAAGCGCCCACATGGATGCACGCTTTCTCATGACAGATTCACACTTTTCCTAGGCGAAAAAATAAAAACACGAATAATCAATCGGTTAAAAGTACAAGCGCGGGGATAATGTGAATACCTCAACCGAGATAGGCGGCATGCATACTATCACCGAAGAGAGCTTGATGAGGTAGATAAAAAATGTATTTGTATCAGTGGTTTATGGATAAAACAGGGCGTATAACGATTTTGACAAATCGAGCACGCGCACTATTACAATGTTAAAACGATTGGGGATCACATGAGTATCATAGAAAAAAACATGACTTCTTTAGATGAATTCTGGGAATATTTGTCTCCAATTGGACCGTTGTATAGTGAAATTAGAAGACCAATTTTCAGAGGACAGGCATGTGCAGATTGGCACTTAACGCCATCTGTTTTTAGAAATGATATCATCGAAAAATATGCGAGAGTAACTAGCGATTACAAAAGAACAGAGCATGTTATTTTATTGGAATTTATGTTTATTCATGAATTTCTTTGGGGGTGTGATGATCAAGGAATACAAATTCCATATGATCATTCTAAACTCAGAGAAAATATGAGTTTTAGTAAATTTATCGAGCGTTATTCTGATTATTTGCAAGGCTGGCCTTCTGAAGAATTTCATCCTATTTTGGCTATGGTTCAACATCATGGGATTCCGACAAGATTATTAGATTGGAGTAAAAACCCAATTGTTGGAATGTATTTTGCTGCTTCACAAGCGTTATCATTAAAAGACTCTGATGGTCAATTGGCTGTTTGGGTGATTGACAATGATGAAAATGAATTAAAAAAAGTTGGATTAGAAACTATATCTGTAGCTGGGAGTGTTAGTTGCAATTTGGCCGCACAAAAGGGGTTGTTTTTACTTCACAAAGAACCCCAACACAGTGGGCATCGTAGTTTATTCTCTCCCAATGATGAATTATCTAAAATTGATAATTTGCTTTTAGACAATGAGAAAATACGGGCATACAAGGTTACTTTACCTAAAAAATATTCAGGAGAGTTACTGTTTAGATGTCATAAATTTAATACTTCTGCTACAACACTGTTTCCTGGTTCTGATGGTGTAGCAAAAGGAGTCTTAGAATTTCAGTTAGCAAAACGACAATCTGGGAAGCTATAAATCGTTTTAACAAGGCGCTCAAGACGGACTAACAAACGTTTGGCATTTGGGGTTTTATTGAGTTAAGTGTTTATGGTGTTCAATTTGGGTTTATGCCAAGTTTGTTAGCCACTTAGCTTAGCGTTAGTATTTTAAGGAAGTGTATGATTCATCCTTATAAAAGTGAATATAAAGCACGCTGTTTTGAAATTTTTAATGAGCTTGATGGCTGGTTTGGTAGTGAAGAAATTAATTCCGACTATGCAAACCAACTAAGTGAAGATGGAGCGTTCGTCGCAATCGTAGATGGTCAAGTTGAAGGCGTTATTTCAATTGACTGGCACTTCGAGTCCACAGCAGAAATTTATTCAATGGCAATAAGCTTAAAGAATCATCGTAAAGGCTTAGGAAAGAAACTGATGCTCTCTGCTGAAAATCTTGCCAAAGAGAAAGGCTTTGACTTCCTTCATGTCAAAACATTGGGTGATCAAGTGCCGCACCCAGGATATAAGAAAACTAGAGCATTTTACGAAAATTATGGTTTTAAGAGATTGTTCCAGACTAAAGACCTTTGGGATGGATTGCCGACTATGCTTTACGTAAAATCAATAGAATACTAACAATAATAGGCGCGGCGACTCGTAAACTCGCGCGTGCTATAGGCGTTATAAGGCTTTCGAGATATGAGCGAAGAAGAGCAGTTCGTTGAATGTTGTACACACGGAAAACAACAAGCAACGTATGTATGCCAACATATTGTTCAAAGCCTGCGAGACGGAAAGCCTAGAGGATTTTGGTTGGCTGAGGCGGAACCAGGCGATGAGCGACCAGATTCGTGGTGTAATGCTTGCGAGGATAAAGTTAATAGCACTGGCGGAGAATGGAATGATGAATCCGAAGAGTTCGCTGGTGTAACTTTGTTGTGTGGTGCTTGCTATGATCGGGCAAAGGAAATGAACAGAGCAAATTAACTATGGTGCAAGTGCCTTATAACAAGCCGCTCAAATTCGTTCCGGCCACAAAAAGCGTGGCCTCCACCGGACTCGCTACCGCTCGCCGTTTAGCGGGGCGTTAGAGTGCCGAGTTCAACATAGGAGTATAGTTTATGGATAAACACATCGTTGTTTTAGGCGGTGGTGGTTGGATGATGGGAGAAAAACACAGCAAATTAGACCGTTATGCACTTGAACTTACGGGCAAGCGTGAACCAAAAGTTTGCTATCTTTCTACAGCAACTGGTGACGCAGAAGAAGCTATTCAACGTTTTTACGATTCAGGTCTTAGTTGTAATTTGACCCATTTTCCATTGTTCAAACCAGACTCCAATTGGCGCACAAAGCTGCAAGAGCAAGACGTTATATATGTTGGGGGCGGTAATACCCGTTCAATGTTAGCTATCTGGCGAGAGTGGGGCATAGATACAATACTCAAAGAATGCTACGAAAATGGTGTGGTATTGTGCGGTATGAGTGCAGGGGCTATATGTTGGTTTGACTTAGGCATCACCGACAGCAATCCCGAAGAATATACAATTATTGACGGCTTGGGTTTCGTGCGTGGTCTAGCCTCAGCTCATTTTAATGGCAGTGATGAAAAAGCTGACTTATTTTCTGATTTTTCTCAAAATAACAGTAGTGTACCGTGCTATGGTATTAGCGATTATGCCGCCCTGCACTTTGTTAATGGTCAATTATATCAGACGGTTACTAGTAAATTTGATGCAAAAGTAACGTTCGAAAATGCACTCTAACAAACGAGTATGTCGTCAATCCTAAAATTTAGCGAGATTTTTATCCCACATCACGCCGTCTCTGAGCATCGAATTTAAGATCACTACCATCTTACGCACACAGGCAATAATGGCGACTTTTTTTGGCTTTCCGGTGGCAACCAATCAGGATGCGCCGCTTTGAATGTTTAATAACTTAACGTGTGAAAGAGATGTATGGGAATGTCGTTTCCGTGTTCGCCCACCGCGTGTAGAGAAAAGTGGTGCTTGGCGAGATCAACGCCACAAAAGAATTGAGTAGACATGGTTACCTCCGGTATTAAAGGCCGCACCTCAGTGGGCAGATCTTCAAGAGGGGGAATCCATGTCATTCGTTATATGAATGAGGATATTTATGATCACAACACCGAATCTGATACTTTCCCCGGTCACTCACTGTGATTTGGACATATATTCCCAAATATTAGGTTCTGATGAACTGACAAAGTTTCTTCCTAAAGGGCGAGCGTATACAGATTCAGAAATTCAGTTACATGTAACAAACCGAGTTAAGCATTGGGAGCATGGATTTGGCTCTTATGTAATCACCCTTAAAAATGAACCTAAAACTAAAATAGGTTATGCCGGAGTTGAATTCTGTGAAAATTCAGAATTTAGTGATATTAGATACGCTATAGCTCCTAGTTATCAGGGCAAAGGGTATGTTTTTGAAGCTGCATATGCAGTTTTGGAACAAACTTTCCGCGTAGGTAAACATTCAAAAATTTATGGAGTAGCATTGAAAGATAATTTACCTTCTTTAGCAATAATCAAGAAGTTAGGTATGACTCTAGAACCAACAGTTAGCCTTTACGGTAACGTTGAGAATCTGGAAACGTATGCTTTAGATAAATTCACATAACACACATGAGCCCTTCTCTGTTCAATAGGCAATAGCATTTTTTTGGCTGCGCAGCAGCCAATGCTCTCGAACAACAAAGTCGTCTACTTCGTTCTGTCATTTCCGCCATTAAGTCATTGCTTACGGCAAACACATATAGAAGGTCTCTTACTGCGGTCTCACCGCTGCCTGCCAATCATGTAACAGGGCCATTAGACATTACTTCCCGTTCCCACGCAGGAGCGTGGGAACGAGTTAAGGATTTGCGTGCGTAATCAGATGCGCATGCCCGCGATAAATGAGATTTTTCTCTTGATACAAAAGTGTATTGTCTAACAGGCGGTCTATATGTTTAATCGCATGTTTAACTGAGGTTTGCGTCTTAAGCGCACGCCTAGGCTGGTTTGGGGTAAATCAGCACCGTCGAGTAAGGTTTTAGTGGCAAGAGTAAGAGAAATAAGCCGTTTTTTGTGAGTTTTGGGACACTGTTTTGACAGTGTTTGTAGTAGGGTTTGGTCATCATGCATCGTTAGCATCGCTATTGAATCTGTCTGTATCGAGTGTGTTTTTGGCGAAATTCATTCGTTCAGAGGGAGCGATGCGTGTCTGCTTCATTGTTTCAAAAGATATTTATGAGGGGACTCGCTAGATAGCGGCGTTATAACACCGGTTCATTTTTTATAGTTAGTGGGGTGTTCGTTGAAAGTAGGTATAGCCCAAATGCCTATGGATTGGACTGTTGAGGGGAACACAAAAACGATTTGTAATGTCGTTAACAAGAATCATGACTTGGATGTTCTTGTGTTTCCTGAACTGGCAATTACTGGTTTCCATCGAGATATTAAAAATCAGGCACAGAAAAATTTGATCGAAAATGCACTGAATGAAATTTCAATTCAATGCCAACTGTCAAATACATTGG
Source organism: Salinivibrio sp. YCSC6 (assembly GCF_004916735.1). Classification (NCBI taxonomy): domain Bacteria; kingdom Pseudomonadati; phylum Pseudomonadota; class Gammaproteobacteria; order Vibrionales; family Vibrionaceae; genus Salinivibrio; species Salinivibrio sp. YCSC6. The sequence goes on from NZ_CP039516.1 coordinate 1,172,452, forward strand.
TCTTCATCGGCTACCCATTAAATGAAAATAATAAGGTTTATAATGTGTATTCTGCTATTAATGAGATGGGAGCTTTAGAGATAGTTTGGCGAAAAGTAGGGCTAACTCCAAGTGAGTGTACATTTTTTGAATCTGGTGATAAGCGTAGTATTTTGGAACATCCACTTGGGACGTTCAGCTCTTATTTGTGTCGTGAGGCAAGCGACTTTAATTGGGTTGTTGAACAATTATCAGTTCAATCGCCGTCTTACATTCTATGGCCAAGCTATATTGGGCAATCTGAATTCTCCGTAAACACTGAAAATACAAATTATGAGGAGGGCTCAAAAAAGATAGCTCAATCACTCTCTGCTATGGTTATTCAATGTAATTGGCCTAATTCTTTGAATAACTCCAATGATAAAGGGTTAGGCGGTAGTAAGATAATCTCAAGTCATGGTGATATTATTGCTCAATTACCCTTCGATAAAAATTGTATTGGCGTATTCGATACAACCACTCACGAGTTAGTAATTCGATAAGTGGACGTAAGTGTTATAACAAATGCATCGACACGATTTGCTACAATCGGCATTGTCAGTTTGTCTTTATTTTCAGTGATTAAGGCGTTAAAACTCAGCTAAGCCTGCATAGTAGCAACGTATTATGCTGGAATTATAGCGCACGATCAAACTAACTAGGTACTCAAGATGAGCGATAGGGTAAAAGAAGCATTGATTTGGTTTAAGGAGATCTTGGAATCAGAGCGAATTGACTATCAAATTGTTGGTGGTTTGGCTGCAAAAATTTACGGTGGTACCCGAGAAGTTTCGGACATTGACTTGTTTATCCACAATGCCAATGCAGAAACACTCTTAGCAAAGGTTGGTTCATATGTCTCCAAACCTTTAACGCATTACGTGGAATACGGTTGGGATTTAGAGTATTTCCAATTAATCTACCATTCTCAAAAAATCGAAGTTGGTTTGTCTAAAGGAACTAGAATTAAATCGGCTCTTGATGGTTCATGGCACAGGTTAGAAATTGATTTTTCTAACTCGGTTTCAATGTGTTACCAAAATGTCGAAGTGCCAGTAATCCCTAAAGACGAGTTAATAAAGTACAAGTGCTTACTGAAAAGAGAAGTGGATTTAATCGACATACAGGAACTGACTGAAAATCGAGCGCCATAACAAAAGTGTATGTCATCAATTTTTATATTTCGGCGAGGTTCTTATTCAACACGTCGCTCTGCCGCACCTAAGTATGGTAGAGCATCAAGAGAGGGAATTATATCATTCGTTAGTTTGTTACAAAGAATCGAGAATTATTAAGGGATATATGGAAATAGAAATAAGACCAGCCAAGGAAGACGAACTGGAATCTCTCCATTCTTTGGTTATTTCAAATGATGAATGGACAAAGTTTAATGGCCCTTACTTTCCTTACACACATCCATCACTAGAACAATTTGAGAAATCTTCATTTCAAAGATTATTAAATGGTTCAGATTTACAGGTAATCACTGTGGATGATGTACCTGTTGGGACAGTAAATTTTTACTGGGAGTGTGAAGAAACTCGCTGGCTTGAAGCTGGTATTATTATTTATGATTCTGCATATTGGGGGAAAGGTATCGCAGCACGAGCCATTCCTCTCTGGGTTTCACACTTATTTAATACCAAAGAAATTGAGCGCGTTGGTATGACAACTTGGTCGGGTAATCCTCGCATGATGTCGCTAGCATTGAAATTAGGCTTCCAGCAAGAAGCTAGATTGCGGAAAGTTCGTTACTACGAGGGTAAGTACTACGATTCAGTTAAATATGGGATGCTGCGTTCGGAGTGGTTAGAACGCAACTGGCAAAGTTTTTAAGAGAAATCTTCAGCGTCTGGCATTTTCAGTTTTAATCAGCTTTGGTACTTACGTACAGTGGATTAGCTAAGGAATAAGCGTTGTTCACACCTTAATTTGGCTCACTTTATCGGAATATTGAACGTTATGGATGATACTTCAGCAACTTGGCGTCAGTACTACGAAAAATCATTGTTACGCCCCCACAATTCACGCACTGAACTCGCCATTGAGTTGGATCAGTCTGGACTGAAAACCGCTGTTGATTGCGGTTGTGGAACCGGAAGTGAGATAGCGTATCTAGAGCAGCAAGGCTATCGGGTGTATGGCTTTGATATTAATCCAGACTCTATTGCGATATGTTCAGAAAGGTTTAGTTCAAAGCCGCTGGTTAAACTTTCAGAGTGCTCCTTTGAGTCTTTCAATTATCCTTCTACTGGCATAGTGATAGCAAACTCAAGTTTGTTCTTTGCTGATCCGGTAGAGTTTAAAAATACATGGCGAAAACTTGCTTCTTCTATCGTGGTTGGTGGTGTTTTTGTAGGTGATTTTATGGGGCCTAGAGATACTTGGGCAACGAATTTTCGGTTACCGACGGCTCCGTTGAGTAAAGAACAAGTTGAGCCCTTATTTGAAGAGTTTGAAATAGTCAGTTTCAAAGAACGTGATGAGCCTGGCGCGACAATGGTTGGAGCCCCTAAGCATTGGCATATTTTTTCAGTGGTTGCTGTAAAACGTACATCATAATATGGTCATGTGATATAAAAAATTGGTAATGTAAGCTTTTTTATTAGATTGTAATGCTGGGCATTTTTCTTGTGCGTTGGCATTAGTGATAGATATAAAAAAGTATACGGTTTCTTTACTATTGCGTTTCTCCTTTTTCCACAGAGAAGAATGGTAACGAGCCCCACATTACTTTCAAGTACAAGGGAAAGAGCTTTTGAAGCAGAGTAGAAGTGAGTTTTGGTCAGGTGAGGAATACGATGCCCAGTATGGTAATTACTATTCGGATGAAATATCGTTCTTTCAGGATTTAATGCTTCATCGAAATGTCTTATCCCTACTAGATGTCTGCTGCGGGACTGGCCTAGTAACAATTACATTATCAAAGAAGTTATCTCATGCAGTAGGTATTGATTTTTCTCGTTCAATGGTTGATTTTGCGAAGTCTAAGTCATCAAATATTAGTAATGTTACGTTTTATGAAAAGGATGCCGTAAGTTTTGACTTAAAAAGCGTCTTTGATCTGATTATTATGACGGGAAATGCCTTTCAAGCATTTCTTTCAGATACAGACCTTTCATCCATGCTCGAAAATGTAAAAAAACACATGCACGGAAATAGTTTTTTTGTATTTGATTGTCGACTTCCATGTCCTAAGTACTTTGAAACAACACATAATTACGAATATTGGTCTTCCTACACGAGTTACAGCGGAGAAAACGTCGATGTATATGGTTTGGACAGCAGGCACCCAACGTTAAGTAATACGATGTTGCATCGTGTAAGAAGAGAATATGAAAATGGTATGCAATATCAAAGCTATATCGAGCTGAAATATCGTTCAATTGACGAGATAGGCGATCGCCTTGAGCAACACGGTCTGCAGTTAGTAGAACGTTACGCAGATTGGAAAAAGACGCCTTTGACTGAATCATCGACAAGCTTTGTGGGGGTTGTTAGGCCGCTATAACGAGATCATTGAAATCTCGCTGGACTTTTTCCTTTTCTTTAAAAGCTAGCTTTAGGCTGATTGAAGTTGATGGTTACGATGTCATCCACCACTTGAGCACAGACTGGCGTATAGCAAGTGCAAAGCCAAAAATAGTGATATGTCTCACCTTGAGATTCAAAGCCGCATCTTAATATGACAGCGTTGTAAGAGGGGGTTCATGTCATTTTTATGCAATAAGTTAAGGAAATCAAATAGATGCAATATCTAGAGGTAAATGCGAAGACAGCGATTATCGTTCACGGTTATGACGAGTCAATCGACAGCGTCCGTCAAAAACTGGAAAAAGTAGGTGTGCGCGTCGCATAACAAACATCAGGAGCTAGCACCGACTCTCGTGTGCTAGCATCTGTAGGTAGGTGGAGTCTAGCTTATGTCACTTTATGACAAACAGAAGTATGTAAAGAATCAGGAAGATACAATGTTAGTTGGTTCGGATTCTTGGTTGACAGTTAAATTTTCCCAAGAAGCAGCAAAGTCTTGGAAACGTATTCTCGTACTATTCGTTCTTGCAATTCTATGTTTGTTTGCACCAGCATTGGGTTTGATTATATCAACCATAAATGCATTCTTTTCGTAAGCAACTAGGGATTCGTGGGTTCAACTGCGAAATGCCCATAAAATACCCATAGTTTTTTGGTGGTTACAGTGGCTGCAAAAGCGATGGTATGAGAATTTTAGAAACACTTAGGGGTAATTAACGTAGAAGTTAAAACAGATAAGACAAGTATCCATATTGGTATGGATAAATCATTTATAAGAGACACAATGAACACAGTAAATATCCAGTATTATAAACATCCTTATGCCGAATTTATCCTTGGTTCTTATCAAGGTAAGCTTTGCTTGTGTGACTTCCGATATCGCAAGATGAGAAGTGCTGTTGATGAGCGCATTAAACGGATTCTTAACGCTGATTTTGTAGAAAAGAGCGATGATGTTTTAGCGGCTACTCAAGCTCAACTCGAGGAATATTTTTTGGGTGAGCGAAAAACTTTCGATTTGCCTTTACTCTTGGCGGGTACCGATTTCCAACGGTCGGTATGGAATGCATTAAGCAACATTCAATATGGTGACAGGGTGACGTATCAAGAGTTGGCAGTATCGATTGGTAATGAAGCCGCAGTACGTGCGGTTGGCAATGCTAACGGGGCAAATGCGTTGGCGATTATTATTCCTTGCCATAGGGTTATCGGCACCCAAGGGGAGCTTATTGGCTACGGTGGCGGTCTGTCACTGAAAAAGCGCCTTTTAGAATTAGAGCAGAATTTATTCATTTAAGGATAGAAGTGGGCGCGTATGAGAGCGGAGCTAAGAGCGAAAATCCTGGCGGTATGTGATCAAAAAATCAAAGCGAAAGGTGAGAATGTCGGTGTGTCATTTTACGCGTTCTTCAAAAACAAAAATGACGATCCAGAGCAGTTGATGGAAGCCGCAACCTGGTGGATACAGACCCATCAGTTAGATCATTTTGTTAAGGCAAGAACCATCAAAGAGATGGTGAAAAATAATTTATGACGACTGCAGAAATCATGGCCTATTTTGCCGACAAGGTGTAATTCAGGTTCACCAAGATGATAATGGATAGCGGGGCACGGGCTCAGATAGTCAGATTGGCTTGGGCACACGGATGTTAGAAATCCCGCCACGGTTGAGGTAGCATTGCCGACTTTTTCTGCGGTAAGAGGCATTTATGTATATCGGCTTTGACTATGGTACAGCAAATTGCTCGGTGGCGAAGATTGAAAACGGTCAGCCGACGCTGTTGCGTCTAGAAGGGGACAGCACGTTTATTCCTTCCTCCCTTGCCGCACCTACGCGCGAATCTGTGTCTGAGTATCTGTTTCGTCACCGTGGTATCAAGCCGCTAGATACGATTGGCGAGCAGATGTTGCGCCGCGCCATTCATGTAAACCAAGAGGAAAGCATTGAACTTGAGGCGGAGGACATGGCGTTTGGTCAAGCGGCGCTCGACCGCTATCTCGATGATCCGCGCGATATGTACTACGTGAAATCGCCTAAATCTTTCCTTGGCGCGTCAGGTTTACGTGATGCCCAGCTTCGGTTTTTTGAAGACCTCGTATGCGCAATGATGGATAACATCAAAACGCAAGCCGAACACCAAACCCAACAGAGTATTCATGATGCGGTGATCGGTCGGCCGATCAACTTTCAAGGCCGTGGAGGCGAGACGGCAAACCGCCAAGCCGAAGCTATTTTACTCAATGCGGCTAAGCGGGCGGGCTTTAAACAGATTGAATTTCAGTTTGAGCCGGTAGCGGCTGGCCTGGACTATGAAGCCACATTGAGCGAAGACAAAATTGTTCTGGTGGTCGATATCGGTGGGGGGACCACAGACTGTTCGTTGATTGAGATGGGGCCATCATGGCGCGGTAGTAGCGATCGTAGTGCAAGTTTATTAGCGCACAAAGGCCAGCGTATTGGCGGCAATGACTTAGATATTGCGTTGGCATTCAAACAAATGATGTTCCCGTTTGGGATGGGCAGCAAGATGGAATCTGGCATTGAAATGCCGATTACGCAGTTTTCCAACCCTATCGCGATTAACAACGTACAAGCGCAAAACGATTTCTATGCGTTTGAAAATTTGGCGGTGCTCAAAGGGCTGCACAAGCAAGCGCAAGAGCCACATAAACTGACCCGTTTGCTTGAGGTGTATCACGAGTCACTGGGTCACAACATTGTCCGTCGTGCGGAAGAAGCAAAGATTGCGTTGTCTGATCAAGCCGCATACCGAGCGGGTATTCAATTGTTCTCCGAGCGCGTGGACGTTGATATATCGCGCGATAACATGATTGATGCGATTGAAGCGCCCAAACGCAAGATGATCGCCTTAGTGCACGATGTGGTCGCTCAGGCCGGTGTAAAGCCTGACGTGATTTTTATGACAGGTGGCTCGGCACGCTCGCCTTTTTTACGTGAGGCTGTACAAGCAGAGCTGCCGAACATTCCTGTAGTGAGTGGTGACTACTTTGGCTCAGTCACCGCAGGTTTAGCGCGTTGGGCGGAAGTCTGCTTTAAGTAAGCCCAACAGCCGTTGCGGCTCGTTCAAAACAATAAGGAAATAACTATGATTCAGGATGACATAAATGGACAGCATTTACCTTTGCAGCAGGCATTGATTGAATCGGCCTGCGACGCATTTGCTTCAGAGCAGGATGTGATTGCGGCAGTATTGGTCGGCTCTCTCGCCGCAGGCAAAGGCGATCGCGTGTCCGATGCGGATATTGTCGTGTTTACACAGCACGGCTTTCATCGCTCGGCAGCGTCATGTTTTGCGCGCTTTGAGGCCGGGAAAGACATTTTTTATTGCTTGTCCGGTGATCACAATGAACAGGCGATGTTTAAAAAATATATTTTCACGGATCTAACCAGTGCCGAAATCCATTGTTTGGACGTGAGCGAACCATTTCAGCTCACGCAGCCCTTTATGGTTTTATTTGATAAAGCAGACATTGTCCCCGCGCGAGTGACGGATGAGCCAGCCCCTAAGCACGAGAACTTTCCTGTTTACACCAGCGGGGATGAAGGGCTGATTTGGGAGCTTTTTGATTGCATCAAATGGCTGAGCCGTGGCAATAACTCGTTGGCAAAAGGCTACCTTAAGAAGCTGTCAGCAGCATTTAAGTGATAGAGACAATACCGTTTTCTACCTTGTCATTGAGGCGTCGAAAGGAGAGCCACATGGACCATTCTACATTTAATCAGTATTGCAGCGCGTTTACGGCCGCGACACATGTGGTGCAGTGGGGCAACTCAGACGTCTGGAAAGTGGGAGGGAAAGTCTTCGCCATTGGCACCAGTAGTAAAAGCGGTCAACCGGCGTTTACCTTTAAAACCTCGCCAATGAATTATGCCTTTTTGTGCGATCTTGAGGGTTACGTACCGGCGCCGTATTTTGCTAACCGGGGTATGAAATGGATTCAACAAACCCATACCACTGGGGAGCTTGATGAAGACTTAAAGTACTATGTGGCGCAATCGTATCAGCTTGTTTGTCAGGGCTTGAGTAAAGTGAAACGAGCCGAGCTCGGCGTCGATGAGAGCAGTCTTTGATAGAGGCGCTGGACAAGCCATTCAGGGTTGGCAAACGCCGGCAATAATAGGAACCCACCTTAGCGAAAACTTCCGTATTTTGATTAGAAATCATGCACCAAGGTGGGTGTGTTGGCGCGAAATAGTTTTGTTAGGACAGACTTGTATCGCCAACCCAGAGCCAGTAGCCGTTTCGCTAAGCTTTGATTTTGAATGGTGGCAACTTCAATGCCGCGGTAGTGATGCGGATGTGCTTGAATATAATCGATAAACGCCGTCAGCACCCCTTGGCCGCGAACGTTGGGGGCAAATTGTAGCGAAACAATCGATAATCGCTGACTACCGATCGGGCAGTGAACCAGACAATAGCCGAGTGGGTGCTTGATCGCGGTAGAGAGCTCTGGAAAAGCGCGCGTTTGGTGACGTTGTGCTAATTGGTCATAGCCGTGGCATAGGTGATTAAGCAGTTGCCGAGCGTTATCATCCATCGAAGTGTCTCTGAAGAGGTCGAAACGTAGCCACCATATTAGGGATTTTGTTTTTTCGAAAAACAGAAAAGCGCAAGCCACGTATTTACCTCTTTTGGGCACAATAATCGCGCAAAAGCTGCGATTTCTACGCCAGATAACCAGCTAGTTTTTAAAACTGTGCGCGAGCTCATGCCGCACCATTGGTCGTTAGTGAATGACGATTTTTTATAAATTTATCAATCATGTAAAGGTCCTGACCAAAGAAGGCGTGTATCTTGCTAACAACTCACCGGCGAGTCATCGCGGTCGTATTCAAGGGGTATTGATCACGTTGCGTAGCTTATTGCTGATGCCAAGCTTTGTATTGATTGGCTATGTCATCGACACGTTCGGTTATTCGGTGACTTGGTCGCTTGTTATCGCTATGGCTATGTGTGCCAGCATCGGTATGTTTTTATTGTCGATGCGCAAGAAAACACGCCTCGCAGCGACGTCCTCATAAGATTGATGGCTTTGTGACCAAGGCGGAGTCATCATCTATGCGGTTAAGGTAGGTTAAAAGGTATACCATCAATACACCTGTGTGGAGGTGAATATGGCCTACTTAACCTTAACCCCAGCATCCTTGGATGATGCGCATATCTGCTGTGCGTTCTCGGATAAAAAGTGCCAAGCCAGCTATCAGGCGAAAAAGCAGTGGCTAAAGCAGGAGTATCAGCGCGGATACCGTTTTCGCCGTTTGGATGAACGCGCCAAAGTCTTTATCGAATATGGCCCAGCAGAGACCGCTTGGCAGCCCATACAAGCGGATGGTTATCTGGCATTGGGTTGCTTTTGGGTCTCTGGGAAATACAAAGGGCATGGACACGGCAAGCAACTGTTAACTGACGCCATTGAAGCGGCTAAACAGCAAAATAAGCAAGGCTTAGTCGCCGTGGTCGGTAAAAAGAAATACCACTTTATGAGCGATACAAAATGGTTAAAAGGCCAAGGCTTCAATGTGGCGGATGAGGCCCATAATGGCTTTGTGCTGTTGTATTATCCGCTGAATGATGCAGCTGAAATACCGCAATTTAGAGAATCCGTTCATACCGCCAATGTATCAACCGAAGGGTGTGTGGCGTATTACTCCCATCGTTGTCCTTATGCGGAATACCATGTGTTGAACTCGCTACAACAGAGCTGTGCGCAGCGTGGTATCCCGCTTGAAGTGCATCATTTAGAGACATTGAGCCAAGCACAAGCATGTCCTTCACCGGCCACCATTTTCAGTTTGTATTATCAGGGGGAGTTTATCACCACCGATATCAGTGCCTGTATGGAGAGCCGCTTTGATAAGTTTATTCCTCATCCTTAAACCAACACTTACATGGATGTAAGGACAAACGATGAATATTGGTATTTATGTGTATGAGCACGCAGAGGTGCTCGATTTTGCTGGCCCCTTTGAGGTATTTAGCATCGCAAAACGTTTGGGCGCGGACAGTTGGCAGGTTGGACTGATTGCTGAACAAGACTCACCTTTGCTCGCGCGCGGCGGTTTGCGTATCGTGCCGGATTATCATCTCGCCAATCATCCCACACTGGATGTGCTGCTGGTTGTCGGCGGCGTTCACCATGAGCAAGTCACTCACCCGTCGGTGATCGATTGGGTGAAGCAACAAGATGCGATCACTCAATGCACGGCTTCTGTCTGTACGGGGGCGTTCATACTGGCCGAGGCTGGATTAGTCGATGGTCGAAAGGTGATCACGCATTGGGAAGATATGGACGACCTCAACCGTGCTTATCCGCCATTAAGCGTGGTATCAGGTAAGCGCTGGGTGAGGGATGGAAAATATCTTACCTCCGCGGGCATATCTGCGGGTATTGATATGAGTTTGCAGCTGGTGGCTGATCTACACAGCGAGGATTTAGCCCAGCGCGTGGCCAAGCAAATGGATTACCACTGGCAGCGTTGAGTGCAAACCGACAGGTAAACCATTTGCGGCGCCATGTTAGTGATCTGACCGAGCCTCTGGCGCTGTCGAGATCCAATTCAGATGGACGTCTTGTTGCGGGAATGGAATCGAGATGCCTTCTTCATCAAAGCGCAATTTGACTGTTTTGGTGACATCCCAGTAGACGTCCCAATAATCATCGGTTTTCACCCATGGTCGGACAATAAAATCTACCGAGGAGGTATTCAGAATATGTACTTTGATCATGGGCTCCGGTGTACGAAGTACCGCAGGATGTGACTGGACAATCTCGGTGAGCACGGCTTCTGCTTTAAGAAGGTCATCTTTATAGCCAATACCAAACACCATATCCACTCGACGAATCCGCTCTCGAGTGACGTTTTTAATCACATCGCCCCAAATTTTGCTGTTCGGGACAATGATAATTTGATTATCAAACGTGCGAATCGTGGTATTCACCAAGCTCATATTGCCTACTTTGCCATCCACGCCACCGGCGTAGACAAAATCACCTACATCGAAAGGGCGGTAGATCAGTAGCATCATCCCCGCAGCAAAGTTTGATAGTGTATCTTGCAGCGCAAAGCCGATAATGACCCCAGCGATACCAAAACCAGTGAGTACCGGAGTAAGATTGACCCCAATCTGCGAGAGACCGACCAAGATCCCAATTACCCACACGGCTTTGCCGGACATCGAGACGAAAAAGTCTTGCATTAACTGAGAGAACTTAAAGTTTTTATTGGCGACCGCGGATTTCACAACGGAGCGGGTGAATCTCGCGAGCAGTTTTGCCACCAACAAAATCAGCACAAAAATGATGAGCTGGAAAACCAACTGTGGTGCATTGTCTTCTGCCCAGTTCAGGGCATTTGCGGACCAATGGGAGAGGATCGAATACGCGACATCCACATCCAGAATATCCTGGGTGATGTTGCCGGTAACGCCAAATAGCTGGCGTTTATATTCTGCGGTTTCGATCCCCAACTGATCGGCGAGCTGATAGGTGCGCTTTAAGCCATCAGTAGCGATAGTCAGTCGTTGTTGGGTGTTTAACTGCGTCAGCTGTAACGCGGGTTTTTCGGAATCAGGACTCGATTTGATTTGTTTTTCTTGCGCTGTGTATTGCTGACGTAGGTAGTCGATAGATGCCGAAAGGAGTCGTAAACGCTGGTTAAGACGTTGCTCTAAGGTGTTTCGCGTTTCCTGTGTCGGCTGATCGAGCTGCTCAAGCCAGCGTATGTTTTCCCAACTCGCCTCAAAGACAGTACTGAGGTATTGCTGTAGCTCCGCATACTCATTGATGAGTGGTAAGCGTTGCTCTTGGCTGGCTTGAGTGATTTGCTCATTGAGGGTATTGAGACGGACCGTGATGTATTGATACGCATCTTGCGTATACCGCCGTTGCGCCGTGACCAGTTGAACCAACTGCGGGTTATCCAAGCTTTGTTGCTTGATGGCGTCGGCGAGCAGCTCTCTTAGCTCCTCGTTTTTGTTAAACAGCTGCAATTGAATCGCATCTTTGTCATCGCCTTTTGCTTGTTCAAGGCTTTCTACAAGGGTCTGAATATATTGTTTGGTGCGCGCTATTTGATGCGCTAATGAGGAGGTATCGCTCGACGTGACACTTTGCTCAGTCGGCGCCGGCGCTTGGTCGGCATAGGCCGGCGGAAGAAAGAGAAGGGGAGTTACCAGTACTAGCATGATCGTATTCATGCGTTGACGGCGATGCGATAACGTTTTTATCCAATTCACGTTTCTTTCCTCTTGCCTGTTGGCGATTGTGATGGGCATCGATAGCGGCAATCCAATGCCCAACCGAGCCTTGCCCCTGCGCTTTAATAGCGTAGCGAGTTTAGCCTTAACTGCCTATACCGTCAGCCATTTTTGTGACGCACTGGTTTTTATAATGCGTTAGCGATTGCTTGTGGATCGCGTGTGTCGGTGTCTGCCAACGGGTAATGAGAAAGACGGTCTAGTGAACCACGTGATAACGCTGGCTTTGTCGCATCACAATGCTGGCAGCTAACAACGTCATTATTACCGCGATCGATAAGGTGTTAGCCGGGAAGAACTCTCGCCGTTGGCTAAGGCGCGGAAATGACATCGCTGCGGGCCATTTTGACGCGATTGCTTGAGTTGTTGCGGTTTCGGATACTGAAAAAGAATAGGCGGGTAAACCCATCATACTGCATGCCTCAATAATCCAGTAAGCGGGCCCTAACGAGCCCGCTGTCGTGTTTGTCGTTAATGATGTTCGCGTAAATTAGTCAGCGTGCTTGGTGTCGGTCACCATCGTTTCGGTGGTGAGCATGAGGCCGGCAACGGACGCTGCAAATTGGAGCGCCGAGCGCGTGACTTTCGCTGGGTCCAAAATGCCCATGTCAATCATATTGCCATATTCACCGGTTAAAGCGTTGTAGCCATACTGATCGCTGCCTGCTTTGACCGCGTTTGCAACCACTGACCCTTCGTGACCTGCGTTTATCGCAATTTGACGCAGAGGCTCTTCAAGGGCGCGTAAGGCAAGCCGGATCCCCACGTTTTGATCGTCGTTGTCACCTGTCAGATCACGCAGAGCATGCGCGATTTGAATCAATGCGACACCGCCGCCGGCCACGATCCCTTCTTCAACCGCAGCACGGGTAGCATGCAGAGCATCATCCACGCGATCCTTTTTCTCTTTCATTTCGATTTCGGTCGCGGCACCGATTTTAATCACTGCGACGCCCCCGGAGAGCTTGGCAATCCGTTGCTGAAGTTTCTCTTTGTCGTATTGCGAGCTGGTGCTCTCAAGCTGTCTTTCGAGAGTCGCAATGCGATCTTTGAGTGCACTTTCCTCTGCGGCACCGTCAATAATGGTGGTGGTGTCTTTGCTGATGGTGACTTTTTTCGCGCTGCCTAACTGCTCTAGCGTGACGTCTTCAAGCGCAATGCCCAGCTCCTCGGTGACAAGCGTACCTGCGGTTAATGCGGCAATATCATGCATCATGGCTTTGCGATTATCCCCAAATCCGGGCGCTTTGACGGCGGCGGTACGTACAATGCCGCGCATATTGTTGATCACCAAGGTCGCGAGGGCTTCACCATCGACATCTTCTGCGATAATCAGTAGCGAGCGTGATGATTTTGCTACCGCCTCGAGGATTGGCAGCAGTTCACGAATATTGCTAATTTTTTTGTCGACTAACAGGATGTAAGGATTGTCGAGCTCGACGGTGCCACTGTTTTGATGCGTAATAAAATAGGGTGACAAATAACCGCGGTCGAATTGCATCCCTTCAACGACCGATAATTCATTCGCGAGCCCTTGGCCCTCTTCAACGGTAATGACGCCATTACGTCCGACTTTGTCCATGGCTTGCGCAATGAGTTCGCCAATGTCGTTGTCGCTGTTGGCTGAAATGCTACCGACTTGTTGAATAGCGTGCTTTTCACTGCACGGTTTCGCCATTTCACGTAGCTTTGCGATGGCAGCCTCAGTGACCTTATCAATACCGCGTTTGAGATCCATGGGGTTCATTCCCGATGCGACCGCTTTCAAGCCTTCGTTGATAAACGCTTGAGCCAGTACGGTTGCGGTTGTGGTGCCGTCTCCGGCCTCATCGTTGGCTTTAGACGCGACCTGTTTGACCATTTGGGCGCCCATGTTTTCAAATTTGTCTTCTAAGGTGATCTCTTTGGCAACCGATACCCCATCTTTGGTGATGGTTGGCGCGCCATAAGACTTATCAAGCACAACGTGACGGCCTTTAGGCCCTAAGGTCACTTTTACTGCGTCGGCGAGGATATTGACACCGCGTAGCATTTTTTGACGAGCATCATCAGAATATAAAATCTCTTTTGCAGCCATGATATTCTCCTAAATACGCTGAAAATAATTACGCAACAACCGCTAACACGTCAGACTCAGACAGGATCAGATACTCGTTCCCATCAATTTTCTCTGTCTTAACGCCATAGCCATCGTTGAAGATGATGGTGTCACCTTCTTTTACTGCCATTGGGGCGCGTTCACCGTTGGCGAGGCGCTTCCCTTCGCCGACAGCGATCACACGACCACGGTTGGATTTTTCGGTCGCTTGAGAAGTCAGTAAAATTCCTCCTTCTGTCTTGTTATCAACCACTTGTCGTTCAACAAGGAGTTTGTCGTGCAAAGGACGAATTTTCATATCCGGTGTCTCCTACGTAAGCTATCAAACTAAAAGACAAGATGATGATGCCCAAGAGATCAGGGATGGGGCATCAAAGTCGTCTTCATGGCGACTTCAAGGTTATAGATTGGGCCTGCTGTATTAAGTTCAAGACGCTGTTTCATTGAATATTTTTATCGATATGAGAAATTTTTTTTGCCTATTACATGCTGAATCGCGAGGCGCAAAAACGCATCTCTTGGTGCGCGAAGCGCTTTGGTACGTGTATGATGAATCACGCTGATGTCAGTCATCGACGGGCGGCGGCTCATGATTAATGGCAGTCATAGGATTAAAAGGAATAGGAACATGTTTCCAGCAACATGGCGGTCTGAACGCCTGTGTTTTAGTGCGTTTGAGTACAGTGATGCAAAGCGCGTTAAAGCGCTGTTTGAGCAAAATCAGCATCTGCAATATCAAGATCCCACGTTTAAACCTTGGTCGTTGTCGACCTATCAAGCATTGATAGCGGATAGTGCGGAGAAAAAGGCGCCCGACGTCGAAGAGGCCTTTTACCTTCGTCGCATTCAGACCCATGACGGTAAAGATATTGGCTACTTACAAATCTCGCTCAATGCGCCGGATGCACAGAGTGTTTGGTTGCCCATGCTCACTATTTCTCCAAGATATCAAAAGCATGGCTATGGCAGCGAAGCGGTTGCGAGCGTGATTGAAACCGTGCAAGCTTATGGGGACTATCGACGCATGGGGGTGAATGTTTACGCCGAAAACATTCGCGCGTTTCGATTCTGGTATCAGCAAGGGTTCTGTCGTATTTCTCATTTTGAACCCGAGCAAGATGAAGGACGAGATTACCACTGTTTGGTGCTCTATCGCGATTTAGACGTGAGGACACC
The DNA here is from genome assembly GCF_004916735.1 of Salinivibrio sp. YCSC6. Taxonomy (NCBI): domain Bacteria; kingdom Pseudomonadati; phylum Pseudomonadota; class Gammaproteobacteria; order Vibrionales; family Vibrionaceae; genus Salinivibrio; species Salinivibrio sp. YCSC6. The sequence goes on from NZ_CP039516.1 coordinate 1,187,557, forward strand.
ATCACGATAGTGAACAAGGAAAGTGACTGATTCATATAGGAAAGGAAAATGATAAAAACACCGAAAAAACGTCTGTTACTGACGCGTGTCGCACTGAGTGTTGTACTTGGCATGGGGCTTAGCGTTTCATCAACTGCGGTGCAGGCGGCTGACGCTGCACAAGTTCAGGAGCAGCGAGCGTCTGGGCTCCATCTGCAAGATTTTGATCGATCGGTTCGTCCACAAGATGACTTGTTCCGTCACGTGAACGGCACGTGGTATGACCAAACCCAAATTCCCAGTGATATGTCCAGCTATGGTGCGTTCCGTATCTTGGCAGAAGAGAATGAAAAGCGTCTGAAAGGCATCATTGATGAGCTGGTGGCGCGTGATGATCTCAAGCCAGGCTCCAACGAGCAAAAGCTGCGTGATTTTTATCTTAGCTATATGGACCAAGACAAAATTGATGCCTTGGGGGTCACGCCAATCAAACCTGAGCTTGATCGTATTGCGGCGATTTCCTCGAAGCCTGCGTTGATTTATGCGATGGCCGATTTGCGACAAATTGGTGTTGGGATGCCGTTTAGTTTTTATGCGTGGGCCGATGCGAAAAACCCTGACTATAACGCTCTGTATCTGAGCCAAAGCGGGTTGGGCTTGCCGGATAGAGACTATTATTTCCGAGACACCGAGGACGCTGAGCGTATCCGCACCGCTTACAAACGCTATCTCGAAGACATGCTGCGCTTAGCGGGCTACGATCAGGTCAAACAACGCGCGGATAGAATTTATCAGCTGGAAAAAACACTGGCAGAGCACCATTGGACACGCGCTAAACGCCGTGACGCGCAAGCCACCTACAACAAAATGCCCATTGAGGCGCTCAACCAGTTGATGGGTGAGTTTGATTATGCCCGCTTTGCCAAACGCGCGGGTATCGACAAAGCCGATGAGGTTGTGGTGCGCATGCCGTCTTATTTTGAGGCGCTAGGGCAGGTGTTTGAGCAAACCAGCCTGCAAGCGTGGCAAGATTATCTAACCATTCGTACGCTCAATGCGTTTGCGCCGCGCCTAAATCATGAGTTGGTTGAACGTCAATTTGCGTTCTATTCCAAAACCCTTAACGGTATTCCTGAGCAGCGTGACCGCTGGAAGCGCGGCGTGCAAGCCACCGAAGGGGTATTGGGTGAAGCGCTTGGCCAAGAATATGTCGCCCGCTACTTCCCACCGCAAGCCAAAGCACGTATGGAAACCATGATTGATAACCTGCGTGCCGCGTTTAAAGACTCGATTGAATCATTAGCGTGGATGAGCGATGAAACCAAAGCGAAAGCATTGGATAAGCTGAGTAAATTCACGCCTAAAATCGGCTACCCAGAGCAATGGGAAGACTACAGCGCGCTGACCATCAACGCCGATGACTTGATTGGCAACAGCAAACGTGCCGCACGCTGGGGCTATCAAGATATGTTGTCGCGGATTGGTGCGCCGGTTGATCGCAAAGAGTGGGGCATGACCCCGCAAACGGTCAACGCTTATTACAGCCCAACCGCCAATGAGATTGTGTTCCCCGCCGGGATCTTACAGCCACCGTTTTTTGATATGAATGCGGATGACGCCGTGAACTATGGCGGTATCGGCGCGGTGATTGGTCATGAAATGGGACACGGTTTTGATGATCAGGGTTCGCGTTATGATGGTGATGGCAACCTATCCAATTGGTGGACGGATGAGGACCGGGCGCGCTTTGATGCACGCACCCAAAAGCTGGCTGAGCAATTTAGCCAGTTTGAGCCATTGCCGGGCTTGTTCATTGACGGCAAAGTGTCTTTGGGTGAGAACATTGGTGATTTAGTCGGCTTGACCACCGCCTTCCGCGCCTATCAAAAATCGTTGCACGGAGAACCGTCTCCAGTGATGGATGGGTATACCGGCGAGCAGCGATTCTTCCTCAGCTGGGGGCAGATTTGGAAAATGAAGATGCGTGAAGATGCCCTGCGTGAGCGTGTGTCGCTGGGTCCACATGCACCACCGCAATATCGCGTGCTTGGTGCGCCGCGTAATGTCCCTGCATTCTATGAAGCCTTTGATATTAAAGAAGGTGATGGCATGTATTTACCCGAAGATCAGCGGGTGAATATCTGGTAATCTCGGATGCCGCCGCAAGGGCGGCATTTTTTGCGATAGATGTTGGTACTGTCTGTCGCGCGAATCGATGCAAGGAGGCTCTAAGTGCTAAGCACGCCAAGGACGAGACTGGTTTTACTTCCCCCAAAGAAAGCCGACATGATGGCGCAGTTTTATCAACGAAATCGTGCTCACCTTTCCCCATGGGAGCCCATACGTCCTGCCGCATTTTATCGCGAAGACTATTGGCATAGCGCGCTGCAAGAAGCGAAAGACTTGTTTCAACAGCAGCAAGCCTTCAAGTTTGTGATTTTGCATCATGAACGGGACGATGTGATAGGGGTGTGCAATTTTACTAATGTCATTCACGGCGCCTTTAAAGCGTGCATGTTAGGTTATGCCGCTGACAAGCATTATCAAGGGCAGGGCTACATGCACGAAGCCATCCAAGCAGGCATCCGTTTTGTATTTGAGCAGGTTGGGTTGCACCGTGTGATGGCCAACTATATTCCGGACAACACGCGCAGTGAGCGGCTACTTACCAAGCTGGGGTTTGAGCGCGAGGGCTATGCTCGCCGTTACCTCAAGATCAATGGCCGCTGGCAAGATCATGTCCTCACCGCCAAACTCAATCCAGCCATGGAAGAGTGAGTCGTGGAATCGCCAGTCGGACATTCCGTTTTATCCATTTAACTGTCAGGAGAAAAAATGAGTCAGTTTACCGAGTACAAAGTCGTTCATATTGTTGAAGGTGGTTGCGGCACCTTATTGCTGGGCTCAAGTGGCTTGCCGTTGCAACGCCTCGAAGCCGAACTCAATCAATACGCGCAAGATGGCTGGCAGGTTGTTTTTCAAGTCATTGAAAAGAAAAGATACATGCTGTTTTGGCAGCGTGAGGCAGTGATTGTCACCCTAGGTCGCTAATGCTCAAGTATTTGTCGCTTACGTTGATCCATCGTTACCAAGCTAAAGGTGGATCAAAGAAACTGTTCAATATTGAGTGTAATTTCGAGCCGAGCTGCTCGGAGTACACGCGCCAAGCGATCGAAAGATACGGTGCACTCCGAGGCTGGCAACTCGGATTGGCGCGCATTCGCCGCTGTAATAATCCCAATGCGATTGAAAAAATTCACGACGAGGTGCCTTAATGCGTTTTACCCAACCGATCGAAGCGCTAGAGACGCAAGAAGAAGCACTGAGAAAGCAGGTGAATGGCTTGACCCAAAGCCAGAAAAAACGCTATTTTGCCGAGCAAGCCAGACAGCTCAAAGATCCCGATACCTATGCGGCGCTGAATTGGGCATTCCTTGGTGGCTTTCATCATCTTTACTTGCGAAGGTATGGGTTGTTTGTCGTAGAATGTGCATTATTGGTGATCGCCGTTATCGGCTTAGTGATGAGTCAGCCTTATTTTGCGTTCATTTTGGTTGGCTTAGTGCTATTTGAGTTACCACAGCTGTTTTTTGCCCAGAAAATTGCCAGGCAGTATAACTATCATGTATCACGCGAAATATTCGAACACGTCCGTCGTGGTGACTAATTCATGAAACGTCGTCGGATCCGTAAACGTCACCAGCACCATTTCTTTTTATGCCAGAAGACATATCGTCGCGCCTTAATTGATTTGATTGAGGCAGATCCTGTGAGGATGCGTGCGTTACGATGTGTTCAGTCCCTCAATTTACCCCAGTGCTATATCGCCGCCGGGTTTGTTCGCAACTTGGTCTGGGATGCATGCCATAAGTACCCGCCGAGTGCGCTCAATGATATTGATGTGATCTACTTTGATCCCTCAGACACCAGCATTGAGCGCGAGCAATACCTTGAAGCCTTGTTGCAAAAAACCATGCCTGAGATGACTTGGCAGGTGCGTAACCAAGCAAGAATGCATGAAAAGCATCAAGATCGGCCGTATGCGAGCACACTGGATGCGATGCGTTTTTGGCCCGAAAAGGAAACGGCCATTGCGGTTCGCCTCGATATGAATCAGCGCTGTGAAGTGATTGCCGCATTCGGTGTACAGTCTTTGTTTGAACTGAAACTCAGCCACAATCCCGCTCGCCCTTGGTCGATATTCCAGCAGCGAATTGATCACAAGCAATGGCTAACCCATTGGCCAAAGCTAACGGTAACAACCCAATGTTCGGTGGCAGCTAAGCCAATCAATGCGGAGTAAGAACCGATAAAGTGCGCATGGACACAGATTGTCCATGCCACCCAAGGCATACTCGTTTCTGTGTTAATCAGTATGGATACGTAAACACATGAAATATCGTATGGATGCTAACCCGAGTGATGATGATATTACTGCCATTCGCCAAGGGTTAAAGCAAAGTAATCACCCGTTTCTTGCCGGGATCCCAGAAGGGTCGTTAGCTGGTTATGCCTTTAATGATCATGATGAGCGAGTGGGTGGAATTATAGCCAACACCTGGGGACAATGGCTGTTGATTAAATACCTTTGGGTGGATGACGCCTTTCGTCAACGCCATGTTGGTAGTCATCTATTGAGCAATTTGGAAGAGTACGGCAAAGAGGTAGGTTGTAAGATGGCCTTTGTCGATACCTTTAGTTTTCAAGCTAAACCTTTCTATGAAAAACATGGCTATCAATGTCAGATGACGTTAGATGATTATCCCCTCAACCATTCTCTGCACTTTATGACTAAAAAGCTTGCGGACTGAGTCGAACATTGAGCGGGTTAAATTCTCATTCCGACAAGCAACTGACTGATTTGTCGTGATAAAACAGTGATAAAGATTCCAAAAAACGGGTCGCGTTGTGTGGTTTATCAACGGGCTACGGCTGAGATCAATATACTTGCGAGTAACAGGACTAGACTCGCAAGTTTTTGACTCACAGATAGAAAGGAATCATGAAGACATCACGTTCATTTTTAGCGGCCTCCCTCAGCGTGCTGCTTTCCACTTCCGTTTTCGCGACCGTCAGTAATGATGAAACATTACTCGCTAACCAGCATCAATCCCTTACTGAAGCGACGTTAGGTAAGGGCTTTGGTCCTCAGTCACCCCGCGATATTGATCAACTCTCAGGCACTAACCCACAACGGTTTCAGTATGCACCTGCCGCACCGCAGATGAATTTGTGCAATATTCATTTTCATAAAAACGCAGAGCATAAAGGCGGCGAATTTACGCGATATGCTGGGTTCGGGGACGGGCAGGGTTACCAATCCGGTTACCTTTATACGGGACAATTAACCGACGCTGAGCGCACGGCATATCACCAGCCTGTGTGTGCCAGTGAGCATCAAAGTGTGCAGGTTGGCGACACTTTGGAACTTCACTATGTGTATAGCACGGCGTCCGTCGCGCCGGGTCCGACGCTGGGTGCGTGCTTAAGTGATGCGACGGTGAATCCACAGTTGCGGGTTGAGGCACAAGTGCTTGTGGCGGTGAATGATGACAGTGCCGCTGATTTCACGCGCCTAACGGCGGTTAGTCAGCGCAAAGGGCGCTATCAAGCGATTCACCTGCCCGAAGATAGTGGTCAGGCGGTAAGCTATCTAGGCTCAACGACCGGCCCGGCCTACAACGAGAAAGGATCGCCGTACCAAGTAACGTGGCGGGTCCGCCCGAAGGTCAAAAAGGTCAACATCGCAAGTATTCAGCGCTGGTGTCAGGCAAACGTATTTGAAGAGCATCATGCGCACGGTGTACGTAATTTGGTGGTTCAGCCTGCGTTACTCTCCGAGCAATAAAAAGGAAACAGTATGTCAACGACGGCGTCCAATCGATTAACCATTCGTCGTATGCGGCCGGACGATACGGAGCCGGTTCTAGATATCTGGTTAAATGCCTCACTGCAGGCGCATGATTTCATTGATGAGGCGTTCTGGCATCAGCAACGTGATGCCATGCGTGCCTCTTACTTACCGATGGCTGAGGTGTGGGTAGGAGCCCATCAAGAGGTTATCCTTGGCTTTTATGCATTGCATGGTAATACGCTGGCGGCGATTTTTGTCGATCCTGCCCATCAGGGCGCCAGTGTGGGTAGTCAATTGCTCGATCATGCCAAACTGCAAAAGCCCACTATCGACCTCACGGTTTATCAGAAAAATACCGCCAGTTACGCGTTTTATCTACGTCACGGTTTTGTGGTTGATAGAGAGCAAACGGATCCACACACCGGAGAGCGTGAGTGGCGAATGGTTTACCAAAGTTAGTTGTCGTCTGCAGACAGTGAAAAAATCCCGCTTCGTTAAAACCAAGCGGGATTTTTATTTTTATCATATTTATCAATATAATACGTTGATTTTCTATTATGGGTAATGGTCGTGCCAAAGCGAGGCTAGCGAGATGATATTTGACTTTAATGGCAAAGAATTGTTAGTTTGGTCCTACCAAAAGAGAGGGTGATGATGAACATAACCACACAAAGCCTTTTTCATCCGGTGCAAATGGGCCGGGCCAGTGAAGATGTGGCATTACAAATTGAGTCAGCGATTCTGTCCGAGGCGCTAAAGCCGGGTGACAAACTACCCAGTGAGCGTGAGCTTCAGCAACAGTTCGGAACAGGGCGTGGTGTGGTGCGTGAGGCGATTCAGGCACTCAAGCAAAAAGGCTTGATTGAAATCCGCAAGGGTCAGAAAGGCGGTGCTGTCGTACGCCAAGTGGATGTTCATCATATCAGTGAATCACTGGCGCTGTTTCTCAAGCAAAGCCATATCAATGCAGAGAAAGTAGCGGAGTTTCGTGAAACGGTCGACCAAAGCTTGGTATTGCTTGCGATGAGTCGTGCGAGTAAGACGCAGAAAGTCACACTGCAAGAAACCGTCGAAGCTTTAGCGGCTGAAGCGGCGAGTGTGAGCCCAGATCTTGATCGACTAGGGGAGCTAGATCGGGCGCTAAACCTGCTGATTGCTGAAATGTCAGGCAACCCAATTTTTGAGTGGGTGATGCATGCGCTGCAACAAGGCTTTAGCTCGCACGATTATGCCCTTTATCAGGCGGCGGAGTATCGTCGCCAAACGGTGGAAAACTGGCAGCAGACCGTCCACCACATTGTTGCCGCAGAGCCTTTTAAGGCGCAGGCAACGATCAGCCACCACTATCGGTTGCTACAACAATGCATTGATGCACAAGCATCGAGCAAATAATAAAAAACACTTCAAAAAGGAAACCTCTAATTACATTCACCCATAACCGCGCCACCAAGATGGCGAACATGTCACTGTGCGCGGGAAGGAAAACTGGAGGTTTTATGGGACTGCAACAAAACTACGATTACATCATTATTGGCGCGGGTTCAGCAGGCTGTGTGTTGGCGAACCGTTTGAGCGCCAATCCAGATAACAAGGTGCTACTTCTTGAGGCGGGTCGTCCTGATTATCGACTTGATTTTCGCATTCATATGCCCGCCGCACTGACATACTTGCTGACTGATGGCACCTATAACTGGTTATATGAATCCGAGCCCGAGCCGAACATGCATAATCGCCGTATCGCGCAGCCTCGTGGCAAAGTGCTTGGCGGTTGCAGCAGCATTAATGGCATGATTTACATCCGTGGTAACGCCATGGACTATGAGAAGTGGGCCAACGAGCACGGATTGAAAAAGTGGGATTATGCCCATTGCCTGCCGTATTTCCGCAAGTGTGAAACACGTTTGCAGGGCCAAGATGATTACCACGGTAATAATGGTCCACTGGCTATCAGTACAGCCGATTGCGACAACCCTCTGTTTAGTGCCTTCTTTAATGCTACCCAGCAAGCGGGCTATCCATTAACCGACGATGTGAACGGTTATCAGCAAGAAGGCTTTGGCATTTTCGACCAAAATATCTATCGCGGTCGTCGCCACAGCGCTGCGCGAGCGTATCTTCACCCAGTGATGAATCGTAAAAACCTTACTGTGATCACCGGTGCGACAACCGATAAAGTGCTGTTTGAAGACAAAACGGCTATCGGTGTGGAATACCGCAAGTGGGGACGGAAGAAAACCGCCTATGGTGCCGAGATCATCAGTTGTGGTGGTGCAATCAACTCACCGAAGCTGTTGCAGCTATCGGGTATTGGCGATGAGACCATGTTGAAAAACTTGGGTATTAAGCCTGTTCACCATTTGCCGGGGGTGGGTGAAAACTTGCAAGACCACCTTGAGCTTTACGTACAGTATGAATGTAAAGAGCCGGTCAGCATGTATCCCGCGCTTAAGTTTCACAATCAACCGAAAATCGGTTTTGATTGGCTGTTCCGTCGTAAAGGTGCTGCCGCGACCAACCACTTTGAAGCGGGTGGCTTTGTACGCGGTAATGATGAGGTGGCGTATCCGAACTTGCAGTTCCACTTTTTACCTCTGGCAATTCGCTATGATGGTTCGGCCCCCAACAAAGGACATGGTTTCCAGTTGCATGTGGGGCCAATGAATACCGATGTGCGCGGTTACGTTAAAATTCGCAGCACCAATCCAGATGAGAAGCCAGAGATCTTCTTTAACTATCTCTCTACGCCACAAGAGCGTAAAGAGTGGGTAGAAGCGATTCGCGTATCGCGAGATATCATTGCGCAACCTGCGTTTGACCACCTTCGCGGTAAAGAGTTATCACCGGGCAGCGATGCGCAAACCGATGAAGAGATCCTCGACTTTGTGGCACGCGAAGGGGAAAGTGCTTACCACCCCAGCTGTACCTGCAAAATGGGCTTGGCGAGCGATGAAATGGCAGTCGTGGATGAATCTTTAAATGTGCATGGGGTGAAAAATCTACGTGTCGTCGATGCGTCTGTTTTCCCAGCGATTACCAATGGTAACCTGTACGCGCCGACGATCATGGTGGCTGAAAAGGCGGCAGATATGATTATGGGGCATACGCTCGCACCCGCGAAAGACGCTGAGTATTACCGTTATGTGCCAGAAACTGGATCTCAGTCGGTAGAAAAAGCGACGGCTGACGTGGCGTAATCGGCCGCTATTTTCGGATGAAAGCCAGCAGAATGCTGGCTTTTTTATGGGGCGTTGTCCGTGTTATCTGAAGGGCTTGTTGACTGGTTGAGTTGGTACTTTGCCGCGCTATAGCTTGCCACGCTGTAGGGAACGAGATAGTTGAGTAGGGCATGGCCGATACTAAATGAGCCATCGGCCCACAGCGCATCGCCTTGATTGATAATGTTGAGTATTGTCCCCACCACTAAAGCTATTTTGATCGCGTTAATGACCAAGCTTCGCTCTACGAGTATGCGAATGAGCGGTCGCATCAGGTGTCCAGATCAAGATGACGTTCATTCGCCCGAGCAAGTAGCGCTTGGGTGGGGATTGTATCGATGGTTTCTTGGATCACCCGACGAATTAATGCCGTATCAGGCTTGCGACGCTGTTTAGCCGGTGAGAGTTGAACCCCGGTGGGTGCGAGGGTGTAAGTGCCCTCAGCCTTCACCAGCTTCGCTTGTTGCAAACAAACGGGGCAGTGGAGGAGGTGTCCTGATTTATCAGAGCGATACCGTGTAATGGTCGGGCCGCATGTGGGGCAATGATATAAGGGGATCCCTTCGTCGGTGTGCGCAATGATCGAATCCAGTTTACCGGCCTTGGCTAACGCGACGAAGCGCGCGCCCAGCTTTTCATCGAACTGCGTGCCGAGGTTCTCTTCAATAATGGCAATGGCTTTTTCTTTTGGCATGGCATTGCGGTAGGGGCGTTGACTGGTCATTGCATCAAACGCATCACAAATGGCAATCACCTTGGCATCCGCTGGGATAAGGTGGTCGTGAAGTTGATTGGGGTAACCTTTACCATCAATGCGCTCATGGTGAAGTCCAACGGCATTACTGACGATAGTAGCGAGTGGGTGGCCTTCAAGGATATACAAGCCTTCATTGGGATGGTTCTGGATCACAGCGAACTCGTCATCGGTGAGTTGAGCTGTCTTGCGCAAGATCTCATCGGGCACACTGACTTTACCTAAGTCGTGTAAAAAGCCTCCAAGTGCCACCGCAGCGCGATCTTCCTCTGACCAGCCTTCCTCCTCCGCCAGTGTGTAAGCAAAACGCGATACTCGCCAAAGGTGCCCACCGGTATACGGGTCTTTCGATTCCACGCTCCACGCCAAAGTGAGCAGACTTTGAAATAAGCGCTGTGCGTGCTTATCGCTCGGTGCGGCGGCCAGCCACTGACGTAACCATTTCATCACGCGTACCTTTATTAAGCAGATGTAGAGAATAAGACCAGGTTTATCGTGAAACGCTTTCACTTTCCGATGGGGCGGATACTTGTAAGAACTTCGGTAACGTGAGCACCACCATCACGCCTTGGTTGATATCTGAGTCAAAACTTAGTTTGCCTTGAAGCTTTTGTCTAACCAGATTAAACACTAAGTTGAGGCCAAGCCCCGAGCCTCCTTTGCCTCGCTTACTGGTGTAAAAAGGCTCAAAAATTCGCTGATGCAGTTCAGGTGGTACACCCACACCATTATCGGTGTATACGACTTGTACTTCATCGCCTAAATCACTGACTTTGATGTTTATTTCTGGATTTTCGATATTCTCAAATGCGTGCCGCACGCTGTTCATTACCAAGTTTGAGACGACTTGGGTCAGTACTCCGGGTAAGCTACTCATTTCTAGGTTGGCATCACCTTCAATCATGGGGACGACGGGCACTTTTTTGGTTTCAGGGCGTAAACTCCCCATAAGCGCGTCTAGCGCTTGCACGACGCGAAACTGACTGCGGCTTTCTGATACTTGATCGACGGCCGTTTGTTTGAAATCACGAATCAAGCGGGCGGCACGATTGAGGTTGTTTTCCAGCATGTTGGAGCCATCGACGATCTGCTTCATCACCGCTTCAAATTGTTGACTGGTGAGGGATTGGTCCGCGAAGGCATGATTGAGTGTGGCTACTGCTTCTTTGATCACCGAGTTAGCGGTGACTGCGATCCCCAGTGGCGTGTTTACTTCATGCGCAACACCGGCGACGAGACTTCCCAAAGCAGCCAGCTTTTCTGATTCTACTAACTGGTTCTGTGCCGCTTTTAGATTCTCCATACTTTGCTCCAAATCTTGAGTCCGTTCATTGACGGTTTTCTCCAAGTTCTGGTTCAGTAATTGCAACTCAAGCTGAGTTTGTTTTAGTTCGGTGATATCAATCGCCGTGCCGCGAAAGCCGACAAACCCTTCATCGCTGAAGTGAGCAATGCCCTGAAAAACAAAGTAATGAGGACGCTTGTTCAATAGTACTTGCTCTTCACACATGGTGAAGTTTTCGTAGTCTGCAAGATGATCAAGTAACGAGTGGCAGTTCGCGAGTAAAGGCAGATCGCGGATTTTGGGCGTATTGTGTATATCAATATCAAGCGCAGTCAGCATGGCATCTGAGCAAAACGTGAGACGCTGTGCGGCATCGGTTTCCCACAACCAATCTGATGACGCGCTGGTAAAGTCCGCAAGACGCTCCTGCTCCAAAATAATATTTTGGTATAGGTTAGCCATACGAAGGGTAATTTTGTTGGTCTCTTCGGCAAGCCAGTCAAGTTCGTCATCTTTTTCCATGATGAACTTGCGGTGCTTAAGTTCCAGCGGCTGATGAATGGGGGCTAACGGATCAAAATGGCGTAAGTGTTTGGCAATTGAAAAGACCCGCTGGCTGACACTTTGATGAAATACCCACAAAATTAAAGAACACACAATCAGCGTTTTTATGCCGTTGAGTAGTAGCGTGATCACGAACTGACGTAACAAAATATCGTAGATTTTTTGAGCGTCTGACTCGACAAATAGGGTTCCTAACTCAATGCGGCGCCCTGTATCTGGATGAAAGTAAATCAGTTCGGTGCTACTCATCACACTGTTCTGGCTAATAGGCTGACCCGCATCAAGGACGACACCATCGAACTCAATTGACAAATAGTCAATATAAGGCAAGTTCACGAGCCCATCGAGGCGATTCTGTGCACTCACCAAGTCAAAAACCCACAGGGAGGAGGCAATCAAATCGGCATGCACGTTTTCAATTTCGTAGTGGCGACGATCGACGTTATCGAACGCTTCTTCATAGTCCCATGAGAGCTGCAGAAGGGTCGTCATGATGGTAAAAAAGCTACTCAAAAACACCATCAATAAGATGATCCGCCGTCCGACAATGCTGAACAGCGGATGATTAATGCCTTCCTCAAACTTCTGCAGTTGACTCATTGCTTCCCTATCGTATGCTGATCATCTTCGCGTTGTTGTTGCGAAGTGATATTGGCGAGGTTCAACGGAATTAAAAACATAAACTTGGCGCCTTCGCCGGGCGTCGATTCAAACTGTAACTCGCCTTGTAGCTTTTGTTTGACCAAGTTAAAAACCAAATTGAGTCCGAGCCCTGAGCCTCCACGTCCGCGTTTGCTGGTATAAAAGGGCTCAAAAATACGTTGATGCAGCTCTTTGGGAACACCGCAGCCGTTATCTTGGTAGCACAGATAGAGATGCTCATCTTGGCGCTCAAACTCAATCAGAATTTGTGGCGTGTCGGTATCGTCGAAGGCATGATTGATGCTGTTCATCACCAAATTAGAAATGACCTGAGTGAGCACGCCGGGAAGGCTGTGCATGATAATTTTTTCCTCACCTTTCACTATTGGCTCGACAGGGATTTTACGCGTTTCAGGATGTAAGCTGGCAATGAGCGCATCGATGGTTCTTTTCACGTCAAATTCGGTATGTGCTTCTGAAACTTGGTCGACAGCGGTTTGCTTGAAGTCGCGAATTAAATGAGACGCGCGATTAAGGTTGTGTTCGAGCATGCTGATGCTGTCATCCACCTGCTTCATCAGTGAGGCAAACTGAGTGCTCGTCAGTGTCTGTTCCTTGAAGGCCTCGTTGAGCGTCGTGGTGATCTCTTTCACCACCGAGGAGGCGGTGACTGCAATGCCTAGCGGGGTATTCACTTCGTGCGCAACGCCAGCCACCAAGCTCCCTAGTGCGGCTAACTTCTCGGACTCCACCAATTGATCCTGCGCGGCCTTTAGTCGCTCCATGCTTTCTTGTAGCTCGCGGGTGCGTTCATCGACCGTGACTTCGAGGTTCTGGTTTAACGTTTCGAGCTCAAATTGGGTCTTTTTGAGCTCCGTAATATCGATACCAGTACCGCGGAACCCACGAAACCCATCAACACCATAGTGGGCGAGTGCCTGAAAGACGAAATAGCGGGTGTCTTCATCAATTTGGATGATTTCCTCACACATCGCAAAATCTTGCTGACGCTGCAAATTACCAATGAACTGGTTACAACCAATGGTGGTGAGCACGTCATGCAAATAGGGAAAGTGTTTAGCATCGATACCCAAAGCGTGACGCATCGGGTCAGAACAAAAAGTGAGTTTGAGGTCGGCATCGGTTTCCCACAACCAATCCGAGGACACATGGGTGAAATCAGAAAGGCGCTCTCGCTCTAGCATGATGTTGCGATACAGCGTTGACATGTTGTCGGTAATTTTATTGGTTTCCGCGGCAAGCCAGTCCAGCTCGTCTTCCTTTTCCATGATGTATTTCTTTCTCGGAAGCTCAAGTTTCTTCTGCCCGGGATCTAACGGGTTATAACCGCGCAAGAATTGCGCGACATGAAACACACGCTGACTCACGGTGTGGTGAAAGACCAGTAGAATCAGATAACACACCAGCAAGGTCTTAATCGCGTTGAGCAACAGCGTGAGGAAGAATTGCTGAATCAGGTGGGCATAAATCGTGTTTGTGTCGGATTCCACATAAATCGTCCCGATACGCTGCGTGCGTCCTGTATCTGGGTCGTCATATTCCAGCGGATATTCATTGACAAGTTTGCTCACTTCAACCGGTGAGCCCGCTTCGAATAAATAGTTCTCTGAGCGTACGGAAAGGTAGTTCACATGGGGTAAATTAACCAGCCCATCTAAACGCTCTTGCACACTACTCAGATCATAAATCCACAGTGAACTCGCCAATAAATCGGCATGAATATTTTCGATTTCGTAATGACGACTTTCGACATTATCGAATGCTTCGTCATAGTCCCAATAGGTTTGTAAAAGCGTGGTAAAAACAGTGAAAAAGCCGCTGAGCAAAATCATGATCAGCAAAATTCGACGGCCCACGAGGCTGAAGAAGGGATTGCGGATACTTTCATCGAATTTATGGCTTTTGCTCATACGTCTACGATCATCGATGGTGACAGAATCAAATTTAAGTGTAGATGAAAAAAACTGTTCGCAATGGTAAGGGGGTCAGTCTTGGCTCGCCTACACTAAAAAAGTCAGATTATTGAGGAGAGCATCATGCACTTGTTGATTAAAGCACTCACCAGCTTGTTGCTGTGCGCCACCGCTCCTGTATGGGCGTCTAACGTGATGCTGATTGAAAGCTATCACTACGGCTATGATTGGGATAAAAGCTATATCGCCGGTCTAGAAAGGACATTGGGCAGTGATTACACGCTATCGCGGTTTGAAATGGATACCAAGCGACTGCCGCCCAGTGAGTTTGAAAAGCAGGCGGATAAAGCCTTTGCTGCATACCAAGCAACTAAGCCTGAGATCGTGGTGCTTGGTGATGACAATGCGCTGAAATACATGTTGCCACGGCTCTATGACGAGCCTATCTCGATTGTATTTTTAGGGATTAACTCGAACCCTCGTCATTTGCTTGCCAAATATGAGGGGCAGGCAAAAGTCACGGGGGTGCTGGAGTTGCCGTTATTTGTGCGGAATATGCGCGAAATCAGCATGCTATTGGGAAAGAAAAACATCAAAGTAAAAGTGATGTTCGACTCGGGGGTGACGTCCGAAATTGCTGCCGAGTATATATTGCGTCAATACGAGCAAATTCGACGAAGCTTGGGTATTGAAATCAATATTGTTAATGCCGTGACCTTTCAAGGCTGGCAACGAGAAATCGCCGCCGCAAAACCCAGTGGCTTTGATGCGGTGATTGTCGGTTTATATCAAACCTTGGTGGACAGTGAAGGAAACAATGTTGATGCGAATCAGGTGCTCAGTTGGACCAATCAACATGTGGAGGTGCCGACCTTTGGCTTTTGGGACTTTTCCGTCGGTAAAGGGAAGACCGCTGGTGGCGTCGTGCTATTCGGTGAGTCACAAGGCCAACATGCCGCCGAGCTCGTCAAACAAATTAATGCTGGCGCTGATGCAAGCACGATACCGATTCAAATTGGTCGCCAAGGACGTGCGATCTATAGTGCCAGTGAAATGGAACGCTGGTCGTTGACGCCTTCTTCACGGTGGCAAAACATTGATTGATGGCGTGAGGATGAAAGCCTAAGTGCTGACGATGCCGTTCGTCAGCACATTTTGGGATAAGCAATCGCTTTGGATAACACGCACAAAAAACGCGCTCAAACGGCGCGTTTTGATTGTTGGGTAAAAGCACACGATTAGTCTGGGTGCGCTTCGCGGATTGCAATAAAGTCGTCCCAATTATCGATCAGCAAGTCGACCAGTTTGGGCTCAAAATGTTTGCCGCGCTGTGCGATAAGCTCTTTACGAATATCGTCATCAGTCCACGCATCTTTATAGGAGCGTTTTGACCCGAGTGCATCAAACACGTCGGCCAATGCAGAAATCCGTCCACTGACAGGGATGTTTTCCCCTGCCAATTTATTGGGATAACCACTGCCATCCCATTTTTCATGGTGAGTCGCGGCGATTTCTTTGGCAACCAAAATTAAACGGCGTTTGGAATGGCTTAGAATTTCAACACCATATTCCACGTGTTTTTGCATGATCTCCCACTCGTCAGCATCGAGCTTGCCCGGTTTGTGCAAAATGGCATCTGGGATAGCCACTTTGCCCACATCATGCAGAGGTGAGCCGTGTTTAATCATGGTGGCCTCTTGTTCACTTAGGCCGTACAGCTCAGCGAGACGTTCACAGAATAAAGACACCCGCTGAACATGCGCCCCCGTTTCTTTACTCCGCGCCTCCACCGCATTGGCAAGGTTGTAAACCAGTTCTTTGGAGGTTTCACGTAAATCCACCATCAAACTGAGGTTCTCGAACGTGAGCCCAATGTTTTGCATATATATTTTCAGCAAATGTTGGTCGAGCTCGGAGAGTGTTTTCGCGTGATTCACGTACAGGAGAAATTCAACATCCTCCTCGTCACGATGGAACAGCACAAACCCATCATCAAATTGGATGCTTTGTTGTTTGTTCAGGGCTTGTTGGCAACGCTCTGAAACTGTTTTAGGCAACTTCTCAAACGCACATTCACTGTAGCAATCGACGTATTCCCCTATCGCGGCGAGGGTCAGCGCGCGTGACTCTTCTGCGCCAGGGCGAGGTTGTACCACGCAGTAAAAGGCTGAGTCATGAATGTGTAGCAATGAGGTAAGTTGCTCCAACACCGCGGTCGCATAGTGTTGGAGGTTAGTAGTGTTTTGGACGTTGGCCGACGCCTCAATCACCCGCTTTAATCCTTGTTTTTGCTCCTCAATCATGCACAAATCGCGATAAGAGCGCAGCATAGAGTAGAGTAAGGTTTTTAGCTTTTGGGTGGTGAGTTCAGTTTTTTCTTTGTAATCGTCAATATCGTATTCGCGGATGACTCTGTCTTCGGGGGCTTGTCCCGCTTGGCCAGTCCGCAATACTAACCGGATCACGTGATCATTTTTCTCATCGCGGATATATCGCACCAGATCTAAACCAGCGTGCTCGGTTTCCATCACCACATCCACAAGTGCCAGGGCGATACCTTCCTCTTTTGCGAGAATGTCTTTTGCTTCTTGCCCTGATAATGCCGATAAAATCTCGAGCGGGCGATCTTGAAACGTAAACCCTGTTAACGCCAAGCGCGTCACCTCGTGCATCAAGTCATCATCATCCACCAACAGAATACGCCAAGGCTCGTGGGTGGAAGCCTGATTCGTTTCTGGTGGGGATGGAGATGCGTTGTCACGCTGATCCGCAAACAAGTCCATGATCTTCGCCTCTATTCGCGTACTTCTCAATTAACTAAAGCGTAGTTGAGCAAAATAAAAGTTGCGAGTTGGGATAACTCACTCAATGAGAATCATATTGCTGCATTAGTGCAGTTTGTTTCGATACCTCATTAGAGATCACTGATCTAGCACATAACAGCTCTGTTTGTCTTTGATAGTCTGGAAGACGCACCCGCTTATCGGATGTAGTCGATTGCACAAGTTTGGCGGTTTGGCGGACAAAACAGCGCCGTCATTCAACGTGTTGCGTAACGCATCAGTAAGATTGTTGTGATGCGTATACCATTTGACAATAAGCGGTTTTGCGGGTTTTTGTGATCACTGTTTTACTGACTAGACAACAATCACAATCAGACTTTGATAAACAAACAAGGCAGTTATGTTTAAAAAACTTTCATTAAAAAATAAGCTTGCGCTATCGGCGAGTGTCGCCATCATCATTGGTGGTTTATTAGTTGAGGCACTCTCATTTCGGGCGTCACTATCACGGCTTGATACCGAGGTATCGCAACGTCTCGAAAGCACGACGGCCTCATATAACCAGTATGTGGCTGATTGGATCGTGTCGAAAGAACGTGCGATGACGTCGCTAAGTAGTGAAGCCAACCTTAATAGCATTGTGACGCACTTAAAACAGGTTCGCGATTCGGGTGGGTTTGACAATGTGTTCCTTGCTTACCCCGATGGTAGCCAAGACAACGCGAACGGTGTGGTCCTCCCACCCGGTAATGATGATCCACGCAAATGGGGTTGGTACATCAATGCCAAAGCGGATCCGTCCAGTGTATTTATGGATAACCCTACGGTAGCCGCAGCGACGGGCGCCAATGTGGTCTCTTTAGGTAAAGCCTTGCAACTGGGTGGCGACATGGTGGTGCTGGGTGCTGACGTTGAAATTGGCGACATCATTGAGGGGCTTGAGAAGGTTATCCTACCTGGGCGCGGTTATATGTTTATTGCCAATGGCGATGGCAACATCTTTACCCATGCCAATACGGATCTTCTTAACCAACCCGTCAGCGATTTAGGCCTATCGTTAAGTACGGTAAAAAATGCCGCTAATTCGGGCCAAGATCTCATGGCAGAGGTGAACGGTGAGCAAAGTGTGGTGTATGCCAAACCGATTGCCGATACAGGGTTAATGACGGTCACAGTGATCAATTATGACTCGCTGGTAGCGCCTTTGTTCGATGCGGTGTGGGGACAAATTGCCGTGACCATCGGGGTGGTGATTGCGTGTACTTTGTTGTTTAACCTGTTGGTTAACGTCCTATTTAAACCGCTGACCAATGTGTCAAATGCACTTGAGCAAATTGCGCATGGTAGCGGTGATTTGACCCAGCGGATTGAAGTAGAGAGTGAAGATGAGGTCGGGCAGTTGGCGCACAATTTCAATACCTTCGTCGGAAGTATGCACCAACTCATCAGCCATATTCGAGAGCAGGCCGGTCAGCTGACATCGCAATCGAAAAGTAGTACCGATCGTGCACAACGCAATGTGGATGATATTAATCAGCAACAACAAGAAATTACCATGGTGGCGACGGCCGTGACAGAACTGGCCTCGGCGACGCAGGAAATTGCCTCGCATGCTGAGCACACCGCAAGCACAGCACAAGATTCAACCGCAAGCACCAATAATGGCCGGGCGGTGGTGGAGAACACCAAGACGTCAATTACGCGCTTGGCCGATGAGTTGAAGCAGGCCAGTACCATCGTGGCGGAGTTGGATAGTCACTCCCAAGAAATCTCGACCGTATTGTCGACCATTCAAGATATTGCTGAGCAAACCAATTTGTTGGCGCTGAATGCGGCGATTGAGGCGGCGCGTGCAGGCGAACAGGGCCGTGGTTTTGCGGTAGTTGCCGATGAAGTGCGCATCTTGTCTCAGCGCACCCATGCATCGACAGAAGAAATTAAGTCTACGATTGATACCTTGCAAACCACCACAGCCAATGCCGTTTCTATTATGGAAAGTAGTTCATCACTGGCGGGTGATTCAGTCGCGGACGCTGATAAAGCCACTGCGGCATTGAGTGAGATTGACGCGGCGGTTAACCAAATTAGCGATATGGCGACTCAAATTGCAACGGCTGCTGAAGAACAAACCCATGTGACTAGCGAGATCACGCAAAATATTACCTCAATTAAAGATGTGTCTGAGCACCTTGTTCATAGTGCGAACGATGCGTCTGAAGAGGCGGATGGGTTGCGTATTCAAGCGGCGAACCTTAGCGAAAAAGTGGCAACCTACAAACTTTAAACGCTCATCTGGCTACCCTGATGTTAAGGGTAGCCAGATTTTTTGAAAAAAATGAAGATAAAACTGAACTTTATTCAGTGAGCTTGGTCACACTAAGCACTGAAGCAACAACAAAAAGGTTTTATGCTAACCCTATTACGAAATTTTCGTACCTCATTTATCTTCTTTCTGCTTGGCATTGGATGCCTCTTAGCGTTCAATTTATCCACTCCGAACATTGCTGCCAACGGCACGCTGCAAGAACCCTTTGCGTTTATCCCTCTTGCATGGTTATTCCTCGCGGTGAGCGCGGTGATTTTTGCGTTTAAAATGGTACAAACGGTATTGATCGTTAAACGCCAACACCTTGATTGCTGATACCAAGGTCCAGAGGAGGCAACATGATTGAACGTCACGGCCGAGAACTGGATATTGATATCGGTAATAAACATTTGGTGATTCAACGTCGTTATGAGGCATGTGGGGCCTTTAACGACCTTCTAATCGCGATTTGGTTTTTGATTGGTAGTTTTTTCTTCCTAAACGATGCGTTGATAGAAAGCGGTACCTGGCTTTTCATTGTTGGGAGCGCACAGCTGCTGTTAAAACCGAGTATCAAGTTGATGAGTTTGGTCCATGTCTCGCGGGTTCAAAACCGAGCGCCTAGGACTTCATCGCCAGATCAAGAGTAGTCAGATTTAGCGGTATCATTGGGCTCACTCTCCCTCCTGTTGCAAACTGCAATACGCTACCCTGCGCCGTTCGTGGCAAGAGATACGTCTCTTACCACGAATTTTTATACTCGTACGCATAATGCAACGATTGTCTATAAATCTAGCGGAATGCTGTCACTGTGTTGCCGTCATTCCGCGTGATTTCTCGCTAAGTGATTGCTGGCGTTATAGTCGATGCATTGTCTTTATTTGTTGGCATTGTTCTTGATATCTCCACATCGCACCGAACACGTCGGTGTTTATTCAAAGGAGGAAGAAGTCTATGCCAAAGGTGTCAATTCGAGCCATATCCATTACAAGCTATGCGCTCATGGTGAGCTTAAATGCCGCGTTGATATTTCATATGGCTTGGCTAAACGAATATGTGGTGCTCGGATTAAGCTTGATGATTGCAGTAGCTGCGACCCTGTTTATTAATCAACGTTTTACAGCAGGCATTACACGCGTCAGTACCTTTGCCAAGGAGCTCGCTCAGGGCAATCTCGCCGCCCAATTGAGCACCAGTGATGGCGATGAGTTTACCGATGTCGCACGATCATTAAATCAAGCTGTTGAGCGGCTACGCCAAACGATTCGCAACGTAGAAAAGGCAGCCGACACCCTGGATAGCTTTACCGACAGCTCAGAAAAGCGCGCGGAAAAAGGCGCTATCCTGACCGAAGAGCAAAGCGAGAAGATCGACAGCATTGCGACAGCGATTGAAGAAATGACCAGTACGGTGGGCTCACTGTCAGAAGATGTACAAGCCATTTCATCTGAAGCTGAAAAAGTGGATGAAAGCTCACGTCAGTCGCAGCAAGAGCTCTCTGAGATGATGAGCGAACTGAACGAGCTTGTATCAGCAATCAACGTCTCTGCAGAAATGTTTGATAAAGTTGAGCACAGTGCGGGACAAATTGAGCACTTCTTGGAAGTTATCACTGATGTGGCTGAGCAAACTAATTTACTTGCTTTAAATGCCGCCATTGAAGCCGCCCGGGCAGGCGAACAAGGACGAGGGTTTGCCGTGGTTGCGGATGAAGTCCGAAAGTTGGCTAGCCGCACGCAATCATCGGCCAGTGAAATTAATAATATGACCAATGAATTATTCCGTAGCCTGAAGCAATCGTCAGAGCTCTCTGACCGGACCGAGTCGCTAGCCAACCGCGCATCGAAACAGGCGAGCGAGACATCGCGGTCGATTGACGGGGTGCTGGAGAACTTCTCTATCATTACAGACCGGATTAACTCACTGGCAAGCGCCATTGAGCAGCAACGTACTGTGTCATCGGATATTTCTGCCAATATCAATCGATTGACCGAATCGGGACAACAAGCTGCAGATATTGCGTTGGAAAACAAACAAGATATGGAGAAAATCAGCGAATTAGCCGAGTCACTCAATCAAGATTTGGATGAGCTGAACCTGAGAAAGGCGCGTGCGAGAGCTTAAGTCGTCACTCTCACGGTAAGTAGCTGGAAGAGAAAAACGGGCCAAGTAGGCCCGTTTTTGTCGCTGTGGTATCCCATCATCACGGAATGGCGTCAGTGTGGAAGTATCCACAGTTGCAGTGACACGAAGGCACCAATAGAAATCAGAACCACCATCAAGGTTGATAAACGTGTACACGCTAAACCGATCGCTAAAAGTGCACTTAATAAGTAAGGATTGGTTAAGGTGACAGAGAGGTGTCCTTCAGGGAAAAAGACAATCGGTACCCATAGCGCGGTCAGAACCGCCGGTGCAGAGTAGGTCAGGAGTCGTTGTAAGCGCGGACCTATGCGTACAGGGATACTCCGTGCAAGCAACAGATAACGTACCGAGAAGGTGATCAGCGCCATCGCGACAATGATAAACCAGTAACTCATGTTGACGCCCTCCGTGTCGGTAGAGACTCAGCCATTAGCCCCGCGACCATACCTACGCCGGTTGCAATGATTAACGCATTGGGGATGTGGTAATAGGTGAATAGCAGCATACTGATACCGCTAGCCAAGGCACAAAGTAGCACGGGGCGGGTTTTTATACTGGGCACGGTCAGTGCGATAAAGGTGGCCGCAATGGCAAAGTCGAGCCCGATGGATTCCAAGGCTTTCAGCTGAGAGCCAGCGAGAATCCCCGCCAAGGTGGCAAGGTTCCAACCGACATAAAACGCGGCGCCCGTATACAGGGCGTAGTGTTTAGAAAATCTACCGTGTTTGCTGGTGTGTGCGGTTGAAAGCGCATACATTTCATCAGTCAGTAAAAAACCGAGGCCGAGACGCCACTTAAGTGGCAAGGGAGTAATGTACTGACGAAAGTGGGCACCATAGAGAAGGTGCCGTGCGCTAATTACCAGTGTAGAACCGAGCACCGCCGGTAAGCCCGCCGCATTGCCCACCATCATGGTGCCCGACAATTGCACCGCTCCTGCAAAAACCAGTAATGACATGGCTTGTGTTTGTAGTGCACTGAATCCCATTTGCAGCCCTAGTGAGCCGCAGAGTACACCCCACGGTAGGACGGCGAGGCACAACGGACTAACATCGCCTAATGCGCGCCATACTGATGCCTCAGGCGTATGCACCTCTTGTGCAGCCTTATGCATAGATCACCTTTTTGTTGTATTTGCTTGGTTATAAATTGTTTTTATCGGTAAGGTGCTAAAAGGTCAGGTAACGTACTGATTAACAAACTTACTAGATGTTTGTACCACATCACCGCCATGCCGCAAAGAGATGGGGCTATCAATAGTTAGGGTGAGCGCACTCAGACACAGAAAGGAAACATGATGAAAGTACCACATCGCCTGAAGGGATCTACATCGCCAAGTGTGCATTTTCTCTATGTCTGGTTAGTGTCAACGGTAATAGCCAGTGCCGCTTTGGTTGGTGCGTGGCAGGCGGGGTGGATAACATTGACGACGTTTGGGGATGGTGCATTTTACGTTGGGGGGCTCGTTTGGTCGGCAGCGGGGCTTGTGACGTATAGTCGTTACAAAAGCCGCCATTGGTATCGTGATTCAGTAACACGGCGGGCGCTCACGGCTCAACAACACGCGATGGTGATCGATTCATCGTCACAGCCCGATGACAAGCTCGGACTGTGGCTGTTTTTAAGTGGGCTTCCCGCCATGATACTCAGCGGTATATTGATGCTGGTGGCTTAACCCACCCAGTGATAATGGTGGTTCGGCTTTTTGGCGACCAATCCCTGTTGTTGTAAGTGGGTAAATAGGGCATCGACAGCCTCTTGGCTGAGCGCATACTCCGCCATCACGGCTTTTTTGCTACAGCGTAACGTTTTGGCGGCTAACGCGGCTTTGATATCGGCATAAGGCGCATCCGTATCCTCCTGAGGAGACGCTGAGTCCGGCATGGTGGATTCAGCGTTTTTCTCATTGGCGCGAGGAGACTCCTTGGTGTTCACAGGCGTAGGGGGCGCGGCATGTGGATGACGATACCAATGGCGGAAACGCTGCTCTTCACCAATCACGCCGACAAAGAAAGCGGCGAACAAATCTAGCAACACAGAGAGAAAAATCACCAGCCAAGATTGGGCTTGATCGGCGCTGATGCCTAATGTGTTAGCAAGGTTGCTAATCAACCCCAAGATGGATCCCTGTGCCACTGCGGGCAAAATATCGCGCTCGAACGCGAGCTGCTGTTGCTCTTTACGTAATTGGTTGTTTTCTTTTTGTAATCGCGCCACACCAGTCGCAATTCTATCCAATTCGATATAACGCTCAGCGGCTTGATTATTCAATGTGATTTGTTGCTCGATAGCGTCGATTTGCCGATTATAAGCGTCAATCTGCGCTTGGGCTTGGCGCTGCTCACTTTGCGCAGCATTGGTGGCACTATTGATACCGCCAATACTGCCTCCGATCGAGATTAAGGCCAAAATGAGATAAAAAGCCAAGGCTGATAAGGCACCCACATAGTTGCCGTGCGCCCGACGCTCACCAAACTCGTACCATGCGTAAAACTTACCCGCTTCAAAAATCACTGCCAATGCCCCGAACAACCATTGCATTAGCGGGTTGTCGTCAAGGGATAAGAACAGCAGCAGGGAAAAAATGGTAGAAGCCACAATAGCGGCACCGGTAAAGCTGTACACACTCAACATGGCGAATCGCCCTTTTGGGAAGCGTAATGCCATCTTGGTTGGCGCTGACATGACTGGATTCATATTGTTGTTATTGTCTGTGATATTGAGAGGGCGCAAAGCCTAGCGCATCTCAGCCCGTTTGTGTGTCAGTAAGCGGTGAAAACATGAATAAGCGATTGATTCATCGCCAACATGGATTAAAAGGCATCACAAAACCAATGTAAGCAGGTCGGGTTTCATTTCTTCTTCCGTGCAGGCATGTCATAGTCAGCTTTCATCTCATGCATTAAGTAAACCCTTGAAGGCGTGTTGATATATGACGTTTCAAAATGGAATGACAGGGGACAACGGGGGCGTATGCTAGCGCGATCGTATGTGACATTAATTAAGCACCAATGGCCGTTAATTGCCTTTGGCTTTCTATCGATCTTTTTTGGCAACATTGGTCAATCGTTTTTCATCAGTTGGTATGGCAGCAGTATTAAAGATGCGCTGTTGTTGAGCGATGCAACCTACGGCGGGGTTTACGCTATTGCGACCATGACCAGCAGTGTGTTGGTGATTAGCTTTGGTGGTGTGGTCGATCGGGTGCGGGTCGACAAATTACTGATCTTTTTTGCCACGTTACTGATGGTCGCGTGTGTGTTGATGTACTCGGTTGATAGTGTGGTAGGGCTGCTGCTGGTTTTTTTCTTACTGCGGTTTTGTGGACAAGGTTTTTTACCTCACATTGCGCAAGCCACTGTGATTAAGCGTGCGCAGCAGGATAAAGGTAAAGCCATTAGCTTAGTCGGCAGTGGTGTCGCCATTGGCGAGGTGGTTTTACCCTCAATCGTCATTGGCTTAATCGCGTTTTTAGGCTGGCGTGAAAGCTGGTTGTTCATTGGCGCCACCCTGTTAGTGGTATTTTTACCATTAGTGCTATTGCTGATCCGAAAAGCAGACCTTAAACGGACGCGTATTGAGGCAGATAATCAAAACCACGCCAGTGATGCGAGTCGGCGTCAAGTTATTCGCGACTGGCGGTTTTGGATGATCATACCGATAGCCTTGGTGACGCCGTTTTTGGTCACCGGCGTATTTATCCAACAGGACTTTATCCTAGAAGCGAAACGGTGGACACCTAGCGTGTTAGCGGGCAGTTTCGTATTTTACGGGGCCGTGCATTGGCTAAGTTCAGTGATATCAGGCAGCTTGATTGATAAATACCGTTCGCGAAATGTACTTATCTTAATCCCCATTCCACTGTTGCTTGGGTTGATGGTGATTGCCAACGTCAATCACACCTTAGCGGCGCCGCTTTTTATGTGTCTTTTTGGTTTAGCGATTGGTGCAACCAATCCGGTGATTAATACCTTATGGGCGGAAATGTACGGAGTCTCGCATATTGGTGCCATTCGCTCTTTGGTCACGGGCATGATGATCCTTTCCACCGCATTAGCGCCTTGGGTATTTGGTATCGTTATTGACATTGGATGGACACTCAATCAACTGGTTTATGCGCTTGCTGGGCTGATTCTGGTTTTTACCGTTATGCTCGTGCCCGTCTATCCGCGTTTGTAAGTCTAATCATATGGTGATTGATGACCAATCACTGCCCCAGACAATACGGAAAAGCGCGTATCAAGAAAAGATGGCAATAAATCTACGCTAAAAATATCACATCAACCCAATAACGGTTTGATTTATCGGAATAACGTCTTTTATTGATAAAAATGTGACGGTTGACGCTTGGTTAATAACTGACTAGGATCACGCCTTTTGATTTTCTGGGTTGCAGCAGGCCCGAGATCAGAACGCGACATCACTTTTTAATCCCAATTTATAGAGACGTTCATGATAGATAGAATTCAGCGTGATTGGTTCTCCAATGTACGCGGCGATATCCTCGCGGGTATCGTAGTGGCATTGGCTTTGATTCCTGAAGCGATTGCCTTTTCGATTATTGCCGGCGTTGATCCCAAAGTCGGTCTGTATGCCTCGTTCAGTATCGCCGTGATCATTGCCTTTGTAGGCGGTCGTCCGGGGATGATCTCGGCAGCCACAGGTGCGATGGCATTGCTGATGGTAACCTTGGTGAAAGAGCATGGTTTGCAATACTTACTTGCCGCTACCGTGCTTACCGGTATTTTGCAGATCGGTGCGGGTTATCTAAAACTCGGCAACCTGATGCGTTTTGTCTCGCGCTCAGTGGTGACAGGGTTTGTGAACGCCTTGGCGATTTTGATTTTTATGGCGCAACTCCCTGAGCTGTTTGGCCCCGAGATCATGCGCGAGGGCGATATCCTCTGGCATGTCTACCCAATGACGTTAGCGGGCCTTGGTATTATCTATTTGTTCCCTTATATCCCGCGTATTGGTAAAGCCATTCCTTCTCCGTTGGTGTGTATTTTGGTCCTTACCGGTATCGCGATGACATACAACCTTGATTTACGTACTGTCGGAGATATGGGTGAGCTGCCGGATACCTTACCTGTATTCTTGTGGCCGGACGTGCCGCTAAACTGGGATACGCTGGCGATTATCTTCCCATACTCTGCGGGACTGGCGGTGGTTGGCTTGTTGGAATCGATGATGACCGCCACTATCGTGGACGATTTGACCGATACCAGCAGCGATAAAAACCGTGAATGTAAAGGCCAAGGTGTAGCTAACATTGCGACCGGTTTTCTTGGTGGTATGGCCGGTTGTGCGATGATTGGTCAGTCCGTTATCAACGTGAAATCGGGTGGCCGCGGACGTCTATCGACCTTTATCGCCGGTACTTTGCTGCTAATCATGGTGGTGTTCCTCAGCGATTGGATTAGCCAGATTCCGATGGCTGCGTTGGTCGCGGTCATGATTATGGTTTCGATCGGTACCTTCTCTTGGGAGTCCATCATTAATCTGAAGTCGCACCCACTGTCGACCAATATCGTTATGCTGACGACCGTTGCTGTGGTTGTATTCACCCATAACTTGGCGATTGGTGTGTTTGTGGGTGTGTTACTCGCGGCGCTATTTTTCGCCAACAAGATTGGTCGTTTTATGGTGGTCAAAAGCGACAATGCAGACAATGGCGACGAGCGCACGTATCGCGTTGTTGGCCAAGTCTTTTTTGCCTCGTCAGATCAATTTTTATCATCGTTTGACTTCAAAGAAGCGGTGGAGCGTGTCACCATCGATCTTTCTGCAGCGCACTTCTGGGATATTACGTCCGTGTCTGTACTCGACAAGGTGGTGATTAAATTCCGTCGTGAAGGCACTGAAGTTAACATCGTGGGTATGAATGATGCGACGGCGACCATCGTCGATAAGTTCGGCGTGCACGATAAGCCGGAAGAAGTAGAAAAAATGATGGGTGGCCACTAAGGAGACCGACCATGGAACAAATTACCGCGTGCGTAGATGGCCCGCATTATTCAAAGCAAGTCGCAGACTTGAGCATTTGGGCAGCCAAGCGCTTGTCTGTCCCTTTGACACTTTTGCATGTGCTGGATAAGTCCTCACACCCAGCGGAACCTGAGCTTTCAGGTAACCTAGGAGTCGGGAGCCGTGAACAACTGTTGCAAGAACTGGTGGAGCTGGATGAGCAGCGTGCCAAGCTAGCCATGAAACACGGCAAAGCGCTGCTGTCTGAGCTGGAAGACGACGCGAAAGCCAAAGGGCTGGACGATGTGCGTAAGCTGCAACGCCACGGCCATTTAGTAGAAACATTACTTGAGCTTGAGCCACAAACTCGTGTTTTGGTATTGGGTAAATCGGGTGAATTGCATCAAAACGATACCAAAGCGATTGGATCGCAGCTGGAAAGTGTGATCCGCTCCATCAAGGCGCATACCTTGGTCGCGAATGGTGAGTTCAGTGCGCCAGAGTCTTACTTATTGGCCTTTGATGGCAGCGACATCAGCGAAAAGTTGGTAGAAAAAGCCTTGAGCACGCCGCTGTTGGCAGGGATGACATGTCATTTGGTGATGGTAGAAGACTCACAAGAAAAGCTGGCAGCGTTTAAACGTGCGGCAGAGCGCTTGAAAACGGCGGGTGTCGATGTGGTTGAAGTGCAGTTAACCGGTGAGGTGCACCGCGCTATCCTAGACTATCAAGCGGCCAACCAAGTTGGACTGATTGTGATGGGGGCTTATGGTCACTCGAAACTGCGTCAGTTCTTTTTGGGCAGCAACACCACCAAGCTGCTGGTTGAATCAACGGTGCCTATGCTGTTGATCCGCTAACCGTGCCGGATAGCAAGCAAATAAAAACCCGCATGATGCGGGTTTTTTTGTATCTGTAGACCGTTTGTCTTTAGTACGTTTGGGGATCAGTACTTAAAGCGTGTGGTAAACATAAATTGGTCGCCATACCACTCGTTTACACGATACTCTGCACCCAAAGAAAAGAGTTCGGTGGCGTGGAAACGGCCGTATGCAGAGCCAAAGGTATCTTCTTCGTCATCAACGGTGAGCAAACCAATTTGGCCGCCAACTTCTACCTGTGGACCCAACCACTGACGGATACCTAGGTTCACTTCTAGGCCCACATCACTGTCGTAATCCTTTTTGTTCACGCCACGAGCAAGCAGCTCACCGGTCAGGTCTGCCCAGTTGTTAATCGGGGCATGAAAGCCAATCCCAGCTGATGTATCCCAGTCTGAATCAAACTCGGTGTCTGCCTCAACGCGAATGTGTGCATTAGGATGGATAGACATGCTAAATCCTGCACCATAGGTGAGTGGGCTGACACCAATGCGCCCTTCAACGTAATCGTAACTGAAGTTACTCATGGTGCTCAGGCTGGCGTCGTCTTCATTGGCCGCGGCGCTGAATGAGGCCAGAGCGACAATAGCGCCGGCTAATAGAGATTTACGCATTATCAATTCCACTTGTTATTGGTGTTGAAATCATTCTATAAGACGATTGAACGAATAAACAAGCACATCCGTGTTG
This sequence comes from Salinivibrio sp. YCSC6, assembly GCF_004916735.1. Lineage (NCBI taxonomy): Bacteria > Pseudomonadati > Pseudomonadota > Gammaproteobacteria > Vibrionales > Vibrionaceae > Salinivibrio > Salinivibrio sp. YCSC6. Next base: position 1,216,555 of record NZ_CP039516.1, read on the forward strand.
CAGACGTGGCTTTTTTACCGATTTCTGACCCAATGGCGGGTATTCAGGCAAAAAGCGCTTATTCGCCGCCCACCTCGAATTTATGCTTGTTGATGGCGTCCACGAGTCTTGGCGTATCAAGTACACTGGTCCATGGCAACAGGTTTGGTTCGTGCTCAATCATAAAGCTGGTTAATTGATCAGTGACTACGCTGGTAAGCGTCGCTTTTTGCCATGGTTTAGCAATGTAGTAATGTAAACTGGCGTGGTTAATCGCCGATACTGTGTCTTCCAGTCCCGCTTGGCCGGTGAGAAGCAGTTTACGCGCCCCTGCGGTTTGCGGTTGTTTCGCCAGCTCAATCAAAAAATCGACGCCAAGTTCACCTGGCATAATGTGATCACACAGGATAAGTGCCAATTGCGTGCCTTGCGCCGCCATTTGCTCAATCACATCGCGTGCTTCTGCAACCGACTCTGCGGCTTCTAACTCAAAATGATCAGAAAAGCTTTGTAAGTCATCCATGACGCTATCAAGCACGTCACGTTCGTCATCCACGCATAAAATCATATACTGGCTCATAACTGGGGCTCCTTACGGGTAGCAGGGGAGAGCGAAACGGGCAGTGTCACTGTCATGGTGGTGCCTTGTTGCTGAACAGATGACACACGAATATCACCACCATGTTGCTGGATAATTTGTTGGCACACGGTCAGACCAATGCCCAAGCCAAAGTGGCCCTCGCGTTTGGTGGTGTAGTTTAAGGCAAAGATTTTTTCTTGTTGCTCTGGCGTCATGCCCACGCCGGTATCTGAAATCGCGACTTGGATGTAACTTTCTTCATCGTTATCGACAAGGTCGGTTTGTACCGTGAGTGTGCCGGGCTCTGGCATGGCGTCGAGCGCATTGGCGATTAAGTTGGTCCACACTTGCGCCAGCGCGTAGGGCTGGGCGACAATTTCCGGCAATGGGTGGTAGCGTTTATCCAATTGATGGGGTTTCAGTCGATGCTCAAATAAGGTCAGAGTGTCTTCAATGCCTTCCAGCAGCTGAGTGCGCTGACGCTGCTCAGTATCTTGGCGCGCATAGGTGCGTAAGCTTTTGACTAAATCGGCAATGCGTTGGGCACAGACATGGTTTGAACGCAGCAAGCGGCCGCAGCGGGCGTACTGTCGCCAGATTTCCACCGTGGGAGTAAAGGCATCGCCCAGTTGCTGTTGCCAGTGCGAGACCTCATCAGCTTGATACAGTCCCATTCCGACTAAATCACGGGAAAGATGACGATCGCCGACTTGGTCGGTTAAGTTTTGAGTGTAGGCGCGTGCTTGAGCCGTCGAGAGAGGCGTAGCTTCGCGGTTCGTCTGCAATAATGTGAGTGCTTGCTCAAGGCTATCAGGCGTTAATGGTGCTTGTGCGACCGCTTGTAATGCATCACCGAGGGCGTCGCTATTTCTCAGAATGGCCGACACGGGATTGTTTAGTTCATGGGCGACACCGGCCACGAGTTGCCCAAGCAACGCCATTTTTTCCTTCTCGACCAATTGCTGATTGGCGGCGTCCAATGAGGCGAGGGTTTGTTGCAATTGAATTTCGGTGCCAATACTGCGCTTTAAGCGCTGGTTAAAATGCAGTAGTAGGTGCTGGATAAACAGCGGCAATAGCTCCGAGCGGCTACGCATGATTTTGGCAAACAGTTCGTGGTCAATTTTGATCACCTGGGTGCGTGTCAGGGTGCGGGCCGTTGAGAAAGACACTTCGCCGGTGACAAATGACATGCTGCCGATCAAGCTGCCTGCTTTTAGAGTAGAAACATGATGCTCTTGGCCATCGTCATCGGTTTTGTACAACCCCACTTCGCCTTCGGCAATAAACCAGAGAAATGCATTGGGTTGATTTTCTTTGGTAAGAACATGGTGAGGGCTATAAGTGCGACACGCTTTGCTTTCATCATTCCCTTCGAAAAAAGCATAGAGACCTTGAATTACTTTGTCGGCAATGGCGCGGGTGTCACTACTTGAGGGGGAGAACAGCTGAGATTGGAACTGGTTAATTTCGCGTTCCACTTGTGCATCAAGCAAGGCGCGGTGATCGAGCGCTTCAGCATAGCGGAGTAAATCATGCTGGCAGTAGCGTAACACATAAGTGGTTAGCTCTTTTTCGGCCACGCGTTGTAGTTCATCCCGACGCCAAGGCTTATGCATGCAATAGTTTAACCGTCCCTCATTCACCGCCTGCAAAATGGCATCATACTGTGGCGCATCACTGAGCAATAGAGTGCGCGCACCGATGCTAGCTGGGTGATTATCGATGTTGACGAGCATATTGATGCCACTGTCATCACCGGGTTGATTATGACAAATCAACATTGCCACTTGTTGACCTTGATGCTGACATTCATCAAGAAGTGCGTTGGCGTCATCAGGGTTATCGGCACTACACAGGTCGAAAACATCCCGAAAAGGGGCTAAATCGTGAGTGAGCTTCTCGATAATGATGGGATCGTGGTCGACGCACAAAATCACGTAGGCATTCATAAGGAATCGCTGAATTTCTGCTCAATGCTTTGCATTGTAAGCGGATTTAGCCAGCGATGATGCGAATCGGTCGACAATAACGCACTTTGTCACATCCTTACACAAAATAGGCGCCAACCCATGATGTGCTGACGCCTTGTACTTAGCATTATTCGATCAAGGTTTCCTGTTCGGTGGTGAGTTGGCTGCGGCGTTTACGCGTACGGCGGTGGAACAACCATCCGACCAACAGACTGAGGCTGGCAATCACTAATGTCATCAGTGGCGCAATAATCAAAAGATGATTAACGATACCAGCCAGTTTGGGCGGCAGGTATGAAATGGCATAGCCTGATAAGACCAACAGACAGATCCAAAAAACCGCGTTGCAGAGCGAACTCATCAAGAAACGGGGCAGTGATAGCCCTTGCCTTAACCCTATCATCATCGGGAGTAGCGACCGTACCACGGGTAAAAAACGTGCGACAAACATGGCATGCAGACCATATCGGCCGATTAACGTGTCGGCTCGCTGCAAATGCTTGGCAGGCACTTTATTCAACCAATGAGATACCCACCGCCACTCTTTTAATCGTTGTCCTTGATAAAAGGCCATTGCGCTGCCTAACCAGCCAGCCATGATCAGAATTACTATGATCACGTAGAGGTGGAAGACGCCAAAAGCCGCCAAACTCCCACAAAGCACAATAACGCTGTCGCAGGGTAAGGGCGCGGCGGGTAAAAAGCCGCTTTCTGCGAATACTAACAAGCCGACACAAACATAAAGCAATGACAGATCCATGTGCTGCAGTGCAGCGAGATCATGATGCCATAATGCAGAAAATACAGATAAAGCGTCCAAGACTATTTCCTCATCAAACCTATTCACGTTTTTCAACAATTTATGGTGAAAAAGCTAGGCATGTGCATAGCGTGCGAATAGGTGAGGAAACTGCAGTAATCGAGGCACAACAACCGTTAATGTCTGTTGCTGTCTTTGACACGCCAATACTAGCATGAAGTGTGTCGCAAAGCGCAAAAACGCGCCACAGGTGTCCACAAGGTGGCTAGTCGGGTTATGTGGGTTTTTGTCATCGCCGGGACTGTCGCTGTCATTTGTTGCTCGTGACAGTCCAAGGCGACTTACCGAGCAAGCCATATCAGGGCGATGGTGGCTATGGGGTGCCACGGTCGAATCAGCAATGAGATGACCAAAGGGCGAGGTGACGTATGGCGCGGCATGCAAAGGAAGTGGCGACGCGGCGAGAACCAATAAGAAAACGGCCAACGCAGCCATGAAACACGAGAGGCCGACGCTGACGCCGCGCTGTCCGCTATTCCACGCATACCGAAAACGCGCGAATACATACATCGAAATGTGCCTCTGAGAATCAAACGTCGATCGCATTGAACACGCGATAGGCAAAGTGATGGCCGTATGAATAATTTGAGCCTTCATCTAAGCGGTGAGAGACGCGTCAATGGTAGTGTTTTCCTGCCTCATTATGCCGGGAGGGCTTGCAAGTAGGATGAATCATCATAGCGTGAGGTGGCTGGGAGATCTAATGCTATTTTATAAAATAATTACCGGTGCAGATTTGCTTTTTAACTGATAAAAATCAGTGAGATATATGATTTTTCATGTAAAAAGATTCGGAATGTTGTATCGGCAGTTGTTGCCCGTTACGCAGGATGCCATGTCAGTGTTATCGTCACCGTCTATTTTTGGTTACACTAGAGCTTTTCGAGTGCCTTGAGGGCAAAAGATATGTTTCTAGGAAAATACGGCGCCATGGCTGGCGCTGTTGCGGTGGCGGCATGTTGGCCGTTTGCCACCGGTCAAATCGCGCAATCTATGTATGAGCGCGAAGTGGCACAATTTAGCTCGCCAGACATTACGGTAGAACAACGGGAATACCATCGCGGTTACCTTGATTCTCGTGCTGTGACGCGTTTGCACTTTAAAGGTGACGTCAAGCTAGCCTTAGAAGAAGCGGGCCTGCCCAGTGAGTATGATCTTTCCTCAGAGATCACGCACGGTGTGCTCGGCGTATCATCGACGAATACCTTAGTGTTGACCCCCGAGCTACAAACACTCACCCAGCGCCTATGGCCGGGTAACCCGACTCCTATCCGATTGGACATGGAAACGCTTGTGACAGGAGCGTCGGATTATCAGTTGACCGTCGCGCCTTTCTCATTCACGAATGAGGGCAAGAATCTGACAGCCAGCGAGCTAACCTTGATGGGGAGCTTGGCACGCGATGGTGAAATTACCTTCGATTTTAACTGGCCAGCGGCGGCGCTGAATGCCGATAACGGCGAGCAGATAAAAATCGATACGGCTAAAGGTCAAGGACGGGGTTATTTGCAAGATGACCTTTGGATTGGTGAGCAGGCATTTTCGGTTGAAGGCATGCGTCTGGTTGATACCAGCAATCAAGCTTATCGAGTCGGAAAAAGTCAAATTCAGATCAGCAATCAAATGGTCAATGCAGATGAAAACACGCGTGCGCGCATTGATAATGCGAACCGCATTACCGTGTCTTCATTTACGTTGCCGGATAACAGTGAATGGCGCAACATCGCGTTGGTCTTTGATGCGAAAGGGCTAGACTATCAGGCGATGGCGACCATCGCCGGCCTCTCATCTGATCTTGAGAACCCAGAGCAAGTTGACGCACTGGATCAAGCGATGATGACGCTATTACAGCAAGGACTAGCGTTAGATATTGCACCGGCGAGCATCACCTTACCGGATGGCGATGTAAGCGCTAATGTTGCGCTGAACTTAGCCAAAGCGGACCCACAAGCCGCGGCGCAGTTAGACTTAAATGCCTTGGTCAGCCGTTTGTCAGGCAATATCGACATTACCGTGCCAGATGCATTGCTCAGCCAGCCGCAATGGCAGGCGAAAAAACAGCAGTTGATCAAAGCGGGATACGCTACGATGAATGAGGGACAGTTTGAGCTCACTGCCACTATTGAGGGTAATCAAATTGTGTCTAGCAATGGCGAGTCGATGCCGCTGATGCTATTTGCGATGTTAATGATCTAACACAATCAGTGATGGGGCACAGTCTTAGTGTGCTCCATTGTTGACCCCTTATTTCGCTAGCTGTATAAATAGTTGATAACTATAACGCTATAAGATAATTCATGACCCAAGCACTCCCCGATCTTAAAGCCAAAAAGTATAAAACAGTGCGTGAAGAAGCCGTGATTGGCTTACGTGCCGTTGGCTTTCTTAAACATGGCACCGCCACTCACGTACAAATTAAAACCCCGGTTGGGCAAATTTTTAGCTGCCAGAGTACCTTCATTGGCTTTGATGGCGAACAGCGACTGTTCTTTACCATTCCCACCCGCAACATTAAGCAGTTAAACCAGTTCTTTGTCGAAGGGTATCGCATTGCGGTTGATGGCGTATCGGATGAGGGGGAAGGCACCAAAATTCGTTTTGCCTCGCGGATCTCACACATCATGATGTCGCCAGCTGCGATTATGCTGGTGGAATTACCCCAGCAAGCCAAGTTGATTCAACAGCGGAAAGAAAGCCGTTATGAGCTCAACGTCAAAGGTGAAATCCCACTTGAGAAGCGACGTTTGTCGGTCAACCTAACCGATATCTCCGCCGGTGGTTGTGGATTTAGTTTTGATGCTATTGCTCCCGTGTTTGACATGAAGCACCAACTCGCGATTCAAGTCCGGCCTTCTCACGGGGATGACTGTTTTGTACTGAGTGGACAAGTAGAGAATCGTCAACAAAAGTGGGGCATGCAGCGCTACGGCTTGTCTTTTGATCAATCGGGACTTCAGCACTGTCGTGAATTGATTAAACGCTTAGTTTTTGACGGCTCACGCTACATTTTTAATCCCACCGTTGAAAGTGATGAGTGACAGTGTCACTTTAAGCTCCCTCCACTCTCTTTAGGCGAGGCCTTGCATCGCCATGCGCTGTCCACTAATCGCATCATTATCACTGCGGGCAGCGCTGCACATAGATGACTTTTGCATTGATGGCATGATGATTAAAAAAGTGCAGCCAGCGTTTTTGATGGTGCTGGAGCGTATCGCCGGGTCCTTTTACTTCGACCCACTGATAGTTATCGGCTCGGCACATAAAAAGGTCAGGCTGACCGCTGCGATTATGCCGTCGATCAAACAATATTCTTTCGAAACACGCTTTGAGTTGGTGGGTGGAGAGCGCGCGTAACGCTGCATCCAGTAACGGCCATTCGATAACTCCCCAGTGGACCCAATCATTGGTTATGCCGTGCTTTTCTGCATAATGCTGCTTTATCAGCGCACGCGCGTTGTCTATGTCACTGAGGCGATCGTCAATGGCAGGTTGGCGCGCAGTGCAAAACTCCTCGCTGTATAAATCACGTGGCCCGCGTTGAAATGGGTTAAGAAATGCTCCTTGGACGGGCATAAAAAGGATGTCCCAAAAAAATAATCCAAACAGTGCGTTCAATAAGCAATTTTCGCTGTACCAGACTGTCCAACCTTGAGCGCGATAATAATCGGCAACTTCCCACTCAACGCGATCGTGCAAGGGTAAAGCCAGGTGCTCTGTGTGTATTTCGCTGATCGGCGTCGCAGGCAATTCATGGAGCCCAATATGTTGTTGGATCTTTTTTTGTTTGGCGAGGCGACAGGCGATGTCACGTTCATCCTCATCATGAGGAGCGCGCAACATGGTGCCGATCAGTGTGGAGGCCAAGTCGATATCGTCTTGCTTGATGGCTATCCGCGCTTGTCGTTCACGGCTTGGAGGCTGTGTGGTGGTTTGATAGAGCATTTGTGCCGTATCAAGGTTTGCATGGCGTTCGTGTTCACGGGCAATGCGATTCACTAACCGTTGGCGTTTCCGCTCCAGTGGTGGCCATGCGTACCGCGCGGGAAGCTGGTCAGTTAGGGCGAGAATGATGTCGGGTTGCTTGGCTTTTTTCGCTTGCCAATAATGCTCATTCAATGCCGATAAGTGCAACCAATGGTCGATATGTTCACGGCATTGAAAGAGACGCTCTGATTGACGGAGCGCGTAAGATTCAAAGGTTTGAATACCCAGCTCGGCCACCACAAACTGACTCAAGTCTTGACGCGAGTTACCAAAGTAGAGCAGTAAAAATACGGATAACAACTCGGGTTGCAGACACTCAATGAGCATGGTTGGGGTGTTCAACGTGTCGCCATAAGTCGCTTGAATCGCGACTTGCCATTGCGCTTTACTGGCGCTTTTGGGCACGTCAGCCTGCGGATAAGCGTGAGCCATCTGGGGTTTGGTCAGGAGATTCAGCACCACCTCGGTGGCCGCCTGATGGGTGAGGCGAACATAGCCCTGCGTGGCTAATTCGTCGAGTAAAGGAGACAAGTCGCCGAGTTCGTGATACACCAATTTTTCGGCGACAAACCAATCATGACGACGCATCAATAATCGGATCAGCAAACATTGCGCCTTAAAGCTAAGCTGTTGAAAGGTGGTGATCCAATGACGCTCTGCGTGATTGAGCAGATCCCAATCACGTTCAGACACTAAATCCATCAAGCATAGGAAGTTATGATGATAATAATAGGGAGAAAGAGGGTCAGGCTGCGTCATCCTTTGTCCTTTTTTGTTTTGTTACGACACATGCATTCAGGAGCTGCCGCATGAAATGGAGTATCGCCTTACTATTGTCAGTTGTTAGCTGGTTGGTGTCGAGTTCTGTGTTAGCCGACGCAGAGAATACGTTTTCACCTGAGCAAGGGATCGCTGGCGTGGCTTGTATGGTGGTTGATCCTGCAGGGCGCTTGCTGCTCGTCAAAGACCGCGTCAGTGGCCGCTATGGATTACCGGGCGGCCGTGTAAGCCTTGCGGAATCCCCGCAAAAAGCATTAGCACGAGAAGTGTTTGAAGAGACCGCTATTCGCGTCGATGTTGGTAAGGTACGTTATCAGGATCATCGCGGCGTCTTGTTTGATTGTCGCAGCTTGGCCCCATTACCGGTTGTCTCCCAAGCGGATGGTACTGGCATTTTGCCTGCGTGGCTGGCGCCGAACTTTGCCTCTGAAATTGACGAAGCCCGACTCGTACCCAAAGCGCACGCTGAAGAGTACCAATATCGATTTAATGACAGGGGAGCGCTACTGTGGTCTTTAGTCGATAAAGTGCCAAGCAGCGATGTGACCGCGTTGGCAGACTTTAGCGCACTCGCCCCTGCCTTTTATGTAAGTCAGTACGGGTTAGTCTCGGGTGTCCAGCAAGCCGTTGCCGCAATGGGCGAGACCATGGCTTCGTTCACCACTCAGGTCTTTTGGCTGGTCAATATTTTAGGGGAAACGGCATTCTATCTTGCTTTTGTGCCGCTATTTCTGGTCTTCAGGGGCCATAAATCGGCCTTGTCTTTGTTGTTTTTGCTGATCAGTGCTGCCGCGGTATCAACCCTTCTAAAAAGCGGCTTTGCAATGCCTCGGCCTTTCTTTATTTGGCCCGAGTTAAAAATCGGTGATGCGAGAGGTTTTACAGTACCGAGCGGCCACACCTTACTGGCGGCAGCGGTAACAACGGCTTGGTATCTTAAGCGGCGCGCTGAGCATCCGCCCGCCTATGGAGCGTTGGCGCTGACAGTATTAGTGATTGTATTGATGGGCCTGAATCGGATGTACCTCGGTGTACACTTTGCCAGTGATGTCATCATTGGCGGCTTGATTGGTGCCGGCATTGCAAGTGTGACCGTCAAACTCGATGGTCTGACGGTAAAAAATGCGCGGCCACTGCTCAATACCGCACGGATATGGCTGTTGGTATGCATCATATTGGCGCTTGCAGCATTAGCGGTGAAGTTGCCAAATTTGCTGTATCTCGCTGCCCTCGCGGCCGGCGTTTATACCGGTCAAGTTTGGCATAAGCTGTTCCCAACCCGTAAACCCGCACAAACACAAGGCGGAAAAATACTCACTTTTGCGTGGATTATTCTCGGCGCGGGGATCATTCTCGGTATTGCTTATGGTGTCAGCCAGTTAACTGGGGTCAGTTGGGTGTTGCTAATCTTCACGTGCATGGCAATTTGGAGCATACCGCCTTGGGCATTGATCGCCAGCCCTGAGTTAGCACGTTGGTTAGCCCGAAAAATAGGCATGCAATCGTTATAGCTACGTTTGGCGAACGGTGCTTTGTGATGGGTTGATGGTGAATTATGGGTGATCGCTTTGGCTGCGCGTAGAGTTAAGGTAAAGTGACAGCACAACAAAAAGTCACACCAGGCATGGTGGATACTGCGCACAGGAACAGCAATGATACCGGCAATACACCCACAGGCGGGCTTGTCGTCCGCCGTCGTTGATTTTCTAACCGCTTTGCAGCAAGCAGGCTTTGAAGGCGATATTGAGTCAACTTACGCGAGCCGATTGGCGGTGGCGACCGATAACAGCGTCTATCAGGCACTGCCACAAGCAGTGCTTTTCCCCGCGAGTGTGGACGACCTCGCACTCATTGGGCACACCGTACAAGCGCCGCCTTTCAATGCGATTAAATTCTCTCCTCGCGGTGGCGGAACGGGCACTAACGGCCAATCACTGACGAAACATGTGGTGGTAGATGTTTCTCGCCACATGAATCAGGTCTTGGAGGTTAACCCAGAGCAAGGCTGGGTCAGGGTACAAGCTGGCGTGATTAAAGATCAGCTCAATGACATCCTGCGGCCTTACGGTTTTTTCTTCTCGCCCGACCTTTCGACCAGTAATCGCGCCACCATTGGCGGTATGATCAATACGGATGCATCGGGACAAGGCTCGCTTCGTTACGGGAAAACCTCTGACCATGTATTGGGGTTAAAGGCGGTACTCGTCGATGGCAGTGTGTTAGATACGCAACCTTTAGATAGTGACCAATTAAATCATGCGATGGAGCGAGACGATCTTGCCGGTCGTGCATTAGAGACTGTCTCGTCGGTGTGTCGAGAGCACCGAGATTTGATCACGCGTACCTTTCCGCCTTTAAACCGCTTTCTCACTGGTTACGATCTTAAGCATGTCTATGATGACGCATTGAGTCGGTTTGATATCGGCCGCGTCCTATGTGGCGCGGAAGGCTCGCTGGCCTTTATTGCCGAAGCGACCTTAAACATTACTCCGATCCCGACCGTGCGCACCTTGGTCAACATCAAGTACGACAGCTTTGACTCGGCCTTGCGCAATGCGCCCATGATGGTCGAGGCCAAGGCGTTATCGGTCGAAACTGTTGATGCCAAGGTGTTGGATTTGGCACGCAACGACATTGTTTGGCACACCGTGAGTGATTTGTTGCAAGATGTGCCGGGTAAAACCATGCATGGCATCAACATGGTGGAATTTGCAGGCAATGACGCTGACGATATTGACCAACAAATTACCGCTCTTTGTGACAAGCTGGATGCCTTGATTGAGCACGAGCAACAGGGTGTGATTGGCTATCAAATCTGTCGTGATCTCGCGTCGATCAACAAGATTTATGCGATGAGAAAAAAGGCGGTCGGCCTGCTCGGGGCGACTAAAGGGAAAGCGAAGCCGGTGCCTTTTGCCGAAGATACCTGTGTGCCACCTGAAAACCTAGCCGACTTTATTAGTGAGTTTCGTGCCTTATTAGACAGCCATGATCTGCATTACGGCATGTTTGGTCATGTCGATGCGGGTGTGCTCCACGTTCGCCCCGCACTGGACCTTTGCGATCCGGAACAAGAGCGAATCATGAAAACTCTGTCAGACCAAGTGGTTGCGCTGGTTGCGAAATACGGTGGCCTGATGTGGGGGGAGCATGGCAAAGGATATCGTTCAGAATACGGACCGGCGTTTTTTGGTGACACCTTGTTTACCCAATTACGGCGAGTTAAAGCGGCATTTGATCCGCAAAACCGCATGAATCCCGGCAAAATTTGTACGCCTATCAATAGCCAAGATGCGTTGGTTCGTGTTGATGACACCAAGCGTGGTTTTTACGATCGGCAAATCCCCGTTGAGGTTCGCGACAGCTTTAAAGGAGCGATGGAGTGTAACGGAAACGGGTTGTGCTTTAACTATGATACCGCATCACCGATGTGTCCGTCGATGAAAGTCAGCTACGACCGTCGCCATTCTCCCAAAGGACGCGCGGGGATCGTACGGGAATGGTTGCGTCTATTGGCCGAGCAGGGTGTCGATCCGCTCGATGTGGAACAGGCCTTAATGACGCAATCTCCCTCGGTGCGTGAGGTGATGAAAAAATTTGGCCGCTATTTTACGCGACGTAAGCAAGCGGACGATTTTAGCCACGAAGTGATGGAAGCGATGAATGGCTGTTTGGCGTGTAAAGCGTGTGCGAGCCAATGCCCGATTAAAGTCGACGTTCCCAGCTTTCGCTCTCGGTTTATGCAATTGTATTACAGCCGCTACCCGCGTCCGATCAAAGACCACCTCGTGGCGAACATTGAAACGTTATTGCCCCTGATGGCAAAAGCGCCCAAGTTGGTAAACGCCGTCACTCAACCTAGCTGGGCACAAGGGTTGACGGCAAGATTGGTGGGATATACTGATACGCCTGCGTTATCGGTGCCCACCTTATCAGCGTCTTTGGCTGGCGATCATGCGCTAAAATTTGATCTAACTTGGCTGCAAGCGCTGTCTGCACAAGAGCGTGAAAATTATGTGTTGATTGTCCAAGATCCGTTTACCAGCTTTTATGAAGCACCGCTTGTGCATGATCTTGTTCAGCTTGCGCGCCAACTAGGAAAAGTGCCAATGTTGGTTCCGTTTAAGCCCAACGGCAAGGCCCAGCATGTGAAAGGCTTTTTACGCCGGTTTGGGGCAACGGCACAGAATACCGCTGCGTTTCTTAATCAACTTGCTGCGCTGAATATTCCCTTGGTGGGCGTCGATCCGGCATTGGTGCTTTGCTATCGTGATGAATACTGCGAAGCGTTGGGCAAAAAACGAGGCGATTTTAACGTTCAACTCAGTCACGAGTGGTTGATGTCAGTGGTGCCAGCATTGCCGCCAGCGGACACTATAGATGCGGGAACCTGGTACTTGTTTGGCCACTGTACCGAAAAAACACAATTGCCACATGCAGAGCAGCAGTGGGCACAATTGTTCGCTCACTTTGGTGCCGAGCTAAAACCGGTATCGGTTGGATGCTGTGGTATGGCGGGTACCTATGGCCACGAAGCCGATAAGCGTGAGACCTCGCAAGCCATCTACGATTTAAGTTGGTCAGGCAAGTTGGCCGAATTGCCGGCAGAGCGGGTCCTCGCGACGGGCTATTCGTGTCGCAGTCAGGTCAAACGGTTTAGTGAGCAACAATTGCGGCATCCATTGCAGGTATTGCTGCGTTTAGCGTGCACTCGCAGTGATCGTGTCCATACTGAACACGTAAAGTAACATTGAGCTTGCACGTAAATGGGTTTCGCGTACAGTGAAATAATGGCTAAAAACGAAGGCAAAACAGATGCTTAAAACGATTGTTATCATCTTGCTGGTTTTGGTTGGTATCACCGCGGCACAGTACCTTGATGAGGCCACGCAAAAGAAAATCGCGTGGGTTGTCGGGGGTATTGCGGGCGTGCTTGCGCTGCTGGTTATTGGCGCTGAGCTATTTCGTTAATCACCCATTTGCTCGGCAAACGATTAAACGCCCCCATCGCGAGATGTTGGGGCGTTTTTTTTACCCTGTCGCTAAACGGTTATTTACGCTTGCGAGACGGCTTATTGGTAGTGGCCGACGCACGGTTTTTACCGCTGGGGCGACGAATATCGGGTTGATTTGGGTGCTTGGTCGCGAAGCGCTGGGTGCCATGACGTCCAGAGCGGCGCTGACGTCCCACTTTAGCAGGGGCGTCTTCTTTCGGAATCAAACATTTAGGGCCGTTACCGATAAGGTGACTTTTACCCATACGTACCAAAGCGTCACGGATTAGTGGCCAGTTAGCAGGGTCGTGGTAACGTAACAGTGCCTTGTGCAGTCTACGTTGACGCTCGCCTTTGGCGACGGTGAGATCTTCGCGTTTTTTATACTTCACTCGCTTAAGCGGGTTGGTCTCAGAGTGATACATCGCGGTGGCATTACACATCGGTGATGGGTAGAAGTTCTGCACCTGATCACACTCAAAGTCGTTTTCTTTCAGCCAGCATGCTAGATGCACCATATCCTCATCCGTACATCCGGGATGTGCGGCAATGAAGTAGGGGATAAGGTATTGTTTTTTTCCTGCTTCTTTGCTGTATTTTTCAAACAGGGCTTTAAAGCGCTCATAGGCGCCCATCCCCGGCTTCATCATTAGATCGAGGGTGTTTTTCTCGGTGTGTTCGGGGGCGATTTTGAGGTAACCCCCAACATGGTGGGTGACCAACTCTTTCACGTACTCGGGCGATTCAATCGCGAGATCGTACCGGACGCCTGACGCGATCAAGACTTTTTTAATCCCTTCGACTTGGCGAGCTTTACGATATAAATCAATCGTGTGACGATGATCCGTGTTCAACTTGTCGCAAATTTTAGGAAACACGCAAGACGGTCGCCGACAATTTCGCTCGGCTTTGGGGTCCGAACAGCCTAAACGGTACATGTTCGCGGTAGGCCCACCGAGATCAGAAATGGTGCCGGTAAAGCCGGGCACTTTATCACGAATATCGTTGAGCTCTTCAATGATCGAGGCTTGCGAACGGTTTTGAATGATCCGTCCCTCGTGCTCGGTAATTGAGCAAAATGAGCATCCGCCAAAACACCCACGCATAATGTTTACCGAGGTTTTGATCATGTCGTAGGCGGGAATTTTCGCCTTTCCATATTTAGGATGAGGAACACGTGCATAAGGAAGACCAAACACGTAATCCATTTCTTCGGTAGTCAGTGGCACGGGAGGTGGATTGATCCAAAGCAGCTGATCGCCGTGTTGTTGGGCCAGTGCCCGCGCTGAATAGGGGTTGGCTTCTAAGTGCATCACGCGACTGGCATGGGCGTATAAAATACGATCGTTTTTGAGCTTCTCAAATGATGGCAAACGCACATAGGTATTTTTCGCATCGTGGCGAGAAGGACGAATCGTGATCGGTTTTGCTGCGTCAGGTTTTGCTTTCTTATTGGTTTCACATTGCGTTTCGGTGGCATAAGGATTCGGCATCACCATGGCTTTACCCGGCTTATCGATGCGCGTTGAGTCAACTTCGGCCATGCCTTCTGGGGGATGCTTCATCATCACGGCTGTCCCCGCGATCCGTGTCATATCAGCCAGTGCTTCGCCCCGCGAAAGACGGTGAGCCACTTCAATCAAGGCACGTTCCGCATTGCCAAACAGCAGAATGTCGGCTTTCGCATCGCACAATACTGAGCGACGGACTTTATCGGACCAATAATCATAATGGGCAAGGCGACGCAGACTCGCTTCAATGCCACCCAGTACAATCGGTGTTTGCTTGTACGCTTCTCGACAACGCTGTGAGTATACGAGTACAGCGCGATCGGGGCGCTTTCCACCTTCATTGTTAGGCGTATAGGCATCATCATGACGCAGTTTTCTATCCGCGGTGTAGCGGTTGATCATGGAGTCCATGTTGCCCGCGGTAACACCAAAAAACAGATTTGGTTCCCCCAATGCCATAAAGTCATCTTTGCTGTGCCAATTAGGCTGCGCAATGATCCCGACTCGAAAGCCTTGTGCCTCAAGCGCGCGACCAATCACCGCCATACCAAAGCTGGGATGATCGACATAGGCATCACCGGTCACAATGATGATGTCACAGCTGTCCCAGCCGAGTATATCCATCTCTTCTCGGGTTGTAGGCAGGAAAGGCGCCGGTCCAAAGCAAGCAGCCCAGTAGGGGGTGTAATCGTAAATAGCAGTTGGTGTCACGTTATCGTCTCTTGGTCAGCCCAGAGGCCTTGAGGATGGGTGATACCCCAAGACGGGCGATAAATTAGCCGGCGATTTTAGCGGTATTCCTGCATGGAGTATAGGGGCAAATGATCCCAGCGGGTACTCTATTACGTGGAGGGGTTGTGGGTTTTTACATAATCAATAAAGGCACGATCAGCCAAAGACAGATAACCATCCTTACGCCATGCCATTGAGATGTCGAGGTTAATCGGCTGAGTGAATGGGATCCCCACAATGCCATGCTCGTGCTCGGTTACCATCTCAAGCAATGCGCTAATCGCAACGCCATGACGCACAATGTTTAAAATCATCGCCAGCAAATTCGTTTCCAAAGACAGCTTGGGGCGTATCGCGTATTGATGGCAAATATGATCCAAATAGTCACGATGGAAATAGCCGGGGCGAAACATGATCAGCTCATGATCGAAAAAGGTCTGATAGTCGAGGGTTTGGTACCCGGCAAGTGGGTGTTCCTCACTGACCACTGCAACCATTTGCGAGGAAATGAGGGGCATGGTTTCTAACGATGAGGGCACATCACTGGCGGTGATCACCGCCAGATCTAGGTCACTCTCCAGTAGCATCTTTCGCAACGAGTGGGTGCCAGCTTCGATAATGGTTAACTTTAAGTCAGGATAGCGTCGCCGAAACCCCATCAATAAGTCCGGAAAAAAGTAGGAACCTAGCATTCCGGGCACACCAATCCGAACCTCGCCTTTTTGCAACCCTTTCAGCTCATCCATTGCGGTGGACGTATCGCGCATCTGTTGCACCACACGATGCGCATGAGTGAGCAGCACTTGGCCTTCTTGCGTTAGCTGAATCCGCTTCTCGCTACGTACGAAAAGGGGCATAGAAAGATGGTGTTCAAGCTTTTTGATCGCGATACTCAACGCAGGTTGCGCAATGTGAAGCTGCTGTGCGGCGCGGGTAAAGCTCCCCGCCTCCGCGACAGCAATAAAGTAACGCAGCTGTTTAATGTCCATGTATAAATAATAGATATGGATAATATAAATTTAATATATTTTATTAATCACATTGCCGTTGCTAGCATGATCACAACTTAATGAGATGATGAGGTTGTCATGATTGAGCTTGGCTCATCGCGTTACCGATTAACGGCCTTTGCTCTGGCATTCGGCTCCTTCCTTATTTTTTGCAACTTATATCTCTTTCAGCCGATGTTGCCAGTATTTGCGAGCAACGATGGGATCAGTGAAACCCGTGCCAACTGGTTGCTGGCTGCCGCGACCTTAGGTCTTGCCTTCTCACTCGTCCCGTGGGCGGTATTGTCCGAACGACTCGGACGCCGTCCGATTATGCTAACCAGCCTCTGGATGCTCCCTGCGATCGGGCTTCTGATGGCATCAACGGATAGCTTTTGGTTAATTGTTGGGTTGCGGGCGTTGATGGGTGCAGCACTAGGTGGCTTTGCCGCGGTTGCGGTCGCGTATATGGCTGAAGAATTCTCTGCTAAAGCGTTTGCGATCGCGGTAGGTAGCTATATCAGTGCCAATTCTCTAGGCGGAATTTCCGGACGCGTTGCGGGGGGAATGATGACCGATTGGTGGGGCTGGCAAGGGGCGGTGCTAGGAATGGCCGTATTAAGTTTGTTGGGCGTCGCCTTGGTGACGAAATTATTGCCGCGCCAGCAATACTTTACCCAAGGGAATACCTCGTTATTGACTCACTCGCGAGGCGTGCTATCTCATCTTCGTACCCCAAGGTTGTGGCTAGCTATGTTAATTGGCGGTATCAACTTTGCGTTATTCGTCAATTTGTTTTCGGTAATGGCGTTCCGGCTGGTGGCGCCGCCTTATCAATTGCCGGTGAGTTTGGTTTCGTCGGTCTTTATCTGTTATCTCGCGGGCACCGTTACATCACGATTGAGTGGACGCTGGGTACTTAGGTTCGGTGCGATTCGTGGCATGGCATTTGGCACCATTGTTGCCATGTTGGGCGTATTAGTGACCTTACACCATGACATCACTTGGATGATTGTTGGATTACTGGTGGTTAGTGGCGGGGCATTTTTCACTCACTCTCTCGCTTATGGTTGGGTAAGCCGACAAGCCAATCAGGGTAAAGCGACGGCAACGGCTTTGTATCTGGTGCATTACTACACTGGTGGCAGCTTGGGGGGCTTTTACCTGATTGCCGCTTGGCAACACTATGCTTGGGAAGGTGTGGTGGTCGCTGCGTGCAGCTTGGGTTTTGCTGTGCTGGGACTTGTATTTGCGCTTTACAAGTCAACGGGAAAAAGCAAACCCGCCGCCTCTTCATCAGAAACGGCGTTGAGCCATTAATGGCACTAGCTGGTTTCTAAGGCGCTATTGATATAGCTTGCCGTTTCTCTGGCATCGTTGGGACAGTGCTGGCCGACTTGATATTGACGCGTACAGTTGCGACCTTCTGCTTTCGCTTGATAGAGTGCGCAATCCGCCCGCTCAATTAACGAAGATAGGGTATCGCCAGTTTGATAGCTGGAAATGCCAATTGATGCCGTTACTTTCAGAGGCGCGTCTCTTTCGTCAATAAACACATCCATCGCACGAATTTCATTCAGCAATCGGTCTGCGATCTGTTGTGCGCTGTCGACATTGCATTTGGGGAGAAAAACGATGAACTCTTCACCGCCAAAGCGACCAAAAATATCTGACTTGCGCAGTCGCTCTTGCACGGCACGTGTGAAAGATTGCAAAACCACATCGCCTGCGTAGTGCCCCCATTTATCGTTAATACGCTTAAATTTATCCAAATCCAGCAATAGGACCGAGAAAGGAGAGTGCCTGTCTTCACTGATCGCTAAGGCGCGCATCGCCAGTTGCAGAAGCATTCGGCGGTTATAAATACCGGTCAGCGGATCCAGCGTGGCTTGGCGATACAACCTGAGAATCATATGCAACTGTGAAAGCTGTGACCATAACACCATCATGGCAATCACTGTTTGTAGCCAGTAGGATGAAATATTATCCGGATTGAGCAATACACCGCTAAACGAGTCCACCCACAAATGACAGGCGAGGGTGACGCTCATCAGCGTTAAGCTCTCTTTCATGGTGAGCGGGAAAATCGTCAGCATGACTATTTGGATAATGGGCAATAGGGTGTAGCTGTATGAAAAGACACTGTTCTCAGAGGGAAATCCTAATGTATGACTGGCTGAGAAATAAAAAAGGTTGGTGACACAGACCATCGCCATCAAGCCCAGCTTGGCCGCTTTAAGGTTATTCACTTTATTGACTGAAAAGCCAATCGCAATCAGGAACGCGGCAAGAATCAAGCGCTGAACGGAAAGTTGCGCCGCGATCGTTTTGTCTCCGAGAAAAAGAAAGTCTGCTGGAGACCAAGCGATGGTAAGCGCCGCCCACACATAGCAAAGCACACACAAGCGACTACGCAAATAGGTACTGCGAGTATTGTTAAAGCTATTGGCATGCTTTTTTGCGCTCCAAAGCTCGAGAAAGGAGATTTGAAGCTTATAGACAACATGACTCATGTTTTCAGTCATTGCGCTCATGTCTGCTCCTGCGTGTACAAAGGTTCCGGTAGCGCGCCTATTTTTGTTATGATCGCGTTGTTGTTTTGATTCGTTTTCAATTGTCATAAGTGTGGTATTCGTGCGCAAACCTTCCAGTTTGTTGTACGTATTTACAGTATTTATTCAATCTAATGTGATCCCGCCAGTTGTTTACCGTAAGAAGTAGTCACAGTTGCGGGTTTTTTATTGATCGCCATAAGGTGTTGTTTCTATGTACGCGTATGTTGCTCCTTCCCTCGTTTCGGCTATTTTGGGTGCGCAACTGGTCTTGTCGTTGGCATTACTCAAAGGTGAAATCTGTCCGGGCCAGCGAGGCCGTTTCCACCGTGCATATTGGGTGCTGGTGTTCGCATGGGTGATATTGGTTCCATCTAGCTTTTTAGCCACTATACCCTTTCTGTTTTTAGGCTTATTTGCGTTTCGATCAAAAACGGGCAAAACGCGTCACTCCGGTCCCATTCCTTTGCTACATGTCGCAAACTTAACGGCATGTGTTGCATGGTTAATCATTACGGCGAGTCAGGGCTGGATGGTCGCTGTATTTGGCTTGCTGCAAGTAGTACTTCTGGGAGCCAGTGCCGGACACGGCCTTTTAGTTAGAGCCAAATCACGCTTACAAGCGTTTGATAACTTATTGCCTCTGGCGAGCGTACTGGCCTTGATGGCCACGGTATTACTGGTTGCTGTGGCAGCATCGCTCACAACATTCACCGCTGTGAATATCAATGCCTTATTTGCAGGGGTTGGATTAGGCTTGTTGGGTATTGCTGCATCCATTTGGCATTTGCTCAAACACACCAAACCTGCATGGTGGCGTTTAATGATTGGGTTTGGTTTTTTATTTGCTGCCAGTGTTAGCCTAAACACCATTGTGATGGGATGATTTGGCGAGTGGCCTCGAGTGTTTCTATACTTTAAACCGAGCTTTGTTGACCCAACGGGTTCAGCTGAGAAAAGGAGCGGCCACTATGGACATCAACAATATTCATCGTTTGGATGGGGCAATATTTTTCAGTATTGCTAATGAACGTTTGCGTTTAGAGTGCGATAGCCTTGAATCATTGATGGCCCATTTCGACCTAGACGATGAGCAAATCCGAGACAAATTTAACGACATTGGTTGTGAGTACGATCCGCTAACCAACCAATTGAAATTGAAATAACCGATTGTTTTAGTGACTTACCGTTTTAGCGAAGGCTCACTCAGACCTGGAGTGGGCCTTTTCTGTCTTCCTTGATTAGCATTCTGTTCAAAGTGCGCTGACCTTATTCGTGACAATTGTTTTGTTTTTGTTAAAAAATTGATCACCCGAGCTGTGAAGCACTACGCTTAATGTGGCGAAATTTTATATAAAAGCGGCCGAATTCTCGGCAACAGGATACAGACAGAAGGACGTTTGGAATGCCGCGACGCGCTTGGAGCATCATTGTGATAACAGTCCTCGTGGGGATAGGTTTCTCTGCGCTGACTGGCCATTTGCTGTTCCAGTCTGAGCAAAATGCGATTCGCAAAGAAGTCCAAAAAGATGTCAATAATGCTGCTATGGCACTGGGCAGGGAAGTCAACCTTGGTCTCGAGCTGCTGTACGCAGTGAAAAATCATTTTGATGCGGGCCATCGCCTCAGTGCACGCAACTTTCAACCGATGACATCAGGCGTATTGGAGCGTCACCTAAGTTTTAAGTCGATTGAGTGGGTGGATATAGTGATGCATCATCAACGACGGCACTATGTTCAAGATGCGATGCAAGAAGGCTCACAACAGAGAACGGATATTGTTGAGTTTGATGAGACAGGAGCATTGATCCCCGCTCAGCGAAGAGACATGTACTTTCCTATCCGTTTTACGTCGAGCGCGAGCAGTAATCAGTCGGTGATTGGATATGATATGGGATCGACTGCTGTGACTCGCCAAGCGCTTAAAACCAGTTTCAACACCGGAGTGCCTGTTGCAACGCCTGCGACGACGGTCAAAAGGGCGTATGGCAGCGTACAGGGCTTTTTGCTGATTATGCCGATTCTCCGTGACCCAGAACAGTTAAGTGGCGAAGAGACTAGTGACCTTCGCGGCTTTTTAGTCGCGGTCATTGATATTGGAGAGCTTGTTAATCTCGCGATTAATACGGTGATTAATGATGGGATTAATTTCTCGCTCAACGACATTACCAATGAGCGAAACCCCCAGCTTTTGCATAGCCAAATAGCCACTCTCAGTTCACCGGTGAACAAGACGTTAACCCAGCAATCACTCCCGGTATTTTTCGCAGGCAGAGAGTGGCAAGTGGAAGGATATCCAACCGCTGAGTATGTAGCAGCACGCCAGTCCTACATGCCCTATTGGGTGTTCGCGGCAGGCACCATCATTTTTATCATCATCAGTTATCTGCTCTATCGACTACAACTGAGAACCTTAACCGTACAGGCACAGGTTGATCAGAAAACCCGTGCATTACGAGACGCAAACACCAAGCTCGAGTCGATGACGAAGTGTGATGGTTTAACCGGACTGTACAATCGCAGCCATTTTGAAGCGGAGTTAGAGCGTGAAATTCAGCGAGCACTGCGAGAAGAAACTCCGCTGAGTTTGATGATTGTGGAAGTTGAGCGTTTATCGGATTACAACCTCAAGTATGGCCGTTTGTCCGGCGATCAAGTGCTTCGCCGCCTGTCAGAAGCGTTAGATAATATGCTGAAGCGCCCTGGTGATTTGTTATGCCGATACAGTGGCAGCCAATTTGTCGCGATATTACCGCGCACAGAAGGCGCCCAGCGACTGGCTGAAGAGTGCTTACTGACGGTAAAACGCTTACAGTTACCGTTTGAACGAGAAGAGGGGGCCATGTTAGTAGACGTTTATGTCGGTGGGGTAACGCTCAGCGATCACGAGCAAATGACGGTGGCGAGAATGTGCTCTTACGGGGAGATAGCCCTCGCTCGGGCAAGAGCGGATGAACCAGAACGCTGGCATTGGATGGAGATAGAATAAAACGGCACCCGAAGGGCGCCGTTTTCACGACATTAATCTTCTCGCCCTTTGGTGCGGTGTGGATCAAAAATCGTATAGTAAGGTTCGCCTGCATTCATGGAGTCTTTCTTCGCCATACTGTTTTTAAAGACCAGAGTATGCTGTTCGTTTGACAACGAGAGCATATCATTACTGATACTTACACTACTCCAATCACTTAGTACATTGCTTACTGTTTGCTCCATGTTCATTGCTTGAGAAGAACAAGCCATTTTTGTGCTAGCCATCCGGTCGATGCGAAAACGATTATCTTCGATCTGCGCGTTTCCAAAGTAACGGTTGCAGCCGGTGTAGCCACTGACGACCATGTCAGAGTTGACCGTTAAGGTCGGGGATCCATCCGCACTGATAGCTTGTTGATCGACCATAGCGAGTTGCCATTTTTGGGCAATATTATCTTTCGATATACCTTCATTAGCATACTCGCCAGAAGGGTTGTAGCTGCTACAAGCGGTTAAACCTGTAGCGACCATGACCGCCATCAACAAGTTTTTCTTCATAATGACTCCTTAGTCACTAACAGTGGATGTCAATTCAAGCTTAGCCAAAAGTTTGACAAGTATGCCAATAAATTAATCAACCAATGTCAACGGAGTGTTTATTTTTGTTCCGCGCAAAAAAAAGGCCCCGGTAGAGGGGCCAAGATATACCATCGCGTGAATTATTATCGTTATGTTTGGAGTTAGGAACCGATGCAAACAAGTGCCTAGTTAGTTAATCACAACTCTATGACACTTTGTTGGCAGCGACGTATTTAACCGAAATCACCGTTCACATAGCCTCGTGTTCGGTCATCTTGTGGCTGTGCAAAGAGCGTGGCAGTTTCATCATGCTCCACTAGCTCTCCCATCAAAAAGAAGGCAGTGCGGTCGGAAATACGACGGGCTTGCTGCATGGAGTGCGTCACAATGACAATGGTGTAGTCTTGTTTTAATGACTCCATTAAGTCTTCAATTTTTTTCGTCGCGATAGGATCGAGGGCAGAGGTGGGTTCATCCATCAAAATCACTTCTGGCTCCATCGCAATCGTGCGAGCAATACATAGGCGCTGTTGCTGACCGCCAGAAAGCCCAAAAGCATGGGCCTTGAGACGATCTTTCACTTCATCCCACAATGCTGCGCCACGCAGTGATTTTTCAACCACGGCATCTAGGTGCTTTTTATCTTTAATGCCTTGAGCACGTAAGCCATAAGCGACATTGTCGTAAATGCTCATCGGGAAGGGGTTAGGTTTTTGAAACACCATGCCCACTTTAATCCGAAGGCCAGCCACATCGATATTGCCATAGATGTCTTGATCATCCATGGTGAGTCGACCGTCAATTTGGACACCTTCAATTAAATCGTTCATGCGATTCAAGCAGCGCAAAAGTGTTGATTTCCCACAACCTGAAGGGCCAATTAGCGAAGTGACACGCTTAGCAGGAATGGGCAAGTTGATGCTTTTAAGCGCGTGGTTTTCACCGTTACCGTAATAAAGATTTAAATCATTGATTTCAAATTTGTTCATGTCGGGCCTCAGAATGCGTTAATAAGTCGCTTTATTGAATCGGCGTGCAATGAGTTTGGTTAGCATGTTGATAACCAGCACGACAACAATCAGTACGGTGGCAGTGGCGTAGGCTTGGTGCCACTCATGGACGGTGTAAAGCTCTTGCGTGAGCTTGTACAAATGCACCGTAAGCGTGCGTCCTGAATCAAGCAATGTATCAGGGATACGCGCCACCATACCGGCAGTGAGGAAAACAGGTGCAGACTCGCCAATCACGCGGCCCACACTCAGAATGATTGAGGTGATAATCCCTGGCATCGCGCTGGGCAGGATTAACTTCCAAATGGTGTAGATTTTGGACGCCCCGAGTCCGTATGACCCCTCGCGATAGGTTTGAGGAACAGCCATTAAAGCTTCCTCAGTGGTACGGATAATTACCGGAAGGATCAAAATACTGAGCGTCAAGGCACCGGAAAGAATCGAAAAGCCGAGCCCCAATACCGCCACAAAGAATGTGAGGCCAAACAGACCAAAGATAATCGAAGGAATGCCTGCCAGTGACTCGGTACAAAAGCGGATGACTTTGACTAGCTTACTGCCCACTTTCGCATATTCGGTGAGGTAAATGGCGGTCATGATCCCCAGTGGTGCCGCAATGGCAATCGAGGCCAGTACCATATAGATGGTGGAGACAATCATCGGCCAAATCCCGGATGACTCACCAATGCGCGTATAGTCGCTGGAAATGAATGACCAGTCCACATACTGCAGGCCGTTGCTCAGAATGTACCAGATTATCCAGAACAGAAAGCCGACGGTTAAACCTGCTGCTGTCCAAATAAACCCTAAAGCTAATTTATCTTGTAATTGACGTGACAACATAACTTATCTCGCTTTCTCGCGGTTCAGGTAAAGCAGCGCGCCGTTGAGTAACATAATGAAAATCAACAAGACGACACCGGTCGCGTATAGGGCACTGGCATGCACGCCCGTGGCATAAGACATTTCTAATGCGATATTGGCGGTAAGAGTACGCGCGGAATCGAGAATCCCTTCTGGCATCGCTGGGGCATTACCCATCACCATAATGATCGCCATGGTTTCGCCCAACGCACGTGCGATCCCTAAAATCACACCCGTCATGATCCCGGAGCGAGCAGCAGGCACAAGCAGCTTAAAAATCGTAAACATCGATGATGCGCCAAGTGCGAGAGAGCCTTCTTTATAGGCTCGAGGTACGGCGCGTAGCGAGGTTTCAGACACCGTAATAACCGTTGGTAGGATCATGACGGCCAACACGATGACCCCGGCAAGCAGGGTGTTGCCCGCTGGAACATTAAAGATGTCTTGGATCAACGGGACGATGATGACCAGACCAAAGAAGCCATAAACCACCGATGGAATGCCTGCGAGGAGCTCAACCGCCGGGCGGATGATATTGGCGAGCCATTTCGGTGCGACTTCCGCGATAAAGACAGCGGTGAGCACGGCGACAGGCACACCCAAAAGGACAGCCCCTGCGGTGGAGGCTAATGATGCCACAATCATGGGCGCAATGCCGTAGAGCGCGGGCGGAAGCCACTCGCTACCAAAGACGATATCGGTGAAGCCAGCGGCAGAGAGTGCAGGAATACTCTCGCGGAAAATGAAGTAGCCAATGGTGGCGAGTGATAACACGCCTACAATGGCACTGAATAAAAACAAGGCGTGAAAAATCTTTTCTCGCCAGTCAACTCGAGTGCGTTTAGTGAGACTCGAGTCCGAGACATTATTTACCTGTTCGGATGCGATGGTCATGATAACAACTCCATGCCAAAAATGGCTAAGGATGTAACAAAAGAAGGCCCAGCCATTTGCTGGGCCAAAAATCTATTTACTTAACAGCGATATAGCCTTGGTTTGCAACAATCTTCTGGCCATCAGCAGACAGTACCCAGTTGAGGAAGTCGTCTGCGGCTGCGGAGGTTGTGCCTTCTTTATGAAGAACCAAGAAAGGACGTGCGACCTTGTAGTCACCGGCTGCTACGGCTTCGGTGGTCGGTGCATGACCGTCTACACTCAGTGCTTTTAGGGAATCATCCACAGAGCCTAGCGAGATATAGCCAATCGCGAGTGGGTTGTTGGCGACAATGGTCTTCACGACGCCGTTACCGTTTGCGACTTGTGCTTTTTGTGAAATCGCTGACACTTTCATGCCGTTCACTTTGCGTTTCAGACCCATGATGCTTTCAAATGCACCACGCGTGCCTGAAGCTGTGTCACGTGTCACCAGAACGATAGGTTTGTTTTCGCCACCGACGTTTGACCAGTTGGTAATTTCGCCACGATAGATTTTAGCGATTTGGTCAGCAGTGAGGTTTTTGACGCCGTTGGCGTTATTGACAACAACCGCGATGCCGTCGCGAGCAATCACAGTTTCTTTAAGTGACGATTCTTTTTCAGAGGCTTTCAACTCGCGAGAAGCCATGCCGAAATAGCTGGTGCCGTTTTTAGCGGCTTTGATACCTGCTGACGAACCCGTGCCTTGTACTTCGATGTAGGTGTCTTGGTGTTGCTGATGATAGGTTTCAGCCAACACTTCCATGACTTCGGTTACTGACGTTGAGCCAGAGATTGAAACAGTTTCTTGTGCACTTGCTGAGGCAGAGAACATGGCACCTGCCATCACGATGGCGCCAAAGACCTTAGATTTCATATCGTATCCCTTATTTGCGATGAGTCGCGGTTTGTTGTTTCGAACGAGAGGCACTTTAGGAAAGAAACATGACAAATATGTTTCATTAACTTGAAGCCTTGATGACGGCCAACCGATTTGACGCCACATCGAAAAGAAAAAAACAGACCTTGTGGAATGAATCAGACATGCAAACCTCCCGTGTTCACTTGGCTTGACACTTAAGTGCGCATTTATGGGTCAAGTAGTAAAAGCCATAGTATTCACAAGGTGTATTTTTAAATGATTAACGTTATTCTTCTATTAAATGAAAGCACTGATCCGTTCGCGGGCAATGTGTGTACTGAAAAGAACAACTTAGGCCAGACCTAAAAGGAATCCATCATGGCATTGAGCGATGCTGCAAAAAAAGTTCAGGAAGCGCTGGTTGCTCGTGGTATTGAGACACCGATGACAGCAAAGTCAGCGTTGTCTGCGGCAGAACGAAAAGAAAAAATTGAATTTCACATGCGTGAAATCCTGCAATCTATTGATCTTGATTTGACTGACGACAGCTTGGCGGAGACACCAGCAAGAATCGCAAAGATGTATGTGGACGAGATCTTCTCGGGCTTGGATTACACGCAGTTCCCTAAAGTAACCATGATTGAAAACAAGATGGGTTGCGACGAGATGGTGCGTGTGAAGGATATTTCAGTCACCAGTACCTGCGAGCACCACTTGGTGACCATTGATGGGCGCGCAACGGTCGCCTATTTACCGGATAAGAAAGTGATTGGGCTATCCAAGATCAATCGCATTGTTCGCTTCTTCGCTCAACGTCCCCAAGTACAAGAGCGATTAACGCGTCAGGTGCTGGTGGCATTGCAAACCTTACTTGAAACCGACAATGTCGCCGTTCGTATCGAAGCAACACACTATTGTGTGAAATCGCGTGGGGTGATGGATGCGAACAGTGAAACAACTACCACAGCTTTAGGTGGTCAGTTTAAAAAGAATGCTGCGACGCGCGCTGAATTTTTGCACGGTATCAATTAGGAAGCGAGACGCTTAGTAAGCGAAACGATAAGAAAAACGCCCCCATCGCGAGATAGTGGGCGTTTTTTATCGCCTCAATGCTGAGCTTAATCGGTAAGCGACGACGAAACGGCTAAGGGATAACTATTCAAACTGCTTGGCAATATCGTGGAACTGGCGGACTTTGTCGCGCAGCTCTGCACTTGCTTGTGAGACATCATTCACTTCATTGAGGTTTTGCTGTGATACCGACTCAATGGCATGGATATCACGATTAATATCATTAAACGTCTGCAGTTGCGCTTGTGCTGAGTGATGAGTTTCACTGGTACGCGCCACCACATCATCAATCGCCGTCGTCACCGCGTTCAAGCTGACAATGCTATGTTCTGTGGTATCGACACATTGTTGGGTTTGCTCGTGACTGACATGGATCTGCGCTTGCCATTGTTGAATGGTTTCGTGCATCTCTTGGATGGATTGCTGAATTTGTTCCGTAGCGCCTTGCGTGCGGCTAGAGAGGGCGCGGACTTCTTCAGCGACAACTGCAAACCCGCGACCTTGTTCACCGGCACGCGCAGCCTCAATCGCGGCATTCAAGGCCAATAAATTGGTTTGCTCAGCAATACCACTGATTTCACTCATTGAATCGGTGACTCGCTCTGCGGTCACAGAAAGCTGCTGTGTCGCGGATAACGAGCTTTCAGACTGCTTGGCTAGGGCTTGAAGTTGCTCACCGGTTTGATGCAGCAGCGCTTGTGTCTCTTGGCTTTGTTGCTGTACTGATTGCAGTAGTTCAGCACTTTGCTGCGCGTTCTCTAACACTTTATTGGCCGAGTCTGAGGCATGGTCAATATTGCTGGCCACTGAGGTGATTTGATGGCTTTGGGTATTGATCGCCTGAGAAACACGCTGCGAAAGGGCGCTCAAATCATCAGAAAAACGATTGAGAGACAAGGAGGCATCCAACATACGGCCGAGGATGGTCCGAATCCGCGCTTGCAGCATCTTAATCTTGTAATCGGCGATTGAACTCAAGCCAGTTCCTGCATAAATATAGCGGCTAATACTGTCATAGTCGGCTTGATAACCACGAATCAAAGCGGGCAGAGTCAACAGCTCATCACGAAATAGAGTGCCCAATATGGCTGGCATAGCGACAGCGCTGGCGATATCCCACCCATTGATATTGGGATCAAAGGCGAGGGAGAGGGGCGCAACAGCGAGGCCGGCGACAAGTAGTGCCAGTTTAGCGGCGCCGGGAATGCTCTCAATGGAGAAACCACCCAGTGATTTGCCTCCTTTTTCGGCGGCACATAGCTTTTTGTAGATCTGGGCAGCACGGTGTTTCACCGCGGGATCTGGCTTGACCCGCACAGACTGATAGCCTGTTACCTGACCGCGTTCATAGATCGGGGTCACGTAAGCATCAACCCAGTAATAATCGCCGTTCTTACAGCGGTTTTTAACGATACCGCGCCAAGGTTGATTGGCTTTGAGGTTCCGCCACATGTCGGCAAAAGCGGCCTTGGGCATATCAGCATGGCGAATGATGTTGTGGGGTGCCCCCATCAATTCGTTGTCGTCAAAGCCAGCAATGCGAATAAATTCGGGATTACAGTAGGTGATAACGCCACGTTTATCGGTGGTCGAGACGAGGCGTTCATCGTCACCAAATACAACTTCATTACCACTCATAGTATTTATCTTTCTGGTCACAGTTCATAAGAGCCTTATTAGTTTTAGTCTAGCGGCTATGGGCTTTTTAATGATATTTTTGTTAATACAATGTTGCTTTAATGAGTGCATCGACAAAAAAAAGGGCCTGTCGGCCCTTTATGACATTTCGATGACAGTGGCGCTTAGTCTAAAACCTTTGCGATGGCAGTGCAAAGTGGCCCCATATTGGTGTGCGTCATACCCGCTACATTGAGGCGGCCTGAGCCGACGATATAAACACCGTGTTCGGCTTTTAGCGCGTTCACCTGATCTTTGGTCAAGCCAGAGAAAGAAAACATCCCATTTTGTTGCTCGATAAAGCTAAAGTCGCGATTCACGCCTTTTTCTTTTAGAGTTGCTACAAACTCGGTGCGCATGGTTTTAATACGATCGCGCATATCAGCAAGTTCTTGATGCCACTCTGCTTTTAGCGTGGGGTTATTGAGGATCTCTGTCACAATACCTGCACCGTGGGCTGGTGGGTTAGAGTAGATCACGCGCGCGATAGCTTTCACTTGGCTAAAGGCGGTTGTGGCTTGTTGCTGATCTTGTGCAACCAGAGTAAAGGCACCCACACGCTCGTTATACAAGCCAAAGTTTTTTGAGAAAGAGCTGGCGATCAACAGCTCTGGGCAGGTTTGCGTAAAGATACGTAGACCTGATGCGTCTTCTTCAACACCTTGCGCAAAGCCTTGATAGGCAAAGTCGAACATCGGCAGTAAGCCTTTGCGCTGACATAGCTCAGCCAAGACTTTCCATTCCGCATCGGTCGGATCAATACCGGTTGGGTTGTGACAACAGCCATGTAGCAAGACCACATCACCACTGTTTGCTTTTTCTAGATCCGCGACCATGCCGGCAAAATCTTTGTCATTCTTCGCGGCATCGTAGTAGGTGTACTCGGCCAGAGGTAGGCCTGCGGCAGTAAACACGCCCTTGTGGTTGGCCCACGTTGGGTTACTGATCCACACCGTGACATCACCGAGGTGGCGCTTAATGAACTCGCCAGCAAGGCGTAACGCCCCGGTACCACCCGGCGCATGTGCAGTTTGAGCGCGTTTATCTTTGATAACTGAAGCTTGCTCACCGAATAGAAGCTGCTGAACGGCTAGGCCGTACTCCGCGGTACCTGGGATGCTTAGATAGGATTTGGTGCTCTCTTTTTCGAGCAGCAATGCTTCGGCTTTTTTAACGGTTTTCAGCACAGGGGTTTCACCGTGCTCGTTTTTGTATACGCCGACCCCTAAGTTGATCTTCGTTTCACGAGGATCCGCTTTAAATTCTTCAGTCAGTCCTAAAATCGGATCGGCGGGAGCGGCAGAAATTTTCTCAAACATTGGTGTCGTCCATGGTTAATGATGAATGAAACTCAGGCTGGGATCGTTATACCACTTGTTTTCTTGGATAGAAACCACCAGCCATGCCCAGAGATACCAAGCGTACCAATAGGCAAGAAAAAGGCTGCGTACTCGCAGCCTTTGAATGGTCTTTTACTTAGAAGCTCGCGTTACGTGGCGAACGAGGGAATGGGATCACGTCGCGGATGTTGCTCATACCGGTAACGTAAGATACCAAACGCTCAAATCCGAGGCCGTAGCCGGAGTGAGGCACGGTGCCGTAACGGCGCAAGTCGCGATACCACCAGAAGTCTTCTTTCTCGAGACCCATTTCTTCAAGGCGCTGATCCAGGACGTCAAGACGCTCTTCACGCTGTGAACCACCGATAATCTCACCAATGCCAGGCGCTAATACGTCCATTGCAGCAACGGTTTTGCCATCATCGTTCATACGCATGTAGAAGGCTTTAATATCTTTTGGATAGTTCTTCACCACAACAGGTGCGTTGAAGTGTTCTTCTGCTAGATAGCGCTCATGTTCGGAGGCGAGATCAATACCCCATTCGACAGGGAACTCGAACGTCTTACCGCAGTTTTGCAAGATGGTGATCGCGTCGGTGTAGTCAACTTGGGCAAAATCAGCGTCAACAAAGTTTTCAAGACGCGTAATCACCTCTTTGTTGATGCGTTGCTCGAAGAACTGCATGTCGTCACGGCGCTCTTCCAACACGGCCTTGAAGACGTACTTCAACATGGCTTCAGCTAGCGCTGCTGCATCATCAAGATCAGCAAAAGCCACTTCAGGCTCGACCATCCAAAACTCGGCCAAGTGACGGCTGGTGTTAGAGTTTTCAGCGCGGAAGGTTGGGCCAAAGGTATAAACTTTACTCAGCGCACAAGCATAGGTTTCAGCGTTTAACTGACCGGATACGGTCAAGAAAGCCTCTTTGCCGAAAAAGTCTTGGTCGAAGTCGACATCGCCTTGCTCCGTTTTTGGCACATTGGCCATATCCAGTGTCGATACGCGGAACATTTCACCGGCGCCTTCACAGTCTGATGCAGTGATCAGCGGGGCAGACATCCAGTAGTAGCCTTGCTCGTGGAAGAAACGATGAATAGCTTGAGAAAGGGTATGACGTACACGAGCAACCGCACCAATCACGTTAGAGCGAGGGCGTAAATGAGCCACTTCGCGCAAGTACTCAATTGAGTGACGCGTCTTGGCCATCGGATAAGTGTCTGGATCGTCAACCCAACCGACTACCTTCACGGCAGTAGCTTGTAGCTCATACGCTTGACCTTTCCCTGGTGATTCCACCACATTACCGGTCACTTCAACAGAACAGCCTGCTGTTAAACGCAGAACGTCTTGCTGATAATTCTCCAGCTCATTGGGGACCACGGCCTGAATAGGGTCGAAACAAGAGCCATCATAAATGGCGAGGAAAGAAATACCGGCTTTGGAATCTCGGCGAGACCGAACCCAACCGCGAACAGTCACTTCAGTGTCGACTGCCGCCTTGCCGCGCAGGACGTCTACTACAGGCGCGTATGTCATAATTCGCTTCTATCTCCGTTTAGGGCAACTCGGTGGTCAATGCCACCGAGAAAGTGGATTTGCAAGTTAGACTAGCAAGTTTACCTGTATCTTGTGTAGCTTCAAGGCTTGAGGCGGTCTGAAAGTTGAAATTGTCCAATTAATCCTTCTAACTGTTCAACCAGTTGTTCGAGATTTGCACTGATTGCTTTCACTTCATTCGCATTATTGGCGGTATCGTTAGCGTGATTTTGAATCCGGCCAACTTGCTCGAGCAAGGCATCGGTCATTTGTGCTTGATGTTGGCTTTGTTGGCTAATGTCATCGGTATTATTGTTCACGGTGGTGACTTGCTCAGCAATATCGGCCAAAGCGTCAGAGAGCTGCATCACCGTCTCGGCACGTTGATTCGCGCTTTCTGTGGTGGCTTCGACTGCTTGAGCGGAGGCTTCACTGCCTGAGCACAAGTTTTCAATAATGGTTTGAATTTCCCCAGTTGCATCATGGCTACGGCTGGCCAAGTTACGTACTTCTTCAGCTACCACGGCGAAGCCGCGACCTTGTTCACCAGCGCGAGCGGCTTCTATCGCCGCATTCAGCGCGAGTAGGTTGGTCTGCTCAGCGATCTCGCGGATCACACCCAAAATAGTTGTCACTTGTTGGCTTTGTTGGTTCACATCCAAAATCTGGCTGCGTACTTGACCAATATCATCCATCAGTTTGCGGATATCATTGGCGGCGACGTTGGCCAGTTCACTGCCTTGATTGGCGCTAGTGGCGGCAGATTCGCTCAATTGTGCAGCCTCGCTCGTACGGCTTTGAATGTCATGTTGATGTTGCTGAACATCATTGATGGCCGTAGACATTTCATTGGTTTCATGACGTTGGCTATCGGCGAGTTGGTCGGTATGCCCAGAGACGCGAATGAGGTTTAACGCTTCAGACGACAGCGTCTCTGAGGTACGTTGCACCTGTTGTAAGCTCGCAGAGAAATTATCGAGTAATTGGTCACAGCTGTTACATAACTCGCCAATCTCGTCATTGCGTGTGTCATTCAAGCGCTCAGCCAAGTTTTTGTCGCGACTGGTTCGCTTCATAAAGGCCGATACGTGTTTGAGGGGGGATACCACCCAACGACGGATCACAGTCAGTGAGATAAGAAAACCCAATACGGCGATACTGCCCATGATGCCGGCAGTGATCAGCATTTCTTTATCAATGGTGCCATAGAGCGGCTGTAAGTCATATTCGAGTCGAATAACGCCCAGCACAGTTCCCTCTTCGGCAACATGGCATTGTAGGCAATTGGTCCCGCGATAATCACTGCTGGCTTTCATTGGCAGTGCCACAACCAACCCCTTGCCGGATTCAGAGTCAAAGGTTTCAACAATGGTCTCGCCATCAAGTGCACGTTGGTCAATATTATCTTTTGGGGCTTGTTCAGGGTTGCCTGGACCGAAAAAGCGGGTGATCGCTTCTGCCCGAATAACACGTGCCTCTTCAATACCTTTGTGTGAAAGCATTTTATCACGCAGTGTATTTCGTTGGCTGATTGTGCCGGTCAGCATCAACATATTCAGGCTATCGAAATAGTTGGATGCTTTATCGAGCGTTTGTTCACTGACTATCGAGGTCATCAGCGCTTTTTGCTGATGTGATTGATAGGCCAACGAGGTCACAAGCACCAGAGCGAAGACGAGAAAAAGCGAAAGGAGAAGTTTGCTCGCGAGAGTCATGCGCATGAGTCAACCGTTTGTTATTAAATTATATGTATGTCAATTGAATTCTGTCAGATCTATGTTAAACCGTGTCTCACCAGATGCCGCGATTCCCATATAAAATGTGTGATTTCATCGACGTAAATTGTCGCACCTTTGCGACGGGCAACGGTTTGCTTTGGCTATAATCGCGTTGATTTCAGGGATAGAGATTGTGTCGGTCAGGGAAGTTGAGTAGCATGCGCCATCTTGTTGTTGATGGGATTTGGCAGTATGACAACTGAACTGTTTAAAGAATTTACCTTTGAGGCCGCACACCACTTACCGAATGTGCCAGAAGGACATAAGTGTGGGCGTTTGCACGGTCACTCGTTTATGGTGCGTTTGTATGTAGAAGGGGATGTTGACCCACACACAGGCTGGGTAATCGACTTCGCTGACATTAAAGCCGCTTTCAAGCCTATCTATGATCGTCTTGACCACTACTATCTCAATGAGATTGAAGGGCTGGAAAACCCAACCAGCGAAGTGTTGGCGCGTTGGATATGGCAACAGGTCAAGCCAAACCTGCCTTTATTAAGCAAGGTAATGGTGAAGGAAACCTGTACCGCAGGCTGCACTTACCGCGGTGAATAAAACAGAGCCGAGTATCATCACTCGGCTCTCTTATCGATACACTTCATATCGGCTAATACGATGGCTCTATTGGCGCTAGGCAATGTTTAAATATTTATGCGTTTGTATCGACAAGCGCCAGCCGCGCGCAATACAGGTATCAATACAAAGTTTAGTGGCTCGCGGCTTTTGACTGACCGGTTGTAGCGCAATGGTTGCCTTTGGTGACGGTGGGCAGTGCTCAAGTAGGGTATCTAACTGTGCAATGTCTTTCTCGGTGCCCACAGGATGTTTGATTTCGTTCGCGCGCGCCATCGCACTGGCCAGTACCGGTAATTTGCCGCGCATATTGATTTTAGGTGATACCGTGACCCAAGTCTGCGGACTGGCTTTTACCTCGTACGTGCCACTGGTTTCAATTTGGCACTGACACCCAACCGCTTCTAGCGCCTCGGTTAAGGGCACCAAGTCGTATAGGCAAGGCTCCCCCCCAGTAATCACAATGTGTTTAGCCTGATAGCGTTGGGTGATTTCTGTCGCAATATCTTTCGCACTCAGCCAGCACCAAGTAGGTGAGTCTTCTGACTTATCGATAATAAATATCTTGTCTTGCTGATCGTTATCATCGGTTTCCCATGTTTGCTTGGTATCGCACCAAGCGCAGCCGACAGGGCAACCTTGCAAGCGGACAAAGACGGAGGGCACGCCAGTAAATGTGCCTTCTCCCTGAATAGTTTCAAAAATTTCGTTTACTCGGTACATCATGCTTTCTGGCGGTTCGATTCGACGGCGCATTATGCCAATTTATCCTCCGCAGATCTTGCTTTTTCACGATTGATTGGATTTTTACCATAGTTACTAAATCGTATGGTTTCGTGAGGCTAAACGCGATTTTCACACCTGAAAGTGATAGATATCACGCGGCGACCTCATTGTGCTTCACAATTAGTTCGCAAAGTAAAAAAATTCAATTATACGCATCATCATGAATAGGATCGCCAGATCCCAGCAGTAATAGGACAGGGCATGATTATTGGGCAGCCGGGGCATATTGATCATATCAAGCGCAAAAATGCCGGCACAGTGTACAACTTGATCGACCGCTTTGGGCCTATCTCGCGCATCGAGCTCTCCAAACGCAGCCAGCTGGCACCTGCCAGCATTACTAAAATTGTCCGTGAGCTAATGGACGCGCACCTTGTCAAAGAAACACAAATTCAAGAAACCAGTATGCGTGGTCGACCCGCCGTTGGGTTGATGTTGGACAATGACGGGTGGCAATTCTTATCGATGCGTTTAGGGCGCGGCTACCTCACGATGGCTTTGCACTCGTTAAGCAGTGACATTCTGGTACAAGAACGCCATGAGTTGGCGGTGATGCCTCAAGAGGCCTTGCTAGCGACCATTGTCGAGTACGTTAAAGCCTTCTTTTCGCGTCATCATGAAGTGGTGGACCGCGTGACAAGCATCGCGGTGTCTTTGCCAGGCTTAGTGAATAGTGCACAGGGAACGGTCATTCAAATGCCGCACTTTGAGGTTAGCCATATGCCATTGGGGCCCGTCCTGCATCGAGAAACAGGATTACCGGTTTTTGTGGGTAATGATACCCGCTCTTGGGCGCTGGCTGAAAAGTTATTTGGTAACGCAAAAGAATCAGATAGCGCGGTGCTGATTGCCGTTCACAATGGCGTTGGGGCTGGGATCATCCTAGAAGGGAAAGTGCTCCAAGGGCGCGTGGGGAATGTGGGTGAGCTGGGTCATATTCAAGTGAAGCCATTTGGTAAGCGATGCTTTTGTGGCAACTATGGCTGCTTGGAAACCGTAGCAAGTTTAGCCGCGGTCATTGAGCAAGTAGAAACCTTGCTCGCAGAGGGGCACCCTAGTCAATTGCGCGGTAAAACCCTCACTATCGACGCGATTTGTGATGCCGCCGTTGCCGGTGATGCGTTGGCGCAACGCGTGATTACAGAGCTTGGCCATCACCTAGGGACAGCGATCGCCATCGTGGTGAATTTATTTAATCCGGAAAAAATATTATTCGGCGGCGAGTTTAACCGGGCGAAATCTGTGCTCTATCCAGCAATCATGGAATGCTTAAAGACGCAAACCATCCCCTTATACAGCCAAAACTTACTGCTGGAAGAAAGTTATTTCTACACGCAAGCGACTATGCCGGGCGCTGCGATGGTGAAACAAGCCATGTACGACGGCAAACTACTCATGAAGGTACTGGAAGGTTAGGGCTAGTGACGAGAGCATAAACGAAAAAAAGCAGGTGCCAAGCACCTGCTTTTTGTATCAAGCCTGAATGGGAGCGCTATCCGCCTTGTGCCGATAAAACGCCCTTTATCGGCTTATCCGTTTTTACGCTCTTCACCCATACAGGCTGCGGCGGTAAAGACTACGTCTGTTGAGC
Source organism: Salinivibrio sp. YCSC6 (assembly GCF_004916735.1). Classification (NCBI taxonomy): domain Bacteria; kingdom Pseudomonadati; phylum Pseudomonadota; class Gammaproteobacteria; order Vibrionales; family Vibrionaceae; genus Salinivibrio; species Salinivibrio sp. YCSC6. Next base: position 1,253,002 of record NZ_CP039516.1, read on the forward strand.
TATTAAGCCCCGTTTCTGCCGAATCTTGCAACACACCAATGGTAAAGCCAACACCGACCACTTCCATAGCAATTTCGTGCGGGATACCAAACAAGTTACACGCCAGTGGGATCAGCAAGAGCGAGCCGCCTGCAACGCCTGAGGCACCGCACGCAGACACTGCGGCAACAATGCTAAGCAGAATTGCAGTGGCAATATCCACTTCAATTCCCAAGGTATGTACAGCGGCGAGTGTAAGAACTGTGATGGTGATTGCCGCGCCACCCATGTTGATCGTTGCCCCGAGTGGAATCGAGACAGAGTAAGTATCTTCATCAAGCTTGAGTTTACGGCACAGCTGCATATTCACAGGGATGTTCGCGGCTGAGCTACGGGTAAAGAAGGCGGTAAGGCCACTTTCACGCAGGCAGCGGAAAACCAGTGGATACGGATTTTGGCGCGTTTTATAAAACACGATCAGTGGGTTAATGATCAACGCGATTGTTGCCATACTGCCAAGGAGCACGCCAAGCAAATGAATGTAGCCAAGCAGCGCATCAAAACCACTTTGTGCCAAGGTGTTGGCGACAAGGCCAAAAATACCGATGGGCGCAAAACGGATCACGAAGCGCACAATCATAGACACGCCTTCAGACACGTCAGAGAAGACGCGTTTGGTCTCGCTTGATGCATGGTGTAAGGCAATGCCCAAACCAATCGCCCACGCGAGAATACCGATATAGTTACCGGACATCAGAGCGTTGACTGGGTTATCGACAATATTAAACAGCAAGGTGTTTAATACTTGGGTAATGCCTTCCGGTGGCGCGACAGCTGCATCGGTTGCGGCAAACTGTAAGGTCGTCGGAAACAAAAAGCTCATGGTAACCGCGGTCAAGGATGCCGCCAGCGTGCCGAGCAGGTAGAGGAAAATAATAGGGCGCATGTTGGCGCGCTGACCTTTCTTTTGGTTAGCAATAGAGGCAGCAACCAAAACGAAGACCAAAATGGGTGCAACTGCTTTCAGTGCGCTAACAAAAAGCTTACCAAGCAAACCTGCTGTGCTCGCCAACTCAGGCGACAGATAGGCGAGTACGCCCCCAGCAAGAATACCTATAACGATTTGAAGTACCAACGAGTGACCTCGGCTGATACTGGCGAGTTGTGTTTGACTCATGTGTGTCTCACTTCACTGTGTTTTTTATCAATGGCTGTTAATGAATCGTTAGAAGTGGGGAATTAAACCAGTTTGATTCACCCTATGTAAAGTGAAAATTGATAGTTTGCACTAGTTAGGTGGGATTCTGTCAGTCAGTTGGCATTAAATGAAAGTTTCTTTAGTGTAATTATTCTGTTATCACGGCGCTAGATGTGAGGAAATCGTTTTAATGCGCCGAGCATTTGTACGCATTTATTGTCTTGAACAGCATAAAAAAAGGCGGCTTTCGCCGCCAAAGATAGGATAACAACTAGCACAAGGATTTTTAGTAAATCGCATGACCCACGGTATTAAGTAGCTTACTTACGCCCTTGGTGAAGTGCAGTGGCGCATTCGCGACCGTGTAACACAGACACCCGTCTTTGGTGGAGGGGGTGTGATGATGTCGACTATCCAACAAAATAAAGTCACCCGGCGAGTATTGTCCGCTTTCATCTTCAAAGGTGCCATCGAGCAATAGCGTCAGCTCATAGCCTTTGTGTGTATGGGCTGGAACCGAGCCGCCTTCGTCGATATGTAAGAAACTCGCACGTGTGGCACCTTCTTCAAGGTTCAGCCTTGCGCGTTGCACCTTGCCGAATGATAACCAATTCGAATCACTAAAACGCTGCAGTGCGCGTGGTAGTGTGTAGGTTTTGTCTCCAACGCGAATCTCGTCTGACCGAGCGACTTGAATGCGTGATGCCTCGTCTTGTTCAGGGGCGTCGAAAATCGCACTCATCATGTCCGCTTCTAGATCATCGTCCCAAGGCAGAGTGCCTGCTGCGAACTCGTGCTCGGTCTCAGCCTCTTCAAACGCGGCTAATGCTAGCGCTTCTTCTTTCGCACTCACATGCTCACGGCATTGTTGACATAATTCAACGTGTGCAGAGAGAGCAATCGCCATGGATGTCGGTAATTGGCCGGCTGCAAAGGCATCCAGCAGTTCGGAAGAAGGATGATATTTAATCATTGTTGACCTCCAGATGATTGCGCAGCTTCTCGAGCCCGAGTCGCAAACGCGACTTCACGGTCCCTAATGGAACATTAAGTTGGTCCGATAGCTCTTGGTGAGTGAGTTGCTTTAAGTACACACCACGCACCACCTGTTGTTGTACCTCAGGTAATTCATCAATGAAGGATAATAATTCCTGATCCATCATGTGCTGAGCACCTGAGTCGGTTTCATTGTCTTGTTGACCGGATTCCAGTATCGGCCAAATCTCGTCGCTAAAATTATCTTCGCGGTTCGATTGCACCTTACGAAGCATATCGAAGCTGATGTTACGCATGATGGTAAACACCCAGGTCGTTGCCGCCCCCTTCTCCGCGTTGTAAAGATGGGCTTTTCGCCACACCACCAACATGGTCTCTTGGACCAGCTCCATCGCCTGTCCGTCCGCGCGCAGATGTTTGGTTCCATAAGATCGGATCTTCGGGCCAAAAAAGCGAAACAAACGCTCAAAGGCGACACGGTCTCGCTGTTCCGCAACGCGTAATAATAGCTCCGACAACTCTTCCTTCGTCACGTCAGTCATTGTGGTACGTGTATTCCGTCTCGAGGTTGAAGCTTCAGTATACATGGTTTGAGGCGCAGTCATAGTTGAGTCCTATCTGTCAGTGCCGTCCATCTGACACCCCAATACGCACCACAAATCATTTGGATCACTCGACGTGTTCTTCAAGCAGTTGGTGAATGAATTGCTTGGCCTCATCGGCAGAGTCTTGTGCGATAAACCATTGTTTTTGCGCACTCGTGAGGGGCAGAATCTCTAACCAACGCTGACACGCCCAGGTGACATCCTCGAAATGAGGCTGTTCATACTGCTCGGCGTGATCAGGATGGGCAGCAAATATGTGCTTGAGGCTGGTGGCAATGCGCGCTTGCACCTTATCGTCCGTATTATCGACATAATCATCGTGTGGCCAATCATGCAGGGTACGTATTTCACCCAACCACAATTTGTCGGGCGCTTGTTCGGTTGACATAATTTCCACCCGTTGTCGGCCCGCAATGGTTATGCCCAGCAATCCATCGGGAAGCGTCTCGAAATCAACGATATCGACCAAAGTACCGTATTTATAAAGCCGCTGACCTTGCATCATCGCAAGGACAAACCCTTCTCCGTTGGCGGTACATTCGCGTACCAACCGTAAATAGCGGGGTTCAAAAATACGTAGTTTTGCTCTGCCACCCGGTAACAAAAAGAGGGGCAAAGGAAACAGCTTGGTCATATCCGCGCCTCCTGATAATCGATTGAACATGCTGACTAATACGCGCCCTTAGCGACAAGCGATCAAGCGTCCAGAGAATCGCATAAACAATGATTGACATCTTTTTCTTATTTGGCAGTATAGACATCTAAATGGCTTTTCGGAAAGGATTACCGATTGATGAAATCTCTACGTGCTTCTTTTATTCTCATACTCGGACTCACGCTCACGCTGGTTGGCTGTTCAGAATCACAAGATAAGGTGATCAAAATTGGCGCTACAGTGGGGCCGCATGCACAAGTGGTTGAAGCGGTTGCCAAGCAAGCAAAAGCTGAGGGGATTGTGGTCGAGGTGGTCGAATTTTCCGACTATATTTCCCCCAATGCTGGCTTGGCGGATGGCAGCTTAGATCTAAACAGTTACCAACATCAGCCGTTTTTGGATAACTACAACCAAAACAACGGTAGCCAGTTGGTATCGATGGGACGTTCCATTTTGATGCGGATGGGGATCTACTCTGATCGCGTTGAGCATGTTGATGCGCTGCCGAATGGCGCACAAATTGCGATCCCCAACGATCCTACCAACGCGGGGCGCGCATTGTTATTGCTGCAAGAGGCGGGGTTAATTACCTTAGCCGACAGTGTCGGCTTTAAAGCTACTTTGCAAGATATCATCGCCAATCCTAAACAACTCGAATTTGTTGAGGTTGAGGCGGCACAACTGCCACGCAGCTTACAGGATGTCGATGCGGCGGCGATCACCATGAACTATGTGATGTCATCGGGATTAAGCCCGAGTGAGCAAGGTATTTTCTTGGAGTCGAAAGATGCTGCCTTGGCGGTGATGGTTGTGGCCGCCCGCGAAGAAGATAAAGACAACCCCGACCTACAACGTTTGGTGGCGCTGTTTCAGTCCCAACAAACCCGTGACTTTCTTGAAAAGACATTTAAAGGCACGATTGAACCCGCTTTTTAAATGCGCGTCGCGCTCAATAGTTAAGATGCCCGATTCGCGAAACCGTATCGGGCTTTTTGGATCCATCGCATGCCTTTTATTTGTGCCATGTTGCCAGTCTTGCTGACGTGCGATCTTCGTCGTTAGCCGCGCTTTCCTCCATCCAACCCAACGCGAGCGAATTTTAAATTTTTGTTACCACTCAGTTGCTTATTGCGTTACTATGCCAATCAAAGTGTGATTTATGCCGCGTACTGGCTTGACACTTGCCTTTCTTTTCTCGACGCAAATGCACAGGAAATTGGATGCAATCGGCTACTCGTCCATTTAATTGGTCGCCCGTATTGCTGGCATGCTTAACAGTCAGCATTGGGCAGTTCAGTATGGGATTGGTCTTCCCGTCTTTGCCGTGGATAGCCCGAGACTTTAGCCTCAGTATGGATGATGTCCAGCTGCTGATCTCTGCCTATCTACTCGGCTTTGGGCCATCACAGTTTATCTACGGGCCGATCTCGGATGCACTTGGCCGTCGCCGCGTGTTATTGGCTGGGGTATTGCTCTCCTTGATTGGTTTAACCGTGATGGTGAGCTTTAGCGCCAGTTTCACTGGCCTAGTCATTGGCCGTTGCATCCAAGGAATAGGCACCGGCTGTTGTGCCGTGCTCTCACGAGCCTTTACTCGTGACTCTTATTCGGGGGATCAGCTTCCGCAAGCCATGTCATACCTAATCATGGTCGCATCATTTACGCCTATTGTGGCTCCTGTGATTGGTGGCTTTGTTAACCATAACTTAGGCTGGCTGGCGATCTTTATTTTGCTAATGGTGTACACCAGCTTGGTGTGGTGCGTGCTGTTTTTCCTGTTCAAAGAAAGCATGCTCGCCCGTTCACCGTTGCCCAATGTGAAGGTGATCCTCGGCCGTTATGGCGCATTGCTAAAAACACCGTATTTTCTCTATTTCGCCAGTATTAGCTGGGTGAATTTTACCTTGGTGATTACCACGGTGTCGCTGATGCCATTTTTAATGCAAGAGCGCATCGGGATGACCTCGGATCAATATGCGTTGTGGGCGCTTATACCAACATGTGGCTTATTGCTGGGTAGTGCGCTGGTTTCGCGCATTAGGCCGCGTTTGGGTACCAAGCGTATGCTGTTGATGGCACCCGTGATGCAGCTCATCTCTGCGGTTTGGTTATGGCTGACTCCGATGGATCCTTTACTGCTGATGATAGGGCAGTTCTTTATGGTGTTTGGTAACGGGATTGCGCTGCCGTGCGCCCAGTCTCAGGTGATGCAACCTTACTCTAACCAAGCCGGCACCGTCGCTGCGCTCTCCGGTGGTGGACAGATGATTATTTCCGCGTTGATGAGTATGGCGTTATTGAGTTTGGGCGTTAGCGAAGCCTGGCACCTTGGTGTGGTGGTGGGCGTGTTTGCGCTGCTTTCTGTTCATAATATCTTTCGCGGGTTTGCGGCCCCGAAAGTTAACGTCGCCAGTACCCCGAGTGAGGCATCATGACAAAGTCACAATTCGAAAAGGGCATGTTTCCGCTGACAACACCACGCCTGAGCATGCGGCCAATGATCAAAGCGGACTGGCCGTTGTTCCACCGCCTACACACGGACAATGCCGTGATTGCGCAATGTTTTGATCCTATGCCACTGGGTGACATTGAAGCCCGATTTGAGCAACGGCTCACACCCTGGTCTCCTGACGCTAAGCACTGGCTGTGTTTGGTCATCGTAGAGACGGCGACACAAATGCCAATCGGCGTCACCGGCTTTTTGCTTGAGCAGGGTGTCGCGGAAGTCGGCTATTTACTGTTGCCGCCTTATCACGGGCGTGGTTATGGGACTGAGTCTTTGCAGGCTGTCACCGATTTTGCCATCCATCATGGTGGTGCGCGAATCATCAATGCGACAGTGACCGCGGGTAACCTTGCCTCTGCGCGTGTGCTAGAAAAGGTCGGGTTTCAACTCAGCCGTATTGACCCTGATGCTTTTGCTATTGGCGGTGTTTGTTACGACGACTGGATCTACACCTACACCGCAGTGTGATTTACGTGTTTCCCGCAGACCACTGATTTTGTTTTTGTTCGTTGACCTCAAGTTATCTTGAGGTTTTATCCTTACTCTCGATGTTTAGCTTTCCAAGCTCAGTTTTGATAGCACGGATAAAGGGAATGAATGATGACAACAATCGAACACGTAAATATGACTGTGGTAGACATGGATGCGGCGTTGGCGTTTTTGGCGGTGGCTGTCCCCGATTTTAAAATTCGCCAAGATGCCCAATCGCCAAAAGGATATCGTTGGGTGCATGTGGGCAATGAGCACTGCTACTTTGCACTGCAAGAGCCCAACCCAAGTTCAGAGCCCAGCATACAGCCACGTAGTACCTATAAATCTCAAGGCGTGAACCATATTGGCTTGATCATTGATGACATCGATACCATCCGCGAACGCTTGCTTGAAAAAGGGTATCAGCCCAATGGTTCTATGGCGCACGAAACCCACCGCAAGCGGATGTATTTCTATGACAAAGCCGGCTTTGAGTGGGAGTTGGTCGCTTACTCATCCGACAAAACCGAAGAAAGATATCTCTACGAGTAAGGCACAAAGCCGCACTGCTCGCTTTCCCAGATAGAAACACACCGCTCCATATACAACGGGGCGGTGTGTTTCTATCTGGGATAATCAAAGCGTCAACAGATAGACGGTTTTACTCAAACTATCAGGGGCTAAAGCTAAATCATAGCTAAGAGCGAATTTAACAGCATCACTAGCCCTATTGTATTATTTTTAACGAAACAGCATGCTTATCAATATTATTAATAGGCTTGCCAAGCAGATATCCATTAAACGTGTCTTTATCAAATAAAGAGGAAAATCTTTTCCCAATATAGACTGAATGCTTTTTCTCCAAAGATATATATCTGACTGAGAAATTTTCCAAGCATACCTTAGCATCACATATCCAAAGATTTCGAACGCAAAACAACTCGCAGCAAGCCAAGATAGATTACTTTCCATCATCATTTTCGAACGTTCACGGAATCGAGCCGGAGCGCTATCTGAAATGCTATGTATCAATGCATATTTATTCTTTCTAAACTTAATAGATAGGTATATTAGTAGCGTTATCCATGGAAAAAAAGTAAGCAAAAAAATATATAAACTTACTTCAGGTACTGTATCAATCAAAAATCACTTCCTCCGCGAACATGCCCACTTTATCAGATATTTCACCGCCATATAATCCCCAAAAGAGAGTTCCTCCTGCAACTAAAGCTATCGATAAGCCTCCTGTTACAGGAATGGCAGCTAAAGCTATACCTATCCTAATACCAGTACCAAGATTTACAGCACCGGAAACAACATTATTCACCAAGTTACGATTGCAAGTTTCATCAAATCAACCACGACTGTTAAATGTATTTACCACATCAGCAGCGTTTCCATATAGCCCAGATCCAATTACGAGACCGTTAGCGATACCTAATGAGCGGCTGAATGACATCGTCTGTTTATACAACGCGGTCATTTCAATACCGGAAATTGCTTTAGAAAAGTCTAGATTACATGGCTCTTTTTCTAATTAAACTAGGATTACAATAATTTCGCTATAATCGCTATACATAATATTAAAAAAAACAACCAAAACCCAATGCAATTCAACCACATAAATGCATTAAACTTCCAAGAGTGAACTTTCACTCTATAACGTATAAAAGGGTACTTTAAGCAATACACCATGAATCTTGTCAAGATATTATAAGACATCATATTCTGATAATCAGAGTGAAGTTTATCGACATCTTTTGCTAACTGTTTGTCAATAAAAACAATGCGTTGAGAATCTCCTAAGCTCAATACGGCTCCCGATATAGCACCTACTACACACCAAATGACAAAGTACCAAAATATGACTATTGACAATAAGGCTAAAACTAATTTAAGAGTAATCATCAAAAACTTTCCTGAGTGGCTTCGAGCTGCTCTTGTCCCCACTGATAAGCAATATAAATAACATCGCCGACATTCTTTCCTATAGTAGAACCAGCGATACCACCTACAGCACCACCTGCAACAAAAGCCCCTATTGAAGCAATCGCTAAGATCGGAGCAGAAGTTACACCAACAACCCCTAAAGCTAATAGTGTCGCACCGACTGCAGCATTACCCATGAAGCCTCCACCGTAAATTCCACCAACAAATCCGGCTACTTCACGAGTAGTGACTTTGCCACATTCCCCTGATCCATCGACGGAGCAGGCGTCATAAATATTCTTCACGCCACTTGCGCCGCCAAGCAACAGCCCCACATAGCCGACGCCACGGGAAGCTCTAATACCGATTGCGACATTTGCCATACGTTTACCTAAATTAGGTACGAAGCCTTTTGCGATAATTTCATCGGCATGATGAACGACAGAGCGCGTGGATAGTTTGAGATTGCGCTTAATTTGTGTATAGACAGGGATTTTAACGCTACGTCGAGATAATGCAGCAAAGCTTCCATCTAGCTTTTGAAATAGTGAGGCTCGCTCAGCGACAAAAGAACCATAGTTAATACCACCAACACGGCTCGCCATCGCCACCTGAGAGACGTAGAGGTGGTTAATTTCCAAAAGTATGTTATTGATATTTTTTAAGTGTTGCTCAATTCCTACAGCTACAGCACCAACTCCCATGGAAGCATAAGCATATAAATCACTTGGTAAGCCATCTTTGCCTACTTTTTTCATGGCTTCGTCAGCATAAAAATCTAGCAATTCAAAGTGACGATTAACGGTGGAAACTTGCTCTTCAGTTAATTTTGCTAGCTCTGTACTTGCTGCTGTTGCTTCTTCAATAAGAGTCGACAGCTTACTTCTCTGTGCTTCAGTGGATGGCTCTTTGGTTAGTACGACTACAATTTCCCCTTGACGGACAGGATTGTTCAAATGTGTATTGTATTTCGTCAAAAGCTTCTGGGTGTCGTCACTTGTGTCTGAGGAAAAAAGGTTTTGCCAATAGTCGTCGAGGGGCTGAGTTTTTTCTACTTGAGTGAAGCCAAGCTCAAATTCAGTTGCAACATCAGATACCTTTTTGATATTGACAACGGTCACCTCTTTTGGGACTAATCTTTTATGATTAATAGCGACTGTTGAAGTATCAACTAAACAGCGCTCTGTATAGTCATAGTAAGTGTTCAGAGGATGATTAAATGGCTTAGGGCTCTCAGGTGGTAGCTCATAAATAGATTTCTTTTCAATGTCTTGTGGTTGCGAACCCTTCACAGTTAGCAAATCACCTACCGCCAATGACATCGGTTCAGCGTGATACTGTGGATTTAATTCCAACAGCTGCTTGGCGGACAGGCCATATTGTTCGGCAATAGTAGGCCATGATTCACGTTGGTGGGTAGTCGGATCAAACTTAACGGTATGAGTTAATGGCTGCTCTGAGTCCCGAGGTTTATCGCTATCCGAATTTGCATGTGAGTCGTCTCGATTCGCAACGGCTTGCTTAGGAGCGGCGAGTAAATCGCTGATAGATAGCTTTACGCCGTTTTCTGCTAGCCATTCATCATCTAAATTATCGAGTTCTTCACGAGTAATTGCTTCTTTGAGATAGACGAGGTGTTGATCTTCGACGTTTTTACCACCTAACTTCCAGTAAACCAAAATAGCACTCTGGTGCTTGTTAAGGCCTTGGTCATGATTGAGTTTTTCATGGGTAGAACGCGTGGCATAAAACTGCCACTTGCCATTGCCTAACAGCTTATATTCTTGAACAAGGCGCTTTTGGTTGAAGTGGTAATAATATCCCTCGGTGGGTAAACCGAGTCGTTCACCTAACTGAATAGAGGGTGTCACCGGAATAAAGGCTTCTCGGACCACAGCGGAGCCTTCAGGCTTCATCACTACGTGGTCAGGAACACTCACACCCATGGTGTCGGCAGAGATTTTAGCCACTAGCTTTTTAGGCTCATCAAATGCGGCGTAAGCGGTGTACTTAGTACCGTGCTCAGTAGGCTTAGTTTGCCACTGGCCAATTGTGCCTTCTTGCTCTGTTTTCGCTAATTGGAAAGTACAGCCTACCGCCTTACGAAACGTGTCGTCAGAAGCTGCAATCTCAACGCAGTACTCATATTTCAAGGCTGGCGGCACGTCTGAACGGTCAGGCTTTACTGGCTCAGGGACATAGGTATCTTCGATATTTGTTGTCGCAGCTTGCGAGCTGTCATTCGCGCTACCCGAACCACTCGCTCCCGTTGCAACATTCCCAGATTGATTCGCTCTAGCAGAAAGAGCCGATTGGGCTTGTGGCGAAAGCGTTGTGTTAGTGCTCGGAGCAACGGACCATATCTTGTTAACGCTATCATGCACCATCGCTGATTGCTTCGGCGCATCGGTCAGTAATACATACTCACCGCTATCAAGCTTTTCCTTAAACTGAGAAAAGCTCACGCCGTCAGGGATGATACTGCTGACATCGCGTTCGCTCAGCGAGCTGATATCGCCCTCTACTTGACTAAACTCATACGCCATAAGTTCGGTCAATCGCACTAATTTGTAAGCCACCTTTCTGTCCGCCAGTCAATGATCATGACGCAGCATTCTACGCAACAGGCCAGAAATATGGATAGGGTTATTGTCATGGTTACGTTAGCTATGGCTAATTTGTGAAGTGTGTGCAAGAACTTTGGTTGACGTTTTCTTGAATCAAACGAAGATATTCGTGCCAGTATACATGGGATTAGATGCCGCCCCATATACAACGGGGCGGTGTTTGCGTCATGGACTCTCTACTCACCAAAAAACTGCTTAATTGCGGTGATCATCCCTTGGGTGAGTTGGTGGAGTTGGTCGTCGCGGATGCAATAGGGTGGCATCACATAAACCAGTTTTCCGAAGGGGCGAACCCAAATGCCTTGGGCGGTCATTAAAGGCTGAATATCGGCGAGATTCACCGGATCGGTCAGCTCTATCACGCCAATTGCGCCAAGCACACGCACGTCTGCCACACATTCCAATGCGCGAGCAGGCGCTAAGCCAGTTTTCAGCTGCCGCTCGATGTGCGCGACGGTCTGCGGCCAGTCACTTTCTAGCAAGGTATCAATACTGGCGCAGGCCACGGCACAGGCGAGAGGATTGCCCATAAAGGTCGGGCCGTGCATAAAACAGCCTGCATCACCGCTACAGACGGTATCGGCCACATGGCGGGTGGTGAGCGTGGCGGCCAAGGTCATGTAGCCGCCGGTCAATGCTTTACCGACGCAGAGTATATCTGGGCTGATCTCCGCGTGGTCACACGCAAATAGTTTACCGGTGCGGCCAAATCCGGTGGCAATTTCATCCACAATCAGCAGTACATCAAATTCATCGCACAAAGCGCGCACTTGACGCAGGTATTCGGGATGATAAAAGCGCATACCGCCTGCGCCTTGCACAATCGGTTCTAAGATCACCGCAGCAAGTTGGCCGTGATGCGCGGCGAGTGCGTCGCGCATGGGCTGTATGTCATTAGGGTTCCACTCACCGTCAAAGCGGCTTTGTGGCGACGGTACAAAATGATGCTGGGGCAGAAACCCTTTGTAGAGTTTATGCATCGAATTATCCGGATCCGTCACCGACATGGCGGCGAACGTGTCGCCATGATAGCCATGACGCAAGGTCAAAAATTGTGCGCGTGACTCGCCGCGTCCCTGCCAATATTGCATCGCCATTTTAAGCGCCACTTCTACTGACACAGAGCCTGAATCGGCCAAAAAGACTTGCGTGAGTGGCGCGGGTGAATGCGCGACCAAGCGCTCACAAAGCGAGACCGCGGGCTGGTGGGTGAGACCGCCAAACATCACATGCGACATTTTATCAATTTGCTGATGCGCCGCAGCGTTTAAAGCAGGGTGGTTATAGCCGTGAATGGCTGCCCACCATGACGACATGCCATCAATCAGAACAGTGCCATCTTCAAGGTATAGCTCGGCGCCGCTTGCGTGTGAGACAGGTAAGCAAGGCAAAGGGTCGAGCGTTGAGGTGTAGGGATGCCAGATATGTTCACGGTCAAAATGGGTGTTTATGCTCATAAATAAATCAGATGTAAACCAGTGTGATCTTGTTGTGTTGACAGGTTAACGTCTGTGGGTAGACTAGCCAAGCATTAAAACGACAACAACGGGGAAAACCGCGTGGAAATAAGACACAACTGGACCGCACAGGAAGTGCAAGCATTGTTCGATAAACCCTTTATGGATTTGCTGTTTGAAGCGCAGCAAGTGCATCGTGAATATCATCCTGCCAACCAAGTGCAAGTCAGCACGCTGTTATCGATCAAAACCGGCGCGTGTCCAGAAGATTGCAAATATTGCCCGCAAAGTGCGCGGTATCGCACCGATGTTGAGAAAGAGCGCTTAATGGAAGTGGAACGCGTGCTCGAAGCGGCAGAAAAAGCCAAAGCCTCAGGCGCGACGCGCTTTTGCATGGGGGCGGCGTGGAAAAACCCCAAGCAACGCGATATGCCATATTTGCTCGATATGATCCAAGGCGTCAAAGGATTAGGGTTGGAAACCTGCATGACATTGGGCATGTTGGATGCGGAGCAAGCCAAGACCTTGTCGGAGGCGGGTTTGGATTACTACAACCACAATCTCGATACCTCGCCCGAGTTTTACGGCAACATCATCACCACGCGGACGTATCAAGAACGCCTTGATACCTTATCTAACGTGCGAGACGCGGGAATGAAGGTGTGTTCCGGTGGCATTATTGGGTTGGGTGAAAGTGCCCGCGATCGCGCTGGTTTGCTGGTCGAGCTGGCCAATATGCCGGCTCATCCAGAAAGCGTGCCGATTAACATGCTGGTCAAAGTAAAAGGCACACCGCTTGAGAACGTCGATGACGTCGACCCGTTCGATTTTGTCCGCATTATCGCGGTGGCGCGGATCATGATGCCCAAATCGGCAGTGCGGTTGTCTGCCGGACGCGAAGACATGAACGAGCAAATGCAAACCTTGTGCTTTATGGCGGGCGCCAACTCGATCTTCTACGGCTGTAAGCTGTTGACCACACCAAACCCTGACGAAGACGCGGACATGCAGCTATTTAAAAAGCTGGGTATTAATCGCGAAGCGGTCAGCCAAAAGCCCGATCAAGTCACTGAGCACGACTTACTTGAGCAAGTGGCCGAGCGAGTGGCATCGCGCCCGCAAGAGGGCGATTTGTTCTACGACGCCAGTGTCTAAGCACCATGACTGACACAACATCAGCGCTGACCCGCCGTTATCAGGATGAGCTGGCCGCACGTCAGCAACAAGGCCTATGGCGGCAAAGTGGAGACAATGCCGTCGCCGAGTCATGGCGCAACTTTGCGGGTAATGATTATTTAGGCCTCGCGCAAGACCCGCGGCTGGTCAAAAAGGCGCAGCAGCACCTTGAACGCTGGGGCGTGGGTGCAACGGCGTCGCCGGTAGTATCTGGTTTTACCGCAGCGCATCAATCCCTTTGTGATCAGCTGTGTGACTGGCTGGGTTACCCGCAAGCGATACTGTTTAACAGTGGTTTTGCTGCCAATCAGGCGTTGTTGTTTACGCTGTTGGGTAAAGACGATGCCTTGTTTCAAGACAAACTCAACCACGCCTCCTTGATTGAGGCCGGCGTATTGAGCCCTGCCACACAGCGGCGTTTTCGTCATAACGACATGGCACACCTTCGCCAACTGCTCGCAAAGCAAACCCAGCCTTCCGCATCGCTGATTGTCTCAGAAGGGGTATTTAGCATGGATGGCGATGTATCGCCAACCGAAAGCCTTGCCGCGATTGCCAACCAATCGAGCGCGCTCTGGGCACTGGATGATGCGCATGGAATTGGCGTGTTAGGGCAAGAAGGCGAGGGCAGTATCAGTCGTGGCGCACGGCCGGATATTTTAATCGTGACGTTTGGAAAAGCCCTGGGCGTTGCTGGGGCGGCAGTGTTGGCTTCTCCCACCATCATTGACTATTTACGCCAGTTCGCTCGCCATTATGTGTACTCGACGGCCATGCCACCGGCGCAAGCGGCACTCATTGAGGATGCGATTAGGTTGGCACGAACAGAGCACTGGCGGCGGGAAACACTCAGCGCCCATGCTGAACAGCTAGCGCAAGGCCTCCATGACTGGTTAGAGACGACGTCTGCTTGCGAACCCCATGCTTTAAATACGCAGTCCTTCCCGCAATTGCTGGCGACGCCTAGCTCGATCAAACCGCTGATTATCGGCGATTTGGCCGCGTTACAGCAGGTGAATCACGCTTTGATGAAAGCCCATATACGAGTAGGAGCGATTCGGCCACCGACTGTGCCTGCCAACACCGCACGTCTGCGGATCAGCCTGTCCGCGCAGCATCAAAAAACAGATATCACCGCACTGATTGAGGCGCTGAAGCCGGTATTAGCGAGCGACAAAGCGTGTGGGGTGACAGCATGACCGTCGCCGATAAACAAGCGATTGCTCGAGCGTTTGGCCGAGCCGCGCCCCATTATGATGACAGTGCGACGCTGCAGCGCCGTGTCGGCCAGCGGTTAATGGCATTGGCTGAGTCAGAGCAAAAGGCTATCCATCTCAGTACCGTCTTAGATGTCGGCTGTGGCACCGGCTATTTCACCCAGCAGTGGATGACTCACGCTAAAACAGTGATTGGACTGGATCTCAGCGCTCCTATGCTTGCAACGGCAAAAGCGCGCTGCGGCGATGCCATGCTAGGCGTACAAGCAGATGCGGAGCATTTGCCGCTGGCTTATAACAGTGTCGATCTGGCATTTAGCTCGTTAGCGCTGCAATGGTGTGACGATTTGCACGTGCCGTTGGCGGAGCTGCGTCGGGTCGTCAAACCCGGTGGGCAAATTCTTGTTTCAACACTGCTCAACGGATCCTTGTGTGAACTCGACAGCGCATGGCAACAAGCATGCGGTACGTCACGAGTGAACCGCTTTATCTCCTTCTCAGAGTTACAACAGGCGACCCAACGCGCCGGGCTGATGAACGCGACCGTGTTGCAAGAAAGCGAACAGCTGACTTTTGCCAATGCCCATACGGTGATGAAAAGCTTAAAAGGCATTGGAGCCACCTATCGCCCGCAAGGGGCGGGGCAGCAAGGTCTGGCGACAAGAGCGCAGTTTAGCGCGGTAGAAAAGGCGTATCAGCGTTTTGCACTTGCCGCCGGCACCTTACCGGCGACCTATCAAATTGGCTACATAGTGATTCACCATCATGCATGACAGTTACTTTATTACCGGCACCGACACCGAAGTGGGGAAAACCTATACCACGGCGGCGCTGTTGCACGCCTTTATCGCAAAGGGCTATCAAGCGGTGGGCTACAAGCCTGTTGCCGCTGGTGCCGATTTAGCGCCTGACTACCAACTCAATAGTGACGCTGTCACTTTGCAGCGCGCCAGTGCGATTGCATTGCCGTATGCCGCAATCAACCCAGTGTTGTTAGAAACGCCGTGCTCGCCCCACTGGGCCGCCGTGTTAGCCAACACGCCCATCGATACCCAGGTGTTGAGCGATGGGCTCGCGCATTTAAAACAGCAGGCCAGCCCAGTATTGGTAGAAGGGGCTGGAGGCTGGCAAGTGCCACTGAGTGAGACTGAAACGCTTGCCGATTGGGTGGTTGCCCATCAACTGCCAGTGATCATGGTGGTGGGAATAAAGCTTGGCTGTTTAAACCATGCTTTACTCACCGCCGAGGCCATACGTGCACGCGGGCTTACGTTAGCTGGATGGGTGGCAAACGCCGTGGATCCTAAGGCGCAGTACAGTGACGAAATGGTGCGCTATCTTAACGCGCATTTAGATGCGCCTTGTCTGGGGCACTTGCCGTTTGCTGCCGATGCCTCGCCAGCACAACGGGCTTCAACGCTGGATATCCGTGCGCTTTTAGCGCCTTAAACGGTGGGCGCATTGAGTCATGCCGGACGCAAAAAAAGCCAGTGAAAACTGGCTTTTTGCTAATGTAGAATCGGACTTGTAACAGGAATGACTGACAACGACAGCTTACTTTTGATCGTCCAGTAATCCCATTAGACCTTGCTGGACTTCTGCAATTTGTCGCGCTGCACTGGCGTCATCCGATGCTAACCCAAGTTCTGAGCAGGCTTCGTCGAAGCTCATGCCGAGATGACAGCATAAGATGTCGATAGCGACACGGTAGTTTTCTTTTTCTGCCATGGTTTCACTCCATTGATAACGCGTTGTTTTAACGCGGCTCTTGATCAGGGCTTCACACTTTGTCTCATCTCATTGACGCTTCATCGCGATGTGAACAATGAGTGAGAAAATGTTATCTAGTTTTAAACAGCTGCAGCCAAATTAGCGCCCTCTTAACGCAATTACAACTCGACTAAAGTCTATAGTAGCTTGGATTTGTCTAAAATGCTGGCTCTATGTGTTAGGTTTTTTTTTAAATTAATGAATTGGTTGTGAAATTTTATCAATCGGCCTAGCTCACATTTTATCTATATCAGATGGGAATAACGTGCCACACTAACTGGTCAGCGGAGTGGTGCGGCTGTCTGTATCGATGGGCGGATTCAATCATTTTATTCGTAACAAATTGCATCAAAGGATTGTTTTTATCTTGAATGCCCATACTATTTTTACCATTACAACAAGTAAGCGCTAAACACTGGGTTTAAGCGACGGAGACACACGATGAAACGCATAGGATTATTTCTTGCTACCAACCTCGCGGTACTGATCGTATTCAGCATTGTGCTGAACATCATCTACGCGGTCACAGGCATGCAGCCGGGCAGCTTGTCTGGGTTGCTGGTACTGGCGGCTGTATTCGGTTTTGGCGGCTCAATTATCTCGTTGCTGATGTCAAAATCCATGGCACTTCGCTCTGTAGGGGCGCAAGTGATTGAGCATCCACGTAATGAAACCGAGCACTGGTTGATGAACACGGTCAGTCAACAGGCTCAGCGTGCTGGCATTGGCATGCCAACGGTGGCGATCTATAACTCGCCCGATATCAACGCGTTTGCCACCGGCGCAAAACGTGACGACTCCGTGGTCGCGGTATCAACGGGGTTACTACAAAACATGACCCGTGATGAAGCGGAAGCGGTACTGGCGCACGAAGTCAGCCACATTGCCAACGGCGACATGGTCACCATGACCTTGATGCAAGGGGTAGTGAACACCTTCGTGATCTTTATCTCTCGTGTCATTGCTGGCGCGGTCAGTGGTATGAACAACGACGAAGAAGGCGAAGGCGGCGGTAACTGGATGATGTACTTCCTGGTGTCGTCAGTGCTAGAAATCGTGTTTGGTATTCTGGCTAGCATTCTCACCATGTGGTTTAGCCGTCATCGCGAATTCCGCGCCGATGCAGGCTCAGCGCAGCTGGTGGGCAAACAGAAAATGATTGCAGCACTGGAGCGTTTAAAAGTCAGCCACGAGCCGAAACTGGAAGGTTCAATGATGGCATTTGGCATCAACGGTAAGAAAACGCTGAGTGAGTTGTTTATGACTCACCCACCGCTAGAAAAACGTATCGATGCCTTGCGTCGTGGCGACTATCTCTAACCGGATAGCGTTTACGTCGAGTCACAGATTAAGCGGCCTGCGGGCCGCTTTTTGTTTGTGTGCGTCGCCACTTTATCCCCTCACTGGCGAGCACCGCACCGAATACGATCAACGCCATCGCCACGACGGTGAGCAGACTGACGGTTTCTGAGAACGCAGGAATGGCGATTAGCGCAGCCACTACAGGCGTGAATGCACCTATTGCGGCACTCATTTCTGCCCCTAAGCGGCGAATCGCAAATGCATAGCTGTAATTGGCAATGATCCCCACGCCTAAACCTTGCGCCAGTACATGGTAGCCAAGCTCGCCAAGAGGGGCTTGGAGCAGGTTAAAGGAGACAAGTCCGCTCATCGCGCCCACCGGTAGCAACAAGACGGCCGAAATCGCTAATACCGCGCCGGCTTCTGCGGCATTCAATCCTGTCACACGTACGCCAATGGTAAACCACGCCCAGCTGATGCTGGCTGCAAGCAAAATCAAATGGCCTTGCGTGACGCTCCACGGTGAGAAGAACAGCGAATGCCATAAAAACGCACCTATGCCGATCACAATAAGCCCAATGCCTAATCGCCGTCCCACTGAGAGCGATTCGCCGTAAACGCCCCAAGCAATCGCAGAGACAAACAGCGGCAAGATCCCAGGAATTAACGAGGCGCCATCAGCGACAGGGGCAAACTGCATACCTGTGGCAGCGAGCAGATAAAACGGTAAGCCTGCGCCAAAGGCAATCGCAAACAGATAACGTTTGGGCACAGAGACAATATGACGGAGCCGATGACGGCTCAGCCAACCAAATAGGAGGGCGGCAGGCAAAAAGCGAAGCAGGGCAATATCGCCACTGGTTAACACCGATTGGCTGGCCTGACGCAATGAGATAAACAGGCTCGCCCAAATGGTCACGGTGACAAGCATGGCGGCAAGGCCTAATACACGTTGAGAGGTGGCAGGCATGGTGGATCACTTCCTTGTTCAACAATAGAGTTAGTGTGGCAGCGTCAAAGGAGGGATTGGTGGCAAATTAAAGGGTGATTTGCCACCATGTTAGCGTTTATCATCTTTAATTATATTTTTGTTGTTGAAAATCACCAAGGAAGCGATTTGGACAGTAAAGACAAAGCCATTTTGGCGCTGTTGCAAGACGATGCGCGGCGTACCACCGCGGAAATCGCTGATGCGGTTGGGCTGTCGTTTTCACCGTGTGCAAGACGAATCAAAAAGCTGGAAGCCGATGGAGTGATAGCGTCCTATCAGGTCACGTTAAATCGCCAGCGGATTGGACTAAACATGACCTTTTTCGTTAACGTGAGTTTGAGCAATCACCGAGAAGAGGCGATTGTCACCTTTGAAAACGCGCTGGTAGAAATGGATGAAGTGATCAACGGCCACGTCATTTCTGGCACTTATGATTATTTACTGGAAGTGGTGACACGCGATTTACCGCACTATGAAGCCTTTATGCGCCAGTTACAGACCTTGGCGATGGTCAAAGACATCAATACCAATGTGGCGATCCGCGCGGTCAAACAAGGCGCGGCGCTAAAAGTGTAGCGCCGCGAGATCATCATGAAAGGATGGTTAGCGATTAGCTAAGGTGCTGGCTTAGCCAGTCACTAAAGGCATTTTGAGGCAGGGCGCCGTTCATCATGTCAACGCGCTCGCCGTTTTTAAACACCATTAGCGTCGGAATGCTGCGAATGCGATATTGTGCTGCCAGCGCTTGCTGCGCTTCAGTGTCAATTTTCACAAACAGCGCACGCCCCTCTTCCTGCTCGGCGACGGCCTCAAAAGCAGGCGCAAAACTTTGGCATGGTCCACACCAAGGGGCCCAAAAATCTACCACCACGGGCTTGTCGCTGTTAAGTAAGGCAGCAAAGTTATCGCTCGTGCCTTCAATGGGCTTTCCTTCTAATAGCGCTGATTGACATTTGCCACACTTGGGCGCGTCGTTCACGCGTTCGCTCGGAATACGGTTCATTGCTTGGCAGTGAGGGCAACGTGAGGTTAGGGTTGTCATTATTGTTCCTCGTCGAATGATTTGTGGCTAGTTTACGAGCCTTTACCGACTAGCGAAAACAGAAATAATCTATGACAGACATAGAAAAAGCCGATGACGCGGCATCGGCTTTTGCGTCTCGCGCACATTGGGTGCGTTACAGTGTATCGACCACCGCGAGGATGGCACTGAGCATATCGCGACCAAAGGCTTGGCTGCGCGCCGGTGACCAGCCAAAATCTGGATCCGGTTGGTCGTTGTGATCTTTAAACGGCATTTCAACCGTGTACGACAAACACTTAAAGCGCTCGCCAATCCAGTTTGATCCCACGGTTAAATTGGCTTTACCGGGCGCATCTTTTTCATAGCCATGCTCGTCTTGAAACTCCGGCGTTACGGTAAGCAGCGCACGTTTGAAACGGTTTTCGAGGTCAGCCATACGTTCATCGTAAGATGGGATCCCCTCGCAACCGGCAACAAAGTTATACGGAATTGCCTCATCACCGTGAATATCGAGGCACATTTTCACCCCAGTTTGTTCCATACGGGCACGAACATGATACACCTCAGGGCTACGCTCAAGGCTTGGCGTTTCCCATTCGCGGTTTAAGTTGGCACCGACGGCATTGGTGCGCAAATGGCCGCGTACGCTGCCGTCGGGATTCATGTTGGGCACGATGTAAAAGTCCGCTTTTTCCAACAGTGCACGGGCGGTGGTGTCCGTGTCGTCAAGCAATCGGTCGAGTAAACCTTCCATAAACCATTCCGCCATGGTCTCGCCGGGGTGCTGGCGGGCAATCAGCCAAATGGGTGTTTTCGGTTGGGCGGATTCACCTAAATCAGCGCGAATTTTCAAGAGGCTAATATCGCGACCATCTAGGGTTTGGCCCAGCGTTTCTAATTGGCACTGTGGGTAGGTTTGCGCTTGATGAATCAAATCCAAGTGGCGTTCATAGCTATACGGTGCGAAATACGCAAAGTACATCGAGCCGTGTTGCGGCGTCACCTTAATGGTCAAAGTATCACCGTCGAATTCAGTAGGGACACGGAACCAGGTATCACGGTCGTATGAGGCAACCGCTTGGTAGTCTTTCCAGCCTTCAGGGTAGGCCGAGCCTGCAAGCTGCTGAATATGGAGCGTATGGGCCTGATTGACCTCAGCTTCAAGGCGAAAGTGGAACCACTGATAAAACTCAGATTGATTGTCTTGGTGAATGGCAAGCTGGATATTGTTGATGTCGTCGTCATTCAGAACGCGGATATTCCCGCTATCGAACTGGCTAAAAATACGCATAGAGCATCCTTTTTCTGTTGAAGGGCCAGCTGTGTTTGCGCCGGTATCTATAAGCCGTTGTGGTTATTTGCTGTCTACTTGGGCAGACATTGTGCATTTGCTGGCTTATAGTCGTTGATCTCAGCGAATATCTTGCCGTGCTATTCGTGAGCTGGCAAGGTGCCAGTATGATTTGGGTGAACGCGCGACGCCTTTGAACAAAAAAGGAGCCATTATGCAACTGCAGGACATGACGCTGCTTAAGACACAAGCACTGATTAACGGTCAATGGAAAGATGCCCACAACCAAAAAACACGCCCGGTGACCAATCCTGCCAATGGCGCGTGTTTGGCAAACATACCTAATATGGGCGCCGAGGAAACACGACAAGCGATTGATGCCGCCGATGCGGCCTTGCCCGAGTGGCGAGCGCTAACGGCCAAAGCCCGTGCCGATGTATTGTACCGCTGGTACGAGCTGATGCTTGAACACAAAGGCGACTTAGCGGCGATCATGACCGCCGAGCAAGGCAAGCCGCTGAAAGAAGCCGCGGGAGAGATCCAATACGCGGCGTCATTTTTACAGTGGTTTGCTGAAGAAGCGAAGCGGGTGTATGGCGCGACCATTCCTGCTGAGCAGGCCGACAAACGCATCTCTGTGATCAAGCAGCCGATTGGCGTAACGGCAGCGATTACACCTTGGAATTTTCCAGCCGCGATGATCACCCGCAAAGCCGCGGCAGCACTGGCGGCAGGTTGTACTATGGTGGTGAAGCCGGCCAGTGACACACCGTTGTCGGCGTTGGCGCTTGGAGAGCTGGCACTGCGCGCTGGTGTGCCTGCCGGGGTACTAAGCATCGTCACCGGCACAGCTGGGCCGATTGCCGATACGCTTTGCAGCGATGATCGGGTACGCAAGCTCTCATTCACTGGCTCGACGGAAATTGGCGCACAACTGATGGAAAAATGCGCGCCAAGCATTAAAAAGCTGTCGCTGGAGTTGGGGGGCAATGCGCCGTTTATTGTTTTTGATGATGCGGATATTGATGCAGCGGTTGAAGGTGCCATTGCGGCTAAATATCGCAATGCGGGACAAACGTGTGTTTGTGTGAACCGAATCTATGTGCAATCGAGTATCTATGACGCCTTCGCAGAAAAATTCACACAAGCGGTGAGTCAATTACGTGTCGGTCTTGGCACCGATGATAAGGTGGACATTGGCCCGCTGATTAATCGTGGTGCGATCGACAAAGTGAAAGCACATTTGGACGATGCCAAGCAACACGGCGGCGAGATCCTGCTTGGCGGCGATTGCCCAGAGTTAGGGGAAAACTTTACTCAGCCTGCGGTCATCAAACACGCGACACCGGCGATGCGGATTGCTAAAGAAGAAACCTTTGGTCCGGTTGCGCCCTTGTTTGCCTTTAATGATGAAGCTGAAGCTATCGCAATGGCGAACGATACCGAGTTTGGTCTGGCGTCGTACTTTTATGCGCGAGACATTAGCCGCGTGCATCGTGTCGCAGAAGCCTTAGAGTACGGCATGGTGGGGATTAACACTGGCCTTATTTCAACCGCGGTGGCGCCCTTTGGTGGGGTGAAACAATCAGGCTTAGGCCGAGAAGGGTCACAATGGGGCTTGGATGAATACCTCGAAATGAAGTATCTGTGTTTGGCGCTATAGCCTAAGGGGTTAAGCCTTCTCGCGATCACGGACAGGGGGGCGATGTGTTCAAAAATGCTGACATGTCAACATGACGTTACTCTGTTTATGGTCAGCAACTTGGTGCAAATATCACCGCGTTGGCCATAATTTAGACGGGTTGACTGTTTTTTGACAGCTTGGTGTATGAAAATTTGCGATTCGGCACATCGCCCCTGTTGTTGCCTTTTCATCCGTGGTAAAACTCAAGTAATATGCGTTAAGACACGTCCAACCGTTGCGGTGAAGCAACAAGTTGGCGAACCAAACCAAGTGGAGATACAAGATTGATCACTGTTTTCCTTGTAGATGATCACGAGCTGGTTCGCACAGGGATTCGACGTCTATTAGAAGACGTCCGTGGAATTAAAGTGGTAGGGGAAGCCGACAGCGGTGAAGCCGCACTCAAGTGGTGTCGGCAAAATCACGCCGATATTGTCCTGATGGACATGAACATGCCGGGCATCGGGGGTTTGGAAGCCACACGTAAGTTGCTTCGCTACTCGCCGGATGCCAAGATCATCGTACTCACGATTCACACTGAGAACCCATTCCCAACCAAGGTGATGCAAGCGGGTGCCGCGGGCTATCTCACCAAAGGGGCGGGCGCAGACGAAGTGGTGAATGCGATTCGCATGGTCAATAGTGGCCAACGGTACATTTCCCCGGATATTGCCCAGCAAATGGCGCTTAGTCAGTTCTCCGCTTCTTCTGACAACCCTTTCAAGGAGCTGTCTGAGCGTGAATTGCAGATCATGCTGATGATCACCAAAGGGCAAAAAGTCACGGACATTTCCGAGCAGCTCAGTTTAAGCCCCAAAACCGTTAATAGTTACCGCTATCGCTTGTTTAGCAAGCTGGGCATTAACGGGGATGTAGAGTTGACTCACCTCGCCATTCGTCACGGGATGTTAGATACCGAGACTCTGTAGTGCCAGACACATTCGATTCAAAAAGCTTTTTAAAAACGGTGCCTCACCAACCGGGCGTTTATCGCATGATGGACGCCTCGGGTGAGATCATTTATGTGGGTAAGGCGAAAGATCTGAGCAAGCGTCTTGCCAGCTACTTTCGTGTGCAAGTTTCCAGCGAAAAAACCAAAGCCTTGGTGCGCAACATCGCCAATGTGGAAGTCACCGTCACTCACACGGAAACGGAAGCGCTGATCCTTGAACACAACCTCATCAAGCAACACCTGCCTAAATACAATGTGTTGCTGCGCGATGATAAATCCTACCCCTACATTTATCTAAGCGGCCATACCCACCCTCGCTTGGCAGTTCATCGCGGTGCGAAAAAGAAAAAGGGCGAATACTTCGGCCCGTTTCCGGATGCGAGCGCAGTAAGACAAAGCCTGCACCTGCTGCAGAAAATTTTCCCCGTTCGCCAATGTGAAGACTCCGTTTACGCCAACCGCAGTCGTCCCTGTTTGATGTACCAAATTGGTCGGTGTGCGGGGCCTTGTGTGCCCGGATTGGTCAGTGATGAGGAGTACGCCGAGCAGGTGAATTTTGCTCGGTTATTCTTGCAGGGCAAAAACCGCCAAGTGATCGATTCGCTGGTGGAAAAAATGGAAACCGCCAGTCAGCAGCTTCAATTCGAAAAAGCCGCCGAATACCGCGATCAAATCCAAGCCTTGCGTCGCGTGCAAGAGCAGCAGTTTGTCTCTCAAGATAGCGACGAAGATCTGGATGTGATCGGGTTTGGACTTGAGAATGGTGTGGCCTGTATTCATGTGCTGTTTTTACGCCAAGGTAAGGTGTTAGGTAGCCGCAGCTACTTCCCCAAAATACCGGCGGAGACAGAACCTGCCGAGGTGGTGTCTAGCTTTGTCAGCCAGTTTTATTTGGCCCAAGCAGAAGGGCGCACCATTCCTAGCCACATTTTGATTTCTGATGACATCGGCGACGATCTTACCTGGTTGTCAGATACCTTGAGTGAAATCGCCGGGCGGCGAGTGCAACTGCAAAGCAAACCACGCGGCGCGCGGGCACGCTTCTTAAAGCTAGCTAACACCAATGCGCGTACGGCGTTAACCAGCAAGATAAACCATCGCATGACCATCCAGCACCGCTACAAGGTCCTGCAAGAAACGCTAGGGTTAAACCCCGTCAAGCGCATGGAATGTTTTGATATCAGCCACACCATGGGCGAAAAAACCGTGGCGTCGTGCGTGGTGTTTAACCAAGATGGCCCGCTAAAAAAAGAGTATCGCCGTTACAACATTGAAGGGATCACCGGCGGCGACGATTACGCCGCAATGGCCCAAGTGCTGACCCGTCGTTACAGCAAACAGCTCGAGCCAGAAAAAATCCCCGACATTATCGTGATTGATGGGGGTAAAGGGCAGCTCAATCGCGCGTGGGAGGTACTGAAACCCCTGATCGCCGATTGGCCCATTCATCCGCTTATTTTGGGTGTTGCCAAAGGGACCAGCCGTAAACCGGGCCTAGAGACACTGATCAAAGTCTCTGGCGAGCAATTTTCGTTGCCGGCCGACTCACCGGCGTTGCACCTTATTCAACACATCCGCGATGAAAGCCATGATCACGCTATTGCTGGACACCGTGCCGCACGTGGAAAAGCGCGCAAACAAAGTGTGCTGACTCAAATCGAAGGTATTGGCCCAAAACGTCGCCAAGCTTTGCTGAAATATCTTGGTGGGATCCAAGAGTTGCGCAACGCCAGTGTCGAAGAAATCGCCAAAGTCCCCGGGATCAGCCGAACACTGGCAGAGAAAATTCATTCCTCATTGCAAGGTTAGAGGCAATGGGGCAACATAACGTAGTCAATCCAACAATAAAAAGCTGAGCATGCGCCTTAATATACCCACCATTTTGACCTTTTTGCGCCTTGCGCTAATTCCGGTCTTTGTCATCGCCTATTATTTGCCCTACGAATGGGCTCCGTTTGCCGCGGCACTCGTTTTCGTGATTGCCGGTGTTACTGATTGGTTGGATGGGTATTTAGCTCGCCGTTTAAAACAATCGACCCGGTTTGGCGCCTTTCTCGATCCTGTTGCCGATAAAGTGATGGTGGCAATTGCCATGGTGCTGATTGTCGAGCATTACTACTCCATTTGGGTCACGATTCCCGCTGCGACCATGATTGCGCGAGAAGTGATTATTTCGGCCCTGCGCGAGTGGATGGCAGAAATTGGTAAACGCGCCAGCGTTGCTGTCTCTTGGGTGGGGAAATTTAAAACGGCTTCACAAATGTTTGCTCTGACGATGCTGCTTTGGCATGCCGCGCCTTGGATTGAATGGCTGGGTTATGTCGCGCTCTATGCCGCAACCGGCTTAACCTATTGGTCGATGTACCAATATATGATGGCTGCCAAGGACGATTTGTTAGCAGACCCAGACAGCGATTAGCCCGCGTTGGTGTCTCGGCCTTAGCGAGTGGGAGATGCGCAGCCTCGCCGAGTCCGACATACCCGCAGCCCAGTAAAAATGCAGCTTAATGAAAAACGCAGCCCAAACGGCTGCGTTTTTTGTTGGCATCAAAAACTGTGTTAGCTAGCGTTTAGGCAGGGTGAGAACAAACGCAGCGCCTTGTAATGAGGATTGGGCGACTTGAATGGTGCCATCATAGCTGGCAATAATTTCATCGCACACCGCCAAGCCAATCCCCGTGCCCGGATTTAGCTGATCGGCACGCACGCCGCGCTGAAAAATACTCTCGCGATAGCACTCCGGCACGCCGGGGCCGTCATCCTCGATAGAAAGCTGCCACGCATCGCCTTTATCTTCCAATCGGATCAGCACCTGCTCCAGACAAAAGCGGTACGCGTTCTCGAGTAAATTTCCCAGCAGTTCCATAAGATCGCTGCGATGAAGCGGGAGGGTGGCATCGTCAGCAAAGCCGCGGATCACCGTCACTGGTTTATCTCGATAGGCTTTATCTAACATGCCAGTCAGACTATCGACAGGAATGGTTAGCGAGCTGTCGTCACGCTTTAGGCCGCGTTGCCCCACCAAAGCCCGTTTAAGCTGGTACTGGACCATGTCATCCATTTGGCTGACTTGCTCCAAAATACGCTTGTTCAATTGCTCCCGATTCAAGCTGTTATCATCGAGTAGGGCGTTGGTGGCTGCTAAGCGTGTTTTAAGGCTATGTGCCAAGTCGTCCATAGCGTGACGATAACGCACTTTTTGCTTTTCCCGCTGCGTGATCATCTGGTTGAGTGCTTGGGTGAGATCTTGCAGCTCATCAGGGTAATCACTGTCCAAGGTTTGTTGGCGCGATTCGGTGATTGCAATCAGCTCTCTCGCCAAGCGGCGCAGTGGCGAAAAACTCCAATGGCAGGCCGCCACAACCAGCGCAGAAGCAGAAAAGAACAGCAAACTGATGTAAAACCATGTCTCTGTTTCCAAATTGGCGAGCTGTTGCTTTTCTTGCCCCACATTACGCAGCACATACAAATGATTAGGACTATCGCTTGGCTGCTTATCAGAAGATAACCGTTGGGCCACCACGTTAAACCCGGCAATCGAGAGATATTGTGGCGTGGTAGCTTGCGAAGGGAAGAGGGCACAAATGTCATCCACCTCAAAGGCTTTGACATCTCGCGATGTCCATAACGTGTGATTTTCTGGGGTGCAGAGTACCGACATATAATCCGAGCTCGATGGATCAAGCGATTGGATCCACGCGGTGAGCTGGTCGGCACGGATTAAGCCATCGCGGCTGAGCTGCGCCATCACCATCGGAATTTGCGACACCAAATCGCGCGAGTACGCCGCCATTGAATTTTGCTGGTACAGCTTATTAATCAACGCCGCAAGGGCAATCGAAAACAGTAAAATAATACCGATCGAGGTAGCAAGCACACGAGTTCGCAACCGCGTGCGGCAACGACACAAAGCGAATTGGCCTAATTTCATGAATTACTCAGCTTGAATTTCAAAAAGATACCCTTGACCACGCACGGTGGAAATCGGGTTTTCATGACCGCTTTGTACCAGTTTTTTACGTAAACGGCTAATCATCACCTCGATGGTATTCGGATCGCCGTCTTGGTCGTGATACAGCACATCGAGTAAACGCTGTTTGGAGATCACTTCGCGGCTGTGGCGAATCAAGTACTCAAACAGATCATACTCAAAGGCGGTCAGCTCTAAAGGCTGACCTTTTACCGAGACGGATTTGGCCAGCAAATCGAGCTCGATATCGCCTGCGGTAATGGTGGGCTTTACAAAACCGGCACTCCGTCGCACCAAGGCATTCAGCCGTGCCACCAATTCTGGCTTTTGAAACGGCTTCACCAAATAATCATCCGCGCCGGCATCCAGCCCGGTGACTTTATCCTGCCAATTCGCGCGGGCGGTTAACACCAAAATAGGCAAACGCAGCCCCTTGGCGCGAATGTCGCGAATCAAACTGATACCATCTTGATCGGGCAAGCCTAAGTCAATGATTGCGATGTCATTTGGAAATTGATCGGCGTAATACAGCCCTTCGCTGGCTGTGCTGGCACAGCGCACATGATGACCCAGCTCAGTCAGCTCCGTTTTCACGTGATGACTGAGAATCGAATCATCTTCGATAATAAGCACCTGCATGCGTAACCCCTTGTGAGCAAAAAAGCGCCCAAATTGGACGCTTTCATTATATGCATAGTCGCTGAATTATTGCTGACCGAATAGAAGGTTAGCCAATAAATTACACCAGAATGATCAACAGAGTACCGGCCAAGGTGAGGATCACGTTGGCAATCGCATAGGTGCCTGCATAACCCAGCGCCGGAATGGTGCTGCGGGCGTGCTCGTTAATCATATCCATCGCAGGCGCACAGGTACGCGCACCGACAATGGCACCAAACAACAACGCACGGTTCATTTTCAGCACATAGGCGCCAATCAAATAGGCGATAATCACTGGGATAACGCTGATAAAGATACTGGCAATGATCACTGAAAAGCCCATATCGGCGATGTATTCAAATAAACGGCCACCGGCACTTAATCCAATGCCAGCCATAAATGTCATCAACCCGAGCTCTTTGACCATATTCAGCGCCCCTTGCGGCACATAACCAAACGTGGGGTGATTGGCGCGCAAGTAGCCCAAGCTAATTCCCGCCAACAACAAACCAGCGGCATTACCCAAACCAAAGGTCACTTGGCCGAAGGTCATGGTGATCATCCCCAGCCCAAGGCCGAGAATAAAGAAACAGCAGAACGCGAGCAGATCGGCCATTTGGCTGTGAATCGAGATAAAACCAATGCGCTCAGCCAGACCTTTCACACGACTTTTCTCGCCGCTGATCTGCAGCACATCACCTTTATTTAGAATAATGCCTTGATCCATCGGCATTTCTACCTGTGCGCGCACCACACGGTTTAAGAAGCAGCCATATTCTGACAGATTCAGATCGGATAGCTTCTTCTGCGCGACGCTGTCGTTCTTTACCACGATTTCTTCTTCGACAATGCGCAAGTCGAGCAGATCGCGATCAAACACTTCTTTCCCGTTACGGAAACTGGGGTCGAGGCGGGCATGGCTATCGGGATAGCCCACCAGTGCAATCTCATCACCTTCTTGCAAAATCGCGTCACCATCTGGGTTCGCCAAAATGCCATTACGACGAATGCGCTCGATGTAACAGCCAGTTTGACGATAAATGCCCAGCTCGCGCAGATTACGGCCATCAATCCACTGAATGAGTTCAGGGCCGACCCGATAGGCGCGAATAATAGGTAAATAGACTTTACGCTGCGACTCACTCCCCAAGCCGCGTTCAATGGCGATTTGCTGTGCAGAGTGCTCTAAGTTGTGGCGCTGTAACTTCGGCATTAATTTCGCTAGCACAATCAAGCTCACCAAACCGGTTAAGTACGCCATGGCATAACCGACACTGAGGTTATCGATCATCATGCCCAGTTGCTCACCCTCAACGCCCGTGAGTCCGGAATTTAGGGCATCTTTCGCGCCCACCAGTACCGGCGTTGCAGTCAGTGCACCTGCCATCATGCCGGTGGCAATGCTGATATCCAGCCCCAATTGCTCTTGGAAAAACAAGGTTAAGCCAATGGCACTGAGCAGCACGGTGAGCGCCAGTAGCAAATACGACTTACCATCGCGGAAGAAAACGCCAAAAAAGTTCGGGCCTGCCTCAATACCTACACAGTAGATAAACAGCATAAAACCGATGCTGAGCGCATCTGGCGAGAAGGTGAACCCAGCGTTACCGAAAATGATTGCGGTAAACAGTACACCGATGGATCCACCCAATTGCACATTACCAATTTTGACCTTTCCAACCGCAAGGCCCATGGCAAGTACCACAAAAAGGAGCAAAATATCGTTTTGGAGCAGGAGGTTATTGACGTCTATATTCACAGCACAAATATCCAACAGCGTGCGGAGGAGGTTAAAGTGGTGAAAATTATACCAACCTAAATCACAATTTGTTGTACAAATTTAGTGAAATAATCATTAATTTTGCGTAAAAAAGGACCAATTGACCGCGTTTGGTCAAATTAAACCAAAGAATTCACCACCGCCGAGTTTCTAGACGCCAGCTGTCACCTCCGCTAGCACCCAGCTATTGCGGCTTTTGCCTCCCCCAAGCATCGCTAAGACGACACTTTTACGCCTGCTATTTTTCCCAGCCCACATCCGCCAAACGCGACTCGCGTAACCGGCCGCAAAGTAATTTTTTGGAGCAAATATCACAGAACAAGCGCTAGCTAACATTTTGGACACTAGCGCATGAAAAGGTATTTAGACATTTGGTAGGCTAAAAAGTAAACAAAGAGACAGATCGCTTACCGGATGCGGACAATCGATGGGCGGTAGCGTGGAGAACTGGTCTTGTCTTCAAAGGTAGGCTTTTTTGTCCAATTTCTCGAGAGTGAGACAATAGTAAAGAGCTGTAAGTATTTTAATAATCGTCAGTTAAGAAAGAAAAGGCGCGTGCAACGGTTTTGGGGAAGTGAGTGTGCGCGCTAATAAAATGTTATGTTTATATGGAGATAATGTGCATATATTTATTTTAGTTCTAATCGGGTTGGCAATTCCCATGTTGACTCCGTTGCTATTCAAGTTATTCATAGCGTATGTCCCTGGTTATATGGATGGAACAGAAGACGGCTGGTTGAGCTACCTTGGTGGTTATTCAGGTGGCTTTTTAGCTTTTATCTCCGCGTACATATTGTTTTATAAACAAAAGTCATTGTCTGACAGATGTTGGTTTACTTGGCATATTTCAGAAAACACAATTGATAAAGAAGTCGGTACGTTCTTATCAGTTTTGTTTAGTAATGAAAAACGTATCAAAAGTTTTGATTACAAAAACAGAATAGTATTAGACTGGGGAGAGTATGGAGTAGCGGTAATTCGTCTAAAGAATGTTAGCTCCAACTATGCGAAGTCAGTTGACATTAAGTTAGTTACAGGATGTTCAACGATCAAACCGTTTGCTCACAGACAAGAAAGCAACATAATTGCTAAGTGGTCACATTTAAGCGAACTGGAATCGAATGAAACATTTGAGTTCGTACTTCACATAAACCCTAAACTCATCGAAGAAAACAAGACTATAAAGTTTAAAATATCTAGTGAGAGTTTAACTGGTGTAAAAAGTACGCAGTACACAAAGCTGCTTTGCAAAAATAATTCATTTGAGTTGAGCAACTAAACATAACACATATGAGCCCTTCTCCGGTCAATAGGCAAAGGCATTTTTTTGGCTGCGCAGCAGCCAATGCTCTCGAACAACAAAGTCGTCTACTTCGTTCTGTCATTTCCGCCATTAAGTCATTGCTTACGGCAAACACATATAGAAGGTCTCTTACTGCGGTCTCACCGCTGCCTGCCAATCCTGTGACAGGGCCATAATTCGTTCCCACGCTCCTGCGTGGGAACGAATTATGGAGAATGACTTTTCCGTGGTCATCCACCGCGTGAAGAGAAAAGTGCTGCTTGGCGAGATCAACGTCACAAAAGAATTGAGTAGACATGGTTACCTTCGGTATTAAAGGCCGCACCTAAAGTGTGGCAGATCTTCAAGAGGGGGAATCCATGTCATTCGTTATGTTCGTGGTTGGCTGTTCGCATGATTTCCAGAGTTCGGTCGTTGTCCAACACGCAGAGGTGGAATGAAATTCAAGAGTAGAAATTTACGCGCGATCGCGGAACTGGTAGTAGGAGATAAAGAGTTTTTTCCCTACCGCTCGAGCAGCTTTATCACACAGTTTTTTGAGGAGTGTGACCTTGATTTCGTTCACGATGGATCAACGCGCCGGCACTGGACAGCAGACCGCTTAGAGGAGTTACTTCAGGAGCCACAACCGGCTGCTCATGCTCTTCCTGAACGTTTTGTTCATGTTCTTCGAGTTTTAATGCACAAATCAGATGCTGAACCAGGTGACTCTGATCGTTCAAAGGCTTTGGAAGAGTTGAACAAACCTTTGTCACGGGAAGGCTATGAGGCTTTCTATGGGGAGGATGAACTTCTTTATATTCGTCATATCGACACAAACAAAATATCACTCGCTGCAAACCCTCACAGGCCATTTACTCCTAAAGAAATTGAAAAACGTGACCAGCTTATTAGCTACTTGAGTAAATGCTCTGAAGACGAACTAATTGAAGATGTTCTTCTGCCACTATTCAGGCAGTTGGGTTACCACCGAATAACAGCAGCAGGACATAAAGATAAGGCTTTGGAGTATGGAAAGGACATTTGGATGCGGTTCATCCTTCCCACGCAGCATGTTCTTTACTTTGGCATACAGGTTAAAAAGGGAAAGCTTGATGCCTCGGGGGTAACTAAAGCTACAAACGCCAATGTCTCCGAAATCTATAATCAGGTATTGATGATGCTCGGCCATGAAATATTCGACCCTGAAACCAGTCGACGTGTCTTGGTTGATCATGCATTTATAGTTGCTGGAGGAGAAATTACCAAACAGGCGAGAAATTGGCTCGGAGGTAAATTGGACGCGTCTAAGCGAAGTCAGATACTCTTCATGGATCGAGAGGATATATTAAACCTTTACATAGCGAACGGCCTTCCATTGCCGCAAAAGGCTCTTCCCGCAGCAGAATCGGAGTTTGATGATGATATCCCATTCTGACTTGGCAATGAAACATAACCAATGACAGCAGGCGGAACGTTTTTCCGCTCCTGATTCGCTCCAAAACGTCCGCTGTGCCAAGCGTTAGCAGCCACGACTACGATTACTCCGCAGTAAGGAAGTATAGAAATTGAAAATAAAAAAAATTGATATAAGGAAATTTAGATCAATCGAACAATGCTCGATGTGTTTCAGCGATATTAATGCTGTAGTAGGGCAAAATAATAGCGGAAAATCCGCAGTAATACGTGCATTAAATACATTTTTTAACCCGGAGAATGAAGAGCATTCGTACATACAAGGGAAGCATGCGTATACCAGCAAGTCCATTCCCAAAATTACAGTAACATTTGGAAATCTCGGAGAAAATTTTCAACCATATAGAGATGGTGATGTTCTTGAAATCCAGCAAGCCTATTCTTCTTCCAACCGAAGAATATCTTACAAATATCGTAGCGAAGGGAAATTTATTTCTGCGCCTGACGATTTAATCCAGAATATAAAAGAAAATATAGCGTTTGTATATATCCCGCCAAATAGAAATCCTGATCAGCTTAAGTGGGAAGAAAACGCACTAATTAAAGATTTAGTTGAAGAATATCTTAAAGTCGAAACGCAAAAAAGAGACACGCTAACTCCAAAATTCAGAGCGGCAGCTGGCTATCTTGAAAATGGCGCTTTAAAGAGAATTGCCAAAGACGTTGAAGGTTACTATTCGCTTAGACATACATTTAAATTTTCTCTAAGTTTCAATCAGGATTCGAATTTCATGTCATTCTTAAATGGCATTGAAATGCATATTAATGAACTAGGTGTTGACCACTATTTAGACGATTGTGGTACGGGGTTGCAAAGTTTAACGATTATCGCCCTTCATAGAGTTTTAGCAAATCTTAGACACCAGAATATCATTCTTGGCTTAGAAGAACCTGAAACAAATTTACACCCTCAAGCTCAGCGTGAAATTATTAGCTCTATTACCCGATCATCACATGATGATGATGTGGCTCAGGTAATCCTCACTACACACTCTACAGTTCTAATTGATAATATTGACCACTTAAATATTGCATTAGTAAGAAAAGTGTCTGATTCCACTAGGGGGTTTAAATCAAAATTACTTAAATTACCTTCCACTTTCTTTGAGGACCATGATTTAGAAGAGTTCAAATACTATCAATTTCATTTGTATCGGAATAGTGATTTTTTCTACGCGAATCATGTGATTTTCGTGGAAAGTAAGAACGATGCCGAGGTTGTTAAGATTCTTGCTGAACGCGCAGGAATTGATTTAGACCTATATGGGATTAGCTTGATTAATATCGATGGAGTAAGAAACCTATCTTACCCTTTTCATATAGTGAAAAAACTAGAAATCCCGTACTTAGCAATTCTGGATAAAGACTATTTCATACCGTATCTAAATGACGAGCTTAAACTCAGTAGAGATGGGCAAGGTTTACCCAAGTATCGATACGAGTATAAATCAGGAATTATCCTAAATGAGTTAATACCAACTAAGTCTGATAGAGATGCAATTCTAAATCACATGAAGACAAATCATAGCAAAGCGCTGGACTTATTCGAAAAAAATAACATAGTTTGTATGAAATACAATCTAGAAATGGACTTACTGTGCTCGGATAAAGCTGTTGAGGAAATGTCTAAGCTTTTAGATTTAACAGAAGAGCAAAGTAATAGGAAATTTATCCTTGAAGAAAGGAATAAGGCTGCTAAAAAATTGGATAAAATGCTAGATACTCTTCGAGAGCTTAGTAATCAAAACTTACCAAACTCTTATAAACGAATTAAAAAGCTTGTCACTACGATTGCATCAAGCTGCTAACAATGCGCTGCTGTTGGACAAATTTTCCGCCGCGCTCGGAATTTTCCGCAGAGCGCGGCGTTAGATTAAAAGGTATAGAATGTTAACCGATAGAGTTGTAAATATATCATCAATGGCAATTGCCCTTGCTGCTGTCTGTGTTTCAATTTGGCAAGGTGTCGTGATGAGAGAACATAACAAATTGTCATTAAAACCATATATTACATCTGCACCTAGATTACCCGGTGTCGGAGGTGATAACGGAATATTTGTTGCAAATGATGGCCTTGGTCCAGCATTTATCAAAGATGCGAAGATTATTGCGAATGGAAAAGAATTTGATATGACAAAAAATAGTTGGCCAGAAATCTATGATCACCTTGGTGTGAAAGGATTATGCTATTCAGAAAGTTGGTTTAAAAAAGGTGCATCCTTGACTCCAGGAGAAGCTATTAAAATTCTGGCTCCAACGACAAATCCTGTAGCATATGGATGCAAAACTGAATTTGTAAAACTACTATCAGCTCTAGAGTTAGAGCTGTCACTTGTATATGAGTCGATTTATGAAGATGAATACAAATATATACAAAGAGTTGGCCTAGATAAGCAGGAAATAGAAATATATAAGCAGCAGCTAGAAATTTAACCTAACACATATGAGCCCTTCTCCGGTCAATAGGCAATAGCATATTTTTTTTTGGCTGCGCGAGCAGCCAATGTTCTCGAACAACAAAATGGTCTACTTCGTTCTGTCATTTCCGCCATTAAGTCATTGCTTACGACAAACACATATATAAGGTCTCTTACTGCGGTCTCACCGCTGCCTGCCAATCCTGTGACAGGGCCATTTCTCGTTCCCACGCTCCTGCGTGGGAATGCATATCTATCTCATGCTATTATTCAAACACAAAAAGCACCATAACCAGTGTTATATTATTCTTTCTAGGGCATTGAACTGGCTTGTTCGCTAAAGGTATTGACTCTGTCCGCTAGTATTAGAACAGAGCGCAAGTGTAGTTCGGTGATCTTGTGGCGAACCCTGACTATGATTCAAATGCATATACATTCCCATGCAGGAGCGTGGGAACGAGTTAAGAAGAATTTAACGAGATATGTGTTCGTTAAAAAAATAGAGCTTTATATACTTGCGTGATATTAATAATTCTTCCTATAAATAATTGCTTGGTGGGTGATGGTTTTAAAATGGTGCGTGGTTATTTATAGGGATATTTTTTTAATTTTCAGTACTGACAAGGATTAGTTATGTCGAAATTAGTTATAGAAACAAGTGATGATATTAAACAAGCCAAAGAACTGTTGGGAAAAAGCATCCCAATGTATCGAGAGGCATATAGTGATAGAACGGCTTGGTTAATGGCATGCTTTGCTGAACTTGCTTACTTTAAATTCAATCCGCCTGTTATTACAGAAGATGTCGGTAAAAGAATTGAGGGTATGCTTTTGGCGGGGAAAGAAAATAGCCATATGCTAAAAGCATCAATTCTATTAGCTGTACAGAAGTTTAGTTATGATTACGTAAAAGAAAAGCGGCTTCTTGAAAAGCAACTTCAGAAACTTGATGCTGAACTTGTCGCTACGTTCAATGAAAATGGCAGCCAAGCAATATTGATTAAAACTAATGATTTTATCGTCTTATCATTTCGTGGCACTGAGCCACTCGAGTTAAAAGATATAAAGTCAGACGCTCGTGCCACTCTAACTAAATGTGTGACTGAGGGGAGAGTTCACTCTGGATTTCATGATGCATTTAACTCAATCGAAGTAGAAGTCAATCAGGCACTCGAACAGTATAGAGAACTACCATTATTCATCACAGGGCACTCTCTTGGCGGAGCACTGGCAACAATAGCTGCGAAGAGGATAACTCATAGCGGCGGTAATGCAGCATGTTATACATTTGGCGCCCCCAGAGTGTCAGACGATCATTGGCTTATGACAATGAAAACACCAATTTACCGAGTAGTGAATGCGTCTGATGGCGTAACTATGGTACCACCACCCAATATGCTTATAGAGCCTCTTTCTTGGATTTTAAGTTTTACACCTGCAGTGGGGGATAAATTAAAATCTTTTCTTCGAGATAAGTTCGGAGGTTATATTCACGGTGGTGATATGCGTTTTCTCACAAATGTCAAAACTGGTGAATACGATAAGGCTAGGTTACTCACTTATGTTGATATTTGGTATCGGCTTAAAGGATGGATGAGGAAGCAGTTTACCTGGAAAAAGTTTGGAACAGACCATAGCATGTCAGTCTACCGTTCGAAGCTAGCATTTATAGCTTTGCGCAGGAATTGAAACAGTAACAGCGTGACACTTTCCCTAGGCATTCAAGTAAGGATCCGTTTTTATTACAGTGGCAGGGGTGCGGCGAAAAAGATGATCCAGTTTTTAGAGCACCTAGCGAAAGAGCAGGGCTTGCGATTGCTAACGCTCGAGTCCACGCTGAATGCAGCGCCTTTTTATCGCGCATGCGGCTTTGTGGGCGATGAGGTATCAACGTATCACTCCCCAAAAGGGATCCGTTTAGATTGCGTGCCGATGGAAAAACTACTCTAAACACAACATCGATAACAAGGAGCAAGGATGACTGACGTTTTATCACTCGTTTCAATTGGGTTCGCATTTTTTGTTGTCGCGGTCTCTCCGGGGCCGGCGAACATCTCCAATGCAACCGTCGCCATGAGTAAGGGGCGAAAAGTCAGCCTTGTTTACGGCGCAGGGTTGTCCATTGGGCTGCTGTTTTGGGGCATTGTCGCCGCCAGTGGCTTGGGTGTGGTGCTACAAGGGTCGGTATATTTACTCATGCTGCTAAAAATCGTGGGTGGCGTTTATCTTCTATGGCTGGCTTACCTTTCTTTTAAATCATCTTTTAACGCCGCCGCGACGGTCTCCACAAAAGACAATCATGAAGTGGGATACCGAAAGTGGTTTGTTCGTGGCGTGGTTTTAAATTCCTCTAATCCTAAAACCGTGGTGGCTTGGATGGCGGCTTTGTCGGTTGGGATGGGTTCAAGCAGCGATGGGCTATTTCTTGTCGCTGCGGTGCTGACTTGTATGCTGGTCGGCTTTTTGGTGAATGGGATGTACTCCCTGTTGTTTTCAATCAACGGCGTGATGAACGTCTACCAAAAAGTGGCGCATTGGGTTGAGCGAGTAGTGTCTGGGATCTTTGCGCTGGCAGGATTAGGATTGCTGCGCTCTGCTTTTAGTCGCAATCCTGCGTGAGTCGTGACACGCAAGGCTCTAGAGTAAGCGTGTTATTGCCTTGCGCGAGGGGCTAAACCCTTTGATAAAGAAAATTGTCGCACTGTTGCTGACGTAATCATGCATATTGGAGTTTCAATAAATGGCACTCAGAGCCTTCACCCAATCTGACTACGAGCGATTGATAAACTGGATCGAATCAGACGAATTAAACTACCAATGGGGCGGGCCAGCCTTCGATTTTCCGTTAAACGCGCATCAGATCAGCCAGCATTGTGCACAACCCGACGTGTGGCCTTTTATGTTTTCTGTCTCTAGGGAGAGCGCGGGATACGCAGAGCTGGTCAAAACCAGTGAGGCGCACTTTCGCATTTGTCGGGTTTTTATTGCTAAGCCGTTTCGCGGTAAAGGCATCGCCAATCAAATGCTCAGCCAACTTATCCAATTGGCCACGTCAGAATATCGTGCTTGGGTGCTATCGCTCGCAGTGTTTGAGCACAACACCGCGGCTAAACGGTGCTATGAGTCATTGGGGTTTGTGGTCACTTCTCGAGAAAGCGGTATGCGTTCATTTCGCGGTGAGTCATGGGTATTGCTACGTATGGAAAAGTCGCTCTTGTCATCCGATTAGCACTTTACCTCAACCCAACTTGAGGGATTAATCTGGTGCCATTCACATAAGGAGTCGACGATGACATCAGCACCCATGATTGAAGAGTATTTACATCGCCTCGCGTTGAGTGAGATGAAGGGCGTGGCACTGGTCACTGAGCTTATTGAAAAGCACTTGGCGCGGTATGCGTTTTCTAGCCTTAATGCCTTGGCGGGGCAGCCGCTTTCTTTACAGACGGATGCATTGTTTGAGCGGTTGGTGGTGAACCAACAAGGCGGCTATTGCTTTGAGCATAACAAGATTGCCTACCTTGCCCTGAAACATTTGGGGTTTGATGTGCGCAGTGTGCTGGCGCGAGTGATGCTCAATGGTAAACCCACCAATCCGCGCACTCACCGTATGAATGTGCTTGAGCTCGATGGCGAGACTTATCTAGTGGACGTTGGTTTTGGCAATAAAACCCCGCGCGGGTTACTCAATATCAACCAGCGCACCTGCACCATCGGGCACGATACCTATCAAATCACGCGCAATGGCGATGTGGTGACCGTGGTATTATACGAGCCCGGCCAACCACCATTAACGCTGTACGAGGTCGAGCTTTATGACGTAGTAGAAGCCGACTTTGAAGTGGCGCATTTCTATTCTCATCAACACCCCGAAGCCATTTTCGTCAATAACCTCGTGGTGTCGTTGATCACCGCGTCACACCGCTATTTGATTCGTAATCAGCAGTTTTTGGTCTGGGATACGGCGGGGCAGCTTATTACCGAGAAAAGCATCGATAGCATAGAGGCATTAACTCAGTTGGTTCATGAGGTGTTTTTATTGCAACCGCCCAAAGCGGTATTGGAAACTGCGTTTTCAAAGGTGATGGCCAACGCGGCGGTTTGAGTGAGCGGATATTAACGAGTACGTTCGTCTTGACGTACGTACTCGATGTCGTACAATTGTTTAAAAACCAATCACCGGAGAGGCGCTATGACGGGGATCACTGCCACTGAAGCGCGTAGCAAATTGTATCGGCTCATTGATGAAACCGCCGAATCGCATCAGCCCATTGTTATTGCGGGCAAACGTAACAAAGCAGTGCTGATTTCTGAAGAAGACTGGTCAGCCATTCAGGAAACACTCTATTTGCTTTCTGTACCAGGGATGCGTGAGTCAATTCGCGAAGGCATCGCCACGCCGACGGATGAATGCGATGAGGAGTTGGACTGGTGACATGGAAGTTGGTTTACACCAAACAAGCCGAGAAAGACGCAAAAAAGCTGGCTTCTAGTGGCCTCAAACCAAAAGCGCAAGAACTGTTAGCACTGATTGAAGACGACCCCTACCGTAAACCTCCTCCATTTGAAAAGCTTGTCGGCGATCTCACTGGTGCCTATTCACGCCGTATTAATATTCAACATCGCTTGGTCTATCAAGTCCTCGAGGATGAACAAGTGGTGAAAGTGCTCAGGCTCTGGAGCCATTATGAATAGTGGCTAATTCGAATACTCTTCTCTCATTTTTTTAAGGAACAAAGTGTGAAATCTATCTTCTTTTTTAATTCGATGTTGACGCCAAAACTGGTCACCGGACTGTATTGGCTGTTGTTACTGATTGCATTAGCTTCGGGGTTAGGCACCATGTTTGGAGGCTACGGTGGGGTGCGGCTGGAAAACATTGCCATTGGCCTATTTACCATTGTTGCCGGTGCAGTAGGAGCAAGAATTTGGTGTGAGTTGATGATTGTGATTTTTAAAATCAACGAAAATCTTCAAAGCCTCAAAGAGGTGAAAGAGCGTTCAGACGTGTAAATGCGTTGATAGCGTTGAGGATTAAAAAAGCCAGCGAGATGCTGGCTTTTTAGTAAGATTATCGGCGCCTTATTCTTGATACAGGCCGAGGTTTTCTTTGGCGTAGGCTTCAAATTCGGTAAAGCCGCCAACGTGCTCTTGGTCAACAAAGATTTGTGGCACGGTTTCAACCGGTTTACCGACGGTTTTTTCCAGATCGGCTTTGCTGATACCTTCTGCGTGGATATCCACATAGCGGTAGTTGAAATCTTCACGGCTTGTTTTCAATTCTTCAGCCAAATCTTTTGCGCGAACACAGAACGGGCAGCCAGGGCGGCCAAAAATTACGACGAACATAGTCATCTCCTTTAGCATCAATGAGTTTACTATGCCCGATCCCCGGGTAAGAAAAAAGACGAAATTACCTTTTGCATTGATAGAAAAAATCGATTGTTCTTTTTCACCGCACGTAAGGCCTTGTGTGACGCGGATGGCTAACAATATGGCGGAATAGTAGGTAGAGCAATGGTTTGCGACACCGTATAGAAAAGTGTATACCCGTATCACCTGATGTTATACCGATTGAAAGGACCCATCATGAATCCAACGATTGAGACACTGCTTTCTCACCGCTCTATTCGTAAATTTACTCAAGACGCGATTTCTTCCGAGCAATTGACCCAGATTATTGATGCGGCGCGCGCAGTATCCAGCTCAAGTTTCTTGCAGTGCACCAGCATTATCCGTGTGACGGACAAAGAAAAACGACGTTTATTGGCGGAATACGCGGGCAACCAAGCGTATGTGGCCGACTGTGCGGAATTTTTAGTGTGGTGTGCCGATTTCCATCGCCATGAGCAAATCAGTCCAAATGCCCAACTAGGTTTCACTGAGCAAACGCTTATCGGTGCCATTGATAGCGCGCTGATGGCGCAAAATGCCATGGTGGCGGCAGAGTCGATGGGCCTAGGCGGCGTATATATTGGTGGCCTACGTAACCAGCCGAGCAACGTAGCTGAGTTGTTGGCATTACCTAAACATGTGTTGCCTTTATTTGGAATGTGTTTAGGGGTGCCCGCTCAAGATCCGGAGCGCAAGCCTAAGTTGCCTGCATCTTTGTTAGTGCACGAGAACAGCTACCAAGCGATGGATGAAAAAGCGCTTGGTGAATACGACCAGCAAGTACGCGAGTATTATCAAACCCGCACGGGGGGCAACAAAGATATGTCGTGGAGCGAGCAGATCTCGGCAACATTGGAAAAAGAGTCGCGCCCATTTATGAAGGATTTCGTGAATAAGCAGGGTTTTAGCACCCGCTAAACGCATCAAGTTTCCCTTTCATATTCACCGTGTAAAAAAGCAGCATTACGCTGCTTTTTTTATGTTTTTGGGCGCAATGTGCCTAAGTTTTCTCACTGTTTTGTTGGCTTAAAGTTGGATTTTTCCTTAATGCGCCAAAACCTATTTACATCCTTGGTATAACCCGTAATATTGCCGCGTTTTTGTGCTGTACGATCATTTTTCCTTAGGGTTGTGAGCACAGTTTTTGACTTTTGAATCATATTTTTTCGAAGTAGGGTAACTATGGAAAACAAATTGGCTAATCCAGCGCCTTTGGGGTTGATGGGTTTCGGTATGACAACCGTGCTGTTAAACATTCATAATGCCGGGTTCTTTCCGATTGATAGCATGATTTTGGCGATGGGCCTGTTCTACGGAGGCCTAGCGCAAGTGATCGTGGGCATCATGGAATTTAAAAAGGGCAACACCTTTGGCACTACAGCGTTTACCTCATACGGCCTGTTTTGGTTGACGCTGGTTGGTTTGATTGTGATGCCAAAGCTTGGCATTGCTGAGGCCAGCCCAGCCGCATTTATGGGATGGTATTTGGTCATGTGGGGCTTGTTTACCGGCTTTATGTTTATCGGCTCACTGCGCTATTGCTTCGCCAAGCAGTTTGTTTTCGGTAGTTTGACGGTACTGTTCTTCCTACTTGCCGCACGTGATTTCACTGGCAGTGCCTTTATTGGCACCATTGCAGGCTTTGAGGGGATTGTGTGTGGTTTAAGCGCGATCTATTTCGCGATGGCGCAAGTGCTAAACGAAGAATATGGTCGCACTATTTTGCCAGTGGGCGACAAACAGCCACAGGCAGCTGTGGCGCAACACGCCGCTTAATCGCTATACCGCGTGGGCGTATAGGCTCACGCGGTTATCGTGGCTTCGCTGAGGCGTAATAGGTTAGCGCTAAGCCCAAATAAAAAGCCCGAGTTCATGACGAACTCGGGCTTTTTTATACCGTGTGAACGGTGCTTATCGCGTCAAAGACGGTTAGCACATCACCTTAACCGCAAGACCGCCTTGCGATGTTTCACGGTATTTTGCATTCATGTCTTTACCGGTCTCCATCATGGTTTCGATGACTTTATCCAAAGAAACACGTGGCTCGGAAGAGCGTTGAAGCGCCATACGAGAGGCGTTAATCGCTTTCACCGCGGCAATACCATTGCGCTCGATACAAGGCACTTGCACTTGGCCCGCAACTGGGTCACAGGTCAAACCGAGGTTGTGCTCCATAGCGATTTCTGCCGCCATGCACACTTGATGAGGGCTACCACCCATTAGCTCGGCCAAGCCTGCTGCGGCCATAGAGCAGGCAACGCCTACTTCGCCTTGGCAGCCGACTTCTGCACCAGAAATTGAGGCGTTTTGCTTATACAAGCCACCAATTGCACCGGATGCGGCGAAATAGCGCGTGTAGGTTTGCTTGTCGACGGTTTCGATAAATTTATCGTAATAGGCCAGTACGGCGGGGATAATGCCGCACGCGCCATTGGTTGGTGCGGTTACGACACGGCCACCGGCGGCGTTTTCTTCGTTGACGGCAAAGGCGAACATGTTCACCCAATCCACTACGGCCATCGGATCAATGTTGTATTTTTCGCTGGTTTTTAATTGGTTACGCAGCGCAGCGGCACGGCGTGGCACACGCAGAGGTCCCGGAAGTACCCCTTCGTTTTCCATGCCGCGGTTCATACACGCCTGCATGGTTTTCCAAATGTCAG
Source organism: Salinivibrio sp. YCSC6 (assembly GCF_004916735.1). Classification (NCBI taxonomy): domain Bacteria; kingdom Pseudomonadati; phylum Pseudomonadota; class Gammaproteobacteria; order Vibrionales; family Vibrionaceae; genus Salinivibrio; species Salinivibrio sp. YCSC6. The sequence goes on from NZ_CP039516.1 coordinate 1,296,474, forward strand.
CAAAGTAGGTATCGATTTCTTCTTGGCTGTGCATGGCACGCATGTTGGCCATGACCAAACCGCTGATGGAAAAACCGGTTTCTTGCGTGAGCGCCAACAAGCCGTCTGCGGTATTGAAGTCGTAAGGGACCTCCACCGTTTGCATGGCAGGCTGACCGAACTCGGCTTCTTCGACAATAAAACCGCCGCCGATCGAGTAGTAGGTTTTGCTCAGCACACACTCATCACCTTGCCACGCATGGATTTGCATGCCGTTTTCGTGCAAGGAGAGGTTGGAGGTATGGAAGTTCATTCCACCGTCACGCGGAAAAGCGACCACATGCTGCTGTTCGCCCAGCGGCAATTGCTCGGTGTCTTCGACGCGTTTGACGAAGCCAGGAATAGAGTCAATATCAACGGTTTCAGGGCTGTTGCCTGCAAGGCCCATGATGATAGCGATGTCGGTGTGGTGGCCTTTACCGGTGAGAGACAAAGAGCCGTAGACATCAACGCTAATCCGATCGACGTCGGTTAAACGTTGATTCGCGACGAGCTCATCAATAAAGCATTTACCGGCTTTCATTGGGCCAACGGTGTGAGAGCTGGAAGGACCTACACCAATCTTAAAAATGTCAAAAACACTGATCATGTGTCTTACCTCAGTCAATGCCCTAAGGGCAATGGATTTAGTGTTTACGCAATCCGTCCGTGGTATTGACTGTGATAACGAGCGATACCGCGCTCGTAATGAGAATCAGGAGCAGGGCAAGCCCCACTCCTGATTTTTTGGGAATCACCGCAAACATCGATGGATGCGGTTGACTGAGTCATCCCGATAGTCACCTCTATGACTATCACGCATTTTATTGCGATTTAGAAGAACAAACCGTAAAGAATGGCTGAGATTGCAATCAAACCCATGACCAATACAAAGGCGTTGCTAATTGTACCTGAATACTTCTTCATTGCTGGCACATTTTTCACGGCGTACATTGGCATAATGAATAGGATGGTGGCAATGATTGGGCCGCCAAGTGATTCAATCATACCCAGAATGCTTGGGTTTAGGGTCGCAACCAGCCAAATGGTCAGGATCATGAAGACCACAGTGAACACGTCGATTTTCTTGCGGTTAACTGGTTTGTTATCGGCGCCACGCATCACTTTGACGATCAAACCGTTCAGACCTTCACGAGCACCTAAGTAGTGACCGAAGAACGAAGAGACGATAGCCACGAACGCGACGATAGGACCTAGGTACGAAATGAATGGGCTTTCGTGCTTGTTAGCGAGGTAAGAAAGAATCGCGATGTTTTCTGATTTCGCCGCTGCCAGATCGGCAGGGGTCAGTGATAGTACGCAAGAGAACACGAACAGCATCACGAAGCCAAGTAGCATACCTGCCGCACGCAGCAAGATTTGCGCAGATTTCTGCTCGGCATCTTTACCGTGATCACGGCTTTGTGCCATTGAGAACGCTGAAATCGCTGGGCTGTGGTTAAACGCGAAGACCAACACTGGGATAGAAATCCAAAGAGTGATGGTAAAATCACCAACAGAAGGGACTTGTGATAGCGCCGCCGTGTTCCACTCAGGGATCAGGTATAGCGACATAAACAGCAAGATACCGACCAGAGGGTAAACCAAGAACTGGGTTACGCGTAGCATGATTTTCTCACCCAGCAGCATGATAGCCATCATACCGAGGATCAGAACCAGTGACAGGATCACGCGTGGCGGTGAGGCCATACCTAGCTGATTTACCAAGAAAGAATCAACGGTGTTGGTGATACCGACGCCGTAGATCAACACGATAGGGTAAATAGCAAAAAAGTAGAGCAGGGTGATGATCTTACCCGCGGTCGCGCCAAAGTGTTCTTCAACCACTTCGGTGATATCGCTGCCGGGCTTCTTTGAAGATAGAACAAAGCGAGATAGGCCACGGTGGGCAAAAAAGGTCATGGGGCCAACAAGCAGCGTCATCACTACGAGCGGCCAGAATCCGTGCATGCCGGCGTTAATCGGCAAGAACAGGATGCCAGCGCCTACCGCGGTGCCAAAAAGAGAGAGCGCCCAAGTTGTATCTTGTTTGGTCCAGCGCAGGCGCGATGTCGCACTGGTACCTGTGGTCGAGGTCGTTTGCATAACAATACTACTCACATTGTGTAGGGGAACAGAAATCAGGGATGGCGAATTCTGGCGATTTCCACGCAGAAAACCAAGAGCTGGATCGCTATATGAAAAAGAGAGACGAGACTATTGCACCAAAGTGTGACGATAATCACCTAACTTGTCAGTAATGGCCAACAATATCGGCAAAAGTGTCAAATTTTCTGTTGGATAAATAAGCACCAACATGCACTAAAAACAGTACTTATTGCATGGTTTTTGCGGTTATCTTGAGCAAGAGACATGTAATGATAATTGCGTGACCAGCGCACGTAAAAGTTGTGCCGTTGCGCCCCATATTAACCGGTTTTGATGATAAAACGCGGCAACTGGATGCCATTGTCCGTAGAGATAAAAGGATTGTTCGCGGATATGGCCGGGTTGGCACAGAGTATCAAGAGGCACTTCAAAACATTCGGCCACTTCGTTGTCATCCAGTATCGGTTGGTACTGGGGATCCACCCATGCCAGCACCGGATGAATGTAGTAACCGGTGACGGTGGGCAGAGGACAAAGCTCGCCAATGATGTGTTCGCGGCCAACCTGAATGCCGGTTTCTTCCCACATCTCGCGGGTTGCAGTCGCGATGTTGTCGCAATCGACCGTTTCGCGCTTACCGCCGGGAAAGCTCACTTGGCCTGGATGATGTTTTAAATGATCGGCGCGGCGGGTCAAAATCAACTGAATGCCGTTGGGGCGCGCCACTAAGCCGATCAGTACTGCTGCCGGTTGAAAGTCTAATCCGCGTAGAATGCGGGGGGCGAGTCGAACGCGGTTAAGAATACGATTGTCGTGACGTGCCAGTGGGCTGAGGCTAAAGCGTTGGAGAATGTCATTTGGTTGCAGTGGTGTACGCGTTTTTCTCTCTCCTCGCTCCCAGTGCGGGGGCACCGCCGGCGACAAGCTCTCTTGGCTGGCGGCAATGTGGCGACTGTTTATTGTATGATCGCTGAAATAAGCAGGGGTTGCAGCCACGTGCTGCAAAGGATGGTCGATAAACAGTGGGTTATGATCGAGCGCATATTGTGGCGCTGAGGCAGGTGCTCCCTCACCTTGGCTTGAGGCACGCATGGATGCCGCGAAGCGGTGTGATGTCCACATTCGTGGGGGAGCAATCTCTGTCATAACAACCTCTCTTTATTCCTGCCGCTTACCCATCGGACTGTGCTAGAACGGGTAGGATACGACTGACCTTATCGAGTGTTTCTTGGTATTCCGCGTCGGCTTCACTGTCGGCAACCAATCCACCGCCTGCCCAGACATGGAGCTGGCCTTGATGCCCCACCAAGGTGCGGATGGTGATGCTAGAGTCCATTCGGCCACAACGACTGAGGTAAGCGAAACTACCGCAATAGACATGACGTCGGTGCGGCTCAAGCTCTTCGATAATTTCCATGGCACGCACTTTGGGGGCGCCGGTTATCGATCCGCCCGGAAAGGCGGCGCGTAGCAGTTCAAGCGCAATTCTGTCCTCGGGCAGAGTGCCGGTGACCGTGCTGACTAAGTGGTGTACCGCAGGAAAACTCTCTATATCAAAGAGTTTAGGCACAGAAACGCTACCTGGCGAGGCGACACGACCGATATCGTTACGTAACAAGTCAACAATCATCAAGTTCTCCGCCCGATCTTTGCTGGCTGATTTCAACGCGTGAGCGCTGTCGGCATCTTGTTCGGGGTCGCTAAAGCGTGGTCGTGTGCCCTTAATGGGTTTGGTTTCGATGTGTTTGTCGTGCACGGATAAAAAGCGCTCCGGCGAGACCGAGAGCACAGCGCTGTCAGCTAAGCGGATAAATCCAGAAAACGGCGCGCCATTGCTGGTGGCGAGTTTGCGGTAGGCTTGCCACTCGTCGCCTTGATAGCGTGCGCTAAAGCGTTGGGCCAAGTTGATTTGATAGCAATCGCCGGCATGCAGGTAGTCTTTGACCTTGGCGAATTTGGCGGTGTAATCCGCTTCGCTCATGTTGGCTTGCCAGGTTTCGGTGAGCTCGAATGGTGTGGTTTGCGGCGCCTGCTGGCGGTTAAGCCATACCCAACGTGTGTCACTATCCGGTGCAATTACCACTGCCGTTTGCTGGTGGTGATCCACAATCAGCGCCCAATCATAAATCCCCACGGCCATGTCTGGCACATCGAGTTCATCACGGGCAATGACGGGCAAGGTTTCCACACATCGGCCCAAATCATAGCCGAAATAGCCCAGCGCCCCGCCAATAAAGGGCCAGGGCTCGATAGCGTCGATATCGGGGAGTAGCTGCGCTTGAAGCGAACTTACCCATGTAAATGGATCGTCGATGTGTGTTTGGGTGTCGCCACTGGCGGTGTAATGGGTGGTAACCTGACCGTTTCGCGCCGTCACGGTGGCAAGAGGATCGGCGACCACAATATCAAAACGACTGTCCGGATGGGTACGGGTTGCCGAGTGCAACAGCATGGCCCAAGGCTGGTGGGCAATGTTATTAAACAGGGTGAGGGCCAAGTCTGTTGCGTAAGGAATCGGTGTAGTGGTCAGCATAGTGGCGTTTTGTGGCTGCATTCTTCTTTTTTGTGATCACGATTGATGCGCTGTATGGCGCGAGAATAGCGCTAAGCGTATCATAGCAAGGCCTTTTCCGGCAGACGCACACTGAATAAACCCGCCGAGGTCATGTAAACCCGCGGCTTCTATAATCACAGGGTGTGCGTGCTCAACAGACGTAACGATAATAACGAGGGGAAGGCTCCCCCACACTGGATACCCGCTTTGGGTCCTGCAAATGACACCAGAGGCAATGATGACCACAATTAAACAGCAAGACGTGATCGAAAGTGTTGCAGATGCCCTGCAATATATCTCTTACTACCATCCCCTTGATTTTGTTCAAGCCCTAGAAAAAGCCTACCACAAGGAGCAAAGCCAAGCGGCGAAAGACGCCATTGCACAAATTTTGATTAACTCCCGCATGTCGGCAGAAGGGCAACGTCCGATTTGCCAAGATACCGGCATTGTGACCTGCTTTGTCAAAGTGGGTATGGCGGTACAGTGGGATCGCCATGATATGACCGTTCAGCAGATGGTCGATGAAGGCGTGCGACGCGCATACACCAACCCAGATAATCCACTGCGTGCCTCTGTGGTCGCCGATCCTGCGGGTAAGCGCCAAAACACCCGCGATAACAGCCCAGCGGTGGTTCACATTGATATGGTGCCGGGCAATACGGTCGATATTCAAATTGCTGCCAAAGGGGGCGGGTCAGAGAACAAAACCAAGATGGTGATGCTCAACCCGTCGGACGATGTGGCCGAGTGGGTGGAAAAAACGCTGCCTACAATGGGCGCGGGCTGGTGTCCTCCGGGGATGTTAGGCATTGGTATCGGCGGCACGGCGGAAAAAGCGGCGGTGTTGGCGAAAGAGTCGCTGATGGAGCACATTGATATTCAAGAGCTTATCGACCGTGGTCCAAGCAATGCCGAAGAAGCGCTACGTCTCGATATTTTCAATCGTGTGAACAAGCTAGGTATCGGTGCACAAGGGCTTGGCGGTTTAACGACTGTGGTTGACGTAAAAGTGAAAACGACTCCCACGCATGCTGCCTCAAAACCTGTGTGTTTGATCCCCAACTGCGCCGCGACTCGCCATGTGCACTTTACGCTTGATGGGACTGGGCCGGCGGACCTGACTCCACCGAAATTGGAAGAGTGGCCGCAAGTGACGTGGGAAGTGGGCGACAACGTCCGCCGCGTAAATCTTGATACGGTCACCAAAGAAGATGTACAGAGCTGGAAAACCGGTGAAACTGTCTTGCTCTCGGGCAAAATTCTGACCGGGCGTGATGCGGCGCATAAACGTATTCAAGAAATGCTACGCAATAGCGAAGGGTTGCCTGATGGAGTCGATTTTAACGGTCGCTTTATCTATTACGTCGGCCCTGTAGATGCGGTTCGTGATGAAGTTGTCGGTCCGGCTGGGCCAACCACCTCAACACGTATGGATAAATTTACCGATATGATGCTCGCCGAAACCGGCTTGATGGGCATGATTGGTAAAGCCGAGCGCGGTCCAGCGGCGGTAGAATCGATCAAAAACCACAAAGCCGTTTACTTAATGGCTGTTGGCGGTGCTGCCTATCTGGTATCGAAGGCGATTAAGAAAGCGCGCGTGGTGGCGTTTGAAGATCTGGGTATGGAAGCGATTTATGAGTTTGAAGTCGAAGACATGCCGGTGACCGTCGCGGTTGACTCGCAAGGGCAGAACGCGCACCAAATTGGTCCGGATACTTGGAAAGTGAAAATTGCGGAAATGGACAGCTAGTCTGTCATGAAAAGCAATAAAAAATGCGCCAATTTTGGCGCATTTTTTTTACCGTATCACCACGCGTCTGCGTTAGGCGACTTCCTCTTCGTCGAGATCGAATGAGGCAGCAATCAGGTTACGTGTGTATTCGTGTTGCGGGTTATGGAAGATTTCTTCTGGCGTACCTGCTTCCATCACTTTCCCTTTTTGCATCACCATCACGCGATCAGACAGAGCTCGAACCACACTCAAATCGTGGCTGATAAACAGGTAGCCAATGTTGTGGCGTTTCTGAATATCTTTCAGCAAGTCGATGACGGTCAATTGGACGGAGCGGTCCAGTGCAGACGTTGGTTCATCAAGCAGAATGAATGCTGGGTTGAGGATCAGGGCACGCGCAATCGCGATACGTTGACGCTGGCCGCCTGAAAACTCATGTGGATAACGGTTAATTGCAGAGCTATCAAGGCGTACTTCATAAAGCGCATCTTTAACGCGATCGAGGCGCTCTTTTTTACTCAGCTCAGGGAAGTGAGTACGAAGGCCTTCGGCGACAATCTCACCCACCGTCATGCGTGGCGACAGAGAGCCAAATGGGTCTTGGAACACCATCTGCATATCACGACACAGCGCTTTGTTTTCGCTGTTTTTAATGTCGTGAATGTCTTGGCCTTTAAAACGCACACTGCCTTCCGCGACGGGGAGCAGACGCATAATGGCACGCCCAAGCGTGGATTTACCGGAGCCAGATTCACCCACGATACCGAGGGTCTCACCGCGGCGTAGTGACAAACTGATGTTGCTCACCGCTTCAAAATAGCGCTTATTGCCGCCAAAGAAGTCAGCGCCCAAGAAATATTTGATGGTGACGTTATCCACCGACAAGAGATTTTCTGCGTCCTCTTGTGGGGCTTCTTTGCGCCCGCGAGGCACTGCATCAATCAGCATCTTGGTGTAGTCTTCTTGCGGATCGGCGAATAGTGCTTGGGTTTCGTTAGTCTCTACCACTTCACCTTTACACATCACCACAACACGGTCAGCCAAGTGTTTCACTACGCCTAAATCGTGTGAGATGAACATGATCGCCATGCCCATTTTCTTTTGCAGATCGCCGATCAGATTCAATACCTCGGCTTGTACGGTTACGTCCAATGCGGTGGTCGGTTCGTCGGCGATCAGCAAATCGGGCTCGTTGACCAGCGCCATTGCGATCATGATCCGCTGCAACTGGCCGCCTGAGAATTCGTGCGGATACTTTTCAAGTGCGCCAGTTGGGTTAGGCAGCTGCACTAATTTCAGCAACTCGATAATGCGCTCTTTGGCTTTCGCAGGTGTGGTGCGGTGGTGGCACTGAATCGCCTCGGTCAGCTGTTCACCGACACGCATGTAGGGGTTCAGTGAGGTCATCGGCTCTTGGAAAATCATGGCAACACGGTTGCCGCGCATCGCTTGCATCTGCTTGGTAGAAAGGCGCAACACATCGGTGTCGTTAAACGAGATTTGTGACTCTGGTTTGACGATGGCGTTGTTGGGGAGCAAGCCCATTACGGCACTGCTGGATACGGATTTCCCCGAGCCTGACTCACCCACAATGGCGAGTGTCTCGCCGGGCATGATGTCAAAGCTGACGTTTTTTACAGCATCAACGATGCCATCGTTCGTGGTAAATGACACGCTTAGATTATTGACACTAAGCAGTGGCTTAGAAGCAGATGAAGACATCATCACCTCACTGGTTGATTATTCGACGTCACTCGCCAGCCCAAGATTGTCGTACAAGGTATCAAGGCATTACACGTGCATGCTCGACACAGGGCTAGCGCTCGATTGTTAGAGATTAAGCGAGTGGGGATGCCACTTGCTCTGGTTCAATCATGTTGGGTTGATATTTGTGAGCCAAGCTCATCAACATATCCCCTAGATGCGGATATCAGCCAGCTGGAGCGACTCATTACCCATTTAGGGAGAATGAACAGCTTGCGCCAGTGGAAGAGGTAGGATACGAGTGCCGCGATAACCGAAATGCGCTTCAGGTTACCTCTCCTTGCGAACACGGCTTTTCAACATAATCAGATGTTGATACCAAGCAGCGTGAATATCCATATATCACCCACACAATATACGATTCGGATATAAAAGCAAACTGTTATTAACTGCAAGATTTGCCATGTCAGACTTTGACCTCGCAGACAAAATCACGGCTTTTAGCGTTCGCGATAGTCAATAATCAGGAGGATAAGCAAGGTTTGGGGTGTTTATTTTGCGGGCAACATTTGGCAGGGAGGCTCAGACATCGGGCGTATAAAAGGCGTGCGAATCGTGCAATTCGCACGCCCTGTTAGGTTAGCTGCGATCGAACTCTAAACGTGTCGCGTAGCGCTCGTCACTATGCTGGCCATGCTCGAATGCGACTTGACCGTTCACAATCGTCATATCGATGCTTGAGCCGAAGGTATGGCCTTCGAATGGTGACCACTGGCATTGGTAGAAGAGGTTGTCTTTATCGACCGTTTGCGTCTGGTTGAGATCAACGAGTACCAAGTCGGCCCAATATCCTTCACGGATAAAGCCACGCTCTTTCACCTGATAACGTACCGCTGGCGCGTGTGAGACTTTTTGCACCACCAGAGGCAAATCGAAAATACCACGATGATAAAACTCAAGCGCCACTTGAAGCGCGTGTTGGACAAGCGGTAAGCCTGCCGGCGCTTTAAAATAGCTGTTTTGTTTTTCTTCAAAGGTGTGAGGGGCGTGGTCGGTGGCAATCACGTCGATTACACCGTCTTTCACCGCTTTGATCAGCGCTTGTTGGTGGTGGGCTTCTTTGACGGCGGGGTTACATTTGATCAAGGTGCCCTTGGTCGCGTAGTCATCACGGTTAAAGAATAAGTGATGCACACAGGCTTCCGCGGTGATTTGTTTTTGCTGAAGCGCTTCGAGCGTTTTCGCGGGCTCAAACTGATACAGCTCATCTTCAGTGGTCAAGTGCAGCACATGCAGGCGTGTACCGTGCTTTTTAGCGAGGTTGACCGCCAGCTGGGATGACTTAAGACACGCTTCTTTCGAGCGAATGTGCGCGTGGGCATCAATTGGCACGTCCTCACCGTATTTCTCGCGATAAATGTTCTCGAGTTCGGTGATCATTGGAGTATCTTCGCAATGGGTTGCAATCAAGGTCGGGCAATCGGCGAAGATAGCGTCAAGGGTGTCCGGATCATTGACCAGCATATTGCCGGTGGAAGCCCCCATAAAGACTTTAACACCACAGGCACTGTTCGGATCGAGGCGACGAATTTCATCAATGTTGTCATTGGTCGCGCCCAAATAGAAGGCATAGTTAGCGTGGCTGGATTGAGACGCACGTTGATACTTTTCTTCTAAGGCGTCGAGTGTCGTGGTAGGGGGATTAACGTTGGGCATCTCCATGTACGTGGTGATACCGCCTGCGACGGCCGCTTTGGACTCGGTCGCGATGGTTCCCTTTTTGGGAAATCCCGGCTCACGGAAATGCACTTGATCGTCAATCATACCGGGCAACAAATGTTTGCCTGATGCATCAATCACACGGCAGTCCGCCGCGGCAGGGGCACTAATATCGCGGGCAATCTGAGAGATTCGGCCGTTTTCGACCAGCACATCGGTCTCAACAACTTGTCCTTCGTTGACGACAGAAGCGTTTTTAAATAGCAGGGTGGTCATGTTGTCATCCTTACATGTAAAGGCGTTGGCGCTATAGTAGCGCAAACGATTACCTGATTCAGCCCTTGATTTTACAAGGTGATATAAACATCAATTAACACAAGTTTGACCAAATTGTCGCATGCAACTGCGCTGTACATATTGCCCTTGGCAAAGGGGTACCGCATACTTGGCAGGGTTTATATTTATAAAAGGGAGCACACCATGGCGGAAGAAACCATCTTCAGCAAAATTATTCGCAAAGAAATCCCCGCAGATGTTTTGTATCAGGACGATTTAGTCACTGCTTTCCGTGATATTAACCCGCGTGCGCCTGTGCATATTTTGGTGGTACCAAACAAACTGATCCCCACCACCAATGATGTCAATATTGAAGACGAGTTAGCGTTAGGTCGTATGGTGACGGTGGCGAAAAAACTGGCGGCTGACGAAGGGATCGCTGAAGACGGCTATCGTTTGATCATGAATTGCAACCAACACGGTGGCCAAGAGGTGTACCATATTCACATGCACCTAGTAGGCGGACGCGCGCTGGGCCCCATGGTGGTGAGTTAACCACGGCAAAGCCGACGATGGTGTGAATGATGTGTAAAAATCAAATCCAAATTTTGATGATTGCACTTGCCTTGGTGTTGGCGGGCTGCGCAGGGAGTCAGTCGACTGACCTACGCATTGCGCCACACCAAACCGTGGTTTTTGCCGATCCAGAGCTGGCGACGTCGCTATGGGTTAAAGAGACGATGGTTCGTCGCACCCCAAACGGAAATCAAGCGTGTGTGTGGTTAGAAAATACGTCTAGTCACCCGCAAACCATGCAGTATCGCTTTAGTTGGTACGATAGCCAAGGGCTCCAATTATCGACCTCTGCGGCGTCTTGGCAATCTGTGACCATTCCTCCCCATACACAGCGCGATATTCATGCGCCGATACCTGATATCAAGGTTTCGCAGTTTCGTTTAGCCGTCATGCAACCAGAATAATCCCCTTGTTTGTTGGCACTTTTTCACGCTTTTCTGGTCTATTCATTTTTTATTTACGGAGTCATCTCTATGTCCGCATGCTGCGCATTGACGGCCGCTTTACGTAAGCCAAATACATTGGTAAAAGCATTATCGATGGTGCTATTTGTTGTCACAGTTGCAGGCTGTGCACCTCGCACGCAGCCGATTTATCAGCCGTCGGCGCCAAAAGAAACCACCGTGCAGCAAGGGGTGGTGCATGGCAGTTTTAATCAAGCCATGCGCGCCGCGGTGCAGTCCTTAATGGGCAGTGAAAGCCTGCAAGGCGCCCCTGTTACTTTGGTGCAGCCGCTACAAAATCTGACTGACGGTTATATTGACACTGTGGGTGTGTCAAAACAGCTAGAGCAAGGCCTTGCCGCACAAGGGCTGATAGGAACGGTCTCACAGGCGCAAGTCGATGTGGTCCGTCAGTCGCTAGGTTTGGGTGAGGGACAGGTTCTCATTGATCCGACCACGGTGATGCAATACGGACGCTTACTGGGGGCACAGTATCAGCTCGGTGGTAAGGTCACGGGGCAAGAAGAGAAAACCTTATCACTGCAGCTGATGGATTTGACCACAGGTGTGATTGAATGGCAGGACACTCAGCGTTTTGTCAGTCGTTAATCTTTCCCCCGCGTCAAAAAGCTTACTGGAAGCGGCGTTGTGTAAGCACTATTCAGCGACCGTTTCGATTCAGCGTGTTACCCCCCTCGAAGGGGGCCTGACCAACCGCTGTTTGCGGATTGATGACTCACAAGGGGGACGCTTTGTGTGGCGGCCCCAAAGCCAGGTGAGTGACGCTTTTGCGATTTCTCGGTCGCGCGAGGCGGCTGCGCAATCGCTGGCCGCTACCTATCAACTTGCCTCCGCACCTGTTTGTCAGTTGTCAGAAGGGCTTTTGGTCCCTTGGGTGGAAGGTGAATCCCTTGATCCGCACTCAGCCGAGAGCCAAGCGATCCTGATCGACCTGTTGGTACGTATTCATTCCATGGAAGGCCGTTTGGATGCGCAAGATGTTCGCACCCAATGCCAGCATTATGAGCAGCAGTTGACTTTGGCAAAGCAGCAAACACTCAAAAAGCTGCGTGACAGGCGGCAATGGCAATTACCCACGGATCCGCTCGCCCCTGTGGTGTGTCATATGGATTTGGGTAGTTATAACCTGGTTATTCAGCCAAATGGTGAGCCCTGTGTGCTTGATTGGGAATATGCGCGATTAGGCAGTGCGTGTTTGGACATTGCACTTTTTTGTCGGGCAAACGGCTATACACCAGCACAGGTCGTGTCCGATTATTGTGCGTTGCGATGCATCGAGGACTCGGCACCGGTTCGCCAAGCGGTAGAGGCATGGCTGCCCTTTGCCGACTATCTCGCGCTATGCTGGTATGAAGTGGGTGCAACGTTATATGGGCTCAGCACTTACCAAGAGCAAGCGCAGCGGTTATATCGCCAACTGGCGGGAATGGATGAATCATAAGGAGAGTTGCAATGGCTAGGTCGCGTTTTCGCTATGGCTTGATAGGGAGCTTATTACTGATCCTGACCGGATGCACCACCGAGCTTGCGTATAACACCTTGCCGTTTTGGATTCATTACTACATCGATGACATTGTTAACTTGCGCCCCGAGCAATCTCGGCAAGTGAAAGCCGACCTCGACAAGATTCAGCAATGGCATCGAACCCATGAGTTACCCGCGATAGCCGAACGTTTAGGGCTGATTGCCACCCACAGTACCGAGCGACATACCATGGCGCAATTACGTGACCATCAAGAGGCGGTAAAAGCGCGGATCCACGCGACGCTACAGGCGTTTGTGCCCGCGACGGCGCGTTTACTTGATAGCTTTGATGACCAGCAAGCGCAGGCGCTCACCCAGTGGATGGAAGACGAGATTCAAGAGGCAACCGAACGACGTGCAAAGCGTTCACAAGATGAGCAATTTGCCTATCAACGTGATGATCTCGAGGAAGATACGGAAGAGTGGATTGGCAGCGCTGCGCGTCATCAACAGCCATTGTTTGCCGAAATGGCAGAGTATCAGCAAGCGGCGATGCCAACGTTCCGTCAGGTACGAGAGCGCTTAGTCAGCCGCCTTTTTGCGATTATCAAAAATCGACAGTCGATCGACACTGAGGCCGCGTTGTCAGAGTGGGTGGACGATGTAGTGGCATGGCGAGCTGGACCGGAGACGGAAACCGAAATGGCCATCTACCGTTCACGCCGGTTAGATTGGTTGTTGCGCCTTGATCGTAGCCTTGATGAGGATCAGCGTTCTCAACTGGTCGATAACCTCATTGAGTGGCAAACGCGTCTGAACGAGATGAGCCGCTAGTCTTTTTAGTTTCCCCTCGGCCCGGTAGGGTTTGGGCGTTGCTGTATGCATCAAAGCACCTACCTCATGGTTACGCCAAATACCCTGATTATTTTTAGGGTGATCTTGCTCATTTTTCTGTCTGGGTGGCTATGCTATTGATAGGGGTCACAGCTTTGCGATAACCAAGGATGGCTTTCCATGATCTTATATCTCCACGGTTTTGATTCAACCAGTCCAGGCAACCATGAGAAAGTGTTGCAGCTCCAATTTGTCGATGATGACGTGCGTACCATCAATTACAGCACTATGCACCCCAAACACGATATGCAGCATTTGCTCAAACAAGTCCAGACGCAGCTAGACGCGAGTCAGGATCCCAATCCACTGATCTGCGGCGTTGGCTTAGGCGCATATTGGGCAGAACGGGTGGGTTTTTTGTGTGGGATCAAGCAGGTCCTGTTTAACCCGAACTTATATCCGCACGAGAATATGACTGGAAAAATTGATCGGCCGGAAGAGTATGAGGATATTGCCACCAAGTGTGTGACAGACTTTCGTCAACGCAATCAACAACGAGCATTGGTGGTGTTATCGCGAGAGGATGAAGTCCTCGACAGTCGCCGCAGTTATCAGGTGCTTTCACCTTTCTATCCTGTTCGTTGGGATGAAACGCAAACCCACAAGTTTAAAAACCTATCGGCACACCTCAACGCCATTGCGGATTTTAAAAAGCAGCCCGCCCTCCACACGTAATCGGTTTCCCAGTCGCAAAGTGGGTCTTTGCGCACTGGGGTGCGTCGAATTGACCGAATAAACATCAACAGCGCCTCAGAGCGATGTGAGATCAATAAAACAACAAATGAGATCGCGTATCACTTGTATTTATATTACAGAGCCGTTTTCGGCGTATAGATACTTGGAGCCGTTATGTTTGTTGATCTTACTCCGTTCGATGAGACGATTTTGGGCACGCATACCCCAGACCCATTGCGTTTTGCCTTTCCGCCGAAAAAACACGCCCACGCGGCGACCCATCAAATGCCTTTACCGCTCGAACAAGGCATCGCAGGCGTTACAACACAGCTTTTATCTCCGTCAGTGCAATCTGGGTCGCGGTGTTTATATATCCATGTGCCATTTTGTCGAGTGAGGTGTACTTACTGTCACTTTTTCCAACATGCGGCGAGCCGCACACTGATTGACAGCTACTTCGCGGCTTTGCTCAAAGAGCTTGGTATGAAAGCGGCAATGCCATGGACTCAAGCGCAGCCTTTTGAGGCGGTGTATGTCGGTGGGGGAACACCCACTGCGTTGTCGGCAGCGCAATTGCAGCAATTGGGTCAGGAAATTCGTCGCCAATTTTGGCTCACGCCCGACTGCGAAATCACCCTTGAGGGGCGAATCAATGGCTTTGATGATAATGCGTTCGAGCATGCGCTTGCTGGGGGATTTAACCGTTTCTCGTTTGGGGTACAGAGCTTTAATACCCAAGTCCGCCGCGCGGCAAAACGTTTAGATGATGGTGACACTGTGCGTGAGCGCATTCATGCACTGAGTGCCCGTCAGGAAGCGACGATTGTGGTGGATTTGTTGTATGGCTTGCCTTATCAAACGGCTGAGATTTTTGCACAAGATGTGGCTGACTATCTGCAAACCGGCGCCAATGGTATTGATCTCTACCAGTTGGTGGTGGCGCCAAATACGCCGATGCTGCGCATGGTAGAGCAAGGAAAAATGCCACCGCCGGCAACGACGGCAGAAAAAGCCAGCTTGTTTGCGCAGGGCGTTAGTTTGATGGACCAACACGATTGTCGACGACTCAGTGTCAATCACTGGGCACGTGATCAACGTGAGCAAAGTCGTTACAACCGGCTTGCCAAGCATGGTGCCGATATTTTACCGCTAGGGTGTGGTGCCGGTGGCAGTATTGACGGTGTCGGGATCATGCAACATCGCGACTTGGCAACCTATCTCGATGCAATGCAAACCAATACCATGCCGATTGCGCGCGTTGTAGCCGCTGTGGAGCATCGTCGAGTGTATGATGCTATCAAAGCGGGATTAGATACGGGTGTGCTTCACGCGGATACGTTACCGCCTTGGCAAGGGATGAGCGTGTTTCAGTATCTCTCGCCGCTATTCGCGGTCTGGCAGCAACATGGATTGGTAACATTATGTGAAAATAGATTACAGCTTACTCTTGCTGGTCAGTTTTGGTCCGTAACGCTTGCGCAAGCCTGCATTCATGTCTTGCAGTCACTCTAACCATCGGAATTTAAAATTCAATTGCTTATCGTCAGCTACCTTCATTTCGAAGAAAAGTGTAAGAAAAGGGCCAAATTTAACTTGTCTTAGCCACAGAATATGGTGTTTTATTTCATCATGCAAAAGGCGGCCGAATCCGAATCTATGCTCGAAGTAGGCGACGTTTTCCGGCAGAATACGCATAGCGCTCCGGCCATAAAGAACAATGAACAATACGTAGCGTGCGAGAAACAAACTGTAATTTGATTACTGGCCCAATCCCATTTTTGTCAGTGACTATATAAGTGGCTGATGTATAAGTTTTTAATTAGGTAAGGATGTAGAAGTGACCAAAATTATCGTTGTCGGTGGCGGTGCAGGCGGGCTAGAGCTTGCAACCAAACTGGGCCGAACGTTAGGCCGCAAGCGTCGTGCAGAAATCACCTTGGTAGATAAAAACAGTAGCCACCTATGGAAGCCGTTGCTTCATGAAGTGGCAACCGGCTCAATGGATGAGGGCGTTGATGCTTTGAGCTATCGTGCTCATGCCAAAAATCATGGGTTCGATTTCCAAATGGGGACCTTGTGGGACATTGATCGCGACCAGAAAGTGATCACCTTGGCGCCCATGTACGATGAAAATAACGAACTGCTGATGCCTGAGCGTGAGCTCGAGTACGACATCTTAGTGATGGCGATTGGCTCGACTTCTAATGATTTCAACACACCGGGCGTTCGTGACCATTGTATCTTCCTCGATAATCCTAAACAGGCTCACCGCTTCCGCGCGGAAATGAACAACGAATTCTTGCGTTTGCATGCTAAACACGGCCAAGGCAGCGTAGATATTGCGATTGTGGGCGCAGGAGCGACTGGTGTTGAGCTATCAGCAGAGCTGCACAATGCCATCAAAGAGCTGCGTAACTATGGTTTCCGTGATTTAGATAGCTCGAAACTGAACGTGACCTTGGTGGAAGCCGGTGAGCGCATTTTGCCAGCGCTGCCTACTCGTATCTCGAGTGCTGCGCACCAAGAGCTGTTGAAGCTGGGTGTCACGGTGAAAACCAATACCTTTGTCACCAAAGCGGACGACCAAGGCTTGGAAACCAAAGAGGGTGAGCGTATTCACGCCGATATTATGGTGTGGGCTGCTGGGATCAAGGCTCCGGACTTCTTGAAAGATATCGCTGGCTTGGAAACCAATCGCATTAATCAGTTGGTCGTGAAAAACACACTTCAGACGTCACGTGATGACGACATCTTTGTGATTGGTGACTGTGCAGCGTGTACGCAAGCCGATGGCAGTATGGTACCGCCACGTGCACAGTCGGCGCATCAGATGGCAAGCCGCTGCTTTAGCAACATTGTTGCTAAATTAAATGGTCGTGAGCTCAAGCCTTATGTGTTTAAAGATCATGGTTCACTGGTTTCGCTCAGCCGCTTCTCTACGGTAGGCAGCTTGATGGGTAATCTGACCAAAGGCTCGATGATGATCGAAGGGCGGATTGCTCGTGTGGTATACATCTCTTTGTATCGGATGCACCAAATTGCATTGCACGGTTACGTGAAAACTGGCCTGATGATGTTGGTAGGAAGGATCAACCGCGTTCTACGCCCAAGTTTGAAGCTGCACTAAACATGTGTGAAGCTGTGCTAAAACAGCATGTAACCCCAAAGACCGAGGCTTGCCTCGGTCTTTTTTATTGTTCGAATTGGCGCATTTCTAGTTGCCGCCTGACGTGAAAGTCGTCACAATAGCGCCGTAATCAAGATTATTGATATCACTTCTAGAGCAACCCTCCTGACGCCGAGTTTTTCTCATACCACGATATTGATATTCATGACCCTAAGTGATGGGCCATGCGGCCTGTGACGACATTTTTTATTTATTGAGATCAATTAATGAGTTTCTCCTCTTTAGGACTATCTGCACCCCTATTAAAAGCCGTGCAAGAGCAAGGCTATACCACACCTTCACCGATTCAGGAAAAAGCGATCCCTGCGGTGATTGAAGGACACGATGTCATGGCGGCGGCGCAAACCGGCACCGGTAAAACCGCGGGCTTTACCTTACCGATTTTGGAGCGTTTGCAGGCGGGTAAACGTGCTCGCCCTAACCATGTACGTACCTTGATCCTGACGCCAACGCGCGAGCTTGCTGCGCAAGTGCACAAAAACGTGGAGCAATACAGCCAATACACGTCGCTCAGCTCAACCGTGGTATTTGGTGGTGTGAAGATCAATCCGCAGATGATGAAACTTCGCAAAGGCGCTGATGTGCTGGTGGCCACTCCGGGACGCTTGCTGGATCTGTACCAGCAAAATGCCGTGCGCTTTTCTCAGCTTGAAGTGCTGGTCTTGGACGAAGCCGATCGTATGCTCGATATGGGCTTTATTCGTGACATTCGTAAGATCTTGGGCTTGCTGCCGGCTAAGCGCCAGAACTTGCTGTTCTCCGCCACATTCTCGGATGAAATTCGCCAACTGGCAAAAGAACTAGTCAACAATCCGGTTGAGATTTCAGTCAATCCTGCGAACCAAACCGCGACTGGGGTAGAGCAATGCATTTACCCCGCGGATAAGAAGAAAAAAGCGCCGATGCTGCTGTCACTGATTGCCGATAATAATTGGCAGCAGGTGTTAGTGTTTAGCAAAACCAAGCATGGCGCTAACCGTTTGTCGCGTTATCTCGAAGAGTACGGTGTCAGCGCGGCGGCAATTCATGGCAATAAGAGTCAAGGCGCGCGAACGAAAGCGTTAGAGAAGTTTAAAACCGGTGAAGTACGGGTATTGGTTGCCACTGATATTGCCGCACGAGGGATCGATATTGCCCATTTACCGCAAGTGGTAAATTTTGATTTACCCCATGTGGCAGAAGACTATGTTCACCGTATTGGTCGTACTGGTCGTGCAGGTGCCGTGGGCAATGCAGTGTCTTTGGTTTGTGCGGACGAAGCGAAAGATTTGTTCGCCATTGAACGCTTAATTAAACAGGTATTGCCGCGTCATACTCTGGCGGACTTTCCCGTCACGAATCCGTTGCCAGAGTCGAAATTGGATACGCGTCCACTAAAGCCAAAGAAACCGAAAAAGAATAAACCGCGTCAAGACGGACAGCGCTCTGGCGATAACGCGCGCGGGCACAAACCGGTAGGCAAAAATCGACGTCATACCGATAGCGCAGGCGACGGTAAGTCACGTGGTACCGGCAATCGCCCACCACGCACGCGCAGCGATAGCAACGGCGCGAATAAGCCACGCCGCGCGCGACCCGCTGCGGCAAAAAACAGCGCCTAACCTAGACGCTGTGTACGGAACAAGAATAAAAAACCGGCCACTCGCCGGTTTTTTTATTAGATGACCTTAGCTAGCTGTGCCAGTACCTTATCAATCGCGTCACCGATTTTAGCAACATGCTCAATCGTCTCTTCCGCTTCATCAATCACTGCTTGTGCTTGGCGGGCATGGGCGATGAGGCGATCAAACGCATCAGCGTCTTGTTCAAATTGCTCACTGTGCGTGGCTATCACGGTGGTGTGGTACAGGTAAAGTTTCTCGCCGAGTTGTTCTCTTTTCCGCTGTAAAGGCGCGAGTTTAGGGCCAATCAGGGTTTGGTTTAAAAAACGGTCGAGGCTGTCATAATTCGCCTTGAGCAGCTGGTAGCTGGCGTCTTTAGGGCTCATGGCTTATTCCTCCAACTGCTTCTGAAAATCCTTGAGTGCATCAAGATGCTGTTTAGTCGTGTCGATAGCGCGGCGCGCCCCTTGCAAAGAAGCGGTGTTATCGGTGGTGAGCGAGGCGATGATGGCATCGTGCATGATCAGATAGTCCGATAGCGTCAAGTCTAGCTGCGCAAACCGTGTGTCTAGGTTGAGCAGGGCCTGCTTGATACGGTAAGCCTGTCGGTATGCTTTAAGGCGATCATCATAAGATGTATGCAGTGTGATACAGCGCGTTTCCTTGCTTTGTTGGCAGCGATTGGGGTTATTTAAAAGCTGCAAGCGAATCGATAAGGCCTGATCGAAAGAGACGCGTGTGGCCATGTTCCAATTGGGTAAGTCTTGCCGTAAGCGCGTAATGGTTTGTTGCAAGACGGGTTGCCCTGCTTCCATCACGGCGCGTAACTGTTGATGACGAGAGGTCTCTGTCATCGCGCGGCCGAGTGCGTTGATAGCGGTCGACACCAGCGAAATATCGGACTCATTAATGGGTTGGCCGTCACGCAAAAAAGGGTTGTTGGCTAAGTCGTTCAGTGTGTCGTGCAATTTTGCCGAGGTATCATCAAGGCGTGCGTCGTGATCGTCAGACGCCAAGGCATAAAGAAGGTTGGCGTAGCGGATTAAATCGTCGAGGGCTTGTCGTTGCCCCGTGTGCGGGATGGGCGCGATATTCAGCTCGGACGCAGACACGCCATCGCGCACGGCACGCGAAAGAATAGCATCCACGCGTGCTTGTTCGGCGGTGACGTAGACAGCGTCAACCGCGTGATGAATCTTTACGGACTGTTCCGCATAGTCTTTTACCAGTTGTTTTGATGACTGGGACGTACAGCCTGCCAAGGCGATAATAGCCACCCAAAGCATGGCATGGCGACATTGTGTGTGGGAGAGCGAAAAGCGCATGGAATAATCACAGAGTTAGCAAGCCTAAATAACGAGTGTGGCTGTTACTCAGTGATTATAAATGTGTCAGTAGTCTTTTTATTGAATATGGTATCAATAACCACCCTAAATGAAATTGATAAATATATCTTTTACATTGTGTGGGCGCATAAAGAAGCCTTGCCATCCAATAGGAAGACAAGGCCATTTTGTTCAGTGCTGATAGGGGTCAGCCGTGACTTGACAGGGTTAGTTTGCCTTTCTTACTTGAATAATCATGCCCATCATCGGGTTATCCAAATAGTGGGTCTCGCCACTGCGCATCCGTCGTTTGTGGGTGAAGGCATAGGGCTGCAAGAAACGTTGGATGTGATACTGCTTTTTCACCTTTTCCAAGCCTGCAACTTGTACATTGTTGGTATTGGTTGCCGCACCTTGTTGTGCGTCTGAGGTTTGCAACGGCATATCGATAATGTCTTCAACCAGCGCTCGTCGCTCGCTGGGCTCGCGCAGCACCATATCGGCCTCGACAAACAAGTAATGTTGTACATAGACGCGTAGTGTCCCATCGAGTTCATAGAGCGGCTGGCGAGGGGGGAGAGTATCCAATGATTGCTCTTCCCACTGCGATTCGGTATGCGAAGCGGTTGCGTTTGTCGGTGCAGTAGGTTGGGCCGTGATCGGGGTGCCATCTGCGTTAAACCGGTCGCTATAATCTCGGCCCGCGCTAACCCGCAGTAGGGGAAGTGCTGCGCGCCCGCTATCATCTTGACGCCAAGCCACATGCACCATCGGGGTGAAGCCTGCATGGTTGGCCAGTTTGTTGTACGCGTCTGTTAATTGCCATTGGCTACGTGGTAGCGGGGTTAGGCCTGCGTTTTGTAATGCAGTTGTATTGGTGACTGGAACCGCTCGATTGACCGACTGGATATCGGTTTGGGTGGGCCAGCTTTCTTGGACACTCGCGGGATCTTGATTGCGTTTAAACACAATCAGCTCGACATCATATAGTCGTTTAGCCAAAGCCGGCTGACTGATGGCAATAAGCAGCAATGCCCAAATGCTCTGCTTGGCAATGCGTGTTAGCCAGCCTTGTGGTTGACGTTGATGGTTTTTCACAGGTTACTCCGTTCTCTCTGGCAAGCCAGTCTGATCGCCGATTAGGCGACCAGTTGGTGACTTGCAAATTGAGTCAACAGCTCATCAATAAAGTTCATCCGCTCACGTCGGTCAGTGAGGCTTTCGACAAACTTAATTTTGGTTGGCCCATCAAATTTATACTTGTCTGGACGCGATTGTAACAGTCCCACTAAGAATCCGGGATCAATTTGCGCATCCTCATGAAATTCAATCACTCCTCCGCGGTCACTGGCTTCGATTTTCTTCACTCCTAGGTGTGCCGCCCGTAACTTGATTTGTTGGACATGTAACAAGTTTTTGGTGGCATCAGGGAGCAGCCCAAAGCGATCAATTAACTCGACTTGAAGCTCTTGAATATCATCATTCGATTTCGCGCTGGCGATGCGTTTATACATCGACAAACGGGTGTTGATGTCAGGGATATAGTCATCCGGCAGCAGAGCGGGGAGGCGGAGCTCGACGTCGGTTTGCTCTTTTAACAGCGCATCCAAGCTCGGCTCTTTGCCTTCTTTTAGCGCCTCGACGGCTTGCTCAAGCATATCCATGTAGAGGGTAAAGCCAATCGATTGAATTTGGCCGCTTTGTTCATCGCCTAATAACTCTCCCGCCCCGCGGATTTCTAAATCATGGGTGGCAAGGGTAAAACCAGCGCCCAGATCTTCGAGTGAGGCAATGGCTTCTAAACGCTTGGCGGCATCCTTGGTCATCCGCTTAGGATGTGGGGTCAGTAGGTAGGCATAAGCCTGATGATGCGAGCGACCGACACGTCCGCGCAGTTGGTGAAGCTGGGCTAAACCAAAGTGGTCGGCACGGTCAATAATGATGGTGTTCGCAGACGGCACATCGATACCGGTCTCAATGATGGTGGTACACACCAAGACGTTATATTTTTGATGATAAAAATCGCTCATGATCCGCTCGAGTTCGCGCTCACGCATTTGACCATGGGCCACGGTTACGCGCGCTTCGGGGATCATTTCACTGATTTCATTCGCGGTTTTTTCAATCGTTTCGATGTCATTGTGCAAGAAATACACTTGGCCACCGCGCATAATTTCGCGCAACAACGCTTCTTTGACCAAGGTGTCTTCGCGCTCGCGGACAAAGGTTTTTACCGCCAAGCGGCGGGATGGGGGCGTGGCGATGATCGAGAGATCGCGCATGCCACTCATGGCCATGTTGAGCGTACGCGGGATCGGGGTTGCCGTGAGGGTGAGAATATCAATGTTAGCGCGCATGGCTTTAATTTTCTCTTTTTGGCGGACGCCAAAACGGTGTTCTTCATCCACGATAAGCAAGCCCAGATCACGCAGCTTCACATCCGATTGCAGCAGTTTATGGGTGCCGATCAAAATATCGACTTTTCCCTCGGCACAGTCGGCCAGAATGGCTTTTTGTTCTTTCGCTGATTTAAAGCGAGAAAGTACCTCGACGCGTACCGGTAAATTGGCAAAGCGGTCACGGAAATTTTCAAAATGTTGCTGGGCAAGCAAGGTGGTTGGCACCAGCACGGCGACTTGTTTGCTGTTGTTAACGGCAAGAAACGCAGCCCGCATGGCCACTTCGGTTTTACCAAAACCCACATCACCACACACTAAGCGATCCATAGCAATGGGGCGGCACATATCCGAGAGGACCGCGTTAATGGCTTGGGATTGATCCGGTGTTTCTTCGAACGGGAAGCTGGCTCGAAACGCTTGATAGGCTTCTTTATCGTGTTTGAAGGCAAAGCCAGGCTTGGTTTCACGCTTGGCATAAACATCCAATAGCTCTGCAGCGACATCGCGCACTTTTTCTGCCGCGCGGCGACGTGCTTTTTCCCACGCTTCGCCACCGAGCTTATGGATAGGCGCAGTGTCCTCCGCGCCACCGGAATAGCGACTGATCAAGTGTAACGCACCGACTGGCACATAAAGCTTGGCGCCCTGCTGGTACTCGAGGGTCATGTACTCGGTTTTGAGCCCACCGGCTTCAAGCGTCTGCAGCCCTTGGTAGCGACCGATGCCATGCTCAAGGTGAACCACAGGCTGTCCCGGTTTGAGCTCGGCTAAACTGCGTATCACGGCATCGTTGTTGACGCTTTGCTTGCGCTTATCACGACGACGTTGCTGTACAGCACGTTCGCCAAACATGTCGCTTTCACAAATCAGGGCAAATTGACGAGTGTTATCAATAAAGCCTTGGTCAACCGGCCCAATGATGAGGCTGAATCGGCCCGGTTGCGCCAGCGCGTCTGAGAGCGACGACGCGACCATGGGGCGGATTTTGGCTTGAGTCAGCAGATCAAGCAGTGCCTCGCGGCGACCTTCCGATTCGACCGAGAACACCAAGTGACCGCTAAATTGTTCACTGAATTGCCGCAGTGCGGCTAGCGGCTCTTTGGCTTGATGATTGACTGTTAACGTTGGCAGTGGAGAGATATCGACATTCTCACGGCCTGCTTTTTCTGTGACGTTGTCACTTGATAGGCGCAGTTGCGGATAATCCTTCAAGTGACTAAACAGCTGGTCTTTATTAAGCCAAATAGCGTGCGGCGGTAACAGCGGACGTAAGGGGTCTACTCGGCGCTGGTCGTAGCGGTGTGCCACGTCATCGAGGAAGTGAGTCATCGCCGCTTCGATATCACCCACGGTTAAAATCAGGGTGTTATCGGGCAAGTAGTCGAAAAGCGTTTCGGTTTGGTCGAAAAATAGCGGTAGCCAGTATTCAATCCCCGCCGGCCATGTTTTTTTGCTGACTTGTTGGTAGACAGATTCTGGTTCACGGCGGGCTTCAAAGTGCTCTCGGAAGCGGCCACGGAAAAACTCGACGGCGGCATCATCGGTGGGAAATTCGTGTGCAGGTAGCAGTTGAATTTGCGCTAACTCACCCGTCGAACGCTGATTTTCTGGATCGAATTGACGAATCGTGTCCACTTCATCATCGAAAAAGTCGATGCGATAAGGCTCATCACTGCCCATCGGAAATAAATCAAGGATCGAACCGCGGCTGGCAAATTCACCATGCTCCATGACTTGGTCAACATGGCGATAGCCGGCATCCGTTAGCTGGTCGCGCAGCTTCTCGAGCGACAGGACGTCCCCTTTTTTCACCATCAATGCATGCTGATGGAGAAATTGTTTCGGCGTCACACGTTGTAAGGCGGTACTCGCCGGTGCGATCAGTACGCCGTCACCTTGGGTTGGCAGTTGATACAGGCACGCCAGTCGTGCAGAGATAATATCTTGATGGGGCGAAAAGCTGTCATAAGGCAAGGTTTCCCAGTCGGGAAAAATATCGCACTGCCCCTCGGTAAATTGGCTGATAGCGGGCTGCAAACGAACCGCGGTTTGGTTATCGGGCACCAACAAAAAAATGGGTCCCTGATGTTGTTGGCGAATGTTGGCGACGGCAATCGGTAACGCCGCACCCGTTAAGTTGCCTAGGTGTTTGACGTCACCCGCACCACGGGGAAGGGTAAACGTGTAAAGCGGTTGTTGAGTCATGAATTTAACTGCTTGATTTCTTTCGGTTGAGTGCGCGCTTTCGCAAAAGCTTTTGCTGATGATGTAAGGCGGCGCGGATCAGAGTGTCTCGGTCGTCTTCCAATAAGCGTGTGTACTGGATTTGGATCAAATATTGGGGTGGATGGTCACCGTCAGGCGCTTTTTCTTCACAGTGGGTGACCACGCCATAGCAATAAATCGCTGTGGGTGGAAAATCAAGAAACAGCTTCACACGCGCATGATCGCCGTGCTTTAACGGCGCAGGGCTTAGATAGGCAAAGCTGCTTGCGCCGAATGTATGGGTGGTGAAGCGCTGCGTGGGATCGTCTTCCTGACTGAGCATATAGCCCATCATTAAAGTGATCTTTTCGTTTTGCGCTTGCAAGATACGGTACAGTGCTGAGGCATCGTCCGGCTCAAGAGATTGTAACTCTTTTTCAACCGCGTTATCGACTTGGCCACATTGGCTTGCAACCCGAAAGGGCGCGGGGATTTCCGCCATAAATGCATCCGCATCGGGTTGGGCTTGGCTATCTTGAAGCGGCTCAACATTAATGCGTATGGCGGCTCTTACAGAAAAATACTCGTCTTGGCTCATCACTGTGCCTTATCTTGCAGTCATTTCATGATTATCACGCACCCGTCGCGTTAGGTAAAGTTTCAAGACCGCCTTATCGGGCGTCAACGTGTGCTTCTGGGCAGTATTCGTCAATATTCAGTCAAATCCGTGTGTAAACTTGGCGACATTCGCTCAGGCAGGTATGCTTTGCAGCGAATCAAAACAATAAGCTAGGTGCACTATGTATCAACCCTTATCGGTGTTTATTGGCTTGCGGTATTTGCGCGGCCGATCGGCCGATCGTTTTGGGCGATTTGTGTCGTCTATGTCTACTGCAGGAATTGCCATTGGTGTGCTCGCTTTGATCACCGTGTCATCGGTGATGAATGGCTTTGAAGCCCAGTTAAAAGGCCGCATTTTAGGCGTACTACCGCATGCGGTCATCGCGGACGGACAAACGGCATCGGTAAAAAAACGCGTTGAACAATGGCCACATGTGGTGACGACGGCTCCCATTCAAACCACAGAGGCGGTGTTACAAAGCCGAACAGGGCTGAGTGCAGGGTTATTAGAAGGGGTTGACCCAACCGCTTATGAGCCGTTGGCAGACCATTTATTACAAGGGGACATTCAAGCGTTAGCCGAGAGCCGTTATCAAATCATCATTGGCCGCGCGATGGCGAGTAACTTACGTTTACGTGTTGGCGATCAGGTGCGAGTGATGGTCACCAGTGCGAGCCAATTTACCCCGATTGGGCGGATCCCTGCGCAGCGCTTATTCACCGTAGCGGGCATTTTTCACACCGGGACTGATGTCGATAATCAATTGATGCTGGCTAACATCCATGATGTCGCGCGTTTAATGCGTATTCCGCCGCAGCAAGCGCAAGACTTACGCCTTTTCCTTGACGATCCCTTTGCGATAACGGATCTCAAACCGATGGCAGAGAGTGCAGCGTGGCAGGATTGGCGCGTCTGGCGGGGCGAGCTTTTTCAAGCGGTGAAGATGGAAAAGAACATGATGAGCTTAATGCTCAGTCTGATCATTATTGTCGCTGCATTCAACATTATTGCTGCCTTGATCATGGTGGTGATGGAGAAGCAAGCCGAGGTTGCCATTTTGAAAACCTTAGGCATGCAAAATCGCGATATTGTTGCTGTCTTTATCGCTCAAGGCTCACTCAGTGGGTTATTGGGCGCATTGGTCGGGGGCGTATTGGGAGTACTTGCGTCTCTCTATATTAATGAAATCATGGCCCTGTTTGGGGTGAGTTTGCTGGGCAATGGCCTTGCGCTTCCCGTGGTCGTCAATCCAATTCACGTCGTTATGGTCATGGTGTTGGCTATTTTGCTGAGCACGTTAGCGACCCTTTTCCCTGCTTTTAAAGCGGCGTCTGTTCAACCTGCTGAGGCACTGCGTTATGAATGAGTCTTTGTTGTCCTGTCACCAAATCAGTAAAACCTATCAAGAGGGTGGTCAGGCGATTCATGTATTGAATCAGGTGTCTCTGACCATTGCATCGGGAGAGCTTGTGGCGATTGTCGGCTCGTCTGGCTCAGGCAAAAGTACCTTGCTACACACCTTGGGCACGCTTGATACACCGAGCGAGGGTGAGGTGTATTTTGAGGGCAAAGCGATTAGCCAAATGTCTGCGAACCAACAAGCGCAGCTAAGAAACCAAGCGCTTGGATTTGTTTATCAGTTTCATCACCTACTGGCTGACTTTACTGCGCTTGAAAATGTGATGATGCCACTGCTGATCAACAAAGTTGCACGCAAAACGGCTACAGCAAGAGCTACGGAAATGTTGAATGCGGTCGGCGTGGGCCATCGTTTATCCCACCGTCCCGCTGAGTTATCGGGGGGCGAGCGTCAGCGTGTTGCGATCGCGCGTGCGCTAGTCAACGATCCTAAGCTGGTTCTCGCAGACGAACCGACGGGGAATCTTGACCATGCGACAGCTTTGGAGATCTATGATTTGATGCGTTCGTTGAATGCACGACATGGGACGGCATTTCTCGTGGTGACGCATGACAGTGAGCTGGCAGCCAAACTTGACCGCCAAGTGCGAATGCAAGATGGCCAACTGCTTGCTGTGAGTGCCACCGAGGAGGGGCAATGAAACCACTGTCGTTAGCCATTGGACGCCGTTTTAGCCGTGCTCGCCAGCGTAATCGGTTGGTCTCATTTATCTCGTTGTCATCGGTGATTGGCATTGCCATCGGTGTGATGGTCATTATTGTTGGTCTATCGGCCATGAATGGCTTTGAGCGTGAGCTTAATCAGCGCGTGCTCTCTGTGGTGCCGCATGCGCAAGTGTTTGGCGTGAATGGTCCGCTTGACGATTGGCAGCAAGTAAAGCGCCAAGCCTTGCAGCATCCTCAAGTGGTGGCTGCCGCACCGTACGTTGAAATGACTGTGTTGATGGAACATGGCAGTGCACTTAAGCCAGCCCAGATCCGTGCCGTTTCACCGAGCGACGAATCGGCCGTGAGTCGCATTGGTGCGTTTATTGATGGCGGGTGGGACAGTTTGCCAGCGGGGCAATCAAATATCGTACTTGGGCAAGGTGTCGCCGATAGCTTAGGCGTGAAAGTAGGCGATTGGTTAACGGTGATGATCCCCGCGGCGGATGCGAGCTTAAAGTTGCGTTCACCTCAGCGAGTGAGAATGCAAGTGGGTGGATTGTTACGGCTGGGCGGACAAATTGATCATGCGTTAGCCTTGATGCGTCTATCTGATGCGCAGCAGTTGATGGCACTAGATGATGCGGTTACTGGGGTCTCACTCAAAGTCGAGCCGGTGTTGGAGGCGCGACGTATTGTCCGAGAGGTCGGTCAAACCCTTTCCGCCTATGTGTACATGAAAGACTGGACCAGTGAATTTGGCTATTTGTATCGCGATATCCATTTGGTGCGCTCGATTATGTATCTGGTCATGGTTTTGGTGATTGGTGTGGCCTGCTTTAACGTGGTATCAACGCTGATGATGTCTGTGAAAGACCGTGCGGCTGATATTGCGATTCTACGTACGATGGGAGCAGGCGATACCTTGATACGACGGATTTTTGTTTGGTATGGACTATTCGCCGGAGCGTTGGGGAGCTTGATTGGCAGTGTGTTGGGGGTATTGCTGGCAAGCAATTTAACCCACTTAATCCAATGGATAGAGCAGGTTGTGGGTCACCGTTTTCTCTCCGGTGATGTGTATTTTATTAACTTCCTACCCAGTGAGTTACGCGTGTCGGATGTGGTGGTGGTGAGTTTAACCGCGATGCTCCTCAGCTTATTGGCCGCTTGGTATCCAGCGCGTCGCGCGTGTCAGTTGCAGCCAGCAGCGGTATTGAGTGCAAAATAGTGGCTAGCTAGCGCGCCAGCTACTACAAGCAATTACCAAAAGGGCCAGTATGAGTACTGGCCCTTTTTCGATCTGTCTCGACAATTTTGGGATTGTTTTAAGTTTTGATAATGCTGGATGATGACTGTGTCGCAATGCGCTCTCAAGCGGCTTGTTTTCCTTTCCTACCGTTTTAGCGTTGCCTGATATCACCGTGAATCAAGAGGGTTTATTCGGCTTCGGCAGCACTTCTTTTAACTTGTTCGGAATACGAAGTTTACGTTTACGCCAGCTTCTTACCACGGAATAGCGCCAAATGCCTCTGACGGCAAAATAGCCAATCACGGCGAGCACCAAACCACTGGTCATACAGCCGAGAAAGAAAGGTGGTCCAATGTGGCCCATTTGTTCAACCAAATAGTGCCAAGAGAGCTCAAAATGGAAGGGATAGGGCGGTGTATTCATCATCCACGCGCCGAGTTTATAGGCGAGATAGAACAGCACAGGCATGGTAATAGGATTACTGATCCAAACCAACGCGACCGACAAAGGCAGATTGACACCAAACAAGATCGCCAGTCCCGCGGCCATGATCATCTGGCTGGGCAAGGGAACAAATGCCATGAACAAACCGACCGCAAACGCCCCCGATGCGGAGCGACGATTCAAGCACCACAGGTTTGGGTCGTGCAACAGGCTTCCAAACACGCGCAGTGCTTTGTTATCGCGCAATGCCTCGCGTTTTGGCATGTAGCGTTGAAAAAACTTCTTGGGCATACCTGCTTAATTTACCTGGATGTTACGCGATGAAGCTGACATTCACGCTCGGCTTGGCTGCGTCGATTTTATCGCTGCCATGGTGGCCCAGTTTGCCACCAGTTTGGACGTGTTTCATTGCGTGTATTGTGTTTCATTTTGGGTGGAAAAAGCGCCTTTGGTGGCTCGCGGGGAGCGCGTTAGGGCTCACTTGCGCTGTATTATCCGCAACCTTCTACCAAGCAGACGTGATCCACATCATTTCTAGCACAGAGGATACTACAATATCTGGCTCGGTGGGCAGCCTTTTTAGCCCCAAAGCCGGCCCACAATCGATTATTTTTGACGTTGATAAAATTAATGATAAACCACTGCCGTTTTTTCGTTCAGCTCGAGTGCGTCTTTATTGGCAATCGCCGCCGTTTCCCCAACAAGGTGAGCGTTGGAGGCTTACGGTCAGACTGAAGCCGCCGTATGGACGTTTAAACGAAGCGGGTTTTGATGCAGAGCGTTACTTTGTGGCGCGACGGATTCATGGCAAAGCCAGCCTCAAAAACGCCGAGCGGCTCACCCATACTCCATCATGGCGGCAATCAGTCTTAAATGCACTGTCCCCTGAGCTTGAGCCTTTGCGTTATGGCCGCTATTTACTGGCGCTAAGTTTGGGAGAGCGGCAATGGCTGACCCATGAAGATTGGCAGATCTTGACGCACAGTGGTCTTGCTCACCTGATGGCTATTTCTGGGCTTCATATTGGGCTGGCGTTTGCGTTGGGGTGGCAAGTAGGCTGGGGGATCCGCTTGCTGCTACCCGAATGGCGACTCACCCTTTGGTGGCCGCTCTATAGCGCTATGCTGGTTGCTTTAGGGTATGCCGCGTTGGCAGGGTTTGCGTTGCCCACCCAGCGCGCCTTGATTGCCCTATTTATCTATGCCAGTGCAAAGCGCATGGGGGCACAGGTGTCTCCCAGTACCTTGTTGCAAATCACTTTACTGGCTGTGTTATTGCGCGATCCTTTTGCTGGTTTTTCGTTGAGCTTTTGGCTGTCGTTTGCCGCAGTGTCAGCGCTGTGCCTCGCGCATTACTCGCTACCTCGTTGGCGAGAGTTTCCGGCCACAGCTTATGCCCGTATGATTTGGCGGGGCAAGCAACTGGTGTTTATTCAATTCATTCTCTTGATAGGCATGTTGCCTCTGCAATTGGGCTTTTTTTCTGGTATGAGCGCCGCCGCCACGCCGTTAAATCTCTTTGCCGTTCCTTGGGTGGGAATATTCACGGTGCCCTTGGTCTTTGTCGCCCTAGTTGCTCAGTTCATAGCGGGCAGTAACGTCGCGACATTTATTTGGCAAGCGGCCGATTGGAGCCTAGCGCCAGTGATATGGCTTGCCGACGTTGCCCGCCAAGCGTGGCTGCAGCCTCCACCGTTATCGTGGTTGTGGTCTTTGCTGGTGGCGGGGGGATGTTGGCTGATAATGAGTTGGCGTTGGCACCGCCAAACGTCGCTTTTATTGGTATTGGTGACGACTGGTTTTGCATGGCGTGCGCCACCATTGCCCGACTGGCAGGTGGATGTGCTCGATGTGGGGCATGGCTTAGCGGTATTAATCACTAAAAACGGCAGAGCGGTGCTTTATGATACCGGAAACCGATGGCAAGTAGGCGGGATCGCGCAAGCGGTGATTACGCCGATTCTTGAGCAACGAGGCATCGATCAACTCGATGGCCTACTCTTAAGCCATGGTGACAGTGACCATGATGGTGGAGCAGGGTATGTCACCGAACGCTTTCAACCGATTTGGCAGCGGGCCAGTGAAAAAAGGCGTGGTTATTTACCCTGTCGGAGAGGCGCCATGTGGGATTGGCAAGGGTTAAGGTTTCATGTGCTTTGGCCGCCGAGACAAGTGGATCGCGCGGGTAACAATGACTCTTGTGTCGTGCGGGTCAGTGATGGACGCACCAGTATATTGCTTACCGGCGATATTGAATCACAGGGGGAGATGGCATTGCTGGCGCGTTTAGAGCGTCGCAAAGCTTTGCAGAGCGACATTATGCTGGTGCCCCATCACGGAAGTGTATCGTCATCATCGCCGCCTTGGATAACCGCGGTATCACCGCATTGGGTGGTGGCGTCTACCGGGTTATTTAATCCGTGGGGATTGCCAGCGGCGGCTGTTCGCGAGCGTTATCAGCAAGCAGGGATCACGTGGTTAGATACCGCGAAAGATGGCCAATTGCGTTTTCAGCGCCGCCAGGGTCGATGGCAAATGACACGGTGGCGGCGTGACCATCAAGGGCAATGGTATCGGACGCTGTTTGAACGGCGACCGGTAAATTTGGACGACGGCGGGTAAAAGAGTAGAATGCCGGTCTGTTTTACACAGCTAAACGATTTTAATGAGCGAATATCAAGATAAAACGACCTGGCAGACGTTTAAGCAACTCTGGCCATACATCGCCAACTATAAGCTTGGCTTGATCGTTGCTATTGTCGCACTGGTTATCAATGCTGCCAGTGATACCCTCATGCTCTCCATGCTCAAGCCACTCCTCGATCAAGGTTTTACCTATGATGACGTGGCGGGGGATTTCCTCAAATGGATGCCCGTTTATCTCGTGGTATTGATGGTAGTTCGCGGGCTGTCTAGTTTTGTCTCCGCTTACTGCTTGTCATGGGTATCAGGGAATGTGGTGATGACCATGCGCCGACGCATGTTTAACCACTTTATGAAAATGCCCGTCAGTTTTTTCGATCAAGAATCCTCCGGCGCCTTGCTCTCTCGTATCACGTATGATTCCGAACAGGTTGCATCGGCGACAAGCAGTGCCTTAGTGAGCCTAGTTCGTGAGGGAGCGTCAATTCTCGGTTTGATGATACTGATGTTTTGGTCGAGCTGGCAGCTATCTGCGATTTTGTTGGTTATCGCGCCTGTGGTGGCGTTTTCGATTCGCGTGGTGTCGAAACGGTTCCGTCGTATCTCATCAAATATGCAAGATGCCATGGGGTCTGTCACTAGCTCGGCAGAACAAATGCTGAAAGGACATAAAGTTGTCCTGAGCTACGGTGGCCAAGACGTTGAAAAAGCGCGCTTTGATAAAGTCAGTAATCGCATGCGCCAACAAACGATGAAACTGGTCTCTGCTCAAGCCATTGCCAACCCAGTGATCCAGCTGATTGCCTCGATGGCGCTGGTCGTGGTCTTGGTACTGGCGAATACTGAAGCGATTCGCTCCGAGCTAACTGCCGGTACGTTTGCAGTGGTGTTCGGTGCGATGTTTGGTTTGATGCGTCCACTAAAATCCCTCACTAACGTCACGTCGCAGTTCCAACGAGGCATGGCAGCGTGTCACAGTCTGTTCAACTTGATGGAACTCGACACCGAAAAAGATACCGGTGAGCATGAAGCGGATCGCGTGAAGGGCGATATTCAGGTGGACAATGTCGTCTTTACGTATCCATCCAAAGAAGCGCCTGCGCTTCGCAATGTCAGCTTTGAATTACCTGCAGGGCAAACCTTGGCGCTGGTGGGACGTTCCGGCTCAGGCAAAAGTACCATTGCCAATCTGTTAACGCGTTTTTATGACATTGATAGTGGCACCATCACATTGGATGGCGTGCCCATTGATGAATATAAGCTCGCCAATCTGCGCCAACATGTGGCGGTGGTCTCGCAAAAT
This sequence comes from Salinivibrio sp. YCSC6, assembly GCF_004916735.1. Classification (NCBI taxonomy): domain Bacteria; kingdom Pseudomonadati; phylum Pseudomonadota; class Gammaproteobacteria; order Vibrionales; family Vibrionaceae; genus Salinivibrio; species Salinivibrio sp. YCSC6. The sequence goes on from NZ_CP039516.1 coordinate 1,329,709, forward strand.
GTCCATCTGTTTAACGACACAGTCGCCAACAACATCGCCTACGCAGCCGAGGATCAGTTCACCCGTGAGCAGATCATTGAGGCGGCAAAATTAGCGTATGCAGACGACTTCATTCGTGAATTGGATGAAGGGTATGACACCATTATTGGTGAGAATGGCGTCAGCTTATCAGGCGGTCAGCGTCAACGCATTGCCATTGCTCGTGCGCTGCTGCGCAACGCACCAGTACTGATTTTGGATGAAGCGACGTCGGCATTGGATACTGAATCTGAGCGTGCCATTCAAGCGGCATTGGACGAGTTGCAAAAAAACCGCACTGTGTTGGTGATTGCGCACCGTTTGTCCACGATTGAGGATGCGGATCAAATTCTCGTTGTGGATGAAGGTGAAATTGTTGAGCGTGGTAACCATCAGGCGCTGTTAGAGCAAGACGGTGCGTATGCCCAGTTGCACCGTATTCAATTTGGTGACTGACCATGGTTGAAAAACTTTGGTTTCGTGAAGATGTTCCGGTTTGGGCCGCCCCTTTGTGGCCCATCAGCAAGCTATTTGGCGCGGTGGCACGCTATCGTCGTCAGCGCTATCTGAGTGGTAAAGCCCCCAGTTATCGCGCGCCCGTGCCTGTGATTGTGGTGGGTAACATCATGATCGGCGGCAATGGCAAAACGCCGTTTGTGGTTTGGCTGGTGGAGCAACTGAAGGCCCAAGGCTACCGTCCCGGAGTGGTATCACGTGGCTATGGGGGGAAATCGGAACAGTATCCATTGTTGTTGTCACAAACAACCTCTCCTCGCGTGGCCGGTGATGAGCCGGTCTTGATTGCCCGCCGTACTCAAGTGCCTGTTTGTGTTGACCCGGATCGTAGCGCGGCAGTTAAACGACTCCTCGATGAGGGCGTCAATGTAGTGGTTACAGATGATGGTATGCAGCACTACCGGCTCGATCGCGACCTCGAAATTGTGATTGTGGATGGTCAGCGTCGATTCGGAAACGGGCACTATATTCCATTAGGACCATTGCGCGAGCAGACGTCACGTCTCGATACCGTGGATATGGTGGTCAACAATGGAGGTGAGCCGCACCAAGGGGAGTGGCCGATGACATTGGTACCGACCGAAGCGGTGAATTTACGTAGTGGCCAACGTTGTCAGGTGTCGATTCTCCCTGAGGTGGTCGCGATGGCGGGCATAGGTCATCCGCCACGCTTTTTTGCCACCTTACAAAAAATGGGTGTGACCCCGGTACACAGTGAAGCGGTGCAAGATCATCAATCATTGAGTGCCGAAGCGCTAGACAGTTTAGCCGCAAAGGGGCAACATCTATTGATGACCGAAAAAGATGCTGTGAAGTATCAAGGCATTGCTCAAGATAATTGGTGGTATTTGCCTGTGGCAGCGAAACTCCCTGACACAGCGGCAAACTATGTGCTAGAAAAGCTTCACCACCTGAAAAAGCATAAAAATTAAAGGAAACTTATGGATCACCGTCTGCTTGAAATTGTGGCTTGTCCTTCTTGTCAGGGTAAGCTCTACTTCAATAAAGAAAATAATGAACTCGTGTGTAAGTTCGACCGTGTTGCGTATCCGATTGAAGATGGGATCCCGGTGCTGCTCGAATCTGAAGCACGTGATATGTCATTGGAAGAGGTTCAGGGATGACAGACTTTTATGTGGTGATCCCCGCGCGTTATGGCTCAAGCCGATTACCGGGAAAACCACTCGCTGATATCGGCGGAAAGCCTATGATCCAACACGTTTACGAGCGCGCTCAAGCCGCTGGTGCCAAACAAGTCATCGTTGCGACGGATGATGCACGGATTGTTTCTGCCGTCGAGGCTTTCGGAGGTGAAGTCTGCTTGACCCGAGATGATCACCAATCTGGGACTGAACGATTGGCTGAAGTTGTGACAACCTATGGGTTTGCGGATGATGCCATTATCGTCAACGTCCAAGGTGATGAGCCTTTGATCCCATCGGCGGTGATCCGGCAAGTTGCGGATAACCTGAACACATACCAACAAGCGCCGATGGCGACTCTTGCGGTTGCGATTGACCAACCGGAGCAGGTCTTCAACCCTAATGTGGTCAAAGTTGTCACCGATCATCAAGGCTTTGCACTGTATTTTAGTCGCGCCACCATCCCTTGGGATCGGGAGCATTTTGGCGAGGACTCGCCGCAGGTCCCTGAGTCATTACTGCGCCATATTGGTATTTATGGTTATCGCGCCGGATTTATCAGCCAGTACATCCATTGGACACCGAGTCCTTTGGAAAAAATCGAGTCACTGGAGCAGTTACGCGTACTCTGGCATGGTGAGAAAATTCATGTTGATGTGGCCAGTGAAACACCGCCACACGGTGTGGATACCCAAGCGGATTTAGAGGCGGTACGCGCGCACTTGGCGTCGTAACCGTGTGCGTTTGAGCCCCAATAAAAAAGCCGCGATAGTTATCGCGGCTTTTTGTTACCTTTTATGCGCTCGGCTGGGCGATTAGATCGCGCAGCCTTTGCCATGCTTGGCCTAACCGTTCATGCCAATAACGCTCAAATTGTTCCAAGTATTGTGCGCGAGGACTGTACTTAATCCACGGCTGTTTGATTTCTTTTTGCGCCATAAAATTGGTTGGGGCAGGGATAGGGTCAAGCCCGGCGCTTCGAAATTCATATAAGGCACGATCCATGTGAGAGGCAGAGGTGACTAACACGAGGTTACTACTGCCTACGACAGATGCCGCTTGATAGGCTTCTTCCCATGTATCTTTGGCGGTTTCAAGTAACAGAATACTGTTCTTATTAACGCCCAGTGCCATGGCCACTCTCGCCAACATTCTGGCGTGGCTCACTTCATATCCGTGATCATAACCAGATAAAATCAGTTTGGAGGTTGGATACATCCGATGGATGCGTATACCTTCAGCCAAGCGCATCAGCGCGGTACGTGATAGCTCGGAGGTGGGTGGCAATGCGTCATCAACTACATGACTATTGCCTAACACCATGACGAAATCCACGGGTTTATCCGTGGGGAGAAAGGCGGGATATTGACGTTCCAGCGGCCGAAGCAGTCCAGAGGCGACGGGTTGGAAAGACGCGAGAAAGATACCTAAAAATGCCCCTAAGATAACAAATGATGCCAGCTTTTTACGCTGAGAGAACCAAAGCAGGCATAGCCCGAAAAGACCCAACAACAACAGCGCGGGCAAGGGCATTATCAAGGTTGAGATCAGTTTTTTTAATTCAAACATGCAATGTCGCCCGAAATATAGTCAAACGAGGCACAAATAGTGCCATAAACCTTTATTAACGTAAGGCTTGTGACAAAATATGCCCTTCTTACTATTCAATGATAACGAATGCCATTGTGACTGAGGACAGAAATTTCGACGACATTGCCCACAAATTTGTTAAAAACATTTATGGATCGGGCAAAGGCGAAATCCGCCAAGCAGTAGTTTGGCAAGACATTGAACAGATTTTGCGCCATTTTGACGATGATAGTCGTCCTCTGCATATTCTAGATGCAGGTGGCGGCGTTGGGCCATTATCGCAGCCATTGGCGGCGCTTGGTCACAGGGTCACTTTATGTGATCTCTCTTCGCAAATGCTCGACTTAGCGCGACAGGAGATTGAACAACAAGGCTTACTCTCGCAGTATCAGCTGGTTCACGCCCCCGTGCAAGCGATCGGCGAACATTTGACCACTGCGCCGGATGTGATTTTATTTCACGCGGTGATGGAGTGGCTAGAGCATCCAGAACAGGTGCTAAAGACGTTATTGACGTTGCTAAAGCCCGGCGGTTTCGCATCGGTGATGTTTTATAACCAGACCGGCTTACTCTTTAAGAATTTAGTGTGCGGCAATTTAAGCCATGTTCAGGCGGGGATGCCGCACCGAAAACGCTTCAAACTGCAGCCGACGAAAGGCTTAATGCCTAACGACGTGTATCAATGGATCACGCAAGCAGGATGCGAGATTAAGGGCAAAACTGGAGTGCGGACGTTTCATGATTACATGCGAGATACCCGCACCGGTGACTTTACCTTTGAACAAGTAGTGGCGCTAGAACAGCAGCTATGCCGCGAAGAACCCTTTGTGTCGCTAGGACGTTACATTCACGTCTGGGCACAGAAGGCAGAATAAGATGAGAAATGATGAAAACAACAAGGACAACGGATGAGTGATCAGGCCCAATCAACCCTGACGCGGGCAGACGACGCTCAGACAGTGCCCGAATTGGTCAACTGGGTGAAGCAAGGTGGCTTTTCACTTAACTTGCCGCCGGAGCGATTGGCGTTTTTATTGGCCATTACGGTAATGAGCCAAGAACGTTTCGAAGATGAACTAAGCGAAGGTGAATTGATTGATGCCTTCCGCATCGTGAGCGAACAGTTTGCCGCGTCGGGTGATAGCCCTGCGGGAAACCTTGCCTTTCGCGCCAACAACGCCATCAATGAAATGGTACAAGCCCGTTTGCTGAGCCGGTTTACGAGTGAAATGACCGAGGGCGATAGCATTTATCGCTTAACGCCGTTGGCGATGGGCATTGCAGATTATTATGCGCGTCACCGTGAGTATTCAGCGCTGAAGTTGTCAGTGCAACTATCGATGGTGGCGGATGAAATTGAAAAAGCCCGCAGTGCAGCGATGCAAGACGGCGATGCGAAGTTTTGGCGCCACAACGTGTATGGCGTGTTGAAATACTCGGTAGCCGAAATTTTTGATCGCATCGACCTCAATCAGCGCGTGATGGACGAGCAGCAACAGCAAGTGAAAGATGATATTGCTGCGCTGCTGACGCAAGATTGGCAGGCTGCGATCGCCAATTGTGAATACTTGCTCAATGAAACCTCGAGCACGCTGCGCGAGTTGCAAGACACCTTGCAAGCCGCGGGAGATAACTTACAAAGCCAATTGCTCGAGATTCAAGAAGTGGTGCGCTCGCGTGATGACCTCGATTTCGTGGATGCGATGGTTTACAGCCTGCAAATGAAACTCGACCGGATCATCAACTGGGGGCAGCAAGCAATTGACTTGTGGATTGGCTACGACCGTCATGTGCACAAGTTTATTCGTACCGCCATCGACATGGATAAAAACCGCGCATTCAGCCAGCGATTACGTCAATCGGTGAGCGACTTTTTCGATGCGCCTTGGTTTTTGACCTATGCCGATGCAGAGCGACTCCGCGACACCCGTGATGAAGCCTTAGTGCTACGTGACGATGAAGTAACTGGAGAAATGCCTGCAGAGGTTGAATTTGAAGAGCTGACGGTGGTGGATGATGCGCTATCACGTCAAGTCTCTGAGATGCTGCAGCGTCACCGTCAAACCGGCCAAGCCATCAACTTGGGCGACGTCCTGAAATCTTATCTGGCCGAGCACCCGCAAGCCCGCCACTTCGATCTCGCGCGTTTGGTGATTAACCAAGCGGTTCGGATGGGCTATTCCCAGTCCGACTTTAACGCGATCCAGCCTGACTGGCAGGCCATTAATGACTTTGGAGCCAAGGTACAAGCGAATGTCATCGATAAATACTGAAATGCCAATGCCTGAAGGGTTAGCAAAAGCGATCGCTAATCCACTGTTTCCGGCGTTGGATAGCGCTTTGCGTGCTGGCCGCCATATTGCCAGTGAAGATTTGGATAACCATGCGTTGTTGGTTGAGTTTGAGCAAGAACTGAATCTTTTTTACCAGCGGTACAACGCAGAATTAGTGCGTGCCCCAGAAGGGTTCTTTTACCTGCGCCCTCGCTCAACCAGCCTGATACGCCGCAGTGTTCTGTCTGAGCTAGATATGCTGGTGGGCAAAGTCTTGTGTTTTCTTTATCTCAGCCCAGAGCGACTGGCGCAAGAAGGGATTTTCACCACCCAAGAACTCTTTGACGAACTGATGGCGCTTGCCGATGAGAAAAAGCTGATGAAGCTGGTCACACATCGCGCCAGCGGCTCTGACTTAGATCGTGACAAACTGTTCGACAAAGTTAAAACCTCACTGCGCCGTCTACGCCGATTAGGCATGATCATTCCAATTGGTGAAGGGCACAAGTTCCGTGTCAGCGAAGCTACGTTCCGTTTTGGCGCCGATGTGCGCACTGGAGAAGACATGCAGGATGCACAATTGCGCCTGATCCGCGATGGTGAAGCGGTAGTGCATACCCAAGAGCATATCCAATCCAGCTTTTTGGACGACGATCTGCATGAAGAGGATTCGTCTACCCAATCCCAACCAACTGAGGAACAGACAGCATGAGCCAACGCGGTAAATATCAATCACTCACCATGGTGAACTGGAACGGCTTTTTTGCTCGAACCTTTGATATCGATACCTTGGTGACCACGCTTTCTGGTGGTAACGGTGCCGGTAAATCAACCACGATGGCGGCGTTTATCACGTCTTTGATCCCCGACCAAACCTTGCTTCACTTCCGAAATACCACGGAAGCGGGCAGCTCGAGTGCCTCGCGAGACAAAGGGCTGCACGGTAAATTGCAGCCGGGATCGTGTTATGCCGCGCTGGATGTGGTGAATTCCCGTCAGCAACGGGTGTTATTTGCGGTACGTCTGCAGCAAGTCGCAGGGCGAGACAAAAAAGTCGATATTAAACCCTTCGTCATTCAAGGGTTGCCCTCACACGTGACCCCGACTGAAGTATTGGTAGAAACACTGGCTAATGGGCAGGCTCGTGTTCGCCAATTAAATGAAGTGAAAGAGGCAGCAGGAGGCTATGAGACCGCGCATTTCAAGGCGTTTAACTCGGTCACCGACTATCACGCCCAGATGTTTGAGTTTGGCGTACTGCCGAAAAAGCTGCGCACTCAGCAAGATCGCGGCAAATACTATCGTTTGATTGAAGCATCCTTGTACGGCGGGATCTCAAGTGCCATCACCAAATCGTTACGCGATTATTTGTTGCCGCAAAACGGTGGCGTGAAAAAAGCGTTCCAAGATATGGAAGTCGCTTTAAAAGAGAACCGGATGACGCTGGAAGCGATTAAACTGACCCAGCGTGATCGGGATTTGTTCAAGCACTTGATCACCGAAGCAACGCACTATGTCGCCTCAGACTACATGCGCCATGCCAACGAACGACGCAGCAAATTAGAACAAGCCTTGTCGTTGCGTGCCGAGTTGAGCAGTGCACAAGCGGAATTGCAGCAAAAGCAAGCGCAAGCACACGCGATGCAAGAAGAGCTGGATGAGCTGGAAGCGGGGCAAGATCACTTAGAACAAGACCACCAAGCGGCATCCGATCATTTGCAGTTAGTGCAATCTGCGTTACGTCAGCAAGAAAAAATCCAACGCTACGAAGAAGACTTACTTGAATTGAGTGAGCGCCTTGAAGAACAAATCATGGTGGTGGAAGAAGCGGCTGAGCAATTAGCTGAGGCCGAACTGCGAGCGGCGCAAAGCGAAGAAGAAGTTGATAGCCTAAAAAGCCAATTGGCCGATTATCAACAGGCATTGAACACGCAACAGACGCGTTCTTTGCAATACCAGCAAGCGGTGAATGCGCTAGAAAAAGCCCGTGCGCTGACCGGTGATGAAGAGCTACTGGCTGATGATGCCAGTGCTCGGTTGCAGACACTTAAAGCCGAAGAAGCGCAGCAAACCGATACCGTGCTGTCCTTGAAGCACAAACGTGACCTTGCTTCTGCGACGGCGAGCCAATTTGATCATGCGTTTACGTTACTACGTCGCATTGAGCCGGATGCGCTGCGCGAGAAAGCCGGAACGCAAGCGAAATATTGGGTGGAACAAGGCCGCGAGCGTCGTTATTTAGCCGATAGCCTAAATCAACTACAGTATGAGCAGCGCGAGCTGTTGCAGCGTCAGCAGCACCGTGAGCAAGCACAATCACTGGTGAGTCAATATCAGGATGTAACCCACGAAACACTGACCAACGCGGATGCGGTGGAGCAGGCGGTAGCATTGCAGCAAGCGACGCGTGATGAGTTGCAGCTAGCCCGCGAGCAACAGGCCGAGCAGGTTCGCGAGCATCAACGCCAAGATGATGCACTGGCAAACGAAATTCGTGTGTTAGAGGGACAAGCACCTGCATGGATAGCCGCCAACGACGCACTGACCAAGCTCATTGAGCAGAGTGGTCAAGCATTGCACGATCGCCAAGCGGTGATGGCGGCGATGCATGAGACGCATGAGCAGGTGCGTGAACGTACCCAAGCGCGCGATCAATTAGCAGAGCAAAAAACCAAGGTCGAGCGAGCGATCGAGCAGCTTGCCCAGCCAGGTGGCAGTGATGATGCTCAGTTGCAAGCGCTGGCGGACACCTTAGGGGGGACTTTGCTCTCTGAGATTTATGACGACATCACCCTTGATGATGCGCCTTATTTCAGTGCGCTGTATGGTCCGGCTCGTCACGCGATAGTGGTCCCTGACTTAAAAGGCGTGAAAGCAAAACTGGCTGATTTAGAGGATTGCCCAGACGATCTGTATGTCATCGAAGGTGATGCTGACGCGTTTGACGACAGCGTGTTTGATGCCGAGGAACTCTCTGGCGCGGTGTGTGTGCACCTCAATGATCGTCAAATGCGTTATTCGCGCTTCCCTGAAACGCCTTTGTTTGGTCGCGCAGCGCGTGAGTACCGTCTCGAGGCGTTACGCGAGCAACGCGAATCCTTGGTCGAAGACTACGCCAAAGCATCTTTTGATGTGCAAAAACAACAGCGTTTGTCTCAGGCATTTAGCCACTTTATTGCCGAGCATTTAACGGTTGCTTTTGAGGCGGATCCTGAATTAGCCATCAAGCAGCGCCGTGATAAGCGCTCGGCTATTCAGCGTCAATTGGCAGACGCCAAAGCGCAACAGCAACAAACGGACGAGGCAATCAAACGGACTCAGCAGGCGCTGCAGATCCTCGACAAACTCCGTTATTGCGCTGGCGCGCTGGCTGAGAGCGATCTGGACAGTCAAATCGATGCGATTCAACAGCGGGTTGAAGCGGCAAAGCAGGCTAGTGCCTTTATCAAGCAGCACGGTGACACCCTCACCGAGTTGGAAGCGCGACTCTCGACGTTGGATGCTGATCCTGAGCAGTTTGATAAGCTTGAGCAGGCATACCAAGATGCAGACGCGCAGCTGCAACAGATTAAGCAGCAAGTGTTCGCGGTCGCCGATTTAGCCGAGCGTCGTCCGCACTTTGCCTATCAAGATGCGGCAGATATGCTCACGCAAAGCAGTGAGTTGAATGAGCAACTGAAAAGCAAGCTGAAAACCGCGGAGCAAGTGCGACAGCGTGAGCGCGAGGCACTAAAAAATATTCAGCAACAGACGAACCAATACCATCAGGTGTTGGCGTCACTGAAAAGCTCGCACCAAGCGAAACAAGAAACCGTCGCCGAATTTAAACGTGAGTTAGCCGAATTGGGCGTTCAGGCCGACGATGATGCAATGGAGCGTGCTCGCGTTCGCCGGGACACCTTACATGAACAGGTGCACCAAGCGCGTCAGCGCCACAGTCAGCTTTCACGCGGTATCACTTCGCTAGACATGGAAGTGAAATCGCTGACTAAAGGCCTGCGTAAATCATTGAAACAATACCAAGACTTGCGCACATTTGTGGTGAATGCTAAAGCAGGCTGGTGCACAGTGATGCGTATTGCGCGTGATAACGGCGTGGAAAAACAGCTGCATCGTCGCGAAATGGCCTATATGTCGGCTGATGAATTGCGTTCGTTGTCGGATAAATCACTGGGCGCGTTGCGTTTGGCAGTCGCCGACAATGAAACCTTACGTGACGCACTGCGTGCATCGGAAGACATTGGTCGTCCTGAACGCAAGGTACTCTTTTATGTCGCGGTTTATCAGCACTTACGCGAGCGTATTCGCCACGACATTATTCGCACCGATGATCCTGTCGAAGCAATTGAAGAGATGGAAGTTGAGCTCGCGCGCTTGACCGAAGAGCTGACGCAACGGGAAAAACGTTTGGCGATAAGCTCAGAGTCGGTGGCGAACATCATTCGTAAAACCATTCAGCGAGAGCAAAATCGTATCCGCATGCTTAACCAAGGCCTACAGAATATTGGCTTTGGTCAGGTAAAAGGGGTGCGTTTGAATGTGTCGATTCGCGAGACGCATGCACAACTTTTAGCGGGCTTGGCCGAGAATGCTGAGCAACATCAAGACTTGTTTGGCAATCACAACCTCACCTTCTCGGAAGCGATGGCGAAGCTGTTCCAGCGCCTCAACCCGCATATCGAGTTGGGCCAACGTTCGCCACAGGTGTTGGGAGAAGAGCTCCTTGATTATCGCAATTACCTAGAATTAGGCATTGAGGTTAACCGTGGCACGGATGGCTGGTTGCAGGCCGAGTCGGGCGCGTTATCGACCGGTGAAGCAATCGGTACGGGCCAAGCTATCTTGCTGATGGTGGTGCAAAGCTGGGAAGAAGAATCACGCCGTTTGCGCGGTAAAGATGTGATCCCATGTCGTCTGCTGTTCTTGGACGAGGCAGCGCGTCTAGATGCTAAATCCATTTCGACGTTGTTTGAGCTATGTCACCGCCTTGATATGCAGCTCTTGATTGCGGCACCGGAAAACATCAGTCCTGAGCAAGGCACGACGTACAAGCTAGTGCGTAAGATCTTCAACGATCGAGAACATGTGCATGTGGTTGGATTGCGCGGTTTCGGTGAAGAAAAGCGCCGAGAATTAGCGCAAGAACCCGTCCTCGGCTAGAGGCAAGACTGAAAAACAACAGGGCCAGCGGATGCTGGCCTTTTTTTGTGGTGTTAAGATTAGGTTTTAAAGTGACTGATGGTATTTTCCAAGGTGGTCGCCTGCTCACTTAACTGCGTCACTGTTTCCTCAGTACCGCGGGTGCGCTCTGAGACGCGATCGGCCGATTGCGCCATGGTATTAACGTTTTGACTGATTTCATCGGTCACTTGGGTCTGTTGATTAGCGGCGGTGGCGATCTGCATGTTCATCTCGTTGATACGTTCAATCATCTCAGTGATTTGACTGAGCTTATTATTGTTTTCTGTACAGTTCTCAACACTTTCAAGCACAGCACTGTTCGCCTGTTCGATGCCCGACGCCGCTTTGTGTGTTTCGAGTTGAAGCGCTTCGACTTTTTTACGGATTTCTTCCGTCGAGTCTTGCGTGCGTGTTGCCAGTGAGCGCACTTCATCCGCGACCACCGCAAATCCGCGTCCTTGCTCGCCGGCACGCGCGGCTTCAATCGCCGCATTGAGTGCCAGCAAGTTGGTTTGCTCCGCAATCTCTTGGATGACATCAAGCACCGAGCCAATGGACTCACTTTCTTGCGACAGCTGCTCCATAGACTGCGTGGCATTAGACATATCGTTTTGAAGTTGCTGCATCCTTGCGACGAGATTGTCTCCAATCTGGCTTCCTTCTTGCGCAGATAGGGTGATGTTATCTGAGGCTTCAGAGGCATTACTGGCATGTTCAGAGACTTCGCTAATCGAGGCCGCCATTTGTGTAGCAGCTGTCGCGACTTGGCTTGAGTTACGCGCCTGCTCATCAATTTGACCACGTATATCGACAATATCGGTGCTGATATCTTTTGAGGATTGCAGCAGTAATGAAGACGCATTATGGGTCTGCTGGATAACGTCTCTGAAGCTAGCAAACATACCATTGAGGCTATTGCTCAGCTGTGAAAGCTCGTTTTTACCTTTGAGATCAAGTTGAATGGTTAAATCCTTATTGGCTGCAATGTGTTGAATTTTATCAGCAAGGGCAAGAATGGGGGCGCCGATACTGCGGCCGAGGTAGAACGCGGCAATCGATGCAACCACAGCCAAGCCCAGTGCGGTTAGTAATGTCGAGTAGAGGATATCATCGCTAATCTGCGCGATAGCACTCAAGGCTTCGGACGTATCTTGCTGGCTCACGATGGCCCAAGTGATGCCATACACCTCTAGCGGTGAATAGATAGCGATAACCTCATTGCCGCGATAGCCCATCTGGGTCATGAGCCCTTGCTGACCCGTTAATGCTTTTGATGCGGCTTCACTGTCGATGGGTTGCTTACCAGCCGCACTATTCTGGTAGTCAATTTTGTGAATTGTTGCTTCATTTATGCCCATCGCTTGCAGCCGGCTAAGATAGGCGTCTTTGTCATCGGTTAGCAGACGTGGCTCAGAACGCAGACGCTTGTCAGGACCCACGAGAAATAGCTCGCCTGTTTTGCCCATGCCTGATTCAGCCCATTTATCATTGTTGCTAATAATTTGGCTGATACGCTCAATCGGCATCTGGAAAATTAAGGCACCGATTTGTTTATCATTTTTATACACAGGGCTGGCAATAAATGAGGCAGGGCTGTCGTAAGACGGGTAGTAGGCGGCAAAGTCGACAAATCCCAGCTCGCCTTTTGGCGCTTGGCGCACTTTTTTATACGCTTGTGCGATGCCACTCGATGCGTAGGGACCATTGAGTAAATTAGTGGCGTAATCAAGCTCTTTATACACGCTGTAAACAATATTGCCTTGATTATCAATCAGAAATATATCGTAATAACCAAAGGTTTTTAAATAGTGCTGAAAGTTAGGATGAAATACGGCATGAATTTCGCTGTAGACTGACCCATCATTTGCGTTTGCTAATGCATCTTTACTCCACAGTGGGTGCGTATTTTCACTAATATAACTTTGCTGAAGACGTTTTGCGGTTTCAGTTAATTGATTGTATTTATCTAATGCACTGGTTCTCTCATCATTAATGTTTTGATATTGATTAGAAAACTGTTCTGTATAATATCGCTTTAGTGCGGCTTCTTTTTGAGGCGATGTGGAGATTTCATCATTAATGCTTTGAAATGCATAAGAAAACTGTGCCAATGCATCTTCGGTCATCGTGGAATTAGCCAGAGTTTTTATTTGATTACCAATCAGTTGGAAATAGTTTCCTATCTCCGATTTTTTGGCTTCTTTGATCGCGGTGAGCTGGTCACTCACTTTTGCAGTGAGTGACTGAGAAGACAGTGAAATGGTTCTTGTCGCAAGAATGGCAGCAACAATAATGACACAACTTAATGAGGCAACCACAATGGCGAGGGTTATTTTTTTACTGACTTTCATTTTTGACACTCCACGTACTGCTTTAAGAAAAAGGTAGATACTAAAGTGTCAATGTGCACAGAAATAAATGCTTTGTTTGCGTGAATTTAATGATGTGTAGAGTTAAGGATACATATTCATGCGATGCGCAGACAAAAAGTGACATGCGCTGTCACTTTTTGTCCAAAGATTGTGATTAGTGGGCCGGTTCCGTCGTGAAGTGATCAATAGTGTTTGCTAAACGTTGAGCGCGTTACTCCTGAGACGTCGTTATCCCGGCGTAAAAAGACACCTTGCTGCGAGAAGGTGGGAGAGGCTTATTCGATGAAGAAAATCACTTAACGGGTGAGATCACATTCCAGCATGGCGACACTGTGCAGCTTTCCAAACTTTTCACCCACATCACTGAGCTGACCGACTTGTTGAAAGCCATAGCGGCGATGTAGCGCCAACGACGCAGGGTTAGGCAAAGTGATCAAAGAGTAGGCGCGGCGCAGGCCTTGTTGACGCATGCCATTGAGTAGCGTTTGCATCAGTTGAGAACCAATGCCTTGGCCACCTGCATCGTGAGCGACATAAATCGTGATTTCTGAGGAAATAAGATAGGCTTGTTTGGGATTAAAGGCGGTGTTGTATGCAAAACCGACAAGTTTGTTGTTTTGCTCCGCGACCCATGCCTGATAGCGAGATGACGCATCAAACTGAGCAAACCAACGTTCACGCTCGACCGTTTGCCAAGGCACCAGATCAAAGGTAATCGCGGTTTGCGAAATGTAATAGTTATAAATGGCGTTGATCGCATCACAATCACGCAACTCCATGCGTCGAATAAGCATTTTCGCTTCCTTTTTGCGTTTTTTGCGCGAAATAAGATACCGACCTTCTTTCCGTTTGCCAAGTGTTGATGATAATTTGCTCATCGTTTGGGGGAGGAGTGAACACAGCCAACCACCAAGGTGACTGGGTCGGGGAATAGACGAGAAAAGATTGTAGATTTATCTGGTTCGGATTAGCATGAAACTCTCACTCCTCGACATTAAGGACGTGTTTTGTCTGAGTTAACTGCAACTTCTATTTCGCCCGTCGGTCCGTATTTTTCGCCTTTGGTTCAGGGCTATTGGCGCCTTGATGACTGGCAAATGACGCCACAACAACGCCTTAGCTTTCTTAAAGCGCATATCGACCTTGGCATTACTACGGTGGATCACGCGGACATTTACGGTGATTATCGCTGTGAGTCCTTATTTGGTCAGGCTCTCAAGCTCGATCCGAGTGTCCGTCAGAAAATTCAAGTGGTCTCGAAGTGTGACATTAAATTGGTCAGTGAAGCGGCGCCAACCCGCAAAATTAACCACTATGACACCAGCTATCGTCATATTATTCAGTCTGTTGATAACTCATTGTCGCGTTTAGGCGTTGAGCGTCTAGATGTACTCTTGCTGCATCGTCCGGATGCGTTGATGGACGCAGATGAAGTGGCAGAAGCTTTCACCACACTGCGTCATCACGGCAAAGTGAAGCACTTAGGGGTGTCGAACTTTTCCCCATCGCAGTTTGACTTGCTGCAATCGCGACTCGATGAGTCGTTAGTGACCAACCAAGTCGAAATCAACCCACTGCGCTTTGATGTGATTCATGATGGTACGCTCGATCAGTTGCAACGTTTGCGGATTAAGCCGATGGCGTGGTCGTGCCTTGCCGGCGGTGAGCTATTTAACGCTGATAGTGCGCAGGCGACGCGGGTAAGAGAAACCTTACAAGTGATTGCGGATGAGTTGGGTGCAACCATCGACCAAGTGATTTACGCGTGGGTGATGCGTTTGCCGTCAGCACCGCTCCCCATTATTGGTTCAGGGAATATTGAACGCGTGAAATCAGCGATCAATGCGCGCTCATTAACCTTAAGTCGTGAACAATGGTACCGTATTTGGGTCGCCTCAAAAGGACATAATGTGCCTTAGGCGCAGCGGCGAATAGCCAAATAGAGTAGCAAAATAGGGCGGCCATGGTGCCGTCTTTTTTATCACCGTAATAGGTGAAATCAGCGATAGTGTGGGGAAGTATGAATGGCGACGAGAGCGATGATCCTTTGCTTTCGTGACGCCATAACTGGCAGGTTGCCCGGTGGAGACGTCCTGTTACCTGCCGGGTCGCGACTATTTTTTAGCTTGAAGTTGCGCGTTGTGTGATGTGAGCGCAGACACCTCAAGAAGTGGGGCGGCGTCAATATCGTCAGCATTCATCATCGATGACACACGCTGGACTGACGAGAGCAATAATGACTGTTCCCACTCTTCCAAGTTTTGGAAGCGAGAAATAAAGCTTTCTTGCAAAGGTTTCGGCGCTTGCTCGAGTGCCGCTTCACCTTGCTCGGTTAAATGCGCGTGGACTTTACGCTTATCCAGCTCACTGCGCACCCGCACAATCAATCCGCGCTTTTCTAAGCGATCAAGGATCGTGGTTGCAGTGGCTTGGCTCATGTTGGTGTGCGTGGACAGTTTTCGAATGGTCACTTGACCTAATTCTTTGATAGCACGCATTAAAACCAGCTGAGGACCCGTAATGCCAGAGACTTTGTTGAGTTTGCGTGAGTGCAGGTCAATCGCTCGGATGATTTGCCGCAGCGCGACCAGGACTTCTTCGTGTTTTTCCATTCATTAACCTCCACCAGTAAAACAGCGAGCGAAACTTACAATACAAGTAGATGTAGTGCAAAGATATTTAGAGAAAAAACGATGATTTACGGTTTTTTTCTCTGCGAAATAACTCGCCGTCTTTCAGTATATTATAATCGTTAGAGTTCAAATTAAATCTAATTTATTGTTATTTTTAGCTCTTTCAGTGACACAGTGCAAAAAGCACTACTTTGTCACAAACTTTCCTGCCAAACAGGTCCGATCAGCGTTGCAACCCGTTGTATTCAACACTAAGCATAATGGGTCGATCACATAAAGAGAAATAACGCAAATTGATTGTTGCATTCAGTTACACATTGCTTAAAATCGCTTGCCAATAAAAGAGAATGGTTCTCATAACCATTTGAATCTCACTAGCGAAGGATAAAGGTATTATGGAACTGACCCCTTTTAAGCGTAATCTTATCGCGCTTTCCCTTTTTGCGGCACCTTTAGGTGCACAGGCAGCGACTCAGCAGGATGTTGTTGAGCATTACGCTGACGTTGCTCATGCGGTATTTGCTGATTCACACACAACAGCTATCGCGTTAGAGCAGGCCATCGATGCGTTTGTTGCTAAACCTTCTGAACAAACTCTTCAAGCAGCAAAAAAAGCATGGCTCGATGCGCGTGTACCTTACCAACAATCGGAAGTTTTCCGTTTTGGTAACGCTATTGTCGACGATTGGGAAGGGCAACTCAATGCTTGGCCACTCGATGAAGGCCTGATTGATTATGTTGCTGATGGATATCAAGCGGAATTAGGTAATGCGGGCGCGACGGCCAATATTATTGCTAACCAGTCCATTCAAATTGGTGCCACTAAGCTCGACGTTGCTGAGATCACACCTGACTTGCTGGCAAGTTTGAATGAAGTGGGTGGGTCAGAAGCCAATGTGGCGTCTGGATATCACGCGATTGAGTTTTTGCTGTGGGGACAAGATTTACATGGCACCCAAGCAGGCGCCGGTGAGCGTCCTTACACCGACTTTGCTTATGGTGAAGCATGTACGCACGGAAACTGCGACCGTCGTCGTGACTATCTGAAAGCGGCAGCCGATCTGTTGGTCGATGATTTAGCGTGGATGCGCGACCAATGGGCGGAAGGAAATAAAGATAACTATCGAGCGACTTTGCTGGCGGACTCAAGCGAAAATGGCTTGCGTAAAATGCTGTTTGGTATGGGATCACTGTCTTTGGGTGAGCTTGCCGGTGAGCGTATGAAAGTGGCACTGGAAGCGAACTCAACTGAAGATGAGCATGATTGCTTCTCAGACAACACACACAACTCGCACTTTTACAACGAGCAAGGTATTTACAATGTTCTGACGGGCTCCTATCAGCGTGTGGATGGTAGTGAACTGACTGGCCCTTCGATTTTGGATCTGGTTGCGGAAAAAGACCCACAAGCGGCAAAAGAGATCAAAGCGAGCTTTGACAAAGCCCACCAACAAGTCAAAACCTTGGTTGTGTCGGCTGAGCAAAACAACGTGCATTTTGACCAGTTGATTGCCGCGGGCAACACCGAGGGTAATGCGTTGGTTAATCAATCAATTTTTGCGCTGGTTGATCAAACCAAGCATATTGAACGTGCCGCCAAACTGATTGGTATTGATAACCTCAACCCAGATACCGCGGATCACCAATTCTAATTTAGCCGCGAAAGACAAGCCCCGTTCAGCGGGGCTTTTTGCTTTGTCAGGATACACTATGAAGCCCTATGTCATTGCTTATCTCAGTGCAGCGTGTATAAGCGCGTTGTACCTTCCTTCCAGCCTTGCATTTGAACGCACCTCGGGTGGCAGTACCACTGTTATCAAAGAAGGGCAGAATGCCTTTTCACAGCCAGCCGCTAACTTACCGATGAGTGAGCGCATCGATTTTAGCGTCGGCAATAGTTTTTTTCGTAACCCTTGGGTAAGTTCGCCAGCATCTACGGATGCGCGAGATGGACTGGGACCTTTATTCAATACCAATGGTTGCCAAAACTGTCACATTAAAGATGGTCGTGGTCATCCGCCCCAAGCGGGGGATATTAACGCGGTTTCGATGTTAGTGCGGCTAAGCGTACCGGCGTTGAGTGACGCGGAAAAACAAAAGCTGATCCAGTACGGCAATATTCCCGAGCCAAATTACGGTGGCCAGTTACAAGACTTCGCGCTGCCGGGCGCCAAACCAGAAGGAAAAGTGACACTCTCCTACCAGCCAGTAACGGTCACATTCGAAGACGGAGAATCGGTGACACTGCGCAAGCCTAACATTGCGATCACCGATTTAAACTACGGGCCTATGGCTGAGAATGTGCAGATGTCTGCACGCATTGCGCCGCCCATGATTGGACTGGGACTGCTTGAGTCGATTGCCGCAGAGGATATCTACGCGCTGGCCGACCCCAGTGATGATAATGGCGATGGGGTTTCAGGACGGGCAAACCAAGTCTGGGACGTCGAACAAGGGCGTACCGCACTGGGTCGCTTTGGCTGGAAAGCCGGTTTGCCAACTGTTAAGCAACAAAATGCAGCGGCCTTTAACGGTGATGTCGGCCTCACGACCTCCATGTTCCCGCATCACAATTGCATGCCTTCACAATCCGTTTGTGAAGATATGCCAAATGGAGGAACGCCGGAGGTAAGTGACAATATTCTCTCGTTTGTTACCTTTTATGCCCGCCATCTTGCCGTGCCAGCGCGCCGTAATATGGAAGATCCTAGTGTAAAACAAGGACAGGCGCTGTTCGTTGAAGCGGGCTGCCATGCATGTCATGTCCCGACTTTTACCACCCAAAAGCGGCCTGACTTACCGGCATTGAGCGAGCAGACCATTCATCCGTATACGGATTTGCTGTTGCATGACATGGGAGAGGGGCTTGCCGATCACCGCGGCGAGTTTATTGCCAACGGCCGAGAGTGGCGTACTGCTCCGCTTTGGGGAATTGGCTACACCAAAGAAGTTAGCCCAGAAGCAACATACCTTCACGATGGACGCGCGCGTACCCTGATGGAAGCGATTTTATGGCATGATGGTGAAGCCGCGACAGCCAAACAGGCGGTACTAGGCATGTCTAAAACAGAGCGTGATGCCTTGGTTGCTTTCTTACGCTCATTATAACGGTATTAACTAACACGATTATTGGAGTCATATCGCATGCGTTTTCGACTCAATGCTGTGGCGGTGCTCTCTGTGAGCGCCACGCTATGGCTAACGGGGTGTTTATCCCAAACTGAGACAGGGCCTAATCATGGCTTGTGGCAGCTGCAAAAACAACGCAGTGAGCATTTCAAACAAACGGCAGCGCAACTTGCCTCAACCACAGCGGCGGTATGTGATGATCGCGCAACTTTGGCAGAGGCTCGTGCGGCATGGCAAACCACTATGGTGGCGTGGATGCCGCTACAAGGGGTAGAAAAGGGATCGGAGCAAGCGCTCGCACAAAGTTGGCGCATCCAATTCTATCCGGATAAGAAAAACACCACCGGGCGCAAAATCAATGCGTTGCTTGCTGCGGATAAAACATGGCAAGCGAATGATTTGGCCGAGCAAAGCGTCGCGGTCCAAGGTGTTGGTGCCATGGAATGGCTGCTTTATGACGCCCAAGCGGATATGCGTGATGCCAAACAATGTCAGCTTGCGAAAGCGGTGAGTGGCCGATTATCGCAAACTGCCAGTGCCCTGAATGAGGCTTGGCAGCAAAATCCGTGGCAGGGCATGCCCCCATCGATGGCGATGGCGGAAAAACTTGGTGCATTGAACCACCAGTTAGATTACGTGATGAAGAAGCTTTCAAACCCATTGGGTAAGCCGGGTTTTCCCAACCCGTACCAAGGCGAAGCATGGCGTTCTCGCCATTCGTTAGCGCTATTAGGCGAGAGTATTCAAGCGATGCAGGCGATGTATCATGCTGATGGTGGCATTGAGCAGGCACTGCGCGAGCGTGGTTTTGAAAAGGTTGCAGATCGTGTTAGCGAGCATTGGCAGCTTGCCTATGACAGTGTGCCGACGGACGGTGTGCCGCTGTTTGAGCGCCTTAATAGCGTTGACGGGTATCGCGATATGCTCACGGTGTACAATAACTTGGAATACCTCAAGTTAGTGCTAAATGGGCAGGTCGCGCAAGATTTGGGTATCGTTGTAGGGTTTAATGCCACCGATGGAGACTAGTCTTAAACGTCGCCGTTTGCTTAAAGCGGCCTTAATGGGCGCGGCGCTTCCTTCCGTCGTGAGCTTAGTGGCAGGCTGTAGCGAAAAAGAATCGCAAAAGGCCTGCACATTGCTGGGCTGTGCCTTGAGCACGGATGGCTCTTACGCGGTGGTGGGCGCTGATGATACCGGCCAGCCGCTGTTTCGTCTGCCGTTACCAGATCGTGGTCATGGTGTCGCAGCCCAGCGTCGTCACGTAGGCAGTTTGGCCGTGGCGTTTGCGCGTCGTCCCGGTGATTTCATGCAGGTTTTTGATTATCAACGTGGAGTGACCTTGTCACAAGTTGATGCCGAACCAGATCGTTATTTCTATGGCCACGGTGCTATCTCGGACGATGGCCAATGGTTGTATACCACAGAAGGAAAACGCCAAACCAGTGAAGGCGTGATTGGTGTGTATCGCTTGTCATCCGACGGTCAAGTGAGCAAGGTGCGTGAGATCAGTGGTTTTGGTATCGGCCCCCATGAGGTAGCCCTGTACGATGCGCAAACGCTGGTGGTAGGGGTTGGCGGTATGCACACGGATGGCCGTACAGTATTGAACATTAACGAGATGCAGCCTGCGTTAGTCTACCTCGACATTGCCAGTGGTGACGTTGTTGAGCGTGCCGAGTTGGCCAATAAAAAGCTCAGCATTCGGCATCTTATGGTGTCTCATGATGGTTATGTGGCCACCGGCCAACAGTATCACGGTGACGATAATGCTCCGTTGGTAGCGATCCATCGCCGGGGCGAGCCCATGCGACAGCTCACTGCAGAACCAGAGCAGTGGTCGCGATTTAACAATTACGTTGCCAGTATTGCGACCCTAAATGGTTGGATTGTGGCGACCTCTCCGCGAGGAAATTGTTATGGGATCTGGTCACTCGACAGTGGCGAGATGATCGGTCTTCACCCGTTGGTCGATGCGTCCGGGGCAAGTCGCGATGGCGATGTGATCAACCTTAGCTCTGGAGGAGGCAAAATGGTCACGCTGAATACCGCACATACGCCGGATTATCATATGACACCGGTGCGTTGGGATAACCACTGGATAACACTGGTGTAATCTTTCTCGGGTAAAATCAAATATCGGCAGCATCGTTTTGCTGCCGTTTTTTGTGCCATATTCCTACCGCAAAGCGATCAAAATCAGACTATCATTTTGCTTCTGTCAGGCGAAATTTTGCCATAATTAAAGCATGGAGTAGGAGGTGTGTATGAAAATAAGGCCGGACGCCTATTTGGCTAACCTTCTGATTGTATTTAGCTTAATTTTGTCGCCTGTCCATGCGGCATCGCCTAACAGCAGTAGCAGTGTGCGGTTTTTGACCGAATCAGCCGGACAGTCTTTGTCAGCCGATGAGCATCATAAACGCGCCTATCAGCATGCCCGAGATTGGCTGCAAGCGGCCGCGCCGGATGCCACTGTGCTCGCCTATCCTGATCTACTCACCCGCGACTATCTGGAACACGGATTCGTTTTGCTGTGGGAGCGAGACGATGCGCGCTATGAACTTGAAACACAGGTGAACGTGATTTCGCTCGCTGGGATCAGCCCCGAGTTTGAATGGCGAGCATGGCAATTACGCCAGCTTCGCGAGCAAGGCCAAGATTTGGCATACGATGTGTTTGCGACCGATACCCTCTATGCACTGCTCAGCTATCAGGCCGCTATTCCCCAGAAAGGAAAACAATGGTTTTTTGGCGCTCAACATCGCGCGCCACTTCCGGCGCCTGCTTTGCCCATGCGGGAACAGGTATTTCAGGCTGGGTTAGACCATACGCTTTACGCCTTTTTATACCATCGTCGCCCAGCTAATCAGCAATATCGCGCGTTAGTGACCGAAATTATCCGGCTACAACAAGATGCGAACCAACTTTGG
Organism: Salinivibrio sp. YCSC6; assembly: GCF_004916735.1. Lineage (NCBI taxonomy): Bacteria > Pseudomonadati > Pseudomonadota > Gammaproteobacteria > Vibrionales > Vibrionaceae > Salinivibrio > Salinivibrio sp. YCSC6. The sequence goes on from NZ_CP039516.1 coordinate 1,351,496, forward strand.
CCAACGGTGGCATTAAACGGATTAGTCAGACCCAATGAGGCGGTGGCGACAACCTTTGCGTTGAATTTGGTAGAAAATCTGCGGCGACAAGGGTTTTGGGGGGAAGATCAACGGCTACAAGCGATTGATGGGCACAGCGTTCGTTATGGCGGTGACTTGTTGGAGGCCGTGCGCGAATTCCAAGGGCAACATGGACTGACGGTGGATGGTATCATTGGTCCATCGACGGCACGATGGCTAAATCGTGATGCGCAAGACCGCATTCGATTGCTCGCGCTCAATGCTGAGCGGCTTCGCCTATGGCCGGATAATCAGCCGAATCGTATTGTGGTCAATATTCCCGATTACCGGATGACCTTATGGTTTGACGATCAAAGTGTGTTTGAAAGTAAGGTCGTGGTTGGACGCACATCGCGCCGTACACCATTGTTTTCGTCTCGGCTTGATTCGGTGGTGCTTAACCCCAGCTGGAATGTGCCGCAAAGTATTGTGCGACGGGATATTTTGCCAAAGTTAGCGCGCGATGAGTCTTATCTGAGCCAAAACCATTATCGAATTCTGCCTGATTGGCACAGCGATCAAATCATCGATCCAACCACTATTGACTGGCAGCAAGTGCGGGTTGATGGTTTTCCTTATCGCTTGCAGCAAGCGCCGGGCAAGCTAAATGCCTTGGGACGATTTAAATTTAACACCCCTAATCGCAATGCGATTTATCTACATGATACGCCGGCACGTAGCTTGTTTAGCAAATCACGCCGCGCGTTTAGCTCCGGCTGCATTCGGGTGGAATATGCCGAGGAGCTGGCCAATGTGCTGCTCGATTTGTCAGGACAACGTTTGACCGACTATCAAACCTATCTGGATGCGACGCAAACCAAGTGGATCAGTTTGCGTCGCCCACTCGCCGTACAAACCATATATCAAACGGCGTGGGTGACGGAAGACGGGCGCGTTGCATTTCGAGATGATGTTTACGCCTATGACACCAAACCTAATCGAGATGTCACGACGCGGGAGCCGAGTTATTTGACTCAGCAGCGACCGCTACAACAAAACGAACATACTCAGTAGTCCTAATAAGCATTAAGAAGCGGGCGGTCTCTACATAGACGACTAAGGCTAAGCGGCACGAGAGTGTCGCGCCGCTGCATAACGCTGAGGTCTATTCGGTTTGATGGGCCAAATGAGGGGCGATATAGCGCTGATAGCGTTTAGCTTTAAGCTTGGTTAAATCTACGAGGACCAAACCATCAATACAGTCGGCAAAGTCAGGATCGACGCCGAAATCTAAAAACTGTACGCCGCCAGGCTCGCATAACTCACTGTACTGCTTGTACAAAGTCGGGATCCCGACGCCAAGGTGATCCAACAGCATTTTGAGCTGTTTGAGATCCCGCTGATAATCATCGCCACTAAAATGGGTAAGTAATTCACTCTCTTTCGCGGCCGCCAAACGGTAGGGGCGTTTAGAGCGTACGTAATCACTGTCTCCGGCAAAATAGGTACGGTAGAAAAAGATCAGCAACTCTTTGGCCGCTTGTGGCATGGCGTTGCTGATAGTCACTGGGCCAAATAAATATCGATACTGAGGACGCTGGGCCAACAGGGCACCAATACCAAGCCATAGATAGTCGAGACTGCGCTTGCCCCAATACTTGGGCTGCACAAAACTGCGGCCCAGTTCCAATCCCTGAGCAAGAAAAGGCTGCATACCTTGCTCAAAGTCAAACAAGCTGGCGCTGTAGATCCCCTTTATTCCTTGAGCTGCCACGGTTTTTTGGGTATCACACAGTCGATATGCACCGACAATATCCAGCTCGACCGGATCCCAGAGCACAAGGTGCCAATAATGCTGATCGAATTTATCGAGATCGCGTCGAGCTCCCGTCCCTTCTCCGACAGCGCGAAAGGCGACTTCGCGTAAACGCCCAATTTCTCGCATGATGGGTGAGTCGGCTTGATAGTCGATGAGAAAGATCAACTTACCATCGGGGGTCTCTCCCAGCTTTTCACTGGTTTCTAGCGCACGCTTGAGATCTAACCGCGGTTCAGGAGCGGCAATTGCAGCTTCGGTGGGGAATAAACCGGGCTTACCTTTTCCCAATCGGTAGAGGTGTTTGTGAAATAGCTTTACCCGTGTTCTCACCGGGAGATTGGCACTGGGACTGTAGCTATGGTGTGGGATCATTTCACCAATGGTAAAGACGATGGTTTTATTCTCTTGGCGGAACATTTCCTCTACCAAGAGTAAGGTCGACAAGGGTTTGTACACCATGGACGCGCCATAAAAGGTGGCAGAGTTTCGTCCGTCAACATGAATAGGAAGGATTGGGGCCTTAGCTTTGGTCGCCATCCGTAAAAAGCCTTGTTGCCATGGTCCATCTTTAATGCCAGACGGCGCGACGCGCGACACTTCACCGGCTGGGAAGATAATTAGCGCGCCGTCGTTATCGAGCCATTGATTGATGTTTTGGAGGTTTTCTTTTGGGGTACGACCGCCCATGTTGTTGACAGGGAGCAGACACGAATGCAAAGGAGTAATTTGCATAAGAAGCTCGTTCGCGATCACTTTTACATCAGGACGTACCGAACGCACCATTTTTAGCAATGCCAAGCCGTCTAACGAGCCTATCGGATGGTTGGCGATAATGACCACGCGCCCCGATTCAGGAATGCGCTCTTTTTCACGATCACTGACGCGGTAGCTGAAATTAAAGTAATCCAGTACCTGCTCGACAAACTCAAACCCTTGTAGGTGAGGGTAACGGTGGGCGAAATCGTGGAACTCCTGCTCGTGTAACAGTCGTCGCAACGTTTTAATCATGGGGCGTTTAAGCCATGCGCGTTGCTCCAGTTTGGGGTAATTCGAAGCTAATACCTTATCAACATCAAACATAGTCAACCTTGCGTCCAGAACCGTGCTCATGCACTGTTTGGTTAGACGTTAAAAACGACATTTGCTTACATCCTCACAGTCTTTAGTGCGAACTCATCGCACATAACGCGGTAAAGATCACAAAATAGTCGCTATCTATGGTTGGTGGGGGTCACCATCACCGTATAGGCATCAATGCTAGGTAGGAAAGGTGACAACGGCTTGGCAGCACAGTTGCAAACTCATGACAGCATGGCATAGTGAGGCCCATATTCATTAGCGTAGACAGAGACGGTTGTGTGTGACACGGCCTCGCGAATAAAAGGGATCTCTCATGGCGTTGCATTACGAGATTGTGCCAGTTACGGCATTTCAACAAAATTGCTCCATCATTTGGTGTGATAAAACCAAGCAAGCTGCCGTTGTCGATCCGGGTGGTGATATTGCGAAAGTGCGCCAAATGATTCATGCACTTGACGTTACAGTAACGAAAATTTTGCTGACTCATGGCCACCTTGATCATGTGGGCGGAACGGTTGAGCTTGCCAAAGCGTTAGATATTCCAGTGATTGGGCCGCATAAAGAAGATGCATTTTGGCTGCAAGCCTTGCCTGCACAGGCGCAGATGTTTGGCTTTGCGCATGCCGAGCCGTTTGAGCCAGACCAATGGCTTGAACAAGGCGATACGGTGACGGTTGGAGAAGGACAATTATCGGTATTATTTACTCCGGGCCACACGCCAGGCCATATTGTTTTTGTGGACGAGCAAGGTCGTACAGCGTGGGTTGGCGATGTGCTATTCAATGGCGGGATTGGCCGCACTGATTTTCCGAAAGGAGATCACGCAACCTTGATCAAAGCCATCAAAAACACCTTATTGCCGGTGGGGGACGATGTGACTTTCATTCCGGGTCATGGACCGACGTCCACGCTGGGGCATGAGCGACAAACCAACCCCTTCCTGACCGGGGCGTTTTAGCGCCGTTCGATAGGTAACTGCGCTCGCCGCTGTCACTCTTGGGCGGCGGCGAGATAGCGTCGCGTCACGCCTACAAAATCCTCCAACGGCCTATCCAATAAATCTTCACTGACAAAAATGTCATAGCCAAGAAGCTCGCGAGTATAGCGCATGCGATTGGCGAGCATCGCCATCAGCCCTTTGTATAGGATACCGTTTTCACCGCGATATGGCGTATCGTCAAACATCATATCTTCAAGTGGTTTACTGGGCTTACTGGGGGCACGGCGATAGGCGGTAATTAACAGGGCGCGCTGAGTCATAATAATATGCGTGACCATGCGCAGGCTGATCCCCTCGAGGAGAGCGTCATAGTGCTTGATTTTAATCCCCACCCAGGGGAGAGGCTCACTGATCCCCTCTTGCCGATAAACCTGTGGAATACCGATAGCTGCGATATTTTTCCACTTTAGTGCCCACCCCCCGCGAAAGCTATGATGCTGTAGGTGCATAAAAGAGAGGGAAAAGGAGAGTTGTACGCGCTGTAGCAACTTATTGATGGTGAAAAAAATGGCGATAATGGCGATTAATCCCAGTACGCCTTGGCCGAATGACAAGGTGGGTTGGATCAGAAAAAAACAAACTAACCCGAATGCAACCGCCATGGCTGCGAGCATACTCCACCGAGCGGCTTCAAATTGCGGAGGATAGATTTTAACCGTTTTTAACGCGTCCATGATCCTACGTGCAACCTGTGGGTAAAAAATCAGCGATGTCGGCGCTCCACCTTGCGGGTGGATGTGCCAACGGGCGACACTCTGTCTCGAGTCGAAAACATCTCTTCTTTTAATCAGTATACGAGGAAAGTGTCTGATTAGTTTGCCTAAAAAACACTGGATTGGTAAACATTTGTCGCGGAATATCACGATCTTTACGCGCACTCGGGCACACTTACCTACAAAAGAGCGTCAAAATTTGGTATAAAACGCGCTTTGTTTTTCACCCGCTGCATTCAGAGGCTCTGAACGTAGTGCATCGGAGTAGGATGATTGAATGAAAATCTCTCACAAGCGTAAGGTACAATTCAAACTGAACAAGCGTGTAAAGGCAACGTCGCCAGCACGTCAGCGTCCAGTTAAAACTCAGCCAGTTGCCGCAGCAAAGCCTGCACCTGCCGCCACGCCAGCAGCTGCTGCAAGCGTCTCAGTGTCACTCACGCCAAAGCAACAACAGGTGCTTGATATTGTACAAGCCAACCCAGAAGGGATTAATCCTAAAGGCATCGGTTTGGCTGCCGGTCAAGAAGATAGCAAAGCCGCCTCTTGGGCGACAGGCGCGCTGAAAAAACTCACCGAAGAGGGTGTGGTGGAGCGTGTGCAAGTGGCATCTAACAAGGTTATCTATAAAGCCTGTTAATCGCATTTGCTGGCCCGCTTAAGCTGCTGATGGCATCGATACCATTAGCGTTTAAGCGGGTTACTCACTCTACCGACCTTCCTTATACGCTTTTCTTATTTTCATGTGGCAATAACGTGAATAATGCAGTGATTTTTCATTGGGTTGTTCTTTTATTGTTAAAAAATCTTGTCATTATTACGCATTCGCGTGATTAAAGCTTGATCAGACGCAAAATACTGTATGATCTTCCAGACATCTGTTTAAAACTGCATATAGTAGAGGGACGTCAGTTTTCTTTCTCTGTCTGGAGGTAAAAGCCATGGAAGCGCTGTCTACCCAGCTGAAAACACCGACTGAAGTCGTTTTCGACTACACCCATTTTCTATGCGAAGAACAACAGCCTAACTGGACGTTTGTCGACATATTTCGCAGTTTGTTGCCTGCATTTAATACGGTGCTTGAGCATCACGCCCAACAGGCATTGACCGCTCAAGATCGTCTGCATCAGCAAGCGGCGCAGGTACTCTCATTTCGCAATACAGATACGGTTAACTTAGTGCGCCTTGCCAAATTGGCTCAGCAACAAAGTATTCGCGAGCTAACTATTTTGATGCCTTATGCGCTGGACTACCGTCAAATGGAGGCAATTAGCGACCAAACGGGTGCACTGTTGGAGTACAGCAACGAAAATCGTGAGTGGGTACGCCTCACTTTTCCTTCTGTTTAACGTCTCGACGAATTGCTTCAATGGCAGTGCAACACGGCTGGATTTACAAACGCCACCCACTGTGTCCCTGTTTCATAGTGAGTGATTTTCTCGGCTTGCGGTGAAAAGGCCAACACAGCGCAAGAGGTATTCGCTTTCACAGCACCTTCCACGAGTGCGCAGTCATCGTAACCGTTGCGGCTGCGGATCACTCTCACTTGATCAGGATGAATTCCCCATTGCTGAAGATGTTTGGCCGTAAATGTACGCGGTGGATTGATGACAGTGATCCATTTGGGCTGTCGTGCCTTGAGCGCTAATGCTCGCATCATCGCTTGCCAATGAGTTTGTCGTGCATCTTGCATCGCATACGTGGCGGTGTGCGTTAACGGCGCGATATTGGTTGCGTGATGTACGGGCGTAATATTGGTAAGAGATGATGTCGTGTACATGCGAATACCTGTATATATGATCAATACTGTATAAAAGAACAGTATTATTAAATCTGACCGTTGGCAAGTTGCCTGATGATTAATTTGTGATCAGGATCGTTATCTCTATCGTGTTGTGACCGGAAAGGAGATAGTCGAACAAGGAGCGTTCGTGAACAAAACGACACTGTTTTGTAGGGGCGAGGGACCGGCCGCCTCTCTGCATCGTCAGGGAATTCAGATATAATCAAGGACTTTTAAATTGAGTCGGAGAGAGCATGGAGCAAGAGTTTTGGCATCAACGTTGGGCCGAAAATCAAATTGGCTTTCATCGCGATAGCGTACACCCCATGTTAATGGCGTATTGGTCTGCACTAAACCCGCGTTTGGACGAGGAAGTGCTGGTTCCGTTGTGTGGTAAGTCTATCGATTTGAACTGGCTAGCTGAGCGTCATGAGCGTGTGGTTGGGGTAGAGCTTAGTGATATCGCGGTACGCGCTTTTTTCTCTGAAAACCTTTACACACCGCAAGTGTATACGGCACCCTCTGGACACACGCATTATTGCTTTGACGAATTAGAGTTGATCAGTGGTGATTTCTTTACTGCGCGTTTGCAACCGGCACCTTTGATTTATGATCGGGCGGCGTTAGTGGCAATGCCACCATCGATGCGTCAGCAGTATGTTGATCGCGTCACTTCCTTACTGGCCCCAGGCGGTCGCATGTTGCTTGTCACTCTGTTTTATCCACAAAGTGATGATCATCCGCCATTCTCTATGGATGAGCAGCTGGTTAGACAGACTTATCAAGGTATGAAAGTGACCTTGCTCGATACCTGTACCGAACCCTGTGGTGAGCGAGGGGAGCAAGTCTGGCTGATTCAAGCCGCTGAATAATGATAAAAAAGGGCCATCAGGCCCTTTTTCTATCGAGTGCGTTACGCTGGTTTGGCTTTGGTGGCGTGATACTGACGGGATTCCCAGTGCGTGATAAAGAACACGGCGGCGATAATAATGCCGGCCCCTAACCATAATCGACCGGGTGGAACCCAGCTAAAGACTAACCAGCCAAATAACACATTTAACGGCAATTTGGCGTGATCAAACGGCTGAACAAATGAAGCATCTGCAACGGCATAGGCCTTGGCGATGGCCCATTGGGCTAAGGCGGTGAGCAGGCCAGCACCGATCAGCATCCACCATGCTGTCGCACTCGCTGGTAGCGTCCAATCCGGTACGGCAAGCACCAAGTTAAAAGGCGTGATCAATAGCAACAGGTAGACCACCATAGTTGTTGGCGGATCATAGGCGGATAAACGTTTGACCATCAACGAATAGGTGGCCCAAAAAAACGCAGCGCCGACAGGCAATAAGGTGGCCCACGTAAATCCTTCTGACCAAGGCTCCAAGATAATCATCGCACCACAGAAACCCGCGAGGGTTGCTAAGCTGCGAGCGATACCGACACGTTCTCGTAAAAATAACCCAGAACCGATGGTGGCAAATAAGGGAGAAGTCATCAGTAGAGCAATACCTTGCCAAATCGGTACAGGGTAGGCGAGAGCCCACAGCCACAGTTGAATGCCAATCACCGAGATAAACACGCGCAGACAGTGTTTTCCTAAATGTTCTGTTTTTAATGCGTGGCGTACACCCAGCTGTTTCAGCCACGGGATCATGGCAACCAGTGCGATCGCATATTGAATAAAGGCAACGGTGGTTGACGGCAAGCCGAGTTTAAAACTGACGTATTGTGAGAGGCTATTAACCAGCGCAAAACAGAGGCCGGCGATCAACATCCAGGCAGCACCTTGGATGGGATTATGAATTTGTTTCATCGCTGTGGTTATCCGAAAAAAGATGCTCGGATAGTAGCGTAAAACAGGCCGCAGAGCGACTAGAAATCAATGCGGCCTGATGTTTTGTATTAAGCTCTTAACCCCGCATATAACAAGGGAATGTCGGGATTAATGGCATCCAAGCTTGCTTGAGTGTCGGCCAGATGGCTCACGGTGCTGTTCACTACCTCGGCTAACGCCACAGAGGCAATCTGATCCCATGAGTAGCCTGCCATATTGGCGGCAATTAAAGCAACTTGAAGCGGAGGCAAACTCGGATTAAAGGCCGCATTCTCGGCATACATTCCTTTAAATACACGGCCATCGCTTGTTTCAACCGCAACACCGCTGTAGTTGCCCGAATAAGGTGCATGGCTAATGTTCGCCGCTTCAACGGCTTGTTTAAGCAGAGGATCGTCAATATCGTCCGCCGTTAAGCCTTGCGTTTGGTCGGCAAGCAGTCGCGCTTCAATACCTAGGTCGGCAGGGCCAAATGCTTCGGGAAGATAAGTGTGCAGTGATTTAGCGTCCGATTTAGGCAGTTGAATCACTAAGTCCTCAGCACCATTTAACTCGTTCATAAACTGGCGACAATGGCCGCAAGGACTGTAATTAATGGTGATGTCGGTTAAGCGCGTCGCCCCTTTGGTCCATGCGTGGCTGATCGCAGATTGCTCTGCATGCACGGTTTGTCCGAGTTGAACGCCAGTCAGTTCGATATTTGCACCTAGGTATAACGTGCCATCTTCTCCTCTGACAATCGCCCCAACATTGAAACGAGAAATGGGTGTCACAGCATAGGCTGCGGCCAGCGGGAGTAAAGCAAGGCGCAATGCCGCGCCAGACAGGCCACTCGCGGCTTCCATATCTGCCACTTGCGCGGGCGTAAAGGTCGCATCAAACGCCGATGCGTGAAGCCATTCCGAGACGGTGCTCTGTAGTGAGTCTGGCAATTGTGTCAGTGCGTCAATGAGTGCGGTTCGCATAGCATCACTTCTAAATGGTTAACGGCCTATCAGTGTAGAGAAGCGATCTTGATAAATGTGTGAGTAATATCACGCATACAATGCAAATATGATCTTGTTGCTCAAACTTAGAGTGACGTCAACATTTTTAAGCCTGTAAATACAGTCACTATGATTGCTTTTAAATACAGTCGTGAAGCTTGCTATTCCGGTTGCCAGTCCACGTAGGGGCGATGAACTTTATAATACTCACGCGCTAAAGCGCCACTGTCACGCAGGCGAGTGATCAACGCGGTGAGGTAGGCATCAATGGCCTGACCTTTCTTTCCTTTGGGGATCACAAATACATCTTGAAAATCAGCAAAATGTGCGCGGCGAATATTGGTCAGCCCTAACTGCTTGAGCATCATATCGGCTTCTTCTTGTGCCCAAACAAACCCATCAATGCGGCCAGCGGCGAGACGGCGCAAGGATTGTTCTATGCCGTGCGAACGTTCGACTTTAAACGGCATGTAGTAAGGCACTGCCTCAATCGTATAAGGTCTCGGATTAGCCCATAGGACATCAACGGGGAGGGGATTATTCTTATGGGTATATAAAACATGGGTGACATCGCCAAACGACTCACTGCTAAATGCAAAGGGCAAATCGGTGACTGTTTTCGTTGGGCGCACGGCGGGCAGCATTAAATCGGCACTGCCTTGTACGATACCATTAATCGCGCGATGAATGGGAAATACGGTGATTTCGATTTGTGTGTTCGGGTCTTGGTCATCGAGAAAGCGTACAAAATCCACGAACGGCCCTGACCCGTCAAGGTTTATCAGTCCCGGCAGTTCCCCCATGTGGATTACTAGCGTTTTTGGGGCATTATTTTTTACACTATTATCGCTTTGAGCCCATGCGTCGGAGAGAAGCAGCAGAGGAATGTAGAGTAGCAATAGCAGTAGATGTTTTGCCATGTAGCCTCCTTCAACCAACAAAAGCTCGCGACGAGATGCTGTGGGCTCTAAAGCCCACAAAAGTAAATGTTTTAAGTGAGTAATGCTGTTATTCCAATAATCACGGTTGCAGCGCTAAGTAGCACAATCAGTGGTTTGGTAATACTAAAGTCTGCCGCTTGTAAATCATCTGGCTTGGCGAGCGATGGTGGCTCATCGGCTTGTGGTTGCGTTCTCGGTGCGGGTCGATGCGACAGGGTTTGTTGGGGCAAGGCAACGCGATAGCCAAACTCGCCCACCACTTCAAAGGGCAAGCACTTTTTGCCGTTACGATAGGACTTTGCCATTAAAGACGTCACCACACTTTGGTGCTGCGCAAACGAGCTATCCGGTAATGCAACTTGCTTAAATAGCGTGCGGCTGGATAGCACTTCTCCCGCGTAGTAGCAAAGCATTTCTAGCATGCGTGACTCTTCGTAGGACAGTACCGTGATGGTTTGGTCGGTCCAATATAAGGTTCTGCTTTCTGGTTCGAAATCAACATCCGCAAATCGATAACAGCGCGTATTCACTTTGGTTGTCATAATTGAGCCCACTCCACACGATACTCTTTTTAAAAGTGTGGACTCAAATCACGGTTCTGCAACTAGAATATGGACGTTTTTTTTGGTAGACGAAGTTGGGCAGCGTGTGAGGAAATTTTGAAAAGCGATTATCTATCAGAAAGATAGTAGGCTTTCCCTTGCCAGCGGCTCCGATGATACCACGGCAAGGGAAGCAAAATTAACTGACCAAGGATTCCACATAGTAGTACACCGCTTTGAGGATCTTCAGCTGGTGTTCATCGTCTTGGTGAGCATCGACCAATTGCTGTAAGTTTTCCATGTATGCAGGCAAGTGGGCCTCGAAATAGTCGCGACGGTGCACAAACCACTTTTGCTGCTCAGCGTCAGTCAGTGTCCACGGATAATTACGCGCGCGATAGCGGAACAGCAGCGGCTTTATGCGCCAGTCGTCAACGCTCAAATCGAGCGCGGCAAGGTTTTCAGGATCGCGCGCACGAATAATTTCCATCGCACTTTGATCACTTTTCGAGAAAAAGCCTGCATATAGGGCACTATCGACGTCCTGATCGTCAAAGGGTTTTGATTCGGCAAAGACGGCAACCAGCTTTTCTCTCAGCTCTGGTGCGGCTTTGAGCGCTTTTAGATGACGCAAGCAGGCTTCGCGATCCACCCCTAAGCGCGCAGCATCTTCCGGACGTAGCGTTTTGGCATCAGCTAAGACCGGGCATTTGTTGATGTGCACGAGTTTCAGTGGTGCCGGTAATTCATCCTCCGCGAGTGCATGATGAGGCGTATACAAACGCTCGCGCAGCGCATCGACATCCAGCTCAAAAAGCGGTGCTGGGTCTCGCGCCAAATCAATGGTGATCACCGCATTGGGATTTTCAGGATGCCAAGCAACCGGCACGATCCAACTGGTGTTGCTTCGCTCGGTGCCAAACATACCCGAGACATGAACCAGTGGGGTCATATTCACCACATCAATCAAGGTTTTGATTTTGTTTTTATGGCGATGGGTCAGCAAATAATTGAATAAACGCGGTTGCGCAGCTTTTACTTTTTTGGCCAGCTCAATGGTGGCGTATACATCCGCCATAGCATCATGCGCATTACTGTGCTCAATGCCGTTGGCAACCGAGAGTTTTTCCAGCTTAAAGCTTGGCTTGCCATTTTCATCATGCGGCCACTCAATACCCTCGGGGCGCAACGCATAGCAAGCGCGCATCACATCGAGTAAATCCCACCGTGAATTTCCGTTTTGCCAACTCCAACCGTATGGGTCATAAAAGTTACGGTACAACGTGTAGCGGGTCACCTCATCATCAAAGCGTACATTGTTATATCCGAAGACACAGGTATTTGGCTGAGAGAGCGCCTCATGGATACGGGCGATAAATTCGGGCTCAGGTAAGCCTTTTTTCACCGCTAACTGTGGTGTGATCCCGGTGATTAAGCAGGCCTCTGGTGCGGGCAAATAATCATTCGGTGGCTGACAAAACAGCACTAAGGGCTCGCCAATCACGTTGAAGTCGCTATCAGTGCGCACGCCGGCAAACTGACAAGGGCGGTCTTTACCCGGGTGGGTGCCAAAGGTCTCAAAGTCGTAGATAAAAAACGTTGGCTGGGCGGTGTCGGTCACAATCGCATCCAATCTGATCAAAGAAAAGAAAGCAGGCTCAACCACCTGCATTAGACCGCACATGGTAACATTGGCGTCGCGGATCACCAATCCTCGCGCGCTTGCTAACCTAAACGCCTGCACATTGGCAGGCGTTTGCACCAAACAATGGGTCTTTTGCGATTAAGAAGCCAGTTTTTTGAGCTGCTGTTTTGCATCGTCAATGGCTTTGCTGGCCAAGTCTTCACCCATGGCGAGGCCTTCCGCGTAGACAAATTCAACGTCTGTAATACCGATAAAACCAAGTACGGTTTGCATATAACCTGTCACGTGATCGGTGTTACCGCCTTTGTGCATCCCACCTCGTGTGGTGACAACGATAGCGCGCTTACCTGTCACTAAGCCTTCAGGACCATTTTCGGTATAGCGAAATGTCACGCCAGCACGGGCAATAAGATCAATCCACGCTTTCAGCTGTACGGGCACCGTGAAGTTATACATCGGGGCGGCGATGATTAGCGTATCGCTTTGTTGGATCTCGTTGATCAACTGGTCAGAAAGCGCCAACGTTTGCTGTTGACGTTCATTCAGATCACTGCCGCCACGAAGGCCACCGGCAAGCTCGCCGTCAAGGATCGGCAATGGATTGGCTGCCAAGTCACGCTCAACCAAAGAATCAGGTGATAGGTTGTTCACCACGCCATCGATCACGGCGTTCGAGCTAGAATGGGGGCCAAGAATACTTGATTTGATGACAAGCGCTTTCATTACGTTCTCCTTAAAATTAACGGGCTGCATATTGCGACCTTGGTTAGTGTAGAGTTTGGGCGTAAAAACACCACGTCAAGGATTCGTTAAACTTGTTCAAAAATTTCGTTGATGTAACAACTTTTCGAGTGAGCATTGGCAGTTATCAAGCAGGGGCGTATGATTGCGCTCGGCTGTCGTCCAAAATGTAAAAATAATGTTATAATGGCCGTTGTGTCGGACAGACAGCTTGCATTGGGGAAGCGCCACAATCAAATCAACAAGCCGTGTGCTTGTGTGGACGCAACGGGATTTGAGGAATAGCGCGTGAAAAATCTATTTATGTTAGACGTGGATGGTACGCTGGTAGACAGCTGCCACATGGACCACGAGTGTTTTAGTGAAGCCATTTTTGCTGTGACGGGACTGACAGTGCCTGATGATTGGGGTGGATACACCAATATCACCGACGCAGGTATCATCGAAGAACTCATCGATAAAAACGATCTGAAAAAAGAGAAAATCACCATTTTCCGAGAAGTGAAACGTGTGTTTATGCAAAAGCTCGCGCACGCCATTGCGGAAAACGGTATGACTCCCATTCCGGGCGCGGTCGAGTTTATCAATGAGATGCGTCAAGTACCTTCTGTCGCCCTTGCCATTGCGACGGGTGGCTGGGAAGAAACCGCGCGGATGAAGTTAAAGGCGGCCGGTTTTAATGTCGATGGTATCGTGTTCTCGTCATGCTCGGATGCGATGAGCCGCAGTGAAGTGATGGCACTCGCGGCGTTCCGCGCCAAGCAAGATTATGGCGTGCAGTTTGATCGCCGAATTTATTTTGGTGACGGGGTATGGGACAAACAGGCGACTCAATCACTGGATTATGAGTTCGTCGCGGTAGGGGATAAAGTGGAACACCACACCCGAATCAACGATTTTGTTAATCCTCGCGCCATATTAGGGCGTTTAGGCATAGAAGAAACCGACGCGGTGAAGTTTGCGTAAGCAATGACTGCCTGTTGAGTAATACGTAAAAGCCGGTGAGGTGTACTCACCGGCTTTTTTACGTTTGCTGTATCAGCGGGCTGACCGAGGTGGTAACGAGCCACTCATACACTTAGCCGTAACTTAATGCACTTGGCTGCAAGTGGTATGCTCGGCACGGGCTGGGCTCGCCGCCTCTTGATTAAAGTAGGCGCGCGTTTCGTTGATCACCACATGGCGAAGTAGCAACAAGCCAATCAGGTTCGGGATCGCCATTAAGCCATTAACGATATCAGCAAGGATCCAAATGGTGTTCAGATGGATAAAGGATCCTGATGCAATCAATCCAATAAAAATGAGCTTATATAGATAGATAGCGCGTTTACCGAACAAATAAGCGACACAACGCTCACCATAGTAATGCCAGCCTAGAATGGTGGTGAAGGCAAAAAATAACAGGCCAATATTCACCAGCATGGGCCCAATACTGCTCTCCATACCGACTGCAAAGGCATGGGAGGTCATCGCGGCCCCTGCCAGCTCCCCTGACCATGATTGGGTCAGAATTAAGGTCAGGCCCGTCATGGTACAAATCACCAGTGTATCGATAAAAGTACCGGTCATGGAAACAAGGCCTTGCTCAACGCACGAATCGGTTTTGGCTGCAGCCGCGGCGATAGGGGCGCTGCCCAGTCCCGACTCATTAGAAAATACGCCGCGTGCAATACCGGCTTGAATCGCAAGCATCATTCCCGCACCGGCAAAACCACCGGTTGCTGCCATTCCCGTAAACGCGGACTCAAAGACCAGCGCGACGGCGTGTGGGAGTTGTTCAATGTTCGCCCCGAGCACCCATAAACACGCGACCACATAGAATACCGCCATCACGGGAACGATTTTGGCTGCTACGGCTGAAATCGACTTCACCCCGCCAATGGTTACCAGAGCCACCAATGCGGTTAAGATCCCTGCAACCGCCACGGTGGGAATATTGAACAGGTGAGTAGCGGCACTGCTGATGGCGTTAACTTGCGGGAAGGTGCCAATACCAAAGCAGGCGACGCCTAATCCAAACAGCGCGAACAGCTTCGCTAACAGCGGTTGCCCAGCCCCTTTAGAAAGGTACATCATGGGCCCGCCCAGCATATTGCCCTTGTGGTCGGTTTCGCGATATTTCACCGCTAGCAAGCATTCTGCATATTTGGTTGCCATGCCTAAAAACGCGGCTAGCCACATCCAGAATAGGGCGCCGGGACCGCCCAGCGCGATAGCGGTTGCGACACCAATAATATTTCCTGTTCCGATAGTCGCGGACAATGCTGTACATAAAGCCGCAAAACCAGAAACATCGCCTTGGGTTGAGGCATCCGCCGGTTTAAAAATTTGTTTTAGTGCAAAAGGTAAACGGCGTAGCTGGATAAACCCTAACCGTACGGTAAAGAATAGACCGGTTCCGGTGAGCAGTAGTAAGAGCGGTGGGCCCCATATCCAGTCGTCAATGGTGGCGAGAAGTGATGGTATATCTGGTAATTGAGTTAGAAATTGCATTTATCCCCCTTTAAACATCAAAGGAGGAGATAAGCCACACTAATATTAACAAAAGTGCTACATATTGGGGTGGGTATCTCCTCTGTCCTTTTGCCTGAGAGTTTCACTTGAAAACAAGCTTGCTCCTTCGGCGCCCGACTTAACGGGTCTCTCCAGAGGCTCCTCCAACAGCAGTCCATACATTTAAGTGCCTGAAAGATTTACTTCTTCGGCGGATGGCGAATGCCACCTCTCTCCTGCTGTCTTCATCGGAACGTCATATTGCGGTAAGTATGATAGATCACAGAAATATGAATGCAATGCAAAAATCAATAAAGACTCTTATCAATTAAAGAAGCGCGCAAAATTTGCACTCTTTAAACTTTTATCTCCGAACAATATGGTGCTGGCTATACTGAAATCTGGACCCATAAATACTCAATAAATGTGATCCTTTGCCGATAACACGGATCAACACCTTGTGATTAAGTTCGCAAGACGAAGCCGTAATGATGGGCCCTGATATGACCACTTGGAACGAACTTTTAGGCGTTGGCGCCAGTGAAAGCGCCGAGCAAATTAAACAACGCTATCGTCAACTTTCTATTCGTGTGCATCCAGATAAAGGTGGAAGCACAGGGTTGATGCAGCTTGTCAGTGAAGCGTATCAAGCGGTTAAAAATGGCAAGGGCGATCACAGCCCGCTCGACAGTCAACAGTCTGCTGATGGCACGGCAGCATTGCGTAGCCAAGTGGCGCGGTTACAAAAAGAACTCGCCGCATTGCAGCAAGAGAATCGAACTTTACGAGCCCGCCAAGCGAACAACCAAATCCCTGCGCATCTGACCGCGAAAATTGCCAAGCTGGAGTTTGATAATCGCCAATGGCGGGAGCACTATCAGAAGCTGGAAAAGCAACATCATGTCTTAGAAGAGCAGCATCAGCGGTTATCAAAGCAACATGACAGTGACAAGAAAGAGAGTAAACAGCTCAATCGAGAATTAAAACAGGCACTATCTCAGGTTGAACAACTGGAAACCGAGCTCAAACACAAAGCAACGCCAGTGACGCTTAAAGCCGCAAAGCCCGGCTTAGCATGGCGTTGGATATTGGCTTCTTGGGGCGTTATTGCGGTGCTGATGTTGCCGACTAGCCACTGGCAAAGCATGATGAGCACATTGTTAGGCCAATCAGCCCCAGAGGTGGCGCAACGTGTCAGAATTGTCGAACCGTTGGAAAACAATCAAACAACGGCGCCTGTACCGACGCCGACACCCCAGGTAAGCGATTCGCGTGCGTCCATGCCGACTGCTCCGATGATCCAGCTAACTGCAACAGCGAATCAATGGCATGTGAATCAGTTTGATAAAGTACCACAACCTTATCTCGCGTTACGCAGTGAGCAAGGCTCGTATGTGGTGGCCAATTGCCAAGGGGAGTTTTACGTCTACCTTAATACCACCTATCAACCTTTACGCGTACCGCCAAATCTTGACTACATTACTCAGCGTCAACACTTTCATGTGTATGCAATTCCCTACGGACAAGGCGCGTCGATTGATAGTTGGCAGCTCGCCCGCAAAGTGAAAATATTTGACGATACCTTTGTCAGTGAGGATCTTGCCCCTCAACTCAGTGCCTTTGAACAATCGTGTCAACGAGCACCAGGGCTGACAGCGGCAAACTTTTAAAAACCAGTAACACTTTCATTTGCATCGACATGGTTTACCGCCCAACTCAGGCGCCTGATTTGTCGCGCCTGTATTACACTGATCAATAAGGCTCGATTGATTTTGTGATAAGGAACGCCAATGTTAGACCAAGCCATGTTTGCGCATCGGTATGATCCACCTCGTCAGGATAGCGGCGGTGGGGTATTCAGGCGTTATCACATTGCCGTTTCTCACTCTGTAGCGGTAGAAGGTTTGGTGTCGGGGATCGGTATTCCTGCATGGTCGGAAGGGCGCACTGAATCGGCCAAAGATGCGGCGGTGCTGCACACCATGATGACCCAAGGCGCCAATTTAATTGGCCAACTGCAAGTGGATCCGCTCGCCTTTAGTATTACCGGCCTCAATCCTTTCTATGCTGAGCTTCGCAATCCAAAGTACCGCAAGTATCGCGTCGGCGGCAGTAATGCAGGGATTGCCGTCGCAGTCGCAAAAAAACTGGCTCACTTAGGTATTGGTAATGATGCTTTTGGCGGTGTACGCATCCCGGCGGCACATTGTGGCTTATTTGGCTATCGGCCTACGCCAGGGCTCATCGACGCCAGTGGCTTGCTACCCGCGGCAGAAACGTTTGATAATCCCGGTGTCTGTAGTCAGGCATTAGCGCCAATTAGCCAGTTCCAAGAGCTGGTGGCGAAACCTTCAACGGCGATCAAAAACATTGTCGGAGTCGTGTTGGCGGAACCTATCTTCGCACTCTATTACAGTGATGAAGCCATGGATTGTTTCTACAAAAAATTAGAGGCGTTACCTTTACCGCATGAAACCACGTTGGCGATGAACAAACTCGTTTTAACACGCATTGAGAACGCCCAAGTTGCCATTGCTAGCCATGAGTTTTTACTGGTCTATCAAGAATGGCTGGAAAAGCAAAAGCTAGACTTGCCGTCTTCCACACAAAGCTACTTAGCCCGCCTTCAAGCGATAAATTACAAAGACCATTTCCAAGCGAAAAAAACGCGCAAGCAACTCAGAGATACCGTATGTGCGATGTGGCCAAGTGATAAAGTATTGATTCTACCGTCTACGCCGGGCGAGATCTTGCCAAGAGACGCAGGCCAAGAGCAAAGCGACATCTTTAATGTGGCACAAAGACGCCTCATGGCGCTGGCCGATGTTTGTGGGCTACCGCAGTTAACCTTGCCATTATTTAACTACCAAGAAGCTCCTTACGGTGTCACATTGCTGGCACATCCCAACAAAGATAAGTTATTGATGGAAGTAGCACACCGTTGGGTCGGTTAAGCTTAGATCTGGAATCTTTAGCCACGCTGTCGTCAAGAAATTTCTATAAAATTGTATTTTATGCAATTAACTTATTGATATTTAAAGGTTAAATAAGTTATCCGATGTCGATTTACTATCAACAGAAACTGTGGATAACTAGTTGGATTAGTGTTGTTTTTAACGCATAACTATTTGAAAAATAACGCTGTGAGTTAGATTGGCTTTGAGGTTGAAGCACAGACTAACCGCCAGTAGAAAGTGACAATTTGAGTGTCACGTTTCCATAACGTGACAGAGACGATCAATTAACCACTCAGACGCTTCGCTGTGACATCATTTTTATCTGCGATTGGCCTTACCGTTAGACGATTTTACTTTATATTGGCTTTTACAATGACTACGGCCCACAGACGCCGAACGCAGCGCTTTGTGCTTGGTTTTACGCCCGTTTGTGCGTTCACGCCATACCTTAAAGCTGCGCGGCTTTAACTCACGGCGCATCAGCGCAATAACATCATCTTGTCGCAGGCCATAGAGTGTTTCAATGGCTTCAAAAGGAGTCCTGTCTTCCCACGCCATTTCTATAATTCGGTCAATCTCTCCCGGTTGCTCGTTCAAAGCCATATCTGTCTCCTTATGCTGGTGGCAAATAATACGGGTAGCACAGGAAAAACCGATCAGCGTGTTCTTTCTGACCAATCAATGCTTTTACCCTTGTTTTTGGGATATTTAAAAATAAACCATAAATACAGTTAGTTACGAAAGGCCCTTTTTAACAAGGGTAAAAGACGATTTTTATCCTAACAGCCTGTTGTATCGAACGATTGTTAGGTTATTCTATTGTTCACTGCCGCATAGGCAGCTTAGAAAAGCTGAAAGACGATTATCAGTTTTGGGTGATCGTTCACTGCCGCATAGGCAGCTTAGAAAGAACGGATGGACGTGGCACCGAATTGATAACCGTTCACTGCCGCACAGGCAGCTTAGAAATACTTTCTCAGCGTCGGTGTAACCATCGCCAAGTTCACTGCCGCACAGGCAGCTTAGAAATAGATGATGCTTTACAGCGGTTCTCTTTGTATGTTCACTGCCGCACAGGCAGCTTAGAAATTGATGAGCCACTTTTCGGTACGTCAGAGAAGGTTCACTGCCGCACAGGCAGCTTAGAAAACCAGCCTTTTGATTGCACGTCGCGCCAAGCAGTTCACTGCCGCACAGGCAGCTTAGAAAAAACCGCATCATCCAATAAAGGGTTACTGTGAGTTCACTGCCGCACAGGCAGCTTAGAAATTGATGCGGTGAATTTTATCAACGGCAACGATGTTCACTGCCGCACAGGCAGCTTAGAAAAGTACAATGACAACGAGCTGCGCAATGTCAAAGTTCACTGCCGCACAGGCAGCTTAGAAATTCATGTTCACGCAGCCAATGTTTAACCATAAGTTCACTGCCGCACAGGCAGCTTAGAAATCGCTCAAATCGCGCCTGTCTTCAATCATTTTGTTCACTGCCGCACAGGCAGCTTAGAAATCTCGCTGGTGGACCAAGCAAAAGCACAGATTGTTCACTGCCGCATAGGCAGCTTAGAAAAGTCATATCTGTTTCACTCATTGTTGGTTGTGGTTCACTGCCGCACAGGCAGCTTAGAAAGACGGTTTCACCGACGATATAAAGCGCGGTGTGTTCACTGCCGCACAGGCAGCTTAGAAATCAATACAACGGTTAGCAATGCCCGGTAATTCGTTCACTGCCGCACAGGCAGCTTAGAAACATAATTTCCTCGCGTATATGTCGTGACCATTGTTCACTGCCGCACAGGCAGCTTAGAAAAAGGGTAAGTAGTCGGTGACATGAAGCTAACAGTTCACTGCCGCACAGGCAGCTTAGAAAAACAGCGGATTTTTCATGGGAAGACAGCGCGCGTTCACTGCCGCATAGGCAGCTTAGAAAAGTCAAAAGCAGCATGGAAGACATCAACGAACGTTCACTGCCGCATAGGCAGCTTAGAAATTAACGCCGTCCAGATTTAAATATCTGTCGTCGTTCACTGCCGCATAGGCAGCTTAGAAATATTACAAGGTTTACAGCAAGTCGGTTAAGCGGTTCACTGCCGCATAGGCAGCTTAGAAATGGTCGTAGTTCGTTTTGAATGGTTTCAAGTGGTTCACTGCCGCATAGGCAGCTTAGAAAATGATGGATCCGTTTTGACTTGCCGTAGAGCCGTTCACTGCCGCATAGGCAGCTTAGAAATTGCGATCCACCATACTGAGCTATGTTTTGCTGTTCACTGCCGCACAGGCAGCTTAGACACTGAAATAGTTGCTTTTTTGATGCCAGTTCATTGTTGGTGGGTCGTGGCATAGAGGAAGTAGGGGGATGGTTCAATATCAACATAAGCGCATGACTGGTATTGACCATACACGTTAATTTGGCGCATGTTTGTAGCCAAAGTTAAGCTTGCAATTGCATGCTTTTGCATAGTTAAACAGGGTTTTAACGGTTGGATTGCCTTTCCCTTTTTCAAGTCGAGAAATATTGCCTTCTTTCGTCCCCATACGTTCTGCAACCTGCTGTTGAGTTAGCCCGGCCTGCTTACGCATACTGAGTAACATATCGATCAATTCAAACTCAGGCGTCAATTCATCGTATGCTTGTTTCACGTCTGGGTTTTGTAATGCTCTCGCTTTTAATGCCTGTAAGCTATTCATTTTTCACCTCTCTCATACGCCCTGTTGCCAATGCTAAGTCTTTCTTTGGTGTCTTTTGGCTTTTCTTCACAAATGCATGAAGGACATAGATGTTGGGACCGTCTAAATCACAGAATAGACTTCGCCCGATCCCTTCTTTTGCTTTGGCGCGAATTTCAAACAGGCCGTCACCTAATGATTCTGTGTGAGGAGGGCCTAAATTTGCGCCATGTTTTTCTATTAATTCAAGCAGCTTGAGCATTCGCGCTTGAATCTTAGGAGGCATGTTGAGAATGCTCTCTTCTACGCCTCGATAAAAAACAATATTCCAGTGCATCTTTCACTTCTCATTATCATATATGATAAGTGTTTGTGGGTCAAAATCCACTTATCATACCGAGTAATCCCCAGTCATCGTGGGCGATTATTGCTATCTGATTCGCATAACAATCGTACAGACAGTAGATTGCGATCTTCCTTCAAACCCTAAACTGTGCCTTGTTTCACGGGCATGCGTTGCTATTTTTGTTACCTTTCTAATGCTTGTGAGTGACCTGCTTGGTCACTCGGACAATCACGAAAGGGACACCCATGGACGATCTCTCGCCCTCCGATCTTAAAACGATACTTCACTCCAAACGTGCGAATATGTACTACCTCGAGCATTGCCGTGTGATGCAAAAAGACGGGCGTGTGTTGTACTTGGCGGAGGCCAAACGCGAAAACCTCTACTTTAATATCCCGATTGCCAATACCACCGTCTTACTGCTCGGCACCGGTACGTCAATTACGCAAGCGGCGATGCGTATGCTCTCGCAAGCGGGCGTGCTGGTTGGATTCTGCGGAGGTGGAGGCACACCGCTGCACATGGCAACTGATGTCGAATGGTTTACGCCGCAAAGCGAGTATCGACCCACCGAATATCTGCAAGGTTGGTTGTCTTTTTGGTTTGATGATCAAAAGCGACTGGACGCTGCAAAGGCTTTTCAGCTAGCTCGTTTGAGTTACTTAAAGCAGGTCTGGCAAGCGAGCCGTGAACTTAAGCTTGAAGGGTTTGATGTGGCCGAATTGGCCAGCGCGCTGGATACCTTTGTGGAACGAACCGAGAAAGCCAGCAAGCCAGCTGATTTATTGCTTACCGAAGCGCAGCTGACCAAAGCACTCTACAAACACGCGGCGAACCGCACGCAAAAAAACGGTTTTAAACGCCAGCATGAAGCCGACGATCTCGCCAACCGCTTTTTAAATCACGGCAACTACTTAGCCTATGGCTTGGCGGCGAGTTGTTTGTGGGTGCTTGGGATCCCGCACGGATTTGCGGTGATGCATGGCAAAACCCGCCGTGGCGCGCTGGTGTTTGATGCGGCTGACCTAATCAAAGATGCCATCGTGCTGCCTTGGGCGTTTGTATGCGCCAAAGAAAACGTCACAGAGCAAGAGTTTCGTCAACAAGTCCTGCAAGCCTTTATTGAGCATAAGGCGATGGACTTTATGTTCAACACCATCAAAGCCATTGCGCTGCAAGATGACTCTGAAGATGAGATAACGGAGCAGCAACGATGATGGTGACCTTTATTTCTCAGTGCGAGAAAAAGGCACTGAAGAAAACCCGCCGTGTGCTCGATGCCTTTGCCAACCGAATTGGTGATAACACCTGGCAAACACTGATCACCGAAGATGGCTTAAACACGGTGCGAAAAATGCTGAGCAAAACCGCCAGCCGCAGCACCGCGGTCAGTTGTCATTGGATACGCTCTCGCTCACGCAGCCAGTTGTTATGGGTGGTGGGAAATAAAAATAAATTTAATGCAGAGGGATATGTGCCTGTTAATAGTACAGAGAAAGATTTGCTTAACAGTGACTATGAAAATGACTGGAAATATTTACCACTGATTAAATCACTCGCGAGCATGGCCGCTTTGCTGCACGATTGGGGTAAAGCCTCTTTACTTTTTCAGGAAAAGTTAAATCCAGAAATTAAAACTAAGCATAAAGGTGACCCGCTACGTCATGAGTGGATATCTTGTCTTCTATTCCATCAATTTGTCGATAATCCAATACACCAATCTCAAGATGAGGCTTGGTTGGCGACTCTTATCAATCAAGGTATTGATGAATCTTGTTTTAAAATCAATGAATTACCAAGAGAAAAAGCACTTTCTGAATTACCGACAGCAGCAGCGTTAATTGCTTGGTTGATTGTTTCTCATCATCGATTACCTTTGCCAAAAGAAGACGCGTTATGTAATAACCAGCGAGAAGTAGGTAATGCTTCTTTAGAGGAATTGTTGGCTAGAATTACCCCTGCATGGGGTTATGAAAACCGCTTTGATGAGTACAACGCACTGCTGCCGAAATGTTTTGAATTTCCGTTAGGGCTGCTTTCTAATTCCTCGACTTGGCTTACTGAGCTAAAACGCCGCGCAAAGGATCTATTGCATCAGCTGCCTTTACTCGATCAGGCAATCAATGATGGTAGTTGGCGAGGGATTCTACACCATGCAAGGTTGTGTCTGATGCTAGGT
Organism: Salinivibrio sp. YCSC6; assembly: GCF_004916735.1. Classification (NCBI taxonomy): domain Bacteria; kingdom Pseudomonadati; phylum Pseudomonadota; class Gammaproteobacteria; order Vibrionales; family Vibrionaceae; genus Salinivibrio; species Salinivibrio sp. YCSC6. The sequence continues at coordinate 1,375,221 of NZ_CP039516.1, forward strand.
GACCACTATTACTCTTCACAACCTAATGATCATCAATGGAATACATCGATAGAGCTGTACGCCAACACCGATCCCACTACTAAAGCACGTAAACAAAAGCTGGATGAGCACTTAGTGAATGTCGCTAAAGTTGCGGTGAACACAGTGAAGTTACTGCCGTTTTTTGAAACCGAACCGCTCAAAGCCACCGAGCTTAGCGAGCTTACACCTAAGGCCAACACGCCTAAAGCATTCCGTTGGCAAGACAAAGCGGTACGCAAAATCAACGAGTGGCGAGAACACACGGAAGACAAAAGCCAAGGCTATTTTGTGGTGAACATGGCTAGTACCGGTTGTGGAAAAACCATCGCCAACGCCAAAATTATGCAGGCGTTATCTGAAGAGGGCGAAAGTCTGCGATTTATCTTGGCACTTGGCTTGCGCACACTCACTTTGCAAACCGGCGACGAATACAAAGAACGGCTCAAACTGCAAGAGAGCGATTTAGCAGTGCTGATTGGCTCTAAAGCCATTTCAGAGTTACATCAATCGGGTAAGGCGGTTGAAAAAGACGACATTGAACCAGAACAAGCGGATGCTGGCTCTGAGTCTTTGGAAAGTCTTCAAGATGAAAACGATGTTCTATATTGGCAAGGTGTGCTACCTGAAGAAGAGCTCACGACCGTTTTAACCAAAGAAAAAGATCGAAAACTTCTTTATGCCCCAGTACTGGTATGCACCATCGATCATATTATGGCTGCAACCGAAACCAAACGCGGTGGCCGTTATATTCTGCCCTGTTTACGTTTAATGTCATCCGACTTGGTGATTGATGAAATTGACGACTTTACCGGTGATGATCTGATTGCGATTGGCCGATTAGTGCATCTGGCAGCCATGCTGGGGCGCAAAGTGATGATTTCCTCTGCCACCATACTGCCGGATTTAGCATTGGGTTTATACAATGCCTATCGTCAAGGATGGAAAGTCTTTGCTGCTAGCCGTGATCGAGTCAGTACTGTTAATTGTGTTTATGTCGATGAATTTAGCGCTGATGTTCAGATGGTGGGCTGCGATGATGCTGATTTAGCTGCTTATGAGGCTTTCCAGCAACGCTTTGTGTCTAAACGTGTGGATAAGTTAAAACAGCAGGTCGCGAAGAGAAAGGCCGATATCATTCCATGCATTAAACAAAATGAACAATCGCTAGAAGAGCAGTATTTCGAGATAGTCAAGCAAGCGGTTTTAGCTAAACACCAGCATCACAACACGTTAGAGCCAGAAAGCCAAACAAGAGTATCGTTTGGCGTGGTTCGGGTTGCCAATATTCAACCTTGCGTCGAATTAACCCAATATCTACTGAGCTGTGATTGGCCCTCCGATACTGAAGTGCGCTGTATGGCTTATCACAGCCAGCAAGTGCTGTTGCTACGCCATGAGCAAGAAAAGCATTTGGATGAAGTACTCAAACGCAAAGAGAAAGCGGATGAACTGCCCTGTGCATTTGCTCATCCAGTGATTCGTGAACACCTAACTGCTTGCCAAGCGAAAAACCTGATTTTTATTCTGGTTGCCACCCCAGTTGAAGAAGTGGGGCGTGATCATGACTTTGACTGGGCGGTAATTGAACCCTCATCTTTTCGTTCGATTATTCAAATGGCAGGTCGGGTACGCAGGCATCGTGATGGCGAGGTTCTGGAGCCAAACATTGGCTTGTTGCAATACAACGTTAAAGGCTTTAAGGGAGGAGTAGAGCGAGTATTTAATCATCCCGGCTATGAAACAGACAGCGCCACCCAATTTGCCACTCATGATTTATCTGAGTTAGTGGATAAAAAGTCGCTGTTGCATGCGGTCAATGCCGTTGTCCGTATTCAAAAGCGAGCAGTGCTCGAACCGCGCAATAACTTAGCGGATCTAGAGCACTTTGCCACCGCGAAAACCCTTGGCATCGATCAAATTGGCAAACCACAGCAAGCCAAGAACAGTCGTCAGGATAGATACAACCGCAATCGTCGGAGTAGATCTCCGCAGTCATGTTGGTATGAGCATCTGCACGGTCATATTCACGGCTACTGGTGGCTGACCGCACTGCCGCAACACTTCAAACGCTTTCGTAAAAGTGAACCTACAGTCCAAATCTACTTAGTTAAAAAAGAGCGCAGCATCGAGTTTTGTTTGCGTGAAGAACCGGGCGGCTTACACCCGATTGAACGCACCTTGAATATTGAACATCTGCCACTGACACCAAAGCAACAACAAAAACTTTGGCTACAGCGTGATTACAGTGAGTTAGTCCGTTTATACAGTCCAAGTCCTGAGCAAGAGTTTGCCACGTCAGTGCGCTATGGCGAAATCAGTTTTATCTACCGTGAAGGTAACCAGCAATATAGCTACAACGACCAACTAGGATTGGTTAAGGTCAAATAATGGAAAAAGAAAAGAGTGAAGTAAAACAAAGTCTAGACAGGTTGATAAAAAACAGACCGGATTTAGCCTTTAAAAAAACTGACAATAACGGTAAAGAAAAACCTGACTATTTTAAGGTCTTGGATGCGGTGTTGAGGCTTAGCCCGCAGAGTTATTTGCCTAAGTCGATTCCTGAGTGTGATGCCTGTTTATTGATGACTAGTTCTATTAATGAAGGAGCGACAACATTCAAATATGAGAATACTTTTAAATTTATGTGTGAAATTAGTCATCCAAAACTGGATGAGCTGTGGAGTTTACTTGATATTTCTAGTGAGGAATCAGAAGTTTTGATTGAGCTTTCAGAACGTTTTTACGCTGAAAGGTTAGAAGCATATTTCTTTTTTAAAGATGGTATGGCTCATGATAAAGTAGCTAACTTTGAAACCGAATCTGTAGCCGGGGTGATCAAAAAGATCGCAGAAGGTAGCAAGCATGGCACTGTGATTAGTCATCCTTCTAAAATGAGTCATCCTTCTTGTAAATATCCGAGAGTGTATTCTACGGATTTTAAGAAATATCAAGACGGCTATCTTCGAAGTGGTAATGCAGAGGCATTATTTGATCTACACATCAATGCTACTCAATTGAAGGTCTACAAATTCCTGTCTTTGAAAATAAACGACGTTTATATTTTAGAGCACTTAAAAAATTCTAATGTCGCATTGCTTGCCGAAACATTCGGACTTAGTGGAGCGTTTTTTGAGAATATTGTGAACATGTTTACTGATTGCATTTATTCGCAATCTGTTGACACTGATAGGTTTGTAAAACAAGTTTATTTTCCTATTGGTTTTGAGCAGTACCATCAACTTTCTCTGTTAACACCTGCTGGTTTGGTCTTCAATATGAAAGCCAAAATTGATTGGATTACCAGTCGTTCACCTCAAGCTTACTCTGGGAAGAAAGCTAGAAAGAACAATGATTATCATGAACTGGGTTACAAAACGTTATCAGATCTTACGGTAACAAAGCATGGTGGTGATCATCCTAAAAATATTTCTGGTTTAAATAATAAATACCAGACTTACTATTTGTTATCGTCCATACCGCCGGAGTTAATACCGCGTGATATTCGTTTGCCGAAAACGGATTTCTTTAAAGAGAGTTTTACCGCTTGGCAAGCCAAAGAAATCCTTGAAGCGCTGCATCGACTTTTTCTCACCGACTACAACAACATTAATATTCGTGATGGGCGCGACTACCGCATTCAGCAATACGTTGATTTGGTGATTGAAAAAATGTGGCAAGTGCGCCTGTTTCTTGAAGACTATTCCGGTGAATTATCGAGTGCGTTGCCTTTGGAGCAAAAAATCTGGCTCTATCCAGAGTTTGCAGAGCAGCGTCAGCAAGAGGATGAGTGGCTCGATAAAATCACTCGCCACATTGCCCGTGGCTTAATCAATCACTACAGCCGCAGCAAAGTGATCCCCAATCCCGTCACATTGGCAGACCAAGAGCTGCTGGCAATAGAAGAGGTGGTTGCCAGCAATAAGGAGAACTTGCGATGAACGTATTGCTTTTACCGCATCTTAAAATTCACAATGCCAATGCATTTTCAAGCCCCTTTACTATTGGCTTTCCGGCCATGACGGCATGGTTAGGCTTTGTGCATGCCTTAGAGCGCAAGCTCAGCCAAGCAGGTTTATCCGATCTCATGCTGCATAGTGCTGCGGTGGTGAGCCACCGTTGTGATGTACAGACTTATAAAGACGAAGGCGATTTTGTTAATTCTATTTTAGGAACAAGAAACCCGAGCATCTTTGACGGACAATTCAAAAAAAAATACGGTTCTAGATACCAGTCCAAATTTGAAGCGCCACTGACAAGTCCATCATTTATCGAGGAGCCACGCTGCCACTTAGACGTCTCTTTAGTCATTGAGTGGAGTGGCAATGAAGATCAAGTTCAGCAGTCAGACTTTACCCAGCAGTTGCAAGCAGTGATCGCGACGATGAAAGTGGCAGGAGGCGACGTTCTTTCCTTTGGGAAGCCCTCCGTTAAATCTGTGATTACGGAGCAGGATACTGCCCAAGTCCTAGGCCAATTAATGCCAGGCTATGTGCTGATTGAACGTCGCGATTTAATGATTGACGCCATGCAGCAAGGTGATGACGCAATAGATGCGCTGCTGGGTTACCTCACCGTACACCACCATTGTAAACAGCTTGAAGACCAAAGTGTTGTTTGGCATAGCCAGCGCAAGACGAGTGGCTGGATTGTGCCTATTGCCACCGGATTTCAGGGCATATCGAAATTAGGAGAGGCAAAAAATCAGCGCGATCCATCAGTACCGCATCGCTTTGCCGAAAGTGTGGTCACACTGGGTGAATTTGTCATGGCGCACAAAATCAAACATCTCGATGACATCCTTTGGCAATACCACCCCGATTTAGAAAACGATCTTTACCTTTGTCAGCCAGTTAACGCTATCAACGAACATCAATAAGGAACAATCTCATGGCTAAAAATAACGATGCCGCCTCAGTTCTCGCATTTGAAAAAAAGCTTGTCCCATCGGATGGTTACCTCTTTGGATGCCAGTGGGAAACCAAAGAGCAAGCAACACCATTAGCCCTGCAAGAAAAATCGGTACGTGGCACGATTTCTAATCGCTTTAATAAGAAAGATGCAGGCGATTTCAAAAAAGATCCAGCTAAACTCGATGCAAAAGTTGAAAGTCCAAATTTGCAGCGAGTGGATGCCTGTGCGTTGGGGCAGGATCACGATACTTTGAAGCTCCATTTCACACTCAAAGTATTAGGGGGGCTTGCCCAACCTTCGGCATGTAACAATACGCTGTTCAAACAGAGTTATAGTGCTGCGGTTTCGCAGTACATTGCCAAATATGGATGTTTTGAGTTGGCGAAACGCTATGCCACCAACCTTGCCAATGCCCGTTTTCTATGGCGAAACCGAGTTGGTGCAGAAGACATTGAAGTGCAAGTCAAGGCATTGAACAAAGGGGCTGAACAGGCGTGGACTTTTAATTCCAAACAATTCAGTACTCGACACTTTGATCATAACGATTCACAGATCAATAGTTTGGCCGACAGAATTGCTCAGGCACTTGCCAGCGAAACGGACCATTTGATGCTGCAAATTGACTGCTACGCGAAGGTGGGTAAAGCCCAAGAAGTTTACCCAAGTGAAGAGTTAGTGCTAGATAAAGGCAACAGCAAAACCAAGAAAAGTAAAATCCTGTATGCAGTTAATGAACATGCTGCGATGCACTCACAAAAAATTGGTAACGCACTGCGTTCCATTGATACTTGGTACCCAGATTACGCATCTGAAGAGCAAAGTGCAGGAGCCATTGCGATTGAACCCTATGGCGCTGTCACTAATTTAGGAAAGGCGTTCCGTACCCCGAAAGACAAGCAGGATTTTTATACCTTCTTCGATAAGTGGGCGCGCGGTGAAAGTTTGCCCCGTGAAGAAGATGAACATTACGTCATGGCTGTACTAGTGCGTGGTGGAGTTTTTGGCGAAAGTGACAAATAGGTGGCAGTGATGAACTACTACCAAGAGATCACCTTATTGCCAGACGCCGACATCGCAGTAGGCTTCCTGTGGCAAAACGTCTTTCAACAAGTGCACATTGCTTTGGTAGAGCACAAAGTGGCGAGCAACCAATCTCTGGTTGCGGTCGGTTTTCCTGATTATCGTCAAGCAAAGTTTCCGCTTGGCAGTAAGTTGCGTCTCTTTGCAAAAGAGCAAACGACATTGGAAACGTTGGATATCCACCGCTGGCTAACTCGGCTAGAAGACTATGTACACATCAAAGGCATCAAACCCGTACCAAACGATGTAACTTACGTAAGCTTTGTACGCAAGCAGGTGAAATCGCCCGAACGAATAGAGCGGGATATGCAGCAAAAAGCCGCACTATGGGCAGCAAAATCTGGCAAACCGCTGGTGGAATGTTTAGCGGATTTGCAACAAAGCAAGCCGACAGTGTTGTGCACCTTGCCGTTTATTTACTTGCATAGCCAGCAAACCAAGCAACGTTCACCAGAAAAAAACAGCAAGTTCCCGCTGTTTATTGAAATGCAGCAGCAAAGCACATCACAAGATGGGAGCTTCGATTGCTATGGTTTGAGTAGCAAAGCGAATGGGCAGTCAATATTGGCGACCGTACCGCACTTTTAAATTGAACAAAAAAGGGTAGTTTTTACCCTTTATTTTTGCTCTTTAAAAATGTGCTTTAAATACAAATAGTTGCAATAGGTGAGTTTTAACAGGGTAAAAAGATGATTCTTACCCTAACAGCCTGTTGCAGCTTATTTTTATTGGTTTATTCTATTGTTCACTGCCGCACAGGCAGCTTAGAAAAACTAGTGATGCTAAGCGATCGCGCCGCGCTGGTTCACTGCCGCACAGGCAGCTTAGAAACAAAATCATCATTAGAAATAGAAAATATGCTTGTTCACTGCCGCACAGGCAGCTTAGAAATAACGGTAAAATCTACGGTATACCGTTTAACTGTTCACTGCCGCACAGGCAGCTTAGAAAACATCAACCGTTATCAGAGCAAGCACACGCTCGTTCACTGCCGCACAGGCAGCTTAGAAATTTTTGGAGGCGTCATGGTGGTCACTCAAGATGTTCACTGCCGCACAGGCAGCTTAGAAAATTCTGAGTTTTGGTTTCCAGCTCCGGCGAGAGTTCACTGCCGCACAGGCAGCTTAGAAAGTTATCGTCGGTGAATGTTTCAACTTCGAGTTGTTCACTGCCGCACAGGCAGCTTAGAAAATGTGGTACTAAAGGAACTTATTTTTTTGTGTGTTCACTGCCGCACAGGCAGCTTAGAAACAATATTCTGGCGCTTGTCGCGTGCTGGCTATCGTTCACTGCCGCACAGGCAGCTTAGAAATTTCATTCTTCACCCCCCCAGTACGGCTTGATGTTCACTGCCGCACAGGCAGCTTAGAAAGAAGTTCGCAGCTTGAACACTAGTGGTCGCTAGTTCACTGCCGCACAGGCAGCTTAGAAATTAGCGAATAACGCAGTGAACACCATTGTACTGTTCACTGCCGCACAGGCAGCTTAGAAAATCTGAATGATGCCAAGCGCGGGACCGTGGCCGTTCACTGCCGCACAGGCAGCTTAGAAATTTAATCATTAGATTTTCCTCGGTGCCTGATAGTTCACTGCCGCACAGGCAGCTTAGAAAGTTCTCAAACTCGGCCATAGCCCCTAACACACGTTCACTGCCGCACAGGCAGCTTAGAAAACTCATCTTCCAGTCGTTCCACTCAGGGTCACGTTCACTGCCGCACAGGCAGCTTAGAAATGATAGACTTTGATTTCGATTTTGTCTTTGTTGTTCACTGCCGCACAGGCAGCTTAGAAATGAGCTGCGCATTGACTCAGCGCTGATTTCAGGTTCACTGCCGCACAGGCAGCTTAGAAATTAACGTCAGCTTTGGTTTTCGGCGCTGACTTGTTCACTGCCGCACAGGCAGCTTAGAAAAAAAGGCGAAAACGTGATCGCGCTCGATGCTGGTTCACTGCCGCACAGGCAGCTTAGAAAAATCAAAGAAATGATGGCGATTCGTAGGCATGGTTCACTGCCGCACAGGCAGCTTAGGTGATACAAGCGCCGCTACAGTGTTGGATATATAAAAACTGTCAATGGGCGCCTGTCACGATTAGCGCTTATATCAACCGATGTAAATGCACCATGCTAGTCTTGATGTTGTGACTTATTAAACAATGAATACGTTGTAATTTCTTAAAGAACAACTAATATGTTGTATGTAAGCCATAATACAATATTAAAGTTGTTTGGGGATGTGATGGTGTCACTAAAAGATATAGCGCGCGCATTGCAAGCCCGTCGTAAATCACTTGGGCTAGAGCAGTCTGACATGTACATGCGTATTGGCATGAAACAACAGCAGTATCAGCGAGTAGAGGCGGGGAGTGATGTTCGGTTATCGACTTTGCTGCGCGTGCTTGAAGGGCTCGACCTGACATTAACGCTCGAGCCCAAAGCATCTCAAATGGTTGATGAGTCGGTAAACCTCGATCGTTATAAAGATGATGATAACGACGATCTCGACTTTTGGTTAGGGACGGAGCATAGCGATGACCAAAACCAGTGAAGACGTTGAGGGGCTGAACATTCAACTACATGGCGTTGATGTAGCCATTGTTACTCACTACGCGGGCGGGAAGAATATTCTCACGTTCAATCCGGCGTTTATCACCACCTCTCAGCATGAGCGTTTGACCTTTTCGTTAAGGCAACGTCGCGATCCGCAATACTTACACACACCACAAATTCGCACGGATAAACTGCCGCCAGTGCTCTCCAATCTGCTCCCAGAAGGCGCATTGAGAGACGTCGTCTCACAGGCGTTACAGTGTCATACAAACAATGAGTTCGCGATACTGGCATATATGGGAAAAAACCTGCCCGGAGCCATTGTTGCAACGCCGATTAAAGCGGGTGAGTTACCACGTTGGGCATTGGCGCAAAGACTCTCAACCGCACCGCAGCAGATTGATGTTAAGCATGCTGATAACAAGTTTTCATTAGCCGGCGTACAAATGAAGTTTTCTTCATCGCACCGTGATGGTCGATACCATATTGATCACGATGCCAATGAAGACTCATGGATCATAAAAACACCCTCAACCGTGCATAAAGGCGTGCCTCTCAACGAATTCACTTGTATGACGCTCGCTGCGCAGGCCGGCGCCGTGGTTCCTGAAATACGTTTGATCAACGTGGCTGAGTTAGAGGGCTTACCCAATATTCAGCTACCAAACGAGCCCTTTGCGTATGGCATACAACGCTTTGATCGCGGGTCGGATGGCCGAATACATGCGGAGGATTTTGCTCAGGTGTTTGGCTTATATCCTTCAGATAAATATCAAAAAGTGAATTATGAGCAGTTGGGGAAAGTGTTATATCGTGAGAGTGCTAATGGACGAGAAGACATACAGCAAATGGCACGTAGGCTACTGATTAATATCTTGCTCGGGAATGGTGATGCGCACTTAAAAAACTGGACGATCTGTTACCCCGACCGTATGTTGCCGCGATTAGCACCGCTTTATGATGTGGTCTTTACGCAGCCTTATATTGAATATGACAACATTGCGTTGAAAATGGCGAAAAGTAAGCGTTGGTATGATATTGGTTTGAGCCATTTTGAACGCTGGTCGCAAGATGTAGGTGTGCCGTGGCAAATGATAAAACCGCATCTGTTGGATACGATCAACCTGGCACGAGATATCTGGCCAAATCAACTTGCGCAATTACCGATGCTAACGGAGCACAAAGCGATGCTACGTGATCATTGGAAAGCCCTGCACGAGGACTTTACCATCGATTCGTGAGCCAATCTAACGGAGAACTAAGCTGGCATCTTTTTACCCTTTTTTTTAGCCACTTAAAAATAAACAATAAATACAGCTAGTTACGGAATCCCTTTTTTAACAAGGGTAAAAGGCCATTTTTATCCTAACGGCCTGTTGTATCAGATGATTGTTAGGTTATTCTATAGTTCACTGCCGCATAGGCAGCTTAGAAAATATTCAGCCGCGGTTATCGTCATTTCCTTTGGTTCACTGCCGCATAGGCAGCTTAGAAACTTCAAATCGCAGATTTGCACGCGTCGCAGACGTTCACTGCCGCATAGGCAGCTTAGAAATCTCTAAGTTTTTCTCCTCTACGCGAGAGGAAGTTCACTGCCGCATAGGCAGCTTAGAAAGTTCCGAGGTGGTCGACGCTGTGAGGCTGCGCGTTCACTGCCGCATAGGCAGCTTAGAAAATTGAGGATAACCAAGCATGAGCCAAAGTGTGGTTCACTGCCGCATAGGCAGCTTAGAAATCCCTCGGGCCAACTCGGCTTATCTCTATGACGTTCACTGCCGCATAGGCAGCTTAGAAAAAGATCAAACAAAGTGCATCACCCTCTTAACTGTTCACTGCCGCATAGGCAGCTTAGAAAGTGACAACTACGGCGTGCAGTTGCTCGGTAAAGTTCACTGCCGCATAGGCAGCTTAGAAAGCGCTGAGGCTGAGCGCATTTTTCGTCAACTCGTTCACTGCCGCATAGGCAGCTTAGAAACGCCTCGGTGTGTCCGACCTGTTTGTCGCGCAGTTCACTGCCGCATAGGCAGCTTAGAAAACGCAAAAAGGATTCATCACGCAGCTAACTGGGTTCACTGCCGCATAGGCAGCTTAGAAATGCTGCATTGTTGGCGTCGCAAGAGTGGGATAGTTCACTGCCGCATAGGCAGCTTAGAAATTGAGCTTGTCGGCAATATCAACAGGCTTCATGTTCACTGCCGCATAGGCAGCTTAGAAACGACCGCTGCAGGCGCTGAGCTTGGCGTTAGTGTTCACTGCCGCATTGGCAGTGGTTTACTAATCTCGGAACAACCATTGTGGATGGTTCATTCTATTAGTGAGGGTGTCTTTCTTTTCTATAGAATGACTAATTAACTGTACTCTTTCATGGCTTGGTATGTAACTCGACGTTTATCGTTAGTTTTATTTTTAGCGAGTAATCAAACAGTAACTCGTGATGTGATTATCATTGCCTAGATTCTTTCAATTGATGCAGAGATTCTCTTCTACACTAGCTCAGTAAAGATGTTTTTACGGATGTTGAGTGCTAGGAGTGGGGTATGAACATCAATAACACCATGAAGTTAGTGTTCTTTATTATTGGTGCAGGAATTGTCGTTAGTTTTGTGACTATCATCCAACTAAATGGGCTAATGAATAAAGTTGATGAAATGGCACAGGTTCGGTATGCCTCGTATCAAACTGCCGATGAATTGAGGCAAAGCTCTGATGATTTAACCCGTTTAGGACGAACTTATGTTGTGACAGGGGACGATAAATACGAAAAGATGTATATGGACATCCTAGCCATTCGTAATGGTGAGAAGCCTCGGCCCGTTAACTATCACACGATTTATTGGGATTTGGTATTAGATTACGGACAAAAACCTAAACCGGATGGTCAAACTATCTCTCTAAATCAGAGAATGAAAGACCTCGGCTTCACTGAAAAAGAGTTTGATTTCCTAAAGCAAGCACAAGCTAACTCCGATGGGTTAGTCAATATGGAAGTCAAAGCCATGAATGCGGTGAAGGGACTCTATCCCGATAGTGGCGGTAACTATACCGTTCGTGGTGAGCCCGACAAACAAATGGCGATTGAGTTACTCCACAGCGCCCAGTATCACCAAGAAAAAGCAAAAATCATGAAACCCATCGAAAGCTTTTTTATTGCGCTAGAAGAGCGTACAAGTGCGCAATTTAATGCGGCAGCGGCGAGTGTGAAAAGAACTGTACTAATAGGAAATATTTCGTTAGCGGTTGTGGTTGTTATTGCGGTATTAGGTTATGTCATTACTAAACGGAATGTCGTTAATCCTATTGATAGAATGGCGTCAACGCTCAAGCAAGTGGATGATAATTCTGATTTAACACTACGCGTGGATGACAGTAAAAATAATGAAATAGGTACAATTGGCAGTACTGTTAATAAAGTCATTGTTAGTTATTCTTCAACGATTGAAAAAATTAATAATGTGAATCATATGATTTCACAGATTACAGAGAGTCTGGTTAATATTACCGACAAAAATGCCAAAGTATCTAACCAACAAAACCAAGAGTTGGAAATGGCGGCCACAGCAATGGAAGAGATGACATCAGCATTGGCGACAGTGGCTGAAAATACATCCATGGCTGAAAAATACGCAGGGAGCACAGAAAAAGAGACGAGTACCAGTAAAGAAGTTTTTGATAAAACGACACTTGAGTTTGGAAGCTTGGAAACAGAGTTCACCAAAACCTCTGAAGTCATTCAAGAATTGGCAGATCAATCGACCAATGTCGGTAATGTGCTGGACGTAATCAAAGACATTGCAGAGCAAACGAATCTGTTGGCGCTTAATGCGGCTATAGAAGCGGCGCGCGCAGGCGATCAGGGCAGAGGGTTTGCGGTGGTTGCGGATGAAGTGCGCTCGCTGGCGCAACGCACGCAAAAATCGGCAGGTGAAATTGAAGACATGATTGGAAGTCTGCAGGGTAAAGCCGAGCAATCTACCCAAACCATTCGTGTTAACGCTGAAAAAATCGCATCCACGCGTGACAATATGACAACGGCTAATGAGGCTCTAGGGACCATAAAAGAATCCGCGGTTGAGATTCACCGCCTTAACTCCTCCATTGCTTCTGCTACCGAAGAGCAACTGTCGGTGAGTGACGAGATCTCCAGTAATCTTGCGAATATCAAGACGCTTTCAGGTGATATGAATGAAGCGATTGATCAATTGGGTCCGATCGTGTCCGACCTAAAAGATAATGTTGATTCACTCAGCAGTGCCATCAAACATATCCGCACATAATTAGAGGGCTGTTAGCGGATTGTCGAGCTTGGCAATCCGCTCTTTCATTACCACAGTAAAAAATGTCCACGCAACACTGATAGACGCCGACAAACTCTGACACTCTCGTACATTCTTGCGACAGCCTTTTTGTGACTTGCTGATTATAGTCAGCCTTCTTTAACGCGTTTTATGCGACAAAATGAAGTGGGTGTGGCTGTGATGAATCTCAGTAAACAACATCGAATGAGCCTTGTGGAGTGGGCTGAAAGAATTTATCCGAACAGCAAAGGATGGCGTGTAGTGAGCAAAAACTGGCGTTTTTGCGCGTTGGGTTCGGCATTTCCAACCATTATGGAACGCATGATTGAGGTCTTTAACGAGCCCTATTTGGCGCCGGTATTGGCTGACTATCCAGAAGTGATCACTAAACCGCTTAAACCTTACCTCAATGTCTCACTGAGCATGCCTGAGCGGGTAGCAATGCTGCATGACCATTATCGTTTTATGGCGAATACCTTTGGCCGTCATTGCAGCACCATTTTCTCAGTCGCGGGTCTGCCTCTTGTCAGCTTTACAGCCAATAATGGCCGTCAATATGGCGTGCGCTTTTATCGTGGTGCAATTCGCGAAGGGGCACTGGGTTTGTCCTTGTATGACGTGGAGAGCAATCAAGGCGTGTACAGCATTTCGTTCCACTTCAACCGTGAGGGGCGAGAGCTCTATATCGGTGCCTTGCAAGGTCCGAGTGATAGCGTACCTGACCGTCATCAGATCATTAAAATGTTGACGAAAACGGCGCATGGATTGCGCACCAAAGCTTTGATGTTAGAGCTGGTGTTGATGCTGGGCCGTATCATGGGTGCCGAGCGCTGCTACGCGGTGTCTAATAAAGGCCATATTTATAAAGCGATCCGTTACATCACCTCTAAGCGGAATGTGGTGACGTTTGATTATGATGAGCTTTGGCGCGAATATGATGGGATGCCATTGAGTCGGTATATGTATACCTTACCGATGCAGCCAATACGCAAAGATGTTACCCAGCTTAGCGGCAGTAAGCGACGTTTATACACCAAGCGTTATGCCTGGTTGCATACCCTAGAGCAAGATCTACGCTTGGCGATAAACGCGTTGACGGAAACGCGTGCAGAAATGCATCAAGTTGCCTGATCAGAAAAGCAAAACAATAACATGGCCTCTTTTGAGGCCATACTCACGTCTTCTAACTGCCTTCGTGCCGAACTACATCAAACGTCGCCGAAAGAGGCGGCTTCCCACGGCATTGAACAATGCGCCTGCCACAATCAGCCCACCACCGAGATACGTCCACATGGACGGCAGTTCTTGAAAGATCGCTATCCCAATTAAGGTAGAAAACACGATTTGCACATACGCATAGGCTGACGCTTCGCCAGCCTGTTGTGTTTGCATGGCCTTGGTGAGCCCATACTGGCCGATTTGAGTAAACACACCCACTAACACCAATAAGAATGTAAGCGGCAAACTTGGCATCACAAACTCTGACCACATCAACACCACCGAGACCGGCAGAGCGACCATCGGGAAGTATAGGATGATCACCGAGCTGTCTTCGCTGCGGCTGAGTTTTCGGACAATCACGTAGGCCACCGAACTCCCTAAAGCCCCCAGTAATGCGATAGCGACACTAAAGGGCGGAAGTGCGCTATCGAACGATGTATTGAGGTTGGGTTGTACCATCAGATAAAGGCCGCCCAAACACAGGACAATGGATACTAAGGTGGCGCCTTGTAATCGCTCTTTCAGCACGATAAAGCCAAGTACCGCAGTAAAAACGGGGTGCATGTATTGCAATACAGTGGCTTCGGCGAGCGGTAGGGTGGTGACGGCGTAATATACGCACATAAGTGCGGCAGTCCCTAATACGCCGCGCAGCAATAGTAGCGGTTTATTATTGCCAAAGGGCGACAAGCCTTTTCGTTTGACATCGGTGTAGCTGATGATAAGCGATACTAACGCCCGTGCAGCGACAATCTCAAAGAGTGGGATACCATGTAGGCTGACATATTTAACACAGGCGGACATGACCGCGAAGCCGAACGCGGAAAGGAGCATAAAGCGGATCCCAATAGGGATCGCGGACAATGAAAAGGCAGGCATAATCACACCGGCTAAAACAACAAGGCCGCTATGATAACGTGTCTCGATCCGTTTTGCTTGAGAGAACGCACTAAGGCGCGGTTAAGCGCCGCGCGTCGATGAAAACGTTTAAGCGAACACTAAGGCCAAAGCCCTGTTAGTGCACTGAGTAAACCTTCACTGGCACCTTGCTGGCCTAAATAATCGAGTACAATCGGTACAAATTGTTGCAAGGTGGCCGCATCAATGCCGAGTGTGTCAGCCACGTTATATAAACTCTCGAGCGAACCAATGTTATCGCCAATGCCACTGTCACCCAGTAATGATGAAAGGGACGATAAATCAGGACGCAGACTTGCCAGCTCTTGCTGCTGGTTACCGGAGAGCTGATTCGCCGCCATCGCTAGCAGGGCACTTGCGCCGCCAGCCGCTTGCGTCGGGCTAACATCCACTTGCTCGGTAATCGCTTGTACAAGCGGCGATTCACTGGCTTGGTCGTCCGCAAATTGGGTCGCCATTTGGGTCATCACATCCGTGGTGGTATTACCTTGACCAAACAACGCCTGGCTGGAGGGAGAGATTAATATGGCAGCAAGCGTGAGTGCTGGCAGCGTCGCTTTCATAGAAGGCACCTATTATCAACCGAGAGTGATGTAGGTATAGCGGTAAATGGCGGTGAATGAAAGTCGCAGACCACTAAGACAGTGCAAGGTCGGTGTTTTTAGCTGATATGGCGCGATGTTGGATCCGCTTTTTGAGGGCAAAAAAGGCCAGCGCCCCGACGATCCCTCCAGCATGAGCGAGGTGAGCAATATCGATACCCAATGCGGCACGCATAGGCAGAGCTTGACCCGTGAGAGCATCTCCCACACATTTTACGCTAGTAATTAAGGCAATCCATTTCCCGCTAGGGGTGTGAATAGTGCTTATTCCTCCAAACATAAATAATCCATACAACACCCCAGATAGACCCATATATTGCTGATAAGGGCTCCACCACATTACCAGACCAACCACACACGCAAGCCACAAGATCAGCGACGCCAGCGTACCGGCGCTGATATGGCGATAAAACATCAGGGCGAATACGCCTAATCCCGTCATGTTGGTCAGTAAATGAAAGACGTTGTGATGAATAAAATTGCCGGTTATCACGCGCCATGCTTGGCCTGAAGCAAGTGCACTTCGCTGCCACACCCACGTCTCGGCGAGCGACGAATAATTAACACCCACACACACTAGCGCGACGATTATCAGCAATCCAAGTGTTTGAATTGGCGCGTGTAGGGTGATAGGTCGTTTTCGCTTCATGGTCGCCTTTTATCTCGTTACAGCTTAAATAACAACGCTTTATTACAGTCAATATGACTGAATGAGATCTCCCTCAAAGATCATTACAAATGATAATTGATCTCAATCGTATTTGCATCTATGATGCGCGCCCTGAACTTACCCCCAATTTAATGTTTTTATAACATGAAGTTAGTGAATGCGCTGTTAATCGGGCTTATGTTTGTGTCGCCATTGAGCCATAGCGATGATGAAACGAATACGTTGTCGTTATTTTCGTGGCTGCAAAATGTGACGCAACAACAGGATAAAATTCGGGCATATCTGGAACGCCAAAATCAGCATGCGCAACAGTCGCTGATGGCGAGTCAATCGCTTCGTGATGAGCTATTGAGTGAATGGGCGCGTACACCGCAAACCGGTTCCGAACCTTGGTTAGCGCGCGATGGTCGCGAGTTTTTACATACACGGGTTAATGGTGAGCGCGTGCTGCGTGTGCGCAAAGCCGTCAGCGAACAAGAAGCCGTTCGCGAAAAAGAAGCAGGTAGTGAAAAAGCATCGACATTGCTCAACATTGAGGCGCGAGCCGCTGAGCATGCGTATTACCAGCTAGGGACTTGGTCGTTAAGTCCCAATGGACAATGGCTCGCCATTGCCGAGGGTATTCACGGTGAGGAAGACTACCGCATCGTGCTGATCAACCGCCAATCAGGGCAAGCCGATATTATTGCCACCGGGGCTGATGCATCTGTCATCTGGTCGCCGAATAATCAGCAGCTCTACTATGTCGGCAAAGAGGCGAAAACTGCGCGTCCCAGCCAGTTGTTCCGCCATGAAATAGGCACTACCGGTGGCGATAGCTTGGTGTATGAAGAAGTCGATCCAGCTTGGTTGTTGTCGGTATACCGTGCTAGCCACACAGATACGGCTATTGTGCAAGTCAACAATGAATCGTCGACCGAACAGCGTCTACTTCGTCTGAATGATGGCAGCCTGTCTGCACCGCTCAAAGCTCGTCAACCGGATGTCGAATACTATCTCGATAAGACGGATGATGCGTTATGGATGCTGAGCAACCACCAAGGAACCAAGCAGTTTTATCGCGCTGCCGTCGCGACACCGAATGATTGGCACGTCGTTTATGCTGCCGAGCCGGGCGCTGAGTTAAACACGTTTTACCTTTTCGAAGATGGCATTGTCCTCACCCAACAGTACGAGGGTGAGCAGTGGTTTATCTTACTTAATGCGGACGGTGAGCGCGTGGTTAAGCAGCCTTTGGCGGCACAAGGGCAGGTCGCTTGGTTTACGCGCGGAGGCGACTATGCTAGCAATCAGTTGTTTATTCGCAGTATGTCGCTCGTACAGCCACCACGATGGGAAGCGCTGGATCTTAAATCCGGCACACGTCGTGAAGTCAGTGCCGATCATTACCCCGACTTTGATGCATCTCGTTATCATTCTGAACGCTTGTACGTTGGGCCGCATCGTATTCCGGTTACGTTGGCGTACTGCAAAGATGCGCTGACCCCGTCATCGCCAGTTGTGCTGTATGGGTATGGCGCGTATGGCTTTACCATGAAGCCGTATTTTATGCCGCAAACTGTCTCGCTAATGGACCGAGGCGTCATCTATGCAATTGCGCATGTGCGTGGCGGAGGCTATTACGGTGCAACATGGCACCAAGCAGGCAGCGGGATGAATAAAAAGCATGGCATCCAAGATTTTATTGATGTCGCCAAAGCGATGGGCCGTTATCAAGACGGACAGCGTGCAGTCGCGGCTGTGGGCTCAAGCGCTGGCGGTACCTTGGTTGCCGCGGCACTTAACCAAGCGCCCGCAACGTTTGCTGCCGCTAGCCTCAATGTTCCGTTTGTCGATGTGCTGGGCAGTATGGCCAACCCGGCGTTGCCGTTAACGGCACAGCAATACCAAGAATGGGGCAATCCTGCGCAAAGCGATCAGCGCGAGGTTATGCAAGGCTATGATCCTTTGCGCAACATCCAGCAAAAACCTTATCCCCCTATGCTGGTGCGTGTCGGCTGGGACGATCAGCGTGTGCCTTTTTGGGAAGGGGCGCAATACCTTTCGCATTTAGCCGCAACCAGCACCCGATCGGGCCCTTATTTGTTGTTGACGGATTTTTCCCGAGGCCACCAAGCCGATGCGCGTCATGGGCTGACGCAACAAGCGACCGACTATGCCTTTCTCTTACACCAACTGAAGCGTGTGAACTAACCGGAGTATTAAATGAAATTGTCTTCTGTCTCTGTGGCAGTGCTGACGGCACTGGCTACTGGCACCGTGCACGCCCATTCTGTCAACACCGAGGAGAATACCTCTGGTGACGTGACCAATCGTCACGTCGAGACGGTGGTCGTCACGGCCAATAAATTTGCTGAATTACCGTCCGATACAGCGGGTTCGGTCGCTATTTATCGTGGCGAAGATATAAAAAAAAAGGGCGCCACCGAGCTCTATGATGCACTCACAAATGAACCGGGTGTCAGTGTGACAGGCGGAGCGGGTCGCCCTCAAAACATCACTATTCGCGGCATGTCCGGTAACCGTATCTTGATTGTGGAAGATGGTGTCCCAGTTGCGGATGGGTTCGGTGCCGCTGATTTGAATGATAAAGCAGGGCGTAATTCCTTTGATATCGCAAGCGCAAAGCAAATCCAAGTCGTGAAAGGCGCTAGCTCAACCAGTTACGGTTCAGGTGCATTAGGCGGTGCCGTGATCGTGACATCGCTGTCCGCGGACGATCTCCTCCGCGACAAAGATCTGTACGCGGACGCGCAAGTTACCTATAGCGAGCTCAGTGATAAAGGCCGAGTCGGCAGTCGTCTCGCGCTCCGTCATGGTGATACCAGTGCGTTGCTCGATGTGAGCTATTGGGATGGGGAAGAAACCCGTAATTACCAGCAAGATTTGTACAACCGTACTTTGGATGGTGGCAGTGCCTCGTTGCGTCTGGATCATTATGTCTCCGATCGTTGGAAGCTAAGTGCTCGAGCCAAGCTCTACCGTGAAGATGCATCGCGACAAGAAGGGACAGCATCGATTCAACCTGACGGTAAGTGGGATATCAAAACGTTTGATCAAGCCGAACAAATCGAAACCACGCAATTTTGGCTTGGCAGTGAATATCACGCCCAGCAGCCTTGGTTAGAAACTCTCAACACCAAGCTCTATTACCGAAATACCGATTTTACCCAGAACACGAACCGTTTGATGACTCGCTGGAACATGGGGATCAATGAGCAACGTCGGGTGCTGGATGATCGCCGTTTTCAAGACCAGTCAATCGGTTGGTCGGTAGACGCCAACGCTGAGCAAATCAGCGGAGACGTGGTGCATACGCTGGTTTACGGTGGTGTGTTAGAAACGGCTTACCATGAACGCCCTGTGACGAAAACGACTCTCGATTGGAACGGCGTAACGGTGAGTGATACGCAACCGTTCGCGCCTGCACGGAGTTATGCGTTAGGTGTTTATGCGCAAGATGCAATGAGTATCGGGCAGTGGCGTGTCATGCTGGGTCTACGTGCTGATGCGTACCGATTAAGCGCAGACGATCCCCAAGCCATTGGCATGGCGAGTGTGGCGGACAATAACAGTGCAGCGTTATCGCCCAGTGCTTCGGTGGCTTATCACTGGACGCCCGCGTTCAATACCTACCTCAGTTATAAGCATGGTTATCGAGCGCCTGAATACGACAAAAGCTATGGCTACTCTAACCACGCCTCTGTGCCGGTGACGCCATTTGTGGTGCTGCCCAATCCGTCGCTTGACGCGGAAACCAGCGATAGTTTTGAGCTCGGGGCTAAATATGATGACGGCAAGCTCCGCTTGTATACCGCGGCATATTACAACCGGTTTAGCCAGTTTATTGATATTGCCGATCAGGGCTTTAATGCGGAAACCGGCCTGTTTGAGAAACGCTATGAAAACCTTGATGGTGTAAAAACGTATGGCGTTGAGGCATCAGCGGCCTATGCATTTACCGATCAATGGCAAGCGAAAAGTCAGATCGGCTGGATCTCTGGCAAAGACGACAATGACGAGTATGTTCGCAACTTAGCCCCCCTCGAAGGCAGCCTGTCGCTTCACTTCGATAACCAATCGTTTAACGGTTATACCCGTTTGAACTGGGCAGATCAGATGACCCGCACGCCCATGTGTTACACCGAGTTAGGCACCCGCACTGAGTGTGCTCAGACGTCTGGCTGGGCGAGCGTTGACCTTGGCTTGGGCTATCAGCTCTCGTCTCATGCTTCTATCAATCTCAATGTCTATAACGTGTTAGACCGCGAATACATTCGTTATCAAGACGTTGCCGGTATTTCTGAGTCACAAACCCGTTTTTCGACCGAGCCCGGTCGTTACTTCACCCTCAATGCACGTTATGCGTTTTAAGGAAGAACCATGAAATCAGCGATCAGTCTTGTGGCGTTGGTACTTGCCAGTGCCAATGTCATGGCAGGGGAATGGGATTACCCTGCGGGCAATTATCAAGCAAGTGATGCCACTCAAGCACAGCAGTATTTGCGCACGCATTATCCGTTAGTGGGGGAGCTGTCGTTGCGCTACCAAACCAGCAGTTTGCTTGGTCGTCAGTATAACTTTGATATTTACCGTAGTGGCGAGTATCAGCCGCAGCGTACGTTGGTGTTACATACCGACAAACACGGTTTGGTGACTCGGGTGTATAAAAGCCTAACCGACACCATGATCCGACAGGGTGAGGCAGTGAAAGAGGCGGCTATTGAGATCCCGCGTCGCCTGCTCGCGGATGCGCCGCCAGCGCTATCAGACGGTGAGCTAGTGACGCGCACCGTCAATGTGGTTGATCCGGATCTGCGTAGTATGGACAAACAGCCCGCCCCCGAGACGCTCTGGACAACGCTGGCGGATTATCCCCACGCGCCACGCTTCGTTATGCGTGATGTCTCTTTATTGGATGTAGGCGGCACGCTCTACCTGAGTAATCCCAGAGTCCAAGCCGTTGATGCTATCGCCTTTGAAGACAAAAACCCTGAGTCCGGACAATGGCAGAAAAGTGACAGTGTCTCGTTTTTAAATCCGGATGGTGTCACACAGTTTGCGAGCCATGCTTCGCTCACAGCGTTGCCTTTTGATAGTCAAGACTTTGCACAAATGATGGCGTTTTATCATTTGGATAAATCCCTGCAATATGTGTCCTCGTTAGGGTATTCATTATTTGACGGTCCGGTACGCTTTGATGCTCACGCCTTAAGTTCGAACAACTCGTCTTACTATGTGGGTCCTAACGCTGTGATGTTTGGGGCGTCTGGCTCGCCCGATACACTTGACGCCGATGTCGTGGTCCATGAGCTGGCCCACGGTATTCACTACCATATTTTGCCCGACTGGGCGTATGGCCACACTGGCGCCTTGGGTGAGGGATTTGCTGACTATTGGGCGGGATCTTCTAGCTATCGCACCTTGTATCAACAAGGTGATGACTTCGAGATTGATACCGTCTTTAACTGGGATGGTTATTTCGGTTTTAAGCAAGGTACGCGCAGTTTGTGGAATCAAAAAGCGCGCTATTTTGAAAGCAGTGAATACCGCGCGCACGAAAACGTTGGTGGTGAATTAGGGGATGAGCTTTGGTCGACGCCTTTGTTCCAAACCCTCAAGCAAGCCGTCGCACTGTATGGTGAACCCGCTTTTAAAGAGATGGATACCTTGGTGCTGGAATCGATGTTTGGGCTAGGCCGGGGCATGAAAATGCACGATCTGGCAGAAAGCATGCTCTATGTGGCTAAAACTTATTATCCATCACGCGACTATGCAGCCTTGTTAAAAGCGAACTTTGAAAAACACGGTTTGCTCAAAGCACCGTTTCGCTTTGAAACAAGCCAGCGTTATGTTGCCGATACGGCGGCGATCCACACACGCTTAACACCACAAGGGCGCACAGCCTCAGTGCGTGGTGATATTCAGGTGGAGGGTGGAGCGCCCACGTCCATTAATCAATCACTTGATCAGGCTCAGTCGTTTTCTATCCCTATACCGCTTACGGCGCAATGCGGTCAGCCGCTGACTCTTGAGGCGCGAATTGACTATCAATTTGATGACACGCTGCAAACCCATCAATGGCAAGACAGTGTGACGGTGATTAAAGGCTTGCCCCAACTCACCCAATCGCGCCAAACCCTGAATGCGACCTTGCCGGATGCATCGGTGGCCAGTAATGGTGCGCAAAACAACGGTTTCAAGAGTTTTAACTTCATTATTAATGATGACGCGAATGCCATTCGTGCCGATCTTGGCGTGTATGTCCATATCAACCATGCCAGCCCATCAGATTTACGCGTTGTTCTTGTCTCCCCCGCAGGCACACGGGTGACGTTACATGCCAATAGCGCCCGTCAGAGCAATGACTTAGTGCGTTATTGGACCAGCCAGCACGACGATCTTTTACAAGCCTTTGATGGCGAACCCCTAGCGGGGAGTTGGCGTCTTGAAGTGACGGACTATGCCCAAGGCAGCAGTGGTGAGCTGGTGGCATGGCAAGTGGGACGCGTGACGGGATTCGATTGCCAAGATACCGACCTTAGCACCAAGGATGCGCTCGACACCGCTAGCTCGGGAGGCGGCGCGTTGTCATGGCCACTGCTGCTGGTGGGCTTGCTTTGGGGCGGCTGGCGAGCACGAAAGGGCGAGTCCTGATAGCGCGTTATTCAATCACCTTAACACCCTTATTAAAAAGATAGATATGATGAAATTTAACTACTCTCTACTCGCCAGTGCATTGCTACTGGCAGGCTGTAATGGTTCTGGATCAGAAACGAGTGCAAGCGACGCGATCGCGCCGACCTACAGCGTCTCTGGTACCATTAGCGCCACCAATGCCACCGGTAATGAAACCGTTTGTGCGGATTTAAATGGTGACTTTGCCTGTAACGCCAACGAACCCACCACACAAGCGGAGCAGGGGGCGTTTACTCTCACCAGCGCCGATAAAGCGATCTTGTCCTCGCCGATTGTCGCGCAAATCGACACCGGCGTGACCACGTTATCGTCGCAACGAATGGGAGCGCAGACTGACGCGCCTCGCCAAGCGAATGCATTCCTTGTTGCTCCCGGCGTCCGCAAGACTACCGGCAATGAGATCAATGTGATCAGCACACTGGTCGCTAGCAACATGGCGGCAGGGGATGCCTATCAAGATGCTGTCGCTCATTTACGTGAGCAATTCGAGGCGATGGGCGTCACGACGCAAGCGGACTTGCTTACCAACGGAGCGGATAACCGTTTTGTACAGCTTGAAAATAACGTTTTATCGCTGATATCGGGGATGACGCCTACGCGAGCGAATCGCATGCTAGCGCTACTAAGCGGTGAATTGGCGCGTTACTCGGATGTTTTACTTAAAGGTGCTCCGAGCGATGCTGAGCTGAACGCGATTTTGGTTGAGTTGGATGAACGGACTCAAATGCGTCCTGTAAACGATACCGGCATTGTTAGCTATTATTCCGACAGCGGGAATGTTGCCACCGCGCCTGTCGATTACCCCGGTCAAGACGCTGACTATGGGTTTGATGCAACGGAAGGTGGGTTTAGCTTCACCAAACTGGATGACAAGGGTCAGCCTTTGCCCGATAGCGCGACCACGTGGGATTGTGTGCAAGATAATCGCAGCGGACTGGTATGGGAGAGCAAACACACGGATCCTCAATCCCCGCGATATGTGGATCGCCTTTTTGCCTATCAAGTGCCCGGGCAGTTCGAACCGTTTGACAAAGACATTGAGGCGACAGGCTGCAAAGACGCTGAGGGTATTTGCACCACGGCCCAATACCAAGCGTACCTAAATCAGCAACAGGTCTGTGGCATCGATCAATGGCGCTTACCCACTTTTATTGAACTGTATAGCTTGATTGATTTCGGCGAGACACAAACCGATAGCGATGGGCGTGTTTATGGACTTGATACTGAGTATTTCCCTCATCAATCCTCTGCCAGTGAATACGATGCCGGCTTGCTGTGGTCTTCCACCTCTTTCTTAACCGAATATACCGCATTTGCGACGCCGGGTGCGCGCTATATCCAGCTGCCGCAAACACGAGGCAGTGATCGTGGCACGACGGTATCGCTCGAGATCTATAGCGATCAGGTCGAGTCTGACTACACCTCATGGCAACTGCCTATCCGTCTTGTCGCCCAAGGAGAAAAATAATGAACAAGCTGATCATTGTCGCCAGTATCTTCGCATCTGTAACTGCATGGGCGGGCCAAGAATGCTCGATTGATTTAACCAAAACGGCACCGAATGTCCGTTACAGCTTTGATGATAATGGTACGGTAACGGACACCTTTACCGGATTAACTTGGATGCGTTGCCCACTGGGTAAAACCTGGCAAGCCGAACAACAGGCGTGTCGTGGCGAGGGCACCGGAATGTATTGGCAAGCCGCACTTAATGAAGTGCAGGCGATCAATCAAAGCCAAGCGCATCCGCTGCATCAATTTGCCGGTCACACGCAATGGCGCATGCCCAATATTAAAGAGCTAGCGTCCTTGGCTGAACATGCTTGCATGAAACCCGCGCTTAATCCAAAGGCATTTTCCGCCGGATTCCCATACTCTACGTCAGAAGAAGGCTATGGCAGTGGTGATGTGCGCGCTTACGTTTGGAGCAATAGCCATGTGCAAGCGGATAATACGATTTTGATGTTTGACGTGCGTAACGCGGAGATCTTTGCTTATGGGCCGACACAGCTTGAGGGCAGTGTGCTGCTAGTGACAGACCAGTAACAAAAAATCGCCCCAGCGACATCGACTGTGGCTGGGGCGAGTGAGTCGTTATTGGTGATCGATAACCGACGTGATCAAGCCACCGCACGTACTTTTTCTAAGTGGGCGAGGTACTCATCGTAACTGCCGTTAAAGTGCGACAATTGTTTGTCTTTAATCTCAATAATGTCAGTGGCGAGCGAGGAGACGAATTCGCGATCATGGCTGACAAAAATCAAAGTACCGGGGAATTGCTCTAGCCCTTTGTTGAGCGCTTCAATCGCTTCCATATCCATGTGGTTGGTTGGCTCGTCCATCACAATCACATTAATATCTTGCATCATCAGCTTGCCGAACATCAGACGGTTTTTCTCACCACCAGAGCAGCTTTTCGCTTTTTTATTCACGTCATCCGCTGAAAACAACAAACGCCCTAAAATTCCACGCACGATCAAGTCATCATGCTTGGCCGTACGCCACTGCGACATCCACTCAAACAGGGTCAGATCGTTGTCAAACTCCGCGCTGTTATCTTGCGGGCAGTAGCCAATCGCGGCATTTTCAGACCACTTAATGGTGCCTTTCTGGTGGCTCAACTCACCCACAAGACAGCGCAGTAGGGTTGATTTTCCTACCCCGTTTTCACCGATCACAGCCAGTCGTGAGCCAGCTTCAAGCAGTAGGTGACCGTTATCGAATAACAGGCCATCTTCAAAGCCATGACCCAGCTCTTTCAATTCAACCGCTTGGCGATGGAGCTTTTTGCTTTCGGTAAATTGGATGTAAGGGTGCACACGGCTTGATGCTTTGACTTCATCAAGCTGGATCTTTTCCATGCGTTTGGCGCGTGAACTGGCTTGCTTGGCTTTAGAGGCATTAGCACCAAAGCGATTCACAAAGTCTTGCAGCTCACTCAACTCGGCTTCTTTTTTGGCGTTACTTGATAGCAATTGCTCGCGTGCCAAGCTAGATGCCGCAACAAAATCATCATAGTTACCCGGGTACACACGCAATTCACCGTAGTCAATATCCGCCATGTGGGTACATACGGCGTTCAAGAAGTGGCGGTCGTGCGAGATAATAATCATGGTGCACTGGCGCTGTTGCAGCTCACCCGCCAACCAGTTGATGGTGTGAATATCCAAGTTGTTGGTCGGTTCGTCCAACAGCAAGATATCAGGATTGGCAAACAGGGCTTGAGCAAGCAGCACGCGCAACTTCCACCCCGGCGCCACTTGCGCCATCAGGCCAAAGTGCAGCTCTTCGGCAATGCCGGCTTGCAAAAGAATATCGCCCGCGCGGCTTTCCGCGGTGTAACCGTCCATTTCCGCAAACTGACTTTCTAGCTCAGCCACGGCCATGCCGTCTTCTTCGCTCATTTCTGGCAGAGAATAAATACGCTCGCGCTCTTGCTTGATCTCCCAAAGCTTGCGGTCACCCATCATCACCGTATCAATCACTGAATACTGTTCGTAGGCAAATTGGTCTTGGCTCAGCTCGCCCAACGTCTGCCCTGGTGTGATAGAAACATTCCCTGCACTTGGGGTGAGGGCACCGCTCATGATTTTCATCATGGTCGATTTGCCACAGCCATTGGCACCGATTAACCCGTAGCGGTTTCCGTTACCAAATTTGGCAGAGATATTTTCGAATAGCGGTTCAGCACCAAACTGCATGGTGATATTGGCGATTGAAATCAAAAGAGTTTCCTAGCGAATATGCTCAACGAGGGCGCGTATCATCATACTCAAAACGGAAGATGCACGGCCAAGCGAGGAGGGTGTAAAGATAAATAAGACTGAGCGCGCATTGTACAGAAATGTGATGGGATTAACAGAGTAGCCCGTATAAAAAAGGCCAGCATCGCTGGCCTTGGAGCTGCTGTGAGTTTACAAATACCGCCCTTGAATATACTTGCGGAAATGGGTTGGGTTGAGGGTTTCGCCGGTGGCATCTTTGAGTAAGTTGTCGGTTGAGGTGGTGCTGGCGCGTTGCCAGATATGTTGAGACAACCAATCAAAAATCGGTGAGACATTGCCGCTGGCGATAATGCCGTCCACATCCATTTGCTGACGCATCGTTTGCATCAATTGCGCGGCATACAATGCACCTAAGGTATAGGTCGGGAAGTAGCCAAAGCTGCCATCGGTCCAGTGGATATCTTGCATACAGCCGTTTTTATAGTTGCCAGCGGTGCTGAGGCCAAGGTATTGCTGCATGGCATGATCCCAGCGCTCAGGGATATGATCGACGTCCATTTTGCCACTGATAAGATCGCGCTCGATGTCGTAGCGCAACATGATGTGTGCAGGATAGGTGACTTCGTCGGCATCAACACGGATATAGCCGGGTGAGACACGTGTGAGCACACGGTGGAAGTTGTCTACATGGAAAGCCGGGTCGTCTTGGCGGTTAAAAGCTTGTTTGGCATGCTGACAAATCAAGGTGGCGAATGCCTCACTGCGGGCAAGCTGCATTTCACAGAACAGGCTTTGGCTCTCATGTACACCCATTGATCGCGCTTTGCCAACCGGCAAGCCGGCAAGATGTTTGGGTAGACCTTGCTCATAGCGCGCGTGCCCCGTTTCGTGGATCACGCCCATTAACGCCGAGGTAAAGTCTTGCTCGTCATAGCGGGTGGTAATGCGTACATCGGTTGGCACGCCTCCACAAAATGGATGAGTGCTGACGTCTAATCGACCATGCTCGAAGTCAAAACCCAGCAGCGCCATCATTTTCTCGCCTAAGGCTTTTTGCTGAGCCTCTGCAAACGGAGCATCGGGCAACCGTGTGGTTTGCTGGCTTTGTTTATCCACTACCGCTTGAATGGTGTCTGGTAGCCATGTTTTAAGCTCGCCAAACACTTCATCGATGCGGTCAGCGGTCATGTCTGGCTCGTAAAGATCCAGCAAAGCGTCATAGGGCGAGCAGTTTTTCTGATCGGCTCGGATGTGGGCTTCTTCGCGCGCGAGTGCCACTACTTCTTTAAGGTTTTTGGCGAAGCCGTCCCAGTCGTTATTTTGACGCTGCTGTCGCCAGGCGTGTTCACATTTTGCACCGGCTAAAGATTTGGCTTTCACTAGGGTGTCAGGGAGTACACTGGCATGTTGCCACTGACGCTTCATTTCTCGGAAGCTGGCGCGTTGGGCGTCATTGAGTCGGTCTTGCTGCTCATCCAGCGCGCTAAACCAGTCATGCAGTTCATGCGTAGTGAGTTGCTGATGGGTATAGAGTGCCAATTCCGCCATGGCGTCGGCACGGGCTTGACTGCCTCCGCTGGGCATCATGGTGGCTTGATCCCAACCACAGATTGCGGCAAGGTGCTGAAAATGCGACAGACGTTTGAAGTGAGCTTCCAGCTTATCTAGTTGTTCCATAATCACTTTCCTTGTTTACAACGTTGCCGATATTTTGGCAACTTGGGTGAGAAAAGCAAGGCACATACTGGCGTTCTGTAAGGTGGACCTGATAAGGAGTATTTGGGGAATGTACTTGTTTGGCTATGGCAGTTTAATGAATCCTGCTTCGCGCGCGTTGACCGGTGAATCAGGGTGGGCGTGTCCGGTAACCGTATCGGGGTTGCAACGCTATTGGAGCAATGTCAGTGAAGCATTGATCTCTCCGTTAGTGGTATTGGAAGGAGACGGCGCGTGCAATGGCGTCTTAGTAAAGATCGCGCCAGATGCTTTGCCTGACTTTGATCGCCGTGAGGCAGGGTATCGACGTCTTTCGCTAGACGCGTCTCGTATTGCACTGCCCAAAGGGATTGCGCTTGAAGGGCCCGTGTATGTGTATGTGGCAGAGGATCGTGTCGCGCCTGATGTGCATAAACCGATCGCGCAGTCGTACATAGATACGGTCATGGCAGGCTGCTTACGCTATTCGTCTGATTTTGCGGCTGAATTTTTACACACCACTCAGGGGTGGGATGCGGCGTATTGTAATGATCGGGCACAGCCGCGTTATCCACGCGTCGCCGGCGTGAGCGATGAAGATCGGGTCATGATTGATGATTTGATGAAAACCCATCTCGGCCAGCATCCCGCTGAAGCGGTATAATTAGACTTACTAGCGAGCCACGTGCAACGTTATTTTGTTTAGATTGAATAAAACAAAGCCACCGCATGAACGGTGGCTTTGTTGATTAGGGGTTGTTCACCTTGTCACCAAGGGACTTATTGTACTTCGACGTAGACAAACTCAGGTGAGGTGACTTCAACGCGACGGTTTTTCGCGCGGCCGTCCACAGTGTCATTGCTAGCAATTGGCGTGGACTCACCTTTACCCATCACGGTTAAACGCTCGGCATCGATGCCCGCATCAACGAATACATCTGCTACCGCTTGTGCGCGACGCTCAGACAGTTTTTGGTTGTAGGCCGCTGGGCCTTTGCTGTCGGTGTGACCGATAATGGTTGCGGTCGCTTCTTCGTGCTGGAGTAGGCGGTTGATCAATGGTTGTAATGAGGCAGCCGCTTGTGGAGAAAGGGTTGCTTCATCAAAGCCAAACAACTCGGTTTCGCCCGCTTCTGACAAGACGATGGTTTGTGGTTCCGCAACCATTTGTGGTTCTGGCTCCGGCTCAGCCATGACGGGCTCTTCAACCATAGGCTCAGGCATCGGCTCGCTGCTGGTGCGGCCGAAGTGGTAGGTCATACCCACGGTCACAAGGTTATTGTCAACACTTGAGAAGTAGCCGTCGTCCATATCATTAATGTGTTGGTATTCAAGACGTACGTTGATGTTATCGGTCGCTTGGTGATCCACACCGATCGCGCCCATCAGTGACACGTCATCGCGATCACCGGCGCTGCTGTTCCAGTTCCACCATGCGCCACCGACTTTACCGTATAACGCGGTATCCGGTTTGAGATGGTAGGCAAATTTAGGGGCCAGTGTTAACGCAGTAAGATCGCCCGCCGCGCTGAGCGTTGTGCCTGACTGGTCAAATGAGGTATCAAAACGGCCAAGGTAGTCATAGGTACCTTCTAGCGCAAACCAGTTATTGAAGTTATAACCGGTAACTACGCCTGCCGCTAGCTCTGAGTCGCCGCAGTTGGCGTCAGAGACACAGCTGTCTTCAAGGAATGAAGGACCTACACGGCCACCGAGGTATAGACCGCTATCTTGTTGTGCATAAGCCGCTGGTGCAACGGCTAAAAGTAGGCCTAGGCTTGTCACGACTTTTTTCATGCCACTGTCTCCTAAATAAGGATGATAAGGTATTATTGTTCGCATTAACTATGCGTTGTTATCCGGCCATTTTTGGAACGACCTTCACCCCTAGGCTAGATCTGGATAGTGGGTAACTCAATAGGAAAAAAGAGATTTAACCGAGATTTGACCCAACCTGACGCAACTGTCTTAAGTATGCGCCAGGCTTGACCGTTGTCGGACAATTCGAAGGGAGCTAGCGTGATTTTGTCTGACTAGTGAGACGTTTTCGTTCGCCTTGCCCACCCACAGGGCGACTCACAGATACTTGGCGTCCTTTTTTCATGCCTTTCTCGTAATCGTCGGTGATGGCGGCCATGGCGGCTTTTAGCTGTTGCTTGAAGGTTTCTCGATCAATGTTTTCGAACTCTTTGTCGATGTAGCTTTTGATCTTATCATCGCTGTCACGCGCATCGAGCTGAGGCAGTTTCTCCAGCGCCCCTTCTAGCCAGCCGATGGTAAAAGATTGCACACGGCGTGACACTTCTTGAGTGCTGGTGCCCGAACCGGCAAAACTGTTGCGGAATTGGCCGATATGCTCATTCATCTCGCGATACACCACATCAAAGGCGAACGCGGCGAATATCGCGCGATCGGCATCACCAATAAATTCTGCTTGCTTTAAGCCTTTGTAGTTGATCAGCACACACTCCACGCCAAATCGACCATTAATACCACGAATGATCTTCAGGATCGGTTCACTCACCGAGGTGGGCAGCAGGGTTTCAGAGCGCGTTTTCCCCATACTGATAAAGTCGATATCGTCTTGGTCCAGGCCATGTTTTCGCATCAGGCGCTCAGCCATCTTAATCGCCTGCGCTGCCTCATTGACGTTTGCTGAGTTACTTAACTCAAGGCATTTGGCGATTTTTTTGAGCGCTTTGCTTTTCGGATCTGACATGCATACTTCCCGAGAACGAACAAACGCGTATTGTATC
This sequence comes from Salinivibrio sp. YCSC6, assembly GCF_004916735.1. Lineage (NCBI taxonomy): Bacteria > Pseudomonadati > Pseudomonadota > Gammaproteobacteria > Vibrionales > Vibrionaceae > Salinivibrio > Salinivibrio sp. YCSC6. The sequence continues at coordinate 1,406,362 of NZ_CP039516.1, forward strand.
GCGTCCGTCAATAACAACAAAGCCGTGATGACGGATCAGAAGGCTTATTGTTCGCTCCTGCATAAAGGGAGGGGGTTGAAAGAAATATCGTGATGACGCGGTCTATACAGGAGTAAGTGGTTATAAGGAGCCCCATTCATGGGCATGGTCAAGCAAATGAGTCTGTCGTTGCTGGTATTAATGGTGATCACGGCCAATGGCTACCTTGTGCAGTGGGGGATGGCGGGAGGCCTGGATTCGGCGAGTTTTGCCGCGTTGTGGTTGGCCGGCGGCGCAATCATGGCATGGTTGACAGCGCGTTATCTCGCGAGCAACAAAGCGGGCGTCTGTTCCAATGAAACCTATATGTATCCTGCGCCGCCAAAACGCGCTGCGTCGCGACTGCCTGATTCACTGTTTTCGCAGCCGACTGATGTTTGGCGTATGGCCGCAAGCTTGTTGCTTGCCGCCACATCCGCCTTGTTTGCATGCCGATATCTTGATTTAGGCACGCTAGCACTGATGGTGATGGCTGGCGTTCAAGGTGTGCACGGCTTGATGGCGACGGCAGAACGCAAAGGGTTACACTGGGGTGGCATGATGCTGTTGTTTGCTGGTGTGGGGTATTTATTTGCCCCCGGTATGTACGCCCCCAGCAGTTTAGGGTTGGGCTTGGCACTTGTGGCTGGATTGGCATGGCGTGACTATTGGCAGACGCTGTCTGAACACACTGAAGCGTACCCTAAACAACTCTGCATCAGCTTTCGGTTGAGTGTCTTACTGGCAATTGCTCTGCTGATTTTCGCGTTGCCCAGTTTAACCGTGACGATATCTGGCGCCGTAGTGGCGATGATTGCTGGAGCCCTGACGGTACTCGGGATAATTTATCCTTGGCAGTGGCTTTCTACACAGGTTTCTCTGCTGTGGAAGTACACGTTATCGGTACTGGCGGTGCTCGCCTTAGTTGGCGTGGTGTGGTTGGACGATGGTCAGATGATGAACATGCGTTTAGCCAGTGCGGCTTGTGTGGCCTTTATCGGCGTCATCTTGATGGGAGCGATGCCGCGTGAACAGGTACGCGGTTAAATGTTTGGCGTAATGAGCAACAAATTAAACTGTTTATCTATACAGTGCTTTTGTCGGTTTGTTACACTCTTAGTATGATTTCTTGGGTCAGATGCTAAATAGTGGCTTTATCGACGACGTCTCAACCGTATGTTCAAAAAGGGTTCGTTATTACGCGCCAACAACGTGATCGAGGCGAATCGAGTGCCATCGTGCTGTGGCTCTCTACACCTGATGGTCCGGTTAAACTCTGTATTGAGAATCAACAAAGCGTCTTTTTTATCCCCCAAGAAGAGCAACAACGTGCACAAGCACTGCTTCCTTCTGTCGACCCGCACGCTTACTGCAAAACCGTCCCGTTGGCGACCTTTCAACATATTCCTTTGGTCGCCTGTTACTTCAGTACCGTCAAACGCGCCCAAGAAGGGCAACGTGTATTAAGTGGCGCCGCCATTCCACTCTATGAAGGGGATTTGCGTCTTGCGGATCGCTATCTAATGGAGCGCTATATTTGTGGCAGCTTGCTGTTTACCGGTAATGCGCGTCAGCGAGCAGGTTACCTCGAAGTGACCCAAGGTAAAGCAAAGGCGCAGGCGTATACGCCACAATTACGCCATGTATCACTGGATATTGAATGCTCAGAAAAAGGTCAGCTGTACTCGGTTGGTTTAGACAGTGACATGGATAGCCGCGTGATTATGGTTGGGGCGCCACAACCCGACGCCCCCGCATGGATAGAATGGGTTAGCGACGAAGTCGCCTTGTTATCGGCGCTTGAGCGCTGGTTTAGCACCTATGATCCCGATGTAGTGGTGGGATGGAACGTCATTGATTTTGATTTCCGTTTGCTGGTCAAGCGTGCGCAGCGTCACCAAAAGTCACTCCGTATTGGCCGCGGCGGTGAGAGTGCCTATTGGCGAGAAGGAAATGCCAATAAGTCTGGCTTTATTAGTTTGGCGGGACGTGTGGTCATTGATGGGATTGATGCGCTGAAAACAGCGACCTATGGTTTTCGCTCTTGGGCGCTTGAGTCGGTCGCGCAAACGCTGCTTGGTGAGGGAAAGGCCATCGACGATCCGCATGATCGTATGGCGTCTATCAATCGCATGTTTCATCACGATAAAGTCGCGCTCGCCACCTATAACTTGCAAGACTGCCGATTGGTTAATCGCATCTTTGCCCATACACATTTGCTTGATTTTATGATTGAGCGCTCGCGTCTCACCGGTGTCGAGCTAGATCGGGTTGGAGGCTCTGTTGCCGCGTTTACCAACTTGTATCTCCCGCGCTTGCATCGCTCGGGGTATGTGGCGCCTAATTTGGCCAGCGACGGTTGGATTGCAAGCCCAGGCGGCTATGTAATGGACTCTAAACCCGGCCTTTATCACTCGGTGTTGGTGTTGGATTTTAAGTCGCTGTACCCGTCTATTATTCGTACGTTTTTGATTGATCCGCTAGGGCTGGTTGAAGGCTTAAAGTCACAACAAGTAGGCGAAGAGCACGATATTGTGCCCGGCTTTCGCGGTGGTGTGTTTCATCGAGAAAAGCATCACTTGCCGGCATTGATTGATGATTTATGGCAAGCTCGCGATCGCGCTAAAAAAGCGGGAGAAAAAGCCTTCTCGCAAGCGATAAAAATCATCATGAACTCGTTTTATGGGGTGCTAGGATCGTCAGGGTGTCGTTTCTTTGATCACCGACTAGCGTCGTCGATTACGATGCGGGGGCATGAGATTATGAAAACCACTCGTGAACTGATTGAGGCACAAGGCTATGCGGTGATCTATGGCGATACAGACTCGACCTTTGTGTCCTTGGGCGGTGATAAGGCGAGTGAAGACGCCGATGCTATTGGTCAAGCGCTGGTTGAACATGTTAATAGCTGGTGGCGTCAGCACCTACGAGAAACGTATGATCTTGAATCGGCGCTAGAGATTGAGTATGAAACCCATTACCAGCGTTTTTTGATGCCCACCATTCGTGGCCAAGAGACCGGTAGTAAAAAGCGATATGCGGGTCGCGTTGTGGACAGGGAATCGGGTCGCGCTGAGATCGTGTTTAAAGGTTTGGAAACGGTGAGAACCGATTGGACACCGCTTGCACAGCAATTTCAGCAACAGCTCTATCAACGCGTCTTCGATGGCGAAGAGGTGGACGAGTTTATTCGTGAGCTGGTGACCAGCACTAGCAAAGGCGAGCACGATGAACGCTTAGTGTACCGTAAGCGGCTTCGTCGTCCGTTATCGGAATATCAAAAGAATGTGCCGCCCCATGTGCGCGCGGCACGCTTAGCTGATAGCGAAAATCATCAGCGTGGGCGCGCTCAGCAGTATCAACGCGGTGGCTGGATTGAATACGTGATCACCGTTAATGGCCCCGAACCCCTTGCTTACCGGCGTAGCCCGATTGATTATCAGCATTATATTGATAAGCAGCTTAAGCCCGTTGCCGATGGTATTTTGCCGTTTATTGGTAAAGAATTCGATACCTTAGCCTTGCCACAATTAGGCTTGTTTTAACCAAACTTGCATTTCTGCCCTGTGCCCGCTTGAATGAATAGACGAGCAGGGAGGTAGACGTGGAACAACTGGATTTCTTCGAGGTGCCAAGTCCATGCAAAGGCATCTGCGAAGTGAACAATAAAGGCTATTGCAAGGGGTGTTTTCGCAGTCGCGAAGAACGCTTTCATTGGTTTGAATTAACCAATGAACAAAAACGTAATGTTGTTCGCCTTTGCCATCAGCGTTATGAGCGCATCATGCGTGCCAAGCGCAAACAGATGCGCGATGCTGCCTTAAATACCCAACCGATCCCGCAACAACCCTCATTGTTTGATGATGAGGACCCCACCCAGTAAGCATTGGGCTCATCGTTCTCTTTCTGGCTTTGATTATTTCACTGGTCATAAGTGGCGCCATTACCGAGTGTTTCTAAACTTAGGTAAGGAGGGCGAGGGCATGCGCAGTCAAACTTGTTCATTTAAAAGCAGCAAAGGCTGGTGTTGCGATCAGCCAGCCGGACAGTCCGGGCTATGCTATTGGCATGATCCGGACATCGATAAATGTGGTCATGACGTAAAAGCCGACGTGGAAAAATGGGCGGCATCAGGAAAACCGCTTGATGGCTTTCAACTTGCGCGAACTGACCTGACTGATATTGACTTGGTAAACCGAGGAAGTCGCGAAGGCTACTCGTGCCAAGGCGCGGATTTTTATCGGGCAAACATGGCTGAAGCGCATTGCTTTGGATTGGATTTACGCGGCGCCTCATTAATGAAAGCCAACTTGCTACGCGCGAATTTAAACTGTGCACGGCTAAATGGCAGCAATTTGTTAGGCGCTGATCTGGCTCGTGCAGGCCTTGAGAATGTGGACTGGGGAAAAGAGCTTAAGCAAGAACGACTGGCCTACAAAGAGCGTGATCCGGCAAGGCGAAAATCGTTATTTCAAGAGGCCGAAGAAGTCTGCCGAAACGTGCGCAAGCAATGCGAAAAGCAGGGGTTATTTGAAGTCGCTGGGTATTTTTTTAAAAAAGAGATGCGGTTTCGGCGCTACCAAATGCCTAAGTTGAGTTTTCGACGTTGGCTTTCCAAGATTGTTGATCTCTTTTGCGGCTATGGCGAAGATCCGCTGCGCGTGGTGATCTTTTCGGTTCTGGTGATTGTGTCGTGTGCGCTCGCGTATTTTGCCCTTGGCACCACACAAAGCAATCCCATCTATCCGGATGTGACTGGCTGGCAGCGATACTTTTATGAATTGTTGAACGCGGTATATTTTAGTGTTGTCACCTTTACCACCCTCGGCTACGGTGATATATCGCCTCACGGCGTGGCGCGTTTTATTGCCGCCTTTGAAGCGTTTCTTGGCAGCTTTACGATGGCGTTATTTGTTGTCGTATTTGTCAAAAAGATGACGAGATAAAAGCGCGCCTCCGTGAAGCGCGCTTAGTCACTTTATAGAAGCCCACTGATCGACTGCACTAAGCCTTGCTTCAACACAGGCTCAGCCTCAGCAAACTCTAGGTTAACTTTATTGGCAGTGGAAAGAACACGTGTTTGATATCGTTTCCATTGTGTTTCTTGGGTTGATGTTACGACCTTCTTACTGTTCGTGCCTTGCGCAAGTTGAGAATCAAGCGCTTCAGTTACTACGACACCTGCAGAGGCGCGCTCTGAGATTTGTAGGTCGGTAATCATTGAATAATAAACGTCCTCAACCAACGCATCAGCAACCAAGCCAATGGCCGCACCTGCGAGAGATGTTGCACCTCGGCCTGAACCGCCGCCAAATTGAGCACCAACAAGGGCGCCACCAACGGCGCTTCCAAAGCCCTGAGATAGGAAGTTTTCGCTATCACGCAGATCCGCTTTACCGACTTGCAGAATATTCGCTTGGATCATGTAGTGAGCTTTATCTGGATTGTCGAGGACTTTATACCCGCGGCTTTCAATATTCGCTTTAATATCAGACTTAATATCGAGATTAGGCTTATCGGAAGTGTTGCGAATTTGTAAGAACACGGTGCGTTTTGAAGGAGCCACTGGGTCTAAAAAGACGGTGTTACTCATTTTGGTTTGCACATCAAGGTTACGTTTTTTAACGAGAGTATTGGTGGCTGAGCAGCCCGTTAACATTAACGCCAAGGACATAAATGCAACAACAAAAATGCTTTTTTTCATGGTGGGATATAACATGTGTATTAAAAGGGAGGCTAAGTTAATCAACTTAATAGTCAAATTGGAATGCTGTTATCACGTTCATTCTCCCTTTTTTGATCTAGGTCTCAATTTATGACATTTTCATGACATGTAAACCTTACTTTTGCGCTAGGTCATGAATGCTCGGGATAAAAAAAAGACGCCCGTGGGCGCCTTTTTTCACATCATTATTCGCTGACGAATTAGATGCGGATGAAGTCCATGTGTTCAACTTTTGGCTTGAACGGGTGACGTTGGATGTCTTGTGGCTTCACTTTAACTTCTTGGCCATCGATAACCAGGATGATGCCTTCGTAGAACTCAGGCTTGTCCATTTGGTTAACAACAACTGGGTGGTTAAGTGCGATAGATACAGGCTCTTGGTTACCACCGTAAACGATAGCAGGGAATTTCTTCTGATGACGCAGGCGGCGGCTCGCACCTTTACCTTTCTCTGCGCGTACTTCAGCTTCGAATTTCATCATAATTAATAACTCTCTTTAGAGTGAAAATACAGTACTGAGCGTAGCGACCTAACTCAGTACCCAAAAACGAGCGCGGATATTAGCACTGCTTGGGGGGTAAAACAAGCCATAACGCGCAGGATGGCACAATCGCGTGCGTTAGAGGTCGGCATCGGCGAATTGTTGGCCGCGACTTTGGGCAAGCAATGCATCAAGGCGATCTTGCGAGAGAAAGTCATCAACATCAAAAATCTTTTGGCGTAAGTGCCAAAAACGCCCTTGTTTGCGCGCGACGATAAAGTCCGGTGCCCGAAACCTGTGTTGTGCCGCCGCAATTTTGGTTGCGGCCGTGTCGGTAAAGGGACGGTGTCTATCGATCAAGTGGGGGCGGACAAATCGTGCTAGCACATCCTGCTTTTGTTTCTTAGTTGCAAGCGGCCATACTTCATGAAGATCTGTTCCGTCACTGGTGTGATAGGTCACTTTCAACTGAGGTTTTTGATAACGGTTTTTTCCTGCAGTGAGTGATAGATCCACACAAGCCATCACCAGTGCATCTTTGAGTTTAAGTGCTTCACGGAGCTTTTTGTCCGGATCGACCAATGGCTTGTCACACTGATGACAGCGCCGCGCGGCGATATCATTATCGGCACCGCATTCATCGCAGAATTTGGCGCGAAAACGGTAACCACATATTTCGCGTTCGCCGTCGTCGTCTTCCAAGTACCCTTGGCATTGACGACCATAATGCTCAATCAAAAAGCCATTGTCGTCGAGTTTCCCCCAAAAGCTATTATTAAATCCACAGGCAGGGCAAGGAACGGTAACGAGTTCACTGTCGCTGTCTGGCTTTGGCATGCCGATTTCGGGTTGATACAAGTCGTAGACGTTGCCAGCATAATCGAGGATTAAACAGTCTTTTTTCCCGGGAGAAAGGCGCAAGCCACGGCCAGCAATTTGTTGATACAAGCTGACTGATTCGGTTGGACGTAAAATGGCAATTAAATCGACATGAGGGGCATCAAACCCCGTGGTTAGAACAGAAACATTGACCAAGTATTTGAGCTGCTTTTGCTTAAAGGCTTGGATCAGCGCATCGCGTTCAGGACCGGGGGTATCACCAATAATCAAGGCGGATTCTTGTGGAGGCAGTAGCGCGAGCACTTCCTTCGCGTGGTTGACGGTCGCGGCAAAAATCATGACGCCCTGACGCTGCTTAGCATAGGACATTACCTGCTCAATGATTTGCGGCGTTGCGCGTGGTGCATTGGCCACGACCTTCTCTAAATCGGCTTCACGGTAGGAACCGTTGGCGGTGCGAGAGACTTGCGAAAAGTCGTAACTGAGTAAGGGAGCATCCAGCACATGGGCGGGGGTTAAAAATCCTTCATCGAGCAAATGGCTAATTGGCAGCTCGAAGACGCAGTCACGAAAAAAACGCGCTTCGGTGGTGCGGACTTTTCCACTGGTGTGATACTGATAAATCCAGCCTTGGCCCAGCCGATAGGGGGTCGCAGTGAGTCCCAATACTTTTAATCCGGCATTCACGCTTTGTAAATGGCTAATGACGCGGCGGTAGCTACTATCTTGATTGTCAGGTACACGGTGGCACTCGTCGATAACCAGCAGCGAAAACTGATCCGCGAATGCTTCCAAGTTGCGTACCACCGATTGTACTGAGGCAAACACCACTTTTTCGTGTGATTCTTTTCGTCCCAGCCCTGCGGAGAAGATGCCTCCGGTTAGCCCATATCCTTCATACTTAGCATGATTCTGTTCGACGAGCTCTTTTACATGGGCGAGTACGAGAACGCGTCCTTTCGCGATGCGAGCAAGCTCTGCAATCACCAAGCTTTTGCCTGCGCCTGTGGGGAGTACGGCGACGGCGGGCGTGCTGTGACGACGAAAATAATGAAGCACACCTTTGACGGCGTCAGACTGATAAGGACGAAGGGTATACATAATAATCAGTATTCAGGGTTATTCTCAGTGTATTGGGGTTAACCACCAAAAACGTTGGCGGTTCGCGGTGATTGGCGATGAATTTGTTCCACAAAAAACGGCCCTTTTAAGGCCGTTTAATTTTACTGACTTATGGGGCGAGGTACAGGACTTTACAGACGCTTTGACATAATGCAGTGCTGACGGCGAGGTTGGTAATCAAATTGCTCATAAAACAAGCGGGCACCTTTGTTACCAATGTTGACCTCGAGGATCACCGCGACACAGTCATGCTGCTTGGCGGTCGCTTCGACCAAGGGGATCACTTGAGAGCCCACACCTTGGCGCCGCCAGTTTTGTGCGATAAAAAACTGATCAATCACGCCCACGCTGCCACCATTTTCAACGCTAAAGCTGTACACCAAGACCAAGTAGCCAATGGTCTCGCACTCGCCATTATGCTCAACATCAATCAGAAATACAGCCCCACGCTCTGGTTGTGAGAGTAGCGTTTTAAACGCTATTTCTACAGGTTCGCGTTCGAAGGGAAGCGCTTCATGCTCGTGCTGTGCGCGCGACATGGCGATTAGCGTTTCAAAAGCATTAGCGTCCGGCTGGCGAAGAGAAACAATCATAGTGTTACCTTATTTATCACTGATTAGTCGAGAGACGTCAGTATCATACCCAGTCATTAGTTAGGCTCAATCGCCACAACGTGTTGCATTGGCACGATGTGACGGACTCGTCGTCTCGATAAAAAGCCTGGGTGAGGCCTTGCATCTAATTTGTGGATTGGCGATAGCATGAGACAAGTTTATGTCACGGCCGTTCAGTATGCAGGTCAATCCATTGAAACTTGATCTGTGTCTTACTGCCTATGTGACGTATAATCGCCGCAAATACAGGTGTAACGAGCAGTCACATGCGATTAGATAAGTTTTTATGTGAGACCTTAGGGGTGACGCGAAAGCAAGCCGCACGCGTTCTGAAAAGTGAAGCGATTACGGTCAACGGAGAGGTGATCAAATCTGGCGCCGTTAAAGTCAGCGACGATGCTGAGGTTGAGTTTGAAGGCCAGCGACTGATGCTGTCCGGGCCGCGTTACTTTATGATGCACAAACCCGCGGGTGTGGTTTGTTCCCACGAAGATGCGTTCAACCCTACGGTGTTTGTGCTTTTAGAAGAAGTGAATGCGGAGAAACTGCATATCGCTGGCCGATTAGACGCTGATACAACAGGCTTGTTGTTATTAACCGACGATGGACAGTGGTCACACCGCATTACTTCACCCAAGCATAAATGCGATAAAACCTATCGTGTATGGTTAGCGGACCCACTCGCCGATGATGTCGCCGCTCAGTTTGAGCAGGGTGTTATGTTACGCGGTGAAAAAGAAGAGACCTTACCAGCGAAGCTCGAAAAGGTGGATGAGTGTGAGGTGCTGCTGACTATTCAAGAAGGGAAGTACCATCAGGTGAAGCGCATGTTTGCTGCGGTGGGTAACCGTGTTGAGGCATTGCACCGTGAGTCTGTTGGGCCGCTATGTTTGGACGACTCTCTTGAGCCGGGCGAATATCGTCCATTGACCGCTGATGAAGTGGCCATGTTTATCAAATAAAAGTACGCCTTAGGCATTCCGTTACCCGCACAGGGGCGAAAAATGGGGTGTCTTTTTCAGGAGTCTGTCAGCCAGACTCCTTTATATTTCCGCCGAACACTGTTTTTTGTTGCGAGAGAGATAATCTGCGCCCAGATTTCATGCTGGGTGTCGTTGCTTATTGCGCTATGCAATAACAACAAAAAGAAAGACATTCTTTCCCGCACAGAAACAATAAACTGTTACAATTCGATCTACCTCACGTTATTTCCTGTTGCTCTGTCTTTCACGTTAAGGAGTGTTATGTCGCAATCATCGGCTGTCACGGCGTCACCGACACAACTCAGTTGGCTTTTGATTATCATTTTGGGCGCGATCGCGGCGCTGACACCACTTGCCATCGATATGTATTTGCCTGCGATGCCAGCCATTGCTAGCGATTTGGGAGCACCCAATAGTGCGGTGAAGTCAACCCTAGTGGCATATACGGCCGGATTTGCGATTGGCCAGCTCTTTCACGGGCCAATCTCCGACAGCTATGGACGCAAGCCGGTTATGCTTGGCGGGGTGATACTGTTTTTTATCTGCGCTGTCGTCAGTGCGCTCGCCGAAGACATCAACGTATTGATGCTGGCTCGCTCTACCCAAGGCTTTGCGGGAGCTGCGGCTGCAGTGATCATTCAAGCCTTGGTGCGTGATATGTTTGAGCGTGAAGAGTTTGCACGCACCATGTCATTTATCACCTTGGTGATGACCATTGCACCGCTTGCTGCTCCCATGATTGGCGGCTACCTGCTGACGTGGTTCGATTGGCGTGCGATTTTTTGGGTGTTGGCCGGCTGGGCGTGTTTTGTGATGGTCTGTATTGTGGTGAAAATTCCCGAGACCTTACCCAAAAATCATCGTCCGCCGCTACGCATCGGGGCTTCACTGCGTAACTATGCGCGTATGCTGAAAACGCCATTTGCCGTCGGTATGATCTTTTGCTCTGGCTTCTCTTTTGCAGGCATGTTCTCGTTTCTTACTGCCGGCTCGTTTGTTTATATCGACTATTACGGCGTCAGTGCGAAGGCATTTGGTTATCTGTTTGGCCTTAACATTGTTTGTTTGATCATCATGACCTTTTTGAATGGTCGGCTGGTGCGCAAAATGGGCTCTCACTGGATGCTGCGTTTCGGCTTGGCAATTCAGCTGGTTGCCGGTATCGCGATCGCAGTCTGTCAGTGGTTAGACCTTGGTCTTTGGGGAACCGTGATCCCAGTGATGACCTACGTCGGTGTGATCTCGACCATCGGCAGTAACAGCATGGCTTGTTTACTGTCTTGTTACCCCCAAATGGCCGGTACGGCATCGTCGCTGGCAGGGACGATGCGCTTTGGTATTGGCTCGTTAGTCGGGGCTGGGGTAGCGGTCGTCTCTGATGGCACGCCGTGGGGGATGATTGGCGCTATCGCGATTTGTGCGATACTCTCTGCCGCTTTCTATTGGTTACTCGCGCGAAAAGAACCATGAGTTACGTGACCCATATCCAGACGGTAGTGAATACCGCGTTTGCAGACATTGAAGCCGCTATCGCGGCGCGAAAACTCGTTGATGCTCCCGCTGCTCGAGAAGCGTTTTTAGGACGTTGGGTGGCACAAGCGGCCAAAAAACAGCGCTTTCATCATAGTGTGAAAGCCGATTTACAACGTTGGGTGCAGCGTGCCCGTAGTGCGGGCACCAAAGCGGCGTTAGAAGCGGAATTTCGTCAAATTCAATCGGTTTACCAAGCTTGGTTCCCGGTGAATGCGCCGGCTAACAACGTGATGCATACCCAGCTATGCCAGCTAATCGATGCAGCAAAAGCGGCGCAGTGGATGGTGCATACTGACGCTACCATTGATCGCAAAGTGAGAGTGATCTCGGAGAGGCAACATTCATTGGCAGTGTGTCCCGATGCGACGCAAGCGGCTTTTGACTCAGAGGGCGTATTGGTGAAGCCGTTGAGTGTGTACGTACGAGGTCCAGAAAACACCTTTATTGATTGGGCGCATCAAGCAGGATTAGCTCCGACGAAAGTGACTGCCTATAAGTCAATTGTTAAATACCATGCAGAGTATCTAATTTGGCCGCAAAACCAAGCAGATAGTTTGATGGTGATGCCCGCACAGACAACCCAAAAATAATCGATACAAACCGCCCGTTGGCGGTTTTTTCTTCATATAAAGGCAAGTACACTAAGGTCATTCTCGTTGTTGCGTGGAGTCGCCTGTGTCTGCTTTGTCCCGTCCTTTCTTTGATGCTGTTTTTCTCAAGCGTTTACTGTTAATTGCGATTCCCATTGCGCTGCAAACCATGATGTTTTCCAGCCGCAGCTTGGTGGATATTTTGATGGTCGGGCAGTTGAGTGAAGCTGATGTTGCGGCGATTGGTATCGCTGGTAAAGCGATGTTTGTCTCAACGTTACTGATTTTTGGCGCGATGACAGGCGGATCCATGCTGGTTGCCCAGTATTGGGGTGCAGGCAATATGCAGGGCTTTCGCGAGAAAATTGCACTCACAGTGACGTTGACCAATGTCACTGCTGCACTCAGTGCACTCATTTTTTGGCTCTACGCAGATTCGATTATTAGTGTTGCTAGCGACAACCCTACTGTCATTGCGTTAGGAAAAGATTATCTGCAAATCGCGGGACTGTCGCTCTTTTGCCTAGCGAGTGTGTCAGGGTTAGCTGCTGGCTTGCGCGCCATGCACAAGCCTGGGATCAGCACGTTTTTCAGTGGCGTGGGGATTAGCGTTAACATCCTCTTGAACTGGGTGTTTATTTTTGGCCACTGGGGGGCGCCTCAAATGGGCTCCAAAGGTGCCGCAGTCGCGACCGCATTGAGTGGCATTGTAGAAATGCTGGCTTTATACCTGTACTTGTACCAGCGCCAACATCTTGTTGCCTTTTCGCGCGCGGAATGGGTCTCGTCCCTCACACTGAAAGCCGTCAAGCGCTTCTTGGCATTGTCCTTGCCCACCGCCTTTAACTTTTTAATGTGGTCGTCCGGATTGTTCGTTTATCACGCGATTATTGGACATGTGAATGAGGCCGGACTTGCCGCCATCGCGGTCATCACGCCGGTTGAATCCTTATCTTTGTCGTTTTTGATCGGCACGGCCAATGCCGCCGCCGTGTTGGTGGGGAATAATCTCGGCGCCAAGCAAACCGAGACTGCGTACCAACAAGCTTGGCAAGTGGGCGTGTTTAATTTTATTGCTGGTGTATTCATTGCGCTGGTGATGTTAGCTATTCAACCTTGGGTGCTAGGGTTTTTCCCTGCCTTGACCGGAGAAACGGCGCAAATCACCGCATACTTCTACTGGGCAATGTGCGCGCTTATCGTGGTAAAAACCATTCCGATGGCAATGATCGTCGGGGTGTTGCGTGCGGGTGGCGACGTGCGTTACTGCTTGGGGCAAGATTTTGTTGCCCAGTGGTTGATCGGTATTCCTGTGGTTCTGGCAGCCGCAGTCGTGTTTGAGTGGCCGGTCTATTGGGTTTATGCCTTATTAGCGACCGAAGAGCTGGTAAAGTGGGTCGGTTCGCTCATCCGTGTAAAATCCGGTGTGTGGCTGAACAATTTGGTTAGCGACAGCAATTGATTTTGTTATCAAATAATAATGGGAAGCTGCCCACAGTTTTTAGCCCTTTTCTCAGCGTGTTAATTGGGGTACATTGCGAATTCGTTCAGACAGTGTGACTTACTTCTCGTTTATCGCTGCTATTTAGACGTTAAAGGGTACGGATTGGCATGTTAGCAATTAAGGCGCTGTGTAAGGGCTATCAGGATGGAAGTGATTTTCATCCCGTGCTGCAAGGTGCCGCTTTGTCTGTTTCTCCCACCCATCAATTGGCCTTGATGGGGGAGAGTGGGTCGGGCAAAAGCACGCTACTTAACCTGATTGCCGGCTTGGACAAAGCCGACAGTGGTGAAATCTGGTTTGATGATAAACCACTTCATCAAATGAATGAGCGCGCGCGTACCCAATTTCGCCGCCAGAATATTGGCCTTATTTTTCAGCAGTTTAACCTACTACCAACCCTGACCATTGCCGATAACATCCGTTTTTGCCGTCAACTTAAAGGCTTGAAAGACGATGCAGCGCTGTGGCGTCAGATTGTCTCCCAACTTGATTTGATGCCGTTGTTGAATCGTTACCCCGAAGAAGCCTCGGGGGGGCAACAACAGCGCACCGCGATTGCGCGCGCGCTATATATGGAACCCAAGCTGTTATTGGCTGATGAACCAACGGGAAGCCTCGATGAGCGTAATGCGGATGCCGTCATGCGGCTACTTACCACATTAACGCGCCAACAAGAAGCGGGCTTGTTGGTGGTTACGCACAGTGAAACTGTTGCCAATTACTTACAAGGTAGCGTCATGCTGCAAGGGGGCGTGCTCAGTGTTCGGGCCCGTCGCTAATGCGTTATGGGGGCATTATCGCCGCCATCCTTTTCAAATATTACTCGTTTGGCTGGGGCTTACCTTAGGTATCGCCTTGTTGGTGGGCGTATTATCGATCAACCAACACGCGCAAAAAAGCTACCGAGAAGGGGCTAAGCTATTTAGTAATCCCTATCCGTTTAGTATCCATCATACCCAACGCACGCAGCGCGTACCGCAAGCGTTTTATATCGATTTACGTCGGGCGGGATTTACCCAATGTGTGCCGATCGAGCGTTTACAAGTTGTGACGCCGTCACTTGATGATCTCAACCTGATGGGCGTCGATACGATCGCGATGTTACCCATGCTCAGCGAAGGTGATGGCGGTGAGGGCATTTCTCCCGTCGATGCGATGTCTCCACCTTATCCCGTTTACGTCGGGGAGGCGATGGCGTCGCACAAGGGGTGGCAATCGGGACAAATGATCCCCTTGCTAGATTATCCGGCGATTGGCCCGTTGCGTATTGTCGATAACGATGCGCTCAGTATGGGCACCTACTTAGTGGCGGATATGGCGCTATTGCGTGCCTTGTCTCCTCATGCCGGCATTAGTGAAGTCTTATGTGGCGCACTGAGTCAGGCCGAGCGCGAGCAAATCCGCCAATTATTACCCCCCGCTTTAACACTCGCGAAAACCCAAACTACCCAGTTAGGACCACTTACCAACGCATTTCACCTTAATTTATTGGCGATGGGATTGCTCGCGTTCGTGGTGGGGCTGTTTATTTTTTATCAAGCCATTTCTCTTTCAATGACCCAACGTCAGCCACTTGTCGGCGGCTTACGGCAATTAGGCGTAGACGGTCGACAGTTGTCACTGGTGATGGCAATTGAGTTAGTCGGCTGGGTCATACTGGGTGTGATCAGCGGGAATGTGCTTGGGTTATTGCTGGCTAAACAACTGCTTCCTGCGGTCGCCACGACACTGTCTGACCTATATGGTGCTGAAGTTGACTTGATCATGCACTGGCAATGGCAGTGGGGATTATACAGTGTACTGTTAGCCTTGCTAGGAGCTGCAATGGCGTCGGCTTGGCCACTCATCCGCTTAATAAAAACGCCTTCGGGTCGCTTATCGCAGCGGATGACGTTATTACGCGGGACACGCCGTGAGTTTTCGGTACAAGCGGTATTGGCGTTGTTGCTTGCGGTAGCCGCGTGGGGTGTGTCGTATTGGCCTAGCAGCCAGTGGCAAGGCTTCACGTTAATTGCGCTAACCATGCTAAGTGCCGCGTTGGTCTTACCCTATTTGTGTGGCGGCTTATTTCATCTATTGGCGCAATGGCACCAAGGCGCACGTTGGCGTTGGTTTTTTACTGATGCGGCGGCCAGTTTAAGTTATCGCGGTGTGGCGGCAATGGCCTTTATGTTGGCGGTGTCGGCACATATTGGCATGGAAACCATGGTGGGCAGCTTTCGTGCCAGCACCGAAACATGGCTACAGCAGCGACTCGCGGCGGATATATATGTTCGTCCTAGTAATGAGCTATTGCCCCGCATGGAATCTTGGCTGGTTAAGCAAGACAATGTCTCTCAGTTTTGGACAACGTACCGTCGTGAGCTCGATGCGCCGCAAGGCCGACTAGAAGTCCTTTCGGTTGGAAATCGCCCCCTCGAGAAACAAGCATTGGCAATCAAGAACGCCCAACCGGATTACTGGTCGCAGCTCCATCAGCAACGAGCCGTATTACTCAGTGAGTCGCTGGCTGCAAAATTCGGTGTGGAAGCGGGTGAAATGGTGAACTTACCCGCCCCGATGGGAGAGCGATGGCAAGTTGCGGGTGTCTATTATGATTACGGGAACCCCTACGGTCAGTTAGTGGTTTCTGCGCGCGGTGACGTGGGAGGCTGGTTAACTGCTGGCAGGCCATCGATGGCGGTTGTCCTCGATCAAGGCGTTGAAAGCGACCTGTTTATTGCCCAGATTCGTCGGACATTCTCACTCAGTAACGGCCAAGTTCAAAACCAAGCCGATATCATGCAGTACGCGATGCGCATTTTCGACCGTACGTTTACGGTGACCGAAAGTCTGTGTGTATTGATGCTGATTGTTGCCATCAGTGGTCTGTTTTTCTCTACGTTGGCCACCGAATTGTCTCGCCAGCGTCAGTACAGTTTGTTGCGTTGTTTAGGTTTGTCGGGGCGCGAGTTGATTGCGCTTGGAGGCGGGCAGTTGGTGATCCTAGGGGTTGCCAGCGCTGTGATCGCAATTCCGTTAGGGCTACTGCTGGCGGGGATGCTAATCCATGTGGTGCTCAAAGCTTCCTTTGGTTGGACGATGACCATGAGCTTTTTCCCGCTCACCTATGCCACCACTATCGGGCTATCAATGCTTGCATTAATGGTGGCTGGTGCTTGGCCCGTCTATCGCATGATGAAGCGTACTGCGGCCGTCTCTTTGCGTGACGCGCAGTAGCGGCAGGAGTTAAGGAGTGAGTGGGATGAAACTAAGTCGCAAACTGTTTGGCTCCATGCTGGTGATGATTGTAGCCATCGCGCTGGGAAGTCTGATTTGGTGGGGACGCCAGCCTGCGCCCCAAAGCAGCGCATCGACAGGCTTTGATGTGTTTGCCCAGCAGTCTGGTTTTCAAGCCGTGACCCCCGATTATCATCCCGAATACCCGAAAGATATGGCTGCCCATCCGGGCTTTGCCACGGAGTGGTGGTATTTAACCGCCACACTGGAAGATAGCCAAGGCCAAACCTACGGCGTGCAATGGACTCTGTTTCGCCGCGCGATTCGAGCCGAGCAGGCGCTTGGCTGGTCAAGCCCACAACTCTATATGGCACATGTCGCGATAACACGCGCTGATCAGCAGTGGGAAGCGGAACGGTTTGCCCGCGGTGGCATTGGTCAAGCCGGCGTGACGTTGTCACCATTTCAGGCGTGGCTGGATGATTGGCAATGGCAAGGTCAGGCCGATCCTTTTCCGGCAAAAGTTGAAGCACAATTTGAGGCACAGAATACCGAGGTGGGCTTTGCTCTGCAGGTTGAAGACAGTGGTCTGAGAGTGAAGCAGGGCGAGCAGGGGTATAGCATTCGTCATGAAAGTGCACCGTCGGCCTCTTATTATTTCTCGGTGCCACAATTACGCATTACAGGCACCTTGACGCTCGACGGCAAGTCTTTTTCTGTGACAGGGAAAGGGTGGTTTGATAAAGAATGGTCGAGCGGTGCCATGGCCGACGACCAATCCGGATGGGATTGGTTTGGTTTGAATCTCGACGATGGGCGCGCGCTGATGGTGACTCAGATCCGCGGTCCAAAGCCCTTTGTATTTGGATCTTTGACCTCGGCCGATGGCAAGGTGCGATCACTTGATAAACATGCAATACGCATGGTGCCGGTCAATCACGCCACACTTTCCGATAAACGAACACTGCCCGTCGGTTGGCAAATACGTATTCCCGATGAAGGGATCAACGTGACCACGCAGCCTCTAAACCCAGATAGTTGGATGGCGCTAAGCATCCCATACTGGGAAGGGCCCGTGCGTGTCGAAGGGAGCGTGAGCGGCCGTGGCTTTATGGAAGCCACGGGTTACTGAGCATGATTAGTTTAAACCGATCCAAGCTTGGGTTTGATGCGGGCGCCAAATCGGTTGACGATCGACGGTGATCACGCCGGGTTGGTTGTCGCCTTCAGCAGCTGAAATAGCGAGGTTTAACGCGGCATCGCTAATCGCATCAAACTGTTGTGGAAGCGACTGCACCCCAAAGGGTAAAAAGTCCAAGATGCGACTGTCCCCGAATGTGGCAAAGTATAAGGCGGTGGGCGCAATGCCTGTTTGCCGGATTGCATCCAATACACCCTCACATAGGGTAAATGAGGTAGTAAGCACGGCATCGGGTAAATCGCCAGCGTCTATCCATTCAGTCATTAACCGTTGACCTTCGCTGCGGCTAAACGCGTTGCCATAGCGCACTTGTCCGTCCACATTGCCGACCTCCAATGCGCTAAGAAAGCCTTTTTCACGCTCTTGTGAGATGGCTAAAGAGGGGACGGCACCAATCAATCCCGCCTGATACACATCGCTAGGCGCAATAAGTGTCTCGGTTAATTGATACGCACCTTTGGCATCATCACTCAGTACATTGGCGAACTGGGTCGCGTCTAGTTGTCGGTCGATAGCCACCACAGGTGTGCCTTTTCGCTGCACATCAGGATAGAAAGCATTGTCCGCTGGCAAACACGAAGCGACGATCAATGCATCAATCTTTCGAGAAATCAATGTAGTGGCAACGGTTTGCTCGCGCTGAGGATCATCATCCGAGCCGGTGATAATCACTTGGTAGCCTTGATCATGGGCTTTGCGTTCTAGCAATTTGGCCAAGAGGGCATAACTGCTGTTGGCAAGATCAGGAACCACCAATCCGAGGGTGCGTGTTGTTCCTGCCCGTAGGGCGGTTGCGGCACGGTTGGGTTGATAGTTATGTTGGTCAACAACCGCCATCACCCGTTCTCGGGTCTTAGCGCTGATCCGATAACGATCGGCTTTTCCGTTAATCACGTAGCTGGCCGTGGTGCGTGACACACCGGCAAGGCGTGCTATCTCATCGAGCTTCATAGAAAGGATCCAGTATCAGGCCAATCGTTATTGATGGCTTTGTGAATGCGATCAAAGTTTGCACACATCCGATCGAGATTATGTTTGCATTATATGCTAAAACGATTCAGCCTTAAAGCTGAAAGGTTTCAGCTGTTCTGTATGACACTACTTTTATCACATATTTGCCAAAGACAGGACGGCAAAGCGTTAGACCGGATTCAACGTTGCGATAAATAGACCCGAAGGCAACACGCTTGAGGTCTGACTGCAACCAAAAGCTGAAACGATTCAGCTTGGCGTGAGTTGAGTGATACGAACCATCTCGCGTCTTCAAGGATTGAACAGAATGTGGGTCGATGATGCAGGCATCCGTCTGGCTCACCTTCTACGATTTACCATGCAGTTGCTGCGATGCGGTGATTGTAATGAGCCCAATATATTGCGTGCGCAAGGCGCACAAACGAAGAGGATTAACCTCATGCTCGCACTAACAGCACAAGATATCTATTTACAGCAGTCTGCCGCCTCGAAAGAAGAGGCGATCAAAGCTATGGCCATGCGACTGATTGACAAAGGATTGGTCGAGCCCGGTTATCAAGCGGGTATGTTGGCGCGAGAAGCGCAAACGAGCACCTATTTAGGCAATGGTATTGCGATCCCGCATGGCACTACAGATACCCGTGATCAAGTGAAACAAACGGGCGTGCAAGTGTGTCACTTCCCACAGGGCGTAGACTGGGGAGACGGTGAAACCGCTTATCTTGCCATCGGTATTGCGGCGAAGTCAGATGAGCACTTGACAATCCTACGCCAATTGACCCACGTGCTATCACAAGACGGTATTGAAGCTCAGTTGAAACGTATTGAGAGCGCAGACGCTATATTGGCACTCCTCAATGGGGACACGAAGGACAATAATCAGGGTTTTACGTTTACCCCAGATATGATTTTAAGTGGTTTCCCAGCGCGAGATATCACCACACTGCAAGCAGCTAGCGCGGGACTTTTGAAAAATAGCGGATGCCTAGATACCTCAGGCGTTAGTCATCTGATTGCCGCAGCGCCTGTTCATTTGGGCGAGGGGCATTGGGTGTTGGGCATTGCAAATGGCGTGTCTCACACTGGGGTGTCGTTAGTCATGCCTTCTGAGCCATTGAATATGGGTGAGCATGTCGCCCATGCTTTGTGGTGTTTTGCGGCGAAGAATGACGCGCATATGGCCCTGCTCGCCAAGCTGACACAACTCAAAGCAGAGGGTAAATTGAACAGCCTTATCAACCAATCACCTGACGCGCTTGTGTCGGCGGTTATGCATCCGGATGCCGCTGACGTAGAGACTGTGCAGCCACCAGCATCAGCGGCAAATATTGAGGGTGAATCTGGGCTATTTACCATTACCAATGCACATGGCCTACATGCGCGACCTGGTGCCATGTTGGTGAACACCGCTAAAAAATTCAGCGCGGATATTCAAGTGGCCAATGCTTCTACCCAATCGGCTGCCGTCAACGCGAAGAGCTTGATGAAAGTCATTGCCCTGGGAGTAAAGCATGGCCATCAGCTTCAGTTTACCGCCCAAGGGAGTGATGCGCAGGAGGCGATAGCCGCCTTAGGTGAAGCTATTCGTCAAGGCTTAGGAGAACACGCATGAGTGCAATCTTAACCGTGACCTTTAATCCTGCTCTCGATATGACGGGAGCGCTTGGTGTCTTGCAAGCTGGCGATGTCAACTTAGTGCAAAAGTACAACCTACATCCTGCAGGAAAAGGCGTGAATGTGGCGCGTGTGTTGGCTGATTTGGGCGCCCAAGTGACGGTGTCTGGCTTCTTGGGTGAGGAAAATCAAGATCCCTTTGCGCACTTATTTGTTGAGCATGGCATTTGCGATCGCTTTTTACGCGTACCGGGCGTAAGCCGAACAAATGTCAAACTGGTAGAAAAAGACGGTCGTGTCACGGATCTCAACTTCCCGGGAATGGCAGTGGAAGGGCGCGATATTGAGGCGCTTACGCATACCTTATTGGAATTAGCTGATGGGCATGACTGGATTGTGCTGGCCGGTAGCTTACCGCCAGGCGTCAATGCTGATCAGCTCAGTGACTGGGTTCAGGCTCTCACCGAGGCCGGCAAGCAGGTGATTGTAGATACCAGCCAACATGCGCTGCGTGCTGCGGTGTCCGCCAAGCCTTGGCTTGTGAAACCCAATGAAGCTGAGCTTGCTCAATGCTTGAACGCGCCAATCAGTAATGAACTCGATACCTTGTTAGCGCGTGGTGAACAACTATTCCAACAAGGGATTGCCAATGTGGTGATTTCTCGTGGTGTAGATGGTGTGCTGTGGCGCAACCATCAAGGTTGGCTGCAGGCCGTCGCACCTGCGCAAGAGGTTGTCAGTACCGTTGGTGCGGGAGATTCATTGGTTGCCGGTTTGGTATGGGGATGCCAAGCCGGTGAAGAAAAAGCGACGGTACTTCGTCGAGCGGTCGCGCTATCTGCGCTGGCGGTCACCCAAGTGGGTGTCGGTGTCTCTGATCTCGACCGTGTTTATCAAATGATAGAAAAAATTAGCGTGTCACCGGTCACTGTGTCCGCACACGCCGAATAAACAATCCAAGAGTGGGGTAAAAGGTATGAAACTGGTCATTGTGACGGCGTGCCCAAGTGGCGTCGCTAACACAGTTATCGCAGCAGGATTGCTTGAAAAAGCAGTCGGTGAGCGAGGCTGGCAAGCAACCATCGAATGTCAATCGAGCATTAAGGCGCCAACACCGGTCTCGTCTGAAGCGATTGCCGACGCGGAGCGTATTTTGCTCGTCGGTTCACCGGCGCAGACGGCACGTTTTAACGGTAAGCCGGTTTATCAGGCATCATTAAGTGATGTGATGGACAATGCGCAAGCGGTTCTCGATGCGGTGTCATCTCACGCTGAGGTTTATCAAGCGTCAGAGGAGCCTGAGGCGAATCAATCCATGCGTATTGTCGGCATCACCGCATGTCCGACCGGGGTTGCCCACACGTTTATGGCGGCTGAGGCGATTGAAGAGGCCGCCAAAGCGAAAGGCTACAGCGTTAAAATTGAAACACGGGGCTCGGTGGGGGCAAAAAATGCGCTGACTGACCAAGAAATCGCTGATGCGGATGTGGTGTTTATTGCCGCAGACATTGAGGTTGATTTAAGTCGCTTTGATGGGAAGCGATTATATCGAACCAGCACAGGCGTCGCGTTGAAAAAAGCCGCTCAAAGCCTTGATGATGCGGTCGCCAATGCTGAGGTCTACCACGCTGCTAAAAAGCACACCAACGGACAAGCGACTGCTAGCCAAGGTGAGCGGACGGGGGTGTATAAACACTTGATGACTGGGGTGTCGCACATGTTGCCACTCGTGGTCGCGGGCGGTTTGGCCATTGCACTGTCATTTGTGTTCGGCATTGAAGCATTTAAAGAAGAAGGCACATTGGCTGCCGCATTAATGCAAATTGGCGGTGGCAGTGCGTTTGCCCTGATGGTGCCTGTCCTCGCCGGTTTTATTGCCTTTTCTATCGCGGATCGTCCCGGTCTTGCTCCCGGCCTTATTGGCGGTATGCTCGCAGCCTCAACCGGCGCAGGGTTTCTTGGCGGGATTCTGGCGGGCTTTATCGCCGGTTACAGTGCCAAGTTTGTTGCTGATAAAGTGCAACTGCCTGCAACCATGGAAGCCCTCAAGCCCATTTTAGTGATCCCATTGGTGGCAAGCTTATTCACGGGCTTGGTCATGATCTATGTGGTGGGTGGCCCTGTTTCGGTGGCGATGGATAGCTTAACCACCTTCTTGCAAGGAATGAACTCAACCAACGCAGTGATCTTGGGTGTACTGCTGGGTGCGATGATGTGCTTCGACTTGGGTGGTCCTGTGAACAAAGCCGCATACACCTTTGGTGTGGGTTTGATCGACAGTGGTACCTACATGCCAATGGCAGCGATCATGGCCGCAGGTATGGTGCCGGCGCTGGGTATGGGACTGGCAACATTTTTGGCGAAACGTAAGTTTAACGATGCTGAGCAAGAAGCGGGTAAAGCCTCGTTTGTGCTGGGGCTGTGCTTTATCTCTGAGGGGGCGATCCCTTTCGCGGCTAAAGACCCAATGCGAGTTATTCCGGCGTGTATTGCTGGGGGCGCATTGACTGGTGCAATTTCGATGCTGATTGGCGCAAAATTAATGGCGCCTCATGGTGGATTATTTGTCCTTCTTATTCCCAATGCAATCACCCCCGTGTTTATGTACTTGGCTGCCATCGCCGCGGGTACGTTAGTCACAGGGATTGTTTACGCGTTGATCAAACCTGTCAGTCAGCCATCGCCGCTGACGGCTGCAAAGCAGTCATAGTTTGCTCTCTGCTTAGCAAAAAAGGCCCACTCGGGCCTTTTTTTATGCTCTACACCTGATTACAGGCTTGCGGGTTCAGGGACCAATGGATAGCGAACGCCCATCATTTTCTCCATGCAATGAACCACTTGGCAGCTATAGCCAAATTCATTGTCGTACCAGATATACAGGACGCAACGGTTTCCATCCGCGATAGTTGCTTGGCTATCAACCACACCCGCAAAGCGAGAACCGATTAGATCGCTAGAAACCAGCTCAGTAGATTGGGTAAAGTCGATTTGGCCGGATAGCGGCGAATACAAGGCAACATCTTGAAGGTAAGCATTGATCTCATCTTTGCTTGTTGCGTTATCCAAATTCAAATTGGCAATTGCCATCGAAACGTTTGGAGTAGGAACGCGTACAGAATTCCCCGTGAGCTTACCTTTTAACGCAGGCAACGCTTTCGCGACCGCACTGGCGGCACCGGTCGAGGTGAGCACCATATTCAAGGATGCTGAGCGACCACGGCGATCCCCTTTGTGATAGTTATCAATCAGGTTTTGGTCGTTGGTGAATGAGTGCACCGTCTCGATATGGCCACCATCAATGCCAAATTTGTCGTGCATGGCTTTAAGCACTGGCGTGATCGCATTGGTGGTACAGCTGGCCGCTGAGATAATCTTATCATCGTCGTGGATAACGTTATCGTTGACGCCGAATACCACGTTTTTGATACCGCCTTTGCCCGGTGCGGTGAGCAAGACCTTTTGGGCGCCCTTGCTTTTCAGGTGTTGGCTCAACCCTTCTTCGTCGCGCCACATTCCCGTGTTGTCGACCACTAATGCATTGTGAATGCCGTACTGGGTATAATCCACATCCGCTGGACTATTGGCGTAGATCACCTGAATAAAGTTGCCATTTGCGATTAACGCACTGCGGTCTTCATCAACGGTGATACTGCCGTTGAATGGGCCATGAACCGAGTCACGACGTAATAAACTGGCACGTTTTTCTAGATCGCCTTCGCGCCCACCACGCACAACAATAGCGCGTAAACGTAATGGATAGCCGGGACCGCTTTTCTCCACCAACAGTCGTGCTAACAAACGCCCAATGCGGCCAAAGCCATATAAAACGACATCTTTAGGCTCAACACTGTTGCCCGTCCCCACTAAATGGCCTAATTGACTGTGGAGAAAATCAGCGATGCCGTCTTGGTTGTCATGAGATTGCCAGTACGTCCAAGCCAGTTGGCCGACATCGATTTTACTTGGCGCGAGATCCATTTCCGCCATCACTTCAATCAAAGGCAAGGTTTGACTGGGTGCTAAGGTGCCTCCGGTGTAACGGCGTGCGACTCGGTGCGCTTTGATAATATCAATGGTACTGGCGTTGATCAGTTGACGGCCAAACAGTTGGATTTCGACCCCTTTTTGGCGATAAAGCTGGCTGAGCAGCGGATACATGGTTTCAGAGTGGTTTTGGCTAGTTTGCCAATCGAGTAGGTAATGTTCTGGACTCATGAATCGACCTTTTTTCACGAATGATAATGGAGTGGGCAGGGTGCCCAGTAGGGTTTTGACTGATCTTTTGCCAGCCTTATGATTTTGTGGCGCAGTCTATACGATGCAGAATTATTCACCTACTAAAAATAACTGACGTATTTAATGAGGTAAACGATTAAAAAATGGCGAGATTTTGATTGAGATTCATTCTTTCTGTGTGACGTTAATCAAACGAAGATTGCGATAGGATGCAAAAAGAAAGTTAATAAATTGAGGTTGCGTAATAAGAGGCGTATTTATTTTATTAACTAAAATTAGTTGCAGGCCTTACAAGGCGAGAGTGAGTCTTCCCAACCACTAACTATGGCGACGTTAATGGTTGGGGGCCCAAGGTTCAAAGGGGAGCGATTAGATCCCTAGTTCGTCGAGTAGGTCGTTATTACCGCCACCCGTCCCTTTTTTCTCGGTGGGTTTCTTCTCCAGCTGACGGACGGTTTCTTCTTCGAGAATCGCGTCTGGATTGACTTCCTCACCTTCTTCAAAGTCTTGTAACTGGATGAATTCAGTCCGCTCCATCGCCAGCTCTAGGTAGAAAATATGGTTGTTTTCGGTGGTAAAGCTCACACGGCGCGCTTGTGGCTTATCAATGTTGCTATCCACGGAAACTGTGATGTTTTTGTTCACCGCCATCATCTTCGGCTGATTCTGAGTGATAGAGGTTTGAATCGAGCGTTTAATTTTCCCTGTGAAGTCACCAATGATTTGGTTCATCAACTCGCCAAGTACGTCACCGACTTCATCGGATGTGTGCAAACTTGCAAGCTCTTCGGCGGGGATCCCCATGTGTTGCATATAGTTGTTGTAGATCTCCATTGCCGCAGCAGAGGAGAAGTTGATGACGACAAGGCCAGAGAAGCCGCCATCAAATAAAACAAAGCAGCCTAAATCAGGCTTTAAACTGGTTTTGGCAATTTTTTGTACCATCGCGGCGTGATGAACCGGCGAATTGGTGGCCTTGGTCAACACAGCGGTGGCTGACTGACAAAGCTTAAGTAATATGTCCTCGGAGGTGACGACCTTGGTTTTTCTCATTATTCACTACCGTAGTTGTTTAACTGTCTCTTACTCAGTGTGGCACTGGATTGCGCAATTTGTACACTGGTTTTACCGATATCCGGATATGGGATCACGTTATCCCTCGTCATCCGCCGCTGATACCGCTATTCCGACCCGTCCAGAATTTGCGTAATGGCTGCCTCGAGGCGAGGTAGTGCTTGGTGGAGTTGGCGAAGCGCTGTATCCAATCCAGCGCTATCGTGTGCGGCCGCCGCTTTTTCTGCCGCTAGGCAATAGTGATACGTTTCTTGCGCCCCGATACTGCCTGCCGCGGATTTTTGTTTGTGCGCGGCGTCTTTTAATGCTGCCCAGTCGTGAAACGGTGGTGTGTGTTGTACAAGCTCATGTAGGCAGGGCAGGCTGCGTGTTTTAAAAACGGCGATGATGTCTTGGTAAGCATCCTGTTGCCCAGCATACAATCGCGTGATCACGCTGGCGTCTAGGACGAGATGCTCGGCTGTTTGTTCTGCCTCGGGCGTGGTGTGCATATCGTCTGAGACAGGGACGCCTGAGGTGAAAGCGGCAAGCGCATTGTCGTCGTTCAACCACTTTTGTAAGGTCTCGTTGAGCGCGTCGAGCTCAATGGGTTTAGTGATGTAATCGTCCATCCCTGCTTGAAAACAGCGGGTGTCTTCACCGCTCAGGGCGTTGGCGGTAATGGCTATGATTGGAATGCGTTGACCGCCTTGCTGTCGTTTTCTTAGTGCCGCGGTGAGATCGTAACCATCCATTTTGGGCATGTGGCAATCGGTGAGCACTAAATCCACCTCATGCTGTTGGTAAACACTGAGGGCATGTTCACCATCTTCTGCCATCAGTACATCGAATCCGAGATAACTAAGTTGCTGGATCAGCACTTGCTGGTTAGTGGGATTATCTTCGACGACTAAAATTCGACCCCGTCCGGTTTTGAGTGGGGCTGACAGTGATAGCTCGTCACTATATTCACCGAGCATACTGACATCGGGGCTTTCTAGCCCTAAGCAGACACGAAGACCGTGCACCAGTCGACGATAGGTCAATGGTGAGGCGAACAGTTCTACCACACGCTTATCTTGGTGACGAGCCAAGGAGAGGGTATGTCGCAGTGCAATCACATGGGCGAAAGTATACTGATGAAGTTGGCTATCATTTAATACCGTTTCTGGGTCTTGGGTGATAATAACGAAGTGGGTGTTATCCGTTTGAGTTGAGCTGGGATGCGCATCAAGCGGTGTGAGCGTTTTATTGTGTGTCACTCGGTGTTTGATATCTAAGTGTTTTAAATAAGCGGTAATGGCGGTGCGCAACGCTCCGGCTGGTAAATCAATAAAAACCCACAGTGGCGCGCTCGATTCTGTGACAATGGCGGGTTTAGTTTTTTCTGACAGGGGATTGATCGTGTACTCCAGCTCGACACGAAACTGTGTGCCTTTCCCTTCCTCACTGTGCACGCGGATCACGCCGCCGAGCAGGTCAACAATATTCTTGCAAATCGCCAGTCCGAGACCGGAACCCCCGTACTCGCGGGTGGTGGATGATTCAGCCTGATTGAATGGCTGAAAAATGGTTTCGAGCTTCTCTTGGCTAATACCAATTCCATTATCGGTGATTTCGATATCAAGCTTGGTTTTATCCGGCGAAGAGGCAGGCTGAGGCATGATCCAGACATCGACTTTCCCGGTCTGGGTCGACTTTCCGCCGGAAAACTTCACCGCATTACCAACCAAGTTATACAGAACTTGTTTAAGGCGGTTGGGATCCCCAATCAGCTGATCAGAAAGCCGCGGATCGATAAATAGTGACAGTGTCACGTTCCGCTTGTTGGCATGGTGGCTCACCGTGTCCATGACTTGCTCGACCGTCTCCGATAGCGAAAAGGTGACGCGTTCAAACTGGAGCTTGCCCGCCTCCGTGCGAGAAAAATCAAGAATATCGTTAATAATCGACAACAGCGATAATGCCGATTCTCGCACTGTTGCAATCAGACTGTGTTGCGACGGTGAGAGCGGTGAACGGCGTAACATATCAATCATACCGATGACGCCATTCATTGGCGTACGAATTTCATGGCTCATGGTGGCGAGAAATTGAGCCTTCGCGCGCGAGGCACTTTCTGCGCGCTCTTTTTCTCGCATCAGCTGTTCTCGTGCTTGGTTGCGAGAGATGATATGCGCACGGAATATCACTAAACCATGCGCGATTTTACCAACCTCATCGGTGCGTTCTTGGTAGTCACTGAGTGGGGGCGTCATATCGCCTTTCACTAAGCTTTGCATGGTATCGGCCAGGTTGACGATAGGTTGTGTGAATGTGCGGTAGATATACACATACATGGCACCGCTCACAAACAAAATAAATAGCAGCAAATAACCAAGATTAAGCTGATTGGAATGAAGAATATCTTGCAAATCAACCATTGAGCTGCTGACAACCATCCCCGTTTCGCGTGCAAAGCCAGAAAGCGCATTTTCTAGCGCTTGATATTCCTGATCACTGAGCGTTCGCACCGCCTTCATAGCTTCTATTTTGGCGCGAGGTTGATAGTTATTGAAAATGGCAATGCCACTGCGCTTCAGGCTGGTAAAGTGCTGAGAAATTAATTCCAGTTTGTTCAGAGACAAGGGATCATTGAGCTCGAACTTCGCCAGTGATAGGTAGCGCTCGAATGTTGCCATATCGTCAGTGAAGTCGCGACGACTGGTTTCTTGGCCATCGAGGTATTGGTTGAGCTCGGTGAGCATGTCGCCGTTTTCATCCACGAGTTCATCAAGGTATTGTAAAATCGCGACGTTGTCGGGTTGCGTCAGCTCTTGAGCGGCTTTTAATTCGGCGACGAGGCTATCGATCGGGCGGACCACATCAATCGATAAACGTAATACTTGCTTGCGAGCCCATTGCTCAGCAATTGGGTCAAACTCGGTTAGTACTTTCTGATGAGCTTTACGTTGAAATCTTTCATACAGATGACGAATTTCCGCAAGCCGCTGGTGGCCACTTGGTTTGATTCGCGCGAGTTTGTCTAGTTGGTTCTCGAATTCTTGTTGGTTTTCAAGAAACACGGCCAATGATTCATGACGCCCCATGACATATTTGAGCATGCTGGCATTCATTTCACCCGCCGCCCGCAGCAAGGTCATGGTAATAATGGCACTGGGGATTTCTTGGTTCGTGGCTTGCTCAACATCCCGATTAACGCGCTCTTGCATCACGTAACTGGATACAGAGAGGCCGAGCACCATCAGGGTAATAAAGGTCATGATCAGCCCGATTTTGCTGACAATACTTTTGCTAAATGGGCGGGCACGGTTAGCTGTCATGCGTGTTTCCTACATCCTTGTGCGTGAATAGCGACGGGATCATCCCGGCTTGTTGCCATTGAGGCTTCTGCATCTTTGCCAACCCCCAGCTATACTGCTGGTAGTTGCACTGGCGTTCAGTCCTTTGTATGAGCTTGTGCCTCAACACGGATTGTGGTTGTATGCTTGCCTAGCTCACGAATTTGACGACGTGTCGGTTCGACGTGGTCGCATGGCGTGCTATACACAATGCTATCTTATAGTATACATAGCGTTAAGCGGTGTACGAAGAAGCGTGACTAGCTTTCTAATTTCGTGCGCAAAAGGCGCATACACTTGACGATCGCGATACAATAGCGACATTAGAACAGTCTAAGGACAAGTAATCATGGTAGTAGACTCAGACGGGTATCAAGCACTGATCGAGCATTTTGCGTTTAATCTCTCTGTGTTTGAGCAACCGGGCGAAGCCATTGGCGATGATACGATTGCCGATATCGTCCATGATTTGGTCGCATCCAATATTATGACTATATGCGAGCAGAATCCTGGCCTTTCGTCAGCGTTGCGCTTTACCATCCTGAAAGAAGCTGACCGTGTGGTAGAAGACATGGAAGAAGTACTCGCGGGACGCTGGGAGCAACCTGTTACGGCAGAACAAGTGGGCTTTTTGGAAGAGTACATTGCACTCGTCAAAAATTTGTTTGATGGCGCTATGGTTGAACTGCGCTAAACAAAAGATCACTACATGCCACAGAGCTCAGTGTTGACTGGGCTCTTTTCCTGTCAGCACAACCTCTTTCCGCACTGCATCTCATTTTACTTTGCGTATAATAGGCACCTTTATCGTTATTGCCTGCTTGCCTTATGTCTGACGCAACCCCTTCCCATGCCGTTCACCGCTTATACGAGAGGCGTCTTGCTCGCGCCACACGACCTTATCTTGCCCGAGGTGCAGGTGTTGAACGTTGTACCCAATGCATGTTGGTTCGCCGCTATTGTGTGTGTGAATACCGTCGCCAGTGTGAGACTAATGCCGCGTTTATGTTGATCATGTACGATGACGAAGTTCTCAAGCCGAGTAACACGGGGCGACTCATTGCTGACTGTATCCCTGATACCTCGGCGTATATTTGGTCGCGTACTGAGCCAGATCCTGAGATGCTGACGCGATTAGCCGATCCCGCTTACCAGCCTTATATTGTGTTTCCCGCCCAATATGCTGAGCCGTCTCGCGTTGTTTCTTCCCCAAAGTCTCATCCTAGCGGTAAACGTCCGTTATTTGTGGTCATTGATGGCACATGGCGAGAAGCGAAGAAAATCTTTAGAAAAAGCCCTTGGCTTGATCGTTTTCCGGTTTTGAGTATTCAACCTGAGGCATTATCACGCTATCAAGTCCGTGACGCACACGGAGAGAACCAATTAGCGACCGCAGAAGTGGCAGCGCACGTGCTCGAAAACGCGGGTGACCGCCGAGCCGCGGTGCATTTAAGCCAGTGGTTTGATGTCTTTCGCGAACGTTATATTGCTGGGAAGCGACAAAAAACCTTACCTGAGGGAGATGCGTTAACCCAGTTTATGGCGATGCGTGACCAAACATCTTACGCGGGATAAAATATCTTGTTCTAAAGTAACGAAATATGTTGCGGCTCACGGACATTTATGACCGTTTGCTGAATAATAATTTGTATAAATAACGACACACAAAGGTGGCTGGGCCATGTATTACGGCTTTGATGTGGGCGGAACCAAAATTGAATTTGGCGCCTTCGATAAACAACTCAATCGTGTAGCAACTGAGCGCTATGCGACACCGACTAAGGATTACGCAGCCCTGATTGATACCCTTGCCATGCTGGTCGAAAAGTACGACGCGACGTTCGGCGAAAAGGGGACAGTGGGTATTGGCATTCCCGGATCAGAAGCGGCAGACGGCACGGTGTTAACCGTGAATGTGCCAGCAGCAAACGGTATGTACTTGCGAGCGGATTTAGAAGCGCGCGTCGGTCGCGAGGTGCGGGTGAGTAATGACGCCAATTGCTTCGCGCTATCGGAAGCGTGGGATGAGCAAGCCAAAGAAGCGAAAACCGTGCTTGGTTTGATTCTGGGTACCGGGTTTGGTGGTGGCTTGGTGATTAACGGTAAGGTGGTCAACGGTAAAAACCAAATGGCCGGTGAAGTGGGTCATATGCGCATGCCTATTGATGCCTGGCTACGCTTGGGAGATAAACCACCCATGTTCGCCTGTGGGTGTGGTAATCAAGGTTGTCTCGATAACTACTTGTCAGGACGCGGGTTTGAACAACTTTATGCTCATTATTACGCGCCGCTATCTGCAGTGGAGATTATCGAGCAATACCGGTTAGGCGAAACGAATGCCGTTGCGTTTGTTGACCGCTTTTTTGATGTGTTGGCGATGTGCTTTGGTGGGCTGTTAACCGCGTTTGATCCCGATATGGTGGTACTAGGCGGTGGTTTGTCTAACTTTGATGAAATTTATCACGAATTGCCCAAGCGTCTTCCTCATCACCTTTTGTCCGCGGCAAAACCACCGATGCTGATGAAAGCACAGCACGGTGATTCTGGTGGCGTACGCGGTGCGGCGTTTTTGCATCTCGCTCACTAAGCAACGCCTGATAAAATACGCAGCAAAAAGCCGACTTGATTGTCGGCTTTTTTTAGCGAGTGCGGATGCACCAAGCGTTGGGGCTAGGCTTGGCGGTTCTGACATTGATCAACCGCGTAGGCAAGTAGCTCGAGCGCGGTTTTATCTGTGGCGGGTAATTCCGCATCCGATTGTTGCAGTGGCGTGGTGCGTTCACCCCAACGAATCAATCCCGCTCCCCAAGTTAAACCAGCACCAAACGCGGCGGTCAGTAATTGGCTATGGGGTTTCACTACACCTTGTTCCACCGCTTCGCAGAGTGCGATAGGAATGGTTGCTGCCGAGGTGTTGCCATAGTGCTGAATATTCACAAATGCTTTATCTAGGCCAATGCCTGCGTGGTCACAAAGTGCTTCAATAATGCGTTTATTGGCTTGGTGAGGAACCACCACGTCAATTTGTTCAGCGCTGAGCTGATTACGCGATAACACTTGGTTCGCGGCAGCCCCCATTCCTTTTACAGCCCGTTTAAAAATGTCGCGGCCGATAAAGTCAAACGCGAAGTGACCATTTTGCGGATCAAATCTGTCCATCGCGGTGCCAAAAGCAGGAATTGCCAACACATCGCGTCCTGCTGAGTCGCATCCGAGCTGTGCGTCGAGAAGGCCCACTTCTTGATCGGTTTGACTAATAACCACCGCGCCAGCGCCATCACCGAACAACACCGCAGTATCACGTTTGCTCCAGTCGAGGTACCACGTTAAGTGTTCAGCCCCGATGATCAGCGCATGCTGATAATGGCCGGCTTGAAGCATCTTGGTTGCGGTTTCTAGGCCATAGAGAAAGCCGGTGCAGGCCGCATTCATATCAAATGCCGCCGCCCGCACTGCACCAAGATTACCTTGGACTTTGGAGGCAATGTTAGGAATTAAGGTATCCGGTGAGCAGGTTGCAACAATCAGTAGATCAAGCTGCGCTGCCTCAATCCCGGCAGCGGCCAGCGCACGTTGAGCGGCCACGGTGGCAAGATCTGAGGTTTCAACATGACTGACTCGGCGTGACTCAATACCGGTGCGGGAGCGGATCCACTCATCGTTTGTTTCAATAATTGTGCTGAGGTCATCATTGGTCAGCACGGCCGGAGGAAGACACTTTCCCCAGCCTGTAATTTCTGCAAATGCCATAGTTAGTTACGGTTAATGAAGCGTCGCAATAGTGTAAACCTGAAACTCTATTGAAACAATTTCGGGGTGAGAGTAGAGGAGAAAAACACTACC
The DNA here is from genome assembly GCF_004916735.1 of Salinivibrio sp. YCSC6. NCBI lineage: Bacteria > Pseudomonadati > Pseudomonadota > Gammaproteobacteria > Vibrionales > Vibrionaceae > Salinivibrio > Salinivibrio sp. YCSC6. The sequence continues at coordinate 1,439,252 of NZ_CP039516.1, forward strand.
TAGCGCATATGCTAGGTAGTGTGATTGAACAGGGTTACCAGAATAACCAAGTAAAGACGGCTAAAACCATGATACAAATAATGTTTAGGTACAAACCAATACGCATCATGTCACGCTGTTCGATATGACCGGAACCAAAAACAATGGCGTTTGGCGGTGTCGCGACCGGCAGCATAAAGGCACAGGATGCCGCAATCGCAATCAGTGCAGATAGCGCCACAGGGGAAACACCTAACGCTTCTGCAATAGTGGCAAACACAGGGACGAGTAAGGCAGCACTGGCGGTATTGCTGGCAAATTCCGTCAGGAAAATCACAAAGGCGACGACACCTAACATGGTGAAGAAGATGCCAGAGCCGGTAAGGGCGCTGCTTAGGTGGTTAGCCAAAAATAGGCTTGTCCCTGTGGCTTTGAGTACGTTGCTTAGACAAATCCCGCCGCCGAAAAGGAGCAAAACGCCCCAATCAGCAGTCTTTTCGATCTCTTTCCATTTCACGACACGGGTAGCACCCAGCAGCACAATGGCAGACAACGCGACGATGGAGTCAAACTTACTGAGGCCGCCTAGTAGGCTGTTCAGTGGTTTGCTAAAGATCCATGCCGCGACGGTGAGTGCAAAAATCCCCATGGTGACTAAGCGAGGCAGCGTCCATTCGAAGTGACGCTTCTCTGTCTCAAATGCATGGCTTAAATTAGGCTTGGTCAGCACATAGAGCACCAAGACGGCGATCGGCAGCAATACCAAGGTGATAGGCAATCCGATTTTCATCCAACCAACAAAATTCAGTCCCGCTTCTGCTGCGGCAATCGCATTGGGTGGGCTGCCGACGATGGTCGCAATCCCGCCGATACTCGCGCAATAAGCAATCCCCAGTAACACAAACACGTAGGTTCCATGATCTTTTTGGTTACTGACTTTACGTAAAATGCCGAGTACAAGCGGCAGCATCATCGCCGTGGTAGCGGTGTTGCTTATCCACATTGACAAGGCCGCGGTGACCCCAAACAGCATCATCACGGCAACGGACATTTTTCCTTTCGCGACCGTCAGTACCTTATTGGCGATGGCTTGATCCAGCCCTTGTGATTGCAATGCCGCGGCAAGGGCAAAGCCACCCAAGAATAGGAAAATGATAGGGTTAGCAAAATTCGCCATCGCCGCAGGGGTTTCAAATACCCCTAAGACGACCGCCAGAATGGGAACGAGAATGGCAGTGATGCTGACATGGATAGCTTCAGTTAGCCAGAGCACCGCGATAAAGACGAGAAGGCTAAGACCTGTGGTCACTTGAGGGTCAAAGGGTAGGCTGTAGTACAGCGCGAAAAAGAGTGCGATATCGGCAAATAGGATCCACGCTTTTCTATCCAACCCGGAGGATTGGGAGGTCAAAGATTGCACATCCATAGGGCTTCCTTTTTGTTATAACGTCATCGTGCAATGCGGCACGTATTATTATGTTTTAAACACTGCACAGAACCTGCTGTGTCAGACGGCGCTAATATACGCCTTATTGAATAGGGTGTTAATCGATTGCACGCTACTTTTTGAACGCTTGATTAAAAAGATGTGAAATTTGTGAGAGGAAAGAGAAAGAAAGGGTGGATTTGTACCCATTTACAATTCGGTAGCTGTGACACCATCAATTGGCTCTTTCGGGCCGGTAAACTTGGGTTTCACATTAAGGATAAAGCTATCTAACACGGCTTTAGTACGTGCGAGCACTTCACGCAAACGGATCTTTATGCCAGCCCAGCCTTGTGGGCTTGCTACGGCATAGCAAATCGCATCAATATTGTTCACGTCAGCAAGAAATAAGGCTCGCTCACAGTGAAATTGCTGGCTGACAACGGTAAAGCGGGCCAAGCTAAACACAGTTTTGGCTCGAACCACGGAGTCGAGTGTACGAAAACCAGCATAATCGAGGTGAATAGCGTCGTCTGCGATCCCGGCTTTCAGTAGATCGCGCTTCATGGTCCAAGGTTCATTATAGGAGCGGTGCGCATTATCGCCGCTTAAGAGTAAATGACTCACCTTGTTCGCTTTATACAGTGCTTCTGCGGCCTCGATGCGGTGGGTATAGTAAGGATTCGGGGTTTTACCAATATACTTGCTGGTACCAAGCACTAATGCCACTTGACGTTTGGGCAGGTCGTCAACGTCGGTGTAAACGCGGTCACGCGCATTGAGTGTGATCGCTAAGTCACTAGCTACCATAGTAACCAGTGCGAAAATCACTGCGATAAACACCAATCGTGCGAGGCGCCGGATCGCCATACTACTTACTGTCCCTTTCAGAAATGCCATGCGGATAAGGCGTCAAGGTTGGCGCCTCAAGTGAATGGAATCCTAGCAAAAAAAGCTCCTCGAAAGGAGCTTTTTGTGTCAACCGCTGGTTAAAACGACGTGCGTTTATACTCACGGTATCTGGGTTCCCAGAAGCTATCATCAATGCGTTTTTTCAATGCCTCATCAGACAGCTCGGCGGCAACGCCTTCTTCAATGGCCTGTTTCGCAACCGCAAAAGCAATTTGCTTTGACACATAAGTGATATCTTCCAGTGAAGGAAGTAAGGCTCCGGTGCCGCGCTTCGCTAATGGCGAACATTCAGCAAGTGCACGTGAAGAAGCCATTAACATGCCATCGGTCACGCGAGTGGCGTCCACTGCAAGGACACCAAGGCCGATACCCGGGAAGATATAGCTGTTGTTACATTGCGCGATTGGGAAGGTTTTACCATTGTCTAGGCGCACGGGTTCAAACGGACTACCTGTCGCAACCAGTGCTTGGCCGTCTGTCCAGCGAAGAATGTCAAAGGGAGTGGCTTCGACCCGGCTGGTTGGGTTTGATAGGGGGAAGATAATCGGCCGTTTACAATTATCATGCATGGCCTTAATAACCTCTTCGGTAAAGAGGCCCGGCGCCCCAGAGACGCCAATGAGCACGGTTGGCTGGGCATTACGTACCACATCCAATAGTGAGATATTATTGTCTTCTAATTGCCAGTCTTTTAATGCGCTGCTCTTTTGAACCAGTCTTTGCTGGAAGTCGAGTAGGTTTGGCATGGCATCAATGAGTAAGCCCCAGCGATCAACCATAAAGACACGCGTACGCGCCTCTTGATCGGAAATCCCTTCCGACACCATTTGGGCAATGATGGCTTCAGCAATGCCACAGCCGGCAGAACCTGCTCCAAGGAAGGTGATACGCTGCTCGGAGAGTTTGGTGCCAGCGGCTTTACAGGCAGCAATTAACGAACCCACGGTGACGGCGGCCGTCCCTTGGATATCGTCGTTAAAACAGCACACTTTGTCTTTGTATCGCTCAAGAATAGGCATCGCATTTTTCTGTGCGAAGTCTTCAAACTGAATGAGTGCATCCGGCCAGCGACGCTGCACCGCTTGGATGAATTCTTCAATAAAGTCGTCGTAATCTTGACCGCTGATCCGAGTATGGCGCCACCCCATGTACATAGGATCTGACAGACGTTGTGGATTGTTGGTGCCTACATCGAGCACGATTGGAAGCGTGTACGCTGGGCTAATGCCCCCACATGCGGTGTACAAAGACAGCTTTCCGATTGGAATGCCCATGCCGCCGATGCCTTGGTCGCCAAGACCAAGAATTCGCTCACCGTCGGTAACGACAATCACTTTCACGTTGTGGCGTGATGCGTTGTTTAAAACATCATCAATCCGATCGCGGTTTGGATAAGAGATAAAAAGCCCACGGCCTCGACGATAAATATTAGAGAAGTTCTCACAGGCAGCACCGACCGTTGGCGTATAAATGATTGGCATCATTTCGGTGATGTGGTTCGACACTAAGCGATAAAATAATGTCTCGTTGGTATCTTGAATATTGCGCAAGTAAATGTGCTTATCGATATCGTTTTCAAAGCGTTGGTACTGCTGGTAGGCGCGCTCGGTCTGCTCTTCAATGGTTTCAATGGCATCGGGTAGCAAGCCCTCGAGGTTAAAAAACTTACGTTCTTCGACGCTAAACGCACTGCCTTTGTTGAGAAGCGGAGTTTCGAGTAACGCAGGCCCCGCATAGGGAATGTAAAGAGGTCGCTTTTGATTATTCATGGATTATCAGACTCGGCATTGTCCAGGCTGGAATATGACTGACTTTATTGCTCACTCGATAACCTTAATCGTTAAAGTACGCATTATTAATGCGGACTAATTGAGCAATTATATGAAACAAGAGGTAAAGTTTAGTCATTAATGGTGACCCAATTCAACTTTTTTGCGTGGATGTGGGCGTCAGCCATCATGTTTTTGCGTGTGCTGAGTGTAAACATTCGTATTAACGCGCAAGCGTGAGATATCGCTATATGCATCAAGGTGTTGAATTGTCAGAAAACAAACTTGGGGAATAACTCACAGGCGTGTTTAAAATTACGCAGGGTGATTTTTCGCTGACTATACTCACCAATGATAACGGTTAGCACGGTGCTTGTATGTGGTTAAACCACAACCGCATGAACACCATGTTGTGGCAACCAAGAAATGGCGTCACATATAAGTACGGGTTACCCGAATAATAATATTGGCTGGGCGTCTGTTTTTATGGAATGAACAACAAAGAGGTAGTCCAATGAAGTCACTCATCGCCGCCAGTTTACTGGTGTTTTCAACTACGACAGTTGCTGCCAACCTAAGCGACTTGAATTATATCACTGAGGTTTACCCCCCTTTTAACTATGAAGAGAACGGGCAGTTGAAAGGGATTGCCGTGGATTTCCTCGAAGCGGCTACCGAAGCAGCGGGTGAGCCGATTACCCGTGATCAAGTTAAGATCCAACCTTGGGCGCGTGGCTATGCTACCGCATTGTCTGAGCCAAACACGGTACTGTTTTCAACCACCCGAACGGAAGAGCGCGAAGATAAGTTTAAGTGGGTAGGTCCCATCACAGATACCAAAATTGTCGTGTGGGCACCGAAAAGTAAAGGGATCACCATTAACAGCGGCAGCGACTTTGCCAACTACAAAGTTGGGGTGGTACGTGACGATGTCGGTGAGCATTTGTTGCGCAGCCTAGGCGTTAGCGATAACGCATTGCGTCTCTCACCTAAAGCAGACTTGCTGGCTAAACAGCTCGCAGCGGGCCGCGTAGATATGTGGGCGTATGAAGAAAACGTCAGCTCCTTCATCATGAGTCAAAACAATGTGGACACAAGTCAGTTTGAAGTGGTGTATGTGCTGAGTGAAGCGCAATTGTATTATAGCCTGAGCAAAAGCACCCCTGATAGCTATGTAGAGAAATTGCAAGCTGGGGTAGATAAAGCGATTGCAAGCGGGGCGCTCGATGAAATCAAAAGCCAGTATAAGTAGTGTTAGCTGATAACGACACTGTCCTTACAAGCAAAACGGGCCAAATGGCCCGTTTTTTGTGGCAGATGTTGCACATTAGTCGCGAAAGTTTTCGAACTGGAACGGCTGCTCAAAATCACTGTCTTTTACCAGCTGAATCACCGCTTGAAGATCATCGCGTTTTTTACCGGTTACTCGGACTTGTTCGCCTTGAATTTGTGTTTGTACTTTCATTTTGGCGTCTTTGATTGCTTTAGTGATTTTCTTGGCAACGGGGGTTTCAATGCCATTTTTGAATTTCACTTGCTGCGAGAAGCTTTTGCCTGAGTGCACTATATCTTGAATATCCATGGCACGCGAATCCACGCCACGTTTGGCAAGGTTATTACGCAGGATATCCATCATCTGGTTGAGTTGGAAATCCGCTTCTGCAGTGACTTTCACGGTTTCTTTGTCCAGCTCGAAGCTTGCTTCAACGCCACGAAAATCAAAACGCGTCGCCAATTCGCGACTTGCATTATCTACGGCGTTCTTCAATTCAACCTTGTCGATTTCAGACACAATATCAAAAGAGGGCATAGTTCTGTCCTTTTCTCACATGACAAATGTCATGTCGCTGATCAAATAATTAATAGGCTTGATGTCGCTTAGCACTTGCAGCGGCCAGTCGCTCAAGCAAGCGTTCAGTATCCTGCCAGCCAAGGCAAGGGTCGGTAATAGACTGGCCATATCGGCGCGACGCGCTATCACCCATAGGTTGGTTGCCTTCTTCTAAAAAGCTTTCTGCCATAATACCCGCAATGGCGGTACTCCCGTTAGCCAGTTGCGTCGCAATATCCTCTGCGACATCTAACTGACGGCGATGCTGTTTCTGGCAGTTGCCATGGCTAAAGTCTACCACTAATTTGGCCGGCAACCCGAAGCTCGATAAGGTTTCTGAGGCCGCTTGCACATCTTTTTGGTAGTAATTGGGTTGATGGCCGCCACGTAAGATAACGTGGCCATCAGGGTTACCCGCTGTGCGATAAATGGTCATGGTGCCATGCTTGTCTGGCGAGCAAAACAGGTGTGACTCACGGCTCGCACGAATGGCATCGACAGCGATACGAATATTGCCATCAGTGCCATTCTTAAACCCTACTGGGCAAGACAAGGCGGATGCCATTTCGCGATGGATTTGAGACTCGGTTGTACGCGCACCGATGGCCCCCCAGCTGATCAAGTCGGCAATATATTGGCCGGTGATCATATCGAGAAACTCGGTCGCAGTGGGTAAACCCATTTTATTGATATCGAGTAACAACTCACGGGCAGTGAACAGCCCAGCACGAATATCACCGCTCCCATCAAGGTGAGGATCGTTTATCAAACCTTTCCAACCGACAACCGTGCGCGGCTTTTCAAAGTAGGTACGCATGACAATCAGTAACTGATCGGAGTAAGTCTCTGCCAACCCTTTTAACCGTTTGGCGTACTCGCGTGCAGCGTCAGGATCGTGCACGGAGCAAGGCCCAATCACCACAAGTAGGCGCGGGTCATGGCCATTAAGAATTTGGCTGATTGCATGACGCGAAGCAGTAATATGGTGAGCAACATTGTCGCTGATGGGGTGGGCGGCTTCCACCTCTGCGGGCGTGGGCATGGTATCAACCACGCGGGTGCGAAGTTCATCGGTTTTCAGTGGCATAGAGGACAGCCTTCCTCACATCTTAATCTGTTGCGAAGCCAGTAAGATAGCAAAAATCGCGGCCCTTGAAAGCATGAATGTGATATCCGTAGCGTTTTTAAGGCGATTTTGACCAGAAAAATGCTGGTTAGGGCTGACGACAAGCTAATTTTTTGCCCGTCATCAGTCACCGATAGTTAGGACGAACAGCTCAATGCGAGGCCTTTATTGTCATCCGTTGGCGGGTTGGCCAAGTGCGCGAGCGACGGGTGCTCATCAAAGGGATGGGCAAGTACCGTCATTAAGTCATGGGTTGGTTGTAAGTCGCCTTTTTCAGCTGCCTCGATGGCCGCTTGGGCCAAATAGTTGCGTAAAATATACTTTGGATTGGTGCGCTGCATGCAGGCCAGACGAGTCGCATCATCCAGTGTATGCACGCGCTGTTGGTACGCGGATAGCCATTCGGTTAATGCCTGCGTGTCTTGGCAGATGGGTTTGAACTGGTTCAGGGTGCCGGCTGTTAGGAGTGCGTCACCGCGATACTGACTGAGTTGATAGAAAAAGCACGTATAGTCGGTTTGGTTTTCCTCTAGCAATGCAAAGAGCTGATTAAACAAGTCACTGTCTGATGGCTGTGCGTCGGACAAGCCCAGCTTATCGCGCATGGCGCGGCTATAGGCAACTTGTAGTCGATGTTCAAAGCCGCCAAGAATATCGTTAATCACATCCTTATCCACGAGAGGCGTAAAGGCATAGCCCAGTGCGGACAGATTCCAAAGTGCGATGGCAGGTTGCTGATTAAATGCATAGCGACCACTGTAATCGGAATGGTTGCAGATATAACCTGGGTCGAAATCGTCTAAAAAGGCATAAGGGCCGTAATCGAAGGTCTGGCCGAGAATCGACATATTATCGGTATTCATCACACCGTGGTTAAAGCCGATGGCTTGCCACTGGGCAATCATGTCCGCCGTTCGTTCAACAATTTCTTGTAGCAGTGCCGCATAGGGTTTTTCGGCCTCGGCCAGTTCAGGGAAATGACGTGCAATCACATAGTCGGCCAGCGTGCCTAGCGCCTCATGCTGCTGACTGTAAAACAAGTACTCGAAGTGGCCAAAACGGACGTGACTCTCGGTAACGCGAAGTAGCGTTGCGGCAGTTTCGATGCGTTCGCGCATGACTGGGGTGTCGCTGGTGGCCATCGCAAGTGCCCGTGTGGTCGGAATGTTGAGTCCTGTCATGGCGGCACTGGCGAGATACTCGCGGAGCGTCGAGCGTAACACCGCTCGTCCATCACCGTGGCGGCTGTATGGCGTTTTTCCCGCCCCTTTTAGGTGCCAATCCCACAAGGTGCCATCGGCATCGCGCCATTCCCCTAACAAGACACCACGGCCATCGCCGAGCGCGGGGTTATATTGACCAAACTGGTGACCGGTGTATTTCATCGCAAACGGTGTTCGGCCGGCTAACGGCTGCTCTGCGGATAAAATTGCCCGAAACGCCTCCGAGGTGAGCTCGGATTCATTCAATCCAAGCTGTTTTGCCACTTCGGCGTTATAGGTGAAAAGCCGACCGTTTTCGAGCGCGGTTGGCGTGACGTGTTCGCCAAATGCACTGCCAAGCTGGCTAAAACTAAAGCTGATATGTGAGCCGTTAAATACTGCCATGAATTCCCCCTATGGTCTTCACTCAAGCCTAACAGGGATTGCGTCGCTAACAAGAGACAGAAAGTAGGGGTATAGCGGGAAATAGGCAGTGCTTGATGGATTTTTATCCGTTTGAGTGGTGTTTTGGCTGCGCATATCAAGATGAAATTGCGTATACTCACCGCCATTACTTTCTACAGCGTTGAGACAATGATTAAACTAGGCCAATACAACACATTGACGGTAGTGAAGCAGGCAGACTTCGGGGTGTTTCTTGATGGTGATGAGTTCGGCAATATTTTGCTGCCAACCCGGTACGTCCCTGAAAATACCCGTGTCGGCGACGAGCTCAAGGTGTTTATCTATTTCGATTCCGAAGACGATATTATCGCCACTACTGAAACGCCATTGGCTCAAGTGGGTGAGTTTGCATCTTTGCGCTGTGTTGGTGTCAATTCGGTTGGCGCGTTTGTCGATTGGGGCTTGAGCAAAGACTTGTTGGTGCCTTTTAGTGAGCAACGTACGCGAATGGAAGAGGGTAAACCTTATGTGGTTCGCGTCTACACGGATAAAGCCTCGGGCCGTATCGTCGCTAGCCGTAAATTCAACAAGTTTATCAGCGACGAAAAGCCGCGTTTAAAAGCGGGCGACAAAGTGTCGGTAATCATTACGGATATCACGGATCTCGGCTTTAAGTGTGTGGTGAATAATCAGCACTGGGGGCTTATTTATCGCGCTGAAGCGTTCGGGAAGCTGTTTATCGGTAAGAAGTTGAGTGCGTTTGTGAAAACGGTGCGCGACGATGGTAAGTTGGATCTTGCTCTACAGAAACACGGTAAAGCGCGGGTTGATGATTTAAGCGATAAAATTTTGCAAACCCTAGATAAAAAAGGGGGATTTTTGCCGCTTAACGACAAAAGCTCCCCGGATGCGATTTTTGCCTTGTTCCGCACCAGTAAAGCGACCTTTAAAAAGACCTTGGGTGGCTTGTACAAGCAACGCAAGATTCGTATTGAAGCGGATGGCATTTACCGCGTTAAGTGACGGCGTCACGCAAGACAAAGCAAAAAAAGGCTCGGAACGTCCTGTTCCGAGCTCAGGGAAAGGGCTCATTGGAGCCAGATGCCAATTTAGGTTGTGATTCCATTAAAGTGTAGTTTATCAATACAGCTTTGCCAGTTTCTTTCCCTGCGAACTATTATCAACACCATTTCATATCGATTAAAACAAGTTGCTATCGCGAACTTGATCGCGAGGTAGACCATTTTTAATCCGATTGCCGACCCATTTGCCGAGTCCGAGCACGTCTCCTTGATAGGTCACAATGACATCGCCTTTTTCTGGCGTTTGCTCGGGCCAAATGTCGCGTCCTTGATACCATTCAACGGCTTGTGTCTTGGTGAGCGCAATGGTTTTACATTCAGCGAGTGACTGGGTGCTCAGTGCGATAATCGCCTCGTGTTGCCAGCGATAACCTTTGCGGTGGGTTTCGGCTAACTTGATCCCAATGCGGTCAAACTTCACTTCGCCTAACATAGGTTCGATAGCTGAAGGGAAAAGCCATACCTCTTTGTCACGCAACCATAGCGTGGCCGCATCCGGCAGCGATAGCCCAAGTTCCTTTTTAAAGGTGGCGCTTATCTGTTGACTGTCTTTTTGACTCGCCAGTGAAAATGGAAATTTGCCCAGTCGCTTTTTTACGCTTGGTGGAGTGGCGGATGCATGTTTACGAATGCGGGCGACAAAAAAGCCCTCGCTGTCAAAAATCTGAGGGTAGAGATGTAAAAAGCCTTCGTCGGTTAGGGCTTGTTCGGCACCCGGGAATAAATCCTTCAGTGACTCAAAAGTGACAGCGTCACCGTAAGTTTGCTTGAGCCAGTGGCAAACCGACTGATTTTCGGTGTGGTTCAAGGTACAGGTTGAATACACCAGCACGCCGCCTGGTTTCAGTGCGTGAAACGCGCTATCAATCAGAGCTTGTTGGGTCTGTGCAATGTCATCCACTGAGGCAAGGCTCCAGTTATTCATCGCATCAGGATCTTTGCGAATGGTTCCTTCGCCAGAGCAGGGCGCGTCGAGCAGAATGGCGTCAAATTGCTCGGGTAGCCAGCCGCCGAATACACGGCCATCAAAGTGGGTCAGTGCAACGTTTCTTACCCCACAGCGTTGTACATTGGCATGTAGCCCTTTGATGCGGCTCGCTGAAAACTCATTCGCGACCAAAATACCGCTGTTTTGCATGGAGGCTGCCAACTGCGTGGTTTTTGAGCCCGGCGCGGCCGCAACATCAAGCACATGTTGCCAATCAGGGGCTTGGCCCGGTTCATGCTCGCCTGCCAGCAAGGCAGTGACCGGCATCATCGAGCTTGCTTCTTGAATATAAAACAGTCCCGCCATGTGTTCAGCCGTATTGCCTAATGGCACTTTGTCATCGTCTTGTCGCTCAATCCAAAACCCTGTGTCACACCAAGGTACGGGAGTCAGTGTCCAATGATGTTCTGCGGCACGTTGCTTAAATGCATCGACGGAAATTTTTAACGTATTGACACGAATACTGCGGCGCAGAGGACGCTGACAGGCAGCAACAAACTCCTCCATAGAGAGGTGCGAGGGCATTGTCGCCTGTATTTGGGCTAAGAAAGCCTCTGGCAGTGAGATATTGGGGTGCAAAACAGGATCTCTTGTTGATTAACTCAAAATTAGCAGCGCAAGATTGTAAACAGATCTTGGTCTTGAGTGTAGGTCGCGGGAGGAGAAAGTCGGTAATTTTGCTCAAAAAGGGCAGCCAAAGAAAATGGCTGCCCGAAAAGATAGCGCTAGGGCTTGGGGATCGCCGTGCGCCATGCAACCCATTCCGCTTTGGGTTCACGATGTAACAAGTAGTGGCGTTTGTCGTTAGCTTTGGGGGCCAACGGAGAGGTGTCGGGCGTTGCAAAGGCGATTCCACCTTTCAGTAGGCTATCAATGGTGCCGCTTTTTAGGTTGGCACCGGTCAAACCAATCGACACATCCACGCCGGATTGATTCCAAAACACCGTGTTTTCTCGCACCAGATGTGCATACTGCGGCGTGATCTGAACACTGAATAAAACGCGGTCAGCAAACTCACCCAATTGCACTTTGGAGACAGTGCCTACCTCCATATCGCGATAGAGGATTGGGGTGCCAACAGTAATGGAATGACGTGCATCACTTTCAAGCACGAGTGACAGGCCCCGCGGGTATTTGGGTGAAGCATGTAATTTGAATTGCTGCTTGAATTCGCCCGCACCGGGCACGACTGAAATATAGGTTCCAAACAAAGAATCTAGGTTCTCAGTTTTTGTTAGGCTGAGTACTGGCTGGGTTAGCCAGTAATAGCTCCCTTGACGGGCGAGCTCATTTTTATACTCAGGATACAAACGACCGTGTACGCGGACTGATTGAGTCTTAAAATCCGGCTCTAGCTGGGTAATCTCGCCAACATCTACCCCTTGATAGCGGATTGCGCTGCCAACCTTTAACCCTTTGGCTTCGTCCGTGTTGAGTACAATATCGACCCCGTAACGTGCTGCGTCTTTTCGTGAGGGGTAGAGCTTCCAGTCGCCTTGGCGTTTGTTGCTAATGCCCGGCATAGAGCCAAAGGCGATACCGCCACTGAGTAAAGAACGAAGCGAGCCTGTGTTGATTTCTACGCCACTTAAGTTGGCTTTGATGTCGAGACCGGATTGGTTCCAAAATACTGTGTCGCGGTTTATCAGGTGGCGATAGCGATTGTTCACGGCAATCGATATCGTGACGCTTTTGCCATTCAGCTGGTAGCCTTCCACTTGCCCGACGATAAAATTGCGATACATGACCGGACTGCCCTCGTTAATGCTTGGCAGTGCATCAGCCACTAGGGTAAAGCGGGTTTTGCCTTGCGCGTCTTCTCGTGCGTGTTTGGCTTGGATACGTGAGGTATAGAGCGGATAGCTATCGCGTACACCTTGCTTGCCTTGGCTAGTAAAGCTTAATGCGGGATCGGCGATTTGCTCCATAGCAGGCACTACCACATCGAGCCCATTGCCGCTCAACTCACCGGTAATTCCCCCTAATATAAAGAATTGCGATTGTTGTTTGACCAGGTGGCGGTATTGCGGATAGATCACCGCTTTTATCGTGACGGTGTCACTTTCGTTGAGGCCGATGTGGTCAATAAAGCCCACCTGAATGCCGCGATGGAGCACTTTGGTACGAGGCGTAAGGCCGTAAGCGTCATCGGCGTCGAGCGTAACTACCAAGGCATCGGCGGCCTCTTTTTGTTGCTGCTGCCACGTGCTGGCTGAGAAGCGATAATGACTATCAACGGCCGGAGCATCAGGGGAGCCGGGCACCACGGATAAGAAGTTCCCCAACACCAGGTTGCCGATATTTTTAAGACCGTTAAAACCAATCTGTGGTTGTTCGATGGTGATTTGGGTCTCTTGATTGAACAGCCACAGCATACTCGGGTCAATGGCGGCTGTGGCAGACGCGTTTTGGCTGTCAGGGTCGATGCGAATCTCGGTAATCTCACCGATCTGCAGTCCTTGATAGGTCACTCGGGCGCCGGCGCCTTGAATACCGTGGTTGGTGGGCAAAGCTATTTCAATGGTTTGACCTCGTTCGGCCGCACTCAGGCTTGGGTATAACCGAAAGCTATCATTATGCGACGCTTGTCGGCTGGTACTCGGTGAATCAAACGTCACACCGCCGGCCACCAAGCTGGCAAGACTATCAAGTTCAACATCGACCCCAGACAGATCGACATTCGCTTTCAAACCACTAACGGACCAAAACCGCGTGTCTTGCTTCACCAATGAACTGAACTCAGGTTTGATCAATGCAGACAGGGTGACGCCTTGATTATCATCATCAAGACGATAACTGTAGATCTCTCCGACTTGGATTTTACGGTAATAAAGTGGCGAGCCGATATTGAGCGAGCCCAAGGTCGGTGCGTGGAGCTTAAAGGTCGTGCCAGCTTTGTCCGTCATCTCAGCGGGGGGCTCATCACGTGCGGTAAAGTGAAGGCTAGGTTCACCCGTTCCCGGCTGAAGGGCGATGTAATTCCCCGACACCAGTGTTTCAAGGCCGCTGATCCCCGTTAACGACGCGCGTGGTTTCACTAACCAGAACTCACTGCCGGTCGTCAGTAACTGCTTGGCCTCTGGATAAATTGTGGCATCGACATAAATACCATTGAGATCATCTGCCAAGGTGATATTGCGAACTTTGCCGACTTCGAGCCCTTGGTAACGAATAGTTGTTCGTCCCGCTTCTAAGCCTTGCGCATCGCTGAATAGAATTTGAATCCGCTGTCCGGCTTCATTAATGGATTGAAAAACGAGCCATCCCGCTAAGCCTAGCGCCAAGATGGGCAGGATCCATAAAGGAGAAAGGCCATAGGTAGTCTTAATGGTTGGCGTCGGCACGTCGTGTTTGTCGCTCATGATGATCCCATATCAAACGCGTATCAAGAAGGTCAGTGGCCAGCATAGTGAGTACCACCACAATACCAAAAGCAATGGCGCCAGGGCCGGGTGTAAAGTCCATAATGCGGCCACGATCAACGAGCGCGACCATAAATGCAATCACGAATAAGTCCATCATTGACCACTTGCCAATCCATTTCACGCTTCTATAAAGCCACATGCGTTGGCGAGGTGTAATGGCGACAGAGGTATGCAAGCTAATCAGAATGAAACCAAGTCCGAGAATCTTTGCTACCGGCACAATGATACTGGCGGTAAAAATTATCGCCGCTATTCCCGGCATACCATTGTTAATCAGGCTGGCAACGCCAGAAAATATCGTGTCTTCGAGTCGGATGCCGTTCGAGAAAAAAATCGAGATTGGATAAAGGTTGGCGGGCAACAAAAAGACCGCAGCGGTGAGCAGACACGCCCATGTTTTTTGCTCGCTGCGTAGCAGGCGAACGTGTAGGGGACGCTCACAACGTTGGCAATGGGTTTGAGTACCGTGGTATTGCGTCAAGCCACAGTGATCGCAACGAATCAAATTATGGATACTGGTGACAGGTTTAGGGGCTAAGAACGCATCCCAGTAGCGTCGGGTATTAACACGTACAAGCAATACCGAAAGCAGAATTTGTAGCGTGGCGTAGCAGGCGAGCCCCAATGAAAAGCGTAGTTCGGCGTAGTCTTGGATTTTAAAGCACGCAATCGCCAAGCTAACCATAAACACATCTGCCATGACCCAATGACGGAGGTGGTCAATCAGCGTCACGGTAGGCCGGAAAAGGCGAATGTTGCCGTGACGGCGCGCCAAGTGCATGACCAGAATGGCTAAGGTAAAAAGGAGTGGTGCAAGGCTGGCACAAAAGACCACCAGCGCAGTGACAAAGGGATAGCTGGTCCATAGAAGGTTCGCGCCAGTCAGCACCGATGCGCTAATATCCTTGCCTAATAGATTGATTGATAACAGCGGTAGCCCATGGGCGGGGAAAAATAGCACCAGTACGGTTAGCGCAATGGCCAACTCACCGTTAAACGATAATCGACGTCCCTGCTGTAATTTGGTGGCGCAGCGTGGGCAGATGGCAAGGTGATCCCAATCGGTCTCGCAACCGGTCAACACGAGATCGCAACCGGGACAGCGAATTAACCCTGTCCGTGGTTGGGGCTCAAGACGAGTGACCGATTGCGTGCGCATGCTACTTCCCTGCTGCCTGTTGAATGGTGCCATAAAGCGTTTGGTAAACACCCGGGGCGGTCACCAACTCGCCGTGGGTGCCTTTTTGGGTGACTTGGCCATCCTCCAGCACATAAATCAAATCCGCTTCTTTCACCGCAGAGAGCCGATGCGCGACAATCAGGGTGGTGCGACCGGCTAAGAAGGTATGCATCGCTTGGTGCAATGCCCGCTCTGTTGCGGTATCCAATGCCGATGTAGCTTCATCTAGAATGACCAGTTTCGGGTCGCCAAGCAACATTCTCGCGATGGCGACGCGTTGACGTTGCCCGCCCGATAAACGGATCCCTTGTCGTCCTAGCGGTGTATCTAGCCCTTGAGTGAGCTTATTCACGACATCGCCAAGTTGCGCCTGTTCTAGCGCGTGCCAAAGCTCGCTATCAGTTACATCTCGCCCCAAGCTCAAATTATTACGTAGGGTATCGTTAAACAACATGGGTTGTTGTAGTACCACCGCAATCTGTTGGCGAAGCGCGGCTAAATTAAGCTGATTGATCGAATAGCCGTTATAGCGAATATCGCCGCGTTCAACCGGATAAAGGCCCAGTAGCAATTGGATTAACGTTGACTTACCGCCACCACTGGCGCCGACCAATGCGACACGCTGTCCCGCTGGAATATGCATATTCAAGCCATTGAGAACAGATTTATCTTCATCATAGGCGAAGTGCAGATCCTCAATCTCGATATCCAAGGCTGTATTGTCGCTATCACTTGGATTTTGGCCGTCAGGACGGCGTGCCTCTTCTTGCAAACTCAACACATCGTTGACTCGATTCATGGCTGCTTTAGCGCTATACCATGCAAACTGGATCCCTAACAGTTCCTGAACCGGACCCAACATAAACCAAAGATAGCCGAACACAGCAAACATTTGGCCAATGGTCAGATCACTAAAAAAGACCATGCCCATCGCCACAGCGCGGAAAAGTTCAAAGCCAATCAAAAACATCAAAAATGATAAGCGTCCCGCGGCCTCTGACTGCCAAGCATATTTATCGGCACTGACCTTAATATCGCCTGCACTTTGATCCAATTGGTGAAGGTATTCACGCTCTCGGTTGGCGGCGCGGAGTTGGTAAAGCCCATCGAGTGTATCGACGAGACGTTGCTGGAAGCGCTCAAATGCTTGGTTTTCTCGTTTTTTAAGATGTTTAACCCGTTGGCCTAGAGCGCGACTTAAGGCAACCACGATCGGGTTGATGAGCAAAATAAAAAGCCCTAACCGCCAATCCAGCCACAAAAGCACCACCGCGGTGCCCATTACGGTGAGAATGCCGATAATAAACTTACTCAGCGTAGTACCAATAAATTTATCAATGGTTTCGACATCGGTCACCAAATGAGACGTTAACCCGCCACTGCCGCGCAGTTCATACTCTTGCATGCTCACACGGCCTAATTTCGCAATCAGGTGTTGACGAATTTTATAGGTAATGGCTTTGCCGACCAGGGTGAACTGACGGCTTTGAAGGATGTTAAGCGCTTGGCTGGTGGCACGCATCAACACCACAATGACAAGTACCGTCGCGATATAAAAAGCGGCATGTTGCCAAGCTTGTGGCAATACGTGGTTTAGCACCGCGAGCCCCCAATCGGGTTTATCGAGCAGCACTTCATCGACCAGTAAAGGCATCAGTAAGGGAATGGGCACGCTGATCAAGGTGGCGGCAATTGCCACAATATTGGCCCAAATCAGGCGGGTACGATGAGGTCGGGCTTGGTCAAGAAGCCAGCGCCAAGTAATCATAAATCAAGATACTCAATTGAAATGTCTTTGGATTATTTCTATTGTAATGGTCTTGTTGTTTGAGATGCAGTGAATTATGGAAAACAAAGCTGATTTTTACCGTCTGTTAACCCAACAAGCGGTTGCTTTATGTGAGGGCGAGCCAAGTTTGATTGCAAAACTGGCGAACGTGAGCGCATTACTGAATAGCCAACTTGAAGACATTAACTGGGTGGGTTTTTACTTGAGTGATGGCAAAGAGTTGGTGTTGGGACCATTTCAGGGCCTGCCGGCGTGCGTTCGGATCCCATTTGAAAAAGGGGTTTGCGGTGCCGCCTTTAGCCAAGATAAAGTCATGCGGATTGAAGACGTACACGCATTTGAGGGGCATATCGCCTGTGATGCCGCCAGTAACGCTGAACTTGTCGTCCCGGTTAGAATCGACAACCAACTCCAAGCTGTGCTTGATATTGATAGCCCAACCGTGGGTCGTTTTGACCAAGAAGATGAACAGGGCCTGACTACCTTGGTCAAAGAAATGCAAAAACACCTGTAATTTCGTCAATCTCGGTAGTTTTTTAATATCAGGTATCTATAATACGCACCACTTTCATACTTAAATACACGTAGATATTCTGCTGCAGCTTGACTACAGCAGGCCAGGAAAAAACATGGAAAATACTGAAAAGCTCGCGAACAGCAAAGAAGTCATTGCCTACATTGCTGAACGTTTCCCTAAATGTTTTACTGTAGAAGGCGAAGCCAAGCCACTAAAAATTGGCATTTTTCAAGATCTTGCAGAACGCTTGAATGATGACCCTAAGGTAAGCAAAACCCAATTGCGAGCCGCGCTTCGCCAGTACACGTCTTCCTGGCGTTATCTGCACAGCGTGAAACCGGGTGCGTCACGCGTCGATCTTGATGGCAACGCGTGTGGCGAGCTAGAACAAGAGCATATTGATCACGCGGCTCAAACTCTTGCTGAAAGCAAAGCGCGTGCGGCGGAACGTCGTAAGCAACAAGCGAAAAAAGCAGACGGTCAAGGCAAAACGCCAGCCAAAGGCAAAAAAGCGGCAGCTCAAACGGCAAAAGCTCGTACGAGTAAACCAAAGCCAGCTAAAATGACTAAGAAAGCTAAAGAGCCACGTCGCGAACTCAGCGCCAGCGACGTTGTCGTAGGAAAAGACGTAAATGTGAACATGGGCAATGGTAATCTACCAGCGACCATTGTTGAAATTAACAAGGATGAGGTGCGTGTTCGTCTTACTAACGGTTTGACCATGTTAGTGAAAGCGGAGCACCTCAGCGCCTAAAGGAGACTCCTCGACGCATGTTTTGTCGACGCCGCTTTTCGGCTATCGCTGCCAGCTTGATGCTGGCAGCGTCTGCCCAGGCCGTAGAGGCCAACTTTCAACTCAGTGATTTGCCAACACTTTCCGCTGAACCCCAACACAAAACCGCTTCAAAGCGTGTCACCTCGCGCTTTACTCGCTCGCATTACAAGCAGTTTTCTCTCGACGATGCTTTCTCGGCCGGGATCTTTGAGCGTTATCTCGAGACGTTAGATTACAACCGTGTCTTTTTAACCCAGAGCGATGTCGATACCTTATCGCGTTGGAAAGACCGGCTGGACGATCAGCTCAAAGAGGGGGAAACCGACGCGGCCTACGAAATCTATAATTTGGTGCTCAAAAAGCGCTTTGAGCGATACCAATACGCACTCGAGGTTCTCGATAAGCCGTTTGATTTCTCTAAAGACGAGTCAATGGTCCTCGATCGCACCGAACTGCCTTGGGCGGCCAATGAGCAAGAACTCGATGCGATTTGGGATAAGCGGATTAAAAATGATGCGTTGAATCTCCGTCTTACGGGGAAAGACGATGACGATATTCGCGAAACCCTAGGTAAGCGCTATAACAGCGCATTGAAGCGTCTCACTCAAAGTCACAGTGAAGATGTGTTTCAAGTCTACATGAACGCCTTTGCGCGAGAAGTGGACCCGCACACTAGCTATCTCTCTCCACGTAATGCTGAGCAGTTCCAATCTGAGATGAACCTGTCACTCGAAGGGATTGGTGCGGTGTTACAGGTGAAAGATGAATATACAGTGATTCGCTCGCTGGTGGCCGGTGGCCCTGCCTCTAAGTCTAAACAGTTATCGCCGGGAGATCGCATTATCGGTGTCGGTCAAGAAGACGAGGCGATGGTGGATGTGATTGGCTGGCGACTCGACGATGTCGTCGAGCTGATCAAAGGACCGAAGGGAAGTGAGGTCCGGCTACAGATTTTGCCTGAAGGCGCTAACGCTAAAAGTTACAGCGTCACTATTACTCGTGACAAAATCCGCCTAGAAGACCGCGCGGTTAAATCCGACGTGATTGAGCGTGGCGATCAAAAAGTAGGGGTGCTGACAGTACCGGGCTTTTATGTCGGCTTGGCTGAAGATACCAAGAAAGAGTTGGCAGCGCTCACCGCGCAAAATGTCAGTGGTATTGTGGTGGACTTGCGTAATAACGGTGGCGGCGCTTTGAGTGAAGCAACAGCGTTGAGTGGCTTGTTCATCGACAAAGGTCCGATTGTGCAAGTGCGCGATAGCTACGGTCGAGTTAAGGTCAATAATGACAGTGATGGCAAGAGTTTCTACAACGGGCCGATGACGGTACTGATTAACCGTTACAGTGCGTCGGCGTCAGAGATTTTTGCCGCGGCCATGCAAGATTACCACCGTGCAATTGTGCTTGGCGAACAGTCATTCGGTAAAGGTACAGTGCAGCAGCACCGCTCGCTAAATCATATTTATGATTTGTTCGAAAAGCCTTTAGGTTACGTGCAATATACCATTCAAAAATTCTATCGCATCAGTGGTGGCAGTACTCAAAATAAAGGCGTGGTACCCGACATTGCGTTTCCATCGCCGGTATCCCCCGATGAAACCGGTGAGAGCATGGAAGACAATGCGTTGCCATGGGATCAAATTGCCCCTGCGGAATACTCGGCAATGAAGCTGCCTGATGACGTGATTGATGCGTTGACCAAGCGCCATCAAACCCGTATTGCTTCAGACCGTGAGTTTGGTTTTATCCGCGAAGACATTGCGCTTTATCAGCAGGAAAAAGATAAAAACAGTATTTCCTTGAATGAGAAAGTGCGTCGGCAGGAAATGGATCGCGAGGATAAAGAACGTTTGGCGCGCTTAAATGTACGTCAAAAAGCCATGGGCGAACTGCCGTTTAAATCGCTTGAGGATGTGCCGAAGGATTACGAAGAGCCGGACGCCTACTTAGAGGAAGCGGCGAGCATTACCAATGATCTTGCCTCCCTAATCGCTAACCGTTGATCATCCTCGGTTGGTGTCACGACAAGCCTAGGCAATTGCCTAGGCTTTTTTTATGACATGGAGATGACGTGCCGATGTTGATGAACCGATAAAACGAGATCAATATCAAAAAATTGTAGCATTTTGAGATCTGCGTCTAACCTTATTGATAGGAATAACGGTCAGTGGGGTGAGTTATGCGTCTCTTACTTGGGTGTATGTTAGCGATTATCGTGTCGCTTCCGGTTCGTAGCGAAGAGCTCTCTCGCGTGGATTTCCCATTACTGCTGGGAGATTGGTATTGGTTTAGCGACATGCCCGTTGAGCAAGCTCCACATCCTTACAAAGCGATTAATCTGTCTTTTAATTCCAATTACGAGTTTCGTATCGATTTGTTGCGTCATGATGGACAACTCGAAACCGCTGCTGGGCAGTACGACATCAACGAGAACATATTACGCCTGTACGATAATGAAGGCATCGAGCAGCGGCATGCCTATCAGCTCAATCATAACCAATTGCAACTGCAAGGTGCGGTCTTTACCAAGCTCCTGCCAGAAGATTTAAGCGGTTTGTGGCGTTCCCACAGCATCTCAGGCGAAGATGTGAGTGAACACGTTGACGGAGTATCGCTGCAATTACGGCCTGACTTCTTATTCGCGATGCAGGTGCGCGGGGATGATGGGAGCTCAGTCACTCATCGCGGGGTCTATTTGGTGGAAGGCGATAACCTAATGTTGATCTACCGTAACGGCCGGCACTCATCGCAATTCCAACTGGCGGCAGATACCTTGCGGTTAACCAATGATGTGTTTGGGATGGAAGCGATTCTGGAACGGCAATAGTGCGCCAAACAAGACAATAAGTCATCACGCGCTGAAAAAAATGCCCGCATCACAGCGGGCATTTTTGTACCTGATTCTTTTAATCAATCAGTCTAAATGCGGCTTTCAGCGCACTCAAATGCGCCTCATCTTTACAAATTGCTTTGTTGGGCTCATCGGAGATTTTGGCGACGGGTTTGCCTTGGCAGCTAGTGAGTTTGATCACCACGTTAAGGGTTTTCACATCGGGTAGATCACAGGTTAATTGGGTACCAATTCCAAACGATGTTTGCACCCGTCCTGAAAAATGGCGATAGATATGAATAGCCTTGGCCAGCGTGAGGCTGTCAGAGAAGACCAACGTCTTAGTGTCAGGGTCTATATCATGATGCTGGTAGTGGGCAATGGCTTTTTCTCCCCAAGCGATGGGATCGCCACTGTCATGACGCAGGCCGGTAAAGGCTTGCGAGAGTTCGCTGTCAAAATCACGAAGGAAAGCATCCATATTGATGCAATCGGTCAGGGCGATGCCCAGACTGTTTGGATATTCCTTTAACCAAACACGTAGCGCGAGCTGTTGTGAATCGGCCAACGCTCCCGCCAGCTGCTGATGCGCTTGAAACCACTCATGAGCTTGGGTACCAACTGGGGGCAGGCCAAGCTCTTTCGCTAACCAAACATTGGAGGTGCCTTTTAGCGGGGGATAAGCGGCTTTCAGGCGTTTAACGATGGCATAGTGCACATCACGCGAGAAGCGGCGACGTGTGCCGAAGTCGACCAATTGAAAGTCATCGGCAAAGCCGTCTTCGGGTAAATGATTCAGTTTCTCCTCAAGTCGGGCGAGTGCGTGCTCCACCCCGAACGTGGGGTAGCAGATGCGATTCCGTAACTCACAGATAATCGCGAGTAATGGCACTTCCCAGAGAATCACTTCGCACCACGGACCAGCAATATGAATCGCCAGCTGTCCTTCTTCGATAGTGACAGTAACTTGCTCTGGGCGAAGCTGAAAGTGCTTCAGGTATGAGAGAAAATCTGCTTGATAGAGCTCGAGCGAGGCCAGATAATTTAACTCCTGCTCAGTAAAGCGCAGTAAGCCTAGCGCGTTCACTTGCGCTATCACCGCGTCTTTTAGCGGAGTCAAATTCTCATCACTCCGACAATAGAAGTCCGCGGTGACGTGAACGTCACGATAGTGATGAAAGACGGCTTGCTGCATATTCAGCTTGTATGCGTCCGTATCCAGCAGTGAAGTGATGATCGGATTGTGCATGCGTGTGGAACGCCTTACGTGTTACAAAACGAAATTGGCGTCATAGTACCGCAATTTCTGTAAAATTTAACCGTCGTCACATTATATTTCCTGCCGGATTGGCAGCCTGCGTTGACAATATGCTGCACAATTCGCCAATTTGAGAGGTTTTGTCGTCACATTGACAGTTTGTGAGGCGTTTTTTACACATCGCATACGCAAACAATTGATAACAAAGTGTTAAACCTATAGTCATCTTTTTGCGAGCGCGGTATGGTGTAGCACGCTGCTCGCCAAGGTTGGCGTCAGGCAGTCACTGACACGATTTGTTGGCTGAGGTACACCCAATAATAAGGATTCAACATGTCTCAACAACCCACTGCGAAATATCGTAAAGATTATCGCGCCCCTGATTTTACCATTACCGACCTAAACCTAGAGTTTGATCTTGAGCCAAACGCAACCTTGGTAACGGCCGTGAGCCAAGTGAAGCGTTTAAATGACAATGCGACTGACATTGAACTGGATGGCGAAAACCTAAAGTTAGTGCGTATCGACATCAATGGCGATGCATGGACGGCCTACAGTGAAGAGTCAGGCAAACTCATCGTCCGTGATGTGCCTGCGGCGTTCACGCTCACGATCCAAACCGAGATCGACCCAGAAAATAATTCGGCCCTTGAAGGTTTGTATATATCAGGCGGTGCGTATTGCACGCAGTGTGAAGCAGAAGGCTTCCGCCGTATTACTTACTATCTCGATCGCCCGGATGTATTGGCACGTTTCACCACCAAGGTGATTGCGGATAAAGCGTCTTATCCATACTTGCTGAGTAACGGTAACAAAATTGCGTCGGGCGAGTTGGATAACGGTCGTCATTGGGTTGAGTGGCATGACCCGTATGCAAAGCCAAGCTATCTGTTTGCGCTAGTTGCTGGTGATTTTGATGTGTTGCGTGACAGCTTTGTGACACGTTCAGGTCGTGAAGTGGCCCTCGAAATTTTCGTGGATAAAGGCAACTTAGATCGCGCCGATCACGCCATGGTTTCGCTTAAGAATGCGATGAAATGGGATGAGACACGCTTCGACCTTGAGTATGACCTTGATATCTACATGATCGTGGCCGTTGATTTCTTCAATATGGGTGCCATGGAGAACAAAGGCCTAAATATCTTTAACTCCAAATATGTGCTTGCCAATGCAGAGACGGCAACCGATGCCGACTATTTGGGGATTGAGGCGGTTATTGGTCATGAATACTTCCATAACTGGACGGGGAACCGAGTCACCTGTCGTGATTGGTTTCAGCTGAGCCTGAAAGAAGGGTTAACGGTTTTCCGCGATCAGGAGTTTTCGTCTGACTTGGGCTCTCGCTCGGTCAACCGTATTGAAAATGTTCGCGTTATGCGCGGGCCTCAATTTGCTGAAGATGCAAGCCCGATGTCGCATCCGATCCGCCCGGAAAAAGTGATCGAAATGAATAACTTCTACACCCTTACCGTCTATGAAAAGGGTAGTGAAGTGATCCGCATGATGCACACCATTCTTGGCGAAGAAGGGTTCCAAAAAGGCGTGAAGCTCTACTTTGAACGCCATGATGGCACCGCTGCAACGTGCGATGACTTTGTGCAGGCAATGGAAGATGCCTCAGGGATTGATTTAACCCAATTCCGACGCTGGTACAGTCAATCGGGCACGCCGGTTCTCAATGTATCTTCAACCTATGACGATGCCACTAAACAACTGGCATTGCATGTGAAGCAACATACGCCAGCAACGGCCGATCAAGCGGAAAAACTACCATTGTATATTCCGCTCGATATTGAACTGTATCGTGCAGATGGCAGTGTTATTGAGTTACAGCGTCACGGAGAACCTGTACACCATATTTTGGCGGTGACTGAAGCAGAGCAAACCTTTATTTTTGATGCGGTGGATGAGCAGCCAGTGATTTCGTTGCTACGCGAGTTCTCGGCACCGGTGAAGCTTGAGTATGATTACCAAGATCAAGATCTAACCTTCTTGCTGCAATACGCGCGCAATGATTTTGCTCGTTGGGATGCCGGACAAAGTTTGCTAGCAAAACACATCAAGGCCAATGTGGCACGCGTACAAAATGATGAAAAGATAGTGATCCCAGCGTCAGTGGTTGATGCTTTCCGTGGAGTACTACTGAGCGAAAACACTGAACCGGCATTGATTGCAGAAGTGCTCAAGTTACCTTCTGAAAACGAAGTGGCGGGCTGGTTTGATGTTGTGGATGTGGATGCGATTCACATGGTCATGGCTGCTTTCAAACAGCAATTCGCGGATGAAATGGTTGATGAGCTGGAAACGGTTTATCGCCAATATACGCAAGCGTCATATGAAATCAGCCATAAAGCGATTGGTGAGCGTGACTTACGCAACACGTGTTTAAGCTATCTTGCACATACTGAAAACGGCAATGATTGGGTCGAAGCACAATACCGTAATGCCAACAACATGACCGATACAATGGCAGCACTGCATGCGGCCAACGCCGCGCAACTGCCATGCCGCGAGTCCTTGATGAAGCACTTTAGCGACCAGTGGCAGCATGACGGGCTAGTGATGGATAAGTGGTTTGTGCTGCAAGGTATAAATCCGGCAGAACATGCCTTGGAAGGGGTGAAAGCACAAATGGCTCATCCGGCATTTAGCCTTAAGAATCCAAACCGAACCCGTAGTTTGATTGGTGCCTTTTGTTCGCGCAACCCTGTGCACTTCCACGCTAAAGATGGAAGCGGCTACCGATTCTTGAAAGAGATCTTGGTAACGTTAAACGAATCGAA
This sequence comes from Salinivibrio sp. YCSC6, assembly GCF_004916735.1. Lineage (NCBI taxonomy): Bacteria > Pseudomonadati > Pseudomonadota > Gammaproteobacteria > Vibrionales > Vibrionaceae > Salinivibrio > Salinivibrio sp. YCSC6. The sequence continues at coordinate 1,464,529 of NZ_CP039516.1, forward strand.
CCCGCAAGTGGCTTCTCGTTTAATCGATCCATTGCTTAAACTGGCGTATTACGACACTGAACGTCAGCAGCATATGCGCCAAGTGCTACAAGAGTTGGCTGACATGGATAACTTGGCTAACGATTTGTACGAGAAAGTGCAAAAAACGCTCGAACAATAGGGCGAGCTAATCGTGACCCAATGATCATCAAGCCGTCCAATTTGGGCGGCTTTTTTGTTACCCTGTGCAGAGAAAAAATGACTGAGCATCAACACGATGGATTATCGTTTTAACGTCAATATTTCCTATTCAGAGTATCAGCTCTATTACAGTGGCGCCGCGTCGAGTGTGGTGGTCACTACCGATAAGGGATTACGCTTGCAAATTCCCGCCGCACGCTTTCGTCCTTATCTCTCACAACTCGGTATACGAGGCCGTTTTAAACTTACCACCGATGAGGAGAATCGCTTTCGCTCTCTCGAGCGCATCGCCTAACCAAACGTAGCAAAGGAAATAGCTACACCAGTCACATTCTCGCGAAATTCGTATAAATCCAGCTGTTTAGATATAACGTTTTTGTGTAGCAAGCCTTACACTAGGCAGTGCGTATGTTAACGCAATGTTTACCTCTAATACTTACTACAAAGATAACGTCTAAAAAAGGACTACGGAGTTCCAGAATGACCTCGCGTGACCCTATAGTACCGGTGTTACTTGAGAAAGTTTATCAACTGATTGCCGATAAACTGGATGATACTCAACAGCCACTCGTCGATGCATTAGCCAAAAGGATATTGGGTCAAATTTCTGATAATGATTTGCAGGAGCGCAATGAATCAGATCTCTATGGTGCCGTGATGAGCATGTGGCATCACCTCAACACATTCGAACAAGATAAAATATTCGTTAAGGTCTTTAATCCCAGCCTCAGTGGTAACGGTTGGCAATCAACCCATACCATTGTCGAAATCCTCGCCCCGGATGCGCCGTTTTTGGTAGATTCCGTCCGTATGGCCCTCAATCGATTGGGGATCACGACACACCTGATGCTAAATACGCCCGTGAAAGCGTTGAAAAACCAACAAGGTGATGTGGTTGAGATCAGCGGTGAAAATGGCCAATTCCAAAGCACTTTCCACATCGAAATCGATAAGATGTCAGAAGATGCTGAAATGGCAGCGTTGGAAAAAGAGCTCCATGAAACGCTGACCGATGTGGTGATGGTCGTGAATGATTGGCAGCCAATGCGCAAGCAAATGCTGTCTTTGGTGAAATCACTGAAAGAGGCCACGCTGCCGTTTGATGATGAGCGCCGTCAAGAAGCGATTGAATTTCTGACTTGGATTACCGAAAACAACTTTACCTTCATGGGTTACAAGTGTTTTGACCTTGTGGCCGTTGAAGGGGACTATGAGCTTCGCGCCTCCAGTGAATGTGATGCACTCGGTCTGGCCAAAAAGCACAAATCACCGAATGTGGTGCGCTTGTCGGAAATGCCCGAGTCTGCGCGTGCAACGGCATTAAAGAAAGAGCTGTTGGTACTGACCAAAAGCAATGCGAAGTCGCGTGTGCACCGACCTGCCTATGTTGACTATATCGGCATCAAAAAATTTGATGCGCAGGGAAATGTGATTGGTGAGCATCGCTTTACGGGGCTGTATGCGTCATCGGCGTATAACCAATCGACCTCCAGTATTCCGGTATTACGCAATAAAGTACGCCGCATTCTGGATAACAGCGGCTTCTATCAAGAGTCTCATTCGTGGAAAGCACTGGCGAACATCCTCGAAAACTATCCACGTGATGAGCTGTTCCAAGCCACCGAAGATGAGATGCGTAATGTCGGTATGGGCGTCGTGCAAATGCAAGACCGTGACATGCTGCGTGTGTTCGTCCGTCGCGATCCGTTTGGCCGTTTCTTCTCATGTATGGTGTATATCACGCGTGAGCGGTACAACACGGAATTTCGTCGTCAGACGCAACGTATTTTCCAGCAGTACTTTGGTTCTGATCAGGATGTTGAGTTCAACACCTTCTTCTCTGAAAGCCCATTGGCACGCACGCACTACATTGTGCGGGTCGATAACAACAACTTCGATATTGATGTGAAAAAGATTGAGCAAAACCTTACCGAAGCGGCTTCATCATGGGATGACCGTTTACAAGAAGCGGTGATTGCCAACTTTGGCGAAAACCGAGGTACGCCGATCGCGAAGCGTTACCTACGCGCGTTCCCTCGTTCCTATAAAGAAGCGATGTTACCGGGCTCTGCGGTGGCTGATATTGAACGTTTGGAAGGCTTAAGTGACGACCATAAATTGGACATGTTGTTCTATCGTCCACAAGAGGTGAGTCATCACTCTAATGCGGTGAGCCTGAAACTGTTCCAAAAAGGCGAGCCGATCCACTTATCCGATGTGATGCCGATGTTAGAAAACCTCGGTCTGCGTGTCATTGGTGAATCGCCGTATGAAGTCGAAACCAGTCATGGTGACATCTATTGGATTCTCGACTTCTCGATGTTGCACAGTGCCGGTTCAGCCTTCAACTTGTCGAAAGCGCGGGATCGTTTCCAGCAGGCCTTTGCTGATATTTGGCACGGACGGTTGGATAACGATGGGTTTAACCGTTTAGTCTTGAATGCAGGGCTATCGGGCCGTGAAGTGACTATCCTTCGTGCCTATGCGCGTTATATGCGACAAGTCGGTTTTCCGTTTAGTCAGGCATACATTGAAGAGACGCTGGCATCCCATCCTGATCTGGCGAGTTTGCTGGTTCAACTGTTCAACAAACGGTTTGATCCGGCGGCGAAGAATACGCAGCGTGCGCAAGACAAATTGATCGCCCAGATCGAAGACGCGCTTGAGCAAGTGGAAAGTCTGGATGACGATCGGATTATCCGTCGTTATATGGAAATGATGTTGGCGACATTGCGCACCAACTTCTTCCAAAAAGACCCAGAGAATGGCCTGGATAAGCCGTATCTATCATTAAAATTGCAACCTGCAGACATTCCCGAGATCCCTCAACCGGTGCCAGCCTACGAGATCTTCGTATACTCACCCGATGTGGAAGGTGTGCATCTGCGCGGGGGGAAAGTCGCTCGGGGTGGTTTGCGCTGGTCAGATCGTCAAGAAGACTTCCGTACCGAGGTGCTTGGCCTCGTTAAAGCGCAACAGGTGAAAAATACCGTGATTGTGCCGGTAGGCGCGAAAGGCGGGTTCGTCTGTAAACGCCAACACCAGTTTACCGGTCGCGATGAGATCTTTGCAGAAGGTCAACGCTGTTACCGTATTTTCATTCAAGGCCTGTTGGATATTACGGATAACATCATCGAGGGCGAACTGACCCCGCCAAATGAGGTGGTACGCCATGATGATGATGACGCTTATCTGGTGGTTGCGGCGGATAAAGGCACGGCAACCTTCTCTGATTTGGCGAACAGTGTCTCAGCACAATACAACTTCTGGTTAGGGGATGCCTTTGCCTCTGGTGGCTCCAATGGTTACGACCATAAGAAAATGGGTATTACTGCGAAAGGGGCCTGGGAGTCGGTAAAACGCCATTTCCGCGAAATAGACATCGATTGCCAGACGACAGATTTTACTTGTGTCGGGATTGGTGACATGGGCGGCGATGTATTTGGTAATGGCATGTTGCTTTCTAAGCATATTCGCTTAGTTGCGGCCTTTAACCATATGCATATCTTTATTGACCCAGAACCGGACGCCGCAAAAAGTTGGAAAGAACGTGAGCGTTTATTCAACTTGCCTCGTTCTAGTTGGGAAGACTATGACAGCAAGCTGATTTCAAAAGGCGGGGGCGTTTTCTCTCGTCGTGCGAAATCCATCACCTTGACGCCAGAGATCCAAAAGCTATTGGGTACGCGCAAGCAATCCATGGCGCCGAACGACTTGATCAAGCAGATCCTACAAACCAAAGTAGATCTGCTCTGGAATGGCGGGATTGGGACGTACGTGAAAGCCGCAAACGAGACCCATACAGAAGTGGGTGATCGTGCGAATGACGGATTACGTGTTAACGGTAAGGAAGTAGGTGCGCGCATTATCGGTGAGGGCGGTAACCTCGGTATGACGCAATTAGGGCGTATTGAATACGCACTAAAAGGTGGTCGTGTTAATACAGACTTTATTGATAACGTGGGTGGCGTTGATTGCTCGGATAACGAAGTAAACATCAAGATCCTATTGAATGGCTTGGTGGCATCCGGTGATCTTACCTTGAAAAAGCGTAATCAACTGCTGGAGAAAATGGAGAATGATGTTTCTGAGATTGTGCTGGAAGATGCCTACAGTCAAAGTGAATCTATCTCTGTCACGCACAACCAGCAAGCGTCGTTGCTCAAAGAGCAGATCCGCTTTATTCATTATCTCGAGAAAGAGGGCAAGTTAGATCGTGCGCTTGAGTATTTGCCTGATGATGAGACGCTCGCGGAACGTAACTTGCGTGGAAATGGTTTAACACGTCCAGAAATTGCCGTGCTGGTCGCGTACGGCAAAATGGTGTTAAAAGAGCAGCTGGTGGTCGATGAGGTGACACAAGATAGTCACTTTGGTCAACTGCTCCCCGGTTATTTCCCGAAAGAGTTACAACGTCACTATCGTCAAGAGATGGAGTCGCACCCACTGCGTGGTGAGATCATTGCGACTGTGCTGGCGAACCAAATGTCGAATGATATGGGCTTTAACTTTATCACCCGTATGCAAGACGAAACCGGTGCCAGTGTTAGTGACATTGCTAAATCTTACGCGATTGCTCGTGAAGTCTTTGGTTTCGAACAGATATTTGATGATGTTCGCGCATTAGATAACCAAGTGAGCGCGTCCGTTCAATACGACATTTTGTTCCGTTGTCGTCGCATGTTGCGTCGTGCGACTCGCTGGATGCTTCGCAACAAACGCAAAGGCGAGAGCATTGAAGCGCAAGTAGCGTTTTATCGTCCTGCGTTACAAAACTTGGCAGCGAACCTGGATAGCTACTTGGTCGACAGTGAGATTAAAGAGCACGACGATCAGGCGGAGAAACTGCGCAAAGCGGGTGTACCCGACGAGTTGGCAAGCAAAGTGTGCCGCTTGACCAGCATCTTCTCGGGCCTCGACTTGGCGCAAGTATCCGAGCAGTTAGATAAACCGTTCGAGCTGGTGGCACGCTTGTACTATGTGCTGGGTGATACCTTATCGCTGCATTGGTTCTTGAAACAAATCAACAACCAACCGGTCGACAACCACTGGCAGGCGCTTGCACGTGCTTCGTTCCGAGAAGACTTGGATTGGCAGCAACGTTTGCTGACTGCGCGTATTGTTTCAGAAATGGATCCGAAACAAGACGCAGAAGCAGGACTCGACGCTTGGATGGAGGAGCATGACATGATTCTGGGCCGCTGGCGCAGCATTGTGGATGAGTTCAAAGTCGGCTCGGTCCATGAATTTGCGAAATTCTCGGTTGCGCTGCGCGAATTATCGCTTTTAAATTTGAATTAAAGCAGTAATAAGGCAATAATCTAGCCCCGTTTATAACGGGGCTTTTTTATTAGGAGGGATAATGCTATACCGCCTCGCCAGACCGGCAATCTTTCAATTGGATCCAGAAAAAGCACACGACGTCACGATCAGCTCGCTTTCCCGTTTTCATTCGACCCCCCTTCGTTTTATCTACTCTCAGCATCTTCCTCCTCGTCCTGTTACCGTTATGGGACTCAACTTCAAAAACCCTGTTGGTCTTGCCGCAGGGCTTGATAAAAATGGTGAGTGCATAGAAGCGTTTGGAGCGATGGGATTTGGCTTTGTCGAAGTCGGAACGGTGACACCACGACCACAACCAGGAAATGATAAGCCGCGATTGTTCCGCATCAAAGATGCAGAAGGGATTATTAATCGCATGGGCTTTAATAACCTGGGTGTGGATGCGCTGATTGAAAACGTTAAAAAAGCCAAAGGGTTTGATGGGATCCTAGGCATCAATATCGGCAAAAACAAAGATACGCCGATTGAGAAAGGCACGGATGACTATGTCATTTGTATGCAAAAGGTATATGCATACGCCGATTACATTGCGGTGAATATCTCGTCTCCCAACACGCCTGGGCTGCGAAGCTTGCAATACGGTGAAGCGCTAGATGAATTGCTGAGTACCTTGAAAGCGGAACAAGCGCGCTTGAGTGAAGAACAGGGCAAGTATGTGCCGCTTGCGGTCAAGATAGCACCTGATCTGACTGAAGAGGAAATTGAGCAAGTTGCGCAAACATTAGTGCGGAATCAGATTGATGGGGTGATCGCCACGAACACCACCTTAGATCGCGCACTGGTTGATGGTATGCCACATTACCAAGAAGCGGGCGGTCTCAGTGGTCGACCTGTTCAACTGAAGAGCACCGAAGTTATTCGCCGTCTTCACCAAGCCTTAGAGGGTGCCTTACCCATTATTGGAGTCGGTGGGGTTGATTCGGTGATGGCGGCTCGCGAAAAAATGGCTGCCGGTGCTGCGCTGGTACAAGTTTACACTGGGCTGATTTATCAGGGGCCGGGTTTAGTGAAGCAATTAGTTCGTAATATCTAACCATCACTAAAATTTGTATAAAAAATAAAGGTTTTAACGTGAAAAGGGGAAGGTTTCTTCCCCTTTTTTTTTGCCCTTAAGCCATTACACTTCGGGAATGTGGCACGTTTGGCAAAGCCAGATACCCCATTAGATGTATCGTCGCGGGAGCTGAGTATGTTAAAACCTAACAATGCATGGACATGGTATTTCGACACCGAGTCGGAATCGCTAATGCTTGATTTGGGCGATGACATGCTATTTCGCGTCGCCATCAGTGCCAAACACCTCATCCCCGATGCGTTCTCTGAGTCCCCATTCTCTGTAGAGGACGCATCCCTTTTTCAGAGCATGACAGATACCTTGTCATGCCTCGATTTGTCGGCTCCTCGACGAGCCGAACTCGCTTTGAACGCAGTGGCAGCCTATCGCTTCCACAAACCTATCTTGCCGAAAAGTTGGTTTTTTGACCCTCAGCTTGAACCGCTCTCAGCGCCTGAGTGTGGTCAGGTTGTAGAGCTTCAAAGCCAAGCGGGAGATAGGGCGCCATTTCTAATCATAGAAAACGCAGGCTCGGCTTCATTGTGCATGCTCGCTCGTGAGGCCGATTTTCAGCTTAGCGACAATAAAACCTTGGCGTTTTGTGGTGCGATTAAAGTAATGAACGACCGGTTATCTCAATTCATACCTCAAACAAATAACCGAAAAGGTCGATTTGCGTTAGTGGGCTGAGTACCATTTTTGGTACCAGCCCACGCTTTATTTGCTTCCCCCCTTAAAATCTCCGTTCATCATTCACGAATTTTCTCCGCTTCCTTGGCCAAACTCGTTTCTAATGACGAACAGCCTGTCGATTAAAATGTGATCTATATCTACTGATTGAACAAAATTCGTGCGAAAAGTCGCACGGCCATGAGGCCAATCTGACGTAAAAGACACCACTTTTGCGGCAATCTATTACCGCTTTCTTCCTATTTTTTCATATTATACGCTTTCAAATATACCTTTTGGTCTATACCAGTTAGGGGTGGCATTATTGTTGCCTGATGGGATTTAATCTGTTTAGCTAAAAGCACGACCGCTTTGTTTGCGTGAGCTTTGTTCATAGTGAATGCTTACCAATTGCTATGTTGATTCGCCGCCAACCCTCGCCACGAAAGGGATTCATCCTAGTGTTTCCGTTGAGAAACAGGGTGCGATCGTGGGTAGATGTGTTTGTGTCTTAACAGAAACAGTTGGTAGGGGGGAGATTGATTCTTATCAGAAACAAATTGGTGGTGATTATTTCAACAATCAATGTGGATGATGTGGCTTAATCCCACGAGTATGTTCAGTTTGATGTATAATCGGCGCCAATTTGATAAATGACGCCCCAAGGGTGTAGAGAACCAATGAAACACTATCTCGCGATAACCGCTCGAGGCCTCGAGCACTTGCTTGCACAAGAGCTAGAACAACTCGGTGCCACCAACCTCAAACAAGTTCACGCAGGCGTGAAGTTTAAAGCCGACGACGCAACCCTATATCAGTGTTGTTTATGGAGCCGTATTGCTTCTCGCTTTGTGTTGGTACTGAGTGAGTTTACGGTGCGCGATGATATGGATCTCTATCTCGGCGCCACCGCCATCAATTGGCCGGATTACTTTCATTCCAGCCAGCGTATTGCCGTCGACTTTAACGGGACTAACCGTGAAATCCGCAACAGCCAATACGGTGCGCTGAAAGTAAAAGACGCTATCGTCGATAAGTTTGAAAAAATGAACTTCCCTCGACCGAGTATCGATCGCGAGCAGCCCGATTTACGCATTCACATGCGCTTATCTAAAGAGCAGGGCGTGCTCGGTATCGATATGGTTGGCAGTGGTTTGCACCAACGCGGATATCGTACACAAGCTGGTGCGGCGCCATTGCGTGAAACCCATGCTGCTGCACTGGTAAAACGTTGTGGTTGGCAGCCTGAACAACCGTTTATGGATGTGATGTGTGGTTCAGGCACTTTGTTGATTGAAGCGGCGATGATTGCGGCGAACGTGGCTCCGGGCTTGAAACGGAAACGTTGGGGGTTTGAATCACTACTTGGGTTCGACAGTGACGCTTGGAAGAGCATTAAAGCTGAAGCGAGCGTTAAAGCAAAACGTGGCGTGAGTCAGTGCCAAACTCGCTTTTTTGGCTTTGATAATGACCCGCGGGTGGTCGAAACGGCAAGGGCGAATGCAAAACGCGCTGGGGTAGGCGAACTGATTACGTTTGATGTTGCCGATGCCACTCAGGTTACGCCACCTGAAGACTTTACCGGCGGTCATATTCTTTCTAACCCACCTTATGGTGAGCGTCTTGGCACAACCCCAGGTTTGATTGCGCTATATACCCAACTCGGTGATCACCTCAAGCAGAGTTTTGCCGGTAATCAGGTATCACTGTACTCAGGCTCTGAGGAGTTGCTGAGCTGTTTACGTATGCGCGCGGATGACAAGTTCAAGCTACGCAATGGCGCGATTGATTGCGTAATGAAAACATATGGTATTACCGCGCGTGGCGAGAAGCCCCGATCCGACCAGGATAATGAGGCGCACGGGAGCACGGATGTCGCGCCCGACTTTGCCAATCGCTTGCGTAAAAACATGGCCAAGTTAGATAAATGGGCGAAAAAAGAAGGGTTAGAATGCTATCGCCTATACGATGCGGATTTGCCGGACTATAAAGCGGCCATTGATCGCTATCGTGACTATTTAGTCATTCAAGAGTATGCCGCGCCCAAGACGATTGAACCAGAAAAAGCGCGTCGTCGTTTGCTGGATATGGTTCGAGCATCGATCGCGGTGACCGGGATCGACGTCAACAAAGTTGTCCTCAAAACCCGAGAAAAACAAAAAGGGAATAACCAGTATCAGAAGCTGGCGGCAGGCGAACGTACCATGACGGTCCATGAATATGGGGTTGTCTTGGAAGTTAACCTTTACGACTATCTCGATACCGGCTTATTCCTCGATCATCGCCCAACGCGCAAACTCATTGGCCGGAAGGCCGCGGGGAAAGATGTGTTAAACCTTTTTGCCTATACCGGCAGTGCATCCGTCCACGCGGCGGTTGGGGGCGCTCGCTCAACAACCACGGTCGATATGTCCAAAACCTACTTGGCGTGGGCCGAACGTAATATGAAGCTCAACGGCATTGTGGGCCGTCAACATCAATTCGAAAATGCCGATTGTTTGCAGTGGATCCGCCAATCAGACCGCCAGTTTGACTTGATTTTTATTGATCCACCGACGTTTTCTAACTCCAAGCGCATGAACACGACGTTTGATGTTCAGCGCGATCACGTTGATGTGTTGTTAGCACTGAAAGAGCGGCTTCGTCCAGACGGCGAGATCATTTTCTCTAACAACAAACGCCATTTCAAAATGGATACCGACGCGCTGGCTGAAGCTGGGTTACGCGTTGAAAATATAACTAAGCGCTCGATACCAGAAGATTTCGCGCGCAATCCTCACATTCATAACTGCTGGATCATTCGTCACCAAGAGGCCTAAGCATGGCATTAATGCTCTACAGCACGGAAGGCTGTCACCTCTGTGAACAAGCCTATGAACTCTATCAGTCGTTGGGGTGCCAGACACCCCTAGACACCCAAGATATCGCCTTTGATGATAAGCTATTTGAGCGTTACGGCGTCACTATTCCTGTGATTGCCGCGCTGACGTCAGAAGGACAGGTGAGGGCAGAGCTTGGCTGGCCATTCGATTCAACACAATTACAGGCTTGGTTAATAGAACATGGCATTGATTAAAATTACCGGCGCACAGTTAGCGTACGGCGATAATCCTTTACTCGACCACACGGATTTTATTTTACAACCGGGCGAACGCGTATGTTTGGTGGGACGCAACGGCGCGGGAAAATCGACGTTGATGAAGGTGCTTGACGGTCAAGTTCAACTGGATGATGGCTCGATTCAACGCCAATCTGAATTAAAAGTGTCGCGTCTTGAGCAAGATCCGCCTCGCGACAGTGATGGTACTGTCTTCGATTATGTCGCCGAAGGGTTGGCCGAAGCGGGCGCGAAGCTCAGGGAATACCACCAGTTGATCGCGACGATCGAAACCGATCCTAGCGATCGCAACATTGCCGCGCTTGCACGTGTGCAAGAGGCTCTTGACCATGCAGACGCGTGGCGCTTCGACAATCAGATTATGGTAGTGCTAGGCGCATTAGGTTTAGACGGCAATACCGCGTTGAATGCGCTCTCGGGAGGTTGGCAACGTAAAGCCGCACTAGCGAGAGCATTAGTCTGCGAGCCCGATGTACTGCTGCTTGATGAGCCAACAAACCACCTTGATGTATCAACCATTCTGTGGCTTGAACAGTTCTTAAAAGACTTTAAAGGCGCCATTGTCTTTATATCTCACGACCGTTCTTTCATTCGAGCCATGGCAACGCGTATCTTAGATCTCGACCGCGGCAAGCTGTCTTCTTGGCCCGGTGACTACGACAAGTATCTTGAAGGCAAAGAGGAAGCCCTGCGCGTTGAAGCGGAGCAAAATGCCGAGTTTGATAAGAAGCTGGCGCAAGAAGAAGCGTGGATTCGACAAGGCATCAAAGCGCGAAGAACGCGTAACGAAGGGCGAGTGCGTGCGCTGAAAGCGCTACGACAAGAGCGAGCTAACCGGGTTGAGTTACAGGGTAATGCAAATCTCCAGCTCGATGATGCTTCTCGCTCCGGTAAGATTGTTTTTGAGGCTGAAAACATCAGTTTCACCTATCAAGAACAACCCTTAATTAAACCGTTTAGCTTTACAGTGATGCGTGGCGATCGCATTGCGTTGATTGGTCCCAATGGGTGCGGAAAAAGTACGCTACTAAAGCTCATGCTTCAGCAACTCGAGCCTGACACTGGCCATTTGCACGTCGGCACCAAGTTAGATGTCGCCTATTTTGACCAATACCGAGAAAAGCTCGACCCGGAAAAAACCGTTATCGACAATCTGGCGGGTGGGAAAACCGAAGTCGACGTTGGCGGACGTAAACGCCATGTGATGGGCTATTTACAAGACTTCTTATTCCATCCTCGACGCGCTCAAACACCGGTCAAAGCGCTATCGGGCGGTGAAAAGAACCGGCTATTGCTGGCGAAACTCTTTTTAAAGCCAGCTAACTTATTGGTTCTCGATGAACCAACCAATGACCTTGATATTGAAACCTTGGAGCTACTCGAAGACTTACTGTCGCAATTCCAAGGAACGCTGTTGCTCGTTAGCCATGACCGTCACTTTGTTGATAATACCGTGACGCATAGCTGGATTTTCGAAGGCGATGGAACCATCAATAAGTTTGTAGGCGGCTACCATGATGCACAACAGCAGCGTGAGCAATTTTTGCAAGCGGTCACACCGTCAAAGTCCGATCCTAAGCGTGTAAAAAACACCCAAGATACGGAACAAAAGACGGCAAAACCTAAAGGTAAGCCTCGTAAGTTATCTTATAAATTGCAACGAGAGCTTGAGGCCTTGCCAGCACTGCTTGAAGCGCTAGAAGCCGAAATCGACAGCCTACAAACAGAAATGAATGATCCTGAATTTTTCTCTAAAAGTCAGGAGGTTACTCAGCCAAAGCTCACAAGACTCTCGGAAGCCGAGCAAGAATTGGAGCAAGCCTTTGAACGGTGGGAAGAATTAGAGGCCATGCAGCAAGACACATAGTGACGTTGTCACTAATAGGCTTGGGCACGACTCACAATTTCATTGTCATTGGTGCGATATGTCTTGATTAAAAAATAATCATGATCGAAGCTGTAGAGGATGCTTCATAAAAACGTCACGGACAGAAGCATCCTTGCGATAGCAAGTAGCACTGAATAAGATGGAATAAAGAGGGCGACTCTATGAAAAGACAGAAGCGAGATCGTTTGGAACGTGCACAGTCAAAAGGCTTCCAAGCAGGTATCAACGGTCGATCGTCTGATATATGTCCTTACCAACAAACGGATGCAAGGAGCCACTGGCTTGGTGGCTGGCGTGAAGGCAGAAGTAATAAATCTGAAATGATGAAGTAATCATTTATTGCCGTGTTTTGGCCTTATCGTTCGGGTAAGGCCTTTTTCTTGGCTATTTAATGCACTATAACTTTATATATAAAACAAGAATAAATCATACCTAACGAGTTCCCATTAAGCTAAATCACTAAATTCAATTCACAAGTCTATTAAAGCGAGTCGGGGATAATAAAAAGCCGGCGTAGATGCCGGCTTGGAGAAGTGTAGAGATACAGTATTAGTTAGAATGCTGATGTATCTTGGAACAAACCCACTTTCAGATCTTTGGCGACATAGATTTCTTTACCATCGACAAGCACGCGCCCGTCAGCAACACCCATCACCAACTTGCGGTTAATCACTCGCTTCATGTGAATTTCGTAGCGTACTTGCTTGGCAGTAGGAAGTACTTGGCCGGTAAATTTGACTTCACCCACACCAAGCGCACGTCCTTTACCTTCGCCACCAACCCAGCCAAGGAAGAATCCCACAAGCTGCCACATTGCATCAAGACCTAAACAACCCGGCATCACAGGATCACCCGGGAAGTGGCAGTCGAAGAACCAAAGGTCAGGATTAATATCGAGCTCGGCGATGATGACCCCTTTGTCGAAATCCCCACCTTGTTCGGTGATTTCAGCGATGCGATCCATCATGAGCATGTTAGGCGCGGGGAGTTGCGGTCTACCAGGGCCAAATAGTTCACCCTGGCTAGAGGCGAGAAGGTCTTCACGATTATAGGAATTTTGGCGTTTCATTATATCTAAACTGCTCCTTATTCAATTGCGAGCAGATTAGCGTACACGTGTACGCCAAACAACTCGGATCAGTACTGGCCCAACCAGTTTTTTAATCGGCTAAACAAAGTGTTGCAGGTTTGTTTTTCACCATTATGAAAGTGATCGATCCTGTCAGAAATTTTGCCAAGTAATGTTTCGCCTTCGTCTCCTGAGAATGGGAGCCCAGTCACGATAGGAAGCGCTTGTTCGACATCATCGACCGCCCAAATATGAAATTGACCGGCTTTTATCGCATCCACGACATCTTGGCGTAGGCAGAGCGATGAAAGATTTGTTTTCGGTAATACAATGCCTTGCTGACCAGTTAAGCCACGATGCGCGCAAACTTGATAGTAACCTTCAATTTTTTCATTGATCCCTCCTACGGCTTGCACTCGTCCAAACTGGTCGACAGCGCCCGTAATCGCAATCGCTTGATTGATAGGTTGCAAGGAAAGCGCGCTAACAAAAGCACACAGCTCTGCCAAGGAAGCGCTATCACCATCGACCTCACAATAAGATTGCTCAAACACAATGGACGCTGAGTAGGGCAATGGTTCATCAAGATTAAGCGCAGCACTAACAAAGGCCTGCATAATCATCATGCCTTTGGCATGAATATTACCCGCGAGTTCCGCTTTGCGTTCCACATCAGCAATGTCGCCGTCGCCAGAGTGTACAACACATGAAATACGTGCCGGTTCACCATAGCTCATGGGATGGCCAGGGACTTCAATGACAGTGAGACCGTTGATTTGGCCAATATGTTCACCGCGAGTATCAATAAATACTTGGCCTTTATGGATATCTTCAATGGCTCGTTCAGGCAAGTAGGCGGCACGTTGATAGCGCTCTGCTAATGCCTTAGCAATCGCGTCCCCGTCCAATTGGTTTTTAGCATGCATAAGTGCTTCGCCAAGCAGCTGCTGATACCACACTGGGCACAAAGGCATACGGTGCTGGGCTTCACTTTCTCTCGCTCCTGCTTGCATCAGTTGGACAATGGCAGTATCAGTAATGGTTTTATCTGTTAATTGATTTGCAATGCCTTTTAGCCAAGCAAGATAGGCTTCAATATTGTTCTCATTGACTTCAATGTCTTGTTCGTACTCCGCGAATGCGGCGATACCATCGTACAAGTCAGGTTCATGAGTCTCGAAATCTGCTAACCATTGTCGATCGCCCACCAGTATCACTCGGACGCTGAGCGTCTCATCAGGCAATGCGGTCAGTTGATCGGCACGTGCTGTTTGCCAGGGTAAGCGACCCGTGGCGAGTAGTTGACGCAAACGAAGCCAAACACGCGGTTGTTGAAGCACATCTGCGATTTTGAGAATGATGGCGCCTTGATGAGCTTGATGAATTAAGCCAAATTGCTTTTGTGACGCTGTAACGTTTTTATTTTCATCATAAGCAAAGCCGAATAGTGATGTCTCAGTGATGTTTTCACCCACAATCACAGGGGTATGTGCATCAATTTGGGTTAACGCATCCTGGTACGCATTAAGATAGCCCGGCAAATCAGAGGACATGACGACTAAGCACTGTGTTGGACAGTCTGGTGTCATTAGCCACCGGAACGCGCGACCAAGTCGAGATTGGAGTGAGAATAGCTCAGCCGCTTCCAATGTCTCAAATTGAGCAATTGCTGGGGTAAACTGAGAATAATGTGGTTTGGCATCACGCCAATCAACTTCATGCATGTCTATGATTACTGACTAGGATTAGAATGGAACGAGTATAAAGGATAACACACTGGGCGAATAGGCATACTCGCTATGGGCACACCGGTAAACGACGGGCAGGGAATCGATACGCCGCTTTTACTATGTGTGATAATTGAACAGATTGACAGTTGATGTTACGCTGTCACCAATCGGCGTAATCAAAGCTTGGGCATATGAAATATCAACAACTCGAAAACCTCGAAGCGGGCTGGAAATGGACCTATCTAGTCAAAAAATGGAAAGATGGTGACACCGTCACAAAATACATTGATAGTTCCGAAATACAAACGGCTATCGATGCGTTAATGGCGATTGAGCATGAGCCAACGCGCGTCAATCAATGGATTGAAAAGCACATGTCGCCAGCGCTCGATAACAAGCTCAAACAAGCAATTCGTGCCAAGCGAAAGCGTCACTTCAATGCCGAGCAAGAACACACCCGCAAAAAATCAATTGATTTGGATTATCGGGTCTGGGAACGGCTATCACAAAAAGCGCATGAGCTAGACGCGACCTTATCCGATACCATCGAGTATTTGTTGTCCGAGGCAAACCGTACAGAGAGCGCTAGCAAGCAAGTTGATGCACTGAAAAAAGATTTGAGCAACTTACTCGATATGTAGCCGTTGGACAGATTGCATTCACAGCAAGAGTCTGACTCTGGAGCAGTTAGAGCAGTATTATGGGTTATTTTTTATTTATATCGTTCGCGATTTTCCTCGCGTTTATGTTGATTGATAGACCTTTGATTGTCATCGCATTTAAAGATGGTCAGCTTGTTCGTCACAAAGGCAAAGTGCCAAAAGGTTTCTTGCATGATTGCCAAGAAATTGCCAAACGAAATCCGTTTACCGGAACCGTTAAAGTGTATAGCAACCGTTTTAAGCCAGCGAAATTGGTCATGTCACGCAGCATCGATAGTCGTACACAGCAGCGCATCAAAAACGTTTTTCCACATCAATCATTCAAATAGTGCTAGTTTTCGCTCAAATAACATTACTGTTGGAAGCGATAATCAACACGTCGCCTCTG
Organism: Salinivibrio sp. YCSC6; assembly: GCF_004916735.1. NCBI lineage: Bacteria > Pseudomonadati > Pseudomonadota > Gammaproteobacteria > Vibrionales > Vibrionaceae > Salinivibrio > Salinivibrio sp. YCSC6. Next base: position 1,480,630 of record NZ_CP039516.1, read on the forward strand.
TGTTAACAATTAAACCCAAGTGCGCATTATATAGATTATGTTAAATGAGGTGTACAATTGATTGTGATGTCTGCCGATTAACCATACGCTTCTCTACTTCATCCGTGCCATTAAACGTAATTAGCTATTTACCATAAAATAGCTAATTACTACTTCTTTTAATCTGATTATCCCAACTTGGTATAAACCGATTCAACTCATTGTAATTAGACCTCGCAATGGCTAGCGCGAGTTACTCGGTATGTAATCCGGGCTGGTAGTCACTGAGCACCGCATGGAGGCTTTCAGCTCTGACCGGTTTGGTGACGAAGTCGTTCATGCCCGCTTGAATGCAGCGACGGCGGTCTTCGTCCATCGCGTTAGCCGTTAGCGCGATAATTGGTTTGTCAAAGCCTGCCATCCGTAATGCCTTGGTCGCGGCAATGCCGTCCATCACTGGCATCGACATATCCATGAGCACTAAATCAAAATCATCGAGGTGTTGCTGAATATGGTGAACGGCTTCTTCACCGTTGGATGCCAAAATGACTCGATGGCCTTGCTTTTCCAGCATGAGTCTCACCACCATTTGGTTGGCGCGACTGTCTTCGGCCACTAAAATCGTCATCGGAGGCACTACATCATCATGATTTTCATCTGTTTTTGGTCGTTCCGGCGGTAATGCGCCATCGGGAGGCGCAATGATGGGCAAACGAACACAGAAATCTGTTCCTTGGTTTGGCTCGCTTTGCACGCTGATGGTCCCACCCATCATTTCAACCAGCTTTTTACAGATAGACAGTCCTAACCCTGTTCCGCCGAAACGGCGCGTGATACTGCCATCTGCTTGAGTAAAGGGATCGAATATCCGCGCGAGTTGATTTTCTTCGATACCGATGCCGGTATCTTTCACCCATAACACCAACGTGTGCTGCTCGGCATCAAGAGATACGGTGACACCACCACGATCAGTAAATTTGAGTGCGTTACCGATAAGGTTCAGTAAGATCTGCGTAAAGCGATTTTCATCCATAAAAATCGTCTCTGGAACCACAGATGAAACCGACATGGATAAGTAGATATGTTTTTTATCGGCACGATCGACCAATTGCTGATAGACATTTGTGACACTGTCACTAGGGCGCATGACGGAGGGAGACAGAGAAAAGCGATTGGATTCAATTTTTGATAAATCAAGCACGTCACTAATAAGCGTTAAGAGCAACTGAGCCGATTTATCCATCTGCCCTACCCATGCCATTTGATCAGCGTTAAGCGAAGAATTTTGCAGTGCGTCAATCAGCCCCAGCACCGCGTTTAACGGAGTTCGTATTTCATGACTCATCACCGCCAAAAATTGAGACTTCGCATTATTGGCTAGCTCTGCTTGTTGGCGTGCTTGTTGTAGCTCTTCGACACGACGCTTGGTGGTAGTAATATCCTTGGCCGTGCCACGATACCCCACTAATTCTCCCCGTTTATTATAAAAGGGGCGGCCCGACAAACTTACCCAGTAATTATTTGTACCGGCGCGCATATGCCATTCAATATCACTGAACGCTTTCTCGTGGCGGATGAGTCGTTCTAAGCGTGCTTTCAGCGCCGTATCTGACTTAATTTTATTAAGTAGCGCTTCCGGATCGATATCCGCATCGGTTGACGGCGAAGAAAGGTAAGTAAGATGAAAGCTGTTGTCTAATTCCCAAAACCAATCACTGGCTGTTTGGGCAAAATCTTGAAAACGTTGACGACTTGCATTGAGCTCTTGGGTGCGGATCCCAACCAGCGTGTGCAGGCGGTGACGATAATCGATATCCATAATCGTCCGTTGGATTAATGGACGAAATCTGTCTAACACTTGCTGGGCTTCGTCGTTGAATGAATCGCGTCGATGCGACAACAACACCAACATCACTTCACTGTCGTTAACAGTCAGGCCGCTGATCAGTGCTGTTCCATTGATATATCCAGCATACTGGTGCGTCAAACAGTGCAGTTCTTTGACCAATCCTGGCTTATAAATCGCGACTGTCTCACCGCGGACACAACGACGAAACACCTCCCCCGTTTGCCAAGTCACGGTTTCCAAAGAACTGTCTGTTGCTACGAGGCAGCGGAACGCGTCTTCAGTTTCTCGGTTTCGGCTCAAGGCTAAGGCGCTATCAAAGCTGACATAGCGACGGATCACACCTAATAGCGAGGCAAAGATATCCGTTTTAGTCGTCGCTTCTGTCATTGCTGAAATCGCAGATAAGATGGCATCGTTTTCTTCACGCAGACGCTTTTCTCTCGCCTCGACGCGACTGAGTTCGAACAATGTTTCTTGGAGCGATTCTGAGTCTGAGCGAGCAGACGCAGTGAGTCGTTGCGACGCCATGATTAATCCTTGTGAAATAGCACAGCTGAGATCATTAAATTACCGTGAGACAACTCGCCACCTTTGAACAAACCCTGCTCGCCAAAGGTAAACGGACAAACGAAAGGCGCATCGTATAACGCAATATTGATATTGTGAGCGACTTGCTCTAGCTTGTCTTTGACATGCAGCATGCATCCTGCACAGTAAATCGCTAATCCCCCTAAGGGTTCAGGCTGTCGCAACGCATGATCATTGGCTGATTCCACTACTCGGCTAGCGCGCGCGACTAATCCTTTGCTGGTCCCATACATCAAGTGCACCGATTGACCGACTTCGAGCTGAGAGAATAGCTCTAAATGGCCTTGCTCATTAAATGCCATTGGATGGGCCAATGTGTAATAAGGTAGACCATGAATGGTGCCAGTTTGGGTACCCAACGGATACAATGTGGATTGCGTAAACACTGGTTGTTGTGTATCGAAGGCGATACCGGTTTCCGCCTCGTACCATGCTTTGTAGACCTCTGCCGCGGGCTGGTGATCAAGACTAACCAATTGGCGCCCTCTTACATCCGTCACTGTTGCACTGCGCTGAGTAGCTGCGTAGCCGGAATGAAACGAGTAGCTGACTCTTGCAGACGGATAAAACACACTAATCGCAACCCCTGTATTTGCGGTGCGTTGGCTATCGAAGACACGCCATTGCCCTTGCACACTATCCGCGGCAGCTGAGCCACCGATCACCGGCACTGCAACCCCCAGTTCTTCTCGAATCGCGGACAATGTATGTTCTTCTTCACCAGGGGTGCTATGAAGTGCAATGAGTTTTGGTAACTCACCACATCGGCCACTGTTTTCGATCGCTTGGTTCAAGGCAATACGCGCAGAGTCAGCGACTTGACGATGGGGTTCGTGCGGCACCAAAGCGGAACCATAGCACCCTTTCTCATCATTGCACGCCCAGACAGCAATGGACGGCCCTTCTATATAGCCACTTTGTGTCATCACACCACAACAGGTTGAGCAGCCGACCATTTGGGCTTCTGGAAACAGTTCAGATAATGTCTCTCTAAGCTGATCGGCATCATATTGCTCGGTAAAATACACCATTAAGAGCTGTGGTGTGGTTAATCGTGCTTTTAGCGAACGAGCAAGGGCGTGTGCCGCTTGGCTCGCATCGCTCAGTCGCGTATGTGCTGTCGCTATTTTCATACAACCCGTATGTTTTAATGACACATTAATGAGTAAGAATAGTCATGATACGCACATTAGGCGTCGAATTCATCGCTTTAGGTGGCTGAAATTGCACCTAATCTCGCGTATCCTTAGTGCAACCTTGTTACGGATAGACAAAAAAACATGGACTGTCGACCTATCGCGCTGCTAGGTGGAGCCTGCAAACTCGGTGCCGTTTTGTCTCATCAACTCGCCGGCAAAGGCTTCATTCCCATCTTGATCGATCACCGAATAACCAACGGCTTGGACATCGTCGCAGACGAGCCTCGTGCTCGCTTTCGTGAAGCGCAACCTTCGGCGAGTGAAACCCTTAGAGTATTGGAAGAATGCTGTCGGCAAATGGGACCTCTTCATGGTGCTGTCGTGCTCCTTGAACACGGTCAGGCATATTTATCTGCCGTGGGTTGGCATGATTTGATGGCAGCCTGTATCCACGAGCCCGCCTTTGTCATGCTCCAATCACTTAATCCAAATGGCCCCGCACACAAAGCCGATACAGAATGTGTGAAACGCTTTAACAGAGTCATTTTCAAGTCGGATCACACAATTAACACGAATGACGAGTCGTTACTAGAAGGTAAAAAGTGCGAAGTTTTGTCATCTCTGACTGGGTTCCTAATAAGCGAAGATTCAAAATTCATTGATAATCAGTCATTTGAAATATCACTGTAAAAAAGGATTAGAGAAGTCTTTAGATAAATACCACTCTAGTAAATATACGACACCTATCTCTTAAAAAGTGAATTTACACGCATATCAATTGGGCTTTTTTAGGTAATTAAAGTTGAATTGATACTGATCAATGACAACCACAAACGTGTCTTGACCCTCGGGCCGAGTCTCTGATGTCCACTGCCAAACTCGTTGCACGCCTTCTGGGGTTTCTTCTGACGATGCTGCGACTTTCGGCGCCTGTGCGCCATCTGCCAACCAGTAGGCAATATATGGCTTTGTCTTTGATATTAAAAAGAATTTTAAATTATCCCCTTCTTCTCGCCATTGATAATTAAGCAATTTCGGGGAATGTGATGTGCCACAAACTCCTTGGCGACCATCGCAGTCTATACTCGAAAGTCCCGGCGTATAGATAAGGGTGCGCCAAATGAACGCGGAGATTAAAAGTGTAAGCATCACCAATATTTGCGTGAGTCGGCCTTTGGTAAGTTTTTCTGCTGCCATAGTTAGGTTTTTCCGTGTTACAGAGGTCAAAGTTTTATAAGAAAGAGGGGTAAGCCGTACTGAGTGTGTGGGTTAGCCCCTGTTTTTCACCCATTATCTACAGTATGATTCTGGCCGAAAATGCCATTTTTACAAAGAAATAGCAACGGAGCGAGCAAAGCGGTTAAAAACCGTACGCGACGGATGATGTGCTTTGGGATGGTATGTAACAAGACGAAGCGGAGGCTTCGTCCGTATCAAACGTGAGTGTAGTTAACCAAAAAGTGGAAGCATGCAATATGAGCCAAGTTAAGCAGCTTGAACAAGACTACAACTACCGCGTTGTCCGCTTATTCACCCTAACAACTATTTTGTGGGGTATTGTGGGCATGGCAGTAGGTGTACTTATTGCCGCTCAGTTGGTGTGGCCTGCGCTGAACTTTGATATTCCGTATTTGACCTACAGCCGTTTGCGCCCACTGCATACTAACGCAGTGATCTTCGCATTCGGTACCAGTGCGCTGTTTGCAACGTCTTACTACGTTGCGCAACGTACGTGTCAAACACGGTTATTCGGAGGGAAGTTAGCAGAGTTTACCTTCTGGGGCTGGCAAGCCATTATTATCGCCGCAGCAATCTCGCTGCCTATGGGATATACCACCTCGAAAGAGTACGCAGAGCTAGAGTGGCCAATTGACCTCGCTATTGCTGTTGTATGGGTGGCATACGCCATTGTGTTCTTTGGAACACTGATTAAGCGTAAGACCTCTCATATCTATGTTGCGAACTGGTTCTTCGGTGCCTTTATCCTGACCATTGCTGTACTGCATATTGTTAACAGCATGGCGATCCCCGTTTCACCGATGAAGTCCTACTCTATCTACGCCGGCGCCGTCGACGCCATGGTGCAGTGGTGGTATGGACACAACGCGGTAGGTTTCCTACTGACGGCTGGCTTCCTAGGTATGATGTACTACTTTGTGCCTAAGCAAGCAGGTCGTCCAGTGTACTCATATCGCCTGTCTATTGTTCACTTCTGGGCACTTATCTCACTGTATATCTGGGCGGGGCCTCACCACCTCCACTATACAGCACTGCCTGACTGGACCCAGTCGTTGGGTATGGTGATGTCGCTGATCCTGTTTGCTCCATCTTGGGGGGGTATGATCAACGGTATTATGACCCTGTCTGGTGCATGGCATAAACTGCGTTATGATCCAATCTTGCGCTTCTTGATCGTTTCTTTGTCGTTCTACGGCATGTCGACGTTCGAAGGCCCAATGATGTCAATTAAAACGGTCAACGCATTGTCGCACTACACCGATTGGACCATTGGGCATGTGCATTCTGGTGCTTTGGGTTGGGTAGCGATGGTATCGATCGGTTCCATTTACCACCTTATTCCAAAACTGTTTGGCCAAGAGCGTATGTACTCCGTATCACTGGTTAACGTCCATTTCTGGCTCGCTACTATTGGTACTGTTCTGTACATCGTGGCAATGTGGATTTCTGGTGTGATGCAAGGTCTGATGTGGCGTGCAGTGAACACTGACGGCACCCTCACCTACAGTTTTGTGGAATCACTAGAGGCCTCATATCCGTTCTATTTCGTCCGCTTTATCGGCGGTGCAATCTTCCTCTCAGGGATGTTCCTGATGGCTTATAACGCGTACAAAACGATTCGTGCGCCAGAAGCTAGCTTGAAGTCGCTTGAGCCTGCGGTATAAGGAGAACGAATAAATGAGTGCCAATCGCCACGAAATCGTTGAAAAAAATACCGGTCTGCTTGCGATTTTAATTATCGTTGCAATCAGTTTTGGTGCGCTGGTCGAGATCACCCCGCTGATCTATCAAAAGCAAACCACTGAACCGGTAGATAACCTTCGTCCGTACACAGCATTAGAGATGGAAGGACGCGACATTTATGTGCGCGAAGGCTGTACTGTTTGTCATAGCCAAATGGTGCGCCCTTTCCGCGCAGAAACAGAGCGTTACGGCCATTACGCAGTGGCTGGTGAAAGTGTTTGGGAACACCCGTTCTTATGGGGTTCGAAGCGTACAGGTCCTGACCTTGCACGTGTGGGTGGCCGCTATTCTGATGAATGGCATCGTGTTCACCTGATTAACCCGCGTGACGTGGTGCCTGAATCAAACATGCCAGGTTTCCCTTGGCTTGCTGAAAATAAGCTAGATGGGAAAACCACTGCTGCTAAGTTGAAGCTGTTCCGTGACCAATTCGGTGTGCCGTATACCGATGAGGACATCGCGAATGCGAAGGCATCAGTTGAAGGTAAAACAGAGATCGAAGCACTGATTGCATATCTTCAGTCACTCGGTCATGCAATGAAGTAAAAAAGGAGGGCCTATGGATATCGGCACCTTTCATAGTATTTGGACAGTAGTCCTATTTGTTAGCTTCATTGGGATCGTTATTTGGGCTTACAGCAAAGGTCGCAAAAAGCACTTTGATGATGCGGCCAATCTGGTGTTCGCCGATGAGGACCAGGATAAGTCCAAAGACAAGACAGGAGATAATCGCGAATGAGTACGTTTTGGAGTCTCTTTGTAACAATCATCGTACTCGGCACCATTGCAGGGTGTGCAGCCCTTATCATTTGGACGACCAAAGATAAGATGGGTGTTGCCGAAGGGGATGATATGGGTCACGACTACGACGGTATTCGTGAGCTGAATAACCCACTTCCCAAGTGGTGGTCTTACATGTTTTGGGCCACGTTAGTGTTTGGGATTGGGTATCTAATCTTGTATCCAGGTTTAGGTAACTTTGCCGGCGTTCTAGGTTGGAAAAGTTCTTATCAGGATATAAGAAGCGTCGAGGAGTCGCGTGAATTGATGGCGAAAGCGCAAGAAGCGCAGCACATCAACCAGTACGCGATGGAACTAGAAGCCGCAGACAAAGTGTTTGGTGAAGCCTTCCGTAAGCTTGCTTACCAAGAAGACGGGAAAACGCTTCGCCCTATTACGCAAATTGCGGATAACGAAGAAGCCTTAAAGGTTGGTCAACGTTTGTTTATTCAAAACTGTGCACAATGCCACGGTTCTGATGCACGTGGCCAGGCGGGCTTCCCTAACCTGACCGACGACGCTTGGTTATACGGCGGTGAGCCTCAAACCATCAAGGCAACCTTGATGCACGGCCGCCAAGGTAATATGCCAGCGTGGTTAGACACTATGGGTGAAGACGGCGTAAAAGAAGTCGCTGCCTATGCCTTGAGTCTTTCTGGTCGTAAGGTTGACGCGCAAATGGCCGCAAAAGGTAAGACGCGCTTTGTTGTCTGTGCTGCATGTCATGGTACAGATGGTAAAGGTAACCCAGCCTTCGGCGCACCAGACCTCACCGATAACGTCTGGCTATACGGCGGCTCTCGCCGTGCAGTTGAAGACACTATCCGCTACGGTCGCCAAGGTGTGATGCCTGCATGGAAAGATATCCTCGGTGAAGAAAAAATTCAGTTGCTCTCTGCTTATGTATGGCGTTTGAGTAACCCTGAAGTAAAATAAGCACTTACGTGTGAACATGGCCCCTGTTCCGCAGGGGCTTTTTTTAACGCTCAAGCAAAGGTGTTCCCCATGATAAAGCCCTGGTACAAGCAGTTCTGGCCTTGGTTCCTTATCGCGCTTCCCGCTTCTGTTGTTGTCGCCAGTTTGCTCACAGTGACAGTGTTTTCATTGAACTCAGTGTCGCTTGTGGCTGAAGATTATTATAAAAAAGGAAAAGCGATTAACGTCGACCTTTCTAAACTTCGTGTGGCGGCTCAAAAAGGGGTTTCCGCTAGCCTATCAACGACGCCGGACGCATTACGCATTGCGCTCAATAAGGGCGAACTTGAACGTTTCCCAACCCTTCGGGTACATGTTCAACACCGCACGCTAGAGCGGAAAGACATCAATGCGATGGTGAATCCGAACCAAGCGGGCATTTATCATATTGATCTTGCCGAGCCAATTGAGGGGCCGTGGTTTGTTGAGATCTCGTCGTTTGACGATAGTTGGAAGGTAAACGGACGGGTAAATTTCCCTCTCTCAAGTGATTGGACACTAAGCGGTAAGCAGTAATCATGACCCACTCCTGTTATCACTGTGGTGAGCCAGTTTTGACTGGCGACACCTATCAAGTTGTGATCTTTGATCAACCTCGTCTAATGTGCTGTCCTGGTTGCCAAGCAGTGGCAACCACTATTGTAGACAGTGGTTTGAGTTCTTATTATCAGTATCGAACCACCCCAGCAGACAAAGCCGACCTCGTGCCGGAAGAGCTCAAATCACTGTCGCTATATGACAATGAAGATGTTCAACGTGAATTTGTTCGCGACCTCGCAGAACAAAAAGAAGTGACACTGTCACTAGAAGGTGTGTCGTGTGCGGCTTGTGCATGGCTGATTGAAAAGCAATTGCAGCGCGCCCAAGGCGTGACGCATATCCAAGTCAATACAACCACTAACCGTGCGACTGTGCGTTGGGATCAAACCCAAACATCACTCAGTACTATTCTTACACACATTCACCAACTCGGTTACAAAGCTGCGCCGTTTGAAGCGGATAAGCAAGAGCAGCAATACCACCGCAATATGAAGCAATATCTCTATCGTCTTGGGATTGCAGGCCTCGCTACCATGCAAGTGATGATGCTTGCCGTGGCAATGTACTTTGAAGTCTTTGGCGATATGGATGAAACCTTCCGAAACTATTTCCGTTGGATAAGCCTTATCTTTGCGACTCCCGTGCTGCTTTACTCCGCGCTTCCGTTTTACACCAATGCGTGGCGAAACTTAAAAGCACGTACACTGGGTATGGATGTGCCCGTTTCTATCGCCCTGCTCTTTGCCTATTTTTCAAGTTTGTACGCGACCGTTACCGGCAAAGGCGAAGTCTTCTTCGAATCGGTCGCGATGTTTACCTTCTTCTTACTGTTGGGGCGTTTTCTGGAAATGCGGGCAAGACGCACAGCCGCAGCCGCGAGTGCAAATTTGCTCAAGCTGGTACCGAAAATGGCACGTTATCTTGATGGCGAAGCAGTGCCTGCGAATAGCCTCTCGGTCGGAGAAAAAATACGCGTGTTGCCAGGTGAGCCTTTCCCTGCCGATGGTGTGGTACTAACCGGCACAACCTCGGTTGATGAAGCGATGCTCACCGGCGAGTCACTGCCGCAAATGAAACAAGAGGGAGACGTTGTTTACGCGGGGACCATGAATGTTGAAGGTAACGTCGACCTTGAAGTGACAGCCAATCATAAAGAATCATTAGTTGCTAACATTGTTCGCCTACAAGATGAAGCACAAATGGCGAAGCCAAAAGTCGCTGTCCTCGCGGACAAAACTGCCCGCTACTTTGTCGCCGCGATTTTACTTATCTCCGCCTCAACGTGGTTATATTGGCATTTTGAGCGACCTGACGATGCATTTTGGATCATGCTGTCAGTGTTGGTGGCGACCTGTCCTTGTGCACTATCTTTAGCAACACCGACCGCATTAACCTGCTCAACCTCAACCTTTGGTCAGCTCGGTATCATGTTGCGCCGCAGTCATGTGCTGGAGACGTTAACGAAAGTCAATCGGTTGGTTGTCGACAAGACGGGTACCCTGACAGAAGGTAAGATTGAGATCAGTGATGTCGCGATCGTCAATCCTGAATATGATGAACAAAACGTACTGGACATTGCCGCCAGCTTAGAAGCGTTTGCCAACCACCCGATTGCCCACGCTTTTCAGTTGAGAGCCTTAACGTATTATGACGTCGTTGACGCAGATAACCACATTGGGCTAGGTATCAGTGGCACAATTAACGGACAACATTGGCGGATCGGCAAGCCGGATTTTGCGCTGACCACCACAGAGACAGCATTTAGCCATTACCCAGTCGTGCTCTCGTGTGATGGTATGCCCATTGCCGCCTTCTCGCTCAATGACCCAATTCGTGATAGCAGTGCATCCTTAATTGCTGCGTTCAAACACGCAGGCATTCAAACCACCATGCTCACCGGCGATCAATCTGCCAATGCCGACATGGTCGCAAACCAGCTTGGCATTGAAACTGTGATATCAGGCGTATCGCCACAAGGAAAACTGGCGTATCTTCAAGAGCTTTCAAGCGATACGATTACATTAATGGTCGGTGATGGTGTTAATGATGCCCCTGTACTTGCAGGCGCACACCTCTCGGTGGCGATGGGTGGCGGTACCGACATCGCTAAAGCCTCCGCCGATATGGTGTTACTGAGCGATGATCTAGAAAAACTGCTTACGGCGAGACAACTCGCGCGCCGCACACGCCGTATCATTGCCGAAAACCTCGCATGGGCTTTAGGGTACAATGTCACCATTCTTCCCCTTGCGGTAATGGGGTTTGTCGCGCCTTATGTTGCCGTGGTAGGCATGTCAGCAAGTTCCATTATTGTGGTATCGAATTCACTCCGTCTGCTCAACCGAAAATAAGGAAATCTTATGGCCAGCCTTTATATTTTGATCCCAATTGCCATCATGCTGGTCTGTGTGGCTGCTGTGGTGTTTATTTGGGCGGTGAAGTCCGATCAATTTGAAGATTTAGAACGCCAAGGCTCATCAATCCTATTTGATGAGGAAGAGCCAGAGAAAAATGCGCAGCGTAACGAAAACGAATCCGACAACCAGCACTCATCCAAACATCCCTAAACGAGCCTTGTATGACTAACGTTGATTTTATTGGCGCCTTCGTCATTGGTTTGGTCGGTGCCGGGCATTGTATTGGGATGTGTGGTGGTGTGGCGGCAGCAATGTCACTCGGTATCCCCAAACATAAAGCGAAATGGCCCTACCTACTTTTGTATAACCTTGGACGCATTACCTCCTACACCATTGCAGGTGCACTGATTGGCGGTGCAGTTGCCTCTATTCTTGCCATGAGTGATCTCACCCATCAGCTGGCGGTCCTACGCCTTTTTGCCGCGGTGATGATGCTGTTGCTTGCGGCTTATCTGGCACATATCTGGAACGGCTTAAGTTATATCGAGCGGGTTGGTGGCAAATTGTGGCAGCGCGTCTCCCCGCTTTCCTCGAAGTTATTGCCGCTTAAATCACCAACCTATGCACTTCCATTTGGCTTAGTCTGGGGCTGGTTGCCCTGTGGACTGGTTTACTCTGCACTCAGTTGGTCAGCGGTTGCAGGTAGCGCATCAGGAGGCGCCGTGATTATGTTTGGCTTTGGTCTCGGTACTTTGCCTGCGATGATCACAGTGGGTGCACTTGCGGAGCGGATCAAACCCATACTCAATAATCGCCTAATACGTTTGACATGTGCTACATTGATGGCATTGTATGGGGTTTACACAGCGTATGGTGCATTAAAGTTACTTTTGTAGATAGACCTTAAGGATAAGGTCGACCAAGCACGCCATGATGGTGTAATATTACTAACGACGTTTTTTATTTCAGGCAGGTGTATGGTGTCTAATAAGATCATCACTCGGCGGGTACAGTCTGGTGGCTGTGCAATTCATTGTCAGGATTGCAGTATCAGCCAATTATGTATCCCTTTTACGTTAAATGAGCAAGAGTTGGATCAACTGGATAGCATCATTGAGCGAAAAAAACCTATTCAGAAAGGCCAAGAGTTGTTCAAAGCGGGTGATCATCTTCGAGCACTTTACGCAATTCGGTCAGGAACCATCAAAAGCTACACCATCACCGAACAAGGTGATGAACAAATTACCGCGTTCCATTTAGCAGGCGATCTGGTTGGCTTTGACGCCATCAACGAGAGGGAGCACCCAAGTTTTGCGCAGGCGCTTGAAACCTCGATGATCTGTGAAATTCCTTACGAAACGCTAGACGATTTGTCAGGCTCTATGCCAAAGTTAAGACAACAAATCATGCGGTTGATGAGTAATGAGATCAAAGGAGACCAAGATATGATCTTGCTCCTATCGAAGAAAACCGCAGAAGAGCGTCTTGCTGCCTTCCTTTACAGTCTTTCCAAACGATTTGCTCAGCGTGGATTTTCGCCTCGTGAGTTCCGGTTGACGATGACCCGTGGCGATATTGGTAACTATCTCGGCCTTACTGTTGAAACAATTAGCCGGTTGCTAGGTCGCTTCCAAAAATCAGAAATTCTTGCCGTGAAAGGGAAATACATCACGATTCTCAATCTGGAAGAACTGGCGCGTTTAGCGGGTGAAGAGTGCTAAGCTACCCTTTCAACATGTAAACAAATTCCTAATAAATGGCGCATTATGCGCCATTTCTCTTTTTTACTTCCCTATCTCGATTTTATATCGCTCTCTTAGATGTTGTGCGTTACATTGAAACTACACGGTGCATCTGTGCTAAGGAGGCAGATATGTCCAGGTATACAAATCTTCTGGTTGTGATCGACCCCGCCCAAGACCAACAACCCGCACTGTCTCGCGCAGTCACATTAAGTGAGCGTTGCGATGCGGATGTAAAACTGACCCTATTTCTTGCTATTTATGATTTCTCTTATGAAATGACCTCGATGCTCTCATCCGACGAGCGTCAAGCAATGCGAAATGGCGTGATGCACCAACGTGAAGAATGGATGAATGACATCATTCAGTCACACAACGCGCAACATTGTGATATTGAAAAAGAGGTGGTTTGGCATAACCGCCCTTATGAAGCCATTGTTGAGCGAGTATTGAGCCATCAGCATGACTTAGTGGTTAAGGCCACGCACAAGCATGACACCTTAGGCTCTGTGATTTTCACTCCAACTGACTGGCATCTATTACGCAAATGCCCAAGCTCTGTGTTGTTGGTGAAAGAACATGGATGGCCAGAAAAAGGCAAAATCATTGCGTCCGTGCATGTTGCCTCTGAGAGCGAAACACACGCCATATTGAATGATAAACTCGTGGATGAAGGCGAAGTGATGAGCGCCATGCTTGGTGCTGAGCTTCATTTAGCCAATGCCTACCCGGCAACACCGGTGAACATTACCATCGAGCTACCAGAGTTTGACCCCACCTCATATACCGATGCGGTTAGAGGACATCACCTCACTGCCATGAAAGCGCTCCGCCAGCGTCACCACATTGAAGAGGCGCGTACACATGTACATGAGGGATTGCCTGAAGATGTTATTCCCGAGATCGCACGTGAATTAGATGCAGAGCTGGTGATTCTTGGCACAACAGGACGAACCGGCCTTTCCGCGGTCTTTATTGGTAATACGGCAGAACATATGATTGACCAACTGGATTGTGACTTGCTCGCCATCAAACCGGATGGTTACATCAGTCCACTTGATCCTCGCGCGAGCGATTAACCCTTCAACCCTAGCAGGCAGTGCGATTCACTGCCTGCTGCTGGCATTTATAGTCAAAATCCGTATCATACCCGCCATTCATGCATTCACTGCAGCGCAACGTGGTTGCGCTGCCCATCACGCGAAAGTACTTATGAGCACGCAAGAGCTGACCAAAGCACAAAAATACGGGTTTAATAAACTGCAAAAGCGCATTCGCCGTAATACCGGCCAAGCCATTGCTGACTTCAATATGATTGAAGATGGCGATCGTATCATGGTGTGCTTATCTGGCGGAAAAGACAGTTACACGCTGCTAGATATGCTACAAAGCTTGCAAAAAAGCGCTCCCATTTCGTTTGAGCTTATCGCGGTCAACTTAGACCAAAAACAGCCCGGCTTTCCCGAGCATATCTTGCCAGAGTATCTTGATAGTCTCGGTGTCGAGTATAAGATTGTTGAAGAAGACACCTACTCGATTGTGAAAGATAAAGTGCCGGAAGGTAAAACCACGTGCTCACTCTGCTCACGCTTACGTCGCGGTATTTTGTATCGTACGGCTAAAGAGTTGGGAGCCACTAAAATTGCCTTGGGCCACCATCGCGACGACATCCTTGAAACCTTATTCTTGAACATGTTTTATGGCGGCAAAATGAAAGGCATGCCACCCAAGCTTGTCTCAGATAACGGGGAACATGTGGTGATTCGTCCTCTGGCCTATTGTCGCGAAAAAGACATTGAACGTTACTCGGAGCAAAAAGCGTTTCCGATTATTCCATGCAACCTATGTGGCTCGCAGCCTAACCTGCAACGCCAAGTGATCAAGGATATGCTGCGTGATTGGGACAAGCGTTTTCCTGGACGTATTGAGACCATGTTCCGCGCGATGCAAAATGTGGTGCCTTCGCACATGGCTGACTTCAACTTGTTTGATTTCAAATCAGTGGCAGCTGGTATGGCCTATGAAGGTGATGGAGACACTGCCTTCGATAAAGAAACCTTTACCAACCCGACACCCGATAATGATGATGTGGTTGAGGTAGACCCGGCATTAACATTAGATGTGATGAACGTGAGCCACTAGCTAACCCGTTCGTTATCGTAAAAAAGCGCTCCGAGAGCGCTTTTTTTCTATCAAGAGGAAGGGTCTTTTGGTAGCCAAGGTGATATTTTAATTGGCGTGGCTGGAAGCGTTAAGCGTGACTCCGGTTGCAACGCACTGGCATCAATGGTCACTTTACGGTACTCAATCACGTACGATTGGCCGGTTGTTGATACCACATTACCGCTAACATCTGGTCCAAAATGCACCACGACACCCTGCGTTTTCGGCATAAACCACGACGCGAACATACCGCCGAGATTCTTCATCATCGCATCCATTTGAGGCAACCAGCCTTGAATTTGCTCCCCCGTCAATTGCTGATCAACCGGCGTATTCACTAGAACCTGAAAAGAGATGTCGCAGGTCATGCCCGCTGGAGTTTCCACAAATACATCTGGGTTCACTTTGCGTAACTGATTATCCAGTGGCAGTGGCAATGCTTGCGATGGCGGGATATCAAAGGCTTCGTAATGTTCCTTTTTGCGCATCCACGCTCGAGATATGGGGCACACCTCGCCGGTATCAGGCGAAACCATAAAATACGCGACACCAATATCTGGGTGCCCTTCTTCAACATTATGCTTGAGCTGAGTGAACAATTTGCTGTAGCTAAATCTCATGGT
The DNA here is from genome assembly GCF_004916735.1 of Salinivibrio sp. YCSC6. NCBI lineage: Bacteria > Pseudomonadati > Pseudomonadota > Gammaproteobacteria > Vibrionales > Vibrionaceae > Salinivibrio > Salinivibrio sp. YCSC6. The sequence goes on from NZ_CP039516.1 coordinate 1,496,347, forward strand.
ATCGGCATGGGCAGGCAAGCTCATACAAGCTGCCAGTACCAATGCACTGGTTAATTTTTTCATGGACACTCCGTGTACGGGCTAAACGCCAATCAGGCATCAAAAGTATCGTTGCCTGACGAATGGGATGTTTCAGGGGTAGCATTGTTATCGTTATTTTGTGACACCGTCACTTCGACGCCGACACCAAACATTTCTCGGTAAATCACACCCTTAACATTGAACAGAAAGGGTAATGCCCAAACCAATGCAAAGCCAGCGGTAACAAAAGAAATGAGAAATAGCACGCCGACCACCGCATAAATGGTGGCAAGGGCGAGCACTTTCTTGTTGACGGCACGGAAAGACACCGCCAGCGCCTTTAACGGCGTCAAACGCTTTTCACAAATCAGTAGCGGTGCCATCGAAAAGGCCATCGCGACATATAAGCTCAATAATGGGAAAATCATACTGGCGACGCTTTGTAACGTCGCAGACAAACAAATCACCACGGTGACAGGCAGTGCAAACGCCAACCCCTTAACTAGATGGCGAGGTTTGGACCTAAACCCAATGGCATGCGCCAACCCCATCAGGCTTGCACCTGCATACAAGGGGGCAATCAGCACCTCAGAGGTAAAGTTAGATAACCACACGGATGACACCATATCTGTGGTCATTTCGCGCTGCCCGACTAACCCCTCGAATAAATGAGAGGGATCGCCCAGAAGTAACGTCAGCATCAACACTAGAATACCAATTTGAACGGCAAATAAGCATAAAGCCGCGGGCAGAAAGGACCAGAAGTGTTTAAATGTCAGCGAGAACGCTTCTTTAATAATCTCAAATGGCTCGAGGCGATATCGACCGTTGAGTGCGGTCTCTATCGACCCACCAATATGTAGCGCATTGTTGAAATCTTGTTGACTCATAATCGTTATTTGTCATGACTGTTGTTGACAGTATATCTGACTGTTACCAATAGCCAAAAACCAATCTCACCAGAAAACAAGGAATCCGTGCTATTTTTACCCAACGTTAACATCAAGGATGTTTCATGATTTACCCATGATAGCGGCTGATTAGAGCACGGCGAAAATGTGTAAAAAATTTCTTTAACTTAGCAGGATGCACGTCTATCATGCGCCGTCTATTTTATGGGTAAATCCGCGAACAACAATTTGCCAGGTAGGGAGAGAACGAACCATTGAACCACGCGCATGTATCTCACAAACCGGTTGTTGAGCTTAAATCTCTGACCAAAAGCTTTGACGGCAAAGAAATCATTTCCCGTTTCAATCTCACCGTTAATGATGGTGAATTTCTGACTATCCTCGGCCCTTCTGGCTGCGGGAAAACAACCGTATTACGTCTTATCGCTGGCCTTGAAGATGCGGACAGCGGCCGTGTCATTATCGATGGAAAGGATGTCACTGATATCCCCGCCGAACAGCGCCACGTAAATACGGTGTTCCAGAGCTACGCCCTTTTCCCGCACATGAGCGTATTCGAAAACGTTGCGTTCGGACTGCGGATGCAAGGTGTGGATCGTACGACGATCGAGCCTCGGGTGATGGAAGCGCTGCGTATGGTGCAGCTTGACCATTATGCGTCGCGTAAGCCACATCAATTATCGGGTGGTCAGCAACAACGTGTTGCAATTGCTCGTGCCGTTGTCAATAAACCGAAAGTGTTGTTGTTAGATGAGTCTTTATCCGCGCTAGATTATAAGCTGCGTAAGCGCATGCAAATGGAGCTCAAACAGCTACAACGTAAACTGGGGATCACCTTTATCTTTGTCACACATGACCAAGAAGAAGCACTGTCGATGTCCGATCGAATATTAGTGATGCGTGATGGTGAAATCGAGCAAGACGGTAGCCCTCGTGAGATTTACGAAGAGCCGAAGAACCTGTTTGTGGCGCGCTTTATTGGTGAAATCAATGTGTTCGATGCTACCGTGATTAAACGGATGGATGAGCAACGCATTTGGGCGCGTATTGAGTCACGTGAATGTGAGGTCTACTGCAAACTGGATGTAGGTGCCGGCGATCAAGTCAAAGTCTTGCTGCGCCCAGAGGACATTCGCATTGAAGAAATTAGTGATGATGCTAACCCCAATGGCCTAATTGGCTACGTGCGTGAGCGTAACTATAAAGGCATGACGCTAGACTCTGTGCTCGAGATGCCATCAGGGCAAACCGTGATGGTCAGCGAATTCTTTAATGAAGATGACCCGGATGTTGACCACTCACTCGACCAAAAAGTGGCAATCACTTGGGTTGAAAGCTGGGAGGTGGTATTGGCCGATGAAAAAGCTTAACCTGCAAACCGCCATCATTGGCTTGGTTGTCGGTTGGTTATTGGTTTTTGTCTTTATGCCCAACCTGATGATCATCATCACCAGTTTCTTAACCCGTGACGATGCCAACTTGATTGAGATGACCTTCACACTCAGTAACTATGCCAAGTTACTGGATCCTCTCTACGCCAAGGTGGTGTGGCATTCGTTCTATATGGCAGCCATCGCGACCCTGATTTGCTTGTTAATCGGTTACCCGTTCGCGTTTATCATCGCCAGAATGCCAAAACGCATGCGCCCGTTAATGCTCTTTTTGGTCATTGTGCCCTTCTGGACGAACTCACTGATCCGTACTTATGGCCTTAAGATTTTTCTCGGCACACGCGGCTTATTGAACGAAAGCCTGATGTGGCTTGGCGTGATTGAGCGCCCCATTCGTATTATGTATACCGAATACGCGGTCATGATTGGTCTTGTCTACATCTTGCTGCCGTTTATGATTTTGCCCTTGTACTCCAGTATTGAAAAGCTGGATAACGCGTACCTTGAAGCGGCACGCGATCTTGGCGCGAATACGGTTCAACGTTTTATTCGCGTGATCCTTCCCCTCACCACACCAGGAATTATTGCCGGCAGTTTGTTAGTGTTACTGCCCGCCTTGGGCATGTTCTATGTCTCTGATTTATTGGGTGGGGCGAAAAACCTCCTGATTGGTAATGTGATTAAGAGCCAAATCCTCAATGTACGAGATTGGCCATTTGGTTCCGCAGCCAGTATTTCTCTGACCGTTCTCATGGGTCTGATGTTGTTCGCCTATTGGCGGGTTGGAAAGTGGATGAATCGTAAGGAGACACTTGCATGAGCCGCATCTTACGCAGTGGATTCTTGTCCCTAGTTTATGCCTTTTTGTATATTCCAATCATTATATTGATTGTGAATTCCTTTAATGCCAGCAAGTTTGGAATGAACTGGAAAGGCTTTACTTGGAAATGGTATGAGCAGCTTATCAACAATGACAGCTTGGTTCAGGCGGCAGGGAACTCGCTCACCATCGCGATTTTCTCTGCCTCTGCGGCGGCAATTATCGGTAGCCTCACGGCAGTCGCGTTGTTCCGCTATCGCTTTCGTGGCAAGCAATTCGTTAATGGTATGCTGTTCGTGGTGATGATGTCGCCTGATATTGTGATGGCCATTTCACTGTTGGCATTATTTGTCTTGATGGGCGCACAATTGGGCTTTCTTACTTTGCTGCTCTCGCATATCACCTTTTGTTTGCCGTTCGTGGTGGTCACCGTGTACAGCCGCTTAAATGGCTTTGATGTCAAAATGCTTGAGGCGGCACGTGATTTAGGCGCCAGTGAATGGGTCATTCTGACCAAAATCATTCTGCCCCTTGCAGCGCCTGCGGTGGGCGCGGGCTGGTTACTGAGTTTCACACTCTCCTTGGATGATGTGATTGTTAGCTCTTTCGTGACGGGCCCAAGTTATGAAATTTTACCTTTGAAAATCTACTCAATGGTTAAAGTTGGCGTCTCACCCGAAGTTAATGCCTTAGCGACCATCATGCTAATGGTATCGCTCGTCTTAGTTATGTGCTCACAATGGCTGGCTAAAGATCGACTAAAATAAATCTTTCCTCGGGCTGCTGCCCCGCTGGCAGCCCGCTTCCTGTTGTCTGTAATGTCTAGGAGTTTTCACCATGACCAAATGGTCTTCACTCTCTGCGTTGGCGCTGCTGGGTGCGTCACTGGTCCCATCAACGGCATCGGCTGAAGATGATGTTCTCTACTTTTACAACTGGTCCGAATACATTCCAGCATCCGTGCTAGAAGAATTTACCGAAGAAACCGGTATTGAAGTCATGTATTCCACCTATGAGTCCAATGAGACCATGTATGCGAAATTAAAGACGCATCCTGAAGGCTATGATTTGGTTGTTCCCTCAACCTATTACGTCTCCAAAATGCGTCAGGAAGGCATGCTACAGAAAGTGGATAAAACCAAGCTAAGCCACTTTGACGGCCTTGACCCAGATAACCTGAACAAACCCTTTGATCCTGATAACCAATACTCTATCCCTTATATCTGGGGAGCAACGGGCATTGGGGTCAACACTGATTTTATGGATAGCAGCGCTGTCTCTCGCTGGGCCGATCTGTGGGATCCTAAATGGCAGGGTCAATTGCTGATGATGGATGACGCGCGCGAGCTCTTCCACATCGCACTGCGTAAGCTGGGCTATTCAGCCAATACCACCAACCCGGATGAGATTAAAGCCGCCTACGAGGCGCTGCGTGAGCTAATGCCAAATGTATTGGTATTTAACTCCGATTTCCCTGCCAACCCCTACCTTGCCGGCGAAGTCACCTTGGGGATGCTTTGGAATGGCTCTGCGTATATGGCCCGTCAAGAAGGCGCTCCCATTGAGATTGTCTGGCCAGAAGAAGGCGCTATCTTTTGGATGGATAGCCTTGCCATTCCCGCCAACGCTAAACATGTCGACGCTGCGCACAAGATGATCGACTTCTTGCTGCGTCCAGAAAACGCCGCGAAGCTCGCACTCGAAATTGGCTACCCAACACCCGTTAAAGCGGCTTATCCGCTGTTACCGGCTTCCTTTAAAAATGATCCTAATATTTACCCACCGAAAGCGGTGATGCAGGCCGGAGAATGGCAAAACGCGGTCGGTGATGCCAACCGCTTATACGAAGATTATTTCCAGCGCTTAAAGGCGGGGATGTAATAACGAGACGTTGGGGCCTGAGGGCCCCTTTTTACTGTTCAAGGGCGAGAATTTCATCCACCAGCGCCGGTACGAGCGTGCTGGCTTTGCCGTAACGGCGTTCACTGAACTCACTTTCAACCGCACTGGGCTCCAAGTTGATTTCAATGGTGTGAGCCCCATGCATCGCCGCTTCATGTACAAATCCCGCCGCGGGATAGACTGCACCAGACGTCCCAATAGAGACGAATAAATCAGCTTGGGTGAGTGCATCATGGATTTGTCCCATCCCCAGTGGCATCTCGCCAAACCAAACCACATGAGGACGAAGGGGCGCTGGCATTTGACAGCAATGACAGTGATCAGCCTCAGTAATATCCCCTACCCAATCAATGGTCTGTTGCGAGTGGCTGCAGCGTGCTTTGAGGAGCTCGCCATGCATATGAATGATGTGCTGTGTGCCGGCACGTTCATGAAGATCATCAATATTCTGCGTGACCACCAGCACAGTGGCATCACTTTCTTTTTCTAAACGGGCTAGCGCGTCGTGTGCCGCATTGGGCAATACACCGGATTGAAGCTGGCGACGGCGGTCATTATAAAACTGCTGAACCAATCGCGGATTACGCGCAAAGCCTTCTGGCGTCGCGACATCTTCAATATGGTGCTCTTCCCACAGGCCATCTTGGTCACGAAAGGTACGAATACCCGACTCTGCAGAAATGCCCGCACCAGTAAGCACAACAATATGTCGGTAGGGAAATGTCATAGCCCATCCTTGATTTTTATCTAACACCTTCATTTATAACACCCAAAATGAAACCTTTGAAGCATGGTGGCTTTAGACCTTGGTCGCGAAATGGTTTCCTTAGGAAAAAATGCTCGACCGCGATCACGAACCGCTAATGCAACGACTGGCTAGACCAATCAATCCGTCCGCTTGGGTTACAATACTCACTTGTTTATCGCTTTTGTTAACAATTATGCAACTTGAACGTTATTATAGTGAGCAGGACGGAAAACTGCTTTTTACTCGCCAGCAAGCCAGTGACTTTGCCAAACGTGTTGCCGGTGACTTTAACCCTATCCACGATACTGAGGCATCACGCTTTTGTGTTCCCGGCGATCTTCTGCTCTCTATTTTGCTTGCAAAGATTGGGATCAGTGAGCATATTCAGATTCATTTTAATGGCATGATCAGTGCGAACACGCCATTACAGATTGTCGAAACCGATCATGAAGTCACTGTGGTCGATGAAAACCAAAAGCTCTATCTTACCCTGACCCGCCGCGGTGCTGTACGACACGACCCTGCGCTTGCTAACGAAATTGCTCAGCACTATGTACAGTTTTCAGGTAAAAACTTTCCCCACATCATGGTGCCATTGATGCGTGAGCAGCAGATGATGATCAATACCGATCGTCCACTGGTGATGTATGAGAGCATGAGTCTGTCGTTTGATGATTTACAAATTAGCTCGGCAGAAGTTGCCCTTTCTAGCTCAACCATGAGTGTTAACGGTAAACGTGGCAAGGTCGATCTCGCGTTTGATTTTATGGTTGGGGACAGGCGTGTCGGTCATGGTTGCAAGACAATGGTCGCTAGCGGGTTGCGCCCTTATTGTGAAGACGCGATTCAAGATTTGGTTGAGCGTTTTAATGCCCGTAAGCAGGCATACTGTATGGCTTAGCTTTTTTTGCATTTTATCCGCACCCACGTTTCGCCCTGATCTATAGTTAGATGAGGGCGTTTTTATAGGGAAGTTATTATGCAATCCAGTAGCTTGGTTGAGCGTATCGATAAATTACCGAAGATCCCCAAAATTGTGCAAGAACTGATTGATTTGGTAAACAGTGACAGTGCCGATCTCAATCAAATTGCGGACAAAATTTCATACGATCAAGTGATTTCAGCCCGAGTACTCCGCTTATCAAATTCCGCCTATTTTGGACGAGCCCGGAACATTGGCTCTGTCAATGAGGCAGTCATTCGGCTTGGGCTTGGCCCCGTGCGCACCCTCGTCGTATCAAGTGCATTAATGAGTGCGTTTGACGTCGATAGTGATTTGGATATCGACGCATTTTGGCAGCACACCTTTGAAGTGGCGACCATCAGCAAAGCGCTCGCGGGCTCATTAAAAATGGATCCGAATGAGGCGTTTACTGCGGGGATGCTTCATAACTTAGGCGAATTGCTGATCATGACAACCGCTTATGAACAGCTTGATAGGATCAATCTACATATAGAAGCGGGTAAACCCAAGCAAGAAGCGCAGGAACTCATTTTAGGTGTCACCAGCGCAGAGTTAGGCGGTGAGTTAGCACGTAGGTGGAATTTTCCTGATCGGCTTTGCGATGCGATTCGCTATCAATTTACGCCCGTCCATCAAGAACAATTCTCGCCACTGGCCGGTATCTTACGACTGGCGGGGAAAGTCGACGAATCATGGCAGGAGTTTGTCACCACCGACTCCAAGCTCGAGTGGCTTAATCAGCAGCTCGAATACAATATGCTCGGCTTTCCTAAAACCGTGGTCGCCGCCGTTGATGATGTGATCGGCAAAGGCCGTGAGATGGCGAAGATGCTGAAATAGTTAAATCTGACTGTACATAGAATACAAGCGCCATCGCCATCCAGCATGGCGCTTTTTGGTTGTCACCGAACGTTGCCATTGCAGCCAAATAAACGCGGTATCTGTTTATGCATCACCTTGCTAGAAACAATGGCGAATATCTAAATACTTTTGCCGAATGTGCTCAATGAGTAAGCGGATCTTCTTTGGTGGCTGACGGGTAAATGGATATACGGCATAAATCCCCAATCGCTTGCCCACCTGGTCAGGAAACAAATCAATCAAGTCGCCCCGAGTAATATCCTGATAAACCAAACAACGCGGGACATACGCAATACCGTGTCCTCCAAGCGCGCCTTTCCTCAATGCAATGGGGTTATCCGTCGAGAGATTCCCCGACACTTTAATCATTTGGTTTTTGCCCTCACCTTTAAATTCCCAATCACTCGCCCCTGTGGTTTGATAGGCATATTGCAAACAGTTATGGGCTTTCAGATCATTGGGTTGCTGCGGGCGACCATGACGTGCGATGTAGCCCGGTGCAGCACAAACCACCCATTGAGAGTCAAGAATATGTCGAGCAATCAAACTGGAGTCTTCGAGATAACCGGTACGGATCACCAAATCAAACCCTTCATCAATCAAATCAACAAAGCGATTTTCTAACGACATATCAATGGTAAGCCCCGGGTATTGGCTACAAAATTCCGCGACTGCCTCCGCTAACAGTAACTCACCAGAAATCGTTGGTACCGAGATTTTGATATGGCCACTGATCGCCTCCCCAAAGCCCGAGACAGCATCAAAGGCTTCATCAGCGGCTTGCTTCACAGTTTTTGCGCCTTGATAGAGTGTCCGCCCCGCATCCGTTAGCGTGAGCTTTCGGGTTGTTCGATACAACAACTGAACGCCTAGACTCTCCTCCAGCTTCTTAATCCGTTTACTAACGACTGAATTTGTAAGGGAATTTATTTCGGCAACTTTGCTGAAGGAACCATATTCAGCGACTTGAGCAAAAAGTACGAGATCGTCTGTTTTCGGCATATTATGTCAATTATGGAAGTAATCATTTTCATTATTTCCATATATCAAGAAAATGTAAACGAGTAATGTCACATCCAGTTAACATCACGTCATCACGATGTCAGCAAAAAAACAACAGATGCGACAGCATAAAAATACGATGGCGTGCCTTACTTTTACGTGAACTAACGGAAGAGACGTCTAAAAGGACAGACTATGACTGATACCCTCTACGCCCTTATTGCGTTTTCCCCCATCGTGGTTGCTGCCATTTTGCTGGTGGGATTAAATTGGCCCGCCAAAAAGGCGATGCCAGTGGCATTTATCATGACAGTGTTAATCGCACTATTCCAGTGGCAAATGAGCCTTAATCGCGTCTCAGCCTCGATTTTACAAGGACTAATCATTACAGCTGCTGTCCTCTGGATTGTCTTTGGCGCGATTTTGCTGCTCAATACATTGAAACACACCGGTGCGATTACCGTGATCCGTAATGGTTTCACCAATATTTCAGATGACCGGCGTATTCAAGCCATTATTATCGCTTGGTGTTTTGGCTCTTTCATTGAAGGTGCGTCAGGATTTGGGACCCCCGCGGCCATCGCAGCCCCTTTGTTGGTTGCGATCGGTTTTCCTGCGCTGGCCGCCGTTGTGATTGGTATGATGATCCAATCCACGCCCGTCTCTTTCGGAGCAGTGGGAACCCCTATCATTGTCGGCGTCAATAAAGGGCTTGATAGCCACACTATTGGGCAAACATTACTGGCTAACGGCAGTGACTGGGCCAGCTATTTACAAGCTATCACCACCCAAGTCGCACTCATCCATGCCATGATTGGCACCCTAATGCCACTATTGATGGCCATGATGTTGACTCGCTTTTTCGGCAAAAACAAAAGCTGGCGCGAAGGATTGGCCGTGGCGCCATTCGCCATTTTTGCGGGGTTAGCCTTTACCATTCCTTATGCCTTGACCGGGTGGTTACTCGGTCCTGAATTCCCCTCTCTACTTGGTGGATTAGTAGGTATTGTCCTGGTCACCACCGCGGCGCGGAAAAATTTTCTTGTTCCCAAAAAGCACTGGGACTTTGATGATGCCTCTACGTGGCCAAGTCAATGGTTAGGCTCGCTTAAAATGGACCTTAAGGTTAAAGAAAAGCCCATGAACATGGCCATGGCTTGGGCGCCTTATTTACTCTTGGCACTGTGTTTGGTGATCAGCCGCGTCAGTCCAACGGTAAAATCACTACTAACAGATGTGAGCTTAAGTTTTAACGCGCTATTGGGAGAAACCGGCATTAATGCGGCGATTCAACCTTTGTATCTTCCTGGTGGGATCCTCGCATTCGTCGCCTTAGTTGCCACCTTACTTCACAGCAAACGTCTCCAGCCTCTATTCAAAGCAGCGAATGAGTCTAGTAAAACACTCATCGGTGCAGGCTTTGTGTTGGTGTTTACCATTCCTATGGTGCGTATATTTATTAACTCAGGAGTGAATGCCGCCGATTTGGTCAGTATGCCAGTAATGACTGCGCGGTTTGCTGCGCAACTGGTGGGTGATGGTTTCCCTGCTCTGAGCGCCACCATTGGTGCATTAGGGGCCTTTATCGCCGGCTCAAATACCGTCTCGAATATGATGTTTAGTCAGTTTCAATTTGAAGTCGCACAAACACTGGGCGCTTCAACCGTCACCGTGCTGGCACTTCAGGCCGTCGGTGCGGCAGCAGGTAATATGATTGCCATTCACAACGTCGTTGCCGCCTCCGCCACTGTGGGCTTATTGGGGCGCGAAGGCGCGACCTTACGTAAAACTGTGTTACCTACGATTTACTACCTGATTGCCGCTGGGGTAATTGGCATCATCGCGATACATGTGATTCAAGTTGCTGACATCCTGATGGCGGCGTAATCTGACGATGATAGGCCGAGCGCAGAACTCGGCCTGATTGACCTAACTCAAGCGGGCCAGCCAGGCTGACCCTCAGCCTTTTTGAATATATGGAAGGAAAGGAACGCTTATGAACACCCCATCACGTTTGTCCTCATCACAACAACAAGCATTGATACAAACGCTGACGGATATTGTCGGTCACAAGAACCTACTGACGGATGCAAGTCATACCCAGCACTATCGCACTGGGTTTCGCTCTGGAGGAGGCAGTGCGCTGGCGGTCATTTTCCCGACCTCATTAGTGATGCAATGGCGTGTCTTGCAAGCCTGTGTTGACGCCGATGTGGTGATCATCATGCAAGCCGCGAATACGGGCTTAACCGAAGGATCAACGCCGAAGGGCGATGACTATGACCGCGATGTGGTGATAATTAATACCACACGATTAGACGGCTTACAGCTGCTTGATCAGGGCAAGCAAGTGATCAGCTTTCCGGGGACCACACTTCATCACTTAGAGCAAACCTTACGGCCTCTTAACCGAGCCCCGCACTCTGTGATTGGCTCGTCGTGTATTGGCGCATCGATTGTCGGTGGTGTGGCCAATAATTCTGGTGGCGCGTTGGTTAAACGTGGCCCTGCCTATACAGAATATTCGCTCTTTGCGCAGTTAAACGAAGCCGGTGAGCTAGTTTTGGTCAATCATTTAGGGATTGCGCTTGGCGACGATCCGGAAACCATTCTCGCCCGTGTCGAACGCGGCGATTATCGTCCTGAAGACATTACCACGGATACGCGCAAAGCCTCCGCGCATGATTACGAGCAAATCCTCCGTGATGTCGACGCAGATAGCCCTGCACGGTATAACGCCGATAAACACCGTCTTCATGAAGTGAGTGGCTGTGCAGGAAAACTGGCAGTGTTTGCGGTCAGGCTAGATACCTATCCCATTCCAGAGCGTGAAAAGGTGTTCTATATCGGCACCAACAATCCTGATGTTTTGTACCAGTTACGTCGCCGTGTGCTCAGCGAGCTGTCACATCTTCCCGAAGTGGCAGAATACATGCATCGCGAGGCCTTTAATATTGCTGAACGATATGGCAAAGACGTGTTTTTAGCCATTGGCCGACTAGGGACGGACAGCATTCCTAAAATGTTTGCCTTAAAAGCTCAAATTACCGCGTGGCTGGATAAAGTGCCCTTGCTGCCCAATTCACTGCCGGATAAAGTCATGCAGTACGTTAGCCAGCTTTTTCCGCAGCATTTGCCTTCTCGTATGCTCGCGTTCCGTGACCGCTTTGAGCATCATTTGATTTTTAAAGCATCAGACGAAGGTATTGAGGAAAGCTCGCAATTCTTAACGCAATTTTTTGCCGACCATGATGACAGCGACTTTTTTGTCTGTACCGAAGAGGAAGCCAAAAAAGCCATGCTTCACCGCTTTGCTGCTGCCGGCGCAGCGATTCGCTATCACACCATGCACAGCAATGATGTGGAAGATATTCTCGCGCTTGATATTGCATTGAAGCGCAATGAAAAACATTGGGTCGAGCAACTGCCTGATACCATTGAGTCACAGTTAGTCACCAAGCTCTATTACGGACACTTTTTCTGTCACGTCTTTCACCAAGACTACATTGTGAAAAAAGGTGCCGATGTACATGCAATTAAGGCAAAAATGCTTGCCCAGCTCAACGAACGCGGCGCGAAATACCCTGCCGAGCATAACGTGGGACATCTCTATGCCGCCGAGCCCGATTTAGCCCATTTCTACCATCAGCTTGACCCAACCAATAGTTTTAACCCGGGGATCGGAAAAACCAGCAAGAAAAAATACAATGCAGACTGTCAGTGCCTTGATCACCAGCTTCGTCATCGAGCGAGTCAGGACACGTCACCCGCCACGCATGAGCATTAAACCGACCTGCAAACCCGCCAACCGTTGGGCGGGCTCTTTTTAAAGCATGGGTTTCTCGCGAATAAAACGCGCAAAGCGTGGGATGCCCTTTTCCGTTACACCATTGTGCCTAACCAAAATGGTACTGCCGATTTCAGGTGGTTCAGCCCGCTGTGCATCGCTAAAGCCAGATCCCACGCGAAACTCAGTACCATCCGCAAGACGTACCACTAAGGCCCCCATCAAGCCTTGTAACCGACCTTTTCCGGGCGTCATACCAACAACGATGGCATCTTTCTCTTGGTAGGTTTTTAGCTTGACCAAGCTCTCTACCCGATCTCCTAAGTACAGGCTATCGGGATGGTGCAGCATCAACCCTTCTCCCCCCGATTCATTGATGGCAATAAGCTGTCCTTGGAGCGCGTCATTGTCAGTCACTGGCGTTTGCTTTACCAAGGCTAAGAACGGCGATGCGCTGTTGGCGACTATCTTTTTCAGTGCTGCATAGCGATCAGAAAACGGGCCAGGTTCATCCGGTAAATCAAACGCATAAAAACGAACGTTCTGCCACGCGTCAGGGTCTGGTTTATCGTCCAACACGGTACGCAACACGGTTTGAAACTCGCCTCTTCCGGCCCATAACTCACCATCTAAAGGCGTCGTTGGTAGCGTTCGTATCAATGCATCCGGTGCGTGAATGGGATTTCCTTGTCGGGTTAAGAATTGCGTGCCCGTCCAATAGGCGCGGATCCCATCCAGTTTTTCACTGGCCCAATAGCCACGATAGTCATGTTCGGCAATCTGCCCGTCAACACCATGCATCAACGCTGGCACAGACGGTGCAGCATCCCCGTCACTGCTAGGAAACAGGGTAAACGCGGAGAGTAAGCATAAAGTAACAGGATTTAGGCGTGCCATGCATTCCTCCTTAGTGGTTAAGGAGCATACGCTAGCGCGATAAAAGGCGTCTCAACATGCCTTTATTTTTTGTTGGTAGAGAATTTGCGTTCACGGTGAACAATGTGCATGTGTTACATCGCCCACCGTGAAATGACTCGTGAAACCTCGTCCGCTGCGCAACCTAGAACCATCAAGCTTGGCTGGCAAACGCATAGATAAAGGTGCCATTTTTTATTGCATCAATCACGCGCGTGGATAAGTAGCTAGGTAACGCCGGGCAGCCCCAGCTTCTACCTAATTGGCCGCTTTGTTTAATCACCTTAGGGTGAGCATAATCGGCACCGTGGATCACAATCGCTCTTGCGCGCGCATTATCGTTTAAGCCCTTCGAAAGCCCATCTAAACGCAGTGAGTAGCCATGTTTACCATGATAGGTTTCAGCCGCACGATAAACTCCTAACGATGTTTGCAAGGAATTAATCTGATTCGAGAAACGCTTTGCGTAAAGGGCGCCACTATTCTTGCCATGAGAGACATAAGAGCGAAATAGCACTTGGCGTTTTTTCACATTGATCACCCAAAACCGCTTTTCTGACGACGGTTTGCCGTAATCAATCAGCGTCATCACCGGCTTGCTACTTTGGTTGTGCTTAAAATGGCGATACGCATCAGAAAAGGCCTGATACGACACCTCACCGGCGAGGTTGAGAGACTGATATAAACCACTGACCTCATCTTTAAAACTGGCCCATACTGTGGTTGGCATGCTGAGCGCTAACACATAAAAAACTACCCGATACCAAGGGGCCACACCTGCTTGTTTCATTTTTCTGCTCCTTACTTTGCCACTGCAACACGAACGACCGAGCCGTTTGTTGTCCGTATTGGCAAAAACAAAAACCGTGCCATTTGACACGGTTTCTATTAACTATTGATATTTATATAAATTAATTATCGTTCACGATTTATCCATTCGCTGACGTCACACGGCGGCACGACCTTGCCGCGTTTAAATCGCCGCAATGGCGTTTTTAATCCGCTTGTCTGAAATCGGATAAGGCGTACCCAGTTGCTGCGCGAAGTAACTCACTCGAAGCTCTTCAATCATCCAGCGTATGGCTTTTACCTCATCAGGGAGAGTTTTGCCTTTCGGTAACTTATTCAGCAACGCCTTGTAGTCATTCATCACAGATTCAATCTTGAGCATATGACTGCGATCTCGCGCTGGATCAATCGGCAGCTTCTCTAACCGACGCTCTATCGCTTTCATATAGCGTAAAATATCGGGCAGCCGCTGCCAGCCTGATTCGGTAGCAAAGCCCTTGAAAATCAGCCCTTCTAGCTGAGCTTTGATATCCGACATCGCAAACGCCATCGAAAGATCCACTTTACCTTTTAGCTTTTTATTGATGCTAAAGGCATGGGTTAAAATCTGTTCGACCTGTTGAGCAATATCCACCACGGTATCACCTAGCTCCGCACGCACCGTCTCTTTAAGAGCTTCGAATGCTTGCGCTTCCCAGGTTAACCCGCCGTGTTGCTCAATGAGTTTATCCACGCCACAGGCGATGCAGTCATCAATCAAATCCAAAACACGGCCATAGGGGTTAAAATACAGACCGAGTTTCGACTTATTGGGCAAATGGGTGTGCAGGTATTTTATCGGCGATGGCACATTGAGCAAGACCAATCGACGCTGCCCCGCTTGCATGGCTTTATGTTGTTGATCTTCCGTTTCGAAAAGGCGGATCGCGACACTGTCTTTTTCATCGACTAAAGCCGGATACGCTTTGACTTCAAACCCGCTGCGCTTTTGCTGGTAACGTTTCGGCAATTCCCCAAATGTCCATTGGGTGAGTCCTTGCTGTTCAATGTCATCATCTGCCACATCCGATAACGTCGCTTGCACCTTATCTTTCAGTGACAGTTTCAGTGCATGAAGATCTTCGCTTTCAGCCAAGGTGCGATTCTTATCATCCACAACGCGGAACTGAATGCGCAGATGCTCTGGCAATTGCGCCAAATTCCAGCTGTCGCGCTCAATGGTGACACCGGACATCTGCTTTAGGGCTTTTTCCATGCTATCGAGCAAAGGCGCTTCCATGGGCGTCACTCGTTGCAAGACCGCATCCGCATAGTTTGGTGCCGGAACAAAGTTACGTCGTAACGGCTTAGGCAAAGATTTAATCAGCGCGACAATTAGCTCGTGACGTAGCCCGGGGACGTGCCAATCAAAGCCTTCTTCTGACACCTGATTAAGGATCGGCAGTGGAATATGCACCGTCACCCCATCATGGTCTTGGCCCGGCTCGAATTGGTAACTTAATTTGAGTTTTAGGTTGCCCTGATACCAAAAGTTAGGGTAATCCAGCTCCGTGACATGGCTAGCGTCGCCTTGCAATAGCATGGCTTTTTCAAAGTTGAGCAGATCCGGATTGTCTTGACGCGCCTTTTTCCACCAGGTATCGAAGTGACGCCCACTGACCACACTGTGATCGAGGCGCTGATCGTAAAAGTCGAACAAGGTATCATCGTCTGCCAAAATATCGCGCCGGCGAGATTTGAGCTCGAGCTCCTCCACTTCCGCCAACAGCTTTTGGTTTTGGCGGAAAAAGGCATGCTTAGTTTGCCAATCTCCCTCAACCAATGCCGAACGAATAAACAGCTCACGGCTAAGCACCGGATCGATGGCGCCATAATTGACTTTACGGCTGGCGACAATCGGGATCCCGTATAGCGTGACCTTCTCGCTGGCCATGACAGCCGCTTGCTTGCGTGACCAATGTGGTTCACTGTAGCTGCGCTTAATCAAATGCTGCGCCAGTGGCTCCACCCATTCAGGTTGGATACGCGCAACAATTCGCCCCCAGAGTTTCGAGGTTTCAACCAGTTCGGCAACCATCACCCATTTAGGCTGCTTTTTGAAAAGCCCAGAACCCGGGAAAATATGGAACCGTGCATTCCGTGCGCCTTGGTATTCGTTCTTTTCTTGGTCTTTCAGGCCGATGTGGCTTAATAGCCCGGCGAGCAGGGCCATGTGAACGGCCTGATAACTGGCAGGTTCTTGGTTGAATTGTGCATTTTGCTCTTTCATTACTTGGGTGATTTGATAGTGAACGTCTTGCCACTCTCGCACCCGCAAGTAATTGAGATAGTCTTTTTTGCACTGTTTACGGAACTGGTTATTCGATAGCGCTTTTTGCTGCTCTTTGACGTAATCCCAAAGATTTACATAGGCCAAGAAGTCCGATTCTTTATCGGCAAAACGACGATGCTTTTCATCCGCTTGTTGCTGTTTATCTGCTGGACGCTCACGCGGATCTTGGATAGCCAAGGCCGCGGCAATCACCATCACCTCATTTAAGGCACCATGCTTGGGTGCTTCAATCACCATGCGTGCCAAACGCGGGTCAATCGGCAGTTTGGCCAGGGTTTTACCAATCGCGGTCAGCTTACGTTTATCAGTGGCTTGGCCGGGCTTGATCGCCCCCAGCTCTTCGAGCAAACGAACACCATCTTTGATGTGACGGCTATCAGGTGGCTGAACAAACGGAAAGGCTTGAATATCACCGAGCCCTAATGCCGTCATTTGCAGGATCACCGAAGCCAGATTTGTTCTCAGAATTTCTGGGTCGGTAAATTCAGGACGGCCTAAAAAGTCCTCTTCGCTATACAGACGCACACAAATGCCTTCCGACACACGGCCACAGCGTCCTTTACGCTGATTAGCACTGGCCTGTGAAATCGGCTCAATCGGCAGTCGCTGCACCTTGGTCCGGTAGCTATAGCGAGAAATCCGTGCCGTGCCGGGATCAATTACATACTTAATGCCCGGTACGGTTAGCGAGGTCTCGGCGACGTTGGTGGCCAGTACAATCCGGCGTCCCGAGTGAGATTGGAATACACGATTTTGCTCGCCAGCAGAAAGCCTTGCGTACAAGGGTAAAATCTCGGTATCGCGCAGTTGACGACGCTGAAGGTAATCGGCGGTGTCGCGGATCTCTCGCTCACCGTTCATAAAGATTAGGATATCACCCGGCCCTTCAAGGCACAGCTCATCGACCGCATCGCTGATCGCTTCAAGCTGGTCACGATCGCTATCGTCCTCTTCTACTAATGGACGGTAGCGCACTTCCACCGGATAAGTACGGCCAGACACCTCAATCATAGGGGCATTATTGAAATGCTTAGAAAAACGTTCAGGATCGATGGTTGCCGAGGTAATGATGACTTTGAGATCGGGGCGCTTGGGCAATAACTCGCGCAAATAGCCGAGAATAAAGTCTATATTTAGGCTGCGCTCGTGGGCTTCATCGATAATGATGCAATCGTACTGATTCAGATACCGATCGTGCTGGATTTCGGCCAACAAGATCCCGTCCGTCATGAGTTTGACTTGCGTCGCCTCTGAGACTTTGTCATTAAAGCGCACTTTATAGCCGACGCTACTGCCTAACTCGACGTCAAGCTCTTCAGCAATCCGTGAGGCGACCGAGCGTGCAGCCAAGCGACGTGGCTGAGTGTGACCTATGGTACCGGCGACGCCTAGCCCAAGCTCCATACAGATTTTGGGCAGCTGAGTGGTTTTGCCTGAGCCCGTTTCACCCGCAATGATCACGACTTGGTTGTTCGCGATTGCCTCGGCAATGTCATCTTTCTTCTGACTGACTGGCAACTCTTCCGGGTAGCGAACGGTTGGCGTATTGGCTCGACGGGCGAGCAGGCGCTGCATACTCTGCGCCATTTCAGCGGCAATTTGATCGTACACCGCCTGTTTGGCGTCGTCTTTTTTGATTTTTTGTGCGCCATGGATGCGCTTTTTAAAACGAAAACGGTCTTGCAGCATACAATCGTTTAACGCTGCAAACAGTGTCTCTGACGTGTTGTGATGACGTGAACTCAAGGCGATTCCTGCTTACTGCTTAATCTTTTAAGGCGTTTATCAGTGTCACAGCCGATAAATAAGGTTGATTGGAGACGCATCCTATCACAAAGTAAAAAGAAACAAAGCCGCGCCATCGACGTGCAAACCGCCAATACGGTGTTGCTAAAGTAAACGTATTGCCCGTTCACTACGTACTCAGTGTGTAAATACGGCCAATAAACTCCGCAGTTTGGGAGAACAGCCATGCTAAAACAGCTTTTTAAAAAACTTGAATCCGCCCTCGCCGCTGATGCGGCGCAACACAGTGACGTTGGGCTATCGCTGCATCAAGCGATGGCAGGCTTACTGAGTGAGGTTGCAATGGCCGATCACGACATTGATGAGCGCGAGTTTGTGACTAAGCGCGATCGCATTTGCCAATTACTGAACCTCGAGCCATCGCAAGCGGATACACTGTTGGCCGAGGCACAAGCTCACAGTAAACAAGCGACGTCGCTATACGAATACACGGACAAGCTGCGTGATTTAGACCCACAAGCACGGATTGAACTGATTGAAGCCATGTGGTCGGTGGCGTATGCCGATGAAAATATCGACCCGCTCGAAGAAGCGGTGATCCGTAAAACCGCCGAGCTGCTTTATGTGGATCACGCGGAGTTTATCCGGGCCAAGCTGAACGTCATCGAGGCGGATTGAGATCGGCTTGCTCGCCAACCCGCACAATCACCGGGCCGTATGCAGTACTGACCTGCACTAAAGGAGTCGCAAATACGTCAGACAAGCGGGTGTCCGAGAGTACATCACGGGGTGCACCGCTCGCCACCATCCGGCCTTGGTTGAGTAAAACCACGTTATCTGCGTGCGTCAGGCTGCGGTTGAGATCATGGTTTGCCATGACGACGCACAGTCCCTGCTTGGCGGCGTGAGTAATTTCTGCGTAAATCGCTTCTTGCTGAGCAACATCCAGCCCCGTCGCCGGCTCATCCAGCAATAACACAGAAGCTTGTGGGTTTAATTGCCTGTCAACTTGCAATAATACCCCAGCCAGCCTAACCCGTTGCCATTCTCCTCCTGACAAACTGTCAACACGACGATGAAGCTTGTCATCAATCGACAGCGATTGGCATACACGTCTTACCACCGCATCACGCGCAGACACTTGCCCAAGCTGTAGACTGTCGATGACCAGATTGAGGTATTCATACACGGCCATCACGAAGGCAGGTTTTTGCTGTTGGATTAAGTAACCGCGAAGATGCGCGAGATCTTGGCGGCGTAGGCCAGCAATAGCGGTGTCTTGAATGCTCACCTGGCCGTGTTCAGGCGTACCAAGCCCTGACAGCAAATGTAATAACGTGCTTTTGCCACTGCCGTTAGGGCCAATCAAATGCGTAACTTGCCCTGGCTGAAAGCGGATAGACAGTGGCAATAAACGCGGCGATAAGCTCAATTGATGTGCTGTTAACATTACACCGCCTTAACCAGCATCCAAATGAATAAAGGCGCACCAATCACACTGGTCACCACCCCAACGGGGAGCTCTGCCGCATCAAGCAGTAATCGACCCAGCGTATCGGCACTGACCAGTAAAATCGCTCCAGCCAACGCCGACAAAGGCAGCAAGTAGCGATTCCGGCTACCAAACCACAAACGCAAATAGTGGGGCACCACAAGGCCAATAAAGCCAATCACGCCAGCTGCAGCGACCGATAATCCGACCAAGATGCTGATCAGCACAATCAATTGCCAACGCAATCGATGGGTATCTAGCCCCAATTGTTGCGCTTGTACATCACCAAGCATGAGTTGATCCAATTGCTGGCCAAAATGACACAATATCGCGATACAGGGCGCGGTCAGCGCCAACCACGTGATATGGCTTAAGCGCATACCGGACAACGAACCCATCAGCCAATACATCAATTGGCGAAGGTTAAAATCAGAGCTGAAATAAAAGGCTAAGGTCACCACCGCCCCGGCAAGGATGCTCAAGGCGACGCCCACTAACAAGATGCGTGACGTTGCTAAGGCACGCCGAGCAAGCAACACCAATATCAGTGTAAAGAGGCTAGCACCAAGCATAGCCGCAACCGCCATCATGCCGCCGGATGCCCATGCTGGCGCGAAAAAAAGCAACAATACGACTGCGACGCTGGCGCCGCCTGAGATCCCCAACACGCCGGGCTCGGCAAGCGGGTTACCGAGTAACACCTGTAAACTCGCCCCTGCGATGGCAAGCGACGCGCCAATGAGTATGGCCGCCATCACTCGCGGCAAGCGCAGTTGTACCAGCAGCTGCGACTCTAATACTGAGTGATTGCCAAACGGAGCGATCCAGATCTCCCCAACGCTCAGAGCAACCACGCCAACGACCAGTAAAACGCCACTAAATGCTAATAAAGCACGCCGCCATCTGGCTTGTTGGCGTGCAGTAAGTTCGGACACTCGCATGCGTCATCCATTATTTTGATTCTGTGACGCACTTTACAGACTGACGTGAGGCTTGAAAAGCGCTACGCAGTGGCTTTTTGTGGTACGTGCACATAGAGTGGCTGACTCGCATCGGCTTCAAACGGTGTGGCAAGCAACCCAGCGCGATGACCCACTTGGACATTCGCGTTTGGAAAGATCACCACTTCACCGTCGTGTTCAGCATAAATTTCTTGTTCCTTGTCGGTCGCCAATAACACGCCCTTTTCAAATGGTGTAAAGTTTTTGGCGGTGGAGGGAAACGTGAGTGCAAATTGCTCGCTGTGCTTGGTCAAGGTTCGAGTCACGCGGTAAAAGCGCATCGGCGCCAATTCAGTCGGTAACGTAGCGGCTTTTAACAAGCCTCGTAAGGTGCGATCAAGTGGCTCGTACTCACGCATATCATTTTCAAACAACGGCGCCACACGGCCCATTTCTAAGGTTGCAGCCAGCGCATCATGGTGATTGGCGCTATACCAACTAAAGGTTGGTGAGGGTGATTGAGACAGGACAGTGGCATCCATTTTCGCGTCATTGAGTAATGCGGCCAATGGGCGTACGTCTTTCTCGGTCGGCGTGGTTGGGATCACACCAAACATATAGTGGTAGGACTCACGAATCGCACTGTGTAAATCGAGATGCCAACGGGTCATGTTATCCGGTTGAGCTGCGAAGAAATCGCTCACCGCTTTTTGCAGCTGGTTGGCAAGGTAGTGCTCTTCGTTTTTTTCCTCATTCCAGCCTCCGAATAAGCGGTTGAGGTTATCTTCAATAAAACGAGTGTGCGCTTTAATCGCCTCAGCATGACCAATGATCAGTAACAGTGGTACATCAGGAGTAAATTGCCCTGCGAGCATATCCGCGAGCAGCTGATCAATCAGTTCAATCGGTGCAGTTTCGTCTCCATGGATCCCCGACGATAGCACTACACAACGGGAAACGTTGGCCGCATCGGGTTGGATTGAGATGATACCGGGCGCGCTGTGATTGAAGGTCAGCGAGCCAACTCGCCATGAATCTGGGGTAAAGGCGTGAGGTGCAGTCAATGCCGCATCAATAAAGGCACCAGGACGTGTTGTCAGCATAATGCTTCCTTTTATTACAACTAGACAACAAAACGTTACAGCGACTTAACCGATAAACCCAGCGTTTTCCCTTCACAGTGTGATCATGTATAGACAAATTAAAAAGCCGCCAACCTTTCGGTCCGCGGCTTTTTATCCGTGGCATCGTCACCACTGGCACGAGTAACGCTCTGTTTATTTCTCTACCTTGGCGTTCTCAACCCGTGCTTTTAGTTTTTGGCCAGGTCGAAACGTCACAACGCGTCGCGCAGTGATTGGAAT
This sequence comes from Salinivibrio sp. YCSC6, assembly GCF_004916735.1. Taxonomy (NCBI): domain Bacteria; kingdom Pseudomonadati; phylum Pseudomonadota; class Gammaproteobacteria; order Vibrionales; family Vibrionaceae; genus Salinivibrio; species Salinivibrio sp. YCSC6. Next base: position 1,518,333 of record NZ_CP039516.1, read on the forward strand.
ATCTTCCCCTGTTTTAGGGTTTCGACCGGGACGTTCATTCTTGTCTCGCAAGTCAAAATTACCAAAACCCGATAATTTCACCTGCTCGCCACTTTCGAGTGCTTTACGAACTTCTTCGAAAAACGCTTCGACTGTCTCCTTGGCGTCCCGTTTGCTAATCCCGATATTTTCAAACAGGTTCTCAGCCAAATCGGCTTTAGTGAGCGCCATAGGTTTTTCCCTCAAGAATTGTTGAACACATATGCAATACCGCAGTATCGACACCACCATTCTACACGTGGTCCACACGTCTTTAGCCCTTGTATTTTAGGGATATTTGAGGACCAACTCAAAACAAGTGTATGCCAACTGGCTGATTTGCGCCAACTTTTTTAAGTTGCAAAAGCAAGAACAGTGTCCAAAAATTTGACCTTTGTTACCAGCCACTTACCAAGCGTATTTTAGTCACGCTATTTGCATATATCCATTAGTGACTGATTTTAGGCAAATTTATCAATATCTGAGCGGATTTTATACAGATTTAGTGAATTTACTCAGCTTTTCAAACGGATAGATGTTAGATCAATTAGGCATAAAAAAAGCAGCGTTTCCGCTGCTTTTTTCTAATCAGAGTGGGATTAATCACGCAAAGTTACGCCCAGTTTCTCTGATAAATGGGCCACAACACCAGACACGGCATCGCTAATATCGGCTTCTTCCAGCGTGCGCTCATCAGACTGAAGCGTAAGGGCAATCGCCAAGCTTTTCTTACCTTCTTCCACCCCTTTGCCAGTGTAGAGGTCAAACAGTTTCGCCCCTTTCACCAACGCATTACCGCTTTCCAAGCACGCAGATACTACGTCACCAGACGCGAGTGTTTGGTCGGCAATCACCGCAATATCACGGCGGTTTGCTGGGAATTTAGAAAGGCCAGCGGCTTCTGGAATAAAGCGGCTGTCAATGGCTTGCCACTCAATCTCAAACACCACGGTACGACCATTTAAGCCAAACTCACGTTCAAGCTCTGGGTGTAACGTGCCCATATAGCCAACGACCTTGCCATCCAATTCAATCGCAGCAGTTTGACCCGGGTGCATCGCTGGATGCTTGGCGGCGACAAAACGGAAGTCAGACAACTTACCGCTCAATTCAAGCACAGCTTCAAGATCGCCTTTCAAATCAAAGAAATCCGCTGTCGCCGTTGCCATATCCCAGTGCTCCTCGCTACGAGGACCAGCAATCACACCCGCAAGCATACGCTCTTGACGAATATTTTCTTGGCGAACAGCACCCGTCATATCGCCTTCTGGAGTGAAACGTAAACCAAACTCAAACAAACGCACGCGCGGTTGTTGGCGTTTTTGGTTGTACGCCACCGTATTCAAAAGCCCTGGAAGCAGGCTCAAACGCATGGCTGACATGTCTGCAGAAATTGGGCTTGGTAGGATTAGCGGCTCAACATCTGGCACAATCAACGCTTGCTGTTTTGGCTCGACAAAGCTGTAGGTAATCGCCTCGTGGAAGCCACGGTCAACCAACAAATCGCGTACACGTTTTAACGGCATCGCGGCTTCTTGATGCTCGCGCATAGTCAGTGCGGCTTTCGGTGCGCGCGTCGGAATGTTGTCGTATCCATAGATACGGCCCACTTCCTCAATCAAGTCTTGCTCAATGGCAATATCAAAACGCCAGCTTGGTGCTGTCGCTTGCCAACCTTCCTGCGTCTGTATGACGCCACAGCCAAGACGGGTCAGAATGTCGGTAACGGTGGCATCATCGATATGATGACCCAGTAGGCGATCAAGCTTCTCGCGGCGTAAAGTCACAGTGTCACGCTTAGGTAGATGCTCAGATGACTCACCCACCACAATTTCACCGGCTTCTCCGCCACAAATCGCGATCAATAGTTCAGTCGCACGCTCCATTGCAGCAGTTTGCAGTGCTGGATCAACGCCGCGCTCAAAGCGGTGTGACGAGTCAGTATGCAAACCATAGTTACGTGCACGACCACGAATGGCTTCAGGCGCAAAGAAGGCGGACTCTAGTAAGATGTCCTGAGTCTCCGTCGTCACACCTGAGTCTTGACCACCAAAAATCCCCGCCATCGCCAAGGCTTTTTGATCATCGGCAATTACCAGTGTTTGCGCATTTAGCTTCGCTTCGTTGCCATCGAGTAAGGTCAGTGCTTCGCCCTCTTCAGCAAGACGCACGACGATGCCGCCTTCAATTTTGCTGAGGTCAAACGCGTGCATCGGCTGACCTTGTTCGAGCATCACATAGTTGGTGACATCAACAACAGGATCAATGGCACGAATGCCGCTGCGACGTAGTTTTTCTTGCATCCAAAGCGGTGTTTGTGCGCCAACATTGACATTGCGAACGACACGGCCGAGGTAACGTGGGCATGCCTGAGGCGCATCAATACGTACCGTGACTTTATCATCAATGCTAGGTGCCACTGGAGTAATGGTCGGCTCGGCTACATCGGCGCGATTAAGCACGCCCACTTCGCGAGCGAGGCCACGCAGGCTCAAGCAATCAGCACGGTTGGGGGTCAAATCAACATCAATCGCAGCATCATTGAGTGACAAGTATTCACGAATATCGGTGCCAATCGGTGCATCGGTCGGCAGCTCAATAATGCCATCAGATTCCACATCTATACCTAGCTCGGTAAAAGAGCACAGCATCCCGAACGATGGCTGGCCACGCAGCTTCGCTTTTTTGATCTTAAAGTTTCCAGGAAGGACCGCACCAACGGTCGCTACTGCAACTTTCAAGCCTTGGCGGCAGTTTGGCGCACCACATACAATATCAAGTAGCTCATCACCGCCAACATTGATTTTGGTGACACGCAGTTTATCCGCATCTGGATGCTGACCACACTCAACCACTTCGCCAACCACTACGCCGGAAAAGTCGCCGGCCACTGACGCAATGTCGTCTACTTCTAAGCCGGCCATCGTGATTTGGTGGGCAAGCGCCTCGGTGTCGTTTGCTGGGCTAACCCACTCTCTCAGCCAAGATTCACTGAATTTCATTATTACCTTGCCCCACTGATTACTTAAATTGTTTCAAAAAGCGCAGATCGTTCTCGAAGAACGCACGAAGGTCATTCACGCCATAACGCAACATGGTCAAGCGCTCTACCCCGATACCGAAGGCAAAACCTTGGTACGTTTCTGGGTCAATGTTTACCGCGCGTAGGACATTCGGGTGAACCATGCCACAGCCTAAAATCTCAAGCCACTTGCCACCTTTACGGCGCACATCCACTTCTGCTGACGGCTCAGTAAACGGGAAGTAAGACGGACGGAAACGCACTTCTAAGTCTTCTTCAAAGAAGTTACGCAAAAAGTCATTTAACACGCCTTTCAGGTCAGCGAAGTTAATGTCTTTATCAACCAATAAACCTTCCACTTGGTGGAACATGGGGGTATGGGTCTGGTCGTAATCATTTCGATAAACACGGCCCGGCGCAATAATGCGGAACGGTGGCTTGCCCGCTTCCATGGTACGAATTTGTACACCCGAGGTATGGGTTCGCAACATCAGATCAGGGTTGAAGAAGAAAGTATCATGGTCTGTGCGTGCCGGATGGTCCGCAGCAATGTTCAACGCATCAAAGTTGTGGAAGCCGTCTTCGACTTCTGGACCTGCGGCAACAGAAAAGCCTAACTCACCAAAAAACTGTTCGATACGCTCAATAGTACGCGTTACAGGGTGAATACCACCGTTTTCAATACGACGGCCCGGCAAGCTGACATCAATGGTTTCAGCCGCAAGCTTCGCTTCCAACTCGGCGCGCTCAAGTGCATTTTTACGCTCAGCAATCGCTTGTTGTACGGTTTGCTTCGCTTGGTTGATCGTTTGACCTGCTTCACGACGCTCTTCCGGAGGCAATTTACCTAAAGCTTGTAATTGCGCGGTTAATTCACCTTTCTTACCCAGGAATTTCACCCGGACCTCATCCAGTGCAGCAACGGATGCGGCACTGGCGATCGCCGCTGTTGCGCTAGCAAGAATTTCTTCTAATTGTTGCATTGTTTCCTCGTCGACCCGTGGGGCTGTCCAACCAGATTAAAGAAGTGGCATACCAGTTGGAAATCGTGGTTTACCAATTGTCTGAGCAAACTGACAGAGCGCCGATTTGCACTACCATGCCAATTAACTGAGAGAACGGGTAATAAAAATGACCTTACATACTAATTAATGCCACGGCTAATGCCAAACCCTAAACCGCTTTTGTTGGATTTTTCCACACTGATTTGCGGAGAAAAAGTAAATTTGTCTGCTCTTTAAGCAGAGTTGTCAGTCACAGCGACACTCGGAGATGATTTTTATTGCTATTTGTTCCCGCTCGCCTTAGTGAGTTTGTTATTCTACTGCCCAGCTTTTTGACTGATTGGAGCCTTGCATGAACCCTAACTCTCTGCCGCTGCGCGTTTTTGTATCTACGTCCACTCACCCGTGGTTCAATCTTGCCGTGGAAGACACCATATTTCGCACCATGTCGGCCCAACAAAATGTGCTGTTCTTGTGGCGCAATGACAATACGGTGGTCATTGGACGCGGTCAGAATCCGTGGCGCGAATGCAACACGCGAAAGATGGAAGAAGACAAGGTAGTCTTAGCGCGTCGTCAAAGTGGCGGTGGCGCAGTGTTTCATGATCTCGGCAATACCAATTTCACCTTCATGGCAGGCAAACCCGGCTATGATAAATCCATTTCTACGCAAATCGTCCTTGATGCGCTCAAGTCGCTTGGCGTGAATGCCTCCGCCAGTGGACGCAACGACTTGGTTATGGATACCCCTGAAGGACAACGTAAAATTTCTGGCTCTGCGTATAAAGAAGCCAAAGATCGTGGTTTTCATCATGGCACATTGTTGATTAACGCCGATCTATCTCGATTGGGTGATTACCTCAACCCCGACCCCAAAAAACTGCAAGCCAAAGGCATTACGTCAGTCCGCGCTCGCGTCGCTAACATTGCGGAGTTTGTGCCATCGGTGGATCACGAAAAGGTCTGTGACGCCATCAAACAAGCATTCTTCTCGCACTTTGGTCAGCACACTGAGATTGAATACATTTCTCCCCAAGCAAAACCTGACGTCGAAGGGTTTGATGCTATCTACGAGAAGCAATGCAGTTGGGAATGGAACTTTGGCCAAAGTCCGCAATTTATGCACACCTTTGACGAGCGATTTGATTGGGGTGGCGTTGAGTTACACTTGGACGTCAAACACGGGGAGATTGTGGACTGTAAACTGTTTACCGACAGCCTGACGCCCGGTCCGTTAGAATTACTGGCCAATCAAATGGTGGGGCAAGCGTACCACCACGAAAAGCTTTATCACTTTGTGATGAGCTGGGCTGATGCCGATCAGAGCCACCAAACTATGTACGAAGATATTGCGCTGTGGCTACGTAACGCTATTGTCTGATTTCTATCCAAACGCACTCTTCATAGTGACACACGTCACATAAACACCCTTCTTTTGATCCCACTCAAAGATTTAAGAGGCTGCTACACCAACTATGATGGTGGCAGCCTTTTTTGAAATCATCAGAACACAATATTTCAACTACCTGCTCGAAAGTTAATCAAATGACTCATAAAGAGATTGATTAATAGATTTTAATTTTGGTAAAAAACCATTACTCTAGATTTAAATATTTTGTTACAAATTACATTTAAGGAGATCACCTAACCACAACCCTCCCTCTTGGCGACGTACTGCACGCCAAATGACGAAATGCAGACCCAACAAAAACTTTAAGTGAATAATTAGATAGTTATGGAAAACCAAAAGAATATACTCGGCCACCCTCGTGGGCTATTTTTGCTTTTTGGCACTGAGCTTTGGGAGCGCTTTTCGTACTACGCGATGCGCGCCATCCTCGTCCTTTATTTGACCGATCAGACCATTAACGGTGGTTTAGGCTGGTCAACCAAAGATGCACTTGAGCTTTATGGCTACTACACAGGCTTGGTCTACATCACACCATTAATTGGTGGGTGGTTTGCCGACAACTATATTGGTCAGCGACGTGCGGTGGTGTTCGGTGGTGCCTTAATGGCCATCGGTCAGTTCACCCTTGCATTTCCCGCTCACCAATATGGCTTGGATATCGTGCATACCTTATATGCTGGTCTTGCCCTACTGATCACGGGTTGTGGCCTGTTAAAGCCCAATATTTCAACCATGGTTGGTGACCTTTATAACGAAGGCGATCACCGTAGAGATGGTGCCTTTACCATCTTCTACATGGGGATCAATATTGGTTCACTGCTCGCCGGTTTTGTCTCTGGTACAGTAACGAGTGCCTACGGTTGGCAATACGGTTTCTTCGCGGCAGGCGTTGGCATGCTAATCAGTTTAGCAATCCAGCTTACCATGGCGAACTCATGGCTGGGCGAAATCGGTAAAGTACCCGCCGCACAGCAAGCTCGAGACGCCAATAAGTCGACCACCAATGCCCCACTGACGAAAAAAGAAATCGATCGCCTCAAAGTGATTTTATTGATGGGCTTGTTCGTGATCATTTTCTGGGCTGGCTTCGAGCAAGCAGGCGGACTGATGAATATTTATACCCAACAATACACAGATCGTATGGTGGGGAGTTTTGAGATCCCTGCGGCTTGGTTCCAATCGCTTAATCCATTCTTCATCATTGTGTTTGCTCCCATTGTCGCATCACTATGGGTTCGCTTGGGCAGTAAAGAGCCAAGTTCACCAGTGAAGTTCGCGATGGCGCTATTTATGCTCGCGTTAGGATTTGTGTTCATGATTGGTGCCGTTTTAGAACAAGGTGGCGACACGGCGGTTAAAACCTCTATGTTCTGGCTAGTGGGCGCGTTCTTCTTTCATACCATGGGCGAGCTTTGTCTCTCTCCAATCGGCTTATCGCTAGTTACCAAGCTCGCACCACTACGTTTGGCTTCTCTAATGATGGGTGCATGGTTTGGCTTTAACGCCGTCGCTAACTATGTGGCAGGTATTATTGGCTCACATGTGGGCGATTACGGTGCCATGGCCATCTTCGGTGGTATTGCAGCAACAGCCGCGATTTCCGGCGTGATCTTATTGGCGCTATCCGGCACGCTGATTCGTTGGATGCACGGTGCTGAATCTGGTGCCACACCAAGTGAAGAAATCGAACAACAGCAAGTACAAGTGGCGTAATCTCCCACTTCAGCACTGAAAAAGAGGCCGTTTGGCCTCTTTTTTATGGCTACTAACCGCGGAGGAATTTATTCTGCGCCTTGAAAATATACCGCGGGGAAAATGAATGGCTACTTCTTGCTTAAATCCAGCTTTCCGCTGAATACAGTCACGGCTTGGCCTTGTAGCAACACATGATCGTCGCTAAGCGTCATCTTGATCTACCAACCGCGCGCGGACGCTTGATAACCGATAAGCTGCTTTTTACTCAGTGCTTGAGACCAATAAGCTGCCAGCGCACAATGTGCGGATCCTGTCACAGGGTCTTCGTTCACCCCCACCCAAGGGGCGAAGTAGCGAGAGACAATATCGACCGTGTTATCAGGGCTTGCCGCAGTCACCACCACGCCACGTCCGGGCTGCGTATTTAGCGCCGCAAAATCAGGAGACAGCGCTTTTACATCATCTTCAGAATCAACCACCAATAACTCTTTTTCGCCAAAACAATAACTCGCACTGATACCAGAGCCATGTAGACCCAAGGCTTCTAGCCGCGATGGGTTTGGCGTTACTTCTGCAAGCTCAGGAACAGGAAATGCCATCGCTATCCCCTCGCGTTTTACCGTCACCTCAAGAGGTCCAGACTGCGTATAAAAAGTGACATTGTCACCCATTTTGACGTCACCACGCTCAGCCAAAACATGTGCTGTGGCGAGTGTGCCATGACCGCAGAGTGCGACTTCTACTGTCGGTGTAAACCAGCGTAAGGACATGGTATCTAAGGCAAGAAATGCCGTTTCAGAGACCGCCATTTCCTCGGCAATAGCCAACATGGTTGCTTCATCTAACATGGACGCCGAGATACACACCCCTGCCGGGTTTCCCTGATACAATGACGCACTAAAGGCATCAACCTGATACATATCCACAATCACGATTTCATTCCAAGCCGGCGACGCAGCGAATGATACATTTCCATGATAAAGGTCGTAAAGCCAACGGTAGGATCGTGTTGAATGTAATCCTCGATTGCATTGAGATTAATCTGGCGGAATTTTTCAATCGCAGTCTCCGCACAATCAGCAACAATCACATCTCCTTCGATGATCAATCCCTGCTCTAACAATGCTTCTTTTTCAGCAAGATAGCTGGGGGATCCCTTGATCAAGTAAGTAAACTGGTCACAGTGGTTAGGCTGACAAAAAAAGACGTATCGGTTCATTATGTGCCCTTAATTTCACTTTTAAGCACTATACCATGATGATAGGAACAGGAAGGAAGTACTAGCGCACATTTTTATACGCATAAAGTGCGATTATCTAGACATTAGAGATAACAAAAAAGGAGAGCCGAAGCTCTCCTTTCTCAGCAATTCTTTACTGTAAAAATTACAGTGAAGCTTTCGCTTTTTCTACCAGCACAGAGAATGCTGCTTTGTCATATACCGCGATATCGGCAAGGATCTTACGATCGATTTCGATAGATGCCTTTTTAAGGCCGTTAATCAGACGGCTGTATGACATACCGTTTTGGCGAGCCGCAGCGTTGATACGTGCGATCCACAGTTGACGGAATTGGCGTTTCTTCTGGCGACGGTCACGGTAAGCATATTGACCAGCTTTCGTTACCGCCTGAAAAGCTACGCGGTATACGCGTGAACGCGCACCATAGTAGCCTTTCGCTTGCTTCATTACACTCTTGTGACGTGCACGAGCTTGTACACCACGTTTTACGCGAGCCATTGTGTCTCTCCTAAACTAAATAAACTAAAACTAAAAACTTATGCGTATGGCAGCATGCGAGCTACTTGCGCGGTTTCGCACGCTGGTAGGATCGCGTTTGGACGCAGCTGACGCTTGTTCTTAGTAGTACGCTTAGTCAGGATGTGACGTTTGGTTGCGCGCTTGTACTTGAAGCCACCAGCAGTTTTCTTGAAACGCTTAGCAGCACCTTTGTTGGATTTCATCTTAGACATGATGAATAACTCCGCATTGTGTTAATAACATAGCAATTTGGCGAACAAAACGGCCGCACCTTTCGGCGCAGCCGATCGTTACTTGGAAGCCAAAATTACTTCTTCTTAGGGGCAAGAACCATGATCATTTGACGGCCTTCGATGCGTGAAGGGAAGCTTTCTACTGAAGCGATTTCAGCAGTGTCTTCTTTCAAGCGGTTCAGCACGTCAACACCGATGCTTTGGTGCGCCATTTCGCGACCACGGAATCGGATTGTAACCTTGACCTTGTTACCCTCTTCAATGAAGCGAACCAGGTTGCGTAGTTTTACCTGATAGTCGCCTACATCTGTACCAGGACGGAATTTAACTTCCTTAACCTGAATAGTCTTTTGTTTTTTCTTCTGCTCTTTCGCAGCTTTACTCTTCTCGTAAAGGAATTTGCCGTAATCCATAATACGACAAACCGGCGGCTCAGCGTTCGGACTGATCTCGACCAAATCTAAGCTTTCAGCTTCCGCTTTCGCAAGCGCTTCATCAAAGGGTACGATACCGAGTTGTTCGCCGCTGTCATCAGACAATCGAACTTCTTTGACACCACGAATTTCGTTGTTTAGACGATGAGCGTTCTTCTTTGCCGGGGCTTTTCTTGCGCCTTTAATACCTTATTCCTCCACAATATTGAGTGTTCGATCTTGCACTTCTTGCTTCAATTGAGCTAAGAAATCATCAATCTTGAATTTACCCAAATCTTTACCTTTACGGGTCCGTACTGCGATTTCACCAGCTTCCATTTCTTGGTCACCACAAACCAGCATATACGGAACACGCTTCAGAGTGTGTTCGCGGATTTTAAAGCCAATCTTCTCGTTTCTCAAGTCCGCAGATGCTCTAAATCCAGCTTTTTGCAGTTTTTTCGCAATCTCTTGCACATAATCAGCTTGGTTATCCGTGATATTCATCACAACCGCTTGCTGTGGTGCGAGCCATGCAGGGAAGTGTCCTGCGTATTCTTCAATAAGAATACCGATGAAACGTTCCAATGAGCCCAAGATAGCGCGGTGGATCATCACTGGCGTATGGCGTTCGTTATCTTCGCCGACATAAGTGGCGCTCAAACGCTCTGGTAGAGCAAAATCGAGTTGCACCGTACCACACTGCCAAGCGCGATCGAGGCAATCATGCAAAGTAAACTCAATTTTCGGACCATAGAACGCGCCCTCACCTTCTTGAACTTCAAATGGAATATCCATTGAAGTCAGTGCTTGGTTTAACGCCTCTTCGGCACGATCCCACATTTCTTCTGAGCCAACACGCATTTCAGGACGTGTAGACAGTTTGACTTCAATGTTCTCAAAGCCAAATGTTTTGTAGGTATCGTAAACCATTTCGATACACGCACTTACCTCTTGCTGAACCTGCTCAGGCGTACAGAAGATGTGGGCATCGTCTTGGGTAAAGCCACGCACACGCATGAGACCGTGCAGTGCACCTGAGGGCTCATTTCGGTGGCAGCTACCAAATTCCGCCATACGCAATGGCAGATCGCGATATGACTTCAAGCCTTGGTTAAAGATCTGCACGTGACCAGGGCAGTTCATTGGCTTGAGTGCATATTCACGGTTTTCAGAGTTAGTGGTAAACATGTAGTCAGCGTACTTGTCCCAGTGACCAGAACGTTCCCACAAGATACGGTCCATGATTAATGGGCCTTTAACTTCCTGATAATCGTACTCAGTCAGTTTGTCGCGAATAAATTGCTCAAGCTCACGGAAGATCGTCCAGCCATTGTGATGCCAGAATACCATCCCGGGCGCTTCTTGCTGCATATGGTACAGGTCAAGTTGCTTACCCAGTTTACGGTGATCGCGCTTCGCGGCTTCTTCGAGACGCACTAGGTGTGCTTTAAGTTGCTTTTTATCCGCAAATGCTGTGCCGTAAATACGCTGCAGCATTTTGTTGTCGCTGTTACCACGCCAGTACGCGCCAGCTACGTTCAAAATTTTGAAGTTCTGACAAAAGCTCATATTTGGCACGTGTGGGCCACGACACATATCAATGTATTCTTCGTGGTGGTACAAGCCCGGACGGTCGTCGCGTGATACATTCTCATCCAAGATTTCCATCTTGTATGACTCACCGCGCGCTTCAAACGTATCGCGAGCTTCTTGCCAGCTGACGTTTTTCTTCACAACTTGATATTTGGTTTTTGCCAGCTCTTTCATGCGTTTTTCAATCGCATCGAGATCGTCTTGAGTCAACGACCGCTCAAGATCGATATCGTAATAAAAACCATTGTCGATGGTTGGACCAATCGCCATTTTGGTTTCTGGGAAAAGCTGCTTAATCGCGTGACCTAACAAGTGGGCACACGAGTGACGGATGATTTCTAAACCGTCTTCATCTTTCGCAGTAATGATTTCTAGCTGTGCGTCAGTTTCAATAAGGTCGCAAGCGTCAACACGCACGCCATCTACACGACCGGCAATACACGCTTTGGCAAGGCCTGGGCCAATATCACTGGCAACATCAAAAGTAGAAACGGGGTGGTCAAAAGCACGCTGACTGCCGTCAGGGAGGGTAATTACAGGCATTGATAACAATCCTTCTCAGTGGTGCCACACACCAAGTGGCACATGAATGTATTTCACGGTTTGAGAATAACCGCGCAGAATAAGTAAGCTTCGATTATGAAGATACCGCTTTTGTGATGCAAGTCATCCCCTAAATTAATTCCCTTTTCTTTTCGTCCTTATTAACCCATTTGTGCCTGCCAGTCACTTGATTTTGTTATAAACTTCATCAATTCTCATTTGTATACACAATAAACAACGAAAGGATCACGTATGGCCAAAGCGCCCCGCTTTCAGCAAATCAAAGACTACATCTTAAATAAGATTGAGCAGCAAGTGTGGCCTGTGGGCGCGCGTATTCCTACTGAGCATGAGCTTTGCGCGCAATTTAATGTAAGTCGCATGACAGTGAATAAAGCGGTACGCGATTTGGTGACCGAAGGCCGGCTAGAGCGTACACCGCGACTAGGCACATTTGTTACGCAACCTAAAGCAGAATCGCCGCTAATGGATATCCGCAACATTGCTGATGAAGTAACGGCGCGAGGCCAAACCTATCGTAGTGATATTCACACCCTAAACCGGATATCGGCCTCTGCAGATGTCGCGATGCGCCTCGGTGTCATGCTTGGCACTGACGTCTTTTTTAGTGAGATAGTGCACTACGCCGATAATGTCCCTCTGCAGCTAGAGCAACGGTGGGTTAATCCTGCATTGGCCCCCGATTATCTGCATCAAGACTTTAGTCAACACACGCCCAACGAGTACCTGTCGCAGGTATGTCCAGTAAATACCATTGAACACACGGTAGAAGCGATCATTGCCTCGGATTCGGTCCGTCAGGCGCTAGCGATGAAAGCCGACGAGCCGTGCTTGTTGCTGCATAGGAGAACATGGAGCCAACAAACACTGGTCAGTGCGGCACTACTCTACCATCCCGGCACCCGTTACAAGCTGACTTCACGCACCGATCGATAATTAGATCGAATCGATCACAAAACCTTTACATCCCCTCTTGTGCCCAATCACTTATTTGTATATACATTTGTATAGACATTTAAAGAGCTAGTAAGGCATCACCGATGAGAAAGGTATATACCCACGCCAAATTAGTGACTATGGCCACCGATGTTTATGCATCTGGCGGTTACAGCTGCCAAGACAACCAATCTATCGCGGTCGAAGACGGCAAGATTGTCGCCCTTGGACACGACGCTGAAGCGCTGGATTGGCCCTCCCAATCACTGAATGGCAAGTTAGTGACGCCGGGGTTCATCGATAGCCATACCCATTTAGTTTTTGCAGGTAACCGCGCTGGCGAGTTTGAACAGCGCTTAAACGGTGTGCCATATCAAACTATTGCAGCTCAAGGTGGTGGCATTCTGTCGACAGTAAAAGCGACACGAGCAGCCAGTGAAGCAACCTTATTGGAACTGGCTGTACCGCGCGCCAATGCGTTGATACGTGACGGCGTCACAACAATTGAAATCAAATCCGGTTATGGGCTCACGCTGGAAGACGAGCTCAAAATGCTACGTGTCGCGAAATCAATAGACCAACACTTACCGGTCAATGTATCAACGACGTTATTGGCCGCACATGCACTGCCACCTGAATACCGTAATGATGCAGATAGCTACATTGATTTTGTCTGCCACACCATGATTCCGGCTGCGGCAGAACAACAACTGGCAGATGCTGTTGATGTATTCTGCGAGAATATCGCGTTCAGTGTCGAGCAAGCAGAGCGTGTTTTCGCCGCCGCCAACGCTCATGGCTTAAAAATAAAAGCACATACCGAACAACTTAGCGATCTGGGTGGCAGTGTCGCTGCAGCCAAAGCCGGCGCTTTATCCGTGGATCATATTGAGTATTTGTCAGAGGCCGATGTGCAAGTCCTCGCTGAATACGATACCGTCGCGACGCTGCTACCCGGTGCATTTTACTTTTTGCGTGAAACACAGCAGCCTCCTATTGCCACTCTTCGTGAAAGCCGGGTCCCTATGGCACTTGCCACCGACTTTAATCCCGGCACCTCACCGTTTGCGTCACTCACGTTGATGATGAATATGGCATCAACCTTATTTGGTTTAACCCCCAAGGAAAACTTATACGGCGTCACACGCCATGCCGCGCAAGCATTGGGATTATCACACAAAGGACAAATCGCTGTCGGGTTCGATGCCGACTTAGCCGTATGGGACTGTGAAACGCCAGCCGAGCTCAGCTACATGGTCGCTACCGCCCCACTACTTGGCCGTATCGTCAATGGTGATTGGTATGATGAGCAAGGAGTCCGAGGATGAAACATATACCTGCCGATATGTCGCTCTGGCAAGGACGTACCGACCCTGAAGATGGCGAGCGCGGCCTGCGTTTGCATCAACATATTCAAGCACTGAGTGACGGAAGTTCGCGCGCCGGGACTGTCTTATTTGGCTTTGCGTGTGATGAAGGTGTCGCGCGCAATAAAGGCCGTCAAGGCGCGGCGCTGGCACCGGATGCGATCCGTCAAGCACTCGCAAATCTCGCTTGGCATCAATGTCCGCCATTATTTGATGGTGGCACTATCGCCTGTGACGACGGTGACCTTGTCTTAGCACAGCAAAGCCTAAGCGCACAGATTGCGAATGTCCTTCCCCACCACAATGTACTAACGCTGGGTGGCGGGCATGAAACGGCGTGGGCAAGCTTTCAAGGCTTATCCAGTTATATATCGCGCCACTTATCTGAAAACAGCCAACGCGCTCCTAAAATTGGCATTATCAATTTTGATGCGCACTTTGACTTGCGTACGCCCCAGGGGCTAAGTCAGGAAGGTAGCTCAGGGACGCCCTTTGCACAAATTGCGCAGTTTTGCCAACAACGAGACTGGCCATTCCATTATGCTTGCTTGGGCGTCAGCCGCACCAGCAATACCCAAGCCTTATTTGATAAAGCAGAGCAGCTTAATTGTTGGGTCGAAGAAGACACCCAGATGCACACTGACGCACTGCCGGCACTCAAAACCAAGCTCACCCAATTTATCCAAGGGTGTGATTATCTCTATCTCACTCTCGACATGGATGTATTCCCAGCCGCAAGTGCACCCGGCGTTAGTGCGCCTGCCGCTTATGGTGTGCCCGTTCATGTCATCGAGCCTTTGCTCCAACAAATCTTTACCGATGCCCACCAGCAGGCCATCCGTATTCCTGTGTGTGACATCACCGAAGTGAACCCAAACTATGACCGCGACCAACAAACCAGCCGCCTTGCCGCACGCATGGCATGGTCAATGTTGCATGCATCGCCAACCCGTATCGACAATCAAGGAGAGTAACCATGACGGATCCACGTTTTGACTCACGGACCATCCAAGCACCAACAGGTACGAAACTAAATGCTAAAAGTTGGCTGACCGAAGCGCCTTTGCGTATGTTGATGAATAACTTACATCCAGATGTCGCCGAGCATCCACATGGACTGGTGGTTTACGGAGGTATTGGTCGAGCCGCACGCAACTGGCAATGCTATGACAAGATTGTCGAGGTGCTAAAACGCCTTGAAGATAACCAAACCTTACTAGTGCAATCCGGTAAACCCGTTGGAGTCTTTACCACTCATAAAGATGCACCTCGTGTTCTGATTGCCAACTCAAACTTGGTGCCTCATTGGGCAAATTGGGAACACTTTAACGAGCTCGATAAGCAAGGCTTGATGATGTACGGCCAAATGACTGCAGGAAGCTGGATCTACATTGGCTCGCAGGGCATTGTGCAAGGCACTTACGAAACCTTTGTTGCGGTTGCTAAAAAGCATTTTGGCGGCGAAGCCAAGGGACGTTGGATCTTGACGGGTGGTCTGGGTGGCATGGGGGGCGCTCAGCCACTTGCTGCAACCATGGCGGGCTTCTCGATGATTGCGGTTGAGTGTGACGAAAGCCGTATTGATTATCGCCTGCGTACCGGCTACGTCGATCGCAAAGCAACGTCACTCGATGAAGCGCTAGGAATGATTGAAGACGCCAAACAGTCCGGTAAGCCCGTCTCTGTCGGTCTATTAGCCAATGCTGCCGATATCTTCCCAGAACTAGTGGCACGAAACATCACGCCTGATGTGGTTACCGATCAAACGTCAGCGCACGACCCTCTAAACGGCTACCTGCCGCAAGGCTGGACGATGGAGCAAGCCGTCGCACAACGAAAAGAAAACGAATCAGAGGTCGTCAAAGCGGCAAAAGCATCGATGGCAGTACAAGTTAAAGCCATGCTTGAACTCCAATCTCGCGGCGCGGCAACTCTAGATTACGGCAATAATATTCGCCAAATGGCATTAGAAGTGGGCGTTGAAAATGCGTTTGATTTTCCGGGCTTTGTCCCTGCATATATTCGTCCTCTGTTCTGTGAAGGTATTGGGCCATTCCGCTGGGCAGCATTATCCGGCGATCCCGAAGATATCTATAAAACTGACCAAAAAGTAAAAGAGCTGATCCCCGATGATCCGCACCTACACAACTGGCTAGATATGGCAAAAGAGCGTATTCAATTCCAAGGGTTACCTGCGCGCATTTGCTGGGTCGGCCTTAAAGATCGGGCACGCTTGGCGTTGGCTTTCAATGAGATGGTAAAAAATGGCGAACTCAAAGCGCCTATCGTGATCGGCCGAGACCATCTGGATTCTGGCTCGGTTGCCAGCCCTAACCGTGAAACCGAGGGCATGATGGATGGCTCTGATGCTGTCTCTGATTGGCCTTTGCTCAACGCGCTACTTAATACCGCATCAGGCGCGACCTGGGTGTCACTTCACCACGGTGGTGGCGTCGGCATGGGCTTCTCGCAACATTCAGGCGTCGTGATTGTCTGTGATGGTACAGATGACGCCCATGCACGTATTGGTCGTGTGCTCCATAACGACCCTGCAACCGGAGTGATGCGCCACGCTGACGCGGGGTATGACATCGCGATTAATTGTGCCAAAGAACAGAACCTAGATTTACCGCTGCTGGATATTCCTAACCAGCCGCTGCGCTAAGGAGAGCAAAATGACCACATTGACGTTACAACCGGGCGAGCTCACGCTTGCCCAGCTGCGCCAAGTGAGCCGTGAACCGGTAAAGATCGCATTTGCAGATGGCATTGAAGCCACCATGAAAGCAAGCACAGACACAGTTGCGGAGGTCCTTGATCAAGGACGAGTGGTTTATGGCATCAACACCGGGTTTGGCTTGCTTGCCAACACCCGTATCGAACTTGATGATTTGGAAACACTGCAGCGCTCCATCGTATTATCTCACGCAGCTGGCATTGGCGAGTTTATGGATGATGCCACAGTACGATTGATGATCGTGCTCAAAATTGCCAGCCTTGCGCGCGGCTATTCGGGTATTCGCTTTAGCGTCGTCGAAGCGTTGGCAGCACTGATTAATCATGAAGTATATCCCTGTATTCCCAAGAAAGGCTCTGTTGGCGCTTCAGGCGACCTCGCACCTTTGGCGCATATGAGTACTGTTTTATTGGGTGAAGGCCAAGCACGCTACAAAGGCGAAGTGATCTCAGGTGAAGCCGCGCTCAAAATTGCCGGGCTGTCCCCGATCACGCTTGGGCCTAAAGAGGGCCTTGCACTACTTAACGGTACGCAAGCATCCACGGCATTTGCACTAGAAGGCTTGTTTGAAGCCGAAGATTTGTATGCTGCCGCCACTGTGTGTGGTGCCCTATCTGTCGAAGCGGCATTGGGAAGTCGCCGGCCGTTTGATCCTCGCATTCATGCTGTGCGTGGACATCAGACGCAAATGGATGCCGCCGCTGCCTATCGTCATCTACTGGGTGGAACCAGTGAAATTGGCGATAGCCACCAAAACTGTGAAAAAGTACAAGACCCATACTCGCTGCGCTGTCAGCCGCAAGTGATGGGCGCGTGTTTACAGCAAATTCGCCACGCTGCCGACGTATTGACCACCGAAGCCAATGCAGTATCTGATAATCCTTTGGTTTTCCCAGAAGATGGTGACATCCTCTCTGGGGGCAATTTCCATGCTGAGCCGGTGGCGATGGCAGCGGATAACCTCGCGTTAGCCATTGCCGAGATTGGCAGCTTATCTGAACGTCGTATGGCCCTGCTTATCGATAGCAACCTCAGCAAGCTGCCTGCATTTTTGGTTAACAATGGTGGCGTTAACTCGGGCTTTATGATCGCGCAAGTCACCGCCGCCGCGCTCGCAAGCGAAAACAAAACCTTAGCGCACCCAGCCTCGATTGACAGCTTGCCCACATCGGCCAACCAAGAAGATCATGTATCTATGGCTACCTTTGCCGCCCGTCGCCTCAAAGACATGAGCAGTAATACACGTGGGATCCTCGCCGTTGAGTTGCTTTCTGCTTGCCAAGGTATCGACTTCCGAGCACCGCTGAAAAGCTCAGAGAAATTGGAGCAGGCGAAGGCGGAGCTACGTGGCGTCGTGCCTTTTTACGACAAGGACCGTTACTTTGCCCCTGATATTGAAAAAGCAAATGCACTCCTCCAAACAGGCACCTACAATCGTTTGATGCCTGCTGGCGCGTTGCCAAGTTTGCATCAATGATTTGCGCGTTATCTACATAATCTAACCATGAGTGAAACGGCCCTGTCCTAACGAATCGTGTTAACACACGCAGAACTAAGGATTTGGGTCGTTTTTTATATAAAGTGTCGCTATCTCCACAGATATTGGGCGAAATCATAGGCTAATATATAAACAATCGCTGTTACTTCCCCCTGACCTCGATGTAACGGAGTCGCTTATGTGGCATGCACTGTCGGTTCACCTTTCAGATCAACTCAATATTGATTTTGAAATCACAGAAAAAACGCCGGTTTCTGGCGGTGATATTCACGACGCTTATTGTGTCAGTGACGATAAAGCACAGCGGTTCTTCGTTAAAATTAATGAACGCGAATGCCTACCCGTTTTTGAGGCCGAAGCAGAAGCACTGCGACAACTGGCTATCAGTGAACAAATACAAGTGCCACAGGTCCATTATGTTGGCCCGGTGAAAGATCAAGCGGCATTAGTATTAAGTTATCTCCCGATTAAACCTCTCGATGACACCCAAGCCTATCTACTGGGCCAACACCTCGCTCGCCATCACCGTTGGGGCGAACAGGTTGAATATGGTTTTGATGATGATAACTACATCGGCATGACGGAGCAGCGTAACTGCTGGCACCGCAAATGGTGTCAGTTTTTTGCTGAGCAACGGATTGGCTGGCAGTTGCAACTTGCTGCCGAAAAAGGCCTCCATTTCGGCGACATCGAAGCCATCATTCAAGGGGTAAAACTCGCTTTAGCGGGCCACACTCCCAAGCCATCTCTGCTACACGGTGATTTGTGGCATGGTAATGCCGGATTATCGGTGAACGGCCCAGTCGTGTTCGACCCTGCCAGTTACTGGGGCGACCGTGAAACCGATATCGCACTGACTGAGCTGTTCGGCGGCTTCCCTGAAAGTTTCTACAATGGCTATCACGCCGAATGGCCGTTAGATGAAGGCTACCAACAGCGTAAAGACATTTATAACCTTTATCATGTACTCAACCACGTAAACCTATTCGGCGGCCCTTATTTAACGAAAACAGAGCAGTTGCTAGATAAGCTATCTTTAGGAAGCCAATAGGTTGAGGTTTATAATAAACGTTGCTTTCCTTTAGGTAACTCAACTAAACAATGCGTACGTCTATGCCCTGCTGTGTCAACGTTTTAACATGCTCTGGATCGATGCCAGAATCCGTGATCAGCACGTCTATTTGGCTAATCGGTACAACCACATTAGGGCTACGTCGACCAAACTTACTCGAATCAGTAACAACAATGATGGTCCCTGCTGCCTGACACATAGCCTGACTCACTTGGTAGGCTTCATTATATGTCGTGGTACCTTGAGTAAGATCGAAACCATCAGCGCCAATAAATAGTTTATCAAACGAAAATTTCTGAAATGCCTGCTCTGCGAGAGCGCCGTGGAACGAGGCTGATTTGTGCCGATATGTTCCTCCTGGCATCAAAACAGTATGCTGCGATTCAAGTTCAGCGATAGCGTTCACAATGTGAATGCTATTTGTCATGATCGTGAGCTCTAAAACATGTTGAAGATGGCTTACCATTTGTAATGTGGTGCTACCACAGTCAAGGATAATAGACTCCCCATCCTGTACCAGTCCCGACGCGGTCTGCGCAATAAGAGACTTATGCTCAAGGTTTAAGGTTTGCTTGATATCCATCGGCCAATCCTCATTGCTGTGAGGAAATGTTGCAGCTTCAGCCGCGCCATAGCGGCGAATCACCAAGCCGTCTTCTTCCAACGATCGGAGATCACTCCTGATTGTTGCGCCCGATGTGTCAAACGTAGACGCGAGTTGATTGACTGACGTTTTACCATTAGCCTTGAGAAATTCTAGCAATCTCTCTCTTCTTTTATCCAAATTCATTACATCATCCACCTTTTGAGATACTTACTACTGTAAACACATAGCTTTCAGAATGAAAGATGTAAAAATCGAATCATCTAAGGATTTTCGCAATTTGCGACACTTATCGCCTCTTGAAGCGGCGAGCTTAGTTGCGATAACACGTTGTTTGATAAAGGAAGAGGCTGGCCGATAAGACACGGTTTACGCTTTGGGCGAGAGAAAATTGAAACGCCACTCATGTAAGCAAAATCAACAATCTTTTCATCGTCGCCTGTCACGAAAATAACGACCGTTCTAGGCTTCCATCGACTTTTCGTCCGTCCAATTCTAACACTTCCTTTTCGAGACAATTCCCTTAATATTTGGTTAAACGCTCTTACTTGAAAATAGCCAAAACTAATTTGAAGTCCCCATGCGACTATCGCCACATAAATCATCGACCAAGTAGTATCCATAACGCTCCTTAAAGTAAAGGGGCCTTCCACCCCTTTATTTTTAATAATCATCAAATTAAAACATAACTTGTCCACCAGTTATGTTAATGGATTGCCCCGTGCAATAGGAAGCTTCATCACTGGCATAGAATTTAAGCACATTTAGAACATCTTGATAATCACAACCGGATTTCAAAGGCACTTTATCGATATATATCTGTTCGACATCCGCCTCATCAACATTCAGCTTTTTGGCATATTGTGGAATAAGCGACTGAAACATTGGACTTTTAAGTAAATTACCCAACATTAAAGAGTGAACAGTGACACCGTGTTCAGCTAAGTCAAGTGCTAAAGACTGGGTAAGTCCAACGCCACCAAATTTGGCAGCAGAGTATCCACTATTGTGCTTAGACCCTACCTTTCCTGACTTAGAGTTGATTTGTATAATACGTCCACCACGGCCTTCTCTTATCATTATCTTAGAGACTTCTCTTGCGCACAAGAAATACCCAGTCAGATTAACATTGATTGATAGTTGCCAGTCTGAAAACTCAAAACTATCAATCTTAGATGCGGTTGCCACACCAGCATTATATACTAAAAGATCAATGCGACCGACAAGGGAGTCAACTCGCTCGACCATTTCTTTAACGCTAGATTCATTGGTCGCATCAACACCGATGCCAAAGGCAGTTTCGTCGCCATACTCTTGGTTAATTTCCTTGCTAACACTAATGGCGTTCTTTTCATTTAAGTCAGCAACGATTACACGGTAACCATCATCGGCTAATCCTCGGCTAATAAACTCACCCAATGTTTGGCCACCACCGACAACTAATGCTACTTTACTCATAAATACCTCTAGATAACTCTAGTTAATATAAAATGTAATTTCATCGCCACATACGATATTATCAGGTCGATTACCTTCGACATGTACACAACCTGGAAACTCTGCAGAATGTTCACCATCAAAGCGAATCGTTATATGACCTAACTCACTTAAGTTTTTATTCACAACATCGCCCACTGCTGTGATAGAAAATGAGCAATCTGAAATCTTTAATGTATTACCTGGTTTAATCTCACCTTTCAATTGATCATGACAATGAATAAAGCAATAGTCTTTTACTTCCTCGGGAGCAATGTTAGAAAATAGAATCATCATATTCTCTTCTAACGCGTCGCTAGCAAACTCGCCGAGACTTTCTATTCTTACTTGATATAAAGCTGACATACGCTCCTCCTACTATTGATAAATAAACATAGAGGCAAACCAAGCAATCAATACAGTTGGCGCACCGGTTAGGAACCGTGAATAAAGAACCGACGGCACGCCGATTTCCACTGTCTTTTGGTCAGCTTCAGCAAGCCCTAACCCCACAGGGATAAAATCACAAGCGGCTTGCGAGTTAATCGCAAATAATGCGGGTAATGCCAAGTGAGGCGGAATGGTTCCCATGCCAATCTGAGTACCTACTAATACGCCAATGACTTGCGCAATAACGGCGCCAGGTCCCAAGAAAGGTGAAAGCAAAGGAAAAGAGCAGATCAATGCTAACGTCACTAGTCCCAAAGGGTTTTGTGCAAGTGGTGTCAGTCCATGAGCAACTAAGTCGCCGAAACCTGATGCCATAATGACGCCAATAAGCATCGCGACAAACGCCATAAAAGGAAGGATTGTCTGGATAATGGTATCAATGGTTTCCCGCCCCGCTTGGAAGAATGTTGACATCACACCTCCCATCGCCAAGCCTACCCGTGCTAAAAGGCCATCACTTTGCTGACTCAATTTTTTATTAGTATCAATAGAGGCTCCTCCTGTGCTTGATACTTTTACTTCTGCATTATCAACGTGATTACTTGCTTTATCTTTAGCAACGGATTCATCCCCTGATGCACTTATAACTTTTATTCCCGAAGGAGTCACACCCGAAACATAAATATCTTCAGTAATATGCTGGGCTAGTGGACCACTTTTTCCCGTAGAATGAATATTAACGGTAGGTATTCTTTTTTTAGGGTAAAGGCCACACCTCAGTGTGCCGCCGCAATCAATGACCGCAACGCCAATCTCTTCTTCTGGTACACTTGTTTTAAAGCCATCTACAAGCTCATAACCAGTCACCTCTGATATTTTATGTGCAATCTCAGGACAAGATCCGCCAGTGATATACAGAACCTTTTTACCCTCTTGAACAGGGAGCTTCAATGGGCCACCCCAACCACTACTGCCTTTTTCTATCACCAGTAATTTAGACATCTTTATTCCCCTTTTCATTATTGGATAATATGCACATTTCTATCGAGTTGTACGCCTTGTTGACGTTCAATAAAGTAGGTAGTGAGATCAGTTACCCAACCACGGAAGAAATTAGTGAACATACCCACTAATAAATAGCTCACAGCTAAAGGCCCAAGCGGTAATCCTAGTGTTGTGATACCACCTGCCACACCCAGATAGACAAACAGCTCTCCGGGGTTAACATGAGGAAATAATCCATTCATTGAATGACAACTATAAGAAGCCGCCGCATAGTAGGAAGGTTTATAACGCTCTGGTAAAAATCGGCCAAGACTTAATGTCATTGGATTACAAAAAATAAAAGTACCAATGACAGGTAGCACTAAATAACGTGTAATTGGATTTCCTGCACATCTTTGGGCTAGCCACTCAACTCTTTCTTGCCCAACAAACCGAATTAATGCGTTCATTGCTACAAGTAGAGAAATGAGCAGAGGAAGTATCCCTGTGACCATCCCTAAAAAAACCTCTCCCCCCTTTTCAAACAGCCCGATAAACCATTCCGCACCATGAATTATCCACTCCATAAACAACCTCTTTCATTATGATTTTGTGTTTAACCACACTCATATTTTCACTTTGAAAGAGAAGTTAAAAGCAAAAAGTGGATAAGCCGTGACCAACCTCACGATGTTTTTTATTATGAAAAGCTGAAGTTGGATTTCAGCACCAAATAAAAGTGCAATTCAGTTTCATTTCACATAAATTAGTGATTTTAATCACACAAATGTCTATTTTAGCACCAGTTACAGCTATGAACTCGCTATTATCTGCTCATTGAGACGTTTAGAACATTTCAATAAGAGCTTTTACAATAAAAATCTAGGCATACATTAGGAGAAGTGTATCAGTATGATCTATACAGAAAAAGAGGTAGTTGAAATAGGTAAAAACTATATAAAACAAGAGATTAATCAAGCCAAGAGGTTGTATTCCTCTATAGGCATCTCTTTTGTTGCAACAATCACATTGCTTTTAGAGTGCAAAGGAAAGGCCATAGTCTCAGGCGTAGGAAAATCGGGCCATATTGGCAAAAAAATTGCGGCAACATTAGCGTCTACAGGCACACCAGCCTTCTTTATTCATCCAACAGAGGCGCTTCATGGTGATCTGGGCATGATTGGGCAAGAGGATGTCGTCATCATGATCTCGAACTCGGGCAACAGTCATGAGCTACAAAAAATACAAACGCTGATGGAAATGAAAAAGATTACAACTATCGCGGTAACGGGCAATCTCAATAGTCCGTTAGCGCGTAGCTGTGATATAGCGCTTGATATCAACACAAACCAAGAAGCCTGCCCACTAGGACTTGCTCCCACTTCTAGCACGACGAACACGTTACTGTTAGGGGATTCATTGGCACTCACTGTGATGACACTACGCCAGTTTGATAAACACGATTTTGCCCTATCTCATCCTGCAGGTGCATTAGGAAGCCGGTTGATTACACGCATTGAACACTTAATTGAAGAAAAACATCAGCAAGCATTTTGCCTTCCCGACACTGAGTTACAGGACGCAATAGCTATCATGTGTCAAACAGGACTAGGCCTCATCACGGTAATAGATAATAGTAAACACGTTTTAGGTGTGTTTACCGATGGAGATTTAAGAAGAGCTTTTGCAAAAGGTTGTTGCCACAGGGTAAAAATGCACACTTTAGTTCAGTCTCATCCTATCCTCATCTCTGCTTCTAGTCTTTGTACTGAAGCATTAGCGCTAATGCTTCGCCATGGCGTGACAGCGATACCCGCGATCGATGACAATTCTTGCTTTACTGGCGTTATCAATCAACATACCATTCATCGCGCAGGTATTTGTTGATAAGTCTTCTAAACACTCAGTACCACTTTATGTTCGAAATCGGTGCTTATGCGTCGAATAAGTTCCTCACATTGATTATTTCCTTAAAACGAGGTTGGCAATGTTATCTGCCGCGATATTTGATATGGATGGTTTATTAGTCGATTCCGAACCATTCTGGCAACGCGTTCAAACCGAAGAGCTAGGAAAGCTAGGGGTTTCCATTAGTTTGCAAGACACCCGTGACACCACTGGTGTTCGCATCGATGAAATTGTAAAACACTATGCACGTACGCAACCTTGGCAGGGCCCTTCAAATGCCGAGGTTAGAGAGCGTATCGTCGCGCGTGTGGTCGAATTGGTTCAGCAAGAAAAACCCATGATGCCGGGCGTGAAAGAGGCATTGGCCATTTGTCGCCAAGCCGGACTTAAAATCGGGCTTGCGTCTTCGTCTCCCCTGTCGCTCATTCACCCAACGCTAGATGCATTAGGGTTAAGTGATCAGTTTTCTATTATTGAATCCGCCGGTGATTTAAAGCACGGAAAACCCCATCCAGAAGTCTACCTGAATGCCGCGCAAGCACTAGACGTTGAGCCTGAGCAATGTATTGCCTTCGAGGACTCATTCACTGGTCTGCTCGCCGCCAAAGCGGCCTCGATGAAAACCATTGTAGTACCCGCCGCTCACGAATGGGATGATCCACGCTTTGTCATTGCGGATCACAAACTTGAGACTCTTGGCGACTTTACCTCGGAGATGCTGTAACACCGATATCGTTCATGGGCATTTCCATAAGGCGGCATTGGCCGCCTCTTTTATTTCCATCACTCTGCCACCTCCCTCAG
The DNA here is from genome assembly GCF_004916735.1 of Salinivibrio sp. YCSC6. Classification (NCBI taxonomy): domain Bacteria; kingdom Pseudomonadati; phylum Pseudomonadota; class Gammaproteobacteria; order Vibrionales; family Vibrionaceae; genus Salinivibrio; species Salinivibrio sp. YCSC6. Next base: position 1,543,825 of record NZ_CP039516.1, read on the forward strand.
CACCTCGATACACTTTATCCGAGGAGGACCGCGCCTCATCATATCTTCTATACTTATCAAGAAAGCCTTATTGGAGAGAAAGTGACGTCCCATCATGAGGAGGAATAATGAAAGACATCACTGACCGGATCGTGAGCTGCCCCCATTGTGGACACCGTTTTGATATTACGCTTGACTTAAGCGGCGGAAACCAAGAGTTCTATGAAGATTGCCCAAATTGCTGCAATGCCATTCACTACAATATGCAGATTGATGAGTTGCATAAAACGGTCAATTTATTTGTCGATGCAGACGACGAGCAAATCTTTTAACGGATAAGACGCGCTCGGGCCTATCTAACGCGACACACTCAGCGTTGTCCCGTCTGTCAGAAATACAGGCGCCGTGCCGAGTTTTGCTTTCTCTTTCACCGCTCTAGCACGTATAATCTCCCTCGTATTATCTGTTCCCTCCTTCCCTTTTAGACAACCGTGTTGAGGCAGTCGTGCAGCAGTATCGTGATGAAGCGAGCGCCATAATTAGGCTCAGTATTCCAGTGTTTATCGCGCAAATCGCGCAAACGTCGATGGGCTTTGTCGACACCGTCATGGCCGGTGGCTATAGCGCGACCGACATGGCCGCCGTCGCCGTTGCATCCAGTGTGTGGATGCCAGCTATTTTGTTTGGTATTGGCCTGTTGATGGCTATGGTCCCGATGATTGCTCAGCTTAATGGCGCAAGCAAGGACGACCAGATCCCCTATCAATTTCAGCAAGGCCTCTATATGGCGCTGTTTCTGAGTATTCCTATCGGATTGGTTTTGTATAAAGCTGGCGTCATCATCAACTTGATGGATGTTGAAGCTGCATTAACCGATAAAACAATCGGTTACTTACACGCCGTGATTTGGGCGGTTCCGGCCTTTTTGGTGTTCCAAGCGATTCGTAACCTTTGCGAAGGCATGTCGATGACCATTCCCGCGATGGTCATTGGTTTTATCGGCCTTGCCGCCAACATTCCGTTAAACTGGATGTTTGTGTATGGCAAACTCGGTGCGCCTGAGCTTGGCGGTGTCGGCTGTGGGGTCGCAACCGCCATTGTGTATTGGCTGATGGCCGTATTGATGTGGATTTATGTGGTATTCAGTAAAAAACTGAGCACCTTACAGCTGTTTGTTTCGCTTTATGCGCCTGCGTTTAAAGAACAAATCCGCCTGTTTCGCCTCGGTTTCCCTGTTGCCGCGTCACTCTTTTTTGAAGTGACCTTGTTTGCAGCCATTGCGATTTTGATTGCTCCGCTGGGACCGATTACCGTGGCCGCTCACCAAGTTGCGATTAACTTTTCGACCATGATTTTTATGCTACCGATGAGCCTCAGTGCAGCAGTCAGTATTCGCGTGGGTCATTTGCTGGGCAAACGCACCACGGTAGGTGCGGGCAATTCGGCCAAAATTGGTATTTGGCTTGGCGTAAGCACCGCGTGTATTACGGCTATCCTTACCGTTTGGCTCCGCGACCCCATCATCGCACTCTACTCGGATAATGTGGAAGTGGCGACACTGGCCTCATCCTTGATGTTATTGGCAGCGGTATATCAAATTACCGACTCTATTCAAGTGGTTGCCGCCGGTGCACTGCGTGGTTATAAAGATATGCGCGCCATCTTCCAACGAACATTGGTGTCTTACTGGGTGTTTGGTTTGCCACTCGGCTACGTATTAGGCATGACAGATTGGCTGGTACCGGCAATGGGCGCTCACGGCTTTTGGGTTGGGATCATTATTGGTATTTCCACCGCCGCCCTCTTGCTCGGTCTGCGATTGTTTTGGATGCGCAACCAGTCCTCTGAGTTTCAACTTGCCATGTCAGAACGCTAATCCTATCGCCCTGCTGAGGTTTTCTTTCAGCAGGGCAACCTCCTCTCCCACCTATAATCTATTCCCAACTTAAAATCGTCCAATTGGGCTGATCGGCTTGGGCGCGTAACTGCGAACAAGGGTTGACCAAGTAAACATAATCAGCGTACAAGCATAAAGGCAAATCGTTGATCGAATCGGTGAAAAAGTGAATCGCTGAATAGTCGGTTGACTGAGCATTTAGCCATGCCTCTAAACGTGCCACCTTCCCTTCTCGATAGCTTGGTACGCCAGCAATGGTAGCGGTATAACGATTGTGCGCTGTCACTAAATCAATCCCCAAGGCGTCAGGGATCCCAAGGTGGCGCCCCACCGCCTCGACAAGAAACGTAACGCTGGCTGAAATAATCACCCTATCGATGCCATCACGGTCTAACTGCGCCAGCAATGTTTTCGACTCGGCAAACTGCTTAGGTAAAATTTTGGTGTGCAAACACTCTTCTACCAACGCATGGACCTGTTCGACGGATAAGTCGGTCAGGGGCGCCATCGCAAATTGAAGGTAGCTCGCCATGTCGAGCTTTCCTTGCGTATAAAGCTGCATTAAACGCTGATCTTCCTTTAAAAAATCGGATTGCGTCACCACGCCTTTTTCTACCAAAAACGCGTTAAACAACATGGCACAGTCACCATTAATCAAGGTATCGTCCATATCAAAAACGTACAAAGGTGACGACATAGCTAAGGCCTCACAGGTTGGAGTTCATTAAGGTTAAAAAGCAGCTCGAGCTGACTACCGTTCGCCAACAAACGCTCAGATGAGCGATTGAGTAGATCCACGGTGAGGTGGCAGTCATCGACCGCCACTTGGTAGCGAATCACATTACCAAGCAGTTGATGATTATGGATCCGACCGACACGTGGCGCAGAAATATGTGAGCCGTATTGGCGTCCCGGCTCTTTGATATAAATGGACTCAGGGCGAATCGCCACTTTCCACTCGGTATCCAGATTAAACAGTTGTTTCGCTTTCTTGGCCTCTACCAAGTTGTAATGGCCCATAAACCCGGCAACAAACTCATTGGCCGGCTGGGTATAAATGGCTTCCGGCGTGCCCGCTTGTACGATTTCACCTTTGTCCATCAAAAAAATACGATCTGACATGATCATCGCTTCTTCTTGGTCATGGGTAACAAAGATCGTGGTCAAATCCATCTCTTTTTGAATGTCACGGATTTGCTGGCGAAGGTGTTTGCGAATTTTGGCATCCAGTGCCGAGAGTGGCTCATCTAGCAATAAAATTCGCGGTTTCACGACCAAAGCGCGAGCAAGGGCAACACGTTGACGCTGTCCGCCAGATAATTGGTGTGGATAGTGTTTTTCCTTCCCCGTCAGATCAACCAGCGCAATAACCTTAGCCACTTCACGTTGGATGTCAGCCGTCCCCCACCGCTTCATTTTCAATCCAAAAGCAATATTGGCTTCAACCGTCATATTGGGGAACAAGGCGTATGACTGAAACACCATGCCAATCCCTCGCTGCTGAGGCGTTTGGTGAGTAATATTTTCACCATTTACCCATATCTCACCATCATCAACGGGGTTCAAGCCAGCCAGGCTGCGTAGCAAGGTTGATTTACCACAACCACTCGGTCCCAACAAAGTAATAAATTCGCCTTGCTCAATCGTGAACTCAATGTCTTCAAAAACAGTGTTATCACCAAAGCGTTTCGTCAGGTTATTGGCACGAACGTAACTCATTATTTCACCCCTCGGCTAAAACGACTTGCGAGCCAAGTCAGTAAGAAAATAAACAGGAAATAGGTCATGACCAAGGCGGAGGTAAAGTGGCCACTGGTTTGACGCATATTGTAGAGATAGATTTGCAGTGTCTCGTAACGGGTTCCCACCAAAATATTGGCAAAAACAAACTCGCCGAGTAGAAACGAAAACGACAAGAACAGCGACGCCATGAGGCCTTTCTTCACATTCGGTAGTACGATCAGTAAAAAGGCTTGGCGGGTACTCGCGCCGAGTAAATGAGCGGCATCCATCAGATCATGCAGGTGAATTGCCTCGAAGCTATTAGCAATCGCACGGTACATAAAGGGCAACGCAATAGTGAAGTAGGTGCCAATCAAAATCCAAGGGGTGCCAATCAGTGCAATCTCGCTGTCGGCATAAAGCTGAAGTAACCCCACCGAAGACACCACAGGTGGCACGGCAAAGGGAAGCAAGATCAGCATATTCATTAGCTTATCGAGGGATGGAAAGTAGTAAAACACGACAAAAATTGCCGGTAAGATCAACACAACACTGAGCGTCAACGCGGCGACACAAATAAACAGCGAGCGACCAAATGCTTCTAAAAAACGCGGATCGGTAACCAGCTTTAGATACCAATCCAACGTAAATCCATCGGGTAACACTGTGGCGCCCCAACGCGATGAGAATGAATAGATTAAGGTCGCTAAGATCGGGACTAGCATCACGCCAACAATGCCGTAAACCACGGTTTTGTGGTATCGGGTACTCATCGTATCCATCGCTATTTTCTCCCCTTTTTGCCCGCGTAGCTTTTTGCAATAAGCCATTGGTTAACGACGGTGATAAACGCCAGTAACACCATCAGAATGACAGAAATCGCCGCTGCCAGATTGGGCTCAAGGAATAAATCGCCCGATACCAAACTGGCAATGCGCACGGTGACAAGGTTGTAATTACCCGACGTTAGCGCATAAACACTGGCATAAGCGCCGATAGCATTGGCAATGAGGATAATAAAGGTGCCAAATAACGCGGGAGAGAGAACAGGCAAGGCCACTCGCGCCCAGTATTGTGATGTACGAGCCCCTAACAGGGCAGCGGCGGCTTGCCAGTCATCACTCAACGCATCAAACGCGGGATAGAGAAGCAACACCGCAAGTGGAATTTGAAAATAAATATAGATTGCCAACAATCCCCACTTGCCGTAAAGGTCAAACTCGCCCAGTACACCGTATTGCTTGAGGAGCAAGGTAATGGCGCCATTGGTGCCCAGAATAATGATAAAGGCAAACGCCAATGGAACGCCGGCAAAGTTGCTGCTCATATTGGTAAAGGCAATCACGCCATCACGAAGTTTAGAATCGACACGACGCAGCGAAGACACCAACAAAGTTGCGATGGCCAACCCCACCACACTCGACCAAAACGCCAGCCACAAGCTATTGCTAAACGCCTGAAGCATAAACGCAGAGTCGATGATTTCGACATAGTTATCGACGCTTAATGTGTCGTCGTAAATAAAGCTATTAACGAACACCCAGACCATGGGCGCAATCTGAAACAGATAGAAAAAGCAGCCAAAAGGAACTAACCACAGCGCGGGTTTCCAACGTTTAAGTCGAGTCACCCAAGCGAGCTTAGTTTTGGTCGGTGTATGGGTGTGCGTGGGAGTAAGAGAACTGTCCATCATGCTAACAATTCCTGAGTAAAAGGTTTGGGGTGGTCAAGCTGCAATAGCTGACACACAGTGCCGCACAGTTCGGTTTGTTTAACCTGGCAGGCTTGATGGCTAAAACGCTCACCGATAACAAACAAAGGCACATCGCGCTCTTCTGCCAACGTACCACCGTGCGACCTATCATTATTCATCCCATGATCGCTGGTGATCAGCACTTGATAACCGTCGGCTACCCAAGCTTCGATGTAATTCGCGAGCAAACTATCAATATGCCGCGCACCATTGCGATATTGCTGAGAATCCAAGCCGTGTTTGTGCCCGAGATCATCCATATTCATGGGGTGGATGAGCAAAAAATCGGGCTCGAAAGTACGACGTAAATACTCTGCGTCCAACAACAAGGCTTCATCTGGGTAATGATCCCAATGGTAGAAACAGCCATGCTGAATATTGAGTGATGTGTCATGCGTAAAGCGATCTCTAACCGGCTCAAAAGGCGCACGATTATAGAGTTCGCTGATCCAATGATAGGCCGCAGCCGCGGTTACCTTGCCTTGTGCGCTCGCCAAGCTAAAAACTGAATCATGCTTGGATAAACGCACAATCGTATTGTTGACGATGCCGCTTTCTATCGGGCGGATCCCGGTTAAGATGCACTCATACAAAGGGCGAGACATGGATGGCAATTCACTTTGCAGCTGATAAAGCGTGGTGCGCAGCGCTGATTGGGAATGAGGTTGTTCTACAAGACCGTTCAGATAGCCCATGCAATCACGGGCTACCTGATAATTCAGTCCGTCAAGAACAACAAGGATCACCTTATTATTCATACTAACCGACTTCTATTGCTGGTGGATAAGCACACTTTCTTGCCATTGACGAGGTAGACGGCGCGCTGACTTTTCCCATGCCGAGAAGTTCGTCACTGGGCGCACATTGCTGTATTGGTCATTAGCGATCAGTTTGTCTTGGATCGACTGAGGTAAGGTGACATTGGTACGAATCGGACGAGCATATCCCTCGGCAAGATTAATTTGCCCTTGATCACTAAAAATGTACTCACGCGCCAACTTCGCCGCGTTGGGGTTTTTCGCGTATTTATTGATAATGGTGGTGTAACCAGAAATCACGGAGCCATCTTGAGGAATATTTACAGTGAAACGCTCACGATCAATTTTGTCGCGGTAATTCAGCGCATTGAAGTCCCACATAATAGCCACTTCAATTTCACCTTTTTCAAGGTTCGCAATGCTTGGGTTGGTGAACGATAAGCGCCCCTGCTTGGCCAGTTTTGCAAAAAAATCGATCGCCGGTTTTAGATTAGATTCATCACCGCCATTGGCAAATGAAGCCGCTAAGACAGCATTGTTTGCCTGAGACGCAACGCCCACATCCCCGACCGTAACCTTGTAGTCCCCTTCAAGTAGGTCCTGCCACGATGTTGGCGCATCTTTTACCAAGTTATTGTTGGCGATAAACGCGATCGTGCCGGTATAAGCCAACGCCCAGTGGCCGTCTTTGTCTTTTGCCCAGTCAGGAATATCATCCCAAGTACTCGGCTTATAGGGCTGGGTGACGCCCTTTTTCACCGCAACACGCGCAAATGCAAAGCCGACGTCACCAATATCCGCGGTGGCATTTTTCTTCTCAGCTTCAAATTTGGCAATTTCTTGTGCCGAGCTCATGTCAGTGTCTTGGTGGATTAACCCATAATTTGCCTTCAAATCCGCCCACGTGTCTTTCCAATTCGCCCAACTGTCGGGCATACCCACGCTATAAACAGCCCCCTCTTGCTGGGCAGCCTTGGTCAAAGATTCCAGGTTGGTCTCTTTCGCCACAGTGGGAAACGCCAGTGTGGCGGCGATCAGTGCTGCTGGCACCATACGCTTCGCCGGTAAAGCAACGGAACGACTTAGCAAAGTTTTCATTGTCTCTATCCTTCTGGACTAGGTCAGTAAGTTCGTTTTGCATGCTAGGGCGCAAATATGACGATTAGGCATCAATAGATTGACATTTCTGCTTACATTTCATGTCACTTTTATTGCAGGCATCCTGTGTCCAAGCGACTGATAGCTGTCATATTTCTGTTAACTCTGTGACTTATCTTGCGGGGATACTCTTTACTGGACTAGATCACTAATGAGCGTGACGACAACTCGCCAATACGGTACGCAGCTGACATACATCAAGCAGAATCTGCGAGAGCAAATCCAAGCAGGTGTGATACATCAAGGACAGAAACTCCCTTCAGAACGCGAACTCAGTGAGCTCTACGGTACCACGCGTATTACGGTCAAAGACGCCTTGGTTTCACTGGAGACAGAAGGGCTGATTTATCGCGAAGAACGTCGGGGTTGGTATGTGTCCCCCGAGCGAATTGGCTATAACCCTCTATCTCGGACCCACTTCCACCAAATGATCCGTGAACAAGATCGCTCCGCGGATACTCGATTAATCAGAGTGCGCAACGAAGTCGCATCCGGCGAGTACGCTCGTGCGCTGGACGCAGGCCCTATGTTGCCCATTCATATCATTGAGCGGTTACGTTATATCGATGGTCGAGCAGTACTGTTTGTCGAGAATGTGCTGAAAGCCGCTTTGTTTGAAGGTATCTTAACTGAGGATTTAACCCAGTCACTGACAGGGATTTACCGAGACAAATATCACTACGAAACGAAACGCTCGCGGTTTGAAGTCATCCCCACCTCAGCCCCCGCTCACGTTGCCAAAGCATTGAACCTTGCCAATGGGCAACCCATCCTCAAAATATGCCGAATCAACTACAAGCAAGATGGTGAGTTGATTGATTGCGAATTTGAATATTGGCGACCCGACGCGGTGGTGATCCGTATCGACAGTGTCGACCCCGCTGTTCGATAATCGACCTTATCGGTTCTAGAGCGATGTAACGGGAATAAAACCATCCTACTGACATAAACTCAGTAAGTTGCGTAAACTATGAGACGTGGCGATCGGGTTGCGGGTCGCCTTCGTATCGACTGGCATCGACGCTAAAGGAATTACCGTGTTATGCGCTTACTCGCTCCCCTTCTGATTGTTCTATCGATAAGCTTGCTGACTGCTTGTGAACCAGCTGATCCGGCTAAAGCCATGATGGCCGACTACCAACAACGCCTCGCAAATGTGTTGGATGCAGATCCCTCTCCCCTTAACCTACCGGCGCTGCCCTCTTTGCCTCGTAAACGGGAGCTGGTACAACCCATCGCCGATCTCCGTTTAGGGTTGCTCGATGCTTATGAACTGCGCCAATGCGGGCTGTTTAATTTAATTGCCGAGCGTAATTCCTCACTGGGAAAAGTCGCCGATCGCTTTCGTCAGCTTGATTACGAACTCAGTTTTATCCGTGTTGCTAAGCAATGCCTGCCAAAGGTGAAAGATGACAGCATCCGAACCGCGCTCAATGACGCCATCGTAAGCAAAACCCAGCAACTTCCCACCGTTATCTGGAATACGGTGATTGATAGCAGCGCCTGGCAAGCACAGTGGTCATTGCCGATTCACACGTTGCCGGTTGAACTTCCCGCGCATAGCAATGCGGTCAGCGCGATGACGCAATTCGGCCGCTTGGTTCAACAGCCATCGTCGACTCATGAAAGCATTCTTGAGTGGCAAGAAAGTATTGAAAAACAACCGATTTTAGGCGCATTATTCGTAAGCCTGACAGCACATACGGATTGGCTTAATCAAACCAGCCAGTTGATTGCCGACAATCAATCCAAAGTACTGTGTGGTGAAAATTTTGATACTACCCGCCTCGAGCGATTAAAAACCGTGTTTTACAAATATTATGTCGGTGAAGTACAACCTTATTTAGCGCGCGTAGACGGCTTGTATCGTGATGTATCGCCAACATTAAACCAACTTGCCTCCCTAGAAACGCCTCCGCCTTTTTCTGCGTATAAATCCGCCTATTGGCAAGGCGAGGCATACACGGCGTATAAACAGGCCATTCGTCATCATGCCGATGTATGGCAACAGCTGTTCCAACGCTGTAACGTGACCTTAGGCGGGTAAGTGTCCGCCTGTCACGTCGCGATCATAAAGAAAAATGGTGAAAAACCATCAATTTGACCACCAAATCGCCAAACAGACGTCAATGTGCAAAAAAGTGCGCTCAAGCGCTTGCGTGACACAGATGAACTCGCTACTATTCATCCCGCTTTCAAGCACTGTGCGTCCGTAGCTCAGCTGGTTAGAGTATCGCCTTGACATGGCGGGGGTCGGTGGTTCGAGTCCACTCGGACGCACCACTTTGCTTGAAACGAAAAATTATGCGTCTGTAACTCAGTTGGTTAGAGTGTCACCTTGACATGGTGGAAGTCGGTGGTTCGAGTCCACTCAGACGCACCACATTTTGAAATTCGCGTCCGTAGCTCAGTTGGTTAGAGTATCGCCTTGACATGGCGGGGGTCGGCAGTTCGAGTCTGCCCGGACGCACCATTTCCAGAGAGCCTGCTTTTTAGCAGGCTTTTTTGTTTGCCGCTACCTGTTCTTTAAAGCAAGATAGGCTCACGCCACATCAGTAAACGACACCATCAATACCATGAAATTAAAACGAGGCAGGCACAAACACCCGCCCCATTGATTCATGCTTGTTCGTTTTACGCTACGGCGCTATCCGCTGCTAACACAAACTTTTCAATCGCTTTGGCCACACCGTGCTCATCATTGCTTTCGGTAATGTAATCCGCGATTTGCTTGGTTGCTTCCATGGCATTCGCCATCGCAATGCCAAGGCCCGCGTATTCCAACATCGCGTGATCATTTTCAGCATCGCCCATGCAAATCACTTCATCGGGTTGAATACCTAGATGCGCTGCAATAGCGGCCACCCCCGCCCCTTTATTGCTCTCAGGGTTTAAAAACTCGAGGAAGAAAGGCGCACTTTGCACGACCGTAAATTCCTCGCGTAGCGCGGATGGTAACGCACTGATCACTTCGTTTAACTTGCTTGGCTCTGCCACCATCAACACTTTGATAATCGGATGATCATCGCTTAGGGTCTCGAAATCCATCTCGGTAATATCTAGGCCGTTTATCTTGCCTTCAATTTCGGTATACGGATTCTGTGCTGGTGTAATTAAACCGTGCTCAGTACTAAACGCGTGCACGTAGGCACCCAATGCTTCAGCATATCGAGCCAGCGCTTTCGCGGCTTTGCCGTCTAGCCCTTTTTGCAAGATCACCTCATCGGTCCCTACGTTTTTCACCATCGAGCCGTTGTAATACAGCACAAAGTCTTTATCCGACCCGATTCCCAGTTCGTCTAGCTTAGGCTGCATGCCCTCAAGCGGCCGACCGGACGCCAATACCACAGTAGCACCTTTCTCACGCGCGCGGGCAATGGCTTGCTTATTCTCAGCAGATATTGCTTTCTCGCTGTTTAACAAGGTGCCGTCCATATCTAGGGCGATTAATTTGTACATCGTTTACTCACTTCAACATCAACATAAAATCAGAAATTGTCCCAGAACCGCAAACTAAACGCCGTGCCTACAACAACATATCGTCTTCAATCGCAATAAAGCGATCGACACTGTTCACCAAGGAATTAGCCGTGAGGGAAGGCACGCCAAGTACCACTGCTTCAGTGTGATAGCGCGCGCGAATTTTGTTCATCAGCAAATTAAAATCTCCGTCGCCGGATAACAGCACCACGGTATCAACCTCGGGCGCGGTTTCCATCACATCAATGGCAATCCCCACATCCCAATCGCCTTTGGTACTGCCATCGGCGCGTTGAATATAAGGTTTAAGCTTGACGGTAAAGCCAATGTGGCGAAGAGCATCTTGAAATTTGATTTGCTGATCGTCATCGCGGCGAATGGCGTAAGCATACGCGGTTACCACCTCCCCCATATCATTGAGGGTTTGCCACAACTGACGATAGTTAAATTGACGCCCGTAGGCTTGGCGTGTGGTGTAGTAGATATTTTGAACGTCGACAAAAACCGCGATTTTTTTCAAGTCAGGCTCACAGTCGGTGGGAGAATTGAAGTCAGAGAGGATACCACACCACGCTACCGTGAAGACAATGACGAGCGTGGCCGCATCTAGCAAAAACAAAAAAGCCGCTGACAACAGCGGCTCTCGCGAGGGTTAGTATCATTAACTTAACCCAACAATATTACCCTCATCATCAAGGTCAAGGTTCATAAACGCTGGTTTTTCCGGTAGACCGGGCATGGTCATCACGTTGCCACATAAGGCATAGACAAATCCGGCACCCGCGCATAATTTCAACTCGCGGATCGGTACATCAAAGCCTTTGGGAGCGCCTTTTATCGCACCATCGGTTGAAATAGACAGTGGCGTTTTCGCCAAACAGACTGCCAAGCCGTCATATCCTTGCGCTTTAAATTGTTGCAGTTGCTGTTTCGCGGTGTCACTTAACGTCACGCTTCCCGCGCCATAACCAACTTCCGCAACCGCCATTAGTTTTTCTTCCAAGCTTTGCTGGGCGTGATACAAGGGCGAGAATGATGCATTGGTTTCACATTGCGCGACCACTTGTTCCGCCAGTTCACGCGTACCCTCGCCACCTTGGGCAAAGCCTTCACTGATCGCTACCCGCACCTTGTTGGGCAGCGCTTCAATCATCGCCTTGAGTGTCGCAAGCTCCGCATCACTGTCTTGTGGAAAGCGATTAATCGCCACCACCGCCGGCACACCATATTGAGTCACATTATTGATATGCCATTTGAGGTTTTCAAACCCTGCTACTAATGCCTCATTATCATCCGCAAAGAGCGCGTCGGGCATAGGCTGACCAGGCTGTAAATTGTAGTGACCCGAGTTGGCTTTTAAGCCGCGCAATGTCGCCACAATCACTGCACAGTCTGGCGCTTTACCGGATGCTTGCGCTTTAATGTTGCAGGCTTTTTCAAATCCCATGTCCGAGCCAAAGCCACCTTCGGTGACGGTATAATCACCCAGCTTAAGGGCAATGTTATCGGCGATAATTGACGAATTGCCATGGGCAATATTGGCAAATGGACCAGCGTGAATCAGTGTCGGCACACCTTCTAGGGTTTGCATCAAGGTGGGTTCAATCGCTTCTTTCATACTGACCGCCATCGCGCCGGCCACTTGCAAATCTTCGGTGGTGATCGGCTCACCGGTATGGCTATAAGCCAACACTATGCGGCCGATGCGCTGACGCAGATCGCGAAGATCGCTCGCCAACGCCAAAATCGCCATTAGCTCAGAGGCGGCCGAAATATCAAATCCGCCCTCACGCTCGTAGCCGTTGATGGTTTTGCCCGGCTCGTTTTTACCCACAGTTACCATACGCAAAGCGCGATCGTTGTGATCCATCACCCGCTTCCAGACCACCCGATTTGGGTCGATTTTTAACGCTTTTAAGCCACTGCGCGCCTCAAAATCGTCATAGCCTCGACGTTGCTCGTGATAAATTCGCGCATCAATAGCCGCAGCAGCCAAGTTGTGCGCCGCGGTCACCGCATGAATATCTCCCGTCAGGTGGAGGTTGAGCTCCTCCATCGGAGCCACTTGCGAATAACCACCGCCAGCTGCGCCACCTTTCACACCAAATACGGGCCCCATCGAAGGCTGACGAATACACGCCGTCACAGAATGATTCAGTTTCGCCAAGCCTTGCGCCAAACCAATGGTGGTGACGGTTTTGCCTTCACCCAAGGGCGTGGGAGTGATGGCGGTGACCAGGACTAACTTTCCCGTTCGGTTGGGGGCAAGACGCTTTAAGCAATCGAGAGAGATTTTGGCTTTATAGCTACCTTGCGTTTTAAACTCTGAGTCAAGGAGGCCAGCTTGCTTGGCAATGGTAGATATGGGGGCGAGTGTGGTGTTACGACAGATCTCGACATCAGGTAGCATGAAACCCTCTCAATAGCGCACAATATGTTCAAAGCAAACGTTTGCGTGAGCATAATACCGCTAAAATGCATATTGTAAAGCGAAAGGACGCTTGCCGTAAGCGTCCTTTAACGTTTTTATCATGCCTTGCGCGTACGCTTTCGCGTGGGAGCGAATTAAGGGAGATTTAGGCGACTTTAAATTGCCCGACCAAGGTATCGAGATCTTGGCCAAGCGAGCTCAGCTCTTCCGCCGCATGTGACGATGCCTCACTGGAGGTCAACAAGCTAGCGACAATGTCGCGAATCGATACCAGATTGCGATGAATATCTTCTGTGACCGTGGTTTGTTCTGACGCCGCGCTAGCAATTTGCGAGGTCATATCGTTTACTTGCGAGAAAGCCGCGCTCACCGAGGTGATTCGCTCGCCAATTTCCGATGAAATCGTTGCCATGCTTTGGCACTCTTGATCACTGTCGGCAATGGTTTTGACGGCACTATCTACATGCACATGGAGACCATCAAGCATGTCACGGATCTCATGAGTGCTGGTTTGGGTACGACTGGCCAAGGTGCGCACTTCATCGGCCACCACCGCAAAGCCTCTGCCCTGCTCGCCCGCACGGGCGGCTTCAATCGCTGCATTTAGCGCCAGCAGATTGGTTTGTTCCGCAATTTCACCAATCACAGACAGTACCGAGGTAATTTTATCTGACTGGGCTTTAAGCTGATCCACTTGCTGACTCGACTCGCTCATTTTTGCCACCAACCGCTCAACCGACGCGATAGATTCATGCACTTGGGTTTGCGCGTTTTGCGCATCTTGGGTGGCAGACGTAGCGGCATCAGCAACCTGCGTGGTGTTTTGTGCTACTTCCTGCGCAGCAGAGCTCATCTCTGTCACCGCGGTTACCACTTGCTCGGTTTCGTTATCATGAGTTTGTAAGTGCTGGGCTACCGTCGCGGTCTGCCGCGCCATATCACTGGCAGTGCTATTCACTTGTGCGGTGACCTGAGCGACCCGTTGAATAGTTTGCTGCAGTTTGTCCACAAAGCGATTAAACGCATGACCAAGTTGGGCAATTTCATCATGGCTGTGCACATGCAAGCGCTGAGTGAGATCGCCCTCGCCACTGGCAATATCATTAAGCTTATCGAGCATATTTTTCACTGGTTCACCAATGCGCTGCGCAAACCAACTCACTAGCAGCACTGTGATAATCACCGTGCCCAACCCAAGCAAGGTTAAACGCCAGATCTGAGCATCCAATGCTTGCTCTGCTTCACTGCGATAAGCGGCTACCTCTCGCTCGATATCATCGGTATAGGCACCGGTACCAAGCAACCATCGACCATTATTGATCATCACCGCATAGCCAATTTTCTCAATCAGCTGGTCAGCGCCGGGCTTATCAAACATAAAATTGAAAAAGCCATCGCCTTGCTGTGCGGCCTCAAGCAGGCCTTGAATAACCTTGTTGCCTTTCGGATCGGTAAAATCAATCAGGTTTTTCCCTTCAAGGGCTGGTTTAACAGGGTGAAACATATTAATCCCCTGTTTGTTGTAGATAAAAAAGTAACCCGCTTCGCCAAATTTCACATCAGTAAGCGCCGTTTTCAGCGCCGCCAGACGTGCCTCACTGGTACCGGGATTGATGCGTTCTACAATGTTCTCGGCCACCTGAGTCACTTCTTCGAGTTGTTTTTTGCGCTCGTTGACTAATTTTTCCCGAAACGTGGCAATGTTCTCTTCTATTAGTGTCCGCTCGTTATGTGCCGTGATCGCACTCAAAATCAATATCGAGGCAATAAGCGGCACAATGGCAAGCAGCAGTATTTTTGTTTTAAACATCAGCTTCATTAGCATTTACCCTACAGACTAATTTTGTAAGCAAATGCTACTACTTAGCTAGACAGGATAAAACATAACCAGCTGTTTTCTATGAACTAAGCGACACTCAATTAGCGAAGCTGTGATACTGGTTGAAGTGTCATGTAACTGGTAGGAACCGTGTCATATCGTGGCGTGTATTTGACTCGTTCCCATGCGGGAACGAGCAAGACTAGTATTATTTAGACCATATTACTCTGTATCTGGGGAATCTCTTTCGTTGCGGAGCTTTAATCCAGCGCTTACTCGCCCACCGATCAAATTCTTTATGGCTCATACAGTGATATGGGCCGGTAGAAATGCAAGAGCGCTTTACCAACAGTCTATATTTTCGATTAACGCGATAACTTAGCCAGTCCTTGTTCGTCTGAATAACCTTTGGGTGCATGCCTGGCGAGATCTTGTGATCCAATATTTTTACCACCACCTCTTCAGCTTGATGGAGAAGTCGAGAAGAGGTTTTAGGCATAATGATTTGAACGCTAACACCATCACTTACAATTTCCTTTGTCATGCTCCCCTCCTTACTGATAACGTTGCGAAAATTTCTCGGCATCAAATCCGGTTTCCGCTAATGCAACATCAACAGGCGTGGTAAGCAATGAACGGCTTTTAAAGTAACCTTGCCCATCATTCCCATTTTGGAAAAATGCACCATCAGGACTGAGCATAAGGTACGAATTGGTCATTGAGTCGTTATCTTCAACCGACATGCAATGAGACATGGAACGATGTCGATCAACAAACGCCTGAAATTGTTGGTCCGTGATGGCTTGAACTGAATCAAACACAGGTAATACCCGCAGTACCTTCCATTTATGGGGCTGAATGCGTGCCATTAAAGTGGTGAAATCTTCTTCAATATTAAACGTATTGACGACGGTATTAACTTTGAGTTCGGTGTGAGGTGAGTAGTGTTTTACTTGGGTAAAAATTGATTCTAGTCGGTGGAAAGATAACGCATGACCCGCAGCTGTCTTGCGACCAATAATCTGCTGTCGCTCGAGGTCGCAAGCATCATAACTAATCCCCAGTAATTGGAGCTTGTGGCTATGCGCCTCAATAAATTGGTCTGTAATTAAATGGCCGTTCGTAATAATAGATGTATCAAAGCCTAACTCGATGGCATAATCCAATGCGTCAATAAAGCGTTGCTTTAAAAGCAAAGGCTCTCCACCTGCAAAATTTAATCTAACACGTTGATACTTCAACTCTTTCTTAATAGGATTTGGTGAAAAGAAGTACTGCGCTAGCTTGAAAAGCAGCGACCGCATATCGTCTATATTTCGGTGGATCTCATTAGGCTTTGCCCATTTTGCATAGCAGTAATGGCAGTCGTAATTGCACTTCTCAGTAATGTGGTAATTGATAACGAGTTGATTTGCTTTGTTCATAACACTACTCCTTCTGGGTGACAGAAGTAGTGTTGATTTGTGCAGTGCACAAAAAAGCTTTTTTTTACTCGGGTAAACTGTTTAGCAATGACGTAAAGCGCAGAGCCTCTTGATACTCTTGATTCACCCGACTCACCAGCGCAGCTAAACCGTGATCACGGTCCATCAAGGCACTATCGACTTGCTCGGCAAGTTGTGCCGCTTTTGTCAGATCTTGCTCGAACCAGTGAAAGAGAATTTGCTCTTTCAATGACAGTGACAACCGCTGATCTCTAAGCAATTGATAGAGCAGCCCTGAGTTATGCATCGCCATATCCGCATTGGGTAAGCGCTGATCGGGGAAGGGACTCGTTAAACGCTGTTCTCGCAATTTGAACCCACCATTTTGCATCTCACCGATAAACTGCTGCGCCGCCTGTGTTAAATGTGCAGTCGACTGAACAGATTGCGCGTTGAGCAAGATCTCTTCGCATAAGGTGGCGCTTTCGGTACGAGCGGAGGAATCATCAAATACTTTTTTGACGAATTTGGTGTCACTAAAAAAAGCATCTAACACCAGTGCGTTAAACAAGCAGTCTTGCCCTTGTGAGGTCAAATACGTTTTTCCGCGCTTGTTTATGCTTGCGTCACTAAACTCTTCTTTTCGCACCCACTCAGGCGTAGGCGGGATGACTTGGTTGCGCACGTAGCTGTTCGCTTTTAAGCGAAGGAGCTGGCTTCCTTCAACACCGAATAGACTTTTCACTGCTTCATTGGTATTCATTAACGACATACAGCATGCTCCAACAACCGCGTTTCAGAATAGGCATCATCAAGCGTCACAGAGGCGATTATCTCTGCGGCTCTATACACAGACTGTGTGCCATAACTGGTACACATATTGTCGGCATTCATGAGTGCTCCTAAGCAATATCCTGCACGAAAGCTTTCTTCCTTCGAAGTGGTGAGAAAGGCACCAAAATAGGGAGCATCTTTCTTGTCATAGATTTCGATATATTCTTGACAAGCGGAGATCAAAAAATCAGCACTGCCTGCTTTAGCATCCGAATGTATTAACGCGTAGCTGGGCTTAGCAACGCATAAAAGGCATAATACTAAATACCAAACGACTCTCATTCTGCAACTCCTTCGCGGTTGATTTCGCTCGTTTGGTATTTAGTTCTAGCAAGCGTGTTGATTCGATAATAGCTATAAAGGAAGGTAACTGCCATCGACAGATAAGACAATAAATCAACCAAAGGTAATCTAGCGTAGCGTTCCCAGTTAAAATGAAAGTATTGCTTATTTACTACAAACACAGCAATCACTAGTAAAAGCACACAAGCCTGATGCACCCACGGCGTGATAATTTTTCTTACGATTGGTACATCTATCTGCCAGCAACGCTTTATGTAATGATAAAAAAATACCACTAAGAAAACTAAAAACAGTGTCTCGATTAGATCGATCTCTGTGAAAGAAAAGGCGTATTCAAAAACCTCGAAAGGTGTCAACGCATAGGCGAATAGGCCTAATAAAAATAGCGTTAAGAGCCAAGCCCATTTCAAAAAGAATGCAATGCCGAACAGCAATCTGCCGATGATACTTGTGTTTTTCTTAACCATATTAATAAACATTCCTGTTTTTTATGCCTTCTTTCGTACCTGTGCGGAAACGAGAAATCAGCCGGCTTCGTACACAATAGCGACTGTATTGTTCGAGGCATCTTTTATGTTGCGGCTAAGTGTATATGTAGGCAATTTCCTACACCAGTTGTTAGATCACACTACAAATCGGATGATGGTATATTGAACAACCCGGGAACCTTATACCTTACTGGGTGGAAGCGTAAGAACAAACAATGTTGGAATGGCCAACCCCCCCCCCCCAACCAAACCATTCCTCGGTTTATACCGTACATTTATTGGCTGATAAGGAGACGGTGATGAAAAGTAGCAAGGTTCCTCATGGGCGGTATTCTCGGTTAGGAGCGCTGGCTTCCCTAGCGGGGCGTGTGGCGTCGAATGTGGCGTGGGAAGGTGCGAAGCAGTTTGCACAAGGCAATCGGCCGAGCCGTAAAGATTTGGTGATGTCGCCGGCTAATATTGCTTATGTAGCGGATAAACTGGCGGATTTGCGCGGCGCGGCAATGAAGGTCGGTCAGTTACTGTCAATGGATGCGGGAGATTTGATCCCACCCGAGCTCAGTGATTTATTGGCTCGATTACGCAATCATGCCACGCCTATGCCATCAACCCAACTTAACCAAGTACTCACCGAGCAGTGGGGGCCCGAATGGAAGCAAGCTTTTACCCACTTTCGTTTTTCGCCCATCGCGTCAGCGTCGATAGGTCAAGTGCACGAAGCCTATACTGATGCTGGTGACAAAGTGGCGGTGAAGGTTCAGTACCCGCGGATTAAAGACAGCATCGATAGCGACGTCGATAATGTGATTACCTTATTGCGCTTGAGTGGCCTGATCCCCAAAGAAGCGAATTACCAAGCCTTACTCGATGAAGCGAAGCAACAGCTGCATGATGAAGCCGATTATCGTAAAGAAGCGAATGCAATGATGCGCTTTAACGAGCGGCTGAATGCCCATACGGATTTAGTGGTGCCTAATATCCATTCAACCTTAACCACAGATCGCGTGTTGACCATGGATTTTATGGCGGGTGAACCGATTGAAACCCTAACAAAAGCCGAACCTGCCGTGCGTCATCGCGCGGTGAGTCAACTCTTTACCCTACTCTTTGAAGAGGTGTTTGTGTTTGGGGAAGTCCAAACAGATCCTAACTTCGCCAATTATTTATACCAACCAGAAAGTGGCCGTATCGTCTTGCTCGATTTTGGTGCCACCCGTCAGTACACCTCACGATTTACTGAGGGCTATCGCAAGTTGTTCTTAGCTGCCATTGAAAAAGATAACCCCGGCATTGACGCAGCGCTGACCCAAATTGGCTTTTTTGCCGAGGCGATCTTACCGGAGCAAAAAGCCAGTGTGCTTGAGCTTGTGAACACCGCCTGTGAGCCAATAGCGACGGACGCGCCCTTTAATTTTGGTCAAGCCGATTTAGCCACCCGTTTACGCAACCGTGGGATGGCGCTGAGTATGGAGCAAGGCTATTGGCATACGCCGCCGGCGGATGCGCTATTTTTGCATCGTAAAATTGCGGGGCTGTATTTGCTGGCCGCCAAATTGGATGTCACCTTAAATGTGCGAGCCTTGTTGATGCCTTACCTCACGGCAGAACGCGTAAAAACAGCGTAATCGTGTAAGCGAAATTAACCATTGTCTCGCAGCGCTTCACAGTAGGCGACTAAGTCTTCGGCCACCCAATGAGAGGCCACACTGCGTGCAGTGATAGCGGCATCTATCCGGCCCGTGTTGACGACCTCAAACCAGTGGGTCAGCATGGCTTCAAACCCTTTGCTGGCCTGCATGCCCGTCCAATCAGGGAGAGACAATTGCGCGACTTGATTGTCTTGCATGCGCTCACCGCGCGTAAATCCATCAAAGAAGTAACACTCGTTACGGTAGGCTGCGGCTATGGTTTCCTTGGTGGCGCCATATTGGCGATTCATGCTGGCTTCAAATAAGCTATTGTCGCGATGCCAACGAATGTCTAAACGCGCGAGCAGTCCTTCATCAAACTGGGCAAACACATCCAAATCATCAATGTTCATGTCACCGTGCAGGTTAATACTGTCAAGCGGGTGAATAAAGTCATCGAAAATGAATCGACGGGGCGCATCTGGCAGCGCATGACGATGCTTTTCCCATCGCAACGACAACAGGGGCGAGCCGAGTTCATCTTCTGGGCGCTGGCCGTTTAAATGGGCGTTTAACAACGGCAAATAACGGCGATTAAATCCTGCAAACAAAGGCGTATTATGCTTTTCAGCAAGGTTAAAGAGAGCTTCAACATCCGCCCCCGATTGGGCCACCGGTTTGTCGACAAACACGGGAATACCTGCGGCTAAGAACGGACGCACCAACGCCGGATGAGCATGAGTGGCAGCATGAATCATCACCCCATCCACGTTCAACGCCAATACTTCTTCGACATTGGCTGCTGTGTGCGCCACCCGATACTGCTGCGCCAATTCCGCTAGTGTATCGGCTTGGCGGCTGCACATGACCCAGTCAAGTTCGGGCCAACTTGCAAGCAGTGGCAGGTATGCTTTTTGGGCGATGTCACCCAATCCTATCGAGGCAATTCTCATGTTTTCTCCTTACCGCGCGACTTACGCTGAGGCTGGAAGTCGCTAGTAGAAATCAGTAACCTAGCAGCATTCTACAGAGTGTGACGAACTATGAATATTATTATCTCTTGGCTTGCCCAAGGCGGGGCTTGGCTAACCCCTTGGTTAAACGAGATCGCCATTGCGGTCACCGCATCTTTATTGGTGGTGTTTGGTAACGACATTAATCGTACCCTGCGTCGTTTACTGACCGGCCACAACTTTTTTGTCCGCACCTTGGTGTTTATTGGCATCAATGCATTTGGCTATGGCGCATTTATTGTGGCCGTCTCCCCTTGGCTCGCCGCGAAAATGCGCGCATGGCCTGATCAATGGCTGATGTGCGCTGTGGTAGGCGTCTTTGTGTTTGTTGGCTATTGGGCGCAACGTCAACGACAGATCTAATCCTAGACCCAATTCGCTGTTTAAAACATCGGCATCCATACTTACTGATCAATCTGGATGTCGATTCTCGGCGTATTGGCGAGAAAAAGGAGATCAACATGCAACGCGGACTGATGTGGTTTCGCCACGACCTTCGAATTCATGACAACCCTGCTCTCGCCAATCTTGCTTCGAGCTGTGACGAACTCACCTGTTTGTTCGTCATTGATCCACGCTGGTCACGCGCCGATCACTTCCAAAGTAAACATCTCGGCCCTCAGCGCGAAGCCTTTTTATGGCAAAGCCTTATCGAACTTCATCGTGCGCTCGACGTCATGGGACAAAAGCTCATTATTAGAACAGGCGCACCTTTGGAAGTGCTCGCCGACCTGTGTACTCAACATCAGATTGATGTTATTGGTGTCACCGATCACCCAGGCCCCTTTGAGCGCCAGCAAATAGATACCCTTGTTAGCCGGTTTCCACAACGTGTGGTGGTGTCTGATGCACATACGCTGTTTAGTCAGCATCAGTTACCCTTTGATTTACCGGATATTCCAGCCACCTTTACGCAATTTAGAAAAGCGGTCGAAAAGCGCGACATTCCGCCACGTCTACCGCTTGCCGTGCCAGAGTCCTTACCGCGTCCTATCGATGGCATAGTTACCGAGCCCGCACCTTTATCGGATCGCCGTATTGCACCATATCAAGGTGGAGAGATTGCTGGCCGCGCGCAACTGAATCATTACTTATGGGATACCCATCGTATTCAGCGCTACAAAGAGACGCGAAATGGTTTGGATGGTTGGGATTTTTCATCCCGTTTATCCGCATGGCTAGCCAATGGTTGTTTGTCTGTGCGTTGGGTCGCTGCAGAGCTGGACCGTTATGAGCGTAATGTGGAAAAAAATGAGTCTACCTATTGGCTCTATTTTGAGCTCCTGTGGCGGGAGTATTTCCAGTGGATGTTGTATCACTACGGAGCGCGCTTTTTCCGTTTTAAAGGCATTGCCGATAAACGTCCGCTCACCACGTTTTACGCCGAAGCCTTTATGGCATGGCGTGAAGGCAACACCGATTTCCCGATCGTCAACGCCGCCATGCGCCAGCTAAAACACACGGGATGGATGTCGAATCGGAGTCGTCAATTAGTCGCGAGCTGCTTGGTACATGAGCTCGGTGTGGACTGGCGTTACGGCGCAGCTTACTTTGAGCAGCAACTGATTGATTTCGATGTCGCCGCTAACTATGGTAATTGGCAATACCTCGCCGGTGTCGGTGCAGACCCGCGCGGCAGTCGTCGGTTTAATCTCGACAAGCAAACTGCACAATACGATCCTGAGGGGACGTTTATTGCTCGCTGGCTCGCCGATGAGGTTCCGTCACATTAGCGTTAGGGTTCAACTTGTGCGGCTTGGTCGGAAGCAGGCTGGTAGCTGTCGATAATGGCGATCACTTTATCGCTCACCCGACGAGAAAACAGCAATGCAATATGGGTGAGCGGAAAGACATCATGGCTGCTCATGCCTTCGATTTTGGTTTCTTCGACCAGCACAGTACCGTCGCAAACTTGGTTCTTTATCAGCAGCGATGCTGGGCCCCACGGGCAATTTCCAGCAATACTGTGCAAAGGCGGTAATCCCTGCCAGGGAATCACCTGATCGGGCAACAAAATAGATTGGCTCCGTTGGAACAGCCAGCCGCCCCACCCTAAATCATCAAACACCTTGGCGAGTGTTGCTCCTTGATGGGGGGTGCCGAGGGTAATCACCGCATGCACCGCATCAGCAGGGTTATCGTCTAATTGCGCACTCTGCTCTAAATAGCGACGAATAATCAGCCCGCCCATCGAGTGGCCGATTAAAATCGTGGGCTGATGATCAATAAACGCATTGATGCGACGAGCAATTTGCTCAAAGTCCGGATCTAGGGTGTTATAAGAAAGGTTGAGCACCTCATGTCCTTGCTTTTCTAGGCGTTCACTTAGCGGGATCAAAAAAACACCGTGCATGTACAGCCCATGAAGTGTCACTATTTTCATCCCATCTCCTTATTAAACCCTTACCGCTCATCATGTCGTGATAGACGAGTGGTGACATGCGAGATAATCCGCGTGCATTTACCATACCAAGCATAACGTGCTACTGCATGGATTCGTGACCCAAAAAAAACGCCCCACGTTGAAAACGCGAGGCGGTTAACAGACTGTTCTTGGCCTATCGGCTTAGAAAATCAAATGTGCAACACCAGCGATCACCGGTAAGGTCACCAAGGTACGCAAAATAAAGATCACAAACAGTTCCCAGATTTTGACTGGAATTTTACTGCCTAGCAGCAAAGCGCCAACTTCGGACATGTAAATCAGCTGCGTGACCGACATCGCTGCAATCACAAAGCGAGTCATTTCGCTATCAATTTCCGCGGCAAGAATGGCTGGGATGAACATATCCGCAAAACCAATCACCATGGTTTCTGATGCTTTCACCGCCTCAGGAATATGCAGTAGCTCAAGCAAAGGAACAAACGGTGCACCTAGTACGTTAAAGATACTGGTGTACTCAGCCACCATCAATGCCGCTGTACCAATCGCCATCACGACAGGGAGTACGCCCAGTACCATGTCAACTGCGTTTTGAGCTCCTTCTTTGAGTACGCTGTTCACCGAGCGAATTTTTTCAGCACGGTTAAGCGCGCACTGTAAGCCGTAGCTCAGCGTAGTATGACCTTCAGGCAACACTTCTTCGTTCGATTCGCGGGTTGAGCCGTCAATCAACTCGTCTTTTTTCCAGCAAAGTGGCGGAAGACGAGGAACAATAATCGCTGCAGCAATCCCCGCCAGACACACCGCCAAGTAGAACCAAGTAAACATGTGCATCAAGTCAACTTGGGCGATCACAACCAAGCTAAAGCTGATCGATACCGCTGAGAAGGTGGTACCGACAACCGCGGCTTCACGCTGCGTGTAAAAACCTTGCTCGTATTGCTTGCTCGTCATCAAAATACCGACACTGCCGTCGCCTAACCAAGATGCCGCACAGTCAACCGCTGAGCGGCCAGGCAAGCCAAATAATGGACGCATCACTTTGGTGAAAACGGCGCCTAACATCTCCAGCAGGCCAAAACTGGTCAGCAATGGCAACAGCAATCCAGCAAAAATAAACACAGACAGCAGGATAGGCAGCAGATCGTTAAGCACAAACGCGCCAGTAAGCTCACCCATGATCAGTTCAGAGCCGTAACCGAAGAAGGTCATGGCAACAAATACACCACCAATCACACGGGTGGCTAGCCAAATCGGTGAAACATTGAATAGGCCGTTGAGGAAACCGTGACGAGTAATAAAGCGGGGTTTTGTTAGCGTGACAATCAATGAGGTGACCGCACTGAAAACCACCAATGCGGTGACCACAGCGGTTGCCGAGCCGCCCAATAGATCAAGAACACTTCCGGCCATGACCGCAATGGGGATGGTGACACCGTCGCCGAAATTCACCGGCGTCATAAAGAGGAGTAAGCCAAGAAGCGATGGGATGGCGAACATCAGAATATTTCTCATCGAAGGCACCGTCGTCGAGAGAGAGTCAGTTTTTTGCATACGTCTGAATCCTGAATTTTTATTTGTGTCACAGTGATAAAACGACAAATTGTCGATTAATTATTCACTCACGGTGACTATCTGCAATCGAGATTACCGAATCATGCATGCGATGTAAATGTTTATTTAGTCATAAATACTGAATAAATACATCCATAGAGCACAACTGCTACGGCTCAATTGCGTTTTATAGTTCATCAAACCTTCATTTGTGAAAAGTTTGTTACACTATTTTATTGACCAAGATCAGATTCCGTTAGCAACTTGTAGGGTATAAGGTGGGCCAGCTCACAGATTATCGTAACCACGTTTTTGGATAACGGGTTGATATACACTGCGTATTGGTCCTGCTAACCGATTTTAAAGTCAATACGTGCATATTCTTTGATCAACCAGTCACCAAAGTCATTGAGGAGCATCATAACAGCACGTTTTTTTACAGGTTTGCGATCTAGCAGGATAAAAAGTCGCTCAATTGCTTGTTGTTTAGCAGGATAATGCCTAATAAACAATTCTGCACACTCAGGTAGAGATTCCGTCCACGTTCCTTCTTTATGCAATACCAAACCAAACGCACCACGAATTAAGGTATCGGCAATGCGCTGAGCTGCAGTCAGTTGCGTGTTCCATGTCGTGGCCGCTTGAATTTTATGCTTGGCACGTGCCAATTTACCGCTCAAATCAGGATTCATCGCTTTCGCTACTTCCCAACTCGCCTCGAAATGGCCAAAACTCTCGGAAAGATCTTGACCATACAGGCACATTGCACGATGTTTGAAAAAGAAGCCCCAGTGAAAGATTTCGGCCAAATCACGAACTTGTGACACTGTCACAGTGTCGATATGACAGCCATCGATGACTTTGCTATGGCTGGCTTTAATTCGCCATAACAAGGTATTCATGGCACTGGATTGGTCAAGCGTTAGTGGTTGGTGGCATACCACGGTTAAATGCAGGACAGACTCCCCCACTGTCGCACGACGCCAGACAATATCGCCGCTCACGTAGACACTGTGAAGCCGCTTACCGATCAAAGCACGAAGCTGTTTGATCGCTTTGACCATGACAGGGATAAATTCAGATTGTAGCGGCGAGCGCCGATCCGGCTCTGGTAAATAAGCCGTTTGAGATTGCAACTGAGTCACGACTTTCACACAAGGTTGAATGCGTGCGCTATTGTTGGTCATCTGCATGGACAAATCAACGCTCTACCACCGAATCTCACGCTGTATCAACGCGCTTGCTTAAATTGAATACAGGGCTCTGCGTAAAGTTAAGCATAATCCTTGCCAGCTGTCGCGTTGGATAATTGACGGGCTGAGAATTCGTAACCACCGTGGTATAGTCTGAGCACGCCCAGAACGAATAGAGAGCACCCAATGACGCAATCAGCGCTAATGAGCTTGGATGAAATCCTCGAAACCGCCTTTGAGATCTTCGCGGAGATGGCACCGGATAATTTGGAGTATGACGATTTGGCGGCATACGAATCCCATTTTGAGGAAGACGGCGGCGCCATCGTGGTTGAAGTCGGCAGCGATTGGCCTGAGCATGTCGGGCCCGACATCAACCTCGCCCACTGTGCGGAAGTACAAATTGGGATGGCAAAAGAAGGCGCCTTGGCCGATGTGTTTGTGCGTATGCTACTCAGCCGCGATCCGGAAGAAAAATTCTGCCACTTATTGTGGAAACGCAGCCCCACACAACTGCACTGATGGCAGACCTCACGTCTACGATTGACGTGACAGCTCGCCTTTCTCGACCGCTATGGTCTGGATGAGAAGTTAAAAACGGCAGCCCATGCTGCCGTTTGCATTTGTATCCTTAGTGGACCGGTGCCGAGGTAGGATCGTCCCCGTGTTGGTCCGCACGATAACTCATCATCAAGCCAATGCTCGCCAGTATGCCGAGAGCAAGCATCATTGAGCCCAGAGAAAGCTGACTCGCGACACCTAATCGACTGGCCGCTAGCGTCACAAGACCTGCAAGCAGGTTTTGAGCGCCCCCCAAGATAGCACCGGCTGTGCCCGCATGATAAGGAAATGGGCTCAGTGCCCCCGTACTGGCTGCAGGGAATAACACGCCTGCACCGGCAAAATAAACACAACCGCCGCCAATCAAGCTATACACCGAAACCTCGCCCATCAATCCTGATACAACAAGGATCCCTGCCCCCATTAATGCCATTACGCTACCCAGCGTCAATGTCGCGTAGTAGCCTATGGTATCGGCAAACCGACTAGATAGGCCCGAGCCCACTAAATAGGCAGGCAGTGGCGCTACAAAAAGGACACTGATCAGCGTCGGTGATAAATGTAATCCGTCAGACATAATCACCCCAGCGGCCGCTTCAAAGACCGACACGCCCGAGAAAACCGTGATCAAACACAGCAGGTAACCTCGAAAACGTCGCGAGCTCATGACATGGCGGTAACGACCGATAAAATTACCAGGCTGACGTGCCTCTTGCGGTAACGTTTCGGTAAAACGCAGCGCCATCACTGCATAGACCACGATCGCTAGCAGCAGCAAGAAAAAGTAACTCGCCCGCCAGTGCAATACCTCGGTAAGGTATCCTCCTAATAAAGGCGCCATTAATGGTGAGAAAATAAGCCCCATACTCACCAAACTGTTGGCACGGTGCAACTTCGCGCCAGAGAAACAATCTCGGGTTAAGGTTCGCGCCATGGCGCCACCACAGCCAATCCCAGCGCCTTGCACCACACTGCCCACTAAAAACCACGAATAGGAGTGCGCCAACAGCGTGATCCCTGTCCCGACCAAGAATATGGCAAGGCCGGCCAAAATAACGGGCTTACGCCCAATGCGGTCGGAGATGGGGCCATAAATAAACTGAGACAGCCCGTACGGGATCAAGTAGCACGCCATCACCGCCTGCAATAGCGTTGGTGATACCGAGAAATCTGCGGCCATCGCTGCAATCGATGGAACATACATGGTTTGAGTCATTTGACCCACCGCAGCCAGCATTACAATGAGCAGCAACAACTTACCCATAGGCATTGCCGAAGACATTCCTACACTCCTAAAAATGAATTATGCGAAATAATGATTTGATAAGTGGATGTTGCAAAGTTCTACGCTAGGCACACGAAAAACATCACAACCAAAGACAGCGCGATAATAGGCCTGAGCAGTGGGGAAAGCAATGGGCGTTTAGTCGCCGCAACACGATTCTTTATCATGATTGAGATTAGTTTTTCTAATCTCAAATCCAGCGTCTGACTTGTGCCCGATATTCAGCAAAAGCGTCGGGCCAATGCGCAGCGAGTCGCTGCTCTTCAGAGAAGATAAAGGTCATTGACAGGTAGGTCATATAGGCGGGAACCAAGCCCCAACACCAAAGAGAATTAAAGTAGAATCCAGCACTAACGATGATCAGTACCAACGCAAGATACATCGGATTGCGCGTATAGGCATAAATGCCGGTTGTGACTAAGGCTGATGGCTCTTTGATTGGATCAACGGTGGTGTGATGACGATGAAATGCCCACTTCGCCGCCACCAGCAGCCCGATGGCCAGAGCAAGCGGAAACCCAGCCCAATATGGCGAACCTAATCTGAACGGAAAAGAAAAATAGTGGTTGAGCAACACACCGAAACCCACGGTGAGTAACATCGCAATGGGTGGCAAAGGTGGGAAAATATACTGCCAAAATTGCGTTTTCATGACTCGTCCTTGAGTGAAAGCTTATATATCGCGCCGCACTGTATCGAAAAAGGGCAGTGACTGTCACTGCCCTTGCGTAAAGTTTGCGACTAAGCACAACTCACTACCGCTTAATCTTGCTCGATATTCAGACGATGTTTGCCATGCTCAATTTTGGCTTTTAAATAATTGCGATTGCCTTCTTTGAGGTGCGCTTTGGTGCCAATCACTTCTTTGAGATCAATACCGGCAGCTTGGAGTTCTTCGATCTTTTTCGGGTTGTTGGTCACTAACCGAATGCGATGAATATCCAAGGCTTTCAGCATTTGTGCGGCTTCAGTAAAGTCACGTAAATCGTCTGCAAAGCCAAGATGGTTATTGGCTTCGTAAGTGGTCATGCCTTGGCTTTGTAACTCATAAGCATCAAGCTTATTGTACAGGCCAATTCCACGCCCTTCTTGACGAAGATAGAGGATAATCCCGCCATCTTCCCCCATCTTTTGGATCGTTTCTTCGAGCTGCTCACCACAATCACACCGTGATGAATGGAATACATCGCCCGTTAGGCACTCAGAATGCATTCGCACTAGGGGAGTTGGATCGGTCACGTCCGCTTGTTTAAAAATAAGCGCAACGTGCTCCTGTCCAGACGCTAGTCCTTCAAAAGATAGAATTTCGGCAGGGATGTGGCTCCCTACTCCAACGTTCAGAGGCACCCGAGCCCTTACTTTTACCATTAGAATTTGTCTCTTACTACTGACACCCGAATCAGGGCGTTAACATTACTACAGCGTTACCAGTATGCCAATTAGAAAATGTTATATTATAACATTTTCCACCCAAGTAATGGCTACCTCTATTGTAAACGCCGGACAACCTCGGCTGGATTACCTGCCACAATGGAAAAAGGTTCGATATCTGTATCCACCACTGATCCCGCCTCAATCACCACACCCTCACCAATCGCAACACCTGCTTTGATCACAGTGTTTCCCTCGATAATGACGTTATTGCCGACAATCACGCTTTGTGAGGTTTCACACTCTCCACGAGCAATGTCGAGCGGCAGTACGCGATGGCGCGTGGTATAGATACCCACATTGGGACCGATGCTGACATTATGCCCAATCCGAACATGGGCCCCATCAAGCATGGTGCAATTAGGTCCAATACTGACGTTATCGCCGATTTCGATATTCATCCCGTAGTGACAAAAAAACGGCGCATCAATGTCCACATTGGACCCGATCCCTGCAAATAGCTTGGTCGTTACTATCGCAAGGTTATCGGCGTCTTCGGGATCGATACGATTAAACTGTTGGCATAAGCGGCGCGCAGCATAGCGAAATAAGGTTAATTCCTCATCGGCTGGGGAATACGGCAACCCCCGCTGCATTTTTTCAAACTCCGTCATCGCCTATCCTTGGTGTGGTAACGCTACTGAGGTGGGCTCAAAAGCCTCACTTTTAACGGTTGATATGGTATTGAGAGCATCGCCGTATTGCGCCATAAACTGATTGCCAAGCGATAAGCCCAGTTGATAGTCCGCATCGAGTTGTTCAGGCTTACTCAATAATGCACTGCTTTGTAGCGGTGCGCTCGGCGCAATTTGTAACACCTGTACCCGAGGTGGTGGCTCGGCTAAAAACTGCAATTCGTTTTGATAGCTTTGATAGTGCGTAGTGAGCATTTTGAGCATCTCGCTGCTCAGCGGTTTACCCGATAACGACTGCAACCGGTAAATCGTGTCGCCGCCAAAGAGCCAGCGTCCACCGTTTTGCATCGCTTTTTCTCTCATTCCATCGCGAACACGGCTCACCCATTGCTCACGGCTGGACTTGTAGCGTTCGGAGAGTTCGGCCAACTGCTTGTTCAACTCCTTCTGGAAGGTCTCAAACCGGGTTAAACGGTACTTAAATTCAAAATTAGAGAGATAGTCAGAGAGCTTAAACTGCGGCTTTTTGGCTTCAAACTTGGTCCGTAATGTATCCAAGAAGTGGCTTTGATCTTCTGAGCTGCCTTTGTCTTGCTCCAACGTCGGCTCGGTGCGAATCACCACAATAATATCCGCCCCACGAGCGAAGGCTTCTTTCGCTGGAACAGCGGCACTCACGCCACCGTCAACATAGCGCTTACCATTAATGCAAACCGGGTGCGGATAAAGCAAAGGGATGGCACAGGTTGCTTTGAGTGCATCTGGCCAAGTGTCATCGGTAATCGAGAAAAAGGCCGGTTTCAGGGTATCAACCTCAGTCACGCACGCGTAGGCCTCTCTTCCGTTCAAGTGTAGCTTCGCTGTTTCAATGTCCAGCGCAGCCTCATGACCCGGCAATGCCGTACTAAGCGCCCAATCTAAATCCATATGGTGTTGGCGACGCACATACTTCATCAGGTGGAAAAAGCGCTCTTGCGTGGTGAGCTCAGTGATAAACCGATACCCATAACGGTGCTGCTGGCATACATATGCCGTCAAGTTGAGTGCGCCGGCAGACGTCCCCAAATAAAGTTGAAACGGATCAAAGTGGGCACTAAGAAATGCATCAAGCACGCCTGCGGTAAAAATCCCGCGTTGCCCGCCTCCCTGCAGTACCAGCGCGATACGCTGTGGCCGGGTAAAATGGCGCGGTGCAATTGGCATTGCCGTACCGGGAGAGTTGTCTGTCAAAGCTTGCTTACTTCTTAACACTTTCGCCCCTTATTCATCGTGCATAACGCTTTATACGAGCATAGCTATTTATCAGCGTGTAGCTTTTGATTAGCGTATCGCTTTCAGTGTATTCGATCACTTCCTGCTCGCTCGCCGCTATGCATGGTAACGCTTACCGCGCAACGTCGCTACTCACAATGAGGGCGCAAGTGTCCATTCTCGTTAACAGCGAACCGATGATAATTAAGACAACACAGCGACAGCAGCAAAAGTGAAAATCATACCCAGCGCGCAAACAGCGGTTGTCAGTGCGTATGCAAGTGTTTTATCCATGCTGATACTCCTTGTTGACATAATAATTAACCCCAAAAGACGCCGCGGATCAGGTGCAATACCTATTAATCCAAGTATATACCCTCTCCTGTCAAAGCTGCACCGACGTCGATTAGGTTGGCTCTTACAAAGCTAAACTACTGATTAAAAGATGAAAAACATCGCTATTATGTAGCGAATAAAATGGCGAATCTGAGGCGATCATCATGTTTTCCCTATCCTCATCGTGAGGATCCGCGAGTAAAGATACCTGTGTAAACTTCAATTCAAGGGGGCATTTTGCTGTTTTTTTCGTCACCCAGACAGCAAATCAAAATAACGATCATTCGCCTCTATTGATAACTTTGACAGCTCAATCGTCTACCTAAAAAGTAAAAGCCCAGCATGAAACACCACTTATAATTATTTACACCAAGTTAACAAAAATTTTTGTGCTAACTGCTTGGTTTTGCGGCTATTGATTTAGGCCTGACCAGTGCTTAATCTGCCATCAATGCCCGTCCTAGATAAAAATTTCAACATACGGGCAACAGGAAGTTAAAACTTATAATTGTGGGAATGTGCTATTTCTTTCATATAAGCCATAAAACGATCTGCAGCCTCACAACACTGCGATACCTATATGGTGAAAGATGGTAGCGATTCGCAAAGGAGTAGATATGAAACGAGAACAATGGGGCTCGCGCGCTGGCTTTATTTTAGCCGCTGTCGGGTCAGCGATTGGCTTAGGGAACATTTGGCGATTCCCTTATATGGCCTACGAAAACGGTGGCGGCGCCTTTTTTATTCCATACCTTTTCGCCATGCTCACCGCCGGTATCCCCTTTATGATCATGGAGTTTGGGTTAGGCAAAAAACTCCGCGGCTCGTCGCCTGTGGTCTTTTCTAAACTCAATACCAAGTTTGAATGGTTAGGCTGGTTCCAAGTTCTGATCGCCGCAACCATCGGTATTTACTATGTTGCCGTTATTGGTTGGGCCATCTCTTATTTTGGCTTCTCGTTTGGCCAAGATTGGGGCACAGATACCAATGCGTTCTTTTTCTCTGACTATTTAAAACTGGGAGAAAACTCACCTACCAACTTAGGCGATTGGCAATGGCATATTGCAATTCCGATGATCATCGCATGGGCAATCACTTATGCAGCTGTCTATCGTGGCGTCAAAGGTGGGATTGAAAAAGCCAGCAAGATTATGATGCCGCTGCTATTTATCATGGTGATCTTACTGATTGGCCGCGTGGTGATGCTGCCAGGTGCCCTTGATGGCTTGAACTACTTATTTGCGCCTGACTTTAGCAAGTTGTTGGATGCAAAAGTCTGGTCGGCCGCTTACGGACAGATTTTCTTCACCTTATCCGTTGGGTTTGCCATCATGCTGGCCTACTCCAGCTACCTGCCTGAAAAATCGGACGTAAACAACAACGCCTTGATGACAGTGCTGATCAACTGCGGCTTCTCCATTGTGGCAGGGGTATTGATCTTTTCCATTCTGGGCTACATGGCAGCAGAGCAAAGTAAAGGCATTACTGATGTCGTCAGTGGTGGTGTAGGGCTTGCCTTTGTCACACTACCAGCGGCGATCAACTTACTGCCGATCCCCTATATTCTCGGGCCATTGTTCTTCCTGGCGCTCGTCGTCGCGGGGCTGAGCTCACACATTTCGATTATCGAAGCAGTGACTGCATCGATCATGGATAAGCTGAACCTTGCTCGTGAAAAGGCAGCGACAGCCGTCTGCGGCGTTGGCTTCGTGGTTTCGATGGCCTTTGCAACCAATGGCGGCCTGTTGCTTCTCGATTTGGTGGACTACTTCGTCAACAACGTAGCGCTGCTAGCAAGCTGTTTGATTGAACTCATTGTCGTCGGCTGGTTGGTGAAACTTTCCGATATTCGCCAATACGTTAACCGCGTGTCTGAGTTTAGTGTTGGCCAGTGGATGGAAGTGTGTATCCGCTTTGTCAGCCCAATTATGTTGGCCGTGATCATCACCAAAAACTTGATCAACACGGTTAATGAAGGATACGGCGGCTATGCACAATTCGAACTCATCACCCTAGGTTGGGGGCTCGTTGCAGCCATGGTTGTCGTTGGCATCATCGTGAACTCAACCACCACGCCCGCACGCGATATGGAGACAGAATCATGACCACAGGCGCAATTGTAATGATGATCATTGGTTTCGCGGTCACATGGGGTGGCGCGGCACTGTGTATTCACAAAGCAATGCACAGCGATAGCGAGTAATCCTGTCGAGCATCTCGCTAAGATTTCTAAAGCCCTCTTCGGAGGGCTTTTTCGATTTCGGCTATTTTATTCTTTGTTTGCCTGCATTCTCGTTCGTTCTGTCTAAAGGATGTGGTCTGACCTTGATCAAGTCGCTGATTAATTATGCAAAGTGCGTCATTGTCAGTAGCATCACAGGCCCAAACCACCGATAATGGCGCTCATTGATGTTGGTAAAAAAGGGTATCGGCGCTATGGCTGCAGCCAAACGCATTTTAGTGGTTGATGACGATGTAGAAATTCGCGAGCTTTTGCAGGCCTATCTGTCCAAAGCAGGATATGAAGTGACCACCGCGCAAAATGGTCATGAAATGCGCTCGAAGCTTGCGGTCCAATACCCGGACCTTATCTTACTTGACGTGATGCTTCCCGGTGATGATGGCTTTACCTTATGTAAAGCCATTCGCAAAGACTCCAGCGTGCCAATCATTATGCTCACCGCGGTGTCTGATGAAACCGATCAAATCGTTGGCCTAGAACTGGGCGCAGATGATTATATTGCCAAACCCTTTAGTCCTCGCCAGCTCATTGCGCGTATTCGTGCTTTGCTTCGCCGCACCCAACAGTTGCAAGAAACGACCTTGTCACGGCCGAAAGCGATTCGGTTTGGGCAATGGCGCTTGGAGCCGGCGACACAACAGCTACATCAAGTGGTCACCGGCATGGAGATTGAACTCTCGGCATCGGATTATGCGCTACTGATGTTGTTTATAGACAATCCCCACCAATTGTTAGATCGCAACGCCATTAGCCAAGCCACCCGAGGCCGCGACGCTCAGCCACAAGAACGAGGCATAGACGTCCAAGTGAGTCGCCTACGACAGCGCCTGCGTGATAATGGTAAAGCAAACCTAATCAAAACCGTCCGCGGTGCGGGCTATATGTTTGTCGCTGAGATCCAATATGAATCATGAGTGGTTACAACGGCTCGTGCCGCGCTCGCTCCTCTCGCGTACGCTGCTCCTGACCCTATTGTCCGTCGTGCTCGCACAGGTGATCGCGACATCAATTTGGTACACTCAATCCAAACGCACGCAGCTGGCGGGGTTAGAGTCCGCGTCAGCCAGCTTGGCGAATATGTTCGCATCGACAACCACCTTTTTTCAATCCTTGCCCGTCGCGTACCGCCATATCGCATTAAATCAGCTACGCAATATGGGCGGAACCCGTTTTTTTGTCTCTTTCAACAAAGAAAAAATCAACATCACCCCTATAGAAGAGACCCAAGCGAAACAGGTAGCGGTCAATACCGTCTCGCAAGTGCTAGAGGCGCAACTGCCCGCGCTGAGCACCATTGACGTGGAGTTTTCGCGCCCCGAGACGCTGCGCGTCTTAAACAACGACATATTACTCCGCGACCTACCCAAATCATGGGCGCATCATACTCTGAGCCTTGAGCCGCTTAATCCCCCTATTTTGGTGGTGCAAATGGAGCTCAAAAGCAATGAGTGGATTTACATCGCAGCCTTGCTCCCCGCGCCGTATGTCACCTTAGACGATACGTTGATCACGGCGGATCAGGTGGTCTTTATTGTGGTGATCACCGCATTACTTTTGCTGTTTACTTACAGTTTAATTCGTCAACAAGCGCGGCCACTCAAACGCTTAGCGAAAGCGGCGAACCTGTTTAGTACAGACATTGAACAACCACCACTCAAAGAAGAAGGCGCTGCAGAGATCGCGATTGTGACGCGCGCATTCAACCGTATGCAGCGTCGATTACAACGGCATTTGCGAGAGCGTGAAACCCTATTTCGCTCGATGTCACATGATTTAAAAACCCCGATAACCCGATTACGTCTGCGGGCCGAATTGATTGATGATGATATCCAAGCCGCCAAAATGAACAAAGACTTGGATGAGCTCGAAATCATGGTAAAAGGTGCCGTTCAAACCGTGCGTGATACCGACATTCACGAAAACATGGCCGAGATTGATGTGATTGATTTCTTGGCGGTGATCGCCGAGCCCCACAATCAAGATCGGGTGCGTGTCACCATCGAATGTGAGGCGGTAAAAGGCTTTACCTGTAAACCTCTGGCGTTTAAACGCTGTTTATCTAATTTGATTGATAACGGGGTTAAATACGGCGAACAAGTCACCATCTATGTGATGGATGCCGAACACACGCTGGATATCACCCTCATCGACCAAGGGCCAGGGATCCCAGAAGAAGAGCTCGACTCAGTCTTTGACCCCTACGTGCGCCTTCATACCGATAACGAGGGCTCAGGGTTAGGGCTTGGCATTGCGCGTGATATTATTCATGCCCATGGCGGTGACATGGTACTCAGCAACCGCAATGAAGGTGGCCTGCAAGTCGATATTAGTTTTCCACGGGTAGAAGAATAATGCGATTGACTCTCAAAGCACTATGCGCCAGCGTCATTCAATCGACACTGCTGTGTGTTACGCCTGCCGCCCATGCCAGCGAGGTGGAAGTTCTCCATTGGTGGACGTCGGCAGGAGAAGCCAAAGCGGCCTCTGTTTTACGCGCGGGGATCGAGCAACGCGGTCATCAGTGGCGTGATTTTGCGGTCGGCGGACAAGCGGGGATCAGCGCGATGAATACCTTAAGGATCCGCGCAATCAGTGGTAATCCTCCCCTTGCCGCACAGATTAAAGGACCAGAGATTACCGAATGGGCGCGTTTAGGCTTTTTACGCAACCTCAATGACATTGCGGAAGCAGAACACTGGGAAGACAAAATCCCTGCCCCGCTTCGTGACGTGATGCAATACCAAGGGGATTATGTCGCAGCCCCGATTAATATTCACCGCGTGAACTGGCTTTGGATCAATCTGCGTGCCTTTGAGGACGCGGGGGCTGCCATTCCCCATGATTTTGAGAGCTTTTTTACCGCTGCTGACAAGCTACAGCAGGCTGGCTATATCCCACTGGCATTAGGCGGAGAACCTTGGCAGGTGGCGACCTTGTTTGACACACTCGCCTTATCCGTAATGGGACCTGAACATTATCAGCAAGCCTTTCTCGACTTTGATCGCGAGGCGCTATTAAGTGACGGTGTCACAAAGTCATTTTCTCTATTAGCCAAAATTCGCCCCTACACCGACTCCGACAATCTCGGCCGGAATTGGAGTGATACCACACGACTATTGATCGATAACCAAGCGGGCATGCAAGTGATGGGTGATTGGGCGAAAGGCGAATTTCTTGCTGCGGATCAGCAAGAGGGAAAAAGCTTTACCTGTGTCGCGGTCCCCGGTACAGAGCAAGCGTTTAGCTATAACATAGATAGCTTTGTCTTTTTTAAGCCAAACAACGCCGAAGAGCGACAAAGCCAAACAGATATGGCCGAATACTTGCTAACACCCCAGTTTCAACGCGATTTCAATCGCTATAAAGGCTCACTGCCTATTCGCTTTGATATCCCACTCCCGAACGGGGACACCTGTGCCGAAAAATCGCGTCAGGCCTTTCTCTATGCCGAGCAGCACAACACGCTGAGCCCAAGTATGTCGCATGGGTTATCGACCACCCGTTACGTCCAAAGCGCGATTTTTGATGTGATTAATGAATTCTTTTATAACCCTAAGCAAACACCCGAGGAGGCGACCCAAGCCCTCTATCGCGCTATTTTATCTGCACAGGCCTAATTCAACAGATTAGGCCTCATCCGTTGGCACATCATGCTGACACAGTACGCGGGGAATGGTGTCATCCAATCCGGTGTAATTGGTAAAGACACAATCAAACGTCGCAAGCGATGTCACACGAACCGGCGCTTGGCGTTGCCATTTTGAGCGGTCCGCCACCAACCATCGCGCGGTTGCATTGGCTAAAATCGTTTCGCTCACCGCCGCTTCATCGGGAGTAAACTCGCACGCCCACCCTTGTTCACTGACAGCCGCACAACCAATAATGGCAATATCAGGCTGAAAACGAGACAAAAATTGGATCACCGAATGGCCGACCATATCTTGATCATTGGCGCGTAGTTTTCCCCCAGCTAACCATACATCAATATGCGGATTCGCCCCCAACCGATGCGCCACCTTAAGGTTATTAGTCACCACTCGCAGGTCTTTGCGAGAAAGTAACTGATCCGCAATCGCCGACGCCGTAGTACCGATACCTAGCATCACGGTGACACCATCAGGGATACGCGCAGCAACCGCCTGCGCAATTGCTTCTTTTTCTCGTGAGTGGCTTTGTAAGCGTCGCTGATAGTCGGTATTGGCCAACGCTGCCGGCACACTGATCCCGCCATGATGGCGTCGCGCTAACCCGAGTGCACACAGTTGATTGATATCGCGACGGATAGTTTGGGTAGTCACCGAAAACTGGGCCGCCAAGGTATCCGTTTCTAGGTGTTCTACCTCATTGAGCTGGCGCATAATCGCCTGCTGACGTCGATTTAAATCAGCCACGTCTGTCAACGTATTCCTCTCCTAGATTCGCTCATTCCGTTGGCTCAGAACCTAAATAGTTAGATGGCGCGTCGGTGATCATCATATCGACCCCCCATTCCCAAAGGTGCGCAACCTCTTCAGGGTGATTAGGGGTGTAACATTTAATCTTTAAACCGCTCGCTTTAATCGCTTTGGCTTGTACCTCTGTTATGCCGCGATAGTGACAATGGATACTGTAGGTTGCGAGATCTTGATAACGTTGCCAGTCTTCGGGCACCACATCCCATAAAATCGCTCTTGCCACGCTCGACATCGTCGTTTGACAGTAGGCAAGCGCCTCGAGAGAGAATGAAGAAAGCAGTACCCGCTCGAGTGGGAATTCGGTTTCACTCAGTGTGGCGGCAACTGCATCACACAAACGTGGAATATCTGTTTCAGGGTAGGTTTTTATTTCGATATTGATGTGCAATTCATCGGCAGCCACTTGGGCTAGCACGGCGGCCAAGGTGGGAACGCGCTCGCCTTGATATTGCGTATCAAAATATCCGCCAGCATCGAGCTGCGCAAGCTGGGCATAAGGTGTTTCCCCTAGCCGACCCACACCATTGGTGCAACGACTCAGTGTGTCATCATGAAACACAACGGGTACCCCGTCTTGTGTCAGTTGGACATCGATTTCAACCCATTCCATTCCCCATAAGCGCACTTGGCGAATCGAAGCCAAGGTATTTTCAGGAGCATCCGCGGCGACACCTCGGTGGCCACAGAGTTGTTTGGGGCTAATTTTCATTTGAACATTTCTCTTTAGTCAGTAATGGCAGCGTCAATTTGGCGATCCTTAGACGCATTGTCGCCGAATTAGCTTACAGTTTTGTTACTTACAGGTGTCAGATATTTCAGTATTTTCATGCACAAAGTCTGCACTCGTTAACAGAGATTTAACCTTAAGTGCGACGCCAGTCAAAAGTCATCAAATCGTCATCTCCCTTTTCGTATCTGTTCATATTATGTTCATTTTTGTTCATTAAGTTGCGTCATGTTCACACCCACTCAAAAGGAGTTATGCATGAAAACCCAACGCTTAACCGCGATCTCTTCGGCCCTTCTGTTGGCCTCTTTTTCTGCCAACGCAGCAACCGAAATTGAATGGTGGCACGCGATGGGCGGGAACTTAGGCGAAAAAGTGAATGAAATCGCTGAAAAGTTCAATGCCAGTCAGGATGACTATATTGTTAAACCGGTATACAAAGGCAACTATACCGAAACCATGACCGGCGCCGTCTCTGCGTTCCGCGCCAACAAGCAACCTCATATTGTGCAGGTGTTTGAAGTTGGCACCGCGACCATGATGTCAGCAAAAGGCGCCGTCTATCCGGTGTACAAGCTGATGAAAGATGCCAACGAGCCCTTCGATCAATCTGATTATCTCTCGTCTGTCACCGGCTATTATTCGGATGAAGACGGCAACATGCTGTCAATGCCTTTCAATAGCTCAACGCCCGTCCTGTATTACAACAAAGACTTGTTCAAACAAGCCGGTGTTCAGCCTCCTAAAACCTGGGAAGACGTTGAAACCGCATCGAAAAAGCTCCTCGCGAACGGCGCGAAATGTGGCTTTACCACAGGTTGGCAATCGTGGGTACAAATTGAAAACCTTGGCGCCCGTCACAACGCCCCCATTGCGACCAATGACAATGGCTTTGCTGGTATCGACAACAAAATGTTGATCAACAAAGCACCTTTTGTCGATCACATTCAGAAGATGGCCGATTGGCAGCAAGCTGGCATTTTCGAATACGGTGGCCGCCGCTCTGACAGTGCACCACTGTTTTACAGCGGTGAGTGTGCCATGTACATGAATTCATCGGCCTCTTATGCCGGTGTGAAAGAAAGCGTCAAGGACTTCGAGTTTGGCGTTGCAAAACTGCCGTACTGGAACAAAGCGGTCGAGCAGCCACGCAATACCATTATCGGTGGTGCCACCCTATGGGTTCTGCAAGGTCACGAGTCTGAAGAATACAAAGGTGTCGCCCAGTTCTTCTCTTTCCTCTCAAAACCTGAGATCCAAGCTGATTGGCACCAGTTTACTGGCTACTTACCCATCACCCATGCAGCGTACGAGCTGAGCAAGAAACAAGGCTTCTATGCGCAGAACCCAGGGACTGACATTGCTATCAAGCAAATGACAGAAGTCGAGCCAACCCCTGCATCGAAAGGGATTCGCTTGGGCAACTTCGTACAGATCCGCGATGTGATCAACGAAGAGCTTGAAACGGTTTGGTCTGGCGACAAATCGGCACAAGAAGCACTCGACGAAGCGGTTGAGCGTGCCAATGGTCTGCTGTCTAAATTCGCAAAAGCGAACAAATAAGTTAGTTGTTGTATGAAGGAGCGGTGCCTTAGGCCCGCTCCTGTTATTGAGAAAGCCTATGTCCAATAAACCCACATTTAACCATTGTGCGTTTCCAATACTGCTCCTCACGCCTCAGTTATTGATTACGTTTGTCTTCTTTTTATGGCCCGCCGCACAGGCCATTTGGCAATCAACCTTATTAGAGGATCCATTCGGCCTGAGCACCGAATTTGTCGGGGTGGAAAACTTTATCGAACTGCTCGGTGATTCAAGCTACTACGGCTCCTTTTTTACCACGCTATTTTTTAGTTTTGCCGTCGCAGGCACCGCGTTGATCTCTGCCCTTATCCTCGCAGTCATGGCCGACCGTGTGATTAAAGGCGCCACAGGCTACAAAACATTATTAGTATGGCCCTATGCCGTCGCACCAGCTGTCGCTGGGGTACTGTGGCTCTTTATGTTTAACCCGACCGTCGGTGTATTGGCACATGCGCTGAAAGCGCTGGGGCTAGACTGGAACCCGTTTACCCACTCGGGAGACGCAATGACCATGGTGATCATTGCCGCAACATGGAAGCAGATCAGCTACAACTTTCTGTTTTTCCTCGCAGGGTTGCAGTCTATTCCTCGCTCCTTGATTGAAGCGGCTGCCATTGATGGCGCCGGCCCGGGTAAACGGTTTTTTACCATTATCTTCCCGCTGCTCTCGCCCACCTCTTTCTTCTTACTGGTGGTCAACTTGGTGTATGCCTTTTTCGAAACCTTTGGCGTGATCCATGCCATGACACAAGGTGGCCCGGGACAGTCCACCACCACCTTGGTTTACAAAGTCTACGCCGATGGGTTTGTCGGTCTAAATCTGGGCTCATCAGCAGCGCAATCTGTGGTGCTCATGCTATTGGTCGGTGCGCTGACCGTTATCCAATTTAAATACGTTGAAAAGAAGGTGGCTTACTGATGGTTGAACGTCGCCCTTGGTTAACTTTTTTCTCGCACTTGGTATTGATGCTGGGTGTTGCGTCAGTGGCCTTGCCAGTATGGCTTGCACTTACTGCCGCTACGCACGATAGCAGTGCGTTTGTGAGTGGCATGACGCCGCTGTGGTTTGGGGATAAAGGTTTGTCGGTGTTTCAAGAGGTCCTCACAGAAGGCACCTCACGCGAACTGAAGATCTCGGTCGCAGGCATGTTGTGGAATTCTTTTTTAATGGCAATGGGAATTTCACTAGGTAAGCTGGTCATTTCTATTTTATCGGCCTATGCGGTGGTGTACTTCCGTTTTCCCGGTCGCATGCTGGCTTTTTGGGTGATCTTTATGACCCTGATGCTGCCTGTTGAAGTCCGCATTATGCCTACGTTTCAAGTGATTGCTGATCTCAATATGCTCAACTCAATGCCGGGATTAACCATTCCGTTAATTGCCAGTGCCACCGCCACTTTCTTATTCCGTCAGTTTTTTATGACGGTCCCCGGAGAAATGCTGGAAGCGGCACGCATTGATGGTGCAGGCCCCTTTAAGTTTTTCAAAGACATTTTATTGCCGCTTTCTCGAACAAATATCGCGGCTTTGTTTGTAATTACCTTTATCTATGGATGGAACCAATACCTTTGGCCCATTTTGATCACCACCGACGATCAGTACTACACCATTGTGATGAGTATTCAACGTATGCTCTCAGTCGGTGATGGTGAAGTGGAATGGAACCGCGTAATGGCGACCACATTGATGGCCATGCTTCCCCCGGTTTTAGTCGTGTTGGGGATGCAAAAGTTGTTTGTAAAAGGTTTGGTGGAGACGGAGAAGTAAATGGCGACGGTAACCCTTAATCACATTGAGAAAACGTACCCAAACGGGTTTAAAGCAATTCATGGCATTGATTTAGCCATAGACGATGGCGAAATGATCGTACTCGTCGGTCCCAGTGGGTGCGGTAAATCGACCTTGCTACGAATGATTGCCGGTCTGGAAGGGATCTCTAAAGGCGATCTGATTATCGACCAGAAAAAGGTCAACGACTTGGAGCCCGGCGAACGTGATATCGCGATGGTGTTTCAAAACTACGCGCTCTACCCGCATATGAGTGTGTTCGATAATATGGCCTATGGCTTGCGTAACCGCGGAACGCCAAAGGACAAAATCCAGCAATTGGTCCAAGAAGTCGCGACCATGCTTGAACTCGACCACTTACTAGACAGACGCCCAAATCAACTCTCTGGCGGACAACGCCAACGTGTTGCCATGGGCCGCGCCATTGTGCGTCGACCAAAAGTCTTCTTGTTCGATGAGCCGCTATCAAACCTGGATGCAAAACTGCGGGTACAAATGCGGCTCGAGATAAAAAGCCTACAACGCAAACTGAATACCACGGCGGTGTATGTCACCCACGATCAAGTCGAAGCCATGACGTTAGCCGACCGCTTGGTGGTTCTTAATGGTGGCAACGTCGAGCAAATTGGCACACCACTCGAGGTTTATGACGCACCGGCAAGCTTGTTTGTCGCGACCTTTATTGGC
This sequence comes from Salinivibrio sp. YCSC6, assembly GCF_004916735.1. Classification (NCBI taxonomy): domain Bacteria; kingdom Pseudomonadati; phylum Pseudomonadota; class Gammaproteobacteria; order Vibrionales; family Vibrionaceae; genus Salinivibrio; species Salinivibrio sp. YCSC6. Next base: position 1,586,623 of record NZ_CP039516.1, read on the forward strand.
TCACCCGCCATGAACATTGTTACCGGAAGCCTCGAGCACGGTAAGCTCAACATCGGTGCACACACACTGGCAACCTGTGATGTGGTAGGTCATCAATCCGTCTCTGTTGGGTTACGACCAGAGCATTTGAAAGTGGTTGATACGAGTAAAGCGTTGTTCACCATGACGGTAACCCTCACCGAGTCACTCGGTGCAGATTTGCTGGTTTATGGACACATACGTGACACCGATAGCTTGCTGACGCTCCGCCTTGAAGGCCATACCAAAGTGAAAGAAGGCGATCAGTTGCCGCTGACGATCGCTGCTCATAACCTGCACGTATTCGACGGTGAACATGGCAAACGACTGGATGTCACGCTACAACAACCAGAACGCCAGATTGAGACGGTATCCTAACATCGGAGTATCCCTATGACCGCCCCTTTGCCGATTGCTCAATTGTCACAGTCTGCTGCAGACTGGCGTGAGCTGCGTTGGTTGCTAACAGACGTGGACGACACGCTCACTTGGCAGGGGGCGCTGCCTTGGCAAACGTTACAGGCACTTAGCCAACTTCGCGATGCGGGAATCCGCGTGGTACCGGTAACGGGGGCGTGTGCAGGTTGGTGTGATCATATTGCAAATGCATGGCCCGTTGACGCCGTGATTGGAGAAAATGGTGCATTCGTGATGCAGCGTCAAAACGGAACCTTAAACTCCACCATCAATCACACTGCCCAGCAAGCACAAGCAGCATTACTCGCTTTCGTGCAAACGCTTTTATCTCAGTATCCAGCACGGCGCATTGCCAGCGATCAAGCTTACCGTGTCGCAGAAGTGGCGATTGATATCGGTCAGCACACTCCGGCTGCGCCAAAGGATGAAATCCGAGCCCTTCTTGATGCGCTCCACGCCTATGGTGCCAGTGCGACAGCAAGCTCCATTCATATCAATGCCTGGGTGGGCGATCACAGTAAGAAGGTATCGAGTTTTCGCTATTTAGCCGAGCAAGGGTTATCCGGCAAACAATACAGTGAACAAGTTGCGTTTATTGGCGACTCGCTAAATGACAGCCAAATGTTCGCTTCGTTTCCCTTGAGCGTAGGCGTCGCGAATATCGCGCACCATTTACCCTCACTGCCCCATCCCCCACAGTGGATCACCACCCAACCGGGCGGTTTTGGCTTCGCGGAATTTGCGCACCAACTTCTCACTCTCAAGCGTCAATAACCGGCTAACCGAAGGCGCGCTATGTCGGGATAATAGGACGCAATTTGATATCGTTCGGACGAAAAATCACCACAAAATCTGCGACCTGCCTCATACCTAGCTAGACAGATGGCTTTTTATATCAATGTTTTATTTAACTTTAACAAAGGCTCGTTCTACAATGTCGCCCGTTAACGTTTAAACTAACGCCCAAAACCTCACGTATCGCTCGCGGTTATGTCGCCCTGTCACCACCAACTGTGGCAGTGAAACGCATAGAGCGATGATAATAACGATAAGGATAATGTTATGAAACGCTATGCCCTAGCGCTGTTAGCAGCGGTAATGCCAGCGATGTCACAGGCGGCTCCCGTCGAGAATGCGGATTGTTATACCGCCAAATACCACGATTACGTTGACGCCTCGATCAACTGGTACCAAGATTTAGTATCCTTGACCGTCAGTAAAGACGAGTCGTTAAAAGACGTTGCCGATTGGTTCTTACGTGGCCGAGAAAACCATTTTAAGCTCAACGCACAAGCCTTTGACTATTATCTCAGCAACGATACCGCCAAGCTAAGCCTCGATGCCCCAGTTGAATCTTGGCTGCAACTCACGCAAGAAGACGTCAAAGCCCTTTCACAATCGTCATTGCCACCAGCTAAGCTCGCCAAAGAAGTCTTTGAGTTTCGCCAAGGCGAAGCCATGGAAGGGAACTATGCGCTGCGCAGTGCACTTGCTGACTTGCTCAGCCATCCCAAAGAAATTGATACCGCGCTTAATCAGTACAACAATCAAATGGCCGCGATTAATCAGCGCCAGTGTAAATAGGCTGTACGCTTAAACGCCACCTAGTTTTGAATGGTTGCAGGTAGAGCCGGTTCACCCCGGCTCTTTGTCCATCTACCGGTGAACAAAGCACGACGTCATTTCGCTTTCACTCCCCTACGCGTTGGGGATAACACCTTGCTGACTGATAAAAAAAGCCTGATGCTAGCCGGTTTTTTTGCTATGTTGTGGCCATTTCTCAGCAAGTGCTCTCGTGACCATCAGTGACCCTGTCACTTTATGATGGACAATCTTGAACTGCGAAGCAGATACAAAAGAAGAATTCCATGGCAACACAAAACAAAGCTGCGGACGCCACACCGGAAACGCTGCACCGGATTTTTACTGTTCCAGAAGCGCCCGATTCAACACTGAGCAAAATCGAGCAAGAGATCTCGCAAAACCTCAATCGATTTTTGCAAAACCATATTGCCGCCAGCGATCGCTCTTTGGCAGATATTGAAAGTGACTTTAGTGATCCGATGATCCCTGAAGATCCTGCGTTTGTGTCCGACCATACCCAGTTTTTGCTCGATAAATTGGTCGCTCAGTCTGTACATACTTCCTCGCCGCGATTTATCGGTCACATGACATCGGCGCTGCCGTACTTTTTGATGCCGCTATCTAAAATTATGATCGGGCTAAATCAAAATACGGTGAAAATCGAGACATCGAAGGCCTTTACGCCATTGGAGCGTCAAGTCTTGGGCATGTTACATAACTTGATTTACGGCCAAGACGATGCCTTCTACCAAAGCTGGATGCACAGTGCTAACCACTCTTTAGGGGCATTTTGTTCGGGAGGCACCATTGCCAATATGACCGCCCTTTGGGTCGCTCGTAACAATGTATTGAAACCAGACGGTGATTTTCCCGGCATTCATAAAGCGGGACTATTCAGTGCCATGCGCCATTATGGCTACCAAGATCTAGCCATATTAGTGTCTGAGCGCGGTCATTATTCACTCGGCAAAGCCGCCGATGTATTAGGCATCGGTCGAGACCAGCTGATTTCTATTCCTGCTGATGGCAATAACCGTATTTGCATTGATGCACTGGAAGAGAAAATTGTTGAGCTTAACCAAGCCAATATCAAGCCAATTGCGATTGTCGGTGTCGCAGGGACCACAGAAACAGGCAACATTGATCCGCTTAATGCTCTCGCAGACATTGCCGAGCGTGAAGGGATCCACTTCCACGTCGATGCGGCTTGGGGTGGTGCGACCTTGATGTCGAATAATCAGCGACATAAGCTGGCGGGCATTGAACGGGCCGACTCTGTCACCATTGATGCGCATAAGCAACTCTATGCGCCTATGGGTGCCGGTATGGTGCTGTTTAAAGACCCGTCTCTCGTCGCATCGATTGAGCATCACGCTGAATACATTTTGCGTAAGGGTTCAAAAGATTTGGGCAGCCACACGCTTGAGGGCTCACGGAGTGGAATGGCGATGCTAGTGTTCGCGTGTATGAACATTATCTCGCGACGCGGTTATGAGTTGTTGATCGATCAGAGCATCGATAAAGCCTCTCATTTTGCACGCATGATTGACGCTCACTCTGACTATGAGCTGATTTCTGAGCCCGAGTTATGCCTACTCACCTATCGCTTTGTGCCTCAACGTGTTCAAGCGGCGCTTGCGATTGCCAGTGATGAACAGGTCGATTTGATGCACGATCTGCTCAACGATTTGACCCAATTTATTCAAAAACGTCAGCGAGAGTGCGGCAACACCTTTGTGTCACGGACGCGTCTCACCCCTGAGCAGTGGCAACGTCGCACCACCACGGTTTTCCGCGTGGTATTGGCCAACCCACTTACGACCCATGACATTCTCCATGAGGTGTTAGAAGAGCAAGCCCGCATTGCACAGCAGAGCGAGTTTGCCTATCCGCGCCTGATGACACTGGCCGAAAGCATTCTCAAAGCGTGTTAACCCATTGCTATGATGCAGGGTAAGAGACAAAAGGCAGTCATCGACTGCCTTTTGTTATTTGAGCGGTCCCGTTTTCGGGGGATCGGTCGATTGTAAACAGTGTGTTTGGCCCAAGGCCAACTCCCGCTCATGTTCAATTTGCAGTCTCGCTTGCCGCCATTGCATCAGCACTTGCGATTCGTTCATGGCCTTGCCGGGCTCAGAGAACAAAAAGCGCTGCAGGGTGTGATTGAACTCATGCGTGTTTTCCTGTTCATCATAGGTCACCCCCATTAGCTCAAATGCACGCGCTTTCTCTCTGTCTGTGCCGACCACAGTATACCGCTGAGCAATATCTAATGTGTTGTCGTATCGACAATGGACCAGCGCTTGTTGCGCACCACGCAATTCTTCATTAAGGCCAATGGTGCTGTAATTACGCCATAAGTCAGAAAACTGTGGTACCGCGCAGCCGGTTACGGCCAGCGATACACTTAAAATAACCACCTTTTTAATCATGACCTGTCCCTGATTGCCCCTGACTTCACTGATGACCTAAAACAATGCAATTTAAATGCCGACTAAGACTGGCGCGTTCCGATAACCACCTCACCCGATTGCTCAAACATGGCCACCTCTTTACGGCGGCGGCCAAGCAAGATGGGTTTATCATCATAGAATAGAAAGTTCTTCCAATATTTTTTAAAGATTCCCCAGCGAGACTCCACGACATTGTGTTTGTCGTAACAAAAATAGATCACAATGTTGTCCTCCCAGGGGAAATGCGCCAAGAACTCATCAGGAAGATCCTCATCATTATCCCATGCGCTCTGCCATACCAAGCGGTTTTTCCATACGCTTTGGTGAGTTGGCCAATCTTGTTTGCCAAAATGATCGGGCGTAGGACTGTCTTTGCTGACAAATTCTTGCCATAGCTGTCCAGCACGGGCCTCCGTCATGGGTTTAATTTCGGCGAGATCGCTCTCCGCAATCGGTAATGATTGATGGGTGAAGATCCACTTGCGCTTATAGTCGGATAAAGGGATATAGTTCATGGTGTTGTTCGTTATCACATTGGCGTAAGACGCCACTTTACCATATCCACAGATCGGTTGTTACTGAGGCGCGCGCATACAAAAACGGCAATGCGCGAGGCATTGCCGTGAATGACTAAATGGCCGTGGTTAATATTAACTGTTTACCGCAATCTCGTCGGTCGATTTAATGTCTTCGTCGCTACCCACTTTGCGGTGGCCTTGATCAAGGTGAACCATTTCCACCAAATCATCATTGCCTACTTGGAACGCTTGACCAAACCCTTTTACGTACAAGCCATTTTCTGGCACCAAGCGGAATAAACGGAAGTCTTCCAACCCACTTAAGTTACCAATAATGTCACCAAAGCGTGCTTTCAATGCCTCAATACCAGCATGCCACGCCTCAGTATTGCGGGCCACCATCTCGGCTTGAGCGTCAAAGCTGAGTCGTTGACGGGCAAAAATCTGCTTCGCACTGCCCTCATCTTCGATCATCATCAAAGACAGGTTGGGGTTTTCTTGCAAGTTACGTGCATGGCGAGCAATTTCACTGATCAAGATATAAAAGCCATCTTCACGCTGAGCAAAAGGGGCATAACTGACATTGGGTTTGCCTTGCGCGTCGAGTGTTGCAAGCTGCAAGGTGCGGCAGTTTGCACGAAATTCTTTAATTTCAGGGCCAAGACGATTTTGTAGACGTTCTTGTTTAGTAGCTTGATCCATGATTATTGCTCCGATTCTGTCAATTGAGAGGTTGCCAACTGCGTTTTTAGTTGATTGAAGGCTTCAATCTGATGTTCAAGAAGCTGACGCTTTTCGTCACGCCCCAAGTAAATTTTAAAAATTGAGTCACCTTGTTCGGTGAAAAAGCCGATGTAATGGGTGACTTTGCCGCGAAAAGGCTTACTAACAAATGCAATACCCGCCATGCGCTCTAGTTTTAGGTGGCCATGCATTTCGCCCGGCTTTCCCATCAAGTTGTAGTAGCCATAAGCGATCTTACCTTTAGGAAAAGGGGCCTTCACTTCAAATATCGAGCCGCCAGAATGCACGATCGCGGTCACCGGACCGCCCCACTCGGCTACCTGACTTAACACCGTTTCGGCGTGTTGCCCATCCACCCAAGTTTGATATTCGGATGGCATCGCGCGTACCACCTCACCCTCACTGACACCCAGCGTATTCGCCATATCGGCGGGCAGCATGGAGGCGTTCTCGGTGAGAAAGGCATTGACTTGCTCGGTCAATGTAGTTGTCATGGTTTACTCCCAGCCTATTGTTATCGTTTTCTGTTGGGCAGGGACAACCCTGCCCATGTTTAGTGATTGATTAAAATTGATAGCGAACGTTGAGTTTAATATCACGACCCGGTGAGGCGACTTGAGACCACGCCGTGGTGTAATACTCATCGGTGAGGTTTTCGATCGCGAGATCAAACTTCACACCATCCCAAGCACCTTTAGGGCTATAGCTTGCATACAGGTCCCACAATGTATAACCGTCATAGGTCTTCTGATCGGGGTTCTCGTTTTGATCTGCATAATGAGACACTCGCGCACCCAAGTTCACCGGTAACGTCGCTAAACGATAATCCGTTTCCGCGACCAGTTTATGTGCGGGAATTTGCTCTAAGTAACGACCATCTGCTTTATCCTTGCCTTCCATTTGGCTATAGCTCAAATCGTTTTTAAACTGTCCATATTCATGATGGAAGCTCAGCTCTACCCCCTCCAATTTGGCATTGCTTACATTCTGGCGGGTGGTTGTCGCTCCCATAAAATCGACGTTCATTTCGATGAAATCTTCGACATCATTGCGGAAAACACGCGCATCGATATAGCCACTATCCAGATAAGCCATCGGAGCAAACTGATAGGTCAGCGCTAATTCTTTGTTTGCACTCTGTTCAGGCTTAAGGTTTGGATTAGGGACAAAACGGTTAATCAGTTTTGAAGGTCCCCTCGGCACCACAAAATGGGTTCCACTGGCATACATTTCCTCTAAACTTGGCGCGCGAAAAGCTTCCTGATAGCTTGCTGTCAACGCCAACCGTTCGGTCACATTCCACGTCAGTGCAGTCGATGGTGACCATTGGCTGTCACTGGCATCCTCAATGGTTGATGTTGCTCGCGTGTCTTCATTTTTGTAATCGTCGAATCGCAGACCGGCAGTCCATTGCCAAGATTCTGCAAGCGGAATCTCTAGCTGGCCAAACACGCCAATGCTTCTCGCTTTCGCATCTTGTCCCTCAGGACGCTCTCCCGGCGCACTTTTATCGTCACGCTGAGTTTGGTAGTGATCGAGATAACCATCAAATCCTGCGATAAATTCAATATCGTTGAAATGAGCACGATTGGTGAGTGACAATCCTAAGGTTTGCATTTGGTTGTCATCATGCTCATCGGTTACTAAACGATATTCTTTCATTTGCGTATCGTTCCAATACACTCGAGATGAGAGGTCAATCCAATCATTCATTGGTGTGTATTGATAGGCTACAGCAAGGCTTTGGTCTTGAGTTTGGCGATACACCAATGGATAGTTACTTGACGGGTCTTGAACCGAGGGATTCGACGGTGACATGGCATCACGGTCGCCTTGGCGCGCCGAGAAAGTCCACTGGTGCACGAGAGACGGGGTATAGGTGACCTTAGCAAGTCCTCCTTTCTCACGACTCGCGGAGTAGGATAAAGCTTTTCCATTGCCCAGTTGATTGTCATCAGCGTCGTGATAATAGCTCTGCACTAGCCAATCAATCGTATCCGTACGCCCAAATACAGCGCCACTCGTACGCGACGCATTGTCGTTACTGTGGAAACCCTGCTTTAGGTAGCCACCAATGTCTTGGTCAGCATCTAAAAAGTCATAGGCAGACTTGGTGCTTTGCGCCACCACGCCACCAATCGCCCCCGATCCCCACACGGTACTCGCAGGGCCACGAACAACATCAACAGTCTTGAGTAACTCTGGATCGATAAACAGGCTTGAGCGATGTCCCAGAGAGAAATTCTGGCGTACACCATCGATCAGTTGAATCACGCGCCCGTTATCACTACTGAGCCCACGAATCACAATCGCTTGTGATTCATCACGCCCACCACCGGCAATAGACACATTGGGTAAATGGCTAATTAGATCCGCTACGCTGGTCCCCTGCCGTTTTTCAATTTCTTCGAGTGATACCGTGCTGACCGCAGCGGCACCGTTCGCTTTTTGTGCGTCAATGCGGCTTGCATACACCGCGATAACGTCTGATGACGAATCCGCCGTGTTTTGCGTCTCCGCCAACGCTGAAGGAATAAATGCCAATGTGCCAAGGGCAGCACCGATAGCAAGCTTGATCGTAGAAGGAGTCAATACTTCCGAGACGTCCGTTTTTAACAGCATGGGTCTTCCTATTGAGCCAATCAAAAATGAGAATCATGAACAATTTGGCAGGATTGTATTGATCATTAACGGCAATGTAAACGATAATTGCTCGTAATTAGGTTTGTAACTCATAATTACATTTCCGTTCGCTAACAGTGTGTAATGGACTGACGTCGAGCATTGCACTCACATTGACTGGTTTAATAAATAAAGGAATTCATCATGGCAACTGCCGCGGTTAGACTGCTTGCCCTCGCCTCAGCACTACTCTCACTCTCTGTCACAGCATCACCACGCATTGTCAGCGCGGGGGCCGGTGTAACAGACTTACTGGTTGAATTAGGTGCAACAGAACAGATAGTTGGCATTGATGTCACCAGCCATCTACCGAATAAAGAAGTGCCGAATGTCGGCTATCATCGCCAGCTCGCCGTCGAAGGTGTGCTGTCTTTATCACCGACTCTAGTCGTAGGCTCAGATGAAATGGGCCCTACCCCGGTTTTGGAGAAAATCGAAGCGTCAGGGGTAACCGTGGCTCGACTGTCTAGTGAACCCAGCGTCGAGACACTCAAAACACGGATTAAAAAAGTCGCGAGTCTCACCCACACAGAGTCCAAAGCCGCAGAGTTACTGACCGACATAGACACCAAGATTGCGACATTAAAAGCGCATGCCCCCAAAACCACGCTCAAAGGCGTGTTTCTTCTGGTTCACCAAGGACGTCCTGCCAGTGTCGCGGGGGCCAATACCTCACCGGATACCTTGTTGTCGCTGATGGGTGCGACTAACCCTGCCGCCACGGCGCTCAGTAGCTATAAACCACTGTCGTCAGAAGCGTTACTGGGCTTTGATCCGGACTTTATCTTGGTCATGCAACGTTCTCTCGATCAGCTAGGCGGTGTTGAAGGACTCGCTGATGCCGTGCCTTTACTCAATGCCACGCGCGCATTCCAACAGCAGCGTATTATTCCAATTGACGGCAGTGTGTTAGTGGGAGGGCTTAGCCTGAAATCACTGGATGAAGCCATTCGTATTCAGCGCACCGTCGTTGGAGAGAACGACTAATGCAAGCGTCTTTTCGATCCTCACAGTCGCATGTTTTTCCAGCGCTCATCATCGCACTTGTCGTCGTAGGGATAACGTCTATCGCGGTGGGACAATGGCAACTTGGCTGGCTGACCAGTTTACAGAGCTTAACCCCTTGGCATGACAATGTTGAGCCGCATGTACTCGCCATCGTTCAACAAGTTCGATTACCTCGAACCTTGCTGTGTATTTTTATCGGTGCATTGCTCGCCGTTTGCGGCACGTTGATGCAGGGGCTTTTCCGCAACCCTCTCGCTGACCCGGGTATTATCGGTGTCTCCGGCGGCGCATCATTAGGAGGCGCACTGGGCTTGCTATTGCTCTCTTGGGGCAGTATCGAGGCCAGCTTTGTGTTTTCGGTGCCTGCCTTTGCGTTTATCGGTGCACTACTGGCAACCCTATTTGTATACAGAATTGGCACAACGTCCATGGGCAGTTCGGTGACCATCATGTTGCTAGCGGGCATTGCGATCAGTGCTTTGTCCGGCGCTGCATTAGGCTTAATTAACTATGTGGCGGATAATCAAACGTTACGAGACATCGCCCTTTGGTCGATGGGGTCACTGACCGGTGCGACTTGGGGACAAATTGTTCTCACTGGCATCGCTGCATGCTTACTCACGGTATTTGCCTACCAGCGCGCACGCCACTTAAATGCCCTTTTGCTTGGTGAAAACGAAGCGGCGTATTTGGGCATTGATGTACACCATTTAAAACGCCTACTCATTGTTGTGACCGCGGCGGGAATGGGCATTGCGGTAAGTGCTGCCGGTCTTATCGGCTTTGTGGGTCTAGTGATCCCACACATTGGACGTTTAATTGCCGGCCCGGATCATCGCACACTGGTGCCCTTATCAGCCATTCTTGGTGCCCTGTTACTGACCTTGGCCGATATTGTTGCCCGTGTCATTGTCGCCCCCGCCGAATTGCCTGTTGGCATTATTACCGCCCTAATGGGGGCTCCTTTCTTTCTATGGCTTCTTATTCAACAACGAAAAGCAGTGGTTCACGAATGACAGATTCTGCCCTTCAAATCTCCAAGCTCAGCTATGCGCTTAACGGCCGTCAACTGCTAAGCGAGATTGATCTCGCCTTTACTGCTGGCCAGTTACACGTTTTACTCGGGCCCAATGGTGCGGGGAAAAGTACACTGTTAAAGCAATTGATTAGCGACAAACATCAGCATGGCAGTGTGCAGTTTTGGCAACAGCCAAAAAGCCAGTGGCAAGGCGAAGAATTTGCCCGACGAGTGGCCTTCCTTCCCCAACATAGCGGGCTCACGTTTGCATTCTCCGCGCAAGAAGTGGTCGAGATGGGAGCAACACCACTACAGGCAAACCGAGAACAGATCGCGGCCCTTGCTAACGAGCAGCTAACGGCATGGGATATTAGCCATCTTGCTCATCGACCGTATCCGATTTTATCTGGCGGTGAAAAACAACGCGTACACATGGCACGCGTGTCATTACAGCTAGCACAAACCGCACCGGACCAAGCGATACTGATGCTGGATGAACCCACTTCGGCCTTAGATATTACCCATCAGCATTACACCCTCAAGCGCTGTCGAGCACTCGCAGACCAAGGAATGACAGTGCTATTGGTGTTGCACGACCTGAATTTGGCGGCGCAATACGCCGACCAACTGCATTTTTTAAAAGCGGGTCGAATCGTCCTATCCGGCAACCCGTGGCAGTGTTTTAGTAGTGATAGAGTGGCAGACATCTACCAATACCCGCTGACCGTTCTGACTCATCCGGAGCATGACTGCCCACTGATCGTGTCTTAATTGATAAATACATCATAGCTGGCTCACAAAACCGTCTGTTGGTCCATTTTCGCTGATCAGACCAATTGCGAGTGTGCGCCAACCTAAGTAAACTGAGAGCGCAACCGATTAGCTATGAGAATGGATGAAATCGGATTCGTTACCTTCGCAACCGTCTGATGTGCCGGGATTGTGAAAGACATCGCCGCTGACGAACAGCGGCGTTTTTCTGTAAGGTCGCGAGTAACGATCCCTACGCATTACTACAAAGAAGAATCAAGATGGCAACGATTAAAGATGTCGCGCGTCTCGCCGGTGTATCGACCACGACGGTGTCACACGTGATAAACAAAACCCGCTTTGTCGCAGAGAAGACGACTGAGAAAGTATGGCAAGCGGTTGAAGAGTTAAACTACGCCCCAAGTGCTGTGGCGCGAAGCTTGAAATGCAACACAACACGTACACTGGGTATGCTGGTGACTAAATCCACCAACCCCTTTTTCGCCGAGCTTGTTCACGGTGTGGAAGACTATTGCTACAAGCAAGGCTACACACTGATTCTCTGCAATACCGAGGGAAACCTTGAAAAGCAACGCGACTACCTGCGTATGTTGTCAGAAAAGCGCGTCGATGGACTCATTGTGGTGTGCTCTGATCTCAACGAAGATTTGATGCTGTTATTAGAAAAAAAACGCGATCTGCCTATGGTCGTGATGGATTGGGGCAGTCACCATATCGATACAGACCGCATAGAAGATAACGCTGAATTAGGCGGTTACCTTGCCACCAAACACTTTATTGATAATGGGCATACTAAAATTGGCTGTATTTCGGGCCAAATGGATAAAAATACCTGTAAGCATCGCTTAAACGGTTATTTCCGTGCGTTAAAAGAAGCCAACATTACAGTGAATGAAAACTGGCTGATTGAGGCGGATTTCGAAGCCGATCAAGCACAAATTGCCGCGAAGCAATTAGCGACAATGTCAGACCGCCCGACCGCTGTCTTTTGTTTTAATGACATTATGGCATTAGCGGCGATTAGTACGTTTAACGAGTACGGCTTGAAAGTGCCAGAAGATATATCGGTGATTGGTTACGATAATATTGACCTCACCGAGTATTTCTCGCCACCATTGACAACGATTCACCAGCCCAAACGCCGTCTAGGCAAAACGGCGGTCAAACTCTTGCTCGCGCGAATTGCCAACAACGAGACTCAGCAGCAAGTGTTCGAAATGCAACCTGCACTAGTGAGTCGACAGTCAGTTAAAACACTATCTTAATGTTTTAATGAAACTTTTATGAAGAGCACCGTCAATGTCTTGGCGGTGCTTTTTTACGCGACGACTCTTCCGGTAGTGCTTTTACTCTAGTTCATCAATTACACCCACCCTGAACCAAGATCACATTTTGTGTGATGGGAGAGGACGACATCGGTGTCTAATTATTATATGCTTAATAGCGTTTGAACAAGGCAAACCATGGCGAAAGCATGGGACGCAAAGCCTCCGGCCTAACGGTAATTTGACATGATGTCAAAATATCAACGGTAGCGGGGTTGCCAACATATCAAAGCTGACAAATTTGATGGCTCGTTGACAATTCTGCGATCTTGCCTTGTTACATTATGACGTCTTTTTTAGGCATTAGTAATTCATCGAGATTTTAATCAAATGGATAAACCAGCTTTAAAGAACGCAATGAAGTTATTTGCCAAATTTGGCAGCATAAAGTCCCGTTCAATGTTCGGTGGATTTGGTATCTTTTGTGAAGACACCATGTTCGCGCTTGTCGTTAACAACACTCTCCATTTACGTGCTGGAAAAGAAAACGAAGCACTATTAAAAAAACAAGGCTTGGCACCCTACGTGTATAAAAAGCGCGGCTTTCCTGTCGTGACGAAATATTTTGCGATCCCTGAATACTGGTGGGATGACCAAGATAAGCTGCTCACAGAAGCTAAAGAGGCGCTGGATGTCGCGACCCGTGATCGTGATTTGAAAAAACAAGCCACACCGTCTCGTCTAAAAGACTTACCTAATTTACGGCTCGCGACCGAGCGCATGCTGAAAAAAGCAGGTATTGAGACGCCTGAAAGCTTACAGCAACAAGGTGCCGTCAATGCCTATAAAGCGCTCCTTTCTGCGCATGAAAAAGAGCTAAGCTTGGAATTACTGTGGTCACTAGAAGGTGCAATTACTGGCAAGCATTGGTCTGTGGTTCCACCCCAACGTCGCCAAGAATTATTACAACATTTAGAAAATTAATTCCTCACACCCCCCATACCTCTCTACCTTTTTTGTGAGCAATGTTCGCGTCCAACACCGCCTTTAAGGCGGTGTCGCTTTTTCTGAACGAGCTAAACGCTCAATAATCCATCATTCAAACTGATTTCTGACAAAATACGAAAGTTTCTTGCGATCGGTCGGGTCTGGTTAAAGGTACGATTAAGGACACAGTTCCTCAATGTAACCGACAAATCAGCCAGTTAATTCAGCTACAGTACCTAAAGTAATAACTGGGACCCATTTACTATCGGACGAGACACAGTATGCCAGTAAAAAAGATATTGCTTGGTTTAGTGGTGGTGGCGCTTGTAACACTTTGGTTCAGTTTAGATCTCAGCCAGTGGCTCACGCTTGAAAACGCCAAAGCACAACAAGTGGCATTGAATGATTACATTATCGAAAACGCGACCACCGCAAGCCTGGTGTTTTTTGTCGGCTATGTAGTGATGACCGCCCTGTCCTTACCGGGTGCGGCAGTAGCGAGTTTATTGGGCGCGGCACTCTTTGGCTTTTGGTGGGCATTGGTGTTGGTCTCCTTTGCTAGCTCGATTGGCGCCACCCTCGCCTTCTTGGTGAGTCGCTTTATGTTGCGCGACTGGGTCCAAGCCAAATTTGGCAATAAGCTCGATACCATTAATCGCGGTATAGAGAAAGACGGTAGCTTGTATCTGTTAACCCTACGCCTGATCCCGATTTTCCCGTTTTTTCTGATTAACCTCGTGATGGGGCTAACCCCGTTCAAAACCCGCACCTTCTATTGGGTCAGTCAGCTCGGTATGTTGCCGGGTACCGCAGTCTACGTGAATGCAGGGACCCAACTGGCCCAAATCGACGCACTCGGCGACGTGGTGTCATCCTCGGTGCTTGGCTCACTCGCCTTACTGGGTATCTTCCCACTGCTGGCAAAGTGGGTCATGGCTTGGATCACACGTCGTAAACGCTATCAAGGTTGGAACAAGCCCCATCAGTTTGACCGCAATATGGTAGTGATTGGTGCCGGTGCAGGCGGCTTGGTATCAAGTTATATCGCGGCGGTAGTGAAAGCGAAGGTTACGCTGGTCGAAAAAGGTTCGATGGGAGGAGACTGCCTAAACACCGGATGTGTTCCCTCAAAAGCGCTGATCCGTGCGGCGAAAACCATGCGAGAAATTGGCCAGGCTAAGGCCTTTGGCATTCATACCCAAGCGCCAGCGGTTGATTTTCCGGCGGTCATGGCGCGGGTTAAGCAAGTCATTACCCAAATTGAGCCTCACGATTCGGTCGAGCGTTACACCAAACTCGGCGTGGAGTGTGTGCAAGGCGATGCGCAAATCGTTTCGCCATGGGAAGTCGAGGTGAATGGCGAACGCCTCACTACCCGCAACATCGTGATTGCGACCGGCGCACGCCCTATGTTGCCCCCGATTCCCGGTTTGGCTCAGGTCACGCATTACACCTCAGATACGATTTGGTCTCTGAATGACCTGCCGCCGCGGTTGTTGGTTTTGGGCGGGGGGCCCATTGGCGCAGAATTGGCACAAAGTTTTGCGTGTTTAGGCAGCCAAGTCACGCTCGCGGAAATGGCCGACCAACTTCTCAGCCGCGAAGATCAAGATGCCGCCCAGTTGGTTGAGCAGGCGTTAGAGCGTGACGGCGTCACGGTTTTAACACAGCACAAAGTCAAAGCATTTGAGCACAGTGATAATGAGCAAATCGCCTTACTCGATGGCCCTGACGGTGAGAAGTCTGTCTCATTTGATGCGGTGCTGGTCGCGTTAGGGCGCAGTGCCAACACCAAAGGCTTTGGTCTCGAAAAGCTCGATATTCCAGTGACCGAGCGTGGCACGATTCAAGTCAACGAGTACCTGCAAACCGCCTATCCAAATATCTATGCGGTAGGTGATGTAGCGGGTCCCTTTCAGCTCACCCACGCCAGTGCTCATCAAGCATGGTATGCCGCGGTGAATGCACTATTCGGGCAATTTAAACGCTTTCGTGCTGATTATTCAGTAATGCCTGCCGCGACCTATACATCGCCAGAAGTCGCGCGCGTGGGTATCAATGAAAAGGAAGCCAAAGCCAATCAGCAAGAGGTGGAAGTAACCTACTACGGCATTGATGATTTGGATCGCGCGATTGCTGACGGCAATGACCACGGTTTTATTAAGGTGCTGACACCAAAAGGAAAAGATACCATTCTGGGGGTGACTATTGTTGGCGAGCATGCGGGCGACTTGCTCGCAGAGTTTACTCTCGCCATGCGGCACGGGTTAGGACTAAATAAAATTTTGGGCACCGTCCATCCGTATCCCACTATGAGTGAAGCGGTGAAGTATACCGCTGGGATGTGGAAACAAGCCCATGCGCCCGAGAAGCTGCTTAACTGGGTCGAAAAATATCATCGTTGGATGCGTCACTAATTGAAAAGGAAGATGACAATGAAACACTGGATAGCGGCGTTAACATTGGCAATTGTAAGTACCGCCAGTTTTACTGCCTCTGCGAGCACGGAAAACGACCGTTGGGAAAGTATTGAACAACAAGCCAAAGGCCAGACTGTTTACTTTAACGCATGGGGCGGTAATCAAGAGATCAATGCTTACCTGCGCTGGGCGAGTCGCGAGTTACAACGCGATTATGGTGTCACACTGAAACATGTCAAAGTGACGGATATCGCTGAAACCGTCAATCGCCTGCTTGCCGAAAAGACCGCCGGTAAGGATAGCGGCGGCAGTGTCGATATGGTTTGGATTAACGGCGAAAACTTCAAATCAATGAAGGAAAATGATTTGCTGTACGGCCCTTTTGTCAGCACGCTCCCCAATTGGCAGATTGTCGATAAAAGTTTACCGGTTGAAGAAGACTTCACTGAGCCAACAGACGGCCTCGAAGCACCTTGGGGGGTGGGACAGCTGGTGTTTATCCATGATCAGAAAACCTTGGCCAACCCACCTCGCTCTTTCGCCGAACTGTTAAGTTTGGCTAAAGCATTCCCTGGCCGTATCAGTTACCCCAAACCACCCGAGTTTCATGGCACCAGTTTTTTGAAAGCCGCTCTGCTGGAACTTACCGATGTGCGCGAGGCACTTTACCTGCCGGTTGATGAGGTAGACTTTGACGCCGTGACCGCCCCACTGTGGCGCTATCTAGACCAACTACATCAAGTGGCATGGCGCGAAGGCGCTCAGTTCCCGTCAGGCAGTGCCGAAACTATCCAACTGTTGGACGATGGTGAGCTTCTCGTGGCGATTGCGTTTAACCCCAATGCGGCAAAAGCAGCGGTAGCCTCTGGAAAACTCGCCCCGTCAGCGCGTGCGTTTGCCTTTGACCAAGGCGCGCTATCTAACATTCACTTTATGGCGATTCCATACAACGCCAACGCTAAAGCCGGCGCTATGGTCGCTATCAATTTCTTGATGAGTGAAAAGGCACAACTGCGTAAAGCCGACACCCAAGTATGGGGCGATCCACCCGTGGTTAAGTTATCCGACACCGCCGAGGTCAGTCGCTTTAATACCCAGCCCGAGCCACATCCAAGCTGGCAAACCGCGCTTGAGAATGCGTGGCTGAAACGCTACGGCCAATAGTAAAGAGGCTAATATGGCACGTTTGCTGTTTGCCATCACCCTAACGGTGTGCTGCCTACCCTTGTTGCCAGGGGTGGGCGGCTTATTCGCGACCGCCTTTGCATTCTTACCCACACTAGGGCTGACGGAGGCTAACTTTAGCGGCTGGCAAGCTGTCATGGCATGGCCGGGGCTATCACAATCTATTCAGCTAACGCTCATCTCGGGATTAGGCAGTAGCCTGCTCGCGGTGGCACTTAGCTTTATGATTTTACAGGCCACTTGGCAAACGCCCATTTGGCAGAAGATCAGTGCGCGCTTGCCTGCGTTACTTGCGTTACCACACGTCGCCTTTGCCATTGGTCTGGTTTTACTGCTTTCCCCCTCGGGTTGGCTGTTTCGCCTACTAAGTCCCCTTCTCGGTGATAACCCCGTGACTTGGGCGCTGGTACAAGACCCTTATGTTATTGGGCTCACATTGGCGCTGACGCTAAAAGAAACCCCCTTTTTATTGTTGATGAGTCTGTCGGTGCTGCGTCAAATTGATGTCTCTCGGCTGACGATGGTATCAACCAGCCTCGGGTATAACCGCACCGCAACTTGGCTAAAAGTCATTCTTCCGCTTTGGCTGGCCAAAATGCGTTTCCCGATTTTTGCCGTCATCGCCTACAGCCTGTCAGTAGTTGATGTAGCGATGATCCTCGGGCCGAATACGCCGCCTACCTATGCGGTATTGGTATGGCAGTGGTTTAATGACCCGGATTTAGCACTATTGCCCAGAGCGTCAGCCGGTGCCCTGCTGTTATTTGCTCTGTGTGGCTTGGCCTTATTGCTATTTCGCTTTTTGGCATGGCTTGGTTGCCAATGTCTCAATCGCTGGCAATACACGGGGCGCCGCCACGCATGGTTACCCGGCAAATCACTCTGGTGGCCGGTGTTTATCACTCCCCTTGCGATTATACCTGTGTTGCTGATGTGGTCATTCGCGCTGCGCTGGTCATTTCCCGATTGGCTCCCGAGTCGATATAGCTTACGGTTCTGGGAGCAAGAGCTTAGCTATGTGTGGTCATTGGTGGGGAACAGCATCGTTCTAGCGGTGATCAGCGCCAGTGTCGCCTTGCTGTTTGCCATCGGGTGTCTGGAGCGTTCGGTCAATCAGCGACGCTCGGTGCCAAGAGCCGTCATCGCCATTCCGTTATTGGTTCCTCAACTCTCTATCTTGTTTGGCATTCAGGTGGCGGTGTATAGCCTCCCCGGCCAATGGCACGTGCCGGCAACCCTTTGGGCTCACATTTTTTTCGCGTTTCCTTATGTGTATCTCGCACTCGATGGGCCGTGGCAGCAGTTTGATATGCGGCTTATGCAGACCGCCAGAAGCCTCGGTGTGAGTGCCACCCTTGCATGGTGGCGGGTTAAACTGCCGCTCCTTTTGCCCGCCATTATCTTGGCATGGGCGGTTGGCGCGAGTGTCAGTTTGGCGCAATATCTGCCCACACAATTGCTGGGCGCGGGACGCATTAATACTCTCACTACCGAGGCAGTCAGCTTATCAAGCGGTCTCGATCGTCGTATCAGTGGCCTGTATGGACTGATGCAAGCGATGCTTCCCCTTGTTGTTTTCGCCTTGGCCACTGTGCTGAGCCGCGTGGCTGAACGCCGTCTTTTACCGACATCAACACCAACTTTCTCAGGAGCTCAACACCATGACACTGTGTGTCAACCAACTCACCATAAACGCGCCTGATCAATGCTTGGTGCGTGATTTGTCATTTTCGGTCGCCCCAGGAGAAATACTTACTGTGATGGGACCCAGTGGCTGCGGAAAATCGAGCCTGCTGAGCGTATTGGCCGGGCATATCCAACCGCCCATGCATTACAGCGGTCAACTGAAGTTAAATGGTGAGCCTTTTGATCACTTACCGCCTGAGCAGCGCCGTATCGGGATTTTGTTTCAAGATGACTTACTCTTCCCGCATTTAAATGTATGGCAAAACTTAGCGTTTGCCTTGCCCTCCTCGATGCGCAAAGCGCAAAAACGCGATCAGGCCATCGCAACATTAAGCAATGTTAAATTAGCAGAGTTTGCCGATTATGCCCCCAGCCAGCTTTCGGGCGGCCAGCGCGCGCGGATCAGTGTGTTGCGTGCATTACTCGCCGCCCCCGATGCTATCTTGCTTGATGAACCCTTTAGTAAGCTGGATAAGCAGCTGCGGCGGGATTTTCGGACCTTTGTTTTTGAACAAATCGCGCAGCGAAACATCCCTGCGTTGATTGTGACGCATGATGCTGAGGATATTGCGGACCCGAGCCTCTGTTTAAATTGGCCTAAACGCCCAGCTGACTCAGCAGTGCAAGAGGAGATACAGAATGCTTGATCGTTACGCCATCGCGGTGATCCGCTGGCCATTGAAGCAAGCAGCGGTGCAGCTTACAAAATGGAGGGTAAAACCCGATACCGTCACGCTCTCAGGCTTTTTGATTGGCTTGCTAGCGGTGCCCGCTCTCGCGCTGCAAATGTATTGGCTAGCACTTGTGTTTATTATCATTAATCGACTTTTCGATGGCCTCGATGGTGCGCTCGCCCGCGAGCAAGGACTCACGGACGCTGGGGGGTTTTTAGATATTACCCTCGATTTTATCTTCTACGCGGCCATCCCTTTTGGTTTTGCCCTGGCCGATCCGTCCAGCAACGCCATTGCTGCCAGTTTTTTGCTGTTTTGCTTTATGGGGACAGGCGCAAGCTTTTTAGCGTTTGCGATCATGGCCAGCAAACACCAGATTGATAACCCGGTTTACGCCAACAAGTCGATGTATTATATCGGCGGGATCACCGAAGGGACGGAGACCATCGCCAGTTTTGTGTTGATGTGCCTTTTCCCAACATACATGGCGTGGATTGCCGGCGTTTTTGGCACAGCCTGTTTAATCACCGCCGCCTCACGAGTTTGGGCGGGCTATCATACCTTGCGCACACTCGATACGCCGTCCTCCTAGTCTATAACCACTGGTGTTGCAGCTGCTCTTTATCGCCTAAGTAATCGAGCAGCCAACGCACCGGTGGTGATTCTTTATCCGAGCGCCATGCAATACAGCACGGACTGCTTAATAAAGGCTCTTCAAGGGCAAGCTCCACCAACTCCCCTCGCGCAATCGCGTCTTCTGCCATGTGTGACGGCATCACACCAATGCCCAGCCCGGCCTTAAAACATTGCATGGCACTGTGCCAATTAGGGACGGTAAGACGGCGCTGATTATCCAGTAGCCATGTCGTACGACGCGGCAAGCGGCGCGAAGTGTCTTCCAAACAAATAGCCGGATACGGCGCAAGCTGCTCATTAGCCAGTGGCTGAACACACTGGACGAGTGGATGCGACGGGCTCACCACAAACCGCCAGCGCAGGGTGCCCATTTCCCGATAGCGAAACGCGCCGCTCACTGGGACAGCAGCCGTGGCACCAATCGCAATATCGGCTCGATCATCAGCCAACGCATCCCATACGCCGTTAAACACTTCCATGGTTAGCAACAACTCGACATCAGGAAACGCATCGTAAAAATCCCGCACCAACGTATTGACGCTATCTTCGCGCACGACGTTATCCAGTGCTAACGAGACACTTTGTGTCCAACCGTTGGCAACACGTTGTGTTTGCTGGCGAATGGTTTCCATATTCTTAATCATCTCACGTGATTGAGAGACAAAGTATTCACCCGCCGGCGTCAACCGCACTTGGCGATGGAGTCGCTCAAACAGAGTAACGGCCAGTTTGTCTTCAATCTGTCGTACCGTGTAGCTCACCGCACTCGGCACCTTGTGCAATTCATCGGCCGCCGCAGAGAAACTTCCTCGCCGCGCAACCACATCGATCACATGAAAATCTTGGTAAGAAAACATTCAAATCAAATTTTTTGAAAGCAATGTTCAAATCATAGCGTTTCACAGCCAGCTTTGTCAGCCATAAACTATCTCTATGTCGATTTTTCTATCAAGAGACAAAAAATGAACAAGCAAGTGCCGTTTATGACGCTACTGTGGCTAGCAGGGCTCAGTATGCTGGGCTTTTTAGCCACTGATATGTATTTACCTGCCTTTGAGGCGATGCGACTCGATTTGGCGACCTCTCCCGCCAATATTGGCCTCACCTTAAGTATCTTTTTGCTAGGGATGGCCTGTGGACAGCTGGTTTATGGTCCGCTATCTGATCGCATCGGCCGCAAGCCCGCGCTACTGATTGGCCTGAGCCTTTATTTAGTCGCGACTGTGGTGTGTATTTTTGCTAATAACATTTATTTATTACTTGGCGCACGTCTAGTTCAAGCCTTAGGAGCATGTAGCGCTGCGGTAATTTGGCAAGCCGTGGTTATTGACCGCTATGAAGGCAAGCTGGGCCAAAAGGTGTTCGCGACCATCATGCCGCTCGTCGCTTTATCGCCAGCATTAGCGCCACTTATCGGCTCACACCTGCTCACCCTATATGATTGGCGCAGTATTTTTGTGGTTTTATTCGCGTTAGGGGTTGGTTTTGTTGCGTTTACCTTACGAGAAAAGGAAAGCCTTTCCAAACCCACAAAAGATACTAAAATTATTGATAAACTTGTAATTGACTATCAGCAAGTTTTTAAATCAAAAAAATTCATCGGTAACATGCTTATTTTCGCAGGTTGTTCCGCGGCATTTTTTGCCTACCTGACGGGATCACCGTTCGTGATGTCAGCCATGGGTTATACCGAAGCGGATATTGGTCTGAGCTATATTCCACAAACCATTGCTTTTGTCGTCGGTGGCTACGCCTGTCGTCATGCCCTCAACAAACTCAAAGATCACAGTATCTTGCCTTGGCTGCTTAAGCTGTTTGTTATCAGTGTCGTGGTTATCTTTTTGATCAGCTGGCGAACCGATGTCACCAACATCTGGGTAATTTTAGGTCCGTTCTGTTTCCTCGCGGCAGCGAACGGTGCCATCTATCCACTGGTCGTCAATCGCGCCTTGGAAAATTTCAAATCCTGTAGTGCGACCGCTGCGGGGCTATTGAACTTCTTGCAAATGATGGTCTGCTTCGTAGCGAGCGCTGTGGTATCTGCGTTTGCAGCCGCCGGCTTGATCGCCGTCACCACCGTCATGCTGTCAACCTGCGCGGTGGTCATTATTGGCTTTGGCTTGGTCTGGCATGCAAACCGCCAAGCTCAAACGCTAGCAGCCGCGTAATACCACTGAGTTTAGAGACTAAAAAGGCGTCTTTCGGGACGCCTTTTTTATCCTGCCAACTTTCAATCACGCAAATAGGCAACAAGCTCACCTTTCCCAATGGGAAGTACACCCACATCGAGTTCAGGCTGTTGCTCAAGCCATCGCTTAAAAGGAGCAACATCATCAGCGTGGGATAATGCATTATCGACTACCAGCACACCCTGAGGCTTGAGGAGTTGGAACAAGCGTGGCGCTAGGGACAGGTACTGACTTCGGTCGGCATCAAGAAAAATGAGTTCAAACTGTCCCTCAAGGCGAGTCATCCAGTCACTCGCGTCGCCCAATTTCGCATCTATCCGGTTATCCATGCCGGCTTGCCTAAAGTGCTGCTGCGCTTGTTGGTGTTTTGCTTCATCGCGCTCAATCGTTACCACCTGCACGCTATTGCCGCCTGCGCGCGCGAGCCATAACGTTGAATAGCCCATTGATGTACCGACTTCTAAAATACGGGTAGGCTGAATTTCATCCACTAACAGCGCCAAGAATTTTCCGGTTCTAGGTGTGATATTCAGCCATTTTTTACTTTTATCCTGTTGCAGGGCATCATTCTCTGTCCCCTGCATTTGCAGCTGTTCCAGTAAGGCGTTCATGGTTATTAATCCAAGACCAGGCTGCCGTTATCATCAAATTGCCAACAATCGCCATAAGCCACTTCCCAAAGATAGTCATCCGGATCGGCAAAGTAGCCGCTGTAGCCTCCCCAAAAAACGTCTTGTGCAGGTTTAACAATCCGACCACCACAACGCTCTGCCAGCGCCAGTACCTCGTCGACCTCTTCTTTAGATCGCGTGTTATGCGCCAATGTGATACCACCAAACCCAGTCTCGTTAACGGTGAGTCCGGGTTTAATATCATCGGCTAACGCGTCAGCGGGATATAACGCTAATCGCGTACCTGCGGTACTAAAAAACACGATGCCTTCTTCAGGGTGATTGTGCGTGGGAAAGCCCAACTGGCGATAAAATTCATACGACCGTGATAAGTCAGCGACACCCAACGTGATAATGCTTATTCGTGCTTCCATACCGCTGCTCCTTCGCTTAATGAGTGGGGGCATTGAGCCGCTTTTCACCTAGCCATGAAAATGCGCGCAATAAATGAGGGACAGCCGCTTCTACAATTTCGCCATGTGCCATGACAAGACGCTGCGGTGCCCAATTAATCAAGGTACGAATATGTGTTGCTAATTCGTCTTTGTGAAACCAAAAGCTTAGTCGCCAATCGAGTGGTGTTTTACCATTGGGTGCTGTCACGCCTGCCCACTCGGCCATTTTGCGTTTAAAAGGTGAAAAAGCCTCAGGGCGAAAATTTTCAATCAAATCAGTGACAATCAGCGTTTGACTTTGTCGATGGAAAAACACGCATTCTGTCATCACTGGCGAGCCGGTAATCAAACATTGCGCAATCTCATCGTGCCAAGCTGGCTCCGACACGTCCTCAAAACAGTGGTCAAAACAAAGATCATCTCGTTTTTTCGCCACTTGTTGAGTACCCATTAGTTGTGCGTCAGGAAACGCCTCAACCCATTCGGATAAAAAGAGGTGATGCAATTGGTTAGGAGCGATTAAATAACGCACTCGCCCTAACGACGCTAGCTCAGTGCGTAATGCATCGGTAAGCTTTATCGGGCTGTGAATCCATAGGGAGTGATCGGCAAGCCTCACCACCACCATGCGCGTGGTATAGGGTAAGGTAAAGAAAGGGACCGCTTCACCATCAGCGATCCAAATTGACGTATCGAGTTGATACACAGCATCCTCCTCATGGCCGACTTTACACTGTAGCTTGTCAGCCATAAGGTAAGTGTGCGAGTAGTCACAGCCTTACAGTGTATCTAACTCAATATGTTGATTGATGTTTTTCAGTGTGACCCCTGCAGCAGTGAGGCGAGTTTGTATATCATTCAGAACGGCTTGGTAGTCATCACTCCGTTTAAAGCTGGCTAGCGTCTGCTGGTCTTTAAACATCAACCGCACGATTAAGCTTTGTGGAAAACGCTGATAATTCACCTCATGCGTCAGCCACTCGAACCCCTCGATATTTTCCATCGTGAGCTCACAAACCTCTGTCAGTGTCTCTCGAATCGCTTTGTCATACTTCTTGTCTGTTTTTCGCATGGTACTTCTCTTTTACTGCTCATTGCTCTTATGTTTGGGAGCCGTGCGGGTGTGATCGACAAATATCAGCCCTTCAGTGGCAAAACCTCGCTGTTTCGCCGCTGCAATAAACTGTTCCTTTACCGACTCCGAGACGGTTGGCGTGCGCGATAGCAGCCATAGGTAATCGTGGTCAGGCCCCGAGATAAAGGCATATTGGTAATCATCATCCAGCTCAAACACCACATACGACCCATAGAAAGGCCCAAAGAATGAAACTTTCAGGTACCCCGTTTTATCATTTTCAACGAAGTACGCCTTGCCTTCCGCTTCTTGCCATTTTACCTCTTCACGGCTGTAGCCACGATTAATCACTTTCACGCCACCGTCTTCACGCAACGAATAGGTCGCGGTCACATCCGACAATCCTCGTTCAAACGAGTGATCCAGTCGCGCCACTTCATACCAAGTGCCTAAATAGCGGCTAAGCTCAAAGTTTGTTACTGGCGTGACTTGTTTTGGCATGCCTAAACACCCGGTCAACATTAAGGACAACAACCCAATCATCCAGCCTCTTTTCATCATTATTCCCTCTTTAAATCCAACATGATAAGTCTTACTCCGCAACAGGTTTGATCGTTTACATACTTTGTCAATTTTTGGTCAACTCGCTGTTTTTCTGCTTGCCAAGGCAACAAACCGATGCTTATATAAGCGCTCTTTAGTCACAGAGGTAATCACAATCCATGGACAGCGACCGATGTCGTTTTATGCCCTCCCCCGCTTCCTTTAACGAGGAGGTAATCGTATGTTAACACTCTTTATGGAACCCCAAACCTGGGTGGTCTTTTTTACCCTTCTGACCCTTGAAGTGGTATTGGGTGTTGATAACTTAGTCTTTATTTCCGTATTGTGTGAGCGTCTCCCCAAAGAGAAAC
This sequence comes from Salinivibrio sp. YCSC6, assembly GCF_004916735.1. Taxonomy (NCBI): domain Bacteria; kingdom Pseudomonadati; phylum Pseudomonadota; class Gammaproteobacteria; order Vibrionales; family Vibrionaceae; genus Salinivibrio; species Salinivibrio sp. YCSC6. The sequence goes on from NZ_CP039516.1 coordinate 1,611,933, forward strand.
GCCGCTTCGCGCGTACCTTGGGTATTGGTCTCGCCGTGATGAGCCGGATTGGCTTGCTGCTCTCCATTGCATGGGTCATGTCATTGACTGCGCCACTGTTTACGATTGGTACGGAACCGGTTACCGGTAAAGACCTTATCATGCTGTTTGGTGGTGGCTTTTTGCTGCTAAAAAGTGCCAAAGAGCTGTGGGCATGGTTGGGTCATGGCGAGCCCGTGAGTCATTCGACACAAGTTCGCACCGGCATGGCAGTAATTTTGCTGCAAATCGTTGCGGTAGATGCGGTGTTCTCAATGGACTCAGTGATCACTGCGGTCGGTCTCACCCAAGATGTACCCGTGATGGTCGCCGCCATTATTACCGCCGCCATCATTATGATGATCGCGGCCGAACCCGTGAATAATCTGGTCAGCCGTTATCCTGGGTTTAAAACCTTGGCCTTGCTGTTCTTGGTGCTATTGGGCTTGCTGCTGATGGCCGAAGGTGCTGGTATTCATATCAACAAAGGCTACGTATACGTTGCGATGGCATTTGGTTTGATACTTGAGCTCTGCCACATTCGATTGCGTAACAAGCAGCGCTTGAACATCAAGCGTATTCGTCCGCACTTCTCGTTAAAAGTGTCACGTCGGATTGCTGACAGCCGTTAATTCTCAGGGGCCATCGCCACACTTTTGATGGCGGCGGCCCTATCTTTAAACTGGATTTTTCCCACACAGCATTGACCCAGCTGCGCATAATGCGCTTGGACACGCGCCACGAGCTGCTCAAGTGGCATGACTTGCCCGCTTGGCTGCCAGTGCTGCCCCCCATCTTGGCTCAGCCAGCATACGCCTTGGCTATCCACCAGCCGATCATCTTCTGTGATCACGTTTTCGCTCAACGCCTTAAGCGACGCCGGATCGGAGGCAAACGAGAGTTCGTCATCGCCATGCCAAATCAGGAGTGCCGGATAGTTAAGAAACGTATTCATCGCTTGGGCTTAAACATGGCCAGATTGAGTTCAACAGACGAGCCCATCCAACCGACATGGTCAGTGTGATCTATATAGTCATCGCCCGTCACGCCATGCAAAAACACGGTTAAATCGCCCCGATGCGCCTCAAGCCATGCCATCACCTCATCGAAGGCAACGTTGTCAAAAGCGATCTGAAAGCTCCACTTTGGGTGTGGGCCGACACATTTGCGATGAAAGCGGCCAAGATCGATCGGCAGTGACGATGCAGCGGCTGCTTGATAGATAATATCCGCCTGCGCTTCGGTGTCGGCCTCATAGTAAACATGGGCGTGGTAAGCCTGATGAACATTGGGAAAAGCGTGTAAAGAAGACATAAGCATCATTCGATTCAACAAGATGGAATTGAGAATAGTTTACGTGAAACCAAGGCAAAGAAATAGTGACCAAGGGTGTGGCTATTCACTCATGGCGCTAATCAACGCTGCCTAACTAAAGGATAATAAGAAAAAGCGGCCGAGGCCGCTTTAGTTTGGTAACAACCTTTACGATAATGCGCCGGTTAATTCAACACACCGTTTGAGTTATCAATACTATCCAAGCTGGCGTTTCCACCAAAATCAACCGCTTGACGGATCATTTCAGCGTGCACGGCTTGTTCTGCAAGCTCCGCCGTTTGCGGGAAGATAAAGGTGCTATGGCTAGCGTTATTACCGGCAAAATCAACAAAGTTCTGGCCATCTTGTGCAGCGGGTGAGCTGGCATTGATGGTTGGCAAACCAAGTTTCGCGGCTAATGGCTCAGAGCCGGCAAAATTATCCACAATGCCCGGAACCGTGTAAGCAACGTCGTTCGGGACCGTATCATCACCATCAACTTGCAGCATATAAATCGGCGTGGTGCTGCCAGTAATATAGCTTGCATTTGTATATGGATCGACGGTATCGAGCAAGGTTTGGGCTGCATAGCTAAATTGCTGAATCACACCCTGAACCTGAGCATTTGCACTTGCTGAACCGGCTACCTCGAAGGTCTTGTAGCAGATCACATTGTTTTCTGCGCTATTATCGAGCGTACAATTGTCGCCGGCAAAGGTCTGGTAAGCGGCACTGCCTTTAAAAGCAACACTGTGCTTAATCAAAGGACCAAACTCGTCCGATCCAAGAAGCAAATTAGCAATTTGCCCCCCAGAATTTGCGACGCTTAGCGCAGAGAATTTATAAAGTGCATTCAGTTCAGTGCTGTTCGCACGGTTAGACGCGGCAAACGCAGTGGTACCAACGATACCGCCCAGCGAATGGCCTAATAAACGTGGCGCCGAGCTCACGAAAGAGGTTATCGTCTCTAATGGCGTCCCCGCGAATCCACCCGCCGACTTGGTGCGGGTCAAAGCTGCGCGCACACCCATTAGATCCAGCACACTTTGGCGTACATTGTCACGCGCTACAGCTAGGTTATTGAGGTTCAGGTACGCTGTCACATCTACGTTGGCAGAGCGCTTCGCATCTAAGCTACGCTCGCCATGAAGCGGCAAATCAATCGCCATAATGGCTTGATTGGCATTAGCAAAGTTAGGCGCAAAGAAGTAAGCATTTTCTTTTGCCGAGGTAATCCCGTGCTGATAAACCGTGAGTTGGGTATCGCTATCAACCGTTGCTGGCGTAAACAGCAAGAAAGGTACCTCTTGTACCGATTTAATCTGCGGTACAGGGCTATAACGGGTAATAATGCGCTCAGGGTCTAATTGACTGCCATCAGCTTTGGTCAGCGTCACGCCGGCCAGCTTGAAAAGCTCGTTGACGATCTGTGATTTATCGTTACCCGTTAATACAGCAACGTCGACACCCGCGCCTGTCAACTGAGCGGTGATGGTCGCCTGCTGTGCAGGGTCTTGCAGCGCATTCAGTATCTTAACCAAGCTAGGGGTGGCCGACTCAAACGGCTGACTATTCCAATTACTATCCGTTTCCAGATAGTAAGGTAGCTTGATGGTACCTTTGCTCACATTAACATTGACGCCGCTAAACGTTGTCTTGAGTATCTCTTTAATATTATCGGCATCATCGGCATCATTGGGATCAAAGTACTTAGTAAACTGGGCCTCGGCGTCCAATGCTGTGTCATAGTCCTGAGTACTGGTAATGTCGATGGTGTAGGCATCCGATAAGTCGGCATTATTAGGGTTGGCGCCCGCTTTCCATATTGCAGCAAGGTTCCCTAGAGGCGGAGTCAAAGCTTTCGCCGTCGCTAGCTTGGTGTAGTTTAAGCTGTCACCTACCGATTGGGTTGAAAACCAGGTGGAGTAGACGATTTTGGTCGGATCAACACCTTCTGCGGCTGCTACCAATTTTTCGACTCCCTGAATCACCGCTTCTGGTGCTTCAAGTAGTGAGTCCTCATAAGTGACAGTCTGGGATTTTAATCCCGCATAGCTCGATGGCATGCCAATCGGATCGCCGTTTACGTCCTGAATATCATCGGTTAGAGCAATAATGTACTCACTGCTGGCGTTGAGATCCTTAACAGGCAACACTGTCAGTGTGTCACTGGCCGCATCGCTCAGTACTTGAAAGTCGGTGCCTTGTTGGAGCACAGCTTTAACGCTAGGTGTTCCCGTCATTGATTCGGTCAGTTCAATGAGATAAACCCCATTAGTCACAAGCCCTGAATTGAGGCCTGCGCCACGGAAGTTAAATACCAAAGGCATCGAGGTTGACCAACCATCCATGGTATTCATAGCAGCCTTTGGGTTGGTAAGCGCGTTGTCACCTTCCGTGGGTATTTTTAGCGTCCCATCTTCACTGTCCATCAGCAAAAAGGTAGGAACAGGCATAGTCGGTTTAGCATCCACCAAGGTGAAGTCGACCGAAGTGGGTCGATCAATGGCGGTTTGAATATAACTTTCAAATTGAGGTGTGTTGGTATCACTGGCATTTTCATCGCCACACCCAGCCAAGATGATCGCAGTTGCCAAGACTGACAATTTTAACTGTTTTTTAAGCATCATGATATCCCGGTTAGAACTGGTAATTAAGCTGAACCGAGCTGATGTAAGCGGTTCCGTTAGAATCAAACTCGAGGTTTTGTTTCAGCGCATTTTGTTCTGTGAATGAGCCGTCACGGCTACGCACGATGGCAAAGCCGGCATCAATACTGAGATCGTTATCGTATTGGTAGGTCAAACCTGTGGCATACCAATAACGGTCAGCGTCTGGGATACTCAGCGTCGCCTCACCGGCTTGTTCGTCATAGGCAAAGCCGAGGCGGCCTGTCCAGTGTTGATTAAACTGATACGTCGAGCCAATTGACCAACGGTCGTTATCTTTGTACGACTCGTCTTTAACAAAACACACCTTGTTGTCGGTACATTCATCGGAGGTGGCGCGCAGCTCGGTAAAGCTGCTCCAATTGGTGTGTTGATAGCTATAGTGGACGGCAAACGCGTCGGTCAGTTGGTGAAAGCCTGACACTTCCCAGTAAGACGGCAAAGATAGCTCGAGGCGTCCTTTAACCGACGCTGCGTTAGTAAACATACCGTTGTTGCCATCAAAGGTCCCATCTTCAAATGTGCCGTCATCAAAATCGAGATCCACCTTGGAGCGATAGCCAACACCAAAACGGTGATTTTCATTGATTTCATACAACGCTCCAAGATTCCAACCGTACCCAAAGGTTTCACCTTTTAGACTCAGCAATTTTTCGGATGGACTGGTCGGATCTAAAGGTCCCTTATGACGGGTCAATGTTGCTTTGGCATAGGTGAGGTTAACGCCCGCGCCAAGGCTTAGTTCAGGGGTGACTTGATACGCAATCGCCGGGTTTAAGTTGGTTGAGAGCAAATCGGTGTCGCCGGCCAAGTCGCCTGCTTGAATATCGTCAGGGTAATCCGTCGCGATACCATAGGTGGTGAATAGGCCAATCCCCCACGTCCATTTACCCTCTTGCGGGCTAACATAGAAGCCTGCAGGGACGACCTTCATCGGCGCCACATCTTTGGCATATTCATTGTTGGTGCGATCTTTTACATCGACATCGGGATCAATCAGGGTCAACGCACCGGATAATTGGGCGCGATCAAATCGCATCATGGCTGCGGGGTTACGTGCCAATACGGCGGCATTATCAGCCACCGCGGCGTCGCCTGCAAAAGCGCGCCCTAGCCCTGACGCTGATTGCTCGGATACTTGAAACCCAGCACCGTAGGCTTGGGTTGCTGCAAATACGCTGAGCGCAATGAGAGAATAGTGCTTCTTGTTCACTAGTCAGACCTCCGAGGTCTTGTTTTAATATTGAGTTACAGATGTTAATTATTGGTAAACACCATGTCAAATCAGTCGATTACAACAAGATGTTAAAGAGTGCGGATTATAGAGGGCCGATATGTGAGATAAAGGAGAACTTAATTGGTAAGACCAGTTAAGCGGAAAAAGCGGCTATTTTGCAGGCAAAATAGCGAAAATCCGCAGTTATTGTCGGTATTTTTGTCAAAGCGTTAGGCGTACACTGTCACGGTAAATTATGCTTTTTTGCTATGACTTAACAAGGAGTCACCATGATTGAGCAAGGACAACCCTTACCCACTTCCACACTCAGCGAACTCACCGCTGAAGGAATGCAAACCCACAATATTCCTGACCTTTTCGCCAACAAGAAGGTTGTACTGTTCGCGGTGCCGGGTGCCTTTACCCCAACCTGTTCAGAGTCGCACTTACCGGGTTTTGTGGTGAAGGCGGATGAGATTAAAGCAAAAGGCGTCGATATGATTGCATGCGTTTCCGTCAACGATGCCTTTGTGATGCAGGCGTGGGGCGAAGCACAAAACGCCAATCAGATTCATATGCTGGCCGACGGTGATGGCAGCTTTACCCAAGCGCTAGGCCTAGAAATGGACTCAGGGAAGTTTGGGGGTATTCGCTCGCAGCGCTATGCGATGGTGATTGACAATGGCATCGTCACGCATTTGAACCTTGAAGCGCCAAAAAGCTTTGACGTCTCCAGTGCCGAGGCGATCCTCGCCCTGCTATAGCGGTGAGTTAGCGGTGGCGTTTTCTCGCCACCGCTTGATGATTTACACTGACTTTTCAGTGACTTTACGACGAAGCACATACTTTTGTACTTTGCCCGTCGATGTTTTCGGGAGCGCAGTAAAGATCACCTTTTTCGGCGCCTTGAAGTGCGCCATCTGCTCTCGGCAAAAAGCAATAATATCAGCTTCGGTGACGACGGATGCTTCGGTCGTTTTAACAAACGCACAGGGGACCTCACCCCATTTTTCATCGGGCATCGCAATCACCGCCACTTCTTCAATATCAGGGTGACGGTACAGGACATCTTCTACTTCGATACTGGAAATGTTCTCCCCGCCACTAATGATAATGTCTTTGAGTCTGTCCTTGATCTCGATGTAATTATCGGCATGCCATACCGCTAAGTCGCCAGTGCGAAACCAGCCGTTACTCATGGCGTCTTCCGTCGCGCTTGGATTCTTTAGGTAGCCTTTCATCACAATATTACCGCGAACAAAAATCTCACCCAGCGTGCCACCATTTTTTGCCACTGGTTTAAACGTCACCGGATCGGCAACCATCAGTCCACCTTGCATTGGGGCCCGTACACCTTGGCGTGCTTTCATGCGTGCTTTTTCTTGTTGCGAGAGTTGATCCCAGTGGTGTTGCCAGTCACACACCACACAAGGGCCGTAAGTTTCAGTGAGGCCATAAACGTGGGTCACTTCAACTCCCATCGCTTCCATCCCTTCAATCACAGAAGCTGGTGGTGCCGCCCCTGCGGTCATCGCTTTAACCGTATGATGAATCTCAGCTTTTAGCGCCGGATCTGCGTTATTCATCATGTTCAGCACAATCGGCGCACCACAAAAATGAGTCACTTTGTGAGTTTTTATCGCATCAAAGATAGGCTCTACTCTGACATGCCGTAGACTGACACTCACCCCCGCCGTTGCGGCCACCGTCCATGGAAAACACCAACCATTACAGTGGAACATGGGTAGCGTCCAAAGATAAACAGGATGCGCATCCATATTCCAAGACAACACATTACTCACCGCGTTCAGATGGGCGCCGCGATGGTGATACACCACCCCTTTGGGATTGCCGGTTGTGCCTGAGGTGTAATTAAGTGAAATGGCCTGCCATTCATCGTCTGGCAATGCGTACTGATAATCACCATCGCCTTGAGCTAAAAAGGTTTCGTACGTAGTCTCACTGATACATTCGCCATGTGGATAGAGCGGATCATCAATCGCAATCACCAGTGGACGGTGTTTGATCATTTTTAACGCCCGTTTTGCGACGGCTGTCATCTCTTTGTCGACGATAAAGACTTTGCTTTCTGCATGTTCAAGGATAAACGCGACGGTTTCCGCTTCCAGCCGGGTATTAATGGTATTGAGTACGCCACCTGTCATCGGCACGCTAAAATGCAACTCAAACACTTCGGGCAGATTGGGGGCCATCACCGATACCGTATCACCTAGCCCGATGCCGGCTTGACGTAATGCCGAAGCAAATTGACGGCATCGCTGATCCACTTGCTGCCAACTCCAGCATAGATGACCATGAACGCTAGCCGGATAATCTGGATAGACGCTAGCAGCTCGCTCGAGGAAAGAAAGTGGACTCAATGTTTGATAGTTGGCTGGACTTTTGTCCAAGCCAAGTTCATAGATGTTACTGGCTGACATAACGCACTCCTTGCTGACTTTGTCTAGATAACTAGATCAACCTAGCATGTCATCAAGCTTGCGCTATTCAACTTAAGTCGATATGGCGGCGATAACGCAAAAAGGCCCAGCAATGCTGAGCCTCGGTAATTAATGATGCGCGAAGTTAGAAGTGTAATGACGCGCCGAGGACGACTTTGCGCTCTTCGCCCAACGTGGTTTTATTTTGTACACCACCAGCGAGATAGCTTTCGTTGAAGAGGTTTTCAACATTCACACTCAGTTTCAAATCCGTTTGTTCACCGGCTTTGATGGTATGGCCCACACCTGCATTCACGGTGGTATAACCTGGCTTATGATAGGTATTTTTCATATCGCCATAACGATCACCGACATAACGCGCACCTACGTTCACATAGGTTTGGTTATCGATATCATAGCGAGACCAAATGCTGGCGCCCCACTCTGGCGTATCGGCAGGCTGTTTGCCATCGTTCGCAGGATTGAACGGGTCTTCGATGCGTGCATCTAAATACGTCGCTGAGCTATGCACTGACCAACTGTCAGTCACTTGACCGGCAAGGCTGACCTCAACCCCTTTATGCGTTTGTTTACCTAATTGTGTGGTGCGTGAAGTGAGACTGCCTTGTCCGGTGATTGCCTCTTTGACCACTTTATTTTCTTGTTCAATTTGGAACAAGGCGGCACTGAATAACGCTTGGTCGTTCAATAACGATTGTTTATAGCCAAACTCGTAAAGCTTACCCTTCACCGGCTTTAGCGCCATGCCGTCATTAATATCGGTATCACTATCAACCGGATTTTTTGGCTCAAAGCTCTCGGAATAGGTCACGTACAGGGTTTGTTCCGGTGACGGATGATACATTACCGCGGCTTTAGGCAACACGTTATAATACGTATCCGTCTCGTTATCCTCGCGATCGTAGCGAAGCCCTGCAAGCAGCTGCCATTGTGGATTCAATGTCATTAAGTCTTGCGCATAAAAGCCAATGGAATCAGTAGGCTCAGGGTCACGCGGAGTTGCTGTGCCATAATGAATATCCGGCTCCGGATACGCACCACCAATCACGGCGGTTTGGTTTTTCTTCATTACACGCTGACCGACATAGTCATTACGCAGCGCATTGGCGCCAATCAGCACCTGGTGGTCGATATTCCCGAACTGAAATGCACCGGTCACATCAAGATAAGCCGTATCCAGTACCCAATTGTCGTGACGGTCCATGGCAAAGTATTTGAACGATTGGGTATTCGCGTCGTATGTTTCGCGCTGTCCGAATCCTTCATGGTAATGACGTTTATAGTCTTGGCGATTGTAGCCTGATTTGACTTTCCAATCCGGCGTTAATTGGCTGACAATATCGACTCCGTAGTTCTCGACATCAATGTCCATGAACGACCAAGGCGCTTCCCAGATAAATTGGCTACCCAGTTGCGGTTTACCATTGATGATGTTGGCGCCGTTATCGCTATTACTGTCATCAATCACACGATCATAATGAAGAGAAAGCTGGGTATCGGGCGTGATGTCGTAATCTAGCATCAAGCCTGCAATTTGGCGGTCGAGCTCAGGTTCACTGCCATCTAAATAGCGACGTGATGATCCCTCGCTTTGTTTCGATAGCACCATCCGGCCACGTAAGGTGCCGCTCTCGTTGAGAGAACCCGACGCATCAGCGACGGTGTGTTGATAATCGTTAGTACCGACTTTCTGGCTGATTGACGCTTGGAACGCAGCTGTTGGTCGTTTGGTGACCATATTCACCAGACCGCCCGGTGCGGACTTGCCATAGAGCAAACCTGCTGGCCCTTTTAACACCTCAACACGTTCCATCAGCTCAACAGGATGTCGATAATAAGACCATTGCTGCTGGCCATTACGCAAGTAGCCTGTTCCGGTATCAAGTTCAAAACCACGTAGCATGAAAATCTCACGATTGCGGTCCGTACCACCAACACCAATGCTGGCGTCATTCACCAATACATCCCCTAATGTCGTGGCGTTTTGCTCTTGAATCAGCGTTTGATCCATCACAGCCACTTGGCCCGCTGTTTCTAGTTGGCTGACCTCCATTCGCATCGCCGTTTCATTGCTATTAGCCTTAAAACGTGCCTGATGGCCTTCAACCACATAGACTTCATCAACGGGTTCTGTCAGGTTGGTTGCGGCTGTACTGTTAAGGGGTGACAGCGCGACAGCCACAAAAACGGCAAGGGGGTGTTTCTTCAACATGAGACTTCCTGTAGCTAACGATTATTTGAACGCATTGGAACATAAACGATAACCAGTCTCATTTCTATTTGTTTTCACCCATACGCAACTGTTTGCGCTTTTTTTCGTCAGTATTGTATAAGTTATGTTACAAAGCTTTGAGGTTTCATCAACTTACTGATGATCTACCGTTTGATACCTTCGGCCTATACCTTGTAGCCAGCGAGCGAGATCTTGCGTGGCTATGACCCAAGTTTGATCATGACAAAAAGGCTGGCATTCCACCGCTTGGACTTGCCATATCGCATTCGCGATCACCAAACTAACGCGATGCTCAGGATCGTTCATCACATCAAATACCGATACGGCACCAGATTGCGCCTGCAAATAGGTGTCGAGTTGCTGCGATGAGGCAAACGATAAGCGAGACGTCCCCAAGGCTTCACTCAATCCGGCTAAATTAACGGTGGCTTTGCCCGGTAACACCACCAAGAAAAACTGTTTACCCTTTCTGTCTTTCAACAGTAAGTTCTTGGTCGGGTTTGCATCAGTATGCAAACCGAGCGCGTCTGCTTGTTCACACGTATAGACAGGCTGATGGCGGTATATTTTTACTGAAATACCGTGCGCTTTGAGGCTTTGAAGCAGCGCAGTCTGTTGACCTGAAAGTGGTGGCGTCCCTGTCATGCTGTTCCTTATTAGTTAGCTTATTCGTCTTCATCCGAGCCAAGGGCACAGACTGTTAGGTTTATAGTACGCCCAGCAAGCCCATATTCACTATTAGGATTTCTTATGTGACTTAAGAATAATTAAATACACTTATTTGGAATAAAAATGTAACTTTATCGCAACGTTAATCACAAGGAGAGAAACATGGTACTCAAGGTGAGTTTTCACTCGGGTCGTCAAGTGACCTATCATCGATATGCTAAAAAGCTACACACTCACTTAGCAACGACCAAGCTGCCCACACGCTGGGCCAAGCGCCCTCTACCCTCTGTGCGTAGCACACGATAACGCATTACTCTGACGTTGGTTACGGCTGGGGCTGCGAGGTAACTGACTGAAAATACTGAGCACGGAGTGCTTGTAACTCACCACGTTGAGCCGCACTGTCCAAATACGCGTCAATCTGCGCCACTAAGTCATTCGCTTGTGGCGCATATCGGCTCACTTGAGCATGAAATGCTTTCGGGTTGGGCAGCGAAATATGAGCGAGATCGCGTGAAAACTGATAGAGCCCGAGCCGTATTCCCCCTAAAACGGGCTCGATTTCACTGGCAAGAAAGCGACAACGACCCGCCTCTAACATTCGCAAGGCTTGCTGCAAAGTATTGGCTTCAAACCTCGGTCGGGGGTTGTCGCCAAATGCGGCATAGTTATAGCCGTTCACACCACAAACCGATTGTGTCGCCGATAAATTCGGTTGTGCTTGTGTGTCAGGTGCGCCCACGTACAGATAACCCAAGGATATCGAATAGAGTGGCTGCGTAAAGCGACTATATTGCGCTCGCTCGGGTTTGTAACTTGCATCCCAAGTAAGATCACAACGGCCGGATTCGCGCGCCAGTTCATGTTGCACGCGTGCCCAAGGCATAAAGACCAGCTGATAGGCAATGTCGTTACGCTCTAATGCGGTGAGCACCAAATCTGTCGCATAACCTGTCAAGGTGTCCGCTTTCTGCTGGCGCGTTTCTCCCTGCCAATAGGTGTATGGCGGCCAAGGACTACCGTCACCCACACAAACCTTAAGTGGCTGTGAGGTCGATGGCGCGGCCCATAGTTGAAAGGAGAAAAGAGTTAGCCAAATCGCAATACACGCTTGTGTCCAATGGGTCATCCAACCACTCACTATGTTGACTCGCTACGCTGTCTATAAGACTAGCATGCCATCTCTATCGACATGCTCAGGCGCTTTGCTCATTATTCGGACGTTGCGGTTAACGACAACGAAAGCGTGAGAACCGCATCTCGGCTGCGCCCTGTCTCCACAAACCCCAGCGCTTGATATAATGAAACGGCTGGATTTTCTGCAAAAACACGCAAGGCTAAATGCGCATAGCCAGACGTTTGAGCATAAGCGATCGCCCAAGCGATTGCCTCGCGGCCGATCCCTTGCCGCTGTTTACTCGGCTCTATCTGTAAATCGCGGATAAAAAGCGTTTCACCCTCTGCCTTCAAGCGAATCACACCACAACGCTTTCGCTCATGGCGAATTTCATAATTATCGAAAACTCGCCAACTTTCCATAAACCGCTGAGGGTTCCAAGCGATTTTCCTCGCTTCATAATACGGGGCCATGTTCTCTTGGGTCAGCTTTTGACTGTAATTAGCATCCGTGGTCGGACCAATCGCAACATCCATGTCGTTCTCCTCTCATTCACGCTTTGCTAAACGTGCCTTGACGGCACTTACACCTTGCCAATCTTCTAACTCTTGTTCGGGGTGATCGGCTCTAAATTGCTGATACAGCGCAATGCCCTGGGGATCTTCCAGCACATCAACCGTCACCCCTTTCGCTTGCAGCATCGTCTCGTTACCGCTCGCACTAGTGATATCTCCTACCACCACGCGAGAGAAACCGCGCATGGTGATCAGTGCCGCGCACACATCGCATGGGCTTAAACTGGTAAACAAGGTTGTTTGGCTAAAATCAATTCGCCCAGCATCGCGTATTGCCGCCGTTTCGCCGTGATTGTAGGGGTGATTTTCTTGTACCAAGGTATTGTGCCCTTTACCGACGATTTGACGTGTCTCATTGTCAACAATCACCGCACCGATGGGGCACCCTCCTTCATCAGCGCTTTTTTGGGCCAACAACACCGCGATGCGCATCAAATCCGCATCGGTCAATTTTTGGCTAAAGCTGTTATCCACCAGCACTGGCAAACTGCGCGTTGGCATATGCGCCACGGCACGCAGCGCCGCTTCCGTTACCGTGCTATTTGCATTGAGTAGCATCGACGTTCTCCTTATTCGGCTTCGCTGATGACACTGACCTGAGCTAATCCACAAGATCATCAATTTACCACCAATGAATGAACCAAACAGTGATAAGGTTTGTATTGGTCAGTTCGATATTTGTTATTGGTTAAATCAACCTTTTGCGCCTTCGTCTGTACTAAAAAGCCAAGGGTGGTGACAGCAATTCTGTTCAGGGATTTTTATGATAAAACGTTTGATTATTATGTTAGTCGCATGTGGGCTCGTTTTTGGGGGAATTTTTGCTTACAAAGCAGTAGGCAATCATTTTATGAACCAATTCTTTGACAACATGCCTGCCCCTACGGTCACCGTGACGGCCACGACAGTCTCAACCCACCCTTGGCGTGAACAACAAACCACCATTGGTAGTTTTGCGGCCATTAATGACACCCAGCTAACCACCGAGGCAAGCGGCATCGTCAACAATATCTTGTTCGACAATGCGACATCGGTGAAAAAGGGACAATTACTGGTCACCTTGGATGCCAGTGTTGATGAAGCAGAGCTTCGTCGGCTCGAGTCCGTCGCAGAGCTTGCTCAACTTGAGTTGAGACGCTATCAACGGCTGTTTAAAGACAAAAATGTCTCTGAATCTGAGCTAAAGCGCAAAGAAAGTGAAGCCAAGCAAGCGATCGCCGCCGTCGACAGCCAAAAAGCGCGCATCGAGCAAAAGGCGTTAACCGCGCCTTTCGACGGCATTATTGGGATCCGAGAAGTCAGTCTTGGCCAACTCATTGCGCCAGGGACAGCCGTTGCGACACTCACGTCAGTGACTCCCATCTACCTCAACTTTACCTTACCCGAGCAGCAGCTCAGCACGCTGAGAAATGGCCAAACCGTTTCTGCCACGATTAGCGCACAGCCCGACAAGGTCTTTACCGGCACAGTGACTGCGATTTCGCCGGTTGTGACGCCCTCAAGTCGTAGTGTCGACATTCAAGCCACCTTTGACAACCCAGATGCCATTTTACGGTCAGGCATGTTCGCACGCGTGAGTCTTGATCAAGGTGAAGAAGCTCAAAATGTCTTGCTGGCACCACAAAGCGCGATTCAATTTAATCCGTATGGCAACGCAGTCTTCGTGATCCAAGAGCAAGACGATGCATTGACGGTCCAACAGCGCTTTGTGCAAACAGGCGCGCGACGCGGTGACATGATTGTGATTAAAGACGGCCTTCAACCCGGTGACCGTATCGTTACCTCCGGCCTCCTCAAGCTCCGTAACGGCAGCAACATCAAGATCAGTGACAATGAGCGTGTTCAGCCGAGCGAAGATCTTGATCCCAACGTTGTGAATCAATAGGAGCGATTCGATGCGATTTACCGACGTCTTTATCAAGAAACCCGTCTTGGCCTCCGTGGTGAGCTTATTCATTATCTTGCTCGGCTTACGCGCTATCACGGACATGAATGTGCGCCAATTCCCCGAGATCAAAAATGCAGTGGTGAGTGTCTCTACCACTTATATCGGTGCAGATGCTGATTTGATTCAAGGGTTTATCACCACGCCGCTAGAGCGTGAAATTGCTGCCTCCGAAGGGATTGATTACTTAGTCTCGACTTCAACCGCCGGCGTGAGCACCATTGAGGCCTACTTGCGTCTCGATTACGATCCGAATGAAGCACTCACGCAAATTGCCGCACAGGTGAATAAGGTGCGCTCTGAGCTACCAGATGATGCCCGTGAGCCCGTCGTTACCCTGCAGGTGGGGGAAACCGTCGCGGCAATGTACCTCGCCTTCTACTCTGACGTCCTCACTGACAATCAAATTACCGATTACTTGGTCCGGGTGGTCGAGCCACAGCTGTCGACGATTCCGGGTGTGCAGCGTGCTGATGTGTTGGGTGCCAGTAGCTTTGCGATGCGGATCTGGCTCGACTCGGTCAAAATGGCCGCTTACGATCTCACCGGTACGGATGTGATTGCCGCCCTGCGCAGCAATAATGTGCTTGCTACGCTGGGGCGCACCAAAGGCCAAGACGTGGCGATTGATTTGAACGCTGCCACCGACATTCATGACGTTAAGCAATTTGAAGATTTGGTCATCAGCAGTGATGGCCAATCTGTTGTGCGTTTGAGTGATGTGGCAACCGTTGAGCTCGGCGCCGAAAGTTACCAAACATCGGTGAACTTTAATGGGCTTGATGCCACCTTTATCGGCATCGAAGTCTCGCCAGATGCCAACGCGCTGGATGTGATTGAGGCGGTGAATCAGGTGTGGGATGCCGACATTACCACCCAATTGCCTCAAGGGTTATCGGCCTATATCGCCTATGACTCAACCGAGTATATTGATAACGCCATTGATGAAGTGGTGATATCGATTATTCTCGCCCTAGCCATCGTGGTGTTTGTGATTTATGGCTTTTTGGGGTCGTTACGCTCGGTGGTTATTCCTGCGGTCGCGATCCCCGTATCGCTCATCGGCACCTTCTTTTTGATGTGGCTGTTAGGGTTTTCCATCAACCTACTGACACTGCTTGCCATGGTGCTTGCAATTGGTGTGGTGGTCGATGATGCGATTATCATGCTTGAAAACGTGCACCGCCATATCGAAGAAGGCAAAAGCCGAACACAAGCTGCGCTTGAGGGCGCGCGCGAACTGGCGTGGCCGATTATCACCATGTCGACCACCTTGGTCGCGGTATTCCTGCCCATCGGCTTTGTTGGTGGCTTAACCGGGGTACTGTTTGTTGAATTTGCCTTTACCCTCGCCGCGTCGGTGATCTTATCCGGTGTGGTGGCGCTTACGCTCTCGCCCATGATGTGTGCCTATGTGCTCAAGCCCTATCAGGCGGACAAAGCGACCCAAGAGCGCTCCCTTGAGCACTGGCTGGATAAGCAGTTTGACCGATTACATCATCGCTACCAACGCACACTCCATAGCTTGTTGAATACCAATGCGGTGATCCTCACGTTCGGCGCGATTGTTTTAGTGTCTTGCTATTTCTTGTTTATCACCAGTCCTTCTGAGCTTGAGCCCGCTGAAGACCAAGGGTTTGTGTTCTCCATACTCGAAGCCGACAGCCAAACCACGCTGGATGCGTTGTCTGCCAGTACTGACGAATTAAACCGACTGATTGACGATGTACCAGAAATCGACAACGTCTTTATTATCAATGGTTCTGGCGGCACCAATAACGCAATCGCGGGTATTGTACTTGCGCCATGGGATGAGCGAGAGCGCAGTACCCAAGCCATCTTGGAAAACGAAATCCAACCCTTTATGGACAGCCAACCGAGCTTAAGTAGCTTTGCCTTGGTGCCCCCTTCACTGCCGTCTCCGGGCGGCGGCACGCCGGTTGAATTTATTATCGGTTCAACACAACCCTTTGAAGCAATAAATGAAGTGGCGAACAATATCGTGGGCAAAGCGATGCAAACGGGGCGGTTTATCTTTGTCGATACCGATCTGAGCATTGACCGCCCCAAACAAACGGTCAACATCGACCGTGAAAAGGCCGCTTTGATGGGCGTGAGTATGCAACAGCTTGCCGCGGATATGGGTTCACTGTTATCCGGGGCGGATGCGGGACGCTTTTCACTGGAAAACCGCTCTTATCGAGTGATCCCCCAAGTGGCGCGTAATGAACGTCTCACGCCGGAACAATTGCGCCAGTTTTATACCCGCAACCAAAACGGTGAATTGGTTCAGCTGTCAACGTTAGTGACCTTAAAGGAAAGTGTGCAGCCCCAAGCATTGCGCGGTTTTCAGCAGCTGAATGCGGTGAAAATTTCCGGTGTGCCCCGCCCTGGCGTGCCTTTGGGGGAAGCGCTGGGTGTACTCGAAGAGATTGCGGCGACAGAATTGCCAGCAGGCTTTAGTGTCGATTATGCCGGACAGTCACGCCAATTTATGAGCGAGGGCCAGCAACTGGTCGTGACCTTCTTCTTTGCTTTGATTGTGATTTTCTTGATCTTAGCGGCGCAGTTTGAGTCGTTTAAAAACGCGATCATTATTTTGGCCACCGTACCAATGAGTGTCTGTGGCGCGCTGATATTTATCAGCCTCGGGTTTACCACCTTGAACATATACACCCAAGTCGGCTTGCTCACCCTCGTCGGCCTGATTGCTAAACACGGGATACTGATCGTCGAGTTCGCCAATCAGCTCCAGCAAGAAGGACGAACCAAACGTGAGGCGATTGAAGAAGCGACCGCCATCCGTTTACGCCCTATATTGATGACCACGGCAGCGACGGTGCTCGCCATGATCCCGCTCTTGATTGCCTCAGGCGCCGGCGCAGGCGCCCGTTTTGCGATGGGATTAGTGATTGCCAGTGGGATGACATTGGGTACCTTGTTCACCCTGTTCGTGGTGCCTGCCATGTATCTGTTCTTAGCCAAAACCATCACACCGGCATCCACCGAGTTGTCGCCAGCGCACACGCATCATGGTGATTAATCGTAAATCGTACCCATTGGGACCACTGAAACGTGGCCCCTTTATATCGGAAATCAGCCCTTTTATGCCTGATTACGCGCTAAGAGGATGTAAAACGCGCGAGGACGAATTCCACCAGCAACCGAACGCGCAAAGGCACTTGTTCTCGGTCTCGATAGAGCAAAAATAGCGTACGCGCCCGACTGCACCATTGCGGCAATACGCGCTGTAATTCGCCCTGTTCTATCAAAGGTAGCGCGGAATAATCAGGAATATAGCCGATGCCAAATCCGGCTTGCACGGCATGGGTTAACATTTGAATTTCATCCACTTCGGCACGTATGCCCGTGGTGGCTTGATAATCAAACGCTTCCCCCGTTTGCTGGTGTGTGAGCTCCCAAACCGTCATCGGATGACAAATCACCACCGGCTGACCACTCAGATCATTGGGTGAACGCACGTCGTGATAATCACTGTCAGGACTGGCACACAAAATGAAGTGAATATCGGTGAGCGGCCGTGCAATCCAATTTTCTACCACTGGATTCCCGACTCGAAACACCACATCCATGCCTTCCGCTTCAATGTCTATCAAGCTATTGGAAAAGTTAAGATCCAGTTGAATCTCGGGGTACTCACGCATAAAGTCGAAAAAGACGCGGCGTAAAAACTGTTTACCGGCATTGATCGGTGCGCTAATACGAATTTTGCCTTGGGGGTGATGCTTCTCGCTCACCAAGTCATCATTGAGTGCCTGCAACTCATCGAACAATCCGGCGGCACGATCAAAGTAGCGATGGCCAATTTGAGTCAGCGAGATACGATGTGCATCGCGATTGAGTAAACGCAGAGCAAGATCTTGTTCAAGCTGGCGAATACGACGACTTAGGGTGGATTGCGGCATAGCAAGCTGCTGCGCCGCGGCTTTAAAGCTCCCTAACTGCGCCACGGTACAAAAACAGCGCAAGTCGTCTAACGAATAGTTAGGTTTCATATTTGGAATCTACCGTTCTGATATTGCCGGTTTATTCATATTTTGAAACTTATACACTAGCGCACATCACTCAACAAGTCAGGTCTTGCTATGACAACTACTGCTTCACTGTGGAAAGCCGTTGCCCTTCTCATTTTATGTGCCTTTTTTTGGGGCAGCACGTTCCCAATTGGTAAAGATGCGCTGAATGAAGTGAATGCGCTCACCTTGGTCTTTTGGCGCTTTGCCGTCGCCGCAATGTGTTTAGGCTTTTATCTCAAGCTCACCCGTACCCGCGTCCCCACACTCAGCGCTAAACAATGGCTGTGGGCAACCACCGTCAGCGCCGTGGGGATTGGCGGCCTGAACCTCTGTTTGTTCACTGGGCTCGAGTACACCCAAGCGACCAATGGGTCATTAATCATGGCGCTCAGCCCGTTGGTGACTTCACTTATCGCCTGTATCGCAATTCGCGCATTGCCACGTAAAGGGCAAGTTTTCAGCTTGGTGGTGAGTTTATCGGGCGTGCTTGTGGTGATCACCAATGGTCAATGGCAGATGCTCAACCAATTAAACTTTAACCAAGGCGATAAGATGATTTTCACTGGCATGTTTGCATGGAGTGCATACACCTTCTTCAGCCAAGGCATTGGCCGCTGGATGCCGGTGATCCCCTACACGTTTTTGGGCATGCTGAGTGGCGCAACCGTCATTGGCATCATGTGTGCACTGACCCCAAAGGTTCATCCATTTGGCGAAGTCTGGGCTGCAAGTCCGCTGGCCGTCTCCGAACTCCTGTATATCGGTGTGCTGGGTACTGTCGCCGGTTACTTACTCTGGCTCAACGGTGTGCGCCATCTAGGCTCAGCCAATGCAGCACTCTTTTTTAACTTTGTACCTGTGTTCGCGGTACTCACCGCGTTTTTGATGGGACAAGCCGTGAGCCAACTTCAGGTAGTGGGCATTGTGATTGTGATCGCAGGGCTGTTGCTGCCACGCCTCCCTCACCCACGCTATTGGCGCGTTGCTCGAACCGCAAGCGACGCTAAATAAAACAGTAGCCTTTCCCGTGCGCAGTTTGGAGCCTTTCGGCAGGGAAGCCCGCATCGGCTAATTTTTTTCTGATCCGGCTCAGGTGCATATCCAGACTGCGATCATCTGGCGCGAAGGTTTTCTTCAATACTTGGCGATACAGCAGCGGTTTACTGAGGGTTGTGTCTTTGTGCTGCGCAAGGAGCCACAGCAACTCAAATTGAAGCGGGGTCAATTTTACTGGCTGTTCGTTAACACGCACGCGGTGCGTATCCTTTTGCATCCAGAGATTATCGATTTGTAGCTGCCCGGACGTATCTCGCATCGCAGACGTTGCATGGCGACGGTGCATGGCGATCGCTGAGCGCGCCAGACACTCTTCCAAATCAACGGGCGTCGATAATACATCATCAGCGCCAGCATTTAGCGCCGCGACACGGTCGGCCGCCGCTTGACTCGCCATTAACGCAATAAACGGGCATTGCTCACTAAGCCAGCGCAATGTTTTGGTTTGAGCACCACCTTCTGGCACCCAGCTGATTAGCTGAACCGTATCCCAATCCGGCATGGCATCATCAGGCCCAATCACAGTGACATCACAGCCATACTCGCGTAGTTTCGCTTCCAGAATGGCGATAAATGACATATTTTCCGGACCACGCACGACGATGGCGGGTTTGGCGATCGAGAAATACTCCTCGTACATGGATACTGTCCTAGCTGAGTTTGATAGCGGCGAAAATGCAGGGCCGCCATATCATCGATAGGCGACCTTGCAAGAGCAAAGCGATATTGTCTTATAGCTTCGGTATTTAAAGCAACTGAGAGTACGACGCCATTGGACGATTGGGTTCACTCATTCTGTTTAAATGCTGCGAATTTCACCTATACCAGCCCCGTTTGAACAGCAGAAACATCCGGACTCAGACTTAAAACCGGTCGACACGGTAAGGCTGCATATCGACCGATGTGTTCTCGCCATCCATCATTTGTCCGATAAGTTTTCCAGTGACAGGCCCCAGCGTAAAGCCTTGGTGCCCGTGACCAAACGCGAGCCATAATCCGGGTTTATTCGGCGTGGGTCCGATGACAGGCTTCATATCCGGCATACACGGACGCCCACCTTTCCAAGGCGCCGCATCCACGCGGTCACCTAGTGGATAGAGCTCGCGTGCTACCTTTTCCGCTGCCGATAATTGCCGCTCGTTCAAGGGAGCATCCAATGCTGTCAATTCTGCCCCTGTGGTTAATCGCACGCCCGCGCGCATCGGTGCGAGCAAATAGCCCACTTCAGCGTCCATAATCCAATGATTGAGCGGAGTGTTAGCGTCACCTTGGTAGTGCATGTGATAACCACGTTTGGTGAACAAAGGTACCTCTATGCCTTGTTGGCGTAACCAGTACGATGACCACGGTCCCATCGCCATCACAACCTGATCCGCACGAAGGCGCACGTGATCTGTTTCGATGACCCACTGTCCGTCCTCCTGCTTAAGTGCTCGCAAATTGGCACGCTTTATCTCGCCGCCTTTGGCGATAACATCGTCGGCGTAGGCTTGTACCAAGGCTCCGGGATCGGTGACAGTCCAAGGTTGTTTCCAATGAATTGCCCCCGCTAGCGGCGCGGCTAAATGCGGCTCCAACGTAGCGAGCTGCGCTTTATTGATCACCTCATACTCCACACCGTAACTGGCATAGTCAGACGCGGCACGCGAGCACTCTTCATCCAACGCTTTTTGGCTGCGGAATAACTTGAGGTAACCTTGCTTACGGATCAGTGAGGCCGCGCCCGCGGACGCGATCATTTCATCATGCGTATCGAGGCACTGCATGATCAATGCCGCATACTCGGGGACCAACTTTTTGTATTGGTTTTCACTCGAATGATGCCAATATTGCAGCAATGGATGCGCGGCACGCAGTACACTGGTGGGTCGATAGCGAATATCGACAGCACGATTAGGTAACACACGCAGCAAGGTCGCAAGGTCGCGTGGAAAGGCATAGGGTCGAACAGCTTCGCGCTGAATAATGCCTGCGTTGCCGAACGACGTTTCTTGCCCAGGCGCCATTCTATCGACGACCGTCACATCGTAGCCTCGCTTCAAAAGATGCCAAGCAACAGATACACCGACCATGCCCGCTCCCAGTACCACCACATTTTTGGCCATTTTTTCACTCCCTGAACACGCCAAGTCATTTGTCTCCGCAGCGAAATTTATTCGTGCAATCCCATGCTTTTACACATAACCAATAACGACATCAATATTAAAATGACGAGAAGTCAATCCCATCAAGACAATGATTAACCACATTTCTATTCTTGTGTCTCAAGAGCAAATCCAACTCGGTGACGCAAAGCTGGGCAAAAGACCGACATATCGCTTCTGCCTCACCCGCTGCTGCGGCACCATCCCATTGAAAGCACATTCAATGGCTTTTTCTATCTAGGTCGCAAACGGTTAATAGTTAGGCAGAAACACCTTTAATTCTGTCGATACCACCCTCATCACATTTACTAGGCTTAGCAATAAAGGTGAGGATATTAAATGAAAACGCACACATCACGACTCACCCAACCACCTCGGGAGCACAATGCGCAAGGTGAAGCGCGTCGCGTCGGAGTAGAACTTGAACTAAGCGGCATGGAGCTAGACGAGATCGCACGCATCGTCGCAGATAAGTTGTCGCTCACGGTTAAAAAAGGAGGCCGTTACGACCGTCATCTGACTGGGGATGACGCTGGCGATTGGGTGATTGAGCTTGATTATGCCAAATTAAAACGCCTTGGCCAGAGTGACAGAAGCGAGAAAACACTGGCCAATAAACTCGATCAGTCCGCCGAAGACGTTTTAGCGTGGGCAGCCAAGCTGGTCGTGCCGGTAGAAATTGTCACGCCACCTCTCCCACTAGACCGCCTCGATAGCGTCGAGGATTTAATTGCTTCACTGCGTCTACAAGGCGCCGAAGGAACCGAAGACAGCCCGGTTTATGCGTTTGGCATGCAACTCAATCCAGAGCTGCCTGATCTAACCGCCAAAACGATTTGTGCGCACTTAAAAGCATTCTTATGTTTGTATGACTGGCTTTTAAAACGCGCCGACATTGATCTATCACGGCGCCTAACTAACTATGTTGACCCTTTCCCGAAAGCATATATTGAACGTGTGCTAGCCGCTGATTATTGGCCAGATCTGACTACTCTGATTGATGACTACCTTGCGGATAATCCCACACGAAACCGTGCGCTAGATATGTTGCCCTTGTTCACGCATCTCGATCCTGAGCGCGTTAATGCGGCCGTCAACGACGGGCTGACTAAGGCGCGACCCACGTTTCATTATCGGCTGCCGGACAGCAAGGTCAGCCGGACTAATTGGGGCATTCACGAAGCATGGAACGATTGGGTGGAAGTCGAAAAACTCGCTGCCGATCCTGCGCGATTGGACGCATGTTGCAAGGCTTATTTGGGCTATCTCAGCGACCCATTAGCGCGTATCGTCAATAACTGGGCGGAAAAGGTGCACAATTTATGGATAAACCCGTCATCGCAATAACCGGCCCGAGCAAAGGCGCACGGCTGCCACGTTTTTTTGTTGCTGCGGCAGTCAAGCTCTATGGTGGCAAGCCGTTACAACTACACCCCGGCACCGCCTTAGATCCAGACGCCTATCATGGCGTAGTGATTACCGGCGGGCACGATGTCGAGCCTGTTTTGTACGCTGCGGAGCCCGAAGTCAAACCCAACTACGATTCTGAACGTGATGTTTTGGAAAGCGCGGTTATCAAAAGCGCACTGGCAAGCCAAAAGCCCTTGCTGGGGATTTGCCGAGGTGCGCAGCTTCTCAACATCTGTTTAGGCGGCACCTTGCACCAAAGCTTACGCGAGCAGCGTAAAAAAACCTCTCATCGCTGGACAATATTCCCAATGAAAACCTTGTGTATATTGCGTGATGTCAACGGCCACATCCAGCAACGGTTGGGGCAAGGCAGACGCAAAATAAATAGCCTGCACAACCAAGCGATTAACGCGTTAGGCGAGGATTTAACGGTTAGCGCACGTGATTTAGATGGCATTGTACAAGCCATTGAGTCGCCCAATCGTCCCTATACACTGGGCGTACAGTGGCATCCGGAATTTTTGCTTTATCTTGGCTGTCAGCGTGCGCTGTTCAAAGGCTTAGTCGAGCACGCAACGCGCTTCCAACAGCGACAAGCGGCATCTCAGTAAACATGTTTGTTAGTTGGTGAAAAACAAAAACGCCGAGGCACATTCGCTCGGCGTTATCAGGTAGCGATTAACGCTTAGACCGCGCGTTCAGTCGCTTCTCTATTTGGCGTTTTTCCCACTTATCACCAAAGAGATCGACAATGCCCAGAGCACTGACACCGTGGCTGACCACTGCAATCCCCCATCCCATTGCAGCCCACCAAGCCCAGTAATAGCCGGGGCTAGTTTGCCAGTTGATAATAAACAAAATCGCCATCACGACCACATAGCGCGTCAAATGAGAATAAAACCCGCCGAGGGCACGGACGCGATTGGCAATCGCTCTTTCTTCTGGACTCATTGAAGTATCTGCCTGCATGTCTGTCTCCTTTTGCAAATCACTAATGTCGATATCAAACACAGCAGCCAACGATTTCAGCGACTCCAATCCGGGTTTGTGGCCGCGCTCGATACGTTGAATCGTTCGAACACTTAACCCACTAAATTGTGCTAATTGGTCTTGCGACCACCCTTTTTGAACTCTGAGTGCTTTCACGTTCATCCTTGCTCCTTTGTGCTCTTCCCTATCGACACTATGCAAAATGGGGGCGACATTACCACGACAGCACCCCGACACCTTAATGACAGTTATTTAAAATCAATCACTTAAAAACAAAAACCACCCAATAGCCAATCCGCGTATTTTACCCTTAGCAAAAGGTATCAATATACAAGGCTTCGACCTTATCGCGCGCCCACTGCGTTTTACGCAAAAATTTCAACGATGATTTCATCGAAGGATCGTTAGAAAAACAGTTCACATTGATGTGTTGGTAGAGGCCTGACCAACCATAGTGTCCAACCAAACGGGTCAAAATGGTTTGTAGGGTTAACCCGTGCAGCGGGTTATTAGGTTGTGTATCCATAAGGGTTCTCAGCAACTCGAGCACGCGCTCGTCAATAAAAGCGCTACTCTACGTGACGATATTGCAAAACGCGAGATCAACTGATCCACTCAGTCTTATTTCATTCCGCCACTTTGGCGTATACAACAGTGCTAGAAATCGCACCGCTCGGCAAGATACGATCATTGGTAAGAATCGCCTCTTGGTGATACCCACAACGCTCGGCTACCGCGCGGCTGCGGGTGTTTTCGTAGGCGGTTTTGATTTCAACTCGCTTGGCATTAAGGCCATCAAACGCGTACTGCTCTAGCGTCCTCACCGCTTCGCTCATATAGCCAAGGCCTTCTTTGGAGCTCCGCAGCCAATAGCCTATTTCAAAATAAGGAATCGCGATGTTGCGGATGATTAAGCTGATCACACCCACCAGTTGCCCCGTCGATTTTTCAAAAATCGAGTAGCGCAGCTCATTAATAAACATGTCGAAGTCATCAATCGCTTGTTGGGTGTTTTCAATTGAGCTCGATTCGGTCAGCGCGTGCGGAAGCCAATCCATAAAAGGAGCAAGGGTGTGCTGGCTTTCCAATACGGCTTCTAAAATGAAAGGCTGATGGGCCATATTAGGCGCCACCAGCAACAGACGGTCACTGCCCAGTTGGTCCATGCGCGGGGAATCATCCATTAATGTCCACCCAGTACCGCGCCAATGATTCATTGAACACTTCACCATTGACGATGTTTTCCAACGTGCCGCCATTAGCTTCAATTACTTTGCGCGATGCCATATTGTCCTCATTCGCAGTGATGAGGGCGCGAGTGATCCCTAGCTCTCTCGCATTGGGCAGTGCTAAGGCTAACATTTGCTTGCCGCATCCGCGTCCACGGTATGACGGCGCAATATCGTAACCAATGTGTCCGGCTTCTTGAGATAGAAATGGCGTATTAATGTGATGGCGGATCCGAATCGCGCCAATGATTTGTTGCTCAGCATCAAGCAGCCAAAAATGACTACACGGCACATAACCTTTACGAAGGTTTTTACCCAATGACTCATCCGTTAACCGAGTCACGTAAGTGGGAAAATCGTCTTTCCCCGGCCGATAGTAATCGGCATTGTCGGGGTCAAACTGAACAAAGTCATCATAAAAGCGTGTAAAGGCTGCTTGATAATTGAGTGCGGGGACGACTAATTCCATGTGCTTATTCCAATTCCTGTCATAGAATAAGGCTATCTCATTGATATTGAGAAATAAACACTTATTGACCGCCTGTCATCCCACCGCCTTAGCGCTCGCCACCTAGATGTGATTGAGTTGTTGATTGCCGCGCATCACTGCCAACGCATCACCGCATCAAACGTTTGACAATGTTGAACCGCTTGCTCCGCCTCTTGCAGATAAACTTGTTGGGCACTTGAGGTTGGATAGGTTAAATACTCGGAACATTTCGCGCTTTGACCATTACCCACCACAATTTTGGCGCCCGGTTGCAAGGTGCACTGTACCAATTTATCGAGCGGCGACCATTGATAACAAATCTCATAATCTTGGCGATAATCCGCCACCAAGCCAGACGGTTGTGATAACGCCCACCAGTGACCAAACTGACTATGCGGGTTGGTGCTATTCCACGCGCGATATACTGTCACCCCTTCAGTCGCCTGATATACCTTGCCTTGGCAAAGCTTCCCTTCCAATGGCTGACCCAACGACGACGCCAGTAACGCTGGATCGTCCACAGCGACAAACTTGTCTGCCCATGCGCTTGGCAACGCCGTACTACCGACACATTCTGCAGCGTCGGTCGTTTCATTATCAACGGGCGCACTGGTACACGCTTGCAGTGTCACCATCAGTGCCCCAAGTAGTGCTTTTCTCATCATCCTTGCTCCCATTCGTGTCGTAATATGGCGTAAACCACCGTATCCCACCACCGTTCTTTAAAGAAACGATGCTGATGAAAATGGGCCTCTTGTCGCATGCCAAGTGAACGACAAAGCTTGGTTGCAGCAAGATTATCGTAAATGGTCTCCGCGTATAACCGATGCACACCCAGAGACTCAAAACCAAAGTCGGCCAGCGCGACAGCCGCCTCTCTCATTAGCCCCGCGCCTTGCGCCTCTACAGCTAGGCCGCATCCGATGGAAGCTTGATGGTTGTCCTCAAGCCTTAAACCGACGGTGCCTATACATTTTTCCGATTGCTTGCAGATAACCGCTAACTGATAAGCCACGCGTGGATTTGTGTTGGCTTGTTCGATAAAGCGCGCGTGTAAGTCTCGGTATGTCTCTGGCTGGCAGTCCGTTTCGCTATAAAAACGCTGGTACTTCTGGTGTTGCGTTAAGTGAACAAACGCCTCTTCATCGCTCGGCTGCATGTCACGCAGCACAAGTCGACGTGTTTCAATCATAAACATCCTTGTCTCTCTTGTTGTTTTAGTTCAGCGCCTTGACCATGGTGGTGGCGCCTGAAAAACCGACTAACCATTTTAGGTGCGGAAAGCGCTCTTCTTTAGTGGCGACAAAGCCTTTGGTTTCATAAAGCTTGCGGGCTCTGGGGTTACTATCAATCACATCCAACCGAACGCTTTCAAAGCCATGCGCTTGGGCATAATCCATAATGGCATCCAACAAATGGGAGCCAATCCCCTGCCCGCGTACCGCGCTATCAACAGCAATGCCATCCATCACCAATTCATTGGGTGCCGCTTTACGCTCAAACAGCGCCAATACTGCACAGGCCCAAGTACCCTTGATGGGCCCCAAACTATCGATCAACTGTTTCGCGTCCATGCCCTGTGTCAGTGCGCCGGTTTGAGTTTGAAACCCAGCCAACCCCACCACATTGCCGTTTTGCATAGCGGCAAACGAAAAGCCTGGGACAAAACACTGAGACAACACCGCCACGCGCACTGCCTGATTGGGGATTGCCCGTGCGAACTTCATCCCAAACGCCTGCTCATATAACTCAGCGACGTTTTGTGCTTGCTCAAGCGGCCATCCTTGCCGGATCGCTATCTCCATTGGCTCCCCTCTGTCTTCTTCAATAAAAAAACATCCACACATTTATCTTGACGTGAAGATTTTTGGTATTTATCTTTACATCAAGATAAATGGTTAATCACAACTTAATCAGTTCAGCATGGTTTAACCACAAGCGTATGACAGCCACCTTTTTACTGGCTATTGCGCGGCATAAGGACACACAGGAGTCATAACATGGAGACTAAAGTAATGAATATAATCGTATTTGGTGCCACGGGCGATATTGGCAGTCGAATTGTATCGGAAGCGTTGCAACGCGGCCATAAGGTCACGGCAGTGACACGTAACGAGGCAGCATTCAGCAAGCTACCCGACGGCGTAAAACCTGTCGCCGCCAATTTGAGCGATGCGGACAAGGTGGCATCGGTAATGGCTGGTCATGATCTTGCCATTACGGCGTTACGCCCACCGACAGGCGAAGAAGCGCAATTACCGGTGTTAACCCAAGCCGTCGTCCAAGGCGCAGCCCACCATCAAATGCGCGTTCTGATTGTCGGCGGTGCCGCTCGACTGATGATTCCAGGCACTGACGGTGAAACCGTGTTAAACACCGAAGGATTTCTCCCTGCTTCAGCGGTTGAGATTGCACGCGCGTGCCAAGTGCAATATGAGCAGTGCCTCGCCAGCCAAGATGTGATTTGGAGTTACCTCTCGCCTGCCGCCATGATCGCACCTGGTACTCGCACCGGTCAGTACACATTGGGGACAGACACCTTAGTGACAGATAGTGACGGACAGTCTCGCATTTCAATGGAAGACTTCGCGGTCGCCATGCTTGATGAGGCCGAAACACCTAAGCATCTGCAGCAAGCATTCACGGTGGGCTATGGCACCTAACAGGTGCTAGATCGTAAACGTAAAAAAGGAGCGCTGTGTTGAGCGCTCCTCACTATTCAATCTTTTCTTACCAGCTTAAACCACTGACAGCTCGACCTTAATATTGCCACGCGTGGCATTAGAATATGGGCAGACTTGGTGTGCTTGCTCAACCAACGAGTGCGCAGTATCTTTATCCAGATCACCGACAGAAACCGCCAACTTCACGGCAATGCCAAAGCCGCCATCACCATCGGAACACGAGTCTTTGATTCGCTTATTCGTCACATCGCCAAACTATTACTTGGTCCTGCCACCCTTTATTGAGACAATCGCCGCTGTTACTTCGACAATTACGGACAACAATGAAATTACTAGCTCGCAATCTTGCTCGCACCACTACCGAACACCAACTTCGTCAGCTATTTTCTGAGTATGGTGATGTCGCCGAATGTAATCTGGTGCTGGACCAAGAGACTGGCGAATCCAAAGGCTTTGCTTTCGTGACCATGCCTGATGACACACAGGCGAAAGCCGCGATGGCGGCGTTGCACTTAACCAGCGTTGCGAAAAGCAAAATCCGCGTTAAAGTCGCAAACTAAGCAAAAGGCTCCCTTGCACTTACATTGGCTATGAGGCGAGAGCGATAGCCAACACGATCACACGTGTTGGCTTTTGTTTATGGTCGAAACTTCTGTCCATGGGCGAATACTATTCAGCTGATCTTCGAGCTCATGTTCAGTAATTTCAGTATCATAGGCCACTTGAGCACGCAGCCAATAGCCCTTCGACAATCCAAAAAAACGGCATAAACGCAGGTCTGTATCAGCCGTTATAGCCCGTTTACCAGCAATAATTTGACCAATACGCTGTGCGGGCACTCCGATTTCTTTAGCCAAACGATATTGCGAAATCCCCATCGGGGTCAGGAACTCTTCTTTTAGTAACTCGCCAGGTGTGACAGCTTCTACAGTACGCATGAGCGACCTCTTAGTGATAATCAACGATTTCGACATCTTCCGCACCACCTTGAACCCAGCGAAAGCAAATGCGGAACTGATTATTGATTCGAATGCTAAATTGCCCTTTACGATCACCCTTTAGCGGCTCTAGTTTGTTACCAGGTGGTATTTTGAGATCATCTAAATCGGTTGAGATTTGTAGCTGGCGCAATTTTCTAAGCGCGACTCGCTCAAAATTGACGAAGCGCTTTACCCGCTTTCCCTGTGCTAGCTTTTCAGTATCTTTGCAATTAAACGTTCGAATCATAAACCCAATAGTAACGCATAACGTTAATAACGTAAAGCGTCATTAAACGATAGCTAATTGACAGCCTACGCCCGACTCGTCACTATCAAGCTTTCGGCATCTAGTGACGCTTGAGCAATCAACATGGCAAAGCCAAATAAAAAAGGGCCCACCAAAACCATCGATATTTTCTGTAAACGCTGTAATGCACCACTGTTTAAATACCGCAAAGGCGGCAAAGGTGCATTGGTGAAGTGCTTTAAAGAAAGGATTGTTGAGGATGCCACCACCACGCCGTGTCACTGCCCTCAATGCGAACAGCCCTTTGCGCGTGACACCTTGGTGCGAGGCACACCAGCCTATAAATTTATTGGCGGTAAGGTATGGTTCAAATGAAGATAACCCCTTTAGGCGATACATTAGGGGCACAAGTCGATAATATCGATTTATCCCAGCTTTCAGAGGCTGAGTTTGCGGCGCTGTACCAAGCGTTTTTACGCTACAAAGTGCTTTTCTTTCGCGAGCAGCCTCTATCTACCGACAACCATGTCGCACTGGCAAAACGCTTCGGCGAGCTTGAGCCACCTCACCCGTTTTTTCCGCACCTACCCGACAACGACCAAGTGGTCGTGATTGAAACCAGCCGCGGTAATCCACCCAGCCAAAGCTATTGGCACACCGACATGACATGGCAAGCGGTGCCGCCCAAGTGCTCGGTTTTACACGCGCAATATGTACCAGAACATGGCGGAGATACGATTTGGTGTGACATGGCAGCAGTATGGGCCGATCTCACCGACGAAGAAAAAGCCAAGCTACGCGAGCTCGACACCATTCACGCACTGCACGCCTTTGAAGGCAGTCGTTACGATCATCAAGACGCCGACGGCCAGAGTGTGGTCTCGAAACGCGCTCAAGACTACCCACCCATTCGCCGTGCCATGGTGCAAACCCACCCAGAAACCGGCCAAGAAGTACTATTTATTAACGAGCAATTTACTCGCACGATTGCCGACTGGCCAGAGGCTGACAGCCAACAACGGCTTGCGACACTGTTCAGTCAAGCACGCCAATCGAAATATCACGTTCGTTTTCGCTGGCAAAAACACTCGGTGGCAATCTGGGACAATCGCGCCACCCAACACTACGCAGTAACCGATTATGGCGACGCACCCAGACGATTACACCGTGTCACGGTTCAGGGTGAGCGGTCCCAGTAATCCAATAACGGTATTGAAGAGCTTTTGGGGCAACGGCGGATCTCATCCCAAGGCTTACATGCAAAAAGCCACATCGTTTTATCTAAGCAACTGTATCAATGTCACCGGCGCTGAATAACCACTCATGGGATAATACTGACATTACGGCTTTATCAACAAATTCACCATTGCGAAAGCCAGACTGACGCATCACTCCTTCGTGTTTGTATCCCGCCCGCTTATACGCACTGATAGCACGAGAGTTGAGAGTGCTAGCGGTGAGCTGCACGCGATGCAAACCTAGCGTTCTAATGGCATAGTCTGTGACTAATTTGGTCACAAGAGTACCTATGCCTTTTCCCCAAAACTGCTTGTTGCCGATTAAAATAAAAAATTCACCACTACGATTTAGTGTACTGATATCACTAATCCCTGCGTAACCAATCAGCTCATTCGTCGCTCTAGTACAGATCCCAAAAGAAACATTTTTAGGATCTGCATTAATGGTCGACAACCATGAGGAAATATCCGATCGAGACTGCGGATACGCATAGGCTGATAGGCTATAAATTGTTACTTCCCTATCTTGGGACCATTGATAAAAACACTCTGTATCACTGATATCCAGAGATCGTAAGTAATAATGTTCTGCTTCCAGCTGCATGGTTTACTGTATTCCCTATTATGCACCATTGCACTATGACCAAGCATAATCGCGATAGTTGAAAATAAGCTGGCTCTTGTGAACAAACAAAGAACCACTTTTGTTTATCTATTAACGGGTATATTCATACAGATTGTTGCTATGCCCATAAAGCATGATTGGGCGTTGTAGCCGAAACCCGAGCTTTTCGAGCAAGCGGTTGGAGGGTTGGTTGTCCGGTAAGGTCACCGCCTGAACCGTAGTCAGTCCGCTCGCTAACAGGGTTGCTTCAAGTACCGCCTCGGCGGCTTCTGTGGCGTATCCTTGCCCGGTATAACGCGATAAAAACGCGTAGCCTAAATCTGGGCATTCCAACTCATTGCGCTTGAGCACACCGCACATGCCGATGGGCTCACCATCTTCCCGCCGTTCTACCAGATTCAGGCCAAAGCCATGTGCTTGATAGCTCGCAAGCGGTCCGTGACGGAGATACTCGATCGCATCTTGTTCAGTACGCACCTTTTTATCTGCGATATAGCGTATAAACGACGCCTCATTAAGCAGCTCCACAATAAACGGCGCATCGTCGAGATGAAACTGTCGCACATTGAGCCTTTTTGACCGGCATATCAGTGTCATAAGCCACTCGCCTACTGAAACATTCTATCGCGCCATAATCGCATATTGGCGCGAATAAGTATCTACGCCGGCAACCAACACTGATAAAAATCAGTCTTCGCATGTTTGGGGTTAGCGCGAACAAATTCCCAGCCGTGCTGGCGATAAAAGGCTAACGCACGATGATTATCACGGCTTACAGATAACAACGCTCGCCGGCACCCCGCGTTTGTTAAGGTGGTTTCGATATAGCGCTGCAGCAAAGGGGCCAGCCCTCGACCACGAAAAGCAGGTGCAAGGTAGATGAGATGCACATAACCCGTCTCAGGCTCCGGTGACGTGCTGCGAAATTCAAGCTGCCCAGCCCATTCTCCATCGACAAAAATATGCCGATAAAACCACTCGGGCTGATTCATGCGTTCACTCACCCGTTCATAATAGCCAGTTAGAAAGTCTTCAATCCCCTCATCGGAGCCAAAGCTACACACAAAAGCGTCCCGACGTGCAGCCACACAATTAGCAAAATCGGTTTCAAGATTGATGGGACGGAAAGTCAGGTGCATGGGTGTATCCTTACTCAAGATAATCTCTATCTCCATGACGCGCGCAAAAGTCAGCGCTAGATAGCACGGGTCATCGTTAACTCATCGACTGAATGACCATCGATTCGATAACAATCCGACATATTGCCAATCACTTTAAAGCCACATTTTTCGTATAATCTATGAGCGGGTAGATTGTTAGAGAGCACGTTCAAGTCAAGCCATCTGACATGCTCTGTGTGTTGACAAAACACCACCACGGCATTAATTAATGCCGCCCCTACTCCTTGTCGCCTAATACGACTTTCAACCCCCATCCCAAGCATAACGCGATGAGCCTTGTACGGTTCGTTATACTGACGCAAGTCAATATGACCAACAATGGTATTATTCTCTTCTTTAGCCAACCATAGCTTTCTCCAGCCTGTCTGCCCCACCTCAAACTGAAAGCCGTCTTGAAACTTCGCTTTTAACTCTTCGGATACATAGCTACATGCTTTAGAAAGCGGCAGGAAGTTTGGCGCACTGTTGGTGTTATTTTCTTCAAGCTGAGCATTCAGATAGACAAAGAATGCTTCTAAATCTGCTGTCGTTGCCTCAACGATTTTCACTGGCTAGTTTCTCTGTCACATAAGTAATACAAAACATGGCGATCTTTTTACTCTTAATCACTTGACGAGCTTACTTGCATTAAACACTAAGTGACGTTTGGTTTACTAACATCACTTAACGAATGTTTTTCTTCAAAGTTATTACACTTGATATCTACTTCACGAGATAATATATCTGCGATTTTTGATGGTTCATAAAAGCTCGCTGACGGAATACGTATCAGTTTATGATGACCATAAAGCGCTTCATTTACGTACAGATCGCGTTCCTGTTTTTTCTTCCATTGAGAATCAATTCCATTGTAATTTTATTGAGATGACAACTCGTTGACTTTTTCCCTTGCTAACTCTTCTCATTCATCAAACAGGCCCACGGAGCCCAATGAGATTTCCAAATGGATCAGTGACTTGGCACATTGATAGTCCATGCTCGATCGCCATTGGACCGCGGTATAACTCAGCGCCAATCGCCTTAAAGTGATCTAGGGCGCTTAACAAGTCATCAACCTGCCAATACAGCACAGCCCCGCACTTACCATTGCGGACTTTTTCATCGGCTTGCACAATTTCCAACTGAAAACCATTTAAGTCGAGGGCGGTAAAATCAAAGTCTGGATAATAAATAGGCATTGCTTTAGGAAAAGCCTTGCGATACCACTCTAGCCCTTCATTCACGTTAGGTACATGTACAAGCAATGCAGATGGGTAAACGGACATACCATTGGAATAACCTTGTCTAGTATTCATTGAAAGTGACTCGCAAACTTCTCGATAAAAAATTAACTGTCGTAACCCAGTAATTCATCAAATCGTCTCAGCAATCAGCCGACGCCGCTATCGTTAGTGTGATTTAGACTCAATTAACATGATCTTACATGTGCCCCTAATCACACTGAGAGGGGAAGTTTAATATCAACAATGACTATCTCTATTTTTACACCATACACTTCTCACACCAACATGCCTAAAACCGACTAATTTACAGTTGCGACTACTCGTACTGTTTGGCATGACATCAGTCAGCACTACTTTGGAACCTAAAGAAATAGCATCTTCAATTCGTGCTCGAAGTAACGCAGTTTGACACCCTTTCGAACGATAACTCTCTTGTGTATACGCATTGGCGAGTATTACATATTCGCCCTCGATATAACTCGTTGCCCAAGCACATGGCTCACCGTTTATTTTCGCAACATAGCAACGAAACCTTTCTGTGCAGTAAAGCGGACGTTTCTTCTGCCAGATTTCGTTCGAACACTCTAAACCTGATGTTTTAAGTAAAGCTAAAAAATCATCAACATTATCATGTGACCATTGTTCAACTGACACTTGTTGGGATTTATCTGTACACGCTACATACTCATCAGGCTTCAGTTCGAGAAATTCATGCTCATATTCTGATACAAAGGCACGATTTAATAACCATGTTGTCAGCTCATTTGTTATTGCCTGCGGTTCGACGGATATTTCAGGGGGCAAGTCACGTGTGTAAAAACTCAGATAACTCTCTAAAGTCTCTATGCTAGAAAGTTCATGGATGATTATTTGATTATCATACTTACGTGTTTTGTCCACGAAAACAGAGCAACCCTCAGATTCAACCGAAAAAAGTTCACTGGCTAAATCAGTTGACAGTGTTCGTTCATTATTAAAGTGAAAGTAAGCGTTATAGGCGTCTCTTACTTTTTTATCTTGCATCGTTCCCTCGATACTATATTAAAAATTAACGGATTAGCCCTTTATTGATAATCAAAATCACTTAGACACGACCTTTAATACAGGAGGTAACTATATCTAAAAAATTAGTTTTAACGCTAATCTCTAAGTACCACTTTTAAGGTAACAGTATATACGCTTACTTATTGGCTGCTCTCGCGCTGAAAGAAGTGCCAGAGGCAGCTAATCGTTTATTATCTATTTGGTGAAGTGTATCCCGTTGTTGTCGCTACGACTTCAAAACCACGCTTTGATACGATTGGTTTACTCATATCTGAGGCATCGATTATAAGATATTTAACCCCTTTCGATTTCGCTTTAGAGATGCGTTTGTTAAGGACCAAACTATAATACCCATTACCGCGAAATTCTTCGATTGTGCTTCCGCCCCAAATACCGGCAAATGGGCTATTACCATTAAATGTTAGCCAAGCAGAGGTCACTGGTCGGCCATTTACATATACGACGTAGATAGATACAGAATCAGGAGAATGTTCCTTGAGGCTTACTAAGTAATTATATTGCCAATCAAAATCTCCACCCCAGACCTTTTCTTGAACTATTATTGCGTCACGAATACCCTCTCTATCAAATACTTCTGTGATCTGAGATTCATCGAAAGATAGGTTCGCTGTTTTTTCCAGGTCTAGAACCATAAATGATTCGGTATCTTCTTGTTCAAAACCATTTGCGAGTAATACACTGCCGATATTACTTGGTTTATCGGTACTGTACGTTTTCCATTCAAAGCATAAATTGCGCTTTTTAAAGTATGAAAGTTGCTCTTTAACTATTGATTCAGTGAGACTTTCGTCGAAGCTGAAGAATGAAACGTAGCTACCATGACGGTCATTTGATATGAACTTCGTCAGATTATTATCTGACTCCTTTACACCATTAAACGAGGGAAAAAGCTTTCGCTCAAACTCATTGTAGTCTCGCATTACATCCACTTTATTCAATTTATCCTCATTGATTGCTACCTTGCAGCAATACGCTAGTTATGAACTAATCAACACAACCAGGCATAGCATCCAACGTTTT
Source organism: Salinivibrio sp. YCSC6 (assembly GCF_004916735.1). NCBI lineage: Bacteria > Pseudomonadati > Pseudomonadota > Gammaproteobacteria > Vibrionales > Vibrionaceae > Salinivibrio > Salinivibrio sp. YCSC6. Next base: position 1,647,770 of record NZ_CP039516.1, read on the forward strand.
TTCTAACCATATTGAACTAATATAATGTCCATTTTTTCTTGCGTACTCGTTGAAAACACCAACCTCTTTAAAACCAAAGCGTTTATGCAAAGCTATTGATGCATCATTTGGTAATGCAATACCGGACAATGCGCGGTGAACTCCGCATGTGCTTATCGATGAGAACAACTGCTTATACAGCCTAGTCCCTAAGCCTTTGCCTTTCGCCTCTGGCGCTAAATACACTGTCACCTCGACCGTATCGTCAAAAGCAGAATTCACCCTATACGGTTGGGAGCATGCAAAACCACATACTAAGCCGTTTTCTATCGCAACATAAAGCCGATGCTTCGTTCCACTTGAAAACTGCGAAAACCATTCTTGGCGATTCTCTACTGTGAAAGGATCTACCTCAAATCGAGCATTGGTATGTTCGATATAAAAGTTAAAAATGTCGGTAATAGCCGACACATCTGTATGCTTGCCAGTCCTAATTTCCATACAATATCCTTGTTCTATATCGCCGATGTTCACCATCACTCGAATTATCAAGACGACACCGTCTAGCTCGGCACTGTTTTAGGAGAAAAAAGTTGAGCTCGCCAAACACCACTTTACTCTTTATGCAGTGGTTAACTACAAAATATTCGCTAAAATTCAACGATTTATGGCATAGTCGTTCATTATGCGTGCGGCTTAAACTTTTTTGTCATACCTTCGCTGGATGGAGAGACTAGCTTGTAACCTAACTTCTCATAAAATACAGGTTCATCTGCAATCATTGATACATAAGAACCATCTAAAGCAACTGATGATAAATAACTATCTATATACTCCATAACTTTCCGGCCAAACCCTCGACCTTGGTAAGATGGATCAACTGCAACGTCTACTACCTCAAAATTACATGCACCATCGCCAACGACACGCCCCATTGCGATTAGATCATCGCCATTTCTTACTGAAATGCCGTATAAACTATTTGGTAAAGCGATTGTGGCCGCTTTAAGAGATTTTGGAGAGAGACCGGCTTTTACACGCATGTCACAGAATTCTTTTGGGCTAGGTAATTTTTCTTCAAACTTTATTGTCATCATTATGCTCCTATTGATTCACCTGAAGCATACACATTACCACTGTATAAATAAGGCTCTTCACCGGATGTGGTGGAAAGTGTTTCTTTTCAAGTTTTCCGATTAATTGGACAATAAGGAAACACTCTGCACTTGAGCCCTGAATCAGATGAAAGATACAGCACTCTATCAAGCGATCCTTGAACTGATTCCGCCATGGACTGTCGACTCTGTCCAGGTGGATAAAAAGAGCCAACGTATTACCGTGAACATCATGTACGAAAGTCCTTCAGGCGTTGCTTGTCCAACATGTTCGAAAGCGGTAAGAAAGCATGACTCTCGAAAGCGAATATGGCGTCATTTGGATACATGCCAGTACGAAACATATCTTGAGGCCCAAGTCCCACGTGCTGATTGTCCAAAGCACGGGGTTCAGACCGTTTCTGTTCCTTGGGCATCTCCTGGTAGTCGCTATACCGAACTCTTCGAGACAAAGATTATTGAAACACTTCAGTTCACTTCTCTTCACTCTGTATCTAAAGCCTTTCGACTGAGTTGGGGAGCCATTGATCGGATAATGAAAAAGGCTGTTTCACGAGGGCTCGCCCGGAGAAATTTAAATAAGGTAGAAGATCTGTTGGTAGACGAAACTGCCTTTTGCCGAGGGCATGATTATGTCACTGTGATGTCGAGCCGAACGGGCCAAGTTCTCGCTGTTGCCGACGGTAAAAGTGAACAAAGCTTAGCAAACTGCTATCGAGTGCTGCCTAACCTCGCTAGACAGCAGGTCCGCTCAGTCTCGATGGATATGAGCCAAGCTTTTATGAATGCAACCGAGTCCTTCTTTGGCTCACGATCTAAACGCTTGATTGCAGTTGATCATTTCCACGTAGCAAAAGTGCTCACCAAAGCTGTTGACGATGTTCGCAAGCAAGAGGTTAACCGTCTACCGCCATACCTTAAACGAGAGTGCTACAGAACGCGTTATGGCTGGCTAAAAAGAAATAGAAACCTCAAAGGTCGCCTGAGGGAGCGTATAAACAGATTGGCCAAGCTCATGATAGATACAAGCCTTAGCTGGTTGCTCAAAGAGCAAGCAAGACTGATCTGGTACGGAGGTTCGATCAGAAGCGCAAGGAATCAATGGCTAGAGTGGCTTGCTTTAGTTAAAGCAAGTGGAATTAAACCATTGATGACAGCAGCGGCGACAGTGAAAAAGCACTTACCAGCAATCCTTAATGCAATGCGGCTTAAGGCATCGAATGGCTTGGCGGAGGCTATAAATGCCAAGATCCAATACATGAAGCTTAGAGCTAAAGGCTTTAGAAACAAACAAAGGTTCAAGACAGCAATACTGTTCTATTTTGGGGGGCTTGATATGACTTTCCACCATGAACGATGAAGAGCCATAAATAAACAGTTTTACGATTACTCTGTTAAGCACGTATAACGAATGGCATGATATCGCTATTGAATAGGTACCATACGTGGGTACGGTTTTTATGGCATTGAACTCATTAAGCACCATTTTTCTCTTTACACGGTGGATGACTACCAAAAATCGCCATTATTACCTGTGTAAGTATGATGGTAGTGGTCTTACGTTCGATGCTTATAGACGGCGTGATGTGGGATAAAAACCTCGCTAAATTTTAGGATTGACGACATACTCGTTTGTTATAGTGCAACTTCACCTATCATTTTAACCGCAAGCAGCGTCAATAAAGCCTGGATTATTTTAATAATATAACCATTTTTTGTACTTAGTCGAAGCTTCGTTCCTATAAACGAGCCTAAAATAGCGCCCAAAACCATATAAACAATAAGATCTAAGTCAGAAAACATGCTCTCAGTGAACGACAAGTACACGGGGACTTTTGCTAGGTGACTAATTGTCATAAATAACGCGCTTGTTGCTATGATTTCATCCTTAGATTCCAGTTGTTTTGTTAACACGCTCAAACTCAAAGGTCCAGTTGCACCTACTACCAACCCTAACCCTGTTTGCAAAAAGCCGATCAGATAAAAGCTTTCGTATCGACTGACAGATGCTGAAAACTTTGGGCTCCATAGGTTAAGCAAAATATACAGGCCAATTGCAGCTGGGACATACTCCATTGAAATATGTGACAAACCATACCCGATCATCAACGCACCGACGACTGAACCAAGTAAGAAGCGAGGAACAAGCTGCCACCTAACATGTTTCAATGAAAACAGCATACGTGACGAGTTACTTGCCAATTGAACCAAGCCATGAATTGGTATGATCAAGGCAGGGCTTATGAAGACAGGAAGGACTGAAATTAGAAGCATTCCACCGCCAAATCCAACGATCCCAGCAACCATGGACGTCAGTAATGCTATTAATCCCAATAGATATTCGATCTTCGATTTCTCCTTGCGCTATAACGCCTGCAACACCGGAAAATTTTCAGCGCAGCGGAGAATTTTTCCGAGTGATTGAACTTGTTATACAAACCGTTACCCTTAACCACTAATATTGAGCAAACTGTTTAGTAAAGTAGAAAGCAACCAACCGACGAAACCGCCCACCAATAAGCCTGGAACTTGATTTTTTATCTTACTTTTTTCCTTGAGTTCTTCGGTCAAAACATCTACTTTACCTGACTGCTTGGTGATTTGCTCCGAAATCATATTGATTAAAGAGGAATCAACACCTAGCCCTAACTTCTCGATAACTTCTCGTTCCGCCATTAGTCTCGGTTTTCCATCCCTCAACGAGTACGGGCAGCCATCAGCGAATGCTAAAGAGTCTGCCTTCTCAACTTCTAATAAATATATATTCTGCAATCTGACTTGATGAGGGACACTATTAATCTCCACCCCTTCTATAAGGTTCTGAGTGTTCTTAACCAGATCAGCGTCTACATTTTGAAAACCCGAACCAACCCCCTTGTCTGAATAAGCTCCTAACAAAATATTCCCGCCAGTTTCATTGGCGATTGCAGAAATATATTTAGCGAGATCTACATCAGTTACAGATGCAGGCAATATAAATCTGTCTTCATAATTTGAGGTTTCCAGAAAACTTGAAGCCCAATCCTGGATTGATGTATCAATTCTTTTTAGCATTTTAACTCCAAAAAAGACTCCGATTTTTTATTGAATCTATAGTTTTGCAGATTTGGTATAACGAATGATATGGATTCCCCCTTTTGAAGATTTGTCACACTTAAGTGCGGCCTTTAATAACGGAGATAACCATATCTACTCAATTTTTGGTATTGATCTCGCCACGCACCACTTTTCTCTTCACGCGGTGGATGACTACAAAAAGTCGCCATTATTGCCTGTGTGCGGAAGATGGTAGTGATGTTAAATTAGATGCTCAGAGCCCGTGTAATGAGAGATAGCAATAGCGCAAAAAATTAACTATTGACGCCATTACCTCTTATTATGTTCGCACCTATAGCGCTATGACAGCCTCAATTTCTATCTGTAAATCCGCATGAATCAGTTTGGAAAATTCTGCCAATGAGAGACCTTCTATATGTGTTTGCCGTAAGCAATGACTTAATGGCGGAAATGACAGAACGAAGTAGACGACTTTGTTGTTCGAGAGCATTGGCTGCTGCGCAGCAAAAAAATGCTATTGCCTATTGACTGGAGAAGGGCTCATATGTGTTGGCTATTTTTTTCGCAGTGCAGAGGAAAATGTTGCGACACTCCCATTGCTGAGCCACGTGATAATCTAAGGTGTGTATCACGATAATGGGCATAGCAATTATCAACTAAGTTGATTGTAGCTTTTATTGCAACCAGTACCTCTTGCACAACTAATTCACTAATTTTGTCACGGGAACTTTCATAAATTCCAACTAAATCATAACCAGTATTGTCGATGACTTTGCCCTCCATCCATGACATATTTTTGAACATCTGGTCGTCACCTGTATAAAGCTCACTAAAACCTTTATGAGCTCGGTCATTGCGATCAGTCCTCAGTTCTTCACCCGTTTTATCTAAGATTATTAAGTCTTCAAGAATTTCTGGATGCTGAGCTTTAAGCGCCTTTTTCAACTGCTTTATATTCAACTGAAAATCGGAAAGCCCAAGTTCCAAAACTTCATTCACAAAGTGGAAAGCTATATCTCGCAAGCTGGAGAAACGAAATAGCGTCAAATCTACGACAGATTTAAGCCAGTCATATCTGTTTATATCTTGAACACTAGATTTCACCGGAACAGTCTCAACTCCAAGCATTTGAGGGATTACCCGTAAATCGATGAACTGTTGCTCAAGCATATTAAACCGAACATAAGTTAAATGTGCATAAGCCATGTGTGGGTCAGCTTCAGAAAACTCTTGCCAATTTTGGTAAGGCAAGTCATGGAGAAAATAACAATTTATCGAATCATATAAGACCGCTTTGAAGCGAGAATCTTCCAAATCCCACCAATAATATTCATTGTTCATAGATACTCACAATTTCCGATTGATAGCTAACACCAGCCATAAACGGCGGCCCGACCGGGACGTCCGGTGGAGGCCACGTCTTTTGTGGCCGTAACGAATTTGATGGCCTTGTTATATGTTGAATTTCTCATTCATGCGCTCGATTAAACTACGGCACTTTTCCGAATCAATGGAAACAGAAGTGCTAACCGGATGGTAGATGCCAAACTGCTGACGGACGGTCTCAGGTGAAATCCCCTCGTTTAAAGCCTTAGCGGTAGCCTTCCACTTTACCTGAAGCCTATGCCTGCAATTACCATCCAAACGGTCTCCCTTATCCCCCACTGCTATCAACCGATATTTAACAGGGTCTGTTACGACTCCCCACCCAACTGCTCCAAACCCTTTCGCGTATGCAACGACGACGTCACCCGGAATGTACCTTGTCAGGATCTTCTCACCTTGATCACCAGGCGAATCCTCGAAACAAGCCGGAATTTGCCGATTGTCTACCAGGAATGTCCACCAATCTTGGTCAGCTCTGGCAATATTGTGCCAATAGTAGCCGGGCTCCCGAACACTTGACGCAAAACTGACTGGATACAGCGCCTCGTTTGCTCTATCAAACACCACGGAAAATGAGAGTAATTTCTTGCCTTCTATTTCTACCGGGGAATAAGTTATACAGCGGAATGATATTCCTTTGGAGCTCAACCACTCCCCCATAGAGAACAGAGTTGAATCAAAGGATCTCGCCATCAAGATTACACGGGAGTTGCGGTTCAAATCTTCGATCTCGGCATTGTCCCCGACAAATCCGAGGATCATATCCTCGGAAAGCGTGTCCTTTTGTCCAAATTTCTTAACGAAATTCTTTCCTGAATAAGCTGAAAAATCCGCCAGATACTGAAGTGCTTGCGTTTCGACACCAAGATGCCCTTGGTCCCGCTTGAGCTCGATTACTACGCCGTTACCCGCTCGATCCATTGCGAGGATGTCGGCTCTTTTCTTGTTGCGAGTTCGTACTTGGTTGCTCAAAAGCAACAACGGCTCACCAAAAACAGCTTCAGAAAGAATCGGCGGGCCATCATCTTCTCTAGTGATGAGATATTTCTCTATATCGAGCTCACGCGGCATCCACGAAGATTTTACCGATCGTAGTACACCTGACTTCTCATCTACCTCGTAAAGCATCGATTACCCTCTGAGTGGATACATATAACATTGTATTAGTATGCGTGCTAGATTTGTCAAAATCGTTATACGCATCTTTTATCGTCTAAGTTACTGTTATCAAGAAAATTTTACCAATCAAAACAATCACCTCGCCTGCGAAAGTGTGCATGCCGCCTATCAAGGTTGAGGCGTTCACACCATCCGAAACGATACCAACTAACCCATCAAGCGTTACCACGCAGGAGCGTGGGAACGAGGTGACCAGCCCACAGCGACAATGAATTGGCTTTATTCCCCACGCTACCGCCCTCTGGTTGGCGGCGTCCAAAAGGCCATGTATGGGCGAGAATTTTAGGGGGCTTAGATTATCAAACGCTGGGTAATGTGTTTAGACAGAGGCGTCTAAAATGTTGGCGTGGTCAGGGTTTGGGGATTTGTGGGGGCATAAATGCAAAAAAGCCGCTGAATAATCAGCGGCTTTTAGATATGTGGCGGAGAGATAGGGATTTGAACCCTAGAAGGGCTATTAACCCTTGCCGGTTTTCAAGACCGGTGCTTTCAACCACTCAGCCATCTCTCCGGAACGCGGCGTATATTATTGGGTTCGCTGTGGCTTGTAAACCCTTTATTTGCCGCTTTTGGTCTGTTCGCTCAAGCCGTGATCAGGTTGGCGATATTGCTAGCAAAAGGCGATTAGCTTGCCGCCAATCGCCCTACTTTACTGAGACACTTTAACCGAGTCTCGTTACCGCGCAGTACTTATAGCGCGATAAAAATACCCGCCAGTGCGGCACTCATTAGGTTGGCAAAGGTGGCGGCAATCACTGCGCGCACGCCTAAGCTTGCCACATCTTTGCGACGCTCCGGCACCATCGCACCGATAGAGCCGAGCTGAATGGCAATCGAGCCGATATTCGCAAAGCCACACAAGGCAAAGGTCACAATAACTTGGCTTTGCACCGACAAGTTCGCTTTGATATCAGCAAACGATAAGAAGGCAACAAACTCGTTAAGCGCAATTTTCTGGCCAAGTAAGTTACCCACGGTGAAGATCTCGTGCACCGGTACACCGGTGAGTAGTGCCAGCGGTGAGAACAGGTAGCCAAACAGCATTTCTAGGCTTAGACCGTCAATGTCGACCAACTCACCTAAACTACTCAGCCCAGCGTTTAGCATCGCAATCACGCTGATAAAGGCCACCAGCATGGTGCCCACAGCCACCGCGACTTTCATGCCGTTCATCGCGCCGCTGGCGAGGGCGTCAATCGCATTGGCTTGGTCGCTGTCACTGATCTCTACATGGTTTTGTTCTGCGGGCGTCTGTGTTTCCGGCACAATGATTTTTGCCATCAAAAGTCCGCCGGGGGCAGCCATAAAGCTCGCGGCAATCAGGTATTTCAAATCGACACCCATCGCTGCATATCCGCCTAACACACTACCGGCGACCGAGGCCATGCCTCCCACCATCACAGCGAAGAGTTCAGAGCGTGTCATTTGGCTAAGAAAAGGGCGAACAACCAAAGGAGATTCGCCCTGAGAAAGAAAGATGTTGCTGGTTGCCACCAGAGACTCTGCTCGGCTGGTGCCGAGTAATCGCTGTATGCCACCGCCGAGAAGTTTAATAACCCACTGCATAATGCCGAGATGATAAAGGAGGGATATCAGCGCACTGATAAAAATGATTAGCGGCAGAACTTTAACAGCGAAAATAAACCCATCGTTGGCGAGAGGGCCAAATACAAACTCAATGCCTTCGTTGGCAAATGAAAGCAGCTTCGCCGCGCCATTGCTCATAGAGCCCAGCATGGCTTGTCCTACTGGAATGTAAAGCACCAGTGCGGCAAAACCCGCTTGTAGGCCAAATGCCCCAAGCACTGTACGCCAGTTGATCGCTTTACGGTTAGAGGAGAACGCATAGGCGCACAAAAACAGAGCGACGATGCCGGCCGCACTATAGAGAAGTTGCATAAATAGAATACCTTGCCGTGTTGTGTTGCACTTGCGGTACAGATGAGTACGACACGCTGCCAAGGTGGCAAGAGGTTCCATCATGCGTTTCATCGTACCGCGGGTTCGGTGAAGGTGGGCCCAACCTTGGACACTTTTTCTTCAGCCGCGAATCGCGACACAGCCACTCTTTGCCTTTGGGCTGGCGAAGAGCGCATGTTGGGCGGGCATTCTATTGTGATTTGAATCGCATTTCCAGCTAAATTTGGCCTTTGATCACATTTTATTCTCAGCCGCTCACTGAGCGCTACGACGATGGTCGGATAGGCTGCGAGACGGGTTTTTGGCAAGATTGATTGACACAGATCGCTCATATGTTATTGATAACCTGCTATTGACAATAAAATTAATCAAATAGCGATAAAAACAAACACAACAACGCAATTATTATAAAGGAAACAATCATGCAAACCGTCTCTCCTCATGAGGCCGGGTCGCGTTTATCTGTGATCCAACGTGTTCGCGCCTTGGGGCCGGGCATTATGATGGCCGCTGCAGCCGTGGGTGGCTCTCATCTGGTTGCCTCAACCAAAGCCGGTGCCATTTATGGTTGGCAATTGGCCGCATTAATCCTGCTGGTAAATCTCTTTAAATACCCTTTTTTCCGCGCAGGCGTGCAATACACGGCAGGAACCGGCGAAACCTTAGTAGAGGGCTATGCACGCCTCGGCCGCGGGTATCTGTGGCTTTTTATCGTGCTCAGCGCGGTATCCGGCGTGATCAATACAGCCGCACTGACTTTATTTAGCGCCAGCCTGCTAAGCTATTTTGTGCCGTTTGATCTTTCCCTGACCGCCCTTTCCATCATTATTGTAATGACTTGTTTGGTCATTCTAATTGCTGGCCATTACAAGGCGTTGGATTGGCTATCTAAAGTGATCATGGCGACGCTCACCTGTGCCACCTTGGTCGCGGTGACTGTAGCAATCGGCAACCCTGTCGCGGTTGAGCCTAATTTTCAGGCTCCGTCCATTTGGTCAGTCACGGCGATTGGCTTTATCGTGGTCACCATGGGTTGGATGCCCGCCCCGATTGAAATTTCTAGCATCACCTCGGTGTGGCTAAAGCGTAAAGCGCAATCTGAGCCCATTAATGCTAAAGCGGCGCTGTTTGATTTTAACGTCGGCTATATCGGCACCGCTGCATTGGCGATTGTGTTTCTATCGCTCGGTGCCCTGCTGTTGCATGGCAGTGGCGTTGAATTAAAGCAATCTGGGATTGGCTTTTCGCATCAATTGGTTGGCCTGTATGCCGCCACGATTGGTGAATGGTCCCGCTACTTGATTGCGGTAGTCGCTTTTTTCTGTATCTTCGGCAGCACCATTACCGTGATCGACGGGTATGCGCGGGTCGTGTCTGAATCGCAGCGCTTATTGCGTCGCCAGCCACAAGCCTCGCCACAGGTGACTCAAGGCTGGATGTTAATCACGGCCGTGTTAGCGCTCGGTATTGTCGCGTTTTGGACCGGTGCATTGCTAACCATGCTCGATTTCGCCATGATTGCTGCATTCGTGACCACGCCGTTCTTTGCATTGCTCAACTATATTTTGGTGACCAAACACCGCTTACCGCCTGAAGTGACCATGAGTAAGTCGATGCGCGCACTGGCGATCGTGGGCCTGATATATTTATTCGGCTTTTTAGCAGTATTTATCTGGTGGAAGTGGTTGATGTAACGAAGTTTACCTTGTTCACGCTTAAAGGGCTGGGTTAACATCCTTTTACAACTTCACCATCGGCGTTGAGCACGGATAAGGTATTATTTGCTTTATAAAAGCCAGTCATGGTTTAGGTTAAGGACGTGGGTAGCTTGAAAAAGTGAACGACTGCCCACATAACTGTCGTATTAAGAAATGGATTGTTAACCCAACCGGGAGAACGTTATGAACGATCGTATCGTTTCGCACAGCCAGTCACAGCAGAGTGCGTTATCTACTAACAAAGTGCTACGTAACACGTATGCACTGCTATCGATGACACTGATCACCAGTGCTATCGCGGCCTTTATCGCTATCGCTGTCGGCATCGGCCCAATGATGTCGCTAGGTATGACCCTAGGTGCGTTGGCGATCGTGTTCTTTGTGCTACCTCGCACTATGAACTCCTCCGCGGGTATCGTGTGGACCTTCGTGTTCACCGGCCTTCTGGGCGCCTCGTTAGGCCCAACACTGACCTATTACCTGAGCCTGTCGAGTGGCCCAGGGATTGTGATGCAGGCGCTTGCTACCACAGGTATGGTATTCCTTGGCCTGTCGGCTTACGCCATCACATCGAAGAAAGACTTCTCTTTCATGGGCGGTTTCTTGGTTGCCGGTGTGATTGCCCTACTGGTGGCGATGGTTGCGAACATCTTCCTACAGATCCCAGCGCTGAGCTTGGCGATCAGCACCATTGCGGTACTGATTTTCTCAGCCTTTATTCTGTATGACACCAGCAACATCATTAACGGCGGCGAGACCAACTACATCCGCGCCACCGTGTCGCTGTATTTGAATATCTTCAACATCTTCGTTCACCTGCTGAGCATTCTTGGCATCATGAACGACGACTAAGTGCCACACAAAAATTGTGTATGCACCACCAAAGCCGGCTATTGCCGGCTTTTTTTATAGCAGCACGCACAAGCGTGATGAAGAAACCTGTCCGCAATAAACGTCAGTTGCACTCATTCCAGTCGCTCGCTATGCTTTGCAGCCTTATCAACGGCGAGAACATCCGCTGGGATGACGAACAAAGGCAAGACTATGTTGGTGTATGAAGGTGAAACCGTTGCAACGGATGCGCAAGGGTATTTAAAAAACGTAGACGATTGGCACGAAGCGCTGGTTCCCTTGTTGGCTGAGCAAGAAGGCATTGCACTGACCGAGGCCCACTGGGAAGTGATCCACTTTGTCCGCCATTTTTACCAAGAATACAACACCTCACCGGCGGTGCGTTTATTGGTAAAATCGATGGAAAAAGAATACGGCCCAGAAAAAGGTAACAGCAAATACCTGTTTAAGCTCTTTCCGAAAGGCCCGGCCAAACAAGCGACCAAATTGGCAGGCCTCCCCAAACCCGCCAAATGTTTGTAACTAGGCCGCTTTAAAGACTGTCCTATGACCTACTGAATGGCAAACCCATCCACGGAACGCCATTCAGTATCTTCGTGTTTAACCTGATTCACGCTCGCGGTGGGCGGCCCTTGATCTAACCATGCAATAAGGGCATCAACCGACTCTTCGCGGCCACATGCCAACACCTCAACACGTCCATCTGGCAAGTTCTTCGCGTACCCAGTCAAAGACAGTTTTAATGCCTCGTGCGCGGTGTGATAACGAAAGCCAACGCCCTGAACGTGACCTGTAACATAGGCCTTGACGCATTTTTGAGACATCGGTCACCTCCACTGTATTTCCATTGCATAATGACATCTGTATAACGCTACATGAGACAGTCGTTTGACAGGATTACGTCATGAAAGAAGTAGCGTTTCGATGGATTGATAAATACCTCATCCACCTTCGGCTCCAAGAAAAATTTTACCTTATCTTTTTCCTTCCCCTCCTCGCAATGATAGTGATAGCGCTGACACTCGATGCAGCGTCGGACACGCGAGTGGCAACCAACATGCAAGCGGAAGGCCAAGCCATTCAGGCCCTAGTGGCGAAATACGATTTGCCAGCGCAAGAAGTACGCACGGTACTACAAAACCAGCAAAGCGGGTTTACGCTCACGCCGTCGGGACAGCTTGACTATCAGCCAGATGGCACCTTGTTCACCTACCTTGGCACACTCGATTGGAGCTTGCTGCTTGGCATGGTAGTGGTGATTGCGCTGTTGACCTATTACATCATGACCTTTATCGGCGGCGCGATGTACACCATGAACCAAGCTCTCTTAAAGCTAGCAGATGGGGAACTCAGCTACCGAATGAACTTCTTCCCAGTAAGGGATGAGTTCAGCCAGATCGCGATTACCATCGACAAAGTGCTTGAGCGTGAGCAAAACATGGTGAAAGCCATTCAGCAAAGCGCAGAGATGATGGATAGCTTGTCATCGAGCCTGCAGCAGCGCAGCGACGAAAGTGAATCACTGGGTGAAAGCCAACGTCAGTATCTTGATTCACTCGCCAGTGCCACCGAGGAAATGGCGGGATCGATTCGTGAAGTGGCGAGCCACGCCACCGATACGTCTACTCAGACCCAAGAGGCTACCGAGGCGGCTCAGCAAGGGCGTCAACAAGTTCAGCAAACCATGACGGCGATTAACGCGCTGGCCAGTGAGATTGCTCAAGCCGCTGATAAGGTGACCGAACTGAATCAAAATGCTGAGCAAATTGGCAGTGTGGTGACCACCATCAACGCCATCAGCGAGCAAACCAACTTATTGGCCCTGAATGCAGCGATCGAGGCTGCCCGTGCCGGCGAGCAAGGGCGTGGCTTTGCGGTAGTCGCCGATGAGGTGCGCACCTTGGCAAGCCGCACTCAAGAGTCCACGGTCGATATTCAAACCATGATTGAGTCGCTGCAAACGCATACCACTGAGTTGCGTCGCGTTATGGAGGGCACCGTCGAAAATGCGTCTGCCAGCGAAGCTGCGGTGCAAGAGATTGATGCCGAGATCAGCCAAATCGCCGCTCGTAGCAGCACGATTTCTGATCGCAGCACCGAAATTGCAGCCGCCGCCGAGCAACAAGGCAACGTGGCGAGTACGATATCACAAGATGTCGAACAGGTGCGCAGCCAGTCCACGCAAGTCGCACAAATGCTGCGAGATTCTGCGACCGAAGTCAGCGAGCTTGGCACGCAAGCCCAGCAATTGAAAACCTTGGTGGCAGGACTTCGTACCTAACTCCCTTGGTGTACCGTCCGTATGCTTCCTATCACGCGCCCACCTCTGGGCGCGTTTTTATTGCAATGACACCGGCCTTGCTCGACAATACCCGCCCTTTTTTGCTTTATCCGCAAGTCACGTCATGATGCAGGTGCCTTACTCAGCATTTTGACGTGTTTTGCACCATCAAATTGTTAGGAACGCCCATGACTGCCACTGTGTATCTCGCCAAAGGCCGCGATAAATCCATCAAACGCCGCCATCCTTGGATTTTCTCGCGCGGCATTGCCCGCATCGAAGGAAAACCTGCTTTGGGTGACACGGTCACTGTTTGTGATCATCAAGGTGAATTTTTAGGGCTAGGCGCCTATTCACCGCAATCGCAAATTCGAGTTCGCATGTGGTGTTTTGAAAAAACCCCCATCGACAGTGACTTTTTCCTTGCCCGTATTCGTGCGGCAAAGCCGCTGCGCACCATGCTCGCTCAGCGTGATGGGCTCACTGGTTATCGCCTATTAGCCGCTGAGTCTGACGGCGTCCCCGGTATCACCGTCGACAAGTACGATAACTATTTGGTGTGTCAATTGCTTAGCGCCGGCGCGGATGCTCAGCGTGATAACCTCGTCACTGCCCTGCGTACCGAGTTTCCAGAGTGCCATATCTACGAGCGTTCCGATGTGGCGATTCGCAAAAAAGAAGGCCTTAAACCGCGCACCGGCGTTTTACACGGTGAGGAACCGCCTGCGTCCGTCATCATCGAAGAAAACGGCGTGGCGATTGAAGTCGATATTGCCAATGGCCACAAAACCGGTTTTTATCTCGACCAACGGGATAGCCGCGAACAAGCGGTGAAATACATGGATGGCAAACGGGTCTTAAACTGCTTTTGCTACACTGGCGGTTTTGGCTTGTATGCGCAAAAAGGCAATGCTAAGCAGGTCACTAATGTGGATGTGTCACAGCCCGCGCTCGACAAAGCGAAAGCCAATGCGGCGCGAAACGGCTTTGATCTCACCCGCGCGGAATTTGTGAATGCCGATGTGTTCAAGCTGCTGCGCACTTATCGCGAACAAGGCGAACGCTTTGATGTGATTGTGATGGATCCGCCCAAATTTGCGGAGTCCAAATCCCAACTGACCGGCGCATGTCGCGGCTACAAAGATATTAATATGCTCGCTATGCAGCTTCTTAATCCGGGCGGTGTGCTGCTCAGCTATTCGTGCTCGGGCTTAATGGATGCGGGCCTGTTCCAAAAGATACTGGCAGACGCGGCATTAGATGCCGGTAAAAACGTGCAGTTTATTGAGCGCTTTGCACAAGCGGCGGACCATCCCACTCACAGTGCATATCCAGAAGGTTTTTACCTCAAAGGCTTTGCGTGTTTGGTGCAATAACACACGGTCTTTAACTGGTGTGCGGACGGGCGCAAAGCGCGTCCGCACTTCTGGACACAATTGTCTGATGAATCTACGTTTAAGTAAGTAGCGACCCGACAGGAGTGTTCAGATGCTAAGCCCCATTAAGCCCAACGACGAAGCTCAACGCCTCAAAAAATTACAAGACACTGGCGTGCTTGATACCGAAGACGAAGAGCGCTTTGATCGCATCACTCGCTTAGCTAAACGCCTTTTCGATGTCCCTATCGCCCTCGTCAGCCTCATTGACGATGATCGCCAGTGGTTTAAATCCTGCTTTGGCCTTAACGTGCGCCAAACGCCACGCGATATCTCTTTTTGTGGTCATGCTATTTTGGGCGATCAACCCTTTGTGGTGAAAGACGCCAGCCTCGATCCACGCTTCGCTGATAATCCCCTTGTTGCAGGCGAGCCACATATTCGCTTTTATGCCGGATACCCGCTATCGCTCGGCGACGGGAGCAACATGGGCACCCTGTGTGTGATTGATGATAAGCCGCGCCGTTTTAGCGATGAAGATCTGCGCTTTTTGAAGGATTTGGCCCTACTCGCCGAGAGTGAGCTCTCCTCAGCGCAAACCGCATATACCGATGATCTCACGGGAATATCTAATCGACGCGGCTTTATGCAGCTAGCCAGTCGCGCCGTACAGCACTGTCAGCGCATGAATTCGCCGTATTCACTCGCATTCATCGATTTAAACGATTTTAAAATCATCAATGATACTTATGGTCATTCTGAAGGGGATATCGCCCTTCGTCATATGGCTAATCTGCTGCGCGCCAACATGCGCGAATCCGATGTGTTTGCGCGGTTTGGTGGCGATGAGTTTGTGGTGTTTCTCTCCGGTGCTGGGCGTGAAGCCGCCGAGCAAGCACTCGACCGTTTTGCCGGTGTGGTGGAGCGGTTTAATCAAATCAATCGCCACACCTACCCTATCTCATTCAGTTATGGCGTGGCGACCAGTTCCATGTCGACGCCGCGCAGCTTGGATGACCTACTGGATGAAGCCGACACCAAGATGTACCAGCAAAAAAATGCCAAGATGTAAGCCAAAAAGCGGGGTGTAACACCCCGCTTTGCGTTAATACACGTGCGAATGCCTGCCTATCCCTATTAGGAAGAAGACAGCGCCGCTGCAATGGTCTCCAAACTGCTCGGATCGTCAATCGTCGAGGGGACTTGGTAAGATTCGCCATCCGCCATCTGACGGATAATACGACGCAAGATTTTACCTGAGCGTGTTTTAGGCAACTTCTCCACGATAACCGCGTGTTTAAAGCAAGCGATCGCGCCAATTTGATCCCGCACACGCTGCACCAACTCCCGTTCTATCTCGCCACTCACTGAGACAAAACCGTCTTTCAGTACCACCAAGCCGAGCGGCAATTGGCCTTTGAGCTCATCGTGCATGCCCACCACCGCACATTCGGCGACCGCTTCATGGCTGCCTAACACCTCTTCCATTTCGCCGGTCGATAAGCGGTGGCCCGCGACGTTAATCACATCATCAATCCGTCCCATCACAAATACGTAGCCATCTTCGTCCATGTAGCCGCCATCACCCGAAACATAGTAGCCGGGGAATTGGCTAAGATAGCCAGATTCAAAGCGATCGTGGTTGCGCCACACCGTCGGCAGGCAGCTGGGCGGCAGAGGACGCTTCACGGCAATGTACCCTTGCTGGTTTGGTGCGGCAGGATCGCCCATTTCATCGAGAATACACACCTGATAGCCAGGACTTGGCATGGTTGCCGATCCAGGCTTGGTCGCAAAGCAGGTTAACCCCAATGGATTGCCTGCAATCGCCCAGCCAGTTTCGGTTTGCCACCAGTGATCCACCACGGGTCGCTGGGTCTTTTCTTCCACCCACGCCAATGTCGGTGGATCAAGCCGCTCGCCGGCCATAAACACCGTACGTAAAGATGTCATCGGATAGCGCGCAAGGTGCTCACCATTTGGGTCTTGCTTTTTAATCGCCCGAAAGGCGGTAGGCGCCGAGAATAAGATGCTGACGTTATACTCATCACATACACGCCAAAACGCTCCCGCATCCGGTGTACCGACTGGCTTGCCTTCAAACATCACCGTGGTGCAGCCGTGTAGCAAAGGGGCATACACAATATACGAGTGGCCCACTACCCAGCCGACATCCGATGCGGCCCAAAACACTTCACCGGGTTTGACGTTGTAAATCGCGCTCATGCTGTACTTCATCGCCACCGCGTGGCCGCCATTGTCACGCACTACGCCTTTGGGTTTGCCCGTGGTGCCGGATGTATAGAGGATATATAAAGGATCGGTGGCATTGACGGGCACCGGCGCCGCAGGGGTGGCTTCAGCTAAGAGCGACGCCCAATCAGCATCACGCGGATTGTCTAAATTAGAACGACACATCGCACGCTGATAGACCACCACATGGTCGGGTTTGTAGCGACTGTCCATGATGGCCTGATCAACCATCGGC
Organism: Salinivibrio sp. YCSC6; assembly: GCF_004916735.1. Taxonomy (NCBI): domain Bacteria; kingdom Pseudomonadati; phylum Pseudomonadota; class Gammaproteobacteria; order Vibrionales; family Vibrionaceae; genus Salinivibrio; species Salinivibrio sp. YCSC6. The sequence goes on from NZ_CP039516.1 coordinate 1,665,121, forward strand.
TTATAGGCCAAGGTTTTCGCGCCCTCGATCCCGCATGAGGCGGTGAGTACCACTTTAGGCTCCGCATCTTCAATCCGTACGGCCAGCTCGTTCGGGGCAAAACCACCAAACACCACCGAATGGATCGCACCAAGCCGTGCACACGCGAGCATCGCCACGGTGGCTTCAGGGATCATGGGCATATAAATCACCACGCGATCCCCCTTTTCAACCCCTAAGCCTGCAAGCATGCCAGCAACTTTCGCCACGTAGTCACGCAACGCGGCATAAGTGTAGGTAGTTTTTTTGTCAGTAACCGGTGAGTCGTAAATAAGCGCGGTTTGTTCGCCCCGACCTTGTTCAACATGCGCATCGAGTGCCATATAAGCGGTATTCATGGTGCCATCGGCAAACCAGCGCTCAATGCCATTATCGTCTTTGCTAAGAATAGTTTGTGGAAAGGTAAACCAATCGAGCTGCTTGGCCTGTGCCTGCCAAAATCCCTCGGGGTCACGACTGGCCCAATCCGCATGGTGTTGGTAACTTGCTTCTTGCATAAGCGGCTCCTTATCGCCCACCCTTGGCGGGCGATACGTTTGCAAGCAATGGATTCATTCCGCGTGCTTAGTTAATCACAAACAGCGACATAAATTCGTGCACCGGGGTTTTCTCCAGCGCGGCCTGATCGCTACACAAGGCAACGATTTTTTCACTCTGTGCGCGCGGGAAACGGGTCGCCAAGTTGGTGCGGAATTTTTGCTCCAGCACGGGGATCCCTTCTTCGCGACGACGGCGATGACCAATAGGATATTCCACGGCGACTTGTTCAGTGCTGCTGCCATCGGTAAAGAAGATTTGGATCGCATTGGCAATCGAGCGCTTGTCGGCTTCTAGGTATTCCGCGCTATAGCGTGGGTCTTCTTTTATCACCATTTTTTGCCGTAGCGCATCAATACGCGGGTCGGCGTGATGGAAGGCGTCTTCATAGTGCTCGGCCACTAGATTGCCGTATAGCAGCGGTACTGCCACCATATATTGCAGGCAGTGGTCACGGTCAGCTGGGTTAGCCAACTCCCCTTCTTTAGAAATGATGCGAATGGCCGATTCATGGGTGGTGATTTCAATACGTTCAATCTCATCCACCCGGTCTTTCACCTGTGAATGCAAGGTCACCGCCACTTCCACCGCGGTTTGAGCATGAAACTCAGCAGGGAAGGAAATCTTAAACAGCACGTTTTCCATTACGTAGCTGGCAAAGTCTTGTTTGACACTAAAAGCGTTGCCGTTAAATAGCACATCGTAATAGCCCCACTTAGGTGCGCTGAGCACCGACGGCAAGCCCATCTCGCCTTTCATGGTGATCATCGCCAACCGCACCGCGCGAGAGGTAGCATCGCCCGCCGCCCACGATTTGCGTGAACCGGCGTTTGGCGCATGGCGGTAGGTGCGCAGCGCACAGCCATCCACCCAAGCTTGTGAAACGGCATCAATGATCTGATCGCGATTACCGCCCAGCATTTTGGTGACCACGGCTGTTGATGCCACGCGCACTAATAAGACGTGATCGAGCCCGACGCGGTTAAAGCTATTCTCAAGGGCCAGCACGCCTTGGATCTCATGCGCTTTGATCATCGCAGTCAATACATCGCGCATGGTGAGTGGTGGTTTGCCTTCGGCCACGGCCACGCGGCTTAAATAATCGGCGGTAGCCAAAATTCCGCCCAAGTTATCAGACGGATGGCCCCACTCGGCGGCGAGCCAAGTATCGTTAAAATCGAGCCAGCGAATAATACAACCGATGTTAAACGCGGCGGTGACCGGATCAAGCTCGTGAGAGGTGCCCGGTACCCGCGCCCCGTGGCGTACTGTGGTGCCCGGCACCAGTGGCCCTAAGTGTTTGGTACATTCAGGGAAACGTAGCGCCAGCAAGCCACAGCCAAGGGTATCCATCAAACAGTTGCGTGCGGTGTTGTAGGCCTCTGCTGAGGTAATCGGCGTGCTATCGACATAGTCAGCAATTTGCACCAATAAGGCATCAGGGTCAGGGCGCTGGTTCAGTTCTACGTTGTTGCTCATGGTCAATTCCTTCTGTGATTTCAATCGGGTGAATGCGCGCTGATTAAGAGCGCTGATCGATAGGTAGCCAATCTTGGTGTTCAGGGCCGTCGTAATCGGCACTTGGGCGAATAATGCGGTTATTAGCGCGCTGCTCAAAGACATGCGCCGCCCAGCCCGTTACTCGGCTCATCACAAAAATCGGGGTAAACAACTTGGTCGGGATCCCCATAAAGTGATAGGCCGATGCGTGATAGAAATCGGCATTGGGGAACAAGCCTTTCTCGCGCTTCATCACTTGTTCAATCCGTTCAGACACGTCGTACAGCCAAGCGTCTGGTGCGTTTTTCGCCAGCTGTTCCGACCAATGTTTGATAAGCGCATTGCGGGGGTCGGACTCACGATAAATCGCATGCCCAAAGCCCATCACCTTGTCTTTATTGGCGAGCATTTGCATTAATCCTGCTTCGGCTTCGTCAGGTGTGCGCCATTGTTCTAGCATCGCCATCGCCGCTTCATTGGCACCACCATGCAATGGGCCGCGCAAGCTGCCGATGGCCGCGGTAATGCAAGAGTGCAAATCGGACAAGGTGGACGCGCACACACGGGCGGTAAAGGTCGAGGCATTGAACTCATGCTCGGCATACAGCACCAGCGAGCAATGCATCACAGATTCATGCAGTGGCGACGGCGTTTCATCAGTGAGCATTTTGAGGAAGTAACCACCAATGCTTTTCACCTCTGGCTGATAGGTATCGACTCGCACGCCATCATGCGAATAGCGATACCAATAGCAGATAATGGCCGGTAACATCGCCAACAGCGTATCGGTTTTATCCGCTTGCTCACTAAAGTCGGTTTCTTGATCCAAATTACCCAGCATCGAGCAGCCAGTACGCATCACATCCATGGGATGCGCATTGGCCGGGATCCGTTCCAACACCGCTTTTAAGGCGTCAGGCAGTCCCCGCTTGCCAACCAAGGTTTCGGTGTAGTCAGCCAGTGCTTGGCGATTGGGGAGTTGGCCTTTGAGTAGCAGGTACGCCACTTCCTCAAATTGGGCGTGATTGGCTAAATCGGTAATGTCATAACCCCGGTAGGTTAATCCAGTGCCGGTTTGCCCGACCGTACACAAGGCGGTGGTGCCGGCACTTTGGCCACGCAGGCCTGCGCCAGAGGTTGGTTTCTCGTTAGGTGCGACGGCGACATTTGTCATGATTGGCTCCTTTCCTTTGATGCCATCAGATTCAACCGCTGCATGAATCCGTGAACGTGATGATAATTCCAGTGGTGTAACCGACGTTTTCACACCGTGGGTGTGCGTCTGTGATCACTCTTTGCCAAATAGGCGATCCAATTGCTGTTCGTAGGCGTGATACCCCAAGAAGTCATAGAGCGCATCACGGGTTTGCATGGCGTCGACCACGTTTTTCTGGTGGCCATCCTCCAGCAGGTGTTGATACACATTGAGGGCGGCTTGGTTCATAGCACGAAATGCAGAGAGCGGATACAACACCATGCTGACCCCCACGCTCGCTAGTTCTTGACTGGTAAACAGTGGGGTTTGACCAAACTCGGTGATATTGGCCAATACCGGCACCTTTACTTGCTCGACAAAGGCTTGGTACTGCTCGAGCGTTTGCATGGCTTCGGGGAAAATCATGTCCGCTCCCGCTTCTACGTACGCTCTGGCGCGGGCGACGGCACTGTCCATGCCTTCCACCGCCAACGCATCGGTGCGCGCCATGATCACAAACTCAGGATCGGTGCGCGCGTCCACCGCCGCTTTAATGCGATCGACCATTTCAGCTTGGCTGACAATTTCTTTGTTGGGACGATGACCGCAGCGCTTTTGCGCCACTTGATCTTCCATATGCACCGCACCCGCGCCGGCACGCTCCATTTCACGAATAGTGCGAGCAATATTGAGCGCGCCGCCAAAACCGGTATCAATATCCACCAGCAAGGGCACGTCGGTCGCTGCGGTGATCCGGCGAACATCTTCCAACACATCGTTGAGAGTCGTGATCCCCAAATCCGGTAAGCCGTAAGAGGCGTTAGCAATCCCACCTCCGGATAGATAAATGGCTTGATGCCCCACCTGCTCTGCCATCATGGCGCAATAGGGGTTAATTGTGCCGACGACTTGCAGCGGGATATTGTTGCGTACCGCTTGGCGAAAACGTGCACCTGCACTCATAGCATTCTCCTTGTGAACTCATGGCTTAGCGGGTTTAACCGCCGGCATTTTGTAGCCAATAGCGTGTTAGTTAATCGGTAATTTGCTGTTCAATCAGTTGGCGACTGCGCTGAATATGTCGACGCATCAGCATTTCCGCCAGCTCGGCATCGCGCTCGCGAATTGCCGCTAAAATTTGCATGTGCTCTTGCAGCGCCTGCTTAGGGCGAGAATGCGCCCGCGGCGATTGAAACCGGTACATCCGCAAGAGGTGATACAACTCACCACACAACAGGTTGATCAGTTTCTGGTTATGGCTGGCTTTGATGATGCAATAGTGAAAATCAAAATCGCCTTGTTGGTGAAAGTAGGCCGCCCCTTCCACCCGTTCGATATAGGCATGGTGGGTGTCGAGCACCGCACTAAGCTGCTCAATTTCCGCATCGGTGATGTGCGCGCAGGCCAATCTTGCGGCCATGCCTTCTAACGCTTCTCGCACCGCGTAAATCTCAGCCAACTGTCGATGTGTGAGTGTCACTACTCTCGCGCCCACATGAGGGACGCGCTCGACCAACCCCAAGGCTTCAACGCGCATCATGGCCTCGCGCAGTGGCCCTCGACTGACGCCAAATGCAGCAGCCAACCCCGCTTCCGATACCTTGGTGCCCGCTGGGTAGGTGCCGGTGACAATCGCCTCGATAAGCTGCTCGGTCAGGCTGGCTGACTTGGTGGGCTCACGTGAATCAGCTGGCAACGATTGCGCGTGCTGCGCGAGAAATTGGTCATTTGTCGACAATAAAGACATAAATACCGCCTAATAACTTCAATAAAGCCAGAATAGAATAAGATTGTAGACAATGTAGATTAGACTTTGGTCTGTAGCGGCGCCTTTTTATCGTGATCAAAACCACAACGTAAATGATAATGTACGCATTGGATTGTTATTCACTTGTTATCAAACGGGCGTTTGACTCGACCTATTGCGAGAGCGGCGTATGGTAGTGCGGTCGTTTTAATAGGGATAGAACGCAAATATGGATAGAAATCATTCCAAGCGTGAAAACGCACTCGCGCTGCTTATCGGCAGTAGTTTGGTGTCACTCGGCATCTTCTTTTTCAACCAAGTAGGGTTATTGACCGGCGGCACCGCTGGATTAGCGCTGTTTTTACAGCGAGTCACTGACTTCAGTTTTGGTGAGCTTTTCTTCGTGATCAACCTGCCTTTTTATTGGCTCGCCTACACCCAAATGGGGAAACGCTTTACCTTAAGTACCTTGGTTGCGGTCAGCATCGTCTCATTTTGCGCCGATCACTTAACTGCAGTGCTAACCATCAACACCATTCATCCTGTTTATGCCGCGCTATTTGGCGGCGGGCTAATCGGCATGGGCATGCTAGTGATGTTCCGCCATCAGTGTAGTTTGGGTGGATTTAACACCTTAGCGCTGTTTTTACAGCAACGGTTTGGCATCCGTGCCGGAAAAGTGCAAATGGCGCTGGATTGCTCGATTGTGATCTTATCACTGCTGGTGGTCGAGCCTTGGCTAATTGGCTTATCGGTCGCTGCCGCGATCACGACCAATCTCGTCCTTGCTATGAACCATAAACCCGGACGCTACCAAGTTCAGCCACCCCAAGCCGCATAGCGGGCGTGACTGACACGGAAAACACAGATAAATATAGATAGAGGCGGCCTTCCGCCTCTTTTTTCAATCACTTCCTCTGCGACACCTTGTCCCCAATCGTTACGATATCGCCTCGATATCTAAATACGAATCACTCTTACAATTGATTGCTGCACATGCTAAATTTCGCCTTTTAGGCGCCAATCATAAGGAGTGTTGATGAACGCGGCCGATCCTAGCTTTGACACACCACAACTGCCTGCCGCGGTTGCACTGTCCCCTTTTCCCACTGCTTTAGGCTTGTCAGTGATCCCTGATGATGTGCAAGGCGTGTCGCTTCGGGAACAACTCACCACACCACAAGGTCTCGCACAATGTTTTGCCGCGGTAAACTCGACCTATGGCAATGCCGATAGCCGCGCTCAAGGCACGCTTTTTATCGGTGCCTATGCCTATGAGTTTTTGCTTCCGGTGCTGGCTAGCTGGCTTCAGGCTGGACAGCTCCCCTCGCTGGACTTAGATAACTGGCACGTTAAATACCAACCTACCCGCGTCACTAAACCGAATGGCAAGGAGCTGGTGTATCACAAGCCACATTTTTATCTCAATGCCTTGATTGGCTGGAAACAACCCGCGACAGAAGAGTGGCTAACTATTTTGCACGGCGCGTTGTTACGCCACTTTTCACCCATCGTCGATGCGGTCGCGGAACAAAGCGGTATGCGTGAGGGGCCACTTTGGAAAGTGGTTGCCGATTCAATCTGTATTGCCTTTTTGATGGTGGGTAAACATCGTGATTGCGAGCAGGCCGCACGTGACGCCGCGCTGTCGATCGTCCATCAACGCGGCACCCCGCTTTATAGCAAGCGCAGTGGTTTTCACGATGTCACCGTCTACGATCCGAACGACACGCAAACCGTATTACAAACCCACAGCTTCCGTTTGCGCGGCGGCTGCTGCCGGATCTTTACCGTGGATGAACACAGTTATTGTTCAACCTGCTGTTTTTTAAAGCCTGACGAACAAGCTAAGCGCCTCGCAGAAGTTGCGTGTCAGCGTGAAGGCGTGGCGCTGGATACGCAGCCTCGCTAACTCAGCGCCACATCGACCCAAACAAGACGATGATCGGAGTGAGCACGCGCATGCTCTTGGCCGTTTTTATCACAAATCAGTGGGTAGTCGGCATCATCAGGGGCAGGCCAAAATACGCCGGAGGCTATCACCGCGAGCTCACGCGAAGGTAGGACATAATCGAGACGTAACCCACCGTTATGGGTAGCAATTGCCCGTCCTTTCCCTTCGATAAAGCGAAACGCGTGAGACTGAGCCGCGTCACTTTTTGGCACCTGCGTGCCGATAGCAACCTCGGGATGCACTCGCGGATGGTGAAGCAAGGCGCCAATGGCTTGCTTATCCCCATCACCGTAGCTCGGGTCTGCATTTAAATCGCCAATCACCACAAACGGTGTCTTGGGAGAAAGTCCGCCGTGAGCGCCCTTGTCGTCCACCAACCAATCCGCGTTATCCAAAAGACCAATCAGTTGGTGAATTTCATCACTGTTGCGCCGCCAATTACGCTTTTCTGGCCCATCAAACACGGGCGGTGTGGGATGACACGCCACCACCTGTACTCGTTCATCACCAACCAAAATCGGCACTGAAACCAAGTTTTTCGAGGCGAGACGAAGCGCCTGTTGTGCTTGTTCAGTGTAATAGTCCGCAGGAAGTTGATGGTGAGGTAATTGATGCCACGCAAAGTGCTGCCAAGTGCGAATCGCATCATCTTCGATGGGGTAACGCGATAAAATCACATAGCCAAATTGACCATGATAGTCGCCAAAGCCATGACACTGCTGGGCATTCGTTAAGTGTTGATGTTTACTGACCGGCACCGTGAGTTTTAACCCTGTGTTGGTGGCGGGCAAGTAGCGATACGGATAATCAATCGGCATGTCACCGTGTTGCGATTCAGCCAAATGCCGCTCACAAAATGAGGCGAGCGCCCCATCATCACCGCCATCACCTGGATGATCAAACTCGCAAAGCACCACCACATCGGGGCGCACACGTTGTAAGGTCGCGGCGAGGTTTTTAATTTGCCGGCTGGGGGTGGGCGCTAACATCTTTGCTTTGATCTCGCCGGCCTGACGTCCCGCTAGAGACAGGTTGAATTGTGCCAACCTAAGGGTTGAAGGTGCTGTCATAACATCCCAACAATGCGCTACATGATGGGCTATTTTAACAAGCTATCGAGGGCACGACGAATTTGTCGCGCATCTTCTTCAGCACGATGCGGTGCTGGCCCCAACGCCTCCATTTCGCGGCTAAAGTCACGCCGATCGAGATCACTGTGCTTTTTTAGCCACTGATTCACCTCCATTAGGGTGAATGAAGGGCGCATGTAGCAGGCTTTGTAAAGCCGCCCCATCCAAAACAGATCCCATTGACTGTCGCACAAAACATGATCAAAAGGCGCGAGGGTCTGGTTGAGATGCTGGCATACATCGAGCACACTGATGCCTTCGCTAAAAAGGCGTTCACGCGAGATCCCATGTATTCGGGTTTCGGCTTCTTTGTCCCAGTGATTCCAGTGGCCACTGGCGGTGGAAGGGTCAATCAAAAAACTGTTGCTGTCGCCATTTGGCAACACGTATCCCACTTCGATGGGATAAGACGATAACGACAAACCGGATGCTTCAAAATCCAGTGTCACCCACATACGCGTACTCCTTGCTCATAAACTCTCCTGCATGACTAGGCACTTCCTTTGCCTTGTTAGTTAACTGTAGCCTTTTTGTTGCCACTTCGATGGGTTGTCGCGCTACTTTTGCGTGCTTGGTTAACTTGTGACTGAAAATCCTGACGTTTTTCATTGAATGCGTCAGTTTTTTCTTATTATGTGACACTCTAAACAGTGCTATGCCAAGGTTTTGTCAGCGGTACGCTATATTTCACTACCGGATTGAATTAGGCTTCGATAACACCCTGCTAAACGCAGTTTGACGTTAAACCGCCATGTTTTAAATAGGAAGCAGCATGAAACAAACGTCTCGCACCATGTCCGCGCGCAAACACGTTGCATTAGTGGCGCACGATCACTACAAAGACGCCTTGAGTGAGTGGGTGAAAGAACACCAAGATGTGCTCAGTCAGCATGAGCTTTATGCGACCGGCACCACGGGGCATATTCTTGCGCGCGAAACTGGATTAACGATCACACCATTGATTAGTGGCCCTATGGGCGGTGATCAGCAACTGGGTGCCATGATCTCTGAACAAAAAATCGATGCGATGATTTTCTTTTGGGATCCGCTCAATGCCGTCCCGCATGATCCAGATGTCAAAGCGCTACTGCGTGTCAGCACCGTATGGAATATTCCCGTTGCCACCAATCGCGCCACCGCAAGCTTTTTGATTACCTCACCACTATTTGGTCAAGAAGTGAATATTCAAATCCCTGATTATCAAGCTTATTTAGACGAGCGCTTGTAATCTTTTACCCCGCACTGTCCGTCGATGACTAATGTCGTCTATGACTAACAGTGCGGGGACTTTCTCACAGATACCCTTTCAGTTCCTCCACAAACGGTGAGGCATGGCCTTTTTGGTGTACTAGCCACACTTGTTTTTGGGCACGCGTCAGGGCGACATAAAACAATCGCCGTTCTTCTGCGTGTTCAATTGGCTCTTCATTTTTCCCTAATAAAGCCTCATCGAGTGAGAGCGAACGCGGCTTGGCAGGAAATACGCCCTCATCCATGCCGAGGATGAACACATAGTGGGCTTCTTGCCCCTTGCTGGCGTGTGCGGTGGTATAGCGAAGCGTCAATGATGGATAAGCATTCTGCCAGCTTTCTAGCGCGTCAGGACAAACGGCATGCGTACGACCTAGCAGCATCACACTCACTGCTTGCTCAGCTTTAGCGTGCTTTTTGGCAAGGCTTGCCAACGATTTTTCTAACTTGTCGTCCGTGATCACTTTGATCGCTTTAGGCGTTTTCGCCGATGCCTTGTCACGCGCGTAATCCAACTGTTTACTGAGCTGCTTGGGGTTTTGCTCAATGAACTGCTGTGCCACCTTCCCCAAAGTAGACGGATAGCGATAACAGGTGGTCAGCCAGCAAATTTCACTGTCACCGAAACGCTGCGCAAACTCTGTGGTTAAGCTGACATCGGCACCAGCAAAGCGATAAATAGCTTGCCAATCATCTCCCACCGCATATAACGAGGCGCGTGGTAATTGGGTTTCACTGTCCGCTTTACCGTGACACAGAGCCTCTAACATTGCCAATCGTGCAGGCGAAATGTCTTGGTATTCATCGACCATGACAAACTGGATCGGCGTGGTAAATTTTCGCTGCTGAAACAGCTTGGTGGCTTGGGTAATTAATCCGTCAAAGTCTACCGCGTTCTCCGCTTTTAGCGCCTGTTTGTAGGCTTGGTACAATGGCCAAATCACCGCCAGTTCATGTTTTAAGGCAGTCTGCTCCTCAAAGCTTGCCAGCTTATCGTTCAGCGCACGCTTGGTGGTATTGGCTTGGATCACTCGTGAAAGGCGCGACCAAACCCAAGTGTGTAACCGGCTGTCATGGGCACACGCAGTCAGTTCAGCGTTATCATCAAGCGGCAGTATTTGTTGCTGATGCAGTTTGTCCCAGCGTTTGCGGGTAGTGGGCTGTTGCCACTGTTCGGCGAGTGTTTGAGTCAGCCACGCCGCTTTGGCCGTCTCATCACTGGCGAGTGGAGAAATCATCGGCGCCTGCCCTTGGTGCTCGGCAAGTTGCTGGCGGGCAAAGCCATGAAAGGTAGTGACATTCACTTCATGGCCGGTTTTGGTCTTTATCCGCGTTTTCAGTTCTTCAGCAGCATCACGACCAAAGGCCAGCAGCAATAGCTGCTCTGGTTTGGCTTGACCACTTTCAATCAAGTAGGCGGCGCGTGCCACCAATACGCTGGTTTTGCCGCTACCGGGCCCCGCCACCACCAAGGTATGAGATTCATCGGTGAGCACGGCGGCGCGCTGCCCGTCATTCAATGGCGATGATTCGATGCGATCAAACCAAGCTTGCCACTGATTGAGCATCATCGCTTGCCATTGCTGATTGCGCGTCTTGAGCCACTGTTTATCCCCCCGCAAAACGGGTGCCAGTGTCGTTGCCATCACTTCATCTAAGCTAGCCAAGAATGAGGCGGGGATCCCCTCGCCTTCTAGCTTGTCGACCAGGATTTGTTGCGCCGCGCGAAATTGCGATAAGCGAACATAAGCGGGTGTATTCACCAGTGCATCATACTCTGCCAATAAACTAGGACGGATCAGCGCCAGCCGTTTTTGATAACGGGCGATATAGGCTTGATAACTGCGATAGATGGTTTGCCCTGCCTGCTGGGCGCGGTGCCAAGGCAAGCCAAAGACCTCAAAAGGCAGCGGATCGCCCTCGTCGTTATAACCGGTGAGCGAAATCGTTCCCCACAGCAACCCGCGCGACACCGTGAGCTGCCCATCCCATGCCGAAAAAGGAATGTATTGACGATGGTGGCGAGATTCGAGCAGTAAGCCGTCATCTTCGAGCTGCAAGCTGTAATGGTCGCCATAAACAAGCCATTGTGCCCAGCGGTTTGCGGAGAGTTTCATACTCATGAGTCAGTGCGTAAAAACGCGCTTTCCAGCCTTGATAAGATGACAGGCATGCTACTGCGCAACTCTCGATAAATCAATTCACTAGCAATATGGCTTCCCGCCGCATCACCTATAGCACGCTATGGATTTGACTTGTCGCAAGCTATTTCTAAAAAGCGTACGAAAACGCACGGATGACGCTTAGTTTTTCAGTATCTTTCTGCTATCTTGCCCTCATTGTTGGCTTAATCCGTGTTTTTATGTCCTTTTCGTTGCCACGCTTTCCTTCGATGCCACTGACGCTACGCGAATACTGGGCGAACCACCGCATCAATGACAGTATCCGCGTCCTAATCGCTTTAATGGGGGTTGCTCTTTACGCCGGATACGCTGGTCGCACCGATATTGTCACGCCTCTGGTGCTCGGGGTCATCGCTTCAGCATTAGCGGAAGTGGATGATCACCTATGGGGTCGGATAAAAGCCTTGGGCGTGACGCTCACCTGCTTCGCGGTCGCCTCTTTCTCGGTTGAATTGCTTTACGATTGGCCTTGGCTGTTTGCATTAGGGCTAACCGTTTCCAGTTTTGGCTTTATCATGCTGGGGGCTATTGGGGAGCGTTATGGCACCATCGCCTTTGCCTCATTGCTACTGGCGGTATACACCATGTTGGGGATGGAGCAAGGCAGTGATCTGTGGCTTCAACCCATGATGCTGCTCTCAGGCGCATTTTGGTACGGGTTACTATCACTGGCTTGGATTGTGATTTGGCCGCACCGTCCCGTGCAGCATCGGCTCGCAGCGGTCTTTCGCCAAACCGCCACGTACATGGAAACCAAGTCTAGTTTGTTCCATCCGGTTGCCGAATTGGTTCCGCAACCTACCCGCATCGCCGCCGCCAACCAAAATGCGCAAGTGGTGGCCGCGCTCAACCAAGCCAAAGCATCATTACTGGCGCGAGCACGACGCGGCCGTCTGACCCAGCGGCATCAAACCTTGCTGCAAACGTATTTTATCGCCCAAGACATTCACGAGCGGGTTAGCTCCTCCCATTATCGTTACCAAGATCTTGCCGCCCACTTTTTCCACTCGGACATTTTGTTTCGCTTCGAAGCACTGCTCAATGTGCAAGCGCGCGCGTGTCGTGAGGTAGCGCAAGCGCTCTCGTTGGGGATCAGCTATCAGCACCATCATGCAGGGCAGCAAGCGTTAACGGCTATCCAGCAATCGATGGCGTATTTGGCTAAACACCAAGACAGCCATACTCGCATCGCATTGCTAAATCAGTTGCAGTTTTTATATAAGAACCTGGAGACGGTTGAGCAGCAGTTGGCGAGTTTGAGTAACCTCGCAGTTGATAGCCGCGCCCAAGAAAATGAATTGGCTGATCCCGATGCGCGCTCGCTTGGTGAGATGATCTTTCGCATTCGCCAACAACTGACGTTTCGATCATTACGTTTTCGCCATGCGGTGCGCTTGTCGTTATCGCTCCTCGCGGGGTATGGCGTGATTCAAGGTCTATCACTCGAACATGGCTTTTGGATCTTGATGACCATTCAGTTCGTTTGCCAAACCAATTACTCAGCCACACGCAGTAAGCTTAAAGAGCGGATTGTTGGCACTGTGGCTGGCTTGCTACTCGGCGTGCCAGCCTTATACCTGTTTCCCGATCCCAGCAGTCAATTGGCCTTGATGGTCGTCACTGGGGTGCTTTTTTTCGCGTTCCGCACCGTTCAGTACACCCTAGCCACCTTGTTTATCACCTTATTGGTATTAATGTGCTTTAGCCAGTTCGGGGAGGGTTTCGCAGTGATCTTACCGCGTTTGGGCGATACCGTCATCGGCTGTTTAATTGCCGTTGCGGCGGTCCGTTATGTGTTGCCGGATTGGCAAGCGCACCGTCTCCGCGGAATCATGACAGAAGCCTTGCAAGCCAATCGGGACTATTTAGCCCACGTGATTGCTCAGTACCGAGTAGGTAAACGCGACACCCTTGCCTATCGGATTGCGCGGCGCCAAGCGCACAATGCAGATGCGGAGCTGACTACCGCGATCAGTAATATGTTGGCGGAGCCCGGCCGCTATCGCACCAATATCGAAGAAACTTTCCGTTTCTTATGTTTAAACAACGCGATGCTGAGCTATATCTCTGCCCTTGGCGCGCATCGAAGCCGGATGGATGATGAGGTCAACCATCAAAAAGTGGCCCAGCTTCACCGTGATATCCACCAAGGATTAACCCAATTAACCGAGCTACTGGCCCAGCCTACCAACCATGATGCACTGCTGGCGTTACAAACTACTGATGACATGCATCAGACTCACGGCGGCTACGGAGAGACTGTCGATAACACACCGCTGACGATGGTATTGCAGCAATTACAACTGATTCAGCGCATGCTGCCAGAGCTTAACCAGTTGACACTCACGCTGCGCCAACAGGCCTTGAAACAAAGTCGCGCATAATTAGCGGCGGGGCCAAGGTCCCGCCTTCGGTGACTCACCCTGTGTACCAATACTCGCGTTGCGTGCGGATACTCGGCTAGCACGCCAACGCTAAGTCAGCGGGATGTCAATTTACAACAATTTACGTTGTTGACGGTTGAAAGCCCTAGTCGTAGACCGGATATTATTAACAAAGCCACCTAAGTGACTTAACGCTATACCCAAATGACTCGTTTGGAAGCTAGGGTATACACTTATATTTTTAGCGGCTCGTTTAGCCGCATCGCCCGCCTGGAGCAATTATGGCTATTCATGTAGGAATCATCGACTCGGATCCCGTCCGATTGGTCACCCCCGTGTTACACCAGCAACTGCCGGTGAGCAAGTTGGTGTTAATAGGCACCCTTGAGCAAGACCTAGAATTTGAACGCCTCACTCGCGTACTTGCGCCAAAAGGCATCGAAACCGAGTTTTTTGAAATTTCCGATGATATCAATATCCGTGAATTAAAAAGCCAAGTGAAACAACTGGCCGAACAGCTTAGCACCACCTCTGAAGATATCCTTTTTAACGCGAGCTGTGGTCTCCGTCATCAACTGTTGTCTGCTTACGAAGTGTTTCGCACCTATCAATGGCCCAGCTATGTTATTGAACCTTATAGCGATGAATTATGCTGGTTGTATCCAGATGGGTTGCCACAACAACAAGTCGAAGACCATATTAGCTTGACTGAATACCTCACGATTTTTGGCGCCCGTTGTGAGCGTCATGATGACGATGTGATCGGTTGTTTAACCGATGATATTTATCGTTTGGGCGAAAAATGGGCCAGCAATGCTTATGAATTAGGACCCGGCTTGGCGACACTGAACTATTTAGCCACCACGTGTCGCAAGGAACAGTGCCTTGATGTGACCTTAAGCGAGAAACAGCAAGGCTACCGTGAACTCGGTATGCTGCTTGACGATCTGACTGAAGCTGGGCTCGCAACATACCAAAATGGGGTGCTAACCTTTAGTTGTGAGGAAGCGCGTCGCTTTGCCAATGGTGAATGGTTAGAAAGCTACGTCCATTACACCGTCACGTCTATTCAAAAAGAAATGCCAACCATTCAAGATAATTCACTTTCCGTGCAAGTGTATCGCCAGATTGGCGAGCGCGAAGTGCGTAACGAGCTTGATGTGGCGACTGTGGTCAATAACAAACTGCATATTATTGAGTGTAAAACCAAAGGCATGTCGAGCGATGGCGATGATACCTTGTACAAGTTAGAGTCACTGCGCGATCTACTTGGAGGGTTACAGGCGCGAGCGATGTTGGTGAGCTTCCGTCCGTTGCGCCATCACGATATTACTCGAGCTACCGATCTGGGCTTAGCACTGATTGGCCCTGACCAACTCGGTAACTTGCGTACCCACCTTTATGATTGGTTTGTCGCCGCCGGTGGCACCGTCGCGATTCGCACCAGCTAACTGGCGCACTTAAGACACTATAAAAAACGCGGCGCTCATGATGAGCGCCGCGTTTTTTTGATACCGCAATGTCTGAATTACAGCAGTTTACGAGCGGCTTCAACCACAATCTTGATCGAGCGCGTTTCGGTTTCTTTAAGCGTTGCGTGGTCAGGGATCTCTTTTTGGGTACGGTTAATAATCACACCCGCAACACAGCCCGCACGCAGACCTGAGCTAGCACACATGGTAAGTAGCGTGGCGGACTCCATTTCAAAGTTCAGCACGCCCATGTCTTGCCACTCTTGCATCGAGCCTTGGAAACGACGCACGACACGACCACTGAAGGTATCGTAGCGCTCTTGGCCCGGATAGAAGGTATCGCTTGACGCAGTCACACCGGTGTGAACCGTTGCGCCATCTTCATCAACCGCCGCTTTCATGGCCGTTGCCACATCGAAGTTAGCCACGGCTGGGAATTCCATCGGTGCAAAGTGGGTACTCGCGCCATCAAGGCGAACAGACCCTGTGGTGACGATCATATCGCCAACATTAATGTTAGGTTGAATAGCGCCGGTAGTGCCGACACGCAAGAAGGTACGCACACCCAATTGCGCCAGTTCTTCAACCGCAATCGAGGTTGATGGGCCACCGATACCGGTTGAGCAAACCACCACAGGCTTACCGTCTAACCAGCCTAGGTACAAGGTATACTCGCGCTGAGAGGCAAGAAAGGTTGGGTTGTCCATCAGGTTCGCGATTTTTTCTACTCGCGCAGGATCGCCTGGAATAATCGCAGTGGTGGCGCCTTGTAGGTCGGCATGGTTAACGCCAAGGTGGAATACAGGGGTATCAGACATAATCAGTCTCCTCGCTGGATGCTGTCAGCAGCATCTTCAAATGATTAAAGGCCTGCCAAAGCAGGCCTGAACTCGAAGTTGTTATGCGTCTAGGATACCCAATTCTTCGGGTATTTATGTGACTTTTATCGACCTATTACACTGTCAATCCTTACAGATTTCAGAATTTAGAGATCGCTATCACTTTATGACGGTGTATGAAGACAAGTGCTGTCAGATTTATTGGCGCTTGTCTCGCAACAGCCGTAATGCATTCAACGTGACCAGCGCCGTCGCGCCACTGTCCGCTAACACCGCCACCCAAAGCCCGGTGATCCCCAAGACACTCGTAACCAGAAAGACACCTTTTAGCCCTAACGCAATGGTAATATTTTGACGGACGTTCGCTTGCGTTGCGCGCGCCAGCTGTAAAATTCCGGGCAATTCAGTCAAACGGTTATGACTTAACGCCGCGTCGGCCGTTTCAAGCGCAACATCCGTACCACTGCCCATCGCTACGCCTAATTGCGCCGCTTTCATCGCCGGTGCGTCATTAATACCATCTCCCACCATAGCAACACGATAGTGTTTCGCTAAGGCTTCAACAGCATGAACTTTATCTTCCGGCAATAAGCCTGCGCGAAAGTCGATACCCAACTCTCCTGCAATCTCTGCTGCCGCAGCCGGATTGTCACCGGTTAGCATCACTGAATGAATGCCCAAATCACGTAATTGGTTGACGGTTTGCTTGGCATCGTCCCGCAAGGTATCACGCCAGCCAATCAGTCCGTATGGCGCGCCCTCAACCATTACGACCGCCACCGTGACACCTCGCTGTGCAATCTCTCCGGCTTGGTGTCGCTGATTCGGTGTCAACATATCATCTGTCAGTCGATCGAGTGCAATTAAGCTAATCCGGCACCCATCGACATCCCCTTTCACACCCTGTCCCGCCTGCGCTTGGATATTACGTGCTTCTGGCACTTCAATGCCTCGCTCGGCGGTATAAAGCACCAAGGATTTGGCCAGTGGATGATGACTGCCTCGCTCGATTGCCGTGGCATATTTAAGTAAATCCTTCTCGTCACCTTGCCATGTCAGCACATCAGTCACAGTCGGTTTACCCTCAGTGAGCGTGCCCGTTTTATCAAAAGTCACCGCATTGACACTGGCGAGCATTTCTAACGCCGCACCGCCTTTAATCAGTGCGCCTCGACGCGCTGCCGTCGCCAGACCTGATGTGATCGCTGCTGGCGTTGAAATCACCAATGCACACGGACAGGCAATCAATAGCAAAGCAAGGCCTCGATACAACCACTCTTGCCAACTGGCGGCAAAAAACAACGGCGGGACCACAACGACTAATGCGGCAAGCGCAATCATGGTCGGCGTATACCAACGGCTAAATTTATCGATAAACCGCTCAATCGGTGCTTTTTTCGACTCAGCCTGTTCGATTAAACGTAAGATCCGGTCAATCGCATTTTCGCCTTGTGCGGATGTGACGGTAAGCTGGACCGTTTTATCGGTCGCAAGGCTGCCTGCCATCACAGCATCACCGACCTCAATATCAACCGGGATGGGCTCTCCCGTCAGGGCGCTTTGATCAAAGCTTGCCATTGTCCCCATCAACTGGCCGTCTGCAGGCAAACGCTCGCCAGCGCTAATTTCAATCACATCCCCTGGTTGCAGTGCGCTCGCCGCCACGGTTTCACGCTCACCGGATGAATGAACGCGAGTCACTGTCTCAGGAACCAAGGCCATCAGTGACTGAATGCCATCTCGTGCCCGTGAGGCGGCATAACCTTCCAGCCTTTCACCAATCAGGAACAGTACCAGCACCATCGCGGCCTCGGTGGTCTCACCCAAGTACAAGGCCCCGAGTGCGGCGATGCTCATCAGTGTTTCAATAGAAAAAGGTGATCCGCTTTTTACCAGTCGGATCGCTTTGCCCACGATCGGCGCCAGTCCGACTAAGGTCGCCAAAGTAAACAGCGTCCCCGATAAAGGTTCAGACCAATAATGGAGTCCCCACGCCACCATCATGACCGCAATTAGCCCGAATAACAGCGCATCTTGCCGCCACTTATTCCATCCGGTTACCTCAGGTTGTGTTTGGTTGAGAGCGACGAGAGGAAAGCCCGCTTTTTGGGCGGCTTGTTCAACAGCACGTTCGGTAGAAGCCTGTGCATCGGCCGTATAAGTGACACGCAGTTTCTCCGTTGCAAACAGGACCTGTGCTTGCGCTACGCCTGACGTTGCCAGAATGGCTTTTTCGAGTTTCGCGGCACAGCTCGGACAGTCCATACCGGTCACGCCCCACTCGTGCGCATTCACTGAATCGATTGATGCGCGCTCAGAAGAGGTGTCTGCACGTTGTCGCTGAGCATGTGCGTGGCAATGCCCATCCGGGTCGTCATCGCCAGCGTTACCCTCGCCCTCCGCATGACTGCTACAACAGCCGCTGTCTTGCGCACATTGTGTGGTTTCAAGCGCAGAGGTGGTCGGATTTTGATGATGGGGTTGATGGCAATGGTGCGATCCACAGTGTTTACACATAATCGGCTCCTTATTGGCGGTATATCGAACGTTTATACCTACTATAAGGGTTGGAGCCCACTCCAGAGTCAAGCGATGATCGAAATTCATCGCATTTGTCTTACGTTGTGGGTCGGGGAAAGTGCTTGGATTAAGGGAAGCGCTGTGATGCGGGGAAAGAAAGCGAAAAGTGCGCTCAGTGATCAGCACTGAGCGCGTTCGGTTTACTGAATAATAAAAATGTAGCCCTGCAGAATGATAAGGTTCACGATATCGATGAAGAAAGCACCGACAATGGGCACCACCATAAAGGCTTGAGGTGCCGGGCCAAAACGATTAACAATCGATCCCATATTCATCACGGCTGTCGGCGTGGCACCTAGTCCAAATCCACAATGGCCACCGGCAATAACTGCCCCTGTGTAGTTACTTCCCATCAACTTAAATGTCACGTAATAGCTAAAGACACCGATTACGATCGACTGAATGGTAAGAATAATCAAGAAAGGGACAGCCAGGTCGAGAATATTCCAAAGCTTCAATGTCATCAGCGCCATGGCAAGGAATAGTGACAATGACACTGTTCCGACCATATCAACCGTTTCTGATTCCAGCTTTCTAAATTTAAAGATCTCAAGGGTATTGGTAACAATCACACCCAAAAACAAGGCATATACAAAGTCTGGGATCATTAACCACTGAATATTAAAGCTATTAACCCATTCCGATAAATAACGCGCGCCCGTAATACAAAGCAATAAGATGAATAAGACTTCGATCACTTTCTTTGCGGTTACTTTGTCTTCTTCATTTTCGTTATATGTCACCAACTCAGGATATTTCTGATGTGTCGTCGTGCCACGACCATATTCTGATTCTAATTGGTGCTTATTAATCAAGCGTTGCGCAACCGGGCTGCCGATAATGCCACCAATGACCAGGCCGAGTGTGGCGGAGGCCATTGCAATCTCGAGCGTGCTCTGGATACCGTATTCATCGGTCAATATCTGTGCCCATGCCGCGCCTGTGCCATGCCCACCAGACAAGGTAATGGAGCCAGCCACAAGGCCCATCAGTGGATCCAAGCCAAGCATCGATGCAAAGCTCACCCCAATCGCATTCTGAATAATAATGTAGAAAGAAGCGATAGCGAGGAACCAAAATACTTTTAACCCACCTTTCACCAATTGTTTATAATTAGCCGCTAAACCCACAGTGGCAAAAAACATTAGCATAAAGGTGCTTTTTAACGGCAAGTCAAATTTAAAATCTATACCGTTTGAATGCAGCACTGCAATAACACAGGCAATAATTAATCCGCCGACAATAGGTTCGGGGATATTAAATTTACGTAATGCAGGAATTTTTGAATTAACAAAATGGCCTAGAAAAAGCACACCAATGGCGATCAAAAATGACTCTAGTGCACCAATAGAATTGAGTTGATACATATAACCTCTTTGTTTCTCTCATCACATCCTCCCTGATAATCCAATTTGACCTTTGTCTTTTACCTCATGTTATTCACGTTGAAGTCAATGCTGGCTTCCACATCCCAACGACATCTCAGCATCCTGCTTATCGTTTTTAGTTGTTTAACACTGCGAGCATCGCCAACAGTTGCTTGACGCCTCGGTGTGTCTGATTCGCGGCACAATAGCAGAAATCTGTGATTTTGGCACCAAGTATCGAACTTTATGCGTCAATATCGCTGCTAATCATTGAATTAGCGAGGTTATTTACGTCATAGCCAGTGAGTAATGTTGTCGACATTTTCAGCAAAAATCGCCTACATTCGCATCTGTTTGCGACAAATGACGGAGGCGGCGCCGCAGATCGATCGCTAACCATGCCCCCACAGGTATTGCCAATGCCAAATTAGAGGCCGGATAGGCCAGCCAAACCCCATCCAATTGCCAATATGACGCAAAGAGAAACAAAAACGGGAGTTGCAGTACGATATTACCGATACTGATCATTAGCGCGGTTCGCCCGTGATGAATGGCTTGAAAGTACGCGGCGGCAACGACAATAAAGCCATCGAGAAACAGAAGGATCAGGTGCAACCGTAATCCATTGACTGTGCTATCCAGTAAGGCCGGATTGCCGCTGCCAACAAATACGCGTGCCAAGGTGTTGGGTAAGCCATTGATCACTGCCACAAAGGCAACGCCCGTCACTAAGACACAAGACAACGCCATCAATAAGCACCGCTTTATCCAGTGTGGCTGACTGGCACCCGCATAAAAGCTCACTAAAGGTTGCATCCCATTGGCTACCCCTTCGGCTAGCAAATAGTACACAATGACCACATAGCCGATCACGGCATACGCCCCTACCGCCAGTTTTCCGCCGTGCAGCATTAAAAGGTGATTGTGCACCGCCACCATCACAGCGCTATAACCGTACATAATCCAACTCGCCGCACCGATTGCACAGATATGCCGTGTGATTGACCAAGCCTGTGACCATGACGGCCAAATAACTTGCAACCGACTGCGCCGAGAAAAAAAGTAACTGACGCCTACCAGCGTTACCGCCGCTTGCGCTAACGCTGTGGCAATGGCAGCGCCGGTTAATGCCCACTCAAGCCAGACGATAAACACCAGATCAAAACCAATATTGAGCAACGCGCCTAACATCATCAATCGCGTCGCCAAGCCGGGTTGATCGTCGTTACGCAGTAAAATAGGCACCGCCATCGAACCGAGGGTAAACATATTGGCCCAAACCAGTACATCTAAGTATTGCACCGCAAAAGCCAGCGGCACCTGCTCTGCGCCTTGAAGTGCTAGTAGATATTGGCCCCACGCGACCAGTGCGAAGCTAAGAAAAACACTGAGAAGTAGCACTAATCCGATCGCGACCGCGAGCGTGTGATGCCCGGAGGGATCATGCCCTTTTCCTCGCGCAGCACTTATTTTCGCCCCAGCGCCAACACCAATCATCAGACCAATCCCTAACATGCCTGCGATCAATGGCCAAATCAGGTTAATGCCTGCCAAGCCATCAGCCCCCATGACATGACCGATAAAGATGCCATCAATGACTTGATAAAGACCATTAACCAACATAGCGGCCACGGTAGGTAACGTATAGCGCCAGAACTGACGTGACAGTGAATGAAGTTTTGCAGGCATTAATGAGCAGTGCGTCAGGGTATGATGATGAGTATCATACCCAATCGACGCCATAGTGCTGATCCCAAATCAGCACAGTTTGGGATAGCGCACGTGTGAGTGATATTGATAAGTCACATCGTTTCCTCGTACGCGAAAGCGCGCAAAGAAAAACGCCTTGGCCACTTCTCCCCTCAAAGAAACGGCACAAGACGCTTGAGTCTTTCATTTAGACAGGATGCGTGAGGCACTCTCCCATTTGAGTGCTGATCGCCCGGAGAACGTCTCGCCGAGTGATAATCCCTACCAATTTACCGTCATCAACCACTGGATACAGCTTAGGCTTGGTGGGCATCATCATTTCGGCCAGCTTAATGATACTGTCTTCTGATTGCACCGCGAGTGCATTCGGCGTCATACAATCAGACACAGAGTGGGAGTCTTGACAGTGATAGCTGTCTCTTAGCAATTGCTGCAGCATATCTTGCTCGGAAATAAACCCCACTAGACGCTTGTTGGCATCAATCACGGGTCCACCAGTTTGTTGGCTCCGCAGTAATTTTTCCAGCGCACTGGATAGCGGCATATCTGGCGAGAATGTCACCGGCCGCTTGTTCATATAATCTTTGACTTTGATCGACTCCATGTCGCCCCCTCTTCAATGCTTAACTCACGCCATATACCTGCTAACCACGTCATATCAAAATGTGTATGCCGCGTAGCGTGGCTATGGTTGTCCCGTTCTTTAAGTGTTGTCTAAGTTAGCGAAATGTCTAAATCACTTTGAACAATTTGTGTGATTGGACAAAGCAATGATGTGGCGTGATTGCTTTATACCAGCTTCACACGCCTCTCAGCCTCACTTGCAACAAGATAAGCTGGCACGCCCTTCTCTTTTTGTTTTGTCACAAATTGTTAAATAAAACAGCTAAAGAGGTAGATAGGGTTTCATCGATTTCATACCGTATCAAAACAAATGGATGATACTAAAAACGATGGCGATTCACGCATGGGGATGGGAAGAAAACGATGAAAATTATTGCGGTTTACAGTAACAAAGGTGGTGTGGGAAAAACGGCGACGTCGGTGAATATGGCACATTTGATGGCAGAAAGCGGCTATCGCGTCTTGCTTTGCGATCTTGACCCGCAAGGCGCGTCATCGTTTTACTTTAAGCTCAAACCATCCAAGCATTTAGGGCAAGACAGCTTCTTTACCCGAGATAAAAAGTTTAAAAAGTCCATTCAACCCAGTCACTACCCCAACCTTGATGTGGTGCCAGCGCACCATGACTTTAAAGACTTCGATATTTTTCTAGCTTCACAGAAAGGCGGGTCAAAAAGTCTCTTCAAACGTCGATTTAAAGCCGTTAAGGATGACTACGATATCGTGATACTCGATTGCCCACCCACTCTATCCGCGCTGTCTGATGCCGTATTCCGCCATTGTGATGAACTGCTGACCCCCGTGATCCCGACGACGCTTTCTGAACGCACACTTGAACAGCTTTATCAATATTTTATCGCCCATGATTTTGATGTGGCGCGTATTCACCCCTTTTTCTCGATGGTGCAGAAAACAAAGCGCTTACACGTCGACACCATGCATCGGATGCAGAAACAATACCCTGCTATGTTGGATGCCCATGTGCCCTTTAGTAGCGATATAGAAAAAATGGGCGTGACCTGTGCGCCTGTCACCGATATCGGCAAGGGAACCGCTGCAGCCATGTATTATCGTCGATTATGGCGGGAGTTCGCAGCGCGGGTGCTTTCCGATCAACACGCTGCATAGGCGGAGAGCCTAGGCGCGTAATCATTCGCGCATTACCAACCCAACAAGCGGTACAACTCGCCCGTTCTTACCGCGCGATGAGCCTGCGCAATGGTGCCGTCGCGCGCCCACGACTCAATAACCGGCGCAATGATTGGCTCCACCTGACGCCAATTTTGTCCGGCTTGTATGTCTGGCAAGTACAAAAGTCGCAGTAACAAGCCGTCTAAACCCGTTAATAGTTGTTCCGGTGTGCGATCATTAAAAATGGAAGGAAACACGTTATCGTCGTCATTGGGCAGCCCCATGATCTGGGTTAGCTCTTCAACCACACAGGCGACTAACTTACCTTTAGATCGCGCCAAATCAACTGGGATCACGACCGCTGCACGCCGTATCCAGCCGTTTTTATCAACGGCAAAATTAGCCGCACAGACCGCTTTGCGTAATGGGGTGACATCGTTGGTTTTAAAGTATTGTCGCGCATCGTCTAAAAAGCGTTGGTGGTTGGTAAATACAATGGTCAGATTAGCGGCTTTAGGGTGCGAAGCCGGGATAAAGTTTATCCCCGTCAAGCTTTGCAAATGGTCAAGGTGGTAGCGGACGAGTTTATCGTGAAGTTCGCTGTCGCTGACGACATGCGACACGGTATAGCGCACGGGCTCCTTCCACTTACGAACACCATGTTCACCTTCTACATATTCACTTTTCAGCGCAATGCGATAAAACGCATCTTGAATATAACTCGGTTGCTGCCAAGGTTGCTCAACAGCAAGCGTACTGAACGAGACCAGCCATACGATAAGCCCGATACTAACTCGACCCTTAAACAACAACCTTCACTACCTCAACCCCGCGCTTTCGATGCCTGTTTAGCGTAGCACACCAGTTGATAACCAACTGGTTGAATCGCGTGCTGTCTGTTTTTTCTTACCATATCTGTTGAATATGGAATAGGGATACCACTTTTCTAGACATTTTTTGAACCAGATCCTCAATTTGATAGCGATCACATTTTTAGTTATTCAGTAATGTGGATAGTAACGGGCGATTTGTCTCACTAACTCGAGGATTCTATGCGTAAAACAGCGCTCGCACTCTTACTCCCCTTTGCGTTTTCCGCCCACGCCGCCACCATCGTTGATGCCTCTGATTTGGATCTTAGCCAAGCACTAGACGCCAATACGGCACGCTCAGCAATGGCGGCAGCACCTGCACTCAGTTTTCGTGAAAAATCACGTCTGCAAGTGGGCAATCAATCACTGGTCCGCAAACAGCAACTGCATCATGGCATTCCGGTTTACGGTTATTCCGTGGTTGAAAACACTGCCGCACGGGGCTTTGCGCCAAGTGTTAAAGGTGACGTTGTCACTGATATCGAACAAGATATTGGTGGCACGCTACCCATGATTAACCAGCAGCAGGCCATTGCGATTGCTCAAGGTCAGACGGGCCAAGGCAATCGCCATTTTCATCAAGCGGATGCAAACACGGAATTGTTGATCTGGTTAGATGAACAACAAACAGCGCGTCTCGTCTATAAAGTTGACTACCTTGCCAGCGATAACGGTCATCCTTCGCGCCCGATGAAAATCGTCGATGCGAAATCGGGAAATATATTAGATAGCTGGGAGGGAATCGCACACTTAGAGGCCGGCGGACCCGGTGGTAACCAAAAAAGTGGACGCTATACCTTCGGCCCTAATACTCAACTGGGCGGCTTTGAAGTCAACCGCTACTGCCAAATGGACAGCCCCAACGTTGTCACGGTCAACATGAACAATCAGGAATGGGGTGGAAGTGTTCACCAGTTTAGTTGTCCCCAGAACAACTACCGCCAAGTCAACGGGGCTTATGCACCCATGAATGATGCGCAGTACTTTGGACAAAAAGTCTTTGAAATGTATCAAGATTGGCTCGGCGTACGCCCTATCCGTCAAAAGCTCACCATGCGTGTCCATTATGGTCAAGGCTACGGCAATGCATTCTGGGACGGACAACAAATGACCTTTGGTGACGGCAACGGCAGCATGTATCCGCTAACCACTTGGGATGTGATTGCCCATGAGGTCAGCCACGGTTTTACTGAACAAAATTCAGGGCTCGAATATCGCGGCATGTCGGGAGGCATGAACGAATCTTTCTCTGATATCGCCGCCGCGGCACTTGGTCAGTATGTTTATGGCGACTTCAACTGGAAAATGGGTGAAGACGTGATGAAATATAGCGATGCGATGCGCTATTTCATTAATCCAAGCCAAGATGGACGCTCCATTGGTCATGTCAACCGTTACTACCCAGGCATCGACGTGCACTTTAGCTCAGGCATCTTCAACAAAGCGTTTTACCATCTTGCCACCAGCGCAGAGTGGGATATCCAAAAAGCGTTTACCGCGTTTGCCACCGCCAACCAATTGTACTGGCAACCTAACTCGAGCTTCCAACAAGGCGCCGATGGCGTATGTGAAGCCGCGAAAGCGCTAAACTATTCGGCCGTTGCTGTCAGCCAAGCCTTTGCTGAAGTTGGCATCCAAACCCAAAGCTGCCAAGGAACCGGTGAAACGCCTACCCCAGATCCAGAGCCGCAGCCGACGCCTGAAGTGGTACCGCTCACTTTCGATCAGCCAGTGGAACTTCACGGCTACGCAGGTACGGCTCACCAGTTTGTGATTAAGAATGCACCACGCGGTACAGTATGGCTACAAACTTATCGTGGTCAGGGTGACATTGATTTATATACGGCGGTTGGCCGTCCAGCGAGCGCCGAAGATCATGACTGTGCGTCCACCAACGCGGGTAACGAGGAATACTGTGGTTTTAGTGAGATTCAGGGCATGGATCTATATGTCACTGTCACCAGCAAGGTGAACTACGCCACAAACGTAATCGCACGCCTTGATGACCGTGGTATCGAGCAAAACCGCTGTAGCAACGTCCCTAGCTGGGGAACCTACAACTATTACTACTCCGGCGTCAGCGTTCAATATCAAGGGCATCTGTTCCAAGCGACACAAGATAACTGGGGCATTGATCCATTCTCGAATCAATGGGTTTGGCAATATCAAGGAAGCTGCCAAGGTTAATATTGTTGTCTTGTGATTAGCGGCTAGCCACGGCTAGTCGCTTTTTTATGATTATCTCGCAGGCCGTTTCCTCACGACTGTGATCACGCCACGATTCTGCCTTCTTCTTGAAAGTGACATTCGCATTACTTCTTCTTTACATCTATGTTAATGATTATTGGTGATAATCAGATAATTGGGCAGATTGAATGCATCTGACGATTTTTTCTAACACATTTCGCGCCAAGCTTGTGGCGCTGCTGTTTTTATTGTGTTCCCCACTCGTTTGGGCCGCGCAAGGCAATGCTGAGAACATTCAGTATCCTAGCATGATCATGGGACTACTCGGTGGGCTGGCGCTGTTTCTCTATGGTATGGACAAGATGTCTAATGCCCTCAAAAGCGCCGCCGGTAGCCGCTTAAAAACCTTGCTCGCCAAACTGACCACCAACCGCGTGGCTGGGGTGCTCACGGGCGCCGGCATTACTGCCACCATTCAATCGTCTTCCGTCACCACCGTATTATTGATAGGTTTTATCTCAGCAGGCCTGATGTCACTTGCCCAAGCGACCGGGGTCATTATGGGTGCCAATATTGGTACCACGGTGACTGCGCAAATTGTTGCCTTTAAGATCACCAAAGCAGCGTACGTAATGGTCGCTGCCGGCTTTCTCACCCAATTTATCGCCAAAGCCGACCAAACCAAACACTACGGTAATATGCTGTTCGGCTTAGGTCTGATTTTTCTGGGCATGAACGTGATGAGCGATGCCATGTCACCGCTGCGCGATTATCAGCCCTTTATCGACGCGATGGCGACCATGGATAACCCTCTGCTCGCGATCTTACTTGCGGCGCTGTTCACCGCATTAGTTCAGTCGTCTTCAGCAACAACAGGGATCGTGATTGTCCTTGCCGGACAAGGCTTTATTTCGCTGGAAAGTGGTATCGCCCTTGCGATGGGCGCCAATATTGGTACCTGTGTGACAGCACTTCTCGCCGCTATCGGAAAATCCCGAGAAGCCAAACAAACTGCCAGCATTCATATTCTTTTTAATATCATCGGCGTCATGATTTGGCTGCCACTGATCTCGCTATTAAGTGATTGGAGCGTTGCACTTTCTCCAGCTTACCCCCAACTGACAGGTGTCGATCGTTTGGGCGCTGAACTGCCGCGGCAAATTGCTAACGCCAATACATTGTTTAATGTGCTCAACACACTGGTTATGTTGCCTTTCGCCGGTGGGTTTGTTTGGCTAGCGAAAAAGATTGTGCCACGCTCGAAAAAGCCACTCAGTAGCGAAAAGCCTATCATTACTCCTAAATATCTGGCGAAAGAGTTATTGATGACACCAGATATCGCGATGGATCAAGCGCAACTTGAGATTGGCCGTATTGGACGGCGGGTCTGTAACATGATGAATACCCTGCCGCCACTCACCTCGAAACTGGCAAGCCAACCACAACGCGACGCGGCGATCGCCGCATTAAAACAAATTGATGAAATTGAAAATCAAGTCGATGCCCTGCACGGACACATCCTGTTTTATTTAGGCAGACTGCGCAAAGAACCACTTAGTCACGCGCAAAGCCAACGCCAAATGGCATTAATTAGCATGACCGACCAACTGGAAAGCATTGCGGACCTGATCACTAATACGCTGCTCCCGATAATGGAAAAATCCCTCAATGCGGATATCACCATCAGTAATAAAATGCGTACGACGCTAGATGCCATGCAAGAAAAGGTGACTCATGCGCTGCTAGATTGTGTCAATGCGATTCGGCGAGGCGACGATAAGCGTGCCAAACAGGTCTTGCATGCGAAACGCGAGCTGAATGCCCTGCTTGATAAAGTTCTCGCCCATCAAGCTGAGCGTCTAGTCGAAGATGATGCCAACCGCTTACAGCTATTTAGCATTGAGATGGAGTGGACCGAGTCTCTCAAACGTGTTTATACCGTCACCAAAAGGATCGCGAAGTTGCATCTGCGCGAAAAAGAAGCCTAGTGCCGTATTGTTTGGGGAATATTGGTGCAGAAATAGCAGAATAGACAAAGAAAACGGAACCAAGCCCTAATTTTTGGGCTTTATAACCCAAGCATGTGGGTAAAATCGTTATAACGGCTCCGCCTAATGATATCTAGGAGCCTGAAATGTATACATTATTCCCTTCCCGACCTAAACCTTTATCGGCACTGATAGCCCTCGCTGCATTTAGCAGCACCAGTGCATGGGCTGATGCTCACTGTGAGATTGCCGATTTGGCAGTCAGTAACGCGCCTATCGAAGCGATTATGAGTGCTGACCGCAGTTGTTTTACCAGCTGGTATGACACCACGTCTATTCGATATAGCAACGTCTACCAAGAAACTTTTGTAAGCAAAGTAGCGCAGCGTTTATCGCAGACCATTGCCCATTATCAGGGTGAGGACGACCAAGCTCGCCAAATTGCTAACTTGGCTGAGTATGTGCGTGCCGCCTACTATGTTCGCTTCTATGGTGACAAGGCGAGTCCTGACTATTCTGACTCGCTAGGCGATCGCCTTGCGGATGCAATCAATACGTTCTTACGTTCGCCTTTCGCCACGGCGAAGGGCAGCGCCCAAACCGATGCTTTGCATGGTTTAACGCTGATGGCCGACAGCATCAAGCGCCTGCCGCAAACCCTAGACCTACAAATTCAACTGCTTGAAAATCTGAAACAAGACCGCTTAGACGAACGCCGTTATGCCGATGCACTCAATAACCTTTTCCGTGCTATGGCTGGCCACCAATCTCGTCAAGCCTTTTACGATGTGCTCGCCGCTGATCTCTCCTTGATTGACCGCCTTTATCAGTTCGTTATCAATCACCCTAAGCTGTCTAACAGCGACCACGGCGCGTTGTTGGTATCAAACACGGTCCGCGAAATGGGACGACTATTGATAGCCCCCCAAGCCAGCGTGCGAGATCGTGTGATTAGCCACTATAGAGATCTCTTACCCCGTTTCCCGTTGGGCGGTCAAAACGACGCCGTTTGGGTAGGCATGGTAGAAATGGTGGATGCTTATGCTCCCAACAAGATGGCCGAATTAGGCTTGTCTGATGCCAAAGCCACGCTAGAAGCCAAAGTGATGCCTTATCGCCACCAATGTGACGGTCCGGCGATCATTCGCTCACAGAGCATGACACAAGCACAAGCGCAACAGGCATGTGAAAGCCTGCACAACAAAGAAGTGGCTTTTCATCAAACGGTTAACTCAGGCTATCAAGCCGTCGCCGACGATCTAAACGACAACGTTGAAGTCGTGGTGTTTGATAACCCATCGGACTACAAAACCTACTCAGCATTTTTGTTTGGTAACTCAACCGATAATGGTGGCCAATACTTAGAGGGGAACCCTGCCGATCCAGACAACCAAGCCCGTTTTATCGCGTACCGGAATGATAATGGCCAATCGCTTTCGATTTGGAACCTCGAACACGAGTACATTCATTATCTCGATGGCCGATTTAATATGTACGGCGACTTCAACGACGTGCTTCGCCACGGTCATACTGTGTGGTGGCTAGAAGGCTTTGCGGAGTATATGGCCCATGGCGATGACTATGCCGAAGCAATTCGCTTAGGCAAAGAAGGCGGCTATTCACTCAGTGACGTGTTTGCCACCACCTACCAACATGATGTGAACCGCGTGTATCGCTGGGGATATTTGGCGGTACGCTTCTTGTTTGAAAAGCACCCAGAGGCTGTGGAAACTTTGCTTGATGCGGGTCGCACCGGGAAATTCGAGCAGTGGGCAAATTTAGTCAAAGACTATGGCCATCGTTATGACCAAGAGTTTGCACAGTGGCTGACCACCTTGGAAGACACCAATGGCGGCGAACCACCTCGTCCAGATCCTGAGCCGGAGCCAGAGCCAGAGCCAGAGCAACCAGAAGTAACAACACTGTCTCTCGGTCAAACTGTCACCATTAGCGGGCAAGCATACAGTGAACACCTGTATCAAATTGACCTCGCCCACTCTGCTAGCGCGCTGACATTCAGTATCGAAGGACAGGGCAACGCGGATCTCTACGTGGCAAAAGGCCGTCAAGCGCACTATTACGACTATGACGCCACCGAGTGGAACCAAACCAGTAATGAAACCGTGATACTAAATGATGTGAAGCCGGGTCGGTATACCTTAAGTGTCACCGGTCGTGGTGACTTTACCGATGTCACTGTCAAAGTGAATGCAGAAGGCCAAGTGCAACCCGAGCCAACCCCAGAACCAGAGCCTGAAACACCAGCAGGCACCGATGACTTGCGCCCAACGCAACTTAACGTCGCCAGCCCAAACAGTATTAGCGTTTATCAACGTCGCTATCTGTATGCCGATGTACCTGCGGGAGCCACCAAGGCGCAAGTGTGGGTCATGGCGGATGGTGACGCGGGGGATCTGAGCGTATTCGCCGCCGAGGATTACTGGCCCACGCAAGCACAAAACCAAGCAGCCTCTGACGTACCGGGCAGCAACCAGTACATCGAAGTTGATTTACGTGACCAGCAGCGTCTGCACTTGCTACTTGCAGGTGATGGAAGCCGAAGCCAAACCGATGTGCGTGTTTATTTTCGTTAAGCACTAAGCACTAAGCACTAAGCACTAAGCACTAAAAAAATGTTACCAAGCGCCACTGCCGAGTGGCGCTTTTTTGTTCGGTTGCCATATAAATGGGAAAAGAATAGAAAGAGGAAAAAGACGCAAGGGATGATTGCTGTTTTCTCTCCCACACAAATTGAGACAATGCGGCGAGAACCAACCTTTATCGCTATTCACGAATAATAAGGAGAAACCATGACCGAATGGGAAAAGATGTGCCAAGGACTTGTGTTTGATGACAGCGATGGCTCCATTGATATCCGACGGGACCACGCCACACGAACCTTGCAAGCATTCAACCAAAGCGTAGAGACGGCAACAAGAAAGCAACTGCTCAACACGTTATTACACACTATCGGCGAGGGTTCGGTGATCCAACCGCCGTTTTATTGTGAGTTTGGCGAAACCATACAGATTGGTAGTAACACCTTTATCAACATGAATGCCAATATGCTGGATGGGGCCCCGATCACGATTGGCAACCATGTGCTGATTGGCCCCAATACCCAGTTTTACACCGCAACCCACTCACTTGATTATCGAAGCCGCCGCGCTTGGGAAACCTGGTGTAAACCGATTGTGGTCGAAGACGATGTATGGATTGGCGGTAATGTAGTGATCTGTCAAGGCATCACGATCGGCGCACGCAGCGTCATTGCCGCCAACGCCGTGGTGAAACACGACGTGCCACCTGACAGTCTTTACGGTGGCACGCCTGCACGGTTAATCAAGTCGCTTAATCATCACGATTAATCAATATTGCGCCAGCCATTTGGCGCATTAAGTCTCCAGCGAGTAAACTCGGCCCCACTGTAAATGGCGCGTCCCTGTTTGCCATAAATCACCGAAATAGAGGACGCCTCTTCACCAGCCAGTATCCGATTGACGTACTCTCCCGCCTGAACGCCTTGCGATTCACCAAATAACACCACCCCACCTGCGGTTTGGCCTTTACCCACTGAAAAGTCCCAGAAACCAAACAAAGGGATCGCACTGTGTTGGTTGGTCCATGCCAACACCTTATCCGGGTCTACAACATTACCATTGCTATCACGGATAATTTGATAGAGTCCCACAACAATAATGTCGTAGCCATCGCTACTGTTGACCGAGGCTTTCCACGCGTCAAACGTCTCATGGTTTTCAATCGTGGCATCAATCCCCAGTTTATTCTTCAAACTTTGATACTGTTTACCGATATGGTCGGTGGCAATGGTTGCGGTTGTCCCCGCATCAAACATGATTTTGACAATCAGCTTATCTTTACCCAACATTTGCCCAATCTCTCGCATACTGCGCGCAAATAGCGGGCGCTCGAGCACACCGGTTACTCTCGCCTTACCGCTATATTTGGCCATCAATCGACGTGGGTTAGCATTGATACCTAAAAATACAATATCGATATCTTCATTTTGTAATCGAGGTAGCATGTAACCCAACGCATTATCGTCACCCAGTACCACTACATCGGGCGCGACCTGTTGATACATAGCAAAGGCTTTGTCGGCTTGACTGTCATAATCGGTTTTCGGTAAACGCTTCGTATCCATCTCAAAGGTATGTAAGGTCACATCATCGCCAAGCGTGTTTTCGAGCCCACGAATATAGCTTTTATCCCAGCCGTATTCTTTGTGATAGCTCTCAATCAATAGGACGTCAGCAGCCCATAACGGGCCTACTGAGGCAGCATAGACCACGATAATCAGTAGCCAGTTTTTCATACTCACGCTCCGTCTTTTTTCTTTCGTGCTATTAACCCTAGTCAAAAAGTGGACATCGAGAAAGCACATAGCCAGAGCGAGAAGTCAGTCATAACTAAAAAGGGAAGGAATATGGAAAAAGCCGCCACATTCGTGACGGCGATAGATAAGTGATTATCGGGGGATAAAGGTATTTTTGTAAAACCCATGGAAGCCCGAGTTCGGCACATAAAATTCGACCCCGCCGAATAAGCGCAGTGCTTTCCCCTCGCTTTGGGTCTGTTGCTTAGCCTCAATGGCACCAAAACGTTTATAGCGATTTTGTGTGACGAGAATAAATTCGTGTCTACCGTCATTGTCCCCTTCTGGTGGCGAGTAGTGACCGACAATTTGAAGCCCCCAGCTAGTCCCTCCTTCAGGTAACGGCATATCTTGCAGCAACCGTACTTGCGTAAAGTTATGTTGTTCATCGCGCTCGATAATTGTCTGATATAGGCGACGATCTTCTTCTGCAACACCATCCAGTTTAAGGGTATAGAAAATACTCACCATATCGCCAGTACAAACAGTCGTTAACGATGGGAAGTAGTCATCCGGGTAGCCATCGGTAAAATCTTCCGTGATGAGTGACACCCGTCCATCTTTGACTTGATATACATGCTTATCTTTGCATACCACAATAAAAATGCATGACTGTTGCTGGTGTACTGCAACAATATCAATAATATCCTGCGGGCGTGACGACGGAAGCTGAATGATATCGCTACTTTGTGGGGCCTCTTCGATACCTTGTGTGAAGTAAAGATTCTTCCTGTAACTACTATCTTCGCACAAGAATAGTGCCTGGCTATTGAAATAGCGGTTAACACATTCACTTGCTATTGTGCAGCGCTTTATATGCCAATCTGGGTTCCATTGTTCGTAGCTCAAACTATCATTAAAGCCATCGCTGAAAAATCGATCGGTACGACCAAACTCAGGGTAATCGAAATCACCGCCAAAGTAATAAGTGCGACCCGTGATTTGAGATGATATCATCGTTCCGAGTACTTCTCGGCCTTCAGTGTCTTCGACAGATTGAATGTACTCCCAGTCAGTATTCATTGTTTTTACATCAAATGGTCTAAAACAGACATGTCTATCCCAATATATCCGAGTGCTACAAATGTACTGACCAATGTCGGCATGAATAAGGTCTGCAGGTTGCACCACTTCATTGGTATAACGCTGTATCGGCGAAGGCTCGGGCTCCGGCTGACGTAAAGCATCGAAAATCCATTGTGCAATCGCGATCACGATCCCTACGATGGCGACCACAATACCTAGCGGTCCTGCCAGCACACTCCCCATCAGCGCCGCGACCGCAAGCCCAAATGCAGCACCCGATATCAAGAAGTTAACTGAAGCCCACACAATATCCGCTGTATCACCGCTGGCAATCGCCTGGCCGAGATTCCAGCCAGCAATACCGACTGCAATAAAGGCGAGCCCCACAAAACATTTACTCACTAGGCTCGATACTTTGCCGAGAAATAATGACTCCGCAATTCGACGCTCAACGTTGATAAACTTGGCGACACGACCGGTCAGTTTGCCCAGAAACTGACTAAATTTAGCCATCACTTTCGCGATCTCATCGGTTATCGGTGTCCCTTTACCGAATAAAAAGTGTGTCACTTTAGTCGCAAGGATCTCGTAGCTAATTTGCAGCGAGGTTTCGATAAATGCGGCTCCCAGCCCGATAAGCTCAACGGGACTATCCCACTCTTCTCTGTCTGTTGCGGATGCCCAAGTGAAATGCCCGACTCCCAATAACAAAGTCAGCGAGGATAGAACAACGTCAGTCATACTTCGCTGACCGCTGACCGGCGTTGCCAATTCAGGGTATTGTCTCGTCAACGCTTGCTGGGTGGCATCGTTACCCAAGGTCTCGTCGCGTAACCCAAGTCCTTTAAACGTATTCCAAACACTATACACGCCACCATTATTGCTAAAGAATTGCCGCCAGAATTGGCTTTGGATAGGCGAGTCATTGTTCTGCAGAATACGGGCAACGGCCAAGAAGTTCTCCTCATTGGCGAGCACGGAATACTGATCGCTCTCACTCCCCCAGCGCAAACTAAACGCGACGCCGTTAATCACAGTACCGAATAACACTCGCTCGATTTCACGCAGCGTGTTCTCCGTTTTGGGACGGCCTGCTGCAATATTTAAAGTGCGTATTTTCGCACTCGTCGCATTCACTTTTTGAACCGCAATATTGAAGCGGTTATCGGCATTGTCGTTTACCGCACAATCGTTAAGCAGCGACTCGAGCGTGCTATCTCGCTGGTAGTATGTGACCAGCTCATCTAACCAATAAGACGCATTTTGCTTGTACTGTCCCAGTACATTACTTTGACAATAGTTTGTCGCAATCGCGTAAAGCTCATCAATGATTTGTTTGAAGGTTTCCCCTTTCTCTGCCAAGTCGATATTGGCATGCGCTTTGATCATGTCCCAACTGTTATAGGCAAGGCGATCATTAACGTCCACATTCTCTTGCCCTTTGTAGCCATACTGCAAATATTGACTGATGTATTCAGCCATGTAGTCATTAAAGTAGGTTTGATAGCGCGCATAAACATCTCTCACTGACTGTTGGTTATCATGCATGGCTAACACATCATCATTTGGCTCAACCGCACCGCCTATGTCGGAACTTAGGCCACTGTGATGGATCCGAAAGTTATGTTTCATCATATTCTGAAACATCACATGCGCGAGATAATTGGCTTCGTCAGTGGGCGTCTCGAAATCCACTCGGTCTAACCCTAAACCGCGATGTTCTGATGAATCCGTGTAAAAACTGATCGCATCAAGCTCACTGAGTCCTGCTGACGTGGTCGGTGCGATCCACTGTGCCGCTTTGACAGACTTAGGCAACACGGTAGCTGCCGCCATGGTTAACACGGCCGCCGACGA
This sequence comes from Salinivibrio sp. YCSC6, assembly GCF_004916735.1. Lineage (NCBI taxonomy): Bacteria > Pseudomonadati > Pseudomonadota > Gammaproteobacteria > Vibrionales > Vibrionaceae > Salinivibrio > Salinivibrio sp. YCSC6. Next base: position 1,701,090 of record NZ_CP039516.1, read on the forward strand.
GTGGGTTAAAAAACGACGGCGACTTTGGGAGCGAAGCCCTTCCCAGACATTACATTTGCTTTTCATGATCGTCCTCTTTTCAATCGGGATTATCTTGAATGGATAAAAAAACCCGCATCTTCGGATGCGGGTTTGAGGTTATTTAACCGGCTTGATGGTCAACTCGGCATTGTCGAAACCGAGGCTCGCCAGTTCATCGGGGTCAAAGTTAGAAATCAATTCCACCCCATTTGCTTCGCCAGTCGTGGTCATTGGCGAAATAGAGCGCTTAACGCGAGAGGAAGTCGCTTTGCCAATCGGCTTCGCTTGGCCAAGCTCAATGGTCCCGGCATACTGGGATTCCGCATAAAAATCACCCGACACATAGGAATAGAACGGACGCAAGCTCTTCCCTGTTGCCCACTGCATGCTTTCTAGGCCATATTTTTCAACTGCCCAGCTCCAGTCCCACCATTTTACTTCACCTGGGATGTAACGATGATGCCACTGGTAAGCAATATCGTGCTCAGGCTTGCTACTACGTCCCATCGTAAAGGTGTGGCTTCGTGTGGGACGGTTTTCAGGATGCGAATGCCACGCGTTACCTCCCCAGCGTAAAAAGCCGTCAAAGGTTACGTCATAACTAATATCGGCGCCAAAGCGGTACGGATAAGAAATGCTCGACCGATAAAGCTCAACGCGAATAGGGATCTCGGAGTTCGCCGGAACAAATGGACGCGCTTGTAACGTCACCTGCTCACTGCTCGAGCCACCATTGCTGTTAGCAAAGCTTTGATTCGCTTCAAATGAAATAGTGAGCTTGGTATCGCCAACCAATGGCCACTTAAATTCGTTTTCTGTTTGTACTTTTTGCGCAAATCCGAAGGTGTTGGTTTTCGACCAATTGGTGGCCTCATCGACCTTGAGGTCAACGACCACTTGTTGAGGCTCGTCGAGGTTGTTGCGAGCAACAGCAGAAATCGTTTTGACTAGCTGTTTATCGGACTCAACCACATCACCATGCCAGAAATCACTGTCATTTAAGGTATAAGCAAAGTTATCCACTTTGATGGTGGTTTTATCGCCACAGCGGTAGCCATCACACTCGCCATCATTGTTACCGCGGATCAACCATTGGTCACCAGAACGCCAAACGTTCATATCTTCACCGACATAATCACTTTGGTTACCGCCTACCCATGCGTAACCCAGGTAGTGCGCGAGATAGCTCAGTGGTTTGACAAATTCACTGCGGTTATTGACCAATGAATATTGGACATCGAGCTCAGTTCCTTCTGGTACGCTTTGAGCAGCGTAATCCGGAATCTCGCCCTCATCATTGATGGGATAGCACCATGTATCTTTCGTTTGGCCGTAGTGTTTGATTTCACCGTTATAGCCGCTACCCATGATCGCCCAATCGCCTTCAAGTCCAGCGATTTGCCATTTCCCCATTCGATCCATCAAAAAGTGGCGATGGGTACTCGCCTCGTCTGCTGTTAAGGGCCGATAATTAGCTCGACATTGGTCATCGCCTAAGGTATCGAGCACAATTTGGTCAGGATAGACTCTCGCCTGTGCAACTCCCGCACTGACGAGCACTGCGATGGTGGAGAGAGTCAAGGTTGTTGTACGTGAGATTGTCGCCATTTGACGTCTTCCTTTTGTTAGGTGTTATTAGAGTCTGCCGGCCATTCGAAAGCTGACCTTGTTGACCTTTTCATAGCCAATAACGAAAACAAAATGAAAAACGATGATTTAAATTCCCTTTATATTTCATTTCTTTAGGTTGAATTCATATTTATTCTAACAAAGTAAAACGTGATATTTATTCAGGAATAAAATTCACGCAAAACACAGCAAAAAAATAAATTAGAGTTAAGGCTCTATTATTTGAGTAAGGATATCTATGAGAGGAAGTCTAAATAATAAGATGTTGCAAAACACACTCGGCAAGGCTTATAAAAATAAAGCAAATACTCTATTTTTATTCCTCAGCGAGAAACTGCTCAATTTCATGAGTGGCATGCTCAATATTGAAAGGTGAATACCGGATAAGCACACTACGATTCGTCTTTCTTGAGACAAAATAAATCGTGGCATACTTGTGCTTTTTTTCTAGGTAGACGAGACAATCACACTGACTGTGAGTTAAAAATTGCTCCATAGGAAAGTCAAGGCGCGTGTCTTGGGGATAAAAAACGTAAAGGCTTCCGACTCGTTTCTGTGTCAGCCCGCCTCGCTGAACCAAATCACTCCAGCGCCAGCCATTGAGTTTTCCTACCACAAACACGCTGCTCGCCACACATGCCAATAACATCAACGCCATCATGGCACACTGACGTATCGGTTTACTCGCTACTGCCTTGTTTTCAGCATCATACCTCGACTCGTCAGTAGAGCTAGCTGTCGCGGCATTCGTCGTGACGGGGGCTACCTTAGTTTGTTCTAAGATTGCCTGTGACTCGCTGACAGTCTTGGTTTCTACCATACCCTCGACCATGCGATAGCCTTGCTTGGGTACGGTGACCACCAACGTCGGATCCGCGCTAATCGCCATGAGGCTTCGTCTCAGCGCACTGATTGATTTGGCTAACGATGTTTGACCAATGTATTCATTTCCCCACGCGTAACAGATCAAGGTTTGCTTACACACAGTCTTTGGGGCATGCAGCAACAAACATTCCAGCACTAAAGCTTCACGGAAGCCAAGTCGAGTGGATTTGTGGTCTTTATGGAGTTTCCTAGCAACAGCGTCGAAGTAAATCATAGGCTTTTTCTTTTTGATTATAAAAAACTCAATAAATCATTGCGATAGTAAACATTTTAATTCGAAACAAGATCACATTTTACATAAAAGTGAGACTCACTCTATTAATATAAAAAATAATAACCGCAATAAAATTAGGCGATTAGACGTATAAAACCGATAATAAATCGCCATCAATGGTTTATTTTCTATACAAAACAGACAAATAAATCAGATACAAATTTTGGAAAAATGTCAAATGATTGATTAGTGAGTGATTTATTACTATGGAAGTTATTGCATAGTAAGCTATATAATACTGAGTGTTTACTCAAAACAGGTTGGCAACAATAATGAAATATATTTATAAGATAACGATGGCAATCGCCCTACTTATGATGTCTTCAATAAGTTTTGCCGCCATCGGACAATACAACATTGTGTTAGTGCATGGTTTTCAACCCGCACAACTAAAAACGCGTCCCGATCACGATGAAGTCGTGCGTGATGGCAGTGACTATTGGCAAAACTTCTGGTTACAGCATGCTGATGCTAGGATTGACTGGCCTGCTCATGAACGCATCGAAGGGAAAATAGCTTCCGATTACCTATGGCCTGCATTGAAAAATCTTTCCGAGCAAGAAACCTGTCTGTCCGGCTGCATTTTAGTCACTCACTCTACCGGCGACCTAGTAGCACGCTATCTGCTCGATAACCAAGAAAACTGGCTGAGCAACGCAGGACTCGAGCCCCTCAATATTGTCGGCACCTTTGATTTTGCTGGCGCCGGTGGCGGTGTTGAGTTAGCCAACATCGCCGTTAACCTTGCCGAAGGTGGTGGCTGGTTAAACCATGCGATGAAAAAAGCCGTGTCACTTTGGATGGGACAAATGCCAACCAAAGACAACATTGGCGTACTGAACGACTTGAAAGTGGCCAATGCACGTCAATTGGCGATGTGGCCAGATAACCGTGTGCCGCGTATTCGCTTTGTGGGCAATGGTTCGGACTTTTTGGGTACTACGTCTCCCTTTATTCCGGGTAGTGATGATGGCGTGGTCGCCGCCCACTCAGCCTGTGGTGCCGCCGATGCCGATGAGTTTGACAGTTGCTCCACCACGATTGAGTTTGATGGTAAATTGGATTACGTCCATAAAGGCGTTAAACGCTTTATGCCGTTGCACTATCCGCTGTTGATGGGCGATAAGTATAGCCACCTCACCATCTTTAACCCTTGGCACAAGGGAAAAGTCACAGCAACTGATCCTGAGCTTGTGCTCGGTGATAATTCGCGGATTACCGTCGAAACCGTGGATAAAGATGGTTGGTTTGGTAAAAAATATCGCTTTGTCCGTGATTCCGACCGTGACACCTTGTCCGAGCTGGTTCATGCCCTTCCGCAATAATCTCGGTCATGCTGTGACCTGACCAACAAAGCTGCTCTTTTTTTCACAAAGAGCAGCTGGTCAGATTTATTCGCTTTTATCAGCTGTGTTAGTTTATTCACGAATCGTTAATTAGGGATTGCTATGACTAGACTGCTACTCGCAGTAACCTTGGTAGTATCTATTGGAGTTACTGCCTATCTATGGCTTGATGTTCCCGACGCTCCGCCTGCCACACTGACTGCTGAGCAGAACCATCAACCGCCGTCGCCTGACACTGCCGAATACGTACCGCCGACGCAAGCGTCTACCGCTCTAAATACGCAATATCGTCCCGAAGAGCCCGATATCGTGCAGACTTCGATGACACCCACACTCAGCTATATAGCGGCCGATTATGCGGAGCAAATCCAGCACCCCTCCTACTCGATCCCCATTCCATCAAAGCAAAGCCCTTATCTACACTGGAATCGGTATGTTTCGACGCCAATGCCTATTCTCGATGGCTCGGTAAAAGCGGCATTGAAGCTCAACCAATACCGTTACTTTTACCCAGAAAACATCCAAGCCTCACTGGTCACCCCAGCCTCTCTTAATCACGCGACCTTGTCGGTTATCGATGTCCAGTCCAATCGGGAATTGACCCGACTCGATGTCACAGATACACAGTGGAGTATTGAGCCCGAAGCCGATTGGCCTATTGAGCTTCGCCTCAAAGCGGCACTCAGTTTTGATGGTGGCGACGATGTACTCACCGCGGACTTCCGCCTCTACCAACCCATTGCGGAAGTGAAAGGGGTGAAGCCAGTTTTCGGCCGCGGGCCGGATATGGTCATTCCACTCGTTTTGGATATCGATAAAGGCGGTATCTATCGAGTGCGTGCCAATTTATTTACTGCTGACGATCAACCCGTTGCGGTGTTAACCACTAAGACACGCCTCAGTGAGGGAGAACAATCTCTGGAGCTGCGCGCATTTCGGGCTTCAATGAGCGGCTATGGTGATGAATGGCAACTGAAAGACGTGGTGATTGAACGTATGTCCGGCTATCCCGGTGAGCGAGCACAATTTGGCATCAGCCCTCAAGACCATTATTTCCTCGGCATTTTTGATACTGGGCAACTATCTGACGAGCCCTATCAAATGACTGAGCAAGAGCGGATGCAATTAGAGTTTTTACAGCATGCCGCTCAACGGTCTTAACGGCTCAGCTTGCCATCTGAGTGACTTGCTCTCGTGCGGTATGAATACATTGACGCACAACATGAGCGGTATTAGTTCGCTGCCACGCCAATACGACGTGACTCACTAAGGGCATGTCTTCAACCGCGACGACAGCGACATGGTCGCTCAGTTGCGTAGTCAATGACTCAGGTACTAAGGCAATCCCAAACCCCGCTGAAACCATCGCCGTTGCTGAATGCAATTGTGGCGCTAGCGAGGCATTCGATGGCGTCAAGCCCGCCCCTTTTAGGGCATCCACCAAGGCATCATGCAATCCTGGGCCAATATCACGCGGAAATAGAATAATCGGGTCATCGCCCAGTTGTGACAACGTCACTCTTTGTTGCTTGGCAAAAGCATGATTAGCAGGCACCACCAGCTTAAACGGATCAGGAAACAACGGCGTGTGTGCCACGTGTTCGCTGGCATAACATGGTAAGCGTAGAAAGGCGAGATCGACATCCTGTTGGCGCAAGGTTTCCACCAACGCTGGCATGGGTAACTCTATGGGTTGAAAATCAATGTCTGGATGGGCTTGCTGTAACCGCCGAACCAGTTCTAACACGGCTTGGCTCACGACCGTCGAGCTGGCAAATCCAAGCCGCAGTTGATTCCGCTCTCCTCGCGCCACTTGTTTGACCCGCTGTACCGCATGATCTAACTGCGCCAAGATCTTCACCGTATCATCATAAAGCACCTGACCGGCGGGTGTTAACGCCACCCCGCGAGATAAGCGTTCAAATAAAGGCACCCCCACCTCTTGCTCTAGCTTTTTAATTTGCTGGCTCAGTGGTGGTTGCGCAATGCCCAACTTTTCGGCTGCGCGGGTGAAGTGTCGGCACTCTGCCACCGTCACAAAATACCGTAAATACCTTAGCTCCATGACCCTGCCTTTGAGAAATCAATGATATTCAGCATCTTACCACGTTTTTTATGTGCCATATCTTTTCGATATCAAAGCCAACCTTTTTTGTATTGGATGCTATCCACGTCAGCTCGCATCATATCTATAGGTTTCATACAACAAACCGTTTGGTTATCAGAACGGTTGTTAAACACGGTTAACGAGGACGCTTTATGAGCACCCAAACCTGCCACTGTGCCGAGCACATTGCGGCCGCCTACGTTGAGCATCACCAACACACTGGAGAGGGCGAAATCTATCAAACCTCCCTGATGAGTGCCTTGATTGATGGCGTCTACGAAGGCGACACCACTATGGCCGATCTCCTCAAACATGGCGACTTCGGCCTCGGCACATTTAACCAACTCGACGGTGAACTCATCGCCTTTGATAAAACCATATTTCAGCTGCGCGGTGATGGCTCGGCGCGTCATGCCGACCCGGACCAAAAGACCCCCTTTGCGGTCATGACCTTCTTCAAGCCAGAGATCAGCCAGACTTTTGATCACCCCATGTCGCGCCAAGAGCTGCATGATGTCATCGATAGCTTGGTGCCAAGCGACAATATTTTTTGTGCGGTTCGTATCGATGGTGCCTTTGAGCATGTACGCACTCGCACTGTGCCCAAACAAACTCCGCCGTACAAACCCATGCTTGAGGCCATCGCTGCACAACCTGAGTTTCGCTTTGACCATGTCAATGGCGTGATTGCTGGCTTCCGCAGTCCACAATATACCCAAGGGATCAATGTCGCTGGCTATCACGAGCACTTTATCACTGACACACGCCAAGGCGGAGGCCATGTCCAAGACTACGAATTGGCGTGTGGCACCTTGCAAATTGGACGGGTCTCTAAACTGGTCATTGATCTTCCGACCAATGCCAGCTTCCTCGGCGCGAACTTAACGCCGGACAACATACACGCCGCTATCGAACAAGCAGAAAAATAATATCACCTCCCATCGGGAGGCAACCTCACGAGGAGCCCAACATGACTAAAAAAACACAGTGGGACAATGGCGCACAACTGATCGCAAATCACCTAGAACGCCAAGGCGTGGAATACATTTTTGGTATTCCTGGCGCCAAGATTGACCGTCTCTTTGACGCGGTTGAAGACACCAACATTAAGATGATCCCCGTTCGTCACGAGGCGAATGGTGCCTTTATGGCAGGCGTCGTCGGCCGTCTAACCGGCAAGGCGGGTGTGACCATGGTGACCTCTGGCCCTGGCTGTGCCAACTTGGTTACCGGTCTGGCAACCGCAACCTCAGAAGGCGATCCCTTGGTCGCATTAGGGGGCGCAGTGAAACGGGCCGATCAACAAAAACAAACCCACCAAAGCCTTGATACCGTGAGCGTATTCCGCTCCGTCACCAAATACAGCGCCGAGGTTCAAGCCAGCACTGCTGCGTCTGAGATCCTTGCCAATGCCTTCCGCTCAGCAGAAAGCGGCCGCCCCGGCGCAGCTTTTGTCAGTCTGCCCATGGACATTCTCAACGAACCCGTGGAAAGCGATATTCTCGCGCCAACCTTCCCCGCCCAGCCCGGCATGGCAGATACGCGAGCCATCAGCGAGGCAGCCAGTAAAATCAAAGCGGCGAAAAATCCGGTTTTCCTCCTAGGCTTACAAGCCAGTCGTCCCGAGAATGCCGCCGCTATTCGTACTCTGCTTAATCGTACCCAATTACCCGTTCTCGGCACCTATCAGGCGGCAGGTACCGTTGATATTAGCTACTACCAGCGCTTTGCGGGTCGCGTGGGTTTGTTCAACAACCAACCCGGTGATCTATTGCTTGCAGATGCAGATCTTATCATCACCATTGGCTTTAGCCCGATTGAATACGACCCTGAACTTTGGAATACCCAGCACACAGACATCGTTCATATTGATGTCGAGTCTGCGGAAATCGAGCACTACTATCGCCCCAGCGTTGAGCTCGTGGGTCAAATTGAGCCTACCCTGAAAGCACTCACCGAGCAGCTCGATCACCACTGGCTGATGCCGTCTACCACCGTCGATGTGCTCGAAGAAGTCGCCCACCAACGTCAAGCGATTCGGGCTTATAGCCAGTCACACCAAGAGTTTGCTTTGCATCCGTTACACCTAATCAAAGTGATGCAGGATGTGATCACCCCAGACACAACCTTGTGCTTGGACATGGGCAGTTTCCACATTTGGATTGCCCGTTACCTCAACTGCTTCCGTTCCCGTCAATTGTTGGTCTCGAACGGTCAACAAACCATGGGCGTTGCGCTTCCTTGGGGGATCGGTGCTAGCTTGCTCAACCCCGATCGCAAAGTGGTGTCCGTTTCCGGAGACGGTGGGTTTATGCAATCGAGCATGGAGCTTGAGACTGCTGTGCGCCTCAAATGCAACTTGCTACACATTATTTGGGTAGACAACGCCTACAACATGGTTGAGATGCAAGAGGTCAAAAAATATCAGCGCTTTTCCGGGGTGAAATTCGGCCCGATTGATTTTAAGGCCTACGCCGAAGCGTTTGGCGCTAAAGGCTTTGCGGTCACTCGCCAAGAAGAGCTCGCTAGCCAATTGAAACAAGCCATGGATACCGAAGGGCCCGCAGTGATCGCAATTCCTGTTGATTACAGTGACAACTACAAGCTGATGGCCCCTCGTGAGGCCGGCAGTATGGATCCGGTATTCGCCTAATAGATAAGCTAAATAATGGAGATAACTATGAAAGGTATTAATCAAAAAGTGGCATTGATAACCGGTGCTGCAAACGGCATTGGCGCAGCCATTGCCGATCGCCTTTATCAAGAGGGCGCTAAATTGGCCATTGCAGACTGGAACCAAGCAGCATTAAATGACACAGCCGCAAAATACGATAGTGATCGAGTCTTAAAGCTCTCTGTCGACGTATCAGACCCAAAAGCGGTAGAAGCGATGATTCAAGAGGTTGTGTCTCACTTTGGACAGCTAGATATGCTGATCAACAACGCTGGGGTCCACACACCCGGCTCTGTAATTGACGGCACATTGGCTGATTGGGAAAAAATTTCAGGTGTCGATATTGATGGTGTGGTCTTCTGTGCAAAATATGCCATGCCTGAGTTAATTAAAACTAAAGGCTCGATGGTAAACACGGCATCAGTATCAGGCCTAGGCGGTGATTGGGGCGCGGCTTTTTACTGTGCCGCCAAAGGCGCGGTTGTGAACTTGACACGTGCCATGGCACTCGATCACGGCCTTCAAGGCGTGCGCATCAATGCCGTATGTCCGAGCTTAGTGAAAACCAATATGACCAATGGATGGCCTGAGTCGGTTCGAGAAAAATTTAATGAACGTATCGCGCTTGGCCGTCCGGCAGAGCCTAAAGAAGTTGCTTCTGCGGTAGCATTTCTTGTCAGTGACGATGTATCATTTATCTCCGGTGTTAACCTCCCCGTTGATGGAGGCGCTACCGCCTCAGATGGCCAACCAAAAATCGTCTAACTCCTTCCATCCTATTTGTGTAGAACAAGGCAGCATCAAGATTGCTGCCTGTTTAAACCTCACCGCATAAGCTCAGCCATAATAATATTCGAGTCACTTCAAATATTTAGCACATAGGGCTCATTGCTTAAACCAACACATCTCTTAACATGAAGAAACTATCACAACGATAATGGAGTTCACTATGGCAACGACCCCTCGCACGGTAACCTCTCCGAAAAAATTCATCATCGGAACCGGTCTACTGGCCCAATTGCCAGAGAGCATTCAAGACTTTGGTTCTAACGCGTACATTATTTGCGATGAGTTCTTTCTCGATCAGGTGAATCAAACATCGCTTCCAGCCATTGAGCGCACAGAAGGCTTAGCCGCTCATGTCGAGAAATTTCAATACGAATGTACCCAGCAAGAAATCGATCGTAACCTTGGCATCGCCGAACAACAAAAAGCCAATGTCATTGTCGGTATTGGTGGAGGGAAAACCCTAGATTGCGCCAAAGCTGTCGCGTACGAGCGAAAAGTGCCGGTTATTTTATATCCGACCATTGCTTCAACCGATGCCCCCTGTACCGCCTTGTCAGTGATCTACAAACCTGACGGTGAGTTTGATCGCTACTTATTCTTGCCACAAAACCCAGATGCAGTGATTGCCGATACGGGCATTATTGCCAACGCGCCAGCACGCTTCTTTGCGGCAGGCGTAGGTGATGCATTGGCTACCTACTTTGAAGCACGCGCCTGTTATCGTGCTGACGGCGTTAACTTGGTCCAAAAGCGCCCTTCACGCACGGGCCTTGGCCTCGCTCAGCTTTGCTATGAGTTACTCAGCGAAAACATTGATGCCGCCATGGATGCATTAGCCAGTAAAGTCAGCACACCAGCACTGGAACAGATGATCGAAGCAACAATTTATCTAAGTGGTGTGGGCGCAGAAGCTGGCGGTCTTGCCGCCGCGCACGCGGTGAATAATGGAATGACCGCGGTGGCCGATTTGCACCATGCCCAACATGGTGAAAAAGTCGTCTTTGGCTTGCTAACCCAATTGGTACTGGAAAACGCCCCTAAAGAAGAAATTGATAATGTGGTCCGAATTATCAAAACAGCGGGTTTGCCACTCACGCTCGAACAAATGGGACTAAAAACCTTTATTGAAGAAGAGTGGCGTCAAGTTGCGCGCATCGCATGTGCAGACGGTGACACTATGGGCAATATGCCAATGACGGTCAGCGAAGACGATGTCTATCACGCCATGTTAGCCGCGAATAATATGACAAAGCGGTATTCCGCGGCCTAAACACATCAACCAACTGATTCACCAAGCGCCCGTTTTTCCCGGGCGCTTTTTAGTGGCGCACTGTCAATCCACGCGCTGCGAGCGCGCGAGCTGTTAAGCCAGATGAAAATCAATCACAAACAACGGTGGGCGTTCTGGGTAGATTTGCAAAATTAGCGCTTTCAGCTCAGTCAGCGACATTCCTTCTTGTTCAGCATGGCGGGCATTAATGTCCTCAAAAGCAAGCGGAGCAACGCTGTCGATCACAATGTCACACACATAATCATCGGTTTCTAGCTGATGCACCGCGACGCGCGAACCAGGTTGATAGTGACTTTCGGATTCATCGCGAATGGTGATGGTTTTAACACCGGCGGCCACCATGGGCGTTAAGGTGGAAAAAAAGGTGATTTTGGTCGGGGCAGTCATGTTGTTTTCTTCCAAAACTGTGTTGGCCTATAGTGCGATACGATTAAAAAAGCCCGCGAGCACTTGCACGCGGGCTTTCCATGTCTTGTGACGTTACGCCATCATCGGCACCAATACAAGCGTGCCAATAATCACGGTAATTAACCCGCAGATAACTGGTACCGAGGTGCGTTTAACCACCTCAAACGGGCTGAGTTTTGCCATCCCAGATGTCGCCACGATCACTCCCGATACAGGCGAAACCGTGCGGCCTAAATTAGATGCTTGCAACATGGGGATAATCAAAAAGGCTGGGTTAAGCCCCATCTTCGCGGCTAACGAGGGCGCGAGTTCGACAAACGCATAGAAAGGTGCATTGCCCGACCCGGTCGCAATCGCTGCCGCCACAGTGAGCAGGGTTAGCAACATCATCAGCGCGATACCGCCTGCGCCCGCACTTTCCGCTAGGCCCAATAAGTTGTCAATCGCACCAATCGACATCAAGCCTTGGGCAAATACGCCAGCAGCCACCAACAGCATCACGACGCCTTTAAAGGCGTCTGCCATGCCTTCATAGCAAGCATCGAGGTCTTCTAGCGTTCTTCTGCCATCAAATTTCTTGGTCGCAAAGTCCACCAATGCCCCCAAAAAGATCGACAAGACTACGATGGTATAAATATCAAGATATAGCCCCTCAATGGTTTTCCCATTAAATAGGAACACCCCGATAATGGGTAAAAACGGCAACACTGCGTAATAAGCAGGCGCGTGCGTTTCTATCTCAGAGACATCCACACGCTCCATCGGCGTGTTTTCTTTGTTATCCAGATATTTATTCCAAAAGTAAGCCGCGGCGGCCATCACGATGATCGCACAAATAGAGACCGGCAATACGGTTTCGACCGCAAACACATGGAGAGGCAACCCGGATTTTTCCGCCGCAATTACCACATCGCCCGACGTGGGTGACAAGATAATAGCAGCGGGAGATGCACACACCGCGGTGGCAGCAGGACGAGAAATGCCCATCGCGGTCATCATCGGGAACAAGGTGGCCATCAGAAGGACACCTAACCCAGTGGCAGAGCTGACCGCCAGCGACATCAAACAGGCCACGATGTAAGCCGCCACCAGCAGCACATAGGGTGACTTGATCACCGATAGCGGCTTAGAGAACTGTTTCACCACGACGTTGTTGGCACCAATATGCGACATATAGGCAGCAAAGCCGCACAACAACATAATTTGCATCCCGAGGCCACCACCCCGGTATTGCAGCATGTATTTCACGTATTCCAGCGAGTCAGTAAACAGATTCCCCGTTGACGTTAATTTATCCGGCAGCACACTGTGCCCGATTAACCCGGTGATAATCAGTAATAAAATCCCTGCGGTTAGCAAGGTGCTTGCAGCACGATAACCTTTGACAATGAAGTAGCCCACAGCCACTGTTACAACAAGCCCAATGAGCAGTTCTAGCATAATTCACTCCGCCAGATGATAAAGATAAAAGAATGGGATGGAATTTACTCAGCTCACTGTACTAAACCCCTGCCTGTAGCACGACAAGAACCAAACCCTGACTTGATTTAAGACAAATAAAAAGCCGCCTCTCAATAAAAGGCGGCTTGGCGATCACAGTTTGTCTTGATTAGGTTATCGGCTAGTGGTGGAGATCAAAACGGTCAGCATTCATCACTTTCGCCCACGCCGCCACAAAATCGTGTACAAACTTGGCTTGGTTGTCATCTTGCGCGTAAAACTCGGCATAAGCGCGCAAAATTGAATTAGAGCCAAACACTAAGTCGACGCGACTTGCCGTCCACTTCACCGCGCCAGAATCGCGTGCAATGATTTCATAGCGGTTGCGGCCGACGGGTTTCCATTGATACGCCATGTCTGTCAGGTTGACAAAAAAGTCATGACTTAGCTGGCCCACTCGGTCAGTCAGCACGCCTTCCGGCGCAGCGCCATAATTGGTACCCAGTACGCGCATTCCTCCCAGTAGCACCGTCATTTCAGGGGCCGTGAGTCCCATCAATTGGGCACGATCGAGCAGTAACTCTTCAGGCTGGACGGTGTAGTCTTTTTTCAGCCAGTTGCGGAATCCATCTGCAACCGGTTCTAACACCTCAAACGACGCCACATCAGTCTGCTCAAGCGTGGCATCACCACGTCCGGGTGCAAAGGGAACGTCGACGGGGAAGCCAGCCGCTTTCGCCGCTTCTTCAATGCCTTGGTTGCCCGCCAGCACGATGGTGTCGGCCAAACTAATCTGGTGCTTCTGGGCTATATTGCTCAGCACGTTAACCACTTTCGCTAGACGCTCCGGCTCGTTCCCTTGCCAATCTTTTTGCGGCGCTAGGCGGATCCGCGCGCCGTTCGCCCCACCCCGTTTATCGGATTGCCGATAAGTTCGCGCACTATCCCATGCGGTCGTCACTTTCTCTGCCAGTGTCAGATCACTGTTGGCAATATCCGCTTTTACCGCCGCGACGTCATAGTCGGTGCGTCCTGCCGGTACAGGATCTTGCCAAATCAAGTCTTCACTTGGCACATCTGGGCCGATATAGCGCGATTTAGGCCCCATGTCGCGGTGCGTGAGTTTAAACCAAGCTTTAGCAAAGGCATCCGCTAACTGCTCGGGATGTTGATAAAAACGCTCCGCAATGCTGCGATAGGTTGGGTCCATCTTGAGTGCCATGTCGGCATCCGTCATGATGGGATTACGACGAATAGAGGGGTCTTCCACATCGACAGGTTTATCTTCTTCTTTGATGTCGATGGGCTCCCACTGCCACGCGCCTGCTGGGCTTTTCTTCAATTCCCACTCGTAGTTAAACAACAGATAAAAGTAGCCGTTATCCCATTGCGTGGGATGGGTGGTCCACGCCCCTTCAATACCACTGGTGACCGTATCGCGACCAATGCCACGTGCTTGGTGGTTGTTCCATCCTAAGCCTTGCTCTTCAATCGCTGCACCTTCCGGCTCGGGGCCGAGCTGTTCCGCATCACCATTGCCGTGACACTTACCGACAGTATGGCCACCGGCGGTGAGCGCAACCGTTTCTTCATCGTTCATCGCCATACGCTCGAAGGTGACACGCATATCTTGTGCGGTTTTGAGCGGATCCGGATGGCCATCCACCCCTTCTGGGTTGACATAAATCAGCCCCATCATCACCGCTGCCAATGGATTTTCCAGATCGCGTTCACCAGAGTAGCGGCTGTTCTCAGCATCACTTGGCGCCAGCCATTCTTTCTCGGCGCCCCAATAGGTATCTTTCTCAGGGTGCCAAATATCCTCGCGGCCAAATGCAAACCCATAGGGTTTTAAGCCCATCGATTCATACGCCATCGTCCCCGCCAGCAAGATCAAATCTGCCCAGCTAATTTTGTTGCCATATTTTTTCTTAATCGGCCACAACAGGCGGCGGGCCTTATCGAGGTTGGCGTTATCCGGCCATGAGTTTAAAGGCGCAAAACGTTGATTACCGGTGGCACCGCCACCGCGACCGTCAGCAATGCGATAGCTCCCCGCGGAGTGCCATGCCATGCGGATCATCAAGCCGCCATAATGACCCCAATCGGCGGGCCACCAAGACTGACTCTCGGTCAGTAACGCTTTCACGTCCTTTTTTAATGCATCGATATCGAGGGTTTTAAGCGCGGCGTGATAATCGAAATCATCATCAAAGGGGGAGGTTTTACTGTCATGTTGATGAAGAATGTCGAGGTTTAGCGCGTTTGGCCACCAGGTTTTGTGTGCCATCGCTTCCGAGGTTTTGCTGCCGTGCATGACAGGGCACTGACCACCTGACGTTGAGCGTTGTTGAGACATTGCTTTCTCCTTGCTCTTATTGTTCGACAAGCTTTCTTCACAGCGAATCAGCTTGCGCATTGCGTTAATAGGCAATCAGGCGAAGTGCATGATTGTCCCGACTAATACAACGTTAATACGCATGAGACATCCGCGCTAATCTGTTTTGCCAATTACTGTGATTGCTGACACCACAGTTACCAGTCAGCATACGCTTAATGCCACACTGCTAATGCATTGATAAATAGACACGCCATTTCCTAACGCCTTGTGTTGTCATCAAAACACAACGGCAGCATGACTGCGTCAAATCAATGTCAATAAAAAGGCATTATATTTCAGTACTTAAAGGTAGACTCTCATCCCCCAAAGAAGATTATCTTCGTCACCTGATGGAAAATAAAACAAAGCAGACTAGCCTAATTTTGCAGGCAGGATTTTGTTGTTGCCCTAAGCGATTGAAGCTCATTCAATCACGATTCACATTGTCGCAATTAGGAACACAATTATGAACGCTTCAGATGCACAAAACCTGACATCCCAATTTGATACTTGGCTGAATAACCACCAACATTTGGTTTCTAACCAACAGCAACTGCAGCACAGCGCGCTCTTTGCAGTGCCGCGCGATGGCGACAGCACAGTATCAGGTCAAAACACCATCGGTGCCGGTAAAAATGCGCAAACAGAATCGGCGCAAGGTAAGAAATTGGATGATGCTATTAGCGCTGGCAATCACAGTGAAATTGTTCGCTTGCTCACCGAATCTACCGGTAACGCGGTGTCGAGCATTTTAGGCTTAGCTCAAAGCCGCACCGGCTGGAATCCGCTAGATCCAGATAATGACAAGAATGCCGAAGGGTTTCAGGAGTTTGTGAGCTCCATTCTTAAAGTGCCCTTTTTTAATGTCACCCAATCAGAGCGCACCACGGTGCATTACGAAGAAGAGAACTACAACTCTCTGATTGATAAAGTCGTTGGCCTCTATGATGGGATCACCGAGCAAGATGTTCCGCTGATTAAAAACAGTATTGTGAACCTTGCCAAGGCGTGTACTAGCCGAGTGAATACCCAAAACACCAAAACCTTGTTTGTCCAAAACACCATGAACGCGACTGGGACGGACATTGTCGTCGGTATTCAGCAAACCTTTATGATGATGGAGCGCAGTCACAGCTCAGGTAAAGGTGCGCCTAAAGACCAGTACAAAACTGAGATCACTGTAAATGTCATGGAATTGACCTTTAAAGGTGGCCTGTGGAATGAAAGTGCCGCGGAGAAGCTCGCCGATAAATTTGTGAAAAGCTGGGACGACTGGCTGGATGGCACTACAACGCCCGCGTCACCGAGCGCAGACCAAATTCAATTCTGCTTTGGTCCGGCACATCGCGCACGTCAAAAACAAGAAGCGGACGCGATCAAGTAATCACCCTCTGCTCCCTTTATTCAACGAGGGAGTATTGGCCCATCTGTAGGTAACACGGCAAGTCGATTGTTGGCTTGCCGTGTTTAATACGCCCACTTACGGTTTTGTAGTACCACTCGATAACCGTCTAGATCTTCAAAGGTACGCCCGTCTTTATCCCAGTAGCTATTGTAACTCGGTACAGGTTTAAACCCAGCGGCTTCAATTTGTTGACACGCAGTCTGCCACGCAGCGTGATCCGGCAAGTAAAAGACCAACAGGTTTTCCTGTGACGGTGCTGGACCGACATGGGTGCCGCGATGATGGGTGAATTCAAGGTGATAGTTGTGATGTGGGTGACCAATAATGGCACCATCAAAATCATTATGCCCAGAAAACGTCGCCAATAGCTCAAACCCCAGCCCATCACAATACATGTTAGTAATGTCGGCTAAATTGTCAGTGGGTCGTGCCACCCGCATCACGGTGTCTTTATCAATCATTGTGCTGGCTCCTCCGGCTCGCAATTCAATGTTTGCATCATGGTGATAGAGTCTGGGGAAAACCCCAGCGCATGGTAAAACGCCTGCGCATCCTGATTAAACGTCATCACTTCTAGTTTAATCACAGTGGCATGATTATCTTTCGCCCATTGGGTACACGCAGCCATTAACGCTTTGCCCGCGCCGGTTCCACGCGCATCACGGTCAACCACAATGGTATTCACATGACACATGGGATCATCGACCAGATGAGGAATGTGTACAAACGACTCCAGCCTTGCCGACAAAAAGCCAATCACTTTGTTTTGATGCTCTGCCACCCAAAAGTACTTATCCTCTTCTTGCAGCGCTTGCTGCAAAAACGCCCGACCGCTTGGGCCAGGCGTTGCAAACAGATGCGGCGCATGTTGATGGTGCATGTCACCAATTTGTACATTTAGAGCGAAGATGGCATCCAAGTCCTCAACCGAGGCACGTCTCACTTGCATCCTTGTGTCCTTTAAATCCTTTTGTGTATTAGGCGATAAAAATCTGCCCTAATACATAACCGAGCGCACAAGCGCTCACCACGCCAATTAAGCCGACCGCCATAAATGAATGGTTGAAATACCATTTACCAATTTTGGTGGTGCCGGATGCATCAAAATTCACTGTCGCAATATCTGAAGGATAGTTGGGAATAAAGAAGTACCCATACACGGCCGGCATAATACCGATAAGCAGCGCAGGTTCGAGCCCTAACCCAAGACCCACCGGCAACATCATCCGTGCGGTCGCGGCTTGCGAGTTAACAACCACTGACACGATAAACAAGGCAAGTGCAAAAGACCACGGATATTGAGTGACCATCTCCACAATTCCCGACTTAAATTGCGGCATCGCGTATTGGAAGTAAGTGTCTGACATCCAAGCAATCCCGAAGATAGCAATGGCCGCTACCATCCCAGATTTAAACACCACGCCATTCGGCACATTACGCGGATCCGTTTTGGTCGCCAGTAAGATGATCCCGCCAAAGCAGAGCATCATCATTTGAATAACCACCGACATGCTGATGGCCTTACTCGCCCCAGCTACCGTACGAATTTCTGGCCACATCGCGATAATCACAATGGTAACGATGGCACTGATGAACAGTAACACCGCATTGCGCGCGGAACGGGGTAATACCTCATCTAACGAGGTCGCGGTGGTATTTTCGATACGTTCGCGCCATTCGGGGTCTTGTAAGCGCGCTTGGTAATCCGGATCGTCATCCAGCTCTTTGCCGCGGCGCAAGCTATACAGAGACATCAGCAAGGTACCGAACAAGGTGGCGGGGACAGTCACCAACAAAATCGAGACTAACGTAACGTCATGTTGAATATCGGCAAGCTGTGCAAGGTAATACACCACCGCAGCAGAAATCGGCGAGGCCGTAATCGCGATTTGAGAGGCAACTGACGCCGCCGCCATTGGGCGTTCCGGACGAATACCATTTTTCAGTGCGACATCACCGATAATCGGCATAATGGAATACACCGCGTGACCGGTACCAAGCATAAAGGTCATGGCATAGGTGACAAACGGTGCTATCAAGGTGACGCGTTTTGGATTTTTACGCAATAATCGCTCGGCCACTTGCAGCATATACTTAAGGCCACCTGCCGCTTCCAAGATAGAGGCGCAGGTGACGACCGCAAGAATAATCAGCATCACGGTCACGGGCGGTGACGTTGGCGGCATCTGGAAGATAAACACTTCGATGACCAAGCCAATCCCTGAGACCACGCCCAGCCCAATGCCCCCGTATC
This sequence comes from Salinivibrio sp. YCSC6, assembly GCF_004916735.1. Taxonomy (NCBI): domain Bacteria; kingdom Pseudomonadati; phylum Pseudomonadota; class Gammaproteobacteria; order Vibrionales; family Vibrionaceae; genus Salinivibrio; species Salinivibrio sp. YCSC6. The sequence continues at coordinate 1,719,993 of NZ_CP039516.1, forward strand.
GGGAGCCGATGTACAGCATTAGCAGTAAGAACAAGAACTCTAAATACAACATACCCTCACCTCTCTACCCGACTACGCAGGCTGTTTTTGTTATGCGTTTAGCCTAGAACTTGTGTCATGCCTGCCAAGTGGTGCCAATAGCCGTTGCAATCGTGGTTAAGCGGTAGCGGGTTATTGCCTGCTTGGTTAGCACGGAATTTGTCTACCCAGTGCAAGGTGTCAAGCGACAGTGGACTTAACCGCACCACATCCACCAGCCCTTGCATCGACGGTAAATCGTTAATGAGATTCGCGCACTGCCCAGACTGAGTTTGAATGCCATTCAGCACAAAGACCGCTTGCCCTTCTTGTGACTCGGTTAACCGTCCATTGGGGTAGTTGAGGCAGCACAGCTCGCAGTCATCTTTGGCACGGTTTTCTGAGCGCGCGGTAAAACAGCGTGCTGAATAAGCCAGTGGTAAGTAACCATAGCCAGTCACCTCCACCTCAAACTGGTCGCGAATACCCAGTGCATCGCAGCCGTTCAACATATTCACCAACCAATCGCGCGAAAGCTCCACCGGCATCACCCAGCGTGTCATGCCTAAGTCGACAAATTGCTTTAATGTTTGTGGGTTATAGCAGTTGATAGCGGCCCCCACCACAAAGGGCTGCCGACGCTCACTTAAAAACTGCACCGCGCTCACGTCATTCGCTTCAATGCGAATATCATCATTGTCACAGTAGCGTTTTAGCATGCTCAGCTCTGAGGGCGCTTCAATCAGCGCCATGGTCGACAGCACCACTTGTTTACCAGACTCAGCCAACTCACGCGCGAGCCCGATCCAGTCTTTGGTTTTCAGCTCTCGCCGCTTGGCACAGACGGTTTCACCGAGATAAATCACATCAGCTTGGCTGTCTCCTGCCGCTTGATAAAAGGCTTCAACCTCAGCCTTGGGCCAGTAATACAAGATCGGCCCGAGAGAAAATTGCATCATAATTCCTTATTGCCACTTGCGATGGTAAGCACCCAAACTGGTTTGCACCCCTTCAGAAAGACTATCGAGCGAGTGTGCCCAATCCGGTGCAATATCAAACGCATCAGGGTTTGCAACACAGCGATCAATCGCTTGACGCCATACCCGTGCAACTTGCTCCACATACGCAGGACTGCGCTGACGACCTTCGATTTTGACCGATTTGATCCCGGCGCGATAAAGCTCAGGCAGGACACTTAAGGTGTTCAAACTGGTGGGCTCTTCCAGTGCGTGATAGCGGTTGCCGTCAACACAGAAACGACCTTTGCACAGGGTGGGATACCCCGCTTTTTCATCGGCTTGGTACCGATCAATCAAGACGCCATTTAAGCGCGACTCCAGCCCTTGCTCAGTATCTTGCCAGCGCACGAATGCCGCCGGCGAGCAAGCGCCCACGGTATTGGGCGATTGGCCAGTAAGATAAGACGATAAATAGCAGCGCCCTTCGGCCATAATGCACAGGCTGCCGAAGGCGAATACCTCTAAATCGACGTTGGTATCGCGTGCCAGTTGTTTAACCTGATGAAGAGACAGCACCCGCGGCAATACCACCCTTTTAACGCCATATTGCTGCTGATAGAAACGGATTGCACCAGCGTTGGTGGCGGATGCTTGAACAGAAAGGTGTATATCCAAATCGGGATAGGTGTTGGCGGCGTAATCTAAACAGGCCATGTCAGCGAGGATCAGCGCATCAGCGCCATTTCCGGCGGCGCTATCAATCGCATATTGCCAACGGCGCCAACCATCAGGATGAGCAAAGGTGTTAATGGCAACGTGCAAGTCTTTGCCGTGGTCATGTACATACTGACTGGCACGCTGCAATTTGCTGTCGGTAAAGTTCAGCCCCGCAAAATGTCGCGCATTGGTATCATCTTTTAAGCCGACATACACTGCATCGGCGCCATGTTCGATCGCTTTTTTAACCGCCGGAATATTGCCCGCCGGACAAAGGAGCTCCATAACATTGCATTCCATTTTATGATTGTCCGGCTAAGATAAGGGCATTGCCAATGTGGGGGGTTGATGTGCATCAAGCTCACTTATCCATGATGATAAAAATCGCGATAAATGACGCTGTTGGCACAAAAACTCCTCTCATTTTTGACTCGGATCCAATGACGAAGCATTCAATCTCGCTACTCTAGTGGCAATCAACCATTGGCACCAAAGGAAAGCCAAATGCTCGTTAACCCAATCACCCAACAACCCCTTGCCCTGCCACTGCCTCAGCCCAACCTGATTACACCGGGGCTAAAAGCCATCACTCAGTTACCACATGGGCTGCAAGCTCAGATGCTGACCAAAGTCATGAATACCGCTTTTGCGGTGCCTCTGGCAGAGGACGAGTTCGACTTTCTTGCTGGCCGTACCATTCGCATTGGATTGCGCGATCTCAACGCGAATTGGTTCGTGTCGCTGAACGAAGACAACCAATTATTGGTCCGCTTGTCTGGGGAAGAAGACGCCAGTATCGAGGGAGATTGGTTAGCGTTTTTAAAAATGGCGACCCACTATTGCGATCCGGATACGCTGTTTTTCCAGCGCCAACTCAGTATCAGTGGTGATACCGAACTTGGGCTGCATGTGAAAAACCTGCTTGATAGCCTCGAAATCGACACCCTACCCAAGCCGCTGGCACGCTCACTGACGTTAAGCCATCACTACCTCACTAAACTCGCGTTGTAGTGCACGAGCGGCTGGGGTTGCAGACGCCCAGTCGCCTATTATATAGTTCTGTTTCCTTCCTTTAGCGGAGTCTGTGCCAATGAACAACTAACACTCATTACACCGTTTTTATATTCGGTATCTTGGGGTTAGTCGGTATTCATGGTCACTGGGCTTACGTTTTCTCTATTGCCAAACTGTCTCTACGCAGGTTTTCTGTGTAGCACATACCGCCGCCCCTTTGTGTTGCTTTACATAAAGGAGGCCTTATGCCTTACCTTATTACACATGATCTCAGCGTGACGCTGCCCGATGGGCGAGTATTGTTTGAACCTGTCTCTATCACCTTTGATCACGGCCCCATTGGCCTTGTGGGAGATAATGGCACCGGAAAATCACTCCTCCTCGCGCTGTTGGCAGGTCATACGTTGCCATCCGCGCAAGGAATTCATTATTCAGGCCATGTACAACGCGATGGCGATATTGCTTACCTATCACAGCATACTACCGCCCCAAAGACACAAACATTGGCTGAAGTACTTGGCATCAGCGAAAAGCTTCATGCGTTGTCGGCCATAGAGGCTGGAAGCGTCGACCCAACACATTATGAGCAAGTAAATGATGACTGGGATATCGCCGAACGCTATCAGGCAACACTGACCCGGTTAGGTATTGATGCCGCTTTGTCAGCGCCTTTGCATGAGCTTAGCGGTGGCCAATTAACCTTGTTGAGTTTGTATCGCGTTTTTCACTCCCAAGCGCATATCGTATTACTCGATGAACCGAGTAATCATCTAGATCGCGCTGCGCGTCATAAGCTCGTAAGCTGGATCGAAAACTATCCTGGGTTAGTGATCACAGTGAGTCACGACCAACAGTTACTTCGCCATATGCGAGCTATCTATGCTTTAACACCACAAGGTATCGCAAAATACACGGGCAACTATGACGACTTCATTCGCACACAACGGCAAGAACAGGAAGCACTCATCGCGAAACGCACGCACCTGAATCAACAGTATAAACAGGTGTTACGTCAACAGCAGCAAAGCGCTGAAAAGGCACAGAAGCGCGAAGCAAAAGGCAAACAGTTACGTAAGAAATCAAGTCAGGCAAAGTTGGTCCTAGATGGTCAAAAAGAAAGTGCGCAAGACGCTAAGTCTCGAGCGAAAACACAATTTTCTCAGCAACTTAAGCGTTACCAAAAGCAACTCGACGCGTTGGATACGCAGCTTCCGGAAAACAACCCAACGCTGTATATGCATCACTCAGAGCCAATGAAACGGCGACGGCTTATAAAAGCCACCCAGTGTCAGTTACCATTCGGACACACTGAACCGCTTGATTGGTCTGTCTACGCGGGGGAGCATTGGCTACTAACAGGGAGAAACGGTGCAGGAAAATCCACGTTACTGCGGACATTAATGGGTCATCACGCGCCTGTCAGCGGCTCAATCGACGTTGTCGGTGACTGTGTGTATCTAGATCAACACTTCTCACTACTGGATCCCAAACAAACACTGCTATCGTGTTTGCGCCATCATAGCGACTTGTCAGAGTCGGATGCTCGAACCTGCCTTGCTAGCTTGGGGTTACGTAGCGATCGCGTTTATCAAACGATTGATAGTTTAAGCGGTGGCGAAAAGATGAAAGTGGCGATGTTAGCGGTAGCCCACCAGCACGCCCAGCCACTATTACTGTTGGATGAGCCAGACAATCATCTTGACATCTCAGCCAAACACGCACTGGTCGACGCGCTTAATCATTATCAAGGTGCCTATATATTGGTCAGCCATGACGATGCCTTTACTGATGCGCTGCATCTGACCCACCAATGGGAGCTTGGATATCATGCTGCCAGCAGCTTGCCAAGTGATCGATAAAGTGGCGCACGACAGGCTGTTGATAACTACGCGATAAATAGACCGCCCACAGTGCACTGGGCGGTAAGCGATAATCGGTCAGCAAAGGTATTAACTCCCCCTGCTCCACATAGGGATTGGCTAAATCACATGGCACACGGACAATCCCTTTTCCCATTCGCGCCGCATTGACCAAGGTGCCTAAGTCGTTGGCGTGAATCGGCCCACTCACTCTTATCTCTTCTCGGCGACTGTCTTTAATAAACTGCCAATGATCACCGCTGACATGAATCAAGCACGGGTGATCAATGAGATCGCTCGGGTGATTAGGCTGGGACGCGTGGGCTATATATGCTGGTGACGCACACACGATAGAATCGATGGCCATGAGTTTGCGGGCAATTAAATGCTCATCCGGCTGAGGTGTAAAGCGCAGCGCAATATCGACCCGCTCATCTACTAAGGGCGTAAATTGGTCGGAGGCAATCACTTCAATCACGACCTCTGGATGCGCATCGGTAAATTGCGTTACTGGCGCAACAAGGATCCCTTGCGCTAAGCCGATTGGCGCAGCGACTCGAATACGACCGGTTAAGGCACCGTGTAATCGTCCAGTCGTCAACGTTAACGCCGCCGCTTCGTCTAAAATACGCTGGCAATGACCATAGGCTTGCTCACCGGCATACGTTAAGCTGACTTTACGCGTTGTTCGATGCAACAGACGCTGCGCAAGCCATTGCTCGACCTCTTGCACATGCCTTGAAACTTGCAAACGCGTTAGCCCAAGTTGTTCGGCCGCCCGCGTAAAGCTTTTGCAATTGGCCACTTCTACAAAACTACGTATTGCCGTAAGCCTATCCATATTGTCTCTTTAATTGATACAAACTGTATCTATTATGATTGTTTATCCAATAAATGGAAGCTAATAAGCTACATCCATCCAAGCAATCACAGCATGAGGAAGACAATATGAAAATCGCAATTATTGGTGCAACAGGTTGGATCGGTAGCCAAATCGTCGAAGAAGCGCGTCATCGTGGGCATGAGGTTATCGCTCTTGTCCGTCAGCCAGAAAAAGTGACCCGCAACGATGCCGAGGTGCGTCAATTCGACTTGCTGAATAACCATCACTCTGTACAACAGGCCGTTGCTGACGCTGATGCAGTCATTGCCGCCGTGGGCGGGCGCGCTGCAGGCAACCATGAGATGGTGGCAAACAGCGCTAAGCGCTTAATTGACGAATTACCCGCGGCTAACGTCAAACGTTTACTTTGGGTCGGCGGTGCTGGCTCGCTAGAAGTTTCACCGGGAGTCGAGCTGGTCAGCCTGCCCGACTTCCCTGACGCTTATAAAGCAGAAGCGCTCGCTCAAGGCGACGCTTTGAAGGTATTCCGTGAACACGCCCATACCCTAGATTGGACGTTCGTCAGCCCTGCTGCGGAGATTTTCCCGGGCGACAAAATAGGCCGCTATCGCGTTGGCGCGGATACCTTGCTTACCGATGACCATGGTGACAGCAAAATCAGCGTTGCTGACTATGCTATCGCGATGATCGACGAACTGGAAAGTGGCGCCCACCGTCGCCAACGTATCGGTGTGGCTTACTAATCCAAGCTCATTGCCCAGCGTGCTCACCCGCCAACCAAGGTTGCGTGAGTGAGACCGTCTGGGCATCAAAATCAATACAGGCTTGAGCCCCCAAAGGTATGGTTAACATCGGATGCGTATGGCAACTGTCAAAACCATCAACCACAGCGAGCGGCTTCCCATCGAGTATTTCTTCAAGAACGTTATAGGTTGAACGTCCCGTTCCTTTGTCATCAAACAGCTCGTGTTTACCAAGTAACACCGCGCCTACCGTATCAAAGACTCCGGCCAGTTTTAGGTGTGCGAGTGAGCGCTCAACCGTGGCAATATCCAACAAAGAGTCCTCAATCAGCAGAATATCGCCTGTTTCAATCGCTGGCATATAAGGCGTTCTCCAGATCCCATTCAGCGTATTGAGGTTGCCACCGATAATACGCCCATTTACCTGACCTTTACCCATAAATTGCCATGCATTCTCATAGGTCGGTTTTGCCTCTGTCTGTTCGCCCCAATCAATCATGACATCCGTCCATTGGGCAGGCATTTTATAGGTCATCGGCAGCGTTACATTCTCAGTTGTTACGGCTCGAAACGCATCAAAGGTTTCATCAACCAGTGGCGGAAACTCCCCTAAAGACGCCACTAATGCTGGCCCATAAAACGTGATTAATCCCGTTTTGGCATAGATACCGAGCAGTAAAGCAGTGAGGTCCGAATAACCCACGATAATCTTAGGATCATCAGCCAAAGCGGCATAATCGATATAGGGAAGTAAAGCATTGCTGTTCATTCCACCAATCGTCGACATGATGCAGCGCACATTCGGATCACGGATCAGCTGGTTGAGCTCTTCTGCACGCGCCTTGATCGAGCCTGAGCGATAGTGATCCGATTGCCCTGTCAATGCTCCCGTCTTCAGTTCAAAGCCTTGTGCTTTGACATAGTCCATCGCGCGTTCAAATCGTTGGGGCGCAAATACGGTGGCTGGTGATGATGGCGAGAAAAAGCCAATTGTCTCGCCTTTTTTAAGAGATGGTGGCAATAACATATTGTCATCCTTGATATTTTACCTCCCCGCCATTAAATCATCTGGACGAGATAGTCACAATACTCCGCCGATTAATCGCTGGGTGGCGTACTGATAGTCTGACAAATGTGTTCGGCAATTGGCATGGCTGAGGTCGCGGCTGGCGATGGGGCGTTACACACATGGAGACTGCGTGCAGATCGAACGAAGAGGAAATCGCCCACCAGCTCACCGCTATTCAACACCGCTTGGGCACGAATACCGGCTGGATAAGGGTGTAAATCATCCAATTGAATTGACGGGCAATACTTACGAACCTGCTTGAGGTATCCCGGTTTATAATGCGCATTCCACCATTCTTTTATACCGGTGCGCAGATTCGCTGCAGTGACTCGCCAAAATCCGCGAAAACGCAGCATATCAAGCGTATCACGCCAACTAAAATTGTATGTCGCATACCCCTCGCGTTTCCAGCCCTGAACGGCATTTGGGCCTACCGTCAAACCACCATCAACCATCCGCGTGACATGGACGCCCAAGAAAGGCAAATCTGGATCCGGTACTGGATAGATCAAATGCGACACTAACTCACGATGCTTTTCCGCTAGTTGATAATATTCGCCGCGATAGGGGATGATTTGAAACGATGTCGCTAACCCTTGCAGCTTCGCCATGCGATCAGCCATCAAACCGGCACAAACAACTAAAAATTCCGCGTGATAACGGTGCGACTCTCCCTGCGATTGGGTATCAATCACCACACCGTCGTGGTCTTCGTGTAGCTTCGTCACTTGAGTATTTAGCACGAGGTGCCCACCAGCTGCGACAAAGCGTCCGGCCATTTTTTCTGTCACTTGAGCATAATCCACAACACTGGTCGCTTTGACATAGATCGCGCCTAAACCACGCACATTCGGCTCAGCGCTGGCGAGTTGTTGGGCATCCCAACACTCACACTCGATCTCATTAAGCAAACAACGTTGATACAAATCATGCATCCTCGCCAGCTCTGTCTCTGTGGTCGCGACGATTAACTTGCCACACTGCTTATAAGGAATGCCCTCTTGCTCACAAAAAGCTTTGGTGGCAGCAGCGCCACGCTTACAAAAATCCGCTTTCAAACTACCGGGCGGATAATACACGCCAGCATGGATTACGCCGCTATTATGGCCCGTTTGATGTTGGGCCAAAGCAGGCTCTTTTTCTATCAATAGAGTGCGTTTGTTTGGATATCGCTGTTGCAACTGCCAAGCGGTGGCTACGCCGACGATACCGCCCCCAACGACCACAAAATCGTACGCCATTAGCTACTCCTTTCGTCACCCGTTAATCGGTCACGTCCAGAAAATAATACTGGCTAACGTCGCAAATAAAACCAAAAGATTCAAAAAGATGATGAGCGGCATGGTTGCTTTGATGGGTTTGTAGCAATAAGCAAGCGGCTTGGCGGGCACGAGCCTCCTTGAGAGTGTGCGAGATTAACGCCCGCGCGACACCTTGTCGCCGTGAATCCGGCTGCACGTACAAATCGTTAATAATTAAGCCACGGCGCGCCCTCGCCAATGAATACAAAGGCGTTAGGTGGACAAATCCCACCATGGAGGATTGGTAAGAAGCGGTCAATATACACGTGTCTTGCTCGCACAACCGTTGCTCAGTAAACGCCCTTGTTTGGCTGAGCGGAGGACGAATCGCAAGCCAGCGCTGGTACTGGTCAAATAACACCATGAGGGCGTCTAGATCATTTAACTCCGCTTTTGCTATATGCAACATTCTCTCTCTACTACAGCGTTTTGGTTACTTTTCAGTGTAAGCGCCGTCGCGACGTTCTGCTGTCAACACCTCAACAGACGAGCATAAAGAACAAAATGTATACCGTCACACTACGTTGAAATCGTTCACAGTATCTAGGTTAATATGAAAGCCAATTAAAAAAGTTATAGTGCATAAGGTGACATAAATAAGGCGGCTAAACGCCGCCTCAGCCTCTATCGACCCCTGCACGGATATAGGATCGTTTGGGTAGGTCCGTATTGCGTCATGTTCCGATTACGCCATTGAGCGGGTGCGATACCACTTTACTGTAACAGGCGCGAGCTCTTTTAACGCGTTACGCACCATGACGAATGGCACTTTGATGAAATAGAACGACATCAACACCATCATCATGGGATCTGCATAAACCGCATAATCCGACCAAGGTGAATGCGCCACTAACCAAGCACCTAGAAAGCCCAAGGTGACCGCCAGACTTAATAAGGTGTCCATTTGCCACTGGCGCGATTCCGCCTCTACTAACTGGCTTTGCCCTGCTTGGTTTTTACGTGCAATCATCCACCATCCGTAGCCACAGCCCACCACGTTGACAATACCAAATAGCACCGCCAATGACGGATTAACCGCACGTCCGCCTTCGACCAAGGAAGAGACCGCTTCATACAGAGAATAACTCACCAACAACATAATCACAGCGCCTTTAATGGCGACAACAAGCGGAGTAAGCAGCGCACGTGTGATCGGCCGTGCGTAACGCGAGTGGATATACCATGACGCCCCCAGTGACAACAAAGTTAACACTAGACTAATCAACGAGTAGATACCGTCGAACATAATCACTAAAGAGCCAGCAATCCATCCAACGGCAAGGCCGGCGATGGCAAACCCCAATGCGAGAAGGGCCGAAAACACTAATACTGACTTTTCATTGATCACGTTTTGAGGAGACATAAAACACCAAAAGTAGAAAACACGCACATATTCTTGGTGCTACTGCGCCGCTTTACAAACACGAACTTGCTGACATTTTCATCACTCTGTTAGGCGTCAAATAAAAATCATATTATTTCAATTAGTTACAAGAAAAAGTAACTGTCAATATTTCTGACAGTGAGTGTTCTAAACAAATTTTAGTTATGAGATAGCGCTAAATCGCATTTTGCTTGCATATAACTTTTACGCATACTAAATCTAAATTTAGATTCTTTATGGACTAAGAAGATGAGAAAAGGCGTGTTACTCGCGGCAATTAGCTTGCAGCTTTTCCTCGCGATAACCAGCACAGGATGGTGGCAGTTTGGTGCGGCACTCAGTGCGTTTCTGTTGGTCGCGGTATTACGTTTACCTCAGGACACGCCGCATGAGTGAACCTGAGGCAACGATGGAGACTAGGCAGCGAGCAGCAGCCAAGCAAGCGATGTACAGGAGATAATCACCCACAGCGCAACACCAAACAGTAAAGGCTTAGGGCCTGCCGTGCGTAGCTGGGTAAAAGAAATACTGCAGCCGATTAAGAATAAACACACCACTAATACTTGCTTTGAAATGGCGAAAATCACTTCATAGATAGGTTGCGCTTGGACAAAGACATCACTGATACCAATCGCCAGACAATAGAAAACGATAAAGTACGGAATCGTGATTTTTTTAGCGTGGCTGCGAAACATGAGTGCGCTGACAAACGCCACAGGCACAATCCATAATGCGCGCGCAAGTTTGAGGGTGGTCGCGGTCGTTAGTGCTTGCTCACCATAAGCGGACGCCGCGCCCACCACCGATGACGTATCATGAATCGCGATCGCCGCCCAGGTTCCAAACGTGTGCTGATCTAGCCCCAGCGCATGTCCTACCATAGGAAACACAAACAGCGCCAATGAATTCAACACAAACACCGTGCCTAACGCCAGACCAATTTGTTTATCATCCGCGTTGATAGCGGGAGAGACAGCTGCGATTGCACTGCCGCCACAAATCGCAGTACCTGAGGCAATCAGGTGACCGGTCTTTTTATCCAGTCCCATAAGTTTGGCCAGTAATGTGCCAAAAATCAGCGTGCCTGCAATGGTGGCAATAATCAGCCCTATCCCATCGCCTGTCACGGCGAGCGCCTCTTGCAGTGGGATACCAAACCCTAGACCCACAATCGAATAAGCCAGCAATTTTTTGGTGATTTTGGTGAGGGGGATTGCGCTTGGTACCCACCCCAAGGAGGTTAACAAAAAGCCCAGCACCAGAGCGATCGGCGAGCTTACCCAAGGGGTTAAACAGGCTAACACAGCCAATGAAAAAGGAAGATAACGCGTGTATGCGGTCATAATGATGCTCAGTAAAAATCAGTGACGGCATTGTAGCGCTCGGTAGGTGTTCAGAAAATCTTAAACTTTTTAACCTAAGTTAAGTTTTTCTTAACCTATATCGCAACCTATTGAAAAACCACTTATCGAGCCGTGTATTTAGAAATCAAACAAGTAGTTGGTAATGCTATCACTCAGCCATTGGATTCCCGGATGCTCGGCCATGCCCGAGGCGGTGAATAGACAATAGTCTTCTTGGGTCAAACCATAGGTATGTTTGATCACTGCTAAGCGCTGTTCTCGCAAGTATTGCCGGATAAGCGGCTCAGGCAACACGCCCCACGCTTCTTCTTGTAAGATGGTATTGAGCATATATTCAAAGCTCGAAAAGCCAATGTAGCGGCGTGAGAAAGGTTGAAGCTCGGGATTGTCTTTTTCATTGAGATAGACCATTACCGCTTGCATGGCATTACGCAATTGATCATCACTGACTCGACGCAATCGACTCAACGGGTGCTCACTGTTGCACACCGACATCATGCGAATTTTACCCAGCGGTTGATAGTTGATGCGCGGATCGTCAATCCGCTCGTAATCTACTCCAAAGGCAAAATCGACTTGTTGCGTTTCAACCAAATTGGCCAGGTCACCGCTCGACGCTAACACGAGGTTGAAGGACGTCGCGGTAAAGCGCTTGTTTAGCTGGTGCGCCCAGTCCTGCCAAAGTTGATCGGGGATCGCATCATCACGCGCAATCCACACTTCAGCATTAAAGCCCGCATTCGCTTGCTCGCACGTACGACGAATACGTGCCGCCGTGACCGATATGCTCTCGAAATCTTTGTACACAGCTTTGCCGATTTCCGACAGGGTTAGACGGTTACCGGTGCGATAAAACAATTCGGCGTTAAGTGATTGTTCTAGCGCTTTAATCGCCATACTCAATCGTGAACGATTCACATCCAGCTGACGTGCAGCTTCAGACACTGAGCCGGTCTCTGCGACTGCACAAAACGCATCAATTTGGGTTAGATTCATGCCGCCCTCCTCTCGCTATCCTACCGGAGTGCGGCAAAGACACAAAGCGCTATTACCGCTTGTCAGCGCTCTTGGACGCGCGGCGATTACGTATTCAACCCTTTAAACGCGCTGACTTTTTTAGTGAGCTCTTTCATGCGTAAATCAAACCCACTCACCGCCTGTTCACTTTGCTCAAACACTTCTTGAGTGCGGGTACCCTGCTGAGCAAGCTCTTCAATGCTCTGATTAATTTCATTCACCGCGCCGCTTTGCGTATTGGCCCCCTCGGCAATCCGCCCATTATGCTCAAACAATTGCTGCAAATGGCTATCCAAGGTGCGCATATTTTCTACCGCTTGTTGGTGAGTATCGAGACTATGCTGGCTATCCTGACTGACTTGGTTGATTTGCTCGGTCACATTATCCGATGCCGAGCGCAGTTGATTGATAATTTCTTGGATCTCACTGGTCGACTCACCGGTGCGCTGCGACAGCGAGCGCACTTCATCAGCTACCACCGCAAAGCCACGCCCATGTTCGCCCGCTCGCGCTGCCTCAATCGCCGCGTTTAGTGCGAGTAAATTAGTTTGCTCCGAGATGGTGCTAATCACCTCAAGCACGCGAAGAATATTCTCGATATGGTGATTCAACTCATCCAAACTGCTCTGACTCGAAGCCATGTTTTCACCCAGTTGCTCAATGTGCCGCAGGCTGGTATTCATGCCATTTAAAGCCTCTTGAAGCGCCGCATTCCCAGCCTGAGACAGCTCCCCGGCGTGATTGGCCGAATCCGTCACCTCGGTGGTGATTTCGGTGATGTCTTGACTCGCAGCAGAGATCGTTTGTAGCGACTGCTGCTGCACCATACCGGCTTGGTTCACCTCATGAGCCTGCTGCTTGAGGACACCAAATGCAGACTGTGACTCGTCCACGGTCTGGTTTACCGCTTGCAATGCATCTCGAATACGCGCCAGCAAGCCATTGATTTTGTTTGCTAGGCGACCGACTTCCGCTTGATCGTTCACTGCTATCTGGTGACTCAAGTCGAGTCGACTGGCAATTTCATCGACCTCGGCGGAAAGCTTTTTTATCGGCTGCGTCAAACTACTGATCACCCAATGGGTGACAAGGAGTGCAATAGCAATAAACACCAAGGTCACTAATAGAGACTGAATGAATTGATTCAGGATAGGCCCTGTGATTTGAGCTTTAGGGATTTCAACCACCACGAAACGGTCCAAGTCTGCGAGCCAATAAGACCCCAGCAGAAACGCTTCATCACCGATGGTCACTTCGCTGATCACTGGCTTATCCGTCCCCTTGGTTACCGCTTGGCGAAATGCGCTCGCATTATCCGCATTCAGTGCTGAATCTGTCGGTGCGACCTGCACACTGCCGTCGCGCGCGGCAAGCATGGCTCTTCCCTGCTCACCAATGCGAAACCCCTGTACCAGATTCACTAAGCTACTGACATTAAACCCTACTCCCGCTACAACGTACGGCTGACCCGTCGCAGGGTTTTCTGGCACGCTGCGATAGTTAATAAAAATCACATACTGATTGCCATTGGGATCTTTGTTCATGTTCAGCTCATAGGGCTGATTCTTACTCAGAAAATTCGGATAAAAGTCTTTGAACGGATAGGTAGTCATTGAGGCGCTGCGATGCTCGCCATCATAAGTAAAAATATACTTCCCTTGGCTGCTATCGAGCGTTGCAAATGCGTTGTCTGCCCCCAAACGCGTCTTGGCATTCGACAGCGCTTGATGAATTGGCGCGAGATTGGTCAGATCGCCGCCATTATCCACCCAATCAATCAGTCCAGAGTGATGGGCAAGAAAGTTAGAACCGGTGATCGCAGGTTGCAGTTCATTACTAATTTCAAACGCCAGCCCCCTCAGCTGGCTGGGTAATATAATATTTTTGAGATCATCGAGCTGCTTGTTTGCCGACAACATCGCTTGTTGCACCATCGCAATCAAGGTGCTGAGCACTAAGATAGTCGAAAGAACAATATAAATTCGCTTTCTGATTGAAAGAGTTTGCCAACGCATACGCCGTCCTTTTTATTATCATTACTAACCAACATATCAATATTAGTCAGCAAACTAGACAAGCATGACGGGTTAATGACAAACGACATAATATATGGTGCTTTGGTGAGATCACTGAGAAAAAGGAAGGGTATCGTCTAGAAGATCAGCACATTTACCCTACATTTCGATACAAATGTGCCATTATTCAACCCTGTTTATAACAAGGGAATTAGACTGAAAGGTTTCAAAATATGACAGCCGACACTGAAGAAGCGCGAATAAGAAAATGGAACTAAAAAATAGATAGGATAATAAGCATGCTATGGTGCCCCGGGCCGGACTTGAACCGGCACAGCGCGAACGCCGAGGGATTTTAAATCCCTTGTGTCTACCAATTCCACCACCAGGGCAACGCAGTTATGCGTGGTAGCACCATAGTCCGCAGACTGCGCTGCGAACGAGACTGTACTTTAATGAAATTTAACCCGAGGTCAATAGTCCTTTTATTCTTTTTGATTCAGATGGTTGAAAAGCAAACAGAGAAAGACGTTTCATCATCAGCGATCAATAAACACTCATGCATCACAAATGGTTTAACCGTATAAGCCTCATCATCCCTACCGGCATATGTACCATCACCAGTCAGTACCCCAGTAATATCGCTAAAACGTCCACAGCAACTGTAGTTCATCTACAAGCGTATGAATGTTTATAAGACCAAAGTATGTGATTATGATGAGCAGGCTAACGTGATCGTGGAGCGGTGTTTTTTACAAGTTCGCCAGCACCCCTTTCACAAAGGGGGCTTTGTGCTTAACGTAAACATCTTGATCACGCACACCTTGAGCGAGTATGGCGCGCTTTTCGTTTTCGTATTCAGCGCGCACACCAGGGTTATCGAGCAAATACTGTTTGTACGCAATTTGGCGATGATGCTCATCACTATCTTTTTCAATTACGTGGGCGTGCACCAGAAAACGCTCAGCTTGATAGATTACAGAGGCATCTTTACGAGGGCGGTGTTCGGGAAAAGGTTGATCGCTGTGCTGATCTTGAAAGCCGAGGGCATAGAGGTGAGCGACAGCATCGTCACGCTCGCCAGAACGATAGAGAATGGATAAATCAATAATCCCCTTCCCTCCCACTTTGGCAGACGTAGAGCCAAAATGCAGTACCTCAATACGAGGTGTCGAGATGTGGTCAGACAAGGTTTGGGCAACGTCTAAGTAAATAGGACGCCAAGGAGAGAAACTGGCGTCAACTAATTGGTAGGGCTCGAATGTGATCATGTGGCACCTTGCTGGAAAGAGGGATGCAGATAAATATGAGTAACTCGCCAAGCAGCCTATCGACTGTCATCAAGCTAGGTGTTTATCTTACCAGCAGTTCCCATGCAAACAAATCACACCTCCGTGCTAGACGCCTTCCACGAGCTTAGGATTAGAACCGTATTGATTGCTGTTTTGATCGCCTTCTAGCGCGCAGAGTACCAGTATGACTGCCATCCCAAGCAGAGGTATGAACAAAAGCAGTAGCCACCACGCTGAACGTCCTGTGTCATGTAGCCGTCTTGATGTCACCGCCAAGGTTGGCAGCAGCAAGGCTAATGAATACACCATGCTCAACACAACCAATCCCGAGAACTCTGCGACAATATTAATCGCCAACGAGATACAAAAGTTAACCAGAAAAAACATCCAGTATTCCTGGCGGTGCGCACGTCCAGAAAATGTAGCGTACTGGCGCAATACTTTTAAATACCATTCCATACGTTAATCACCTTTTAGCAATAAAGCCGATAATACGTATCTTAGAATGAGGAATGCCGTTAGGACCATGTCAGTGATAAGACATCTGACTGTTTTATCATCAGCTTGGGAGCCTTATCACTGATTTCTTACACAATAGAAGGCGGTTAGCTTTGCAAACCCGCTGCGTGCATCAAAAGCTTAAATAGCCAAGAGACAGCCCCCAATGCCGCTACACTGACTCCCCAGATAGCGATTAACCAAAGCCAACGCTGCCAAGTCGGTTTTGTCATACCAGCCATCAGTGATAGGCCTCGTCCGGATTCACTTTGCCACTAAAGACACGGTAACTCCAATAGGTGTACATCAAAATAACCGGGATGATAAATACCGCACCAATCAGCATAAATTGCAAGCTTTGTTGTGGTGAAGCAGCCTGCCAAATTGTGATACTGGGTGGAATGATATGTGGCCAAATGCTGATGCCGAGGCCAATAAACCCGAGCAGGGTGACACACAACGCCATAATAAATGGACGATGGTGAGCCTGATCAGGACGGGTACGCCAAAGACGGAGTAAACAAAGAGCGGTCAATAAAGGAACTGGGGAGAGAATGAGCAAATTTGGCAGACTAAACCAACGGTCGGCAACCCCCGGATACGCAAATGGCGTCCAGACACTGACTATCGCAATACTTATCGCCATCAACACAACCAGTCGACGGCTCAAGTGGTACATACGCATTTGCAACGCATGCTCCGTTTTCATGATCAGCCAAGTGGCTCCCAGTAAACCGTACGCAATGATCAGTCCTATACCGCAAAAGAGAGGAAACGGTGCCAACCAATCGAGGCCGCCACCAGCAAAAGCACGTCCTTCAACTGGAAAGCCTTCAATCACCGCACCCACAGTCACCCCTTGGAAAAAGGTGGCAAAAATAGACCCCGCCATAAAGGCGGTATCCCAAAAGCCATGATGCCCGGGCAACGCTTTGAAACGGAACTCAAACGCCACACCACGAAAAATAAGCGCCACCAACATCAAGGTGAGCGGGATTGTTAATGCATCAACAATCACAGCATACGCCAAGGGAAAAGCACCAAATAATGCCGCCCCACCAAGGACCAACCAAGTTTCATTGCCATCCCATACCGGCGCGACACTGTTAACCATCAAATCGCGCTCTTCGCGCTCAGTAATAAACGGCATCAGGATTCCGATCCCCAAGTCAAATCCGTCCATCACGATATACATTAAAGTGGCAAACACGATGATGCCAAACCAAATCATTGCTAAATCCATGTTTTCCCCTTAGACACGGCCAGAGACAGTTAACGGTTCATGCGGTGTATCATCATGCTGATCCGGACCTAATTTAATTTGATGGATCATATAGATGTACCCCAACCCAAAGACCAAGCCGTACACTACAAAGAAACTGATCAAGCTAATACTCATGTGCAAGTCACCGTGGGCAGACACCGCATCTTGGGTGCGTAAAAGGCCATGCACTACCCAAGGTTGGCGCCCTACCTCAGTGGTTACCCAGCCAGCTAGAATCGCGACCAACCCCGCCGGCCCCATATAGAAAGCAAAACGGAGCAGCCCTTGGTGTTCAAACAGACGTCCTTTATAGCGCTGCCACGCCGCCACTAGTCCAAGTGTGATCATCAATAGCCCTAAGCCCACCATCAGACGAAACGCCCAGAAGACCACGAGCGAATTGGGTCTGTCTTCCGCAGGGAATTCCTTTAGCGCTGGGATTTGCTCGGTCAAACTATGTTTTAAGATCAGGCTCCCCAAATAGGGAATCTCTAATTTGTAGCGGGTGGTTTCCGCCTCCATGTCCGGTAAGCCAAATAAAATAAGCGGCGTGGGTTCACCATGGCTGTTGTCCCAATGCCCTTCCATCGCTGCTATTTTGGCAGGTTGGTATTCCAAGGTGTTCAGGCCATGTAAATCACCAATAAACGCTTGAATAGGCGCGGTGAACAACAGCATCCACATAGACATCGAAAACATCCGCTTTACGGCTGGGCTGCGCTGCCCTTTGAGCAGGTGCCACGCCGCCGACGCACCAACAAATAAGGCACTGGATAAAAACGCCGCGACCACCATATGCGCTAAGCGATAAGGGAAAGAGGGATTAAACACCACCGCGAACCAATCTACAGGTACTACTTGACCATTGACGACTTCATGCCCTTGTGGCGTGTGCATCCAACTGTTGGAGGCTAAAATCCAAAAGGCAGAGATCACGGTGCCCAACGCGACCATGGACGTGGCGAAAAAGTGCAAGCGATCACCGACACGCTGCCAACCAAACAGCATCACACCAAGAAATCCGGCTTCTAAAAAGAACGCCGTAAGTACCTCATAAGTCAGCAGTGGACCAGTGATACTGCCCGCAAACTCGGAAAAGCCGCTCCAGTTGGTGCCAAATTGGTATGCCATCACCAACCCAGACACCACGCCCATCCCGAAGTTGACCGCGAAAATTTTTGACCAGAAAAGATAAAGGGTTTTGTACTCCTGCTCGCGAGTTTTAAGCCATAGCCCCTCAAGCACCGCAAGGTAGCAGGCAAGGCCGATAGTAATTGCAGGAAAGATAATGTGAAAAGAAACCGTAAACGCGAATTGAATACGGGCCAACATAAAGGCATCAAGACCAAACATACGTGAAGTCAACTTTAGTAATTAGACCAACGCGCATGGTAGAAGCCCATTTTTAATGTGCCCATACACAGACGACTCAGATTAACCTATAACAGTTTGATGTTTTCAGTGTTATAGTCTGGTTCACTTAGCGGTGATTATGGAAGGAAGATGTCTAAGTATCAGCAGCTTAGCGAGCAGATCAAACAACAAATTCAAGCCGGCATTTGGCATGTGGGAGAAAAGCTCCCCTCGCTGAGAAAACAGGCCGCTTATTCAGGGTTGAGTGTCATGACGGTACTCCAAGCCTACCAACTGCTAGAAAGCCAAGGGTGGATTGTTTCTCAGTCCCGCTCCGGTTACCGCGTCGCTCCCCATGCCGAACTCGACGATAACAAGCCAGACAGTGCGATTCACCCTGCAGAATCTGTCGATATCAATGACTATATTTTCGATGTGTTGCAAGCCAGCCGCTCGCCGGGCATGGCAAGCTATGGGCATGCCTATGTTGATCCCCTACTCGCCCCTCGCCATCAAGTAAACCGCTCGCTCACCACTGCGGTGCGTTTTATGTCGATTCATAGTGTGGTCGACAATCTTCCCCCGGGTAATGCCCAACTACGTCACCTGATTGCTCAACGCTATGCAGCGCAGGGGATGCAGGTTTCTCCCGATGAAATCGTGATCACCGCGGGCGGGTTGGATGCGCTTAACCTGAGCTTACGCGCGGTCACACAACCTGGCGATTGGGTCGCTGTTGAAAGTCCGGCGTTTTACGGTGCGCTACAAGCCCTTGAAAACCGGGGGCTCAAAGCGATGGCGATCCGAACACATCCGACGGAAGGGATTGATCTCGATGCACTTGAACGCGCCATGCAAACGCATCCAATCCGCGCTTGTTGGCTGATGAGCAATCATCAAAATCCGTTGGGATATTCGCTGTCAGACGCGAAAAAAGCACGCCTTGCCGAACTCGTCAAACGCTATCAGGTGTATTTAATCGAAGACGATGTCTATGGCGAACTCTATGATGGCGAACACAAACCGCACCCTACTAAAGCGTTCGATAACAGCGGTCATGTTTTGCACTGCTCGTCTTTCTCAAAAACCTTGGTCGATGCCTTTCGCCTTGGTTGGGTGGCAGCTGGTGATCAAGCCCAGAAACTACAAAAGCTGCAACTAATGAGCACAGTGACCACCAGCGTCCCCATTCAACTTGCCGTCGCGCATTATCTTCATAACCGCAACTATGAACACCACCTAAAGCAGCTGCGTCGCACACTGGCTGAACGAAAAAAAGCGACCTATCAGTTTCTGATCGCCCATTTACCGCAAGGCGTTAGTGTCATTAACAGCCAAGGAGGGTATTTTTTATGGATAACTTTGCCCAAAGGCAGTGATACTACCGCGCTTTACCACCTTGCACTCAAACACCATATCAGTATCGCGCCGGGTAATATGTTTGCGACACACGCACAGTTTGTTCATTGCTTTCGGTTGAATGCCTCTTACCCGCTCGATCATTCACATAAAAATGCGCTGGCAACCTTATGTGATTTGATTGCACAGCACATAAAAAAAGCTGAGCGCTAGGCTCAGCTAAAAGACAGTACCAAAAAGACCTTATTTAATGGAGAAAGGAATTGCTAAGGTTAATTTAAAATCGTCCTCATCTTGGAATAGATTGGTGTAGCCATTCCAGCTTGGTGCATCAGTATCATTGAAGTACTGCGTGAAGTAAAAACTGACCTTCGCATCTTTAAGTGCACCATTTTGAATCGCATAATTTGCAAACAGACTGTAGGAGTACTCTTTTAGATCATCATACCCTTTGGCGGATGATCCAAAGCCATAAGCACCGTTAAAGCCTGCACTAAAGCCTTTAGCCCCAATATCCGAGAAATCACGCGATAATGACCCAAATAGCGCCAGTTCTTCATCATGGTTAAAATCCGAGCGGTTATTCCACCAAATATCATAGGCACCATTAGAGCCGCCATATTGACTCGTCAAACGATACGCTAGATTTTGTACCTTAGCAGGGTCTCCTGAATCGGCCTCGGTATAAGTTGCTTCTGCTCGATACGAGTACTGACCTGATGACACACTAGTAAGCATCGCGAGTTGGAATGCCGTGCTATCATATTGCTCATCATCATCGACCACATAAAGTTGTGGCGACCAATACACGCCACCTTCGGTCGTGCCTTTCACTTTAACGTGCGCATTCCAGCGGTCACCATCAGTTAATGCACCATATGCTGCATCAATAGAAATACCGTTATCCAAAGTATAAACAGCACCTAGTGAATACGCTGTGCCAGCATCTTCTCCGTTGGTGGTTTGAAATTCATAGGTTTCTTTAAACCAAGGCGCCTTATAGCGCTCAGAAACGACAAGACCCATATTAAGATTATCGAACTTCAGGCCTAACTCCCCACCTACATGAGTGCCCGGCGCAAACGACCAGTTAACACCAATTGTGCTTGGCACAGAGGGCTGAAAATAACCAAGCTTCGCCGTGACATTGTCACCAAACTTAAATTTAGCCGCTGCGGTAGCCAGTGATACGCCATTATCCGTACATTCCTCGTCCCATGCGCCCGTACACTCGCTATCATCTGGCTGCTTGTCGTAGGGGTTATTCACGCCCCAAAAGTTCATTTCGTGGTCGGGGCCACCGTTTTGCCACATATCAAATGTACTAAAGGCCATCAGATCAAGGCCAACCACTTCCGCCGCGTAGCCTGAGTTAAAGGCAAGATTTGCGTAGATAGAGCCGTGGTCAAGGTTGGTTTCTTTGGCAGTATCGTTGCCATTGGCATCTGTACCTGCGCGATCACGGGCTCGCATCCAAAAGTTGAGATTGCCACTAATCGTCGCATCAGAGAAAAAAGGAGAGGTACTTGTCGAATAATCTGTTGTTGCTTCCTGTGAGAGTGCTGGCATTGCCACGCCAGCAGAGAGTACTGCCGCAGCTAATGCGGATAATTTAAAAATCTTATTCATGGAAAACTCCTGCTGCCTCCAAGATTTTTGGTTTTGCCTCTGTGCGTTATTTAGTGTTTTAGAGTTCAAAACCGATTTGAAAACCGAGCTTGTCGCCCGCGTTTTCGCCCCGCTGCTTACACATTTCGTGTAACCACATCTCCAGACTAAATACGCAGAGAAAAACATCAATATAATCTTATTTTTTGGTGCGAATAATATGATAGAGGGCAAGATTCTGACAGTTTCATGACATAGATCTTACTTTCAATGTAACCACTGATAAGAATATAAATAACTGATTTATAGAATAAAAAATAAATTTACGGCCAGCATGACATAGGATTCACGCTCCTGAGAGCTTGTCATCACAACCTCAGGCTTTTAATGCATAGGCTTCAACGCCTCACCGCTTAACTGACAAAAAACCTAGTAAAAACTGACGTAAAACCTCACAACTTGTTTAACGTTACAAATAAATGGCTTATTAAAACGCTCTAAAACTCTGTTAATTTACAACATAAATTATTTAATGACGCTTTTTAGCCGTGATCACCCGCACTAATTGATGAAACATGAAATTTTAAAACGAAAAATAAGTACAACTAATCAAAACCGTCCAACCATGTGCAACAGATGATAATAAGGATCGTCCGCTTAATTGAGACGTATCGCTAAACATGGCGATGGGCATGAACACATTACGGATGACAGGCAAAACGAATTAAACCATAAAAAACAAGACCATCATCAAAGGTTCATGGCGAACGTAGTCCGTCAAGCGGTGTTGCGTGATAAGTTGGTAAATACTTAACAGAGAAATCAGACACGTCGCATGTAACGTCAACCAGCTAAAAAGGGATCCACTGTAAATGAAAGGACTTCGTTGGGTTGCGCCACCACTTATTCTTGCCCTTGGCTACCTCGCCTATACGGCAATCGCTGCGACTGAACCTCAAACTGAGGCAGACGTTGTTTCACAAGCCGCGCCAGTGGTAGAAACTCAAGTCATTTCTCCGATGCAACACCAAGTTGTCCTCCGAGCACACGGTGAAGTAATGCCGGTTGAGACCACTCAAGTCGCGGCTCAGGTCTCAGGTGAAGTGGTCAGTTGGCATCCAAGCTTTGTCGCTGGCGGTATTGTGAAACGTGGAGAAATCCTTTTTGCCATCGAACCGGATAATTATGAGGCTGCTGTGCTAAGCGCTGAAGCGGATCTCGCCAGCGCCAAAGCCGCGCTGATTGAAGAACAAGCGCAAGCCGCTGTCGCTCAGCGACAAGCGAAGACACTCCCCGCCTCACAAGTGACAGATTTGTACTTGAGAAAGCCTCAAGTTCTCAGTGCACAGGCGCGCGTCAAATCCGCACAGGCTGCGCTCAAACGCGCAAAGCGCGATCTTGCTAACTGCAAGGTGACAGCACCTTATGATGCCTTAGTAGTGTCTCGCGAAATCGGGGTTGGCCAATACATCAACATCGGCACGCCTGTCGCGACACTCAACAATATTGAATCAGCGGAGATTCATCTCCCCATTCCCGGCTTTGATAGTGCTTTTCTGCCGACGCAGTTGGCTGGTATCGGGGCCACTATTACACGTAACAGTGCGCAACCCGTTTCTCGGCAAGGAAAGGTCGTTAGAGATTTAGGGGTGGTTGAAAAACGCACCCGAATGATGCAAGTGGTCGTAAGGCTTGATGACCCTTATGGGATCAATAGCGACGCAATGCCTCTTCCGTTCGGTAGCTATGTCGAAGTCACGTTTACGGGCACCACACTGAGTAACGTTTTTAAATTGCCTCAGGAGTTAATTCAGAATCGACAAGTTTGGGTGGTAAACGATAACAATGAACTGATGCCACGGACGATACGAGTCGTCCGCACGGAAGGCGAATTTATGTTTGCCGACCAAGGTCTAGAACCAAACGACAGGTTGGTCGTCACCCTACCGGAATTTCCAGAAAAGGGAACGACGGTGCGCCTCGCCTCTCAGGTAGCGGAGGCCAATAATGAGTGATTCGACACAATCACGTGGCCTGATCGCCTACTTTGCTCATAACCCGGTCGCCGCTAACCTGATCATGATTTTTATTATTGTGATGGGAGTCGCTAGCTACTTTTTTATCCAGCGTCAGATGTTCCCCAACATTGAAATCAATTATATCCATATCACCGCCGACTACCCTGGCGCCTCACCACAAGAAGTCGAAGAGAGTATCTTGGTCAAAGTGGAGGAAGCCATCAAAGATGTCAGCGGCATTGAGTCTGTGGTTTCTACGGCAAGACGAGGCTATGGCCGCGTCGCGATTGAAGTCGATGTCGGCGAAGATCTCAACCTTGTCCTTGATAGAGTCAAACAAAAAGTCGATGCCTTATCTAACTTACCCGGCAATATGGAACCACTGACTGTCGCGCAAGTTGAGTTTCGACAAACCGTGATAAGCATGGCGGTGGTAGGCGATAAACCTCTCACCGAGCTTAAGCCTGTGGCGCAGAAAATTGAAGATGAATTGCTCCAACTTGAAGACGTAACACTGGTTGAACTCAGCGCTCCTACCTATGAAATTGCGATTGAAGTCCCTCCACAGGTACTGCAGAAATACAATCTGACCTTGAATCAGGTCAGTGATGCTATCGCCCGTTATTCTGCGAACTTCTCTGCGGGTGAAGTGCGCACCAACAATGGCATGATCTCCATTCGGGTTGAGAACCAACGTTATCGTGGCGACGAATTCCGCTCGATTCCGATCAAAATTGGCCCCAATGGCAGCCGTTTGCTGCTTCAAGATATTGCCACTATCAAAGACGGCTTCACCGAAGGCGAGCTGTATTTTAAATACTCAGGGCAAAATGCCATTTTCTTAAATGTACAAGCGACAGCGTCCGAAAATATGGTGACGGTCGCCGACGCGGTGAACCAGTACATTGACGCCAAAAACCAGACCTTACCGCCAGGGTTAAAGCTAAAGTCGGTCGTTGATATGACCTACTACCTAAACGCTCGCCTCGATATGATGCTTAAAAACCTGCTTCAAGGGGCGGTATTGGTTGCGCTATTGCTTACCGTTTTCTTGCGTTTCAAGCTCGCGATGTGGGTAATGATTGGCCTACCGGTGTGCTTTTTAGGTGCCGTGATGTTAATGCCATTGATTGGCGTGAGCATCAATATTGTCTCGCTTTTCGCATTTATTATGGTGTTGGGGATTGTTGTCGACGATGCCATCGTGATCGGTGAAAGTGTCTACACCCAAGTTGAAAAAGTCGGCGGTGGCGTGGATAACGTGGTTAAAGGGGCACAACGCGTCGCGACACCCGCCACATTCGGCGTACTCACCACCATTGCGGTGTTCGCTCCCTTTATCATGTCCAGCGGCCCAGAGCGCGCCTTCTTCTTCGGTATCGCATCGATCGTTATGTTGTGTCTGGTGTTTAGCTTAATTGAATCTAAGCTGATTTTACCAGCTCACCTTGCACACACCCATTTTACGCCCCCCAAGCACCACAGTATAAGGGAGCGATTCAATCAACAGTTCCAACGTTTTATCCGTGGTCCATACCAACGAGCAGTCACATTCTGCGTGCATTGGCGCTGGTCGGTGCTTGCCTCCTTTATCACCCTGCTGGCGATTGCGATTGGTCTGGTTACTGCGAACCATGTGCGTATGGTGCCAACACCTAAAGTCCCGCATGACTTTCCCAGCATCAATCTGACCATGAATAACAATGCGTCCAGTGAACAAACCATTGACGCCCTCAAGGCTATCGAGAGCATGGTATATCGCGTTGATGACCAAATCGCGTTAGAAACTGGGCAACACATCATTAAAGATACCCTCGTATTTAACGATGGACGCACATCTGGCGAGTTGGTGATCCCCTTGGTCGATGACGACGTTCGTCCTTTCACCACCTTTGAGCTGTCTCGTCGTTGGCGCGAAGCAATGCCAGATATTCCCGGCGTGAAAACACTCACGATTCAGGATGATGTTAATGGCGGTGAAGACGGCGACGAGTTTGGCTACCTCTTGTTCGGACCCGATATCACTACCTTGAATCAAGCGGGGCGTGCACTGATGTCTCGACTTAATCAGCAGCCGGGCCTTTACGATATCTCCTCGTCAATTGACTCAGGGAGTCAAGAGGTGCTCATCTCACTGACACCCGTCGCTTATGATCTCGGGCTCGATCTGACCACCATTGCCACGCAGGTGGGAGGAAGCTTCTATGGCGGCGAAGCGCAACGGATGATCCGCGACGGCGAAGAGGTGAAAGTGATGGTACGTTACCCCAAACTCACCCGTGAAGCCTTCTCATCACTGCGTTATGCCATCATTACCACGCCATCAGGCCAACAAGTGATGCTAGGGGATGTGGTGGAGCTAAAACAACAGCCGGGCGTGAACAGTTTACGACGAGAGGCAGGATTCCGTACCGTATATGTGTATGGCGCGATCGACGAAGAGCAAGTGGAGCCTGGCGCGATTATCGACACCATCAATCAGGACATTATTCCCGATATTCTGGCGCGTTATCCCGATGTCACCACCGAGCTAAGCGGCTCAATAGAAGAGCAGCAAGCCCAGCAAAACGAGCAGATCTTGTTCTTTATTGCGGGGATGATAGTGGTGTATGCCCTGCTCGCGGTGCCGCTAAAAAGCTACACACAGCCGTTGATCATTATGTCCGTGATCCCCTTTAGCTTAACCGGCGCCATATGGGGGCACTATTGGTTTGATATCGATCTGAGCTTGATGTCGACATTTGGTCTGATCGCAGCTGCAGGTGTGGTGGTGAATGACTCCTTGGTGATGACGGATTACATCAATCGTGCTCGAGAAGCGGGAGTTGCGATAAAACAAGCGGTAATAGAAGCCGGTTGTGCGCGTTTTCGTGCCATTACGCTCACCTCTATCACCACCTTTGCAGGGGTGCTCCCCATCATGTTTGAAACCAGCCTGCAGGCACGGTTCGTGATCCCCATGGCGGTCGCGCTCGGTTTTGCAGTGATGTTTGCGACCCTACTGACGCTATTCTTGGTCCCATGCTTGTATCTTATTTTGCAAGACATTGGCCACCTTTTTCGCCGTCTTGCGGCGC
The DNA here is from genome assembly GCF_004916735.1 of Salinivibrio sp. YCSC6. Lineage (NCBI taxonomy): Bacteria > Pseudomonadati > Pseudomonadota > Gammaproteobacteria > Vibrionales > Vibrionaceae > Salinivibrio > Salinivibrio sp. YCSC6. Next base: position 1,746,766 of record NZ_CP039516.1, read on the forward strand.
GTTTGCTCCCCAAGCGTCATCACGCTAGCGAGGCATAAATGGCCGGCCGAGTGCTGCGCCTTGCGCCCCTGAGCTGTCCAGCTGGTTCGCGATTGCCGTCATCGCGAGCCAGCGGTTCTCGCACCATAAAGGGGCCAGCAATGTAGGTGGACGGGCACTGGCAGACACACGATGATATACCACCTCTGGCGGTGTTCGCTGGATCATCATGGTCGCGCTGCGTACATAGTCGTCTAAAGACATCGCAAACTGACGCCCTGCTCGCCACGCCTTCGCCATGGTACTGCCTTCGACAATATGCAATGGGTGGAGCTTAACCCCATCCGTCCCGACACCCACGACCCGATCAATGGTTTGCTGATGTGCCGCTAAGTCTTCGCCTGGCAAACCCACGATCAAATGGGTACAGACTTTTATCCCCAACGCACGCGCCTGCTGGGTAACAGCTTCATAGACGGCAACATCGTGGCCGCGATTAATGCGCTTTAGGGTTTTATCGTGAGCGGTTTGTAAGCCAAGCTCTAACCAGACCTCAAACCCTTGTTGGTGATAGTCTGCCAACAACGCCAATACGGCCTGTGGCACACAATCAGGGCGTGTACCGACACAAAGCCCCACCATATTTTCCCGCGCGAGTGCTTGCTCGTACAAGGCTTTTAAGCGTGTGACTTCGTCGTAAGTACTGGTATAGGCCTGAAAATAGGCAAGGTAGCGTCGAGCGCGATCAACTTCTTTAGCCCGTTGCTGCAATTGCTGGCTTACCGAGCCATGCTGAGCCTGCTCATCGGCAAACGAAGCCACATTGCAAAATGTGCACCCGCCTCGCCCAAGTGTGCCATCACGATTGGGACAGCTAAAACCGCCATGCAATGTGAGCTTATGAACACGTTCGCCATAACGATATTTTAAGTCTTGGCCCAGTGTATTGACTAATTGATGAAGCTCCATATGGCCTCAGAAAAGAAATGAAAGGCGGCATTTTAGCAAGTGGTATCGACAAGATATTGGGACGGATCAAGCAAAGGTTCACTCATGCCTACAACGAAAAAACCCGCCGTACTGGCGGGTTTGAATCACAAGCGCTGTGGCTTAGTCAGCCTTGGTTTTTTTCTTACGTTTGTCGGTGACTTCCCACTGACCATCAACAAAGAACGCTGACCAACCTGTCGGTTTTCCGTCTTCTTCACTGCGCACATAGTTTTCTTTTGTTTTGCGCGCAAAGCGAACCACTGTCGGACGTCCGTCCGGATCTTCCTGCGGCGCATCTGCTAAGTATTTGAACTTATCAGAAATACGGTCTTTAAAGCGGTGAAGCTCTTCAACCAAAGGTGCGCGCGTTTCACGAGATTTCGGAAAATTACTCGCGGCCATAAATAGGCCCGATGCACCATCACGCAATACGAAATACGCATCCGAGTTTTCACACGGCAACTCGGGGAAATGCACGGGATCTTCTTTCGGTGGAGCAATCTCACCATTTTTGAGGATCTTACGCGTGTTCTTACATTCCTCGTTAGTACAACCCATGTATTTACCGAAACGGCCATTTTTCAGCACCATATCGCTACCACACTTGTCGCACTCAACGACCGGGCCATCGTAGCCTTTTGGCTTGAATTCACCTTTTTCGACCACATAACCTTCACAGCTTGGGTTATTACCACAAACGTGCAGTTTTCGGTGCTGGTCGATTAGGTAAGAATCCATGGCGGTTTCGCAAATCGGACAACGCTTCATTGCTCGAAGATCGGCCGTTTCAACGTCTTCCTCAAGCACGTTGACAATACCATCTTCATCCATCAGGTTGATGGTGGTTTTACAACGCTCTTTCGGTGGTAACGCGTAGCCTGAACAACCAAGGAATACCCCTGTCGACGCGGTACGAATACCCATTTTACGGCCACAGGTTGGACAGTCGATATCTGTCATCACCATGTAGTTGGGCTTCATCCCACCGTCGTCTTCGTCTTGCTCTGCGGTTTCCAGCTCCGACGTAAAGTCGGCAAAAAAGTTATCGAGCACTGCCTTCCAATCGATATCACCGACGGCAATTTTGTCTAACGACGCTTCCATCCGCGCGGTAAAATCATAATCCATCAGATCAGCGAAGCTATGGTTGAGTCGATCGGTCACAATTTCGCCCATCTTCTCAGCGTAAAAGCGACGGTTTTCAACCCGCACATACCCGCGGTCTTGAATGGTGGAAATGATAGACGCATAAGTCGATGGTCGACCGATCCCTCTCTTTTCAAGCTCTTTTACCAGTGCGGCCTCAGTAAAACGTGCCGGTGGCTTGGTAAAGTGCTGCTTAGGATCAAGCTGCTCTAACTTGAGGGTTTCACCCACATCGACAGCCGGTAAGGTTTGATCCTCGTTCTTACCCGATGGGCGTTGAACGCGTGTCCAACCATCAAAGCGCAGCGTGCGACCCTTCGCTTTCAGCGAGAAATCACCGGCTGCGACGGTCAGTGTGGTTGAATCATACTTCGCCGGCATCATTTGACAGGCAACAAACTGGCGCCAAATCAAGTCATACAGACGATGGGCGTCTGGGTCCATGCCTTGCAGATCACTCGCGCTCACACCCACGTCAGAGGGACGAATCGCTTCGTGCGCTTCCTGTGCATTCGCCTTCGCACCATACACATTTGCAGACTCTGGCAAATATTGCTCGCCATATTCACTCGCAATATGGCCACGGGCTGCCTCGACCGCTTCTTTACTGAGGTTGGTTGAGTCGGTACGCATGTAGGTAATGTAACCGGCTTCATACAAACGCTGAGCCAGCATCATGGTCTTTTTCACCCCAAAGCCCAAGCGGGTACTGGCCGCCTGCTGCAATGTCGAGGTGATATAAGGCGCAGACGGCTTGCTGGTTGACGGACGATCTTCGCGATCGCGTACCACAAAGCTTGCATGCTCAAGCGCCGACACCGCCGCCATGGCCTGATCTTTGTTCTTCGGCTTGAACGCCTTGCCGTTTTGTTGTGCCACCAGCAAGCGAAGTGCCTGTGCGTTCGGCGTTAGGGTATCCGCATGCACATCCCAGAATTCCTCTGGAATAAAGGCTTTAATCTCATGCTCGCGTTCAACCAGCAGTTTTACCGCCACCGACTGAACACGACCCGCCGATAGGCCACGCGCAACTTTTTTCCACAGCAACGGCGAGACCATAAACCCGACGACACGGTCGAGGAAACGGCGGGCTTGCTGCGCATTGACGCCATCAATATTGATATCGCCCGGTGTTTCAAAGGCTTGTGTAATCGCATTTTTGGTGATTTCGTTAAACACCACACGTTTGAAGCGATCATGGTCGCCACCGATCAGTTCCCGCAGGTGCCAAGCAATGGCTTCCCCTTCGCGGTCCAAATCCGTTGCGAGATAAACGTGATCCGCTTTTTCCGCTAGCTGCTTGAGTTCGGCAACCACTTTCTCCTTACCCGGCAGGACTTGGTATTTCGCTTGCCAACCATTGTAAGGATCGACGCCCATCTTGTTGATGAGCGCCTTCTTTTCTTTTTCTTTCTTGATTCGCGCTTTTTCTTCGGCGCTGAGCCCTTTCGTTGACACTGGAGCGGCTTTTTTGCCGCCCTGCGTCGAACCAGTTGGCAGGTCACGAACATGCCCGACACTCGACTTCACGATGAAGTCTTTGCCGAGGTATTTGTTGATCGTTTTCGCCTTTGCTGGGGACTCCACGATGACGAGAGATTTGCCCATAATGACCTAATGTACGCCCTTTGCGCTAAAAACTGTCTATAATTCGTTGCGTTGCAAACTCATGATAGTGAGTAAGACGCTTTCTGTTTTACAATATTGAGCGAGTCTGACCGAATATCAACTAAATTCGCAGTAAAACACGCTGATTGCTTGTCCCTTCCACAATTGTTAGTTAATTGTGATCATTTATTGTGGTCCATCTTTTAAAGACAGATTCGGGAAAAAACGCGCTAATCATTACCATTGCGACCCGATAAATAGCCAAACAGAAACGATAATTTTTGGCTTGGCTCACAATATTTGTGTGTTTTGACTCCAATCATAGCCAATATTTTGCTCACTCCACGGTTGAAACCACACCATCACGGTGAAACGTGATGGTGTGGTGCCAAACAAGCGTTAAATCAAGGGACGCTGGCCGCGGCTGATCCATTTAAGTAACACGCGATCAGCAACCTCTGCTGATGCGCCTGCAAGCTTTTCTGCGATGTTTTTACGCTGATGATAGCTCACCGCAAGGATATGACGCTCGCTGTTTGCCGCCTCAAATAAGTATTCATCGCTGGTACTCACCGCATCGATAAGACCCAAGTCAATGGCTTGATTACCGAACCAATGCTCACCCGTTGCCACGGTATCCACATTTAATGTCGGACGATGCTCAGTGATAAACCCTTTGAAAAGGTCGTGGGTTTCTTCTAACTCGGTTTGGAATTTTTCACGTGCTTTATCCGTGTTTTCACCAAACATCGTCAGGGTGCGCTTAAATTCACCGGCGGTCAGTTGCTCAAACTCGATATCGTTCTTCTTCAGTAACTTATTAAAGTTTGGTAATTGCGCAATCACACCAATTGACCCGATGATGGCAAACGGTGCTGCAATGATTTTATCCGCCACACACGCCATCATATAGCCACCGCTGGCGGCGACTTTATCGACCGAAATGGTCAAACGCACGCCCGCTTTCCGAATTCTTGCTAACTGCGAAGCGGCAAGACCATAGCCATGCACCATGCCCCCGCCACTTTCTAGACGCACCAACACTTCATCGTCAGATGTCGCCACCGCGAGAATGGCAGAAATTTCTTCGCGTAACCCGTCCACTTCACGGGCATCGATACTGCCCTTAAAGGTCAGTACAAACAATCGCGGCTCTCGTGACGAGTTGTGCTCGCTGTCTTTCTTCGCCGCGGCTTTTTGGGCTTTCTTTTCCGCCTTCTTGGCTTTTTTCTCTGCCTTATCACGCGCCTTTAGCTCAGCCTCATTGTAAAGGTGGTGTTCCAGTGCTTCACGATGATGCTTAAAGCTCTCAGTCAGATCGGTGATCTTCAGGCTCCCCTTTTGTCCGCCCTTGTCGTTCGCGGCACGAACCAGGGCAACCAGTACCACTGCAGCCACTAAAAAGGTGATGACTTTGGCCAAAAACAGCCCATAATCCGCAATAAATTCCAATGTTGTATCCTCTTTGTCTCGCTTTGGTGGCAATGCCTTAATACAGCGCATCACGCGCTTGGTTGTCACACATCACCCGCAACCTTACAATAATCTACGTTTAACAATAAATAAGGATTTGTATCGTGGAATATCAAGTTACCTCAAATGCCCTAGCAGGTCGCGTCATTTTAGTGACCGGTGCAGGCGCAGGTATTGGCCGTCAAGCCGCATTAAGTTACGCCGAAAAAGGCGCAACGGTTATTTTGCTGGGCCGTACTGTGAAAAAGCTTGAAGCCGTATACGACGAGATTGATGCGATGGGCGCGCCACAGCCAGCCATTATCCCATTGGATATGCTCGGCGCCACACGTCAGCATTACATGGATATGGCCGATACCATCGAGCAACAGTTTGGTCGCTTAGATGGCGTATTGCATAACGCGGGGCTACTTGGCGTACTCAGCCCTTTCGACCAAATTGATGAGAAGTCGCACGATGATGTCATGCAGGTGAACGTCAAAGCGACCATGCTAATGACACAAGCCCTACTCCCGTTGCTGAAAAAGTCGGATGACGCGCGCATTGTATTTACCACATCAACGGTAGGCCACCAAGGTCGTGCTTATTGGGGCAGTTATGCGATATCTAAGTTTGCGACCGAAGGTATGATGCAAGTACTGGCAGATGAAATGTCTGACACCAAGGTCCGTGTTAATGCTATCAACCCGGGTGGCACCCGCACCAGCATGCGAGCCAGCGCGTTCCCCGGCGAGGATCCACAAACACTGAAAACCCCACTCGATATTATGCCGCTGTATATTTATCTGATGGCGCCAGAAGGTATTAACGAGCACGGTCAGTGTATTGATGCGCAACCGAAACGCTAATCGATAACGCCCCAAGACTGGGGCGCTTTTCGTGTTTCACTGGTTAAAAATCGACGCTGAGCTTGGCCTTGATATTTCGCTCATCGCCATACCAACAGTTCAACTCATCAAAACAGCTATATGTACTCTTATCGAACAAGTTCGTTGCAGATAGCGACACTTTCGCTCCCGAAAGCGACGAGGAAAGCTGCGATAAGTCATAGCGAATCGCGGTGTCAAACACCGTATAATCCGGCACGATAAAGGTATTGTTGGCGTTACCCTGTGACTCACCGACATAACGCACACCAACACTAATTCGTGTCCCCGCACTGACTTGATGATTCAACCAGGCACTGGCAGTTTGCTCTGGCACCCAAACAGGCGTTTTTCCCTCAAGATTAGGGTCGTCCGTAATTTCCATATCCATGTAGCCGTAAGTCAGTGACACGTCTGTGTCCACACTCAGCGCGTGATCGAGAGAGACTTCTATCCCACGAGATCGAATTTCACCGGTTTGAATTTTCGCATAGGAGTCGTTGGGATCATTGACCAAGGCATCCTGTTTTTTGAGCTCAAACAGCGCCAAATTGAATCCCGTCGTGCCATCTAGTGAAAGATATTTAAGCCCCGCTTCCCATTGTTTTCCCGTGGATGGGTCAAATACGTTACCGCGATTATCCATATCCGTGGGTTCAAAACTTTCTGAGTAGCTGAGATAAGGCGATATACCGTTGTTGAATTGATACATTGCCCCAGCACGAAATGCTAAATTGTAGTGGCGAATCGTTTTATCTGAACCACTGGGTGTCCCCGCATACAGGGTACGTTGATCGTCTTTTAACTCATATTCATCGTACCGCGCACCGGCAAGTAAAACCCATTGTTTCCAAAGGATTTGATCCTGAGCATAGATGCCTGTCTGCGCTACCTCGATATCGTGCTGATCTTGATAAACAAAGGTCAGGGCGCTTGGGTCAACCTGATGGTTATTGGGGTGAAAAATATCAATATCCGGCACGACACCCGCTAACGTGTCGTCATAGCTAACATCAGAAGACATATTCTGATAGTCGAGTCCAAATAAGGTGTAATGTTGCGCTTTCCCCCAACGTAAATCTCCTGATAGCTGGGTATCGACAACCCAAGACGTCATAGATTCGTCGGTAAGATAGGCATTGCGCGGGTAGTGCTGACCATCGCTGCTCTTCTGGTGATACATGTTTTTTTGCAGTAAATCTGCATCCGTGTAGCGTGCTGTGTGAAGCACTGACCAATCGGCAGAAAGCTGATGCTGCACCTTGTATCCGAGCATCAAGAATTCTCGATCGTAGGTGTTCCAATTATTATCACCGGAGAAACTGTCGCTCGATAAACGGCCTTTGTCACTGTGCAATACCGAGCCTTTAGCGGGTAATGAAGTATAAATCCCCGCCGCCGGATCCGCTTGGTAATAAAGGTTAACGTTCACCAAGGTATCTGGCGACACCCGCCAATCTAACGATGGGGCAACCACATACCGCTCTTCTTCCGAGTCACCCGCCTGACCGTCTTTTTGCCGAGCCAGTGCCACCATTCGATAAGCCAGTGAGGTATCTGATATTGCCCCCGTACTGTCGACCGACACTTCACGCAACGCGTCCGAATCGGTACTCACCGCCACGCGATGTGCAGCTTGCTGTTGCGGCGTTTTGGCGATCATATTCACCATGCCACCCGGTGGAATATTCCCGTATAACACCGATGTCGGCCCTTTAAAAACTTCGACTTGTTCGATGGCAATCGGATCGATTTGCGGCTGCAAATTCCACGTGTTGTATGGCACTGCGAGACCATCAAAGAAGTTTTGATAGTTAATAAAGCCCCGAATATTAAACAAATCGAGGCGCGTCACTGCCCCACCTCGCAACTCCGTATTAACGCCGGGGGTGTAGCGCACTACCTCACTTAATGAGCTGGCTTGGCGCTGCTCGATAGTGTCTCGGTCGATGACGGTAACCGCTTGAGGCGTCTCTTCTGGTGCCAGTACTGTTTTAGTGGCAGTATTTCGGTAGGTATCGCCCAGCACGTGAATGGTTTCAATATCACTCTGTTCATTCTCAGCATAGGCCAACGCACTGGTAAGTGTCCCCATGATAACAAGTGCTAACGGCGAGCGTCGCCAACCATTGGCGAATACGCGAGATGTTGGTGCCTGCATTAAAACGTCCTTCTTACAACTCAAACAACTTAAATGGAAAACGAAATCATTCGCATTGTAAGGGCAGGACTGATAAAAACTGTTCAATTTGGTGCAATGTGTGCGGTGTCGAGCGGCACCCAATAGTGCATCACAGCGTGCTTATCGGCAGGCTGATAGTGTGGAGGATAAACCTCTAACTCAACCCCGTCGGTACATGTGTAGCCAGATTGAGGCAGCCAGTGGTAGATAAAAGCCTTAAGCGTTTCCGGCAATGCACTCACCGGGCCAGTATGTGTGATCACCGCATAGGTTGTGGCAGGGATTATCCAGTGAGTAATTGCGTTGTCTTCAGGCGGATGCATTGTGACTTGACCGGCTAAATAGGGTAAAGGCTCACCCAGTGTCTCCGCTTGGGTAACGTTAATCGCGCCAATACTTTCACACTCACCGGCGTACCATAATGACTGATGGACGTGTTGCCAAAGCTCAGGCACGACATGGGTAAAGTCGGGCTGTGATGAAAATAATCCTCGAATATAGCCAAGCTGGCCTACTAGGTGCATTGGCTCTCGCGTTTGAATATGCACAGACAGCCAAGATGGTTGAGAGGTTGTCAGACTAGCAATATGCATCGGTGTGCGGATACCATCCATCACGCCGCGCTGCCGATAGTGACGCGGGGTCATACCAAAATGTTGCCGAAATGCACGCGAGAAGCTCGCCTCGGAGCCAAAGCCATACATCAACGCAATATCAATGACACGGCTTTGACCCATGACAAGCTGTTGCGCCGCTTGCCCGAGTTTTAGCTCTCGTACGTAGTGCGCAACATTGACCCCAGTTTGTTCCGAAAAAACTCGCTGCAACTGCCAACGTGACCAGCAACTTAACGCGGCTAGGTCTGCCACATTTAAGGGTTGGTCAAGGTTGGCATGAATATACGCCAACACACGTTCGATTCGGTTAAAACGTGTGGCGATGTGCTGCTCGGCCGCTTTCATCACATCCATTTACTAATAAAACGATAAGTAGCACATTATCACAAACAAGAATCGTTATCATGTAGATGGAAATAGAATGAGAGGCAATGCAGGTTGAAAAAAGGTAAAAACAGCGCATAAAAAACCCGGCAGGTGCCGGGCTTCAGGTAACGCTTTTTAAAATACCGCTTTATAAAACGTCATTTGCGGGTGCGCGGTTTACCTTTGCCACGCGGCGCGCCTGCTCGAGGGTTGCCTTGTTTAGGCTTAGGTCCACTGCCTTTCGGCCCACCAGCGGGTGCGTTACCACGACGCGCTTGGCGCGCTTTTTTCGGTTTGCTATCAGAATCAATACGTTCTTCATAGCGGCGAACAGCACGGCGAATCTTCTGGCGCGATTTTTTACGCTTCTGATCCTCTGGGGTGATCACTGTTTGCGATTCTGGTTTCATTTCAACCATTTCTCGCAAGTAGTTCACTTCTTTCAGCTCCATCTCGCGCCAGCCACCACGTGGCAAGTCTTTCTCGAGATAGATATCGCCATAACGAACACGCTTCAGACGGCTCACCGTCACCCCTTGGGTTTCCCACAAACGGCGCACCTCACGGTTGCGTCCCTCGGTGATCACCACATAGAAGGTATGATTCATGCCTTCGCCACCCGCGTAAACAACGTCCTCAAAACGCGCTACGCCGTCTTCTAGCTCAACACCAGAGACAAGATTACGCACCATGTCTTCGTTCACCTCACCAAATACACGTACCATGTATTCACGCTGCACTTGGCGGCTTGGGTGCATTAATCGGTTTGCTAATTCACCATCAGTGGTAAATAGTAGCAAGCCTGAGGTGTTTGCATCCAGACGACCGACAGCAACCCAACGGGCGTCTCTTAGCTTAGGAAGACGATCGAAGACAGTGCGGCGACCCTCTGGATCGCTACGCGTACACAATTCGCCTTCCGGTTTGTTGTATGCGAGGACTCGACACACAGACTCAGAAGGCGCACTCAGTTGAACAGGATGACCGTCTACACGCACCAGCGCACTCGGGTCATCAAGACGATCGCCAAGCTTGGCAACCACACCGTTCACACTCACACGCCCTGATTGGATATAGCTTTCCATCTCACGACGTGAACCTACGCCAGCACGCGCTAGCACCTTCTGCAATTTTTCGCTCATGTTTGTCTTACCTTACTGTCGCCTTCACAGGCGTCATCACTGTCACGGTTGGCATTAATTGGTTTGCTGACGGTTTTCGTCATCAGGAGGCGAATAATACCAAGAACCTAGGGGATAGAGAAACAGTTTCGGCTGGCTCTGACTTTTTAAAATAAAAAAACGCCCAGCAAGGCGGCTGGGCGGGAATGGAAGGTCAACATGACGCTGACACAACATCAGAACTAGCACATTGTCACAATGCAATTGCACTGTATAAGTAATTACGGCTCATGGTGACACTTGGTTCATTTTTTATTCAAATGGTTGTGGATCACCACTGCCGTGGCGGCGAATTTCTGGGTTGCCTTCACTAAAATCAACCACTGTGGTGGGGCGCTCACCCAATACGCCACCGTGCATAATCAAATCCACACTGTGTTCGAGATGATCACGAATCGCCTCAGGGTCTGATTCGGTAAAATCATTGCCCGGCAAAATCAATGACGTCGACATCAAGGGTTCGCCCAACGCCTCGAGCAAATCAAGCGCGATACGGTTATCCGGTACGCGAATACCAATGGTCTTACGCTTCGGGTTCATTAATCGGCGCGGCACTTCTTTCGTCGCCTTCAAAATGAAGGTGTAAGCACCGGGGGTGTTATTTCGAATCAAGCGAAACGCGGTATTATCCACCCGAGCGTAAAGCGATAACTCGGATAAATCACGACATAGCAACGTAAAGTTATGGTCTTTGTCGAGATCACGAATCCGGCAAATGCGTTCCAGCGCCTGTTTGTTTTCTAGTTGGCAGCCTAATGCATAGCCCGAATCGGTCGGATAAATAATAACCCCACCATTTCGGATAATCGCCACCGCTTGATTAATCAACCGCGCTTGCGGGTTCTCTGGGTGGACGTAAAAAAACTGACTCATGGTTCCTCCTGCTTTAGCTCTGCCACTTTAGGATGCTCAACCGCGATCCAGCGTTGGTGGCTAGCGCGCCGGATAATCCTTCTTATACGTCTATTGTAACGCGTCTGGCTTGTCGCTATCTAGTTGATTTACTGATTGCCATTTTTGTTCAGCCGCGTCTAACCATGTCCAATCATGCCAAACCGGCTGACTGTCTTTGGGTAGCCATAAATTGCGGCCCAGCTCTGTCCACGGAGAAGGATAATGAAAATCCGATCCCAGCGAGGCCAACAATCCATAATCTCGCGCGTAATCGGCCAGCAAACGACGCTCTTGTTGCGACTGCTGAGGAAGAGCGACTTCGATAGCATCGCCATTGGCTTCAGAAAATGCAGTCAGTAATCGTTTCAACCACTTGGCTTTGAGCTTGTATCGGCCTGGGTGAGCAAGCACCGCCTGCCCGCCGGCCTCATGGATCGCCGTAACCGCATCTGCAATCGAACACCAATTAGGCGGTGCATAGCCGGTATTTCCTCGGGTTAAAAAGCGCTTGAAACAGGCTTGCATGGTTTTCGCGTGACCCTGCTCGACCAACCAGCGTGCAAAATGGGCACGGGTCAGTGGTGCATCGCCAGCCAGTTCACGCGCACCCGCGAGCGCCCCTGTGTAATGCGAGCGCTCTAACCGCTCAGCAATCAGCTCAGCACGTTGTTGGCGTCGCTCAGCTTGCTCCACAATCAATGCGGTTAATGCCGGATGCTGGGGGTCGACATTTAATCCCACAATGTGGATATCAAAATTCTGCCACAAGGTCGAAATTTCAATGCCGTTGACCAGCGTAAGGGGCAAGTTTTGATGGTCGATTTCTGCTTGCGCTTCCACCAGCCCAGCGGTGGTGTCGTGGTCGGTAATCGCCAACACGCCCACGCGACGCTCGACAGCGCGCTGCACCAAATCTTTTGGTGATAGACGGCCGTCGGAGGCAGTGGTATGGCTATGTAAGTCAATGATCATGGTGTATCGGGTTTCCTTAATGCGCTCGCGCCCTAGCACTGTCGGTTTGTGTCTTATCAGCCTGAGGCTAAGTACGCGCCATGCGAGCTCTGTCGATGCGAATACGCCAAGTTAATCAGCGCTCGGCGGGCACGGTGAATATCTTTGTTGTTTATTATCGTGTGCTTATTCCGCACTTTTTCTGCATTCTTTTTGAATTCCCCGTTGACACAGAAGCAAAATATCAGTTTACTAGTACACAAGTTAACGCGCACCACTTCTCAGTCTCGGGGAGCAATATGGCGCTAAGGGTAACAGTCACGACGGAGTCTCGCAGCATGTATTTCAACGCCGCGTCTAGATCACATTCGATTCACACTGCACCCACTGCCGCACAGGCCGTGAGTGTGTTGGCGACATCCATGACCTCTGTTGCACTTATTTGGTGGCACGGCTCCTCACGGGCGGTGTGACGCGCTGTATAAACAGCAACCTTATTCACAACGCCCGCCACTGATGCGGGCGTTTTTGTCTCTCAGTTTTGCCATCACGCGTTATCGTGCCACTACGCATTCAGTCACGGTAACCCGCAACATAGTTGATAAGGATATTTGATGATTATTGTACTTAAACCCCAAGCCACCGAGCAGGATGCCAACGTCCTCCTCAATCAAATCGAACAATGCGGGTTAAAACCACTTTATATGCCGGGTGTAGAACGCATTGTATTGGGTGCACTGGGTGATGAACGTGTGTTGCAACAATGCCATTTTGAGGCCAACCCGCTGGTTGAGGAAGTCAAACCGATTTTAACCAAGTACAAACGCGTGAGCCGTGATGTGCAGCCGCATGACAGTGTGGTGCATATCGGCAATGTGCCTGTAGGCGGTCAACACTTCGTGGTCATGGCAGGCCCCTGCTCGGTGGAGTCGAAGTCTCAATTACTATCCGTGGCGGAGCGCGTTAAAACCCATGGTGCACGTGTATTGCGGGGCGGTGCCTTTAAACCACGCACCAGCCCTTATGATTTCCAAGGCATGGGGATTGAGGGGCTAAAGCTACTCAAACAAGCCAGTGAGCTGACTGGCATGCCAACCGTGTCAGAAGTGATGGAAATTAGCCAAGTCGACGCCGTGTGCGAGTACATTGATTGCTTGCAAATTGGCGCACGTAACATGCAAAACTATGGCTTACTCAAAGCGGTAGGCGAAACTGGCAAACCTGTCTTGTTAAAACGTGGGCTTTCCGCCACTATCGAAGAGTGTTTGCTGGCAGCGGAATATATTGTCGATGCGGGTAACCCCAATGTGATTTTATGTGAACGCGGTATTCGCACTTACGAAACCGCCACACGTAACACCTTGGATTTGAATGCCGTAGCCTTGATGAAGCAGCGTAGCCATTTGCCAGTGTTGGTCGACCCAAGCCACGGGACGGGCGTGCGAGAGCTTGTGACGCCACTATCACGCGCCGCAGCGGCCGTGGGCGCGGATGGCATCATTGTGGAGAGCCACTTAAACCCAAGCGAAGCACTGTCAGACGGTCACCAAGCCTTAACCGGCGATATGTTCGCGCAGCTAATGCAAGAACTCACCCCCTTTGTGCAAGCGGCAGGGAGAAAGCTGTGAACACTCATAATCCCCAACATGGCGAGCTCGATACGCTCCAACTCTCGGTGCCTTATGTGGCCGACCCAACCGAGTTGTATGCCGCCGTGTGCCAAGATAAGCCTTATAGCATGCTGTTGGAGTCGGCAGAGATTGACTCCAAACGCAACCTTAAAAGCCTGATGCTGATCGATGCCGCCGTGCGCATTGAATGCCGCGGGCAGCGCGTGACCTTACAAGCGCTTACCCATAATGGCAGTCATTTGCTGGAGAGCATCACCCAGAGCGCAGCGCTGAAAGCCCTCGCCTGTGAGGTAGCGCAGGCCAACGATGGAGACTTCCTCGCTTTGAAGTTGACGTTCCGCCATCCTAACGACAATGGCGCGCTGTTGGATGAAGACGCCCGTCTACGCCAAGCGTCGGTGTTTGATGCCCTGCGTGTTATCAAACAAAGTGTCGCGTTGAATAACCAACCTGACGACGCGCTCTTTATCGGAGGCCTTTTTGCCTATGATTTGGTGGCCAGCACTGAAACGCTGCCAGCGGTGGAGGGCATCGAGCACTGCCCCGACTACCTTTTTTATGTTGCAGAAAGCTTGCTGGTGATTGACCACCAGCACCGCCAAGCGCGCTTACAAGGCACCTTATTTGGGGGTGATAACGCCCGCGCCCACTATGTGGATTTATCGCGTCGTTTGCAAAGCATCAAAGAAGCCTGCTTATCGCCTGCGCCGCTTCCAAAAGCGCCCGTGATCACTGATCACAGCGTCGCGGTTTCTGTCTCTGATTCAGACTTTTGTCAGCAAGTTGACGCGTTGAAAAAGCACGTGATTGCCGGTGATGTGTTTCAAGTGGTGCCATCGCGCCGCTTTACCCTCGCATGTCCCTCGCCGCTCAATGCTTATCGAGCGTTGAAGCGTGGCAACCCTAGCCCGTATATGTTTTATCTGCGCGATAGCCAATTTAGCTTGTTTGGCGCCTCGCCAGAAAGCGCCCTTAAATATACTCAAGCGACTAATCAGGTTGAGATTTATCCCATCGCCGGTACACGCCGACGCGGAAAAATCGCCCAAGGCGACATTGACCACGACTTGGATAGCCGCATTGAGCTTGAGCTGCGCAATGATGAAAAAGAAAACGCCGAGCACATGATGCTGGTCGATTTGGCCCGCAACGATGTGGCGCGAATTAGCACACCCGGCAGCCGCCATGTTGCCGATTTGCTCAAAGTCGACCGCTATAGCCACGTCATGCATTTAGTTTCTCGGGTGGTGGGTCAGCTAAAACCCGATCTAGACGCGCTGCATGCGTACCAAGCCTGTATGAATATGGGTACGCTCACCGGTGCGCCCAAGCTTCGCGCGATGCAGCTTATCCGTGACACCGAACAGTGCCGTCGTGGCAGTTATGGCGGGGCCGTGGGCTATTTTACTGGATCAGGCGAGATGGATACCTGCATTGTGATCCGCTCTGCCTACGTTGAAAACGGCCTTGCCACCGTGCAAGCCGGTGCAGGCGTGGTGTTTGATTCTGACCCACAAGCCGAAGCGGACGAAACCCGCGGCAAAGCTCAAGCGGTGATCCATGCGATTCAAACCGCCCACCAAGGAGGCCAATCATGAGTACCCCGCAAGTGGACATCGTGCTGCTCGATAACATGGACTCCTTTACCTACAACTTGGTGGATCAATTTCGCGCACTGGGTTACCCGGTCACGGTGTTCCGCAATCATTTAGAGGCCGAGGCGATTGTTCGTCATATTCGCTCCCTGCCCCAGCCGCTGCTAGTGCTCTCGCCCGGCCCAGGTGCGCCTTCCGATGCCGGCTGTATGCCCGCGTTGATTGAAAGGCTGCGCGGCCAAGTGCCGATGCTAGGGATTTGCCTGGGTCAGCAAGCGATCGTCGAAGCGTACGGCGGCACAGTCGCCGGAGCTGGCACCATCATGCACGGCAAAGCCTCAGCCATGCACCACCAGCAACATGCGGTATTTGGCCCATTGGCATCCCCACTCACCGTGGCCCGTTACCACTCGCTGGTGGCCACTGAGGTACCTGCAAGCTTGGATGTCATCGCCACGACCTTGGATGGCGACGATCAGAAAGTAATGGCCGTGGTGAGCAATACCGACTACGTGGTCGGTTATCAATTCCACCCAGAATCTATTTTGACCGCACAAGGTGCTGCCCTGCTCACCCATACCATCGATTGGGCCAGTGGCTATTATCAGCGCTAACAACATTAGCGCTTACAACAACACGTGCCAGATAAGCACGGAGCTCGAACAGACAAATACCGAGGTTAAGTACAGTGATGGATCAACTACTAGAGACGCTCTACCAACAACAGTCACTCAGCCAAGTGCAAAGCGAGCAGCTGTTTAGTGCGATCATTCAGGGCGAACTCGAGCCAGCGCGATTAGCGGCCGCATTAACCGCATTAAAGATTAAAGGGGAAACGCCTGAAGAAATCGCAGGGGCAGCAAAAGCACTGACTGACAACGCCGAACCTTTCCCCCGCCCCAGTTATCCGTTTGCCGATATCGTTGGCACGGGAGGCGATGGCGCGAACACCATTAATATTTCAACCACGGCCGCCTTTGTCGCCGCCGCCTGTGGCGTGAAAGTGGCCAAACACGGTAACCGCGGGGTGTCGAGCAAATCGGGCTCATCGGATTTACTCGCTGCCTTTGGCATTGATTTGGCGATGCCTGCCGACCACGCCCGCGAGGCCTTGGATAATCTGGGCGTTTGCTTTTTATTCGCCCCGCAATACCACACCGGCGTACGACACGCGATGCCCGTGCGCCAAGCAATGAAAACACGCACCATCTTTAATCTGCTTGGGCCGTTAATTAACCCAGCGAAACCTAGCATCGAGCTGATGGGCGTGTACGACCAAGCCCTAGTTGCGCCGATTGCACAAACCATGCAAAACCTCAACATGACGCGCGCAGCCGTGGTTCATGGTGACGGTCTGGATGAAGTAGCTATCCACGGCCCCACAACGGTGGCAGAAATCACCCCGACCCACATTGAGCATTACACCCTAACCCCCAGCGACTTTGGTGTACCCGAATACCCGCTGGACAGCATTGCTGGGGGCACACCGGAGCAAAACCGCGCGATGATCAGCGCGATTTTGCAAGGTAAAGGCACAGACGCCCAGCAAGCGGCGGTGGCTGCCAATGTGGCACTATTGCTACGCTTATTCGGACAAGAAGACTTGAAAGCAAACACACAACAGGCCTTGGACGTGATGGCGTCGGGCAAGCCTTACACCATCATGCAAGCGTTAGCACAAAGGAGCGCAGTATGACCACCTCAGCCCTCAACGACACCATTTTAGGCCGCATTGTCGATGACAAAAAACGCTGGGTAGCCGCGCGCAAAAGTGCTCAGCCGCTGGATAGCTTTATCGACCAACTGACGCTCAGTGATCGCGATTTTCGTGCTGCACTGGCCGCGCCGGGGTCACAGTTTATCTTGGAGTGCAAAAAAGCCTCGCCTTCAAAAGGGTTGATCCGAGAAGACTTCGATCCAGCCAGTATCGCCCGTGCTTACCAACCCTTTGCCGCGGCCATTTCAGTCCTGACGGACGAGGACCACTTTCAGGGCAGTTTTGACTTCTTACCGATCGTGCGCGCACAAGTCGATGCGCCTGTGCTTTGTAAAGATTTTATTATCGACCCGTATCAGGTTTACCTCGCACGTCATTATCAAGCCGATGCAATCTTATTGATGCTGTCGGTACTCGACGACGCCGAATACCGCGAGCTGGCCGATTTAGCCGAGTCGCTAAAGCTGGGCGTGCTTACCGAAGTGAGCACCGAAGACGAGCTCGCGCGTGCCAATGCCCTAGGAGCGGTGGTGATTGGGATTAATAACCGGAATTTGCGCGATTTAAGCATCGATCGCGATCGCACCAAACGCTTAGCACCACAAGTGGGCGAAAAAGCGATCGTGATTTCAGAAAGTGGCATTCATAGCCACCGTCATGTGCGCGATCTTGCCCGCCATGCGGATGGCTTTTTGATTGGCAGTGCATTAATGGCAGAACCCGATCTGACCCTCGCGCTACGTAAAGTGATCTTAGGAGAGAATAAAGTCTGCGGGCTCACCACCGCCGACGATGCCCTCGCCGCCTATAACGCTGGCGCGGTCTACGGTGGACTCATTTTTGTTGAGCACTCACCGCGTGCTGTCACACCCGCCGTGGCCGAGCGCGTCCAGCAAGGCGCGCCGCTTCGCTATGTGGGCGTGTTCCAAAATCATGCGCTAGACACCGTGGCTGAGTACGCACAACAGCTCAGCCTTCACGCGGTGCAACTGCATGGGGATGAAGATGCAGCGTATCTACAAGCATTGCGTGAGAAGCTCCCTGAGCACTGTGAAATTTGGAAAGCGCACGGTGTCTCTGATGTCGCACCGGCTTTAGACGGCGTGAATGCTGACCGTCACCTCATCGACAGCCGAGTCGGCCAACAATCTGGCGGCACGGGTAAAACCTTTGATTGGCACCTGATCCCTAAAACTGCCAAAGACAAAGTCATGATTGCCGGCGGGCTCACCCCTGAGAATGCCGCCAAAGCGGCCGAACAAGGCTGCCTTGGGCTGGATTTTAACTCCGGTGTCGAGCATGCGCCCGGGGTGAAAGATGCCAACAAGTTAAACGCGGCGTTCCGCGCCCTTCGCCGCTATTAATTTTTCGAGATAGTTGATTTTCCGAGATGGTTGATTTCCCGAGATAATTTAGCTGAGAGGATAGATGTCGCCAAGACAGTCAACGTATCTCGGCCCCAGTTAAAGACGTAAAAGGATAATTATGAGCAAGCTTAACCCGTATTTTGGCGAATTTGGTGGTCAGTACGTGCCCCAAATTCTGGTGCCTGCGCTTGATCAGCTCGAACAGGCGTTTATTGATGCCCAAGACGACCCGAACTTTAAAGATGATTTTATCCGCCTGCTGCAAGAGTATGCCGGACGACCCACCGCGTTGACGCTTTGTCGTAACCTCACCAAGGGGACGAACACCAAGCTGTATCTTAAGCGCGAGGACTTGCTGCACGGCGGGGCGCACAAGACCAACCAAGTACTGGGTCAAGCGATGCTTGCCCAGCGTATGGGCAAATCAGAGATCATTGCCGAAACCGGGGCCGGCCAACACGGTGTGGCGACCGCACTGGCGTGTGCGCTATTGGGGCTAAAGTGTCGTATCTACATGGGGGCCAAAGACGTTGAGCGCCAAAGCCCCAATGTGTTTCGGATGAAGCTGATGGGTGCCACTGTGATCCCAGTACATGCGGGCTCTGCGACGTTAAAGGATGCGTGTAACGAAGCGATGCGCGACTGGTCAGCCAACTATGATACCGCCCACTATTTGCTCGGCACTGCGGCGGGCCCGCACCCCTTCCCGACCATTGTGCGCGAGTTTCAACGCATTATTGGTGAGGAAACCCGCGCGCAAATTCAGCAAGTAGAAGGCCGCTTGCCGGATGCGGTAATCGCCTGTGTGGGTGGCGGCTCAAACGCGATTGGCATGTTTGCTGACTTTATCGATGACAAAGATGTGCGTTTAATTGGCGTTGAGCCCGCGGGCAAAGGACTCGATACCGATCAACACGGCGCGCCCTTAAAGCACGGCAAACCCGGTATTTTCTTCGGTATGAAATCCCCATTGATGCAAGATGAATATGGCCAGGTCGAAGAGTCGTATTCTGTATCAGCCGGATTGGACTTCCCGTCGGTGGGGCCACAGCATGCGCACCTTAACGCCATTGGTCGTGCCGAATACCCGGCAGTCACTGACGATGAGGCCTTAGAAGCGTTTCAATCGCTTGCGCGCAACGAAGGCATTATTCCCGCGTTAGAATCTGCCCATGCACTGGCTCAGGCGCAAAAAATGATTGCCGCTGATCCTGAAAAAGAGCAGCTTTTGGTGGTCAACCTATCCGGACGTGGTGATAAAGATATCTTCACTGTATATGACATTTTAGAAGGCAAAGGAGAGCTGTCATGACGGCACCATCAACTCGATATCAAGCGATGTTCGCAAACCTGGATGCCAAACAGCAAGGTGCCTTTGTTCCTTTTGTCACCTTGGGGGATCCAAACCCAGAACAGTCACTCGCCGTGGTCGATGCCTTGGTTGAAGGCGGCGCCGACGCGCTGGAACTCGGTATGCCGTTTTCCGACCCATTGGCTGATGGGCCGACCATTCAAGACGCAACCTTACGCGCGCGGGCCGCTGGCACCACGCCCGATACCTGTTTCGACATGTTGGCAGCCATTCGCGCCAAGCATCCAACCATTCCGATTGGGTTGCTGATGTATGCCAACTTAGTCTACGCCCGCGGTATTGATACTTTTTACCGCCGGTGTGCGGATGTCGGCGTCGATTCGGTGCTTGTGGCAGATGTGCCGATTGCTGAATCTGCACCATTTCGTGAACAAGCCTTGGCGCAGGGCATTGATCCGATTTTTATTGCCCCACCTAACGCAGACGATGCAACCTTAGCTCAAGTGGCGGAGCTGGGCCGTGGCTATACTTATTTGGTGTCGCGCGCCGGCGTCACAGGGGCAGAGGCTAAGGCTGGCGCACCGGTTGAACACCTGCTCGGCAACTTACATCATCATGAGGCACCGCGCCCGCTGCTTGGCTTTGGCATCTCAACCCCTGAGCAAGTCAAAGCAGCGATCAGCGCCGGGGCGGCAGGCGCCATCTCTGGCTCGGCGGTGGTGAAAATCATCGAGCAACATCAACATGATGTGCCCGCGATGCTGGCGGCATTAACGGACTTCGTCAAAACCATGAAAGCGGCGACAGCACGCCAATAATATCAAGCTAGATAACACTAAGCGTTGGGCGATGTCTGTTCAGCATCGCCTTGCGAACGGCCACTTACCCAAGGTGTGGCTTCATCAAACCGCGATTCCTCACGACTGTGTCGTTTTCCATTGGGAGGCTGCATAGTGTCATGATACACGCGATATTGGTTCTTCCCTGCCCGCTTTGCCGCATACATTGCCGTGTCCGCATGAGTCAGTAAACGCTCCCCGCTCAGTTTGTCCTTTCCATGCGCGATACCCACGCTGGCCGACACTTGGCAGAGGTATGTGTCAATTGGGATTGGTTGATGCGCCACGTCGATAAGAACACGCGCAAGCAATCTCGACTCATCGTCGCGCTGATAAGGCATCACCACTGCAAATTCGTCACCACCTAACCGCGCAATGACCGCATGCGGCGGGAGTGCCATCGCTAGCTTTTCTGCCAACGCAGACAGAAAAAGATCGCCCACATCATGGCCAAAGTTATCATTAATCGCCTTAAAGCCATCAAGGTCAATCACCAACATCGCCATACTATGAGTGTTGAATACATAGCGACCGTTTAACGTATCAAACAGCCAATGGCGATTATGCAATCCTGTAAGTTGGTCTTCACGCGCTAAGCGATAATAGCGTTTGGCATCCAATGCAAGCAGCATCAATACTGTCGCGCCCACGGCTATCATCCCTAACGTCATCACGGTGGTCAGTTGTCCGAGCTGGTTAAGTAACCGCGTATGCTCGCGATAACCATGACCCGGCATGGCTAACGATTGCTGAAAAAAGCCATCGAGTAATTGACGCTGCTGGCGATAATGCGCAATCAGCTGGCTCATGCCCTGACTAGAAAAGCGCAAGGCATAGAAGCGGCTTTCATACGCTTTAAGATCAGCGAACAGGGTTTTTAGTAGCGCCGTCGGATGCCCTTGTTCCGCATCACCACGGTTCGCCATCGTGATCGCAACCGGAAAGCGGCTCCATAAGATCTCGTGCTGAATCGCCAACTGATCAAAGCTGCTCTTTCCTCCTTGGTAGCGTTCCAGCAAGGTAATCAGCGCATCGTACTCTTTGGACAAGCTGAGCATATACCACACCAACTTGCTTTGGCCGTTGGTTAGGCGCTCAGATAACGCGGTGATCTTATTGGTGGTTAACACCACACCGATTGCCATAATCGCAATACATACCACTAAAATAGTGCGTTTAATCGGCATCACCTTCAGTTGGGCATTTCTCATCATTCGTCACTCCTTAGGGCTGGCACGCTATGTCAGTCAGCTGCCACACCATTGCCGAATAAAATCGGTCATTCTGAATGGCCGGATATTGGTCGAGAGGAAACACTAACCAAAGTGGACCAAGTGTTCTGAGTGTCATCGCTTGCCCGTTGCGTTTCATCGCAATCACTGGCTGATAACGTGCCACCATGTCTGCACTGAGCATCGCTTGGTATCGATTCATCGCGCTCAGTTTTAAGTCAGCACATTCCCCCATTCCCGCAGCGTCCAAAACGTTTGATAGCGCCACACCCTCAAAACGTTGCTCACCTTGGGTAAATGGGGTTTGAGTGATGATTTGTGCCGAAGGTAAGGCCTCGAGCGCCTGTCGATTGAATCGCACACTGTGCTCTGGAGTAACACTGACGGTGAGATTGATCGGCACGCGCAAGGCGGCAACGGCGCTGAAGGTAATCAAAACGCCAATCACCACCATCGCGACATTGGGGGCTTGAACGAAACCACGCAGCAATATAATGGGTGCTGCAAGAAAGGCTGTGCGAGGTTTTTCTTTCATTTTTCACCAGTTACATCACAACGACAACCGGAGACTTGTCGGTCAGCAGCAAGGGGCTTGAGGCTGGCCTCACAAATGTAAGTCACGTGTCTGTATTACGTCACAGATGTGACGCTGTTGGGACTAGTGTGCTTGAAAGGGGTTAACGATTTATAGTGTTTGAGCCAGCATTTATTAACAAATCTCACAATTGAGATAAACTCGCAGCACAAAAAAAGTCAGGGGCTAGAAAGCAGACGGGGACAATGGGCTATAAACAAAAAAGCCTGCCGATACTCTGTGTACCGACAGGCAAACAACGCTGGTTAGCTAAGATCGCGCATTAATATTTCAAGCTCTTCCTGAGCCTGATCAATCAAGGACGCCAGCTCGTTTGCATCATCATGATGCATTGGCAGTGCCCAATTTTCTCGTCTTCCCGGCTCGACATGCTCTGCGACCAGCTGGGTGATTTTTCCCTTACGCTCAAACTTCACCTCATCAAATTCCGCGAGGTGCGGTTTTTTCTCGTTGGCAATCTGAATCAACACATTGCCATTTGGCACAACCCGCACGTGCGCCTTTCGCGCGGGCGTGGTGTTCAATGTATAACTGCGTGAACGGATAGACATGTCTACCTCCTGTCACTCGATATGGGGCATTAGTAAGTGTAGTAACTCTGCCCTCAAACGGCAGCGAAAGGCGCCGGATTTTTAGGATATAAGGGAATAAATGGTTGCCAATTGTGAGGCACTTAATAATCTTAATGCTGACAAGCGATTAGGATAACGCCCCCTATACGGTATGGCATAACCAACCGCACTGTATGCATGTTCAATCAAGTTCGCGCGCTGGTCATAACAACGGACTGAACATATAGAAAAACTGTTCAATCGGCTTGTGATAAACCGGTCGTTGTTGCCACGTTTTGGGTTCCACACGCAAAGATTGGCTGAGATAGCGCTGGTGTAGCGCGTTCACGCTGGCACAAAAATCGGGATCATCGACCGTGAGCGTTAACTCAAAGTTCAACCATAAGCTGCGCATGTCGAGGTTTACGGTGCCAATCAAACAGTACTTTTCATCAACCAACACAGATTTGGTGTGCAGTAAGCCACCGCCAAAACGGTAGATCTCAATACCTGACGCCATTAAATCGGCAAAGAAGGACCGACTGGCCCACTCAACCATTAAGGAATCGTTTTTTTCCGGCACAATCACTGTCACTTTCACGCCTCGTTGCGCTGCCGTTTGTAAGCTAAACAGTAGCCCTTCACTCGGCACCAAATAGGGCGTGGTAATGGTAATGCTGTCATGGGCTTGGTGGATAGCCAAGGTTAACACCTGTTGGATCATACCATCCGGCAAACCCGGTCCTGATGGAATGGCTTGCACAGCGTGATTGGCATGCTGGTGATCTTCAATAAGTGAGCATTCGGGTTGTGCGGGTAAATTTCGCAGTCCCGTTTCTACTTCCCAATCCCAAGAAAAAATGCTGCTGAGCACAGGAACGGTGGGGCCGGTAACACGTACCATCACGTCTACCCATTGACCCACGCCCGCATTTTGCTTAAAAAAGCGCGGATCGACCATGTTCATCGAGCCCGTGTATGCCAGATGATTATCGATGATCACCACCTTGCGGTGCTGGCGAATATCAAGGCGGCGGAAGAACATCCGAAACGGGTTGACGGCCAGAGCTTCAATCAACTCTATCCCCGCTTCTCGCATCACACTCGGCCATTTGCTGCGGAAAAACGTCTTACTTCCCGCAGAATCAAGCATGATACGAACCGGAATGCCTCGCTTCGCGGTATCACACGCGGCTTGCGCAACCTCATCGGCATGGCCGCCAGGATGCCAAATATAAAACACCATGTTTACGCTTTGCGTGGCGTGACGGATATCAAAGGCAATGGATTTGAGGATATCTGCCGGATCGGTCTGCAAGTGGAGTTGGTTGCCTGTTAATTCAGGGACACCAATCCGCGCTTGGCATAATTGGTTAACATGATGAGATTGCTCGCGCACGTGCTGAGGACGATGCGCCGGACACGCCTGTAAGCTGAGCAACCATTGCCGATACGGTTCAAACATCGCTTTGGCACGTACCGCACGCGTCTTCCCGAGATTGAGCTCGCCGAATAGCAGGTAGGCGATGACACCGACAATCGGCAGGATGTAAATAATCATCAACCATGCGATCGACACCCCGAGCGCACGACGCTTAAAGACCACACGAATAGTGACCGCCGCGATCGTTAGCCAATACGCGAGTAACAAAATAAGAGTCAGGATCTCGTAGACTTTTTCCATGCTTGTTTGCGCACACCTTATTGTTGGAATCGACAGGTTATCAACCACATGGTCTTCCCCTATTCTGCCTAGCTTGCCACTGGGTGCAAGCAGTGTTTTGTCTAGATTTATGACAACACAAGTCATCAAAAGTGAAGTGGCCCACAGTAGAAATGTCATAGATGAATAACCGACACATAAATACGTGACGCACCATCACCTTGTTAACATTGTGTTAAACCAATAATTGCGACAGAGAAAGCCACTGTGGTACTGACTATAGACAGTGAATCGCACTCGCTATCGGTGAATAAGTAAGCAGACGCGGAAAGAATATCGGGAAGTTGGCTCGTTTGGGGGTATTACATACGGCAAGATCTTCAAATTTTACGCATAAACTGTTTTACTTACGAGCCTTAGAGGAACGAATCACTAGCTTCACTCTGTAATTATAACTTTACACACCATAAGGTGTCGCTCACGCATCAGCGATGGGCATTATGAGCAGTATCAATCATCTATACCCAAGCAGCTGGACGCACTCGCGTAGAGTCAGACGGGTATGTCGCATAAACTGACGAGTAGATATGGCAAACACACAACGCGCACAATTTTCATCCCGATTAGGGTTTATCTTGGCGGCAGCCGGCTCAGCGATTGGGCTGGGCAATATTTGGGGGTTCCCGACTCAAACAGCTTCAAACGGCGGCGCTGTTTTTCTGTTCATTTATTTGATCATGGTTTTTGTCCTAGCGTATCCCCTTTTAATAGCCGAACTCACTATTGGACGCTACGGCAATGCTAACCCAGTTCGGTCTTTATCCTCAGTGGCAGGTGGGCAAAAGTGGTTGGGCCGCTTGCTCGGCTTAGTCGGTATGCTCGGAGCAACTGGTATCCTTAGCTTCTATGCCATTGTCGCCGGTTGGCTGGTCGGCTTTATGGTGTCACCACTGCTCACCGCGCTGGGCTTTGTTAATGCGGCGAACTGGTTAGAGTCATTCAGCGAAACCCGTAACCTCGCCCTCATGCTGTGCTTTATGGTACCGACCATTTTGGTGGTTCGTAACGGCATTGCTAACGGGATCGAGCGTTGGTCGTCTCGCTTAATGCCAGTACTGTTTTTACTCTTCGTAGTGATGGTGGTGTACATCTTGTTCCAACCTGGCGCGATTGAGGGATTAAAAATGTACCTGATCCCCGATCCTTCTCACCTCTCGCCAAGTCTGGTGGTAAGTGCAATGGGGCAGGCTTTCTTCTCGCTCTCCCTCGGTGTGTGCGTAATGATGGTCTATGGCTCTTACTTATCAAAGTCAGCCAGTATTCCCAAAACTGCCGCCCAAGTGGCACTGCTCGATACCGGTATCGCCTTTATTGCCGGACTATTGATTATGCCAGCGATGTTCGTTGCTCAGCATAACGGAGTGGCGATTTACAGTGAAAGCGGGGATCTACTCAGCAGCGATACGCTGGTGTTCAGCGTCTTGCCTGCCATGTTCGATACCATGGGCAGTGCTGGCTTATTTATCGGCTTCGCTTTCTTCTTACTGATGGTCATTGCGGCTCTCACATCGGCCATTTCAATGCTTGAAGTGCCCGTAGCTTGTGCAACCGAAGAACTGCGTCAGTCTCGCGAGAAAGCCGTTTGGTGGATTGGTGGTTTGATCACCCTAGCCTCTGCCACCATTGTGTATAACTTTGGCGAACTGTTCGGCTTGGTGGTTACCGTGACGACCGAATACGCACAGCCTATTCTCGGCCTGCTATTTGCCTTGGTCGCCGGTTGGTTGTGGCACCGTAATGAAATCTTGAAAGAGCTGGTGCAAGGTAGCCCTGAACTTGGCGAAACCTGGTTTTGGAAGATCTGGCCGGGTTATGTGCGGGTGATTTGCCCTATCTTAATGATCTTGGTCTTCGGTTGGGACTGGATCTAACCGCACACCGCTCAGTACATGACGTGTTATGTGCTGAGCGGTATCTTCTCTTCCCCCTTTTCAAGCCATTTCGTATTTCCTCCCCTCGCCGCAATTGGTTACACTGCCAATACATCTATTCAATCCGCCTAAAAGGCATCGTATCGTTTTATGAAACAACTGATTGATTTTATTCCACTCATTATCTTCTTCGCACTGTATAAGTTTTACGATATTTATGTCGCCACAGGCGCATTGATCATCGCGACCCTAATCCAAGTCGCCTTAGTGTGGGCGCTTTATAGAAAAGTGGAGAAAATGCAGATTGTCACTGCAGCTTTAGTGGCGGTGTTTGGGGGAATGACACTCTTCTTCCATGACGACAACTTCATTAAATGGAAAGTGACCATCGTCTACGTGTTGTTTGCGGTGGGCTTGGTAGCCTCTGAGCTGATGGGTAAACCCTTAATCAAAAGCATGCTCAGCAAAGAGCTGGACTTACCCGATCGCGTATGGCGCACCATTAACTGGGCGTGGGTGAGTTTTTTCTCGGTATTAGCCGGGGTCAATATTTACGTCGCATACAGCATGCCGCTTGATGTTTGGGTGAACTTTAAAGTGTTTGGCACCATGATCTTAACGTTCTTATATCTCATCGCGACAGGTATCTACATCTACCGCCATATGCCCAAAGAGAGCAACTCGGACCAATAAAAACTTGCCCAAATGCTGTGTCAGAGGTCACAATTCTAATCTTATCCTGAAAAAAAGGGGCCAGCCCCTTTTGAATAAGATGTGAAGAGAGCCATGTCTGACAATAAAAACAACTGCCCACGCGGCCAACTGTTGCTGCGTACACTTGCGATGCCAGCCGATACTAACGCCAATGGCGATATCTTTGGCGGCTGGATCATGTCTCAGCTCGATTTAGCCGGCGCGATCCTCGCCAAAGAAATCTCTGGCGGACGTGTCGTGACTGTCTCAGTGAACGAAATCACCTTCAAAGCGCCCGTTAGCGTGGGTGATGTAGTCTGCTGCTATGGTACATGCAGTCGCATTGGTAATACCTCGATGAGTGTCGCGCTCGAAGTATGGGTAAAACCGGTTAAGCATGACGGTGTCGGCGAACGCTACAAGGTGAGCGATGCCGTATTTAACTATGTTGCCATTGATGAAAGCGGCCGGCCGCGTCCGATCAAAAAATAACGTGTTTAATCACCAAAAAGGGCCTGTTAAATCTCAGGCCCTTTGTATATCCGCCCTATCAATAGCGTTGCTACGAGACCAACAACTGCTTTAATTGCGCGACGTGCTGCTCAAAAAGCAATTTATCCGTTTTTTTTCCACTTTTGGCGATAGCCAGCCACTGTACGCCCGTATCGTCTTGATGGTTATACTCAATACGAAGCACGTATTTTGCGCTGGTCAGCAAAGCCAACAACGCGCCTGCAACAAACCCCACGGCAGGTAAATACTCCGCGTAGGGCAGTTCACCCACTAACATAAAAAATAAAATGCTCGCGGTTAGTATCCCTAACCCTAACATCCTCAGCAGGTGATCTTTCCATGTAAGTTCTTCAACGCTGGCGTCAACAATATTGCGCATTGAATAACAATCATCATTCACACATAAATGGGTTGGCGTTTGCTTTATTACCACTGACTTTCTCATTTTTATTTCCATACTAAGATGCGTTATTGACTCACACTTTACAGGGCTCATCCGACTGCGGCGCTTATTATGTCTATTTTTGTCAACAGGGCGAGCAGGACTAAACGCAAACGTGACCCGTAACACTGAACATTTTACGCGCCCCTTGTTAACTATTTATACACGTGCTTACTACGCTTAACCCTGCTGGCAGCTTTTTCGGTCAGTGCACTGACCTCACCCATCGCCATTATTCAGTGGCGACGGTGATTTTATCCAGAGGCGTTATAAGGAGTGGTTTTGTATTGAGGGTGGTGGGCATGACGCCTCGCGCCTTCATTGTGCCATTATGCACCGTAGGCGCTAGCTGATTAATAGTGATATCGGCAAGATAGGATCGTAATAGACGTATCATCCACGGCGTAAACCAGCCGATTGGTATCATCAATACGCCGCGACCAAAAGCCGGTCAGGTTTTCTTTTAGTGCTTCGGGCTTACCTATTCCCTCGAATGGCGTTCGTTTTACATCGAGGATGAGCTTGTTGATTCGCTTGAGTGTTTTTCTATCCTGACTTTGCCAGTATACGTAGTCACGCCACGCATCATCCGTCCAGCAAAGTAAGCGACTACTCATCGTCATCGACTAACGCGTGCTCCATCGCTTTTCCCATCTTGTACTGAGTAATAGACCGATTTAGGTGCTCAGCATTGGCGGGTGAGCGCAACAGATGAACGGTTTCCATAAGGCTGTTGTAGTAGTCAAGCGACATCACCACCGCGTCTTCCGCATCACGTCGGGTAATGATAGCGGTATCAGCGTCATTAACCACCCCATCTAATACCGTTTTGAGGCTATTTCTCGCTTCAGTAAACGAAATGATTTTCATCGGATTGCTCCTATTCGTACACCATCGAAGTATAGAGCAACAAACCAGACATGTACAACTTAGAGAACATGTCTAGTGGTTATTCGCTGAGCACAACCGTCCCGCAGTGACAGCGGGCCAAGTATTCGGGTTGGATGGGTAGGCAATACGCTTATCTAGCGTTTGCATATTAATATAATTCTCTTAATCCTATTCCTATGTAAATGGCCTACACCAAAGAGAGGCCACCATCAACGACAAGTGTATGGCCGACGATATAACTGGCTTTATCCGAGAGCAAAAACTCAATGGCATCAACAACCTCCTCCACGCGTGCAAACCGCTTGGCGGGTACTTGCTCTTCAACATCGAGTTTTATTGTTGGTTGATGAGTCTGTCGCTCGTCCCACCTTGGTGTCCACGTTACGCCCGGCGCCACAGCGTTAATACGGATATTATTTCTGATTGCCTCTAGCGCGACGGATTGTGTTAGCCCTTCGAGGGCATGCTTTGCCGCACTGTACATCGCTGCATTTGGCGTTGGTCGCAAGCCATTGATTGAGCTGACATTGACAATGGCTCCACCTGTCTCCATTAACTTAATTTGGTACTGCAAGCATTGAGCGTGTCCCCAGAAGTCATTATTTAGCGTTTCTTTCAACGCAAACATATCAACTTGATGATAAAGACCACCAGAACCTAACGCCGGTGAGGCATTATTGATTGCAATATCTAACTGACCATATTGCTCGCGGATATAACGGAAAAGCTGCTCTAGCGAAGCCTGATCGGCTAAATTAGCTTGTTGATAATCAACAGCTTTAAGTACAGGGTATTCAGTAACAGCTGCCTGCCACACGTCTAGGTTGCGCGAGCACGTGATCACTTTATAACCTGCCTCAACTAGCCGCAGAACACAGCCTAAACCGATTCCTTTCGAACCACCCGATACAAATGCCAATTTCGTCATAGCCACTCCTCAAAACGATATCCGCGACATCCTAGCGATCTGCCGGATGGTGGATCCCATCCATCACAGGAATGTTCTCCAACTCAAACGGATTGACGCCATCTAAACAAGCGATATTGAATCCAAACTCACTCGGATTGGAGCGACGTTGGTGATGGGTGTAAATGCCACAGCGTGAGCAGAAGTAGTGCTTAGCCGTGTGGGTATTAAAGGAATACACACTCAGTAACTCACTGCCGGCAACGACACGCAATTGTGCAAGTTTGACCGAGCCAACAATGGCGCCGCGGCGTCGACACATCGAGCAATCGCAGCGTCTGGGGTTTTCAATGCCATTGGGTAACGCGAGGGCTAACACAACCGCCCCGCAGTGACAACGGGCCAAGTGTTCGGGTTGGATGGATGTTTGACCGACTTGTTTTATCATGCGCTTCCCTGCTCAGTTTCATGATTATCAAGCGGATAGACTTTCTTAAAACGCTCTAATACCAAAGGGGATTGAGTTGTAAACGGCACGCCAAGTGCCAGCCCCTCTTGCTCAAAAAATGCCAGATGCGCCTGCCGCCACCACGCATAACTCTTGTCGCCTTCACCTTCCGCAGCGGCAAATTCAGCAGTCACTTGATCAAATGGACACTCGCTCACTTCAGTCACCTTAATAATACAAACCGGCTGCTGCGCCCAGTTAAGCACCACGGTTAAACGTCCGACTTGCGGGTAAGGTTCGTTTTCGATCTCGTAGCAAGCTTTTAAGCTGCACGATGCGCGTTTTATGCCTTGATCAATCAAACGGGCGCATTCGTTAGCATTGTATTCATCCGCGCAAAAGTACTCAGCAATTGTTTCAGGCACCGCCTGACGTTCTGCTTCACTTAAGGTGGCAAGGTAGGCGTTTAAAAATGCCTGTTGTTCTGTATTCATGAGCATCCTTGATTTTTCTACCTAATCCGCGATTTGCCACGTAGCGCGATCTAAACCGTAAATGGCATGGTCGACAATGCGTCCGTTTAAATTTTCAGCACGACGTATTACGCCTTCGAGTGTGAACCCTAAACGCTCACAGACCTTTCGGCTTGGCGTGTTTTCCGTTGCCGCCGATATCTGTACTTTTTCCATACCAAACTGGGTAAACGCCAGCTCAATGAGCTTAGCCACGGCTTGACTCACAATCCCTTTCCCTTGGTGCAAAGAGCTCAGCCAATAGCCAATTTCCACCTTTTTAAGCGACTGATTGATAGTGTTGTAACTCACACTGCCTACCAATTGACCCTGATAAATAATGCCACATACCAATGATTTACCTTCTGCATAATCGTGAAGGGATTTTTTAATAAAGCTCAAAAAGAACGCTTCATCATGGGCATGCGGTGGCCACACTAACCATTGGCTTAAATACTCCTGATCGCGGGTAACGATATCCAGATAAATCGGCGCAAAGCGTGTATTGATAAGTTCCAGTTTTAGGTCACGATTAACATCCAATGTAAACATACTTTCCTCATTATTAATGCGACACAATTGTCGACGTTTATTATTTTCAGTACGATTTATTCAATCATCCAATTCGCAGCGCCAGCTCCCGCCTCCTGAAAGCGAAGTTTTATCGGATAGGTGTCGCCACAGCCTTCGACAATCCATAACTCTCGCCACATTCTTGTGCCTACCTCACCTGATGGCATTTCGCGCACATAAGGCACAAATTCATCCGGCTGCTCACAGCCTTGTGATGCCACCGTAACCAGCACCCCTGTCATGGCATCTTGGATCAATTTTTGATTAGCTAGCGATCCTGCTTGGATTGCGCCTTCTGGCAGCGACTGCGCCATCGATGAAAAAGAGACAGCCAAAGCCCCAAACACGAGTAAAGCCCGTAGCCAATTAATCATACTCAAAAACGCCCTTAAAAAATGAGTCATCAACAATCTCAATGGAGGGTTCTAAAGACAACATTAAATCTCCATGAATATCAGCCACAAACACCTCTCCCACTCATCATATTGCGATAACCCCACCAATGCGTATTGGGTCGTTGCCGCTACTCATAGTTTTGCCAGTATTTGAATATGACTGTGAGCAACAAAGCCTAACGACTCGCAAAGGCGTCGGGAGGCAATATTTTCCCGGTTGGCACGATATCTGGCGACACGTCCCCTCTTTTCAACCTCTTTAACCCACCTTGAAATCAGTGCCTTGCCGACACCACGCTGACGATAGCTTGGTGTCACCAAGATAGACAGCGATTCAAAGGGCTCGACGCCACAATATGACGCAATGATCCCAACAGGCTGCCCTTCTAGATATGCCATATAGAAATAGTCTGAGTCCAGACTAAAATCCGCTTTAAATAATTCTTCCTCATCAAACCTTGTGATAAATTGTTCGATGCGTTCTTGATGCGCTTCAAGCGTGAGCTGATCAATCTCTACGTTTGATTTAGCGTCACAAATATGACCTGATAGATAATAGTCAATATCATCGATATAGACCTCAAACGCTTGAGAGTTCACATCGTCGATATAGTCATACAGCGATCGCAGCTTAGATTTTTCTAGGTGTGTGCGAACGTCTGCATTGCAGCTGACCAGTGTCAGGTTATCAGACGCATACAGAAACGCTAAGTCCTCTTCGCCGCCTCGTTTATAATAGTCACAACCAGTGAAAACATAATTGCTCTCAATATAATTCACGCCCAAACGCGCAAGCCAAGATTTATCAATGCTATCCATCGCTTTATACTCCATACTTAGTCAAAAGTGCCAGCTACGCGACACGCATTATTAGTCGTACTCTCCGCGATTGTATGCCGTTAAAATAGCACGAAGCCTAGTCAACTTAACTTCTGTAAGTAGTACTGAAAAAAAAGAAGCTATAGCCATTGAAACAAATGCACAACTAATTAAAAATTTACCATTACCTTCATATATGCCCGAAAGACCCAAAAATAAAGAAAAA
The DNA here is from genome assembly GCF_004916735.1 of Salinivibrio sp. YCSC6. Classification (NCBI taxonomy): domain Bacteria; kingdom Pseudomonadati; phylum Pseudomonadota; class Gammaproteobacteria; order Vibrionales; family Vibrionaceae; genus Salinivibrio; species Salinivibrio sp. YCSC6. Next base: position 1,779,871 of record NZ_CP039516.1, read on the forward strand.
CAAGCGAAAACCGTTATAATAGAATCGTTCGTTTTTACTTTGCATTCATCGTCAGATATATCTTTTACTATCGAAACTGGGTTTGAGAGACCGTCAAGTCTAACTGAAACTTTTCCATTTTTTACTCTGGCCTTTAAACCATTACTTTTTAATAAATCGGCTAAATCTTCCATAATGAGTATTTCCATTTATATAATGACATAAATAAAAACGAGGGTCTTATTTTGATTATTTACATTCAGTTTAATACAATTTCCAATATAAGAGATTACTATATCGAGTTAATTCTTTATAGCGTTCCTACACTCCTGCGCGGGTACGAGTTATAAACCTAGTCTAAACTTAGTGCTTGACGAAACAATCGTTTTTGATGTTAATTATTTTATTGTGAGGAAGGCTATCACCACACCGATTACTATTAATAAAAGTGGTGTATAATATCCAAGTATGATTAAATATACTGGCTCACCTCGGAATAGCCTAGTTCTTAGCTTGTCACCAACCTTAGTCGTCACATAATAGTTGCCAACCCATCCTAAAAGAAAGCATAAGAAGCTCAGAATATTAGCCACACCACCTTGGAAAAAATATGTCAATCCTGCGGGTATAAGTAGTATTACAGGAGTATATGGAATTGATGCTAATGGCCCATAGCCCATATAAGTATTCGAAAATGCGTTAACGATACTAACCTTCCGAATACTAGCTAACTTCTGCTTCAATGATGGATTACAATCTTCGCATATAGGCTTTTCCAATCCTTTCGCTCTGTAATATCTTTCTTGGCTCGGTTTATGTTTCCACCCGCATTTAGGGCATGTATATGCCATTTCCGCTCAATATCCCTTACTATATGACTAATTCTTACCATTCCGCCCAGCTCAACTGCCTGTTTGGAGCCGACAAGCGGTGGGAAGCAGAGCACCGCGGATTCAACTGCGAAGTGCAACCGCTGGTTAAGTTTCGTCACCACCGATCTCGGACATCCGCAATAACTGGCTACTGCGGCGTACTGTCAGTACATCGATCTGATCTTTGACGCTGTATATTACCCGATACGATCCAAATATTAGCTCTCTGATGCGAGGAGCCCCCACCTCAGGAACCATACGCCCGCTTTTAGGAAAATCAGCCAATCGCTCGACCGCGGCAAATAAGTCATCAACCCACTGTATCGCAGCAGCTGGGTTATCTTCTGCAATATACAGAGCAATATCCTCAACACGCTCCAGCGCAAACGGCGACCAAACTATCTTCATCGAGCCAGCCTGCTCAGAACACGTGCCTTCGCATCTTCGTGTGCAATACCATCCCCAGAGGCTATCTGTTCTTCCGCCTTATATACATCTTCCAGTATCTCCAGACGTTCCTGCATCTTCTCGTACTCGCGAACATCCAACAGTACGGCAACACCACGGCCTCTTTGTGTCAGCACCATAGGACGACGCGTTTCATGGATCTGCTTTACAAATGTCGCTACACCTGCTCGAAATTCAGACAGAGGACGGATATCTTCATCTACTCGAACCCTTGACATGAAATCACCTTAGTACGTTTATGTGTACAACTAAGAGTACGTTACTGCCCGACAGCAGGCAAGGTGTTTATAGTGGTGTCCTATATTGAGTGAGAGAATTCAACAAACTCGGCCACGATCCCCACATCATGGCCGCACGTTGAGTGATGCTTGTCGTGAACTTACTGAACAAGTAAACCATGCGGTTGAGCAGTTTGACTCAGGAAACTCCGTTTTCGTTGAGCACCAGACAGCTAAATCTCGAATGGAGGAACGCAAAGCCAAAATCCGTCATCGAGGTAAGCAGTGATTGTATGGGAAAAAGCGTCACTTAATGATCGTGAAAAGATCTTTAAGTTTCTCTATGACTTCAACCCTGAGGCCGCAGAGAAAACTGACAGCCTCATTGAAGCAAAAGTAGAAAACTTGATTGAAAAACCGCCGATGGGAGCACAGCGAGATGGTATCCGCGGACGGTTACTCATCATTCCTGAAATTTCGATGATTGTCTCTTACTGGGCTGAGGACGATTTCATCCGAGTGATGCGTGTACTCCACCAGAAACAAAAATTCCCTACGGATTAATTGCTTTCTCTGGGGAATTAACGCTAATTACAGAGACGACTCAGTCTAGTTATCAAAGCAAGGGTCTCCCTGCTGATATGACCAAGATGGCGAAACCGCCAATAATCTTTCGTCGTCGCCAAACTTCAGACCTACCCAGCCCACCCAGATACAGCCTTCTTTTTCATAAGTTTCTTGGTCTGTGACAGACTCGAAAGTAGCAACAATTTCGGCCTTTTCCTGAGAGGCTGCCAGCTTGGGTATGGAAGCCATAAGCTGCGCCTGTGTTTCCTGAAGCTTATCGATTGAGTCATCCCGATAAGCTGCCGTGATACCAGAATCTATCGCTTGGTAAAACCAAAACGCATTGGTTCCGACCAGCAGAATGATTAAGACAAATATCGCGATTTTCATAGAGACTTATAACTCTAGGACTTGGGGTGACAACAGCCGTTTGTTAGGCACCCGAGCGCTGCGAAAAATGGTACAAACCTTCAATATCGGACGAACACAAAAGAGGCATTGCTTCTTTAATTTTCTCCAACGGCCAATCCCACCACCTCATCTCTAGTAACATTGAAATTTCCTGTTCTGAAAAGCGCTTCCTTATCGCTTTTGCGGGGTTGCCACCAACAATTGTATATGGCTCTACATCTTTGGTAACCAAAGCCCGACTGCCAATTACCGCTCCATGGCCAACCTTTACGCCGGGCATAATCATGGCCTCGGACCCAATCCACACGTCACTTCCTATAACGGTATCACCTGCCTTTTGGAAAGCATCAAATGATTCCGAAAATGCCGGCTCCTCACTCATATAGAAAAAAGGGAATGACGTCACCCAATCATATCGGTGACCTTGATTGCCAGCCATGATAAAAGAAGCTCCCGATCCGATAGAGCAAAAGCTTCCAATTATCAATTTATCGACGTCATCACGATCAGGCAGGAGATATCGAGCGCAATCATCAAATGAGTGTCCATGATAATAGCCTGAATAATAGCTATAGCGGCCGACCTTAATATTGGGGTTCTTAACTTGCTCTATCAGAGTTTTCCCCTTGAACGGGCTCTCAAAGTAATTTTTCATTTAATTTTACATCCAATCCAGAATGATAACGTTGCCTAACGCCTCAATCTAGCGAACTCCCTAATAGATATCAATTGAAACAACGAGGTAGACACGCATCCCTCTCTCTTATCGAATGGATTTCGCCAAAAACACACTCGATACAGACAGATTCAATAGCGATGCTAACGATGCGTGATGACAAAGTCCTACTACAAACACTGTCAAAACAGTGCCACAAATTTCGCAAAAAGCGGCTTATGTCTCTTACTCTTGCCACTAACACTTTCTCGACGCTGCTGATTTAACCCTCACCAATATTTAGTGATTGAAGACATACTCGTTTGTTATAAAATGCCTCAAATAAAGCGCTGAAACTTACCATTATTAGCTTTAAAGCCTAGCTTGCTAAACAAAGCTTGAGAGCGGAAGTTACCCTCATCAATATCTGCAAACAATTTTTCAACCCCCAATGATTTAGTATGAGAAAATAATAACAAAAGAGCTTCTGACATATACCCCTGTCGCCAGTATGATGAATTCAGTAAGCATCCGACCTCACAGGCGTCACCGTTATCACTAAAGCTATGTAAGCCACAGGTTCCAATAACTTTATTTGTCGCTTTCTCCATTACCGCCCATTCCAAAGATTCACCTGATTTCTCTAGTCGGACGACGCTTTCTAGCATCTGAACTATCATATCTTTCGATGTAAAAACTGGATCTGAGGCAAATTCCATTGTTTGATTATCACTATAAATCTCAAACAGATCGTTGCAATCCTTAGATTGAATAGACCTCAATATGATTCTACTTCCGTGTAAATCCGGCTTCATTTTTCTCCTTAATCGTATAACGCTCAATTAATTCACGGCGGCAAAACCAAGAACGACCGCATTGATTCCTATAAGATTGCTTCTCTTCAGGGGTGGTAACTTTCCGCTAGCTTATATCTATCCAAAAGCACTGAGAGCCACTCGCGATTTGCTTCGCCGCCGAACCAAAATTATGCGTCACGGCGCTGATTTGAAAGCCCATGTCTCCAATACCTTCAGTCAGTACAATCATCCCGCACCTAACCTCCAACTGCGCTATCCCTACGCCAGAGAGCTGGTTCACAACCGCTTCAACGGACAACAACGTTGCTTACCCCAAACTGAGCCTGAAGATAACTGGAAAACAAACGTTTAGCCTTCTTTTTGAGTGGCGCCTGCTTGGGTTAACCGAATAATGTCTAATGGCCCTGTCACTGGATTGGCAGGTAGCGGTAAGACCGCAGTAAGAGACCTTCTATATGTGTTTGCCGTAAGCAATGACTTAATGGCGGAAAGGACAGAACGAAGTAGACGACTTTGTTGTTCGAGAGCATTGGTTGCTGGCGTAGCCAAAAAAATGCTATTGCCTATTGGCCTCATATGTGTTACGCAAACTTCCACGTGAGAGCCTTAGCCTCATGCTCTTTAATAAAGCTATCTTTATGGCGGCAATATACATCTATGTCATTGTTGCAGATTGCTGCACCCGTTTTCTTTAACACACCATACTCATCGGCCACTTCAGGAAAAGCAATAAGATACTCTTTAAAAGCAATGTGTCTTTGCGCTTCATGTGAACCTGTTAGAAAGGCGTGGACTTGATGAGTTCGTTGAACCCCACCTTTTTGAAAGTAGCGCCTACCCGGGATACCAAACTCACCTTTAGCGAGATAACCCAACGATTCCATCAGGTAGCTTTGCTCATCCAGCTCACTGAGACATTTAACTTCAAGCAGAATATCTATAATTGGTTTCGCACATAAACCTTCCACTGAAGTGCTACCGATGTGATGAACTCCCACCACATTTTCTTTGCTTAACGCATTACAGATTAGCGCTTTTTCTCGATTAAAATCATCAGCCCACGACGACTGAAAATCTACGACTTCAATTTTCCTTAAACTCACGTCTATCTCCATTTGCCTGAGGCTAGCCTAAGGGGCTGGCAACGCATAACAACCAAAACCAACAACTGTAATACGGTGGCTCAATGGGACTGGAAACACCATGCGTTGACAGAAGCTGCTTAAGTTTATTGTTATAATAACGGTTTCCTCGATGCTGATGTTTATGCCTTACCCCGCTCGAAAGCTAAAATATTCTCGAATGCTATTTTGAAGTAAAGCTCATAGCTGTTTTGCTCTACATACCCTAAATGTGGGGTAGCCGTTACGTTAGGTAACGATAATAAAGGTTCGCTATCAAGCGATGCTGGTTCATTGTCAAATACATCAACGGCAGCTCGCTTAGTTGGGGTCGCCACCAGTTCGTTGTATAACGCAGAGGTCGCGACAAGCTCTGAGCGACTAATATTTACAAATAAAGAGTCAGGCTTCATTAAGCTTAAGTCCTGAGCTGTTACACACGCCCTAGTTACCTCATTCAAACGTAAGTGAAGTGATACAATATCCGAACCAGAGAAAAATGCTTCCTTTGACGCAGCGGCCTCAAAGTCGTGTTCAATTGCAAGATTTCTTGATTGCGCACTCCCCCAAACAACCACTGACATTTCAAATGCTTTTGCATATTGAGCAATTCGTTGTCCAATTTTTCCGTAGCCCCAAATACCAAGCTTCAAACCCTTTAGAGTACGACCTAAACCAAGCACTCCAGAGTTTTGCCATTTATCATTTTGGAGATTAGCTGAATAAGTTGGTACGTGGCGACTTGCCGCCATAATCAGTGCCCAAGCTAATTCCGAAGGAGCAACAGGAGAGCCACGCCCCTCAAATACCTTTACTCCATATTTTTCGCATAAGCGGACATCAATATGATTGCTAACTTTACCTGTTTGACTGATGACTTTAAGGTTAGGTAACTGTGCAAGCAGTGACTCTGTAATGACTGTACGTTCTCGTATTAAAACAAGACACTCTGTGTGCTTTAGCTTAGCGACCAACTCCGACTCAGGAAATGTTTCGTTCAAAATAGACACATCGTGATGTGATAGTAATTCGAAACAATCTAACGTTCTCACCACATCCTGATAGTCATCTAAAACTGTTACGTTCACGAAAATCTCCCTGTTGTTATAATGCCGCGTTGGTAGTCAGCAGCGCTTACACCTGACCTAAACCATTACACCTTAACCACAAAATTCAATCTAAGCTGAGAATGACACGCGTTGCGAATCACTCTTAAACAGTTTGTATTGTTATGTTCGTAACTTTTGTAGTCCTCGAATCGCCCTGTTAGTCGACTCTACCAAGTCAGCCCGTTTCAATTTTTCTCGAATTGCCAATGCTTCTATGAACTGTTGCTCTGCCAGTTTATAGTTGCCAACCTCAACGTTCAATTTACCCAAATGCTGCAAGCTAAAGCTCAAAGAAAGCTCACAAGCAAAGTCCTGGCTTTTTAAGAATGCTTTTTCAGCGCCAATCATGTCACCTGAATATTGCAGAGCTATACCTGAAGTATGGGTTGACCAGAACTTGTTCTTAACACTAGACGTTGAAGTATGCACTTTGAAAGCCATCCGATAAGCTAACCTACAAAGCCCAATGATTCGTAAACAATCGGCGATCAAGATTAGCTGCCATTCTAGCTTCTCTTTTTTGTTAGAAAGCTTGAATACGAGGGCTTTATACAGCCCTACAACAAGTTTTTGAAAAACGCCAAAAGTTACCCTGTCCCTTTGATATTCCACCATGTCCTCCAAGAACATAACGCCTGCTTAAGGGGCAGACAACGCTACTACCAACTTACTGCATAACGCCGTAATCACAAAAACCAACGCATAGTAAAAATGCCACGCGTTGCGAATGATGTTGATCCACTTTAACGGACACGTCTTTCTTTAAGTACATTGTTTTTCAAAGGTTGCTATTAAGTCTTTGATTAAGCTCCCATAAGGCTATTCTGTTTGAGTCATATTTCAAAAGTTCACTCGCCTCTTGAAAACCACACCAACGAAATTTTGTATGCTCATTTGATAGCTGAGGCTCAGTAGACACCCGAACCGAAAAAGAATATTCAGGCACAACAAACTGATGATTAGTCCAATTTTCATGACCAGCATAGTACACTTTTGGGAGCATACACATTGAGTCCAATTGCTGCCAAGCACAGCCAATTAAACTAGTTTCTTCTTTAAGTTCACGCTTTGCTGCCTCGAGAATGGATTCACTATCTTCACCACCGCCTGAAATAGCTTGCCATGCACCATTATCACTTCGTTTTCCGATTAAATAACGAGGTTGTTCATTGAGTATTTGATACGGAAATACTAATACTTGAAATGGTGCTCTCATTGATTTTTCCTCTACTCGCATAACGCCTACAATAAGGTGTGCCACGTTGAACTAACCAAGCGCACCGGACTCTCTACCAAAAATACCGAGTGTAATGCATCACCTTGATTGTTTTGATACTCATTGAGCCTTCTCCTCCAGCTTAACCAGCAGGCTAAGCTGGAAGGCGACAAATCCAAAAAGGAGAAGACTCAATGAGATTTTATAACCAACAGCACGATTATTACTGCGGCATCGATCTGCATGCGCGCATTCTTTACGTCTGTATCATTGATTCTGCGGGTAACACCGTGGTTCATAAGAAAGTTGACGCCAACCCTGACGCACTCTTAGACACTCTTGCGCCCTTTCAAGACCAAATTGTTGTCGACATCGAGTGTATGCATTGCTGGTATTGGGTTAGTGACCTTTGTCGCGATAGACGGCAGTAAGAGACCTTCTATATGTGTTTGCCGTAAGCAATGACTTAATGGCGGAAATGACAGAACGAAGTAGACGACTTTGCTGTTCGAGAGCATTGGCTGCTGCGCAGTCAAAAAAATGCTATTGCCTATTGACCGGAGGAGGGCTCATATGTGTTAGGCAGCGCTACCACACAACTTTTCCACACTCACTTTGTTCAGCCGTCAAGCTCAGAACTTTAGCTTGGTAGTCGCGGACTTTAATCGGAATAAAACTAAAGTCTGCATTATTGCCATCATCGTCAGAGCAATGACCTGTATATAACCATATTTCGGGGAAATCCAACGACTCGCAATATTCTGAGACACTAGGTAACACAGAGTAAAAGTCATCCATTTCGAATGACATAGTACGGTTATCAATAATGAGCACTGTTTGCTCTTTACCCTCATGTCTCTTCGATGCCTTTTTTGAAATGCTATCCAAAAGCACTTTTTCAACAGTATCAACTTGATAAGGTAGCTTACTAATAAACAAGGCCCTTTCATTTGAAAACAAAGGGTTAAGGACTAGATTATTTTCATCAACACCTGCTTGTACAAACCCTTGAGCAATACTATTAATATCATCACGTGGAAAAAGTTTCCCTAGTTTAATAAGCTCGTGCAGGGGTATCTCTTTTTCCTGTGCCCACTTAGTGTAACGTTCTTCACTAGAGTAATTATTAAACACTTTATATGACTCAGCGATTGACGTTATTTCAATATTAAACTTTGAATTGTCGCTTGTTTCAATTTGAAAGTCCCAAGGTGCATCTCGAGAAATCAGATTAATACCTAAGTCATTGTTACAAAAATGCTTAACAAAATGGCGTAGATAATGTGTAAAAATAAGTGTTTCTCTATGAAAAGGGTCGATGACATCTAGAACAATTTTTTCCATAGCAGTTCCATCCCTTTTTATATAGTACACTCGTTTGTAGTTGTTCTTATCTTCTAGATCACACTCAGGATAGAAACTACTTTTTATCTTACTCAAATCGAATACCTCGAAGCTACTTTCGATGCCTAACGCCGGCGTAACGGGCCGGTTTGTGGAGCGGCAGCGGAACAAAGCGGTCCCGTTAACGCATTGGTTAGCTTTTTTTGGTGTAATGTTTATCAAACTCTTTGAGTATGTTGGGATTAAAGAAAACTTTGCTACCACTATCTGGATTAGATGGATTATACAATCTTTTGTGGCAGTATTTTTCATTATCTTCGTGGGACTTTCTAATTCTATGATAGTCTGCGTTAGCCTTAAAATCAGAGTATCTTTTTTTGAGGCGAGTGGTTAAAACATCGTAGTCCCAAGGATACTTATCCATTATCTCTTCTTCTGCAAGACGAACAACTGGGGCCTTTGCGTCATTTGTAATTTGAATAGGGACGCCAGAACCGCTTTTAACTTTCTTAAAGTTTACATCGATTCGGAGTGAAAGATTATAGTCAGAAAGTGACTCGTCATCGTACTCTTTCTCTATTGAGTCAATATACTCTAAAATCTTCTTCTCCGATGCATTAAGAGTTTCTCCATTAACGGAATCAAACCCTCTAAAAAAGGCCATAGGCATTAGATAAAAATTATATTTATCGAGCACTGGACCGAACCATTCTTGCACTAAATGCAAGTAGTTTTGCAGCGAAGCCGTGCCAATTTCCTGAACTTTTATAGCCAAAGTTAAGTCATCGTTTATGAAATAGATTGAGTTATCGCGTATTTCCGTAAGCGCTGCAATGTTGGTTTTTACCGCTTTATTAACCTTCACCCCATAGTCTTCAATTATGATCCTATGTGCTTCAAACAGGCTAACTGACATAGGATTCCCAGCTCTATTGGTTTTAATATATCTCTTTTTTGATTTCTTTCCTGTCTTTAATTGCCGGTGCTCCCATACGTACAAACTTGTGACTTGGTTTCTAGCAAGTTGGAGTACTTTTGCTTTAAACAGAAGCTCCCAAGAATTTATACATAAGACGGAAAAAGTTTCCGCTCTGTAGTTGAAGTCCGGCTTGTTGTATATCTCGATGGCAGAAAGCATCGCTGCGATAGACTTATCGAGCATAGTCCTTGCTCGTGACTTCATACTCCCTCCATAAAGCTAACGCCCAACTAAAGGGCAAAAACCAAAACCTATCAACTCAACTGAACCTGCCGTACCCCAAAAACAAACCAAACCAAAAATTCCGCGTATTTTTGTCCCTTTGAGTTGTTTGTTATACGAGCTCTTTCTGGATGCTTGAAAGATATGCAAAATGTTTGTACTCAACGGGTATGTTACGTCCAACGCTCAATTCGCGATAGCTAAATTTCAGTGCACATGCCCCTAAAGCTGCCACATTAAGCCCTTGCATATATGGTTGATAATTTTCTGGCAAATAACCATTACCTAACATCATTGCATTACTAACACCAAACCATGGATCAGTAGCTATTGCCGTTAAGGAACGCTTAACTCTTTTAAAGCCAGTTTCTTTCATAACGCGATTGAAATCATTTAAATCGCGATGAAGTTTATTAATTGCTTTGTTCTTTCGTTTAGGTATGTCTTGGCTTGTAACTACAGTATCTAAAATTGAATCCATGGCATCACGTAACGCTAAAAGCTCTGGTAACCTCTTATTCTTAAAGTCAATAATTTCTGGAAGAGGGACGTCACCTGTTGGAATTTGGATAGCATTATACAATTCAAATTCTAAACACCCCTGCGTTTTTGCATATTGCTGAGGAACAATTAGTTTATCCGTTGGCTGGGCAATACTCCACTCTTCATTTTCAAATTTGTTGTTTTCTTCGTAAGCTGCCATTTGAGTTGCTAGTGGTAAAAATCCATTTTGATCACCTCGTAACTCACGAAATCGTACCGCTGTAGATTTAGCAATCCCTTCCTGAATGAGGAAATCAACATCCTGGCCACCACCAATATGAATCATATTATTTGTTGGATAATCTATCTTGTCCCAAAAAAGAAGGTAGTTTCTGAGATTTATCGGCTCAACTGAGCCATTCATTTGTAATCCATGCCCATTATTCGAAATTGAATAATTTGGAGTAATTATTATACCGCGATCCATTTCACCTCCTGCTCGTATAACGCTTTGTTAAGGGGTGAGCCAACGCAACACCGATGTCTCCGCATACCACCTTAATCATTAAAACCAACGCATAGTAAAAATGCCACGCGTTGCGAATCCCTCTTGAACAACTTGATACTCATTGAGCCTTCTCCTCCAGCTTAACCAGCAGGCTAAGCTGGAAGGCGACAAATCCAAAAAGGAGAAGACTCGATGAAATTTTATAACCAACAGCACGATTATTACTGCGGCATCGATCTGCATGCGCGCATTCTTTATGTCTGTATCATTGATTCTGCGGGTAACACCGTGGTTCATAAGAAAGTTGACGCCAACCCCGACGCACTCTTAGACACTCTTGCGCCCTTTCAAGACCACATTGTTGTCGGCGTCGAGTGTATGCATTGCTGGTATTGGGTGAGTGACCTTTGTCTCGATTACGCCTTTGACTTTGTGCTCGGCCATGCCTTGTACATGAAAGCCATTCACGGCGGCAAAACCAAAAACGACCGCATTGATTCCTATAAGACTGCTTCTCTTCAGGGGTGGTAACTTTCCGCTAGCTTATATCTATCCAAAAGCAATGAGGGCCACTCGCGATTTGCTTCGCCGCCGAACCAAAATCATGCGTCACGGCGCTGATTTGAAAGCCCATGTCTCCAATACCTTCAGTCAGTACAATCCCGAATAATGTCTAATGGCCCTGTCACAGGATTGGCAGGTAGCGGTAAGACCGCAGTAAGAGACCTTCTATATGTGTTTGCCGTAAGCAATGACTTAATGGCGGAAATGACAGAACGAAGTAGACGACTTTGTTGTTCGATAACCTTGGCTGCTGGCGTAGCCAAAAAAATACTATTGCCTATTGACCGGAGAAGGACTCATATGTGTTATACCACTAATTTACCCGATAGATCGTCAAAGCATATTCATCGTATTTTTCCAATGGATTATTTTCAAATTCAAATAGATCATACGTAAAATCAAAGATACTTATATATTTTACATCATGAAAAGTATACTCCCATTCATCATCGAGTTTATGCCCTTTACTTTTGACTGCACTACTAATTAATTCATAAAAGTAGAAGTTTTCACTCAACATCTCAAACTCATGGTTACTCATCGAAAATTTACAAGTAAATTGAATTTTAACTTTTCCAGAGACAGTAAAATGCTGCCAATTTATATCTTGCTCAATGGTAGGCTCATCTACTATTTGACTATAGATAGATCCTTTATTTACCTCTGGTTCAAACCATAATTCACCGTAAAGTTCATCTTTATACAAAATCCCATCAATAATGTTAGCAACCATTTCATCAAAAAACGTTTCTAGATCAGAGCTATCAATTTTAAGAGATTTGAATGAACTATGACCCTCATGTAATTTTTGTATTATCGAAGGTAAACTCTCAGACACAAAGCGATTTTCACTCTCATAGTCAGTATGTATAGAGCTGATAGAGTCTTTATTGATTTTATTCGTATAGTCTTTGACGTTTTTGGTATATATAACAGACTCATTCCCATTGACATGCTCTAACACTGACATTGTTAGTAAAAAATCTTTATAGCCTCTTTCCATGTCCTTGTTAATAAATGGATATTTAGCATCGTACATTTTATTAACCACATTTTGATGGGAGATTTTGCAATAGGGAATAACATCAATTGATTTATCATTGATAAAATCGCTCAATACCTTCGAGTAGTATTCCTCTCTAGTAGATACCTCTTTGATCAGCTTATCAAAAGGAAAGTTATTTATATATCGATCATTCAGGAGTCGAGTTATATCTCTCTTTGATGTTTCTAGATTTCCAATAGCAGTCTTAAATGCTTTTCTATATTGACCTAAACATTCATCAATAACTATTTGGGGAATACAAACATTAACTTTATACAAACTACATATTTTGATGATTTTCCTTAAATCTTTACTTCTAAAGTCATAGTCCTTATGAAGAATGTTAGTGTCTAATATTAAATTTTTTATCATCATTAATCCCAAATTTACCAGCGTAACAGTGGTATAACGCCAAATTAAGGTGTGAACAACGCTAACCACCTACTTAAAGCATTGTGCCATAAACACTAAAATTGCTTGAAGTAAGAGCGATTAGCGTTGTGAATCACCCATAAATTCTATTGTTAGTTGTGAAACTTACCACCTGCCGAGATCTACAACCTTAATCTAGGTAGTCTGGTGTATGTAAGTTTGTACCGCAGACTTTGCACTTGTAATCACCTGAATGCTCACCTTCCATTAACGCATTCGCTATTGCTGCAAATAAGCCAGAAAAGAAACCCTTAACTTCTTTTCCCGTAGCTTCATTAGATTTAGAGAAGCTTTCATACTTATGAAGTGTCACCTTTTTGCAATTACAACAGAACGCTTTGGTCTCTTCAGCGCCGTATATTTGAACCAACTTGATTATCTCCAACAACCTAATTTTTCACCTAGCAACTAACGCTCTGCTCTAGCGAATCCCCTCATAAATATCTTTTGAAACAATGAGGTAGACACGCATCGCTCCCTCTGATCTAATGAATTTCGCCAAAAACACACTCGATACAGACAGATTCAATAGCGATGCTAACGATGCGTGATGATCAAATCCTACTACAAACACTGTCAGAGCAGTGCCCAAAAATTCACAAAAAACGGCTTATTTCTCTTACTCTTGCCACTAAAACCTTACTCGATGGCGCTGATTTAACTCTCACCAAGCTTGGGCGCGCACTTGAGACACAAACCTCAGTTAAACATGCGATTAAACGTATCGACCGCCTATTAGGCAATACGCTGTTACATCAAGAGAAAAATCTCATTTATCGCTGGCATACGCATCTGATTACGCGCGCCAATCCTTGTTCCGTCATCTTGGTTGATTGGTCGGATGTGCGTGAGCAATTGCGCTATATGACACTGCGTGCTTCTATCGCCGTGGATGGGCGTGCCGTCACTTTGTATGAGCAAGCCTTTGAATATGGCGACTATAACTCGCCTCGCACCCATCAACGCTTTCTCGATACGCTCCAAGGGATATTGCCTGACGGTTGCCACCCAATCTTGGTCACCGATGCGGGCTTTAGAAATACTTGGTTCCGACAAGTGGCACAAAAAGGCTGGTTCTGGTTAGGCCGCGTACGTGGCGAGGTCTCGATTAAAACCCATCAGCACCCGTGGCAATCCAATAAGCAGTTTTACCCTGACGCATCAGCTAAACCTCACACTCTTGGGCCCTGTTTATTAGCGAAGCGTTCGCCTCTTCATTGCTTTGCGTATCTCTACAAAGGTGCCCCCAAAGGACTCAAAGTGCATCGTCATAGCCGCACCTGCCAGCGTCATTCCGCCAACGCGCTTTATCAAAAAGGGAGCAGTGAACCTTGGTTGCTCGTAACGAATATCCCCACGCATGCAATGAATGCGGTCCAAATCACGCGGCTTTATGCCAAGCGTATGCAGATAGAAGAAGCCTTTAGAGACTTAAAAAGCACCGCCTACGGCATGGCACTTCGACACAACCGGACGCGCTGTGTAAAACGGCTCAATATCTTGCTACTCATTGCCCTGCTTGCCGATCTTAATGTGGTGGAATGGCTTAGTGGCGACCCAAGCAGGTTGGCATTATCACTTTCAAGCCAACACCATCAAGCATCGTCGCGTGCTCTCGATACCTCGTCTTGGTCGCGAGGTCAGAAACCATCGGCGATACCTGATTAAGCTAACCCAATATCAGTGGGCCATCAGGGAATATCAACGGCTAACGCATACGATGGGGCTCGGTCAATTATGAGGGGATCCGCCAGCGCCCAGTTAACCCGAAAATTACGGAGGGCGAAGCCCGGCGTGATTCTCGGGTTGAACTGATCGTTAGAACGACACTCCACCGAAACCTCTAATCGGAAAGCGAAAACAAAACCGACGAATTACCCTGATCAATTACGACCAAGCCGAAACACTAAACAAGCCCGACGTGATTCAAGGCCACGCGAGGGTCCAAATAATCATTTACATCCTCGGGAAGCACCACTTCTGCTATCTGAAGAGGCGCCTTCAGAACTGGATAAAAGCCCCTCTGTCTTTCAATGTGTTTGCCGTATATATCAGAAAAAATAGCATGAGCCTCTTGCTCTACTGATATTTCAAGAGCTAGGACTTCAATCAAGTATAACAGAGAAAGCGCCACGCCATAGAAACAGTCTTTAATGTCATCAACACCGGACTTATTGCGGATGCACAACGAAAGGGAGTGTACCTCGTTATTAAACTTGTCGAGTGCGACCGACGAATCCGCGCTCTGACTCAACATGCCAGCACCAGCGAGCAAAATATTTTTTTTAACGGAATCCTTAACAAGGTCTTGGGCAAGCCGAGCAATTATTATTTCTTCATCCCTCGAGAAAACCACCTTATCGACCGCAGGAATTTTAGAGTTGGCGGCAATTGAAAGGGGTGATCGTCGTATTTGGCTATCTTCTAAAAAAAGAAACCCCGGACACCGAGTCACGTCTCTAAGCGCAGCCCTTATATCGGGGCAGTTACTCGGAAGGCTCTCTTTTTTTAGTCTGCCCCGCCAAGCACCGAACACTTCCGATGCGGGCCCCTCATTCAACACATCCTCAATCTGTGCGACTGCCTGCCTCAGAGTACGCATCTTTAGGTTAAGAGAATTACTAAAGCGCATGAATGCTGCGTTATAGGCATCTGTGTCAGCATCATGTCTTTCAATTAAAGCTTCGTATAATCGCCTTTTGTCCCTCAATTTCTCTGCCAACTGTTGCACTGAAAGCACAACAAGAGAAAACCACAGGGGAAGCGTTGCACCAATCAACCCAAGCCAGTTACCTTGATCGACTCCAACCAAAGGAGAAAAGTACTCGGCGTTCAGCGCCATAATAATTGGGAGCAACGCTGAAACGAATATTACCAACACCCAAATCATAAGTATCCCTTTAGTTTCAGAGGCTTTCACGTCGTGGACAGGCACACATATATTCAACAACCCATTCCAACACCTTCTAACGCCCAGCTAAGCGGCGATAAAAGTTTGGCTAAAATCAAGAGGAACGAGTGAAGCCAAACTTTTAGCGTCCTTTGCTTGAGCGCCTTGTTATGTTTACCTTGCTCTCCGATCAACTTGAGTTTGTAAATCATCAAATTGCTCAGGAGTTGTCCCTTCTGGGATTATTACTTCGTAGTTTGTAGGGGAAAGCTTATTAATGACAGTCCCTTTCCATTTTTTATTAACATACGTTTTAACAGTATTTGGTTTCCAACCAGTAGCTTCAACAAGACCATCAAGGTCTATATCATTCCCTTGGTTTTCAATAAAGTAATCATAAGCTCTTTTGGCTTTATCACTTAATGGCATAACATCTCCTTGTAAACATTACATTGTATTAGTGCGCGCGCTCGATTTTCCCAAACCGTTATACGCGCCTTTTTTTATCTAACTACTTATGATTAAACATATTTTTAACGCTCGAAGCAATCACCTTGTCTGCGAAAGTGTGCATACTTTCATCTCGGCTCAAGAATCACACTTACCCCAACCATCGAAACTTATCCATAACTCGTTACCACGCAGGAGCGTGGGAACGAGGTCGGATATCACAAGCCCAATGGATTTGCTTTAACGTCCACGCTACCGCCCTTCGGTTGGCGGCATCCAAAAGACCATGTGCGGGAGATATTTAAGGGACGTAGACTACCAGAGCATGAGAAAGGTGTTTAGACAGAGGCGTCTAAAATGTTGGCAATGTCAGGATTTGCATGATTGCGGGGCAGAAAACGAAAAAAGCCGCTGATTTCTCAGCGGCTTTTCGGTATGTGGCGGAGGGATAGGGATTTGAACCCTAGAAGGGCTATTAACCCTTGCCGGTTTTCAAGACCGGTGCTTTCAACCGCTCAGCCATCCCTCCGGAACGCGGCGTATAATATGGGTTTCCCGTTGGCTTGTAAAGTAAAAAACCAACATTCGCGGTGCGTTTGGTCAGCTTTCAGCCAATAAAAAAGAGGCCAGCGTTAGGCTGGCCTCTTTGGTGTGTTTTTTAAACCGTTTTAGATGTTTTCGACATCAAATTCAACCACGGGGCTGATGTCTGCCTCGTAGTCTACGCCTTCAACACCAAAACCAAACAGTTTTAGGAATTCAGCTTTGTATTCTTTGTAGTCAGTCAGCTCACTGAGGTTATCAGTGGTGATCTGTGGCCACAAGTCACGACAGTGCTGCTGAATATCGTCACGCAGTTCCCAGTCATCTAAACGCAGACGGTTTTCGCTGTCTACCTCTGGGGCGCTGTTATCGTCTTTATAGAGGCGTTGGGTGAACATGCGATGGATTTGCTCCATGCAACCTTCATGGACGCCCTCTTGACGCATTTTTTTGAATACCATGGCGATATAAAGCGGCATAACTGGAATAGCCGAGCTCGCTTGGGTGACCACGCTTTTCAATACGGCGACGTTGGCACTACCGCCTTTTGCCGAGAGCGTATTGTTCAGTGCTTTTGCGGCGCGATCGAGATCCATTTTCGCTTTACCCAACGCACCTTCCCAGTAGATAGGCCAAGTGAGCTCGGTACCGATATAGCTGTACGCGACGGTTTTGCAGCCTTCGGCCAATACACCAGCGTCGTTCAGTGCGTTAATCCAAAGCTCCCAGTCTTCACCGCCCATCACGGTGACGGTATCTTGAATTTCTTGCTCGGTAGCCGGCTCGACACTGGCTTCGATGATTTCATCTTTGTTGGTGTCAACGGCGGTTGAGGTATAGGTCTCACCGATTGGTTTGAGTGATGAGCGCACCAGCTCGCCGCTGTCAGGTAGCTTACGCACTGGCGAAGCCAGTGAATAGACAACCATATCGATTTGCCCCAAATCTTGTTTGATCAAATCAATGGTTTTTTGCTTAGCTTCATGCGAGAACGCATCGCCGTTCAGGCTTTTGGAATACAGGCCTTCTTGCTTGGCAAACTTGTCGAATGCGGCAGAGTTGTACCAGCCAGCGGTGCCAGGCTTTTTCTCGGTGCCTGGTTTTTCAAAGAACACACCAATGGTTGCCGCACCGCCACCGAAGGCAGCCGCAATGCGTGAGGACAAGCCATAACCGCTGGATGCCCCTACCACCAAGACACGCTTAGGCGCATTGGCAATCGGGCCTTGCGCTTTGGTGTAGTCAATTTGTTCTTTTACATTGGCTTCACAGCCGATCGGATGGGTGGTCGTACAGATAAATCCGCGAATTTTAGGTTTGATGATCATATTCAACGTCCCTCACAAAATTGAGGCTAAGGATAATTACTAACGCCGACCTATGCATCCCCTTTTGCGGAAAAATGACGAAAATATCCAGTGGTTGGAGGTGTTGCAGACAAGATTAGTGGACGAGATCGCGATCAGCGCCACCGAAATGGCGCAAAGACGCACTCTTAACGACGACGGTTAAGCGGCCAATACATAAACCAAGAGGCATAAGGGTTCGGCGAGATGAATTTATCATTGTCTTGCGCGTTTTCTTTATTGCCACTTTGCTCCCACGCATTCGAGAAGATATGTTGGCCCCAGTTAAACGCAATGTTACCGGTTAAGCCAAATTCAGGGGGTGTTGGGGTTGAGCTAGCGTCTGTATCTCGTGGTTGATGGATTTTACTCACAGTGACTTACCTCTTTAGTTCGACACGCTTGATCGATGTTGGCGTCTTGCCATCACGACACTGCCAAGGAACATAATAAGTAAAAAAGAGCAGACTTGCATCATTTATGTGATTTTAATCACACTGGTTGGAGCAGTCATAGTAAGCCGCTGTCTCATAAAAAAGCGCCTGCCGAAGCAAGCGCTTTTTGTCGTCATGGTGCGGTTTTCTTCGCAGTTAAGCCGCTTTGTTTGGGTTCGGCTTTTTAATCGCACCACCTTCTAGCTGGTTAGATGCAAACCATTCCGCTTTAAAATCATCAACTTGAACCGCATATGCACGTAGCGCATCAGCCTCAAGCAGTTTCTCTCGTGCTTGCGCGGTAATGATGTTTTGATCCACGGCCTGCTGTGAGCGATCAGCCAAACTGGCTTTCCCGTCGATTTGCTTCGCTTTGGCGGCTTTGATCAACGCCTTGTCGGTATCGCGTGATTCCCACATTGCTACAAAGGCACGCTCCATCACGGCAACAGGATCTTCAGGCTTGTCACCCACATAGCAAATGTGTGTCCAGCGATCGCGATCCGCGCTCGGTGTCATCAGCTGCTCTGCAATTTGGTTAAGCAATTTATCCGATGGCATTTTGTAGTGCATGCCCAACGGGAAGAGAAGTACACGTAAGCTGCGACCCACACCGTTACGTGGGAAGTTATTAAATGCGCCATCAAAGGCTTTCGCACACTGAGCTAAACAGTATTGCAGCGCATAGTGCACCATTGGCAAATCAGCACGCGGACGTCCTTCATCTTCAAAGCGCTTCAGTACTGCAGAAGCCATATAAAGATGACTTAACACATCACCTAAACGGGCTGAGAGCATTTCACGGCGTTTCAGCTCGCCGCCGAGAGCCAACATGGCAACATCGGTGGTCACAGCCAATGCTCGGCTCATTCGTGTCAGATGACGGTAGTATTTCGCCGTTTCGCCACTCACTGGCGCGCGATTAGTCAGGGAGCCGGTTAGCGCGTTAACCAAGCCCAACACACTGTTTTTACTCGCGTGACCGATGTGCTTAAACAGCAGCTTATCGAACGCTTGCGCACCAGCTTCTTGGTCAGGGTTCGCCGCCGCTTCCATTTCTTTGAGTACATATGGGTGACAACGGGTCGCCCCTTGACCAAAGATCATCAGGTTACGGGTCAAAATGTTAGCCCCTTCTACCGTGATCGCGACCGGAATCCCAAAGTAGTGATGGCCAATATAGTTAAGTGGCCCCAATTGGATTGCACGCCCAGCATGGATATCCATGGCATCGTTTAAGATGGTGCGCGCCAGCTCTGTCATGTGGTATTTCGAGATCGCGGTGATAATCGCTGGCTTCTCACCTTTGTCGAGCGCTGTGGTGGTCAACGTGCGGGTCGATTCGAGCAAATAGGTCAATCCGCCCATCCGTCCTAACGCTTCGGCGACTCCTTCAAAGCGACCAATATGCATTCCGAACTGTTTACGTACATAGCTGTATGCACCCGTGGTTCGGCTAGCCAAATGGCCCACTGCCGTACCCAACGCCGGTAAGGAGATGCCGCGCCCTGCTGATAAGCACTCCACCAGCATCCGCCAGCCGCGGCCGACATAATCTTTGCCCCCGATCACCCAATCGATAGGGATAAAGACATCTTCGCCCTTGGTAGTACCGTTCATAAACGCCATGTTGAGCGGGTTATGGCGATCACCAATTTCAACGCCGGGATGATCCGCAGGCACCAGCGCACAGGTGATCCCGAGCTCTTTTTTCTCGCCGAGCATGCCGTCAGGGTCGTCCAGTTTAAATGCCAGACCAACCACAGTGGCCACCGGCGCGAGAGTAATGTAACGCTTGTTCCAGCTTAAGCGAATACCCAGCACTTCTTTGCCCTCGTATTCGCCCATGCACACCACGCCACGGTCAGGAATGCTTCCCGCATCCGAACCGGCTTCTGGGCCTGTCAGGCCAAAACAGGGCACTTCACGGCCATCCGCTAAGCGAGGCAACCAATAATCACGCTGTTCTTGGGTACCATAGTGAGTCAGTAGTTCACCCGGCCCCAAAGAGTTTGGCACCATCACGGTCACTGCAGCACTTAAACTACGAGTGGCAATGCGCGATACAATGGTCGAGTTGGCAAGCGCCGAGAACGCGAGGCCGCCGTATTCTTTGGGGATGATCAGTGAAAAGAAGCGCTCTTTTTTGAGGTATTCCCACACTTTTTCCGGCAGGTCTTTTTGCTCTTGAACGATTTTAAAGTCGTCGAGCATCGCCAGCAGCGTTTCCAGCTGGTTGTCGATAAAGGCTTGCTCGTCTGCGGTTAGTGATGGCTTGCCGTACTGGTGTAGGGTTTGCCAATCTGGCGAGCCGGAGAACAACTCGCCGTCCCACCATACGCTACCGGCTTCCATCGCCTCACGCTCGGTCGCTGATAGCGGCGGCAGTACCTTTTTGAAGAAAGAAAACGCTTTATCACTAATCAGTGATCGACGCATTGACGTTTGAGAGCTCATGATTCAGGTCCTTTTGTTGATCATGGTTGCACTCTTTTTGGTGTTATTGTGCGACCAGAACGGGTTTTCACTTGGCACTTAGGGTGCCGCTTACGGGTTGTTACAACAGCGCGATGCACGACTTAAATCCCATCGCTCTTTGACTGTCCCTTGCGCTTATTTTTTCGCCATCAGCCCAAAGGTAATCGTGCGTTACTCTGCGGCAAATGCCACGATGTTATCTTGCGACGCTTGTCTTGGTTTGGCGTTCATCCCTGCAGCTAGATACGGAATAAGTCGGTCAACGATCGCTTCTGAATCTAACGTGCGTCCAAAATCGTTTTCGGCGATGTCGCGTAATGCCTCACTCGACGCCATGGTGAAAATCGCCGCGCCCAAGGTGAAATGTAAGTGCCAAAAAACCGCTTCTGACGTGAGATCTGGATTGGCTTTGCGTACCGCTTGGTTAAACAATGAGAGCACATGCTCATAGCGGGTGGTAATAAACCAACGCAGGTGCCCTTGTACATCGCTGTACCCACGTCCAATTAGCTGCATAAATGTCGCGGCGCCATGCGGGCGATACTTATCAAGAGCAAGCACAGGTTGTTTTGCACAGGCAAACACTTGTTCCATCGTGCAATGGGGCTCACTGAGCAGCGCTTGCAGTTGCTCTCCGAGCGCGGGCATGAACGCCTCGAGATAACGGCTTAATACTGCCCGAACCAGTGATTTTTTATCCCCAAAATGGTAGTTCACCGACGCGAGGTTAACGCCCGCTTTGCCGGTAATCGTTCGAAGTGAGGTTTCCTTAAACCCATGCTCGGCGAAGAGTTGCTCCGCGGCATCCAGAATTTTTGCTTTGGTTTCGCCTCGTCCTGCCATTTTCATTCACCTGTATTAAACGCTTGTTTAACTTTATAACGCAATGTCAGGTTTAACAAGATAGAAACACACCATCATCACATGAGTAACATCACATTCCTGAATATCGAGCGCGGTAGGTTCAACGGTGTTATGAGCAAGACGCGTGGTAGGCACTGTTCCGAGCGACACTCGGTCATGTATTTGGGCGACTTACCGTGGTGAAAAGGAGTCACTCGACACCGAGTAGCACAAGGCAACGAATCGATAGCGTATGGTGGTTGGTAAAAAATAGGACGGTGATTTCTGCCGCCAATCCCCGCTATGACACTGAATGTCGGGGGCAAAAGAGCAACGTCAATATGCAACGAGGAGAAAAAGGCGATTTTTTGTGCAAAATTGGGAACCCTTTCGCATTAATGGCGGTCACACTCTGTGCCACTGCTTTTTCTAGAAGACTTTTCTTCTACGCCCACTCGCTCGTTGCTTGTGGGCTTTTTTATGTGCGTGCACTCAATCAGCGCCGCATCAACATGCTAACTCGCCACGCTAAGTCGGTGACGAGACAAAAGAAATATTGCCATTCACCTCCTCTAATGCACAATTTTTGTGAGAAAAATCACGAATTAATCGCGTATTAATAAATAATTGCCAGTTTTTCTCAACCTAAGGAACTTCTTCAATTTCGCCCAGTCCTAATGGGTGCATCGGTAAGAAATGCCTTATCTCCCTCAGCGATTGAGGGCGCATGATTTCTCTTTCTTTCCGACCTGCTGCTGCTTTTTCTACTCACTTTAGAGTTTGTTTGTCTCTACCTTTATTTTTTGCCCACCTTGTGTGGGCTTTTCTTTTTTTAACGGCACTAACCGCTTTTGATCTTTGCTTATTTATCTTGGGCGCACTTATCTTCGCTCACCGTGTTTAATCAGGGCTAACAGCACCATTGGCAATCATTTGATAGGGCGAGCCATATCGCAACGTCAAGCCAAGGGCCTTTAACGTTTCTGAAGCATCAATCCATTTACCATCCCCCGCACTGACGGTAAATTGCGGCGGCGTTAGGCCCATTTCCCGTGCGGCCCACGGATAATACGTCGCTTTGGGAGGATGAAGCTCTGCACACAAATGAAAGGTGTGTCCCCATTGTTGCTGATGAACAATTGCGGCAATGGTGCTAATTACATCCGCCCGGTGCACCAAATTGACCGGCTCATTGGCACCCGCCAAGTCGCTCCGCCCTGCCAATGTTTTCGACGGATGACGGTCTCCACCAATCAATCCAGCCAAACGCAGCACCGTCGAGGTATTACCGTAATGAGCACGAAGGTGCGCTTCAATCGCGTGGTGAGCTTTTCCAGATGCAGTCTGTGGTGCCGGCATCGAGTGTTCTGTCACCTGCCCTTTCAAATCACCATACACAGAGGTGGTGCTAATAAAGAGGACATGCTTAACCTCGGCGGCAAACAATGTGTCGATAAATGCGGTCATGGCCGCTTGATAGGCATTGAAGTCTGCGTTCCGCCGTCCGGCAGCAATGTTGATTACGACGATATCGCAGCCAAGTAAGGATGCCGCGGAGGTGTAATCGGGTTTCATCACATCAAACGGCACCACGTCGCACCCAAGCGTCTCGCTGAGCGCCCGTGCATCAGCCGCATCACGCTTTGTCCCTACAACATGATGGCCCGCTGCCAGTAACTGTTTGGCCAAAGACGTGCCTAACCAACCACAGCCACAAATACCTATTTTAAAACCCGTCACAGTCACTCCTTTTGTTACGTAATTATTTTTCAATGTAATGGATAACAGCGCCGTTATTTCGCCTATTTTGGTCTATTATTTATTTCACGCTGTAAATATATTCCGTGATCCTGAAAGGAAATAACCAAAAGCGTGAATGGCGACAAAGTTTTCATGCTCGAATGGTCATAATAATGTCATTAGCAGGCGCGAGAAGATAGACTAAATGCCACGAAACGGTAGTCAAAAACCGTGTTGATATACGTAGTTAACATCGAATTTGGATCGTGGATAACGTCACGATTGTTTTACATTCTGGTCACGAACTTAAGCGGTAACTCGAATGAATACTCTGGAAAAAATACAAAAAAATCTCGAAAACTTCAGCAAATCTGAAAGAAAAGTTGCTGAGGTGATTGTTGCCTCGCCACAAACAGCGATCCACTCTAGCATTGCCACACTGGCTAAGATGGCGGATGTGAGTGAGCCAACCGTGAACCGCTTCTGTCGCCGACTCGACACCAAGGGTTTTCCTGATTTTAAATTGCACCTTGCACAAAGCCTCGCGAACGGGACACCTTACGTCAATCGTAACGTAGAAGAAAACGATGGTGCTGACGCTTATACCGCTAAAATTTTTGAATCCACCATGGCCTGCTTGGATGTCGCGAAAAACAGTATCGATACCCACCAAATTAATCGCGCGGTGGATTTACTGACCCAAGCCAAAAAGATCGCTTTTTTCGGCCTCGGTGCTTCGGCGTCGGTTGCGCATGACGCACAAAACAAATTTTTCCGCTTTAACATCCCCATTGTTTGCTTCAACGACATCGTAATGCAGCGTATGAGCTGTATTAACTGTAACGATGGGGACGTCGTGGTGGTGATCTCGCATACTGGCCGCACCAAAAGCTTGGTCGATGTGGCGAACTTAGCGCGTGAAAACGGCGCGACGGTTATCGGCATTACCCAGCGTGACTCACCGCTGGATAAAGTGTGTTCACACACCATACAGCTTGATGTCCCGGAAGATACCGACGTCTATATGCCCATGGCGAGTCGCGTCGTGCAAATGACCGTCATTGATGTGCTAGCGACTGGCTTCACGCTTCGCCGCGGTCCCGGGTTTAGAGAAAACTTGAAACGTGTGAAAGACGCGATTCGCGATTCACGCTTTCACAAAGAGTCGTTGACTTAATACGCAGGAGTGCCCTCGGCACTCCTTTTTTGTGTCATACGATCGACGCTTTCCCTGCGCTACACTGGATGCAATGTGCTTGGTTGCACGTTGAGCTTCATGATGTTTTTGCTGTTGCACCTCACTATCCAGGTCTATGCGCGGTCTGGGCGTAGCCCAATGAAAACAGGAGTTAAACATGTCTGCAAAACTGAGAAGAACCAAGATAGTTACAACACTCGGCCCTGCCACTGATAAAGATGATGTGTTAGAAGCAGTGATTAAGGCAGGCGCAAACGTGGTTCGCCTCAACTTTTCTCACGGCAGTGCAGAAGATCATATTAAGCGTGCCGAACAGGTACGAGCCATTGCGGCCAAATTAGGTCGTCATGTCGGTATTTTAGGCGACCTACAAGGGCCGAAAATCCGTGTATCGACGTTTAAAGACGGAGCAATCCAACTGGCCGTTGGTGATAAATTTACCCTAGACGGTGACTTATCACCGGGTATGGGTGATCAAGATGCAGTCGGCCTCGACTACAAAGCGCTCCCTCAGGATGTGACCAATGGCGACATCCTGTTGCTTGATGATGGCCGAGTTCAACTCAAAGTGTTGGCGGTAGACGGCGCGAAAGTGCATACCGAAGTGACGGTCGGTGGCAAGCTGTCGAACAACAAGGGCATCAATAAAAAAGGTGGCGGTCTATCGGCGCCGGCATTGACTGAAAAAGATAAACAAGACATTCATACTGCCGCCAAAATTGGCGTGGATTACTTAGCAATTTCGTTCCCGCGCAACGGTCAAGATATGAATTACGCGCGTACCTTGGCCCGCGACGCAGGCCTTGAGGCGCGATTGGTTGCCAAAGTTGAGCGTGCTGAAACCGTGGCAAGCGAAGCCAGCATTGATGACATCATCGAAGCATCAGATGTGGTGATGGTGGCACGTGGCGATCTCGGCGTTGAAATTGGCGACCCTGAATTGGTGGGAGTCCAAAAGCAATTGATTCGCCGCGCCCGTAGCATGAACCGTTTGGTGATCACAGCAACTCAGATGATGGAGTCGATGATTTCGGCGCCAATGCCAACTCGTGCGGAAGTCATGGATGTGGCGAACGCCGTCCTCGACGGAACAGATGCCGTCATGCTCTCTGCAGAAACCGCGGCGGGGCAATACCCCGTTGAAACCGTTCGCTCTATGGCCGAAGTCTGTATGGGGGCGGAAAAAATGCCGTCCGTCAATGTGTCGAATCACCGTCTGGATCGTCAATTTGATAGCCAAGAAGAGACGGTTTCGATGGCGACCATGTATGCGGCGAACCATATGAAAGGGGTGAAAGCCATGGTCTCGTTGACCGAGTCGGGCCGAACCGCCTTGATGATGTCGCGTATTTCGTCAGGTAAACCTATCTTCGCGCTCTCACGTCACGAGCACACACTCAACCGTGCCGCGCTGTATCGGGGGGTCACTCCGGTGTACTTTGACAGTGATAGCGGAGCTGGCCTACAAGTTGCCGAGCGCGCGCTGCAAACCCTCAAAGAAGGTGGCTTCTTGGATGAAGGGGATCAGGTCATTATGACCCAAGGTGACCAAATGGAAGTGATCGGCTCAACCAACACGATGCGTGTCCTAACCGTGAAATAATTGAGGCTATCAGCCATGACCAAGGGCGCTGCGGCGCCCTTTTTCGTCACCAACCGTTAGCCAAGAGAGGTCGCGTTTTGCGTGCTCTCAGGACGAGGTGGCTGCCAACGCGGATTAATGTGGGCCATTAAGATATGATCTTCCCAGTGTCCGTTAATCAGCAAATAATCGCGCGCACGCCCTTCGCGCTCAAACCCAACCGCTTCTAACACCTTGGCGCTTTTTTCATTTTTCGGCATATAAGAGGCGCAGACGCGATGCATATTCACGTTATCAAACAGCCATTGGTTGGTGGCTGATAACGCGCGCCGCATAATTCCTTGCCCTTGAGCGAGCTCATCTAATGAGTAACCCACAGTGCATGAGTAAGACGGATACTGCATCATGCTGGTGTAAGAGATTACACCTAGCACCTGCGGTGAAGTTGGCTTCGCGATTAAAAAGTAATAAGCCAGCTGGTGTTTTTGCAACTCCATCAATTGCAATACGCGGCGTTTCCAGCCCTGCTCGGTATAAAAACCATCGGTGCGTGTCGGCTCCCACGGGGTCAAGAAAGTGCGATTACGTTGGAAGTATTGAACAATACGCGTCACGTCTTCGTGACAGATCGCATCAATCCGTAAATCATCGACAATGATACGCGGGAAACGGCTTATACTGGGATCAGACATTCTGTGGTTCCGAACGATTATGTTTTTTGACTGCATGACAACACCGCTAGGGCAAATCAGCTTATTAGCGGACGAACACGGACTAAGACAGCTGACCTTGTCGGTGTATCACCCCTTTGAGCCCAGCCGTGAGTGGCAACATGACCCAAGAGCACTCCACCGCTACAAAACGCAGCTGTTCGAGTACCTCTCAGGGCAACGGACTGAATTTTCACTGCCCTTGTGCCCGGAAGGCAGCCCGTTTCAATGTCGTTTGTGGCAGCAAATACAGCAGATCCCCTACGGTGATACCTGCACCTACCGAGAATTAGCCGCTGCACTGGGTGAGCCACATATGCTCAGTGCTGTATCGATGGCCTGCAACATGAATCCGATTCCCATCATCATCCCTTGCCATCGAGTCCTTAACGAGCACCACCAAGTGGGTGATTACCGTTATGGCGCTGAGCTCAAGCACGCCTTATTGGCACTTGAGCAAGGCGAGCCCCTAGAGGGGCCCGCTTAGTGCGCGTCGAGTTGACTACTTTTTGCCAATCCCGTAGTCACGCAGCTTATTCGCAATCGCGGTATGCGACACGTCCAAGCGTTTGGCGAGTTTTCGGGTCGACGGATAACTCCGATAGAGATTATTTAAGATCCCTGATTCATATCGCTTCATGATTTCATCCAGCGAACCATCCAGAGACTCTTCACTGATGAATTGGGTATTTTCGATCTCCGGTAACTGAACGTCGTCGATCGTCATCACTTCTGCGTCAATTTGAGTCATGGCATGAAGCAAAATATTGCGGAGCTGACGAATATTACCCGGCCACGCATAGTGGGTTAGGTAATCAGCCAGTGCGTTATCAATTCGTGGTTTAGATTGCCCCAAATCGGCGGCGAACTGTTTGATAAATAGTTCAGCCAAAGGCATGACGTCTGCGGTACGCTCGCGCAAAGGAGGCACGGTCAACGACAAGACATTAAGCCGATAGAACAAGTCTTCACGGAATTGCTGCGCCGCGACCAGTTCAGGCAGATTCTTTTGTGTCGAGCAAATCACGCGCACATCAACGTGCATTTCACGCTCTTCGCCAACGCGACGGAAGGTGCCATCTTGCATAAAACGCAATAGTTTTACTTGCAGATGACGGCTCATTTCGCCGACTTCATACAAGAAAACCGTCCCGCCATCAGCTTGCTCAAGGATCCCTTTTTTGGCTGTGCCGCCATTTTCCGCCGCCGCCATACCAAATAATTCAGTTTCGGCGGCGTTATCTGGCATAGACACACAGTTGACCAATAAGAACGGCTTATCCGCACGCAGCGAATGGCGATGACAAGCCCGAGCGATCATCTCCTTGCCGGTACCCGTTTCTCCTTGGATTAATAATGGCGCGTCGAGCATGGCAAGCTTTTTCGCTTGGCTAATCAGCTGTTTAAACTTGTTAGATTGGCCTACCAAATGCTCAAAACCGTGATCGCTAGGGGTACGGAACACGGTTTGTGGCGTATTGTTCATTGCCACTTGCTTGAGCTGGACAACGGCGCTGACCAGCACGGGCTGATCACTCTCATCGTTAATGTGAACCGGCATCACTTCCATCAGAAAGTCGAGCCCGGCCATCACAACCATGCGGCAACTTTGGCTTGCTTCTTCTTTTTCTAACCAGTGAGAAAATTGAAAATCAGGGAACACACTGTTGGCGTGCTCACCCACTAATTGATGCTCGCTTGAGCTAATCAAATCCAGTGCCGCTTTATTGGCCATATCGATATAACCATCGAGGTTAATCGAGAACACAGGATCAGTCAGACTTTCGAGCAGAGCGCGCAGTTCACGGTGCTCGCGTTCGGCAGGCAGAAACTGGATTTTACGCACATCGGTCACGCCTGAAATCAAACGGATTTCAGACATTAGTTGGCTAAAGGCTTCGAATTCAATTTCAGGGCAATTGAGGTAGATAATGCCGACTTGATCGATCTCGATACCACGCAGGTCGATTTCACGCCGTACCAAGATATCGAGTAGTTCGCGCGTTAGCCCGATTCTGTCTTCACAACAGACTTTCAGTCTCATAATGGATTCCTGTAACTTGACAGTGATACCCAATACCGGCTCGTCACATCGTTGGATGAGTGGGTTAAAAAAACGGCACTCATCAGTCAGTTAGGTAAGAGGTCAAACAGTTTATCTGTCGGAGCCGAATTAGCTGTCAGGATAAGTTGACACTGAAGCGGAGTTTGAGCGGGTTGGCGGAAACAGTCAAGCCCTGATGCGATTTTTGCCACCTGATATCACGTTTGTAGCACACTGTCCGTTTGGGTAAATTTTTGATTATAAAGTTGAATTACCTAACAGCTCTGAGAGTCTGTCGCGCCCTTGGCATCGCGACGAGTTCGCGGCCAAGGGCGACCCATTACGACGCTGAGCGTTCAGCTTTACCCAAAAGCCGTTTAACTAACTCGCGACGAAGTTGTGACAAACTCGGAGCGGGCTGGCCATGCCAAGGCAGCGGACGCATTAAGGTCATGGTTTTAAGACCCAAGCGTGCCGTCAGCAGCCCAATTCCCAAGCCTTGCGCCACACGTCCGGAGACGCGACCGGCCATATTCACCGACAGGACATCAAATCCCACATCGGTCATCGCCTCACTGGCGCCTGCCAAGGCCATATTGGTTAGCACCATTTTTAGCAAGGTGAAGCGTGCTTTGACACCCAATTGAATACCGTAAATCTGCGCAATCCGTGTCATTAAATGCAAGTTGCGCCAGGCCACCAGCAACATATCGGCAATCGCAAGTGGGCTGACCGCTACCATAAGTGCCGCTTCTTGCGCGTATTTGGTCACTAATAACCGCGCAGCTTTATCTTGGTCGGTTAACACATTTTGCTCATACAAGGCCAACACTTCGCCATCGTTATGCGTGGCCGAGATTTGGCTTTGCCAGTGGGCAAACCCTGCAGTATGGGTTTGCTGTGTGCGCTCAGCCAGCGTCCGACAAAAGGTCTCTCCCTGCCCAACCGACTCAGAAGCCAGTAATTGCTCGGCATGTTGGCGGGTTTGCTCGCGCTGCACTAACTTACGCATGGCTCGCCATTCACGGCCCAGCACCGCAAGCCCAGTCGCGGCCACCGCCACCAACAAGCTTTGCCACGCTAAACTCAGCCAATCTTGCGACTGCCACGATTGGTACACACTCACACCGGATTGCACAACCGCCAAGAGTACGCCGAGTAACACCAAAAAAGGCCACACACGGCGACGCCTACGCGTAGGGGTCAGCGTCGCTTCCAGATCCGATTCGAGTGTCGACGAGGCTTCAGGCAAAAAGTCAGCCTGTGCATCAAATTCAGCACGGTGTTTCACATCATGAAAAGCACTCGCCTCATCATTATCGCCATGATGAGTGAACGTTTGCTTGGGTTTATATTGCGTCATCTCACCCTCTCTTATCGAAATTTATCGCCGAGCAAATAGTCGAGCGCTTTGTCCATGCGGATGTGTGGCAACGGCGCATCTAATGGCACATGAGGTGGCCTAAATGATGGAAAATCAAAGCCTTGATGTTGCCAAAAATCCGCATCGGGGAGTTGGTTTGGTACATCGCCCGGATACAGTGTCACCCCCGAGCCGTCGTCTAATTCGCCTTTCAGTGCAGCGTGTTGGGTGCCTTTGACATCAACGAAACCGGGCGTCGTTGCCGCCACGGATGCGACACTTTGGCAGCGCATCTCTATGCCTTCGAAAGCCGCTTGTTGCCATGCTTGGTGGACAATTTGTTGCAGTAAGCTGACCATATTCGGATGTTGTTCGGGCGTAACGTGATCGGCTTTGGTTGCCGCAAACAAGACTTTATCGATCCGCGGGGAGAACAGCCGTTTGAGCAACCCAGATTTACCATATTTAAAGCTCTGCATTAATTGCTCAACCGCCAAACGCATATCGTGAAAGGCATCCGGCCCCACATTGAGCGGCTGCAACGTATCAACCAAGATCACTTGGCGATCGATCTTAGCGAAATGCTCGCGGTAGAACTGAGCCACCACGTGCTCACAATAATAGTCGTAGCGTGCCTTCAGTAAGCCATAGTTGGTGTGCTTGTCCGCTTTAGCTTTGATATCGTCAGTTAATGCCCCCATCCAAGGGAAGAACTGCACGACCGGCGCGCCGGCTAATTCACCGGGTAACACGAACCGTCCCGGCTGAACCCAATGTAAGCCACCATGCGCTTTGCAAGCATGCAAAAACTCAGTAAAGCTTGCCGCGACCTCTTCCAATTGTTTTTCATCTGCCGGCGCAAGCGGGTCCAGTTGAGCCGCTTTCGCTTGCCACACCTTGGCAAGTTCCGCGCGTTTCCCCGTTAACATACTGGACTGCTTTTGCGACCACTGGGGGTAACTTTGGCTCAGCAAGGGTAAATCCAACAACCATTCGCCCGGATAATCGACAATATCGACATACAAGGTAGCCATGTCATTCAACGCGCGCATGGCGGCAGATTGAGGGCGATAGCGCACGGCCACTCTCACCTCACTCACATCTCGCGTTGGCGAGGGCCACGTCGGCGGTGTCATTTGCAGGGCATGCATGGCGTTTTCATAATCAAACGCGGGAAGATGCATGTGAGGGTGTGGCTCACGACGTGCGCCCAGCGCGCGCCCTTGCTGCACCAGTTGCAGTAACGGCAAGTTTGGCTGGGTGCCTAAATGGGTCAGCTGATTAATGAGTGAGGTAATAAACGCGGTTTTACCCGCGCGAGATAAACCGGTAACGGCGAGACGCACATGACGGTCAGCCCCGCGGCTTACCCACTGCTTTACGCGCCTTTTCACTGATGGCATCGGTTAGATTGACTCCTTTATGACCACGCTGTCCCGAGAGAAATCCGATGGGACAGCGCGAATAAGTTCTGTGTAGCTGTTAAGTCATAAACGCTTTACAGCTTTTTAAAGGCTTGGTCGACATTGAATGCCGAGGAGGTGACATAAGCTTCCATCTGGCCAACTTTTGCTTCCATCTCGCTAAACTCGCGATCGAGATCCGCAATCAGTTGGCTCGCCGGCTTTCCCGATTGCCACGCCTTTTGTTTCACTTGGTGTTCAGGCTGCGGTGTCGCATCGGGTTGTTCATTAGGCTGGGTCGGCTTTTTATCGAGGATCAACATCGCAGCGATATACGCAACAATCACAAAAAAGCCAAAACCAATCAGAAACGCAGAAACCGTCAAGATACGCACCAACCAGGTTTCCATGCCAAAGTAATTGGCAATGCCAGCGCACACACCGCCAATGCGTCCATTTTCCGGGTCACGATACAGGGTTTGACTCATGCGCGTTGCCTCCATTGGGGTGCTTCAGCATCGAGCAAACGCTCGAGGTTATCCACACGGGTTTGCAGCTTTTCAGCACGCTGCGCCAGTGATTGCAGCGTTTCATAATCTTGTCCACTCAAGCCTTGCCCAATTTGACGCTTACTACGATAGTGCAGCATCAGCCACAACGGGGCGACAAATAGCAAGAAAATCGCCAGTGGTATGCCTAAAAAGAATGATGACATGTTCGCTCCTATCGTGGTTGTTATTGCTTATCGTTCATTTTGGCTTTTAGTGCCGCCAATTCTTTTTCAATTTCATCTTGAGCTTGCAGATCGGCAAACTCATCTTCGAGTCGCTTGCCTTTGCCCATTTGATAGCTGTCTGCTTCCGCTTCTAGTTCGTCAATACGACGCTCATATTGTTCAAACTTTGCCATTGCCTCATCAGCACGGCCGCTTCCTAAGTGGCGACGCACGTCACGGCGATTTCCGGCGGTTTCACGTCGAATAGCCAGCGACTGCTGACGCGCGCGGGTATCCGTCAGTTTGGTCTCAAGGGCGGCGATTTCACCGCTCAGCTTATCGACACTCTCTTCGATTAAGCTTAACTCTTCTTCCAGCGCGACTTTGATATCATGCGCTTTTTGTTTTTCGATTAATGCTGCTCGCGCCAAATCTTCCCGATCTTTTTGCAGCGCCAAGGAGGCTTTATCTTGCCATTCTTGGAGCTGGCGATTGACGTTTTCAATCTTACGCGCCACTTCTTTTTTATCCGCGAGCGCTTTCGCGGACGATGTGCGTACTTCGACCAGCGTGTCTTCCATCTCTTGAATAATAAGACGGATCATTTTTTGTGGATCCTCTGCCTTATCTAACAGCGAATTCACATTAGCATTTACGATGTCGGCGAAACGAGAAAAAATACCCATCATAGACTCCTTAATGATGCACCAAAGCAGTAGATTACATGCTCATTGTGCCTGATTCGTCTGAGCGCCATCGCTCAGCCATAGTTTGCTAGCCAATGTATAATCAACTAACGTGCCAACTTTTTAATCTTTATATTTCAGATGCTTAAAATTTATTGCATCCTGCCATCAAACGCGCCATGATGAATAAAACCACTATTTGGTAAAAATCGCCATGCGTGAACAAGACAATTTAATCGGAGAATCCGATCGCTTTTTAGCCGTGTTGGACCACGTCTCGCGGCTCGCGCCATTAAATCGTCCCGTGCTGATCCTTGGCGAGCGCGGTACCGGCAAGGAGCTGATTGCCCAACGCTTGCACTACTTATCACATCGCTGGTCTCAGCCCCTCGTCAGTTTAAATTGCGCCGCATTAAGTGAAGGTCTGATCGATTCTGAGCTGTTTGGTCACGAAGCGGGCGCCTTCACGAGCGCCAAAGGGCGTCATGCGGGTCGCTTTGAGCGTGCCGAAGGTGGCACCTTATTTTTAGATGAAGTCGGCACCGCCCCCTTGGGCGTGCAAGAAAAGCTCCTTCGCGTGATTGAGTATGGCGAATATGAGCGTGTGGGAGGATCTCAGCCCAAGCAGGCGGACGTGCGCTTGATTTGTGCGACCAATGAAGACCTTCCTGCGATGGCAACGCGTGGGGACTTCCGGCCTGATCTGTTAGACCGCCTTGCGTTTGACGTTGTCCATCTGCCGCCACTGCGTGAGCGGCGACAAGATATCTTATTACTCGCTGAGCATTTCGCTCTAAAAATGGCGGTCGAGTTAGGCTATAGCTACTTCGCCGGTTTTTCTGCCCAAGCCCAAGCACAGCTACTTGCCCACCCTTGGCCTGGCAATGTCCGCGAGCTTAAAAACAGTGTGGAACGCGCCTTGTATCGCCACAATGATCCCGATACGCCGGTTGAATCACTGTGTCTGGACCCGTTCACACCACCTTGGCAAGCCGAGATGATCTCGCCACGTCAAACCAATGCGGCGGCCGACAACCAAGGCGGGACGCTCCCTGCGTTACCGGTAGATTTGCGGGAGTGGCAAACCGAGATGGAAAAGGCCATGCTGATGGCGGCGATGACACAGGCCAAATATCATCAAAGAAAAGCCGCGCAGTTACTCGGCCTCAGCTACCATCAACTCAGGGGGCTGTTACGGAAACACAATGTGGGCAACGACGAACAATGATGTAAGCCAATACGTACATCACTGGGAAAATGATACGCGACATTGCCCTTACTTTGCTTGGTGGTAAGGCCGTTTCGGTGGTAGATTACGGGGTTTACTTTGATAGCTGATTTCACTTGGTTTATGCGCGTTTTCATCCAATTTTTGATCCTTGGGGTCAGCGGCTTGATCCTCGCAGGCTGTGATGCCTCCACGGACCAACGTGCGGCCGACAATCGTGGCTTTGTTTTTTGTGGCCCGGGCCAGCCCACCACGTTTAACCCTCAATTGACCGACGGCGGCCTCACGGCCGACACTTTATCGAGCCAGCTTTACGATCGCCTTTTGCGTCTAAACCCTAAGACGTATCAGCCCGAACCCATGTTGGCGAAAAGCTGGGAAGTCAGCGAGGATGGTAAAACCTACACGTTCTCTCTGCGACGGGGCGTTGCGTTTCATCGCAGTGTGCAGTTTACGCCTTCACGCTACCTCAACGCTGATGATGTGGTCTTTTCGTTTCGCCGTCTCATCGACAACAATCACCCTTACCATCCTGTCTCCGGTGGCCAGTACCCTTGGTTTGATAGCATGGACTTCTCGGGGTTATTGAAAGACGTAAAAGCTTTGGACACTTATCGCGTTCAATTTACGCTCTCACGCCCTGATGTGTCTTTTTTATCCACTTTGGCAACCAACTTTTCGGTGATCCTCTCGAAAGAGTATGCGGATCAACTTCTTACTGCTGGCACCCCAGAAAAGATAGATACCTATCCGGTCGGTACTGGCCCATTTGCACTGGCAGAGTTTCAGCCACGCGAATTTATTCGCTTGCGTCGCCATTGGCAGTATTGGCAGGGCCCAGCACCCATGGAGCAGGTGGTATTTGACGTCTCAACGCGTGGCACAGGCACCTTAGCAAAAATGCTGACTGGTGAGTGCGATGTGCTCGCCTCGCCGGTTGCTAGTCAATTGCCTGTGGTCGTCGATGACAAGCGTTTTCATTTGTCATCTCAAACCGGCATGAACGTCGCCTTTATCTCCTTGAATACCCGCCATCCGGCCTTGTCTGAAGTGGAAGTCCGTCAAGCGATTAACCTTGCCATTGATCGCAATGCCCTACTCAGCTCGGTGTATTACGGCACTGGCGCTCCGGCCACCAGTTTGCTGCCGCCCATGTCGTGGGCTTACGATCCCAACAGCCAAACCGAATACAACCCGAAATTGGCCGCCGCACTCCTTGCTAAAGCGGGCTATCGCCAAGGTTTTAGCGTTGATTTGACCGTGCCAATGAAACCCACCGCTTTTAACCCAAGCCCACGAAAAACGGCGGAACTGATTCAAGCCGATTTAGGGGCGATCGGTATTCGCGTCAATATCATTCCGGAGAAAACAGTCAACCGCGTGGCTATTCGCGAAGGCGATGATGCGCATGACATGGTGCTGACCGGCTGGGTGGCAGACAATGGCGATCCAGACACCTTTTTGCGTCCACTACTGACATGCAATGCAAAGTTTACTGGCTGGAATATGTCAAACTGGTGCAACCGCTACTTTGATCAAAAACTCAATGAAGCGATTGCGACAGAAGATACCGAGGCACGCAAAGCCTTGTATATCGAAGCACAAACCATTCTAAATCGTCGTATGCCCGTCGTACCTTTAGCGCATGGCATTCAACATCAAGTGCGTGACGCAAGCCTAAAAGGCTTAACCATGACGCCATTTGGCGCCGACAGCTTTGCTGACGTATCTCGGGGGCGCTAATGCTGATTTATACCTTACGACGCCTCAACCTGTTCCTAATCACCTTGGTGATCCTCACCTTGGTTGGCTACAACATTATGCTGTTGGCGCCTGACTCAGTGTGGCATGGCTTTGATTACTGGATTGGCTGGTTATATTACCTACGCCAATTAGTGGAGGGGCATTTAGGCATGGCCGCTAACGGCGAGCCGGTAATGGTCACCCTTACGCATGTCGCCCCAGCCACCTTGGAGCTATGCCTTGCCGCATTGGTGATAAGCTTTGTGGTTGGCGTGCCACTCGGCACCTTAGCGGGCCTGCGCAGTCAAGGGCCAACAGATAAGCTGATCTCCTCGCTCGCTGTGGTGGTTTTTTCAATTCCCACCTTCTGGCTGGCTATTTTGTTTATCATGCTGTTTTCGCTCGACTTACAGTGGTTTCCTGTGTCTGGGCGCTATAATCTTTTATATGAGATCCCTCATATTACCGGCTTTGCGTTGGTGGATTTATGGCTGTCGGATTTACCGCTTCAAGGCAAAGTCGCCACTGATATCATGCGTCATCTCGCCTTGCCAACGCTGACACTGGCGGTGGTGCCCACCACGGAAATCATCAAAATGGTGCGCAACTCGATGGCGCATGTGATGAGCCAAAATTACATCAAAGCCGCCGCGACTAAGGGCCTGTCTAAAACCGAGATCGTGTTGCGTCATGGCATGAAAAACGCCATTCCACCCATAATTCCTAATTTTGGTTTATTGGTATCAACCATGGTCACCTTCGTGATCATTGTGGAGTCGGTATTTAACTGGCCGGGCATTGGTCGTTGGCTATTAGATGCCCTGATCGCAAAAGACTACGCGTCTGTTCAAGCTGGCGTTCTGGTGATTGGTGGCTTTGTGTTACTGATAAATATCATTTCAGATGTTGTGGGTGCGTTTATGAACCCTCTGGTAAGGAAGGAATGGTATGCCCTCAAATAATGTCTATGTCGAGCAGCATATTCCCACCCAGCTCGAGCGATCGTGGGCGGCATTTCGTCGTAACAAGCTGGCCGTGATTGGTTTTTGGTGCCTTGTCGGCTTGATCTTGGTGACGATATTCGCTCCCTTATTAGCGCCTTGGAGTCCACAGCATCAAACTGGTCACCTGTTGATGGCGCCGTCTTGGGTGCAGTCGGGTCAAATTGAATACTTCTTGGGCACAGACGATCTGACCCGCGATATGCTCTCTCGCCTGATCGCCGGCTCACGTTTAACCTTTGGCTATGCGCTGATGGTGGCAATTGGCGCGGGTATTGTCGGTGTGGGCATTGGGGTGCTAGCCGGCATGACGAAGGGACTAAAGTCGAGCTTTTTGAACCATATTCTCGACAGCATCCTCTCGATTCCTTCGCTGTTGCTTGCCATCATTGTGGTCGCTTTTTTAGGAGTGGGAGAAATGCAGATGCTACTTGCAGTCTGGCTCTCTCTGATCCCTCGTATTATTCGTGCGGTGTATACCGCCGTACACAATGAGATAGAGAAAGACTACATCATTGCCGCGCGCCTTGATGGTGCTAACGACTTTTATCTGCTCTATCACTCCATTTTCCCGAATATGGCGGTGGTGCTGAGCACTGAAATGACCCGAGCAATTTCCGTCGCCATTCTTGATATTGCAGCATTAGGCTTTTTGGGCCTCGGCGCCCAGCCACCCGCACCGGAATGGGGCGCGATGCTGGGTGATTCGGTCGAACTCATTTTTACCGCGCCTTGGACAGTTACACTCCCGGGAATGGCCATTGCGTTTAGCGTTTTGGTTGTTAACCTTGTTGGTGAAGGGGTCAGCCAAGCTATCAACGCAGGAACAGAATAATGCCGTTATTAGATATTCGTCACCTGACCATTGAAATCGACACCCCGCAAGGGATGGTGAAAGCAGTTGACCGTATGAGCCTAACCATCAATGACGGAGAGATCCGTGGCTTAGTGGGAGAGTCTGGCTCAGGAAAAAGTTTGGTCGCCAAAGCCATTTGTGGGGTTACCAAAGATAGCTGGCATGTGAGCGCCGACCGGTTACGATTAGGTAATATCGATCTACTTGAGCTTCCAGCACGAGAACGTCGTCATGTGGTCGGTAAAGACATTGCGATGATCTTTCAAGAGCCCTCGACCTGTTTAGACCCCTCTGAGGTCGTCGGGCATCAGCTGGAAGAGGCCATTCCGCCTGCCTCGTTTTCAGGTAGCTGGTGGCAACGTTTAAACTGGCGCAAACAGCACTCGATTGCCTTATTGCATAAAGTGGGCATCAAAGATCATAAACGGGTGATGGACAGCTATCCGTATGAGCTCACCGATGGAGAATGCCAGAAAGTGATGATTGCGATGGCGATTGCCAACCGCCCTCGCCTGTTGATCGCTGATGAGCCAACTAACGACCTCGATCCTATCACGCAATCGCAGATTTTCCGGTTACTCAGTCGTACCAATCAGCTTTCTAACACCACCATTTTGCTGATCAGTCACGACTTAACCTTAGTAACACAGTGGGCGGATCGTATTACCGTGATGTATTGCGGCCAATCGGTTGAATCAGGCAACCGTGAGCAAATACTTACCACGCCGCATCATCCCTACACGGATGCTTTGCTGCGTGCGATGCCCGATTTCAGCCAAGATATTCCCCATAAAAGTAAATTGGAAACATTACCGGGCTCGATTCCTCCGTTACAGCACTTACCGATTGGTTGTCGCTTGGGGCCTCGGTGCCCTTACGCGCAACGTAAATGTGTTGAAGTGCCGCATACACAGAAAATCAAAAACCATAAGTTTGCCTGCCACTTCCCATTAAATATGGAGAATAAAAATGACCGCTCTTCTTGAAGTCGACGGGTTAAGCAAAGATTATTACCACCGCACTGGCTGGCTAAGAAAACGCGTCACCCATGCGGTGAAGCCCGTTTCTTTCCAGCTAGAAGTCGGCGAAACCATCGCTTTTGTGGGGGAAAATGGCTCGGGAAAATCGACCCTAGCACGTATGATTGCAGGCGTGATCGAACCAACATCGGGGCAGATTCGGGTCAATGGTGAAGAGCTGACGTTCAAAGATTACCAAACCCGCTGCAAGCTCATTCGCATGATCTTTCAAGATCCTAATACCTCGCTCAATCCAAGAAACCAGATCGGGCAAATTCTTGAAGGACCGCTGAAACGAAATACCAATATGACGCCGCAAGAGCGAGGCAAGCGCGTTAAAGAAACCCTGCTACGGGTTGGTCTATTACCTGAGCATGCCTACTTTTACCCGCAAATGCTCGCCACGGGGCAAAAGCAGCGCGTGTCGCTGGCACGTGCGTTAATCTTGCAACCGAGTGTGATTGTGGCCGATGAAGCCTTGAACGGGTTAGATATGTCAATGCGCTCACAGATCATCAACTTGCTACTCGAGCTCCAAGAAGAGATGGGACTGTCCTATGTTTACGTGTCTCAACATATGGGCGTGATTAAGCATGTCACCGACAAGGTGATGGTGATGCAAAAAGGGGAAGTGGTCGAGTCAGGTAGCACAGAGTCCTTATTCGCCAATCCTCAGCATACATTGACCCAGCGTCTGATCGATAGTCACTTTACTGCACCCATCCTTGATAGACGCTCGCGTAAATCTGCGTCGACGCGTACCTAGCTTTATCACTGATCCAGTCACGATAAAGGCCACACATGTGGCCTTTATTATCTCAAGTAGTTTTGCGCCTGATGTTACGCTAAACTTTGATTGATTTGTGCAAGGACGGCCGCCGGGTCATCGGCTTGTGTAATCGGACGCCCAATCACTAAGTAGTCGGAACCCGCTGCAACAGCTTGTTCTGGGGTCATAATTCGGCGCTGATCACCAGCCGCACTGCCCACAGGCCGGATCCCGGGCGTCACCAACTTAAAGGCATCGCCACACTGGGCTTTCAGCAAACTGGCTTCTTGCGCTGAACACACCACACCATCCAATCCCGACTGTTGCGTCAGCTTGGCAAGGTGCTGTACCTGCGCTTGTGGTGAGCGTTGTACCCCACTTTGGCGCAAATCCGCGTCCGTCATACTGGTCAATACGGTAACGCCGATAAGCAATGGACGGTTGCCGCCATATGGCTCAAGCGCCTCACGTGCTGCACTCATCATCCGCTCACCGCCTGAGGCATGAACGTTCACCATCCATACGCCTAGCTCTGCCGCGGCCGCAACCGCTTTCGCACACGTGTTCGGAATATCGTGAAACTTCAGGTCAAGAAAGACATCATGACCGTATGCGTGTAATTGTTTAACCAATGCAGGCCCAAATAAGGTGAACATTTCTTTGCCCACTTTTAAACGACACGAGCCCGGCTCAATTTTATCCACAAAGGCCAATGCTTGATTCATGTCTGCATAATCTAAGGCGACGATGACTTTCGGGTCTTGCATTATTGCTCCTGATTCCTTCACAAGGTTGTTATTCTCGCACTCCGCGTGCTCCCCAGCTGTCGCAGCCATTCGCGGTGACAGCAAGATAAAAAAACGGCGATGCCACTGCATCGCCATTATTCCCCATCCAAGCCCCGAATTGGCTTAATCGCTCCCCAATTTTTACATGAGGGGCACTGCCAATAAAGCGCATGGGTGGAAAAGCCACACTTACGACAACGGTAATGCGGCTTAACTTTAATCTGTTCTGCAACAAGGTCTTTGAGGGTATTGAGGCTGGCTTTCGCGCGCCCTTCTTCCGCCTGTTCCACATGGTATTCCATCAGCTTGTGGAAACCACGCATGGTCGGGTTACGGGTTAGTTGGCGGGTCAGGAAGCTTTGTGCCATCGCGAGGTTCTCATTGGCACTGATCACCTCTGAAAGCATCAGTTCAGCGCTGACGCCGGCTTTTTTCTCAATGCATTCTTTTAAGAAACGGACAAGCTGCATTTCGCGTCCCAAGGCGCGATAACTTTGCGCGAGAAGCGGTAAAGCCTCGCTGACAAAATCAGCATCTTGCTCGAGAATGTTTTCCAGCTGCTTAATCGCCCCTTTATAGTCCTCGTGCTGAATATCAAGCTTAGCTAGCATCAGGCTGGCTCTGACACAGCCTTTATCATAGGACAGGGCGCGCCGTAGCAGTTGTCGGGCTTTGTGCTCATTCCCCTCACCCATCTGCTGCATCGCCAACTCACAGTGAAAATGAGCAATGTCTTTACGCAGTTTGCTCTTACCCAATTTAACCAGTTTGGCCGCGGTGTCTATCGCTTTTTCCCACTCACGTGTTTGTTGGAAAATCGCCAAAAGCTGTTGCAGCGCAAACTCTTTGTAGTCAGGCTCATCGACCAATTTGACAAAGATTTTCTCTGCACGGTCGAAAAAGCCCGCCACCATGTAGTCTTTCGCCAACTGTTGCATGGCGAGATTACGTTGGTCGAGGGTCAGGTTAGGACGAGCAATGAGGTTTTGGTGAATGCGGATCGCTCTGTCGACTTCGCCGCGAGAGCGAAACAAGTTGCCCAACGCGAGGTGAGTATCAATCGTTTCATTATCGACTTGGAGCAGTTCAATAAAGAGATCGACCGCTTTATCCGACTGCTCAGACAGCAGTAGATTGAGTCCCGTGACATACTGACGAGACAGATGATGTGACTGTTCTTGCCGTCGATGACGAGCATTCCTGTTACCCATATACCAGCCATAACCGGCCGCTATTGGCAATAACAGAAACAACAGCTCTAGCATGAATTAATGTTCCTTAAGCGGGTCCGTACGCAATTTATCAAGTTCTTTGCGTTGTTTCTCTACCTGCTTACGCAATCCTCGCGCCGTTAAGCGCGCTTTGAGGTACAGCGCTCCACATACCAGCCAGCCTATGCCAAAGCCAATGACAAAGACAATGCCCAAGATGACTGACAGCTTAAATTCACCTTGCGCGATAAGATAGTTAAAGTTAATCACTTCTTGGTTTTGCGCTCCCAGCGCCAAGGTGATCAAAAAGCATAACACCAGAAACAGAATGCCGAGTATTTTCACAAGTATTCCCTCATTGCGAAAGGCCTAGCGCCCCATCAATCATGATAAACCTGCCAGATGCGAGGCATCTGTCACTGTGATAGTTCCTGTGAGTTAAGCCAAGCTGCGCACCGTATTAAAGGTGTGCGTGTATCAAGACGTAACATCCGGCGCCTGACCTTGTGATGACTGGTACGAGATCTCACACAGGAGGTATGATTATGCAGGAAATTCATCACGCAAGCTATGATCGATAGACATAAAAAAACGGCACACCTACAGCATGCCGTTTTTTTCAGCGCACATCGCTTAACTGTAAATGTTAACGCGATCGCGAAGTTCCTTACCCGGTTTAAAATGCGGAACGTACTTACCGTCCAATTCCACTTTTTCGCCCGTTTTAGGATTACGCCCCACACGAGGCGCACGATAATGCAGTGAGAAACTACCAAAACCACGGATCTCGATGCGGTCACCGCTCTCGAGTGTGGTCGCCATGTGCTCAAGGATTTCCTTGATGGCATCCTCTACCTGCTTTGCAGATAGATGGGTTTGCTGACTACAGAGCCTTTCAATCAACTCAGATTTGGTCATAAACACCCCGCTTTAGTATGTTTCTCAACAGTATAAATGCAGAGAGGGAAAATTTCCCCCTCTTATTGTGCATTATTCGCTCTTCGCTGCTTTGAACGCGTCAGCCATAGCGTTACCGAACGCGCCTTCTTCGGCTTTGTTCAGGCTAGCCATTGCTTCTTGCTCGTCAGCTTCGTCTTTCAGACGTACAGACAGGTTCAGAACGCGGTTCTTACGGTCAACACCGGTGAACTTCGCTTCAACACT
This sequence comes from Salinivibrio sp. YCSC6, assembly GCF_004916735.1. Taxonomy (NCBI): domain Bacteria; kingdom Pseudomonadati; phylum Pseudomonadota; class Gammaproteobacteria; order Vibrionales; family Vibrionaceae; genus Salinivibrio; species Salinivibrio sp. YCSC6. Next base: position 1,823,086 of record NZ_CP039516.1, read on the forward strand.
GTCACCAACAGCAAGTACTTGAGTCGCGTCTTCAACACGATCACGAGCCGCTTCAGAAGCGCGCAGGTAACCTTCAACACCTTCTGCTAGCTCAACAGTTGCGCCTTTCGCGTCAACAGCAGTCACTGTACCGTTAACGATAGCACCTTTTTTGTTGGCTGCCAGATAGTTGTTGAATGGGTCTTCTTCCATTTGCTTGATGCCCAGTGAGATACGCTCACGCTCAGCATCAACCTGAAGAACCACTGCAGAGATCTCGTCACCTTTCTTGTATTCGCGAACGGCTTCTTCGCCAGCCACGTTCCAAGAGATGTCAGACAGGTGAACCAGACCGTCGATGCCGCCGTCTAGACCGATGAAGATACCGAAGTCAGTGATTGACTTGATCTTACCAGTTACACGATCGCCTTTGTTCTGAGTTTCAGCGAATTGCTGCCATGGGTTGGCTTTACACTGTTTCAGACCTAGGCTGATGCGACGACGCTCTTCGTCGATGTCCAGAACCATAACTTCAACTTCGTCACCCACGTTAACAACTTTAGATGGGTGGATGTTTTTGTTGGTCCAGTCCATTTCAGACACGTGTACCAGACCTTCAACGCCTTCTTCGATTTCAACGAAGCAGCCGTAGTCAGTTAGGTTGGTTACGCGACCAGTCAGCTTGTGACCTTCTGGGTAACGGTTAGCAATTGCTACCCATGGATCTTCACCCAGTTGCTTCAGGCCTAGTGATACGCGAGTGCGCTCACGGTCAAACTTCAGAACTTTAACGTTGATTTCGTCACCAACATTAACGATTTCTGATGGGTGCTTAACGCGCTTCCACGCCATGTCAGTGATGTGAAGCAGGCCGTCAACGCCGCCCAGATCAACGAACGCACCGTAGTCAGTCAGGTTCTTAACGATACCTTTAACTTCCATGCCTTCTTGCAGAGAAGCTAGCAGCTCGTCACGCTCAACGCTGTTTTCTGACTCGATAACCGCACGACGAGAAACAACAACGTTGTTGCGCTTCTGGTCAAGCTTGATTACTTTGAACTCGAGCTCTTTGCCTTCCAGGTGAGAAGTGTCACGTACTGGACGAACGTCAACCAGTGAACCCGGTAGGAACGCACGGATGCCGTTCAGTTCTACGGTGAAACCACCTTTCACTTTACCGTTGATGATACCCATCACGGTTTCAGCTTCTTCGTACGCTTTCTCTAGCTGGATCCAAGCTTCGTGACGCTTAGCTTTCTCACGAGAAAGCTGAGTTTCACCGAAACCGTCTTCCACTGCGTCCAGGGCTACGTCTACTTGACCGCCAACTTCAATTTCAAGTTCGCCAGCAGCGTTCTTGAATTGGTCAGCTGGGATAGCAGATTCAGATTTCAGGCCTGCGTCAACCAGAACGAAACCGTTCTCGATAGCAACAACAGTACCCTTAACAATAGAACCTGGGCGAGTTTCGATTTCTTTTAGAGACTCTTCAAAGAGTTGAGCAAAAGATTCAGTCATTATATTTAAATCTTCAATTTGATAAACGTCCACGGGTATCCTACCGCATGGGGTTGTTAAATATGTTAGCCATCATCCTTGCAGCTAACGGTTATAGACTGCTTATGCAGCCGATAATTTGCTTTCAATAAACGCCAGCGCTTGCTCGATCACCTCGTCAATTGACAGTGAGGTTGAATCTAGCACCAATGCATCTGGCGCGGGGCGTAATGGTGCCACCGCTCGGTTGCGGTCGCGGTCATCACGCTCTTGAATTTCACTTAAAAGGCGGTCAAAGGTAACATTAACCCCCTTTTCTTGCAACTGCTGCTGACGGCGGCGGGCACGCTCTTGTGCACTGGCATCTAAGAATATTTTCACTTCGGCCTGCGGAAAGACCACGGTGCCCATATCACGGCCATCGGCAATCAATCCCGGCTCGCCGGCAAACGCGCGTTGACGACGCAACAGTGCTTCACGCACACGTGGTAACGCGGCAACTTTTGACGCCTGATTCCCGACTTGTTCGGTACGTAGCGTCGCGGAAACGTCTTCGCCTTCCAGAATCACTTTTACCAGCTCACCTTCGGCGATGAACTGTACATCTAGGTTAGCAGCCAATGGCACTAATGCATCTTCTGAGGTGGTGTCCACATCATGGTGAATCGCAGCCAATGCCAATACACGGTATATCGCGCCAGAATCCAACAAATGCCACTGCAGTTTTTCTGCCAGTCGCATACATAAGGTTCCTTTTCCAGCACCACTTGGGCCATCTACTGTAATAACAGGCGCCTGTGTCGGCATAAATCTCTCCACATTTGGTTGAGTGCGTCGACGTTGCGCTATCCAAGCGCCCTCATACAAAGGGAAGCAACGCCGATAAATCGGCGCTTATTATAGAAGAAAGCGAGGAGGAAATCACCGCCACCGTCAGTTTATCCGTACGTATGGCGGTGGGATATTCAAGACTGACTAATGGCCGCGAGTTTTTCAAAGTAGTCTGGGAACGTTTTTGACGTACAACCCGGGTCATTAATGGTAACTGGCGTGTCGCTCAACGCCACCAGCGAGAAGCACATCGCCATCCGATGATCGTCATAGGTATCGATCGCCGCATGAGTGAGCTGCTGAGGCGGTTCAATGTAAAGGTAATCATCCCCCTCTTCGACCACCGCTCCCACTTTTTTCAATTCGGTTGCCATCGCATGTAAGCGGTCGGTTTCTTTTACTCGCCAATTGTAAACGTTACGAATACGCGTGGGACCTTTGGCAAACAGCGCCGCTACCCCAATAGTCATGGCCGCGTCAGGGATGTGGTTGAAGTCCATGTCCACACCATGAAGCTCGCCTTTGCGTGCAATGACGTAATCATCACCCCACTCGATGTCAGCGCCCATTGCCGCTAACGCATCGGCAAATTGGATGTCACCTTGCACACTATGACGACCAATACCGGTGACCTTCACGGCACCGCCTTTAATGGCCGCGGCCGCGAGGAAGTAAGAAGCTGATGACGCATCGCCTTCTACCATCAGATGGCCTGGCGATTGATAGCGTTGCCCCGCCGGAACCACAAACCGCTGATAGTTATCGTTATGTACCTCGACGCCAAACTGGGCCATGATCGCCAAGGTAATATCAATGTAGGGTTTCGATACCAAGTCGCCTTTAATGGTGATCCGCGTTTCTTCACGAGCTAACGGCGCGGCCATCAACAGGGCGGTTAAGAATTGGCTAGAAATACTGCCATCGATACTGACATCGCCGCCAGCGAGACCCGTGCCTTTAATATGTAATGGTGGGTAGCCTTCGCTCTCTAGGTAGCGAACCTCTGCCCCTATGGCATTGAGTGCCTCAACAAGGTGGCCAATGGGACGCTCTTTCATACGCGGCTCACCGGTTAGAGTGATCTCACCTTCACCCAAACACAGCGCGGCCGTTAATGGACGCATGGCCGTACCAGCATTGCCTAAAAACAGCTCCAGTGGCGCTTGGGTATGAAAGGCTTGTCCCAACCCTTCCACAACACACTCAGTGCGATCGTCAGACAGCTGATAAGACACGCCTAAGTCAGTAAATGCATTGAGCATATGACGCACATCGTCACTGTTGAGCAGGTTGGTTAAGCGCGTCGTACCGGATGCTAGCGCGGCCAGCAGTAAAGCGCGATTAGATACACTCTTTGAGCCGGGAAGGTTAATGTGACCATCGATATGAGAGATCGGGGAAAGTGTCAGTTGCTCCATTCTGGTTTAATTTCCGTGATGCTTTGTGCAACCAGAGTAACCAAAATACAAGCCATCTCACAATTATTATTTTTATCAAAGTAGAAACAAAAACGTCCCAGACGCAAAAAGCGGCTGGGACGCAAACCGTTTTACACCGTGTTAGGCGTATTTTTTCTCAAACTTCACCATGAAGTCGACTAATGCCTGAACCCCTTCAAGGGACATTGCATTGTAGATTGACGCGCGCATTCCTCCGACATCTCGATGCCCTTTCAGCGCATGCAATCCATGCTCCATCGCTTCGGCGAGGAAGGTGTCGTCCAGCTCACTGTTAGCGAGTTGGAAAGGCACATTCATCAGTGAGCGATTATCTGGGTGAACATCATTGCGATAGAAAGAAGAGTTATCGATGCAATCGTACAACAGCGCCGCTTTTTGCTGATTGTGCGCATAAATAGCCTCAACTCCCCCTCTCTTTTTCAGCCATTTAAAGACTTCTGCTGCCAGATACCAAGCAAAGGTGGGTGGTGTATTGAACATGGATTCTTTATCGGCCAAGACTTTGTAGTTCAGCACACTCGGCAACACATCTTTAGCAAGGTGTAATAAATCATCACGCACAATCACCAAGGTCAGCCCCGCCGGACCGATATTCTTCTGCGCCCCCGCATAGATCACGCCATACTTGGACACATCTATCGGGCGAGAGAGAATGTTCGATGACATATCTGCCACGATGGGTTTGTTGGTTTCCGGCAGATCCGTGATTTCAATCCCATCAATGGTTTCATTGGGGCAAAAATGCACATATGCGGCATCATCACTTAACAACCACTCGTTTGCCGGCAGGATAGCGCGTTTACCATCACGCTCGCGCGTCACATTGATCACATTGGGAGTGCAGTAGCGCTTGGCCTCTTTGACGGCACTCGTCGCCCAGTAACCGCCATCGACATAGTCAGCAATGGTGTTGTTACCCAGTAAGTTCATGGGTACCGCCGCAAACTGAGCGCGTGCGCCACCTTGGCAAAAGAGAATGTGATAATTGTCTGGGATCACCAGTAGTTCACGTAAATCTTGCTCTGATTGACGAGCAATGGCTAAAAACTCTTTACTGCGATGAGAGATTTCCATCACCGAGGTGCCAAGACCGTTCCAATTGGTGAATTCTTTTTGTGCTTTTAGCATTACCTCGCGGGGAAGCATCGCGGGTCCGGCAGAAAAATTGTATACCTTGTCCATGTTGTGGAGGGGCTCCTGCTGTTTTTTATCTGCAAGACGTATCTCGCGTTTTGACGAAGATACATCGTTGAAAGGCGTAGCTATTGATTTAACACGTTTGCATGGGCTTTGGAAATATAGCGCGTAAAAAAGGGCGCAGATCACTGCACCCTTTTATCGTTTTATGATTGCAACACGAAGACTTAAGCGTCTTGATCGCTATCCGTCTCACTCGGTGTGTCATCATTGTCCTCAGAGCTGCTCTCAGAGGCTGGTGCGTCACTGGTTGCATTGGCATTTGCCGCCGCTTCGTTAGCCAGTGCTTCCATTTCCTCTTCATCCGGCTCTTCGATACGCTGAAGACCAACCACTTTTTCATCATCACTGACGCGGATCAGTCGTACGCCTTGGGTATTACGGCCCACTTGGCTGACTTCTTCCGCGCGGGTACGTACCAGGGTACCGGCATTGGTGATTAACATCAGTTCATCACCGGTGCATACCTGGATGGCACCGACAACGTCACCATTACGCTCAGAGACTTTAATCGAGACCACACCCTTGGTCGCACGGCTCTTCGTTGGATATTCTTCCAGCGCCGTACGTTTACCAAAGCCGTTCTCTGTCACCGTCAGGATGTCACCATCCGACTGCGGCACAATCAGGGAAACAACTTGGTCTTTCTCTGCGAGCTGAATCCCGCGGACACCTGCCGCGGTACGGCCCATTGCCCGTACTGTCTCGTTAGACGCCACAAAGCGCACCACTTTACCGAATTGCGAGAACAGCATGACTTCGCTGTTATCATCAGTCAGCTGCGCGCCAATGAGGCTATCACCCTCACGCAGGTTCACGGCAATAATGCCCGCGCTGCGTGGACGGCTAAAGTCAGTCAGCGGGGTTTTCTTCACGGTGCCGTGCGCAGTGGCCATGAAGACGTATTTGTCTTCTGCATATTCACGAACCGGCAGAATAGTGGTTATCCGCTCATCGTCTTCCAATGGCAGCAAGTTGACGATCGGTTTACCGCGTGCGTTACGCGACGCATGTGGCAGTTGATACACTTTCAACCAGTACATGCGGCCACGTGTTGAGAAGCACAAGATAGTGTCGTGCGTATTTGCTACCAACAGACGCTCAATGAAGTCTTCATCTTTCATGCGCGTGGCTGATTTACCTTTACCACCGCGACGCTGCGCTTCATAGTCACTCAAGGCTTGATATTTCACATATCCCTCGTGTGACCATGTCACGATGACATCTTCTTCGTTGATCAGATCTTCGATATCAATGTCAGCGCTTGCCGCCGTGATCTCAGTCAGGCGCTTATCGCCATAACTATCACGAATCGCCTCAAGCTCTTCGCGGATCACTTCCATCAAACGCTCGGTGCTGGCCAAGATATGCATTAATTCAGCAATTTGTTCCAGCAGCGATTTGTATTCATCAAGGATCTTGTCGTGCTCGAGCCCAGTCAGCTTATGCAGACGCAAATCCAGAATCGCTTGCGCTTGTTGCTCAGTCAGATAGTAGGAACCGTCATCACGTGCACCAAACTCAGGCGCTAACCACTCAGGGCGTGCAGAATCAACACCCGCCGCTTCCAACATGGCAGACACGCCACCTAAGCTCCAGCCTTGTGCTTGTAGCTCTTGTTTGGCAACTGCTGGGGTCGGCGCTCGGCGAATAAGCTCGATCACTTCATCGATGTTAGCCAGCGCAACCGCTAGACCTTCAAGGATGTGTGCACGCTCACGCGCTTTGCGTAATTCATACACGGTACGACGCGTGACCACTTCACGGCGGTGATTGACAAAACACTCCAACATCCCTTTGAGGTTGAAGAGTTTTGGCTGGTTGTTATCCAGCGCCACCATGTTGATACCAAACGACGTTTGCAACTGAGTCTGGGCATACAGGTTGTTGAGAACGACTTCTGCCACCGCGTCGCGGCGACATTCGATCACAATCCGCATCCCGTCTTTATCTGACTCGTCACGCAGCGCTGAAATGCCTTCAATTTTCTTATCTTTGACAAGCTCAGCAATCTTTTCAATCAGGCGCGCTTTGTTAACTTGATACGGGATCTCATTGACAACAATGGTTTCTTTACCATGTTTATCCGCTTCGATCTCCGCCTTCGCACGTAGATAGATTTTGCCGCGACCGGTCTTATAAGCATCTTCGATGCCTTTACGGCCGTTGATCATCGCCGCGGTCGGGAAATCAGGACCCGGAATGTGCTCCATCAGCTCATCGATGGTGATATCTTCGTTATCGATATACGCCAGACAGCCGTTGATCACTTCGGTGATATTATGAGGTGGGATGTTGGTTGCCATCCCCACCGCGATACCAGAGGCGCCATTCACTAACAAGTTAGGCACGCGCGTCGGTAAAACATCAGGGATTTGCTCCGTACCGTCATAGTTAGGTACGTAGTCCACTGTTTCTTTATCTAGATCCGCGAGGAGCTCATGGGCAATTTTTGCCATGCGCACTTCGGTGTAACGCATCGCCGCGGCCGAGTCACCATCAATGGAGCCAAAGTTACCTTGGCCATCCACCAACATATAACGCAGTGAGAAAGGCTGCGCCATACGAACAATAGTGTCGTAAACCGCGCTATCACCGTGTGGGTGGTATTTACCGATTACGTCACCGACCACACGGGCCGATTTTTTATATGGCTTGTTCCAGTCGTTGCCAAGTACATTCATCGCGAATAAAACGCGGCGGTGTACTGGCTTTAGGCCATCACGCACGTCAGGAAGAGCTCGGCCAACAATGACAGACATTGCATAGTCGAGATACGAGCTTTTCAGCTCCTCTTCGATATTGACTGGCGTGATCTCTTTAGCAAGATCGCTCATGGAGCCAACATCCCTCAAATAATGTTTGCGTATTCAAATACGTGACCACGGAGGATAACACAAAGCCACTCGCTAGACACGTGAATATGGCTAAGATGTATCATAGATCTCGTTAGAAAAGCCTCTCAACGCGTCTATGCGGGTAAAAACCCATCACTTCCGTGTCTGGCTATCAAGAATTAAAAATAAAAGCCCAGAAACGTCCTCAGCGCTTATTTACTATTTCTATTTACCGTATAGCAGCGTCATCTTCACCCTTTATCGCTTCCTGTTTGCTGTCATTTCAGCCATCTTGGCCCATACTTAAATCGTGAGAACGCGTGACATACGACGCGTAGAAAGGATTGTTGTCGACACGTTCGACTAAGGAGTAAGCAGCATGCTGACTCGTATCGTGAATGCTATCGGAATGTGCTTGATTGCCGGTAAATACATGTTAGCGTGCATCATTGCTGTCAGTGCAATGATGACTGCAACCTTGTAACCACTATCACGCGGCCGGGCTGGCGAGCCGCGTTTATCGCTCACCGACACTTGGCGGGACCACTAAACTCGCTTATCCTGCAGCGCCCTTTTGCGTGCCCAATACCACCAATTACACTTCCTTTGTTCCACGCGTTCCCGAGCTGCAACGACACAGCATTTGGGTATATAATGCAGCAAAACCAATAAGGAAGCTGTATTTATGAGCCACGTAGCTAACGTTGACCCGGCAGAAATTCAAAAGTTTGAAGACATGGCATCACGCTGGTGGGATTTGGAAGGTGAGTTTAAACCCCTCCACCAAATCAACCCGCTACGCTTGCAGTACGTGATAGAAAAAGCCGGCGGCCTGTTTGGTAAAAAGGTGTTAGACGTTGGCTGCGGCGGAGGCATTCTTGCCGAAAGTATGGCTCGCGAAGGCGCCGAGGTCACGGGACTAGATATGGGCAAAGAGCCACTGACCGTTGCACGCTTGCATGCGCTTGAATCCGGTATTGACGTACAATACATTCAGTCGACCGCTGAAGAACACGCTGACAGCTACGCCGGCCAGTACGATGTGGTGACCTGCATGGAGATGCTAGAACACGTGCCAGAACCTGCCTCAGTGATCCAAGCGTGTGCGAACATGGTCAAACCTGGCGGTCATGTTTTCTTTTCGACGCTGAACCGCAATACCAAGTCGTGGCTATTTGCCATCGTGGGCGCTGAGCACCTGCTCAAACTGGTACCGAAAGGCACTCACGACCATCATAAGTTTATTCGTCCCTCTGAACTGATGGCGATGATCGATACCACTGCCCTCCAAGCGCGTGGTATGACCGGCTTACACTACAACCCATTAACCGGCATCTATAAGTTATCCAACGCCAATGTCGACGTGAATTATTTGCTCCACACTGTCAACCCCGCTTAAAGAGTTGAGGCATTGTATGACCACCCCCGCAACGGTTTTGTTTGATCTCGATGGCACGCTGCTAGATACCGCACCGGATATGGGCATGGCGGCGAACCGCGTGCTCGCAGAGTACAACTTACCACCTCTTAGCCAAGAGCAAATCTACCGCCATACCAGTCATGGGGCGCGCGGCTTACTGACCGCAGGGTTTGGTGATAAAGCCAAAGAGCAAGATCCCATCGCCTTGCGGGCCCGTTTTCTGCATCATTACGGCCAAGCGATTTGTGCGGGGACGACTTTGTACGAAGGTATCGAAGCGCTCCTCGACCTGTTAGAGCATCAGGCCATCCCGTGGGGCATTGTCACCAATAAACCTGAAGGGCTCACCCATCAGCTGTTAACCTTTTTTCCACGCCTGCAGCAGGCACAGGTTATTGTCGGGGCTGACACTTACGCGCACGCCAAGCCTCACCCATTGCCGCTTCTCGAGGCAGCGAAAACGCTTAATTGTGCACCAGAGCACTGCTTCTATGTCGGAGATATTGAAAATGACATGTTAGCCGCGCGTGCGGCCAATATGGGTGCCGCGGTCGCCGCGTGGGGATACACAGGTGGTGATGATGTAATCAGTAAATGGGAAGCAGATCATATTTTCGCCACCCCACACCATCTCAGTGCCTTTATTGGATCCTAATCACACCCCACAAACCGTGGGGTTTGTTGCCTTTTCAATCAGTTAAATCGGATCACTGTTCGAGCCCAAGATCAATCAAAATAAATTTTTTTTCTTGGCCTTTTTACTGTTTCAACGATTGAAATTCTCGCTAATCTTGGCGCACTTGGAACGCTAGGTTGGTGATTACTAACTTGCGTTATAACATCCCCAAGATATCCACACCTCATCAGCGTGTCGCTCTCTTGCAATATCGCGGTTATATCACTATCTTGTAACGCATCGACAAGCCGACCCCTATATATAGTGTATGAGCGACGCAACGTCCGCATAGAGGCCGACCAAAAAATCATCAGGCATTTTATAAAATCTTGCGAAAATAGCAGTTTGGCAAGGAAATATTGGGAAAGCACACAAAATGAACCAAGAAATAACCGTACTTAAGCGTGATGGACGCAAAGAAAATTTAAACCTCGATAAAATCCATCGCGTTGTTACTTGGGCTGCAGAAGGCCTCACCAACGTCTCCGTTTCTCTCGTCGAGATGCGCTCTCACATCCAGTTTTACGATGGCATGCGTACTGAAGACATTCATGAGACGATCATCAAAGCTGCAGCGGACCTGATTTCGGAAGAAAGCCCAGATTATCAATACCTTGCTGCTCGCCTCGCGGTGTTCCACCTGCGTAAAAAAGCGTACGGACAGTTCGAGCCGCCCACGCTCGTGAAGCATGTGAAAAATATGGTTGAGAAGGGTAAATATGATGCCCACATTCTCGAAGACTACAGCGAAGACGAGCTCGACACCCTAGACAGCTATATCGACCACTGGCGCGATATGAACTTCTCATACGCAGCCGTTAAACAGCTGGAAGGCAAGTACTTGGTTCAAAACCGTGTGACCGGTGAAATCTACGAGAGCGCCCAGTTCCTGTATATGATGGTTGCTGCGTGCTTGTTCGCTGCCTATCCAAAAGAAACGCGCCTTGATTATATCCGTCGTTTCTATGATGCGGTTTCTCAGTTCAAGATCTCATTGCCTACGCCAATTATGTCTGGGGTACGCACACCAACGCGCCAGTTTAGCTCGTGTGTACTGATCGAGTGCGACGATAGCCTAGACTCGATCAACGCGACCTCTAGCGCCATTGTTCGCTACGTATCTCAGCGCGCGGGGATTGGTATCAATGCCGGCCGTATCCGCGCGTTAGGTAGCCCAATTCGTGGAGGTGAAGCTTTCCATACGGGTTGTATTCCATTTTATAAATATTTCCAAACTGCTGTTAAATGCTGTTCGCAAGGCGGTGTGCGCGGTGGTGCAGCCACCTTGTTCTACCCTATTTGGCACCGTGAAGTTGAATCCCTGCTGGTATTGAAAAATAACCGTGGTGTGGAAGAAAACCGTGTTCGTCACATGGATTACGGCGTGCAAATCAACAAACTGATGTACACCCGCCTATTAAAAGGTGGCAACATCTCCTTGTTCTCGCCGTCTGATGTACCAGGACTGTATGATGCTTTCTTCGAGGACCAAGAGAAGTTTGAGCGCCTGTACACCCAGTATGAAGCGGATGCCTCTATTCAGCGTGAAACGGTCAAAGCTGTCGATCTTTTCTCTTTGATGATGCAAGAGCGCGCGTCAACCGGTCGTATCTATATCCAAAACGTGGATCACTGTAATACGCACAGCCCATTCGATGCGTCTGTGGCACCAATTCGCCAGTCTAACCTGTGTTTGGAAATTGCACTGCCGACCAAGCCACTCAACAATGTTGAAGACGAAAACGGTGAAATTGCGCTGTGTACCCTCTCTGCATTTAACTTGGGTGCGCTGGAGTCACTGGACGAGCTTAGCGAGTTGGCCGATCTGACCATCCGTGCGCTGGATGCCCTGCTTGATTACCAAGACTACCCGCTACCGGCAGCACGCAAAGCGACCATGAACCGCCGTACCTTGGGTGTCGGTGTGATCAACTTTGCTTACTACCTAGCGAAACATGGTGTACGTTATTCCGATGGCAGCGCAAACGGTCTGACTCACCGTACCTTTGAAGCGATTCAGTATCACTTGCTTCGCGCCTCTGTTGAACTTGCAAAAGAAAAAGGCGCATGCCCTGCGTTTAACGAGACCACCTATTCGCAAGGTATTCTGCCAATTGATACCTACAAGAAAGATCTGGATGGTATCTGTGACGAGCCTCTGCACTTAGATTGGGAGACACTACGTAAAGACATTCAAACGCATGGCTTACGTAACTCAACATTGACCGCCTTGATGCCATCAGAGACGTCATCACAAATCTCAAATGCCACCAATGGCATTGAGCCACCTCGTGGTTACGTATCGGTAAAAGCATCGAAGGACGGTATCCTCAAGCAGGTCGTGCCGGAATTCCATAAATACAAGAATAACTACGAGCTGCTCTGGAACATTGGTAGTAATGATGGCTACTTACAGTTAGTCGGTATCATGCAAAAATTCGTCGATCAGGCGATTTCCGCCAACACCAATTATGATCCGAGCCGTCATCAAAGTGGTAAAGTTCCAATGAACCAACTACTCAAAGACCTGCTCACCGCTTATAAACTCGGGGTTAAAACCCTGTACTATCACAACACCCGTGATGGTGCGAGCGATGGTCAATCGGATCTGAGTACTGCGCAAGCAGACGATGATTGTGCCGGCGGTGCATGTAAGATCTAACAAATTGGGGTAAGGGCCTGCCCTGCGGGCCCTTTTCTAGAGGTTAATAGGATTCATGACTTACAGTACGTTTTCTAAAGTCAACAACGACCCATTGAAAGAGCCAATGTTCTTTGGCCAATCGGTCAACGTGGCGCGTTACGACCAACAAAAATATGAAATTTTTGAAAAGCTGATCGAAAAACAGCTTTCTTTCTTTTGGCGCCCAGAAGAAGTTGACGTGTCAAGTGACCGCATTGATTACAACAAGTTACCCGAGCATGAAAAGCATATTTTCATCAGTAATTTGAAGTATCAAACGCTGCTCGATTCTATCCAAGGCCGTAGCCCGAATGTCGCCTTGCTTCCTCTGGTATCAATTCCTGAGCTAGAAACTTGGATTGAGACGTGGAGTTTCTCAGAAACCATTCACTCACGCTCATACACCCACATTATCCGTAATATCGTTGCCGATCCGGCGATTGTATTTGATGATATTGTGATGAATGAGCACATCCAGAAGCGCGCCAACGACATTGCGCAGTATTATGACGACCTCATTCAAACTACTAACTACTATCACCAGTTAGGGGAAGGCACTCATACTATTAATGGCAAAACCATCAGCTTAAGCCTGCGTGCGTTAAAACGTAAGCTGTACCTGTGCCTGATGTCAGTGAATGCACTCGAAGCGATTCGTTTCTACGTCAGCTTTGCTTGTTCATTCGCCTTTGCGGAGCGTGAACTGATGGAAGGCAACGCCAAAATCATCAAATTTATTGCCCGTGATGAGGCGCTTCACCTTACAGGCACCCAGCACATGCTGAATATTCTGCGTAGCGGGCAGGACGATCCAGAAATGGCTGAGATTGCCAAAGAGTGCGAGCAAGAGTGTTTTAATCTCTTCAAAGACGCCGCTGAGCAAGAGAAAGACTGGGCAGAATACCTGTTCCGTGATGGCTCTATGATTGGCTTGAATAAAGACATTCTTTGCCAGTACGTCGAATACATCACCAACTTGCGTATGTCGGCAGTCGGCCTTGCCCCTGCGTACGATAACGCCACCCAAAACCCGATTCCGTGGATCAATGCGTGGCTATCTTCCGACAATGTGCAGGTTGCACCGCAAGAAGCCGAAATTAGCTCATACCTCGTGGGTCAAATCGATAACGAAGTGAGCGTTGAAGACTTTGGTGACTTCGAGCTATGACCCGAATCACGATTGAAGTGAACGGTATCAAGGTGGGTGGCAACACCCACCAAAGTTTGCTTGAACAACTTGAGCAAGCCGGTATTCAACCCGAATATCAATGCCGCAATGGCATGTGCGGTGCGTGCCGTTGTCAATTGCAACAAGGTTCGGTCAAACAAGAAGATGCGATGGCATTTGTTCGTCCCGGCGAAATTCTTACTTGCCAAAGTGCGCCACAGACCGATGTGTCAATTGAATTTGAATACCAGCCCGCAGCGAAAGCAAAAGTCGTTAATGAGTAGTGAGCCTACGCCCACTACTCCTCTCACCTTAGCGCCCAACAAGCATCGATTTAAGCAATCGTCTCAGCATCAATAAAAATGTCATCATGGCGCGCTAATGATGCGTAATCGGCAATCACCGGCTGCCCATGAAGATAACGCCTTAACATGTCCAGCAATACCGTCGCCATATAACAGCGCGCGTTGTCATGGGAGAAATGGCGTTTAAAGCTTAGTCGCTGTCCCCACTCTCCCTCGGGGGTGGAAATCGCCACGCAAATTTGTCCATGAAGCTCAGGACCACATGCTAAACCAATTTGATGCTGGCCTTGTGCAATGGCCGCGCTGGCCATTGCTAATGAGGCAGCGAGCGGGTTGGCAACGGCTTGTTCGGGCACATGCGCATTTGACATGACCCAGCCTTGCTCGACCAAGTGTGCAGCTTGACCGTTTAACGTGCTAGCTAACCATCCGCCCGTAAATTGCTCCACCACCTTTAATACCGCACCTTGACGATTGAGATCGGCGGCCAGCGCTTGCACCATCGCTTGGTTACAACTGACAACATGATCGCCAAGGCATGATTGCACCGCATCAATGAGCTGCACTTTATCGGGATGGTCGTCAGCCATGAAGAGTTTCACTTCAATAAACGGCAGACTCGAGCGATAACCCAGCGTCACATCGTCAGGCAACGAAACAGATGCCATGGCATCGCTGATCCCCGATTCGGACAAGCCAAATGTGAACAAACGGTAACAAGAACGCGCACTGGGTGCATAGTTGTGGCTTAATTCAGGCAGAATCTGCTGCTCTACCATGCAGAAAAATTCTGAAGGCACCCCGGGTGTAAAATAGAAGTGACAGCCATTTAAGTGGCAATAAAAGCCACAGGCAGTGCCATTGGGATTATCGATGAGGCGAGCGCCCTCAGGGAGCATGGCTTGTTTTAGGTTGCTTTGCGCCATAGGACGGCCATGACGCTCGTAGCGCTGCTTTAATTCATCCAGCCAGGTTTCATTGAGTGTCAGCTCTACGCCCATCGCCGACGCCATCGCTGCCGTGGTTAAATCATCGGTGGTTGGCCCTAACCCACCATTCACAATCACCACATCCTCGGTTTGAGATAGCCGAACAAGCTCAACCGCCATCTCATCGAGCTCATCCCCGACGGTGACCCGCCGAGACATCGCAAATCCATTTTCGTACAGCATGCGGGACAGCCAAGCCGCATTGGTATCTGTGATATCGCCAAGCAAAACTTCTTCACCGGTCGACAGCATCGCGATACGTGGCATGGGTGTTTTATGTTGTTGATTGTCCACCTAGCCGCTCCTTTTGATTAGTATCCTAGAGCATTGATTATGACATCACACGCCATTACGCACTAGCCCAAGCCAATCGTACACTTTATTTTACGGTGCCGTATCTGTATCATTACACTCATCAGTTTTTTAATCTGCATAAGCAGTGCACAATACGCATAAATTCACGTTATCTTTTGTGCGAACACAACAATTAACTTTTTATTTACACTGGTTAAACATTATATGAACAAGGTACTAGGAAGTTCGCTAATCATTGCAGGTACGACCATTGGCGCAGGCATGCTCGCGTTGCCGCTTGCCTCTGCAGGAATAGGGTTTGGCGCATCGATGGCGCTGATGGGAGTGATGTGGGCCTTAATGACCTACACCGCATTGTTGATGCTAGAAGTGCACCAATACGCCGACGCTGACGCCACCCTACACAGTCTCGCAAAACAATTTTTAGGGGATAAAGGCAAATGGCTGGCATCGTTCGCGATGCTGTTTCTTTTCTACTCGCTTTGCGCTGCTTACATTGCGGGCGGTGGTAGCCAGTTGAATGAGAAACTTGCACAGTGGTCCTCGATTCAACTCCCACCCGCAGCGGGCGCGGTGCTGTTTACCTTGGTGTTTGGATTGGTGGTGACACTAGGAACCAGCAAGGTAGATTTAATCAATCGTGGGCTATTCACGCTAAAAGTGGTGTTCTTGATCTTGGCTCTAACACTACTCACTCCCCATGTATCAAGCATTAATTTGGTCGAAATGCCGGTGGAGAAAGGCTTGATGGTTGCCGCACTCCCGGTCATTTTCACCTCGTTTGGCTTCCATGGCAGCATCCCTTCGATTGTACGTTATGTGGGGATTGATTTGCCCTCTTTGCGCAAGGTGATGATTATTGGTTCAACCTTACCCCTCGCCTTGTACATTTTTTGGCAGGTCGCGAGCTTGGGGAGCGTGGCGCAGTCAATCTTGCTACAAAACGGTGAGTTGTCACAATTTGTGAAAGTCATTCAGGCAGTGGTGCAACAAGACTATATTGCCTCTAGCATTTCGCTGTTCGCAGACTTGGCACTCGCCACGTCATTCTTAGGCGTGAGTTTAGGGTTGTTTGACTTTATTTCAGACAGCTTTAAGCGTCAGGACACAGTCGGCGGTCGACTGCAAACAGCAGCAATCACTTACTTACCACCGCTTGTTTTTGCGCTGTTCTATCCACAAGGCTTTATCACTGCCCTTGGCTATGCTGCCATCGCACTGGTTATTCTTGCAGTCGTGTTGCCGGTGCTAATGGTACGTAAGGCTCGCCAGACCGTCTCTACCGACAACCATTATCAGGTCATTGGCGGTAATTTAGGCCTGAGTTTGGCGATGGTCGGCGGTATCGCTGTGGTGGTTGCGCAATTTATGGCGTAAACCTCCCGCTCACCGCACACTATCAAAACGCCCAGCTTTGGCTGGGCGTTGCTTATGGGCAATGACACGCCTATCGCTATGTGCCTCTACCCACCTAAAAGCCCTCTGACCAAGGTACTCACCCCTGCTAACGTACACAGTACCAACATAGCGCGCCGAACCAGTACAGGCTTCACCTTCGGCGCGACACGGTAGGCTAACCACGTTGCGAGTAAAACCGCGGGCACCGCGAATGCGGCTTGCTGAACATGCCACCAACTAAGATAGTCCGTCGCGCCCAGCGCAATCAAAGACAAGATACAGCTAATCACAAAGTAGCCGGCCAAGCAGGCACGCATCTTATTCACTTCCGCATGCTGTAATACCAGTGCCATCGGCGGCCCACCGATGCTGGTTGTGGTGCCCATGACCCCCGATGTAAACCCAGCAATAAAGAAGTTGAGGCGATTCGGTGCAATGTTGAGGCGTGCCATACTGGCAAACACTGCCAGTAAGACCGCCGTGCCAATGATGATTTCTAGCATTTGTGTCGTTACCACCAACATAATGGCGCCTGCTAGCATGGTGCCAGGCACACGCCCCAAGTACGCCCAGCTTAAATCACGAAAGGACAATTGGTGGCGATACTGCCACGCATTGATACTGGCGAGGGTCAGCCCCACCATTGAAATCGTGGTAGGGACCAATTTCGGATCAATCATAAGCAGCAGCGGCGCAGCGACAATCGCCATGCCAAAACCAATTAAACTTTGCACAAAACAGCCCAAGCCTAGGATCACGGCCACGGCAAATGACACGCTTAAATCTGCCATAGTAAAGCTTCTTTATATTAAGTTATTTGCGCGAAATTCTAGCGGCTAAGCGCACGCGATACTATCACTCATTAACAGATTGATTACTCAGGCGTGTCAATTCTACGTAACACGTAAGCAACGTGCTGGCGAAGCGCTTCCCTTAGCGACGCGTGGCATGAATAAGCAGGTTGCGTGGCGTTAAGCTCGGCGCACAAAACTGGACGAGATCGACGTGATAGTTATGTTGCTCAAGATACAGCACCCGATCGAGCGCTAGCCAAAGCTCTAAGGCCCGGCGGAACGCAGACTTCACGACATTGATTTGTTCCAAAATCACAAATCGCGCCTCTCCCCGAGCCAAATACGGCGAAAAGTCGGTATCGCTAGATACGGGTAAGCCTTTTTGCGCCGCGCCCCAATGACAAAACGCTTCAAAGCCATCATTCAGTTGCGACTTTTGAATCGCCGGCAGCGGTAAATACTGGTCAGACTGAAAAGCGTCACGCTGCCACTCATCAAACCCTAACCGGTACGTGACTTCTTGATAGCGCTGACGACGGACACGCTCACCACCGGTGGCCGCTTCTTGAACTGCGATTTTAAGATCGGTTTTGCTCAGGACCAACCCTGCTTGCTGCCCTGCATCTGACAGAGGTTGATCCGTCTTATCCGTGATCAATTGATAACAACACGGTGATATGCTGATCGCGTTAAGATCGGTCGCAACCGCTTGGCGCAATAGGTGCACATGCAGATCGCCACAAGCATGCAGCGCCAAGGCATGATCGCAGCGATGAATCACGGGTAATGCCGCATCACTAAAGGCATCTAGGTGATGAAACTGCATCGGCAACTGGTGCTGTTCAGCATAGGCTTGGCCTTGTTCACAAAGCGCCTGCTGCCACTCTAAACTGTCCACCCGCGCGGGTGTACTTGCCGCCACAGCCCGACCTAAATATCCTTTCCCCGCACACCACTCTAGATATCGTTGCGTTGATGGTTGTGTGGGGACGGCGCTCAAGTAAGCGTGAATTTGCGCCCACTTCCGCCCGGGGACACCCACGCCAAGCCGCTCATCCATAGCCACTGCTGCCATCTTAGCCTCTGGGACATCCGTTATGCGTGGAATCGCGGCCAACGCTGGCCACCAGTTCGCCAGTTGCTCTGCCACTTGATTCGGCGCCGCCTTCCATTGAGCGGCCTGTGAAATGTCGAGCGTTGAAAGCCATTCACACAGTTCAGGACACGATGACCAAGGCAGACGCGCATGTGCCATCGGCATGGGTCGCCATAACCACTGATACTCCACCAGCAATTCGGTCAGTTGCTTAAATTGAACAAGATATAACGAGTTAGGCATCGGGCTGGCACCTTGATTGCTCGACAAATAGCGGCGTCACTGGGATCAAAAAGGGCTGCCGAAGCAGCCCTAATGGCAATCTATTATTTTATCGAATTGGCAGTGGAATGTCCTTAAACATTGCCTCAATTTCGTCGTTAGAGCGTAGTGCAACAGCTTGGTCAACAACGTTGCGCGTCAAATGAGGCGCGAAACGTTCGATAAAGTCGTACATATAGCTTCGTAAGAAGGTTCCTTTACGAAAGCCAATCTTGGTGGTGCTGGCGCCAAAGATATGGCTCGCATCAATCGCTATCAAATCGGTATCTGTATGACTGTCCATCGCCATACTGGCAATCACCCCGACTCCGAGCCCCAATTTCACGTAAGTTTTTATCACATCGGCATCGGTCGCGGTGAAGACAATTTTGGGGGTGAGATGGGCGCGATGAAAGGCTTCATCTAGCTCTGAGCGACCAGTAAAGCCAAACACATAGGTCACCAGTGAATAGGCCGCTAAATCTTCGATGGTGATCTGCTTTTTCTGCGCCAGTGGGTGATCTGGGGTAACGATAATTGAGCGATTCCAGTGGTAACAAGGTAGCATCACCAGATCTTCATAGAGGTGAAAGGCTTCCGTTGCAATCGCAAAGTCCGACGTCCCTTTAGCGACCGAGTCTGAGATTTGCGTGGGTGTGCCTTGATGCATATGCAACGACACTTTCGGGAAACGCGCAGTGAAGGTTTTGATCACCTCAGGCAGTGCATAGCGCGCTTGGGTGTGCGTGGTTGAAATGTTCAGGTTCCCCATCTCTGGGTGGGTGTGCTCGCTTGCCACCGCCTTAATGCTCTCAACCCGTGAGAGAATATCTTGCGAAATAGAGACAATCGCCTCACCTGCTGGTGTCACTTTGGTTAAGTGCTTACCGCTCCGCTCAAAAATCTGCACGCCCAGCTCATCTTCTAACAACCTGACTTGTTTACTGATCCCTGGCTGAGAGGTATATAAACTCTCTGCCGTCGCAGACACATTCAAGTTATGATTGACGACTTCAACGATGTATCTAAGCTGTTGTAGTTTCATAGTGCAGACGCATGAGCCTCGTAATAAAAGTGACCGCCTTGGGATTTCTCTTCTTCATTTATATACCCAAATTCGATTATTTAATAGGCTTTGGTTATATAAACGTTAGTGATTGCACATTCACTAATCGATCCTGTGCCTATGGTGTGAGAAGGATGGAATATTCCTGCGAGGAAAACCCAGAATCAAGCAATTAGAGTCGCGAATTCCACCAACATGGGCCACACTCAAACAAACTGACGCGAGATCGAACGTAAGTGAGGTTGAAACTCAGGTTAGAGACGGATCACTGAACCGTGTTAACACCTGTATTCATGCTATCTCTGACCTTAGAGATCGTGTATCTTAATCAGTTGAGTTTATTACAAGGAACATCGACGCTGAATTATGAATATTGCCTTGATAGCTGGCCTTTGTGTCATATTGCTCGGCCTGATTGTCGGCTACAACATTTTGGCTCAACAGCGCAAACAGATTGAATCGCATAAGCGTCAAGAAATGGCCAAACACATTGCGGTAATCGACGCTACCGAAGAGCTAATTGGTAACGCTCACAACCTGCCTTATAGCGGGACTTTGCTGGTTTGCTTGAACAAGAAGATCCTTGATTCACTTAAAGCGATGCATGAGATCGATAACTCAGATAAATCTATTCCGCAGCGTATCAGCGCCACGCAAGCGCAAATTGACCAAATTAAACAGAGTTTCTCGAACAAAGAATCGACATCATTTCGTGTCCCAGATAGCGACCGCCAAGCCATTTCCATGCTGAAACTGGTAAAGCGCCTTCGCTCAGTGATTAAAGCAGAGCACTCAAAAGGCCGTTTACAAACCCAAGCCTTTGTGGCTGAAAATGCGCGCCTTGAGCAGATGCAGCTCAAAATCAATATTGAGAACGTGGTGAAGCGTGCTAACGAAGCGAAGCGCAAAGGCCAGTTAGGAACGGCACAACAATTGTTGAAGAAAGCGATCGATGTATTGAGTACCAAAAACGACAATTACTCGGCGCAAATGAAAGAACGCCTTCAGCAAATGCACACTGAAGTGACACAAACACTCAACACTGGTCACGAAAAGAGCAAGTCCGATCAAGAGCAAGAGAAAAGCGAACTCGACGAACTCTTCGCACCAAAGAAAAAATGGTGATGGGCTCAAAGCGAACAATAGACTCAAAAAAGGCGCTTATCGCGCCTTTTTTATTGGCTTAACGCCGACATCTCCGGCTTAAGCGCTAAATCGCATTTTGATATGGTCAAGCACCCCATCCGACGCTTCTTCCAGCAAATCCAAGACTTTTTCAAACCCCTGCGCGCCACCGTAGTAGGGATCGGGGATTTCCTGTTCTTCTCCCTCACTCCAACTTAAAAACAAAGAGAGCTTAGATTGATGCGCGTCCGGACACATCATTTGTAAGTCGGATAAGTTGCTCTGATCCGCCGCCAATATCATATCGTGTTTTGCAAAATCATCGGGCTGGATCTGTCGAGCACGAATACCTGCGAAGGAATACCCTCTCGCTTCTCCCGCTTTTTGACTACGTGGGTCGGGCGGATTACCTTGGTGGTATCCCGCCGTCCCTGCCGAGTCGATACGAACCGCCAGTCCTCTAGCCTCAGCACGTGCTCTTAGCACGGCTTCAGCTGTCGGTGAGCGACAGATATTGCCTAAACATACCACCAACACACTGGGTATTGTTGCCGCTTCCTTCATTCACTATTACTCCTTTTGCCTGCGAGCTCACAGTGTATCAGGCCGTCTATTTGCGCGACTAGCTTAGTGCCACCGTATAATCAATCACAATTAAATCCTCAATCACGGGACGAAACACTTCCTTTAACGCTTCGTGTGCAGGATGGGGCAAGTAGGTTTGTCGCGCCGTCTCATCACGAAAGGTCATTAAAATCACATGGCTGTAACCTTGGTTTTTCCCCTCTGGGCTATTGTTTTCGCCCCACTCCACAGACTCTACACCTTCAATGGTTGAGGGCATCGCCTCGAACGCATCACGGACAGCCTGAATCTGCGCATCGCGTGCATTGGGCACAAACCGTACTACCAGTACATGACGTATCATTTTAAATTCCTTATTGATTTGCCAAATCGACGCTCAATTGTTCGGAAAGGAACTGATTGAATGCTTGCCAAGACTGTTTGTCGGCTTGTTCGCGATAACGCTCCGAACCAAAGACAGTAAAGGCATGAGGCGCCCCAGCATACACTTGCGACCAGTAATCAAGGTTGGCAGCTTCGAGTTCATTAATCAGCTGCGCAAATTCACTCATGGGAACAGCTTTATCCGCACCACCGTGAGCAATAAAAAGTGGTGCAATATCTTGTGAATACGCCTGTCCACTTGGGGTTTCCAAGCCACCGTGAAAACTGGCATAACCACTGACTGGCATCTGCTGCGGATTGCGTGCCAGTTCGAGTGTCACTGTCCCACCAAAGCAATATCCTGCCACCACAGGCGCCTCAATCCCTTGCGACTTTGCCGCTTCCATGCCCGCTTGAATTAAGGTTTGCATCCGTGCTCTATCTTTATAAAGCGCGCCTGTCGCCGCCCGCTTCGCCTCTAGCGTTTGAGGCCGGTTCCCTTTACCGAACATATCAAGCGCAAAAACACGATACCCCATTCCCGCCAACATGTCCGCTCGTTGCTGCTCATACTCAGTCAGCCCATCCCAGTCATGGATGATCACCACACTGCCCTTTTCAACCGAGCTAGGAGTCGCTAAATACCCGGAAAACATCTCATTGTCCCATTGATAATCGATCTGCTCTCCCGCCAATACCGGAAGTGAGAAAAGACATGTTACTGCCGCTAGACGTCGCATTGTTTGTTTCATCATTTCATCCTTGGTTGGTCTATGTATGGGTGGTGTTCAGTGCATGGTCTCTTTACTATAGACACAGGTTCATCGTTTATTGGAAATCAAATGTCTGAACAGGGTCATAAAAAACGCCAACAAAAGCTCAAAGAGATGGTTGATGCCCGCGTAGAAGCGGCTCAGCAAGAAAAAGGATTACTGCTGATAATGACGGGGAATGGAAAAGGCAAATCAACCTCTGCCTTTGGTACAGTAGCACGAGCAACGGGCCACGGGCTCAAATGCGGGGTGGCGCAGTTTATAAAGGGAATGTGGGCATGTGGCGAGCGCGATCTGCTATCGCAGCATGGCGTTGACTTTCACGTGATGGGCACCGGATTTACATGGGATACCCAAGACAAAACCGCGGATACGGAAGCCGCGCAGCAAATCTGGCAACACTGCCAAGCCATGCTAGCTGATCCAAACTACGACTTGGTCGTTCTTGATGAGATCACCTATATGATCACCTACGGTTATATTGAACTAGATAGCGTGGTCGCCGCATTACAGGCAAGGCCCGCCGACCAATCAGTGATTATCACCGGCCGAGGTGCCCACCGCCAGTTGGTAGATATGGCCGATACGGTCTCAGAAGTCCGTAACGTGAAGCATGCGTTTGATGCTGGGATCAAAGCGCGCCAAGGTATCGACTGGTAGTTCTGGTTTAACCATAAAAAATGGGCGAATACGCCCATTTTTAGTGATGCTGCTGCCCAACCTCAGGAGGCTGAACGGACCTTTGCCTGTTGTTCCTCATTCGGGTAGCAATCTTTTTGATTACACAACAAAGCATCAATCGACTGGTCGCCGAGTAAGCGCCGCCAGAGGGCAGGGATAGTGCGTGGCAAGACCGGCCCTGGCTCTAGCTGACGCGGGGGAACAGGACGCCATTCTCCTTGGTCACTTTGCTCGGCAAGCAAAAACTGGAACGGCCGATAGTTCGCCATACCTAATCGCAAGTCTGTGACAACTTGCTGCCCCCCACGATTTTCATAGCGTAAAAAGTCTCGTGCAAAAAAGCGCAAGGCGGTCAATGATTCTGACTCCGCCAGTGGCCATCCTTGCTGCTCAAACGCCATCCAATCGATCTCTGGTGTTTTATCCAATCGCGAGGCAAGCCCTTCCCAATAGGTCTGCTCCCCTCTTACCACAATACGCCAAAGCACCGTATTAAAGGGCGTAGGGGTAATAAACATAGGCTTTCCTGCCAGCTCAGTACCTTGGGTTTGTTGCGCCACGCGCGCTTTTATTTGCTCAAGCTGATACACAGAGCTTAATAAATAAAGACTCGAGGCGATCAGTCCAATCACGCAGAGCCTTGCTGCGTTGGCTCTCCAAACTAGCGCCGCAAGCACACCGATCAGCAGTGGCAGCGTATACAAGGGGTCGATGATAAAGATACTAGCGACCGCAACAGGCGGCTTATCCAGCGGCCAAAAGAGTTGCGTGCCATACGCCGTCATAGAATCAAGCAATGGATGGGTAACCAACACACTGACCACCAGCACCATCAGCTGCCATAAAGGCCATGTTTTATCACTCAAGCGCCACCAGAGTGCCGCTATCGCGACACCCAAGGGTGGTAACACAAACAGTGAATGGCTAAAGCCCCGGTGGTTTACGGTATTCGCAACCGGATCGCCATAATCAATGACGACGTCGAGATCTGGTAAGGTTCCTAGCAGTGCCCCCGCCAAGAGCACCTTGGGGCTACAGCGTCGGCCTGCGACCATACCCGCGACAGCCGCGCCCAAGGCAGCTTGTGTTACAGAATCCATATCCGATATCTGTCCTTTATCCTGTTTGTATTAGATAGCTTGGTGCCGCATAAAGCGATCATTGAAACAGGTTGAGTAGCTTGTCAGCCGCCTCTTTCACTTTCTCGTCATCGGCTTTATCCCCGAGCAATTTTTTAATGCCGCGTTGCGCTTCTTTACGCGCTTTCTCTTCCAGCACTTTATTGCTACTCAGTAGCTTTTTAATGTCGAGTTTATAGCTAGGCGCCTGCCATGTTCCCGCAACATCAACGGGAATGGTCACATCCCGCAGTTCATCGATGTCTTTGCCGCCTTGGCCTTTGCTGGTCTCGACCACAGAGGTATACACCGCAAAATCGAGCGTCTCTTTCAATAAATCTGTCTGCCCTTCACTGCGTACGCGCAACGCAGGTGCTTCCAGCAATAAATCGTTGGTCCGCGCCACCCCATTTCCAAGCACAAAGCTTGCGGTCAGCGCACTGAAGTCTGTTTTACGAACCTCGTCAACATATTCCGACTTCTCACCTTTGAGCGTTGCCTTGGCTTCACGCAGCATCTGCGCCAAATTGATCCCATTGATTGCACCGTCTTCAAAGAAGATCGCAACACGGCCATTGATGGCTTCACGCAATGCATAAGGAGATAGCCCCTTACCTTGTACATTGACGTCAACGTTTCCTTTGCCTGCCAATAGATCAACTTCGGCAGCGCCTTGAAGCAGCGGCAGCACCTCGATACCTCGCGCGCGCTTGCTGACCTCGTACCGTGCCGGCGTGACTGACGCATCCAATACCGCACTTGCCGATACCGTACCTTGATAGGCCTCTGTCACAAAGCGCGATAAGGTGACTTTACCCCGGTTAATGACCACTTCGGCTTCAGTTTGACCGAGTTCGACATTAGCGACTTTGAGTCCTTGAAGGGCAAGGGTTCCCGCTACATCCAATTGTTGTAGCGCGGATAGATCAGGCTCTTCTCGACTCAATGCTAGCGTGGTTTGCGCTTGTGGGGCAGCCGATGATGAAGGCGCCGAAGCGGCATTGCCTTTATCTTGTTGGGGCGCCTCTGTCGTGGTGGGCAGTAATGCATCCACATCAATGCGGTTGGTGTTCAGCGCAAAACGAACTTGGGGAATATCAGTGAGCTTGACGGCCACTTTGCCATCCACGATCACTTGGTCGGTGTTTAAACGACCAACAAGATCCGTCACCGTGACAGCATTCGCGTCCATATCATAATCAATATCCGCTGACAGCTGCTGCGTAATTGACTGGTTAGGCACCGCCTCACCCGAGACCGTAGTCAACATATCCAGCCCTTGAATCGCAAACTGCTTCAAAGACGACGCAACCGTGACTTGCGCTTTACCCGACGTTTCCACGTCCATATCTGCGGTCTTTAACTTGGCGTTAAACCCAAGCGCTGAAGCTTCACCCAGCGCAAAGCTTTCTAAGGTAAGATTTGCTTCGCGCAGTGTCACGTCTCCCGATTGCGCAGATAATGCCATCGCAAACTGACGTAACTGACTTTGCATGGGATCCGTCATCAGTTTCACATCACCTTGGCCTTGCAGGGAAAAGGTTTCTGCATTTTGGCTTCCCACCAGCGAAACGCTTACCGGCGTCCACACCGCCGGTGCCAAATTGCCAATCTCTACATTCACCTCATCAAGACGCGTCTGTGTACTCGCTTGATCATCTTTGAGCAGCACACTGGCATTACTGACACGCAACCCTTGTAGCGTTATATCCCAGCCAGCAGCCTGTGTTTCGGCTGGTGATGCTGAGTTGCTCGGTGTCACAGGTGTGCTTTCCGTGGTGGTTTCAGACTCGGCTTGCTGTGGAGTAAGGTTAGTTTCACCATTGGCAAGCGTTTGGACAAAAATACGCGGGTCTTGCAGTAAGATTTCACCCACATGGAGCTGCTGAGACAGTAAAGGCAACACATCAATAGACATTTGCGCGCGAGACAGCGCGAGCAAGTTTGGCTCATCAAACCCGGGGCGGTTTTTCACTGCCACATCCGCCACTGAGAAGCCCAAGCTCGGCCAAAACTGCCAATCGATATCACCATCAATGACCAAATCAAAGCCA
Source organism: Salinivibrio sp. YCSC6 (assembly GCF_004916735.1). Taxonomy (NCBI): domain Bacteria; kingdom Pseudomonadati; phylum Pseudomonadota; class Gammaproteobacteria; order Vibrionales; family Vibrionaceae; genus Salinivibrio; species Salinivibrio sp. YCSC6. Next base: position 1,849,757 of record NZ_CP039516.1, read on the forward strand.
GTTTGCTGCTTCACTTGCTCAACTAACATCGGCTTAAATTGATTCGGGTTAATGGTGGCGACAACGGCGGCCAGACCGCCGATAAGGATGACCAGTAACCCAGCCACTATCGCCGCAATTTTCTTTACCATCACTGTATGCTCCTTGTTCGCGTGGCGAAAATAACGCGTTATATTTGATAGCGTTATCGACCACAGTTCGACAATCTGGTTCCATTTCATCAAAAAATGCGCCCGTAGGCGCATTTTGATAGTTAAGCCTTATCTTGGCTAATTCGCGAGGCGACCGCCCCTTGTTGGTTCTTATATTTGGCGTTATCACGCTTATTGTAGGGTTGCTCTGCCGGCCCTGACATGGGCTCAAAACTAAGCGCGCCAATGGGCATGCCTGGGCGCAGTGCAAGCGGCAAGCGGCCATTATTATAAAACTCTAACACAATGCGGCCCGACCAACCTGGATCGATACGATGCGCGGTCACATGCACCATCAGTCCCAAACGCGCCAATGATGAACGGCCATCAAGCCAGCCAACAATATCATCGGGTAACGTCACGGATTCATGAGTGACTGCCAGAGCCAGCTGCCCGGGGTGCAAATAAAATGCCTCTCCTTCAGCAACCTCGATTTCATCACTCATCACCTTTTCGAGTTGCGCATTGACCTCTTCTTTTGGGCCAGACAAGTCGATATAGGGGGCGCCATGATCATTAAAGACACGAAATTGGTTACCTAGAGTCACATCAGCCGTGACACCTGAAATCGATGCATCAGCCGGACGCGGATCAATTTTGATGCGGCCATCATCGAGGTGCTCTTTGATATGCCTGTCGCACAGTCGCATCGGGGTTCCTCACTGTAGATGGTTTTAGAACACGGCATCACGCAAGGTCGCATGTGCCGCTATTCGCTAGATTATCGGTTGGTTTACGCTTTTAGCAAACGGGCAATATGCGCTTTTAGCACATCAATGGCAATCCGGTTTTTACCCCCGCGAGGCACAATGATGTCTGCATATTGTTTTGACGGCTCAATAAACTGCATAAACATAGGGCGGACCGTCTTTTGATATTGCTCCATGACAGAATCCATGGTGCGGCCACGCTCGGCAACATCACGTTTCATGCGGCGTAGCAAACAGATATCAAGTGGGGTGTCCATAAAGACGCTAGCGTGGATCAAATTGCGAAGACGAGGATCGGTGAGCAGCAGAATACCTTCGAGGATAATGACTTTTTTCGGGGTCATCGTCGTGGTTTCCGCCATTCGGGTGTGCTCAGAATAACTATAAACCGGCACATCAACCGACTGACCGGCGACCAATGCTTCCAAATGCTCACACAACAGATCGTGATCCAGTGCCTGTGGGTGGTCATAATTCGTTTTTACGCGCTCTTCCATGCTGAGGTGGCTTTGATCGCGGTAGTATCTATCTTCCGTGATCACGCCGATTTGATGATCGCCGACTTTTTCCTTTAATTCCTTATAAATGGTGCTGGCGATAAGGCTTTTACCGGATGCAGAGGCGCCTGCGATGCCGATAATAACGCAGTGGTGGTTGTTATCACTCATAATATGAATACCCAGAGGAAACTTGGCGGAATCAACATAAACCGCCTGATTATAGGGAGTTGAGCCGGCTGGCGCCAGTGAAAATCTTGCTTGATCGCCACATCAGCCGGCATTCGCGTCTCAACAGCGGTCCGTGCTCAACCTCTAGGACAAGGTTTGTACAGCTATCTGTTCAGGTCGCGTTTCACCTTGCCAATACAGTTTACTCGCCACCGTGCTCGCCATATCACGATACGCATGGGTGTGCTCGCTCTCAGGACGTGCCACCACACTTGGCTTTCCGCTATCAATGTCTTCACGAATGGATACATGCAATGGCACCTGCGCCAACACTGGCGTGCCTTGCTGTTTCGCCATTTTTTCCGCGCCGCCCGTGCCGAAAATTGCCTCATGATGCCCACAGTGAGAACAAATGTGATAACTCATGTTTTCAACCACCCCTAACACAGGGACCGAGACTTTCTCAAACATCGCCACGCCTTTTATCGCATCGGCGAGTGCAAGGTCTTGCGGCGTCGTCACGACCACCGCGCCGTTTACCGGAAACTGTTGCGCCAAGCTTAATTGAATGTCGCCCGTCCCCGGTGGCATATCTACCACCAAATAATCCACGTCAGGCCAGCGGGTTTCATTGATTAATTGAGCGAACGCTTTCGACGCCATCGGACCACGCCAGACTGTCGCGTTGTCGGCCGGGACAAGATAACCAATCGAATTCGAGACAATGCCATAGCGCGACACAGGCTCCATCAGTTTGCCATCGTGGGTTTGCGGTTCGCTATGCTGTGCACCGAGCATGAGAGGCACAGATGGTCCATAGATATCTGCATCCAACAGCCCCACACTTGCCCCTTCCGCGTGCAAGGCGAGCGCTAGGTTCACCGCTGTGGTGGACTTACCAACGCCCCCTTTTGCCGAACTGACCACAATCAGGTTTTTCACCCCTTTTACCGGCGCTTTGTCACCGGCTTTCAGCGGAGCGACGCGCTGGGTCAATGAAAACTGGCTTGCGTTTTCCGGTACCTGTACGGCGAGCCAGTCAGAGAGCGCTTGGATGATCGACCCCGCGGCAAAAGGAAACACCACCTCAATACTGTTTTCATGACCCTTGACCCAATGCGGCTGGCTGGCCCATTGGTCGATCAATCCCGGATGAGAGAATTGATTGAGTAACGTCACCGCTGCGTCTTGGCTCATCACTGATGCCGCTTTTTTCGTTGATTTGTTCTTTTTGCCGCCAAAAAACATGCTTCACCGTCCAATTTATTCATTATTTGGGTCCGCGTCCCTAACCAATTATGCGTAAACGCCTTATGACACGGCCTTGCTCTAGGCAAGGCATATCGTATCAGGTAAGATTTCCGCAATCATTCCATTCATATCATAAGAGCGAACAAACAAGATTATGGCTGCAAACCCACGTAAAATTTTGGTGACCTGTGCGCTGCCTTATGCGAACGGCTCAATCCATTTGGGCCACATGCTCGAGCATATTCAGGCAGATGTATGGGTCCGCTATCAGCGCCTGCGCGGCAATACCACTCACTTTATTTGTGCCGACGATGCTCACGGCACGCCTATTATGTTGAAAGCGCAGCAAATGGGCGTGGAGCCCGAAGCCATGATCGCCGATGTGCAAAAAGAGCATAAAGCCGACTTTGATGGCTTTAACATCAGCTTTGATAACTATCACAGCACGCACAGCGAAGAAAACCGCGAGTTGGCGTCATTCATTTACACCCAATTGCGTGATAAAGGGTATATCACCAGCCGTACGATTTCACAGCTGTTCGATCCTGAAAAAGAAATGTTCTTACCGGATCGTTTCGTCAAAGGTGAGTGCCCGAAATGTCACGCTGACGACCAATATGGCGATAACTGTGACAACTGTGGCGAAACCTATGCACCCACGGAGCTCATTAATCCTCGCTCGGCGGTCAGCGGTGCCACCCCTGTGATGCGCGACTCTGAGCACTTTTTCTTTGATTTGCCGCAGTTTGAGCAAATGTTGAACACCTGGACCAAATCAGGTGCGCTGCAAAGCGAAATTGCCAACAAAATGAACGAGTGGTTCGACACCGGTCTGCAACAGTGGGATATCTCGCGTGATGCGCCCTATTTTGGTTTTGAGATCCCAGACCAACCCGGTAAGTTCTTCTACGTTTGGCTCGACGCCCCAATTGGTTATATGGGCTCGTTCAAAAACTATTGCAACAAGCACAACGACATCGACTTTGACGAATACTGGAAAGAAAATAGCGAAGCCGAGCTTTATCACTTTATCGGTAAAGATATCGTCTATTTCCACAGCTTGTTCTGGCCAGCGATGCTGGACGGCGCTGGATTCCGTAAGCCAAACAACGTCTTTGTGCATGGCTATGTAACCGTAAACGGCGCGAAAATGTCCAAATCGAAAGGGACATTTATCAAAGCCAGCACTTATCTAAAACATCTCGATCCTGAGTGTTTGCGTTACTATTACGCCGCGAAGCTAAACAGCCGTATCGATGACCTTGACCTGAGCTTGGATGATTTCATCCAACGCGTAAACTCAGACATCGTCAATAAAGTGGTCAACCTTGCTTCGCGCAACGCTGGTTTTATTAGCAAGCGTTTCGATGGTCAATTAGCCAATACCTGTGCTGAGCCTGAGCTTTATCAGTCATTTGTCGACAAAGCCGAGCACATTGGTGCGCTTTACGAAGCACGCGAATACAATCGCGCTATTCGCGAGATCATCGCCTTGGCAGACAAAGCAAACCAGTATGTCGATGAGAAAGCCCCTTGGGTGGTTGCTAAAGAAGAAGGCAAAGACGCCGAGCTTCAAGCTATTTGTTCCGTCGGCATTAACCTATTCCGCGTGCTCATGACGTATCTGAAACCTGTGATGCCTCAGCTTGCAGAGCGTGCCGAAGGATTCTTGAATGACACCCTGACTTGGGAAAGCATTGCTCAGCCACTGACAGGCCACGCCATTAGCAAGTTCAAAGCGCTGTTTAGCCGTATCGATCCGAAAGCGGTGGATGCCATGATTGCCGACAGCAAAGAAGATGTCGCGGCGGAAGAGGCAGAAAAAGCGAAAGCGCAAGGTCCTTTAGCGGATGATCCTATCGCTGAGGAAATTGAGTTTGGCGATTTTGCAAAAGTCGATCTGCGTGTGGCTAAAATTTTGGAATGTGAATCCGTGCCTAAAGCGGACAAGCTGCTCAAGTTTAAGCTCGATATTGGTGGTGAAACTCGCCAAGTGTTCTCTGGGATTAAATCGGCTTACAAGCCTGAGGATTTAGTCGGTAAACACACGGTGATGGTCGCAAACTTGAAGCCACGCAAAATGAAATTTGGCATGTCAGAAGGCATGATCCTCGCTGCGGGACCGGGTGGCAAAGAGTTGTGGATCCTTGAACCACACGAAGGCGCCCAAGCCGGCATGCGTGTGATGTAAGCCAAGACTCACTGGCACCGCGCCACCTTGCGGTGCTGAGATGAGCGTAAAAGAGAGCCTTGATGGCTCTCTTTTTTATGCGCGCTTTTTATCAGGTATCAGTGAAACATTCGCCAATGCGTCAAAACAGTGCATTACTTCACCAGCACAGTGCGAAAACGGCGCAGTTTTCTTTCATTATCGGCTGCCTAGCCCCTTGCACAGGGCGTGATAAATCTCTCATTTTAGGCACGATTCCTGCTGGATAGGCCATATCAGCGAATGAAACGCAGGGAGCGACTATGGAATGGCTATTAATGGTAGGAACATTAGCATTGAGCATCGCGGTGGTGGTAGCGGTACAGCTTTTCCGTCAGCGCCCAGATTTGCATTTACACCAACTGCATGAACTACGTGTGCTGTTACAGCATGCTCAGCACCTAGCCACCCAACCCAGTATTAGCTCAGACGACTACCAAGTGCTGTTAAGCCAAACGCGTCACCTTCACCAACTGGCTCCTCAAGCGCAAAAGCCGATGTATCGACTCTTTTTTCACCACCTTCATGCCTTACCGTCTTACGACAACGACACCCAAACCCGTATGAAAAATCGGGCTCTGCAACATATCGTCTACTTGGTGGATGAAGCAGTCCCGCCAGCATTGATTGCGCAACGCGACGACACCCGTTTGGAGAGCTATCAGCAAATCTGGTATGCGATTTTAGAACTATTACAAGCAAGGCAGCGTTACAGCCATGCGGCATACCAAGAGCAACAATCCGCGCGCAACGCCCAGCAATCTCTCACCTTGCACCAGCAAATACTCGCGAAGCGCTTACGTCAACTCCACGCCTTGTCATTGGCGGACGACATCCAAAAAGAAATCACCGAGGTGTTAAACCAGCTCGCACAGTCAGAACAACTGCCCTTTGAGCATAAAGTTGCGCTATCGCAGCGCGTAAACCGAATTATGCTTCACGTGCTCGACAGCTTTATCGCACGTGTACTGACGCGCTATCCCTGCCAACACGATGATGCACTTAGCCCCATCGCGCCGTTTCCTCAGTCAGGTTCGGGGCAATGACCTGCCTCAACAGCGTGTCGTCACCCCAATAAAAAAGGGCCGGCAATCATGCCGACCCTTTGTTCTTTAACCCTGACTCACTTCATTAGCCAATGTGCGTTTGACCGCCCATGTATGGACGCAATACCTCAGGAATTTCAATGCGGCCATCTGCTTGTTGGTAGTTTTCTAAAATAGCTACCAGAGTACGACCAACGGCCAAGCCAGAACCGTTCAAGGTATGCAGTAACTCAGGTTTTTTCTCACCTTTGCGACGGAAACGCGCCTGCATTCGGCGAGCTTGGAAATCCATGGTGTTTGAGCACGAAGAAATCTCACGGTAGGTGTTTTGTGCAGGTAACCAGACTTCAAGATCATAGGTTTTCGCCGCACCAAAGCCCATATCGCCGGTACACAGCAACACTTTACGATATGGCAGGTTAAGCAGTTGTAACACCTTCTCTGCATCCGCAGTGAGTGATTCAAGTGCTTGCATAGAATCTTCTGGCTTAACGACTTTGACCAGTTCAACTTTGTCAAACTGGTGCATACGAATCAGGCCACGGGTATCGCGACCATAGGAGCCTGCTTCTGAACGGAAACACGGTGTGTGTGCCGTCATGCACAGCGGCAAATCCGCCTCATCGACAATTTCATCACGCACCATGTTAGTCAGCGGTACTTCCGCGGTTGGGATCAAGGACATCCCTACCCCTTCTTCGGTGGCCGGTTTGGTGTTAAACAAATCTTCACCAAATTTTGGTAACTGACCTGTGCCATAAAGACTGTCTGCATTCACCAAATAAGGCACGTACATCTCAGTATAACCGTGCTCGTTGGTATGTAAGTCGAGCATAAACTGGGTCAAGGCACGATGCATACGCGCCATCTGCCCTTTCATCACGATAAAGCGTGAGCCCGACAGTTTCACCGCACTGGCGAAATCAAGCCCGCCAGAAAGCTCGCCCAAATCAACGTGATCTTTGATTTCAAAATCAAACTGACGCGGCTCACCCCAACGAGACACCTCGAGGTTTTCAGACTCGTCTTTACCCGTTGGGACTTCATCGGCTGGCAAGTTTGGCACCGCCATTACCACGTCGTTCACTTTCTGTTGCAGTTCAGCCAGCTCGGCTTTTGCAGCGTCCAGCTCGTCACCCAAGTTCGCGACTTCTGCTAGTAGTGGCGCAATGTCCTCACCCTTCGCTTTAGCCTGGCCAATGGACTTCGATCGGGAGTTACGCTCTGCTTGCAATTGTTCGGTGCGAATCTGCAGGGATTTACGTTGTTCCTCGAGTTCACGTATAGCGTCAACATCGAGCGTAAAGCCACGACGAGCGAGTTTTTGAGCCGTTTCTTCCAGCTCAGTTCGAAGTAATTTGGAATCCAGCATGCTAATCCTGTGCTTTTCGGGTTGATTAGTTGATTATCACTTGTCATCACGATTTGAAGACAAGCTGCGATCGTGCGTATTGTATAACGCGATTGGCCGAGGGTGACCGTGGATGTCACCACTACTAGGCGACTGCGCCTTGATGGTGCAGCCGCACTTTAAACCTTACCCAAAAAGGGTGAAGTTGCCTAGCGCTTTTGCGGGCTTTTTGCGTCAAGCTCGTCCAGAAAGGCGAGCTTTTCAGCGATTTTAATTTCTAGCCCGCGATTAACGGGCTGGTAATAACGCACATCACTGACTTCATCGGGCAAATAACGCTCACCGGCGGCGTAGGCATTCGGTTCATCATGGGCATAACGATACCCGTCGCCATGTCCCAAGCTTTCCATCAGGGCCGTCGGTGCATTACGAAGGTGCATAGGGACAGGTGCATTCGCCGTCGCTTTTGCATCGCGCAGCGCTTGTTTCCACGCGGTGTAGACTGCATTGCTTTTAGGAGCACAGGCAAGATACACCGCAGCTTGTGCGATCGCGCGTTCACCCTCCGCCGGCCCGACGCGGGTAAAGCAATCCCACGCGTTCAATGCAACCTGCATGGCACGCGGATCGGCGTTACCCACGTCTTCAGAGGCAATCGCTAACAATCGACGCGCCACGTACAAGGGATCCCCTCCCGCGGAAACGATGCGGGCATACCAATACAAGGCTGCATCTGGGTTAGAGCCGCGCACGGACTTATGAAATGCTGAAATGAGGTCATACCATGCATCGCCTTGCTTATCGAACTGTGCCACCTTCTCCCCAGCGACGTCTTTCAGCATCGCCATAGTCACCGCACCATCAGCCATATCAGCCAACATTTCCAACAGGTTCAAAGCCATGCGCGCGTCGCCACTACAGGTGTCCGCCAGAGCGTCTTTCACCCCCGTATCAAAACGTAGCTCTCGCTCACCGAGCCCTCGGTTTTTATCCGCCAAAGCTTGGTCAATCACCGCAATCAAATCATCACGCTCAAGCGCACTCAGCCGGTACACCCGCGCACGAGATAGCAAGGCGTGGTTTAGCTCAAAAGAGGGGTTTTCAGTCGTGGCACCAATAAAGGTGACTGTCCCCGCTTCAACATGCGGTAAAAACGCGTCTTGTTGGCTTTTGTTGAAACGGTGAACCTCATCAACAAACAGGACAGTACGTACTCCGGCTTGTTTATTCTGCTCTGCACGCAAAATCGCATCGCGAATTTCTTTCACGCCCGAAGTCACCGCAGACAATCGTTCGATTTCCGCATTGGCTTGACGAGCAGCGATATCTGCCAAGGTGGTTTTGCCTGTGCCCGGTGGGCCCCAAAAAATCATTGAATGCAGACTGCCAGATTCGATGGCGCGGCGAAGAGGCTTGCCCTCGGCCAATAAATGCTGCTGGCCAATGTACTGATTTAACGAAACCGGCCGCATGCGAGCAGCAAGCGGCCGAAAGTCGTCAGCAAAATCTAGCGGTAGTGTCGACAATCTTCTCTCCCGTGATTAACGCGGCTGACGTTGATCATCCACCAGCACCGAGTCCGGTGGCGTAAATTCAAACAAGGACGCATCCGGTGCCTGACGGCTAAACTGGCTGAGCGTGAACTGGCTTTGCTGCCCATCTTGCTCGGTCACCCGAAAATGGGTCAAGGTGCCATCCGGTTTTACCGTCACGGCAAACGTGCCAATGCTCCCTACCGTTTTGGGGGTCAGGGTAAAGGTGTCACCTTGCTGGGTAATAGTGTACATCTGCCAATCGTCTGGCTGATTGCGGGTTAACAACACAAACGGGGTTTGTGCGGTCGCATCGTCTAACCACATGGCAGTGACTTGCTCGACAAACGGGCTGTAGTACCACAATGTTTCCCCATCAGAGATCATGATATTTTCATCGGGTGTGGTCGTGGTCCAATTGAACAAGTTGGGACGTTCAATGGATAGTCGTCCTTTTGCAGCGTGGATCTGCTCCCCTTCCGGGCTGATCACAGCCTGTTCAAAATTGGCGCTAAAGGCATCCACTTTACTCAATCGGTCCATCAGCTGCTGCTGGGCAGTGGATTGCGCTTGAACAGCAACCGCAAACATCAGCGTCAGCATCGCGATTAGGTGGCGATAAAAAGCTTTCATTTTCATACAACGTCCATCTGATTACGCTTTCGGTGGCGGTGGCGCCAACACTTCTCGGTTACCGTTATGGCCCGGAGAACTTACGACACCGTGTGCTTCGAGTTGTTCCACAATTCGAGCCGCACGGTTATAACCAATTTTAAAGCGGCGTTGCACCCCTGATACAGAGCCGCGGCGGCTTTCGGTGACAAACTCAACCACTTGGTCAAACAGCTGATCCAGCTCTTCGCCATCCGCGCCCGTCGGAGTTTCTCCCGGCAATAAGCTATCGGAACCCTGATCGCCATGAGTGATCTCTTCGAGATACTGCGGCTTACCGCGCGCTTTCCAGTTGTTCACCACACGGTGCACTTCTTCGTCACTGACAAACGCACCGTGCACTCGGATAGGATGGTTAGAGCCGTTGGGCATGAACAACATATCCCCCATGCCTAACAGCGACTCTGCGCCCCCTTGGTCCAAGATGGTGCGCGAGTCAGTTTTCGTGGAAACGGTGAAAGCCATCCGGGTCGGAATGTTCGCTTTGATAAGGCCGGTGATCACATCAACGGATGGGCGCTGAGTGGCAAGCACTAAGTGAATACCCGCTGCTCGGGCCTTTTGCGCCAAACGGGCGATCAGCTCTTCCACTTTTTTGCCCACCACCATCATCAGATCAGAGAACTCATCAACGACCACGACGATATAAGGCAGCTTTTCTAGCGTAGGGGCCGTTTCATCCATGCTGTCACTCGGTTTCCAGAGTGGGTCTGGAATCGGGTTATTCGCCGCCTCAGCGGCTTTGACTTTCTCGTTAAAGCCTTTGAGGTTACGAACACCTAACGCCGACATCAGCTTGTAGCGTCGCTCCATCTCGCCAACACACCAGCGCAATGCATTGCCCGCATCCTTCATGTCGGTGACCACTTCGGTGAGCAAATGCGGGATCCCCTCATACACGGAAAGCTCCAGCATTTTCGGGTCGATCATGATAAAGCGGACATCTTCCGGCGCCGCTTTATAGAGCATACTGACAATCATAACGTTCACACCCACCGACTTACCCGAGCCAGTAGTACCGGCGACCAGTAAGTGAGGGGCTTTGCCTAAATCGGTCACAATCGCTTCACCAGCAATGTCTTTTCCTAACACCACAGAAATCGGCGACTTGCTGTTCTTAAAGCGCTCGCTGCCAACCACTTCCGACATAAAGACGGTCTCGCGGTTTTCATTGGGTAGCTCGAGTCCGATATAAGGTTTACCTGGGATCACTTCCACTACCCGCACCGCGGTGGTCGACAAAGAACGCGCTAAGTCTTTCGACAATCCAGAAATGCGCGACACTTTGACACCCGGCGCTAAGTCCAGCTCAAAACGCGTAATCACGGGTCCGGGATAAACCCCCACAACACGCGCTTGGATTTTATAATCCTCAAGTCGTGCTTCGACTAACCGCGCGATTTGTTCAAGCTCTTCCCGTGTCGCCTGTGAAGCGGTTTTTCGCGCAGGATCGAGCAAATCTAAGGTCGGGAAAGGCTCCGCAGGTTTTGGCAAGTTTGGCTCATCTTTGACTAAGAAAGGATGATCAAGCCCAGCAGCCTGTTGCTGGGCTTGCTGCGCTTTACGAATCGTTTCTTGGAACGGATCCTCATCGTCCTCAGCCGCCCCAGCGGCTTGCTCGGCACGCTCTAACTCAGACAAACCGTCTTGATTGCCATAGGTGGTTTCATGTGATACCGGCTCACTCGCCACCTCTTCACTTTCGTCACTTCCTTCACTTCCAACACTTCCATCGCTGGAAGCATCGGTCTCTTGCCACGGCGGTAATGTTTCATCCTCCGGCGCGTCATCCGGCAGTGGTGCGTTCGGTTGGGTTGGTTCGTCTTCTGGCTCGACAACCCCTTGCCACTGTCCCAAGCTAGGCTCAGGGTCATCCAGTGTTGTACCATCGTCATCGACGTGTGTTGACGCTTGTCCCCCAAAGATAATCGGCGTGCTTGGCGCGGATGATGCCCTATCCTCTGGGACTTCTTGCACGCTCGGAGACGGGGTGAAGCGGCGCAAATCACTTAATTCCATCGGCTCTGCCGCGTCAGTGGCCTTGTCTGACTCAGTGACGGTTTGTGCAGCAGGCTTGCCAAGCTCAGTCACCTTATCGCCACGGAGGCGGTTAACCAACCAAGTAGTGGCCCTTAAGGTCACCGCCCCTAGGTTATCCACAATGCTTAGCCAAGAGATCCCAGTAAACAATGTAAACCCTGCTGCCCAACAAAACAGCATCACCAATGTGGTGCCTAGTACGTTAAGCAGTGGCAATGCCAAACTGTTGGTGACATCGCCCATCACTCCCCCAGAGGAGAAATGCCAAAAATCATCAAAATTGAGATCGGCTAGCGAACAACTGGTTAGGAATAGAACGAAAAGCCCTAAGATCCTCGCGGCTAAAATCGTGTAGTTGAGTGGCTCGTCGTCGCCACGGCGGCGCAAGAAAACCCAACCACCCAGCATGGCAGCTGGCGGTAATGGGTAGGCCAAAATACCGAATGAGAAAAAGAGGCTGTCGGCGACCCACGCCCCTAATGAACCTGCCGCGTTGTGCACATCACCGTGCCAAGCAGTTTGTGACCAAGAGGGATCAGCCGGATTAAAAAACAGTAGCGCAACCATCACAAAGACGGCCGCTGCCAGCACCAAGATAAAGCCACACTCTTTCAAACGCTGAGCGCCATCCAATCGCACCTTGGGCTGAGCCGATTTGGGCTCACGACGCAAAGAAAACTCCATCATCACCTGTTTAATACTTTTCGTTATTCGCATTCCCCACCATGGTTTGAGGTTTGCATTCGCCACTGCACTGACTTTACCACATTCGTGCCTGAACGGCAGGCATGATGCGAGTCAGCGATGAATCTTTACCGAGATATCACATAATTGTTGCTGATTAAGACAAAAAAGAAACCGAGCACGGTGGCTCGGTTTCATCGTTTGGGGATCGACACCAATGTGGCGATTGGCAAACAGGTTTAGCGGGTGCGAATCACCAAATGATTGCTCTGCTTCACCTCTTCCATTACCACGTAAGTGCGTGTGTCATTCACACCGGGCAAACGCAGCAAGGTTTCACCCAATAACTTGCGATATGCCGACATATCAGCTACTCGTGTTTTAAGTAAGTAGTCAAAATCACCGGAGACAAGATGACATTCTTGGATGTCTTCCAATGTTTGAACCGCTTTATTGAATTGCTCAAACACATCTGGTGCGCCACGGTTCAAGGTGATTTCGACAAACACCAGCAATGATGCGTCGAGAAACTGGGGATTGAGCAGCGCCGTATAACCAGTGATATAGCCTTGGCGCTCCAAGCGACGGACACGTTCGAGACAGGGGGTAGGAGAAAGACCGACTCGTTTAGATAACTCAACGTTTGAAACACGCCCATCCTTTTGGAGCTCATTCAGGATGTTGCGGTCAATGCGGTCCAATTCCTTGGAGGGCTTTTTTTTGGTATCTACCATTTTTTATTCCACCTTGTTACTTCCTTGCAAAAAGATATACCGAATTAAATAACATCTTTATAAATTTTAGCATCAAATGCTGATTTTTTCCCTTTATACTAGCCTGAAAATTGACAATATCAACAACTAGCCAGCCGATAACACTGAATAAACAAGAGGTGACAGCATGATCATTGGCGTTCCAAAAGAGATCAAAAACCATGAATACCGCGTTGGTATGGTTCCAGCAAGTGTCCGCGAACTTATTTCTCACGGCCACTCCGTTTACGTAGAGACCAACGCTGGTAACGGTATTGGCTTCTCTGACGACGACTATAAAGCCGCCGGCGCATCTATCCTTCCTACCGCGGCTGACGTATTCGCCAAGGCCGAGATGATTGTTAAAGTCAAAGAGCCGCAAGCGGTTGAGCGTGCCATGCTCCGTGAAGGACAGATTTTATTCACCTATCTGCATCTTGCACCAGATTTTCCACAAACAGAAGACTTAATTAAGAGTAAAGCCGTCTGTATCGCCTATGAAACCGTAACAGATTCTAAAGGTCGATTGCCACTCCTTGCGCCTATGTCTGAGGTAGCGGGCCGTATGTCTATTCAAGCAGGTGCACAAGCACTGGAGAAATCACACGGCGGTTCAGGCATGCTACTAAGTGGTGTTCCAGGCGTTGAACCGGCGAAAATTGTGGTACTCGGCGGTGGTGTTGTCGGTTCAAACGCAGCGCGCATGGCCGTTGGCCTACGTGCTGATGTGACTATTTTAGACAAAAATGTCGACACACTGCGTCGTTTGGATGAAGAATTCCAAGGTCGCGCAAAAGTGGTCTACTCCACAGAAGAAACACTGGAGCAACACGTTCTCAATGCTGATCTGGTTATCGGTGCGGTACTGATCCCAGGTGCAGCCGCGCCAAAACTGGTTAACGAAGACCACATTAAGCGCATGAAACCAGGTGCGGCGGTCGTCGATGTTGCCATTGACCAAGGTGGCTGTTTCGCGACGTCACACGCGACCACCCATGCGGATCCAACCTACATTGTTGATGATGTGGTTCACTACTGTGTCGCTAACATGCCAGGCGCGGTTGCTCGCACCTCTACCGTTGCTCTCAACAACGCGACCCTGCCTTATATCGTGAAGTTGGCCAACAAAGGCTATCGCGATGCCTTGGTAGAAGATCAACACCTGCGCAATGGTTTGAACGTTATTCATGGTCAAGTCACCATCAAAGAAGTGGCTGAAGGCTTTGAACTTCCTTATGTGGATGCCATGGACGCATTAAAAGCCGCACATTAATGTGCGTTTTGTACCCTACAATCAAAGGGCACCGTCACGGTGCCCTTTCTTTACCCGTCCAATTTACCTACAATCAGGCCATTCAAAACGAACCTCTATCCTGCCCGGAGACGTGAATGAGTAACATTAAGCATGCTAACCTATTGATCCTTGGTTCAGGCCCGGCTGGCTATACCGCCGCTGTTTATGCGGCACGTGCCAACCTGAATCCAGTTATGATCACGGGTATGCAACAAGGTGGCCAGCTAACCACCACCACAGATGTAGAGAACTGGCCTGGCGATCCAGAAGGCCTCACGGGTCCAGCCTTGATGGACCGCATGAAAGACCATGCGGAGAAATTCGACACCGAGATTATTTTTGATCACGTCAACGACGTTGATCTGTCTCAGCGCCCATTTCGTTTAAAAGGCGACAGTGGTGAATACACCTGCGATGCCTTAATTATTTCGACAGGTGCATCCGCACAATATCTTGGTTTGCCATCAGAAGAAGCCTTTAAAGGCCGTGGGGTCTCCGCCTGTGCAACCTGCGATGGCTTTTTCTATCGCAACCAAAAAGTGGCTGTGATTGGCGGGGGTAATACCGCGGTCGAAGAAGCCTTGTATTTGTCTAACATCGCCTCTGAAGTCCATGTTGTACACCGCCGTGATAGCTTCCGTGCGGAAAAAATCCTTGTGGATCGCATGATGGACAAAGTTGAGAACGGTAACATCGTTTTACACACTGACCGTGTGCTGGACGAGGTACTCGGCGATGAAATGGGCGTCACTGCTGTACGCTTAAAAGACACCCAAAGTGATGCGACAGAAACGCTGGATGTAATGGGCGTCTTCGTCGCTATCGGCCATAAGCCAAACACTGACATTTTTGCCGGTCAATTAGAGATGGAAAACGGATACATCAAAGTGGCTTCCGGCCTGAACGGTAACGCCACACAAACCAGCATTGAAGGCGTTTTTGCCGCTGGCGATGTGATGGATCATGTCTACCGCCAAGCGATCACGTCAGCCGGCACCGGCTGTATGGCAGCGCTCGATGCTGAGCGCTACCTTGACGGGTTAGCTGAGAAGTAACCCTCGCGCGATCCCACGCAGGCTGCCCCTGAGCAGCCTGCTCTGCCTCACTCGCAGGCCTTTCATAAAATAATAAGACGATATGGATAAATCTAAACAGCGGGCGCTAACGAAATGGCTCAAGTCGCAGAGCGTGTTAGCCAAACCCTGGTTAGTTGCGACGATTGGCATAGCCTTTACATCTGGACTGCTACTCATTGCCCAAGCAGCGCTCCTCGCCCATTTGCTTTATCAGCTCATTATCGAACAAGCCGATAAATACAGTTTACTGCCCAGTTTCTTTGGTCTGGGGGCCGTAGTATTACTGCGTGCGGCCTGTAGTTGGGCCAAAGAGCGAACGGGCTATCGCTGTGGCCAAACCATTCGCCACCATATTCGCCAGTTGATCTTGAATCGTCTTCATGAACTCGGCCCCGTGAGTATTCAAGGTCGTCCGGCGGGCAGCTGGGCTAGCTTGCTCCTCGAGCAAGTCGAAGAATTACAGGACTTCTTTGCCCGCTATTTACCGCAAATGGCGATTGCCGTATTGATCCCCGTGGTGATTCTCGTCACCGTGTTCCCCATCAATTGGGCCTCCGGCTTGATATTCTTGATTACCGCGCCGCTGGTGCCCTTTTTTATGGCCTTGGTGGGGATCAAAGCCGCCGACGCAAATCGCAAGAATTTCAAAGCACTGCAACGAATGTCAGGCTATTTTTATGACCGTTTGCGTGGCTTACCGACACTGCGACTGTTCAATCGCACTGATGCAGAAGCCGAACAACTGCATCTAGCGTCACACACCTTCCGCAAACGAACCATGGAAGTGCTACGACTGGCTTTCTTGTCGTCCGCCGTGCTCGAGTTTTTTACGGCCATTTCCATTGCAGTCGTGGCCGTCTATTTCGGTTTCAGTTTCATTGGTGAACTTAACTTTGGCCACTATGGTGCCCCGATATCGCTATTTACCGGCCTATTTGTGCTGGTGCTCGCGCCTGAGTTTTACCAGCCATTACGTGATCTTGGCACGTTTTATCACGCCAAAGCCCAAGCGATTGGGGCTGCCGAATCCATCGTCGAGTTTCTCGATGCGCAACCCGATACCGGCACACAAGGCCAAGAGACACCCGATCTCGAGGCTGTGACCATCACCGCGCGCGATCTCGAAGTGCTCAGCCCTGATGGCCATGTCTTGGCTGGGCCGCTCAACTTTGACGTCAAAGCCGGTGAGCATATTGCACTTGTCGGCGTCAGTGGCGCAGGCAAGTCGAGCCTGTTGAATGCACTGCTCGGCTTTTTACCCTATCGCGGCAGTCTGGTCATTAACGGTTGTGAGCGCCGAGCGCTCTCACTCACCCATTGGCGCCAAGCGATCAGTTGGGTAGGCCAAAATCCACAGCTATTCCATGGCTCTATTCGTGACAACATTGCGCTCGCCAACCCTGATGCCACGCCAGAGTCAATTAATCATGTAATGACACAAGCCTATGTCGATGAGTTTGTCATGCGCCTGACCGACGGACTGGCTCATCCCGTTGGCGACCGCAACGGCGGACTGTCAGTCGGCCAAGCACAGCGTATCGCGGTTGCACGTGCTTTATTGCAAGACGGTGCACTATGGGTATTGGATGAGCCGACGGCAAGCCTCGATGCCCACAGCGAACAACTGGTCAATTTGAGCTTACACACAGCGACCCAAGGAAAAACCTGTATTCAGGTGTCACACCGCCTCGATGCGCTCGACAACTGCGATCAGGTTTGGGTCATGGCTGATGGCGCCATCACTCAGCAAGGCAAATTCAAAGATATCGCCGCTCAAGGGCAGCTTGCTGACATGCTGGCCTCAGCAGACAGGAGAAATCTCGATGCGTGAACTACTCCCCTACTTACGCCTGTATAAGCGTCACTGGTTTGGTCTTAGCTTGGGCATGGTGTTGGCGTTTGCTACCTTGTTTGCCGCGATTGGCCTATTAACCTTATCAGGCTGGTTTATCGCTGCGGCGGCCGTGGCTGGACTCACTGGCATGGCCACCTTCAATTACATGTTACCCGCTGCTGGCGTGCGTGGTTTTTCTATCGGCCGTACCTTTGGGCGCTGGGCAGAGCGCGTCGTCAGCCACAATGCCACGTTTAAATTGCTTGCCGACCTTCGGGTAGCGTTTTTCCGTAAGCTTGCGCCTTTGGTGCCGGATCAAACCCTGAATGTGCGTGATGGCGACCTGCTCAATCGCATGGTGGCCGATGTTGATGCGATGGATCACGTCTATCTGCGCTTGGTTAGCCCCATGGTTGTTGGCGCCCTCGGTGTCCTTGCCGTGAGTCTGTTTTTGGGTTGGTTCGACCCAACCTTAGGGCTAGCGTTGGGCGGCTGTTTATTGGCGTTACTGCTGGGGTTACCCGTTATTTTTTACCATCTTGGTAAGCAACATGGACGCCAGCAATTAGAACAAAATGCCGCTACCCGAATCGCCCTACTCGATTGGCTGCAAGGCCATGCCGAACTCGCCCTTTTTGGCGCAGAATCCCGTTATCGTGCACGGGTTGATGACAGTGAAAAATCCATGCTAGCCGCGCAGGCGAACATGGCAAACGTCACCGGCTGGGCGAATGCGGTGCTGATGGCGGCAACCGGTTTAACCTTAGTTTTGATGATTTGGTTAGCTGCCGATGGTGTGGGTGGTCGCTTGCCCGATCCGCTTATTGCAATGGTCGCGTTTACCACTATGGCAAGCTTTGAGTTGATGATGCCCATCACCGCGGCTTTCCAATATTTGGGGAAAACCCTGACCGCGGCTAAGCGGCTCAACCGGATTACAGAGCGTACACCCAGTGTCTATTTTCCGCCGCAAGGACATGCCGATGCGGTGCAAGGTGAGCTCAAGCTGGATAACGTCAGTTATCAATACCCAGAAACTGCAAACCCTGCATTAAACCACATTTCTTTGCACGTACATGCGGGGCAAAAAGTGGCGCTACTCGGTCGGACCGGATGTGGAAAATCAACCCTGCTTAGCTTGTTAACGCGCGCATGGGATCCAAGCAACGGCGAGATCCATCTTGATGGCAAGCCTTTACGTCAATGGTCAGAGCCGGCGTTACGCCAAGCGATTTCTGTCGTCACACAACGGGTAGACATGTTTAACGGCACCTTGCGCGATAACCTGATCTTGGCATGCCCGCAGGCCAGCGACGAGACGCTGACGCAAGTGTTAACCCAAGTAGGCTTGCAGACCTTGCTGGCCGAGCCAGGACTCAATGCATGGATGGGAGATGGAGGCCGACAGCTTTCTGGTGGCGAGCGACGACGGATTGGTATTGCGCGTGCCCTTTTGCATGACGCGCCTATCGTTTTATTAGATGAGCCAACCGAAGGGTTAGATGTGCAAACGGAGGCGCAGATCCTATCCTTACTACAGCAACATTGTGCAAACAAAACCGTGGTGTTTATCACTCACCGCTTGGTCGGGCTTGAGCAAATGGACACCATTTGTCTCATGGATGCCGGTGAGATTGTCGAACAAGGCGATCATGCTGCACTCATGGCGGCAAACGGACGCTATGCACAACTGCGACAACGCTTGTAACACATGGAGAGACTGCGGGTATGACCCTCTTTTTGCCGCCATTAGCGGCAGATGATTTTCGCTTTCCTCCGGTGAGCGATGCACTCGCTCATCCAGATGGCCTGTTAGCTATTGGCGGCGATCTCTCGGCTGCACGGCTCATGTCTGCCTATCGTAGCGGTATTTTCCCTTGGTTTGGTGAAGAAGACCCGTTACTGTGGTGGTCGCCAAGTGAACGGGCCATCATTCGTCCCTCTGACTTTCACGTCAGCCGCAGCTTGCGCAAAGCGGCGCGCAAAAGCCAAGTGACCGTGACCGTCAATCACGCCTTCGAGGCAGTGATTCATCAATGTGCCGCCATCAGGGGCCCTGAGCAAACTTGGATCACCGACCAGATGCGCGAGGCCTACCTCGCCCTCCACCACCAGCACGATGCGCACAGTGTCGAGGTGTGGCAAGAGGATCAACTCGTAGGGGGATTGTATGGTGTCGCCGTAGGACAGTTTTTCTGCGGTGAATCCATGTTTTCGCTTATCGATAATGGCTCAAAATTCGCGCTTTGGCAGTTTTGTCGTCACTTTCAAGCTCAAGGTGGGCAGTACATCGATTGCCAAATGATGACGCCCCACCTTGCCTCTCTCGGCGCCAAGGCGTGGCCTCGGGATGAGTTTATTCACGCCCTATACGCGGCGCGAGACACGCGCTTAAAGGCCGCATATATGCCGCACGTTATCGCGGACTTTCGTGAGAGGCAGTCATGAGCGTCGCGCTAAAAGTCGGCCTTACTCCAGCTTCTCGCTGCCAATATATATCGACAGAGAACGAACAGCTCGCGGTCGTGTTATCCCCCGACATGCACCATCCTGCGGGTTACCAACAACTGATCAACGCCGGTTTTCGCCGCAGTGGTAACATGATGTATCGCCCGCATTGTCCTCACTGTAATGCGTGCCAATCCTTGCGCATTGATGTTGGCGCGTATCAACCAAGTAAAAGCCAAAAGCGCCATCGCAGCCAACTAAAACGGCTGCGGGTAAAGATTAGCGACCAGCTCGACCCAAACTGGTTTTCACTTTACGATCAATACATCACCGCGCGCCATGCTGATGGCAATATGTACCCAGCTAAAGCGGAGGACTTTATTACCTTCACCCATAGCGACTGGCTTCACCCCTGCTTTATTCATTTGTATGAGCCTAATAACGGTGAAGAGACCTTGGTTGCGATTGCCGTTACTGATGTGCTGAGTGACGGTTTAAGCGCCTTATACAGCTTTTTTGATCCGTTCCATCGTTTTTCATTAGGACGCGTCTGCATTCAAGCTCAACTTGAATATGCCAGCGCCGAGAAAAAATCGTGGCTTTATCTGGGCTATCAAATTGATGATTGTCCAGCCATGCGTTATAAAGCGGATTACTTCCCGCACCAACGCTTTATAAATCACCAATGGCGACCCTTTAGCTTGCCCATATCCACCGCTTAGTGGCTATTTTTTCTAGCAAGCTTGGCGTCGACAGGGTAAAATTCGCACCCGAACTTTACAGACTTTCAGAATAGAGGCATTATCTGTCGGTCAAAAAATTGGCTAAAACAGTAAGCCTAAGAGGATTCAATGGCAAAAGAAGACGTAATTGAAATGCAAGGTACCGTGCTAGACACGCTACCTAACACTATGTTCCGCGTTGAGCTAGAGAACGGTCACGTGGTGACTGCCCACATTTCAGGCAAGATGCGCAAAAACTATATCCGCATCCTGACCGGCGACAAAGTCACTGTTGAAATGACCCCTTACGATTTGTCGAAAGGTCGCATCGTTTTCCGTTCGCGTTAATCCTCATAACGCGATCAAAAAACCCGGCGCATGCGCCGGGTTTTGCTTATCAGACTTATCCTACGCTTTATGCAGGTTCCATCTGGTCGCTGAATTGGAAATCCAAGCGGTTGTTTTTAAGCACAACACGCACTGTCCCACCGTTCACTAGACAGCCAAACAACAGCTCGTTTGCCAACGGCTTTTTCAGGTTGTCTTGAATCACCCGGCCCATTGGACGCGCGCCCATGGCTTTGTCATAGCCCTCTTCGGCAAGCCAGCGCTTCGCTTCGGAGGTCACTTCCAAAGAGACCCCTTTCGCATCCAGCTGAGCTTGTAATTCAACAATAAACTTATCAACCACTTGCAGAATGACCGTTTCATCAAGGTGATTAAACCAAATGATGTTATCTAAACGGTTACGGAATTCCGGTGAGAACACCTTTTTGATTTCCGACATCGCATCGTGACTGTGATCTTGTTGAATCAAGCCAATAGACTTACGGACCGTCTCTGCCACACCGGCGTTGGTTGTCATGACCAAAATAACGTTACGGAAATCCGCTTTACGACCGTTGTTATCGGTCAGCGTCCCGTTATCCATCACCTGTAACAACAAGTTGAACACGTCCGGATGCGCTTTTTCGATTTCGTCCAGTAACACCACCGAGTGTGGATGCTTGATCACTGCATCAGTTAACAACCCACCTTGATCGTAACCCACGTAACCTGGAGGCGCACCAATCAGTCGACTCACAGTGTGGCGCTCCATATATTCGGACATATCAAAGCGCTGTAACTCGATTCCCATGGCACGTGCCAGTTGCACCGTGACTTCGGTTTTACCCACACCGGTTGGCCCTGCGAATAAGAACGAACCCACAGGCTTGTTCTCCTCGCCTAGCCCCGCTCGGCTCAGCTTAATCGCTTCCGACAGCGCCGTAATCGCCTTGTCTTGACCGAACACCAGCATCTTCAGCTTATCTTCCAACGACTGAAGCACATCTTTGTCCGAGGAAGATACTGATTTTTCTGGGATACGCGCCATCTTGGCAATCATCGACTCGACGTCCGCAACATTCACGGTTTTCTTACGCTTGCTCGCTGGCGCCATCCGACAACGCGCCCCAGCCTCATCAATCACATCAATCGCTTTATCTGGCAAATGACGTTCATTGATGTATTTAGCCGACAGTTCAACCGCCGCACGGATCGCCTTGTTGGTATAGCGAACTTCGTGGTGCGCTTCATATTTCGGCTTCAAGCCCATCAAAATCTTCGTGGTGTCATCGATAGACGGTTCAATGACATCGATTTTCTGGAAACGACGTGCCAAGGCACGCTCCTTCTCAAAGATGGAGCCATATTCTTGATAGGTTGTTGAGCCAATACAACGTAACTTCCCGCTGCTTAGCAATGGCTTAATCAAGTTTGCGGCATCAACTTGTCCACCACTCGCCGCCCCTGCACCGATAATGGTGTGGATTTCGTCGATAAAGAGTACGGCATGATCTTCTTTCTCAAGCTGCTTCAAGATGGACTTAAAGCGCTTCTCAAAATCGCCACGATATTTGGTACCCGCAAGAAGCGAGCCAATATCCAGCGAGTAAATCACGCAATCTTTGATGACATCAGGGACTTGCCCTTCTACGATTCTCCATGCGAGGCCTTCAGCGATAGCGGTTTTACCCACGCCGGCTTCGCCGACTAACAGCGGATTGTTCTTACGACGGCGGCACAGCACCTGAATGGTGCGTTCCAGTTCCTTATCACGACCAATCAACGGGTCAATGCCCCCGACCCGCGCGAGCTGATTCAGGTTGGTGGCAAAGTTTTCCAGTTTATCTTCACCGGGCTCGCCACTCGCCTCTTCAGCGCCCATGTCGCTACTCGGCAAATCGTCGTTGTCATCTTTCGTGGTGCCGTGAGAGATGAAATTCACCACATCCAAGCGACTCACGTCGTTCTTTTTCAATAGGTAAGCCGCGTGAGACTCTTGCTCGCTAAATATCGCGACCAATACGTTCGCACCACTCACTTCACTGCGCCCTGACGATTGCACATGGAACACCGCACGTTGCAGTACGCGCTGGAAACTCAATGTCGGTTGCGTTTCGCGTGATTCATCATCAACAGGGATAAGAGGGGTCGTTTGCTCAATAAACGCATCGAGCTCTTTACGCAGGCCATCTAGGTCTGCGCGGCAAGCTGTCAAGGCTTCTTGAGCGGCGGCGTTGTCAATTAACGCGAGAAGCAGGTGCTCCACCGTCATGAATTCGTGGCGCTTTTCACGCGCACGTGCAAAGGCTCCGTTGAGACTCGCTTCAAGTTCTTTGTTCAGCATAAGGCACCTCCCTCAATAACCGCGCTAAAGCGTGCCGGAGAAATCATGCTTTCTCCATGGTGCACAGCAATGGATGACCATGCTCTTTGGCGTACATCATCACTTGTGCCACTTTTGTTTCCGCTACCTCTGCGGTGAATACACCGCAAACGGCTTTTCCTTCGTAGTGCACCGTCAGCATGACTTGCGTCGCTTTGTCCACGTCCATGGCAAAAAACGTCTGGAGCACTTCAATGACAAACTCCATCGGCGTGTAGTCATCGTTATTCAGCACCACCTTGTACATAGATGGCGGTTGTAGCTTCGTCTTCTCTGACGCTGCGATGTCAGCATCAGGGAGCGCCCACTCGTTCCAATTACTCATAACCACTTACAATGCATTGTTTGGGTGTCTAGGCTGTCGTTGTGGCGGGGCGTTGCTGCCATCCACTGATCCCGTCCACCTATCTTTAAAGTTAAGCCACAGATTGTATTCCAGCAACCCTTTCAATGCGAACAAAGTGTGTCTGCACAATTGTTAGTCACTTACTGATATATCTAGGGGTAACAGTGCTAAAACGTTCACTGTTCAACAAAAACATCTCAGCCCCCACCATAAAGAATGTACAAAAATAAAGACATTCCACGGCTGTAAAGTGGAAATAACTGTGTTGATGGGATTGAAAAAGGGATTTTCGCTAAATCTATCTCAGTATTTAGACGTAAGAAATTATTCATAAAACAATAAAATTTATTACACCCAATGAATGCGATTTCATTCACGCCACTAGGTTATATCATCTTGTGTAGTGAGATAAACAACTCTAGATACAACACATAAACAGCTGAATTTATACCAATTAATCGACATCTCACCTATAACAGACAGCCACGTACCGAGCATCCATAGTGAGAGGTGACTCGATAGATTCATGAAAATGACATTATTGTTTTTTATGCATTTATTGTCAGGCTCTCACACTTTTCCGGATTACTATGAAAATGTTGTTATAAGTTATTATCGATACTTGACTGCCTAAAAGTATCTACTACAGTGGGAATTGTGGTAGATAAACTAACCACTTTTTGATCGCACGCTCACCATCTTGAGCAAATGCTGTCTGATGCGTGCTAGCGCAGAGGTCATGAGTGGGCACTTAGTTTATTGCAAGGTATGCAAAAGTTTGATGCAAGAGGGATGTTTCGCATGGAAACTGGTACAGTAAAATGGTTTAACAATGCCAAGGGATTCGGCTTTATTTGTCCTGAAGAAGGAGAAGGCGACGTTTTTGCGCATTACTCAACAATCCAAATGGATGGATACAGGACGTTGAAAGCGGGTCAGACCGTCAGCTACGAGGTTCAAGAAGGACCGAAAGGCTACCATGCGAGCCAAATCGTCCCCGTTGAACAAGAAGCAGCGAAATAACAACGCGTTATTCGCGACGGTTGCAAAGGAAAAAGCGAGCG
Source organism: Salinivibrio sp. YCSC6 (assembly GCF_004916735.1). NCBI lineage: Bacteria > Pseudomonadati > Pseudomonadota > Gammaproteobacteria > Vibrionales > Vibrionaceae > Salinivibrio > Salinivibrio sp. YCSC6. The sequence continues at coordinate 1,874,357 of NZ_CP039516.1, forward strand.
CAATGCGTTCGCTTTTTTTCGTACTCGGCGCGCTCTACCTTATCGAGACACTCGCCCATCGCAGGGCATACTCATAGTAAGCCAAGAGCTTCCTTATAGTGCAACCGGCACACCGACACATAACGCTCGTTGCCACCGATCACAACTTGATCGCCATCAGCGATCGCATTGCCATTTGCATCTTGGCGGATCACTCGATTAGCTTTACGACCACAATGACAAACCGTTTTTAGTTCTACTAACTTATCCGCCCAAGCGAGTAAGTATTGAGAGCCTTCAAATAGCTCTCCTCGAAAGTCTGTGCGTAATCCATAACACAACACAGGAATACGCAATTTATCGACCACATCAGTTAACTCAAGCACTTGCTGTTTGGTGAGAAACTGGCTTTCATCCAGTAACAAGCAGTCTACTTTTTCGTGTTCTTGAATGGCTGAAACATGTTCGAATAAATTGGTTTCATTGTGGTATAGGTGCGCCTCTGTCTCTAAACCAATTCGTGAGCTAATTTTTCCCTGACCATATCGGTCATCGATTGCCGCTGTATATAACAGGGGCTGCATGCCTCGCTCTTGATAATTAAAGGCTGATTGCAAAAGTGTTGTCGACTTACCGGCATTCATTGCGGAGTAATAAAAATAAAGCTGCGCCATTGTTATCTCGGATTATTCGGTCATCAGGCTTAAAATCAATCCAGCATGCTACCGGATCTCATCAAAAAGGAAAGCCCCGACCAGCGGGGCTTTGCGCTCAATCCTATTATGAGGTAGTCACGAGCGAGATTAGGCCATGGCTTTGCATGGGCGCTTTTTCAGCCACAGTAGCGCAAAACAAAGCGCGACAAAGGCCAGTGTCGTGGCAGCAAATGCCAACCATAGTGATGCGGTAAAGCCAAGGACCAGAAAGCCAACCGCGGACACCAGAGCGCCACCAATCGCATAAGGCAACTGTGTCGAGACATGATCAATATGCCCACAGCGTGCTCCTGTAGATGACAAGATAGTGGTATCTGAGATCGGTGAGCAATGGTCACCAAACACCGCACCAGCTAATACCGCCGACAGCATAGGTAACATCAAGGAAATTTCCGTCGCCGCAGCCAGATCGCCCGCGATCGGTAGCATGATACCAAAGGTTCCCCATGAGGTGCCGGTCGCAAATGCCATCACTGCCGCGAGTGAAAAGAGCACAACAGGGAGTAGCTCAGATGGCATATTGCCCTGCACCAATGAAGACAGATATTTACCCGTTTGCAAGTCGCCGATGATATGGCCAATAGACCATGCAAACAGCAGAATAAGAATGGCCCCAAACATGGATTTCGCCCCGACCCATAAGGTTTTGCTGATCGCAGGCGCACCAATCCCTTGTTTGATCGTCATGGCTAAAGCAACGATAAGTCCCGCTGCGCCTCCCATCAGAAGGGACATGCCTACATCAGTATTCTCAAACGCGCCGAGTACTGAGAAAGATACATCGTCACCCGCTAACGCTTGTGCACCGGTGTAGAGCATCGCACTGATGGTCGCCACAACGAGGACCACAATCGGTAACACCAGATCAGAAACCGTGCCGTGCTCGCTTTCTTCAATCCCAAGATCGTCACAAAGATCGGCACAATTGTCGCTTTCATCCCCTAAGCGACTGCCTTTTTTTGCTTGGTATTCAAATTGACGCATGGGGCCAATATCAAGCTGAAACCAAATCACTGCAAAAACCAGCAGAAGCGCAAAGATTGCATAGAAGTTCATCGGGATCATGGTGACAAAGGCGCCGAGCGGCGTGTAATCAGTCACCCCATGTGCGACTAAAATCGAGCCGATGACGGTAATGATATAAGCGCCCCAGCTCGAAGCGGGGGTGATAACACACATAGGTGCAGCAGTCGAATCGAGAATATACGCAAGCTTCGCTCGAGACACATGGAAGCGATCGGTCACAGGGCGCGAAACAGCCCCCACCGCCAAGCTATTAAAATAGTCATCTACGAAAATAAATACGCCCAAAAAAGCCGCCAGTAGCTTTGCTCCTCGTTTGCTTTTAATTCGGCTCTGTGCCCAATTTGCAAACGCTCGTGTTCCTCCAGAGAGCGACAATAAAGCGGTGATCATCCCGAGTAGTACGAGGAAAGCAAGAATACTCATATTCCAGCTATTAATGCTGCCGTCAGCCACAAATAGGCCGGCAACCACATCAAAAAGGTATTGCGCCGATGTCCCTAGGGAAAAGTCAGCGAGTAGTAAGGTACCGAGTACAATCCCCATGCCTAGCGACAACAGCACGCGGCGTGTTGCAATGGCAAGGCCCAAAGCCAGCAAGGGTGGAAGTAACGATAAAGCGGATGAAGAAAAGTCTGTTAAGTTCATGATCTCAATATCAACCAATTGGTTGGAGATCTACTGCAGAAACGAAGACTGGTAAGGCGTGGTAACACACAGCAAACAACTTGCCTCCTACAGTAGCGCTCCATAGTGTGTCCTAATTACTATGGCAGTGCTGCTCCTATTCGGTAACAGCCCCAGCACAGTCGGCATGATGGCCTTACTGGCTTCGGCGTTGGCTCCTTTCATGTGCGGTCACTGGCATCACCCTCGTGCACATTACTTATAAACAACGCACCTCTACGTTAAGAGTGGAGCATTCTACACAAGATGTTCACTATCGCAACTGTTCACGCACAAAAAGCCACCACTTAAAACGTCACACTATCAAGTGTCGATGAAATCAGTCGCAATCACTCAAAATTTGGGCATATTTAAAAAAACACCCTTAAATATGGGTAACAAATATTGCGAACAGAAAATAAATAATGAAAAATAGGCATTAACTATTTTATGTAATATTGTATATTTCACTTATACTGTTACCATCCGTTCAATTAACATATAAATCAAATAGGAACCCAATAATGTCTGATGCAATGAAAGCGTTACTTAACCTACGCAGCTTACGTGCTGTCGCGAAAGAAATGACCGCCGAGCAACTTAAAGAAGCGTTAGAAAAGCTGCAAACCGTCGTTGAAGAACGTGAAGAGATTGAGCGTCAAGCGCAAGAAGAAGAAAAAGCACGCCTAGCGAAACTAGAAAAATACCGTGAGATGTTAATCGCCGATGGTATTGAACCTGATGAACTCATGAAATTATTAGGTGGTGCAAGCAAGTCTAAATCAACAGGCAAGCGCGCGGCACGCCCTGCTAAATATCAATACACTGATAGCGACGGCTCGGTAAAAACATGGACCGGTCAAGGTCGTATGCCGAAAGTGATCCGTGAAGCAACCGAAAATGGTAGCGCGAAATTAGAAGACTTCTTGATCCCTGGTCAACAAGCCTAAGTGTTGCACATAAAGATAAAAAAAAGAGGCCGGACGGCCTCTTTTTTTGTCTGATTCGTAAAACTCTGTCATCATCCATTAACCAAACTTTATCCGGTCTGCCAAATGACTGACTGCTAACGCAAAGTAGTGCGAACGGTTCCATTTCAACAAGCTTTGATAATTGTTATAAACCAAATAAGCTCGTCCAAGTTCATCATCAGGCTGAATCAACCAAGCTTGAATATCGACATTCGGCAACGCTTGGCCATTAAGACGCGTTACACCTAATGCTTGCCATTGATTCAATGACAGCGCCTTATTACTTTCGACACCAAGTTTATTCCTATCTATATGCTTTGGTAATTTAACTTGGCGTCCCCATGTGTACGTATCGTCCCAGCCAGCTTGTTTTAGATAGTTCGCCGCAGAAGCAAAGACATCAGCTTCCGTTTGCCAAATATCTTTTTTACCATCTTGGTTCCCATCAACCGCATAATGAAGGAAAGACGTCGGCATAAACTGGCTTTGCCCCATTGCACCGGCCCATGAACCTTTCATGTTTTCAGGCGCAATATGCCCTTCTTGCAATATGGTCAGTGCTGCCATTGTTTGTTGGCGGAAAAAGGCTTCTCGACGCCCATCATAAGCCAATGTGGCCAATGCTTCGATAACATTGTAGTTGCCTTGCAGTTTGCCAAAATTACTTTCCACGCCCCACAAGGCTACAATGAAACGAGGCTGAACCTGATATTCCTCACCGACTTTTTTTAGCGCCGCATAATGTTTTTTATACAGCGCTTTCGCCTGATCGACTTTCCAATCCGGTACGGCGCGGGGAATGTATTCATCCAAGGTTAAACGCCGCTCAGGTTGATTTCTATCGGCACTGACTGCCCGTTCATGATACTCAATGCCAGCAAACGCGCGTGCCAGTATATCGTCATCAATCCCTGCTTGACGCGCTTCCTCTTTCAATGATTCGACGTACTGATCAAACCCTTCTTTTGCAAATAGCGGCCCCGAGGTAAAAACTGAGGCTGCAACCAATGCTGAAATCAAACCTTTGCGCATACGCTTCCCTAATTACAATTTTTCATTCTTGTTTCGGATAGCCTGCAACGCCGCATCCGGTGGCGGTGGTAATTGTAGAAAGAACCCTTCGTTTTGCAGACTTTGTTTCACTTTCTCAATATCAACAACCGCAAGTTTTTCTCGCTTACCGAGATCAATCATCATGGCAAACTCTGGTTGTCCAAAACTGTTCATTAATGCTTCTGGCACATCATCGAATTTATCTCTCCCCGGTACATAAAGATAGGTGCCTTCTTTCTTTTTGCTACGATAAATTGCGCAATACATCTCAATGTCCTCATCAGCATGCCATAACGATGGCGAAATAGTGTCATCGACGAGTTAAGGTTTGTTAGGCTTTGCCGCAAAATGTGTCACACAATGCTCACTAAACGCGGCTCACATCGCGCACCATGACAAGAAATCGCCAAAATTAGGGGGCAATGTCCGCCGAATATCAAACCCTGCTTGCCGCATCGATGCTGTGAATATACCATGCTATCCAACGTCTGATAATGCGCGTCTGACTCGCGTTTCAACGATATAACCGGAATCAAACAACATGCACAAACACCCGGAGTTGAAAGGCTCAACTTTTACTTTGTCTGTTCTTCATCTTGTGGATGACAATTTTACTGAAGCGGCCGCCATTTTGGCTGATAAGGTTTCCCAAGCCCCCGCATTTTTTGAAGGCGCGCCTGTGGTGGCGGATGTCAGCCGTTTAAAGCTATGCCCAGATCTCACCGCTTTAAAGCACTGTTTAAGTGAAACTGGGATGATTTTAGTCGGCCTTACTGGCGTCACGCATAACGATACCCGCCAGCAAGCCAAATCGGTGGGGCTTGCGGTACTCAAATCGAGCAAGCAATCTCGTGTTGCCGATCCGATTCAAACTCCCACTAAAGTGGTCACGAATCCCGTGCGCTCAGGACAGCAAATCTATGCCAAAAATGCTGACTTGGTGGTATTGAACCATGTCAGTGCCGGGGCGGAAGTCATTGCTGATGGCAGTATTCATATTTACGGCGTGCTGCGCGGCAGAGCCATTGCCGGCGCCAGCGGCCAGCAGCAAGCGCGTATTTATTGCCAGAATTTACAATCAGAATTATTGTCAGTAGCCGGTAGCTACTGGCTAAGCGACAAAATTCCATCTGAGTTTATTGAGCGCCCCGTCATGGTCTCGCTCAATCAAGAAAGCTTACAAATAGACCCCCTCACGCTATAACAGAATAAGGACGAGGAATGGCACGAATTATTGTAATTACCTCCGGTAAAGGCGGTGTTGGTAAAACCACGTCGAGTGCAGCACTCGCGACGGGACTCGCCATGGCTGGCAAAAAAACCGCAGTGATTGATTTTGATATTGGTCTTCGTAATCTCGATTTAATTATGGGATGTGAGCGCCGCGTGGTATATGACTTTGTCAACGTGATCAACGGCGAAGCCAACCTTAATCAAGCGCTGATCAAAGACAAACGGGTTGAAAATCTATTTATTCTTCCAGCCTCACAAACTCGTGATAAAGATGCGCTCACCAAAGAGGGCGTCGAACGGGTGTTAAAAGAGATGGATGAGCTTGGGTTTGAATACATCATCTGCGATTCGCCTGCGGGTATCGAAGCTGGCGCCCTCATGGCCCTTTATTTTGCCGACGAAGCCATCGTCACGACCAACCCTGAAGTCTCTTCGGTGCGCGACTCTGATCGCATTCTGGGCATTCTCGATTCAAAATCTCGCCGCGCCGAGAACGGTGAGGAACCGGTTAAGCACCACTTGCTCTTAACCCGTTATAACCCAAGCCGCGTGACCAACGGCGAGATGCTCAGTGTGTCGGATGTTGAGGAAATCTTACGTATCCCACTGTTAGGGGTCATCCCAGAAAGCCAGTCAGTACTGCATGCCTCAAACAAAGGCGAGCCCGTGGTTCTCGATCAAGAATCGGATGCGGGACAAGCGTATGAAGATGCCATTGCAAGATTGCTTGGCGAAGAGCGCCCATTCCGCTTTATTGAGGAAGAGCGCAAAGGTTTTCTAAAACGCTTATTTGGAGGCTAATGTGGCATTGCTAGAGTTCTTTCGGCCAGCCAAGAAAAAATCCGCCAACATTGCAAAAGAGCGCCTGCAAATCATTGTTGCGGAGCGACGCAGTGCAGATAGCCCTGCCCCAACCTATTTGCCACAGCTCAAGCAAGATATCTTAGATGTGATCCGTAAATATGTGGATATCGGTCCCGAGCAAGTCTCCGTGAGCCTCGAGCAAGGGGACGACGATCTTTCCGTCTTAGAGTTAAATGTGACTTTGCCGGAAGAAGGGAAAGAGAGCTAAAGCGTGAGCCTCGTTCGCTGATTGTAGAAAAGCGGTGCCAAGCACCGCTTTTTTAATGCGTCACTGGCGCACTGGGAATCATCGCTATCAGGCGCTTGCCAATCAGAGTATATCGCCACCCTTGTGCGAGGTCTGGGCGTTTATCCTCCGCTTTATGCTCTCGCCATACCCAACTGATCAACTGATTCAATTGCTTCTTTGAGCCAATAAACTCCGGTACAAAACCCAGCTCATCCGCACACTGTTGAACGCTTTCTTTGAGCGTCTTAATCACGGCTTTGTAACCCGGCTCATCGACTAAACGCGTGATGGGTTGTGGCCACTTCGCTTTAGGAAGCTTCTCAGCTTGCTTCGCCAGCGTGATCAAGGTTTGGGCATGATAGCGAATCTCAAATTTATCAAAATCATGCGCTTGCATTTGCTCAACGCTACGAATTCCAAATCGCGCCATTTTCCAAAGGTGAAGCTCTTTCACAATAAAATTAAGCGCGATATCGCGACGTCGTGCCTCTTTCGCGCGCCACTTTGCAAGCGATTGGAGTACCGCCAATTGATTCGGCTGCAGCTGCCACGCATATTTAATATCAAGATATGCCAGCGAATCCTCTTTAGGTTGGCGTTTTTTGTCACATAAGCGGGTACATTCTTCTTGCAACGCCGCTTGCCACTGTGTTTTTGCCAAGGCTTTCTCAAGCGCTTGGTACAGAGGCATCAAATAATACACATCCGCCGCCGCATAATGCTTTTGCTTATCGGTTAGTGGGCGCGCACACCAATCAGTGCGTGATTCGCCTTTATCAAGCGCCACTCCCACATAAGTATTCACCAAACTCGCAAATCCTTCTGATACACCGTGCCCTAAAAAAGCAGCCATCAGCTGGGTATCAACCATAGGGGTGGGTAAGGTACCGGCATAGTGTTGGAACACATCCAAGTCTTCACTACTGGCATGCAATACTTTGGTGACATTGGTGTCAGCCAGCAATGCCCACAATGGGGAAAGATCTTCGATTTCAATCGGATCGATGAGTACAAGTTGCTCACCATCATACAATTGCACCAACCCAAGTTGCGCGTAAAACGTACGGGTACGCACAAATTCGGTATCGACCATCACAGCAGGTTTCTGGCGCATTTTTGCGCATACGTCGACAAGTTGTTGATGTGATGTGAGTAGTTGATAATTCACAAGTTAGCCTATAAAGAAAATGCCGGCAATGCCGGCATTTCGTGATTCGTTACGCTCCAGTTTACCCTTTTCGCGGGCAGGACGCATCAAGCAGACGCTTTTTGCGGCGCCTTAGGGGCTTCATCGCGTAACTCTCGGCGCAAGATTTTACCTACATTGGTTTTCGGTAGCTCATCGCGGAATTCAACGACGCGAGGCACTTTATAACCGGTCAGGTGCTTACGGCAGTGCGCTATCAGATCATCACGGGTCAGCGACGGATCCTTTTTCACCACACAAATCTTAACGACTTCGCCTGAGTTTTCGTCTGGCTGACCAATCGCGGCCACTTCCAATACCTTATCATGCAGGGCGACCACATCTTCCACTTCATTGGGATAGACGTTAAAGCCTGATACAAGGATCATGTCTTTTTTACGATCGACGATGTGTAAGAAGCCGTCATCATCAAACTGCACCACATCACCGGTTGCCAACCAACCGTCTTCATCGATACTTTCACGCGTCGCCTCTGGTCGGTTCCAATAACCTTGCATCACTTGCGGACCACGCACCAACAATTCGCCCGGTTGGTTATCGGCGACATCTTCACGATTCTCATCCACAATACGGACTTCCGTAGATGGGACGGGCAAACCGATCGACCCGTTGTAATCACGCAAATCATAAGGGTACGCCGCCACAAGCGGTGAGCACTCGGTTAAGCCATAGCCTTCTAGGAGGTGCTTACCGGTCAGTTTTTTCCAGCTTTCTGCGACAGCGCGTTGTACCGCCATGCCGCCACCAACAGTAAGGCGTAAGTTGGAAAAATCTAACTCATGAAAATCTTCGTTGTGTAGCAAAGCGTTAAAGAGGGTATTCACCCCTGTAATCGCCGTAAATGGATATTTTTGTAGCTCTTTGATAAAGCCCGGAATATCACGCGGATTGGTGATCAACAGGTTCTGTCCACCCATTTCAATAAACAGCAGGCAGTTTACGGTTAGGGCAAACACGTGATAAAGCGGTAGCGCGGTCACTACCAACTCTTCGCCGACGTTTAGCACCGGTTGATAGGTGCCTTTCGCTTGGTAGACGTTGGCCAACATGTTGCGGTGCGTCAAGATAGCGCCTTTCGCCAATCCAGTGGTACCACCCGTGTACTGGAGGAAAGCGACATCATCACCTTTTAAGAAAGGTTTTACATACTGCATACGGCGGCCACGGCGGAGCGCATTACGCATCGACGTTGCGTCCGGCAAATGGTATTTCGGTACCATTTTCTTGACGTACTTGACCACAAAGTTCACTAACGTGCCTTTCGCACGAGGGAGCTGGTCCCCTAAACTCGTAAGGATCACGTGCTTAACGGGTGTATTCTCCACCACCTTTTCCAAGGTGTGAGCAAAGTTGCTGACAATCACAATCGCTTTCGCACCTGAGTCAGTCAACTGATGCTCCAACTCTCGCGGCGTATATAAAGGGTTGACGTTAACCGCCACACAGCCTGCTCGCAAAATACCGAACAACGCAATCGGATACTGCAGCAAATTCGGCATCATGATCGCCACACGATCGCCTTTTTGTAATTTCAGCTCGTTTTGCAGGTACGCCGCAAATGCGCGGCTACGCTCTTCGAGCTTACGGAAGGTCATGACCTGGCCCATGTTAATAAAGGCTGTTTGGTCAGCGAACTTTTGCACTGAGTGTTCAAACATCTCAATCAAAGAGCGATGGGCATCTGGATCTATTTCCGCCGGCACATCCGACGGGTAACGATTAAGCCAAACCTTTTCCACTGGCTTTCTCCTATGTGTTAGCTTGCAGGCTATACTGCCCGCTTCGATCGACGCGAGATTCTATTCAAACAGGTGTTTAACCCGTCCACCATAGCGTTAACATTATTTTTACACGAGCATTTTAAGTGCGCGTTTGAATTTTGGTCACAAAATCTGTTACCCACGATGCAGCCTGTTGCGGTTGTTGAAGGTGACAGTGATGCGTACCCGGCAGGTCCACCACCTGTAATTGGCGAAACCCATGCATCCGTTGCTGAGCATCCTGCGAACGCAATGCAGGATAGCCATCCGTTCCTCGAATGGCGAGAGCAGGACAGTGAATTGCCCGGATAATCGATTCACAATGCGCGGGCGACATCCGGTAAAGCGCATCCCCGCGCAAATGAGGATCGTGTCGCCAAGTGATACCTTGAGGAGTCTCCATCAATCCGCGAGCGACTAATGGCAAAAGCAGTTCAGCCGCCACTTTATTGATGGACGCGCGTAATTGTAGCGCCTGAAATGCAGAATCAAAGTAGCGTTGGCGCTTTTGACGCTGCTTTAAGCGTTGATCAAGACTTTTCGCCAATCGGTTGGTTATCTGTTGAGCAGGTTCAGCCATCGGGCCGAGCGCTTCTATCATTACCAGTGCAGCAATGCGGTCTGGAAAAGCAGCGGCATAGCAACTCGCCACCAGCCCACCGAGTGAGTGGCCGACCAAGATCAGTGGGCCGGAGAAGCGCTGTTGATGGAGTACTTGGTGCAAATCATCCAAGTAGTCGTAGAAGGGGTAGTAGTAGTCGCCCGGTTTATGTTCTGACAGACCGTGTCCGGGCCAATCAAACAATAATAATCCCCACTTGCTGGGTAAATAAGGCACCAGAGCATGGAAACTGGCTAGGTTATCTTGCCAGCCGTGAAGCATGACCAAAGTAGGCGCACCGCTTGCCGCCGGACGGGCAGCTCCCGCGACACGCGTTGAGGCCAGTGAGAGCGTGAGTGGTTCCAATCCGTTCGACAGGCCGATCATCGCTGGATTTGCCTGAAGTGCCTCATCAAGTTGCGCCGACAGTGGAGAATGCATCATTGGTTAGGGTAAAGTGATCACGCTTTGTACTCGCCCAGTCCCGACGCCTACCCGAACGCGCGAGCAATATAGTCCATAACAATAAGGGCGATCGTCATCGATAACCTTTTGCTCAATGTTCCACAGCTGGTGTCCTTTGACTGACAATACAGGGTAGGCATATTCATAGTCCCCGACTTTACCCGTTTGCTGTTCAACAAATTCACCCAGCACCGTAATAGGACGCCCTTTCGCATAGTCTGCAGGATCGACAAAACCGCTAAAAACCGCTTTAAATCGACCCAGTGACGACGCACCAATATCGGGGCGCCCCGCACTGGAGGTGGGCAACGCGACGATTTCGACTACCGAGTCCGCTTCGCGGTTTTCAACACTGGCGATCATGCCGCCCATGCGCACTTCTTCACCCTGATTGGCTGCGGTCATACTGGCTACGACCGGGTACTCAGTTACCGGCTGATCCATACGACCTTTTAAGCTATCAGGCAAGGTGCTGCAACCGGTTAACAATAGCGCCCCGATCATCAGCAATCCGGTTGATATTAGCTTCATCACACGTACTCCTCTCTCGACGTCATACATAGATATCGACCCCGACGAGGTTAAGCAGTTCCTCTCGCCGCGCATGGTTAAGCACCGCTAAGTAAGACGACATTGCCTGACGACCGCGGCCATCGGGTAAATCATACTGAATATGTTGTTTAGCTTGCTCTGCCTCTGAGACAGAGACATGTTGCACCTTTTGCCGCACTGCCTTGGCAACTTGGCTCGCTTGCGGGGTTTGTTTACGCGACGCTTTCTCCGAGGATGAAGGGCGCCGCGTTTGATTCGGCCGGTTAGGCGGTGAAGAAGGAATTCCGTTAATCGATACCATACTTGCTTCCTATGCGAGGCAAACCGACCCAAACAGACTCTTACTCGCGTCCGGGGAGCTTCTTCCACGTGACCTTGTCACGCAAGTAGGTGGGCGTCGCGAGCTCAGCGGCGACAGCCTCACCACGCTGGTAGGCGTATTTGGCAATAACCAGCATGTCTTGTGCTTGTGGATACAACACGCCCGATTCTGTGGTGGTCAGATCCAACCCTGTCGCTAATTCAGGATAGGCAGGCCAACCGGTTCCTGCCAGTGCCCACGTACCGTCGGTCGATTCAAGGCACAATGCATCAGGCGCCACAACCGCTTCATCAGCCAACGCATGCCAATCGCCATTTTCTTGACGTTGATACTGGGCAAAGTATAGCTCTCCCATTCGCGCATCAATCGCCGTGAGTACTTGCGTTGCGCCATGAGTACGGTGCGCTTGCTCGGCCATCGCCGCTAGCGTCGATACGCCCAGCACGGGTAAATCAGCACCAAACGCTAAACCTTGTGCAATCCCAATGCCAATTCGCACACCAGTAAAACTCCCTGGACCCCGGCCGAAGGCGAGTGCATCGAGTTGCGTGAGTGATACGCCCGCCTCCGCGAGTACCTCATCGACCATGGGTAAGATTTTATTGGTGTGTTCACGCGGCGCAATGTCACTGCGCACCATCATCTGATCGCCGATACACAGCGCAACAGAGCAGTTTTCCGTGGCCGTATCCACGGCAAGCATTTTTAGCGTCATTTAACCCTCAATCGGTGATTGCAATGCAGGCATCTCTGCATCGGTATGGTCAGCATTTATGGCTGATAAAAAGTCGTCAATATTATTTAGATCGCGCGTACGCGGTATGGGCGGTAAGCTGCGTAAAAAGGTGGCGCCATAAGGGCGCGTCACTAGGCGGTTATCACAAATGATCAACGCGCCTTGGTCACGCTTATCGCGAATCAAACGCCCTACCCCTTGCTTGAGCGTGATCACCGCTTCTGGAATTTGCACTTGCGAGAAGGGGTCGCCGCCTTGCAACTTACAATCTTCAATACGCGCTTTGAGCAAGGGGTCATCGGGCGACGCAAACGGCAGTTTGTCGATGATCACGCAACTGAGTGCCTGTCCACGCACATCGATCCCTTCCCAAAACGCGCCGGTTGCCACTAGCAACGCATTCCCCAGTGATAAGTATTCTGCCAACAGGCGCTGTTTCGGCATTTCGCCTTGCATCAACACGGGAATCGCGAGTTGGTCGCGAAACAATGCTGTTAAGTCTCGCACCATTTGATGCGACGTACACAAAAAGAAACAGCGCCCTTGATTACGCTCAATCACAGGCCCTAACAAGGTTGCCAGCTTATCGGCTCGCCGATAGCTATTGGTTTCAGGCACATGGCGTGGCACACACAGTCGCGCTTGTGAGGGGTAGTCAAAGGGGCTTTCTAACGTCATCTGCTGTTGTGCTGAAATGCCAAGTCGATGACTAAAGTGGCTAAAATCACCTTCCACGGCGAGTGTCGCCGAGGTAAAAATCCATGCCCCACCTTGTTCATCCATTTGTTCGCGGAAACGATCGGCCACCGAGAGCGGCGTAATATTGAGGCTGAAGTGATAGCGCGTACATTCATACCAGTACGAATAGCCTGTGATCGACGTATCACGCAGTCGCGATAAACGTGCCTTAAATAAGGTGATGCGATCAAACGCCGCATCCAATAGTTGGCTGCGACCCAATGACAGTTTGACCACGTCATGGGCCAACTCCAGTGCATCGGTTAAGCGTACTAATTCTTTCTCGACAGCCGGTGAAGCTTGAAGCTCTCGCCAATTGCCACGAAAGCCGGGCTCTCCCATCACTAAACGCATATCCATCGCCGCTTGCGATAAACGATCGGCAACTTTTTCCAACTGTCGGGTATCACGCAATTCCGTACGATAAGCAATGTGGATGTCTTTCGCAGCGTCTTGTAACTGGCGACTAGACAGCGACTGACCGAAATATTGGCTGGCAATATCAGGTAATTGATGCGCTTCATCGAACACCATGATATCCGCATCTGGGATCAATTCCCCAAACCCAGTTTCTTTGATCGCCACATCAGCCAAGAACAAATGGTGGTTCACGACCACTACATCCGCCTCCATCGCGCGACGGCGCGCCTTGACGACATAGCAGTCTTCATAGCTTGGACAGTCTTTGCCAAGGCAGTTGTCGTTGGTCGACGTGATCACGGGAATGAGCGGACTGTCTTCCGCCAACGCGTCACATTCACTCAAATCCCCCGACTCTGTATACGAAGACCATTCGCGGATTTTGACCAGTTGGCTTAGTTGGCTCGGATCGCTATCTGGGCGATGACACTCACTGATTTGACGACTCAAGCGCTCTGGACAAAGGTAGTTCACTCGCCCTTTCAACAGCGCCGTGGTACCAGTGAACCCCAGCGCCGATTTCATCAAGGGTAAATCGCGATGATAAAGCTGCTCTTGCAGGTTCTTTGAGCCCGTGCTGATGATGGCTTTTTTACCACTCAACAATACAGGGGCAAGATAGGCATACGTTTTCCCTGTTCCTGTCCCGGCCTCGACCACCAACTGTCCTTGCTCGCGGATCGCGGCATCGACCGCCATCGCCATATCGGTTTGCGGCTGTCGAGGCACAAAGCCATCAATTGCTTTTGCCAGCGCACCGGCATCAGAGAAAACCTTTCGGATCATTGGATAAATACACAGGGGAAAGCGGGCATTATGCCAAAGCCCCCAAGAGGATGAAACCACTTCCCCTCGGATGTTCGGCGATCAGGGTAAATTCACTTTGACCTTGGGGTGTAGACAGGGTAAAACCGAAGGACTATTAAGCAACATCACATCAACATGGAACGAAAAACATTACTCACGGATTGTCCCGATGCCCAAGGCCTGATCGCCAAGATCACCAATATTTGTTATAAGCACCAACTCAACATCGTCCATAATCGCGAATATGTCGACAATGCCACGGGTCGATTTTACATGCGCACCGAATTGGAAGGGATTTTTAATGACCACACGCTGTTGTTAGATCTCGACCAAGCGCTTCCTGCTGGAAGTCACCGTCAGCTTATCAGCTCACGGCGAAAGCGCGTTGTGATCATGGTGACCAAAGAGTCGCACTGTTTGGGCGATATTTTAATGAAAGCCTACGATGGCTCTTTGGATATCGAGATTGCTGCCGTGGTGGGAAACTATGACAAGCTACAGACGCTGACTGAGCGCTTCGATATTCCTTTCCACCATGTTTGCCATCAAGATTTATCGCGTGAGGCACACGAGCAGGCAATGTTAAAGGCAATCCAGCCGTACCAGCCCGACTACATCATACTGGCCAAGTATATGCGCGTGCTCACCCCCGACTTTGTCGCGCAATATCCACACAAAATCATTAATATTCACCATAGCTTCTTGCCGGCATTTATTGGCGCACGCCCCTATCATCAAGCTTTTGAGCGTGGTGTCAAAATCATTGGTGCGACCGCTCACTTTGTTACCAACGACTTGGATGAGGGCCCCATTATTGGTCAAAACGTGATTCATGTTGACCACAGTTTTAATGCGCAAGATATGTCCAAAGCCGGACGTGATGTGGAAAAAAGCGTGCTGAGCCAAGCGATTGCCCGAGTGGTGGATGACAAGGTATTTGTTCACGGCAATAAAACCGTGATCCTATAATCACATATCGCACTCCCGACAGCCCCATGAAGCCAGTGCTTAGTCACTGGCTTCGCTTGCAATAATCTCAGCCAGCGGAAAAGGGTGAAACTTCACGCAAACATCTTGATACTTAAAAGCAATGGTCGGATTAGGTAACCGCTCGCCTTTCACACAAGGTTCGCTGCACTTCACCGTGATGGTATGTCGCTGTTCTGCACGCGCAAATATGCCTGGAAACGCGCGCTGCAATGCTTGCTTTAGTCCTGCCATGTCAGCGGTGGTACAGGGCAGCACAAACTCAACGTGCTCCCAGCTTTGCCGCGGATACCGTTTGTGGTTAGGAAACGGAAGCTCAACCCAATGCGTTTGCCATTGACCAATGGTTAATGCCCGGCCCAGTGCATAAATGTGGATTGGCCGACCGTTGACGATCGCCTCAGAGCACAACTTACCTTGCGACGCGAGCTCACTGGCCAAAGATTCGGTTACCGCGATATCGTGGGTGCGTATCGCGACATGATCCAGTGTCAGCTCCGCGCAATCGATCGCAAGCAAATCAAGCAACTGATTGATTTTATCTGCAAAAGCTGCTTTATCTCGCATCAGGGTAGTTAGGTTCGTGGCATCATGCATGGTGACCTCTTGAAGGTTAAACGTCGCCCGTTTCATTTCAGCGCGTAAAGATATCAGTGTTGACGGTGAATAACTATTGCCAACCCCTGCTAGTTTATGGGTATCATTAGGGTTTACCCGCGTCAGTTGACGCCACGGTTCGCAACAATACAGCATCCCGCCAACACTGTGCTTGTACGCCCAAGGCTCAGTGCAGTGTTGGCGGATTCTTGTATCTGTAAGCTGGAAGCCCACACAACGGGCAGTTAACAATCGGCCCGGTTAGTAGTAAAGGTAAGCAAGTGAATATTCAAAGTCTTCTTAACGAGAAAGTTTCTGCCGCCATGGTTGCGGCGGGTGCGCCTGAAGGCACACCGGCGGCGGTACGTCAGTCTGCTAAACCTCAATTTGGTGATTATCAGGCCAACGGCGTGATGGGCGCAGCAAAAAAATTAGGGTGTAATCCTCGCGAGTTCGCACAAAAAGTACTAGATGCCCTCGACCTTGGCGATATGGTCAGTAAAACCGAAATCGCTGGCCCTGGTTTTATCAACATTTTCTTAAACGACCAATGGCTAGCGACGCAAGCTGACCAAGCGCTCGCGGATACGCGGTTAGGTGTCGCCACTGAAGCGACCCAAAACATTGTGGTCGATTACTCTGCACCAAACGTTGCCAAAGAAATGCACGTGGGCCATCTGCGTTCAACCATCATTGGTGATGCCGTTGTCCGCACCTTGGAATTTCTAGGCCATAAGGTCACCCGCGCCAACCATCTCGGCGACTGGGGCACGCAGTTTGGTATGTTGATTGCCAACTTGGAACTGCATGAATCTCGCGGTGATGACATCTCGATGGAACTGGGCGATATCGAAAACTTCTATCGTGAGTCCAAGCGTCGTTACGACGAAGACGAAGAATTTGCTGCCACAGCGCGCCAGTATGTAGTGCGTCTTCAGCGTGGTGATGCATACTGCAAAGAAAAATGGGAAAAATTAGTGAAAGTGACGTTGGAACAAAACCAACGTAACTACGACCGTCTCAATGTGTCATTGACTGACAAAGATGTCATGGGTGAAAGCCTTTACAACGATATGCTGCCAGGCATTGTCGAAGACTTAAAAGCGAAAGGCATCGCAGTTGAAGATGACGGCGCCCAAGTCGTGTTCTTGGATGAATACAAGAACAAAGACGGCGAGCCTATGGGTGTGATCATTCAAAAACGTGATGGTGGCTTTTTATACACCACCACCGATATTGCCTGTGCCAAATACCGCTATGAGCATTTCAATGCCGATCGCGTCTTGTATTTTATTGACTCACGCCAACATCAACACCTGATGCAAGCGTGGACTATTGTGCGTAAAGCCGGTTACGTGCCTGATTCTGTCAGCCTCGAGCACCATGCGTTTGGTATGATGCTTGGCAAAGATGGCAAGCCATTTAAAACGCGTGCAGGTGGCACCGTTCGTCTTGCTGACTTACTCGACGAAGCTGAAACCCGCGCCAAGGCACTGATCGCCAAGAAAAATCCAGACATGGATGAAGCTGAGCAGCGTGAAATCGCCACCACCGTAGCAATGGCGGCGGTGAAATATGCGGACCTGTCTAAGCACCGCACCACGGACTACATCTTCGACTGGGATCATATGCTAGCATTTGAGGGCAATACAGCGCCTTATATGCAGTACGCCTATACCCGTGTTGCTTCTGTGTTTGCAAAATCAGGCGTTGACCGTGATGCACTTGAGGGTGGAATGGTCATTGAGCATGAGAAAGAAAAAGCATTGGTTGCCAAGCTATTGCAATTCGAAGAAGCGGTTAAGTCTGTTGCTCGCGAAGGCCAACCACACCTGATGTGTAGCTACTTGTTCGATTTGGCGGGACTTTTCTCTAGCTTCTATGAAGCGTGCCCAATTCTATTGGCTGAAGGTCAAACCCGTCAAAGTCGCCTGCGTATGGCGGCACTGACAGCAAAAACGATCAAACAAGGTCTTGCGCTACTGGGTATCAATACCCTTGAGCGCATGTAACCTAACCTTGTTCAACCGATAGCTGATATGAAAGCCCACCTTAGCCGGTGGGCTTTTTAATGGTTAGCCTTGCCCGAAACGCTGTTCGGTTTCGCTTAGCCAAAGCCGCTCCTCTGGGGTGGATAAGCGCCCCATGACGGCATTACGATGTGGAAAACGGCCAAAGGCCTCGATAATGTCATAATGCTGACGCGCGTAATCGTAGCATTGTTCAAACCAAGCTTGATTCTCTGGTTCAACCGCTTGTCGAAGTTGATTAAAGCGAAACAGAGCTTCTTGCTGATCGTCTTCACCCTCTGCGTGCTCGAGCGGCATGTAAAAGAAAACACGCTGTAAAGGCGTCAGTGCCTGATCATCCCCTTTCGCTAACCCCGCCTTACAAATGGCTAATGCTAATGCATCATAACGATACGCCGCCGCTAACCCTCGGTATAAATTGCGTGGGAATTGGTCCAGCAAGATAATCAATGCAAGACGGCCTTGTGGGGTCTGCGCCCACGCATTTAATTCTCCCGCTCCCGCTGCGCTAACCCATGTTTGAAACATTGCTCGAATCTGTTCATCAGTTTCTGGATTGCCACCAAACCACAACGCATTGCACTCTGGCGCTGGCGCTTGCTCAGCGCTTTGACCAAACCAAAACGAAAGGACTTCTTGATAGTGCATCTTGCCTCCTACCCCCAGCCTTAATCGTTATCACGATCAAGCCATTCAATGCTCTTCTCTATTCAAGCGTACTTGGTTTTGGTTGTCCCCGGTTCAAATCAAACAATCTCATCGGTACTTTGTGACCCATCAGTAAGTTGTGATGTAAGCTAGAGCAATACATTTCATTAAGGAGCCACCATGTCTTTTTCTCTTCATGATCGCCTCGCCGCAGATAGTGCCTACGTGGGCGACTTTGATTTATGCCAATTACGTCTTGCCCATGCAGATTTTGGCCCTTGGCTAATCCTGATACCACGTAAAAATGATATCCACGAAGTGCATCACCTCAGTGATGAGGATCAGCAACAGCTATGGCGAGAGTCTGCTGCCGTCTCGCAATGTTTGGAGCACGGTTTCCACCCCGATAAGCTCAACATCGCGGCGATCGGCAACCTCGTTCCACAACTTCATGTCCATCATGTCGCACGCTACCAAACCGATAGTGTGTGGCCGAACCCTATCTGGGGACATCTTAATGTGGGCCCTCGCGCTGACGATAAACAAACTGCCTTGATTCAAACCCTACGAACCACGCTGATGCCAGATGGATTGCATGTTAATCCGGCATAAAACGCTTCGTTATTTTCGTCAAAATGGAAAATCATAGCGATAAAAACCAATAATTTCAGACATTTAAGAAGCATTGCACTTTTAACGAAAGATGGCGGAATTCTCCTAACCCTTCCTGAACCACACAGGCTACATTAGTGACTCTTTCATAACCTTTTCAACCGGGTGGAGTGTCCGCTCCGCCCCCGGCAGCAAGCGAAGGTGTCGTTGACACCCGTGGTATGGTCTCCCCGGTCATACCACGTTCCTTTTTCCTTTAGGTATAAATTCCAATACAGGTCACTGCCAGATAGGCACAGGCATGCATATGCCTTGTTGGCGTAGCAGATTTAATCGGTTGGGCTAGTGAGTACTTGAGGGAGGATGCGATCACGATACTGTGAGGGGCTCACACCAAAGTATCCTTTAAATCGCTGACTGAAATACGCCGGGTCACGATATCCGCACGCTTCGGCGGTCTCAGTAATACTCATCCCTTGTTTTAACAACCCGCTCGCATAGGTCAATCGCTTTTGGGTGATATAGCTGGTGACCGTGATATGAAAATACTGGCGACATTTGCGTTGTAAGTTCCGCTCCGACATCGCTAACGCGGCAGCCAGCTCATGGGTAGAAAAGTCAGGATTGGTAAAGCCGTTTTCCACCGCTTGCATAAAACGCGATATCCATGCGGAACGCAGCTGTTGACACTGAGCGCGGCGTTTAGCGTGATGCCCACTCATCTCGACGACAACAGCGTCAGGTTGAGCCGCGATGGGATCAAATATTGGCTGTGTTGTGCGATGTTGTTGAAGACGCTTGCTTTGTTGTCGGGCCTGATAGCGCTGTTTAAACGCTAATCCAACCGCTAACAACACAATACTCACAAAGACAGCAAGGATGGCCCCACTCATCATGTGTGGCAACATGGGGAGAGAAATATCAAGATTCAACACCGTGTGCGACGCACCATCGCGAGGAATGGCAATGCGCAGCTGATAATCTCCCCCTGCCATATTCGCCAGCGTAATGGTATCGCTACTGGTTTGTTGCCATGCGGCAAGCTGGCCAGCCATTGGGTTTCCCGGATGGCGCTTCGCGATCAGCTGATAGTGGACACGACTGACCTGCCGCTCGGGAGGCCAACTTCCCCATTCAAGCTGAGTCGGATTGTTTTCTAGCAATGTCATTGCCGTTTGCTGGCGCGGTGCAATACGCCAACGTCTGTCCTGTTGCCACACAGCGCCAATCACAACCTTCGGCGGTTTTCGTAGTGAGAACGCAAGTTGATCGGTATTAATCACAAAACGCTCAGCGCCGGAAAAAATGGTCAACTGATGCGGATTAGATACGCGACACACCACCTGTCCCATTGGCGTAGGTAGTCGGAATGTCCGCACAACGCCTCTTGGTGCTATATGGACGATAGCTTGGTTGCTGTACGCCCAAACACCGTCCTTATTACCGGTAATACAATGAAACTGCTCATTGTTTAACGACAGATAGGCTGCCGACACCGTATCCGGTGTGGTATGGTCATACTGATAAATGCCTTGCGCACTGGCGAGCCAAAGGCGGCCCCGTTCATCGGTATACAAATCAGACAACGGCAAGAGAGAGACAGGTAACCGAATCGCTTGAAACTGCCCATCTCGATAACGTGTCAAACCTTGCTGCTGACGGATCCAAACGCTACCGCGGCCATCATCATAAAACCCTTCAACGTCACCCTCGTCCACTTGCCATCCGGTTCCGTAGTCAACAACCGTTTCTGAAGCCGGCCAGTAACGGATTAACTGAGGCCCTTTTGCCAACCAAAGCGTCCCTGCCGCATCGGTATACAAGTGCTCAGCAGCGAAGTTGGCAATAGGTTCTGGGAGCGTTAAACGCGAACCTGTTCGGGTGTCTAAGCCAGCCACACCATTTTCTGTCGACCACCACAACTGTGTCGCTTGTCGTGCAGCACTCTTGATCTTATCGCCGTTTTGATCTGGCATACGCGCCAACCAACGACCACTCAAATCACGCCAATGACGACCTCTTAGCAGCCAAGGGTCACTGGCCTTTGCGAAGCCTTGGGTGATCGCTTGTGGAAAGGGACCATGCTGATGCGCAATCCAGCGCTGTCCGGCTGCGCGATAACGTAATGACTGGTCGGTGGAAAACCAAATTCCCCCTTCGGCATCGGCGCGTAAAAAAGTCACCCGTGTGCCATCTATTGCACTCTGACCCGGCGTCCATACCGGTGATGCACTCCCATCGAGTGACAGGAGAAAAAGCCCTTGCTCATTAGCAGCCCAAACGCCTCCCGCCCCTGAGGCAAGATAATGAAACCCACCCTGCTGCGTCAGTATATGCTGCCCCGTCACTGAGTCTTCATCGAGAGCAAGTAAATACACCGCATTGTGGGTGCTCACCCAAGCCCGCGAGTCTTGCCCTGTGATCGCAGTTATCGGAGAGTTGAAGCGGCGTATCTGGTGAATGCCTTGCTCACTGACTTGGTAGAGCGCTTGGCCGATGGCAATCAAGCGATGCTCGTTCGTCATCCAAGTCAGCTCTGCTCGCCATTGTCCTGCGCGCCAAATTGAAAAGCTGTTATCTTCCACCACATAGCGGCTGAGTTGACCGTCACTAATATGCCAAAGTTCACCGTTTATATTTGCAAGTCGTGACTGTGCATCCGATTGGCGAGCCAACACGGTCTGTGGCAGGCGATAACGTGTGACAATATGCTGTCCCGATTGGTAGCGATAAATAAAGTTCTGCCCTGCCATCCAAAGGGCATCATGCGCAAAAGCAATCGCCGTTACTTTTTCTTCGGGCAGACTGAGCACATCACTGAGTGGATGGGTTTGGTGGCCGTCAAAAAAAACGACCTCTCCTTGATGATTAAGCAACCAGACGCCACCGCCCGGCTGGTAGGCGATGTCACGCACGTTCGCGACCGCCTGCAAGCCCGGATAAGCTTGGAACGAGGTTTCCAACCCATGATTTGCCTGCAAAGGCAGACAGAAAAAGGTGCTAATTACCCAAATCAGGCAGAGCAATAGGCGTTTCATGCAACTAAGAGAGGAATAAGGGTCGCAAAATTAAGACGGGTATCATCCTGTGTAACCATACAAAATGGAACCCTGCGACCCTCAATGTGAGCTAGGCCTCACATTCTTGAGATTTATTAGCTGTTAAGAACTTGAGACAGCTGCTGATGAGCGCGTCTTGCTTGACGCTTGAAGTCGTCTTGCTCGCTACGCGGCACCGGATGCGCTTCAGGTAAAGGCACCTTCATGGCATTCACTGGATGGCCATATTTAATCAGCTCAAAATGCAAATGAGGGCCAGTCGAGCGTCCAGTGTTACCACTCAATGCGATTTTTTGCCCCATAGAGACGTGATCACCCGGCTTCACTAAAATACGGTGAAGGTGCAAATAGCGGGTCGAGTATTCGCGACCATGTTTGATCACGACATAGTTGCCTGCCAATGGATGCTTGCGCGCTTTGACCACTACGCCATCGCCTGCTGCCAAGACGGGCGTCCCCACCGGGGTGGCGAAATCGGTGCCGTTATGCGGTGAAATACGTCCGGTGATCGGATGTTTACGATGGGGGTCAAATGACGAGCTGATACGGTAACGCTTGGCGGTTGGGAAGCGACGTAAAGCACGATCCAGACTATGGCCCTGCTCATCATAGAAGCGACCATCGGTGTGGCGATAGACAAAGATATCTCGATCGCCCGCTTGATAAAGCATCGCCGTCACTTCGCCAGACGATACCGCTTTATTATCGATAAACTCTTTGTTGACCAATACTGAAAAGCGATCCCCACGATGAGATTCTGCACCAAAGTCAAAGCGCCATTGTAAGGCTGAGACCAAGTTCTGAATTTGGTTAGGCGTCAACCCTGCTTGTCGCGCTTGCTGGTAAAAACTACTTGTGACGCGGCCCGACAGAGTGACTTGCTCGTAGACTCCGGTCGTTTCAAGTTGCTCGTAGCCCACCCCATCCGCACCGAAGACATACTGATCCCGATATTTAATCGATTGATAGACAGTGAGTGAAGAAAGCTGTCCCTCATCATCAATTTGCCAATCAATTTTTTGTCCAAGCCGAATATCGCCCGCCTTCTGATTCACATCGAGGATCTGGTACATCTGACGTAGCGGTAGGCCGTACTGTGAAAAAATCGCGCCCAAGGTATCACCAGAGGCAACCGTGTGGGTGTGAATACGGGCCGCTTCTGAAGTGATATCTTGCTCGAGAGCATCTTCAGGCACTGTCAGTGCTGGATCATCAGCGTCTAAACCAACTTCAATCGGCTCACTGTTTTCCAGCGGCATCGATGCCTGTTGCTCATCGATTAGCGGCAATGAGCGACGTTCATCGTGATGTGTAAAAGGATGTGGCTGCCACATGAGTGCGGCAGCAACGAGTAACGATAATGAGGCGAGCGCCAGCTTGTGCTGGCGAGGTAGCCGAGCGGTCGCGGCTGACCAGTTAGTGAGTAGTTTCATGCTTTAAACAACGTGCGAAGCGGTTTCCCATATCTTTCAAAAAAACCTGATAACCATCAGGCGCAACTCGAATAGCAGTTGCCAACGGATCCAAAGCAATCACAGTAACGTCATCGTTTCGGGTCACAGCATCGACCAGTGAGGGATTAAACTGCGGCTCGGTGAAGATACAGGTCGCGTCATGATTTAGCAATCCTCTCCGGATAGTTACTAGGGTCTTTGCACCCGGTTTTTGGCTGGGATCGACGGTAAAGTGGCCCGTTTTCTTCAAACCAAATGCTTGTTCAAAGTAACCGTACGCATCATGAAATACGAAATATCCACTTTGCTGGCGTTGCGCCAATGCCGCATGAATATCGGTTACTGTCTCATCCAGCTGGGCGTTAAAAATGGCTAATTTATCGCGATATTGGTCAGCCTTTTCAGGCGCGGCTTTTATCAAAGCTTGGGTAATCGCCTGTGCTGCGACGCGCGCCGACTCTGGGCTCATCCAAATATGAGGGTCGATACCATGGTGGTCATGGTCGTGATCATGATGGTGGGTTTCTGCTTCACCGTCATAATGACGAAGCGGGATCCCCTCTACTTGAGTGAGGGTTAATACATTAGGCTGCTCTTGCAAAAGTTTACTCAAGAATAATTCAAGCTCCGGTCCCACCCAAACTGTCAAATCAGCCGCTTTCAAATTGCGAATATCAGAGGGTTTTAGCGCATAACCGTGTGGTGATGCGCCGGGCGGGAGCAACACCTCTACCGTATCGTCGTCTGCGACTAACCCTTTAGCAATCAGCTGCACCGGCTTAATCGTGGTCATCACAGTGACAGCCTGCGCTGGCAAGGCCAGTAACAGCGCAAAAAATAGTCCAATAACACGCACACCCATGGTTTACCCCAATTAATCAGTTTCATCAGCGATGCGAAATGTTATAATATAACAATTCCAATTCACAATGCTTTTTTCTCTATGACTGACTCGCTAGTCACCCTCGATGCGGTGACGGTGACCTATAACGGCCGCCAGGTTCTGGATAATGTGTCGCTAGACTTAAAACGCGGCAATATCACCACATTGATTGGCCCTAATGGCGCGGGAAAATCCACCCTTGTAAAAACACTGATTGGCTTGGTTAAACCCAGCCAAGGCGCTGTGAGGCTTAAAAAAGGATTAAAGATCGGTTATGTGCCACAAAAGCTTCAGCTTAACCAAACACTGCCCTTAACGGTAGACCGATTTATCCGCTTAGGGACGCGATACACCAACGCTCAAATTACGCAAGCGCTAAGCACCGTCAATGCGGCCGCACTGCAATTTTCTAACATGCATACCTTGTCCGGCGGGGAAACCCAGCGGGTATTGCTTGCCCGTGCGATACTTAAATCCCCCGATCTTTTGGTACTGGACGAACCCGTGCAAGGTGTGGATGTCAGTGGCCAGCTTGAAATGTATAGCCTTATCGCGACGCTGCGCGACACACTCAGCTGCGCCGTTTTGATGGTCTCACACGACCTGCATTTAGTGATGGCGAAAACCGATGAGGTGATCTGTTTGCAGCACCATGTGTGTTGCTCAGGGGCGCCTGATGCGATTTCTCAACATCCCTCTTATGTCGCGATGTTCGGTCGCCAAACCAGCGAACAGCTTGCTTTGTATCACCACCATCATAATCACGATCACGATTTATCTGGACAGCCTGTTAATGGCTGCCAACATCAGGAACACCAGCATGATTGAGTTTTTAATGGCACCTATTCTAGGAGGGGTGCTAATTGCCGCCATTGCAGGTCCACTGGGCTCTTTTGTGGTATGGCGTCGAATGGCCTATTTTGGTGACACCCTCGCCCATGCGTCGTTGCTTGGGCTCGCCGTCGGCTTTTTGTTGCAAATTGACCTTAATCTTGCGCTCATCGCAACCTGTCTGTTACTCGCCATTGTGCTGGTTGGCTTACAACGCCAGCATTTGGTCGCCACTGATACTCTGCTCGGTATTTTGGCGCACAGTGCTTTATCGTTAGGGCTCGTTGCAGTCAGCTTTCTTGATACGGTGCGCGTGGATTTAATGGCGTATCTGTTTGGGGACTTATTGGCCGTAACCTATACCGATTTAACCTGGTTAGCGATTGGTGCTTGCTTCACATTTGCGGTGTTGGCCTATTACTGGGAACCTTTACTCTCGATGACCGTCAGCGAAGAGCTGGCTCAAGTTGAGGGTATTGATGTAGAACGCTTACGGCTGCTACTCATGCTGCTTATCGGGCTTGTGATTGCACTGGCGATGAAATTTGTTGGCGCCTTGATCATTACGTCGATGCTAATCATTCCCGCAGCGACAGCGCGACGTCTCTCCGCCACGCCCGAGCAAATGGCGTCTTTGGCGAGTTTAATTGGTATGGGCGCCGTTTTTCTCGGTATGGCGGGCTCTTGGTTTTACGATACTCCAGCCGGTCCATCGGTCGTGGTTGCGGCCGCAGGCGTATTTATGCTGAGCCAACTGATCCCGATTCGGCGCCGCTAGCGGCTCATCCATTCTGTTAGCCTTGTGCTCAGACAATAACAATACAAAAAAGCCGCTCACACGAGCGGCTTATCATCATGCTAAAACGGCGTTTTTACCATCCAGTTTTGTCGCGTAATGCTTGACCGATTTCTGCCAAACTTTTCACTGTGGTGACGCCTGCAGCTTCAAGTGCTGCAAATTTGTCATCGGCTGTTCCTTTACCACCAGAGATGATCGCACCCGCATGGCCCATGCGTTTACCCGGAGGTGCGGTAACACCGGCAATGTAAGAAACAACAGGTTTGGTGACATGCTCTTTAATGTAAGCCGCCGCTTCTTCTTCAGCGGTACCACCGATTTCACCAATCATGACAATCGCTTCAGTCGCTGGATCTTTTTCGAACATTTCGAGGATGTCGATAAAGTTAGAACCTGGAATAGGATCGCCACCAATCCCCACACAGGTTGACTGGCCAAAGCCTTCATCCGTAGTCTGCTTCACCGCTTCATAGGTCAAGGTACCTGAGCGTGACACGATACCGACTTTACCTGGCTTATGGATATGACCTGGCATGATGCCAATCTTACATTCACCCGGGGTGATTACGCCTGGACAGTTTGGACCAATCATGCGAACGCCAGCTTCATCAAGCTTCACTTTCACTTCCAGCATATCCAGCGTTGGGATCCCTTCGGTGATACACACAATCAGCTCGATACCCGCATCAACTGCTTCGAGGATCGCATCTTTACAAAATGGTGCTGGCACGTAGATCACCGACGCCGTTGCACCCGTTGATTCCACGGCTTCTGCTACTGTGTTAAACACCGGCAAACCAAGATGGGTGGTTCCCCCTTTACCAGGAGATACCCCGCCAACCATTTGCGTACCGTATTCGATCGCCTGCTCAGAGTGGAAGGTACCCTGTCCACCCGTAAAGCCCTGACAGATGACTTTGGTGTCTTTATTAATCAGCACTGACATTGTTATTTACCCTCCGCTGCAGCAACGACTTTCTGTGCGGCTTCTGTGAGTGAGGTGGCCGCGATGATGTTCAAGCCGCTATCGGCTAGTTTCTTCGCACCTACTTCGGCATTATTGCCCTCTAGGCGAACGACAACAGGCACTTTCACGCCCACTTCTTCTACTGCGCCAATGATGCCGTCAGCAATCAAGTCACAGCGAACGATGCCGCCGAAGATATTCACCAATACTGCCTTCACATTGCTGTCAGACAGGATAATCTTGAATGCTTCAGTCACACGCTCTTTCGTCGCGCCACCGCCGACATCCAAGAAGTTAGCAGGGCTACCGCCGTGCAGATTAACAATATCCATGGTGCCCATCGCAAGACCTGCACCATTGACCATGCAGCCAATGTTTCCATCGAGGGCAACGTAGTTCAGTTCCCACTGTGCCGCATGCGCCTCACGGGCGTCTTCTTGGCTTGGATCGTGCATCGCGCGAACCTGTGGCTGGCGATAGACCGCATTGCTATCAATCGACAGTTTTGCATCCAAGCAGTGCAGGTTGCCCTGATCCGTAATCACCAATGGGTTCACTTCAACCAATGCGACGTCTTTATCAAGAAACAGCTGTGCAATCCCCATAAAGATCTTGGTGAACTGCTTGATTTGCTCACCTTCAAGGCCCAATTTAAATGCCAGTTGACGGCCTTGATAAGGCTGAGGACCGACTAAAGGATCAATCGAGGCTTTGTGAATTAATTCAGGCGTCTCTTCCGCCACTTTCTCAATTTCCACACCGCCTTCTGTTGACGCCATGAAAACCACGCGACGTGAGCCACGGTCAACGACCGCACCGAGATATAGCTCTTTGGCGATATCAGTGCAGGATTCAACAAGAATTTTGCTAACCGGTTGGCCATTCGCATCTGTTTGGTAAGTAACGAGGTTTTTACCTAACCATTGTTGTGCGAACTCGCGAATTTGTTCTTTAGAGGAAGCCAGTTTTACGCCGCCCGCTTTACCGCGACCGCCCGCGTGGACCTGACATTTGACGACCCATTTGTCGCCACCAATTTTGTCGGCTGCTTCGGCAGCTTCTTGTGGTGTGTCGCAAGCATAGCCCTCTGAAACTGGTAGACCATATTCAGCGAACAGCTGCTTTGACTGATATTCGTGCAGATTCATGATGTTCTATCCGTGTTAATGTCCATTATTGTGTCTTTGTGCTTTCCAAATGAGGGGACTCCGTCCCCTCGGCTGACAGCCAGTACATCACGTACTGGCCAGTCAGTTAAACGTCCAATAGCAGACGTGTTGGGTCTTCAAGAAGCTCTTTGATGGTAACCAGGAAGCCAACCGATTCACGGCCGTCAATCAGACGGTGATCGTAGGAAAGCGCCAAGTACATCATTGGTAGGATCTCTACCTTGCCATCTACCGCCATTGGGCGGTCTTGAATTTTGTGCATACCAAGAATGGCTGCCTGAGGTGGGTTAATAATTGGCGTCGACATCAGCGAACCAAATACCCCACCGTTAGTGATCGTAAAGTTACCCCCGGTTAGCTCATCAACGGTTAGCTTACCGTCTCGGCCTTTGACCGCGAGATCACGGATCCCTTTCTCGATATCTGCGAAGCCTAGCTTATCGCAATCACGCAGCACTGGTGTGACCAAACCGCGTGGTGTTGATACGGCCATGCTCACATCGAAGTAGTTGTGATAAACGATGTCATCACCGTCGATAGACGCATTCACTTCCGGGTAACGCTTGAGCGCTTCAACCACTGCCTTCACATAGAAAGACATGAAGCCGAGGCGAATATCATGGCGTTTTTCGAAGCTATCACGATACTGCTTACGCAGTTCCATAATCGGCTTCATGTTGACTTCGTTGAACGTGGTCAACATCGCGGTGCTGTTTTTCGCTTCTAACAAGCGCTCAGCAACACGCTTACGCAAACGTGTCATTGGCACACGTTTTTCACCGCGCTCAGCCACTGCAGGGACGTCTTGTGCAGGTTTGTCTTGCTCGCCACCTTTTGGCTTGTTCTTCAGGTAAGCATCAACATCTTCTCGGGTAATACGCCCACCCACACCTGTGCCTTTCACCGCATCAGGAGAGATATCATGCTCGGCCAGTAAGCGACGCACGGCTGGGCTCAGTGCATCATTAGATTCTTCTTCCAGTGATGCTGTATGGCGCTTATCCGGTGACGCTTCTGATTCAGCAGGCACGTCTTTGGTCGGCTCTCCTGCCACAGCGCCTTCTTTCAACTTCGCGATGGCTTGTTTCGCCAACACGGTTGACCCTTCATCTTCAATGATTGACTCCAACACGCCATCAGCAGGCGCGGGCACTTCCAGTACCACTTTATCCGTTTCAATATCAACCAGTACTTCGTCACGGGTTACCGAGTCACCTGGCTGTTTGTGCCATGTGGCAATCGTTGCGTCAGCCACAGATTCGGGTAAATCGGGAACCAGAATTTCGATTGTCATATCGTAGTTATCCTTAATGTTCTAGTTCTTACTTGAGGGTCAGAGCGTCTTCGACTAACGCTTTTTGTTGTTTCTGGTGTACGGACATATAGCCTACCGCTGGCGATGCTGATGCCTCTCGTCCTGCGTAGGTTAAGGTAGCATCATCTGGAATCGCCGCACGGAAATTGTGTTGGCTGCTATACCAAGCCCCTTGGTTTTGAGGCTCTTCTTGGCACCACACAAAGTCTTTCGCATTGGTGTAAGGGGCGATAGCGTCTTTCACCGCATCCAATGGGAACGGATAAAGCTGCTCAATACGGATAATCGCCACATTATCGATTTCCGACTTACGACGCGTTTCCAGTAGGTCGTAATACACCTTGCCTGCACACATGACGACGCGTTCAACCTTGTTCGCATCCAGCTCATCCATCTCGCCAATTGCGGGGAGGAAATCACCATCAGATAAATCTTCAAGGCTCGACACACACAGCGGGTGACGCAACAGCGACTTAGGCGACATCACAATCAACGGACGACGCATGGGACGAACCACTTGGCGACGCAGCATGTGATAGACCTGTGCAGGCGTTGAGGGTACGACCACTTGCATGTTTTGTTCGGCACACAGCTGTAGATAGCGTTCAAGACGCGCCGATGAGTGCTCTGGGCCTTGTCCTTCATAGCCGTGAGGCAACAGCATGGTTAATCCGCACATACGGCGCCATTTTTGTTCCCCAGAGCTGATGAACTGATCAATCACCACTTGCGCACCGTTGGCAAAATCACCGAACTGTGCTTCCCAAACGGTGAGACCACCAGGCTCTGCCGTCGCGTAGCCATATTCGAACGCGAGAACCGCCTCTTCAGACAACACAGAGTCAAACACTTGGAATGGCCCTTGTTTGTCGTGAATATTCGCCAGTGGCAAATAGGTACTGCCGTCGGTTTGATTGTGCAAGACCGCATGACGGTGGAAGAAGGTACCTCGCCCGGAGTCTTGGCCGGTAATACGGATACGTTTACCATCATCCACCAGCGTCGCATACGCCAAGGTTTCCGCCATACCCCAATCTAGCTTTTTCTCACCTTCCACCATGGCTTTACGATCGTTATAAAGCTTGGCGACACGGCTATGAAGCTTGTGGCTTTCTGGCAATTGGCAAATCCGATGGCCGAGCTCTTTCAGACGCTTAGCATCAAACTTATTCGCCCACTCTACGGTCCAATCGTGCCCAAGGTAAGGGGTCCAATCAACCGAGTGCAACGCCATCGGGCGCCATTCTTTGACCACACATTCACCGCGGTCAAGCGCATCGCGATACTCGTTGATAAGCTCGGTCGCTTTCTCAAGATTCGCAACACCCTGCTGATCAAGAACGTCCGCATAAAGCTTACGCGGTGTCGGATGCTTCTTGATCTTTTGGTACATCATAGGCTGTGTCGCGTTGGGCTCATCCGCTTCGTTGTGACCGTGACGGCGATAACACACCAAGTCAATGACCACATCACGCTGGAATTCGTTACGGAAATCAAGCGCTAAGCGAGAAACAAAGGCAACAGCTTCAGGATCATCCGCGTTTACGTGGAAGATTGGCGCCTGCACCATTTTGGCAATATCAGTACAGTATTGCGTAGAACGAGAATCAGCTGGGTTCGAGGTGGTAAAACCGATCTGGTTATTGATGACGATACGTACCGTGCCGCCAACTTGGAAGCCACGCGCTTGAGACATGTTAAAGGTCTCTTGCACGACCCCTTGGCCAGCAATCGCCGCATCACCATGAATCGTGATCGGTAAGACACTCGAACCGGTGGCGTCTTGGAGACGATCTTGACGAGCTCGGACTGAGCCCATGACCACAGGGTTGACGATCTCAAGGTGAGATGGGTTGAAGGCAAGCGCTAAATGCACATCACCACCTGGCGTGGCAAAATCAGACGAGAAGCCTTGGTGATATTTCACATCACCGGTGCCCCAGGTTTCGTCCTGTTTACCCGCAAACTCGTCAAACAGTTCTGACGGCTTTTTACCCAGCACATTCACCAACACGTTCAAGCGGCCGCGGTGAGCCATACCGACCACCACTTCACGAGCACCTTTACCACCAGCGTGGCGGATGAGCTCTTTAAGCATCGGGATCAGTGCATCCCCCCCTTCGAGAGAGAAGCGCTTTGCGCCTGGGAACTTCGCGCCCAAATAGCGCTCTAGTCCTTCAGCCGCGGTCAGTTCTTCTAGGAAGGTCAGCTTTTCTTGTTCGTTGAATTGCGGCTGCCCAACCACAGACTCTAATCGGCTTTGGATCCAACGTTTCTCTTCCGTGTCAGTAATATGCATATATTCAGCACCGATAGACCCACAATAGGTCTTCTGCAGTGCTTCATAAAGCTCGCCCAGCTGCATATTGTCTTTACCAATTGCAAATGAGCCGACATTGAAGGTTTCGTTGAAATCCTGCTCGTTAAGTGAGTGGAAAGCAGGTGATAGATCGGGTACTTGATTACGCTTCCATAAACCCAGCGGGTCAAGATTGGCCTGCTGATGGCCGCGGAAACGAAATGCGTTAATAAGTTGAAGGACTTTGACTTGTTTCGCGTCTACGTCGGGGTCATTGACTGAGGCATTTGCACGCGCTGTCTCGGTAGCTAAGCGTCGAAAGTAATCACGAACGCGAGAGTGGGGTTGTTCTACCGCGGTTTCATTCACCGCTGGTAGTTGGTCAAAGACCGCTCTCCATTCTTGATCAACTAACTCCGGGTCACTGAGGTACAGTTCGTAGAGGTCTTCTACGTAAGTTGCATTGGCGCCAGCCAAATGAGAAGACTCCATCCAAGCCTTCATCACGCCATTTTGCATTGTTATCCCTTAACCACTAGTTATTTATCCAAACACCGGTTCTAAGCCGGGTTACCTGTTATTTAGCCCCGTCCGTGGACGGGGCTTTATAGTTCACGTTAATGTACGAAAGCGTTTTAAACGCCACGCTGAATCAGCATCGACTTAATGTGTCCAATTGCTTTCGTTGGGTTCAAGCCCTTAGGACACACACTGACACAGTTCATGATACCGTGGCAACGGAAGACACTAAAAGCGTCGTCCAGATCAGATAAGCGCTCTTCAGTCGCGGTATCACGGCTATCCGCTAACCAACGATACGCCGCGAGCAGCCCTGCCGGTCCCACAAATTTATCTGGGTTCCACCAGAAAGAAGGGCAAGAGGTGCTGCAACACGCACACATGATGCACTCATACAAGCCATCTAACTCCGCGCGGTCCTCAGGGGCTTGTAAGTTCTCACGTGATGGCGGTGTGTCATCGTTGATTAAGTAAGGTTTAACCCGCTCGTAGTTCTCATAGAATTGACTCATATCGATGATAAGGTCACGCACAACGGGCAAACCGGGCAATGGACGGATCACAATTTCTGATTTGTCCATCAGTGATGAGAGTGGCGTGATACACGCCAATCCATTCTTACCATTCATGTTCACGCCGTCCGAACCGCACACACCTTCGCGACATGAGCGACGGAATGCTAACGTTGGATCTTGCTCTTTTAGTTGAATGAGCGCGTCCAATAGCATCATGTCCGACCCTTCAGGCACGTCGAGCGTGTAATCCTTCATGTATGGCGCATCGTCCACATCTGGATTGTAGCGATAGACTGAAAACTTAACGTTCATCGTTTTCGACCCCCTTAGTAAGTACGCGCTTTCGGTGGGAAAGCGTCACGATGCACTGGCGCCATGTTGACGTCGCGCTTCGACATAGATTCCGTTTCTGGATTGTAGATGGAGTGGCATAGCCAGTTCTCATCATCACGCTCTTGATAATCAAAGCGTGCATGAGCACCACGGCTTTCGGTACGATAGTTTGCCGCTACCGCTGTTGAATAAGCGGTTTCCATCAGGTTCTCCAGCTCCAAACACTCGATACGCTGAGTGTTGAACTCAGTCGACGTATCGTCCAATCGTGCGACTTTCAAACGTTCACGGATTTCTTGCAGTTCTTTGAGGCCTTTTTCCATCGCCTCACCTTCGCGGAATACCGAGAAGTTTTCTTGCATACACGCTTGGAGATCTTTACGGATTTCTACAGGGTCTTCGCCTTTTTGCGTGCTGTTCCAGCGGTTCAAGCGCGCTAAAGAGGCTTCAATATCAGATTCGCTTGCATCACGCGCTTCAACTTGCGCGGCCAAGGTTTCACCAAGGTGTAGACCCGTTGCACGGCCAAAGACCACCAGATCAAGCAATGAGTTACCGCCCAAACGGTTTGCGCCATGGACAGACACGCTAGCGATCTCACCACAGGCAAACAGGCCTTGTACTTCAACGTCGTGTCCCATTGGATCTTGTTTGATCGCTTGACCAGACACTTGCGTTGGAATACCACCCATCATGTAATGGCAGGTTGGAATGACTGGAATTGGCTCTTTGACCGGATCCACGTGCGCAAAGGTACGAGACAGGTCCAAAATACCTGGCAAGCGTGATTCAAGAACATCCTTACCCAAGTGGTCTAGCTTAAGCTTGATGTGTGGACCCCAAGGGCCGTCACAACCTCGGCCTTCTCGGATTTCGATCATCATTGAGCGTGCAACCACATCACGACCAGCAAGGTCTTTTGCGTTCGGCGCGTAACGCTCCATAAAGCGTTCGCCGTCTTTATTAAGCAAATAGCCACCTTCACCACGGCACCCTTCGGTCACCAAGACACCGGCACCAGCAATGCCTGTTGGGTGGAACTGCCACATTTCCATGTCTTGCATCGGAACGCCTGCTCGCAACGCCATACCGACACCGTCACCCGTGTTGATGTGCGCATTGGTGGTGGATTGATAAATACGCCCTGCACCGCCCGTTGCAAGCACGGTCGCTTTAGATTTGAAGTAGCAAATCTCACCAGTTTCCATGCACATCGCGGTGGCACCAACCACCGCACCGTCTTGGTTTTTCACCAAGTCGAGGGCATACCATTCCGAGAAGATGGTGGTTTTATTTTTGATATTTTGCTGGTACAGCGTGTGAAGCAATGCATGACCAGTTCGGTCTGCCGCTGCGGCTGTACGTGCCGCCTGTTCACCGCCAAACTCTTTCGATTGGCCACCAAACGGACGCTGATAGATAGAGCCGTTTTCAAAGCGCGAAAACGGTAGGCCCATTTTTTCGAGTTCAATGACCGATTGCGGGCCGGTTTTACACATGTACTCGATGGCGTTTTGGTCTCCGATATAATCCGACCCTTTCACCGTGTCATACATGTGCCATTGCCAGTTATCCTTGTGTGAGTTACCCAGTGCTACCGTAATACCACCCTGCGCAGATACAGTGTGAGAACGAGTCGGAAAGACTTTTGATAACAACGCACAAGACAGGCCTTGTTCAGAAATTTGCAGGGCGGCGCGCATACCTGCACCACCTGCGCCAATAACGATTGCGTCAAATTCGCGAACTGGAATACTCACTTACACACCCCACAGTACAAAGAAACCGGCAAACACATAGATCAGCAGCAAGGCAACTACACCCAATTGAAGGAGGCCACGCAGCAAGGCAGGCTTGATGTAGTCAGTTAACACTTGCCACATACCGATCCATCCGTGAATGAGAATCGACACCAGTGCCAGCATGGTAAACACCTTAGTGCTGGTTTGGCCGAAAAAAGCTGTCCATGAGGCGTACGTAATGTCCGGCCCAAATGCAGCAAATCCGACCATATAAAGTGTGTAAAGTGTGATGATAATCGCAGTGGCCCGAATGAGTACAAAATCATGTACACCATTACGCCCCACCGATGAAATGTTTTTCGCTACCATACCAAAATCCCCGCCAGTACAGACAACACGCCGGTCAATGCAAATGCCACCTGAGCGCTTTTCGCACCCGATTCTAACTCTTCAAAATAACCGATATCCTGCATGAGGTGGCGGATACCACCTACGATGTGATAGGCAAGCGCCGTGAGGATGCCCCAAAGGACAAACTTAACGAAGAAGCTATCGACGATGGCAGACGCAGTTTCAAAACCGCTAGGTGAAGAGAGAGACAGGCTAAGCAGCCACAATAGGATGGCGATCGAGACGAAGGTGATGACACCTGCTACTCGATGCATGATAGACGCAATCGCTGTGATGGGGAAACGAATGGTCTTAATGTCGAGGTTTACGGGTCTTGACTTTCTTTCTTTCACGATATTGCCCACTCAGCTCCATTGAGCATTTATAGTTATTTACACTCTCTGAACCTCAGTACTCAAAGCGTAAGACCTGCAACATCTGTGTAACGTGCTTTGCGTACCTTATTGCTATTAACTGCAACTTTGAGCAAATGGATCACGTCAATTTAGAAAGGTGTTTGAGCCCCTAAACGCTCTAGGATACTGATATGCCCAGAGACCTCGCAAAAGTATACGCGGCGTAACAAGCAATTACAAACGCTCAAAATTGACAGGAATCTCACAACAGATATTTAACCCGCATTGCAAATAAGTTATTAACTCGCGCACACATCGTTAGGTTAAAAATTGACATCACCTAGGCCGATCGGTAAAACGGTCGGGTCCGTATCCTGGATGGGATTATAAAATAACAAAGGAGATTGTTATGGCAGAGAAGAAAGCTACCCTACATATTGAAGGGCAAGCACCAATCGAACTGCCGATCATGGGGGGCACTGTCGGGCCAGAGGTCTTGGACGTACGTGCATTAGGTGCAAATGGATATTTCACCTTTGATCCGGGCTTTGTCGCCACGGCATCATGTGAATCGCAAATCACCTACATTGATGGCGCTGCAGGCGTTTTGCTGCATCGCGGTTACCCTATTGATCAACTCGCCAATAACGCTGATTACTTAGAAGTCTGTTATATCCTTCTTTACGGTGAAGTCCCTACGAAAAAGCAATATGAAGAATTCCGCTCGTTAATCGTGCGCCACACCATGGTACATGAGCAAATCGCGAGTTTCTTCCACGGGTTCCGTCGTGACGCTCACCCTATGGCCGTCATGGTCGGTGTCGTCGGTGCACTGGCTGCTTTTTACCACGACTCACTGGATATCAATAACGACCAGCACCGCGAAATCACCGCCTTCCGATTGCTCTCTAAAATGCCGACACTCGCGGCAATGTGTTACAAGTACTCGATTGGCCAGCCATTCATCTATCCGCGCAACGACCTAGATTACGCAGAGAACTTCCTCCACATGATGTTTGCAACGCCTTGTGAAGAATATGAAGTTAACCCAGTGGTTGCGCGTGCAATGGACAAAATCTTTACGCTGCATGCCGATCATGAGCAGAATGCGTCCACTTCGACGGTCCGTCTAGCCGGCTCTTCAGGTGCTAACCCATTCGCGTGTATTGCCGCAGGGATCGCGTCACTTTGGGGGCCAGCTCACGGTGGTGCCAATGAGGCCTGCTTGCGCATGCTAGAAGAAATCGGTCATGTCGATAACATTCCTGAATTTATTGGCCGAGCAAAAGACAAGGATGATCCTTTCCGTTTGATGGGCTTTGGACACCGGGTGTATAAAAACTACGATCCTCGCGCTACTGTGATGCGTGAAGCTTGTCATGAAGTATTGGAAGAACTGAGTATCCAAGACCCACTTCTCGATGTGGCGATGGAGCTCGAGCGTATTGCACTGTCTGATGATTACTTTATCGACAAGAAACTGTATCCGAATGTGGACTTCTACTCGGGGATCATCCTCAAAGCGATTGGTATTCCAACGTCGATGTTTACTGTGATTTTCGCAATGTCACGAACCATTGGTTGGATTGCACATTGGAATGAAATGCACTCCGATCCCAACAATCGTATTGGTCGTCCGCGTCAGCTCTATACTGGCTACACGCAACGTGAATTCACACCAATGAAACAGCGAGACTAACACCTTGCTTGCAGAAAAACGCCGCCTAAACGAGGCGGCGTTTTTGTTTTCGTCAATCACTTATACCGGGTTGTCGATATCAATAAAATCAACCGTTAGGCCATACTGTTCAGCCAACCACTCACCCAGCGCTTTAACACCATAACGCTCTGTCGCATGATGGCCTGCGGCAATATAGTGCACACCTTGCTCGCGCGCTGAGAACGTTGTCCGTTCTGACACCTCACCTGAAAGATAGGCATCCATATTCTGGCTAGCCGCTAAGTCGATAAAGTCTTGCGCACCGCCCGTGCATAAACCGACCATTTCAATACGACGGGTGTGGCCGCCATCAATAACCAAAGGGGCTCGGCCTAGCACCGCCGCCACTTGATGTTCAAACTGGGCTAAGGTCATCGGCGTCGAGAGCTTTCCGTAAACAGGAATCGATACTGGGTTACCGGGTTCTAACCCGCCAATCAACTCAATCCCCAATCGCTTAGCCAACTGTGCGTTATTTCCCATGGTAGGGTGAATATCCAACGGCAAATGGTAGCCATATAAATTAATGCCATTTTCAATCAACGCTTTGATCCGTTGATACTTCATGCCACGAATTTGCTGTGGTTCACCGCGCCAGAAGTAACCGTGGTGTACCAAGATGGCATCCGCATTCTGCTCAATCGCCGCATCGATCAGATCTTGGCAAGCCGTGACACCGGTAATCACTTTTTGTACTTGCTCACGTCCCTCAACTTGTAACCCATTCGGGCTATAGTCTTTGATTTGATCGGGCTTTAGCTCTGCGTTTAGGATTGCTTCGAGTTCGAGGTTATTCATGATGTCTCTTTCGTCGCTTTGAGATGTTGTATGTTAGTGTAACGTGCGGAATCGACATAAAAAAGCGGCTAACGTTTCCGTTAGCCGCTCAACCAGTAAGGCGTGATGTTTATAAAAAACCGCCCGCTTTCTCAGACTCAGCCAGCCAGACCGGCTTAGTACTATCTTTTAACCAGACTTGATGAAGATGACTATAAATACGCGATGCCAAAGGTGGCACCACTAATGTAGGCGCACATACAATACCTGCAACCACAACAGCGCTGCGACGCAAAACGACTTGGGTTTTATCGAACGGTTTATACATGACTAACCTCACTCATCTGACCAGTTGTGAGGAAAGTATACCATCCGTTTAGTATGTTTACTACATATTAGCGCAAAAATCGTTCAGCTACGACGATACAATCGATTAACAAGGTAATAAAATTACAATGACGACATCACTACTGTTTGCCCGTCGGCAGCAAATCGCAAAGGATATGGCTTGGATTCGCTCCCAACCGCCTTTGTTATCCTCAGCGGATTTCCCCATGGTCAATACCTCGACGTGGCAAGTCGCTGATAACACCTTGGCAGAGATGTCTTATCGCGGACCACACCGCATTGGCTTTTACTACCAATGGCTATTAGCAAACCTGATTGCACAGCAACCTCACCTTAATGTGGTTGCTGAAGAGATACAGATTAATGATGCAGGTAAAACGGTTGGCGCCGTGGATTTCTTGATTGAAAATGGTGAGCAACTCGAACACTGGGAAGTCGCAGTAAAGTTTTATCTTGCCCATCAAGGTCGCTGGCTGGGTCCAAATGCTAAAGATGCATTAGACATTAAAGCTGCGCGTATGATGAACCATCAGCTTGCTATGTCCGATCATCCCCGCTTTTTAGCCGACCACCCACAATGGCGACCGCAAAAGAAGCGACTGTGTATCCACGGCCGTTTGTACCAGCCGTTTCACCAAAACGCACCACTCCCAGATGCACCCAGCGTCAATCTCGATTGTATTACCGGTTGGTGGTGCTGGCCTGATGCCTTACCCCAAGACCGTCGTTATGCGTCTTTATCACGCGATCAGTGGTTGAGCATCCCTGATTTTCATACTTTACCCCGCTTTGATACAGCGGCGTTGGCTTCGCTGACACGCACTTGTCATTTGGTTGATGAGTATCTCACGCCCTGGTTTGTCGTCACCCCGGACTGGCCTCAAACTCAACCGCCTAAAGTATAGTGGCCGCCAGACGCACATAAAAAAGCCGCACCTTAACGGTACGGCCTTTACAACGCGCGAGGGGATATTTGGCGTGTTATACCCCTTGCTCAGCAAAAACGTTATCCACGATCTGTTGCGCTTCTTTTTCGATCATGCGCAGGTGCGCCTCACCTTTAAAGCTCTCACAATAGATCTTGTAGATCTCTTCCGTACCAGAGGGGCGAGCAGCGAACCACCCAGAGTCAGTGACGACTTTTAAGCCACCAATCGCTTCACCATTGCCTGGCGCGTGAGTCAGCTTTGCAGTAATGATATCGCCCGCTAACGTCTCCGCGGTCACCATTTCAGGGCTTAACTGGCTAAGCACTTGCTTTTGCTGCTTGTTCGCCACCGCTTGTAAACGGTTATAGGCGGGATCACCATGCTTATTCACCAGTGTTTGATAGTAAGCATGAGGTGTCATGCCGGTCACCGCGAGGATCTCAGCTGCCAGTAAACACAGAATAATGCCGTCTTTGTCGGTCGACCAAGGCTGTCCATCCAAGGTTAAGAAAGAGGCACCCGCACTTTCTTCGCCGCCAAAGCCAAGCTGGCAGTGATGCAAGCCATCAACAAACCATTTAAATCCAACCGGGACTTCCACCAGCTTTCGATCAAGATCCGCAACTACTTTGTCAATAATGGCACTCGACACGAGTGTTTTACCCACACCTAAGCGACTCGGCCATTGCTGACGATGGCGGAAAAGATAATCAATACAAACCGCCAAGTAATGGTTAGGGTTCATCAAGCCATCTGGTGACACAATACCGTGGCGGTCAAAATCAGGGTCATTCCCAAACGCAAGATCATAGTGGTCTTTGTGTGCTAACAATCCCGCCATCGCATAGGGTGAGGAACAATCCATGCGGATCACACCGTCGCTGTCGAGAGGCATGAAGCCAAAAGTCGGATCGACTTTCTCATTCACGAGGGTAATATCGAGCTGATAATGCTCAGCAATTTTTTGCCAATAGCGAATCCCAGCTCCGCCCAGAGGATCAACAGCCAGTTTTAATCCTGCCGCTTGAATGGCTTTAATATCCACGACACGCTCGAGCCCAGCGACATAAGGCGTCACTAAGTCTTGCTCTTGGTAGTAAGCGCTTGCTCGTGCTTCGTCGATAGCCAACCGTTTCACGCCTTCTAAGCCGGCATCAATATAATCATTGGCTCGTGCTTCAATCGATTTTGTGATAGCCCCTTCTGCTGGGCCGCCATGCGGAGGGTTGTACTTAATTCCCCCATCTTGCGGTGGATTATGTGAGGGGGTGATCACAATCCCGTCCGCTTGCTCAGCATGATCACGGTTATAAGCCAGAATTTGTTGGGAAATGCCCGGCGTTGGCGTATAGCCCTGATCTGCTTGCGCAATAACCTCTACCTGATTGGCCGTCAATACTTCAACCACGGCACCGAAAGCGGGCTCGGACAGCGCATGCGTATCTTTACCCACAAAGACAGGTCCCGTGATACCAAGCGCACGGCGCTCATCACAGATGGCCTGAGCAATCGCGTGAATGTGATCACGGTTGAATGTTGTATTTAGTGCACTGCCACGGTGGCCTGATGTTCCAAACGCAACGCGCTGCGCCGGGTTGCCGGGGGTTGGCTGGGCCTGAAAAAAGCGCGTGACTAGCGCTGGAATATTGCATAAATCAGCGGCGTCTGCGCGCTGCCCTGCTTGGGGATGCACTGCCATAAATCTCGTCTCCCATGAGTGGCATAGATTAAATCGCGTTGACAACCTTTTCGATCAAATCGCTGGGGAACTGCATTTTTTCCATCAGCTGCTCCACCATTTGGCGCTTACGGCCGGTGTTGGTGTTGGTGATCACCCAAAAAGGTGTCTCTGGAATTTGCTTCGGCTTGGTGGTTTTGCCACTTTCTAACAACGTTTGCTGATTGTCAGCAAAATACAGACGGGTACGTCCTTTTAGTGCCATCCCATCAGCAAAACCTTGCTGGTCCACACGATATAGGGTGGTCAAAACGAGCATAAAGCGGCCAATTGCACGCTCTTGCGCTGCAAACTCATCCGAGATCAATAGCGATCGCATCGCTTTAACGCGATCAACAGACGCACTGCGTCCTGCATCTTTACTCACTACGATGCCGCTGGAACGAGAGGGTGTCGGTGCAGGCTGTGTTGACTGCTGCGCCGAATCCGACAGCAATAAGCGGCGCAAAATATCTGATGCGCTCTCACCAATATGCTGCGTTTGGCTGGCAATGTACCGGTATAGCTCCTCGTCAACCTCAATCGTCTTCATTGTTTTTCATCGAGTCCTGTTTGTCGTTTAACGGGGCGATTATACAGAGATAGATAGGTATACTCTACGCCAAAGCCAGTAATCTGAGAGAAAAGCAACGTGTTATTAAACGAAAAGTCTCGCGGTGAAGGCTCACCGCTCGTATTGATCCACGGTTTATTTGGCAATCTCGACAATCTAGGCGGATTAGCAAAAACCTTGGCTGATCACTTTTGTGTTTATCAAATTGATCTACCTAATCACGGCCAGTCCTATCATACTAAGCAGGTCGATTATCAGGCACAGTCGGATGCGGTTGTCGCATGGATGGATCACCATCAACTCGACAAGGTGACGCTGGTCGGTCACTCAATGGGCGGGAAAGTTGCTATGGCTATCGCACAGCGCTTTCCTGAACGCGTGACACAGTTGGTGGTCATGGATATTGCCCCCGTCGACTATCAAGTTAACCGGCATGATGCGGTGTTTACGGCGCTAAAACGCACCCAAGACACTCCCCTGACTAGTCGCCAACAAGCACAATCGATTATGGATGAGACGATTGAAAACCCAGGCGTGACACAATTTTTATTGAAATCACTCTATAAAACCGATCAAGGTCACTACGCCTGGCGCTTCAATATTGATAATCTTTATCACGGTTATCGCGATATTATGGGCTGGCAGGCATTCGGACAGTATTCAGGCCCGACTCTGTTTGTAAAAGGGCAACAATCTGAATACATTTTGCCCGAGCATCGTGATGCGATTATAGAACAGTTCCCGCATTCGAAAGCGCACATGGTGGCAGGAACAGGCCATTGGCTACATGCTGAAAAACCTGCCGTGGTTGCCAACGTTATTGAGCGCTTTTTAATGCCAGGGGAGCGTTAACAGGTCTGTGACCCTTGTGGTATATTGCGCCGCATAT
The DNA here is from genome assembly GCF_004916735.1 of Salinivibrio sp. YCSC6. Taxonomy (NCBI): domain Bacteria; kingdom Pseudomonadati; phylum Pseudomonadota; class Gammaproteobacteria; order Vibrionales; family Vibrionaceae; genus Salinivibrio; species Salinivibrio sp. YCSC6. The sequence continues at coordinate 1,917,158 of NZ_CP039516.1, forward strand.
GTCGGTGCTCAATGGAGGCACGCATGCTTTACGAGCACTTTCAATTGCTCGAAAAAATTGGCCTAGACCTCGTTTTTGCTGCCATTTTCTTTTTTATCGGAATGGCAATCAAAGACGTACTTAAAGAAGGCAATGTGCCAGTTTTTGGTCGACGTATTGTCTGGTTTGTTCTCACACTAGGCTGTGTTGGTTTTATTACAAAAGGGGTTATTCAACTGGTATGGGAAGGTGTTGGCATCGGCTGACTTTCCTAAACGGAGAATGATCCCACGTACGCTCTAGCGTATAGGAGTGTGAAAAAGCACCGCTTTTTCTTTAATTCGAGTTAGTTGCAAACAGCAACCCACTGAAAAAAACGGGTATTTTTTATATGGCGAGTGTAGGTCTCTTCTTTGGTAGTGACACAGGTAACACTGAAGCAATTGCAAAGAGCATTCAAAAGCAACTGGGCAAACAGATGGTCCATGTGCAGGATATTGCGAAAAGCAGTAAAGAAGATATCGATAACTTCGATCTTCTCCTGCTGGGTATCCCAACTTGGTACTATGGCGAAGCCCAGTGTGATTGGGATGACTTTTTCCCAGAACTTGAGCAAATTGACTTCTCAACCAAATTGGTCGCCATCTTCGGCTGTGGTGATCAGGAAGATTATGCAGAATATTTCTGTGACGCAATGGGCACGGTACGTGACATTGTTGAAGCAAAAGGCGCGACCATCATTGGCCATTGGCCAACCGAAGGCTATGAGTTTGAAGCCTCTAAAGCCTTGGTGGACGACAATCACTTTGTCGGCTTGTGCGTGGATGAAGACCGCCAACCTGAACTGACCGATGAGCGTGTCAGCAAATGGGTGAAACAGGTCTACGAAGAAATGTGTTTGGCGGAATTAGAAGACTAACTCGTCAATGAACCACAAAAACGCCAAGACTCTCTTGGCGTTTTTTCTATGCGGCATCTTGGGTTAGGTCACGGTATTGACGTTTTTTCCTCACATATAAGGTGCGCTTCACTTCAGCTACCACCTCCCCCTTCGCGTCTTTGACATGCACAACAAACTCGGGTAACACTTTATCCCCTCTTCCAGCCTGTTGCTGAATGTCTTGCAATACTGCATCGCTAATCACAAAGTCAGCAAATAAGTCGGTAGTGCCCGGTTTGATGAAATTAATATCCGCTTGTTTATCCCACACATGGTACTGTGGACCGAGTATGCCCATTAACATCAAGGCATAAACAGGATCGGTCAGTGAAAAGATACTGCCACCATATTGTGTTCGATTCGCGTTTTTGTTCCACCAGCGCAGTTTTAACCGCATATTGACGCACTTAAAGTCGTCACTAATAGACTCAATATGGATCCCCGCTCCCCAGAAGGGAGGCCAACTATTTAATGCCCACTTCACAATTCTTGGTTTATAGAACCGATACATAACTGATTGACGTCCTTATCTGGTCTTACCAGACAATATTTACATCTCGAAAACATTGTTGCAACCAAGAATGATCAAAATTCGTTCGTCTAAGCGTTCCTTGCTGTGGCGAGCGCCGAGCAATTTTGATAGTCTTAATAAATATTTTCCTTGCTAATCAAACTGTCTCTCGCAGGCAGAAAACAGGTAGATACACATGTCAGACAATAACCAGGCGTTGAAGCAAGCTGGGCTAAAAGTCACGCTGCCACGGCTCAAGATCCTAGAAGTGCTGCAACAGCCCGATTGCCAGCATATCAGTGCCGAAGACCTGTATAAGAAGTTGATTGATCTAGGCGAAGAAATTGGCCTAGCGACGGTATACCGCGTCCTCAACCAGTTTGATGATGCTGGCATTATCACCCGTCACCACTTTGAAGGTGGAAAATCGGTGTTTGAGTTAGCGACTCAGCACCACCATGATCACCTCGTCTGTCTTGACTGCGGTAAAGTCATTGAGTTTTCGGATGATTTGATTGAAGAGCGTCAAAAGGAAATTGCCGGTCGTTTTAATGTTCGTCTTACCAACCATAGCTTGTATCTCTATGGTCACTGCCAAGAGGGCGACTGTAAAGCCGATCCTTCGATTCACAATGATGACTGAATGATCAAAGTTTGAGTGACTTGATGTTGTCATAAAGAAGCTCTCTTTATATCAACGAATTTCAGGACGGGACAAACCCATAAAAAAGCCGGCAATGCATGCCGGCTTTTTCGTTGCGTAAAGACAAAGGTTACTTACCTTCAATCTTCGCCCATGTGTCACGTAAGCCTACGGTACGGTTAAAGACTAATGCATCCGCACGACTGTCTTTGCTATCCGCACAGAAGTAGCCCGTGCGCTCAAATTGATAGCCAGCTTCAGGCTGCGCGTCTTTCAAGCTAGGCTCAACGTACCCGTGCATCACTTGCAAAGAGTCTGGGTTAATCGTCTCTACGAAGTTTTCTGCACTTGCAGGATTTGGCACAGTAAAGAGGCGATCGTACAAGCGGAACTCAGCCGGAACAGCATCTGTGGCCGATACCCAATGGATTACCCCTTTTACTTTACGTCCATCCGCAGGGTCTTTTCCTAGCGTCTCTGGATCGTAGCTACAATAGACCGTAGTGATGTTTCCGTGCTCATCTTTCTCGCAACGCTCGGCTTTGACTACATAAGCATTACGTAGGCGTACTTCTTTATCCAACACCAAACGCTTATATTTTTTGTTAGCCGATTCACGGAAGTCTTCGCGCTCAATCCAGATCTCGCGAGAGAAAGGCACCTGACGCTGTCCCATCTCTGGTTTGTTTGGATGGTTAGGGGCACTTAGCCATTCAACGTCATCCGTTTTGTTTTCAATCACTAGCTTGATAGGGTCTAGAACGGCCATCGCACGCGGTGCGCGTTCATTCAGATCATCGCGAATACACGACTCCAGTGCACTCATTTCGATGATGTTATCTTGCTTGGTGACACCAATTCGTTTGCAGAACTCACGAATAGACGCTGGCGTATAACCACGACGACGTAGACCAGAAATCGTCAACATACGTGGGTCATCCCAGCCATTGACGAGCTGCTCTGACACCAGTTGGTTGAGCTTACGCTTCGACATCACCGTGTATTCCAAGTTTAGGCGACTAAACTCGTACTGATGCGGGGTGCAATCGATGGTGATATTTTGCAACACCCAATCGTATAAGCGGCGGTTGTCTTGGAACTCCAGCGTACATAACGAGTGAGTGATCCCTTCCAATGCATCCGAGATACAGTGGGTAAAATCATACATCGGATAAATACACCACTTATCACCCGTCTGGTGGTGATGAGCAAAACGTACGCGATAGATAACCGGATCGCGCATCACCATGAAAGGTGACGCCATATCGATTTTGGCGCGAAGACACGCAGTGCCCTCGGCAAATTCGCCCGCGCGCATTTTTTCAAATAATGCGAGGTTTTCTTCCACCGCACGATCACGATAAGGGCTCGGCTTGCCCGGCTCTGTCAACGTACCCCGGTACTCGCGGATTTGATCTGGGCTCAATTCATCGACATACGCCAACCCTTTTTCAATCAGTTCAACCGCAAAGCCGTACAACTTATCAAAATAGTCTGATGAATAGCGCTCTTTACCTGCCCACTCAAAGCCAAGCCATTGCACGTCGCGTTTGATCGAGTCAACGTACTCAACGTTTTCTTTTTCTGGGTTGGTATCATCAAAGCGCAAATTGCACTCACCTTGATAATCCTGTGCAATACCGAAGTTCAGGCAAATAGACTTAGCGTGACCGATATGCAGATAGCCATTAGGCTCCGGCGGGAAACGGGTCACGACTGATGTGTGTTTTCCCTCCGCCAAATCTTTATCAATGATTTGACGAATAAAATTGGTTGGACGAGCTTCAGCATCACTCATCAAGGTTACCTCGTATCAAAACAGTGCGAATTTTACAGCTACATGGATACTATGATCTCTTATTCCGGCACTTTACTCAACCAGTTGTTGTTAAACTCACCCTCGCATGCCCCTAAATGCGCTTTTTTTGCTCATTCCACCTGCCGTGCATAAAAAAACGCCCAGCGTTAGCCGGGCGTTTTCGGGTTAAGAGTGTCTTTGTGTGTGGTCGCTTATGGCAATTTCACTGCAGACAAATCTTCATTATCCGGGATTTGCTTCATCTCACCGGCAATGATTTCGGCCAATGGGCCAAGAATGACTTGCAAGTTGTTATCCCCTAACTTCACGACACCCATCGCGCCAATGGCTTTGAGTTTCGCTTCATCGACGATTTCACGGTTTGCTACCGATAGGCGCAAGCGTGTGATACAAGCGTCGATAGATGTCAGGTTTTGGTGTCCGCCTAACGCTTTGAGGTACTTACGTGCTAGCTCACGGTTATCGCTGGTTTCATTTGTATTCGCGTTTCCGGCAGATGCGCCTTCAATGCTGTCATCTTCACGACCCGGGGTTTTCAGGTTCATGGCCATGATAGCCGCACGGAATGTCGCGTAATAAAGCACGAAGAATACCAAGCCCATCACAGGTAGCATGTACCACTCGTTAGCAACGGGGTTTTTTGACGACAACACCAAGTCGACAAGACCTGCAGAGAAGCCAAAACCGGCAGTCCAGTTAAAGGTGGCCGCGATGAACAAAGAGATGCCTGTCAAGAACGCATGCAACACAAACAACACAGGTGCCACGAACAGGAAGGCAAACTCGAGTGGTTCAGTGACACCGGTAAAGAATGAAGCAAAACCGGCTGCAATCATGATAGATGCCACACGTGCTTTGTTCTCTGGACGCGCAGTGTGGTAAATCGCTAGTGCCGCCCCAGGTAGACCAAACATCATCACAGGGAAGAAGCCGGCCATGTACATGCCTGTGGTTCCCTTAATTGCTTCTCCAGAAGCAAGACCTTGTGCGCCCATCCAGAAGCGGCCCAAGTCATTGATACCCACAGTGTCGAACCAGAATACCGCGTTAAGCGCATGGTGAAGACCAACTGGAATCAATAGGCGGTTGAAGAATCCGTAGATACCTGCACCCGCGGCGCCTAAGTTAGTGATACTTTCACCGAAGTGAACCAGACCACCAAATACGACCGGCCATACAAACATCAACACGAACGAAATCGCAATAGCGACGACAGAGACAAGAATGGGAACCAAACGTTTGCCGCTGAAGAACGCCAGTGCTTTTGGCAACTCAACGCCGCTATAACGGTTGTAAAGCTCCGCCGATACCACACCAATTAAAATACCAATAAATTGGTTGTTGATTTTGCTAAACGCCAGCTCATTGTTGTCTAGTGCAACATCCACGAGACCAATTTGGCTTACAGCACCAGGCGCACAAAGCGTGGTGATCACCATAAAGCCGACGAAACCTGCCAAGGCAGCCGCACCATCTTTATCTTTTGACATGCCGTAAGCCACACCAATGGCAAAAAGTACGGACATATTGTCAATGATCGCTGCCCCTGATTTAATCAAGAAAGCAGCCAATGCGCTGTTACCACCCCAACCTGTTGGGTCAAGCCAGTAGCCGACCCCCATCAAGATCGCTGCGGCTGGTAGTACCGCTACCGGCACCATCAACGCACGACCTATACGTTGCGCGTATCCAAGAATATTCACCTTCGTTCCCCCTATGTGTTCTCAGAGCCATGCCGCAGTATTTGTTGTTTTCTGCGTCTGGCGTATCGCGTGAGATAATGACCAAAGCACTTTTTTTGTCAAACAATGTTAGTCAATTGCAGTTTATGCCAATAAATTCGCCTCGCAAATTAAAACCCCCTTATTTGTGAGATTTATCACCGATCCACACCAAACACAGAGAAATATGTTAGCCAGATCATAAAACTTATTTTATGATAAAAATAAATGAGCATATTCGTTATGCTGTACCCGTAAGCCCACTGATTTATCGAGGTGTCCTGTGCGACTCATTCCATTACAAACCAGCCATGAGGTCGGCCTATGGTCGGCTAGATATATCGTTGATACTATTAATAAATTCGCTCCAAGCGCCGAACGCCCATTTGTGCTCGGATTGCCAACAGGCGGTACGCCACTGAATACTTATAAGCAACTGATCACCCTGTTCAATCAGGGCGAAGTGAGCTTTGAGCATGTGGTAACGTTCAACATGGACGAGTACTGCAATATCCCAGCCGATCATGACCAATCATATCGCACCTTCATGTATGAAAACTTCTTTAAGCATATTGATATTAAAGAAGAAAACATCAACTTACTGAACGGAAATGCGAGCGATGTTGATGCGGAATGCAAACGTTATGAAGACAAGATCAAATCCTACGGCAAGATCCACCTCTTTATGGGCGGTGTAGGTAACGACGGTCACATTGCGTTTAACGAACCTGCCTCTTCGCTGGCTTCTCGGACACGGATCAAAACCTTGACCGAAGATACCCGTATGGCAAACTCTCGCTTCTTTGATAATGATATCAATCAAGTACCTAAGCACGCGCTTACCATTGGCGTCGGGACGCTACTCGATGCTGAGGAGATCATGATTTTGGTCACTGGCCACAATAAGGCTCAGGCGCTTCAAGCAGCAGTGGAGGGGTCAGTCAATCACTTATGGACTGTTTCCGCGCTGCAGCTGCACCCTAAAGCCATGATTGTGTGCGATGCGCCTTCAACTGCCGAACTAAAAGTAAAAACAGTGAAGTATTTTCAGGAGCTTGAAGCCCAGAACATTCATAATTTATAAGGAATAACAGCATGTATGCGTTAACCCACTGCCGGATTTTTACTGGTCATGAAGTGCTTGATGACCACGCTATTGTCATCCGTGACGGCGTGATTGAGGACGTTTGCCCGCAACATGCGCTGCCGACAGAGATAGAAAAACGCTCACTCGACGGAGCTTACGTTAGCCCGGGCTTCATTGATCTGCAGCTTAATGGTTGCGGTGGTGTCATGTTTAACGATGCGATCACAACAGACACTATCGAAACCATGCACCAAGCAAACTTGAAGTCTGGGTGTACCAACTTCTTACCAACTCTGATCACGAGTTCAGATGATGACATGCGTGCGGCGATCAACGCGATGCGCGAGTACAAAGCCCACCATCCGCATCAAGCCTTAGGCTTACACTTAGAAGGGCCTTACTTAAACAGCGCAAAAAAAGGGATCCACAGTCTCGACTATATTCGCCCCAGCAACGACAAGATGATTGCGTATTTGTGCGACAACGCCGACGTGATTACCAAATTGACGCTGGCGCCCGAACTCGCTCCCAAAGCGCACATTCAGGCGCTCACCAAAGCAGGCATTATCGTCTCCGCTGGCCACACTAACGCAACCTATGAGCAAGCACGCGAAGGCTTTGCTAATGGGATTGGGTTTGCGACCCACCTGTTCAATGCAATGACGGCGACTACCGGTCGAGAGCCCGGCATGGTTGGCGCGATTTATGATACGCCCGAGGTTTACACCGGCGTTATTGCTGACGGCTTCCATGTGTCTTACGCCAACATTCGTCTTGCACATAAAGTAAAAGGTGAGAAATTAGTGCTAGTTACTGATGCTGTGGCACCAGCAGGAGCCGACATGGATCACTTTATTTTTGTAGGCAAGAAAGTATATTACCGTGACGGCAAGTGTGTTGATGAGAATGGTACACTTGGCGGCTCTGCACTGACGATGAACGAAGCGGTTCGTAATAGTGTTGAGCATATAGGTATCGCCTTGGATGAGGCCCTGCGCATGGCAACGCTGTATCCTGCGCGCGCTATTGGTGTCGATCAGCTTTATGGCAGTATTCGCCCGGGGAAAATTGCGAATCTTGCTATTTTTGATCGTACACTCAACATCCAAGCGACGGTGGTTAACGGACAATATACACATAGCTAGGACATTTATGACTGGCGGACAAATCGGGAATGTCGACCTGGTAAAGCAGCTCAACGGAGCTGCCGTTTATCGGTTGATCGATCAACAAGGGCCCATCTCTCGCATACAAATTGCAGATGTGAGCCGTCTAGCACCCGCAAGTGTGACAAAAATAACCCGCCAATTGCTCGAACGTGGCTTGATCAAGGAAGTGGCTCAGCAAGCGTCAACCGGCGGTCGCCGAGCTATTTCTTTGACCACAGAGTGCGCCCCATTCCATACCCTTGCGGTAAGACTGGGGCGTCATTTTATCGAGCTTTCACTCTATGACTTGAGTGGGACATCGCTTGCTGAACACGGGGAAGCTTTTCACTATCACGATCAGAACGAGTTAGTGAACGGCCTGATTCAGATTCTGAGTCAGTTTATTGACACCCACCAACAATCCATCAAAGAGCTGATTGCCATATCGGTCGTGATGCCCGGCCTGATTGATCCTGAATCTGGGGTCGTCGAATATATGCCTAACATCACGATTCAACAGCTGGCCCTTGCCGACACACTCCGTGAGGAGTTTGGTGTGCAGGCGTTTATTGGTAACGATATTCGCGGACAAGCATTGGCAGAGCACTACTTTGGCGCCAGTCAAGCCTATTACGATTCGATGCTAGTCAGTGTACACCATGGCACTGGCGCTGGGATTATCGTAAACGGGCAAATATTCTTGGGCCATAACCGCAATGTAGGCGAATTGGGCCATGTGCAAATTGATCCTTTGGGCAAGAAATGCCAATGCGGCAATTTTGGTTGTTTAGAAACAGTGGCCTCTAACGAAGCCATTATCGAACATGCACAACAGCTATTGGCCCAAGGACACCCGAGCACACTCAAACACGATGACAGTTTAACGATCGAAGCCATTTGTGAGGCCGCCGAGCAAGGTGACGAACTGGCAAGACAGGTATTGGTAAAAGTTGGCAATCATCTTGGCAAAGCCATTGCTATGACCGTTAACCTGTTCAATCCTCAACTTGTGGTCATTGCAGGTAAAATTACCGCAGCACAAAGTGTCGTTTTCCCTGCCATTCAGCGCTGTGTTGAAAACCAGTCACTGCCGAGCTTTCATCAAAAGCTAGAGATTGTAAGCGCGAAGCTAGCAGAAAAGCCTACCATGGCCGCTTTCTCGTTAGTTAAACGGGCCATGCTCAACGGCGAACTGTTACAAAAACTGCTCGAAGAGTGATCGTTTAGCGGGTTTGACGTCTTGCTACGCAAACCCGTTTTCTCCACAAATAAAATCTCACACTTTCCCTATCTAGCGTGTACATTATATACCCAAGCTACGGTGCGCGATAAGTTGGCAATGCGCCACGATCCTATCTCTTTTTTCAAAGTCGCATAGGCATCAACGCGTCTTGCTCCTTATCGCTAAACCTCAGAGGAGCCAAGCTCAAACAAGCTATTACTAAGGAGACCCATCAATGTCTCAAATTCATATCTTTAGTTGATTCAAAACTTTAAGATAATTGTCGATGCTGTGTTTATTGGCTTTTGCACAAAAACACGGATTCTGTTTGCTCGCTAACTCACATAATAAGCATACGATATGGAATTGGTTTACATCTCAGCAGCCTTCATCAGCGGCTATATTCTGATGCGTTGTCACTTGCCACCTCTCGTTGGCTTTTTGATTGCCGGCTTTGCGCTACATGCGTTTGGCTACGAATCAACCCCTGTGATCTCTGATCTGGCCGATTTGGGTGTCACCTTGCTGCTTTTCTCAATTGGATTGAAGTTGGATGTCAAAACCCTACTGGCCAAGGAGATTTGGTTTGGTGCGACCGCCCATAACCTGCTGACTACGGGGTTGTTCACGCTGTCCTTGCTCGGCTTGAAAGCCCTAAGCGTGCCTATGCTTGCTGGATTGAGCTTATCAGAGTTAGCCCTGTTGGGTTTTGCCCTCTCCTTCTCCAGCACCGTCTTTGCCATTAAGGCACTCCAAGAGAAAGGGGAGCTTAACGCCACCTATGGGACTCTGGCGATTGGCATTCTGATCATGCAAGATATCTTTGCGGTAATCTTTATCACCGCCACGTCCGGAAAAACGCCTGAGCTCAGTGCATTACTGCTTTTTGCATTGCCTTTGCTTAAACCAGTGTTCAACAAAATACTGGACAACGCGGGGCACGGTGAGATGTTGGTGCTCTATGGCATTTTCTTAGCGTTAGTGGCGGGAGCAGGCTTGTTTGAGCTTGTTGGCGTTAAACCCGATTTAGGGGCGTTAATTTTAGGAATGTTATTGGCAAGCCACCCTCGCGCCTCGGAAATGGCCAAGTCGCTCTTTAATATGAAAGAGCTTTTCCTCGTGTGCTTTTTCCTCAACATTGGCTTGTCCGAACAACCTACGTGGCAAAGCTTTAGCTTTGCGTTAGTCATCATGCTGCTTTTGCCTATCAAAGGGCTCCTCTATTACTGGATTGTCAGTGGTTTCCGCTATCGCGTTCGGACTGCCATGTTCACTACGCTCACTTTATTTAACTTCAGTGAGTTTGGCTTAATCGTGGGGGGCTTTGCGTATAAAGCCGGTCTTATGCCTGGACCTATATTAGTGTCCATCGCTATTGCAGTGTCATTGAGTTTTGCGTTCTCCGCCCCGCTCAATACCTTCAGTAACCAGCTCTATACTTGGGCATCGCAGTGGTTAAAAGACAAACACCCCGATAAGCTTCATCCTAGTGATCAGCTGATCAATCTCGGTGATGCCTCAATTCTGGTGCTTGGAATGGGTCGAATTGGTTCAGGGGCGTATGACGAGCTCTCTGCCACTCATCACCAACCCATTATTGGCATTGATAACCGAGAAGATTCAGTGGCACGCCATCAAGAGGAAGGACGACGTGCGATTCTTGGCGATGCCACCGATCCTGACTTTTGGTCACGCGCCATTTCTGATGGGCAGATCAAATTAATCTTACTGGCAATGCCACACAGTCAGGCCAATATGCTTGCGCTAGAGCAAATCCGGCAAACCAACTTTAAGGGCAAGGTCGCCGCCATTGCAAAATATGAGGATGAAATTGAGCAGCTCAAAGCGCTCGGCGTTGACGAAGCGTTCAATATCTATCAAGAGGCCGGTAGTGGATTTGCTCGACATGTGCGAGAGCAGTTTACCACGCCAGCCAACAACGCCTAACCCACCGTTATTCCAATACCCAGGCCGCTCTTTCGAGCGGCTTTTTTCATCGATGTATAGTCATTTTGTACACACACTGCACCGTAATTAAATTTCATTCGGTAAATAGGATTTTATTTCGAATAACATTCACCCAAAGAGGCTTTTTGATAAAGAAATGCTTTTTGAGGCTTGTCTATCCTGACCGTGCAAGGCAGAGTGGTTGTCAACCTGTTATCGCCTTGTTGGCTTGATGAATTTGAGAGGAAAGTATGTGTTCAGTGTTTGGGGTGCTTGATATAAAAACCGACCCACAGCAGCTCCGTGAAGTAGCTTTAAAGATGTCCAAAACCATGCGTCACCGTGGTCCTGACTGGTCGGGTATTTACTCATCCGAGAAAGCTATTTTGGTCCATGAGCGTTTAGCGATTGTCGATCTAAACAGTGGGGCCCAGCCTTTATATAACCAAGATAAAACCCAAGCATTAGCGGTCAATGGCGAAATTTACAACCACAAAGAATTGCGTGCTGAGTTTGCTCCTGACTATCCATTTCAAACCGAGTCGGATTGCGAAATCATTCTCGCTTTGTATCAGCAAAAAGGCCCTGAGCTGCTTGACTACCTCAACGGTATCTTCGCGTTTATCCTTTATGATGAGGAGCAAGATGCCTACCTGATTGGCCGTGACCACATTGGTATTATTCCGCTTTACCACGGTCATGATGAACACGGCAACTACTACGTGGCTTCGGAAATGAAAGCCTTAACGCCAGTGTGCAAGAGCATCAGTGAATTTCCTCCGGGCCATTTCCTATGGAGTAAACAAGGCGAGCCGGTGCGCTATTACAAGCGTGATTGGATGGACTATGACAGTGTGAAAGAAAACACAACCGATAAAGCGGCGTTGAAAGAAGCACTCGAAGCCGCAGTTCACCGCCAACTGATGACCGACGTACCTTACGGCGTGTTGCTTTCTGGTGGACTCGACTCGTCCGTGATTTCTGCCATCACCAAACAGTTTGCTGCCAACCGCATCGAAGATGACGATCAAAGCCAAGCATGGTGGCCTCGTCTTCACTCGTTTGCTATCGGCCTTGAAGGCGCCCCCGATTTGAAAGCTGCCAAGGAAGTGGCGGATCATCTTGGCACGGTTCATCATGAGTTTACCTACACCATTCAAGAAGGGCTGGATGCGATTCGTGACGTGATTTATCACATCGAAACCTATGACGTCACCACGATCCGTGCCTCCACGCCGATGTACCTGATGTCTCGTAAGATCCGCGCGATGGGAATCAAAATGGTGCTCTCCGGTGAAGGTGCCGATGAAGTGTTTGGAGGGTATTTATACTTCCATAAAGCCCCAAGCGCTAAAGAGTTTCACGAAGAAACGGTGCGTAAGTTACTTGCTCTCAACATGTTTGACTGCGCACGTGCCAACAAATCCATGGCAGCATGGGGCGTGGAAGCACGCGTACCTTTCCTCGACAAAGCCTTCTTAGAAGTGGCGATGCAGATCAAGCCAGACGATAAGATGTGTGGCAACGGAAAAATGGAAAAGCACATTATCCGCGAATGCTTTGGAGACTTACTTCCTGATTCGGTAGCATGGCGCCAAAAAGAGCAATTCAGTGATGGCGTTGGATATGGTTGGATTGATACCTTAAAAGCGATTGCCGAAGAGAAGGTGACGGATCAGCAGCTCGAGACCGCGGCTTTCCGGTTCCCTTATAACACGCCAACCACTAAAGAGGCGTATATGTACCGCGAGATCTTTGCAGAGCTCTTCCCGCTCGACGATGCGGCGAAATGCGTGCCGGGCGGCCCGTCAATCGCGTGCTCAAGTGCTAAAGCGATTGAGTGGGATGAGTCTTTCAAAAACCAAGCTGATCCGTCTGGTCGTGCCGTACGCACTGTGCACGAAAAAGCGTATCAGTAATCGCAAAATGATGGGCACACCATCGATTAGAAACAAAAAAACCGCCGATTGGCGGTTTTTTTCTAGCGGCTTATCGCTCCCAATACGCCTCTTCAAGGCTATCCTCTCGCTCTGGCAGCCCACGTGATAAACGCGGTGAGTGCTGCGCCAACACTTCATAGCTGACGCGGTTGGCATACTTGCACACTTGCGAGAAAGAGGAGTAGGTCATAAATGGGTATTGGTGCTTACTCGAATTGGGCACATTGTCACGATGATAGCGATTCGCAGACATATCATGCAGCAACGCTGATAGAGCACCATCTCCAGCACCATTGGTGTTCTTAATCCGCTCAGGCCCCCCCATATAGGGAGCAATGTGAGAATAAATTTTAATCGGCGTTTCACAGTCCGCTTTCATCATCGGACGGCTGAATTCATACATGTTGAATTCAGGGATCGCACCTGGCAGCAACGGCAAGGTGGTTTGACGTTTAGACTTATCCTCGGTGTAACCGGCCATATACAAACCAATTGGCCCTGCGGTACACAACACCATATCCACCCACTGCAGTGCAGCATCGGCCGCCAAGAGCGGATCGCTCTCACCAGTTAAGGCTTCACCTTCATCTTCATTCATCGCCACGACGCTAACGTGCTCGGAAAGAAAATCACGCCACCATTGTGGGTTTTGCTCAATCACAAACTTGGTGCCAAGCGTCATAACCACGGGCACGTTGTACTTTTTCGCATATTCAATGGCGCGCATGGTCGCTTGCGGCATAGGATCACCTTCTTTACAGCGAACCAAATACGCAGTGAGTACCAACGCAGAAGCGTTTTCAAAGATATGCTCAGGAATCGAATCAGGATGGAGTTGGTTCATCAAGCCTTCGTTGATGGCGAACGTGCGCTCACCACAATCGCCAATCAACGCGTAGCAACGACCAATCGGGCCTTGCACCGGCTGCAGGTAATTAAGATCCATCCGGCTTGAGGTGTTGCACAGGTAGCGGTAAGAATAGCTACCAATTCGAATATCTTGGCTCATCACCCCCAGCAAGATAGATTGGTCATCCGCCAGCGCTGAATAGTTGTGCAAGGTGTTACCGATGGTACCCCCCGCAAACTCATGAGTGACAAGGTTGTTATCTTTCAATTCTTGATACAGTGCTTCTGCGCGCTCATCGTCGATGACGAGCGAGTGCCCTTTACTTAACTGATACCGCTCCAGAAATTCATCAGGCACTTTTGCTTCAATGTCGACCAAGGTTTGGTCGATACCAATCACGTGCGGGCGCTTAAAGCCACGTTCGCTGGCTGGGTTGAGCAAAGGATCACGGGCGTGAACCGGAAAATAGTGCTTAGACTTACGTTGTCCTGGAAATTTCATGGTTCGTGTAACTAGCTAATGGAAGGGAGGCGCGAATTCTATCACAGAATTCGCGCATGCGTAGCGTCTACACGATGAAATTTATTGCCCTACCAACCTTGTGTATGTTGGGCCACCAGCGACGCCATCAGGTGAATATGAGCCTCATCGTCGTTTAAGCATGGAATAAATCGGAAGCGTTCGCCACCTGCCTCGAGGAAGGTGTCACGACATTGCTCGGCAATTTCTTCTAGGGTTTCAAGACAATCAGCGGAAAAAGCTGGGGTCATAATATCGAGGGTTTTCACCCCTTTGCTGGGTAACGTCTCTAAGGTCTTATCGGTGTAAGGCTTGAGCCACTCTTCTCGTCCGAAACGCGACTGATAGGTCATCATGATCTCGTTATCCGCAAGCCCGAGTTCCACTTGTAGCAGCGACGTGGTTTGCTCACAGTGCCGAGGGTAAGGGTCGCCATTATCGGCAAAACGCTGCGGTATGCCGTGATAAGAACACAGTAGCAAGTCACCTTTCCCATGCGCTTGCCAATGCTGCTTCACCGATTGGGCTAACGCGGCTTGATAAAACGGATGATCATGATAGTGGTTCACGTACCGCAACGCAGGGATCACTGGGCGCCCTTTCAATGATTTAGCCACTTTATCGAACACCGCCGCAGTGGTGGTGGCAGAGTATTGAGGATAGAGCGGCAAGACCAACACCTTGTCGCAGCCCTTTGCTTGCAGCTCATCAAGCCCTTGAGCAATGGACGGATTACCGTAGGTCATTCCAAGCGCAACCGGAGCCGACACCTGTTCAGCCAGCGCTTTTTGCTGACGCTTGGCATACACCATCAGTGGCGATCCCTCCTCCATCCAAATACTTTGATACAGCTTAGCCACTTTCGGTGAACGAATCGGCAATATCACACCGTGTAACAATGGGCACCATAACCACCGGGTTAAATCAACCACACGATGATCATGCAGGAATTCAGAAAGAAAGGCTTTCACTGACTGTGATGTCGGCGCTTCTGGGGTTCCGAGGTTGACCAATAGCACACCGACTTGATTGTGTTTTTCCGTCATTTTGATTGTATTCCTTGGCGGCAATCTTAGAACAGACTGGCGTATAAACGATTTACCCGAACCAGTACGGTAACAATTTGATTTTGGGCTAGCTTGCCATAAAAAAACCGGAGCGACTAATCGTCTGCTCCGGTTTCTGCAATCGATATACTCAATCTTCTCCTTGGGAGAACATCCAGTGTTAGCCTAGGGCTTTTTCAATCTCAACACTGACGTCTGCTACCGCTTGGGTACCGTCAAAGGTGAAGTACTGCGTATTGCCTGCATCTGCTTCTTTTTTGTAGTAAGCAATCAAAGGCGCAGTTTGATCATGATAAACCTTCAGGCGCGCACGCACTGTTTCTTCTTTGTCGTCATCACGAACAACGAGCTCTTCGCCAGTCACATCGTCTTTGCCTTCCACTTTTGGTGGGTTATACACCACGTGGTAGGTACGGCCCGAAGCCAAGTGAGCACGACGACCACTCATACGCTCCACAATCACATCGTCTGGCACGTCAAACTCGAGCACGTAATCAATCGCTACACCGATTTCTTTTAGACCATCCGCTTGTGGAATTGTACGTGGGAACCCATCTAGCAAGAACCCTTTGGCACAATCATCTTGCGAGATACGCTCTTTAACCAGACCCAGAATGATGTCATCTGACACCAGCTCGCCAGCATCAATAACCGCTTTGGCTTGTTTGCCCAGCTCAGTGCCCGCTTTAATCGCGGCGCGCAGCATGTCACCGGTAGAAATCTGCGGAATCCCGTATTTTTCCATGATGAACTGCGCTTGCGTCCCTTTACCCGCGCCCGGTGCACCCAACAGAATGATGCGCATAGTGATCCCCTTTTATCGTTTTTGGAGTTTCGTAAAACTGCGTCTATTCGCAAAGACCCGAAACATACACGCTTCACGAAACGCTATCAAGCCCGGCAATCCGGCCGGGCTTGTTGGTCGCTGTTCAGTATGTCGCTTTCACAGCGCGTTGTCGATTATACCTTAGTCAGAAGCTTGTTCACCGACGCCAAGAACTCAGACGGATCATCCATGCTTCCTTTTTCTGCCAGCATCGCTTGACCTAGCAGCATTTCCACCCAGGTACCAAACTTCTCTTCATCGCTCTCATCCGCCATACGCTTGACAAGATCATGCTCTGGGTTGAGCTCGAAGATGTACTTCACTTCCGGTGCTTGTTGCCCCGCAGCTTCAAGCAGTTTCGCCATCTGAGTACCCATCTCAAACTGGTCAGTTACCACAACTGCAGGCGTACCGGATAGTTTGAACGTTGGACGAACATCTTTCACGCGCTCACCTAAATGAGACTTCACGCGCTCAACCACAGACTCAAACGCTTTTTCGGTTTCTTCACGCTTGGCTTTGGCTTCTTCGTCATCGAATTGGCTAAGATCGAGGTCTGCTTTGGTAATCGCTTGGAATTGCTTACCATCAAACTCAGTGAGATAGCTCATCAGCCACTCATCGATGCGATCGTACATCAAGATAACTTCAATGCCTTTAGCCTTGAATTGCTCAAGGTGAGGGCTGTGCTTCGCAGCGTTGTAGCTATCTGCAGTGATGTAGTAAATCTTCTCTTGCTCGTCTTTCATGCGCGACACGTAGTCCGCCAATGAAACGGTTTGCTCCGCACTGTCTTCGTGCGTCGATGCAAAACGCAACAAGCCCGCAATTTTTTCTTTGTTGCCAAAGTCTTCAGCCGGACCTTCTTTAAGTACCAGACCAAACTCACGCCAGAAGGTTTGATACTTCTCCGCGTCGTTTTTAGCCAGCTTCTCGAGCATAGATAACACGCGCTTAGTGCAAGCACTGCGCAGTGATTGGGTGATCTTATTATCTTGCAAGATCTCACGAGAGACGTTGAGCGGCAGATCGTTCGAGTCAATCAGACCACGGACAAAGCGCAAGTAACTTGGCATAAATTGCGACGCATCATCCATAATAAACACGCGTTGCACGTACAGTTTCAAACCGTGTTTGTGTTCACGGTTGAACAGATCCCACGGCGCTTTTGACGGGACGTATAGCAAGCTTGTGTAGTCATTTTTACCTTCGACACGGTTGTGGCTCCATGTCAGTGGCTCCGCGAAATCGTGTGAGACGTGCTTATAAAACTCTTTATACTCGTCAGCGCTAATGTCTGATTTAGAGCGGGTCCACAAAGCTTGAGCTTTATTGACCTTTTCCCATTTGCCTTCGCCAGTTTCCTTGCCTTCGTCGTCTTTTTCGACAGTCCACATTTCAACCGGAATACCGATGTGATCAGAGTATTTGCCAATCACCTCGCGCAGGCGCCAGTCGTTGAGGAATTCTTTCTCATCGTCATTGAGATGCAAGATAATATCGGTGCCGCGTTCAGCTTTCTCGATAGGCTCTAGGGTGTATTCGCCCTCACCCGTAGATTCCCAGCACACGGCTTGGTCTGCCGCCAAACCGGCAGCACGGGTGTGCACGGTCACTTTGTCGGCAACGATAAAGGCAGAGTAAAAGCCCACGCCAAACTGACCAATCAAGTTGGAATCTTTGCTTTGATCTTCATTGAGTTGCTTTAGAAACTCTTCCGTCCCTGACTTAGCGATGGTCCCAAGGTTGGCGATCACATCATCTCGGCTCATACCAATGCCGTTATCAGAGATAGTCAGCGTACCTGCATCCTTGTCTACTGAGAGGCGTACGCGTAAATCCCCATCATTTTCGTACAATTCAGGGGCCGAAAGTGCTTTAAAACGAAGCTTGTCAGCCGCGTCTGACGCATTCGAGACCAGCTCACGCAGGAAAATCTCTTTGTTTGAGTAGAGTGAATGGATCATCAATTGCAACAGCTTGGATGTATCAGAGCCAAACTGGTGTTTTTCTGGGGTTTTCACGCTCATGTCAATCTACCTAAAGCTATGATAATTAAACGCCAAGTGAGCCCGAAGCGGACTACCTGATGACGAATTGGATAAAGTCTCTTTGGATATAGGGGCCGCTCGCGACGCTTTCAAGGCTTAACTGACCAAAAATAAATCACTTAGTCATCTATTCGCGTCATCAAGCAAAGCAGCCACCAGTTGACCCAGCCTTGCTATCCCCGCGGCCCGTAACCACAGGCAGCAAGCCAATGGTTTACGGCCTCGCGCTCACTGGGCACGTAGTGGAGTTGGTAACGGGCGACGATACGATCAAAACGATAGACATAGTCACAACGTAGTGTCTCGACCGGTGGTAGCCATTCATCTGGCCCTTTCGCGCCTTTTTGTGCATTCAGCGCATCATCGGCGATCAGCAGGTTGTCGGGGTCATTGGCAAATTGGGCTTTTTTCTTCCGAGACCATACCTCGCCACCGTGACCGTGGGCCCACTTCAATGGCACAAGGTGATCAATGTCGACATCACTGGCTTGGGTAAACGACTGGCCCGTCAACGCGCCAACCCATAATCCCGTGGCAACCGTGCAGCGATTATCCCGTGTGTAGGTCACAGGCACTTGGCTCCGGGCAATCAGGACTTCAGCACGGGTGTTTTGGCAATCTTTGTCCTCGTCCAACCAATGGGGCCAATGGTCTCGCTGATAGGGTCCAGAGAAAGGACGCCCATCGCGCAACGCCGCGTTGGTTTCTTGATGGACAAGCGCTTTTGGAGAAGACGTCGCACGCTTAGGTAAGCGCCCGCCTGCCTCAAGACAGGCTGACAGCGAATCGAATGCGGTAAATCGCGTGACGCGGGTGTAATAAGGACTATTGGTGTCGTGACAAATGCCCGATTTCGAGCGCTTGACTGGCTCGGCCTGAGCCAAGTTACTGACCAATGCGCTTGCGAGAAAGAAGTTTACAAGAAAGAAAGAGAGAAGACGCTTCATACGTTAAGCACGTTTAGTAATGAGTGCTTACACAACAGCGTTTAACGACTAGTTTGTCAACAAACAAATGATTGATTGCACATTTGCTCGTCAAAGCGGAGAAAAAAGAAAAGCCTGACCAAGTCAGGCTTAAAGATTAGTGCGTCACGGTACCGCGCGTCATGCTTCTCAGCTAGTTATAGCTTAAGCGCTGCCGGCCAATGATCGAGTGTGACAGTGTGGTACCGTCCACCAACTCAAGCTCTCCACCCATCGGCACACCGTGGGCAATACGGCTGGCTTGCACATCGTGTTCTCGACACAGCTCGGCAATATATTGCGCCGTAGCTTCGCCTTCAACGGTTGGGTTGGTAGCGAGGATCAATTCTTCAATGGGCTCATGCGTGAGGCGTTTTTCCAACACGTCTAAGCCGATATCGGCAGGACCAATACCATCTAATGGCGACAAATGCCCCATTAGCACAAAGTAACGCCCAGAATATTGCCCGGTCGCTTCAACCGCAGCGATATCCGCAGGGCTTTCAACCACACAAATCAACCCCGTTTGCTGACGTCGAGGATTGTCGCAAATCGCACAAACCTCTTCTTCAGTGAAAGTTCGACACTGGCTGCAGTGACCAATCTCTGTCATCGCTGCAGTCAGCGCTTGCGCCAACTCGATACCACCTTGACGATTGCGTTGAAGCAGATGATAGGCCATACGCTGCGCTGATTTGGGGCCGACCCCAGGTAAGCAGCGCAGCGCGTCCATCAGTTGTTCAAGTAACTGACTGGTACGCATGGATTAAAACGGCATTTTCATGCCTGGTGGTAACTGCATACCACCTGTCACTTCGGCCATTTTCTCTTTTTGCTGCTCTTCGGCACGACGTGCTGCGTCATTGAATGCGGCTGCAATCAGATCTTCCAGCATGTCTTTGTCGTCTTCCATTAGGCTGTCATCGATTTCAACTCGACGAACGCTATGGCTACCCGTCATGGTGACTTTTACCATGCCTGCGCCTGACTCACCGGTGACTTCCATATTGGCAATTTCTTCCTGAACTTTTTGCATGCGCTCTTGCATTTGCTGCGCCTGCTTCATCAGGTTACCCATTCCGCCTTTACCAAACATAATTCTCTCTCTTGGTTAGGTGTTCTAAATTGGTCGAATGCTGTCTTCATCCAGTTCCGCAGCAAAACGCTGAAGAATAAAACCGACATTCGGATCATTATGCAAGCTCTGTGTCGCCTGCGCTAATTTTTGTTGATAGAGATGTTCTCGCCACTCTAATGGCGTTCGCCCGCTATCGCCTAAATGGACTTCTAATGTTATGGGGGCATTTAGGGCCTGAGACAAGGCCTGTGCGAGCTGTTGTTGTGCTTTTTCTTTATTGAGGTGAGCCTGATCAGGACGTAAGGTCAACACTACCGTATTGCCCTCACGCACCATCGACGCATTCAGTGCCATTTGCTTCACCAAGCGCGGCACCGCCAAACTGTCTGCCAACGCACACCAGTGATCCTCCGCGTTAGCTTCTTGGACAAGCTTATCCCGCATCGCTGGTGTTTTTTCATGCTCTAGCGCCTTTTTCAGCGCATTTGGCGTTAAATGCGTGGCTGTTTCTTTCTCGGGCTGCGGTTGAGTCGGCGTCCATTGATAAGGCTCGTCAGACACCGGCGCCGTTTCAGCCGTTTTTTGATGAGACAATGCCGCCGGCGCTTGCTCAAAAGACGAGTCGGACACCGGCGACGCAGGCTGGGTATTCGCAGTA
The DNA here is from genome assembly GCF_004916735.1 of Salinivibrio sp. YCSC6. Classification (NCBI taxonomy): domain Bacteria; kingdom Pseudomonadati; phylum Pseudomonadota; class Gammaproteobacteria; order Vibrionales; family Vibrionaceae; genus Salinivibrio; species Salinivibrio sp. YCSC6. The sequence goes on from NZ_CP039516.1 coordinate 1,938,129, forward strand.
ATACGATCCAGCACTGACAACGCATCTTGCTTGGCCGATGTCCGTTCAGTCTTTTTTGGCGTGTTATCCGTCTGACTCGATTGACGTTTCATACGACTACGAAGTTGATTCCGCGCCTGAATCAAACTAGATGCCGCAGATTGAGGGGTAGTCTGTGCTTCCTCCGCCCTATCCGGCTGCGTCGACGCTGGCTGTTGCGCCTGTGGCTCAGGTTGTGATTGATGTGGCGCCGATTGGGGAGCTGGCGCAGTCTGCTCCCTTGGAGCCGATGTTGCTTGCTGCACCTGCGCTTTTAACGCCCCAATCGCCTGAGACGGATCGGTGTGCGGTTTCTGAGTCGCAGCCTGTTGCGTTTGAGGGGCTTGGGCCGGCACAGAAATCGCTTTGGGTTCATAGGGGACAGTTTTGACCGGCTGGAATGCCAACATCCGCAACAACACCATTTCCAGCCCCGCACGTCCATCGGGAGCATACGGTAAATCTTGACGACCCTGCAGCGCCATTTGGTAGCACAATTGCACATCTTGGGGCGATAGTCGGGTCGCCAGTGCATGCAAGCGTGCTTTGTCCGGTGACGCCTCGCTATGCGTATTAGGTAACGCTTGCAGTAAGGCGATTTGATGCAGTTGCCCAGCCAGCTCTTTGAGTAAACCGTCCCATTCAACGCCAATGTGCGCAATCTGCTCTAAGGCACTCATCAGCTCCACCGCATCATGGTTAACCAGCGCCTCAAGTAGCAGCAATGCGTGATCGGTGCTCAGTGTACCCAGCATGTCGCTAACCGATGCCGTAGTAATTTGGCCGTTGCCTAGCGCAATCGCTTGGTCGGTTAAGCTCAGAGCATCACGCATGCTGCCTTCAGCCGCGCGAGAAAGTAGCATCAACGCACGCGACTCAGCGTCTACGCCCTCTTGCGCCAAGATGGTTTCTAACTGGGTTTGAATTTGGCTGGCACCGAAATGTTTTAAGTGAAATTGCAAACAGCGTGACAGGATAGTCACCGGCAGCTTTTGCGGATCCGTAGTGGCCAATAGGAATTTCACATACTCAGGCGGCTCTTCCAGCGTTTTGAGCAGTGCATTGAAACTATGACGAGACAACATATGGACTTCGTCAATCAAATACACCTTATAGCGACCACGCGCGGGCTTGTACTGAACGTTATCCAGTAACTCACGGGTATCTTCAACCTTGGTGCGCGATGCCGCATCGATCTCTAATAAATCGACATAACGCCCTTCATCAATCTCTCGGCACGTTTGACACTGACCACAAGGTGAAGAAGAGACGCCTTGCTCGCAATTCAGCCCCTTGGCAAAAATACGCGCGATGGTGGTTTTACCTACCCCACGGGTACCGCTAAATAAGTAAGCATGATGCAAACGGTCGTGGTCAAGTGCGTTGGCAAGCGCAGTCAGCACATGTTGCTGCCCTGCCACGGTATCAAAGCTATGTGGCCGCCATTTACGTGCGAGTACTTGATAACTCATGTTTCTCGGCTTCCTATTTGAATATCCAATGAGGCGGAGCGTAACAAGGGCGCACAGCGCCCCGGTATGGAGAGAGGCTAGTGACCATCAAATTGGCACAGGCTGAATACGTTAACACCCATTTGGGCAAGTTTATCCTCACCACCAATATCGGGTAGGCTGATGACAAAGCCCGCATGCTTCACCTCACCGCCTAGACGACGCACAAGTTTTACTGTCGCCTCAATGGTACCACCGGTCGCCAGTAAGTCATCAATGACAAGCACGTTATCACCGCTGCTAATCGCGTCACGATGAATTTCTAGCGTGTCTTCGCCATATTCAAGTTGGTAGCTTTCACTAATAACTTCACGGGGTAGCTTACCGGGTTTTCGTACCGGGACGAACGGCAATTTCATCGCCAGTGCCAGTGGAGCGCCAAATAAAAAACCGCGCGATTCGGTACCGATGATTTTGGTGAACCCCATGTCACGATACTGGTTCGCGAGTGTATCTATGGTTGCCTGATAGGCGATTGGATCTTCCATCAAGCTGGTTACGTCGCGAAAAAGGATCCCGGGCTTTGGGTAATCAGGAATGGTTTTGATGCTTTGTTTAATGACATTCAAGCTGTCGTTGCTCATGGCCAATACTCGCCGGTAAAAAAACGCAAACCGCAATGTTATGAATTTTCAGCCGAGGCGGCAACAGATTCTGTCTCGGGCAGACGGAGAAACCAGCATAACAGCACAATTAAGCAAATTAGCAGCATGACTTTTAGCCAAGCAAAGCTGACGATATAAATAGAAAAAGTGAAACTGGCCAGTATCATCACGGTGGCCCGTATTTTTACCTTACGGCTAATGGCGCGTTTTTGATACCAATCAGTCAAGATAGGCCCAAAGGTAGGATGTGCATGCAGCCAGTTAGCAATACGAGGCGAACCACGCATAAAGCAGCCACTCGCGAGTAGTAAAAACGGCGTCGTCGGTAGCACCGGTAAAAAAATACCCGCTGTGCCTAAACCGACCCACAGCCAACCAAGGCTATTCCAAAGCCAGCGCCAACGGGGGGAAGAAGATGGCAGTGAGTGTTGCATGCTGTGGTCTCGCAAAGTTCTGGCCTGACAGTGAAATGAAACACATTAACAAGTGTAGTGACCCTCACCCGGCCAGTACAGCACAATACCGCATTTAACCGCTGAACGCGGTCTATCAGGATAATTAACGACCAAATACAATACCAATCCAAGTCAGGCTTGCTGGCAAGGTGGGAATAAGGAGTACCAGCAAAAATCCAATGAAATACTTCAGACTATACGGCTCTTTAAAATCATGTTCCATTTTGTTATCTCTACTCACAACAACTTAACAACAGTGAAGCGCTACTATAGCTCAGCTTTCGACCGCTAAAAACGGACCTTTTGTAAGGTTTTATCGCTATTCTTGATTTACATCAGGGTAACAAGTGGGGTGGGTGATCCATGATAAACGTCATTTCAGCCAATCAAGCGAACTGACCATGGATACAAAAACCCTCGCACAGCTTCGGTGTGAGCTCGAAACCGAGCAAGCGGAGCTGATCGCAACCTTAACCACTCGATTACGAGAAGATTGGGAAAAGGAATGCGATAATCTCAATGTGACTGACTTAATTAAAGAAAGTCAAAGCCTGCCAGGCGCGATTCGTTGCCTAGGCGATCGTTTGGAGAAAGTGGACGCCTCTTTGTGTGCCATGGATTTGGAAATCTACGGCCTGTGCGCCGATTGTGAGAGCCAAATACCGCTCAGTGATTTGATGCAAGATGCGGCAGAGCAACGTTGTCCTCAATGTCGTACATCAAATTATTACCATCACGATCCCGCGCAGCGTCGTGTTGCGACGGACCCTCACTAAATCGGTGATGCTGTGTCGGTCTACTTTCGCTTGTAGCCTGTCTCTCGCTGTTTAAGCGACGAACGCCCAGCTTTGGCTGGGCGTTTTTTTGCGTTTGAGCCAAACGAAGCCACATTATTCTTGGTCGATAATCCAGCGGCGGAAAGACTTGCGTTCTTGATCGCTAGCTTTGGTATACCAAAGTTTAAGTTGTGAGAGCGCATCGCCCTTGATGGATGCTTTGCCTTCCTCATCCACCTCGACCAAAACATCATTGAGGTTTTTGCTTTCACCTTGGTCGAAAATAATGCCATTGGCACGGTTATAGTCAGCCACTAACGCTTCCATATCCGCGTAAGCAGCAAAGCCGTCACCTTTAAGCTCAGTCGCGTTCAACGGCATCACCTCTCCACTCTCAAACTCCGCTTGCCATTGTGGGCCTGAAGCAAAATAGCTCGACGCTTGGCTTTGTGCCGAAAGGCGGGTATCAATATCAATGGTGGCATCACGTCCATCGACATTAAAATCAAACACATAAGGGCGAGAGGTAAATACAACATCTTTGCTGCCGCGCTTCACTTCCCCTTCATAGCGCATCACTAACTGGTGTGTGCCATCGCTTAGTTCAACACTTTGCTGAGGCGCCCAGCTGTCAAATTTCACTTCGGTGCCATCAATCACCAAAAACTCAACACCCCGTGCTGAGGTAATCGTTGCGGCCTGAGCGACACCTGACAACAAGGTGACACCCAACGCTAGTCCAGCCCATTTCAACTGCTTCATTATTCTTTTCTCACTGATTCGCCAAAACCATGAATAAAAAAGCCGCCCGAAGGCGGCTTTTAAAAAGAGCACTACATACTGTAGCGGTATCGTTAAGCTCGATTAGAACTTAACTTCCATACCTGCAACGTAGCCCCAATCGTTGTTGTCAGCGTCGTTATCGCCTACTTCAGCGTACACTTTAGCATTGCTGTGCAGTGCATAAGTTACGTTCGCGTAGTAACCAGTCTTGTCTTCAGTGCTGTCGTTGTCTTGGTTGTCAACACCGATAGCAAAGGTAGTTTTGCCCATGGTGTAATCAGCTGCAACAGAGAAGAAATCTGTTTCAGTTTTTACTGAACCAGTGTCGTTAGTGTTAACACCGTAAGAAGCCGCTAGACCTACGTTTTCGATACCTTTGTATTCGATTTCGAAGTTGTAGTTTTCTACGTCACCTTTTGAGTTGTAGGCGTAGTCATCATTGCCTAGGTTTGCAGCAGCATCATCTACGTAGAAATAGTAAACACGCATATCGATGTCAGCAACACGGTAACCTAGACGACCGTCATAGATTTTGTACTCGTCAGTACCTTCTTTACCATCACTGTTTTGCAGAGTAGAGAAACCTGCGTAGAAAGTGCCGTTGTCGTAAACGTACTTAGCAACTTGATCACCCTCGGTACGCAAAGTACCGTTGTTCGCAGATGCTAGCTCGTAGTCTTTGGTGATACCCATGTCATCGTTGATCAGCAGTTGACGACCGAAGGTGATAGTACCCCAGTTGCTACCTTTAAAACCAACGTATAGCTCGTCGTTTGTGGTCGCGCTTTCTTCGAATTTAAATGCGAAGTGACCGATAGCTGCTAGGTCGTCAGAAACCGCAACTTCAGTGTTAACCGCGAAGTCACCGTCATCTAGACGCCATTGACCGTCTTGGTTCTCACCGATAGCTTGGAAATATTGAACTTCTGCTGCACCAGACGCGTCTACTTTAACGCCGTCTGCGTCATACAGGTTGATGCTTGCAGATGCTGAGCCAGCAGCCAGCAGAGCTGGAACTGCCATTGCTAGAATAGTCTTTTTCATGGTTAATCCACTGCCTTTTCTATTTAGTCATTATGAGTTCCTTCGTGGAACTCTGTTTTATGGTGGCTGTCATAATGTTGCGAAGAACAAAATGCCAGACCACTGAAACTTCGTGGCTAATCGTGCAGAACATTCTGGATTCTGTCAACTAGCCCGAAACCGCGCAAATCATAACCCACAAAACATAAAAAACAAACAGTTAGCCACTCCACCTGAATTAAGATCACAGTTTACGATTACAAAATCAGCAGATTTGATGAAAGTTAACAACACAACAAAACAGATTAATATATCGAAAGATCAACTTATAACCATAAAATTCAGAATATATAACCAATCAATTACTTAAATCAGGTGTATTAGTAATCACAAGACAGATCAGCAAGATAGGGTTGATTGGTTCAATATAAATTCGTGACTGCGATCTCATTAATGTAAAGAAATCTTGCAGTTCGGGATCGTTTTCACGTTTTTGAGTCGTGTTATACTGCCCGCCACTCTTCCTTAGCCGGACTTATTGATGCTTAGCCCTGCCGTAAAATCAGACATCCGTGCGTGCTATCAAACCCTACAAGCGCAACTTCCCCATTTTGTCCCTAGAAAGGTACAAAACTATCTCGTGGCAGAACTTGCAAAAACGCTAGCAGGCGATTACGACAACAAGCGCCGGCTATTTGTGGCAGAGGCGGGTACGGGTGTGGGCAAATCGATGGCCTATCTTATGGGGGCCATCCCCTTTGCGCTAAACAACAATAAAAAAGTGTTGATTTCGACCGCGACAGTGGCTTTGCAAGAGCAGTTAGCCAATAAAGACATTCCATTTTTTCGTCGCATCTGCCCAAAACCGTTTGATTTTATTCTGGCAAAAGGGCGTCAACGATATTGCTGTGCACACAAATTGAGTGCGGTGGCGGATACAGACAGCATCCAAGGCGCGCTGTTCACCCAAAAGCCCAAGCAAAACGAGCAACGGCTACTCAATGACATGTACTCGGCATTTAGCCGCGGAAAATGGGATGGCGACCGCGATAGCTGGCCCAAGCCGATTGCCGATCATCTCTGGCAAGCCATTGCATCGGACAAACATACTTGCCACGCTGGATTGCACGCTCATCGTCAGTGCCCCTTCGCCAAAGCGCGCGAGGCGATGGACAAAGCGGATGTCGTGGTCGTCAATCACAGTCTATTATTGGCCGATCTCGAGCTAGGTAGCGGGGTGATCTTACCCGAGCCAGAGCAATGTCTTTATATGATTGATGAAGCCCACCATTTGCCGACGGTCGCACGCGACTTTTCTGCCGCCAATGCCAGTTTACTCGGGGCGACTGGATGGCTGGAAAAGCTCAACCAAACCACGGTTAAGCTCGGTAATACCGCGGATATGAAGCGCGCAAACCGCTTCGTGGATAGCTTATTAGACGCGATCCAAGTGCTGATCCCCACTTTACGCGACACCAACCAAATTATTAGTGGCTTACCCCTCAATGAGGATGGCTGCTACCGTTTTGTTGATGGCGAACTGCCTGACGCCTTGGTCGAGCCCTGCCAGCAATTGAAGCAGGCGAGTAAAAAAGCCAACCAAAGCTTGGCGAAAATTCACGATTTGATCAACGAGCGACTGAAAGAAAATGACATATCGGCCAAGCTCGCCGACCCTGCGCTTGCGGAAAGTGCCTTTTTCTTACAACGGCTTGAGAACCTAGAAAAAGTCTGGTCACTGATGGCACAACCCAACGCAAACAAAGGTGCACCTCTCGCGCGCTGGATACAGCGTTGCCAAGAGCGCGAAGATGACCGCTGGGTCCACGTCTCGCCGTTGGAAGTCGGCTGGCGTCTTGATCAAATGCTGTGGTCGCGGGCAGCCGGTGTCGGGCTGTTTTCTGCCACATTGCGCGCACTCAATCGGTTTAGCTATTTTTGTCGCCAAGTCGGTCTAAGCGAAAGCGATGGCACGCGCTATTTGGCGTTACCCTCCCCCTTTGACTATGCCAACCAAGCAAGGCTGATAGTGCCTGCGATGCCCTGTGAGCCACAAGCAAAACAGTTTACCGATGTGCTTGGCGACAAAGTGCTTGAGTATTTGGAAGGCGAAACCGCATCACTGGTGCTATTCGCCTCCTATTGGCAAATGCATCAAGTGGCTAAAACCTTGGAGCCGCACTGTCGCCGTCATCAATGGCAACTACTCTGCCAAGGCACCCTGTCACGTAGTGCACTGTTAGATCAACACAAAGAGGCGGTTGCCGCCGGGAAAACCAGTATTATTTTTGGGACCGGCAGTTTTTCTGAAGGGCTAGATTTACCCGGCAAACTACTGACAAACTTGATTATTACCAAAATTCCCTTTGCTGTGCCCACCTCACCGGTGGAAGAGGCCCACGCCGAATACATTGAAAAATGTGGTGGCAATCCGTTTTTGCAAATTTCGGTTCCCGAGGCAAGTAAAAAGCTAGTGCAATCGGTCGGGCGTCTACTGCGAAAAGAGGAAGACTCTGGTAGAGTGGTGCTTCTTGACCGGCGTATTATCACCCGCAGATATGGCCAATCATTACTCGACTCGCTACCACCCTTTAAGCGCGTCGTCGAACAATAACTAGAAAGAATTCGCATGCTTGAACTGATTGACCTCTCTACCCTGATTATTTTAGGGCTTACGGCGTTTGTCGCCGGCTTTATTGATGCGGTAGCTGGCGGTGGTGGAATGCTCACTGTTCCCGCCTTGCTTTCCTTAGGCTTGCCGCCACATATTGCCTTAGGGACCAATAAACTTGCCGCCACTTTTGCGTCAAGCACCGCGGCCTTTACCTATTACAAGAAGCGGCTTTTTTCGCCTCGGTTCTGGCAGCATGCCTTTTGGGGGACCTTAATCGGTGCCACGTTAGGCACTTTGTTGGTCGACGTATTGAGCACCGAGTGGCTTGAAAAGGCGATTCCTTTGGTGGTGCTGATCGCTGCGGTTTATACGGTATGGCACCCTCAGCCCAAGGTCGATAACCATAAATTGCCCACGCCCTGCCCGAAGCTCCCCATTAAGCAATGGGGGCAAGGCCTATCACTAGGCTTTTATGATGGGGTGGCAGGACCTGGAACGGGCGCGTTTTGGACAGTCTCGACCATGTCGATGTATCGCATGAACATTTTGCTGTCATCAGGACTTGCCAAGGCGATGAATTTTACCAGTAACTTCACCTCCTTGGTTGCCTTTGCACTGCTGGGGCATGTTAACTGGGCACTCGGGCTAACCATGGGTGTCTGCTTGATGTTAGGCGCTTTTATTGGGGCCCATTCTGCCATTCGCTTTGGTAGTCGATTTATCCGTCCGATTTTTGTCACGGCCGTGGTCGTGCTCGCGGGTAAGCTTGCATTAGACGCATGGTTTTAAGGTAATTTAATCATCATGAAAGCCCAGCTCGAAACAATGCATCAGTTACTCGACCAACTGGCCAAGCGTGCCGCTGAGGTCGATAGACGTCGCGGAGAAGCAAACGCGCCTTTGTTCTCTATTCAGCTTTTTCAGTGCCAAGGCAAGCTGCTTACCCCTTGTGTAAACGAAGCGCAAGGGCTGCTTAATGTGATGCGACGCGACGACGAACAAGGGCTATTGACCGAAGCACGAGCGACACACATTTGTGAAACCTTATTGGCACAAATCAGTGCACTGCAACGTGAGCTGGCAACGCTACCATTACGTAAACAAGAACAAGCGACCCGTGGACGTCGACGCCAATCCATAGGTGAACTTTACCAAGAGCTCGCCAAACACCAAGATTGGGAACGACGCTTGGAAGACAAGCTCAGAGATGCGAATGCCAGCGTCGATGCATCAAGCAGCCCGGCAGTCCGCCAAGACTACCAGAAGCAAGTTTTAGCCTTAGAGCAACGCTTAGCCCGTTGCCGCCAAGCTCGCGAGCGTATTGAAAGTACCATCAGTTATCGTGAGCGCAAGACCTAGGGGCGCACGGGGTAAATCCAACATCATAGTAAATCTGTTACGGCATTAGCCAATACGCGCAAATCAGCACAAAGGAGCTTAGGGTGTTACCTCTGATTTACCATCCTATTTATTCTGACTTCCCGCTCCCTGAAGGTCATAGGTATCCCCTTCAGAAGTACCGCCTTCTATACGAGCGTCTCAGCGCATGCAACTTGCCAGTCACGTTCGATCAGCCGACAGCGGCAGACCGTCGGGTGATCGAACCCGTGCATGACCACGGCTATATCAGTCACTTAATCAAAGGCGAGCTACCGCTGGCCAAAATGCGTCGAATCGGTTTTCCATGGAGTGAGGCCTTAATCACGCGTAGTCTTACCTCGTTAGGCGGCACTACATTGACCGTTGACCATGCGCTTGAGACCGGACTTGCTATTCATCTAACCGGTGGTTACCACCACGCTCACTACGATTTTGGCAGTGGTTTCTGCTTATTTAATGACTTAATGATTGCGGCACGCCACGCATTGTCTCACCGTGGTATAGATAGGGTGTTAATTGTTGATTGTGACGTACACCATGGCGATGGAACAGCCGCTTTAGCGGCAGATCACCCTGATGTCATCACGTTTTCAGTTCATTGTGAGAAGAATTTCCCCTCGCGTAAGCCACCGTCGACGATCGATTTACCGTTACCTAAAGGCACCGGTGATGATGACTACCTCAGCGCATTTTTGCCCTTGCTCGAACTCGCCATCGCTCAGTATCGTCCTGACATGGTCATTTATGACGCCGGGGTCGACATTCATCGGGACGATGCACTCGGCTATCTCGACGTCTCAACAAACGGCATCTATCAGCGCGATCTGGGCGTACTCTCGTGTTGCAAGCACAACCAAATCCCTGTCGCGGCAGTCATTGGTGGTGGTTATCACGATAATCACGACACCCTCGTCCCACTTCATGAACAACTGATCCGTGCCGCGTTACACGTGACCGAAAAGCAATAAGGAGCCCTCATGAACAAAGACGCCTCCCACACTCCGAGCGGCCTTGAGAACGCTCCCGATGACGTTAAGCTCGCCGTCGACCTGATTTATTTGCTCGAAAGCCATCACATTGATGTCGACGTTGCACTGTCAGCGCTTGACATGGTTAAAGCGGATTTGCTCAATAAAAAAGGCAGCGCATCAACACAAAACTAGGCAGGCATGGCTTGCTCACTTCATTCGTGTGGCGACATTTTCATCAAACCCACGTGTTTTTGATCACAATTTTACGCGCGCTGACATAGTCCGTCTTTAGTCGCTTTTAACGAAAATTTATGCAACATAGCATTTTACTAAATCGCGTAAGTTCAAGTAATTAGCATGAAAAGCATTACATTTTATTTACAGTCAATATCACCAAAATCAACATATTGAGCAGGTTAATTTTTAATCAAACCGCCCTTCTCATAGTGTTTTGTCTCACAAATATCGGTATTATCCGGTGCGCTCCGCGTTGTGTACCTACTCATTCAATCATGGTGCATAACTAACGTGAGAGCACTCTGGCAACAGTCGAGCATGGATTCAAAATGCTGTTGCACACCACGCTGGTTCCACGTTAGGCCACCAACCTAACCGCCCCTCAAGATGGGGACCAGCTGTTCGCCTGCATGGACTGCAGTTAAGTCACATGGACAGTGGTTGTCGGCCTTGACACTTGTCGTCACCTTTGCAAACACTCGACTTTTCAAGCTCAAGGCGTCTCCCAACAGACGAAAAACAGAGTTTTATGATGGAACTACTAGAAAACCTATTTGTGTCCATAGTCGATACAGGTAACAGCCTCCTTTGGGGAAGCGTACTGATTTACTTATTGATTGGTCTAGGTCTGTACTTCACTGTACGTTCCGGCTTTATTCAATTCCGTAACTTTGGTCACATGTTCAAACTCATGGCCAATAGCCGCGATGGCGCCTCAGGCGGCATTTCCTCTTTCCAAGCATTTAGCACCAGCTTGGCAGCACGCGTGGGTACCGGAAACATGGCCGGTGTCGCTGTGGCGATTTACTTAGGTGGCCCTGGCGCTATCTTCTGGATGTGGTTAACCGCATTGGTCGGTATGGCCACCAGCTTTGTCGAGTCCACCCTCGCGCAAGCTTATAAAGTCAACCACAAAGACAACAGCTATCGTGGTGGTCCGGCGTATTACATTGAAAAAGGTCTTGGCCAGCGTTGGCTCGGTATCGCCTTCGCCGTGTGTCTGATTATTGCATTCGGCTTGGCCTTTAACGGGGTACAATCCAACTCAATTGCCGCTGCAATGAATACGGCATTTGGGGTCAATGAACTCGCTGTCGGGATCGCAATTACACTGGTCACCGCACCGGTTATTTTTGGTGGCATGCGCTCAGTGGCACGTGTAGCGGAGCTTATCGTTCCGTTCATGGCACTTGCATATCTTGCCGTGGCACTGTTTGTCGTTGCGATGAATATCGAGCAGCTTCCTGCCGTTATCTCGATGATCGTTAAGAGTGCACTGGGCGTTGAACAAGCTGCCGGTGGTGCAATGGGTTATGCTATTGCGCAAGCAATGATGCAAGGTATCAAACGCGGCCTGTTCTCAAACGAAGCCGGTATGGGTTCCGCACCCAATGCCGCAGCAACAGCCACCACTAAGCCTAACCACCCTGCTGCACAAGGCTATGTTCAAATGTTGGGGGTGTTTGTCGACACCATTGTGATCTGTACTGCAACCGCCTCGATTATCTTGATGTCTGGCATGCTCGACCCAGAGAGTGGTCTTACCGGCATTGCACTGACTCAAGAAGCGTTGGTGAGCCAAGTGGGTGACTGGGGTGCAGGCTTTATTGCCATTGCAATTTTGTTGTTCGCCTTTACGTCTATCATTGCGAACTACTCGTATGGTGAATCTAACATCGAGTATATCTTTAAGTGTCGTAAAGCCATCACTTTGTACCGTATCGCGGTTCTCTCTATGGTATTGGTGGGGTCAATTACTGACTTGCCGTTGATCTGGAGTTTTGCTGACTTATCGATGGGTATGATGGCGGTGATCAACTTAGTGGCGATTGCGCTACTATCTGGCATTGCGTTTGCGTTGATGAAAGATTATGAAGACCAACGCCGAGCGGGTAAGAAGCCAACGTTTGATCGTACTAAGTTCCCGAAACTGGACAAGCAAATCGATAAAGACGTGTGGTAACGACACCGATCTGTCGGTATCAACCTACAAAAACCACCGCTCAAGCGGTGGTTTTTTTATCGTTAAAGTAAGCGCGAATCATCACCAAGTGAGCCAATAGGCAATTAACAGCGCAAACACAATGCACGCACCAGCATAAAAGCCCAACTCAATTTTACGTGCCGTCATGTCTTCCGCCTCTTCAGGCTTTAACGTGAGTCCCCAGTAAGCAAAGCCAATGCCTGATGACAACAACAACACCCCAAGGCCAAACACGAGCCCTTCTACTGCATGGATAAATGTCATGTGCTTTCCTCTGATTATCAGTCGCTGGTGTTGTAGCACATTATTATTGCACTGAAAACCAGCACGCGACGTGCTATTACCTATCAACAGGTTTACGAACCATCCGCGTCTACGGTTCAATAACAAAGCGATAGCCGTCTAGACCTTAGCTCCATACGTCGCTAATCGGTGTGTCAGGGGAAAAGTCGTGGGCCACTTGTGCTTGCAACAACTCTGCCGTGGCGATGGCATCGGTCAAGGCGTGATGACTTTGATAAAAAGGCAACTGATACCGAGTACGGCTATCGGCTAACCGAATCGACGCCAGGGGACGACGCATAATACGGTCCATCAAGCTGCGCTTCCCAGTACGGTGTTTCCGCGCCTCAAGCTCCATGGTGTCGACCATCGGAAAAATAATCCCTTCCCCTAAACGCTGCTTAATCGCGCGGTCAAGGAACTCTCGCTCGATACGGCGGTAATGCACCACAACGATCGCACCGGCGAGCGCACTTAGCAGTGGTTCAATCACATGAGAAAAGTCTGGTGCATTCATAATGTCTGAATGGGTGATCCCATGAATAACAATCGAAGACTCCGCCAGCGGCCGATTGGGATTCACAATCCAGTGCTGCGCCTGTTGGCAGCGAATACGACTAAGGGTAAAAGGCACCAGTCCAATACTGACAATGGCATCCTTTTCACTGTCTAGACCCGTAGTTTCAAAGTCGAGTGCGACAAAGGGCACATCCTTAAGAGGCGTATCTGGTGCTACCCAGCCTTGTTGATAAAACGCTTGTAGCGTTTCATGTTTCACCTGCTCACGTTTGGTATCCAGCATGGCTTGCCAGTCCACGTGTTGCGCCGGGGCTTTCTTTTTCAGATCCAAATGCAACATGCCCTCCCCTTATGACCGATTCGGCTGATAGCGGAATTTCAAGAACTTCTGAGCGTTACTTAAAATCTGGAATGCATCTTTGAGGTTACGGCGCTCAAAATCAGATAAATTCTCCGGTTCCACATTGTTATCTGGTTCACGTCCCGCTTCGATATCCAGCGCTTGGTGACGAATACGCACCATGGAAATAAACTCCATCGCATCTCGAAGGTCAGGCCCTCGGCCTTTGGGCAAGATCCCAGATTCAATAATGTCATCTAAGCGCTCAAACGAGTTTTGTGAGCGTGAATCGATAGCCAATGCGTGTACACGGATAAGATCGGCTAATGGCGCTGTGCCGCGGCGTTTGAGGTTAATAGAGTTATTGTGTCGCCCATCTTGCTCCATCACGAAATCTTTAAAAAAGCCCAAGGGCGGTGTGCGATTTAAGGCATTGCGCGCCATTGATGCTAAAAAGCGATTATTGCGACGTGCACGGCGACCAATGAAGGCTTTGAGTTGTTCAGCCCAGTTAGTTCGACCATAGACACCATCTAAATCAAAGAAAATATTGCTGTCGAGTAACGAGCGTGGGCTCGGATTATCAATCCAATCGGCGAAGCATTGTTCCCACTCTTTCAGTGTTTTCCGCCACTCAGGGTTAGTCGCCATGATATTACCAGTACAATAGGTATACCCGCAGGCATCGAGCCCATCAGACACGCGCTTCGATAGTGCCTCAAAATACGCGTTATGCTCGTCGTGGTTGAAGCTATCATCCAAGATAATGGCATTATCTTGATCGGTCACAATCAGCTGCTCATCGCGTGCCATCGATCCCATCGCCAAAAAGCAATACGGGATAGGCGGCTCACCCAGTTCTTCTTCTGCCAACTCCAACAGGCGCTGCTTAAAACTGCGGCCAATCACAGACATCGCAGACCCTATCATGTGTGAGTTCGCGTCCTCATTGACCATGCGTACAAAGCAATCTTTGACTTGTTTCGCCAACACCACTAAATCGTCTACCGATTGTTGACGGAAAATACTGGCGACGAGGAACAAGCTGTTTTGCGATTCGTAACGTGCAATATCTGATAGCGCGACCACACCCAGTGGTTTGCCATGCTGTAATACCGGTACGTGGTGGAGGTTTGAGCGCAGCATAGTGAGCATGGCTTCAAAGATGTAAGCATTATGATCGAGGGTGATCAGCTGGGGCGACATGATTTCTTGTACCGGCGTTTCATAAGGCAAGCCTTCTGCTAACACGCGATTACGTAAGTCACGATCAGTAATGATCCCCAGCACGGGATTGAAGCCGGTTTCGGGATCGGGCTCATCGCCCATCACCAAAATTGACGAGACCGCTTCTTGCGACATAACTTGCGCTGCATATTGTACCGAGTCGGTACTATCGATCATCACGGGGTCGCGAATAATCAGCTTCTTAACTTTGGACGTCGTCAGATCATTGGCTTCATTATGGCTCGATACCGCCTGACGTAATCGCGTCCGGTCTTCGACCTCGACAAAATCGGCAAAGTGTTCAAATTCATCAAACAAGCGGTTAAATGTCGCCTCAGGGATGAAGTACACCAAGGTGTCTTCGATCGCCTTGGCGGGCATACGCACCCGGTTGTTCATCAAAAGCCCCATCTGACCGAAAATATCCCCCTCGGCGATACGGTTGTACAAGGTGCCATTACGACGATACAGCTCGACAGCACCGCTACGGATCATGGCTAAATCATGAATCTCATCGCCGTAGGCAAAAATCGTCGTGCCCGCTCGGTGATAACTAATTTCGATGCTTTGCGCGACCTCAGCAACCACCTCTTCGGGAATCGATTCAAAAGGGGCGTATTGGGAAAGAAATGTCGCAATTTCAACTTGTTCAGCTTCCATGATGCTCACCTAGCGTTGCGAGAAAGTGCAAGGGTATGCGATTGAATATTCACAATAGATGAAACCTAAAAGCTTAGTCTCACCCATCACATATCAAGGTTGTTGGTAATAAAAAAGGCAGTCCCGAGGGCCTGCCTTTTTCATCATAGCTAACTGTTAGTTACTTAGCACGTACAGTTACTTAGCGCGCGGCTCTGATGCTAACCCTTTGAACAAGGAAGCAGTCGCTACCAGTAGTACAATCGTGAACGGGAAGCCAGTTGAAACCGCCATCGCTTGTAGGGCAACCAAGCCACCACCAAGGATAAGCGCCACCGCAACTAGGCCCTCGAAAGACGCCCAGAAAACACGTTGTGGCACTGGCACGTTCACTTTACCGCCTGCAGAGATGGTATCGATAACCAGTGAGCCTGAGTCAGACGAGGTCACAAAGAACACGATAACTAGAATGATACCGATGAATGAAGTAATCGATGCCAACGGCAAATCATCCAACATTGCAAACAGTTTCAGTGACAGTTCAGCGTCTACAACTGCGGTGTAACCTTCGTTCACAAATTGACCAATCGCGGTACCACCGAATGCGGTCATCCACAACACACAAGCAGCAGATGGGATCAGCAATACGCAGGTGATGAACTCACGCACTGTGCGGCCACGAGAAACACGCGCAATAAACATACCTACAAATGGAGACCATGAAATCCACCATGCCCAGTAGAACGAGGTCCAGCCTTGCGTAAAGTTGGCATCTTCACGTGCAAACGGCATAGACAGCGCAGGCAAGTTTTCTAGGTACGCGGCGAGGTTACCAAAGAAACCGGTCAAAATGGCTAGCGTTGGACCCACTGCAATCACAAAGATAAGCAGTAGCAGTGCAAGCAACATGTTGACTTCGGAGAGGCGTTTCACCCCTTTATCTACCCCAGCAACCACAGACAGGATGGCCATACCGGTGATACCCATGACAAGCAGCACCTCTGTGGTGTTACCCAGTGGCGTATCAAACAGATAGTGAAGACCAGCAGACGCCTGTGAGGCGCCAAGGCCTAGTGAGGTTGCAAGACCAAAGAGGGTCGCGATGATCGCAAGAATATCGATCACGTGGCCGGTCCAGCCCCATACACGCTCGCCAAAGAGCGGGTAAAAGACTGAACGCATGGTCAAAGGCAAGCCTTTGTTATAGGCAAACAGAGCCAAACCTAGCGCCAAGACAGCGTAGATGGCCCAAGGGTGAAGACCCCAGTGGAAAATCGTTGCAGACATACCTAGGCGTCGAGCCGCTTCAGCATCTCCGGCTGCTGCGCCCAACGGTGCCCAGTCGGTACGAATACCGTTTGCATCAACAGCGGTACCGCCCAATGACGTTTGGAAGTGTGTTAACGGCTCTGATACACCGTAGAACATCAAACCAATACCCATACCGGCGGCAAACAACATCGCAAACCAACCCGCATAGCTATAATCCGGCTTAGCTTCTGTTCCGCCGAGACGAACGCGACCCAAAGGTGACACAATCAGTACTAGACAGGCGATAACAAAAATATTACCTGCAGAAAGGAAGAACCAGTCTAGATTCGAGGTCAACCAACCCCGAAGATCACCAAAAACAGGGCCGATTTGGTTTTGAAATGCCAAAGTGACAAATACAAAGGCCATAATGGCCAGCCCCGAGACCATAAATACTCGGTTGTGAATATCAAAACCAAACGGGCCAAGTTTAACGGCCACATTATCCTGACCGACCTGGTAGTCAGTATCGATCGGGTTAACTTTCCCGTCCGGTTTCATCATATCTTCATGGCTTTTATCGCTCACGAGTTAACTCCTTAGTCCGTTTGTTCGGAAGCCTGTGAGTGTCGGTGGCCTGTGCGCTCAATTGGCCTTTTCATCGCAAAACGCGGATAAAAAAGTTGACCAGCAGCAAGAACCGCAACATCCACACAGCTCACTACCCTAACATAAATGCGTAACGATTTAATTAGGGTACTAACCAAATGTCGATTTTATAACCAGCTATTAATCAATATATCCACTCAAACCCCAGCCTAGACGCGGCCTAGAACTCATTTGAACTCTTTATTTCAGAGCTATAAAGGATCGTGTCATACACTTTCCTCTTCTAGGTTTAGCGGAAATACGCCGTATCATAAAAAGAATTCATTGATAGTGCTCACAAAAAATACCTATGTTCACCAGCAAAACTTTTGATGGATCACAAAGACATCGTGAATAGCATGCGTCTGTTCAAGTACCTATCGTGAAGCCGCTCTGAGCTCACACGACTCGCCTACGAGCACATAACCTCCAGGCCACAAAAATGCAAAACAATGCAACAATATGATTTATTCGTGATACTTGTCACACTGAGAAAAATAAGTACAATACCGCCGCAATCGTTTTCCATCCCAGTTTAACGTTTGCGGAGCAAGCATCATGCAATTTGGCATCGGCCTTTTGGGGATTAGCGTCCTCTTTCTAATCGCGATTGGATTTTCAGAAAATCGTCGTGCGATCAACTGGCGTACCGTCGGTGGCGCTTTCATTATTCAAATCGTCTTTGCCGGGTTTATTATCTCCGTCCCGCTTGGTCAGCATATTCTGGCTAACGCATCAGAAGCCGTGTCCGCAATTATTAGCTTTGGCGATATTGGTGCTGAGTTTCTGTTTGGTGATCTCGCGAAATTTAAACTTGGCTTTATCTTTGCTTTCAACGTTTTACCAACTATCGTCTTTTTCTCCGCTCTGATCGCCGTGCTTTATCACTTAGGGATCATGGCTTGGATTATTCGCCTGATCGGTGGCGTACTACGACGCGTACTCGGCACTTCGCGCACTGAATCGATGTCAGCCACTGCCAATATCTTTGTCGGATCGGTAGAAGCCCCTCTTGTCGTGCGCCCTTTTCTCGCCTCAATGACGCGCTCAGAATTATTTGCAGTCATGGTCGGCGGATTAGCCTCCGTGGCTGGAGGCACCATGGTTGGATACGCAGGCCTCGGTGTTGAAATGAAATACCTGATCGCTGCCGCTTTTATGTCCGCACCAGCCGGTCTAATGATGGCAAAAATTATGGTCCCGCAGACCGAAACGCCTATCAGTCATACCCAAGCGCAAGCCGAGCAAGATAACCACGATAAGCCTGTCAACTTGATCGATGCAGGTACACAAGGTGCTTTAAGTGGATTACAAATTGCGATGGCAGTCGGGGCTAGCTTGCTGGCCGTGATCAGCATGATTGCGCTGATCAACGGCGGGTTGGGCAAACTTGGCCCGATGATCAATATGCCTCAATTGAGTCTGGAGTGGATATTCGGCTATGTGTTTGCACCAGTCGCTTGGCTCATCGGTATTCCGTGGGGGGAAGCAATGACTGCTGGTACCTTGATTGGTAAGAAAATTGCGGTGAATGAATTTGTGGCGTTTGCTGATTTTATGAACCTAAAAGGTGCACTTTCTCCCCATAGCCAAGCCATTGTTACCTTTGCACTGTGCGGCTTTGCCAACCTCACTTCGATCGCGATGTTGATGGGCGGACTGGGCGGTATTGTTCCAGAGCGCCGAGGTGATATCGCCAAATTAGGAATGCGTGCCATTCTTGCCGCCACCTTAGCGAATCTGATGAGCGCAACATTGGCAGGGCTGTATCTGACTTTGTAACCTCAATCACGCTGGATAATTTTGCCATCACTTTGACGGTGCAGTGTTTCTCACCAAGGACGGTGAGTGCACTAAAAAGTCTCGAAGAGAAAGGGCTTTATCTGTTACACTTCATTTACTTAACGTAAAGAGATGTAGTCACCATGCGGTATCCTTGGGTTCTTTTTGATGCAGATGAAACACTGTTTCACTTTGATGCGTTTGCAGGACTGCAACGCATGTTTTCACACTATGATGTCGATTTCGACCAGCACGCCTTTGCCGAATATTCAGAACTAAACAAACCTTTGTGGGTGCAATACCAAAATGGCGAAATAGACGCACACACGCTGCAAACCAAACGCTTTACCCACTGGGGAAAGCAGCTCAGGGTGGCTCCGACAACGCTAAACCAGCATTTTTTGGATGCGATGGCCGAAATCTGTGAGCCTCTCCCAGGCGCAGAAGCACTGCTAAACGCGATTCGTCCACACGCACACATTGGTATTATCACCAATGGCTTTACCGCGTTACAGGATGTGCGCTTGGAAAAAACAGGGTTCAAGCCCGCCATATCTACTCTCGTGGTATCCGAGCAAGTCGGTTTTGCCAAACCTGACCCTCGCATCTTCGAGCATGCATTTGCAAAAATGGGCCATCCACCTAAGTCTCAAATCCTCATGGTCGGCGATAATCCAATGGCAGATGTCCTCGGTGGCATGCGCGCAGGCATAGACACATGCTGGTTGAATCGCGACAAAAAGCCACTACCAGAAGGCGTGACGCCTACCCACCAAGTGGACTCACTGCATGCACTCCAAGCGTGGCTCATGCCTGACAACGCCTAATCATAAAAAAAGAGAGCCAATGCTCTCTTTTTTGCTTTCCAACGATGTCTTTGCCTAGTGGGGCAAATTAGCTGCGGTCACCGGCAACAAAAGCGGCTTTTTCTGCTTGTTGGCCTTGGTCGGTATTTGCAACATAAGTCACTGAACCACTGTTTTGGTCTTGGCTGTAAATGAATACACGACCTGATTCGTCAGTCACTTTGCTGTCCATGCTCTTTGAGCTGGTTACTTTCGCGCCTTTAACGGCTTGACCTTGTTCAGTCACTGATACCCAAGCACCGCCTTCTGCAGGTTGTACGTCAAGGTTAAGGCCGCTCGCCATTACTGAGGTTGATGCGAGTGTCAGTGCAAAAATAGCTGCTAATTTTTTCATGGTTGTTTCCTCTCTCGTTGTCGATTGATTGTTATTAAACGCCAATCTCGGTGACCAATTGTCACCACAATGTCTCTATTTAAAGATTTTCTTTGCGACCTTTCGTCGCGGGACGAGAGAGAATGTACGCCGATAAAAGTGTGCTCACAATCACAGTTATGCGAATGACTTGTTCGAAAAATTGCACGTGATTTCACGATCAATCAAGCGTAGAAGATCACAGATATGTGCCTATCCTTACCTCCAAAAGTGATCTTCTTTCTCCTTTCACCCGTTTTGCCAAGAGCCACGACATTCCTGAGCAGTCACTCACTGTCATTGCTGATGATGGTTTGGTGAGGAATGATCAATCGATGAAAAGGAGAGCAACATGTTAAAACGTACCTTCACGAAATTTGCGGTGACTGCCGCCCTGATTCTAGGAATGGGAAGCGCGATGGCTGCGCACCACAAAGGCGGCCACGATATTGTGGACACAGCTGCAAAAAATGATGACTTTTCTACCCTTGTCGCCGCCGTCAAAGCTGCAGGGTTAGTGGATACCCTCAAAGGAGAAGGGCCATTTACGGTCTTTGCGCCCACGAATGCGGCATTCGCTAAGCTGCCAGAGGGGACGGTCGACATGCTTCTCAAGCCCGAAAACAAGGATAAGCTGGTCGATATCCTCACCTATCATGTCGTACCGGGTAAGGTGACCGCAGAACAAGTGATGGGTATGTCGTCCGCCACGACGGTACAAGGCAGTGACATTATGATTAAGACCTCTTATGGCAAAGTTAAAGTCGATAACGCGACCGTGACCAAAGCCGATATTATGACGTCAAACGGCGTGATACATGTGATTGATACCGTGATCATGCCTTAGCGACCACGCTACTGAGCCTACGACTGTACAGATAGTGACTTGACCTGTGCGGTCAGTCGTCAGTGATAAAAAAGCCTGCTCCATGAGCAGGCTTTTTCGTTAGTTAGGATTTATTCGCTGACGTGAGTCAAGCCGCTTGGCTATCGCACGGCTGCTGATACTTGCCGAGCAAGGCATGGTAGAAATCGTGATCGGAAAGCGTGCCAACCAATTTGCCATTTTCTACCAGTAGTACGGGTTTGTTGGTGTGATAGCGGATTTCAATCGCATCACGCATTTCGATATCAGGCGATGCCATTACAATGGTATCCGAGCTTACTTGTGACAAGTCTGCCATGTCTTTTTTCCACTCAGCCACACGCAAATGCTGTGTGCCCGCCATGGCCGACAATGCACCCTGAGGCTCTACTGTCACCCAGATATCACGCTGATCGCACACCTTCCAACGGTTTTCAACGTGCGGCATGGTGTCGATATCTTTCATCATTGAGCGACCTTTCAGTACGTTCAACGGATTAGTGTGCGCCACAAAGTCGCGAACATAGTCCGTTTCTGGGCGCAAAACAATGTCTTCAGGTTTACCGTGCTGAATAAGCTGACCGGACTCCATGATGGCAATGTTGTTACCAATTTTCAGTGCCTCGTCCAGATCGTGGCTCACAAACAAAATCGTTTTGTTGAGTTTTTTCTGCAGCTCCAGTAGCTCGTCTTGTAGCTGAGCACGGATCAAGGGATCCAATGCGGAAAACGGTTCATCCATCAGTAGGATGTCACTGTCCATCGCAAAGGCACGGGCCAAGCCAACACGCTGCTGCATACCGCCAGACAATTCGTGTGGATACTGATAGGCCCAATCCGCCAATCCCACCATTTCAAGTTTTTCTAATGCTTGCTTACGGCGTTCTTTTTTACTGATGCCTTTCATTTCTAGACCGAAGGCAACGTTATCCACCACGGTTAACCAAGGCATCAGAGCGAATTTTTGGAATACCATTGAGGCACGGTTGGTACGCAGATGACGCAGCGTTTGTGCATCCACACTCGCCATATCCACCATTTGGTCACCATCGCGCACTTCAAGGCTGCCACGGCTAATCGGGTTAAGGCCATTCACTGCCCGTAATAAGCTCGATTTACCTGAGCCAGATAGGCCCATCAATACGCAAATCTCACCTTCTTTTACATTAAGTGACACATTGTCCACACCCACGACTTGACCAGTTTGATCGATGATCTCTGATCGCGTTAAGCCTTTGTCGAGCAGGTCGAGTGCTGGTTGTACGTTGTCACCGAAAACAACATCAAGATTTTTAATTGCGATTGCGTCCATGGTATCCCCCTTATTCATGGCCTTGGTTTGGTGCTTTACACAGGCGGTCAAGAATGATGGCTACCAATACAATCGCCAGACCCGCTTCAAAACCTTGAGAAATGTTGACAGTGTTTAGTGCGCGAACCACTGGCTTACCGAGGCCGTCAGCCCCCACTAGTGCGGCGATAACTACCATCGACAGTGACAACATAATACATTGCGTCACGCCCGTCATAATGCTTGGCAGTGCCGCGGGCAATTCCACTTTAAACAAAAGCTTCATGCGGTTGGCGCCAAATGCACGGCCAGCTTCCACCAACTCCTCTGGCACACGTGTAATGCCGAGATAAGTCAAGCGAATCGGTGCTGCAATCGCAAAGATGATGGTGGAAATCAGTCCCGGTACAATCCCTAAGCCGAAAAGAACCAGCGTTGGAATCAAATATACAAAAGGCGGTACCGTCTGCATTAAGTCCAAGAGTGGACGCATGATGGTATACGCTAAGGGCCGGTGAGCAGCCATTATCCCAAGCGGTATGCCAATTAATACGGAAATCGTTGTCGCGGCAAACACCAGAACAAAGGTTTCCAGCATCTCTTGCCAGTAGCCCAGGTTGAGGATCAACAAGAGCGCACTCACAACAAAGATCACGATGGAAATTCGACGCTGCAGGTACCACGCTAACGCAGCAGTCATGATGATAGGCATTGCAGGTGGCATCCATTTAAAGATGTCGACCAAAAACATGATGCTGGTATCTAAACCAATCGAGATGGCATCAAAGAAGCCCGCGGCGTTCATGGTTAACCAGTCAACGCCATTTTCCATCCATTGACCGAGTGGGATCTTGTTATCTGTAATAATATTCACAATAAAACCTTAGGGGGCGGCGATTAAACCGCCCTCTCCTTCTACACTTTTTTGTTACGCTTCAGTCTTTTTAAGATATTCAGTCACAGCTTCTACGGCGTTTTTACCGTCTAGTGTGGTGATACCGTCTAGCCACTTGTTCAACACACTTGGGTTGTTACGTAGCCATTCGCGCGCTGCAACCTCTGGCTTCTCGCCGTCGTTCAGGATTTTGCCCATCATTTCGTTTTCCATCTTGAGGCTAAACTCAAGTTGCTCGAGCATTTGACCCACATTCGAACATTGCTCGACATAGCCACTACGAACATTGGTATGAACCGTGGCACCGCCGTAGTTAGGGCCGAAGTAGTCATCTGCACCAGACAGATACTTCATATCAAAGTTGCTGTTCATTGGGTGTGGAGCCCAACCTAGGAAAGCAACCCATTTGCCACGACGAATAGCACGTGAAACTTGCGAAATCATGCCCGCTTCGCTTGATTCGATCAGACGGAAATCACCCAAATCAAAATCATCGGTATCGATCATTTTTTGAATTTGCGTGTTGCCATCATTGCCTGGCTCAATGCCATAAATGCGAGAGTCAAACTTGTCAGCGTATTCCGCGATATCTGCAACACTGGTCACACCCGCATCGTAAACGTACTTAGGCACGGCAAGGGTGTATTTCGCACCCGTTAGGTTGGCGCGCAGGCTATCTACAGTGCCGTTTTCAATATACTTTTTGATATCGCCCGTTTGGGTTGGCATCCAGTTACCGAGGAATACGTCGATGTCGCCCGACGCCAGAGATGAAAAAGTCACAGGCAGTGACAGCAAGTCTGTCTCTGTTTGGTAGCCCATGCCTTTTAGCACTTCTGTGGTGATGGCTGTGGTTGAGGTCACGTCCGTCCAACCGATATCCGAGAAACGTACCGTCTCACATTGGTTGGCAGCGGCGCTAAACGCCACCATAGAGCTCAGGCCAACCGCGGTCATCAGGGTTTTGGTGGTCTTACGTTTGTTCATTGACATCTTGGATTCCTTGTAATGCTTACTGATTAGTTTCCAGTGAAGGCGCACCTTCGGTGGCTTTCTCACTTTGCGCGTTCTGATTGCGTTGCTTTTGCTGCCACTCAGCCGCAATCCATACTGGCACCTGCTCAGCAGGCAAGAGTGGCTTGTCGAGAATCATGTCAGCGGCGCGCTCCGCTACCATGATGGTTGGGGCATTCAAGTTGCCATTTGGAATGGTGGGGAAAATCGATGAATCCACCACGCGCAAACCTTGAATCCCTCGAACACGGCACTGCTCATCGAGTACCGCCATCGAATCGTTGTCTGCACCCATTTTGCAGGTACACGATGGGTGATACGCACTTTCCACGTTCTCTTTCACCCAGCGATCAATCGCTTCGTCTGTGGTGACATCACGACCCGGTTGAATCTCTTCACCACGGAAGGGATCCATAGCACTTTGATCCATGATTTCACGGGTCAAACGAATGGTGTCGCGCCAGTCTTGGCGATCTTGTTCGGTAGTAATGTAATTAAACAGGATCGACGGTTTATCTTGCGGATCCGCTGACTTGATACGTACGTGGCCGCGGCTTTCAGGCTTGTTTGGGCCCACATGGACTTGGAAACCATGCCCATCAAACGCCGCTTTACCGTCGTAACGCATCGCTGCAGGTAAAAAGTGGTACTGGATATTTGGCCACTTCAACCCTTTGCGTGAACGGATAAAGGCACATGATTCAAAATGGTTGGTGGCACCCAAGCCTTTACGGGTCAAGATCCACTCGGTCCCGATCATTCCCTTGCTAATTAATCCCAGCTTGCTGTTGAGCGTAATCGGCGCTTTACAATGGAATTGGAAGTAAACTTCAAGGTGGTCTTGCAGGTTTTCACCCACACCCGGCAACTCGTGCTTGACGTCAACACCGGCATTTTCCAGTACGTCACGCGCACCAATGCCTGAAAGTTGCAGCAGTTGCGGTGAGCCCACTGATCCCGCGCTGGAAATGACTTCTTTGTCTGCCATCACGCGTTCAATTTTGCCGCCCTTTTCAAATTCCACACCTACCGCACGTTTGCCTTCCAGCAAGACACGACGAGTCACAACACCCTTTTTCAAGGTCAGATTGCTGCGCTTCAGCGCGCGACGTAGGTAGGCATTTGACGTTGAAGCACGCACACCCTTATCAACCGTCATATGCATCGGCCCAAAGCCTTCTTGCTGATAACCGTTGTAATCTTTGGTTTCTGGGTAGCCCGCTTCGACACCCGCATCAATAAAGGCTTGATAAAGCGGGTTGAGTTTCATGTCGTTACCGTTACAAGTACCGACAGGGCCCTGACCACCACGGTAAGTATCTTCACCGCCCGACCAGCTTTCTGCACGCTTGAAGTAAGGCAAGCAGCTAGCGTAATCCCAGCCATTGGCTCCGTGCTCAACCCATTCTTCAAAATCGCATGCGTGACCACGCACATAGACCATGCCATTAATGGATGAACTACCACCCAGCACTTTACCGCGTGGGCAATGTAGCTGACGGCCATCCAAGCCTGGCTCAGGCAAAGACTCAAACTGCCAGGCATAGCGCTTGGTATTCATGGGATAAGACAGCGCCGTCGGCATCTGAATAAAAATGCTTTTATCGGTGCCCCCGGCTTCAAGCAATAGCACTTGATGTTCGCCGGACTCGGTGAGCCGATCCGCCAGCACACAGCCGGCCGAACCCGCGCCGACGATAATATAATCGTAGCGTTGTGACATATTGGTCGCTCCGTTAACTGAGGTTAGGCGTATGGGCTAGCGAAATCGCCTAGCTCAATCAGCACACTCTTGGTTTGGGTATAGTGAGTCAGGGTCTCGACACCATTCTCACGGCCGATGCCTGATTGCTTGTAACCACCAACAGGCATTTCTGCTGGCGAATCACCCCAGGTGTTCACCCAACAAATACCGGCTTCAAGCTGATGGATCACGCGATGCGCGCGCGACAGGTTTTGGGTAAAGATGCCAGCGGCCAAACCATAATGGGTATTGTTGGCACGGCGGATGACCTCTTCCTCGTCCGAGAAACGCAACACTGACATCACAGGGCCAAAGATCTCGTCACGCACATGCGCCATGCTGTCATCACAATCGGTGAAGATAGTCGGGGCCACAAAGTTACCTTTGTCGAGACCATTCTCCATTAAGCGTTCGCCGCCAGTTAGCAGAGTTGCACCACTTGCTTTCGCGCCTTGAATGGCCGTCATCACTTTTTCAAGGTGCTCGGTTGAAATCAATGCACCGACTTGGGTGTTCATATCCATTGGATCACCGACGACCAGTTTCTCGGTGCGCGATTTCAGCTGCTCGACAAACGCGTCATAAATGCTGTCGTGAACAAAGACACGGGTACCGTGTGTACATACCTCACCTTGAGTATAGAAGTTGGCGACCATAGCCGCAGATACCGCATTGTCTAAATCCGCATCATCAAACACGATACAAGGTGACTTACCACCCAGTTCCATGGTGACTGACTTCAGGGTCTTTGCGGCATCACCCATCACGGTTTTACCGGTACCGACTTCACCGGTGAAAGAAACTTTGGCAATCTCTGGGTGTGCTGTCAGCATTTGGCCAACACGGTAATCACCTTGAACCACGTTGAATACGCCGTCAGGCATACCGGCTTCAGTGAAGATCTCTGCCAACTTAAGGGCTGTGAGCGGGGTTTCTTCCGATGGTTTAAACACCATGGCATTACCTGCCGCTAATGCTGGCGCTGATTTCCACATCGCAATTTGAATTGGATAGTTCCACGCACCAATGCCTGCACACACGCCAAGTGGCTCACGACGGGTGTAGAAGAATTGGTTCTCAGACAGCGGTTGCTGCTCACCTTGCATGGATGGCACCAGATTAGCGAAGTATTCAATCGCATCAGCACCGGTTACCACATCAACCTCAATCGCTTCTTGCAACGGCTTACCCGTATCAAGGACTTCCAGCTTCGCCAGTTCATCATTGCGCTCACGCAATAAAGCAACCGCCTTCAATAGAATTCGGCTACGCTCCATCGCGGTCATGCGAGACCAAACGGCAAAGCCTGCTTTTGCGGCATCAATCGCTTTCTGCACATCGTCTGCAGAAGCTTGGCCGATCTGTGCCAGTGTTTCACCCGTTGCAGGGTTCACGGTGGCAAAGTATTCACCACTGGATACGTCAGTTAACTGACCATTAATAAAAAGCGTTTTCGCGTCCATGATTAATCCTGAATTCTTTTCTGTTCGTGTGTGCATGTCAGCTGCTATCCCGGGTTAGCCCTGAGGACGACCATAAAAGGTCAGTTGCTTATCTAAATAGTCATTGATAATGGTGCGAGCGTTATTGGCATCAATACCTTTAGGGTTCAATGCACCGCGCAACCAAATACCATCAATCAATGCTGCAATCCCCTGAGCAACCATGACAGCCTGCTCGACCGGCAATAGCGCTTTAAGCTCAATGCGCAAATGCGACAGCAAGCGCTTCTCGTTCACGCGCTGTAAACGGTGTAACTCATTGTCATGCATGGCATATGACCAGAACGCGAGCCAAGTTTTCACCACATCAGACTGGGCCTGAAAACCTTCAAAGTTCGCGTTAATGATCGCATTAATACGCGCTTGGTGGTGGTGACGAGGGATCCCACGCAGCGTGTTAATGACAGTGGCTGAAAGCTCGCGCAATACCACGCGCATTGTTTCTTCCAGCAAACCATGCTTACCACCAAAATAGTGGTTGATAATGCCTGTTGATACGCCGGCTTCCTTACTAATCAAAGAGATACTTGCCGCATGCAGACCAACGCGGCCAATCACAGTCATGGTGGCTTTAACGAGCTGCGGTTTACGTACTTCCGGCATCCCTACCTTAGGCATTGTTGCTCCCATTCGTTTTTAATTGAACGATTAGTTAAATATAATCTTACACGCTAATATTTAGATCTCAAATAGATTTTTTAACCAAATCGCTACACGACCAACCCTCGAAAAACAGAAACATACAAATACAACAATGATTTAGGTCAATTTCAAAAAGGTTTGTTCCAGATCAAATCTTTTGTACTGATAGCAGTATTTATGAACAAATCGGTTAAAATACCACCAGAAAAACATAGTAACGCAGGAAATGATAAGGGGAGTAATGATTCATTTTCACTCAATGCTGGCCAAAACCAACCGCGAGTCAATGCCTCACACTAAGTAAGAAATGCGAAGAAAAATAAAAATAAGCACCATATGACCGACATTCGCTACAAAAAGGGCAGATTGCCGTTTTGAAAGCACGCATCAGGTGATAACAAATCATGATGGGCCACTCCGGTTAGAGCGTCGAGAAGCACAAACTATAACGAGATATAACCTTTCGCGAGACCAATATTTAGGTCCCGAAAGATTGATCAAAAAGACAGGTTACCGCTAACCGTTTTATCGTGACGGGCATACCATCGCTATCACACTCAAAAGCCGAGCAAAAAAAAGCCCAGCGTCTATCGCTGGGCTCATCGATTAGAGGTGTGTTACGTATGGCTTACTCGTAGTTAAGCTCGGTGGCTTTTCCTGAGAAGACACGGTACACAAAGAGGGTGTATAAGAAGATCATCGGTAGCACGAACATCGCACCATAACCGACAATCAACAAGGTGCCAGTGGCACTCGCCGCCTCTTTCGCCGTCATCACGCCGGGGATAATGTCAGGGAAGAAGCTGTATGCTAAGCCAAAGAAGCTCATTGCAAACAAAATGATCGCACCAATGAATGGGAACTGATAACCCACATCATTTTCGACCGGCACGTGGCGCAGATAGCGGTCTACGAGCAACATAATTGCAAGACACACCAGTGGCACGGGTGCCAGTAATAAAATCTCAGGGAAGCCAAACCAACGCTCGGCCACTGTCTCACTCACTAGCGGATTGACAATACTGATGGCTAATACGCCAAGCGCCGCAAGCCAGCCACCGCGGCGAGACCATTTCGCCGCGCGCTTTTGCAAGTCCCCTTCCGTTTTCATCACCAGCCAAGTCCCACCAATATAGATGTAGGCGGCGGTCACACAAAGGCCACTTAACAGTGCAAACAAATACGCACCTGTGCTGTCATCAAACGCCAGTACATAGCGGCCAATCATGTAGCCTTGTGTCATCGACGCGATAAATGAGCCCGCTTTAAAGCAGCGGTCCCAAAGGTCTTTGCGCTCTGGTTTCACTTTGGCACGAAAATCAAACGACACGCCACGTAGAATAAGACCCGCCAACATCACAGACGTAGGCAAATACAATTCGGTCAAAATCATGCTGTGTGCCGCAGGGAAGGCAATCAACAACAAACCTACCGCCAGTACCAACCAAGTCTCGTTCGCATCCCAGAATGGGCCAATCGAGGCAATCATACGGTCTCGCTGCGCTTGGTTGCAGCTCGGCAACAGCATCCCTACGCCAAGGTCGTAGCCATCGAGCACGGCATACATAAATACCGAGAAACCAAACAGCAGCAGATAAATTTCAGGCAGATAAGGAGTTATGCTCATGCGTTCACCTCTTTATTCGGCTGAGCGTGGTTGTCTGACTGGTACTCGGGCAGACGTTTTTTGGCTAAGAAGAACAAGGTACGGATGTACGCTACCATCAACACTACATAGAGTGTGAGGTAGATAGTCAACGTAATGCCGACATGCGAGCTTGCCACGGGTGTCACCGCATCCGCCGTTTTTAGCACACCTTGTACTAGCCAAGGCTGACGACCGATCTCTGTGACATACCAGCCCGAAAGCGTCGCTACCCAGCCCGAGAATGTCATGGCGACCAGCCCCATCAAGTGCCACTTCGGCATCGGTTGATTACGCCAAACGCGATATGCGGTAAACCAACTCACCACCAGCATAAGCACACCCACTCCGACCATGATGCGGAAGCCGAAGAACAACGGCTTCACCGGTGGATGATACTTAAAGCTTTCTAAGCCTTTGATCTCACCATCGAGTTTGTGAGTCAAAATGAGGCTTGCCAGATTCGGGATCCCCACTTCAAAGTCGTTAGAGCGTGTTTCTTCGTTTGGAACCGCAAACAGCAGCAAAGGCGCACCTTGCTCGGTTTCCCACACACCTTCCATCGCCGCAATTTTTTGTGGTTGATGCTCAAGTGTGTTTAGGCCGTGCATGTCACCAACCAGTACTTGTAATGGGATCAGAATTGCCGCAGCAGTGATACCCACTTTTAAAGGCTTGTCCGATACACCTGAGGTCGGTGACTTTAATTTCTGATAAGCAGAGATCCCCGCGATTAAGAAAGAAGCCGTCAAACCAGACGCTAATAGCATGTGGCTTAAGCGATATGGCATCGACGGATTGAAAATCACTTCAAACCAGCTAGTTGGGTGCACCACACCATCAATGATTTCAAAACCGGTTGGGGTATGCATCCAGCTATTGAGCACCAAAATCCAGAATGCAGAAATGGTGGTACCAATCGCTACGAGCAAGGTTGCGAGGGTATGAACCCAATTCGGCACACGGTTCTTACCAAACAACATAATGCCAAGGAAGGTGGCTTCCATGAAAAATGCCGTCATCACTTCATAACCCAATAATGGGCCAGCGATGTTGCCGACTTTCTCCATAAATCCGGGCCAGTTGGTCCCGAATTGGAAGCTCATCGTGATGCCGGACACTACGCCCAGCGCGAAGGTCAACGCAAACACTTTGACCCAGAAGTAATAGGTATCTAGCCAGATTTGCTCACCGGTACGGTTATATCTGAACTTGAAAAACACCAGCATCCACCCTAAGGCGATCGTTATAGTGGGAAAAAGGATGTGAAAGCTGATGTTGGCCGCAAATTGGATCCGCGACAACATTAAGGTATCTAACATGACATTACCCTCAGGAGTTTAACTGCCCGATTGTTCGTTGGACTTACTGTGAAACAACTTGCCAGACAGCTCGAGAAGCTTGCCGACACTGCTGCCCAGTTTCATCAGGTTCTTCAAATGCTCAGGTTTCATTTGCTGAACATCGTCAAACCAATGGTTAAACAGCTCGAGAAGATCGTGGATCTCATGTAACTGCTTAACCGAATGACTCTCAGCGTCATCTTCACTTCGCATAAAGTGTGCACGCAGCATAGATAAGGTGGGATCCACCTCTCGCTTCTTCCTCTCAGCGAGTACCTGCTGCGCCAACTCCCAGATGGTGCCGTTAGGCACAAAGTAGTCCTTTCTGTCTCCGGGGGTACGCTGTGAGCGAATCAAGTTCCAGCCATGCAATTCCTTGGTTGCCATGCTGACATTGCCACGAGATATGTTGAGCGCCGACACAATATCATCGGCACTTAACGGTTTTTCACTCAACACAATCAGTGCCAGCATTTCGCCGACCGAGCGGTTAAATCCCCACCGACTTCCCATTTCGCCGAAATGCATCACCACATTTCTTAGCTCTTGCGACAGCTCCATCTTGATCTCCCTCACAGTGCTTCTGGGGAATGATACGGAGTTTCTTTGCTGAGGATCAATGAATATTTCGAATTTTCAGAAATTATTGAAAATAAAAAAGTCGATTTGTAACAAGGAATGAAGAAGGGTTATGAATACGTTACATTTGCGGGCAGATGAATCGACTAAGACCGCATAGGTTAAGCGCTTTCGCCGCACAGCGAAAGAGCGATGACACACTCAGATACATATTTGATAGATTTATAAACAACGGTAGTCGTTTGAATCGCCAACAAATAAGGTAGCTATCATTATTAACGATGAATAATTTTCTGGAAAAACTACGTTTAGCCTGCCCCTGACATCTACACTTTTACGAGCAGATGTGAAGTCTATAAAAAGATAATGACTTCGCGGGTTTGGACAACGGGAAGTAAGTAGTTATGTTCAAAAAGACTCAACGCGCGTTAGACGCTTGCCAGAAAGAAAAAGCAGAGCTTGAAGCAGAGCTCAGCGCTCTCCAACAACACATCGCCTCAATTTTATTTACGCCCGACGGGACGGTCATCGATGTGAATGATCATTTACTTGCCATTATCGGTTACCAGCGAGACGAGGTAGTCGGTCAGCATCACCGCGCAGTCTGTTTTGAGGACACGGCAAATTCGTCAGAATATCGCCAGTTCTGGCAAGCACTGGCGCAAGGGAAACCCCAGCAAGGCATATTTAGGCGCCGCCACAAAGAGGGACATGAAATCTGGATGGAAGCGACCTATGTTCCTATCAAAGATGAAAATGGGAAAGTCACTAAGGTGCGTAAACTTGCTGCTGACGTTACCGAGCGGCACCAGCAATCAAAACGTCAAGACGCCATATTGGAAGCCATTGATCGCTCGTTGGCGGTAATAGAATTTAAGCCTGATGGCACCATTATTCGCGCCAATAAAAACTTTCTCAGTACGGTCCACTATAAAGACAGTGAGATTACCGGCCAGCATCACCGTATCTTTTGCGACCAAGACTTCTACGATGAGAACCCCCACTTTTGGCAATCACTGGCTGACGGTCAGTTCACCGCAGGACAATATCTTCGCCGCGACAAGTACGGCAATGAGGTATGGCTAGAAGCCACGTACAACCCTGTGTTCGATGCCAATGGACAGGTGGTGAAAGTGATTAAGTTTGCCACCAACATCACGGATACCGTCAAGAAAAATCAGGCTGTGAATCATGCGGCCGAACTGGCGCAAGCGTCGTCTGAGCAAACGCTAAAAGACAGTGAAAGCGGCAGCGTACTATTGCAAGAAGCGGTACAGCTGTCGCAAAACGTTTCTGAACAAGCGATAGAAGCCTCGAATCAGGTCAACCAACTGAACCAGCATGCACAAAGCATTGAAAATATCGTCACCACCATCAAACAGATTGCCGAGCAAACCAATTTGCTCGCATTGAATGCCGCTATTGAGGCTGCTCGCGCCGGCGAACAAGGACGCGGCTTTGCGGTTGTAGCCGATGAAGTACGCGGTTTATCACAGCGAACCAGTAAATCGACCACTGAAATCGCGGATGTGGTTGATGAAAACCTGCAACTGATTAAGGGAGTCAGTGAGGCGATGGAGAGAGTGAGTGAACAGTCCTCGCTCGGGCAAGAGAAGGTGACAGCGGTCGATGAAGTGATGAAAGATATCCATGCCGGCGCGCAAGAAGTCTCAGATACGGTTCGAGGCCTGACTCACTGAATGAACGATACATCGTCAACTGGCGTATAGTTAACTAATAACCTAACACCGAGCCATTGGATTATGCATCAGCAATCAGATCAGATGAGCGTGCCAGATATAACTTGCCAACCATCGTCTGAGTTACGTCTATCGGAACTCATCGTTGCGCTGAGTACTGCGCTCGACATGACCGAAGGCCAGCCCCCCGAGCACTGTATGCGTTGTGCTTGGATGGGCATGAAGCTGGCCGATGCGCTCGATTTTTCGCCCCAGCAACGTCACGACCTTTTCTATACCTTGCTATTAAAAGACGCAGGATGTAGCAGCAATGCCGCACGGATCTGCGAACTTTATCTCACTAACGATTTAGCCTTTAAACAAAGCTATAAAATCGTCGATGGCAGTTTGTCTAGTGTGCTCAATTTCGTGCTCAAAAATACCGGTGTCAAACGGGGCTTCATGGAAAAGCTTTCTACGACATTAGATATCATACGAAACGGTGATATGTATGCCCAAGAGCTGATTGAAACACGTTGTACGCGTGGTGCAGAAATTGTGCGCGAACTGAGGTTTAGCGAGGCAGTTGCCAACGCGGTTTACGCTCTAGACGAACACTATGATGGAGGCGGACGCCCTGACGGTTTAAGCGGTGACGCGATCCCTCTTTATGCACGTATCGCCTTAATGACCCAAGTGATTGATGTTTTCCGCACCGAATCCGGCATTGAAGCGGCACTGCAAGAAATTAAAGCGCGGCGTGGCACCTGGTTTGATCCTCACCTGGTAGATACATTTATTGAATGCGCGAGCGCCCCCCACTTTTGGCAGCATCTTGATGCCCCCCAACTAAAAGAACAAGTCCTATCGATGGCACCCGCTACCGCAACGATTTGGGTGGATGACGACTATCTCGATGCGATAGCCGCTGCCTTTGGCCGTGTTGTCGATGCCAAAAGCCCGTTTACGTCCGGACATAGTGAACGTGTCGCTGTGTATGCAAGTTTAATCGCAGACGCGCTTGGCGTGAGCGAGCAGGATAAAAAGTGGCTAAAACGCGGCGCGTTGCTCCATGACATCGGTAAACTGGGTGTTAGCAACGATATTCTTGATAAACCCGGTAAACTTGACGACGACGAGTGGGAACAGGTCAAGCAACATGCCGCCTTGAGTAAAACGATTCTCTCGAAGATCCAGCAATTCCACGATCTCGCCCAATTCGCGAGCGCGCACCATGAGAAGCTCGATGGTACCGGTTATCCCGATGGAATACAGGGCGAGCATATATCGCTTCTAACACGCATCATTACTACCGCAGATATATTCGATGCCATTACTGCAGAGCGGCCGTATCGTGGTCCTATTCCCGTGGATAAGGCGCTGAGTATCATGCGCGAAGAGGTGGATACGGCAATCGACCAACGCTGTTTAGACGCGCTCATTGCTGGACTCGACACCCTGCCCGATCACTTTATGGTCCACGACGCTACGTCGATCACATCATAGGCACGCCCTATCAGCTATATAGGTTTAACCCATTTTCTTTTTTGATATCGGGTAGTTATCCTATTTCCATCATTTGAAGCGACACCGTTTCCAGTGCTTGGCGTTTGCTATCTGTAGACGTCAAACACATTGATTTTGCCACTAAGGAGGCATTAGATGAGTAAACAAGCAGCATTGATTGGACTAGACAGCAGCAAAGCCGCCGATCTGGGCGCGCGTTTGGATACGCTATTGGCGAACTATCAAGTGCTTTACACCAATGTGCGTGGTTTTCACTGGAACATCAAAGGTAACGATTTTTTCGAGTTGCACACTAAATTTGAAGAAATTTATACCGATCTTCAAACCAAGATTGATGAAGTGGCTGAGCGTATTCTCACCATCGGTGGTACCGCTGAGCACCGCTTCAGCGAGTATTTGAAAGTCAGTGAGATCAAAGAGCACGATCCTGAAGCGAATGGTCAAGCCGGTGTGCGCGCACTGGTCGAAGGCTTCAGTGTTCTGATCGCCCTACAGCGTGACATCATGAACCTAGCCGGTGATGCAGGCGACGAAGGGACATCGGCGCTGATGAGCGACTATATCCGAGAACAAGAAAAACTGATGTGGATGCTCAACGCTTATCTCAACTAATCATCAATCAGTAGGATTCAGCAAAAAGCCCGCGCAATGCGGGCTTTCTTATATCCTGTTAGCGTACCTTAATCCTACTCAGACACAGACCAAACCACTTGCGTTCCATCACTCAACTGCGCCACCAAACCTTTTCCGGGCACAGTGATGTCTGACATACCGACTGGTTGGTCGGTAAAGTTGGCGGTTAGCGTCGACCCATCGCTAAATTGGGTCTGCTGCACGCGTCCGCGTTCGTCCAACCAGCGAAAGTCTACCAAGGCTTTGTCCCAAAGGGCTTGATGAATTGGCATAAAGCCCTGTTGGTAATGTTTAATCGCACGAATCCGAGGTTGCGATGGCGACGTTGCTTCATCACGACTTAAATGCACCATGGCGGGCACATTATAAAGCATGGCTATTAAGTCTCTCTCAGCACGCACATTGGTAAACTTTAGGCTATCGCTATGCCAATGGTGGCTATTGATCACCTCATCATGGAACACCGCTTGATAAAGTGGAATACGATATTGCGGATCAAACAAAAGAGCTTGATAAAGCGGCTTCACTTTCGCCGACTGAAAGAAAAAGGCGGGCTTGTTGTCAGGAAACCAAGGGCCAAGGTAATAGGGCGAAGAGCGATTAGACTTCATGTCTTCATCCCGCCATCCAAAACCAATCGTTTCTAAACCATGTGCAAAAGCGATGCCCTGCGTGGTCAAGCTATTGCCATCTTCCGACCCCAACACCACCGCTTGACGATTTACGATCGATTTCATACGTTGGTTGAACGCCGCGAGCATATCGACTTCGCGCGTATCACGGCGATAATCTTCTCGCGCCATCGCCGTCGCATCCACATCAATGAACAAACTATTAAACTGTCCATATTTAATAATATCGGCGACACGCTGCGCGACATAATCGGCATCACAGGCAGGGTTGAGATAGAAGCCGTTGCCACGGAACCCTTTTTTCAAGTTGCCATTGCGCTGTTCAATCGCACACGATGTGCGCATCGCATCCGGTAATTGTGCAGTCAGCCAGCTATCGTTCACCCCACGTGGGATCGCGGTATTGTAAGAGTCATAGGGACCAATTAAATAGCCCGCTTGCTTGGCCTTTTCAACGACGTGCGGCTGATAAAATGCCGGCATCCAATTGTCCAAGCCTAACCATAATTGACGGATACCCGCTTTTTGTAAGCTGTCGATCATCTCAGTGGAAAGCCCCTGCCCCCACTGTTCAGCCGGTTTAAGGTACTGTCCTGCGTGCGCGGCTAACCACTTTTTACGTTGCTGCGCGGCCTGGTACTGCTTTTTAATGGTATTGTCTTTTTCCGTGGGCGCTGTCACTGGAAAGGTCTCTGCCAACGCACGATTAATGCCATTCACCAAGGTGTTTTTATGATATTGGCTAAACCAACCCTGCTCACTTGAAAGCTCCCCGAGTGCCGCTTTGGTCTCATCATCAAACGGCAATGATGACGCATTAAGCGCCCAATCTTTCAGCCCCCACCAATCCTTCACATCATCTCGAGCAAGCGGCCCTCGTCCAAATAGATACACATGGGTCGCGCCAATTAGTTTGGCCGTTTCAGGGTTTTGCTTCACTTTTTGGGCCAATGAGGTTGCTTGATGCTGCTCTTGCCGCCACTGGCGATACCATTTAGCCCCATCCAATGGATGCTGACCCAGTTTAACCCTTACCACAAAGGGGTCGTGGCGATTTAATGGTGTAAAGGTATGAACCGCGCCCATCGCAAGTTTGTCGTGTTTGCGTGCAAAACTCAGTCGGTTATTGGTAGCGGTAACCAGATGGTAGCTAACATATTGGCGACCTATCTGAGCCGTCCAAAACGGCATCTTTAAATCTTGCGTGGTATTCGTGCCATCTCGGCTGGCTTGCAAGTAGTCAATCCATTGCGAATGATCGGTAGGCACCCGCATCCCTTCGCTAAACGGCAATAATAAGGTCTGAGTGTCCTCGACAGGCAAATCAAACCAACGCAATGTAACGGGATGCTGGCGCGTCACTCGGGCGTTTTCATCCAACGACATAGACAAGGTCAAGGCGTCATCCAAGGTGGCAGACACCTCGATATTAGCTGGCTCCCAGCGCCAGCGAAATTGATTGGGCGCGGGATGACGTACATCCACCACCTGCTGGGGCTGCTGATCTACGGATAAACTGGCGTCGTTAATGGGTACGCTGTCCCAACGCATCATGAGATCACTCGGGTCAATGGTGACGTGTGTCTCTTGATGGATCAAAGTGAGAGGCGCTGCGTAGGGAGTTAAGCTGAATAGCGTCAAGCTCAACGCAACACAAGAACAATAAAAAGATGGTAGGTTCACGCGATGTCTCCTGTTGATATCAGCGCGCTATTAAATGCCAACCTCGTCCCTTATTTGTCACCTCACTGTCTCTTTATTCGCTATTCACTGCGTCAGTGCGCTCGACAGCATTGGGTAGGGGGAGTGCCAATCGCTCAACATAGCTCACCTTGATCGCGCCTTGGTATTCAAAGTGACTCACGGTTGCACTCAAATGGCTTGCAGTAGCAGGCGGAGACGTCGGCAAATCAACCTTAACGGGTAATGCCCCCTCAGCGGTTCGTCCAGAGGCATAAATCGGCGCTTGATCCACCCAACGATAGGCATCGTCCAGCCATAACCAATACGCCGTGGCAGGGGCACAGTTTTGCGGCGTTGTCGGCAAATCAATCGCCAGTTGCATATCAGGATGCCCGGTGAGTTGTACCCAAGGACGACGCGGGAGTCCGTAAATCACTAAGCTGTAATGCTGATTACCTAGCTTGAGTTCGTAAACGCCCGGATCCACTTGGGTAAACAATTGACCCGACTCAATCTCTTGATAGCTGGCTTGCGCCGTGAGTGTGGCGCTTAACACCATTTGCCCACTCGGATCCATAAGCGTGACCCGCGTTGTGTTTGCCACCTGCTCCGCCGAGAGCTTGATTTCATAGCCCAGACTCGACGCCCCTGCGCGACGTACAAAAGAGATGGTCAAACCATGAGGGATCCCTTTGCCATTAGGCTCGGTCAAACGCTGTCCGCAATCAGTTTGATTAATAATGGCATGTTTTAGTGTCGCCCAATGCGACTCGTCAACGGGCGCTTGCGTCAGCGCAAACATCAACTCTTGCCAAGCCAATGTGGGCTGTTCGACCAGCAACGCCTGATAAGCCTCGCGCATGGGCGTATCTGTAAACCAAGATTGCTCAGCCTGCGCGCTGATGCTAGTCAAGCCCCACAGGGCTACGATACCGAGACGATGCCACATCATTGTGCTATCAACCTATACCCCACCCCACGGTGAGTCTCGATGGCAAGGTCCGGGAGTTTTTGCCGCAAACGCAAGACATGATTATCCACGGTTCGAGTCGTCGGAAAGGCTTGATAACCCCAGATTTTATTAAGGAGCTCCTCGCGGTGGAACACCCGACCTTGGTTTTGTAAAAGCAACAGTAATAAATCAAACTCTTTGGGTTTTAGCGTGACCGCTTCATTTTGCCAGTATACCGCGCGTGAACCGGGCTCGACCTTGATGCTGCCATACAGCAGTTGACTCTCTCCCAAAGGACGAAGCTGAGCATAAATGCGGGCCAACAGCTCTTGATGTGCAAATGGCTTGACCACATAGTCTTTAGCGCCCGCCATTAAGCCTTCAACCCGTTGTTCAACCTCAATTTTGGCGGTTAACACGATGACAGGTAACGCTTTCAATGCCAGCCAAGTAGGGAGATGCGCCAAGCTATCGCCATCTGCCAATTGGCGATCCAAAATCACTAAGTCCGCGTGATACCAATGCTTCTCAACCTTTGCGCTTTCCATCAACCAAGTACAGTTGAAACCTTGCGTTTCTAAAAACTGACGTAGGCCCTCACCCAATAATTTATCGTCTTCAATCAATAACACGTGGCTCATTGGGGTAACTCCAAAATACAGCAAGTCGGGTGCCGTTTTATCAATAGCTTTCCGCCCATTTGACGCATTAAACGCGCCACCAAAAACAATCCAATGCCCATATTGTGTTCCGAGGTTGGCGCCCGACAGCGCCGCCATAATCGATGCCACCATGACGGAAACACACCATCATCATAGACACAAACACGGACACGTTTTCCCACACACACACGAATCCATACGGTTTCCCCACCATGTTGGTGCGCGTTTTTAATCAAGTTTTCCAAGCAAATCGATAACCAATAGAAGGGTAGCGTCAGCGTGCGATCGTCCTCGAGGGTATAGTCAATATCAAAGGGGTCACATACGTGATCGAGCCAATCAGACAGCGATGCCGTTTGCGTCTTAAACTGTTCACTCTTATCCGTACTCAGATAACCTTTACTGGTTTCGGTCAATTGACTCAGCCTTTGATGATCAGCCAACAGTCGCCACAAGACATCTTGCGCATCTTCGCTGAGTTGATCGAATTGGTTGCGAAGCATTTCGACGGTTAACCCCAAGCTGGCAATTGGCGTGCGTAACTCATGCGTTAGCAGTTGAAGTATAAACTGTCGTTCACGACGCTGTTGATAACGATCATACACACTACGCGCAAGCCCGATGACTAGAGCAATACAGACCAGCACGAGTATCGCGGTAAATACACCTTGATAAGCCGGATGGAGTTGGTTGCAAATATTGCCATAGCGATAGTCACAGCCAGTCGACTCGGTCGACAAACTGAGTCGATAATGTTCTGCAATCGGCGACCACACAGATTGAGGCAATACCTTCCACCCCAATTCGCCATTCAACCACAGCTGGTGATTATCTAGATAGGCACGATAGCCACTCAGTAACGCGTCACGCCCTTGCGCACTCAGGTCACTCAATGATTGATGTAGGGGGTGCTGTGGGTTATCGAGAGTCAGCCGTTGGAGAATGTCAGATGGTGGTGATGTCATCGGATAGGCGGCAAGATAACGGTCCGCATAGCTGCCTCCCGCTGGGTGCAATAACGGATTTTCCACAAACCATGCTGGCGGTAATGACTGACCGTTGCACAAAGCAAGTTCAAAGCGCTGCGCAATCAATAACTGAGGATCGACAATGCGGGGATTGGCTTGACACCGCTGCGTCACCTGATGCAATGCAACCAGATCTTGCCAGTTAAAATGCGTAAAATCGGGGTACTGTGCTTGGCTTTGCAGCAGGTTTTGCGAGTACGCATTGAGCGAAGGCTGAGCCACCACCAAATGACCGGCCTGCCACGCTTCATCATAAAAGCCCTTGAGTTGCGTTTGTAGCTCACTGGCCGCCACTTGACTGCTTAGTAAAGCGAACAGTAACGCGGCTAACGCTCGAAAACCCAATCGATTCTCCCCAGACCTATCATTGCGACTAATGATTAAATCATAGCTAAGCGGTAATGGGCTGTGTCACCCGAGTGTCAACATCAACGTTGTCAATGAAGCGTATCGCATAAATGGATTGAGGGGTACGCGACAAAGAATAAGAGAAAAGCGAAGAGCAGAAAGGGCGGAGGCCTCCCCAGCTACATCCCGGCACACACGTCCCAAGCGCGGGCTGCTTCCTTCCGGACCTGACCCAGTACACAAGATAGTGTTGCGGGAGAACCAAGGAGGCCTCCATCGATATGTCGTTAAGCTTGCTTAACTGCGGGGCATTATGTGGCATGGCTGGATGCAATGCAAGGAGGATTGATAGCTTCGCCGCTTAACTGTTGATCTTATGAGCAATATCCACCCAGTCAGTCGTCCGGCTCTTCCAAAAACAAGTATTCCCCGATCCAAATTGCCGCTAGCATCGTTGCCCACGCGACCAAAAGCGACATGGTAAGTTGTGAGGGTGTCACTAACGTGATCACCAAAAAAGGAACGCAAGGTAATACATGTAAAGCGATGGGACGCGAGGAAGCAAACCTTGGCGTCAGCCCTATCCACTGCAATAACCAGATCACCGCCACAACAGAAACACACCAAAGCGCAGTCGGCCAACCAAGCAGCACGGCAAGCACTGGTAGCAAAAGCCATGCACTTTGCCGAGGTGGCATGTACAAGCACCATTGCTGTAGCGCGCCCCATGCCACGACTAATCCCAGCAGCAAGACAGTGAATACCCAAGGTGAACCGGCGAGTTTTGCCTCCGATTGCAGCGCCATAAT
This sequence comes from Salinivibrio sp. YCSC6, assembly GCF_004916735.1. Taxonomy (NCBI): domain Bacteria; kingdom Pseudomonadati; phylum Pseudomonadota; class Gammaproteobacteria; order Vibrionales; family Vibrionaceae; genus Salinivibrio; species Salinivibrio sp. YCSC6. The sequence goes on from NZ_CP039516.1 coordinate 1,979,865, forward strand.
ACCAGTCAGCATCGCAATCATCACTGAGCCCAGCAATAGTTTGACATGTAGATGCCGCAAGGGGTTCATCAACAATGACAAGGCGGGCAGCATCAGTAAACTGGTTGCACTGAGCAATGCAGGCAGCTGGGGCATGGCATAGGCAAACGCCCCCATCGCCAACACAAGTAACCAACTCGTGAGTGTCTCGGGGTAAAAGAAAAAAACAGCCGGGACGAAAATCGCCCAACTGGATAACGAAAAACCGGAGACCAAACTGGCTGCCGCTGCAATGGCGACAAGCAACGCAGGCCAAAGCAAAGAAGAGATCCGCATGCACACTCCTTGTGCTCCACTCACTCTTCTCAGTGTAGTGATTAGTTGCCGACTCGCACCAGTGTCAGGGTGGGATCAAAGGTATGATTCGTATCCGTGATCACCTTATTGATGGTATTGGTGATAAACAGCGGGCGTTCGTTCACATCAATTTGTGCCGTGACGATGTATGTGTGTGTTGGAGAAATTTGGCTCGGATCGTAATTCAGTGAAAAGTGAATAGGCACTTGCTGGCCTTCGGTTACGAATGATTGTCGGCTAATCTCTTTACCGGGTGAACCCATTTTTTTCATTTCTACCAAACGGACCGTGACGCTGGCATTCTCAGGTAAAGCAAGTCGCTCACGATACACTAAAGTGCCAGAAACACTCGCTAAATCATTAGGTTGACTATTCCCTGAACAGGCAGTAAACACTAGGGCAGTGAATAAGGCGAACAACAGAAACGATAGTTTCTTCATTAAAGAATCCTCACTGGTACGCGTTTGAATGCGGCAAAAACGCTAAGGTTATGATAGCTTGATCAATAACACTGGAAGCATAGCACGTATCAAGGACTTATGAGCCAACCACTGACAGAACTCTTACAATTACTGCAGCTTGAGCGGTTAGATACTGGCCTTTACCGAGGTCAAAGTGAAAACCTTGGACTGCCACAGGTGTATGGTGGACAGGTCATTGGGCAGGCCCTATCAGCCTCTAAAACCTCGGTCGACCCTGATCGCTTCTTGCATTCATTCCACAGTTATTTTCTGCGCCCAGGCGATCCTGAGCAGCCGATCATCTACGACGTTGAGATACTCAGAGACGGAAAAAGTTTCAGTACGCGACGGATAAAAGCGGTGCAAAACGGCAAACCTATCTTCTATTTGACGGCGTCTTATCAAGAAGAGGAAGAAAGCTTTGAGCATCAAAACACCATGCCGACCGACGTGCCAGCGCCCGAGACCTTGCGCTCGGAGCAGTCACTTGTCAATGATATCGCCCACAAACTACCGCCTAAGGTGGTCAAAGCGTTTGGGGGCGACAAGCCGATCGAAGTACGACCTGCCACGGTGATCAACCCACTGAAGCCCCATGCGGCGCCGGCTAAGCAATATTTATGGATCCGCGCCAATGGTGAAGTGGGAGACGATTTTCATGTCCACCAGTATTTACTTGGCTATGCCGCCGATTGGGGCTTTTTGGTCACGGCCTTGCAGCCTCACGCAGTGACGCTGCTTACGCCGGGCATGAAAGTGGCCACCATTGATCACTCCATGTGGTTCCACCGTCCGTTTAGAATGGATGAGTGGCTGTTGTTTGCGATTGAAAGCCCCTCCGCCAGTGGCGCGCGTGGCTTTGTACGCGGCGAACTTTTCAATCAGCAAGGCGATCTTATCGCCTCAGCCACCCAAGAAGGCTTGATGCGTAAGCTCTCCTAACCATCAGCGTCTCAAGCGTGAGCGAGTCTGAGCAGCACAAAAAAGGGGCATTGCGCCCCTTTTTATCTGTTTCACCCATGACTGAACCGCTACACCTGCGCCTCTTCCTCTAATGCGGCTAAATGCGCGCTGGCTTGCTGGAGTTGATACATCTGCCAGTAGCGGCCTTGGTGACGCAGCAGGCTTTGATGGCGCCCTTGCTCAATCACGCGGCCACGATGCAAAACGAGGATGTTATCGGCCTCGGCAATGGTCGATAAGCGGTGCGCAATCACTACCACTGTCATCTGTTGACGTAACCTGTTCAGCGCCTGTTGCACAAGCTCTTCGGTGCCAGAGTCGATATTGGCGGTGGCTTCATCAAGGATCAGAATTTTAGGCTGACGCACTAACACGCGCGCCAGAGCCAACAACTGGCGCTGACCGGCAGAAAAGGTCATTCCGCCCTCACCAAGTAAGGTATCCAGCCCCGCTGGCAATCCTTTCACGTAATCTGCCAACGCCACTTGCTCGAGGGCATGCCAAATTTTTTCATCGTCCAGTGTCTGTCCCAGCGCGATGTTTTCTCGCAAGCTCCCCGTCAACATATGTGGGTCTTGTTGCACCATGGCAACGCCTTCACGCAAGCTTTGATGACTCAAGCTTTCAATTGGTAATCCACCCAGCGTCAGCGTCCCCTCACCTGCGCGATAAAATCCCATCAGTAACGACGCCAACGTTGATTTACCGCTGCCCGTATGACCGACCAACGCTAGAAAACCGCCGGCAGGGACGTCTACATTCACGTCGGACAATACAGGTGTTTCACCATCATAGGAAAACGATACATTCTGCAGTGCAATGGCACCATCAGGGATTGGCGTGGTGTCATGGCCATATTGCTCAGGCGGCGTATCCATCATTTCAAAAAGCCGCTCACCGGCCGAGATAGCCTGCTGAAGCAGTGACAGTTGCTGCATCATTTCAATTAATGGCTCGGTGATCCGCCCCAAATAGCTTAAAAAGGCGTACAACACCCCAACTCCAATCACTGCCGTGCCGCTAAAACCGAAGATAGCCACCAAAGACAGCAACGCGGCCCCCGCCAATAAATCAATCAAAGGGCGGAGATAGATCCCGTTGAGGCGTTGAATGGTGACCATGGCATCCAAGTGATCCGCGGTCATATCACTGAATCGCGAGGAGAACGCCCGCTCTTGCTGCATTAGCTGGATCAAATTCATGCCGAGCACAGATTCATTCATCACCCCGTTGATATCTGCTAGCCGATCTCGTGCCCGACGATACGCAGGCGCTGAGCGTTTTTGATAGCGCGCCATCACCAGCACCACACACGGCAGTAGCACCAACACCACCATTGTCAGTTGCACACTGAGCATTAGCATCGCCACCAGCATCACCCCAATCAGCGCAATGTTGCGTAAAAAGGTTGAAAGCACCGACACATACAGCTCTTTCAACGACTCGGTGTCATTGGTCAAACGCGATACAATCCGCCCCATTGGCACATAGTCAAACGCTGACAGAGGCTGTTTAATCACGTTGGCGAACACCGCTTTACGAATACGTTGAATGATGGCCACCGCCATGGTGTTAAAACGCAGTTCGTACTGATACTGAAAGCCCGCGGAGACAATGGTCGATACGATATAACCGACTGCCAGTGCCCACATGATCATCGCCGGATAATGGTCTTTGGCGACATAATTATCGAGAAAGATTTGCACCAAATAAGGGCCCGTCACTTCCGCCACCGCCGCGACTAGCAAGAAAATCGTGGCAATCACAAATTGACGCCTGTCGCGGCGCATGTAGCTTAGCAATCGAAATAAGATCTCTCGCTTAGTCATGGCGCGGCTCCTCATCGGCTTCCAATGCCGCTTCCAGCTGCTGATATTGGTGCATTTCTTGATACCATCCTGGCTGTTGAATCAATTGGCGATGTTGGCCACGCTCTCGGATTTGCCCATGACTGAGCACCACAATTTCATCGGCATTTTCGAGCGCCGATAAGCGGTGGGCTATCACTATCGTGGTACGGGTATGCTGATGCTGTTGCAGGTTCTGCAAAATGCGGTGCTCGGTGTCACCATCAACTGCCGACAAGGCATCATCCAAAATCAAGCACTCCGCTTCCACCAACAAGGCGCGAGCAATCGAAATACGCTGCTTTTGACCGCCAGATAAGGTGATCCCTTTTTCACCCACCGCAGTTTCATACCCGTGCGGCAGCTGACGGATATCTTCATCGATGCAGGCAAGTGTCGCCGCCTGCTCGATTTCTGCTTGGGTCGCATCCGGACGACCAAGGGCGATGTTTTCCGCAATCGAGCGAGAAAACAAAAACGGCGTTTGCGTCACTACCGCGAAACGTTGTCGCCATGACGACAAATCAGCCTCCGCTATCGACACATCACCATAGCGAATATCGCCCTTTTCAAGCTGGGTCAGATGAAGCAGCAATTGCAATAAGGTTGATTTGCCACTGCCGACTGGGCCGGCAATCCCCAACATGGCTCCAGGCGGAAGCGTCACATGGATATCTTTAAGGGCAAAACTGTCATCCGGTTGCCACTTAAACTGCTCAATCGCCAGCGTCAACGGCTGCATGGTGTCAGGCAGCGGCGTGTCACCGCCAACAATGTCTGGCTGCTCTTGCAGCAACGCATCAATCCGCGTCCAAGCGGCACGCCCACGCTCAATGATATTAAACAGCCACGCCACTGCGAGCATCGGCCAAATCATCAAGCCTTGATACAAGGTAAATGCGGTAAGATCCCCTAATGAAATCTCACCGTTAGCGACTAAGTAGCCGCCGCCAGACACGGTTAGGAAAAACGAGGCGCCAATGGTGCCTTGGATCACCGGCGAAAACAGCGCATCAACCCGCGCCACCGCGAGGTTTTTCTCCCCAGTGCGATCGGCGACTTGATCAAACTGATTCATTTGGTGCTGCTCTAAGCCAAATGCACGCACCATACGCACTGCTGACAGTGAGGACTGACTCACCTCTGACAGCTCAGAAAATGCCGCTTGTGATTCGGTGAACGTATGATGCAAACGACGACCAAAGCGATTGACCAGCACCGCCATCACCGGCATCGGTAGCAGCGCTAAAAGCGTCAGCTGCCAGCTGATTTGGCTCACCATCACAATCAGCACCGCCGCGCCTGTGATAATGGAATCCCCCGCGGTCAGAACCCCTTCACCGGCGGTCATTACCACTGCTTTTACATCATTGGTAGAGCGCGCCATGATATCGCCACTCGGGTAGCGACGGAAAAAATGCGGGGATTGGCGAGTAAAATGATCATAAAGCCGGTTGCGCAGCACAGTACCCAGCTCGGCCGCGGCACCAAATAGCCACACTCGCCACACAATGCGTAGCACATACACCACCATCCAAATGGCCAGCATACCCGCGAGTAGCCACATCAGTAGCTCAGTAGAAATCTCTCCCGCGACCACGCCATCAACCACATGGCCCACGGCCATCGGTGGAATGAGCTCGAAGACAGAGACAAATACCAAAATAATCATGGCGCCGACATAACGACGCCATTCACGTTTAAAAAACCAGCCTAACTGCCAAAACACCTTCATGAGGTCTCCTTTTTATCCCCGCCTTTTTATCATCAGAACGACCTATCGGATCGGTAAGGCGGTGGTGTACTTAAGCGCTTCCATGGCGAATGTTGATGTCACATTATTCAGACTTGGCACAGAATTGACCAGCTTTTTATAAAAATGATCAAATCGAGTCATATCAGCTACCTGCACCTTCATCATGTAATCATACTCGCCTGCCATGCGGTAGAATTCCATCACCTCAGGGAACTCGGTCACCACCTCGGTAAAGGTCTTGTACCACTGCTCACTATGATCATTGGTTTTGATATGGACGAAGGCGGTAAATGCGAGGCCAACGGTTTCGGGGTCAAGCAATGCCACCCGCCCGCGGATCACTCCTTGTGATTCCAGCCGTTTCAGCCGCTTCCAACAGGGGGTCGTGGTTAGATTCACCCGTTCTGCCAGCGCAGACACAGACCAGTTGGCATCTTCCTGCAGCGCCGCGAGTAACGTGCGATCTATCTCATCTAAAGTGACAGTCATGAAAATTTATTTCCATTAAGTGTTATCTAGGAGTTCATTTTTCTATTTTGGCGTCATTATAGAGCAAAAATAGCAAGGTTTTTATCCCACTCTTTACGTAAACTGGTGCTAATTACGTATTCGGAGACGCATGATGACAACCTCACATCCTTGCCATACTTGGGTCGGTAACGCGATTCGCCTGATTGAAGCCGACTTTAAACGCTCTGCAGATACCCATTTAATTAAGCTCGATCTCCCTAGCTTTACGGACATTGATATCTATTTAAAAGACGAGAGCACCCACCCGACCGGTAGCTTGAAGCACCGCTTGGCGCGTTCTTTGTTTTTGTACGGCTTGTGTAATGGTTGGATTGATGAGCACACCACCATCATTGAAAGCTCATCAGGCAGTACTGCTATTTCCGAAGCGTATTTTGCCCGTCTGCTTGGCTTGCGTTTTATTGCCGTAGTGCCCAAAAACACTGCGTGTAAGAAGATTGAACAAATTCGTTTTTATGGCGGCGAAGCGCACTTTGTCGAGCGGTCAGATCAGATCTATGCCGAGTCTCGCCGCCTTGCTAAAGAGCTCAATGGCCATTACATGGATCAGTTTACCTATGCCGAGCGCGCGACCGACTGGCGGAGCAATAACAACATTGCCAACCGCATTTTTGATCAAATGCAGTACGAGCGCTTCCCTATCCCTCGCTGGATTGTGATGAGTCCGGGCACCGGTGGCACCTCAGCGACCATTGGCCGCTACATTCGTTATCGTTGCCAACCGACTCAGCTGATGGTGGCAGATGCTGAGCACTCGGTGTTTCACGATTATTACCTCACCGGCGACAGTGCACTGACCACCGATAAAAGCAGCCGCATTGAAGGGATTGGACGACCACGTGTCGAGCCCAGCTTTATTCCCGGCGTGATTGATAGAATGATCACAGTGCCGGATACCCACAGTATCGCCACCATTCACTGGCTAGAAAGCCAGCTTGGCCGCAAAGCTGGCGCGTCCACCGGTACCAACCTATACGGCGTCTTGATGCTGGCCAATGAAATGCGCGCCAACGGCGAGAAAGGCTCTATTGTCACCTTGTTATGTGACAGCGGCGAGCGCTACCTAGACACCTATTACAACCCTGATTGGGTACGTGAGCACATTGGGGATCTCGACCAAGCGACCCATGATTTGCAGACCTTGTTGGGGTAACACGCCATCGTCTCTAACTGGGTTTCACGAAAAGGCGAGTGAATTATTCTGGCTCGCCTCGACGGACATCGGCCTGCAGGGCATCAAACTTGTCGTGCAGGCGCATTAGTTCAAGCTCGAGTTTTAGATTGATTTCGTAGGTGGCTTTTTGCTCCATCCTATCTTTTGCCGCTTGGCGGTTTTGCGACATCATGATGATCGGCGCTTGGAAAGCCGCCAGACTGGATAACCCAAGGTTCAGCAAAATAAAGGGATAGGGATCGAATGACGCGTCTCCCACTAACCAAACCGTATTCACGACAATCCAGCCAATGATGAATGCGAAGAAAAGCCCGATAAATGACCAAGAGCCACCAAATGAGGCAATTTTGTCCGCCACCATTTGCCCAGTGGTCAGACTTTCGTGGAAGGACTTGTTGACGTTCTCAGACACTGCCGTGTTATTGGCAATGCTTTCAATGACTTTCTGTTCTCCCGAACTAAGGCTACCAAATGGCCGGCCGAGCAAAGCTTTGGCTAAGTTCTCAAAATATTTTTTCATCTATGACTCCATGCCAACACGCACAATACCAATGGGGTATGATGCAGCGCTTATCATTAAGCGATTGAAATAGAGTAGATTAACGTAGGGACTCCGCAAGTGATGCCCTTCTTATCGCGATTGCGATCCGTGCTTAGAAAGATTCAGACCATTGCCAACACGCCTCCCCCAATTGGATCGCCATTCAGGTGCTGGCATGTCGTCAGGCCAAAACTCTTGTTGATACGCGATACGACCAGCCTTCAGTGTATGAAAAGTGATGACTCGATCGTTCACGACACCATCAGTCACTCCAACATCTGTCACCACCCTATCGCCTTCAGCGACGCAAGAGTAAACAGAGAATTGCCATAGACCATTTGCAGGATAGGCCGTGTTTAGTGCGACAAAGTCATCGCGCCCAACGATCAATTCTCCTGACTGAGGCCAGAAGCATTGATAGTCATCACTGAAATACTCACTCGCTTTTGAGAAGTCATTTCGTTGCATGGCTTCCCAAAACGCGAGAACAACATCCTTGTTCGTCATGCTTATTCCTTGGTTATGTCTTTGATGCGTTCTTACAAACTAAATCCGGCGGGCGCGGATAGTGCGTCCTTTAACTTTTCCATCATTGAGCTTACGCAACGCGGCTTTAACGCAGGATTGGGACACAGCAATAAACGCCACATTGTCGAGTACATTGATTTTACCCACCTGCTTACCGTCAATGCCCGCTTGGCCCGTCAGCGCGCCCAAAATATCACCCGCGCGTACTTTTTGTTTTTTACCTGAGTCAATCATCAAGGTTGCCATCTCAAGCTGATAGGGCACGGTGCCGAGCAAATCTTGCGACGGCAGGGCTTCAGGGAGAAAATCGCGGTCATACTGATCGCCAATCATCGCCAGCTTATAGTGCTCGGCATCGTTATATAGCGAACACGCCACCCCTTTTTTGCCAGCGCGACCGGTACGGCCGACGCGGTGTACATGAGTTTGCGGATCGTGGGCGAGTTGATAGTTGATCACCATATCCATGTCATCAATGTCTAAGCCGCGCGCAGCCACATCAGTGGCCACCAGCACAGACGCACTTTTGTTGGCAAATTTTACCAAGGTGCGCTCACGGCCACGCTGTTCAATATCGCCATGCAAGGCAACGGCGCTAAAACCATCATCTTCTAGGTTATCGCAAACTTGTTGGGTTTGAGCTTTGGTTGTACAAAACACCACACAACTTTGCGGCTGAAAGTGTAATAACAGTAGCTTTAACGCTTGATAACGCTGCTTGTTGTCATCAACTTTATAAACGTGTTGCGAGATTGTACTTTGCGTTTGCACCTCATCCACTTTAACGGAGACAGGGTGGCTCAACACTCGCTGGGCAATCGCATTGATCGAGCGCGGGAAGGTAGCGCTGAATAACAAGGTTTGGCGATGAGCAGGAACACGCGCAATGATAGCATCCAAGGTATCTTGGAAGCCCATATCCAGCATCTGGTCGGCTTCATCCAACACCAACGTCTCAACGTCATCGAGACGCAAGGTGCCCTTACGTAAATGGTCATCCACACGCCCCGGAGTGCCGACAATAATGTGTGCACCATGCTCCAATGAGCCAATTTGTGGGCCAATCGATACTCCACCGCAAAGCGTCAGTACTTTGACATTATGACGACCACGCGCCAACTTACGCATCTCAACCGCCACTTGCTCGGCCAGCTCACGGGTTGGACACAGCACCAAAGATTGCACGCGAAAGCGTTTTACGTTCAGTTTGGCTAACACGCCCAGGCTAAACGCCGCCGTTTTCCCCGAGCCGGTTTTTGCTTGGGCAATAATATCTTTCCCACTGAGCACAGACGGTAAGCTCTGCGCCTGAATGGGCGTCATGTGCGTATAACCCAAGGTTGCTAAGTTATCGAGTAAATCAGCGGGTAACGCAAGCGAGGAAAAAGCGGTATCAGTCAAAGTCGTATCCACAACAAAAGTAAATCATGCCGCGCCCAAGCACGGCCAAAGGGGGCGTATCATACCAGAATCTGATTGCTGCCACATTAACCGATTAGCGCCACCCGTGTTGAGAACCGCTTTGTCGAGTCATGTATTTTGTTACGTCATTGTTAGACAAAGCTCCGTATTTATACCTGCTCAACTTGTCTTGTCATTGGGCTTGGTGTGCAATCAAGGCACACAATTAAGGAGGATTGTCTTGTGGCAAATATCCCAGTAGAAAACTACCCGCTCTCTCATACGCAGGCGATTGTTTGGAATGACATGGATGCCCTGCAACATATCAATAACACCGTGTATTTTCGCTACTTTGAAGATGTACGCGTGGTGATGCTTGAAAAATTGGAAGTGTTCGAGCTAGCCAAACGACTGCATGTTGGCCCCGTGGTCGCCTCAACCCGCTGCGATTATCGCGCCCCTTTGGTGTATCCAGATACCATCACCACCGTCGCTTGGGTCGAGGATATTCAAGAAAAGCGCTATGCGATGAAGTATGAAATCTACAGCCACAATCAAGAGCGCTGTGTGGCCGAGGGCGAGGCCTTGATTGTCTATTGCGATTTTAAAACCGGTAAAAGCTGCCCTATCCCAGCCGAGACGCTCGAAGGGTTAAAAGCTTTTGTGGCGAAACAGTAAGCATAGAGACGAGCACTGCGCGTTGCATGACGCGCAGTCAGTAATCAATAAAGATTTTTGAGTGTAATGACAGATTTAACGCGATAGTAAGAACTTACGTAGATCCTGTTCTGAACGCATGACGAATAAGATAAACACCGTGTCTTCTTCTTGCTTATAGAAAATACGACAAGGATTCACCACCACCTCTCGATAATTCAAGTGCGGTAGTTCAGGTGGCACTCGACCAGAATCAGGAAAAAGCACTAACCGCTCCACTGCGGTAAAGGCCGCTTGCACTAGCGCTTTAGCTGCAACCAGGTTGTCCAGTGCAACATATTCAGCAACGTCATTCAGATCTGCCAACGCAGGCTCAGTCCAAACTATTTGAGCCATCTGGACATTTGTTCCTTGGCATCATGGTGACTCACGAGCTTCTCTTCAGTAATGGCGCGCTCGCCACGCGCGATCCCTTCTAAGATAGCAAGACGGCGCTGCATTAATTCGTAATCATCCACACTTAATAAGTATGCTGAAGGCTTACCATGTTCGGTGATCAAAACAGGCTCTTTATTCGCCTTCAATTCAGACAAAATTTTGGTTGCCTGACGCTTCAGTGTGGTCACAAGTTCTACTTTCATCGCTCGCCCGGATAGTGACATTAAAGTATCAGTATTGTAGCACTTAAGTATCACTGAAAAAGTTTTTTGATTCGCCTTACCAGCGACCGTCATTTCAAGCTAATCTCTTCAGGCTCGCCCACTCTGGTCACAGACGGCACGCCTGGGGCGTTCCAGCGAAACAAGGTGATATGCCAAGTGCTGGGATCTTTTCGCGACGGGTCAATCAAGCCAATTTCATTACCACTTCTCAGTTTATCGGCCACCCACCAACTGGATGGAGATTCGCCTTTTGCTAAGGCCGCTTGCCAATCAACGCTGGATAAGGTTTTGTATTGCTGGAGTTCAGGATGACGCAAATCTACCAGCTCACAGGGCTCAACCTGATACCGCACAAGCACGCGTGGCGTTGTGATCTGGCTGGCGTACTTTTGCATGGCTACGCGCGCACTCTCTGCACTCTCGGTTAAATACAGCGCGCTTTCCCCCTGACGATTATACCGACCGTTCGGTCTGTCTTTACTTTCTCGCATCAAGACAGCGTCGATGTGCTCAGGGTGACATACTCTGACAAAAATACCCGAGATGGGCGTGCGGCACAGGCTGGGGATAGCTTGCGGTTCAAGTCCGTCCATAACTTGTGAATGTCCTTTATAAATCAACCATCAAGGCGTAGCTTAGCAAACAAAGAGGGGACAAATTGCGTGCTGACTAACGTATTGCATCATCGCATCTGGCTTGCTGTCGATACCACACAGGGGTACCATCCGTGCTCTGTGTAACACTGGGTAAGTAGCACCGCCAAAGGACAAACCAATGAAGAAAGCCGTTGTGGTATTTAGCGGAGGACAGGATTCAACCACCTGTTTGATTCAAGCGCAGGCAGAGTACGACGAAGTGCATTGCCTCACTTTCGACTATAACCAGCGCCACAAGCAAGAAATTGATGTTGCCCGTGAGATTGCTGCGAACCGCAAAGTCAGTGCGCACAAGGTATTGGATGTTGGTTTGCTCAATGAATTGGCGATTAGCTCGCTCACACGCGACAACATTCCTGTTTCCAATGCACTGAACGAAAACGGCCTGCCCAATTCCTTTGTGCCGGGACGTAATATCTTGTTTTTGACTTTAGCGGGTATCTACGCCTATCAAATTGGCGCAGAGGCGGTGATCACCGGTGTCTGCGAAACCGACTTTTCTGGCTACCCAGATTGTCGTAACGATTTTATTCAATCAATGCAGCAGGCTCTTGAGCGCGGCATGGACAGAAAACTCGCCTTAGTCACACCATTAATGTGGCTGAATAAAGCTGAAACGTGGGCACTGGCCGACCAGTATCACGCTCTCGATTTTGTGCGCGACCACACCCTAACCTGTTATAACGGCATTAAAGGCACTGGCTGTGGTGAATGTCCAGCCTGCCACTTGCGTCAGCGTGGCTTAGATGAATACCTCGCCAACCAAGCGGACGTACAAGCAGCACTGCAACGCAAACAAGCCGAAAACGCGTAGCTGCGCGCATCTACTGGCAGCAACAAGAAATAAAAAACCGCCTCACAATGAAGAGGCGGTTTTTGTGTCGAGAATACAACAGCGGTTATTTATGCGGCTCATCATGCGGGTGGGTATCAAACTCACCATGACTGGCCCGATGCACAGTTTCCACCGCGAGCGCTTTATCCAACTGCTGTGCCACATACTCCGGCGAGTGAGTATGAATGGAGAGCAGACGATACATCGCAGGGATCACCAGCAAGGTGACAAAGGTCGCAAAGGCCATACCGGTGAAGATCACCGTCCCAACCGCGATACGACTTTCAGCCCCCGCGCCAGTGGAGAGGATCAGTGGGATCATCCCTGCCAAGGTAGTAAACGCCGTCATCAGAATCGGTCGCAAGCGACGGACTGACGCATCGATAATCGCTTTTTCAAATGCAATGCCGCGGTCACGCAATTGGTTGGCAAACTCCACGATCAAGATACCGTTTTTGGTCACCATCCCAATCAGCATGATCAAACCAATTTGGCTGTAGATATTGATCCCTTGGTTGGTAAGCCATAGGCCTAAAAAGCCGCCCAGCATCCCCATGGGCACCGTCAACATCACCACCAAAGGGTTAATAAAGCTTTCAAATTGTGCCGCTAACACCAAGTAAGACACCAAGAGCGCTAAACCAAACACCACCAGCACACTGGTTTGGTTGTCACGAAAATCTTTCGACTCCCCTGAATAGCCCACCGAAATATCAGCTGGCAAATTCTCAGCCGCGATTTTATCCAGATAATCGAGTGCTTGGCCCAGCGTCACTCCCTCACCTAAATGCGCCGATAAGGTGATCGATTTTTGCTTGTTGGTATGGCTTAAACGCTGCGCGGACGCTGTTTCTTCCACCGTGGTCACTGCATCGAGCGAAACCAACTTTCCGCTGCGGCTGCGCATATAAATCCGACTGAGATCGCCTTTACTGCTAAAGGCCTTTTCATCGCCGCGCACATACACATCGTACTCTTCACCGCGATCCACATAACTGGTCTGGGCACGGCCGCCAAGCATCACTTCTAAGGTGTCGGACACATCCCGCACCGAAATGCCGAGTTCAGAGGCACGACGACGATCTACTTTCACCACGAGCTCAGGGGTAGTTTGGTTGTAGTCGTAATCTGGGCTATCAATCATGCCCGCCTCTCGCCCCATTTCGCCCAGTTTTTCCGCCCAGCGGTGAAGCTCAGGATAGTCTGGGCCACTCAATACAAACTGCACGGGCTCTGAACTCCCCCCACCAAAGCCAGGCGCAAACGGGAACACTTGCACGTCTGGCACACCATTTAACACCTGACGGACTTCCGCCAAGATATCCTGTGCAGAGCGATCACGCTCATCCCAATCCGGCAATAGCATGATCACAAAGCCCGTTTGATCTCCCGCTCGACCGCCAAACGCCGGTGTCTGTACGCTGACCGAGCTCAAGGTCCCCGCCTCGACCAAGGGCATTAAACGCTGCTCAATTTGCTCGATGTTACCTACCATACGGTTGTACGCCGTGCCTTCCGCACCACGGACAAATGCCAGCAACACCCCACGATCTTCTTGTGGCACCAATTGCGATGGTAAGTGCTGCATCAACACACCACTACCACCAATACAAAGCAGAATGACCACAGGTGCCACCCAACGCCAGCGCAGTACATGCCCCAACGCACGGCGATAGTAGCCTTCAAGCACATCGAACCCACGAGTGATAACACGGTTTACGGGAGTCGATGCCACATTTAAGCGCAGTAATTTACTGCCAAGCACCGGCGTTAGCGTTAACGCAATGAGGGACGAACAGAGCACAGTGACGGCAAGCATCACGGCAAACTCGGTGAACAGCTTACCAATCATGCCATCCATGTAGGTAATGGGGAGGAACACCATCACCAACACCGCCGTGGTGGCAATCACCGCAAAACCCACCTCCCGTGCGCCACGGTAAGCGGCCACCAAAGGTGGATCGCCTTGCTGTAAGTGGTGGAAGATATTTTCGACCACCACAATGGCATCATCCACCACCAGACCAATCGCGAGAATGAGCGCCATTAAAGTCAGCAGGTTGATGGAAAAGCCCATCGCCGAGGCAACGATAAAGGCGGATATCAAGGACACAGGCACAGTCACTGCTGGGATCAAGGTGGCGCGCGCTTGGCCAATAAAGATATACAGCACTAACACCACCAATGCCCCAGTGATAAACAGGGTGCTGTACACCTCTTCAATCGAGCGATCAATAAATACCGTGGTATCGTAATCGACCCAAAGGCGCGTGCCTTCGGGCAGGAAGGCCTGCATTTCATCGACAAGCTTATGTGCCCGTGCGGATATGTCGAGCGGGTTGGCATCGGATTGTGGGATCAGCGCCAAGCTTAAATTATTGATACCATTGTTTTTGTAGGTAGCATCTTCATTACGTGAGCCAATTGCCACCTCCGCCACATCCGACAGATAAATCGCAGTGCCATTCGCCGTAGTGCGCACCACCAGTTGTTTAAAGTCCTCCGCATCACGGTATAACCGATCACTACGCACTGGCATGGTCATCACGTCATTGCGGATTTCCCCGCCCGGACTTTCTAAGTTTTCATCCCGCAATGCATCAAGAATATCTTGAGTGGTGACACCGTGCCCCGCCATTTGGGTCGGATTCAGTTTGACATACATCACTTTATACAGCGCGCCGTATAAATCGACCGAGCTCACGCCTGAGATCAAACTGAATCTGTCTTCGAGAGTACGTTGGGCATATTCCGTCAGTTGGTTACGGTCCATTTCTGACGAGGCCAGGTTAATATAAACCGCCGCTTCGCCGGTGCCATTGTCTTTGTACACAATCGGATCATTGGCATCATCGGGCAGTCCTCCTTGTGCGCGTGCCACGGCATCACGCACATCACTCACCCCTTCGGTCAGCGGATGATCGAGCTTAAACTCCACCGTGATCCGTGATGAGCCATTGCGACTGACCGAGGTGATCTCTTCAATACCGCTAATGCCGGAGAGCTCATCTTCAATCAATTGCGTGACTTGGCTTTCCATAATGCTCGCCGAGGCGCCGGAATAGCCGGTGTAGATACTCACCACCGGGCTATCAATATCAGGCATCTCACGCACAGACAAGGTCGAGAAAGAGACCGCCCCAAAGACACATAACAGCAAACTCAACACAATCGCCATCACTGGCCGTTTTACCGAGACATCAGACAACCACATTAGCTAGCCTCCGTCTCAGAAACGGTCTCAGTCACACGGCTTTGATCATCAGCTTGGTTTTTACGCGCTTCCGCATTTAATACCGAGACTTGCGCCCCATCACGCATGTTCACTAAACCTTGCACCACAATGTGCTGACCCGGCTCGAGTCCTTTACTTACCACCACTTGGTTATCAATCCGCGCGCCAAGGGTGATTTCAGTACGATGAGCAATGCCTTCATCATCAATCCGGAAAACATAACGTCGTGTGCCGGAATATTGCAGAGCTTGCACAGGCACTATCACCGCGTATTGCTCAGGCAAAGTCAGTTTCGCCTCCATCAGCATACCGGGCTGCAATTGACGTTCAGGATTATCTAGCGCGACGCGAACACTGACCGATAACGCGTCTTTATCCACCCGAGAATCCACCACACTCACCGTGCCGGTAAAGGCCTCATCGGGATAGGCTTGCGACGTGACCGCCACTGGCATATTGGGGTACAGCAACCCGATATATTGTTCTGGTACTTGAATATCGAGGTTCATCTGAGAAAGATTATCGAGACTAAAGAGCGATTCGCCCACATCCACGCGCTGGCCGACACTTAAATCAAACAGGCCAATGCGACCTGAAAAGGGCGCAACTAAACGGTGATCATCTAAATCAGATTGCGCCGATTGCAAACGCGCCTTGGCGATATTGACACTCGCTTGCTGTGCATCCAACTCGGTTTGCGTTAACGCACCACGCTGCGCCAGCTTGGTATACTCTTTGAGCTTGCGCTGCTCGTCATTGAGGTAAGCCGACGCTTCCAGCACCGCGGCTTGAGCTTTGGCGCGATTAAAGGTCACCAACGGCGCCCCTTTTTGCACGGTTTCGCCCGGCTTGACGTGAACAGTTTCAATGCGCGCCGACACTTCCGATTCAATATTAACCTGTTGGTGGGCTTTGACATTCCCCACCAAAGATAACGACGGCGCAATCGGTCTGGTTTCCACTTCCGCTGTCATCACATCCACAGCGCGCGCGCTTGGAGCGGAGGTTGCCGTATCTTCGTTCGTGGGCCCCGCTCCACTCCATAACCAGAACGCAACGCCGGCCAATATCACGGCGCCCAGTAGCATCCCTTTTTTCATTGCATCACACCTTATAATTTGAATAGCACCAGTGTACTGATCTGCTTTTTTTTGTCCTTAAAGAATTGTAAAGACGCTATTTTTTATACTTATTACATCCAAATATGAGATTCGATCAGAATGTATAATTCCTTTTTGATTTATCTATCAGCGATATGCAGGATTATGATCTCCCACACATCATCGAAACTGGGCATAAGACTGCGGCAATAAGCAACGGTTTCAAAAAACGCATAAAATTCGATGTTGGCGGTTAAAAACGCCGTAAAGCGTTGAAAAAAACATCAACCGCTACACGGGATCAAGAAAATCCTTTACAGCACCAATCGGTTTGATAATATTCGCCCCGTTCGCGTGGTGGGATTCCCGAGCGGTCAAAGGGATCAGACTGTAAATCTGACGGCTCAGCCTTCGAAGGTTCGAATCCTTCTCCCACCACCACTTTTACAAAGCAAGACTCCGTGGTGGAGTTCCCGAGCGGTCAAAGGGATCAGACTGTAAATCTGACGGCTCAGCCTTCGAAGGTTCGAATCCTTCCTCCACCACCACTTTTACAAAGCAATACCCCGTGGTGGGATTCCCGAGCGGTCAAAGGGATCAGACTGTAAATCTGACGGCTCAGCCTTCGAAGGTTCGAATCCTTCTCCCACCACCACTTTACAAAGCAAGACTCCGTGGTGGAGTTCCCGAGCGGTCAAAGGGATCAGACTGTAAATCTGACGGCTCAGCCTTCGAAGGTTCGAATCCTTCCTCCACCACCATCTTTAAGGGCCAGCATCTGCTGGCCCTTTTTCGTTGTTGTGTCGTTAACTACCCTATCATTTCCCACTTGTTAGTGATGCCCGCCCATGCGGCGACCATAAATCTTGCTCCGGTCCTTTCGGTACAATTCGGGTTGGATTGATATTACCGTGGCTGTAATAGTAATGGGTTTTGATGTGCTGCATATCGACGGTCTCAGCCACCCCTGGCACTTGAAACAGCTCTTTCATGTAGCAGAACAAATTGCAGTAATCGGCAATACGTTGCTTGTTACATTTAAAGTGGCCCACGTAGACAGGATCAAAACGAATTAAGGTGGTGAACAAACGCCAATCGGCTTCTGTGATCTGATTTCCGGCAAGGTAACGGTGACGACTTAAATGATCGTCCAATACCGTCAAGGCAGTAAATAACTTATCAAAAGCGTCTTCATAGGCCGCTTGCTTAGTGGCAAAGCCGCATTTATACACGCCATTGTTCACATTGGGATAAACAAATTCATTCCACTGATCAATCGCTGCACGTAGGTTTTCTGGGTAATAATCGTCATGATTGCCCGTAATACCATCAAATGCCGAATTGAACATCCGAATAATGTCGGCGGATTCATTACTGACAATGGTCTCGGTTTGCTTGTCCCATAAAATTGGCACAGTGACCCGTCCGGTGTAGTCAGGTTTGGCTTTGGTATACAACTGGTGCGCGTAGTCAAACCCATATAAGGGCTCTGGCTTCGAAAACGTCCAGCCATGTTCTAGCATCTCAGGCGCCACCACAGTGACAGCAATATGAGGCTCAAGTCCTTTCAAATGACGCATAATCAGGGTGCGATGCGCCCACGGGCATGCCAAAGAGACATAGAGATGATAACGTCCTGATTCTGCTTTAAAGCCCGCGCTCCCGCTGGACCCTGCATTACCATCAGGCGTTATCCAATGACGAAACCCAGCGTCTTCACGGATAAATCGGCCGCCGGATGATTGGGTGTCATACCACACATCGTGCCACACACCATCGATCAGTTTTCCCATACGTCCTCCTTTTTCTCTTTGCAGTATAAAAAGCCACAACGAGAAAGTCGGCCGTTCAGCTTGTTGGAGTTATTCGAAAAAGCTGTTCAAGTGGCTGAGCGTCGCAGAATGGAAGGAGTACGAGGCCACCGAAAAATCATACGCCGAGGCACACACCATAGTGTCCCCTTAGAGTGAAAACATGTCAGTTAGTAAAATTCCACTATATTGAATAAGTCCCACCTCAACTGAATAGGCGCCCAATGAAATGGATGTATAACCTTAAAGTGCGGCTTAAGCTAATGATCGCATTTGGTATTTTGGTGTTATTAACCGCATTGGTGACACTGAACGCTGTCACCGGCGTGGCTCAGCTTAATAATGAAGTCTCGGCAGCTGATGATCTCAATCGAATAGTAAAATACATAAAAGAAGTACGGATTACCGAAAAGAATTTTATTTTGCGCCGCGACAACAGCTACGTGGCGGAAATTAAACAACTCACTGATACCATCAATCAGCAAGCGACCACCACAACTGCCAAAGTCAGTGATCAACAAACGAAAACGCTGCTCTCGCAAATCATGGCTGAAAATAAAGCGTACCAAACGGCGATGGATCAGTATGTGGCCCAGTATGACAAGCTTGCGCAAGCGGAAACGGGGATGCGCGATCAAGCTCGGCGGGTTGAGCAAGCGCTGATAACCATTCGTCAAACGCAAAAGGATCGCGTCAATCGTTATCTTGCCCAAGGGCGCTCGCCGGAAGTGATCATTGATACGTTAAAAATTGCCGATGAAGCGAATCGCTTAATTAAATGGATGCTAGAGTCTCGTCGCGCCGAGAAGAATTATATACTGTCCAGCGATGCGCAATTCACGGAAGCCGTGAACCAAAAGCTAGCCGACATGGATAAGCTGATCGATACCCTTCCAGATGAAATAGACACGTCAGCCGTTCGACAAGGCATCGCATCCTATCGCAACGCATTCCAAACCTACGTCAGTGCATATCAACAACGTCGAGCGATTAACGACACCATGTTAACCAAAGCGAGAGCGGTGGAAGATCTCGCTGAGAAAGGCCGTGACATGGGTAAACAAAAACTCGCTAAAAATGAGCAAAGCATGCTGATCACCAATATCGTGCTTGCTGGCGTCGCCATTGCAATCGGTATTGGCGTCTCTTGGCTGATGACCGCCATGATCGTGCCGCCTTTACAGCGCGCAGTGGCAGCGAGTCAGAAAATTGCCAATGGCGATTTAAGCGTCAACATTGCGACCGATAGGAAAGATGAAATTGGTGAGCTGCTCGGATCCATTTCCACTATGTCGACCCGCCTAAAAACCATGATTGGCGATTTGTCGGACAACATTACCCGCATCGCCAATTCGTCAGAGGAATTGTCTTCGCTGACCAACGAAACCTCCCACGGCGTGAAGACACAGAAGCAGGATATTGAACAAGTGGCCGCGGCAGCAACACAAATGAGCGCCTCAGCACAAGAAGTGGCACATAAAGCCGAGGCAACTTCGGACTCCGCCCATCAGGCGAACGATCAAGCGCAACGCGGTAACGCGTTAGTGAGCACCACAGTCGCCGGTATTTCGACCTTAGCGGAAGCCATTGGACAGTCCGAGTCAGTCATTAACACAGTAAAAGATGACAGTGAGAACATCGCGTCTATCTTGGATGTGATCAAGGGGATTTCGGATCAAACCAACTTACTCGCACTCAATGCCGCCATCGAAGCCGCCCGCGCGGGTGAGCAAGGTCGTGGCTTTGCAGTAGTGGCGGATGAAGTCCGTTCACTGGCACAGAAAACCCAAGAATCGACCGTCGAGATCGAAAAAATGATCGAGACCCTTAAAGCAGGTGCCGAATCCGCCGTGAGTGAAATGGTGAAAAGTAAGCAACAAGTCGAAGAAGTGGTCGAGCAAACCGAACAAGTTCGTGAAGCGCTTGAGTCTATTTCAGCAGAAATTAGCAATATCACGGAAATGAACACCCAAATCGCACAAGCCGTCAAAGAGCAAGGGCACGCGGCGGAAGATGTCAGTCAACGCATGAATACCATTCAAGATGTGGCCGACCAGACCTCACAAGCCTCTGAGCAGACCTCGGTAGCCAGCCAGGACTTGGCATCCGTCGGTGAAGAGCTGCGTCGCCTCAGTACCGTGTTTAAATGGTAATCAAAATGCCACCCAGCCTGCTGGGTGGCATTTATCTCATTCTGCGGTTATTACGAAGGCGGCAAAGGCTGTGGTTGACGGTTCGGTAACCCCAGCGAAATGACCGTGGTTACGGTAAGAAATCCAAACGACACCCAAAGGCATGCCGCCAGTCCCCATACTTGGAAAACCCAACCGGATAACACGGTGCCAATTAAGCGTCCCATGGCGTTCGCCATATAATAGAACCCCACATCCAGCGACACACCATCGCCTTTGGCATAACTGACAATTAAGTAGGAATGCAGGGAAGAGTTAATTGCAAAGATCGCCCCGAATACCATGAGTCCAACGATAATCACCCCTTGCGGATACCACTGTTCGCCAATCGCGTAAGCAATAATCCCCGTCACCACCGCCAATAAACCTGCCCAACCTAACGCCGCTTTACCGCCCGGCGAATGGCCAGCTTGGCGCCCGGTAATTTTCGGGGCAATCCCTTGCACCACACCGTAAGCGATCACCCATAGCGCAAGAAAGCCGCCCACCGCACTGTGGCTCCAACCAAATGTGGTGCCAAGATAAATTGGCAAGGCCACCACAAACCAAACGTCTCGAGCGCCGAAAAGAAATAAACGTGCTGCCGAGAGGATATTCACGCTGCGAGACTTGGAAAAGATTTCCGAAAACTTAGGCTTATGTTTCGCTTTCCCCAACTCCGCATTGAGCGATACCACACTGCCGACAAACACCAAACTCAACACACCCGCCATCGCCGCCACCGCATACTGAAAGCCAATCAATGAGAGCAAGGCGCCACCGACAAAAAAGCCCACACCTTTGAGTGC
This sequence comes from Salinivibrio sp. YCSC6, assembly GCF_004916735.1. Classification (NCBI taxonomy): domain Bacteria; kingdom Pseudomonadati; phylum Pseudomonadota; class Gammaproteobacteria; order Vibrionales; family Vibrionaceae; genus Salinivibrio; species Salinivibrio sp. YCSC6. The sequence continues at coordinate 2,001,339 of NZ_CP039516.1, forward strand.
ATTCTTCGAGCCGGTCAAGATTGCAATCCACTTAAACAGCGCTCCTTGTGCGTTGTCAGGCACTAAGGTTTTGATCGCACTTTTAGCACTCATCTTGTTCAGATCTTTCGCAATTCCAGACAAGGCTTGAGCCGCCATCACCCAAGGAATGGTGAGCCAACCGGCTGGCACGGCTAACATGGCAAGCGCGATAATTTGCATGCCAAGGCCAATATTCATGGTGCGATTAAGGCCTAAACGCGCACCGAGCCATCCACCGATAAGGTTAGTGACCACCCCGAAAAATTCGTAAAACAAAAACAGCGATGCGATTTCTAACGTGCCGTAGCCCAACTCATAAAAATACAGCACCACCAGCATCCGCAGTGCACCGTCGGTGATGGTGAAATTCCAATAGTTAAAGGTGACCAGCATATACTGGCGTACAGATTGGCTTAATTGAGCAAACATAGTGGTCATCGATTCACATACCAAAAAGGGCGATGAGGCACTGGGCACGCATCGCTACCCGATAAAAAAGCGATTACTGATCAACGCCGCCGACGTTGCGCACCAGCTCAGCAGTGCGCGTGGCATACCCCATTTCGTTGTCATACCACGCATAGATTTTGACCATACGCTTTCCCACCACCATGGTGGATAAACCATCGACAATGGTGGAGTGCTGATCACCACGGTAATCAATCGAGACTAAAGGACGCGCCTCAAAGCCAAGAATGCCGTTGAGCTCGCCGTCCGCGGCTTCTTGCAACAGTGCGTTCACCTCGTCGGCGGTAGTATCGGTTTCCACATCAAAGATCACATCCGTCAGCGACGCATTGGCAAGGGGCACACGCACCGCATGGCCATTAATCTTGCCTTTTAGATCCGGGAAGATTTCTACGATAGCGGTCGCCGACCCCGTGGTAGTCGGGATCAAGCTCATGCCACAGGCGCGAGCGCGACGTAAGTCTTTATGCGGCGCATCCAAAATCGTTTGGGTATTGGTTAAATCATGAATGGTGGTGAAGGTCGACTGCGCAATCCCCAGCTTTTCATGGATCACTTTCACAATCGGTGCCAAGCAGTTCGTGGTACACGATGCTGCGGTAACGATCCGATGTTTGCTGGGATCAAATATCGCGTCATTCACTCCCACCACGATATTCGCCACACGCTCATCTTTGACCGGCGCAGAGACCACCACGCGCTTTACGCCTTGGTCCAAGTACTGTTGCAGCAAATCCGCGTCACGGTGTTTTCCCGTTGCTTCAATCACCACATCGCAACCTGACCAGTCGACGGCATCAATCGCTTTTTCTTGGCTTGTCGTCAGTGTCTTGCCGTTAATCTGCACGCGGTTGCCTTCTGCACTCACCGCGTGATGCCAACGCCCTTGTACCGAATCAAACTCCAGCAAATGCGCCAGTGTTTCGGTATCTCCCGCCACATCGTTGATATGCACAAACTCGAGCTCTGGCCAATCAAATGCTGCCCGCAGTGCCAAGCGACCAATACGGCCAAACCCATTGATCCCGACTTTAATTGTCATTGCTTTCTCCTTTACACACAGCAGGTAGGGCGAGACGCCATCTTGGCAAGCCGCGTGATATCTTCTTGATAAGTGTCTTTTAGGCAGTTGGAATCAACTAAACCCTGAATTTGTTTGCGCATCCAGCCGGGTAAATCAGCGGCTAAGCGATAAAACACCCATTGCCCTTGGCGCGTATCAACCAACACACCATTGGCCCGCAGTTGCGCTAAATGACGTGAGATCTTCGGCTGCGAGGTGTCCAGCGCTTCGGTGAGCTCGCACACACATAACTGCCCTTCACGGGCAATAAGCAGTAAACACCGCACACGTGTTTCATCGGCCAATAATTTGAAAAACTGGTGAGGCAACATAGGCTCTCTCACTACACTTAATTAAATGCACATATGGATATGCGTATATTATAAAGCCTAAGCATGCACGCAACCCTGACAAACAAGAATTCACAAAAGCTTCATATTAGAGAATCAGCCGATAGCGCTATAAGCCCTTTACATCCGCATAAAATGCTGTAATGTGGCCAAATCTCTAGATACGGAGCATCAAAAGACATCAAGTCAAAGTCGAGACAGACCACGCTATTTCCCGTATAGACTCTCTGCAGCAATCCACTTTCGCTTTTTTCCTAGATTGATAACCCGTTAACCACCTCTTTTGCTATCACTCATTGGTGGGTATCACCGTATTGATGGTGATCGCTCATTCCAAAGGGACCGGCGCATTTGCGCAGCTCATGATGGATAACCACTGAGGGGGCAGAGCAATAATCATTTAACTCACGGAGATAAAATATGGCCGCTACTAACGGCAGACTGCGTCACTGGTATCATTTACGCCGTACGCAAACACAAACGAAAACGTCTCACAACACAACTAAAACAGTAAGGAACGCCATTGATAGTTAACTTTTCACTCCCTAACCTTGCCAACTGGCAGGTCGCGATCCATCAATTTAATGGGGATATTATCCTCAAGCACTTGCTCCATCGCCTACCGACATTACCCCAACCGACGCTACAATTTGATCCCAGCACCGAGCTTGGCACTATTTTTAGCCAAGGCGAATGCTTGGGTGCGTTTTCTCTCGCACACTAACGCTTAGCGCATATCGCGCGTTTCCGTAACCGGTAGAAATAGAGGCCGCCTTTCCGTTCATTGAACGAAGCTGGTAAAGTGTCTTGCTATTAACAAGACAACAAAGGCAGCCTCACACGTGAAAATCATTTCATTCAATATCAATGGTATTCGTGCTCGTTTGCATCAATTGCAAGCCTTAATTGAAAAGCATCAACCTGACGTGATCGGATTACAAGAAACCAAAGTTCATGACGACGCCTTCCCGCTCGCGGATGTCGAAGCGATGGGTTATGAAGTGCACTTTCATGGCCAAAAAGCCCATTATGGCGTGGCAATGCTATGCAAAAAGTCCCCTATCAGCGTGCAAAAAGGCTTTCCCACTGATGACGAAGACGCCCAACGCCGGATGATCATGGCGACCTTTGAAGACGAAAACGGCAAGCCAATTACTGTGCTCAACGGTTACTTCCCGCAAGGGGAAAACCGCAGCCATGAAACCAAATTCCCCGCCAAGCGTAAGTTTTATCAAGACCTAATGACTTATTTGTCTGGCCGTGATCCCAGTGAGCAGCTGGTGGTGATGGGCGATATCAATATCAGCCCGAAAGACGATGACATCGGCATTGGTGAGCAAAACGCCAAACGCTGGCTACGCACCGGTAAGTGCTCTTTCTTACCCGAAGAGCGTGAGTGGCTGGGCACTCTTATGGATTGGGGGTTTGTTGACACTTTCCGTGCCCTGCACCCAACCGTGAACGATCAGTTCTCGTGGTTTGACTATCGCTCCCGCGGCTTTGACGATAACCGCGGCCTGCGTATTGACGTGATTCTGGCCACTCCAGATCTAGCGAATCAATGCATCGATGCAGGCATTGACTACGAGCTCCGTGCGATTGAAAAACCGTCAGATCACGCGCCGATTTGGGCAACCTTTAAGTAAGCCCCAAGGCATGCGCTGGATAAAAAACGCCGCAGATGATCAGGTGATCACTGCAGCGTTTTTATTGCAGATTGAGCCGATTAGCTTAGCGGCCTTAAATGGCGTAGGAAACGGCGCTCTGCTAAGCGGAACATCCAAAGAATGCTAAAAGTCAGCGCCATATAGAACACACCCGCAGTCAAAAACGACTCGAACGGCGCATAGTAGCGAGAGTTAACAATCCGAGCGGCACCGGTTAAATCGACAATGGTGATAATTCCAGCCACCGCTGAGCCGTGTAGCATAAACACCACTTCGTTGCTGTACGCGGGTAACGCACGACGCATCGCACTCGGCAATACAATGCGCGAAAAGGCTTTATAAGGGCTCATGCCATAAGCGATCGCTGCCTCGACTTCCCCTTTAGGAAGGCCATTAATCGCGCCACGAATGATTTCGGCTGTATAAGCGGCTGTGTTGAGCACAAAGGCCACCAAGGCGCAGAACCAAGCATGCTGCCATAAGGTGTTCTCAACATTGATCACCTGACTTAAACCGTAGTAAATCAGATACAACTGAATTAACAGCGGTGTACCACGAAAAAAATAAATAAACGCCCACGCTGGATAGCGCCATAAAGGAAATTGCGCGTTGCGTGCTACCGCTACCGGCACCGCCACCACTAAACCAATTACCAATGCCAGTGATACCAGCCATACAGTGGTCCACAATCCCTCGAGGTAGATGGGCCACGTTTCCAGAACAAGTGAAAAATCCATAAGCACCTACCGCGTGTGAATACTAAAGCGACGCTCCATCCAACGCAGTCCCGTGGTCGAGATACTGGTGAAGAGCAAAAAAATCAGCGCGACAGTAAAATAGAAGGTAAATGGCATTTGGGTGGATCCCGCCGCCAATGCCCCTTTTCGTACCATGTCATCAAGACCGATGATTGACACCAGCGCGGTGGTTTTAAGTAGCACCAGCCAATTGTTACCGAAGCCGGGTAACGCGTGACGGATCATCTGCGGCAAAAGAATACGGCGAAACGCTAAACTGCTGCTCATGCCATAGGCACGTGCCGCTTCCATCTCTCCTGAATCCACCGCCATAATCGCGCCACGGAAGGTTTCCGCCATGTAAGCGCCAAAAATAAACCCGATGGTTAGGATCCCGGCGATAAATGGGCTGACATCGACGTAATCCGGCAAATAAGACGTCCACTCATGACTGGGATTCTGGCCTGCCATATACTCATTGAGCCACTCATTCATCCCATACAGGCTGTTATTGAGTAGCATTTGTCCGCCATAAAAAATCAGCATCATCAAGACAAGGTCAGGGATACCGCGGATCACTGTCGTATAAAGGGTGGCCACACCACGCAACGTTGAAAATTTTGACAGTTTTGCCAACGCCCCGAGCATACCCAGCAACATGGCAAGACCTAACGAGAGCAGCGCAACCTGAAGGGTCACCCATGCCCCTTCGAGCAGGGACCACTCGTAACCTTTCAAATCAATCATATGATTCGGGCAGCACTTTCATGCTGCCCGCCTGCCTATTACTCGCCGTATACGTCGTAGTCGAAGTACTTGGCTGCAATCTCGTCATACACGCCTTTTTCGCGTAACGAATCGATCGCTTGGTTAAGCTTCTCAGTCAACGCTTTGTCTTGCTTGCGTGTCGCAATGCCAAAACCTTCACCAAACCACTCAGGATCGGTTAATGACGGGCCAATAAACTCAAACGCATCACCGCCTTCTTTATCAAGCAGGCCTTGTTGCAGTGCTGACGCATCGCCAAGAATCGATTCGATACGGCCTGCTTTCAAATCAAGGTAAGCTTCATCGAAAGTGCCATAGCGAACGATATCGACCGCATCGCCATAGTTATCCGTCAGGTACTTATCATGGGTGGTTGCGCGCTGAACACCAATTTTAACGCCATCTAATCCCTCTTTGGTAAAGGTCAGATCCGTGCCTTTTTCAGCCACAAATTTGTTCGGGATGAGGGCGTATTTGTTGGTGAAATCGACTTTCTTTTTACGCTCTTCGGTGATAGACATCGCCGCGATGATCGCATCGTATTTACGCGCTAACAGTGAGGGAATGATGCCATCCCAATCCTGAGCGACGATTTTACACTTCGCTTGCATCTCTTCGCACAGCGCATTGGCCATATCCACATCAAAGCCTTTCAGCTCGCCTTCATTGGTGGTCCAACTAAATGGAGGGTACGCCCCTTCGATCCCAAAACGTACGACCTTCCAATCCTTGGCTGCTACGGAGGTTGACCCAACCGCGGCCATCACGGCGGCGGCAACTAGCCATTTTTTCATTTTCCTTTCTCCTGTCGTTATTACGATGTTGTGCGGGCTACGCCCATTTGCATGGTTATGCTATTGATATATTTAATTAATAGATTGATGAGATAAACTGCTTCAGGCGTTCTGATTCCGGGGCATTAAACAACTCTTTCGGGTCACCCTGCTCCTCAACCAACCCTTGATGTAAAAACATCACATGATTCGAGACATCACGTGCAAAGCTCATCTCGTGGGTAACCACCAGCATGGTGCGTCCTTCTTCAGCCAGTGAACGCATCACTCCCAGCACCTCACCGACTAACTCAGGATCCAGCGCGGAGGTTGGCTCATCAAACAGCAAAACTTCTGGCTCGACGGCGAGTGCACGCGCAATCGCGGCACGCTGTTGTTGGCCACCGGATAAATGGCCTGGGTAGTAGTCGCGCCGCTCATACAATCCAACGCGATGCAACAAGGCCTCAGCTTGTTCAATGGCTTCAGCCTTGGGCACCCCCAATACATGAACAGGCGCTTCAATGACGTTTTGCATCACCGTCATGTGTGACCAAAGATTGAACCCTTGAAATACCATGGCAAGACGCGAGCGAATGCGTTGCACTTGTTTGTCACTGACGGGAACAGGCTCACCAGCGCGATTGTTTTTCATTTTGATCAACTCACCATTGACCCAAATTTCGCCACCGGTAGGCGTCTCAAGTAAATTGATACAACGCAGAAAGGTGCTTTTCCCGGATCCGGAAGAGCCAATAATAGAGATAACGTCGCCACGGTGGGCGTCGAGAGAAATGCCTTTGAGCACTTGGTGCTGCCCAAAGCTTTTTTTGAGTGACTTAACCTGTAGCGCTACAGCTTCCGTCATGCGCTAGCTCCTATCATCCATGAAATCTGTTGTGTTTACGTACTGCCCACATCAAATGCGCGCTTATTATTACTCACTGCTGGGTGAGTGCCTGACTCCTCACCATCGTTGGTGATTAATTCGACATCTTGCAATCGAAAATATCACCCCTCCATCTGATGAGCAACATTTTGTTAACCTTGAAAAGGGAATTATTATAGTCAATATTATTGCATAAAAAGTCAAATGCAAAATTTACTGCTGAAAAAGTAACCAGTACATTCATCACATCGAGATCGTCGACATACCAACACAGTTACAACTGTCATCTTTCTCTACCCCGCTCCCAACAGCCAACCGTCGGCAGTATGGGCGAGATACACAAGGGCAAACGTGCGATATCGTTTAACAATAAGCATAGCGCAGCGCATTGTTTTTAAGGAAATAAAGTAGGCACTGAATAGAAACCCATGTTCTCACGCACGAGTTGTGAAAGCTTTTCAGTGTTAATGCGCACCAAGAAGTAACAAAACTGTGAAGGGGCGAACGCTAAGACCATGATGGCAGACAAAAGCGCCCGCATTGTAAGACAGGTTAGGAGATAGATAGATCAGACAAGCTCGCGCGACCCGCTTTAAGTAATTCCAATGTTTCTCGCCACCGTTCTGCCAAGCCTGAGGTATCCCTTGCCTGCCACTCATTTAAGGCAAAGTCAGCCAACGCATAATCTCCCGCTTTGATGGCGCTAATAGATAGCCACTGCCAAAGCATCCTATCTTCTTTTAGACCATGAGAAAGCGCCACTTGGGACGTATCAATCACCTCTTGCCAGCGCTTGAGCTGATACGCCAACATCACTTGCAGCTTAAGGGTTTGTTTATCAGGCGCGCTCAGGTTGATCTCGCTGACCCGATTAAGTGCCGCGACACGCTGGTTGTTTTGCAGCAGACACTGCACCAACAGCAGTTGCTCATCTCGTGTGGGAACGCGATCCAGTTGGCTTAACCCTTGCTGCCAATAAGCCAGGGCTTCTTGAGGTTGGGTTTGTTCGAGTTGCTCTAACGTCAACGTGCGATACAAAGCAATATCGGCTCTCGCTCTCGCTAAGTATTGACGGGCTTGAGAGTGCGATCCGGCATGGGCATGTGCTCGCGCAGCCTGAGCCAACCATTTCGGCGCAACATCGTCTTGCTGAGCCAATACATCAAAGGTACGTGCCGCGGCGGAAAACTGCGACAAAGCCATTTCGCTCAACCCTTTGGTTTGCAGAGTAAACGCATCTGCATTACCGCTCTTTTGTAGTCGCGACGCATAGTCTATCGCCACATCATAGCGAGATAATGCGTAAGCAGACTGCATCGCCAAGCGGCTGGCATGCGGTGATAATTCATGGTGGTCGGCCATTTGCCGCGCATAACGGAGCACTTCATCATATTGCTTAACGCGGTAGGCTAAGGTAACCACTGCTGATAAGGCGTCCGCTTCGCCGTCTTTACTTAATGCATTGAGCGCGAGTGCCTGACGATAACTGCGATACGCCTCTGCCCGTTGCTGTAAATACAAATGCGCGACGCCTTGCAGGCGCAACAGCTCGGCACGCGCTGAACTATCCAGTGCTGCATCATCCTCCGCGGTCAGCAACGTTTGGCTATTTTGCAACGCCTGCTGATACGCCCCTTGTTGAATCAAACCACTGACTGCGTCCACACTGGCAGCTTGTTGTCCGTACGCGGGTGCCAACACCAACATACTTGCCAGCATACAAGCGTGAATTCCCTTACTCGAAAAAGCGCTTCCTAAGTTCGAAATCAGTCGCCGCACCAAACTCATCCATTATTCAACCATGATGGGATGACTATAACGTAATTTTTCTTTATCAGCAGCGCTTGCCGTCATGCTGTCTACATTCCTTGGCGTGTGATCGCGTTCCTCGCGTCAGTCACTCACTTTCACCCTCGATATTCGCCTGTTTTGTAGCACATTTTAGGCGTGATTTTTGGTAAAAAAATTACAAAACTCCGACATGGGTGGCTTTTTAGGCACATTTAGCGCGCTAAAAAGCGCCGATAACCGGCCGTGGCACGTAAAAAAATTACACGGTAATGATCTAAGTCAACATTCAGAAAATCCTCTATTGTTAGCATGCTGATAACGAAACAGAACACGGCCACAAGGCCAGCGTAAAAACACTATAAAGACTGGCTAAACCACTGTTTCGAAAGCTTTTGCTTTCTGTAGACGAGGAAATTATGGCAACACATGCTCAAGACCGCAGTGTGAGTCACGAAGAAAAAAGCGAATATCAAAAGAAGCACAAGCCGGCTTCATCGTTCGCCTCCCGCGCTGACTACCTGAATCACGAACTACAAATCATGCGTCCGCGCCGTTGGGGACTAAACCTGCCCGGCCGTGACTTCCGTTTTGAACTTGAAGATCTCGTTCCCGCGCTAGCAGGTACCATCGGCATCATCGCAATGTATTCTGCGGTAATGATGTCATGGGCTGAGGGGCTAACCGCAGCGTGGGATCACATCACACTAGGAAAAGCATTTGCCGTCGAGGTTGCTCGCGTGGAAATGTTGATACCGGCTTTATTGTTTTGTGTGTTACTGTGCGGCTTTATCAACCCCCGCGCGAACTTAGCCGGTAACCACGGTCCGATGATCCCGTTAGTAGGAACCATCGCCTTGGCCGGTGCTCATCCACTTGCTCTTGGTATTCTGATCGGTGTATTTGGCCTGACCTTAAGCTACCTCAAAGGCGGATCCAAACTGGTGAACCTCACCAGTCAGGGTGTGGCCGGTGGCTTGCTGATTTTCCTCGGCTTTGGTGGCGCAAAAGGGCAAATTGAGAGCCTGTTGGCATGGGGCGCAGAGATCAACATGGGCTATGTCTCCATCTTGATCCTTGCCGTGTCGATTGTGATTTATGCCTTCTTGGCACGGATTGGTAAGCGCTGGCTGGCGATCCCTGTGTGTGCCATTACTGGTGGTTTAATTGCTACCGCGCTAGGTGCGGGCTCGTCGTTAGAGTTCGTCACCCAACCCGGTATCCCGAACCTCAACCCTGTGTACTGGTGGGGATCGACTGAACAAGGTTGGCAGCTAGGTTTGCCCAATGTATCGCACTTCTTAGCGTCATTACCATTTGCTTTACTCGCGGTTGCGATGTGGTCGCCAGACTTCCTTGGTCACCGTATTTTCCAGGAACTAAACTATCCTAAGAAAGCCGAAAAAGTACTGATGGATGTGGATGACACCATGACAGGCTGCTCAATTCGCCAAATGGTCGGCGCCTCTGTAGGTGGCGGTAACATCACCTCATCATGGGGCACCTATATGATCCCGGCTGCGATTGCTCGCCGCCCTATCCCAGGTGGTGCCATTATTCTCGGTTTACTGTGTATCGGTGTGGCTTTGATTGGTTACCCAATGGACGTTGCCACTTGGCCTCCAGTGATGACTATCGCACTGCTTTCAGGGGTATTCCTACCCTTGCTTGAAGCTGGTATGCAAATGGTCAAAGACGCCAAGTCAAGTCAGTCAGCCGGTATTTGTATTTTCGCCTCCATGGCTGTTAACCCAGTCTTTGGTTGGGCAGTCACAATGCTTTTGGACAACAACGGCCTTATCGGTGACAAAGAGCGTCCTAAAACGCTGTCAGCGGTTGACCGTCTGGTGATTCCAACCGTCACTGTGATTATTTGTATTGCTGCCATGTTGGCAGTTGGAATGATTCCCGGCATTCCAGCGTTATTGTAATAACTCAGCCCCGCTTACGGGCGGGGTAATCCGGATTTAAATCGATGGGTCGCAGGCGTCAGCCATACTGACAAACACTATGACTGAACCTGGTCCCGATAAACTTCTTTTTGAAAAGAGTACAGGTAGGTGCAACATGTCTGAGCACGTTTCTAATGCATGGGAAGGATTTGTTGAAGGTAACTGGAGCAAAGCCGTTGATGTTCGCGACTTTATCCAAAAAAACTATACCCCTTACGAGGGCGACGAATCATTCCTAGTCTCTGAGCCAACTGACGCGACTCGCCAACTGTGGGCCCGCGTGATGGAAGGCATCAAGCAAGAGAACGCGACGCATGCACCGGTTGACTTTGATACGTCTGTGGTTTCTACCCTGACTTCTCATGACGCCGGCTACATCGAAAAAGATCTGGAAAAGATTGTTGGTCTACAGACTGACGCGCCGCTAAAACGCGCCATGCTGCCTTACGGCGGTATCCGCATGGTAGAAGGTTCTTGCCACGCTTATGGCCGTGAGCTTGACCCACAAGTGAAGAAAGTTTTCACCGAGTATCGTAAAACCCATAACCAAGGCGTTTTCGATATCTACACCCCTGAAATCATGAAGTGTCGTAAGTCTGGCGTATTGACTGGTCTTCCTGATGCCTACGGCCGTGGTCGTATCATCGGTGACTACCGTCGCGTCGCGCTATACGGTATCGACTTCTTGATGAAAGACAAAAAAGCGCAGTTCGATTCTCTGCAAGAGAAATTCGAAAACGGCGAAGATCTGCAAATGACCATGCAACTGCGTGAAGAAATTGCAGAGCAGTACCGTGCACTGGGCCAACTTAAAGAAATGGCAGCGAAATACGGCTGTGATATTTCTCGCCCAGCAGAAAACGCGCAAGAAGCCATTCAGTGGACTTACTTCGGCTACCTCGGTGCAGTGAAAACCCAGAACGGTGCAGCAATGTCACTGGGCCGTACGTCAACCTTCCTAGATATTTATCTAGAGCGCGACATGGCCGCTGGCAAACTGACTGAAGAACAAGCGCAAGAGCTGATCGACCACTTCGTAATGAAACTGCGTATGGTTCGTTTCCTGCGTACGCCTGAGTATGATGATCTCTTCTCTGGCGACCCAATTTGGGCAACTGAATCAGTAGCTGGTATGGGTCTGGACGGACGTACTCTGGTATCTCGTACCAGCTTCCGTTTCCTTAACAGCCTATACACTATGGGTCCAAGCCCAGAGCCAAACATCACTGTGCTTTGGTCTGAAAAACTGCCTGAAGGCTTCAAAAAATTCTGTGCCAAAGTGTCTATCGATACCTCGTCTATCCAGTACGAGAACGATGATCTGATGCGCCCAGACTTCGAGTCAGACGACTATGCCATTGCATGTTGTGTATCACCAATGGTGGTCGGTAAGCATATGCAGTTCTTCGGTGCTCGTGCCAACTTGGCGAAAACCCTGCTTTATACCATCAACGGTGGTATCGATGAGAAGCTGAAAATCCAAGTTGCGCCTGAACACGCGCCAATGACTGACGAAGTGTTGGACTATGACAAAGTCATGGACCGCATGGATCACCTGATGGACTGGCTGGCGAAGCAATATGTGACTGCCCTGAACAGCATCCACTTCATGCACGACAAATACAGCTACGAAGCGGCGCTGATGGCACTGCACGATCGTGACGTACGTCGCACTATGGCATGTGGTATTGCAGGTCTATCCGTTGCGGCTGACTCACTGTCTGCGATCAAATACGCAAAAGTGAAACCTGTTCGTGACGAAGACGGTATTGCAATCGACTTTGAAATCGAAGGCGAATACCCAACGTTCGGTAACAACGATGAGCGTGTTGACCAAATCGCTTGTGACCTGGTTGAGCGTTTCATGAACAAAATCCGTTCACTGAAAACATACCGTGACGCTATCCCAACACAGTCTATCCTGACTATCACCTCGAACGTGGTATACGGTAAGAAAACCGGTAACACACCAGATGGTCGTAAAGCGGGTATGCCTTTCGCACCAGGTGCTAACCCAATGCACGGCCGTGACGAAAAAGGCGCAGTTGCGTCGCTGACTTCTGTTGGTAAGCTGCCATTTGCCCACGCCAAAGACGGTATCTCTTATACCTTCTCTATCGTGCCAAATGCTCTGGGTAAAGATGAAAACACCCAGCGCGCTAACCTTGCCGGTCTAATGGATGGTTACTTCCACCATGAAAGCGGTCAAGAAGGCGGCCAGCACTTGAACGTGAACGTGATGAACCGTGAAATGCTACTCGATGCGATGGAACATCCTGAGAACTATCCTCAGCTGACTATCCGTGTTTCTGGTTACGCGGTACGTTTTAACTCGCTGACCAAAGAGCAGCAGCAAGACGTCATCACTCGTACCTTCACCTCTTCACTGTAAGAGATGATCAAGAGCCCTTCGCGCAAGAGGGGCTTTTGAAAAGAAAAAACCGCCGGCAATGCTGGCGGTTTTTGTTTATCACCTGTTTCCCTTTCACGATTTAGTCAGCAACGCATCTGCAATCCATCTAAGTTCCAACCAAGGCACACCCGTTGCCAGACTCGCTCGTTTACTCAGGCACTAGACCACCTCAAAGTGATCGAGTTTGCTATCCAACTCTCGCGCGGAATCAGCCAATAGTTGGCTTTGTTCGGCAAGGTGGGTGGCCGCACCACTGATTTCATTGGCCGAGTTGTGAATGTTGCTCACATTCTGATTCATCTCTTCTGAGACAGTGCCTTGCTGCTCTGCAGCCGCCGCAATTTGCACCACACGATCATTAGACTGATGCAAGGCCGCCACCATGTCTTTTAGCTGCTGTTGTGTTTCGAGCGCCGTATCCACACTCTCTTCACTGGATTGATGGCTCGACTTCATCGCTTCGGCGGCTTCAATCGCGTTATTGGTCAGCTCCTCAATGGTGCCTTGAATTTCAGTGGTCGACTTCTGGGTGCCTTGCGCCAACGAGCGCACCTCATCGGCAACCACCGCAAAGCCACGACCTTGTTCACCCGCTCGCGCCGCTTCAATCGCCGCATTTAGAGCTAACAGATTGGTTTGTTCAGAGATGCCTTGGATTACTCCCGCCACATCACTGATTTGCATCACACCTTGTTTCACTTGGTTCACTAGCTTATCGGCACTGGCAATACGCTCCGCCACCTCGCGAATACTCGCCACCGTACTGTCTAATTTGTGGTTACCCACTTCGGCCATATCGGCAATTTCATTGGTCGCTTGCGCCGTTTGCTCTGCATGGTCAGCCACATCCGCCACCGTTGCCGTCATTTCGTTCATCGCTGCTGCCAGTTGCTCCAGTTCAGCGCGCTGCGATTGGATACTTTGCGCACTTTGCTCGCTGGCCGAGGCAATCGACGACGCCATAGTGGACGATTGTTTGGCTTCATCATGCGCGATACGTAACGCTTCACGGACGCTGGTCATCGCCGTATCCATTCGACGTGCCAATTTGCCGATTTCATCCTCGCGTGTGTAGCCACATTGTACGCGCAAGTCACCACCGGCAATTCGGTCAAATTTTTCCACCAGCTCATCAAGCGGCATCACGATATCACGGCTCACAAACGCGCCCGCCACCAATAAGATCACCGCCGCGATCAACGTCATACCCGCGATCTGCCACGCCGAGGTAATAAACTGTTCTTCAATATCGCTGACGTGCACGCCTGAACCAATGATCCAATTCCAGCCGCTTACGCGCTTCACGTAAGAGATCTTGGGTTTTAACTCCCCTTCTGGCGATCGCCACGTGTAATCCAGCACCCCGCCTTCCGGCGGTTGACTCACTTTTACCATTTCACGCCAATGAAAACGGCCATCACCGTCCGTCAGTGAGCTAGCACTGGTCCCATTCAAGTTCGGCTTGATGGGGTGCGTCACTATGGTGAGATCAGGCTTCAACACCCAAAAATAGTTATCGCCGTCGTAACGCAGTTTATTTAACTGAGCAATCGCCTGCGCCTTGGCGGTTTCTTCACCCAATTGCGCCGCTTGCTGGCGATAGTAGTTCACCACACTTTCAGCAACCTCCACGTTATTACGTAACGAGGCAGTCCGCTCGGTATACGCCTGGTCTTTTTCTTTTGAAATAGTGTAAGCACTGATTGCGCCAAGTAATGCAATGGCGACTAACATAAGTGCAATTAGCTTGTTCTTTACCCTTAAATCACTAATTTTTTTCATTATTGATTCCCAACTTTTTCGGCTTCAACACGTCAACGCAGCAAGCCCTCGACGTATTCACACACATCCTTACCCGTCCATGTCTGTTTTCTCGATGTGTTGCACGTAAGTTTGGGCAGACATAAGAGTTACCTCAATATCGACATGGTTTTTTCCTCGGTGTGATCTCATTGTGATAAGACCAAAAAATGGAACTGTGATCTAAGTTGGTAGGCACTGCAAACGGTGATTCAGACAACTTACAAAATCGCGAAAAAGACGCGAATTCCCTTACGTTGAGGCGGGGTTTTGTAATAAAATAACGACATAGCAATTCGCAGTCTGGAGACACTTATGTCGGCAGTTGGTCGCATCCACTCGTTTGAATCCTGTGGCACCGTAGATGGCCCCGGAATCCGTTTCATTGTCTTTATGCAAGGCTGCTTAATGCGGTGCAAATACTGTCACAACCGTGATACCTGGGACACGCATGGCGGCAAAGAAGTCACCGTCGATGAAATCATGAAAGATGTGCGTGCCTACCGCCACTTCATTACGGCATCGGGCGGCGGTGTGACCGCCTCAGGGGGAGAAGCCATGCTTCAACCTGAGTTTGTGCGTGACTTTTTCCAAGCCGCGAAAGCGGAAGGGATCCACACCTGTTTAGATACCAATGGGTACGTGCGTAAACACACTCCAGTGATTGATGAAGTGTTAGACGCCACAGACTTGGTGATGTTAGATCTCAAACAACTGAATGATGAGATCCATGAGAATTTAGTTGGCGTATCAAACCGCCGCACGCTCGACTTTGCCAACTATCTCCATAAAATTGGCCAAAAGACGTGGATTCGTTACGTGGTTGTCCCGGGTTACACCGACGATGATGACTCCGCCCACCGTCTCGGCCAATTTATTAAAGAGATGGATAACATCGAGAAAGTGGAATTACTGCCCTACCACCAGTTGGGGGCCCACAAATGGGAAGCACTCGGCTACGATTACGAGCTGCAGGACGTTGCTCCACCATCAAAAGAAGTGATGGATAACGTCAAAAACATCATTAGTAGTTATGGGCATACGGTCACCTACTAATTAATCCCGTGGATAGACCACGAGTAGCCGGCCATTTGGGGCCGGCTTTTTTGTATTACATATCGCGTCGACGCGCTTTGGTCATCCGTGTCGCTTCGCGAATAATGCAGTCGCGTAACGGGTTCGCTGCCGCATCCGCGCGCCAAATAAACGAAAGCGTCCGCCGCATATTCAGCTCAGGTACATTCAAAGCCACCAGCTCGTCGCGCTCAATCCATTTTTCTACGTCCAAGTAAGGTAAACAGCTGAGATAACTCGAGTTTGCGACTAAGGTTCTCAGCACAGGCACTTGCTCATACTCGCGGCGCACATCCAGATCTTCAATCACACCGTGAATCGCACTATCAAAGCTATGTCGCGTCCCTGCGCCGGGTTCGCGTAATACCCATTGTGCCTGCTCGAGTTGCGCCAAGCTAACGTGGTCAAGCTGCGCATAAGGGTGATGCTTTGCCGCAACCACGACAAGATGGTCATGGCACCAAACTTGTTGCTTTAAGCGGCTATCGTCACAACGCCCCTCGATGATCCCCAAATCATGTTGATATTGGCGCACACTGTCGATCACCTTCTGGGTATTTTTCACCGTAAAGTCGATTCTAAGCTCTGGAAAGTCACTATCAATAATACTGATAAGGTCAGGAATAAGATGCTCGGCCGCCGTTTGACTGGCAATTAAGGCAATATCGCCACTGACCACATGCTGGCCGTCAAACCCTGCTTCAATTTGCTGCGCATCAAACAGTAACTGGCGCGCCTTCGGACGTAGCCACGCTCCCCAGTAGGTCAGCTGCATTTGCTTTCCCTGCCGTTCAAACAGCGGCCGACCCAATAATTTTTCCAACTGTGACAAGGCCATACTGGTGGCTGATTGCGTCAGTGCCAATTGGTCGGCGGCTCGACTCACACTGCCACTGGCTGCAACCGCTTCAAAAACGGCTAATTGCTTCAGTGAGTAGCGCATGTTTTTTTACCCTTCTACGATGCCTGATTTCAATGACACCACACTATCAACTTTTGTGATTATTACCCTAAGCAATATCAATTTTACTCCTTATATCGCGCCGCTTAGTCTGGATGTATTCACAATCCGTCTAAAAAGGAGTACAACCTGTATGTTGATATGTCTTAGCCCTCGGGCAGAGTGTGCCGCCAGAGGAGACAGCCAATGGTGAGTGCAACTCAAATCAAAAAGCCCGAAGGACCCGCGGCGTTACTCGCTCAAGCTGAAGAGTATGCGGTGAGTAAAACCCGCAAATCCACCCGAATGGCGATTGGGCTCGCCATGATGGCCGGTTTGTTTATCGGGTTGGCATTTGTGTTTTATCTCACGGTTACCACTGGCAGCAACGCTGGCTGGGGGATCACCCGCTTGTTGGGTGGATTAGCATTCAGTATGGGCTTGATTCTGGTGGTACTGGGCGGCGCAGAATTGTTTACCAGTACCGTGCTCTCCATGCTGGCGCGTGCCAACGGCAAAATCTCAACCGCGGGCTTACTGCATACCTGGGCGAGAGTCTATCTCGGCAACTTACTCGGCGCCTTGTTGCTGGTGTTGATCGTGATGACGGCGGGGTTATATCAGCTTGATGATGGCCAATGGGGACTCAATGCGTTGCACGTTGCCCAACACAAGCTCCACCACACATGGATCCAAGCTTTTGCACTGGGTGTGCTTTGTAACTTGCTGGTTTGTCTTGCGATTTGGATGACGTTTACCTCGCAAAACCCACTCACCAAAGCGGTGATGGTGATCTTGCCCGTGGCCATGTTTGTCAGTACCGGCTTTGAGCACAGCGTCGCCAACATGTTTATGGTGCCGCTGGGCATGAGTATTGCCACCTTTGCCCCTGACAGTTTTTGGCAGGCGGTGGGAGCCAGCCCAGACGCATTTAGCGATTTAAACTTGGTCCGATTTATCAGCGCCAATCTGATCCCTGTCACCCTTGGCAATATCCTTGGGGGCGCAGGACTGGTCGGCATGGGCTACTGGCTAATTATTAACCCTGAAAGAGAAAAGAAAACAGCGCAGATTGCTTCACTCGCTCTGCCTTCGGCTTCCTATTCTGAGAGTGCGATTATGACCCAAGAAACATTAACCATCGAAAAACACATGAAACCCGCTCAGTGCGCATTGAACGCACGCCAGTATGTCGCCGATGCACTAGAAAAGCTTAACCAATATCAGTTATCCGGCGCACCGGTTCTCGACGATGACGGTGATCTGGTGGGCTTTTTCTCGGTGCAAGATGTTCTCGTCGACCTGTGGTGGAACGATTATCAGCCGGATATGGATGCCAAAGTTGAATCCCTGATGCGCACTGAAGTACAAACCGTGGATGCCGAGCAATCAGTGATTGAACTGGCGCAATATATGAGCATTGATAACAAAGTGGTTTATCCGGTCAGCGATACCGGGATCGCCACCCACTTTACCAATCAATCCGCGCTAGAGCGTGCGAAAACACAGACGGTCTCGCGCCCTTATATCTATCCAGTGATGCGCGATAATCAGCTGGTTGGCGTGATTACCCGTGCCGATGTGGTCCGAGCGCTAGCGCCCTTATATGGTAATGCCATGGATATCTTGCCAGCAGACGCCAAAGAAGGGCTCGTCACCGCGTAACAGACAGAGACGCTAAGCCTCATATAACAACGCCCCAGCCAATGACCGGGGCGTTTCTTTATCGTTTGTTGCCTTATCGGTTCTGAGCGATGTTAAGCCGCACTGAGGTCGGGCATTTGACGACGCTCTTTCACATACATCACCAACATATAAACCGCCGTACTTAACAAACAAACGGCTAAATAGGTCATCAAACCATCGGTGCCAGAAAATGCGTTATCTGCCAGCAACGGGCCTGATACGGAGCCAACGCTATACGCGAGCAGCAGTACTTCGGTGGCCGCCACGATTTTCTCAGCGGCCAGCCCGACACAGGCATAGGTAATCGCTACAGGATAAATCGCAAACACAGCGGCACCCAACACAACTAGTCCGATACCCATTTGCCATTGACTGCCCGCAAAAGCAATTAAGGCGACAGCCGCAGTGCCAATCACACATAGCCATGTCATCAGCAGCACTTTACTCATTCTTGCCGATACCAGACCAATAACGGGCTGTACGGCCATCCCGCCGACAATGACGAGCGCCATCATAGCGCCCACTTGTTGGTGATCACTGACTCGCTCAGCCAAATACAGTGGTAATAGGCCATAAACGG
This sequence comes from Salinivibrio sp. YCSC6, assembly GCF_004916735.1. Lineage (NCBI taxonomy): Bacteria > Pseudomonadati > Pseudomonadota > Gammaproteobacteria > Vibrionales > Vibrionaceae > Salinivibrio > Salinivibrio sp. YCSC6. The sequence continues at coordinate 2,020,308 of NZ_CP039516.1, forward strand.
CACCGAGTGTCAGTCCAGACACCAAGCAACCAATATAGGCCGCTTTACGCAAAGATTTGAGCGATCCTAAACGTGCACTATGGCCTTCCTCACGGCGAGGTTCGCCATGACGTGCAAACAAAGGCACCATGATCGCAAGCGTAATCAGTCCACCAATAAGCCAATAAGGCTGATTGCCAGTCACGCCGACATAGCCCACGCCGAGCTGCCCTAAAGCATTACCGCCGTACAAAGCCGCCATGTAAAAACCTAATCGCTTCGCACGCTGGCGATCAGAATCGGCCATCAGCAACCAAGACTCAACCACCACAAAGACACCGGCAATGGCAACGCCCGCCACAAAGCGCGCAAGCAACCAGACGCCCTGCCCTTTAATCGCCGCCATGGCGGTAATGGAGAGCAGCACAATACCCAAAAACATCACCAGCGCACGGCGATGCCCCAGCGTCGCAACAATACGTGCACTGAACGTCGCACCCAATAACAAACCGGCGTAAAACGCACTGGCTAGCCATGCGGCTAGATGCGGCGCCAACCCCAAAGGTGCAAGGGCAAGCGGAATCAAGCTCATCAAATAGCCACTGGCAATCGCAAAGCCGGTTAAACTCACCAACGGCACCCAAGGGAAAGCCGACGGAGTCACGCAACCACCATGAGACACAGAGGAAGTCTTGTTCATTTAAGTACGCTCATTATATTGGAGAAATCAGGCACGAACGGGCCGAGACGCGCGCACTATGACGCCGCTTTTCGCCAAGGTAAAGCGAGTAATTTCTTTGCTGATGATAAAAAATTTTGATGGAAGGATTCACGGGCGCCTATAGATAAAAACGCCATAAAGTCAGAGGGATAAACGTAACACCTGCCCGCTTTTTTTAACGACTTTGTCAGCAGGTGTCACGTCTTTTTTATCGCTCAGGCGATAAATACTCGCGATCATAAAAGGTGCGTAACCAATGCGGCCGATACACCGCCATCACGGTCACCGCCATCCCATTTAGTAGCGCTTCAGGGAACCACATCAGCAACGCAATTTGCAGATAATTGTGTACAATTTCTTGCCAGCTATAACGGTCCGCCGCCCAATACCATAGCGAACTCACCGACAGCTGAAACACAATGGTCAGCGCAGCGCCCAAAAAAGCGGCAATAAAAATGTAGATAAATAAATGGCGCGTTAAATAATGATAACTCAGCGCAAAAATGGCATAGCTAAACAGAATGGGGAGCACGGCTGTGGTCAAGGCCGTCATACCAATATCGCCAAGGGGCACAAACCCAAACACCGCCATAAGCGTCAAAGGCACCGTGGTAATCCAAATGGCGATTCGCCAGCCGTGGCACAGAGCCAGTGTCGTGACACCTAAAAAATGGATATCGAGCCCTTCTTTGATCCCTGCTTGCAAGGCCCAAAGTACGAACAGTACAACCGCGGACGAAAACGCCAAATGCTGGTAACCAACTTCCTGACGGAGTTTAGGGAAAAACTCCCGTGGGTAAGTGACATAAAGCACCGCCACAAACACAATCCAACCCAGCCATTGCCAGCCACTTAGCGCGGCTAAATCACTCATATCGCATCCTTACTAAAGGCAAAATCAACAATTGCACATGAGCGGGTGAAAAACGTGCTACGGACATGGTCCAGATCAAGATTTGCCCATCGCGCAACTGATAATCTTCTCTTATTGTTTGTCATCTTTGATAGACGCTATTTTACCTTTATTAGTGAAGAGGCCAACCGCGATGGATATGACCCCTGCTCAACGTCTTATTTTATCTAACCAATACCAATTGATGTGCCACCTCGATCCCTCAAACAGTGAAAAATATCGCCGTTTGCAGACCATTATCGAGCGCGGCTACGCATTACAAATGGCAGAGGTGATCAGTCAATTTGAAGCACTGTGTGAAACCCAGTGTCGCGAAGTGATTGATATTATGGAAATGCACCACGCAATGCAGGCCTCTTACAACCTATTGGATGACGCTAGCCAAGCCGCGTTGTCACCACGCCGCGTCCAATTCTGGGGCTTTGATGCCGCCACGGAAGGCGCGTTAGTGCACTACGTGCGCTTCTTGGTTGATACCGAAGAGCTATATACCCAATTCGATCAAGGCGAGCATCGCTTTAATAGCCAGATGCCTATGCTGGAAAAATACCGCCGAATGCTCGAAATTTGGCGCCACTGCCCGCGCCAATTCCACTTAAGCCTGACCGAGATTGAGCGTATTCTCAACGCGTAATGTCTCGCCGCTGAATCTCAGCATCAAGCCGCCTTATTGGGCGGCTTTTTGATGGATTGTCCCCTTGGTTGGCTTATCTGGCTTGTCGAACCGTTAACAACGCCGTACCCTAAAGCGCATCAAAGCCAAGATTCTGACCAACCATGATTTATCGATGCCCACTGTGCCAACAAACCTTGCACACTAACGCGCGTGGTGTTCACTGCGACGCCAACCACCAATTTGATCAAGCCAAAGAAGGCTACCTGAACCTACTGCCGGTTCAATTTAAGCGCTCCAAAGATCCGGGTGACAACAAAGCCATGACGCAAGCGCGTCGCGCCTTTCTTAATGCAGGGCATTATGCACCGATGCGCCAAGCGATGATTGATGCGCTAACCCAAGCGCTGAATGGCGAGCACAAGGCTATCTTGGACGTGGGCTGCGGCGAAGGCTACTACACCCACGCGATTGCCGACCAAACCGCAGATAAACACTGGTCCGTGCACGGCCTTGATATCGCCAAAGTGGCGGTCCGTTATGCCGCCAAATGGTATCCACAGTGTCAGTTTTCAGTGGCGTCCTCACAGCGACTGCCCTTTCACGACAACAGCCTCGATGGCGTCGTCCGTATCTACGCGCCCTGTAATGGCGAAGAGCTCGACCGCGCGGTGAAAACGCAAGGCGTGGTGGTCACCGTCACCCCCGGCCCTCGTCATCTTTATCAACTCAAAGCGGGGATCTATCAGGATGTGCGGTTACATGAAACACCGCCAGAAACGCTGCCTAACTTTGTGCTTGAGAAGGAGCAATCGCTGCACTACACCATGACGCTCGCCGGTGAGCAAGCTCTCACCTTACTGCAAATGACACCATTTGCGTGGCGTGCCAGTGACGCATGGCGTGACACCTTAGCGAACAGCGACGCCTTCGAGTGCGAAGCAGACTTTACATTGCGCGTTTACCGTCACCAAGGAACGGACAGCCACTCAGAGGAGACACCCAAGCCATGAACCGAACGTTTGCTACAAAAGCGCGTGGTTGGCTGTTAGCCGCGAGCTTGGCTTGTCTGGCATCAACAGCCAGCGCCGCCCCACAAGCGCTTAACACCCTATTTGATTATCAAGTCAGTACGCCAGACGGCAAAGCACTGACCTTGGCAGAGGTCGCCAAACACGTGGATGATGCGGATATCGTCTTAATCGGTGAATGGCATGGTCACCTCGGGGTACACCGCTTTCAAACAGAGCTGTTGCAAGCCCTGTCCAAGCGTCATGCTGTTGCGTTATCTATGGAACAATTTAGCCGCGATGCCCAGCCTGTGCTCAACCGCTACCTGGCTGACGAGCTGGGCGAAGATAGCTTTAAACGCGAGGCCAACGCATGGGATAACTATGATGGCAGCTACCGCCCACTGATTGAATTTGCCAAACAGCATAATATCGACGTGCTTGCCGCCAACGCCCCCAAACGCATGGTGAGCTGCATTGGGCGACAAGGGCTGAGTTATCTCGAAACACTTCCTGTGGCGCAACGTGCATGGTTTGCAGACACCATCGACACCCGTGACTCAGCGTACAAATCGGTTTTTAAAGCCAACATGCACCACGGCACCCCGAGTCAAACCGAATCGCAATACGCAGCCCAATTAGCTTGGGATGCCACCATGGCCGAAAGCATGGTGCACTATCACCAAACGCATCCTGAGACACAAATTGTCCATGTGGCTGGCCGCTTTCACATTGCCGAAGGGCTTGGCACCGCACAACAAATTCGTCAGCGCAACAACAAGCTGCGTATCGCATTAATCACCCCCGTCAGTGATGAGGCGCCGCTTGCCGATAACGCCCCAGACCTCCGCTTGAAGGTGCAGCCTCTTCCTGCACGTTGGCGCTCAATGGATGAAATGCGTGAGGCCGTTAGCGCCATGAAAGGCACCTCTTCCTCGGTGTGTGAGTAACGCGTCCTCACGCTGTTGATCCGCTTAGGCTAGCTATTGGTCAGCGCCGGCTGTACGCAAAAAGCCATTGTGTTGCAAAGCGCCTGGCTACCCAAAAGCACCCATAAAAAACGCCGACCTGCGGGTCGGCGTTTTCGTATTCTCAATATTAAAAAGGGTGAGCGGCTAGAACCAACGCTCCAACGCGGCACGGTCTACTTTAAACGCGCGACTTAACGCTTGGGCCAACTCTTTATAGCGAGGTTGGCTTTTCAACGGTTGCATGGCATGACCTTGGCTGGTGATCTTCTGATGCAATTCGCGGTACCAGCCCGCTAACGCCGGCGGCAGTGGCGTATCACGACGCTTACCCAACCACCAAAGCCCTTGCAGCGGCAAACTCAGCGCAAACAACGCCACAATCATGGCTTGCGGCATCCCTTGGTAGTTATAGGTCGCCATTTGCAACAACACGCTGATGGCAGCAACGGCAGGCATTACTTTCATCGCAAAACGCGTGGTTTTAATCACCCGGTTTTCTGGGAATACCGGGGTGAGCTCCTTACGCATCGGCCACTCTTTCATATACTTTTGGCCGTCTTGCAGGCAGCGCCAGATTGACTTGTTCGTTGCCATACCTACCTCACTTGCTTAGCGTGACCGCGATGGCTGTCACTAAACTTTTACAATAAAAACTAAACAAAATGTTCAAAAACTTTCAAAAATAGCCAGTATTACTCAAAAAATTTTTGTTATCTGTATCAAGTCCCGCTATCCTTAGCGCACTTTATCATTGTTGCTCGGATTTGATTGTCTCGCAACCTAATCCGGTTGTGCTCAATGGAGCGAATGCCTATCCAGGACGGATAAGATGCATCCTTTCCCCGCGACAAAGCATGAGATAATTCTTTTTTGAAAAGGTAGTGTCTCAGTTTGTCCACTATCCTTTTCAGTTACACACTCTACTTCTCACGACAAAATAGGTAGTCATACATGTCAAAGCTGGTTCTCGTACTCAACTGCGGAAGCTCCTCTTTGAAGTTCGCGATTGTCGATGCACAATCTGGTGAAGAGCATCTTACCGGTCTTGCCGAATGTCTTAACCTTCCAGAAGCCCGCATTAAGTGGAAAATGGACGGTAAACACGAAGCCCAACTGGGCGCTGGCGCGGCCCATACCGAAGCCCTGACCTTTATTGTTGACACCATTCTCGCCTCAAAACCTGAGCTTGCCGAGAACCTGGGCGCGATTGGTCACCGTGTAGTACATGGTGGCGAGCAATTCACCCAATCAGCCTTGATTACGGATGAAGTGCTAAAAGGGATCCAAGATGCAGCAAGCTTCGCACCGCTGCACAACCCAGCACACATCGTGGGCATTGAAGCAGCGAAGAAAGCCTTCCCTGCGCTGAAAAACGTGGCTGTGTTCGATACTGCGTATCACCAAACCATGCCAGAAGAGTCTTACCTTTACGCGCTGCCATACAAGCTCTACAAAGAGCACGGTATCCGTCGCTACGGTATGCATGGCACCTCTCACTTCTTTATTGCTAACGCGGCCGCTGAGCAGCTTGGCAAGCCAGTAGAAGAAGTGAACATCATCAACTGTCACCTTGGCAACGGCGCGTCTGTTTGTGCGATTAAAAATGGTAAATCCGTTGACACCTCAATGGGTATGACCCCATTAGAAGGCTTGGTGATGGGTACGCGTTCAGGTGATCTTGATCCTGCGATCATTTTCCACCTGCACGATGCACTGGGTTACAGCGTTGAGCAAATCAACACCATGCTGACCAAAGAGTCTGGCCTGCAAGGCTTGACCGAAGTGACCTCTGACTGCCGCTTTGTTGAAGACAACTACGGTGAGAAAGAAGAAGCGACCCGTGCCATGAACGTATTCTGCCACCGTTTGGCGAAATATGTTGCCGGTTACACTGCTAGCCTAGACGGCCGTCTTGACGCGATCGTCTTCACCGGTGGTATCGGTGAGAACTCTGGCCCAATCCGTGAATTGGTGCTTGAGCGTCTTGGTCTTCTGGGTGTGGAAGTGGACAAAGAGCGCAACCTAAAAGCACGCTTCGGCGGCGAAGGTGTGATCACCACTGACAACAGCCGTGTACCAGCCATGGTTATCTCTACCAACGAAGAGTTGGTGATTGCGCAAGATACTGCGCGCCTGACTGGCCTGTAAGGCTCACTTTTCCAACGGCTGATTCCACTCAGCCGTTTTTGTATTTGTGCCGGCTTTCCGGCACATCCATCAGATAGTAAGAGGAAGTCAACGTGTCCCGTACTATTATGCTAATCCCAATCGGCTCGGGTGTCGGTCTGACAAGCGTCAGCCTCGGCGTACTGCGAGCGATGGAGCGTAAGGGCGTTCGCGTCTCGTTTTTTAAACCTATTGCCCAGCCACATCACGGCAGCGACACTGATGTGACTGACCTCACTACCGAAATCATTCACGCTAATAGTGACATGAAGGTAGCCGAGTCCATGTCGATGCACGAAGCAGAAAACCTGCTGCGCTCTGATCAGGAAGATGTCCTGTTGGAAGAAGTGCTGGCTCGCTTTACTCGTGCGACAAAAGACGCGGAAGTAGCATTGGTTGAAGGCTTGGTCACCACGCGTAACCACCCATTCGCTAACCAAATCAACTACGAGATCGCCAAAACGCTGGACGCGGAAATCGTGTTTGTCACCACCCCAGGTACAGACAACCCAGCCCAGCTGAAAGAGCGCATTGAATTTGCTTGCACCAACTTTGGCGGCAGCAAAAACGGCAACATCTCTGGTGTGATCATCAACAAGCTTAACGCCCCTGTTGACGACGCTGGCCGTACCCGTCCAGACCTATCCGAAATCTTTGATGATGCGGATGCTGCACGTCCAACCAACGTTGAAGTCATGCAAATCTTCAACTCTAGCCCAATTCGTGTGCTAGGTTGCGTGCCGTGGAAAATCGACCTGATTGCCACTCGTGCTAGCGATATGGCGAAACACTTGAATGCCACCATCATCAACGAAGGTGAAATTCAAACCCGTCGTATCAAGAGCATCACCTTCTGTGCGCGTTCAATTCCAAACATGGTTGAACACTTCCGCCCAGGTTCATTGCTGGTTACCTCTGCTGACCGCCCTGACGTGATTGTGGCGGCCTGCTTGGCTGCGATGAACGGCGTGGAAATTGGTGCGCTGCTGCTGACCGGTGGCTATGCTATCCCTGATCAGCTCAAAGCATTGTGTGACCGTGCTTTCGAAACTGGCCTACCAGTATTCACCACCGCGGGCAACACATGGCAAACCTCTCTCAACCTGCAAAGCTTCAGCCTTGAAGTACCGGCTGATGACAAAGAGCGTGTTGAGTTTGTGAACGACTATGTAGCGAGCCACATTGACGGCAACTGGATTGAGTCTCTGTCTGAAGGCTCTAACCGTGAGCGTCGCCTAAGCCCACCGGCTTTCCGTTATCAGCTGACCGAATTGGCTCGCCAAGCAGCGAAGCGTATCGTACTGCCTGAAGGCGATGAGCCTCGCACCATTAAAGCAGCGGCGATTTGTGCTGAGCGTAAAATTGCTGAGTGTGTGCTTCTGGGTAACCCAGAAGAAATCAAACGTGTTGCTGAGCAGCAAGGCGTGACACTGGGCGCTGGCGTTGAAATTATCGATCCGGCCAAAGTCCGTGACAAATACGTTGCCCGCTTGGTTGAGTTGCGTAAGAGCAAGGGTATGACAGAGGTGATCGCGCAAGAACACCTCGAAGATACCGTGGTACTGGGTACCATGATGCTTGAAGCCAACGAAGTTCAAGGACTGGTTTCTGGCGCGGTTCACACCACCGCCAACACCATCCGTCCACCGCTGCAAATCATCAAAACCGCACCGAACGCCTCATTGGTATCGTCAGTGTTCTTTATGCTGCTACCTGAGCAAGTGCTGGTATACGGTGACTGTGCGATCAACCCGGATCCAAATGCAGAACAACTGGCTGAAATTGCCATTCAATCTGCAGATTCTGCCGCGGCATTCGGTATTGAGCCTCGCGTGGCGATGATCTCCTACTCGACCGGTAGTTCAGGTAAAGGGGCTGACGTGGACAAAGTTCGCGAAGCCACCCGTATCGCGAAAGAGAAGCGCCCTGATCTGGTGATTGATGGCCCGCTTCAGTACGATGCTGCAATCATGGAAAATGTCGCAAAATCAAAAGCGCCTGACTCCCCAGTTGCGGGTAAAGCCACTGTGTTCGTCTTCCCAGACTTGAACACTGGTAACACCACGTACAAAGCGGTACAGCGTTCTGCTGAGCTGGTTTCAATTGGTCCAATGCTGCAAGGCATGCGTAAGCCAGTCAACGACCTGTCTCGCGGCGCCTTGGTAGACGACATTGTTTACACTGTTGCACTGACCGCTATCCAAGCGAAACAAGCAGAAGACAACGGCCAAGCGTAAGCCCCGCCTCGTCTTTGATTCAAAAGCCAGCACTCGTTGCTGGCTTTTTTGCGTTTGGGTTCACAACGCGATGCCTTCACCCGATCTAGCATAAGGGTCCATCCTTGTTTTGGAGTCGATGATGGCCACTCTATTTGATCCCGTGAGCCTGCGCCGTACCCTGCACCAATACCCTGAACTGTCCAACCACGAAGCGCAAAGTGCGCGCACCCTTGCCGCCCAATTGCGCGCCTTCGGATTTACGCCACACACCGAGATTGGTGGACATGGCATTGTGGTTGAGATTGCCGGCAAAGCAGCTGGCCCCACCACCTTACTGCGTGCCGATTTTGATGCGCTTCCCATCCATGAACGCACCCAATGTGCTCATGCCTCAAACCATGAAGGCGTTATGCACGCATGCGGCCATGATGGCCACGCCACCGCCTTATTAATGGTGGCGAACACCCTCGCGCAACAACCGCCACAACAAGGCAAAGTACTCCTTGTTTTTCAACCCGCCGAAGAAACCGGTGAAGGAGCGGCGCGCATGTGTGCTGATCCCTATTTAGCGACGCAAGAGATCGATCATGTCTATGCCTTTCATAATCTGCCGGGCTTTACTCAACATCACATCGTAGTGCGCTCAGGCACCTTTGCCTGCGCATCAACCGGTGTCGCGATACACCTTCGAGGCAAAACCTCCCATGCCGCTTACCCAGAACGCGGCATCAGCCCAGCCAGTGCCATGACAGAGATTATGACCGCCTTGATGCAACTACCAGAACAACATCACCCTGCCTTCAGTCTGGTCACCTTAGTGCACGCACAGCTAGGTGAACCCGCCTTTGGTGTTTCGCCCGGTGATGCCACTGTGATGGCGACGCTACGCAGCGATGACAACGCGACCTTCCACGCGATGAAAGCCAGCCTGACCACCACAATTAACGCAATCGCGCAACACGCGGGGCTAGAGGTATCCATTGCATGGCACGAGCCTTTTATCGCCGCCTACAACCATCCGGATTATTACGCCCATGTGGTTGACGCCGCCCAAACACTTGGTTTGTCAGTTCAAACACTTACCGAGCCGATGCGGTGGTCAGAAGATGTGGCCGAATTTCTCGCCCGTTGGCCCGGCGCGTTGTTTGGGATTGGCAGCGGAGAGCATCACCCACAGCTGCACAACCCTGACTATGACTTTCCGGATGCGATTTTATCGACGGCACATGATCTATTCTGCGCCTTGGTGGCTCGCCATCACGGCATGGCTGCACCCTCAGCGCCACAATGAACACGGGAAAAATAAAAAACAGGCCTGTTACGGGATCCGTAAAGGCCTGTTCATCCTGCTCAACGCCGAGTCAGTGCTAACTCCCCACCTTTAGAACGACCACTGGGTGCCGAGAGTAATGGTACGACCCGGATCCGGCATGCTCACTACCGAGCCTGGTTGAATGGTGTAACGGTCCGTCAGGTTATTCACCGTCATAAAGACACTGACATCCGGCGTGATGTCATAGTGACTATAAATATCGACCAAGTATTCTGATGCGATAGCCTCCACCGGGCTTGCGGCACCGGTGCCTTTTAGCCAATCCGCGGGGTTCGACTTGCCACTGTGATAACGCACTGTTGTACCGATATCGAGCCGATCATCTAACCATTTATGGCCAATATTTAGGTGCCATTTGCGCTCAGGTGGAATACGAGTCGGTGTGGTGCCCCACGCAAAGCCTAAGCTGTTACAGCGGTCCATACCTGAACGTTCGGCTTGATCTTGCGAACACACCTGCACCCTGTCGTAAAACGTGGCAGAGAAGTGGCTATAAAACCCTTGATACGCGTAATGCGCTTGCAACTCGATGCCAGACAGCGACAGCTCATCATAATTGGTAAAAGTAAAATTACTGCGCCAAGACGGCATCCCCGGCGTGCGATCGAGCACACCTCCAGAAATAAAGTCACTGACGTGATTATTAAAGTAGGACACCGTCATGGCGGCACGGCGTGTTTGCGCAAGCCCCAGTTCCTGCAACCAAGCTCGGCCGTCTAAGCTCACACCGTACTCTTGGTTAAACGACACTTCAGGATCGAGCGGGTTATACGGGTTGTAGCTAAACACCTCGTTAGAAATGGTGACTTCATATAAGCTCGGTAACCGCGCCGTACGAGAGAGTTTGGCAAACACAGAAGCCGAAGCGTTGATGTCATAATGCAGCTCACCCAATAAGTCCCATTCACCGCGATAGTGCAAAGATTGCTGGGTTTGCTTATCCAGTGATTGCGCTTCATGCCAGTTGACCCCAAGCTTTGCCGTCACCGGCGAGAAGTCAATTTCACTATTGGCAAACACACTCCACTCAGAGCGTTTCCCATGACGAGAGGTCGGCTCTTTAGAATAAAATCTATCTGTATCGCCAATTGGCGCTAAGGTTTCTTTGGTGTAAGACACACCATAATCCACACTCACCGGCACACTTGACCATTCACTGCGGTTAGCGATGCTCGCGCCATGACGGTCGTTTTGATACTCATGCAGATACTGCTCTGCGTTACTACCTTTCGCCCAGAGCCCGTTGTATTGGTTCAGCTTGGCGGACGTGTGCCATGCATTCGCATGCAGATTCAGCCAGCTTTGTGACGGCGAGGTATACCGGTAGTTTGCGCTATAAGCATCCACATCCGCCGTCCCCAATCCCCATTGGGGCATAACGGTGCCTTCTTCCCGCTCATCGGTATACCAGTAGGCCATCAGCACCTCGCCCGCCTCTTGGCGGTGGTGACGATAGCTAATATCTGCCTGATGACCATTGCCGAATTCTTTGTCTAGTTTGGCGAGCCAAGAATCACTCTCAAAACTGGTATTACCCACCTCTTGGCCTGCACCAATCACGGGCTCTTCGTAGCGTTCAATGCCCTTTTTGCCGGCAAAGTGGTTGCCTTTTTTGCGATGGCTAAATGCCAGCACACCACCAAGCCCATCACTCTGATAACCCAGCCCTACCATCGCAGACCCGTTATCAAATCCTTGATGATCACTGCTATCGGCCAAACGATAACGCAGTTGTTCCGTAGCATCGTCACTCACTCGCGGCGAGCGGGCGTTGTTGTGGGCACGTAGTTTCACCACCGCACCAAAGCCCTCGCCATCACGAACAATGTCTGTTGCATTGAGTGTGGTAGCGGTAATGGTGCCGCCAATCGCGCCGCTGGCATAAGGCGACCGCCCAATTGTGGCACCTTTGTCTACCGACAGCGACGACAATAAATCAGTATCAATATAGGTGCGATCACTCACCCCCTGATAACCACGAGAGGTATGCGTCGACTGCAAACTACCATCAATCAACATCGCAACCCGCCCATGCCCTTGCAAACCACGGATGCCGGGGTCAATCGCACCGGCTTCGTTGTGCATGTTATTGAGCTGAATACTGGTGTTGCCCGAAAAGACATCCGCGTTACTGATCCCGCGAACCTTATCCAAATCCTCGCGCATCATCAGCGCATCGGAAAAGCGATCGGCATTGACCACCACGGTATCGATCGGCGCATCGTTTTCAGATGCATTCTCTGCCGGTGCGGCAAGCGCGAGAGAAGGAAAAGCAAAAAAGGTAAGAATAAAAGAGGCGATTGGCTTTAACTGCATTGAACATTCCCCGTCAATAAAAAGCGACGGGGATGATAATGCAAATGGTTATCATTTTATAGCATTATTTGTGATCAAAAAAGCCCTCGCTCAACGAGGGCTCTTCACAACACCTTGTATTCAATTACTCTTGAATTAACGGGAGGTTGTCCATGATATCTAGCATCACCTGCTTGTTATCACTAGAAAGGCTGTAGTTTGGCAACGACGTTCCACCGTTATCTTGAGACCACGAAATCCCCACTAAAACATCGCCTATTTTGCGGTTAATGTAGCGATGACGCTTTTTCTGATCCTCACTCGATTCCTGTTGAATAAGCAACTCATTGCCGAATTCATCTTGAATAACACGCCATTGACCACCGGTAAAAAAGTCATCTTTTGACTGTGTTTTATAATCGATGGATTGAGATTCGTAGTAACCATTGCTTTTGAAGCGATTCATTAATATCGAGTATTGCAAAATCGGATCTTCCCCATCGAAACTTTGGGTGACACCGGTTTGCTCAACCATCAATCGATATTCTTCAACACCAGGGTAAACAAATGAGTCAACCTGAGCTGATTGATAAAAAGGAGTATCTGACGAGTCTAGCCAGAACAACTCATCATTAAACGCTTTCATAATCAATTGCTCTTGACCCTCAGCGTCTACATGGTGATAGAGACGCTCCATCACTACCGATTGATCCGCTCCATCTAAGGTAAATTGTAATTTGCCTTCGTTTAGCGTTACACTGCCGCAACGTTTATGTTCATAGTCAACATAGCCTGTTACATGATCAAGAGAGACCAACATCTGTTGAACAGATTGTGGATTCGTTAATGACCAATCGGTCTTACGACTAATGTTTGTCTTGTAGGCGTCGGGCACCTCGTCGTTGCCGCCCCAGCAGAACTGATAATCTCCACCATTTTGTAGGAACATGGCATAACCAATTTCACCATCGGAATCTGCCAAACTACCCATCTTCCACACGCGATTATCGTCAAATAACGCTTGGGTAAAGCCGTTTTCTGGTTCAGTCACTGGTGGCTGATAGCCCTCTTTAACGTCAGGAAGGGAGAACACGGTTGACGTCATCGCCCCTTTATTATCTTTCGCAGAGATAACGAGTTTTGTCCCCGACTGACGCGCATTTTTCGGGACACCCGTGACACGTACGAGACCTTGTTTATCCACGGAGGCAACGAGACCCTCGAGATTAAACTGATCGATGTGATAGGACTGGATCGCTCCATCGGCGTCCTTGAACAGAGCTGCAACACTAAACGATTGCTCAAAAACGTCACCTTGCTGGATATACCAATTATCAAGGATATCCTGCAATTCGGTTTTTTCTTGAGTATCCACAACTGGCGCTTTGTTTGATGTGCCAACTGTGAACTGAAGTGTCACTGCTTGTTTACCAACTTTTTTATTATCACTGTTAAAATCGTCGGCCAAAAGGGTTAGAACAACAGGGCCTGCTTTTAACGCTTCACCATTACTCGAAAGCTTAAGTATATTCTCGCGATAAGAGATCTGAATTCCCATATCTGGCGACAATGAGTCTACCGACCACGCAACTGGTGCTGTGGTGTCTTTATCACTGAATAGATTCGAAATATCTAAATCAATGACTGGAAAACTGTCGGTATCCATTAATGACGTCGTTTTGTCACTCAGTTTTTTCTGTAGTTTAGCTAAAGCATCAACATTAACTTTCACTGTGTGGTTTTCAGTGACTTTAAAGCTGCCGTTGTTATCATCACGCGTAATCACTGGCTTATACGTCGCGTCCTCCAACTGCTCGTCAGTCAAGGTCTCAACATGTTGAATCGCCTGGTTAGCGATTTCTAAAACCATTTCATCGTACTTAGCTCTACTGTCAGCCTTTGAAACTGTCAGTACCTGAGCAACTTTATGCAGCTTTTTATTTTTGCCCACATAGTCATCAAAGATTTCTGTAGAGTCTTCAACGCCTAATGCCGATTGCACCGCTTCAATTGCAACGTCTTCACTTTCACCTCGGCGCACTCTACTTGCAACCAAATCAGACAATGGTGAAATAACAACATTTTTGTTCTTAAGAGTAGAAATCGGCGTCATTAACGCGACTTCTCTATTGAGTGTTTGTCCTTTCAAATCTTGGTCAATCGTCGCTTGAGGATCCAACCCTAACTCTTCGAGCCAATTCAGTTTAGGACTGCCTTCAGCGATAATCTGTATCCCGATAAGTCCTTTGTCTTTAATCTTTTCACGTTCAACCTGAGCCTTACCATCACTATTCGTTTGTGCAATCACGGGCTCAGATTTATTCCAGTTACCGTCGTTATTTTGGTCGATAAAAACGACAGCGTTGCTCAAATAACCATCGATTGCCGTAATGGTTACCATATCTTTCGATGGCGTCGATTGCTCAGAAGAACCTGAGCCATTACAGCCAGTTAATACAATCGCAACGGATGCCGCAAGAAGTGTTTTTTTATTCATCTTTGTCCCTGAAATAAACTGCAAAAAATACGCGCACAATCAAGCGATGTACGCATTTTCGTTCATTCTGTTGCTAGCACCTTGCTAGTACAAGACACGCAAAGCTATACAAAAACCGTAATTTTTTTTAGTCTTTTTTGTGTTAAAGGTGCTGTTCGAATGAAAATCAGGCCAAGATAGATAAAATCTGTCTATATATCATACTATTCCTGTGGTTCAGCATAGAGAAGATTGATCTTAAACGTCTCTAAGCGATCCTTATATTCAGGCTTAGGATGAAACAGATAAGAGTAAACACGCCCATGAATCGGTATATCACTCGGGTCAAAAGAAAAGTCTAGGTAGAGCGCCACTCTCGTCGGCGTTTGTTGGTACGTACCACATTGGGGAGGATAATTTCCCATGGGATCACCACTTGTGCTGATGAGCGTGTTGTATTGTGATGGACCAATCAACACTGAGTAGCCATACCAGCGCTCAATGTCAGCGCACGTCATACTATGAACAGGATGGGCAATATTCAGATCGGAGTCTGCAGGCTGATAATAACTTGGATCATCAATACGGACGTTATAGATGTAATTCATCATGCCCACCAAGTAATAGTTACCCTCAGGATCCATTAACAAGTGGTCAAAATAACGGCCTTCATAGATATGATGCCCAGTATGCATATTCAACCGTGCTTCTACCGCACGTTTGTTATCAAAAAGTGTATCGGTTTGGTATTGCCCACCACGTCGTTGCGTGACCAAGTAGTGGTGTGCACTTGGCCCATAATAAGCATCATAATCAAAGCGTAGTAGCCAAGTGATCTCGAAGGCTTCACGCGAGAATTGGATTAAAACAGTATCGCCTTCGACTCGATAAGTTCCCCGCTGCGCAATATTTGATATATCTGGACATTTTAAACGATCTTGGCTTATGGCATACCAAACCTCATCATCACGAAGTAAGAAAACCTCGCATTGCAAGATATCATAAGCGACACCATTTTCATCGCGAATTCGTGTTGTTGTTAAACGATACAAGGGTTGATCAACGAGCATCTCTGCCTTGTGAGGTTTCTCCTCAATGTTCGGCATAGGAAAACGAGCAACAACCCAACTCTCTTCGTTACTGCCATGGTGATTATCTCTCGCCCTGATTACTAAAGTTAAACGCTCAAGATGATCATGCGGCGTGCCGCTCACTACAATCTGGCTTGATAATAATTGGACAGAAATCGACTGTGTTTTTGCTCCCTCAATGCCGACTTGGTAACTTAAGAAATCATCTTCAGCATCAATAAATAAATTTTGGAACGAAACCCGATGATACATGGTAATGTCTTGCTCCAAACGCCACGTTGCAACCTCCGCGGATATTTGAGAAAAAACATGAGGATCGATGGTTGGTTTGCTGTTACTAGGCTTCTGATAACCAACCGCTTCTCGTGACGACGCTTGTGTCGTCAACAATGCCACTTCATCCTCAACACTGTCATCGGGAGATATTTTTGGCTTTTTGACTGGAGCGATAGAAGCTTGGGAAATTGTTTCTTCTAACGTTTCTTCTACTTGTATGCCCTGCTCAGGACTCAATAGAGGAGCTGGTGAGAAAAAAGGGAATGACGCTTTATTTTTGCTTTTTAGCGATCCAACTGTCTCAAGCTTAGTTTTTGTTGCTTTTTCTTCGGCACCTTCACTTTCTGGTCTTAAGATAAAGAAGGACACACATAAAATACACGTTATAACAAATAGCTTCCGCTTCATTGAGCACGCATCCTCGATGCAAACCATCCTTTCGAGAATTTAAGATCCTTTTCGATCAAGCTTTTGCTGCAACTCAACGTCTGGCTAATTTCATCCACTTTCATTCCAACCAGATACTTCATTTTTAAAACATCAGCTTGCCTAGGATAGCGATGCCCAAACTTCTCGAGCTCCATATCAAAAACTAGCATTCTATCTAATCCACTCAACTGATTTTTATCTACGAAAATTCTGGTCGATTTTCTCTTACTAGCATGTAATTTTCTTGCTTGTTCAATCAATACCTGACGGATAATTTTTGCAGCCATGAGATAGAATGATTTTCTATTATTCACGTCTGCTAAATCCACTTGCGTCATTTTGATATAAGCTTCATTAACAAGCATAGTATCACTGTGAATAGCATCACTAATAATCGTATTTTCAACACCAAAGTTTTCGCTACTTCTTTTGCTTTCACGTGCCGCTAATTGCTTTAACCTAGAATAAGCCAGATGGTACAGTTCCGATTCAGATTGTCGATCACCTTGCTTCCATTGTAAAAGAAGCTGTGTGAAATCAGCGTTTTTATTCATCATATTTTGTATACATACTTGTGTTAATGGTTTTTAAACTGGGCAAACCATGTTTATCTAATATTTTTATTTGATTGTATTGATAGATAGTCCCGCCTAACCAACTTTCATTAACTGGCAAGTACTCCCAACTAGTGTATTGATAGCCCTTATCTATATCAAACCAACTCACAGTAACATTGAGTGCAGACAAAGTGGTCTTACTCGTTTCATTCAGCCACCAAGCATCTCGATACAAAAACTTATCCATTAACTGATAGCTCGATTCTGTGATCGGACAATGATCTGTTTCTTTAGGCCCTTCTAGGATACGATCACCTTTCATTAACACGCATTGAGATGAGGTTTCTCTGCCATTAAATGTTTTCTTTATCCATACTCCAGAATAATCAATAAAACTCTCTTTATTCTTCGGATAAATAAAAGACACGCCTGCAGCAACATTGTTGTGATCAACGTGCTTTTTTTTACCTAACCCCTGAGATTTCTCCATTAAAAGATGCGTTTTCTCATCGTAATTTATGGCAATAGAACGATATTTCCAATCGCTACCATCTTGTCGATCGTCAATGTAAAAGCCATTCAATTGATATTGTCGACAGCCCTGCTTGGCACAACTTACTAGGCCTCGTTCACCACCAAATTCATTGAGTGGGCTGACCACTACCTTCTGAACGTTATTGGGAACAAGCTGGCATCCTTCGAATCTATCGCCTATTGAAGGATATTCTATGATCGTATCATCTTTTATCTCAAAAGTCGTTTTCCCTATCGGAGCGTGGTAATAAGGGTTCCTTAGTTGGTCAAGATTAATGGCGCAGATACTCCCTTTATAGTCTCTTTTCTTGACGGTTTCATAGATGAATACTGTATCTTTTGCATCAAGCACTTTATGCTCTGAAGCAAATCTATCCTTAATATACTCGTGGCTTTTTTTAAGGTGACGAGCAGCTTCTTCGATGGATACAAATGCAAGTTGAAACTCATCTAGGTGACTATCTAAATAGCTCAAGTCGAGATTGTTTAGTGTGTTTATTAACTCAGTATTACTCCTCACACTGTCGTCAATCGTGATGTTATTACGGTTATTTGGTGTACTATCCAGTGACATCAGTAAGCGAGTAAGATTAATACTTCTACTTAGCTGAGTGGAAATATTATTAGGAGTCACAATTTCTTGACCTGAAATTGCACTAATTAAAGCTCCGCGGTTATCTTGACCTAAATAAAATTTAACAGCGTCACCCTCATCATATTCAAATCGACCTTTATCCGTAAAGCCTTGATGCCCCGAGGATGTTTCGTAATATAAACCTGTAACAGGAGCATCAATAAAGTAGCCACTTAATTTCGGTTCACTTTGCGCTGGCAGTATCACACTCATGTAGGATAGTAAAAACAGTGTAATTTTATTTTCCATTTTTTGACGTACTCGGATGAGGGACCATCATAGCGACAATTAATTTTTGTTTAACATCATCAGAGACATGGGGATTTGCAAGAATTTGACGACGAGAAAGATCTAACATCACCTCAAAACTAACCGGGTGGTCGTACGTTTCTTTACCATGAAACATCAGCTGTGTCAGATGCATAACCAGCTCTTCAGATGCCTGTTTTTCAGAATAAAGCTGCTGATTTTTATTCACTAACACTAGGCTAAACACAAACGCAGACACGACCAACACAGTCGATAAAAATAGAGGGATAGGCCGTCGTCGTACTAAACAGCGTAATTGATAGAGCCAATTATCTTGCTTAACAGAAATCGGCTTTTTATTCATCACATGAATAACGTCATTACGAAGCTGGTTGACAGTCACGTAGCGATTATCTGCCTCTTCTTCTGTCGCTTTAGTAATTACCAATGCCAACTCTTGATTGGGCTTTTTACCGTCCGCAGTCAACAGAAATGCTAACAATTTGCCTAATGCGTATACATCTGTTTGTTGGGTAAGGTATTCGCCACGTTTTTGTTCAGGGCTTGCATAACGCTCACTGTAGGCCAACACACCATCGTCACTATCAGGGCTTGGATAGCATTCAAGTTTCTGTGTGAGGTTAAAGTCGATAATTTTAGCCTGTCCGTCTCTATCAATCAGGATATTATCCGGCTTAATATCACCATGAATCATTTGGTGGCGATGCGCATGCTCAATCGCTGAGCAAATCGACACAAACAAGGATAGTCGTGCCTTGTGCGACGTTGGCTGCGTTGCTATCTGCTTTCCAAGCGTGCATCCATCCACATACTCCATGACAATATAAACACACCCGTCACTGATCCCGCCATCAAACACCTTTGCGATACAGGGGTGACTTAAACGCGCCAACATCTGTGCTTCTTTGAACAGAGAATTTCTACCGATAATAGGGTACAAAGAAGGGTGGATACACTTTATGGCAAGTTCTTGTTCAAACGTACTATCATCGCGATAAGCGCGATACACAACCCCCATTCCACCGCGGCCAATCTCCTCACCGAGACGATATTTATCCAACGTGGTATTCGGTTCAAACGGCTGTGATGCGATGAAAGATTGAGCCCCATCTGACCAAATTTGGCTCAGCAATGGCTGTGTATCGCAATGATAGAATGGCAAGAGTTGTGCGTATTGAGAGGGAGACGTGACTTTCAACCGACTTAACCATACTTCCTGTTCTTCCTCGGACAGATCGAGAAAATCATAAACAAGCTGCGTCTCAGCCCCACTAAATTGCACAATAATCGACCAAGTCTATGAATTTAAGTGGTTATTTTAATTATTTGCAGAATTATTAAAAGTTAATTCACCCCAACGCCAGCCAAAATCCGACCCCAATCATCAGGGTGCCGGCGATTCGGTTCAGCAATTGTACATTGCCCTTTTGCTGCAAAAACTGACGCAAGGTACGCCCACCGCTGGCATACAGCATAAGACAACTGAATTCCGTGCAAAGAATGATCAACACCAGCACGCTCAACTGACTGGGTAGTGACATTGCAGGGTTAATAAACGGCGGCAACAGCGAGATCATAAACGCCCAACCTTTCGGGTTGGCAATGGCGGTCACAAAGCCTTGCGCGGCCAACGACAATGCCGAGGCTTCATTGGGGCTATCGTTATCCTCATTTGGGATCGCCATCTTGCCGCGAGAGCGCCACATTTGTACGCCTAAATACGCCAAGTACACACCACCGACATATTTAAACACCTGAAATACGGTGGGATAGTTCAGCATCACCGTCGCCACACCAATGACAGAGGCTATCGCGACCAGCCCCACGCCGATAAGCTCGCCCCACATCATATGTAAGCTACGCTTAACGCCAATTGTCATGCCAAGGGTCATCGATAACGTCATGCACATGCCGGGCGTAACCGACACAAAAAAGAAGGTGGGAATAAACAGCGTCAGCATGGTGGTATCAATCAACAGGGGAGACATAAAAACAACAGTCTTAACAGTTAGGTACGGAGACTATCAGTTAACGCGCTTTCCCTGCAGAGATCAAGCCCTTCGCTCACTTTATAACCGGACGGTTAGACTTATTGCCATTTGGACGTCTAGAAGTAAAAATATCCATTGACTTGTTTTTAACGAACCCATAGCATCAATAACCAGAGAGACCCGACAGCCAAGGTGCAAGGCGCTGGACAGCTGCGAGATGTCATAAGATTTATCGCTAAGGACATGTGATGATTGAGATAAAACAACTCAACAAGGTATTCGAACTCGGGGAGCGCCGAGTTCATGCCCTTAAAGACATCAATTTATTTATTCCGAAAGGAAAAGTGTTTGGTGTGATTGGCGCCTCTGGCGCGGGCAAAAGCACGCTGATCCGGATGGTTAACCTGCTTGAGCGCCCAACCAGCGGCTCAGTGACCGTGGGTGGCGTCAACCTTACTGCGCTGCCTAACCGTGAGTTAACCCAGGCGCGCCGTAAAATAGGCATGATCTTCCAACACTTTAACCTGCTGTCTTCGCGCACCGTGTTCGACAATATCGCCCTGCCGCTGGAGCTCAGTGGTACGCGCCGCGATGAGATTGAAACGCGCGTCAGCGAATTGCTGGATTTGGTCGGCTTGGCCGATAAGCGTGATGTGTATCCCGCCAGCCTCAGTGGTGGACAAAAGCAGCGTGTCGCTATCGCTCGCGCGCTGGCGCCAAGCCCAAATGTATTGCTCTGTGATGAAGCCACCAGCGCACTGGATCCAGCTACAACCCAATCGATTTTGTCACTGCTACAAACCATTAATGAAAAGCTCAACCTCACCATTTTGCTGATCACCCACGAAATGGATGTGGTGAAGCGCATTTGTCACGACGTGGCGATTATTGGTGATGGCGAACTGGTTGAGTCTGGCCCCGTAGGCGATATTTTTGCTCATCCTAAATCCGAGTTAGCGAAAAACTTTATTCGCTCCACCTTGGATTTGTCGGTGCCACATGACTACGCCCAACGCTTACAAAAAGACTACTTTAAAGGCAGCTATCCGCTGGTACGTCTAGAATTTACAGGCGCCACCGTCGACGAGCCACTGATCAGCCAGATGTCGCGCTTATTTAATATTGATATCAGCATCTTAAGTTCTGACATTGATTACGCCGGCGGCGTGAAATTTGGTCTACTCTTGGCGGAGATTATGGGCCCGAAAAGTGCTGTTGATGATGCAATTCACTACCTAAAAAAACACCATGTCGCCACGGAGGTACTTGGCTATGTCGATTGATGCGTTAACCCAATGGATTGGACAAAACCAAGCACTGATTGAACTGCTGGCCGATGCCACCGGCCAAACCATTTACATGGTGTTGGTCTCCGGACTGCTTGGCTTTGTATTCGGGATCCCACTTGGCGTGCTGTTGCACATCACCAAAAAAGGCGGACTGAAAGCACAGCCACGGGTTAATCAAATTTTGGGCGCTGTCGTTAACATCGGCCGTTCCATTCCGTTTATTATTTTGTTGGTGGCTATCATCCCATTCACTCGCTTTGTGGTGGGCACCTCCATCGGCACCGCGGCAGCGATTGTGCCGCTGACAGTCGGCGCAATTCCATTTATTGCGCGTTTGGTAGAGGGTGCGCTTTTAGAGCTACCCGCAGGGTTGGAAGAAGCCGCAAAAGCGATGGGCGCAACCCCAACGCAAATTATTTACAAAGTGCTGCTGCCCGAAGCCCTACCGGGGATCATCAATGGTGCCACCATCACCTTAGTCACCTTGGTGAGCTATTCCGCCATGGCGGGCGCTGTCGGCGGTGGCGGCCTCGGGGATGTGGGCATTCGCTACGGTTATCAGCGCTTTGATACCACCGTCATGCTAATCACGGTTGTGATGCTGGTCGTGCTGGTACAAGCGATTCAATCATGCGGAGATTACTTAGTGCGTCGCACAAATCACCGCTAAACACCCAAACACATAAACACAACATTTGTCCCAGCCACTTGGGATGACACACGGCCACAAGTGGTGCGGGACTACCGTCAAAACGGATACGTTTTTTAAAAGGGAGACAGACAATGAAAACCACGATTAAAACACTGCTTGCCACACTCGGACTGGCCTCAACCCTTGCCCTTACCGGCTGTGGTGAAAAAGAAGCTGCCGTGCAAGACAACAGCAAAATCACCGTTGGCGTTATGGCCGGTGAAGAAGCACAAGTGGCCGAATATGCGGTTCAAGAAGCCAAAAAACTCGGCCTTGAGGTGAAGCTCATTACCTTTACCGACTATGTGTCCCCTAACGCCGCCCTCGCCGATGGTTCTGTGGACGTGAATGCCTTCCAGCACAAACCGTACCTCGACGCACAAATCAAAGACCGTGGCTACGAGTTTGCGATTGCAGGCAACACCTTTGTGTATCCAATTGCGGCCTACTCTTACAAACTTGATAGCGTGGCCGATTTGCCTGAAGGCGGCAAAATTGCCGTGCCTAACAACCCATCGAACCTTGGCCGTTCGCTGGTATTGCTGGAACAACAAGGCATTATCAAACTTAAAGAAGGCGCTGGCATTAACGCCACTAAACTGGATATCGTTGAGAACCCGAAAAACGTGGAAATCATCGAGCTAGAAACGCCACAACTGCCTCGCTCACTGGAAGACGTGGACATTGCGATCATCAACAACACCTTTGCCGCGGGCGTGGGCCTAACCCCAAGCAAAGACGGCCTGTTTGTTGAAGACAAAGAATCGCCTTACGTGAACCTGATTGTGGCGCGCAAAGACAACGTAGACGCTGAAAACGTGAAAAACTTTGTTAAAGCCTACCAAACCGACGCGGTTTACAACGCCGCAATGGAAGTTTTTGACGGCGCAGTGGTAAAAGGCTGGTAAGCCAGTCCGCTCACCACACTTAAATACTCAAGCCCGCGCTGAAAAGTGCGGGCTTTTTGGTATCCGCTGAGTGATGATTTGGGTGCCAAAGAGTAAGGTATGTTTTTTGTTAAATCGAAGCCTTTATCTGTTGCTCTAATGTAAAGGATGACGTATCTAGTGGAAAACTATGAGAGATTAATTCAAAAAACCACGAATGCCTTCACTTTTGCCCAAAACGGTTGGTACATTTAGACACCCCAAAATCTAGATATGAAGCCACATAGGGCGAAAAGATAATGCCAACTCATTACATTTTATCGAAGAAGGTTTATGAGTAAATCTGACAAATACCTTTCATTAATCACATTCTTATTTATCACTCTCGCTATATCACTGACTAGTGGCTATCAATACATTGGTGATTTTGTAGAGAAAGGATTAAGCGCACTAAGCATGTTCATCGGCTACTTTGTCCTTATCGCATTGTTTTCCATTTATAAAGACGTATCTTTGTTTACTAAAAAACAGCTGATGTCTATTGCGTTTCTATCAGTATTCATCACACTCGCGTCTTATATCTATCCATATTTTAAATACTCAGAGCAAAACCCAAGCGACCTAATGTCAACTTTAATCTATGACATTGTAATAAACGTGATAATTTTTACTCTTCTCTTTAAGGAATCAAAGCGTGAACGTAGCCAAAGCATTCCCGAGCAGAAGATTATCTAGTCCCAAGCTACACTGTCATCAGCAACCCGATTGATATATTCGCATGGAGACAGACCGTTATGACAACAACGCCCAAACCTCCATTGAGCACTTTTGATCCAGCGGAGTTCTTGGATAACCAAGAAGCACTTCAAGCTTACTTAGACGAAGCGGTGCAAACGGGCGATCCCGCATTTATCGCCGATGCACTCGGTGTGATCGATCGTGCCAAAGGAATGGCAGATATGGCCAAGCACACCGGTCTTTCACGAGAAACGCTCTACCGTACTTTCAGCCAAAAAGGCAATCCCTCAAGACACTGATCGCGATTGTGAATGCGTTAGGGGTGGAGTTAAGATTTGGTGATTCGAAGTCAGTGAAGTCATAGCGGCGATAGCGGTGCTGCTATAGCAAGCCCCGCATTGAAAATGCGAGCTTTTTGGTGGTGTAACGCGAAAAGGATAAGTCGGACGTCGCTCTGACTTGGAAATGGACATTTTCGTGTTACGAATAGGATCAATACGCATTCGACTCGGATGAAAAAATATATGGATAACATCTATACTCATGTTCAATGTTACGGAACCACTACAAGGACTGCAATAGGCGTTAGCTATTAAGCTAGCGCCTTTATCTTTAACTATTTTATATTGGACTCGAAAACACGAACTAACTCTTTTACTTTGACGATACAGTTATTGGCTACACATCCGTATTTTTCATTGTATTTAATCAAGGAAATCAAATATGACCGATAACCTTTTATCTTATTTTGCAACTGGTCATCAGAGTACTGGATGTAGAAGTTTATGTTTTCGCCGTATGTTCTTTTAAATTTGTTATAGTTCAACTGAAAAATATTCTCCATGATATAGACAGGATCTCTATTTTTTCTTAAAAGTGCAGATAGTTTTTTTAATTGTTTTAGTTTTTTATCAGAGAGTCTAATTGAACCAATGGGATCTTGTTTGTAAACATTAAAGAACAGGTTTTCCTTTAACTTGGTATTCTGAATTACATACCCATTAAGCGATATAGTATTCTCTACTGCCTTTCTTTTTCTTTTTTTTAACTTAAGAGAAAGAGTGGAGACAAATATAGAGATGTCTCTTTCAAACTGCTCAGAATGGAGGTATCGACTCTTGCTCGATGAAAAAAGCATATCATCTGCATATCTACTGTATACAATCCCTTTATCTTCACACAGTTTCTGGATTAAAATATCGATTCTTCTAAAAATTATATTAGAAACGACAGGGGAAGACGAAAAGCCGATAGGAAGTATTTCTTTTCCTTTTATGTCATCATCGTCGAAATTATTATTAACTTTGTGAGTAATAGACATATAAGCAATGTCTAATGCCGAGTATTTTGCACCTTTTTTGTCATCACTGAAGTACTGACTCAGGAGGTTTTTAACTTCCAACACAGATATGGAGTGGAAAAACTTCTTTATATCGAGTCTTAAAAAGTAATAACCACTGATGTGTGGTCTTAGAAAGTCATAATAAGACTTACCAGGGACAAAACCGCAAGCAGAAGAGTTTACAGGAATCTTGGATAGAACAAACCTTGTAATTCTATCATTTACGATTTTGTGATCAGAATCTTTTAATATCTCGAAAAATATATCAGCCCCAGACTTTCGTTCAATGACACTGGTAGAAAAATCATCTAACAATGCTACATTACCTTTTAGAATGGCGTTATTAAAGAATTCATCACTAACTTTTTTATTCATTATATTGCTTCAACCCGATACAAAAGAACACTATTACACCGTAGGTGTGTACTATCAGACACATTAATCAGCGCGACCAGATTAGTAACTATTGGGACTGTACTCAAAGTTACTGGAAGACGAACTCCCAGAAACAAAGAGAGGGAGGGGCAAGCCCTCAGATACTCGTGAAAACTCATATCTCCCCTCTACTATCGGGTTGAAGCATACGAATAATATCATAAAGCTCAGGGAAGTAAACCTTGAAGGTACTTCCAAATGTCTGATTCTTATGCAAAGATTGAGTTTCTATATATTCAACGGCATAGTTAATATAGTTAGTTGTCCATCCGTCTGTTTTCTCGAGATCTTTATTTTTAACAGTGGCTTGCTCTAGTAAACCCATTAGCAATTTAGCGTGTCTAGATGTGTATCTTAGTTTTCCGTTTACTTTATTACCTTTTTGCATGGTTTGTTTGTACGCTTCAACATTAAAGTGACTATAGTCAGTAAGAGCTTTAGACTTTCCATTGAAAATAACTCGTATATAATCAATTAACATATCTTCGGTTATGAACTTACTATTATTAATCCTAGTTATAATTGATTGAGTATTAGTGCCATACTTTTTGTCTAACCAACTATATAGAATCTCAGCACTGCTTTTCTGAATTAGACATCCTTCCAAAGTTGTTCTATTAATGTAGATGTTTTTTTCCAATAAGCGCTTTTTTACGGCGGAAAAAATTTTATCAAAATCACTTTCCTTTAAGAAATCTTGTTTTGTAGGATCAACTTTAAGATTCTTTTTATCACACGACAATAAATATTTAACATTCTCCATTTTGTCTTTTTGTTTTTTACTAAATCCGAGTTTGTATTTATTAAACTCAGCCTCTAAAGTCTTCTTCCAGAAGTTAAAATAATTACCGTTTTTTTGTAGTTTCAATTCAAAACTATTTGGTTGACCTTTAACTGATATAGCCTTATCAGCATCAAAGAGAAACATGTAGGGGATCGCGGAGTTAGAGTAAGAAGGGTTAACTCTCTCCCCAATGACATTACTACTACTCTTATATATATCGATATTTCTTAGATGTGGAAAGTGCTCTGATAGCCTCATATTGCCAAATACTTCTAATTCGCTTTCCCCCTCAACAAATAGAATATAATCACTAAAAAATAATCTAGCTTCATTATCGCTAAATGTGTTAATAAAGCTTTCACTATCATACGTTGAATTTAGAGTATGAATCGATGTTGTTGAGTCACTTCTCTTTTGAAAACAAAATACTCGTTGATAATCACGAAATTTCTTGATTATCTCTTTTACAATATTTGGTGAATGCGTAGTCAAAAACACTCTTGGTCTTGTTACTTTATGATCACGACCGTTATTGTACTTATAGCTGTTATAGATATCGTGAATTAACACCTCATTCATTTTTGGATGAAGCCCAAGCTCAGGTTCGTCAATAAATACAAACGGTGTTATATACTCCCTTCGCGAAATTGTAATTAATATTTTTAAAAACGTCTTAATGAAATGAAATGAATTTGTACCATCTGAGTGATATTTAAGATCATTTTCATCTATCTCAAATCGATATCCTTTTAAGCCCGCCTTAATATAGCTTAATAATTTTTCTTTTTGTGTGCTCGGTTTGGTAGAAATCGTGCTATTTAGTTCGGATATATAGTTTTTATATGAACTTTCACCATCAGCGTTAATGGACTTGTCAAAAAAGTCAATTATAGTTTGATCATCTATTTTTGACAGATTGAATGACTTCAATCGTGATATAAGATCCCATAAGCTATCCCATTCATGTAGATCCATATGCCTAGGTTCAATATGGAAAAAAGGGAAAAGGTATAAAATCAGATTTAGCGTCTGCTTATCATTTGTTGACCACTTTACCTTTCCATCGTTATATATATTCAACGTTAACGTATAAGTAGTATGGTCGTTATCGTATCGCATCAATGTAAACATACTTCGTTTATGCAATGGAACGAGTTTTCTAATTATGAATGCGAAATACGTGTTAGTTGGTTGCTTCCTAGCGATTCTAAAGATTCTAGTCATATCAAAGGTTATTGATATCGAACCTTTATATGAATAGTTTGAGTTGAGCTTGGGCGGCAACTCTTCTTTTCCTTCTAATTTGTTGTAAAAAAACTTTAAGACTTTAAGTAAATTAGATTTACCTACATTGTTCCTACCAACAATACAGTTCATATCATTCAAGTTATTGACGACCAGTTCATCGAATGATAGTAAATTAGTAATTTTTATTGCTTGTACAGTCATAATACACTCGAATATATTTTTATTCACTATATCATGATCTTAGAGATTTTTCTCCACTCAAGAGCCTACACAAAGGGAATTTAGGTGCTAGAGAATAATGTATCAATAGTGGGCGGGGTATTTTTGTTCTATGAGTCCAAAGTGAATTTATGCTTTCACAGCAATATCCAATTTTCTATGTATGAATGATGTGGTAGACAAAACATCTAAAGCATCTTGTTCGCTCATTACCCAGTACATTTTGGGTGCATGAGCAACTGGGTTGCGTACTGCCCCAAAAATTCCAACAAGCATATTGCTAAAGCCTTTCTGTTCGCTTATTTCTGTTTCTGTAGTTAAAGAGTTGATTTTTAGTACAGGGTTTTTAACAGAAAATGCTGTATTTACGAGTTCAGCACCATCAGTTGTTAATAGGGACATATCCCGAATTCTTTGCGCTATACCTTTTATGGCTTCTAGAACTGCATGAAAGTAGTTTTCATCGAGTAATTCAGCACGGCAATACTTAAACACTTCAGTGTGAGCACCTCTATCTTCAAGCTTTACTCTTAGCGCTCCAGCTCTCTCTCTTGCTCCTTTAAGGGTCGCCTCTTTGTCTGTTCGGATAGTTTTTCCATCCTCTCGGACATGAAAACCAGAGAAAGACAGAACCACATTCAGCTCAGACCGACGCCATTCAAATTTTTCTTTATCACGAGCATAGTTAACAGGATTCAATGCACGATTAATAAACATAATTAGATGGTTACCAACTTGATACGTATTTTGAGCACTGACTAAAGCGTTAAACAACCTCTTCCATTTGGTCATCGTTGGGCTGATATCAAGGATTTTGCAATCCTGAATTAAATATCCTAACTCTGCTCCTGTTAAGCCTCTTTCAGTGTCAGCAAGCACTCGGCAAGCTGCCTCTAAAGTTTGTGCATTGAATGGTTCAATTCGTTCCATGACTTTGTCTGTATAATTTCATTTGATCAACTTGTTTTATAATCTGCTATTAGGAAAAGTAGGTCAAGAACTGGCGCGAGAGATTAGTCATAGATCTGGAGCTAGCGCATTTTGGGGCAAAAGTGAGCTAGCTCCGCTTCCCCCAAACCACCTATCCCCCTAATCCTTTCTATGCTGGCTCTCCACTTCTTCAGCGAGCATGCCGTAGATCACGATGAGGTTATAACTGACCATACCGAGGACTTGGCCGTTTTCGATAACGGGGGCTCGGCTGATGCCGAAGCGTTCGAATAAACGGGCGCAGTATTTCACGTTCATATTGGGAGAGACGCTAAGCGCGGGTTTGGTCATAATTTCATAAACATTCACCCGTGATGGGGCGCGGTTTTTGGCGAGCACTTTTTTGGCAATGTCGTTCATTAACACAATGCCGAATTCGTCATGCTCATCGCGTTTATTGACGATAATCGCTTTCACTTCTTGTTCGCGTGCAATGCGGATCGCTTCTTCGACCGTGGTGAGCCCATCAATACACACGGCGTGGGCATGCATCACATCTCTTACCGTTTTATGTTGTTTCATAACTCATCCTTCACCACTTCGGTTAATTCTCGCATTTGGTGGGCAACGCCCACGGCATCTTCCACATCAATTTGCACCGCAATGCCACTGCCGGAGGTGGCATCAAACTCGCCCACGTCATTAATGGTTTCGAGAATAGCGCGTGATAAGTGCTCTTCCACCAGGAAGATGGCCACGTCTCGCTGCACATCCAGCGTCAGCCCTAAAAAGGTTTTCTTTTTCACCAAGCCTTCGCCACGCGCGTTGTTAATAATGGTCGCGCCGGTAGCGCCGGCTTGTCTGGCGGCATCGAGCACCGCATCGGTTTTGGCATCTTCAATAAACGCCATGATTAATTTGAACCGCATAGGCTCTCCTTACGATGAACGCTGTGCGTGCTTTTTTTGTAAATAGGCTGTGATTTGGGCATAACCCATCACGGTGATCATCGGAAACAAACTGGCAAACGCAATTAAGCCAAACCCATCGAGCATCGGGTTTCTTCCCGGTACGGTAGAGGCTAGCCCCAACCCCAGCGCCGTCACCAAGGGCACGGTGACGGTTGAGGTGGTCACCCCTCCAGAATCATAGGCCAAGGGCACGATAAACGGCGGGGCAAAATAGGTTTGGATCACCACCACCACATAGCCGGTGATGATGTAGTAATGGAGCGGGTCGCCCACCACAATGCGATAGCACCCCAAGGCAATTCCCATTGCCACGCCAAGCGCCACCGAGGCCCGCAAGCCGTTCACTCGAATCGCCCCACCCGACACTTTGGCCGCTTTGATCGCCACCGCGATCAATGAGGGTTCGGCCACCGTGGTGCTAAAACCTATCGCGGCACCAAATAGGTACACCCAGTAATAGGCTTGCCAATTAATCTCGCCGCCCGCTTTGAGTGCTGCGCCGACAAAATCAGTGGCAGTGAGCTGCTCGGCCATCGAGGCCCCGAGCGGGAATAGCGCCAGCTCCAGCCCCATTAAAAATAGGCTCAAGCCCAAAATGACATAGAAAAAACCAAACAAGATCCGTTTGGGGTTGTTGAGCGCTTTGCGTAACACAAAGAGTTGAAAGCCAAAGATGATCGCGATAATCGGGATCACATCGCGCACGGTGGAGAAAAAGGTGTCGATAAACAGGCGCAGACCATCCATCACGCCACCACCATGCCGTAAGCCATCACAAAGATCATCGGTGATAGCGAGGCGAATGCAATCAAACCAAAGCCATCCACCATCGGGTTACGCCCTTTGATCACGGTTGCCAACCCCACGCCGAGCGCGGTCACCAGTGGCACTGTAATCGTGGAGGTGGTTACCCCACCCGAGTCATAGGCAATACCGATAATGCTGGGCGGTGCCACCATAGTCATCGCCACCACCAGCAAGTAGCCGCCGATAATTAAGCGGTGGATCGGCCAACCTTTAATAATCCGCACTACGCCAAGCACAATCGCAAAGCCAACAGAAAGCGCCACGGTTAGCCGCAGCCCATTAGCGTAGCTGTCTTTGGCTGCCTCTGTGGTGTTTATCATCCCGCCATTGGCGGCCACATCTGCCGCTTCCGCCGCCACCGCGGTGAGTGCAGGTTCCGCAATCGTGGTGCCAAAGCCAAGTAGGAAGGCAAACGCAATTAACCACCCTAAACTGCCTTTGTGGGCCAGCGAATGCGCCATCGATTCGCCAATCGGGAACAGCCCCATGTCTAAGCCGTACACAAATAAAGTCAGCCCAACGACCACGAGCACTAGCCCAATGGTGATGGATAACCAATTGGGCAATGGCTGGTTAAGGACAACCACTTGAAAGAAACCAATCACTAAAATGATGGGTAAGAGATCGCGAAAACTGCCAAGTAGTGATTTGAACAACGCCTGCATGTGGGTGACATGACTCCCTGCGTAACGAACATCGACCTTGAAAAGGCACAGTGTTTATATGCCTATTTATGTTAGCACTCCCAATGTGCGGTGCGAGTGACAAAGCAGAAAACTGCGCGATCAAACCAATTTTCGCTGCCACACGTAACAGGATACAAAGCAACCACTTGCGCTTAGTGGAAAAGCCCCTTAGCGTTAACAGCAGAGATTTCGTCACCCTTTTAGGACTCTAGGCATGAATATTTTAATCACAGGTGGCACGGGCCTGATTGGCAAAGCCTTGGTCGCCAAGCTGCAGCCTCAACATCAACTCACCGTGCTCTCGCGCGACAAAGAAAAGGTGACAAAGATATTCGGGGACTCGGTCGCCGCGATAGAGCGTCTTGACGACCTTCCCCACCTGAATGATTTTGATGCTGTGATTAACCTTGCCGGTGAGCCAATTGCCGATAAGCGTTGGAGCGAGCAGCAAAAAGGGATCATTTGTACCAGCCGTTGGGGGCTAACAGAAAAGCTGGTCGAGAAAATTCATGCCAGCAGCACGCCACCCCACACCTTTATTAGTGGTTCGGCAGTGGGGTACTACGGCGATCAGCAAGACCATCCGTTCGATGAAACGTTGGTGGTCCATGCCGATGATTTTGCTCAGCACGTGTGTCATCAGTGGGAAAAAATTGCCTTAAAAGGCGCCTCGCAACACACGCGAGTCTGTCTGTTGCGTACCGGTGTGGTGTTAAGCGCTGAAGGCGGCGCGCTAAAACGGATGATGTTGCCCTACCAACTTGGCCTT
Organism: Salinivibrio sp. YCSC6; assembly: GCF_004916735.1. Classification (NCBI taxonomy): domain Bacteria; kingdom Pseudomonadati; phylum Pseudomonadota; class Gammaproteobacteria; order Vibrionales; family Vibrionaceae; genus Salinivibrio; species Salinivibrio sp. YCSC6. Next base: position 2,052,582 of record NZ_CP039516.1, read on the forward strand.
GGTGGCCCGATTGGTAAAGGCCAGCAATACATGCCGTGGATCCATATTGATGATATGGTCGCAGCAATCATACATTTGCTCGACTCGCCTGCGCTGCAAGGGCCGTTTAACTGCACCGCGCCAGAGCCGGTCACCAATAAACGCTTTAGTCAGGCGCTAGCCAGTGCCTTAAAACGCCCGCACCTTTTCTTTGTGCCTACCGTGGCGATTAAGGCCATGATGGGGGAAGCCTCGCACTTGCTGCTCGATAGCCAGCGCGCCCTGCCCCATGCTCTTGAAGATTCAGGGTTTAAGTTCCAACACCCCAAAGTAGAAGAAGCGATGGCGTCACTGTTTTAATCGCCCATTCGCTTTTCGCCTAAGCGTGTTGCTGGTTAGATTTCTCGGGCGTTCTCCACAACAAAGCGGGTATCAAAAAAATTGATACCCGCTTTTTGCATATGAAAGGCGAACGCTTGCCCGCCGCCCCGTGTTAACGCCGCTGTGGATCAATCAGTTTGCGCAGCATCGAGGCGACCGTGACAAACACCAGCGCGACGGCCAACACCGGCAATACCGCCCAAAGCTCAGGATGCAGGCGCACCTCCATTTCAAAGCCCCATTTCAGCAGGCCGACCATCGCCGCTTCCGCGCCCAACACCGCCATCAGGCCCGATACAAAGGCCATCACGCCATATTCGCTCCATAAGGTGCGCTGAATACGGGTGCGGCTCGCGCCCAAGGTGCGATAGAGGTTTATCTCCTGCTGACGTTCGCTCAGGCTGATACGCAGCAAGGTGAGCAACAATAATAAGCCGCTGATCACCGCCAGACCCGCTAACACCGAAAGCGACAAGCCAATTTGACGCAAAATCGATTGAATACGGCTGCTCATGGTACGCAAATCAAGCAACGTGACGGTCGGGTACTCCCGTGCCAAGCGATTGAGCAAAGGCGTTTGTGATTCATCAAGCCTGAAGCTCACCAGCCAGTTAGCCGGTTTATCGGCAAGCGTCTCGCGGTCGAAAATAAAGTAGAAGTTAGGCCGCATATTGCGCCACTCGACTTCACGAATCGAGTTCACCGTGGCAGTAAAGTCTTGACCGGTCACGCTAAAGGTCAGGCTGTCGCCAATCTCAATCCCCAAGCGCTCGGCAATGTCTGCCTCCACCGACACGCCATTCTCGGTTGGCCAGTCTCCGGCAATCACCTCATTGTGCGACGGCAAACTGTCTCGCCAAGTGAAATTAAGCTCGCGACGTAGTGCTTCATCCACTTCATCACGCTCAACTTCATCGGTTGGGATCTGGTAACGCTCACCGTTTTTGCCCACCAGCCGGCCACGCACTATGGGGTAGGCATCAGATCGCATCAAGCTGGCGTCATCGAGTTCACCCACATAGCCTTGCTGCTCGCTCGGAGCAATATTCAGCGCAAACACATTGGGCGCATCGGGCGGCAGCATCCGTCCCCAATCAGCGAGCAAATCGGTGCGCAGCAGCCAGATGATCGCCAACAGCATAAAGGAGATCGCCAGCGCCCCTAATTGCACGCTGCTAGCCAGTTTGTTGCGGGTAATTCGGCTAAGGGCCAATTTCACCGAAGGGGCACGCACCCGTGATTTCACCAACCGGAGCAAGCCTAACCCTGCCAGCGCCAGCAAGACGATCATCACTGCCATCGCCCCCAGCACTGTCCATAGCAAGGTGTTGTCGAACGCCCACAGTGCAAGTGCTCCCACCGGTATCGCGATTAAGATCGCCGCAGTGCCGCGACGTTGACGCCCACGGGCAGCCTGCGATTGCACCGCGGCCAACGCAGGCGCATCCAGCAATTTAAGCAGCGGCACACCCAAGGCAGGCAGCGCCACCAAAAGCGCAACACCGGGCGCAAGCACCCAAGGCACCCAGCCATAGCTTGGCAGCGGTGAAGGCAGCACATCGGTCAGCGGCAAGCGCAATAACACTTCAAGCGTGTACCCCGCAGCCAAGCCCACAGCGGTAGCAAGGACAAACAATAAGGTTAACTGCCGTGCTAACCAGCGTCGCACCCATTGTTGGCTGGCGCCGAGGCTTTTTAGCATCGCCACCAAATCCGCGCGGCTTTTAGCATAGTGTTGACAAGTTAAGGTTAACGTCGCCGCGGCCATCACAATCACCAGTACCACGGTTAATGACAAGTACTGACGGCTGCGGTCCAGCATATCCCCAGTGCGATCAGAGGTGTTTTCATCCACCCAGCGCTCACCATCTTGCAGCGTGTAGCTGGCTTTAGCCGCGCTTAGGCTGGGCTCGTCACCGGTTAAAAAGTAGCGATAACGCACCCGACTGCCTTCGCGTACCACGCCAGCGGCAGGTACATCGGCTCGATGCATCATCACCGCGGGCATTTGGCTAAAGGGGTTAAACGAGAGCTCCGGCTCCGCGGCCAAGGTACCGCTAACCGTTAAATCGAGGTTACCAATCGATACGGTGTCGCCCGCTTTCACATCCAGCAAGCTAAACACCCGCTCAGACAGCCATAGCTCACCGGGTTGAATGCGTCGGTCACCACCAATGGCTTGGCCGTTTTGCTCCAGCACCAAATCGCCGCGCAGCGGATAAAGGCTATCCACCGCTTTCACGCTCACAAGCTGCATCTTTTGCTCGCTGAATGCCATGGTGCCAAAGCGGGTTTGGGCAGATACTGTGGCGCCAGCTTGTTTAAACGCCTCAATTTGCTCGGTGTTAAGCGGCTGACGAGTACGCAGCACGGTATCGGCGGCAATCAGGTTGCGCCCTTGCTGGGTGAGCACGTTTTCAATGCGATCGGCCAATGCTGATAGCGCAAACACACAGGTGATGATCAGCGCCAACGCCACCGCCACGGGCCAAATTTGCCCGTGTAACAGTTCACGCCACGCCCAGCGATTGAGTAGTCCGTTTTTACTCGCCATTCACTCGCTCCTGTAGCTTGCCGCTGTCCATCATCAAGGTACGCTGACAACGCTTTGCCAGCGCCGGATCGTGGGTAACCAACACCAAGGTGGTGCCATGCTTTTCGTTCAGCTCAAACAATAAATCGATGATGGTCGCCGCGGTTTTTTGGTCAAGGTTGCCGGTCGGCTCATCGGCAAACAGCACCTGTGGGCGGATAATAAAGGCACGCGCCAAGGCCACCCGTTGTTGCTCCCCGCCAGAGAGTTGCGACGGCAAATGGCTTTCGCGCCCTTGCAAACCCACCGAGGCCAGCAGTTGCTTGGCGCGGGTTTCGTCTTCTTCCTCACCGCGAATGGTGAGCGGCAGCATCACGTTCTCAAGCGCGTTCAGTGACGGCACCAGTAAAAAACTTTGGAACACAAACCCCACCGATTCGGCCCGCAGTGCGGCGCGCGCATCTTCATCCAAGGTGGAAAGCTTGTGGCCGAGCAGATCGACCTCGCCTTCACTGGGCGTATCTAATCCTGCAAGCAAGGTCATTAAGGTGGATTTTCCTGCGCCGGACACACCCATTAATGCAATCGACTCGCCTGCCTCGATTTGTAGCGAGACATCCTGCAGAATGGTAAGCGGCTGTTCGCGTGTCACGACATGTTTTGCAATTTTTTCGGCTCGAATAACAGGAGAGGCCATGTTACGCATCCTTACTTTGTTGTGTTTTTTGTGGGTGAGCAGTGCCAGTGCACAAACGCTCCTTGTACTTGGTGACAGCTTAAGCGCTGGCTACCAAATGGCGGCTGAACAAGCCTGGCCTGCTAAGCTACCGCGCGCGCTCAACGACCATGATGTCGAGGTTGAGGTGATCAACGCCAGCATTTCCGGCGATACCACCGCCAATGGCCTGCAGCGTATGCCTCAATTATTAGAACGCCACCAGCCCGAATGGGTGCTGATTGAACTCGGCGGCAACGATGGCCTACGCGGTTGGCCGTTTAACCGTATACGAGACAACCTTGAACAATTGATCACCCAAACTCGCGCGGCCGATGCCACGCCTTTATTGGTACAAATCCAAATTCCGCCAAATTATGGCCAGCGCTATGCACAAGGATTTGCTGATATTTATCCTACACTGGCAGAGCAAACACAAACCCCCTTGCTGCCCTTTTTTATGGAGACTGTGATCCAAAAGCCTGAATGGATGCGTGATGATGGCATTCACCCGATGCCGGAAGCACAACCTTGGATTGCCGATTTTATGGCGGAAAAGCTCGCGCCTTATTTGTCCGACGCGCCACAATCATGAGTGAAGATGTCATGGAAACGGCTTCGCCATTAAACAACGCCATTTTAATCACCGGCTGCTCCACCGGCATCGGCTATGCCTGCGCCAAAGCTTTGCATGAGCAAGGGCACACGGTGATCGCCAGTTGCCGAAAGCCTGACGATGTCAGCCGTTTACAGCAAGAAGGCTTAATCTGTATTCAATTGGATGTATCAGATACGGCCAGCATCAACCAAGCAGTCGAAGCGGTCGAGCAAATGACAGGCGGGAAACTCTTTGCACTGTTTAATAACGGCGCTTACGGCCAACCGGGCGCGCTGGAGGATTTGCCCACCGATGCCTTACGCGCCCAATTTGAGACCAATGTGTTTGGTTGGCACCATTTAACCCAAGCCTTGTTGCCGATGCTGCTCAATTACGGCGAGGGGCGCATTGTGCAAAACAGCTCGGTGCTAGGCATCGTGGCATTGAAATATCGCGGCGCCTATAACGCCAGCAAGTTTGCTCTCGAAGGCTGGACCGATACCCTGCGTTTAGAGCTGAGCGATACGCCCATTAAGGTGAGCTTAATTGAGCCTGGTCCAATTGAAACCGCGTTTCGTGCCAATGCGCTCAGCGCCTTTAAACACTGGGTCAACCCCAATAAAAGTCGCCACCAGCACGCATATCAAAGCCAAATCGACCGTCTTGCTGCAGACGAAGGCGGCAACAAATATACCCTGCCCGCCGACGCGCTCGTTGCACCACTGACGCATGCGCTGTTCTCGCCGCGTCCCAAGGTGCGTTATCGCGTGACACAACCGACAGTGTGGATGGCACTCCTCAAACGGCTCCTTCCCAGCCGTTGGCTCGATCGGGTCTTGCTCAAAGGCAGTTAATGCAATGGGAAGATGATCGCAAAAAAAACGTGTTTTATGTCGCAATTGTCACATCAATGTCATAGATCGCGATTAATCTAGCTTGCATGAGTGGAAGCGGCCACTTGCTGACACGCTTTCCTTCATTGGCAGCCAAGCTGCCAAGCCAATAACACCGACAATAATAAACAACAGGAGCCGGCTGATGACCTTGCATCAATTGAACTGGCTCTGCTTGAGCGTCGCTTTGTGCGTGGTGCTCGTGTTGTAACCCGCACTCGTCATCTTTGATGGACTCGCTTGCAGACCGACGAAATAGGCCACCCTTGGGTGGCTTTTTCGTATCTCAGCTGCTTGAATTTCGACGCATTTGCCCCCACCCTTATTGCAAACACACTTCGTCGGGATCCATGATGCACGCAAACTATATCGTTGAATTAACCGAACATAATTTTCAGCAAATTCTTGAGTCTTCTTCACGCACGCCGGTACTGGTATATTTTTGGGCAAACATGATGCCCGAAAGCGTTGAGCTGAAAACGGTTGTCGAGCAGGTGGCTCACGATAGCCACGGCACCTTTACGCTCGCCACGATCGACTGTGAAGCGCAGCAGCTGATTGCCGCCCAGTTTGGCGTCCGCGCACTGCCAACGCTGGCTCTGTTTAAAGATGGTCAACCGGTGGATGGCCTTGCCGGCCCGCAAAATGAAGAGACGGTGCGCGAAATGCTGAATAAGCACCTGCCAAGCCCAGAAGATCAAGCGTTTGACCAAGCGCGTCAATTGATGGCGGAAGGCAATTACACCGATGCCTTGGTGATCCTAAAACCCCTTGAGAGCAGCCACGGTGAGAAGGGAGACTTTAAACTGGCGCTGGCCGAATGTCTGGTCGAGACCCAGCAGTTTGATGCAGCGCAAGCCGTGCTCGATACGGTGTTGATGCAAGATCAAGACGCGACCTACAAAGGGCTGATCGCGAAAATTGAATTGCACAATCAAGCAGCTGACGCGCCAGAGATCCGCAACTTGCAAGACGCACTGGCCGAGAACCCAGATAATGCAGATATTGCCTATGAGCTTGCGGTGCAACTTAACCAAATCAATCGCAGCGAAGACGCACTTGAGCTGCTGATGAACATTCTCCGTCGCGATATGAATCACGCCGATGGAGAGGCCAAGAAAACCTTGATGGATATTCTGGCCGCATTAGGTCAAGGCAACGAGATTGCCTCACGTTATCGCCGTCAACTGTACTCGCTACTGTACTAATTTTTTACCCACGCTTGGCAGCTATTTCGCCGACGCTTGGCAGCACTGACTTTCGGTGAGACCAATGCTGCCTAGTTCACTGTCTCCGCGCAGGGCTTCGATGATCGGGCACTGCGCGTCACCATCACCGGGACACGCTTGGGTAAGCGCCTGAAGGGTGGTTTTCATCGCCGCTAGCTCGGCGATTTTTTCATCGATCTCCATCAATTTACTCTCGGCGCGTGCCTTCACATCGGCACTGCGTAAAGAAGGATCGCGCGATAACGCTAACAAATCCGCACTTTCTTCCAAGGTAAACCCCACCAATCGCGCCCGACGGATCATTTGCAACTCACTCACGTGCTGAGCGCGATAATCACGATACCCATTGTCGGCGCGGTGTGGCGGCGTGATCAGCCCTTTCTGCTCGTAAAAGCGGATGGTTTTGGTGGTTAAACCGGTTTTTTCGGCGACTTGCTGAATTTTCATTCTCGCTCCTTGACCTTCCAGTAGCTATAAGGTTTATGGTTCAGTTTACTCGATGTTGCGACGTTTCCCCAACACGTGCGCCGTGTTGTGATCATTAAGGAGCGGAAATGACAACCATAGATACCACCATGACTTATTACACCTTGCCTCTCGACGGGCTGAGCTGCAACGGGTGTGTGAAAAAAGTGACCCAAGCAGTGGGAACAGTCGATAACGTCCGCATAGAAAAGGCGGATACACAAGCTATCTCGCTGGAAGTGCTCGGAGATAACCCTGAAGCGACGCTTAAACAGGCCGTCGACGCGATCGAGGCACTGGGATATCAAGCCGGTTTTCGTCATGCCTTAGCGTTAAGTGGGCTGAACTGTGGACGCTGTGTCGCCAAAGTGGAAGCGGCATTGGATGCCCTGCCCACCGTGTTTTCGCACTCGGTAACTAAAACCCATGCAGATATTCATACCAGCTTGAGCTTGGACTCCATCATCCAAACCATTGAGAACCTTGGCTATCAAGTCGGTTATCAGCATGAATTGGCATTGTCGGGGTTAAGCTGCGGTCACTGCGTGGCGAAAGTGGAGCGTGCGCTCGATGAAAACGATGCCGTTTTTGACTATCAAGTCAGCAAAGACGCGGCGACCGTGCGCACGACGCTCAGCGCCGAGACGCTGATTGAAACGATCGCAGCGTTGGGCTTTGGGGCCACACTCATCGATCCCAGCCAAGCAACGTCCTCATCAACCGAGCCGCATCAAACGCAAACCGAGACCGCCGAGGTTGAGCAACAAGCCAAAGCCCAGACGCGCACTGAACCTTCATCCAGCCACTCACGCATGCAGTTTGTGTTATCCGGCATGACATGCGCAAGTTGTGTCAAAAGTGTTGAAACTGCTATCAGCAGTGTGGACGGCGTGGCCAATGTTAGCGTGAACCTTGCTGAGCGTAGTGCCATTGTCAAAGGCAATGCGACAGCAGAGAAGATTATTCAAGCAGTAGAAAACGCAGGCTATGGCGCCGAAAAGGTGGAAGATGATAATGACCGCCGAGAACGCCAACAGGTTCAGCAAGCCTCTGAGTTGAAAAGCTTTAAACGCAGTACCCTTGCAGGGTTAGGGCTCGGCGCACCACTGATGGCATGGGGGATATTGGGTGGCAGTATGACCATTCAATCGACCCAAGATCAGTGGGCGTGGGGCGTGATTGCCGTGCTAACGCTGATATTGCTTGCAACCGGTGGTCGACACTTCTTCGCGAATGCGTGGCAAGCGTTGATGCACAAACGCGCCACCATGGATACCTTGGTCGCGCTCGGCACGGGGGCGGCGTGGCTGTACTCAACCGCCGTCGTCGTGGCACCGGCATTATTCCCTGAACAAGCACGTCATGTGTATTTTGAAGCCTCGGCAATGATCATTGGTTTGATTAGCTTGGGCCATGCGATTGAAGCGCGCGCACGTGCCAATACCTCCAAAGCGCTAGACCAGCTGCTTGATTTGCAACCGCCCACTGCCCTCGTGATTGAAAATGGCCAAGAAACCGAGCGCCCATTAAGTGATGTGGAAAAAGGCATGACTCTGCGTGTGAAACCGGGTGCCAAAGTCCCTGTGGATGGTGAAGTGATTGATGGCAGCAGCTATATCGATGAATCCATGCTAACTGGAGAACCGGTACCGGTGCATAAGCAAGCCGGCGACACCTTACATGCCGGAACCGTGAACCAACAGGGTGGTTTAACCTTTAAAGCCACCGGCGTGGGCAGCGACACCATGCTGGCACGGATTATCGATTTAGTGCGTGAAGCCCAAAGCAGCAAGCCTGAACTAGCCAAGTTAGCGGACCGCATCTCCTCTGTGTTTGTGCCTGTGGTCGTGTGCATCGCGTTACTTACCGCTGCCATTTGGTATCTTGTCGGCCCTGAGCCTTCTGTGAGCTATATGCTGGTGACAGCGACCACGGTATTAATTATTGCTTGCCCATGTGCGCTTGGGCTGGCGACACCACTATCGGTCACCGCCGCAGTAGGACGCGCAGCTGAAATTGGGGTGTTAATCCGTGATGCGGACGCACTACAAACGGCCGCTAAGCTACATACCCTAGTGTTTGATAAAACCGGTACGCTGACACGTGGCCAGCCTGAGGTGACGCATATTCATGCCCTTCATGGCGAACAAGATCGCCTCATGGCTATCGCGGCGTCCATGGAACAACATTCCGAGCACCCCTTAGCAAGGGCGATTGTGGACTATGCCAAGGCACAGACACTCTCATTGCCCGAATCAAGCGACTTTAACAGTGAATCCGGCAAGGGGATCCAAGCCAAAATTGACGGCGAGCGTTACTACATCGGCAACCACGCATGGATGCGTGCTCAAGGACTGGATACCCGCCCCTATCAACAAGATATTGACGCCATGACCCACCGCGGTGAGACCGCGATTTATCTTGCCAATGATCAGGCAGTGCTGGCGCTTATCGGGATCAGCGATCCGATTCGGGACGATGCGATTGATGCCGTCGCGCGGCTGCAACAACAAGGGCTCGAAGTCATCATGCTATCAGGCGATCACCCCGATACTGCCAATGCGATCGGTCGCCAATTAGGTATTGATCATGTAATTGCAGGTGTACTTCCGGATGGTAAGTCCGAGCAAATTCAAGCGCTGCAACAGCAAGGTAAGCGTGTGGCAATGGTGGGCGATGGCATTAACGACGCCCCCGCTCTCGCTCAGGCGGATGTGGGTGTCGCGATGGGCGGCGGCAGTGATATTGCGATTGAAAGTGCGCAAATTACGTTAATGCACCAACATCTTGGAGCACTTGCCAACGCGATTGCTTTATCTCAAGCCGCCGTGCGCAATATGAAGCAAAACCTGTTTGGTGCCTTTGTTTACAACACGCTGGGGATCCCGGTAGCGGCCGGTATTCTTTATCCCTTTACTGGCATGTTACTCAGCCCCGTGATTGCCGGCGGCGCAATGGCATTGTCTTCGATCACTGTGGTGACCAACGCCAATCGACTACGTTTTTTCAAAATAAAATCAGACGAGAAGTAACAAGGAGCGATAATGAAGCGTTTACAACGACTTGTAGCAACCGTAGGCCTGATGAGTGCCTCAGCGATGGCCGCAAGCGGCGTGGTGTATAAATCGCCCAGCTGTGGCTGTTGCGACGATTGGGTTGAGCACATGGAGCAAGCCGGCTTTGAGCTGGAGGTTAAACCGCACAACAATATGGCGGCCGTCAAACAAGAGATGGGCGTGCCTGCCGACATGCAATCATGTCACACTGCACGCATCAACGGCTACGTGATTGAGGGCCATGTGCCCGCACAGGAAGTGAAAAAGCTCCTTGCCACCCATACAGGCTATGAAGGTCTCGCTGTTGCCGGCATGCCGATCGGCTCGCCGGGTATGGAATATGGCGATCGTCACCAGCCATATACGGTGATGGCATTTGACGAGACAGGTCATACTGAGGCTTTCCAGCACTATCCTAAGCCTTAAGTACTCACCTGCAATAAAACGAAAAAACCCCAGCCGAGAGGCTGAGGTTTTGTATTGGTCGGTGAAGAGGGATTCGAACCCCCGACCCTCTGGTCCCAAACCAGATGCGCTACCAAACTGCGCTATTCACCGTTAATGCTTTTTACGTCAACTAAGTAACCTTTGATCACTCAGTTTAAAATAGTGGTCGGTGAAGAGGAATTCGATGTGACCGGGCTCCCGGACCCCGACCAAATACGCTCTCCACTAACTGAATAGTGGTCGGTGAAGAGGGATTCGAACCCCCGACCCTCTGGTCCCAAACCAGATGCGCTACCAAACTGCGCTATTCACCGACATATGACAAGTTGTACGAATTGATGTTTATCTTGTCAAGCGTAGGGCTATGCGACCAAGTGCATCCCCGCGCTGAGGTGGCCTATAATACTCAAGCCCACCGAAACCTCAAGCCCTGTCCGATAAATTTTTTCTTGTTCACGCTTAAGCGGTGAAAGAAACGTCAGTTACGCAGAGACTGTGATCCAATTCCCGTTAACATATGTTTATTATTTGTTCGCCCTATGACTTGATCCTGATCAGTATTCAACCAGCTTCCTATTGGCATCCTGACCCTACATTAACGGACACGAGGGTACAGACTATGGACTTTTGGCTTGATCTCCTTTTCGGCAACGCAGTCGGTTTGTCATCCATGATTGTCATCATCTGTACATTTGGCTTAATCAGCTTTTTCGGCGGTTATTTCATCTATAAAGTGATGACGTCCAAACCTCAGTAACCTGTTTTTTATTGCCTACCTAACTTTAAGCATTCTTGCTTAGTCCAGGGTCACATGGTTGGTCACAGAGTGTGGCTCTGGGTTTCTTTTTTTAATTTCGTTTATACTGTCCCCAAATCGTATCAAACCACACATGGCATAAGAGCGATGAGTGATAAAAATGAGTTTGATTTGTTCCGCGAGATGATGTCTGACGTTGACCCCATTGAGCAGGACAAAGTAGAGACCCAACCGGCATCTCACCAACCAACTGAAGCACAGCTGGCACGACAGCAAGCGGCGCAAAAGCTGGCCGACAGCGACCCTGAGTATTTGTCGTTGGATTACGCCACCATGGTGAAACCGGACGAAGTCATGGCCTATAAGCGCGCGGGTGTGCAAGAAGGCGTGTTCCGTAAACTGCGTTTAGGGAAGTATGACATTCATGCAAGGCTCGACCTGCATAAGATGTCGTTGGAAAAAGCGCGCGATGAAATTTTACGCTTTTTAAAACAATGTCAGCGTATGGATATTCGTACCGTGGTGATTGTGCATGGTAAAGGAGAGCGCAGTAACCCGCCGGCCATGATGAAAAGCTATGTGTGCCAGTGGTTACAGCAAATCTCAGATGTCCTTTGTTATCACTCGGCGCTGCGCCATCAAGGTGGCTCGGGAGCGCTTTACGTGATGCTGAAAAAAAGCCAAGAGAAAAAATTGGAAACGCGCGAGCGCCATTTGAGCCGCCGCGCCTAGCGAATGTGCCCCAACACGACACGGCGCTGTCTTGCGCCAAAGAAAAAAGACTGGTGAGCCACCAGTCTTTTTTTTGTACTTATGTTTCGGCCGTTATGCGGTTTAAAGCGTCACCACCACCCGAACTGATAGCGCGATTAACACTACGCCTGAGAGCTTATCCACCCACACGGCATGTTGGCGTAGCTTATCGACCACACTGGCGCTGGAGAGCAGAAACGCGATCAGGGTATACCATAAGCCATCAATCAGTAGCGGTGTTAAAACAATCACACTGCGACTAAAGAAATCGGTACCAATGGCGACAAACTGACTAAATAAGGCAATGAAAAAGAGCGCCAGTTTGGGGTTAAGCATCGAGATCATCGCACCATCCCGCGCTGCCTCACCTAAGCTTGCCGGTTTACCCGCTTCAAGTTTGGACGCCACGCCACCTTGGCTCAACAAAGATTTGACGCCAAGCCACGCTAAGTAAGCCGCCCCTGTATAGGCAATACCTGTGAAGAGTAACGGCGATTGTTTGAAGATCACAGCTAAGCCCAACATGGTGATCAGCGCATACAAACCGACGCCAAGCGCATGCGCCCAAGACGCAACAATACCGTGTAAGCGACTGTTGGCGAGGCTATGTTTCGCCATCACCACTAAACTCGGCCCGGGCGACATCGCGCCGAGCATACACACAAGCGCCAATGAGGCCCAAATGGTGAATGTCATACTGGATTATCCTTATGGTTATTCGCCGATCGCCGCGTACTTTCCCGCAGTCAACGCCAACAAATCCGCTGGCGATAGTTCTATTTCTAATCCACGACGACCGGCGCTGACACAGATCGTCTCAAACTGTTGTGCAGACGCATCAAGTAGCGTTGGCAAGCGTTTCTTTTGTCCCAGAGGGCTGATCCCGCCAACCAAATAGCCTGTCACCCGTTGTGCATTCGCCGGCTCCGCCATCACCGCCTTTTTACCGCCTGCAGCTTTGGCTGCCGCTTTCAGATTGAGCGAGCCTTTCACCGGCACGACCGCGACCGCTAGTTGTTTACTGTCACCATTGATGCAAAACAACAGCGTTTTGAATACCCGCGCAGGATCTTGCCCAAGTGCTTGCACCGCTTCTTCGCCAAAGTGTTGGTTGTTAGGATCGTGTTCATATTGATGAACGTTAAACTTAATCCCATGTTTTTCAGCTAATTTAATCGCTGGTGTCATCATGCTTCTCTACAGCTAAAACACATCGCACTATCATTGCATAAAAAAAGCGGCACCGCATCGGTACCGCTTTGTCATCATGGCAATCTTAATCAGATTTACTTGTAAACAATTTCGCCCTTCGGTGCGTAGTCGTTCACATCAATTGGGCTGTGCGCTTCTAGGTAGTCTTTCAGCACTTCAGCATCCACGAAACCTGTATTTACGTTACCTGGATGGTTGGTCAGTTTTGGATAACCGTCACCACCCGCTGCGTTAAAGCTTGGCACAGTGAAGCGGTAAGTTTTGTCCATATCTAATGGCTCACCACCGATTTTCACATCGTGAACTTTACCGTTTTCAACCACCATCGAGATACCGGCAAACTGTACATACGCACCAGAATCAACCGGCTTAGTGCCGACAACATTCAGGTAGTCCAGCACTTCTTTACCGCTCATATCGGTGTACGTCACCATGTTGCCAAATGGCTGTACTTTCAATACGTCTTTGTAAGTGATGTCGCCAGCAGGAATTGAATCACGTACACCGCCGGAGTTCATCACCGCAAAGTCTGCTTTCGCACGCTCCATGTGTGACATGGCGATCAGGCGACCAAGGTTGGTTTGTTGGAAACGCACCACATCACGATCACCTTCAAGCTTGCCATTGCTCTTAGCAATTTTGACGTTGAGTTTTTCTTGGCCTTTGTCTTGGTATGGCTTCAAGAAGTCATACAGCGCTTGATCTTTCGCGATTTCATCTTGGATGAATACACGTTTCTTCTCACCGTTCACCTCGATTTTTTTCTTCAGGTTCACAGGGATCAGATCATAGCTAACGAGGTTCAAATCGCCGTTTTGGAATTCAAACTCCGCCTTACCGACATATTTGCCCCACTCGTGCGCTTGCATGATCCACGCACCGTTTTGCTGGTCTGGCGTACATGCATCACCCGGCTGGAAGTTTTTGTTGTACATGTTTGGACCTTCCATGCACACCGGCTCTTGCGAGTGTCCACCGATGATCAGATCCAAATCACCTTCGTCAATATAACGCGCGAGCGCCACATCACCCGGTGCGTTCACACCGCTTTTACCATCGGCATAGTGGCCCATGTGTGTAGCAGCAATGATGATGTCTGGGTGCTCGGTTTCTTTCAACTCTGCGATCAGTTTCTTCGCTTCCGCTTTTGGATCCCGGAATTCCAATGAACCGATATACTCTGGGTTACCGATTTTGGCGGTATCTTCCGTGGTTAAGCCAATCACAGCAATTTTAAGGCCGTTGCGCTCAAACATTTGATAAGCTTGGAATTTGCGCTCGCCTGTCTCTTTATCATAGATGTTGGCTGACAGCATTGGGAAGTCGGCCCATTGCATTTGCTTTTCAAGCACGCTCAGTGGGTTATCAAACTCGTGGTTACCGATCGCCATTGCATCGTAACCAATTTGCGTCATGCCTTTAAAATCTGGTTCCGCTTGTAGCAAGTCAGACTCAGGCACACCGGTGTTGATATCACCGCCTGAGAGCAATAGCACCTCGCTGCCTTCTGCTTTTGCTTCGGCACGCAACTCATCAATCAGCGTTTTGCGCGCAGCCATGCCGTATTCGCCGTAGCGGTTGTGCCAGAAACGACCGTGGTGATCGTTGGTATGAAGAATGGTTAACTTATAAGTGGTATCTGGCGCCCAACCGTGTTCTGGTGTTTCTGAGCCTGTATTGGCGCACCCTGCCAATGACGCAATTAACGCAGCACTGACCGCTGCCTTCAAAGAAAGACGTTCCTTCATGATCTAAGACCTTATTAGCGATGGATAAGCCACCATCGACGACTGTCGACGATTAGAAAACGCCGACTAGTTTAAAAGAATTCATGCTATCCCGCTGGTCTATTTCATTATTTTGTTGCGATGATCACCGTCAGTTGGGCAAAAATCGTCACTTTGGTGATCGAGTCATAAGTTATAGAGCCTAAACTCTAATCAATAGCGAAATCGGCGCATCCTTTGCTTGCGATTTCGCTAGGGCCAACAAAAAGCCTTTGCGTTAGGCAAAGGCTTTATGAGGTGAGCCATTTTAATAGTGCGTTATCAGGCCATTACTGCTGACGGGCGTTAAACCAGTGTCGGCTGGCAATGGCAAGCAGTGCAGAAATGGCAAGGAAGAAGCAGTAGTACGAATGGCTTACAATCACCAGTGGCGAGAGGCCAAAGCTGGCACCCAGCAGCAGGATTTGCGCGCCATAGGGAATCATACCCTGTACCACACACGAGAAAATATCGAGCAGGCTGGCACTGCGTTTCGCTGGCACCTCGTGTTCGCTAGCAATGTTCTTCGCCACTTGCCCTGACACTACGATAGCAACCGTGTTGTTGGCGGTACACACGTTGGCGAATGACACCAACAAGGCAATTCCAAACTCGCTGGCCCGTGAGTGGTGGTTGCCTTGGTTTTTCTGGAAACGGGCAATCACTTTATTGACCGTGTTGGTTAAAAAGCTTAATCCACCTTGGCAGCGCATCAGCTCTGCAATACCGCCAATCATCAAAGACAAGATGAAGATCTCTTGCATGCTGGCAAAGCCGTCTTTGACATGCTGGCTAAAGCTCATCAAGGTAAAATCTGGCGTGCTCATTAGCCCGACGCCCATCGCCAGCAAAATCCCCGCAGTCAGCACCACAAACACATTCAGCCCTGCGAGCGCCAAGACGATGATAGAAAGGTACGGCACAACCGCGAGATAGTTAATGCTTTCAGGCGCGTCCACCGGCGCACTTTGGTTGTTGAACACAAATAAGATAATGGCAGCAATGGCGGCAGGAATGGCTATCCCGACGTTCTCTTTAAACTTGTCGCGCATGCTACAGCCTTGTGAGCGTGTTGCCGCGATCGTGGTATCGGAAATAAACGACAGGTTGTCACCGAACATCGCACCGCTGAGCAGCACCCCCGCCATCACTGCCGGTGACTGACCGGTCGCGGTCGCCATGTTCAATGCAAAGGGAGCCAGTGCGGCAATGGTGCCCATTGACGTACCCATTGCCGTGGAGATAAAGGCCGCAATCACAAACAGTCCCGGCAGAATCAGGCTTTCTGGGATCAAGGTCAGCCCCAGGTTGACCGTCGCCTGCACACCACCCGTGGCGTCAGCCACTGATGAGAAGGCACCCGCCAGCAGGTAAATCATACACATGGCGATAATATCACCATGGCCCATGCCACGGATAAGCTGTTCAATCGCGGTATTCAGTCGCTCACGGCTGAGAGCAAGTGCCACCATCACCGCTGGTAAAATGGCGACATGTGCGGGCAATTGATAGAAGGCGTAGTCCGCGCCTTCTAAGGTAAAGTAAACGCCTGCACCAATAAAAAGGGTTAAGAATAATAATAGGGGCAGCAGTGCAAGGGCAGAAGGCTGCGGCGTTGTGTTTGCAGATGTTGTCATGGCAGTTTTTGTAATACCTCTTATAAAACTGTGATCCAGATTACAGCCCTCTAGCCATCCAGTCAACAAATAGACGTCTAAACATCTAAAAATCTTAACGGCTCGTACTCGCTGCTAGACAGTGTTTCGCAACCAAGGCTGAACTTGCCCGCAAGGCGACCCCGAACAAATGACACGGTGGCAGACGAAAAGACAGCGACAATAGCCGAATACATCGGATAACACCGTTTGTCGGTCAAGTTACTTAGACTTATCAGGAAGGATAGCGAAGGAAGCGGCAGTACACCGCTCCCATTTTGCGTGGTGACTATCGAGCGGGAGTTAGTCTTCGAGCGAGAGGATCACTACGGCTGCCAATGCTAAAAAGCCGGTCATCACCATAAAGGCATCGTTGTACGCCATAATCGCGGCGTCACGTTGCATCACACTCAACACGCTGGCTTGTGCTTGATGCAACGCAGTGGTGGCATCACTGCCTGTGGCGATAAACCAATCTGTTTGTTGGTGCAAACGCTGCCAACCTTGCTCGCTCACTGTGGACAAGGTGGCTTTGATGTTCGCCAAGTGCAAGCGTGTTTGGTTATCTAGCAAAGTCGCTATCATGGCAATGCTAAACGCACCGCCCAAATTACGCATCACATTGGTGAGTGTGGAGGCATCTGGCGTGTCATCACGCTGGATATGCTTCAGTGCCACTATCGACAAAGGCACCATAATAAATGGACTACCAATCGCACGCAGGATCATGGATAAAACCAGCTGCTGACCACCAAAATCGACGGTCATGTGTGTATTGACGTAACAACTTAACCCAAACATTACAAAGCCAAATGTCACCATGTGAGTTGGCCGAAACACGCGCATTAACTTAGGCACGAGCGGAAAAAGTAACAACTGTGGCAGCCCCATCCACATCAGCACTTGGCCAATTTGCATCGCGTTGTAGTGTTGGATTTGGGTGAGATACAGCGGCAACACGTAAATCGAGCCCAGTAAGGCCATACCCAAAATTAAATAGGCAAAGCAGGATAAGGCAAATTGCTTGTCTTTCAGTAGCCGCAAGTTCACCAGTGGACGGGGGTGTTGCAGTTCGTTAATCACAAAGTAGACGATGTTCACCACGGAAATCGCACTGAGCGTGAGAATAAATGACGAGCCAAACCAATCTTCACGATTGCCCTCTTCAAGCACCACTTCTAAGCAGCCAAGCCCTAATGCCATAGTGGCAATTCCGACCCAATCGGCCTTTTTCAGCAATGACAATGATAACGGCGTATCCTCAAGCCCGTAGCGGATCATGGCTATCACCAGCATTGCTGGTGGAATATTGATGTAGAAAATATAGTGCCACGACAGATTTTCCGTCAGCCAGCCACCAAAGGTCGGTCCAATAGCAGGCGCAAACGTCGCCGTGACACCGAACATCGCCATACCAATCGCCCGTTTGTTGGCAGGTAGCAGTTGCACCACCAGCGAGAAAGCCAGTGGGATCAGCGCGCCGCCACTAAATCCTTGCATGGCGCGAAACACGATCATCGCACTCATGTTCCATGACAGTGAGCACAAAAAAGATGACAGCGTAAACACCGCAGTGGTCCATGTCAGATAGCGCCGTACGCCCAGCGCCCGCGATAACCAGCCACTGAGCGGGATCGCAATCATCTCAGCCACCAGATAGGAGGTCGAGATCCACGAGCTTTCGTCCAAGGTCGCCGACAGCGCTCCTTGAATATCTTTTAGCGATGCATTGGTGATTTGAATGTCGAGAATGGCCATAAAGGCCCCAATCAACCCACCCAAGAGGGCAATCCAGTTTTTGAGCGGTACCCGATCGCTGTAGGCATCGGCGGTTAACGCAGTCGCGGTCATCTTCAGCCTCGTGTATCTACCGTTGCAATCACGGATAGCCCAGGCAATAACTTGGCTTTAAGTGGCTGATCGGGGATCCGGACTTTAATCGGCACCCGCTGAACAATTTTCGTAAAGTTCCCGGTGGCATTTTCAGGGGGCAGCAGCGCAAACTGTGCGCCCGTGGCTGGCGAGAAGCTATCGACCACACCATGCAGTGCTTGTCCGGGAAACGCGTCCACTTCAATATCCACCGATTGCCCCGGCTGAATATGCGCGAGCTGTGTTTCTTTAAAATTCGCTTCAACCCACACCTCCCCTTGAGGCACCAAGCTGACTAACGGCATACCCGGCTGAACCAGCATGCCAACGCGCAAGCTCCGTTTACCAATCACCCCATCAACGGGCGCATAAAGGCGGGTATCATCCAAGTTAAGCTGCGCTTGAGTCAGCTTAGCGGTGGCGTCATCAATCGCAGCTTGGGCTTGTTTCAGCTCACTGGCTAACACGGCCAATTGGTCACTGGCGGCATGATGCGCGGCTTTAGCTTGTTCTAGCTGGGCGAGTCGTACTTTTTGCTGCGCAAGTTGGGCATCCAATTCATCTTCAGAGGAATAATGCTGCGCGATTAAACGCTGGGTACGGGCCACTTGCTGCTTGGCGCGATCGTACTCAGCTTGCGCGGATGCCATCTGACTCGCGGCTTGGCGGATCTTACTGTGCTGTAAGGTTTGCTGTGCGTGCAGATGCTCGACATTCGCGCTTGCCGAGGCGAGTGCTGCTTTAGCTTGGGAGACCGCGGCACGATAATCGCGATCGTCAATTTCGGCCAATAAGGTTCCGGCTTTTACAAATTGGTTGTCGTCGACATATCGGGCAACGATATAGCCAGAGACTTTGGGACTGATGGTGACAATATCCCCTTTTAGGTAGGCGTTATCGGTCGACACATGATACTGCCCCTCCATCCACCAGTACCCGGCACCAAGCGCACCAATCACGAGGAATATCAAGGTCGCCAATAGTGGCTCTTTAACGCGTTTCGAAGCGGTTGAGGCTGTCATGAGGTCTCACTAATGTTAATTAAATCAATACCAAGCAAAGTGTTTCGAATTGTAAACCAATCTTATTAATTAATAATCGCGCTATAATCAAAAACACTGTTGCACAAATTAACCTAATCAGAGGAAGGATGTTGGACTTCAATGCGCTCGCCATCCTAGTGAAAGTGGTGGAATTAGGCAGTTTTACGCAAGCGGCTGAGGCACTGGGAATGACAAAATCGACGGTCAGTCGAAAAATTTCTGATCTTGAGCGCAATTTAGGCGTGCGTTTGATCACGCGCTCCACGCGCAGTTTAAAGCTGACCGCAGAGGGCGAGCGCTTTTACCAATCGTGCCTGTTGGCGAAAGACATCATGGAGCAGGCAGAAGTTGAAATCACCGCTCACCAAGAATTGATCCAAGGGGATTTAAATGTGGTGATGCCCGTTGAGCTCGGTCATCAGGTATTGGGGCCTTACATCAACGAGTTCATCAAGCTGCACCCGCATATTCGCGTGCACCTTGAGATGAGTAACCGTGAAGTCGACATTATTGGTGAAGGCATTGACCTCTACGCGCAAGTGGGGACACGCAAAGACTCAAACCTCGTTTCACGCCTGCTCACCAATTCAACCCGTGTGGTAGCGGCAAGCCCAGCGTATTTAGCCGAAACTGGCATGGTGCAAAGCCCTACCGATCTTCGTTCACCGCATCGCCAAGTCAAAGTGTATAACCAAGCGGTTAAGCTGCTGGCGTGGGAGTTATTTGACAAGCAAGGTCAGAGTTTTAGTGTCGACCTCCCCTATCAGCTGCGGGTCAACACCATCACGGCCTCGTTGCAGGCATGCCTTGATGGCCTCGGCATTGCGGTATTGCCGACGTTCTTATGTCGTCCTCACTTTGAGTCAGGTCGTTTAGTCCAACTGCTTAGCGACTGGCAAATGCCGACGGTACCCATCAGCTTGGTGTATGCCAATCGTACCTTGATGCCCAAACGACTCCGCACTCTGATTGACTATTTAGTAACGCGCCTAAACGAAGACATGCAACAAGGTGTGAGTGCCACACGTATCGGCTAACAGGCGACCGCTCGCCGTGAAGGCGTGACCGCAAGCCGCGAATAAAAAAAGCTGCCAATAGGCAGCTTTCTGGGTCTCGGTCATTCGCCAATTAGCGAATATCAATCTCTGCAAAGTTTTTAATCACATCATCCAGCGCTTTCATTTGCGCAAGGAAAGGCTCGAGTTTATCCAGCGGTAGTGCTGAAGGGCCATCACAACGTGCGTTATCTGGATCTGGATGCGCCTCAATGAACAAGCCCGCAATCTTGGTTCCTAAACCAGCACGCGCTAAATCTACTGTTTGTTGGCGACGGCCACCAGATGCAGCGCCCATAGGATCGCGACATTGCAGGGCATGAGTAACATCAAAGATGATCGGGCTGCCGTTAGAGGCCTTTTTCATCACATCAAAGCCCAGCATATCTACGACCAAGTTATCGTAACCGTGGCAGCTGCCACGCTCACACAAAATCACTTTCTCGTTGCCGCACTCCGCGAATTTATCCACGATATTCCCCACTTGCCCAGGGCTCATAAACTGGGGTTTTTTCACGTTGATCACCGCATCGGTTTTAGCCATCGCTGCCACCAAGTCGGTTTGGCGGGCCAAGAACGCTGGTAGCTGGATCACGTCCGCCACTTCCGCTACGGGTGCCGCTTGCTCTTGCTCATGAATGTCGGTGATCACTTTGACGCCAAAGGTGCTTTTCAGCTCTTCAAAGATCTTCAGGCCTTCTTCCATTCCCGGTCCACGGTATGAGTGTACGGATGAACGATTCGCCTTATCAAAGGAGGCTTTGAAGACATAAGGGATGCCCAGTTTGTCCGTTACCTTGACGTAGTGCTCACAGATTTGCATCGCTAAATCGCGAGACTCCAGCACATTCATGCCAGCAAATAGCGTAAAAGGACGGTCGTTAGCCACTGGCATATCGCCAATATGAACGGTTTTTTGCGTCATGGTCAGTTCCTTGGTCGCACTAAACGTAGCGCGCTAATGTAAAGTCGGTTGTTCTTCGTTGAGCACTTTCACTTGCATCTTTAACAGCTCTGCCGCCGGATCATCCGGGCATTGCTCAATAAAGTACTCATAGTCGGTCGCCGCAACCCGATCACAATCGAGTTGCTGAAAGATATAGCCGCGATCGCGAATCTCGTATGGGTCGTCAGGGCTAAAGGTTAGCGCGAGTTCGCTACAACGTAATGCCATCGCGTACTTTTCTTCGCGCAACAACGCACTTTTGGCGACGGCCAACCAACGACCAATGATCGATGGGTGGTCACTCACTTCAAGGTGCGATGGCTCTAGCTCAGCAAACGGCCCTTGACTGCCTATCAGCCAGCCACGCAGGGTTCGCATACTAACACGCTCACCATCAAATGGATTGAGGTATACGGGGGTGTCTTCTAACTCATCAATGCGCAACAGCAGCTGAGTTGGAAAGCCTACCGGTTTGACGGGTAGCGAGAGGCGCTCACACAGGTACAAAAAGATCGCACCTAGCGAGACTGGGATCCCTTTTTTGCGCGACAGTACATGGTGAATAAAGACGTTCTCCGAGGAAAAGTATTGCTCGAAGTCGCCCGTAAATTGCCATTGATGATAGAAAAGGCGACGCAAGCCCTCGAGGCGCAAAGCCATATCGGGTTCGCTACCCAGCAGATGTTCGGCTTCGTCCGCCAACAGCTCCAGTGAGGCCTGAACGTGATTAACATCGATCGACGGATCGAGCGCGTGGTTCAATGTTAAGGCGCCCTCTGCCAGTGTGAGCTGATCCAGTTGTTGATCGGTTAATGGCATCCTGTTATCCCATTAGGTGTGGTACTTTCGTTAACGCTAAATTGGCTGCTGCATACGCCCAACCCAAGGCGCCAAAGAACGCAAAGGTGCGAAAGAGTTTGCCACGGCTGTAGTGCAAGGTGACAAATCCGAGCGCAATGTAAGCCAGTACACAAGTCAGCTTTTCGGTCATCCACGCCCCGCTTGGCGTAAATGGCACAAAACCTGTTACAAAAATCAGGCCAATTCCGGTGGTCAATAATACGGTATCGACAACATGGGGTGTCACTTTGACCCATTTTTTGTTGAGCATCTCACTGCCACGCATCACCCAGAAAAAGCGGATCACGAACAGCGAAAGGCTCAAGACAATACTCAATAAATGGGTATGCTTTAGTGCCATGTAGATCATAAAAAGTTCCTGCTTCCAGTCAGTTAGAATTATACGTTCTGAGCGACAGTGACTCTATCGAGCCCAGCGAGATCCTGCTGGGT
The DNA here is from genome assembly GCF_004916735.1 of Salinivibrio sp. YCSC6. Lineage (NCBI taxonomy): Bacteria > Pseudomonadati > Pseudomonadota > Gammaproteobacteria > Vibrionales > Vibrionaceae > Salinivibrio > Salinivibrio sp. YCSC6. Next base: position 2,075,230 of record NZ_CP039516.1, read on the forward strand.
TGCAATATTGCCCCATCCTTGTCGTTGCCAAAGCGCGCGCACTGCTGCGCCTTGGTCATAGCCATGCTCTACCATTAGCCAACCAGATGCGGCCAAATATGTCCGCGCAGTCGCACCAATGTGGCGAATATCTGCCATCCCGCTCTCGTCTGCCACCAACGCACTCGCCGGTTCAAACCGTACGTCGCCTTGCTGCAAATGCGGATCGGCACCGTCGATATAGGGCGGGTTGCTGACAATCAGATCAAAAGGCTGCATGTCGCTGAGCGCATCAAACCAATCACTTTGAATAAAGTGCGCATTGGTGATTTGATTGTCGTGTGCATTCCGGCTGGCTAATAATACCGCCTCAGGCATCACATCGACGCCCACCACAGTGGCATCGGCACGCTCTGATGCAATCGCCAATGCAATCGCCCCCGTGCCTGTGCCTAAATCCAATACCCGACATGGCTTATCCGGTAACACCGCCAGTGCTTGCTCGACTAACAGTTCCGTTTCTGGGCGTGGGATCAAGGTCGCGGGCGATACCGACAGGCGCAGCGTCCAAAAGTCGCGATAGCCAAGAATATACGCCACGGGTTCGCCTTGCAGACGACGCGCAAACAGCTGACGAAACTGGGCAAGCTGAGCAGCGGTCAGTTTACGGTCAGGCCAGGTATACAAATAACTGGTGGGCTGATCGAGCACGTGACAAAGCAGCACCTTCACGTCAATGGCCGCCGAGCCATGCCCGACAGCGCTTAATTCATGGGTACTATCCGCTAACAGTGCGCTAATCGTGGCAGTCATAATTATTGTTGCTCTGACAACGCCGCGAGTTGGTCGGCCTGATGCTCTTGAATCACAGGGTCAACCAAGCTATCCAAATCGCCTTGCATCACTTCATCTAAACGATAAAGGGTTAAGTTAATACGGTGATCAGACACTCGGCCTTGTGGATAGTTGTAAGTACGGATACGGTCGGAGCGATCGCCTGAGCCTAACAAGTTACGACGTGTTGAGGCTTCTTCGGCAGCGCGCTTTTCTTCTTCCGCTTTAATCAAACGAGCGGCCAGTACTGACATCGCTTTGGCGCGGTTTTTGTGCTGCGAACGTTCGTCCTGACACTCCACCACTGTGCCGGTTGGCAAGTGGGTAATACGAATGGCCGAGTCGGTGGTGTTAACGTGCTGCCCCCCCGCACCCGATGCACGGAAAGTGTCCACTTTCAAGTCAGCAGGGTTAATCTCTGGAATTTCTGCTTCTGGCACTTCAGGCAAGATAGCAACGGTACACGCAGAGGTATGTACGCGGCCTTGTGATTCTGTCGCCGGCACGCGCTGGACACGGTGGCCGCCAGATTCAAATTTCAGCACACCATATGCGCCCTCGCCTGCCACGCGCGCGATCACTTCTTTAAAACCGCCGTGCTCACCATCGCTCGCGCTGATGATTTCAATCTTCCAGCCACGTTGCTCGGCATAACGGCTGTACATACGGTATAGGTCGCCTGCGAAAATCGCGGCCTCATCACCGCCAGCGCCGGCACGGATCTCAAGGAAGCAGTTGCGATCATCATTAGGGTCTTTAGGGAGGAGCAAGATTTGCAGCTCGTCGGTCAAGTCGGCAATGCTCTGCTTGGCCTGTTCGACTTCCTCTTGCGCCATTTCGCGCATCTCTGGATCGTCCTCATTTGCCATTTCTTCTGCGGCTACCAAGTCTTCTTGTGCTTGCTTGAACTGACCAAAACACTTAATCACTTCTTCAAGCTGAGAGTATTCTTTTGACAGCGCACGGAACTTGTTCTGATCGTTAATGATCTCTGGCGTACCCAACAGGTGCTGAACTTCTTCATAACGCTCGGCCAGTGATTCTAGCTTGGCTAAAATTGATGCTTTCATAAATCTCTTCGTTAGTTATCACTGTCCAGCCCAAGACAGGCACGCATCACCGCCAGTTTTTCTGGCTCACCATTTTGTGCTGCTTGCTGCATTGCCTGTGTCGGCGTATGGATCAGTTTATTTGTTAGACGATTGCTCAATTGGCGCAATACGCTTTCGGCATCTGCGCCATTGGCCAACGCCTGAATGCTTTGTTCAAGCTCGGCTTGTTTGATCTGCTCCGATTGAGTGCGGAATTGCTTAATACTATCAACCGCCTCTCGTGAGCGTAGCCAACGCATGAAATCGGCGCTTTCTTCCGTCACGATCGCTTCGGCTTGGATCGCGGCTACTTTACGCTGTTCGCGATTGCGTTCCACGATAGATTGCAAATCATCCACACTATACAGATACGCGTCGGCTAGGTTGCCCACTTCTTCTTCAATGTCTCTTGGCACGGCGATATCGATCAGCAACATTGGCTGGTGACGGCGCTGTTTCAGTGCTTTTTCTACCATGCCTTTACCGATAAGCGGCAACGGGGCGGCCGTTGAGCTAATCACGATATCTGCTTTCGCCAAGTGCTCTGGGATCGCTTCAAGCCCAATCACCTGCGCATTAAATTGGTCTGCCAAACACTGCGCACGAGATTGAGTCCGATTGGCCACGATAATGTTGCTGCACTTGTGTTCATGCAGGTGCTTGGCCACTAATTCTATCGTCTCACCGGCCCCGACCAGTAAGGTGGTGACGTCGGATAACGACTCAAAGATCTGACGCGCTAAGGTACAAGCCGCAAAAGCAACAGAGACCGCATTGCCGCCGATGTCCGTTTCGGTTCTCACCCGCTTGGCAACGGCGAACACTTTTTGAAACAGCTTTTCCAGCGGGCCCGCAATCAGATTGGCTTTTCCGGAACTGGCATAAGCCTGCTTCACTTGGCCTAGAATTTGTGGCTCACCGAGTACCAAAGAGTCCAACCCACACGCTACGCGCATCAGGTGTTTCACCGCCGCTTGTTCCTCGTGATAGTAAATGCTTGCCATCAAGCTATCACTGCTTAGGTGATGAAAATTGGTCAACCAATCCACCAGCACGCCGATCCCCGGCTGACGCATGTCGGCGTACAGCTCAGTACGGTTACACGTTGAGACGATCACACAGCTTCGCACTTGAGGGTGGTCGGTCAGTTGCTGCAACGCTTGTTCCAGTTGTTGCGGCGAAAAGGCGACTTTCTCCCGCAAGTCAACGGGGGCCGTTTTGTGATTGATTCCGAGAACTAACAGGCTCATGAAGCGTTGTTACCGACAGCACCAGTAAGGATTGGAGCGGAGGATTTTACTTGATGGCCCCCGTGAATTAAAGCGAACATTGATATGCATCATCCTCTTGGCGTGGAAATGTGAAGCCTCGCGAGATTGGTGGCTTCCTCGCCAAACCCGTACCGCATGCACGGATACAGGCACGATAGGCGTCTTCTTTCTCCGCACAGCTTGTGGCAAAGTAAGCGCATCACGGCCCTGATGCCGCTTTATTGACGTCAAAGAAAGGATACTCAGCACATGCTTGCTCCCCTACGCGCCTGCGTCATCGCCGCCTGTATTGCCATTTTATCGGGCTGTGCCACCGCTCCACCACCGTCGACCCAATGGCAAGCGCATCAGTCGGCGTTAACGGCCATCGATAGCTACACGGCGAAAGGCAAGGTCGCGTTTATTTCACCCCAAGAGCGGTTTTCAGCGAATTTGTATTGGCATCATCAGCCAAAACAATCCACGCTCCGTCTGACCAATTTTTTAGGGACCACGCTGCTCTCGCTGACTATCGGTCCACAGCGTGCCACCGTGGTGGATGACCAAGGCCAAGTTTATACCGACTCAAATGCAGCTCGCTTAATTGAGCGGTTGACCGGCATGTCGTTACCGATTGACGCGCTGCCCGCTTGGTTGCTTGGCTTGCCACAATCGCGAGATCAATTTGAGCTCGGCGATGACAACCGCCTCGCCCGTTTAAGTAACGCCCAAGGCTGGACCATTGATTATCTCGGTTACGATGGTAGCACGCAGCCGGCGCTGCCTTCGCGTATCACCTTAAAAAGCTCCCAGCAAACCGTAAAGCTGGTTATCTCCAATTGGACGCTTGATGATGAATGACACCACATTTTGGCCCGCTCCCGCCAAACTGAACCTCTTCTTGTATATCAATGGCCGCCGTGAGGACGGCTACCACGAACTCCAAACCTTGTTTCAGTTTTTGGACGTGGGCGATACCCTTGCCATTACGCCTAACCAAACAGGGACGATCAGCCTCAGCCCTGCCATGGAAGGAGTGAAAGAAGACGATAACTTGATTGTCAAAGCCGCCAAGGCGCTGCAAGCCCACACAGGATGTCCCTACGGGGCGCACATTGATATCGACAAACGGCTCCCTATGGGCGGTGGATTAGGTGGCGGGTCATCAGATGCCGCCACCACCTTGGTTGCGCTCAATCATTTATGGCAGACCCAGGTCAGCGCTGATGAATTGGCGGCTCTTGGATTGCGTTTGGGCGCTGATGTGCCTATTTTTATTCATGGTCAGGCAGCATTGGCTGAGGGCGTGGGTGAAAAATTTACACCGGTGTTACCGGAAGAAAAAGTTTACTTAGTGGTTAAGCCGGACGTGTCGATTTCGACCGCTGCAATTTTCACGCATCCTCAGTTGCAAAGAAACACGCCAAAGCGCACAGTTTCTGAGCTAATGGGGCAAAAATACGAAAACGATTGCGAAAAGATAGCCCGTAAACAATTCCCCGAGGTTGATAAGGCTGTTTCGTGGCTGCTAGAATACGCGCCGTCTAGGATGACTGGGACAGGCGCGTGCGTGTTTGCCGAGTTTGACACCGCACAAGATGCCCAGGCCACACTCGACATAATGCCTAACTGGCTGACAGGGTTTGTTGCACGTGGGTTGAACCGTTCACCCCTACTTGATGCGCTACAGCAGCAAACTGTGAGTCAGTGACTACTAAATGGATGCAACCCGAGGTTTCCACCGTGCCTGATATGAAGCTGTTCGCTGGTAACGCGACACCCGTTCTCGCCCAACGTATCGCAAACCGTCTTTACATGTCACTGGGTGACGCCACTGTCGGCCGTTTTTCTGACGGCGAAGTGTGTGTTCAGATTAACGAGAACGTGCGCGGTAGTGACGTGTTCGTCCTCCAATCTACCTGTGCACCGACCAATGACAACTTAATGGAATTGGTCGTGATGATAGACGCGTTCCGACGTGCATCGGCAGGTCGTATAACCGCAGTAATCCCTTACTTTGGTTATGCCCGTCAAGACCGCCGCGTACGTTCCTCCCGTGTTCCTATCACCGCAAAAGTTATTGCAGATTTTCTTTCCAACGTTGGCGTTGACCGCGTCCTTACCGTTGATCTCCACGCAGAGCAAATCCAAGGCTTCTTCGACGTGCCTGTCGACAACATCTTTGGCACCCCTGTTTTGCTTGAAGACATGCTAGCGAAGAACTTGGAAGATCCTGTTGTTGTCTCTCCTGACATCGGCGGCGTGGTTCGTGCGCGTGCAACCGCGAAACTGCTCGACGATACCGACATTGCCATCATCGATAAACGTCGTCCACGTGCGAACGTGTCTCAAGTTATGCACTTGATTGGTGACGTTGAAGGCCGTGACTGCATCATCGTTGATGACATGATCGATACCGGTGGCACTCTGTGTAAAGCCGCTGAAGCGCTGAAAAACCGTGGTGCTAAACGTGTATTCGCTTACGCGACTCACCCTGTATTTTCTGGCGACGCGCCGAAAAACATTGCGGAATCTGTCATCGATGAAATCGTGGTGACCGACTCCATTCCGCTAAGCGCAGAAATCCAAGCGACCGGCCGAGTCTCACAACTGACTCTGTCTGGCATGCTAGCGGAAGCGATTCGCCGTATCAGCAACGAAGAATCCATCTCTGCGATGTTTAATTCGTAATAGACGCATCCTTAGTAACAGCGCCCTGCCTCTGAGCAGGGCGTTTTTTTATCTGTCTATTTTCAGTGCTGACTCGACCGCTGAGTCGTAACAATGGTAGGATATGGCGCCTTTTGGGGTGGGCAGAATGCTCACCGGCTATGATGGGTAGATAAACAGCGAGAAACATCGTGAGTAATCAGATCCGCTTATTAGTTGGATTGGCCAATCCGGGGCCAGAATATGCCCAAACACGCCACAACGCGGGCGCTTGGGTCGTGCAAGAACTTGCGCGGATCCACAATGCACCGCTGAAAGAAGAAAAAAAGTTTTTTGGCCTGACCGGCCGCATTACCGTACACGGTCAAGATCTGCGTTTGTTGATCCCAACCACTTACATGAATTTGTCCGGTAAAGCCGTTCAAGCACTGGCTAATTTTTACAATATTCCCGTCGATGCCATCATGGTGGCGCATGACGAGCTAGACTTGCCACCGGGTGTGGCAAAGTTTAAGCAAGGCGGTGGACACGGAGGGCACAATGGCCTGCGTGACATCATCAGTAAATTAGCTAACGATAAATCGTTCTACCGACTCCGGATTGGTATTGGCCATCCGGGTCACAAAGACAAGGTAGCGGGATATGTGCTCACCAAAGCCCCCGCCAACGAGCAAAGCCTGATCGAACAGGCCACGGACGAGGCGGTTCGTAGCCTCGATATCTTGCTCAAAGACGATCTTGCCAAAGCGCAAAACCGTCTGCATACCTTCAAAGCACAGTAATTTTTGATTAAAGGGTTACCATCTCATGGGTTTTAAATGTGGCATCGTGGGCCTACCAAACGTAGGTAAATCCACTCTGTTTAATGCACTGACCAAAGCTGGCATTGACGCAGCTAACTTTCCATTCTGTACCATCGAGCCAAACACAGGCGTGGTGCCTGTGCCTGACTTGCGCTTGGATGCGTTAGCCAAGATTGTTAACCCCCAAAAAGTGCTGCCAACCACCATGGAATTTGTGGATATCGCGGGACTGGTAGCCGGTGCATCACGTGGTGAAGGCTTAGGAAATAAGTTCCTCGCCAACATCCGCGAAACCGATGCAATTGGTCACGTGGTACGTTGTTTTGAAAACGACAACATTGTTCACGTTGCCGGTAAAGTCGACCCTGCGGATGACATCGATGTTATCAACACCGAGCTGGCACTGGCCGACCTTGAAAGCTGTGAGCGCGCCATTCAGCGCAACACCAAAAAAGCTAAAGGTGGCGACAAAGACGCCAAGTTTGAGCTAACAGTGCTTGAAAAACTGCTGCCTGTGCTGGAAGAAGGCAACATGTTGCGTTCTGTCGAGCTAAGCAAAGAAGAAGAAGCGGCAGTACAATACCTCAACTTCTTGACGCTTAAGCCCACTATGTACATTGCCAACGTCAACGATGATGGCTTTGAAAACAACCCTTACCTCGACAAAGTACGTGAGATTGCCGCGCAAGAAGGTGCCACCGTGGTTGCCGTGTGCGCGGAAATTGAAGGCGAAATTGCCGAGTTAGACGCCGAAGAAGCGGCTGCGTTCTTGGAAGAAATGGGGCTGGAAGAGCCAGGCCTTAACCGTGTGATTCGCGCCGGTTATGAACTGCTTACCCTGCAAACCTACTTCACGGCGGGTGTTAAAGAAGTGCGTGCTTGGACCGTGCCAATTGGCGCCACAGCACCGCAAGCGGCGGGTAAAATCCACACTGACTTCGAAAAAGGCTTTATCCGTGCTGAAGTGGTCGGTTATGAAGACTATATTGCGAACAATGGCGAAAGCGGCGCGAAAGAAGCCGGTAAATGGCGCCTAGAAGGTAAAGACTACATCGTAAAAGATGGCGATGTGATCCATTTCCGCTTTAACGTATAAGCGCGTAATGCCTCTTGGGTGAGTTGTCGAGACCCCACCCTTATCAGATAAAACCAGCCTCCGGGCTGGTTTTTTTATTCCCACCGTTCAACGCGGTCCGCCCCCTCCTCGGTAGGCTTTGCCGCTAAATTGTCCAAAATGGCGATTATTGCAGCCAATGAATGCAAAATCGCAAAAAAAACAATAACCAGACCTTGACGACTTTCGCCCAGATCCGCATAATTCGCAGCGTCTTAAGGCACTACGCCTGACAGAGTGGCTACGTAGCTCAGTTGGTTAGAGCACATCACTCATAATGATGGGGTCACAGGTTCGAATCCCGTCGTAGCCACCATTATTTTTATAATTCGGTCTGCGTTTTCGTCACCGGGTTATCCACCTTTTGCGGAGGTGGCGGAATTGGTAGACGCGCTAGCTTCAGGTGCTAGTGTCCGAAAGGACGTGAGGGTTCAAGTCCCTCTCTCCGCACCAAGTTAGGCAACGCCTACTGGGGTATCGCCAAGCGGTAAGGCAACGGGTTTTGATCCCGTCATTCCCAGGTTCGAATCCTGGTACCCCAGCCATATTAAAAAGCCCACATCATGTGGGCTTTTTTGCGTTTAGGGACATAAAAAACGTTCCGCGTTATTTCCCTGCTTGTTGATGTTCATTCCCAGCCAATTCATCCTAACAACGTTTCTCCCTTTCAATTTGCGAGCAAAGAGACCTCGGCCAAGTGAGCGCAGTGCTAGCCGTTCACTTGGACTCTAGTATCTGGCTGATTGCCATAAAAAGCTCGTTGGAGAATCGAAGAGCTCGAACCTAACTAGACCCACACTGTGACTAGTTTTAAAAAAGAAGATATCCTGCGGTAAACCCAACCACCATCACGACGATAGCCGTAAGCGCCATATTGCTGATGACCCATTCGTCCATTATCTACTCCTCATGTATTTGTGCCTTCATAAAACTATACCAGAGAAATACCATTCATTTGTTGTACCGCCTCACCTCTTCATCCTGTGCGTAAAGAAGACTTAGACTTGCTAGACACACCAGTCTGTAATCGTTTCGTACGCACGAAATAATAGATGCTTAAGATGGGGGCTGTATTCGCAATATCTGATGAAAACGAAAACTACACTGACGACAATCTCAGACAACTTCATACTATTACGCTGGAAGTGTGGAGTTAAGTAACTATTGCAGCCCTAATTTCCTCTTCGGGTGCTCTGAACGTGATTTTTCGCAGAGTCCGTATTCGTGGATTCAATCTTACAGCCTTTTAAAACCAAAATCGTTACGTAACTTCTGCATAAGCGGAATAAGGAGAACACTAACCAAGTAAATATCGAAGAGACCGAATATTTACTTATTGTGACAATAAGACATAAAGCCAATCAGGAATAACGAAACAAGCAGCGATTGTCACCACAGCGAACACTAATAATCCGTAATGGCTTGCGGTTGGTTTTGCAAAAAGATGTTTTTGATTAATGATAAAAATTTGTTGTTCTGCAGTCACGAAGCCCCAGCGATGACTTACTAGTACACCAAATAAAAGAAAGACAAACGTACCGATTGGTGCGAACCAAGGCCAAGCCACATCAAGATACTTGGCAATAAATACCGCCATGACACTCGTGATACTCCCAACAATAACGCCTTTTTCATTTGCTTTCGTCCAAAACAGACCAAGTACAAATGAACCCAAGCGTATACCAACAAAAATAGAAGTCAGACTAGCGATGGTTTTGAGCACCGATTCGTTCGATACCGCTAAGAGTGCTGGCACCATTACCATGGCTGCGGCAAGCAAGCTGATCTTTCTTGCAACTGTTTCATAGTGCTTATCGTTGGCGCTCTTGCAAACGAAACGTTTGTAGATATCGAATGTTGCGACCGTCGCCATTGAATTATAAGTTGAATCCAACGTCGACATTGCAGCCGCTGCTAATGCTGACAGAATCAAACCAACCACGATTGGATTAGTATGTTTGAAAACAAAATCCAAAATCACTTCGTTACTATTTTCAAACGATTGAGTTTGATAGAAAACACTCAGCAGCACACCGAGTATCGCAAAGAATAAGTACACAAAAAACGCACCATAACCGCATAACAGCATCGACTTCTGCGCAGTCTTTTCACATTTAGTCGCCAGAGTACGTTGAATGATCAATTGATTGGTACCATACACACTCAAATGCAAAAAGCTCACAGCAATTACACCTGTCCAAAGTGTGGTATCCACGCCTATGTCAAAGTCCAAATTAATTATATTCAGGTGATCACGAGAAAGGTAACCAGCCGTATTGATATCTGACATTAGAATGATAACTATGGCAATACAGCCTACAACCAATACGGCAGATTGCATCATATCAGTCCAGATAACAGTGGAAATCCCTCCTACATAAGTATAGAAGGCGGTGAAAATACTGATGTAGATAATAGCCTCTGAAATACTTATAGGCAGAACTTGTACTAAGATAAGCGCCACTACATACAAGATAACACCAGCAGAAATACATTGAACCACAATAAACACAATCGAGTTGATGGTTCTTGCATACACACCAAAACGGTGCTCAAGGTATTCATAAATAGAAGTTAGACCCAACTTATAGAAAACGGGGACGAAGAAAATGACTGAGAAAAAGATGACAATGGGATAGTTAAGATGAATGCTCATCGCTTCCATACCAGAGCTATAAACCCATCCAGGCATCCCTACAAACGTCATCGCACTAATGTAAGTCGCAAGTATCGAAACACCAGCCGTAAACCAGCCAAATTGTTTCCCACCTGTGGAAAAGTCAGCATCACCACAGTGGCGCTTACCCACTAAGAAGCTGATTATTATGGTAATTGTTATATATAACGCAACTACCAAAAAGCTTGAGTACGTAACCATTAAAAGGTTTCCCTAATGCTGGGTAGCTCATTATCATTTCCAGATATTACTTCAAAAAATCACTTCCGAATAAAAACCCCGCTATAAATGTGATTCTTGTCACTAATAAAGACGAACACATACACATTATTTCCTAGAACTTTAAGTAATGAGATCATTGTCACCAAAACATAAAAATGGGTACGTATTCATCGAAAGGTTGACCATGATCACGGTTCTAATTGACTTAAAAAAACTATGATTCAGCCCAGAGCGAAATAGAAGATGATTCCTACAAAGTCGTGTTCATTGAGTTTGCAAAGCTTTACTCCCCCATTTAAATAGAGGTTTATCGGTCATGGATACTAAAAAACACATGAGCGAAGTTCCTATAGTTCAAAGGATAGCTGCCTATCTGGCGATACTAGTTGGTTACTTTTTTTATTGTTATAACTTTGTGATTATTGACTACGTACGCCCGTATATTGTTGAAGAGTATGATGGTATTAGCTTGTCAGATACTGCCCAGTTTTATACGTGGCAGTCGGTTGGCGCACTCATCGGTGCATTGAGCTGTGCCTGGTTCGCAACAAAACTTGGTAAGAAATCCACGCTTATTACAATCACAGCTCTTAACGGTGGCGCAACTATCATCAATATGATGTTCAGTGACTACACAATGTGGGCAGCAATGCGTTTCATCATTGGTTTGTCACTGGGTGGTTATTTCACCGTGGCCGTTAGCCTAATGATAGGCCTATTTACGCCAACGGTACGTGGTAAGTTGACGGCATTCGCATCTTCTATGTTCTCGGTAGCATTGATGGCAATGGGTGCATATGCAGCATTTATTGCAAGCATCGATGCACCATGGGAAAGCCTAATGCTTGTAGGTGGTATCCCACCATTGGCAGCAGCTGTGGCCATGATCTTTGTACTACCTAGCGACAGCAAAGTGATCGCTTACGGTGAAGAAGAGCAAGCAAAGGCGGAAGTATCAGATATACCAACGAAAAAAGGCTCATGGGGCGAAATGCTAGCCAAGCCTTACCGCAAAATCACATTAACGTGTCTAGTACTAGCTGGCCTTAACTTCTACGGTTTCCAATTCTTTGGTGGCTTTGTAACCACTTACCTACGTGATGTACGTATGTTCGACGGTGCAACCATCGGTCTCATCTTCTCTACCTCAGCTATTGGTTCACTATTTGGTGCATGGTTCTGGGGTTGGGTAGCTGACAAATTCGGTCGGAAGATGAATGCGCTTGGCTTCATCCTAGCAGGTATCATGGTTTCAATCTTCTTTGTTGCACCGGGCGATATGGTGATTGGTGGCCTAAATATGCTGGCTATACTTGGCCTGATTTACAACTTCGGCCTGTCTTCTTCAGCGGTATGGGGTGGTTACTTCTCAGAACTGTTCCCAGCACACCTACGTAGCTACGGCGCAGCGCTATTCCACGGAGGTCGTATCCTCGGTATGTGGGCACCAATGGTACTTATCTTCATCCAAGAGCGTACCGATCTACAAACCGCAATGTGGGGTTCACCAATCATATGGATCCTTGCTGGTCTTCTATGGCTATCACTGCCAGAAACCCTAAAAGGCGGCGTTTTCGACAAGGGCAAAAAAACTGCAGCAGTAAAAGCGTAACTGAATTTCAAAAACTCCGGCTGGTCCCGTAGCCGGATGAAAAAAACTTAATTTCGGGTCCTATTCACAAAGCAGACTCGATAGCAAATGAGAGAGTTTATTATGTCTAAATACCAAGAAGCGAAACGCGTTGTTCGTGAATACTTCAGCGCAATGGAAAACGCAACTCACGAGAACGTGGCAGAAGTACTTAAAGCATACACGTCAAAAGAGTATCTGTGGCGTGGCGTTTATCCATTCCGTGAGCAACAAGGCGCTCAAGCAGCGGCTGATATTTTCTGGGCCCCTTTGATGAAATCAATGACTCGCATGCAGCGTCGTCAAGACATCTTCATCGCTGGTGAGAACGAAGTAACATCAGGTGAAATCTGGGTAATGAGCATGGGTCACTTTATGGGTCTATTCGACACTGAATACCTAGGTATGCGCCCAACTGGCAAAATCATGAACATCCGTTACGCAGAATTTAACTGTGTTGAAAACGGCAAGATCACTAAGACGGGCTTATTCCTAGATCTATTAGGTGTGATGGATCAGGCGAATTGTTATCCACTACCTCCATCAACAGGTAAGCACTTCGTATATCCCGGCCCTCGTAACCATGACGGTCTACTATTTGACGATGCAGCACCAGAAGAAGGTATCGCAACACTAGCACTAGTGAATAAAATGGTTGATGATCTATCTGCACTGAACGACAGCGGCGCCATGGGTTGCCCACCAGAAGTTCTTGAGAAAAGTTGGTCAAAAGACATGATTTGGTACGGCCCATGTGGTATCGGTGCCTCCTACACTATTCCTCGTTACCAACAGCAGCACCAATTACCGTTCCGCAATAATCTGAAAGATAAAAAGTTTAATGGCCACGTTTGTCGTTTTGCAGAGGGCAACTTCTCATGTTTCTTCGGCTGGCCAAATCTATCTAACACACCAATTGGTGGTTTCCTAGGTATGACGGGCGGTGAAATCCGTGCAGACATGCAAGTGGTTGATATTTACTATCGTGATGGTGACAAGCTATCGGAGAACTGGGTACTGATCGATCTTCCTTACTGGTTAAAACAGCAAGGTCTAGATGTATTCGAACGTACTAAACAAATATTCAACCCTTCTATATAAGAAAACTGGGGAGTGACTTTTACACTCCCCTTTATGACTGTGTACCTATCCGTGTTATTCTAGATAAGGTTAAATTTACTTATGAATCGACTTGAATGACCTCTGCAAAACAAACCGCTACATCGAAAGACGTCGCCAGACTGGCTGGTGTTTCTCAATCTACTGTATCGCGTGTATTTGTGGCGGGTAGTTCAGTGTCAGAAAAGACCAAGCAAAAAGTCTTTGAAGCAGCGAAAGCCCTGAACTACCGCCCAAATGCTTTTGCGCGCAGCTTGACTACTAGCGAATCTAAGTTGATTGGTTTAGTTTTCCCGGATGCAGACTACCCTATCCACATGAAAACACTTCAGTTGATTTCAAGTGAGTTACAGAAACAAGGGTACTCAGCAGTATTGATTCCATGGCAAGTGGATGATGAGGAAAACTATTCGATTCCGAACATCTTCCAGTACCGAGTAGATGGTGTAGTTGCTGCTTCTGCCACCTTCAACAAATCACTGTATGAAGAGTGCGAAGAGTTCAACATTCCTATCGTTCAGTATGCACGTGTCGTTGACGGTACAAGGAGTAGTTACGTAATCAGCGATAACTATGAAGCTGGCCAACAAGCAGCGCAGCTACTACATGAAAGTGGCGTGAAAAATGCGGTTTATCTTACTGGTGATGTACCAACGTTTACCAATGTCGAGCGCCAAAATGGCTTCACTTCAGAGTTTAGATACCTTACCGGTATTACCCCGCGCGTCATTGAATCGAGCTACGACTACGCAAGTTCACTGGATGCAGTACGAGAATTGCTAGCCAATAAGAATCGGCCAGAGGCTGTCTTCTGTGCTACCGATAATCTTGCAATGGCAGTTATAGACATAGCCCGGATCGAATATGGCATTAGCATTCCAACAGATCTGAAAGTTATTGGCTTCGACAACATTCCACAAGCAGATTGGTTAAACTACCAACTAACAACTTTCCGACAAGATTTCAATCGACTAGCGCGCGAGTGCGTAAAAATCATCGTTGACCAAATCAATAATGAAAACAGTACTTTGGTGAAGATGATGATACCAGTAAAACTGGTCAAAAGAAGCACTACGTAACAATGCTCCAGCGCCAGCCTAACAGATACTACTTAACTCGTATAAGGTCTGACAGTTAATAAGTATAAGAGCAATGGTTAAATGATCGTCTACACTAGGCCAGCTTAGATTGAGTCATCAACGATAATCTGGGTACCGAAGGCAACGGATTTTGAACCCGCTACACCACGATTCCCAGCTTGGCGAGTTCTGCGCGGCATTGCTGTGCATCGGTAAAGGGGATACCCGCCATGCCTAGCGCTTTGGCACCTTCTACATTCGCAACCCTGTCATCCAAAAACACACAAGAGGCTGGATCGAGGTGGTAGTCATCCAACAAGCGTTGATAAATGGCAGGCTCGGGTTTTAGGTACCCTACTTCGGCTGACACGATGGCACCATCAAACAGCGACCAAAACGCATAGCGCTGTTTTAAGAACGCAACAATTTCGCGCACATTATCGGTTAACGCATAAACATCGTATCCGGCCTGTTTGGCCGAGTGAAGTAACTCGACACTACCGTAAAGGCAAATTTGAGTCTGTTTAATGTAATAAAACAGTGCCTCAAGCTGCGTAGGACTTAGCGACGTTTCTTTGGCAAAACGTTGCTTGGCTTGCGCTTCGGTGAGCGTGCCACGGTTCAGCGCTTGCCAAGTGTCACTGGGGAAGATTTGATTGGCATACGCGTGGGCATCCGCCGCGTCCCCTAAGGTTAGACGGATGATTTCTTCCGGTGACCAACGCACCATCACATTGCCAATATCAAAAATAATCGTCTGGTAGTTCACCATATCGCGTTCTTGCTCTTGTCGCGAAGATTAAAGCCCTAACGCATACTTCAATACATGTTTTTTCACTGGGCCACTGTGTTCGGCCAGTTTGAACACCGCATTGCGCGCCAGTTTTAAAGGCGTAATTCGATTGCTAAACGCGGCATAAAACACATCCATGCCGGTTTGCATCATCATGTTATCGGTGCGGCGGGCTTTCTCATAAGCTGCTAATGTCGCATCATCCTGCCAGTGTTCGCCTGCATCGGCACAAGCATCCAGCAGGGCCGCTACATCTTTAAAGCCTAGGTTCACCCCTTGCCCAGCGAGTGGGTTAATGGTGTGGGCAGCATCACCAATCACCACAACGCCATGACGATGGTACTGCTGCGCATGGCGTCGCGTCAGCGGGAATGCGCCCCAGTTCACAGGCGTTACCTCTCCAACTTCGGCGGGGAAATTTGCCACAATCTCTGCTTTTAACTGCGCCGCATCTAACTGACACAATTGCTGAATACGTTGAGGGCTGTCGTACCACACCAAGGAAGCTTGCTGGCCGCAAAGCGGCAAGAAGGAACGCGGCCCAGAAGGGAAGAATTGTTGCCACGTGATATCTTGCTGCGGCGACGCGGTTTCGACATTGATCAGCATGCAATGTTGGCGATAGTCCCAACTGGTGATGCCAATTTTGGCGTAATCTCGCACTCGGGAGTTTGCGCCATCCGCACCAATCAACCACGGCGCTGTCAGTGTGTCGCCGTTGTCTAACTCAACATAGTGTTGCTGCCCTTTTTGATGCATTGATGTAATCGACGCGGGCGAGAAAACGTGCAAGTTGTCATAGCGTGAGAATTGCTGCCAGAGTCCGAGTTGAATCAAACGATTTTCGACCATATATCCCAGTTGGGGTAAGTCGAGTTGTTCTGCGCTAAAGCAGACACGGCTGTCTTCCGCTTCCCACGTTTCTAGGCGGCGATATGGACACACACGCATAGCTTCAATGTCCGTCCATGCCCCTAACTCGGACAGTAGCGCCACCGACGCATGAGAGATAGCCGAAACACGAAGATCCATTGGCTGTGAGGGCGAAAATGACTGGGGAACTTGGCGCTCAATCAATGCAACCTGACGCCCCTGACGCGCTAATCCCAACGCAGTGGCTGCACCCACCATGCCACCGCCAACAATAATGATTTCAAATGGGTTCATGACTATCTCTTTTTACCAGCAATGAGGGCATTCTACTGAAGGTTAACGAGAATTCGACCTAAATCAGATCAAATTGCGTCAATGTTCTTGGCAGTAACCACCATAAATGCGAGTCAGGTTGTGTCCTTTGTCAATGCCTTACCAAGATTGAAGGTTCTGAGGATCATTTCATCGGCCCTGTGATCTGGTCAGCGTTATTGGAAAGCAGTACAATACGCGGCTTGCCAAGCTGATTGACTGGTTAAAAACCACACAGCTTGAGGGGTAATGTCGACCATAAGATTAAAAACGAGCGTAAAGTTACATGGCTAAGAAACTGCTGATTAAAACCTGGGGTTGCCAAATGAATGAGTATGACTCATCCAAAATGGCAGATCTGCTCAATGCTTCCGGTGGTTACGAGCTGACCGAGCAACCAGAAGAAGCAGATGTTCTCCTCCTAAACACCTGCTCTATCCGTGAAAAAGCGCAAGAGAAGGTTTTCCACCAACTCGGGCGTTGGAAAACACTGAAAGACAAAAATCCAGATTTGGTGATCGGGGTTGGTGGCTGTGTAGCAACACAAGAAGGCGACCACATCCGTGAGCGCGCACCCTATGTGGATGTAATTTTTGGCCCGCAAACGCTGCACCGCCTTCCTGAGATGATCAAACAATCACGCTCAGATCATGCGCCCGTGATGGACATTACCTTCCCGGAAATCGAGAAATTCGACCGTCTTCCCGAGCCGCGTGCAGAAGGACCGACCGCTTTCGTTTCGATTATGGAAGGCTGCTCGAAGTACTGTACCTTCTGCGTGGTGCCTTATACGCGCGGTGAAGAAGTGAGCCGTCCGCTCGACGATGTCCTGTTTGAGATTGCCCAACTGGCCGAGCAAGGCGTCCGTGAAGTGAACCTGCTGGGACAAAACGTGAACGCCTATCGTGGTGAAATGCACGACGGTGAGATTTGTACCTTTGCCGAACTGCTGCGTTATGTGGCCGCGATCGATGGCATTGACCGTATTCGCTACACCACCAGCCATCCGGTTGAGTTTACTGACGATATCATCGAGGTGTATCGTGATACGCCGGAAGTGGTGAGTTTCCTCCACTTGCCGGTGCAAAGTGGTTCGGACCGTATTCTGACTATGATGAAGCGTCCGCACACCGCTATCGAATACAAGTCGAAAATTCGTAAGCTGCGTCAAGCGCGCCCTGATATTACCATCAGCTCTGACTTTATCGTCGGCTTCCCGGGTGAAACGGACCAAGACTTTGAAGCGACCATGAAGCTGATCACGGATATCGACTTCGATATGAGCTTTAGTTTTGTGTATTCACCACGCCCTGGGACGCCAGCCGCCGATATGCCTGACGACACCCCAGAGCAAGTGAAAAAAGAACGTCTGTACCGCCTGCAGCAACAAATTAACAGCCAAGCGATGCGTTACTCACGCCTGATGCTCAACACGGAGCAACGTATTCTGGTTGAAGGCCCATCTCGTAAGAATCTGATGGAGCTACGCGGCCGTACCGAAAACAACCGTGTCGTTAACTTTGAAGGCTCTGTCGATTTGATTGGCCAATTTGTTGACGTCAAAATTACTGAAGTGATGCCAAACTCGCTCCGCGGTGAGCTGGTTCGTACTGAAAAAGATATGGACCTGCGTGTCGCCGTCTCGCCAACCGAAATCATGGCGAAAACACGTAATGAAAACGAGCTTGGCGTTGGTGTATATACTCCTTAAGGAGTTCATCGATTCAAAGGCGCCGGGAAGCCGGCGCCTAAAGCGAGGATAACCTTGTCTAAAATTATCACTCTTGATCTTACTTTAGAGCCAGCCGATAACACCCGACTCGCCAATCTTTGTGGCCCGTTTGACGACAATATCAAACAATTAGAACGCCGCTTGGGTGTGGAAATTAATCACAGACACAATGCGTTTTCGATTGTTGGCAAGCCACATACCGCTAATGCCGCGGTAGATATTCTCAAGCATTTGTATGTTGATACTGCCCCAGTGCGTGGCAGCTACCCAGACATTGAGCCGGAAGCCATTCACTTGGCAATCAAAGAATCGGGCGTACTCGAGCAAACCACCGAATCAAGCATCCCATACGGTAAAGAGATTAATATCAAAACCAAAAAAGGGGTGATCAAACCGCGTACGCCAAACCAAGCGCAATATATTGCTAACATGGTTAGCCATGACATTACCTTTGGTATTGGTCCGGCGGGAACCGGTAAAACCTACTTGGCGGTCGCAGCGGCGGTTGATGCACTTGAGCGCCAAGAAATTCGCCGTATTTTGCTGACACGTCCTGCCGTAGAGGCCGGTGAAAAACTGGGCTTTTTGCCCGGCGATCTCAGCCAAAAAGTCGATCCTTACCTGCGCCCTTTGTACGATGCCTTGTTTGAAATGCTTGGCTTTGAGCGCGTTGAAAAGCTGATTGACCGTAACGTGATTGAAGTCGCGCCGCTGGCCTATATGCGTGGCCGTACCCTCAATGACGCTTTTATTATTCTCGATGAAAGCCAAAACACGACGGTGGAACAAATGAAAATGTTCCTGACTCGGATTGGCTTTAATTCGCGCGCTGTGATCACCGGTGACGTGACACAAGTGGATTTGCCACGCAACGCGAAATCAGGCTTACGTCATGCCATTGAAGTGCTTTCTGATGTCAAAGAAATCAGCTTCCACTTCTTTCAAGCTGACGACGTGGTTCGCCACCCCGTGGTGACGCGTATTGTTCAAGCCTATGATAAATGGGAAGCGGAAGATGCGCGTGCACGCAAAGAAGCCGAAGCGCGTCGTCGTGAGGCACGCGAAGCACAAATGAATACTGAACACAGCCAATCGCAGGAACAATCATGAGTTATTACGTGGATGTTCAGCTGGCGTGTGATAATACTGACGGGTTGCCTTGTGATGATCAGCTCCAAGCTTGGTTTGAACACGCCGTACGCAACGCGCGTGAACAAGCGGAAGTCACGATTCGTCTGGTTGACGAAGGTGAGAGCCAGAGCTTGAATCGCGATTATCGTGGCAAAGATAAACCCACAAATGTGTTATCGTTTCCGTTCGATGCCCCTCCCGGTATCGACATTGATTTGCTCGGCGATCTGATCATTTGCCGCCAAGTGGTTGAGCGTGAAGCTGAACAACAAGGCAAGCGACTAATGGATCACTGGGCACACATGGTCGTGCATGGCAGTTTACACCTGCTTGGTTACGACCATATTGAGGATGATGAAGCCGAGCAAATGGAAGCCTTAGAGCGTGACATTTTAGCTACCATGGGGGTGCCAGATCCCTATGCGAACGACTTCATTGAGCGTTAACTAACTGAATGAATTTGAATGAACGACGATAATTCGCAAAACGCAGACGGTCCGAGTAGGAAGACCTTCTTCGAGCGGCTAGGACAGTTTTTCCAAGCTGATCCTAAAGACAGACAGGAACTGGTGGATGTGTTCCGCGATTCAGAGCAAAACGCCCTGATCGACCATGACACAAGAGACATGCTGGAAGGTGTCATGCAAATCTCCGATATGCGTGTTCGAGATATCATGATCCCCCGCTCGCAGATGGTAACCGTTGAACGATCGCAGTCTTTGGAAGCGATCATTAATATCATCATTGATGCCCAACACTCGCGTTATCCTGTGATCAGCGATGACAAAGACCATGTTGAAGGCATCTTACTTGCGAAAGATCTGCTGCGCTATTTGCGCCCAGATGCCGAAAACTTCGATATCGAGAAGGTGTTACGCCCTGCCGTGGTGGTACCTGAGAGTAAACGCGTTGACCGCTTACTCAAAGAGTTCCAAGAAGAACGCTACCACATGGCGATCGTGATCGATGAATTTGGCGGTGTATCGGGCGTGGTCACCATTGAAGATATCTTGGAAGAAATCGTTGGCGAAATCGAAGATGAGTACGACGAGGACGACGAACAAGAAATCCGTCAGCTAAGCCGCCATACCTTTGCGGTAAAAGCACTGACCACATTAGAAGACTTTAATACACACTTCGGCAGTCAGTTCCAAGACGATGTGGTAGACACCATCGGCGGCTTGGTTATGACCAGCTTTGGCCATCTGCCCGATCGCGGCGAGGAAGTGGATATCGAACATTTCCACTTTAAGGTGACCTCGGCAGACAGCCGTCGTATCATTCAGCTACAAGTCACCATTCCTGACAGTAGCGAACCTCAAAGTGAAAGCGATTAATCACATTGTGCGTCAAATTGGGCAGCCCCTCGCGGCTGCCCTGCTTGGTGCCAGTGCCACCCTTGCCTTTGCCCCCTTCTCTTACTGGCTGCTAATGCCGGTATCGCTTTGGGGTCTATTCCTGTTGCTCCAATCCGCCTCTCCCAAAAAGGCCAGTTTGCTCGGCTTTTGCTGGGGGCTCGGTCAATTTGCCACCGGCGTTAGCTGGGTGTATGTCAGTATTGACCATTTTGGAGGTATGCCCGCCATAGCAGGCTTGTCCTTAATGGCGCTGCTGATAATGTATCTTGCGTTGTATCCCGCGTTATTCGCCGGTGTGTTAGCGCGCTGCTCGGTACGCCATACCGCGATTAAGTGGCTGATTCTTGCGCCTAGCCTATGGCTCGTGGCCGACGGGTTACGAGGCTGGGTCTTCACCGGTTTCCCGTGGCTGTGGCCCGGCTACAGCCAAATTGATAGTCCTTTAGCTGGCGTGGCGCCAGTGCTCGGTGTGCAAGGCATCACTTGGCTGCTGGTGCTAATGGCAGGGTTGGCGACTTTAATCACGCCCAAATGGGGCGCTTGGCAAGGACGCAAGCAGTTAGCTGGTCTCGCGGCGATCGCTGGCCTATCCGCGTGTGCCTACGGACTTAACACCATCCAATGGGTTGAAGCAAATCCTGAGAAACAACAAACGGTTTCACTGATCCAAGGCAATATTCCCCAAGCGTTAAAGTGGCGTCCCGATCAACGCTGGCCAACCTTAATGAAGTACCTAGATCTCACCCGCCAACATTGGGATAGCGATGTGGTGATCTGGCCAGAAGCGGCCATTCCGGCGTTGGAGCGTGACTTACCACGCTTTTTTGAGCAATTGGATACCGCCGCGAAAAATAACCACACCACGGTCATTACCGGCGTGTTAGACCAAAATTCGGCAGGGCAATATTTTAATAATGTGATTGCGGTTGGCGCCGATACGCCTAGCTATCAGTATCCCGCGCCGAAGCAATACAGCAAGCATCATTTGCTCCCGTTTGGTGAATTCGTTCCCTTTGAATCGTTACTGCGTCCGCTTGCGCCTTTATTTAATTTGCCCATGTCTTCGTTCTCACCGGGCGAGGCCATACAACCGGCATTACCGGCCAATGGCTTGGCCTACATCACGGCGCTTTGCTACGAAATTGCGTTTCCAGCGCAAATTCGCGCCAACTTGACGCCGGACAGTAACGCGATTATCACTTTGTCGAATGATGCATGGTTTGGCCGCTCAATTGGCCCATTGCAGCATTTAGAAATTGCGCGGATGCGCGCGCGTGAGTTTGGCTTGCCGGTCATTCGTGCCACCAATAATGGTGTGACTGCGATTATGGATGCACGCGGCAATATTCAGCAATCCCTCCCGCAATTTGAAACCGGTGTGCTTACCACCACCGTCACCAGCACTGTGGGTATCACCCCCTATCGCCAATGGGGTAATACCCCGCTTTGGATTTGGGTGGCGATAAGTGGGCTTATTGGCTGGCGATATCGCGGCCAGCCTTGTCATCGCACCCCACGGAAAATTTCCACACGCGCCTGACATTTGTCCGCCTAAACTGACGTAACGTGTGATGTGAAAGACTCACTTTGATGACGAAGAGGGATAAAAACATGTTACGTCGTTCTTATGTATGGTTGAGCATGGCGTTAGTGGCACTGACCGCCCTAGTGGGCTGTGCTACCCATTCTCAGCAGGATCAAATTAGCCAAGCAAACCTGGCACGCGATCAGTTTTATCAATATCCGCAAACCCAACCCTTTTTTGATAACGCCTATGGCTATGCCGTGTTTCCTTCAGTCGGTAAAGGCGGCTTTTGGGTGGGCGGCGCATACGGTAAGGGCGTGGTCTACCGCCAAGGTCAGCCGGTCAGTGCAGCTGAGTTAAAGCAAGTGTCGGTCGGTCTTACTTTTGGCGGACAAGCCTTCAGCGAAATCGTCTTTTTTGAAGATCAAGCCGCGTATGACCGCTTTATGAAGGGACAAGTAGAGCTGGGCGCACAAGCCTCCGCGACTGCCTTAACCGAAGGCGCCTCTGCGCAAGCCGGCACCGCAGGCACCTCGGCGTCAGCCAGTAATCGTCAGTCAAAAGCCTATTACGTTAATGGTCTGACTGTCTTTACCCATGCTAAGGGTGGCCTGATGGTCGAAGCGGCACTTGCAGGTCAGCAATTTAGCCCGGCCAGCTGGTAGTCGCAGTGATGAACCATCTATCTTAAACGGGACAGCCAAACGAAAAAGGCCAGCGTCATACGCTGGCCTTTCTATTCGTGTGTCGTCGGCATGCGGTTACGAGGCCTGCCAAACAAACCACAGTGTCGTGTCGTCCTCAGCCAAAACATCTCCTTCGAGTGTCGGCTCATTGTTGAGTCGAACGCCCTCGTCCGAGCTATCTAATGCTGAACCGGCTGGCTGCTGTGGTGACGTTTCCATCTTCTCATTACCCGCATAATCGAGCCGTTCTTGCGGAGTCATAAGACGGATTTCGCGATTCGCGGTCAGCTCGTTAATCAGAGCTTGTTGTGACGCAGCTAAACGTACCGTAAATCGCAACGCATCTCCTTCGAGCTCCGCTAGATGTGCGCTTTGTAGCGCATTTAATCCCGCTAATGTGCGCTCTAGCTGGACATAATCATCACCATCTTGTACGCCTGCAATCGCCAACGTCACCGCTTGACTGTCATCATTTTGATCAAACACCACGGCAGTACGGGTCGCATAATAATCGGCAACCGCATTGATCATGGCCGCACTGTCACCTTGCCCGCGCTGTTGATCGGCTTGCAAGTCGCTCGCATCGGGGAAGAATTGCCAACGTATGCCCTGCGGGATCAGTTTGGCAATCACAATACCGTCCGCTTGATAGCGCTGACTTGCGTCGCTAACCGGACCAATAAAGCCTCCCCAAAGATCACTGGCAGAGATAGCCATCAGATCATCAAAATCACCCACCGGCACCAATACGGGCAAACCACGCTTGGCAGCACTGTCTCGCAAGGCGTCAACCAAAGCCACATCGCTTTGTTCCCACACAATCTCGCGTTCAGCACCACGATCGTCCACCAGCCATACTAAAACGGACGGACGCGGCGTACCCCATAAAGGCAACCCCGCATCACGCAGCAGCGCTTGCACTTGCTGGCTATCAAAGCCCACTTCAAGGGTCCGTACCGATTCATTGTTCTCCGTACGCGCCGTTTCACCATACCCTAACTGGGTGATCAAACCATCCACATCATTAAGACGATTCTGCACACTGGGATTATCGGCAATGTCACGTTGTCCCGAGACTTTGACCAACACATCCAGCAAGCCTTGTTGCTTAGCCGCTTGTTGCGATGTTTGAGCGCCGTTATCTAACGGTACGCTTGCATGGTACAAATTACTGGCAAAGGCACTGGGTAGCCACAGCATAGCCATCACGGCCATTACAAATCGGATCATAGTTTTTCCACATTGATTGATGGGATGTTGGGATCATAAGCGCTCTTGTCCTCTCTCAGCAATGCTCTTACCTAAAAAAGACCAGATTCCTAACCGCTAGCTCACATAGTCCTCTCAGCGCGCTGGGTCTCGCCACTAAAGTGCAATCCGTTACATTGTTTTTTTGCTACCGATCTCACATTGATAAATATGACAAGCATCACATCTTGGCTTTGTGCTAATATCTCGCGATTTTTTTTGGAGGTGAGACTATGATGCAAGTTTTACAAGGCGCACAGATGCTATTTGTTGCATTTGGCGCATTGGTATTGGTGCCATTATTAACCGGGCTTGACCCCAATGTGGCCCTCTTTGGTGCCGGTATTGGAACCCTGATTTTTCAACTTATCACCCGTCGCTCCGTCCCCATTTTCCTCGCCTCTTCTTTCGCTTTTATCGCTCCCATTCTTTACGGTGTTAACAACTTTGGTATTCCCGCTACTATGGGCGGTCTAATGGCGGCTGGGGTGGTTTACCTGATTATGGGCGGCATTATCCGTGTCAAAGGCGTCGACATTATTCACAAGTTGTTGCCACCTGTGGTGGTGGGTCCTGTCATTATGGTGATTGGTCTGGGGCTTGCGCCAACCGCGGTCAATATGGCGTTGGGGAAAAGCGGCGATGGCGGCACGCAAATTATCGCCGGTGATGTTGCGATTTGGATTTCGTTGCTATCGCTGCTGACTACCATAGTGATCAGTGTGTTTGCTAAAGGCTTCTTTAAGTTGGTGCCGATCTTGGCGGGTATCGTGGTGGGATATATCGCCAGCCTCATCATGGGTGTGGTCGATTTCAGCGCTGTGACTCAAGCAAGCTGGTTCGCCATTCCCGCCTTTACACTACCGGAATTTAATATCAACGCTATCTTATTCATGATCCCCGTGGCGATCGCTCCCGCTGTTGAGCATGTGGGCGACATGCTGGCGATTTCGAATGTCACCCGCAAAGACTACCTGAAAAAACCCGGTCTTCACCGCACCATGGCAGGTGACGGTGCCGCGACCATTGCCGCGTCTTTGTTCGGTGCACCACCTAACACCACGTACAGCGAAGTCACCGGTGCCGTGATGCTCACCAAAGCGTTTAACCCAGTGATTATGACCTATGCTGCATTAACGGCGATTGTGTTGGCCTTTGTCGGTAAGCTGGGCGCGGTGTTACTGACCATTCCTTTGCCTGTCATGGGCGGGATCATGATCTTGTTATTCGGCTCTATCGCGACGGTGGGATTAAATACCCTGATCCGCAATCAAGTCGATCTACATGACTCTCGCAACCTCGCGATTGTCGGTGTGACCTTGGTCTTTGGTATTGGCGGCATGGCCTTTGGCATCGGCGATTTCAGCTTACAAGGCATTAGCCTGTGTGGTCTAGTCGCGATTGTGCTCAACCTTGTGTTGCCACGTAAAATGGGCGAAAACCATATTGTTGACAGTGCGCAGATGGAAGAAGGCTCGCACTAATCCCCGATCGAAAAAGGGCGCCGAAGCGCCCTTTTGGATTTTCCCACCTAAGGTGGTTGGGTTGATTAACCTTGCGCCGCACGCGCTTCAACAAGCTTAATCGCTTGCTCAATACGCGCGACCACACGGTCTTTACCAATCAGGTGCATGACCGCATCCACAGAAGGCGACTGACCACCACCAGTGACCGCAACACGCAATGGCATACCCACTTTGCCCATACCCACATCCAAATCGGTACAGGTATCGGCGATCACCGCTTTTAAGGCTTCCACGCTCCAGTCTTGCAGCGCTTCAATTTTGCCTTTCGCCACTTGTAATGGCTCTAGTGCCACCGGACGCAGGTGCTTTTTCGCCGCCGCTGGATCGATCTCATCAAAATCTTGATAGAAGTAACGGCTTTGCTCCGCCAGCTCTACCAAGGTATGACAACGCTCGCCGACCAGCTGGATCACGTCGGTGATGGCCGGGCCTTGGCTAATGTCGATACCAGCTTGATCGAGGTGCCACTGCAGGTGCTGCGCGACCTCTTGCGGATCGGCATGCTTGATGTAGTGGTTGTTCAACCACAGCAGCTTTTCAGTGTTAAACGCTGAGGCTGACTTGCTAATCGCTTCAAGGCTAAACAGTTCAATCATCTCATCGAGCGAGAAAATTTCTTGGTCACCATGTGACCAGCCCAAGCGCACCAAATAGTTCAGCAACGCATGAGGCAAGAAGCCCTGATCGCGATATTGCATAACGCTGACCGCACCGTGGCGCTTAGACAGCTTCGCACCGTCGTCACCAAGGATCATCGAGCAATGCGCAAACTCAGGGACCGGTGCGCCCAGAGCTTTGTAGATATTGATCTGACGTGGGGTGTTGTTGATGTGGTCTTCACCACGCACAACTTGGGTGATCCCCATATCCCAGTCATCCACAACCACACAGAAGTTGTAGGTTGGGCTGCCGTCGGTACGGCGGATAATCAGATCATCCAGTTCACTGTTCGCAATTTCAATACGGCCGCGGATCTTGTCGTCAAAGACAACCTTACCCTCTTTCGGGTTGCGGAAACGGATCACATGGGGGTCATCCGCCTTGGCGTTTTGATTCGCTTCAATCACTTTTGGATGATCAGCGTCGTAGCGTGGCTTAAGACCGTCTGCTTTTTGTTGCTCACGGATCTCATCGAGCAGCTCTTTCGGGGCATAGCATTTATAGGCTTTGTCTTCCGCCAAAAGTTGGTCAACAAGCTGGTTATATCGGTCAAAACGCTTGGTTTGATAATATGGACCTTCATCCCACGTTAAACCCAACCATTCCATCCCTTCTAAGATGGCGTCGATGGCCTCTTGGGTTGAACGCTCAAGATCAGTATCTTCAATACGCAATACAAATTGACCGCCTTGGCTGCGTGCTGCTAGCCAAGAATAGAGTGCTGTACGCGCACCGCCCACGTGCAAAAAGCCGGTTGGGCTGGGGGCAAAGCGGGTTTTGATAGTCATTAGGATCCCTATCCCAGTGGTGAGAATGATGAGTGACAGTTAGTTTACCAGTACAGGTAAATTCCACAATCGAGGCCACGGGATTCCCCCGAAGCCTCGCGGTATTTATTGGTTAATCAATGCCAGCATGCCGTCTTCATCTAACACGGTCACACCTAAATCTTGCGCTTTGGTCAGTTTCGAGCCAGCGGCTTCACCGGCAATCAAGATATCTGTTTTCGCCGATACGCTTCCGGTCACTTTAGCCCCTAACGCTTGCAGCGCGGCTTTTGCATCCGTGCGCGACATTTGCGACAAGGTACCAGTCAACACGATGGTTTTTCCCGCCAAAGGCTGTGCTTGCGCATCCGTTTGTTGGGCCACTTCCGGCCAGTGGATCCCAGTTTCCAACAGTGCATCCAACACATCTTGGTTGTGGGGCTCGGCAAAGAAGCGAACAATATGGCCCGCCACAATCGTCCCAACATCAGGGACAGCAATCAAGGCTTCTTCATCCGCGGCGCGCAGCGCGTCGAGGGTTTTAAAATGTGTGGCCAGATTTTGTGCCGTGGCTTCGCCAACCTCACGGATCCCCAACGCATAAATAAATCGAGGCAAGGTGGTCGCTTTGGCTTTTTCTAGCGCATCAATCAGATTTTGTGCTGATTTTGGCCCCATCCTATCCAAGGAGGTGACACGGCCCGCCGTGAGGCGAAACAGATCTGCGGGAGTATGGATCAGCTCTTTTTCAATCAGCTGCTCAACGATTTTATCACCGAGGCCATCAATATCCATCGCCTTACGCGAGGAGAAATGCTTGATGGCTTCTTTACGTTGCGCAAGGCAAATTAACCCGCCAGTACAACGCGCCACGGCCTCACCCTCAACACGAGTGACCGCAGAATCACAGACAGGACAGGCTGTTGGAAAAACAATCGGCTGCGCATGTTCAGGACGGCGGCTTTCTACCACACCGACCACTTGTGGGATCACATCCCCTGCGCGACGGATCACTACGGTATCCCCGATATGAACCCCTAAACGCTCAATTTCATCGCCATTGTGTAAGGTCGCATTGCTGACCGTCACGCCCCCGACAAAAACAGGTGCCAGTTTTGCGACCGGTGTGATGGCTCCCGTCCGTCCCACTTGGAACTCAACATCGTTGAGAGTGGTAATTTCTTCTTGAGCCGGGAATTTATAAGCAATCGCCCAGCGGGGAGCGCGCGCAACAAAGCCTAAGGTTTGCTGGCTTTCAATGCTGTCGACTTTTATCACCACCCCGTCAATTTCATAGGGCAATGCATCACGTCGGGCTAAGATGTCTTGGTAGTAGCGTTTGACACCAGCTAAATCCGTCACCTGTTTGACTTCAGGGCTAAGCGCTAGCCCCCACTGTTTAAGCTTTTGCAGGCGTTGGAACTGCCCTTCGCCAAACGGTGTCGACATAATGCCAACGGCATAGGCGTAAAAACTAAGCGGACGACTGGCGGCGACTTTGGGGTCCAGTTGACGCAGACTACCAGCGGCAGCATTGCGCGGGTTGGCAAAGGTTTTATCCCCTCTCTTGAGGGCCGCTTCATTCAGTGCCTCAAAGCCCGCTTTAGGCATAAAGACTTCACCGCGCACCTCAAGGCGCGTCGGCCAATCTCCCGCCTGCAACGTCAACGGGACGTTACGAATCGTTTTCACATTGTGGGTGATGTTTTCACCTGTGGTGCCATCGCCTCGGGTAGCAGCTTGCACCAAGACACCATTTTCGTAAATCAAGCTAACCGCCAAGCCATCAAGTTTTGGCTCACAGGTATAGGTGACCGACTCACCATCACCGAGTCTGTCTTTAACACGGCGTTCAAAGTCAGCCAGATCGTCATCACTGAAGGCATTGCCCAAAGATAACATCGCCAACTCGTGGGTGACCGTCTCAAACGCGCTAAGCGGTGCGCCACCCACACGCTGACTCGGCGAATCAGCCGTCACCCATTCAGGGTGCTCTGCTTCAATGGCCAGCAACGTTTGCATTAAACGATCGTACTCCGCGTCCGGCAGCTCAGGGCTGTCTTCGACATAGTAGCGATAGGCATGGTAGTTAAGCTGATGCTTCAACGCATCCAGTTGTTCTTTGCTGTAAGCCATGATTGATCTGTTGTGACTGATTGAGTGACAGGCAAGTATATACGTATTAACGGCGAAGATGGAGATGTGCTCGAGCAGGTGGTCGGCCGATGAACAATCACCGGCCAACTTCGACCTATGCGGAGAAGGCTTTAACCCGATCTCGGTATTCGTCAAGGCGAGACGGCGTCATCATGGCGCGCGCATCGTCAAGCACCAGCCCGCCGAGCTCATCGGCAATCTGCTGCGCGGTTTGTAGCATCAGTTTGAAGTTTTGTTCCGGCTCACCATAACAAGGCAAGGTCATGAAGAAGCTAATTCCAGGCGTTTCAAAGCCATCAATATGACCGATATCAAAGGTCCCTGGTTTTACCATGTTCGCGACACTAAACAGCACCTTGCCCGTGCCTGACGGATCGGAATGACGGTGATAAATCCCCATATCACCAAAGCGCAAGCCATGCTGTTCAAGGCTGTTGGTTAACTCAAGACCGTTGAAAATGGCATTGTTATTGGCATGAACATGCAAAACAAGCACTTCAGTTTCATCTTCCGACTCAGCGGCATCATTTTGCTCTGCGTCATGCTCGGCAGTATCTGGTTGCGGCGTGTCATCACTGACCGGCGCAGTATCCTCACCGTATTCTGCTTGATGGGCGGTAAAGGGCGCGGCGGATTGCTCGCTAGCAGCAGGCTCAGGGGCATCGTCAGCTGCCGACATGGATGGAAAAGCAGGCTCGACGGGGTCTGTCTTCGCCGATTCGTCGGCAAACAAAGGGTCGACATCGGGCTTATCACCAAAACTAACCGCTGGCTCTTTGCGGCTGGGTTTCGGATTGTCGCCAGAGGCGCTTTTGACGACTCGGACTGCGCCTATCCCGTCTTGATCAAACCCTTGGCCGTCTTTGCTGTCATCCAATTTTCCCAGCGGCTTTTCACCAAACTTGGTGCTCTTTTCTTTCTTATTGGTCCAGAGGCCATGCAACAGCAAAGCTGCAATTGCTAATGCTCCCAAAACAATCAGTACAAGGCGCAATTCCTGCATCGTCGATTCTCAAATCTGTGTTTGTTCAGCGTATTGATTAGCTTATGGCATAGCGTGCGCAGATACGCAAACGCTTTGTCGATCATAAGCGGGCCACATTGACTAACGCAATGCGTAATCGGTCAACTTAGTTAACTGTATCAAAAGTTGGGGAGAATTTAACGAATACAGCGACAGAAATGCGTAAAGTTTCCACGCATTTGACCGTTGTCAGCACCTCGGTTGGGCCAGTAGTATAACCACAAATCAAAAAGGAGATGTCATGACCCACCGTGTTCATCCTCAGCTTCGAAGCGGGGCTGGCTATTTGTTACAAGGTTTTTCACTAATGCTGACGCCGGGATTACGGCGTTTTGTCGTGATCCCGATTATCGTCAATGTGTTATTGATGGGCGGCGCATTTGCTTATTTGTTGTCTCAATTTGGCGATTGGATTGATACTTGGCTTGCGACCCTCCCAGAATGGCTATCTTGGCTGTCCTTTGTGCTTTGGCCGTTGGTCGTGATTGCTATCTTAGTAGTGTTTTCCTACTTCTTTAGTACTTTAGCTAACTGGATTGCAGCACCATTCAACGGTTTATTGGCGGAGCATTTAGAGGCCAAGCTGACCGGCGCCCCCTCGCCTAATGACGGCATGCTCGATGTGGTTAAAGATCTGCCACGGGTAATGAAACGCGAATGGCAAAAACTGATGTACTACATTCCCAAGGCGCTGGGATTGCTGCTGCTATTATGGATCCCCGCCTTAGGCCAAACACTCGGTCCTGTGTTGTGGTTTTTATTTAGTGCTTGGATGATGGCCATTCAATACTGTGACTATCCATTTGATAACCACAAGGTGGCCTTCCCCACCATGCGCGACAGCCTGAAACAACGCAGAGGCACATCGCTCAGCTTTGGGGCTGTGGTGATGCTGTTTACCATGACGCCAGTCCTGAACCTGTTAGTTATGCCTGCTGCCGTATGTGGCGCCACTGCATTGTGGGTCGACACTTATAAGTCACGACTCGGGCGCTACTAGCTGGTTGTGACCTTACCCAAAAGCCTCTACGCTCAGAGAGAAAAGCTCACAATTTCAGTGGGCTTTTCTTCTATTTGCCAATCATATATTGGTCGATGTCACAATAAGATATAACCAACTGATCCTTTTCAAAACAGGCATCAGAGATATGCTTATAGCCAAACTAATCGGTGTCATGAAGGAACGATACAATGGGTAAGATTTACGAAGACAACACACAAACTATCGGTAATACCCCGCTGGTTCGCCTCAATCGCGTAGCTAAGCCAAACGTGCTCGCCAAAATCGAAGCGCGTAACCCGAGCTTCAGCGTCAAGTGCCGAATCGGCGCCAACATGATTTGGGACGCCGAGAAAAAAGGCACCTTGAAACCCAGTATTGAGCTGATTGAACCGACCAGTGGTAACACGGGGATTGCACTCGCTTATGTTGCCGCCGCACGTGGTTATAAACTCACCCTAACGATGCCTGAGTCGATGAGCTTAGAGCGTCGTAAGCTGCTTAAAGCGCTGGGCGCGAAGCTGGTGCTGACCGAAGCGCCGAAAGGCATGAAAGGGGCGATCGCAAAAGCAGAAGAAATCATGGCCGCAGAGCCCGGCAAATACCTAATGCTGCAACAGTTCGATAACCCTGCTAACCCTGAAATTCATGAAAAGACCACGGGACCTGAGCTGTGGGACGATACAGATGGTGAGATTGACGTGTTTGTTGCGGGTGTCGGTACTGGCGGAACACTGACCGGTGTTAGCCGCTACATCAAAAACACCCAAGGTAAGGCGATCACGACCGTCGCCGTTGAGCCTGCAGAGTCGCCTGTGATTGCACAAACTTTGGCCGGTGAAGATGTGCAACCTGCCCCTCACAAAATTCAAGGCATTGGCGCGGGCTTTGTTCCTAAAAACTTGGATGTCAGCCTGATCGACAAAGTGGTTTCCGTCACCTCAGATGAAGCCATCGACATGGCACGTCGTCTGATGGAAGAAGAAGGCATTTTGGCTGGTATTTCATCAGGTGCGGCTGTGGTCGCTGCCAACAAAATTGCTGAGCTTCCTGAGTTTGCAAACAAGAAGATCGTCACAATTTTGCCAAGTGCTGCAGAACGTTATCTCAGCTCACCGCTGTTCGCAGGCATGTTTACCGAGCTAGAAAACGAACAGTAACAGCAGGTTAGTGCGTAAAGCACATTTACCTCCCCCTGACAAAAGGCCCACATCGGGCCTTTTTTGTTTGATTTTTATATTAAGCTTTAGTAAAAAACGTCTGCCTTTTTATTTTCCGCATCAAAATAAAAGCGACATCACCTGATGAGCGGAAGGTCAAAAACGGCAAAAAGATGACAGGAAATTGACATGGATTAAGCTATACGGTCAATTTCTTGGTTAGGTTAACGCCAACGGATAGCGAAAATGCCCGTCAGCGGTTAAGCTAATCTTAGATTTAATACATAGATTTAAAAAAATAGAGATACGGGGTGAATCATGTATAAGAAGCAAGTTGAAATTACTGCAGAAAACGGCCTACACACTCGTCCAGCAGCGCAGTTCGTGAAAGATGCGAAAGCCTATGATGCTGACATCACTGTTGAGTCTAACGGTAAAAGCGCGAGCGCAAAAAGCCTGTTCAAACTTCAAACCCTTGGCTTGACCAAAGGCACCATGGTGACTATCTCTGCTGAAGGAGCGCAAGCACAAGAAGCGGTTGATCACCTAGTAAAACTGATGGGCGAGCTGGAGTAATCCGGCTCTTTTTCTATCGGTTTTAAGTTTGGTAAACGTAAGGTAAAGCTATGATTTCAGGCATCCTGGCATCACCTGGTATTGCTTTCGGTAAAGCACTGCTGCTGCAAGAAGAAGACGTTGTAATCAATAAAAACAAGATTGCCGCGTCTCAAGTCGATCAAGAAATTCAGCGCGTATTGGATGCTCGCGAAAAGTCTAAGACGCAACTTGAAGCGATCAAAGACAAAGCAAGGGAAACCTTCGGCGAAGAGAAAGAAGCCATCTTCGAAGGTCACATCATGCTGCTAGAAGATGAAGAGCTGGAAGAAGAAATTGTCAGCTTCATCAAGTCAAACCTAGCAACCGCCGACCACGCCATCTACAGCGTGATTGAAGAACAAGCGGTGACGCTTGAGTCACTCGACGACGATTATCTGAAAGAGCGCGCCGCAGACATTCGTGACATTGGCTCACGCTTTGTGAAAAACGCGCTAGGCATCAACATGGTGTCTCTCAGTGCAATTAACGAGCAAGTGATCTTGGTCGCCAACGATTTAACGCCTTCTGAAACGGCGCAAATCGACCTGAACCATGTGCTGGGCTTTATCACAGACATTGGCGGACGTACGTCTCACACCTCGATTATGGCACGCTCACTTGAACTTCCAGCCGTGGTGGGTACTAACGATGCGACTGCGAAAATTAAAAATGGCGACATGCTGGTACTGGATGCCGTAAACAACAAGATTGTTGTGAACCCATCTGAAGACGAGTTGGCGAAATTTAAAGCCATTCGCGATCAGTACCAAGCAGAAAAAGCTGAGCTGGCGAAATTGAAAGATTTGCCTGCAATTACGCTGGACGGTCATCAAGTTGAAGTCTGCGGTAACGTAGGTACTGTCAAAGACTGTGACGGTGTCAACCGTAACGGTGGTGAAGGTGTCGGTCTTTACCGCACCGAGTTCCTATTTATGGACCGTGATTCACTGCCTACCGAAGAAGAACAGTATCAAGCGTACAAAGCGGTCGCTGAGGCGGTTGATGGTCATCCAGTGATCATCCGTACCATGGACATTGGTGGCGATAAAGATCTGCCGTACATGGATCTGCCTGACGAAATGAACCCATTCTTGGGTTGGCGTGCAGTGCGTATCAGCTTGGATCGTCGTGAAATTCTGCGTGACCAACTCCGTGCTATTTTGCGTGCATCTGCACACGGTAAAGTCCGCGTGATGTTCCCAATGATCATCTCTGTTGAAGAAATCCGTGAGCTGAAAACCGCGCTAGAGACCTACAAAGCTGAGCTGCGTGAAGAAGGCCTCGCCTTTGATGAGTCACTAGAAATTGGTGTGATGGTAGAAACACCAGCGGCCGCCGCCATTGCTCATCACCTTGCTAAAGAAGTCGACTTCTTCAGCATCGGAACTAACGATTTGACCCAGTACACCCTGGCTGTCGATCGTGGCAACGAACTGATTTCTCACCTGTACAATCCGCTGTCACCTGCAGTATTGACGGTTATCAAGCAAGTGATTGATGCCTCACATGCCGAAGGTAAATGGACCGGAATGTGCGGAGAACTTGCAGGGGATGAGAAAGCAACGTTACTATTGATGGGTATGGGCCTGGATGAGTTCAGTATGAGTGCCATCTCTATCCCTCGCATCAAGAAGATTATCCGTAATGCCAACTTTGCTGATGTGAAGGCGATGGCCGACACAGCCCTCAATCTGCCAACTGCGGCAGAAATCGAAGCCTATGTCGAAAAATTTATTGCGGAAAAAACCGTCTGCTAATATACAATCAGCAAAGAATTACTGCTTAGGAGCAACACTATGGGTCTGTTCGACAAACTGAAGAAGTTGGTGTCAGAAGACAGCAACGACGCAAGTGCTATTGAAATTATCGCCCCATTATCGGGTGAGATCGTCAACATTGAAGACGTGCCTGATGTTGTGTTTGCTGAGAAAATCGTCGGTGATGGCATTGCAATCAAGCCTTCAGGCGACAAAATGGTAGCACCTGTAAACGGTACTATCGGTAAGATTTTCGAAACCAACCACGCTTTCTCTATCGAGTCTGAAGATGGCGTTGAGCTTTTCGTTCACTTCGGTATTGATACCGTTGAGCTGAAAGGCGAAGGCTTTAAGCGTATTGCAGAAGAAGGCCAAACAGTGAAAGCGGGCGACACCGTGATCGAGTTTGACTTGGGCATGCTGGAAGAAAAAGCTAAATCAACGCTAACACCGGTTGTTATCTCTAACATGGACGAGATCAAAGAGCTGACTAAGCTTTCTGGTGCCGTCACTGTGGGTGAAACACCTGTACTGCGCGTGACCAAGTAATTCAAATTTGGTCGACGATAAGAAAACGCAGCCTCCGGGCTGCGTTTTTTATTGCCCGTTATGCAACACCGGGTTGGCTAAGACGCTCCACATATTGCGCTAACGTGGTCTGTGAAGGCATAAACATAATGGCGCCGGTCACCGCTTGGGTAAAGCTTAACATCATGTCGGTTTTGCCATCGCGTTCACCAAACATGCTATCTAACATCACATCCAACGGATGTTGCTGTTGGCAATAGGCGAGAAACAATAGCCCATGCTCGCCACTGACACTGCCGTATGGCAGGCTCTGACGAAGAATTTTCAGGCCGACCCCGTTTTCTTTGATGTCCACCCGCCCAACGTGGGATGTATCCGGCATGTCCTCAAGTTCGATGGAGTCAGGCTTGGTGCGTCCAATCACCTTTTCTTGTGCCGCTTGCTGTAACCGCTCCCAAGCTGGTAGATCATGGACATAGCGTTGGACCAAAGCCACACTACCCCCAGCAAACGGTCCGTCTGGGATCACTGCAACCGCTTCACGCGCAAGGCCTTGCGGATTTTCCGTGCCATCGATAAAGCCTGTCATATCACGCGCATCGAGATAGCGGAACCCTGCTGTTTCATCCACCACATCCACGACTTTCTTAATGGGCGTTAACCATTGTTGAAAAACATAGAAATTCAAATCGTGCCGCAAACCATGAAGATGAATAAAAACATCACAGTCAGTGTGAGGCGCCCGATGTTTGCGACTCTCTCGGGGATGAAAGTCTGTCACGCCCTCCGGATAAGCTAACCCGTGGGCACGACAAAAAGCCGGGCTAAATCCAACCGCCACGCCCATCTGAGCATCACCGAAGACCTCTTGCGTTTGCTTAGCAATCTCAGCCAACCGCTGACATTGCTGTAGCACCAAGGCGGCATCGTCAGTGACCTTAAGCATCACATACAATGCATAGGGGCCACCATCAGGGACAATCGCGGACTGTGCCTGTGTCATGTTACTTCTCCTTTGTACTTATTGTTGTCTGTGGCGCTTAAATGTAAGCCGCGGATAAATTGGTAAAAAAAACGTTTCACCCGTCGGCTTCTTAACCAATACAAGCTCCCCCACACCACCCATAATCCGTGGCATGCAATCAACCAATGAAACTGCCCGTCAGTGGCCATTAACGTCCTAAGCACCTGCGCCCCTTCCCAGCACCAGACCGGCCAAATTAAGGCATAGCCCCAATGCCAAAGGCGCTGAGCCCACCAAGGTGCGCGGTGACAATTGCCAACCAACAACAGAAGTATGAGAGGCAACACGCCCACCGCCAAACTGGCGTACAAAGCAGATTTGTCTGGATAAAATAGTGCCAACAATTCACTGCCTTGCTGTCGACTAACCCCTGCCATCGCCAGCAGCCACCATGCACGGCTTAATAAAATAAGACAGACCAGATAAGTTACGGGCGCTTTTAAAAAGCCCTTCTCGTCATAATGATGAAGTGTGTCCATGTGTATGCCAATATCATTGCGCTATTGACCAACATGACGCCCACGCCGAAAAACTGCAAGATCCCGATGAGAATTTGTTACTCTATTCACCTGATTTATCATCCGCAGTACGGAGCGAACATGGGTAAACAAGCAGCCGCTGTCTCGCCTGAAACACAGCAAGAAGCCATGCGTGTGGCCAAAGCGACACAAAAGCCCGGGCAAACCAAAGCCCAAACCAAACTGATTGCCCAAGGCATCGAGAAAGGTATTGCGCAATATAAGAAAGAGCAAAAAGCCAAAGCGCGCGCACACGACAAAGCTCGGAAGAAAAAACAAAAACAAGCGAGTGAGCATACCGACACTGTCACTGCTAGCGCACCGCCACAACCGACAACATCTGCGCGCGATCGCAGCGATAGCCGTCTACCTTGGCTATTATTGGTGATCAGTTGGATTGGCTTTATTGGTTACCTATGGGTGGGATAATGATAAGAACACGGACATTGGGGTTACTCGTGGCATTGACGCTTACAGGGTGCTCGACAGGAGACAAGATCATGAAACAGCCGCCGGTTACCGCCTGTGGAGACAGCCCTAACTGCGTATCAAGCAAGGATACTCGACCCAAGTTTGCATTATCACCTTTCACCCTGACCAGTGAGTCTGTCCGGTTTGACGATATCGTCAACACCATTGCCAGTCTATCGGGCGCGAAGCTTATCTCTCAACAAGATAACTATGCCCACTTTACCTTCACGACCCCAGTGCTGCGCTTTGTCGACGACGTCGAAATATCAGTGCACGGCACAGAACTGGCGCTGCGCTCCGCATCTCGTGTTGGCTACTATGATTTTGGTGCCAATCGACGACGCGCTGACGCAATTCGTCAGG
The DNA here is from genome assembly GCF_004916735.1 of Salinivibrio sp. YCSC6. NCBI lineage: Bacteria > Pseudomonadati > Pseudomonadota > Gammaproteobacteria > Vibrionales > Vibrionaceae > Salinivibrio > Salinivibrio sp. YCSC6. Next base: position 2,112,908 of record NZ_CP039516.1, read on the forward strand.
CGTTACGCGATACCAAACTCATTACACCGTCGCCTTAGTTGATATAAGAACGAATATCGCGCTTCTTATCTTCAACCCAGTCGCGGCGGAAGGGGCCCCAGTCTTTTAGCTGGTAGTACCCATCATTATGGCGCTTGCCATCTTGGATAAAGGTCATATCGATTCCCAAACCCGATAGCGACTTTAAGACATCTTGAATGGTGCGACGTGGCCAGCCCGTCGCTTCAATTAAGCGCGGTACATTAGGGCGTTCCATTTCTTCAACAAGCGCGGCGAGATACAAGCGCCGTGCAAACACAGGATTTAGTTCCATACGAACCTCCGAAAGTTCTGATTAATCCCATTATTCATGTCGGGTAATAGGAGGTTTTGCGTTCGATCAAAACGCCATCAAATCGACGTGCTGCAGGCGTATTTAGCGGGAGAATTCACAGTCTGCGCGAGATCTCTACCTTGCTATTCATCAGCACATCGATCCCGCGCTAGGTATTGCGTTCACTCTCAACCAGTGTCACTCTTTAATCACGCAAAAACACGACCTAAAAAATCATGACAACTGTATTTGGCATTAAAAACTGCGACACCCTAAAAAAAGCGCTGAAATGGTTAGATAACCAAGGCATCGACTATCAGTATCACGATTATCGCAAGGATGGCTTAGACGCGTCGCTGCTGCGCACCTTCGTTGCTGAGCTCGGCTGGGAAGCGTTGGTGAATAAACGCGGTACGACCTACCGCCAACTGAGCGATGAGCAAAAAGCCAGCCTCGATGAAGCCAGTGCGATAGCCATCATGCTCGATAACCCTGCGATCATTAAACGCCCCCTACTCGTACACAAGGGTAGCTACTATCTCGGCTTTAAAGAGAACCAATACGCTGACATTTTTGCGTAATGTGATATTCCGTTCATTCTCGTTGTAAGGAAACTAAGATGACTGACAGTGCTACCCTGTCTTTGGCAAAAGATTTGATTAACCGTGAATCAGTCACCCCAGAGGATGCGGGCTGCCAAGATGTAATGATTGCACGCTTAAAAGCATTGGGCTTTACCATTGAGCCGATGGTCTTTGAAGATACCACCAACCTGTGGGCACGCCGTGGCACCCAAGGACCATTATTTGCCTTTGCTGGTCATACCGATGTGGTGCCCGCCGGACCGCGCGATCAGTGGCACACGCCACCGTTTGAAGCCGTGGTGATTGACGACCATCTCCATGGTCGCGGCGCCGCCGATATGAAAGGTTCACTGGCCGCAATGGTGGTGGCGGTTGAGCGTTTTGTCGCTGAAAACCCAAACCATCCCGGCTCGATTGCCTTTTTGATCACCTCGGATGAAGAAGGGCCATTTATCAATGGTACGACGCGCGTGGTTGATACACTGGTCGCACGCGATGAAATCATTGATATGTGCATTGTTGGTGAACCTTCGAGTACCCATCATGTGGGGGATGTGGTCAAAAATGGCCGTCGTGGATCGATCACCGGCGATTTGTATGTGCAAGGCACTCAAGGGCATGTGGCCTATCCTCACTTAGCCAATAACCCCGTACATCAGGCCATGCCGGCCCTGACTGAGCTCGCGCAAACGGTGTGGGATAACGGGAACGACTTCTTCCCGCCGACCAGCTTTCAAATTCCTAACATTCAAGCGGGAACTGGGGCTGCGAATGTGATCCCGGGCGAGTGTCATGCACAGTTTAACTTCCGCTTTAGTACCGAGCTTGATAGCGAAACCATCAAGCAACGGGTCTACTCCATCCTTGATGCTCACGGGTTGGAGTATCGTCTTGAATGGACCCATAGCGGCGATCCCTTTTTAACCGACAAAGGCACCCTACTCGATGCAGTGGTCGAAGCGGTGGAAGAAGTCAATCATCAAACGCCCCAGCTGTTAACCACAGGCGGCACGTCTGATGGTCGCTTTATTGCTAAAATGGGCGCACAAGTGATTGAACTGGGTCCGGTGAATGCCACAATTCATAAAGTGAACGAGTGCGTCAGCATTCCCGATCTTGAAAAGCTCACCGACATGTACCAAAAAGTGCTGGAGAAAGCCCTACGTTGACCTTAAGCCTTGCACAATTAACCGGGCAAGATACGCAATTTCTCGTGCCAATCAATGCCCGGCCAAATGCGCCTTGTTTGCACCCCGAAGTGCTTGAGCACCTTGAGGCATTGCGCCACAGTGCGCATCAAGCCGGCTTTACGCTAACCATCGCCAGTGCCCATCGGCCTTTTGATAGACAACTGGCGATTTGGAATGGCAAATATCGAGGCGAAAAGCCGGTCTTAGACGACCACGGCCAACCGATTGACATTCACACCCTCACGGATAATGAACGAGTGCGAGCAATCTTGCGTTGGTCCGCCCTGCCGGGCACCAGCCGTCATCATTGGGGAACGGATTTGGATGTGTTTGACCAACAGGCATTGGCACCCGGTGAATCGTTAGCGCTGGCACAAGCAGAATACGATCATGGGCCTCAGGCCCGATTCGCAACCTGGCTGCACGCTCATGCGCCGCGCTACGGATTTTTCTTTCCCTATGCGCAGGACCAAGGAGGCGTTGCTCGCGAGCCGTGGCACATTAGCCATATTGCCACTAGCCAACCTCTGCTTAATGCCTTGACCTTAGATGGCTTGCATCACGTAATTGCGCAAGCGCCCATTCTGGGACAGCAGGCTATTCTTGAACAACTAGATTGGATATATTCAACCTATGTCACCAACATCTGCGAGGTGCACTCATGGAATGGCTAACCAATCCTTATGTGATTATCGCGATTGTGGTCGCGGTCGTGGTCAGCAATATTATGGCGCTTAAGTACACAGCGAATGCTAAGTTTGGGCTTAAATATAAAGATAAAGATAAACCTGACGATAAAACCGACGCCGACGAAACACACCCCGACGACACACCATCGACAAAAAAATAGCGCCATCATGGCGCTATTTTCTCTTAAACAAACGCAAACGTTTGCGTTTTTAAGCCAAAAAATTACAGGTTCAGGCCGATACGCTTCGCCACTTCGATGTAGGCTTCAACAACGCCACCCAAACCTTGACGGAAGCGGTCTTTATCCAGTTTTTCTCGGGTGTTGGCATCCCACAAACGGCAGCCATCTGGGCTAAACTCGTCACCGAGGACAATGTTACCTTGATGGTCAACACCAAACTCGAGTTTGTAATCCACCAGCAACAAGTCACCTTCAGCAAACAAAGCTTTCAGCACATCATTAACCTGATAGGTCAGCGCTTTCATGGTTTCCAGTTGTGCTTGTGTGGCAAACCCTAGCGACTCACAGAGCGACTCATTGACCATAGGGTCATGCAACGCATCATTTTTAAGAAACAGCTCAAATGTCGGTGGCGTCAACGCCGTGCCTTCTTCAACGCCTAGGCGGCGACACAAAGAGCCGGCGGCAATATTACGGACCACACATTCTACTGGGATCATCTCCAGTTTTTTTACCACCGCTTCGGTATCAGACAGTAGCTGATCCATTTGGGTCGGGATGCCAGCCGCTTCCAGTTTTTGCATGATGAAGTGGTTAAACTTGTTATTCACTTCCCCTTTGCGATCTAGCTGCTCCACTCGCTCACCGTCAAACGCAGAGGTGTCGTTACGAAAGTGCAGAATAAAGCGGTTTTCATCATCAGTTGCATACACAGACTTCGCTTTGCCGCGATACAACTCAGCACGTTTTTCCATTACCTATACTCTCCATTAGGCGCTAAAAACGAGGGACGCCATAAGGCGTCCCTGGGTGATTATGGGGTTGGCGCATTGCCAAGCTGGGCAATAACCGCTTTCAGTGCAGGACTCAAGGCTTTGAGCGTTTCCTCTTTCACTGGTTTCCCTTTGCTGGTGGTCACGTTGATTGAGGTTCGGTTCCCCAAATCGCCTAACAGCAAGGTATAGCTATTATCGCTTAAACTAATTGGCGCAACGCCCAACGCTTGCCAACTTTCATCGCTGGGTGCGACGTGGCGTGTTTTCACAGTGCCTTGCGACTGATTGCGGCTTTCAATGGAAAAACCGAGCGGCTTGATGATCGCTGGCAGCTTTTCCCACACCACATCATACGGCGCGCGGGCAATAATAACCGGCAAACCGCTGCGATCAGTGCCAAAGCTGATTGGAATATCAGACTGGCGCTGCTGTGCGACACGGCGAGCTTCGGCACGCAAGGCGGCATCATGACTCACCGTGATCAAATTAGTCATCAAGGTGTTATAACGCTCGCTTAGGGCGGGTGTCAGCGGCTGCTCACCTTTTTGCGCACGCCATTCAATCAAGTTGACACCGAGGGCGAAACGACGGCCCTGCTCCAGGCGAGCAATACGAAAGCGCGCCTGATGCTCGCTGTCTTCTTTTTCCCACGCAATCCAGCCCGTCTCGAGCTGATTCTCTTCGCGCTGAGCAACCGGGATGGTGCCGTCATCCGCCAAGCGCTCCACGGTTTGCCAAAGTGACGACAGCTGCTTTTCATTCACCACCGCTAAGGTAACCCCGCGGCTGTCTCGCTCAATACGTGCTCCCGGCACAAGGTCCAACACCTGACGCGGCGGACGAATGTCTACGTCTTTGCCCACCTCTCCCTCAAAATCTTGTGATGGGATTTGGTAGTTGCTTGAAAAGTAGGGCGCTTGGTCTGGCAAAGTTTGCCATTCTGAAAGCGGGGTCGTGTTTAAATAGTCGAAATCATCTTTCGCCTGACGACGTTGCTCGGCGCCACCACTGCAAGCAACCAATCCGGTTACCATGATGGCACAAAGGCCGAGCCTAAATACTGGTTTCATTCGCACTCCAACAGCTTAAACAACACCTGCAACCTGCATGGCCTCGCGCACGGCGGGGCGCAAGTGTTCGCTTAATTCGGTTAATGGCAGACGTAGATGGCCATCCTCAATCAAGCCCATTTCACGGACTGCCCATTTCACAGGAATCGGATTGGCCTCGTCAAAGAGGTGGCGATGCAATGGGATCAAGGTTTCGTTAATCGCGTGTGCTTGGTCAGCCTCTCCAGCACGGGCGAGTTGGATCATTTTCGCCATCTGTGCCGCAGCCACGTTATTGGTCACGGAGATCACACCGTGGCCCCCTGCAAGCACAAAATCGAGCCCTGTTAAATCATCGCCACTGAATAAGAGGAAATCGTCGCCACAAAGTTCCTTATGAATGGCTACGCGGCTCACATCTGCCGTGGCATCTTTTAAGCCGATGATGTTGTCAAACTGTGCCAAACGCGCCACGGTTTCGGGTTGTAAGTCAACGGCGGTACGCCCAGGCACGTTGTACAAGATTTGTGGTAAATCGCTTGCTTCGGCGATCGCTTTGTAATGCTGGAACAAGCCTTCTTGAGTGGGCTTGTTGTAATAAGGGGTCACGCTCAAACAAGCTGCAACGCCTGAGCCTGCAAACATTTTACTGAAGGTAATAGCTTCATGAGTGGCATTGGCCCCCGTACCCGCGATCACAGGGATACGGCCATCGGCGAATTCCAAGGTCTTTAAAACGACCTTGATATGTTCGTCAACCGTAACAGTCGACGACTCACCGGTCGTACCAACTGCGACAATAGCATCGGTTCCCGATTGGATATGGAACTCGACCAGTTTTTTCAGGCTAACGTAATCAACTTCGCCGTGTGCATCCATTGGTGTGACAAGCGCCACAATGCTTCCAGAAACCATGTTTGTCTCCCTTCGTGTTAATGATGCAATGTTACTTTTGGCGTCTGGCAAACACAAGAACAACCCTACGCGCAACACAGGATTACCAGAAAATTTTTTCGTCGCTGCCAGACCGTGTGATAAAGGTACCATTCAAGGTGACCAACATGGGGTTAATTTCCGGTCAAAGGATGTCAGCGCACAGTGATCGCCACATCAGCGGGTTGCGTAAATTCGTCAAGTCCCTATCATCGTTGAATAACTCGCGAACAACAAAAAGGAAACCTCCCGCATGCAAACCTTGACTGCTGGCGCCACCGCGCCTGACTTCTCACTACAAGATCAAAATGGCGATACGGTCACGCTTAGCCAATTCAAAGGCGACAAGCGTGTTCTGGTTTACTTTTACCCAAAAGCTATGACCCCGGGCTGTACGACGCAAGCTTGCTCACTGCGTGATACCAAAGCCGAACTGGATGCGTTGGACACCGTGGTGTTGGGGATAAGCCCCGATCCGGTAAAAAAACTGGCGCGCTTTGTTGAGCGTGACTCACTGAATTTCACCTTGTTAAGCGACGAAGACCACGCTGTCGCGGATGCTTTTGGTGTTTGGGGACCGAAGAAATTCATGGGTAAAGAGTACGATGGCATTCATCGCCTCAGCTTTTTAATTGGCAAAGATGGCAATGTTGAACATGTGTTCAACAAGTTTAAAACCAAAGACCATCACCAAGTTGTGTTGGACTACTTACAGCAAGCCTGATAGCGGTTATCACCATTCTTTTCCCTTAACGACAAAGAGCATGGCAAACGCCATGCTCTTTTTGTGGGAGCCAATACGCCATTAACCCACGGGTTTGGCTAATCCTTCTGGGTAGCCCCGCTCCGTTGCTAATTGACACGCGGTCGCAACGATCTGCGCGTGACTCGGACGCGGCAAAGGATAGGTTGCGTCAGGCGAAAGCCATCCAACATCTTCAAAGTGCGAGAGAACCTTGTTGATGGCAGTCAGTGCCGAAGAGGCTTTGACAATCTCTAAACGTGCATAACGATCACCATCGAACGACACATCAGAGGCACGCAAAGACGGATCCTCTCCGGGGATCTGTTGTGCGCCACACAGTGGTTTCCCCCCCACTTCAGCGTCCTGAAAATCAGGGAGCCACTGCGCGAAGTGCGCAATTGCCCGCTCGGTGCGCTCGCAGGCATGTGACCATGACCAACCTTGATCGATGTTTTTCACATACTCGGCAGCCACAGCCGGCTGCGCCGAGTCGTGGGTGCTACTGACTAAGCCCCCTTCGAACAAAGTAATGTCTTTGGTCATGCCATGGAGCTGGAAGAAGCCATCAGGATACGGCGTCAGCTGCGCCATGCCTTGTGGCGTACCGCGTTCACCGTGAACAATGATTTCTGGCCACTGACAAGTAGTGCTTGGCCAATGGGCAATGTAAGCCGCTTTGTATTCGACAAGACGACGACGCGCAAAACCCGCTTGATCATCAATGGTACCGGTTCTAAAACCCGCCGCATTAATCAGATAATCCACATCCGTTGATTGAACTTGCCCGTGTGCATCTTGGTAGGTGACTGTCCACCCCGCGCCATTTGCTTGGGTGTTAATCACTTTATGATTAAACGCGAGCTGGCAGTGCGAGACGTCGGCAAGGGCGAGTTGCGCTTCAGCGGCAAGGCGGAAAACACTCAAACCATACTCTTGTACCAATACCAGCGGATACTTCATACTATCGAGGCGCAAGGACTGTGCAACGGGCCACATCCAGCGTTCGGCCGCGTCGGTTAAGCTTTCATAGTCTCGCTGTTTCAGCGCGGCTAAATCGGCTTGATGGAAGAGGCGAAAATACTCTTCGGGTTCGCCCATCACCTTGTTGGCATTATCCATCTCGACAAGTTGCGCGTAGCGTGCATGCAGGGTCTCTAGGCGCGCAATCACACTATCCAGAGATCCTTTATCTTGCTGAGGAACAGCCAGAACCGTAGGACGACGGTTGACTGAGTGTGGGTACATGCGCACTGTCGCAACGGACTGCTCGAGCAAGGTTAAGCACTGATCGAGTGAAATTTCGCGGTAGAGGTTGCCCCCTGCATGCAAGTGACAAATAGGGGGACCATTCACTAACCCAGTGCCTGCTTCAAACAACTGGGTGTCGATGCCACGCTCTGCCAGCCGCAGCGCCGCCGTTGTTCCCGCGACACCGCCACCAATGACCGCGACACGAAACCGATTTACCTGTGTTTGTTGTTGCCTATGTTGTTCCATGCCAACTCTTTTCTATGTACTGCTTTTTCTGGGCCAAATTGGTGCGGAAAGGCATGCGCTTCCCCGCTCAACCTTGTTTATTAGAGCGGCGAACGTGAGATGGATCACTGAGCATCAGGTTTCGGGTCGTCCTCAAGCTCAATCACAGGCAACGCCTGCCAAACCGCCTTCACCAAGGTCGCCAATGGAATAGCAAAAAATACGCCCCAAAAGCCCCAGAGTCCACCGAAAACCAGTACGGCTATTATGATGGCGACGGGATGCAAGTTGACAGCCTCAGAAAACAGCACTGGCACTAGTACATTGCCATCAAGCGCTTGAATCACGCCATAAGCAATCATGACGTACCAAAACTCAGGCGTGAGCCCCCACTGAAACAGCGCCACGATTGCGATTGGTAAGGTGACAACCGCCGCACCGATATAGGGGATCAGCACCGAGAACCCGGTCGCTACGCTAAGCAGTACCGCATACTCGAGCCCTAACACGCTGAACGTCACATAGCTCACGCTGCCTACGATCAAAATTTCCGTGACCTTGCCACGAATATAATTGGAGATTTGTTGGTTCATTTCATGACCCACACGCGAGGCTAAGCGTCGATTACGGGGCAATAAACCTTTAAACGTCGCCAACATTTCTTGCTTATCTTTAAGCAGGAAAAATACCAACAGCGGCACTAACACGAGATACACCGCCAAAGCGACCAAGTTCACGAGCGAAGACAGGGATCCTTTCACCAAGGTTTCGCCCATACGTAGCACGTTATTTTGCAGCGTATCGACAAAGGTGTTGATCATATGAGGCTTGATCAATTCAGGGTAGCGTTCAGGCAAGCTTAGCATCAGCGCCTGCACGTTATTAAACATGTTGGGCACATCCGCCACCAAGTTTACCCCTTGGTTCCAAATGGTCGGCACTAAACCAAAGGCCGCCATCATAGTCATGCCCACGAACAAAGTGCTGACCACCATCACCGACAAGGTGCGCGGCAAACCAATGCGGGTTAAGCGATTAACGGGCCAATCCAGTAAGTAAGCAATCACAATGGCAGCCAGTAACGGCGCCAGTAAATTGCCAAAGAAATAGATAGTGATAAAGCCAACCAGCAAGATGGCAACCAAGCTCACTGCATGTGGGTCGGAGAAGCGCCGCCGATACCAGCGGTTTAACATATCAAACATAATCGATCCGTTATTCTTTGGTTACTTTCAAGCGCGCCTGTTGTGGCCTATCCAGCCACTCGATGATAAAGGTTTGCTGTTCAAAATAGCGCGGAATGTCTTGTTGCGCGCCGGCATCCCCCAGCAAAATGATAAGCTGATCACCCTGTCCTAACTGTGCGGCAGCACGTTTGGCAAGCAGTAATGCCATCGGGCAGACATGCTCACGTAAATCAAGCGTTTGACATTCCATTCTGTCTCACCGGTAGGTATTATCGCCTGCATTGTAATGGACATTAGACAGAACGCCAACGAAACCCACACGCATTTTATTGGTCTGTATCCTAGGTTACATTCCGTTTGCTAACGAAAGGTTCACGCTATCATGCCGCTACGTGCTTTGCGCCATTCACACTCTCTTCTGCCGTCTAAACGGTCGGGTCGCCGCTTGTTGGCCTATCTGTTAGCGGGCCTTTTGGCTACCGCCCCCGCAACCGCCAGCACCGAGCAATATGGATTCGATTTACCGGATATCGGCACCGCCGCTGCGGGGACACTGACCATTGCGCAAGAGAAGGAATTTGGTGATGCCTATATGCGGATGCTGCGCGCCAGTAAACCCATTATCAGCGACCCATTGCTTTCTGAGTATGTGAATGCGCTCGGCCATCGTCTTGTCGCCAATGCCAATGATGTGCGCACCCCTTTTCAGTTTATTCTCATTGATAACCAAGCGATTAATGCATTCGCGTTCTTCGGCGGTTATGTCGCTATGCATTCTGGCTTGTTTTTACATGCCAATACTGAGAGTGAACTTGCGTCCGTCATGGCGCATGAAATCGCCCACGTGACCCAGCGTCACTTAGCCCGCAGCATGGAAGACCAAGCCAAGAAATCCCCACTGACAGTGGCCGCACTGGTGGGGTCGCTGATGCTCGCCATTGCCGCACCAGAGGCCGGTATTGCCGCTGCCCATGCTGCCACAGCAGGCACCATTCAAAGCCGTATCAATTATACGCGCCGGAACGAAGAAGAAGCCGATCGGATCGGAATCGACACCTTAGCTCGCGCCGACTTCGATGTCAGTGCAATGCCTCGCTTTTTCACTCGACTGGCCGATGAATATCGCTACGCCAGTAAGATGCCGGAATATTTCAGCACTCACCCGTTACCCGAATCACGTATTACCGACTCTCGGGCTCGAGCGCGGCAATACCCTCAAAAGCGTGTGCCTCTGTCGCCCGACTACCAACTGGCACGTGCTCGCATCGTGGCCCGTTATAGCGGCATCGCCGCCGAATCGGCCATGGATTGGTTCGAGCGTAAGCTGAAAAAAGCATCACCGGCGGAAAAACAAAGCCTCAACTATGGCGTGGCACTCTTGCACATTGATGCGCGTCGCTTCGATGAAGCACGCGCTTTGCTAACCCCCCTTATTCAAGCGCAACCAAACAATCGCTTTTTCATCGATGCGATGACAGATCTTGATATTGGCGAGAAGCACTTTGAGAAAGCGCTTTCACGGCTAAATGATGCACTCGCCAATCAGCCCGACAATCGCGTCCTACTCCTGAACCGTGCTTATACGTACGTCAAAGCCCAACGGGGTCAGGAAGCCATTCCGGCGCTCGAGCGTTATACCCATCAATATCCCGATGACAGTAACGGCTGGTTTTTGTTACAACAAGCGTACGAGAGTACCGGTACGCATCGGGATGGCGAGCTTGCCGCCCAAGGCGAGCGCTACGCGTTGCGTGGTCAATGGTCAAAAGCCATTCGTAATTACACACAAGCCAGCCAACTTGTCGAGTTGGGAAGCTTGGCACAAGCACGCTATGATGCGCGGCTTGATCAGCTTCGTCATCAGCAAGCGCGCTTTAACGCCCTAAAAGATCGTTAATTCATTCAAATAAGGATATCTGTCGTGACCACTATTACGCTTTATCACAACCCGCGTTGTTCCAAAAGCCGTGAAACACTTGCACTGCTCGAATCCAATGGCGTGCAACCAAACATCGTTAAGTATCTGGAAACGCCTCCGTCAGCCGACACGCTGACCGCCTTGAAAGATAAGCTCGGCATCCTCTCATTCCGCGACATGATGCGTACCAAAGAAGCAGACTATAAAACCGCACAGCTGGGTGATGCCAGCGTGACGGAAGCACAACTGCTCGACGCGATGGTCAACAACCCTAAACTCATTGAGCGCCCGATCGCCGTTAAAGCTGAGCGTGCCGTTATTGGTCGTCCACCAGAAAATGTCCTGGATCTTTTGGCATGACAAAGGTACTGGTGCTTTACTACAGCCGCTCAGGCAATACGCGCAAACTGGCGCAACAGCTTGCGCGAGGCATTGAATCTCAGGGCGTGGAGGCAGTGTTACGTACGGTGCCAGAATTGCCGAGTTACACAGACGGAAAAATATCGGCCCATTCAGCCAGCGATCCTTTTGTGACTCGCCAAGACTTGCTCGACTGTGACGGGCTAGCCTTGGGTAGCCCGGTGCGTTTCGGCAATATGGCCGCGCCACTCAAGCATTTTATCGACAGTACCAGTGCCGAGTGGCTCTCTGGGGCCTTAATCGATAAACCTGCCGCTGTGTTTGGGGCCGGTTCTATGCTTCATGGTGGACAAGAAACCACCCTGCTCACCATGACGGTGCCCCTGCTACATCACGGTATGATTCTTGTTGGCGTACCGCACAGTGAAAGCGCACTGCACACCACTCAAGGCGGTGGTTCGCCCTATGGAGCCTCGAGTGTGAGCGACGCTCAAACGCCTTTGCTCGCCGATGAGAAAAAAATAGCCAACGCGCTCGGCCGACGGCTCGCTTCACTCGCGCGCACGCTCAACCCCACTAGCTCGTAAAAGGACATCACAGTGACTGACCCTCGTCTTGCATTGATGCGTAAACTCTCGCTTGCCAGCAACCTTGGCCTAATCGCTTGGGTAGCGCTTTGGCACGCCTACCTATCTCCTCACCCACACTTAAACGCGTGGGCGGTCACGATCGGTTGGCTGGTGCCTTTGCTGTTGCCACTGCCTGGATTGATTAAGGGCAAAGCGTTCACTCACGCTTGGGCCAACTTTATTTTAATGTTTTACTTTTTGCATGCCCTGACCCTGATATATGTCGATGAGGGCGAGCGCTGGCTGGCAGTCGCCGAGCTTGTGCTGGTCAGCTGTGCATTTTGGAGTAATATTGTGTTTGCCCGCTGGATGGGAAAAGCGCAAGGACTTAAATTGCCTCGACTATCTCAGGTTGAGAAAGAAGAAAAAGCACGCTTTGAAAGTGCCAAAGGTGAAGAATAAGCCCGCCTGAGGCATGGATAACGCAAGGGCCGGGATTGCCGGCCCGCTTTTGATTTAGGCTGGGTAAGCGCGACGGGTAAAAAAGCGATGCCCGCATTTCACACAAGGATGAATCACATCCACGCGATTATGGCGAGTCTGGTGCTGGCATTGTTCACATTGCAATATACCTAACCCCACAATCTCCCCGGCTTCATACACCCCTTGATGCTGCAAATCATCAAACACTTCACGCCATTCCAGCTGCGTTCGGTCGGTGATCTCCGCCAGTTGTTCCCAAATGGTGTCAGCAATCAGGTCGTTAAAAACTTCACTGTCTATCTCATCGGCCTGTGATTTGTCATATTGCGCGCCAAACGCTCTGACATCACGTTTGAAGTACGCCTCAATCAATGCCCATTCATCTTTGGTTAAATCCGCTGCGGCCTTAAGGTATTGCTCCGACAACTCCACCCAGCGCGCAAGGGATTCAGGACTGTTTTCCAGCGCCTCTTTAACGCGCTCGATGATGCTTTGTTGGGGATCTTTCTCTTTATTCATCGTCCTGCTCCTGATTCAAGTGTTGTTGCGGTCTTTGCCTTTCGTTATTCTATGACGATATTTCTCTTTCAGGTTTTACCTTTCTCACAGAATCTCGGAAGCCATCGATGCAAGAACAATATAGCCCGCAAGATATTGAACAAAAAGTTCAAGCCCATTGGGACGAAAATAAAACCTTTGTGGTTCATGAAGACCCTAACAAAGAAAAATTTTATTGTCTTTCTATGTTCCCGTACCCTAGTGGTCGTTTGCACATGGGACATGTGCGCAACTACACCATCGGTGACGTCATTTCACGCTACCAGCGCCTGCAAGGTAAAAACGTGATGCAGCCTATCGGTTGGGACGCTTTTGGCCTACCCGCTGAGGGCGCGGCGATTAAAAACAAAACCGCACCGGCACCTTGGACCTACGAAAACATTGATTACATGAAAGGCCAGCTGAAAATGCTGGGCTTTGGTTACGATTGGAACCGTGAAGTCGCCACCTGTAGTCCCGATTACTACCGCTGGGAACAGGAGTTCTTCACCAAACTTTACAACAAAGGGTTGGTATACAAGAAAACCTCGTCGGTAAACTGGTGTCCGAATGACCAAACCGTTTTGGCCAATGAGCAGGTGCACGAAGGCTGCTGCTGGCGTTGTGACACACCGGTCGAGCAAAAAGAAATCCCGCAGTGGTTTATTAAAATCACCGACTATGCAGAAGAGCTGTTGCAAGACATCGATAAATTGGATGGTTGGCCAGAAATGGTTAAAACCATGCAACGCAACTGGATTGGCCGCTCTGAAGGGGTTGAACTGACTTTTGAAGTAGAAGGCGATCACCCTGCACTGGATGTGTACACCACGCGTCCTGATACCCTGATGGGCGTCACCTATGTGGGCATTGCCGCTGGTCACCCACTTGCGGATGCCGCTGCCAAACAAAATCCAGCGCTGGCTGAATTTGTACAAGAGTGCCGTAACACCAAGGTTGCTGAAGCAGAGCTTGCAACCATGGAGAAAAAAGGCATGGCAACCGGCTTGTACGCGACACACCCTCTAAACGGTCGTCGTGTGCCTATCTTTGTCGCCAACTTTGTCTTGATGGACTACGGCACAGGCGCTGTCATGGCCGTGCCAGCACACGACCAGCGTGACTTTGAGTTCGCCAGCAAATACGGCCTCGATATTGAACCGGTGATCCTTGACGAAAATGGCCAAGCGCCAGATCTGTCCGAACAAGCGCATACCGAGAAAGGCAAACTGTTTAACTCTGGCGAATTTGACGGCCTAGACTTTGATGCCGCTTTTAATGCGATTGCCGCCAAGCTTGAATCGCTGGGTAAAGGCAAGAAAACCGTTAACTTCCGTCTGCGTGACTGGGGCGTTTCTCGTCAGCGCTACTGGGGTGCACCTATCCCAATGCTGAACACAGAAGACGGTGAAGTGGTGCCTGTCCCTAGCGATGAGCTGCCTGTAATCTTGCCAGAAGACGTGGTTATGGACGGCGTGCAAAGCCCGATCAAAGCCGATAAGCAATGGGCGCAAACCCAGTATCAAGGCAAGCCTGCACTGCGTGAAACCGACACCTTTGATACCTTCATGGAGTCATCTTGGTATTACGCGCGCTATTGTTCGCCACAAGCAGACCAAATGCTCGACCCAGCAGCCGCGAACTACTGGCTGCCGGTGGACCAGTACATTGGCGGAATTGAACATGCGTGTATGCACCTGCTTTACTCACGCTTCTTCCATAAACTGCTCCGTGACGACAACATGGTCGACAGTGACGAGCCGTTTAAGCAGCTACTTTGCCAAGGCATGGTGCTTGCCGACGCCTTCTACTACAACGATGAAAAAGGCGTGCGTGTTTGGGTCTCGCCAACCGATGTAACCGTCGAACGCGACAGCAAAGGCAAGATCATCAAAGCTATCGACAATGAAGGACGCGAAGTCGTGCACACTGGCATGACCAAGATGTCAAAGTCGAAGAACAATGGTATCGACCCACAATTGATGGTCGAAAAATATGGTGCCGACACCGTACGCTTGTTCATGATGTTTGCCGCGCCAGCAGAAATGACCCTTGAGTGGCAAGAGTCAGGCGTCGAAGGCTCTCACCGCTTCTTGCGTCGCGTGTGGAAATTGGTTTACGAGCACAGCGCAAAAGGTGCCGTTGCAGCACTCGATGCTAGCGCCCTGAACAATGAGCAGAAAGCACTACGCCGTGACGTTCACAAAACCATTGCTAAGGTGAGTGACGACATGGGTCGTCGTCAGACGTTCAACACTGCGATTGCTGCGATTATGGAGCTGATGAACCGTTTGGTGAAAGCACCACAAGAGAGCGAGCAAGACCGAGCCGTGCTGGATGAAGCGCTGAAAGCGATTGTTGTGATGCTCTATCCAATCACCCCACACATCAGCTTTACGCTGTGGGAAGCGCTGGGTGAACAGCACATTGATGACGCCCAATGGCCACAAGCTGACCAAGACGCCATGGTTGAAGATGAAAAGCTCATCATCGTCCAAGTTAACGGAAAACTGCGTGCCAAAATCACCGTTGCCGCTGACGCCGAAAAAGATGCGGTCGAAGCACAAGCGATGGCTGATGAAAATGTGGTTAAGTTTACTGACGGGAAAACCGTGCGCAAAGTCATCTATGTACCAGGTAAACTGGTCAACATTGTTGCTAACTAAACAAGGAGCAGTAGCGTGACCCTGTTTAAACCTGTGTTTCGCTTCCTGCTTGTTGCGGTGGTCGCTTTGACCACCGCCTCTTGCGGGTTTGCCTTACGTGACAGCTACAACTTACCGGACGAGGTCACGCAAGTGTCGTTAACCAGCGTCGACCCCTACGGTGAGCTCACACGCCAGCTTCGCAATCAACTCAATCAACATAAGGTTGAACTGGTTGCACCAGCCAATACAGTGACCAATATTCACCTGCTTGGCGAAAGCAATAGCGAACAAACTCTATCGCTTTACCAAAACAGCCGTGTCGCAGAGAAAGAGTTCCGCTACGTCGCTCGCTACCGGGTGACTGTGCCGCAAAAAGGCAGTTATACTTTTTCAACCACGCTAAGTCGTAACTTCCTCGATAACCCGCTGACTGCATTGGCTAAATCGGTCGAGCAAGACAAGCTGGTTGCGGAGATGCGGACCGAAGCAACACGCCAAATCATGCGTCAACTCTCTCAGCTTAAAGGTGATATTGCCGAGTTTGAGCGCCGTGAGGCTGAACAAGCAGCGTTGGAACAGCTTGAACAAGGTGAGCGTCCAACCAAGCCAGAAATCATTATTGAAACGCGTCAGACTGAGACTGATACCGCGCAATGATGAGAACCTATCCAGAACAATTGGCGCAGCAGCTCAAGCAGCCACTGCGCCAAACCTATCTTGTGTTTGGCTCTGATCCTCTGCTTAAACTCGAATCACGCGATGCAATTTGTCGCTCCGCTCGAGAGCAAGGGTTTGAAGAGCATCATCGCTTTATCATTGATGCTCAGCTCAATTGGCAGGAGGTGATTGATTGTTGCCAAGCGCTGAGTTTGTTTTCTTCACGCCAGATTATCGAAATCACCTGCCCAGAAAACGGCCTTAACACCACACAAGCCAAGCAATTGGCTGACATCGCGCAATGGCTTAATCCTGATATTTTATTGCTGGTGCAAGGCGAGCGTTTAAATAAAAAGCAAGAGTCTGCCAAGTGGTTCACCGCCTTGTCTCAGCACGGGCTCTATGTGGTGTGTAACACACCCGATGCCCGCCAGCTGCCGCGTTTTATCGAGCAGCGCTGTCAAGGGCTGGGGCTTAAACCGGATCAACCGGCATTGCAGCTATTAGCGCAATGGCATGAAGGCAACTTACTGGCGTTGGTGCAAAGCCTGCACATACTGCAGTTGCTCTATCCGGACGGCGCTTTAACGCTCCCTCGCATTAAAAGCGCCCTGTCGCGCCATCATCATTTTACGCCTTTCCAACTTACCGATGCGCTATTAGAAGGAAAAGCGCAGCGCGCGCAGCGTATTTTGGAGCAGCTCTATGCAGAAGGAAACGAGCCTACCTTATTGCTACGATTGATCCAAAAAGAGCTCAAGCAGCTTTATGTGATCCATGAGCAAGGCCAACAAGGGCGACCATTAAACAAAATATTCGACCAACTGCGGATCTGGCAAACACGCCGACCAATGATGATTGCCGCGCTGAATCGCTTAACGCGACCGCGTCTGACTCAGCTTTTGCGGCAACTGGCTCAGCTCGAAATCAGTCTAAAAACCGATTACAGCCGCGATCCTTGGCCTGAATTGCACTATTTTTGCGCACTCATGTGCCAAACGCCTGAACCTCAGCCGCGCTAATGTGTCCAAATGGCAAGTGAGTGATATACTCGCTTGCCAGTAATCCAAACGGTAACCATAGAGGTCTCTTTTGCAAGCTACCGAGTTACAACAGTTTGTGGCCGATAAGGTCGATGATATGAAAGCCAGTGACATTGTGACACTGGATGTCCGTGACAAATCTTCCATTACCGATTTTATGGTGCTGTGCACCGGTAACTCCCGTCGCCATGTTGCTTCAATTGCAGAGCATGTGCGTGACGAAGCCCAAGCTATCAATATCGGCGCGATGGGCATGGAAGGCCAAGACGACAGCGAGTGGGTCGTGGTCGATTTGGGCGATGTGATGGTGCATGTAATGCAAGAAGAACAGCGCCAGCTCTATCAACTGGAAAAGCTCTGGAACTAATTGATGAAGATTCAGTTGATTGCCGTCGGCAATAAAATGCCGAAATGGGTTGAGCAAGGCTTCGCCGAGTACCAGCGCCGTTTTCCCAAAGATATGCCGTTAGAGCTGATTGAGATCCCCGCGGGAAAACGGGGCAAAAACGCCGACATTGCCCGCATTCTGCAAAAAGAAGGCGAAGCTATGTTAGCCGCGGTCAACCGCGGCAGCCGTATCGTGACACTCGACATTCCCGGTAAACCATGGGATACCCCGCAATTGGCTGAACAGTTAGAGAAATGGAAGCTTGACGCTCGTGACGTGGCGATCTTAATTGGCGGGCCAGAGGGATTGGCACCAGAATGTAAGGCCGCTGCGGAACAAAGTTGGTCTTTATCGCCACTGACACTGCCCCATCCGCTGGTACGTATTGTCATGGCTGAGAGCCTATATCGTGCGTGGAGCTTAACGACTAACCATCCTTACCATCGAGAATAATCACGGATGAAGCGCCAACGAAGTCAAATTCGCGACCATAGCGCCGAAGCGGCGCTGTTTGTCCGCCGAGCGATTGTCTGCTTCGTCGGGATTATTGCCTTAGTCGGGATCTTGCTGACCAACCTCTACCACATTCAGGTGGTTGAGCACCAAGATTATCAAACGCGATCAAATGATAACCGCATTAAAGTGGTGCCTGTCGCGCCCAACCGCGGTCTTATCTATGATCGCAACGGCAAATTGCTCGCAGAAAACCGTCCGGTATATCATCTCGAAATCACCCCTGAGCAAGTCGATGATATGCCCGCCACCTTGGCGCGCTTACAGTCATTACTGTCGCTGTCTGACAGTGATATCGACAACTTCCAAAAAGAACGCAGACGTTCGCGTCGCTTTAACGCGGTGCCGCTAAAGACCCAGTTAACCGATAAAGAGGTCGCCATCTTTTCCGCCCACCAGCACCAGTTTTCTGGGGTGGAAATCAAGGCGTATCTAAAACGCCACTACCCTTACGGCGATGCGCTGACCCATGTGCTCGGTTACGTTGCAAAAATCAACGACCGTGATATTGCCAAACTGCGTCAAAAAGATGTGCTTAATAACTATCGCGCGACGCGTGACATCGGCAAACTCGGCATAGAAAAATATTACGAGCCCGTGTTGCATGGTAAAGCGGGCTATCAAGAAGTCGAGGTGAATAGCCGAGGCCGAATCATCCGCACCCTAAAATATGTGCCACCCGTGCCGGGTAAGGATTTGATCCTCAATCTCGATATTGATTTACAACTTTATATCCGTGGCATCCTAGGCGATCGCCGTGGTGCTGTAGTTGTGCTCGATCCGAAAACATCTGGCGTTTTAGCCATGGTATCGACCCCCAGCTATGACCCGAACCTTTTTGTTCACGGCATTTCCAGCACCCAATACAGTGCCCTGCTCAATGACAGAGACAGACCATTGGTAAACCGTGCGACATTAGGCATCTATCCGCCGGCGTCGACGGTGAAGCCCTTTATTGCCGTCGCGGCACTGGAAGAAGGGATTATTACCACCAAGACGACCCGTAACGATCCCGGTTATTGGCGGATCCCCAACTCTAATACTCGCCCTTTCCGCGACTGGCTTCCATGGGGGCATGGCCGCGTTAATATCGTTCAGTCGATTGAAGAGTCGGTAGACACCTTCTTTTATCAAATCGCCTATGACATGGGTATTGATAAAATCTCTTTGTGGATGGAGAAGTTCGGCTTCGGCCAATACACTGGCATAGATATCCAAGAAGAAAGCAGTGCCAATATGCCTAACCGAGAGTGGAAAATGAGCCGCCACCGCCAACCTTGGTACAAAGGAGACACCATTCCTGTCGGCATTGGTCAGGGCTATTGGACCGCAACCCCAATGCAAATGGCCAAGGCACTGACCGTGGTATTGAACCGCGGCGAAGTCAGAGCGCCTAAATTATTGATGCTATCGCGCGATGAACAAGGCATGCATAAACCAACGCCTGAACCTTACCCACCCATAAAAGGGGTGAGCGATAAGTATTGGGACGTCGCCCTTGAAGGGATGCGATTGGTTAATCACGGTCGTAAAGGCACCGCAAGACGCTCGTTCCGTACCGCAAAGTATGTCTCTGGCGGGAAATCCGGTACCGCGCAAGTGTTCGGTTTGGGCGAAGATGAAGAATACAACGCCGACGAGATTGCTGAGCACTTACGCGATCATGCGCTTTACATTGGCTTTGCCCCCTTTGAACATCCCAAGGTGGCAGTCTCTATGGTATTAGAAAACGCCGGAGGCGGGTCAAGCAACGGGGCGCCCATTGCCCGTCGTATTTTTGATCATATCTTGATTGAAAAAGACGCTGAAGAGAACAAAGAGGCAAAACAATGAGTTCCTTAGCCCAAGTAAGCAGTAAGCGCTCGTTATTCGATCGCTTACACCTCGACTTGCCCTTGCTCATTGGCATTCTATTACTGATGGGCTTTGGCCTTGTGGTTATGTACAGCGCCAGTGGCCAAAGTATGGCGATGATGGAGCGTCAAGCAGTTCGGATGCTGCTAGCCCTGTCGGTGATGTTTGCGCTGGCGCAAGTGCCCCCGCGTCATTATGAGTTTTGGTCACCGTATTTATATGTGATTGGCGTGGCCCTTCTGGCGGCGGTCTTATTGGTAGGGGAGACGGCAAAAGGAGCCCAGCGTTGGCTTGACCTTGGCGTGGTCACCTTTCAGCCTTCCGAGATAATCAAACTGGCGGTGCCGCTCATGCTGGCCCGTTTTATCGGCAAGGATCCGCTCCCGCCGAAGTTTACGACCTTGCTGATCGCGCTCTTTTTGTTGTTTATGCCTACCATTATGATCGCGAAGCAACCCGACTTAGGCACCTCTATTCTTATTGCCGCGTCAGGCGTCTTCGTACTCTTTCTCGCGGGGATCAGCTGGAAGCTGATTACCGCCGCTGTCGTTGCTATCGCAGGGTTTATTCCTGTGCTGTGGTTTTTCTTAATGCACGACTATCAGCGCACCCGCGTGCTCACGCTCTTTAATCCAGAGTCTGACCCATTGGGGGCGGGCTATCATATTATTCAGTCTAAAATTGCAATTGGTTCCGGCGGGCTGGCCGGAAAAGGCTGGTTACATGGCACACAATCGCAGCTCGAGTTTCTCCCTGAGCGCCATACCGACTTTATCTTTGCGGTCATTGCCGAAGAATGGGGATTAATTGGTGTTTGCGCCCTGCTCGCCTTGTACCTGTTTTTGATCGGTCGTGGGCTCATGTTGGCTAGCCGTGCCCAAACTGCATTCGGCCGTATGATGGCCGGTAGTATCGTACTCAGCTTTTTTGTTTATGTTTTTGTCAATATTGGTATGGTCAGCGGCATTTTGCCTGTGGTTGGGGTACCCTTACCTCTGATCAGCTATGGCGGTACCTCTATGGTGACCTTGATGGCTGGTTTTGGCATTCTCATGTCCATTCATACTCATCGAAAAATGCTATCTAGGGCTTAATAAACATGCGAGCGATTGTAATTCTTTTCGCCATGCTCCTGAGCGCGTGCAGTACGCAACAGGGCCGATATCAAATGGCTGACGACCAAGCACCCGAGCGCCTTCCTGAGCAGGTGCACACTGATGATGCCCAGCCAAGGTATGAGCCTTATAGCTTAGCTGGCAACAAAGACTACACCTTAAATGGTCAACGCTACGAAATACTCCGTGAGCCTCGCGGTTACCAAGAAGCGGGTATTGCCTCTTGGTACGGCCAAAAATTCCACGGCCATAAAACCTCTAATGGCGAAGTGTATGACATGTATTCCATGTCTGCGGCGCACAAAACCTTGCCTTTGCCGAGCTACGTCGAAGTCACCAATCAAAATAACGGTAAAAAAGCGATTGTACGCGTCAACGATCGCGGCCCTTTCCATAACGAGCGCCTGATTGATCTCAGCTATGCGGCTGCAAAAAAGCTTGGTGTTTTGCAAACAGGTACCGCACCAGTCGCACTTCGTTTAATCTCCCCAGAGAAACCCGCGCAAGATGAGTGGCATTCGGCCCGCCATCATGCGTACTATGTCCAGTTGCTTGCATTGTCCGATGGATTAAAAGCCAGCCAAAGTGCGGAACAATTAACGAAAGCACACGGTCTACCTACCCACATTGCTCGCCGCGACCAAGTGTATCGTGTGCGTTTTGGTCCGTTTTACGACCGTGGCCAAGCTCAGCAAGCGATGCAAGTCGCTAAACAGCATCAACTGCCGGGCGCTTTTATCGTCACCGAAGCACTTGTTAATGACGACACATCTGTCACAAGTGCTAAAACAAACAATCAGTGAGTTAAAGGAATCGAGCCTGTCTCTCTGTGCTCAATTTGGTATAGTGAGCTTACAGTATCGACATCGATAACCGACAAAAGTACTAAAAATGATGAAAAAATCCGTTTCCCGCATGCGTACATTGCTATCTGCTGCGCTTTTCGTATCAGTGACGGCCCAAGCCGCGCCCGCTGTTGTACCCGATGCTCCACAAATTGCCGCCAAGGGCTACGTGCTTATGGACTACCACTCCGGTGAAGTCCTTGCCGAAAATAATGCCTACAAACGCCTTAACCCGGCCAGCCTCACCAAGATGATGACCAGTTATGTGATTGGCCAAGAGGTTGAGCGCGGCAACATCTCCATGGATGATGACGTGGTGATCAGCGAAAATGCGTGGGCGAAAAACTTCCCAGGTTCATCCAAGATGTTCATCGAAGTCGGGACCACGGTGAAAGCAGCCGACCTTAACCGAGGCATTATCATTCAATCAGGCAACGATGCCTGTGTCGCGATGGCGGAACATGTCGCGGGCTCTGAAGATGCTTTTGTGGATCTGATGAACCGTTGGGGTGAAACACTGGGCATGGACAGCACGCATTTCTCGAATGTGCATGGCCTCGACTCTAAAGATCTTTACACTACCCCTTATGACATGGCGTTACTGGCGCAGGCGCTGATCCGTGATGTGCCAACGGAATACCGCATTTACAAAGAGAAAGCGTTTACCTACAACGGGATTACCCAATACAACCGCAATGGCCTATTGTGGGACAAGAGCCTTAACGTTGACGGTATCAAAACGGGCCACACCGATGGTGCCGGCTATAACCTGGTGAGCTCAGCCACTGAAGGCGAGATGCGTTTGATTGCTGTCGTGATGGGCACCAAAAGTGCTAACGCACGTAAAGCTGAAAGTAAAAAGCTATTGAACTATGGCTTCCGTTTCTTCGAAACCGTCGCCCCACACAAAGCAAATGAAACCTTTGTGACTGAAAAAGTGTGGATGGGGGATACCGATGAAGTGTCACTCGGGGTGACCGAAGATACCTACGTCACACTTCCTCGCGGCAAAGCACAAGATCTAAAAGCGAGCTTCGTGCTGGAAAAAACCCTTGAAGCACCGATCAGCAAAGGGGATGTAGTAGGCAAGCTGTTCTATCAAGTGGATGGAGAAGATGTTGCCGAATACCCTCTGGTTGCGTTGAACGACGTCGAAAAAGGTGGATTATTCAGCCGGTTAATTGATTACATTGTTATGATGTTTCAAAACTTACTGGGCTAAGCCGCTTACCATTTAGTCCCATTCCCGCCCACCAACTTGGTGGGCGGCTTGTTTTCTGTCCCAGAGCAGATTAGTATTTCGCGTTAATCGTGATCCATCGCACATAGGTATGCCGTTCTCGGCCTGCCCATTGGGAGTTAACATGCAAGAGCAACCAAAACTAAAAGACTTGCTGGAGTTTCCTTGTCAGTTTACTTACAAGGTTATGGGCCATGCTAAGCCTGAATTGCCGGACCTTGTTCTAGGTGTGATCCAGCAACATGCGCCAGGTGACTACAGCCCAAAGGTGAAACCGAGCGCAAAAGGTAACTATCACTCGGTATCGGTGACCATTACTGCCACCTCTATCGAGCAAGTAGAAACCTTGTATAAAGAACTTGGCGAGATCGAAATCGTTCGTATGGTTCTTTAATCAGAATACCCACACGGCTGGCGGCTTTTAATCACGCCGCCAACCTCTATAATACCCCCACAGATAACAATATGGGTAATCGGTTTGCAGCACCAACTAGTTGTTAGATATCTGGGCCGCCGACCTTATCCGCAAACCTGGCAGCAGATGCGTGACTTCACGGATAGCCGTGATGCACATACTTGTGACGAAGTCTGGTTGGTCGAACATGATCCCGTCTTCACCCAAGGTCAAGCGGGTAAACCGGAACACGTTTTGGTCCCTGGAGACATCCCCGTCGTACAATCAGATCGAGGGGGACAAGTGACCTATCACGGTCCCGGTCAGTTAGTCGTTTACTTTTTAATTGATTTAAAACGTAAAAAAGTCGGCGTTCGAGAACTGGTTAGCCATATTGAAAATCTCGTTGTCGCTACCCTCGCCCATTATGGCGTAACCGCCTACGCGCGTCCCGATGCGCCCGGTGTGTATGTGGATAGCGCAAAAATCTGTTCCCTTGGGCTCCGTATTCGTCGCGGGTGCTCATTCCATGGACTGGCACTCAACATCAATATGGATTTATCTCCATTTCAACGCATTAACCCCTGTGGGTATGCGGGGATGGCGATGACGCAACTGAGTGATCAGGTTGAAGGCGCAACCCTAACAGACGTCCAACCTGTGCTAGTAGACACTTTAACTCAACAACTGGGATATACTCAGGTTGAGGTTACAACGGAAAGCAGCGATTTATGAGCAAACCGATTCAGATGGAACGCGGCGTTAAGTACCGCGATGCCGAAAAGATGGCGCTTATCCCGGTCAAAAATATGCCGACCGAGCAAAAAGAAGTGCTGCGCAAGCCTGATTGGATGAAGATCAAGCTCCCTGCCGAAACCTCTCGCATCAAAGAAATTAAAGATGCGATGCGCAAAAACAACCTTCACTCTGTGTGTGAAGAGGCCTCCTGTCCAAACTTGGCAGAGTGCTTTAGCCACGGTACCGCCACTTTCATGATTTTGGGTGCGATTTGTACCCGTCGTTGCCCATTTTGCGACGTCGCCCATGGCCGTCCGGTTGCCCCTGATGCGGACGAACCCAAGCATCTGGCGCAAACTATTAAAGACATGAAGCTTCGTTATGTCGTGATCACCTCAGTTGACCGCGATGACCTTCGCGATGGCGGGGCACAGCATTTTGCCGACTGTACCCGTGAGATCCGTGCGCTCAACCCTGAGATCAAAATCGAAACCTTGGTACCTGACTTCCGAGGCCGAATGGATCGCGCCCTAGATATCCTGCGTGACAATCCACCGGATGTGTTTAACCATAACTTAGAAACAGCGCCTCGCTTGTATCGTAAAGCGCGCCCCGGTGCCAACTATCAGTGGTCACTGGATCTGCTGAAAAAGTTCAAAGATATGCACCCAGATGTTCCTACTAAGTCTGGACTCATGATGGGCTTGGGCGAAACCAAGGAAGAGATCATTGAGGTTCTGAAAGACCTACGCGCCCACGGTGTCACCATGCTGACGTTAGGTCAATACCTTGCGCCAAGCCGCCATCACCTTCCGGTTGAACGTTATGTGCCGCCCGAAGAGTTTGATGAGCTCAAAGCTATCGCGCTGGATCTTGGCTTTACCCATGCTGCATGTGGTCCCTTTGTCCGCTCTTCATACCATGCTGATTTGCAAGCCAAAGGTGTCGAGATTAAATAAGTCTCTATGCTGAGAATACAAAAAAGCCGCGCTCGCGCGGCTTTTTTTACGTTTTGCATATAACTTGCGTTTGTATGCTTAAGTTATTGACGCGTCAGGTAATCTGCTTTTCCGACCCACTTATACGTGGTCAGCTCTTCGAGTCCCATCGGGCCGCGCGCATGCAGCTTTTGCGTTGAAACAGCCACTTCCGCGCCTAAACCAAACTGGGCACCGTCAGTAAAACGGGTTGAAGCATTGACATAGACTGCAGCCGAGCCCGCACCATTGATAAAGGCTTCAGCAGCATCAATATCATTGGTCAGAATCGTGTCTGAATGGCTCGCATTGTGTTCGCGCATATGACCGAGCGCGTCGTGCACATCGTCAACCACAGCAACACCGAGCGTTGGACCCAACCATTCAGTATCAAAGTCTCCCTCAGCGGCTTCACGAAGCTGTGCGACACCGTCAAGGTAGGGCAAAGCACTATTCGCTGCGACAATCTTCAGTTTCTGTGCGTTAAGCGCTGGGATCAGGCGTATAAACAACTGTGCCGCGACTTGCTTGTGCACCAATAGCGTATCCAAAGCGTTACAAGCGGATGGACGGTCTGTCTTCGCATTAATGATCACATCCGGTGCGCGTTCAAGATCGGCACTTTGATCCACATATAAATGGCTGATCCCAAAACCACCAATAATCACCGGAATCGTGCTGTTTTGTTTACACATTTTATGCAAACTAGCACCGCCGCGCGGAATAATCATATCCACGTACTCGTCCATGGTCAGCAGCTCTGCGACCAATTCTCGGTCAGGCTTTTCGATGTATTGCACCGCTGATTGCGGTAGTTCAGCCTTGCTCAGTGCAGATTGAATCACAGTGACCAACACTTGGTTGGTCGCAAAGGTTTCTTTACCACCACGTAAAATACTGGCATTGCCCGTTTTTAGACACAGTGCGGCAATATCGATGGTGACGTTAGGGCGCGCTTCATAAATCACACCGACAACCCCCAGAGGCTCACGGCGCTTCGATAACGAAAGGCCATTTTCGAGCACTTTATGGTCAAATTCTTGCCCAACCGGATCGGGCAACGACACCACATTACGCACATCTGCAGCAATCGCCGATAAACGTGCTGGCGTGAGTGCTAAGCGGTCGATCAACGATTCGCTCATACCCGCCGCGCGTGCGGCTTCTAAGTCCGTTTGGTTAGCCGCTAAAATACTCGCTTGTTGCGCCTCTAATTCGTCCGCAATGAAGATCAGCGCGCGATTTTTTTTCGTGGTGGAAGTTGTCGCGAGTTGGTAAGCCGCCTCTTTGGCCGCTTTCCCCATCATTTGTAAACTCATGTTGTGTGCATCTCTTTTATTGATCGCCAATAACGACAAGGTCGTCTCGGTGTATGGCTACCGGTCCATACTCATAGCCTAAAATATCTGCGATTTGTTGGCTATGTGCACCTGCAATACGGCGAAGATCGGCCGCGGAATAACGGCAAATACCGCGCGCAAGGCATTGCCCCTCTACAGAGTAAATACGTGCGACTTCGCCACGCGCAAAGTCACCTTTGACGCGTACGATGCCTTTACTTAGCAAGCTGCTACCTTTTTGCGTCACTGCCGTCACCGCACCGGTATCAATGGTAATATCTCCCGCAGGAGGTGGTCCGGCTAATATCCAGCGTTTACGGCTCTCTAATGGGCTTTCTAACGGCAAGAATCGAGTGCCTGCGCTGTTACCGGCGACCACGTTTTGGATCACTTCAGGCTTGCTGCCAGCGGCAATCGTGACTTCTATGCCCGCACGTCGCCCAATATCTGCAGCCTGCAGTTTCGTAGCCATGCCACCGGTGCCAAGACCTGTAACACTGCCTCCCGCTAATTTGCGTAAGGTTTCATCAATCGTATGGACTTCCCGAATAAGCTCGGCATCGGGTTGCGTTCTCGGATCCGCCGTAAAGAGTCCGGGTTGGTCAGTAAGCAGCAATAATTTATCTGCGTTGGCTAAAATTGCCACCAGCGCTGAGAGGTTGTCGTTATCACCGACTTTGATCTCAGATGTCGCCACCGCATCATTTTCATTCACAATGGGAATGATGCCGTTGTCGAGTAAAGCATGGAGCATGTCTCGCGCATTGAGAAAACGCTCGCGGTGATCCAAATCAGCGCGGGTCAGCAGCATCTGTCCGACTTGAAAGCCATAAAGACTGAAAAGATGCTCCCAGGTTTGAATTAAACGGCACTGCCCGACGGCTGCGAGCATCTGCTTATTGGCGACCGTGTCAGCCAATACCGGATAATCAAGGTGCTCTCGTCCAGCAGCAATCGCTCCCGAAGAGACAATGATCACTTGATGGCCTTGTTGGCGCAGGCGCGCGCACTGACGAACCAACTCAACCATGTGGGCTTGGTCAAGGTGTTGCGAACCGCCAGTCAGCACACTGGTGCCTAATTTTACAACGATGGTTTGAGAAGAGACGGTGGCTGCAATGTCACCGTCTCGAAGCGCGTCTTGAACTGTCATGATTGCCTGATTGACTAAAAGATAGATGTCTCTTTTATCAATCCCATGCCCATTTAACAAGGACTGAAATCAGGCAAATCACGTTTTAGTTAGAAAGGGCGAGTTCAGGCTCGGTCAGTTTTTGACTTGGGGAAAGGGAGAGCGATAGTTCATCGACCACCAATTGGCATAATTTGGTGTAGAAACTATCAAGGGTTTTCTCAACCTCAGCGCGCTGTTTGGCAGGGACAGCTTTTGCTAACCATTCCCCGTGCTCGTCATAGAGGCCATAACCGTAGTGATAACGGAACCCATCGTCTTCTGGGGTAAGCACTAGCCACCAGCCCCAGAATTCGCGCGCGTCGGGCTCCTTTTTCGCATCGACGCAGACAGACAAGCTATCAAAAAAATAGCTTTGTTCATCAGATTGCCCATCACGAAAATAAGGGCCCAGCGCAGTAAAACGTGTTTTTAACCGTCCATGAGAAAGCGGGAGCGTTTGGGTCATGGTGTCCTCCAGTGGCACTCTATCTACCTAAGTTCAAGGTATATCATGACGTTATCAATCAGGTGAACGCCAATCCCCCGCTTTCCGCACTCGATCACACCTTCGCCACCTTAGTTACAAAATATTGGCAAACCAAGAGACGGTCTCACACAACGCACGATGATAGCCGTCATGCAAAGGCGTATTCGGCAATGTCACCGCTTTACCACCACGACTATAGGTCGCAATCAGTTTATTGTCGGATTCTGGACAAACCGGATCATCTTTTAAGCTCAAGGCTAAAATGGGCACATCGGTGCGCCGTCCGGTGAGTAAGCCTTGGTTTTTGAGTGACCACGCCTGCAAGCGTGTCCGAAGCGTGTCGATAGGAATATGGCGACCGAGCCGCGACCCTAGTGTATCGAGGTACATGGGCGGCATTTTCTTCATCATTTGTGCATTGGTTAATAGCGAATGCACGATGCCTCCCAGCGCCGCACTCGCTTTGACTCTATGTGGTTCAAGAAAGGCTAACCGAACCGCTGGATTGGCGCCAAACCGGATCCCCATGGTGCCCACGCGGTGGTGATCCACCCAAGGTACCTCCGCCAGTTTATCTAACATGGCACGATGTAAGCGGCTGGTATCTTCATTGAGATGCCAATGACTGCTGTGCCCCACTGAGGGCATATCTAAGGTCAATACTGCGATATCTGCGGGAGCAAAGTAATCGACGAATACCCGCCATAAATCGGTTTGCAAACTGTCTAAGCTGCCACTGAGAATAACCACCGGCAGAGTCGCATCGGTTCTTGGCAGATACAGGTAACCTTTTAGCGATTTGCCATCGAGCGTTGTTTCTACGGTTTTAACCGTGAAGGGAAGCTTATCCATGGCATGCTCAAAGGCTTTGTAGGCCAGCGTTTCCGATTGCAAAGCGAGCGTATCGCCTTTGAGGTGAGGATACGCCGCGATACCGAAATAGGTACAGGCTTGCAGCCATTGCTGACTCGCTGCTTGATGCTCTCCTTTGTCTACCAGCGCTTGGGCGCGCTTTTGGTGCTGCATGCCCACTGCTGTCCACTCGTAGTTCCAATTTCCCGAGCGGTAGCCTTCTACCGTATCCAGCAGACTGTCAACGGAGCGTGAATTATCCGAATGAGCAATACGGGCAAAAATGGCTTCCATCTCTACCGGATCCACTCCTTGCCACGTCCATTGTCCACGACGCCGCATTCGATACCAGCTGCGCTCACTATCTCCATCAAACGCCGAATAACTCGCTTGATCGATTTGCTGGATAGCGCCAAACAATGTCGACGTTTCTTTGGCATGTCTGTGTTTGGCAAACAGCTTGACCGACAAATTTTGAGATTCGCTTTCCGACACGTTCACTCCCGAGCGTTCAGTTTATGACGCTCCTAGTGTAAACCATACTCACAGCAAGGCCATGATTTTCAGTCAATCGCGTCCCTAGAAACGAAAAAACGCCGCAACTGTGTGCGACGTTTTGTTGACAGCAGATTATCAATAACCTTGCTGGCTATTATTTGGCAATCGGATCCACATAGCTCACCGCCATATCCCACGGCTGCTCAATCCATGTGTCTTGCGCAATATCGACGATATAATCGTCAACAAGATGCTTACCCGCCGGTTTGGCGCTTACAGTCACAAAGCGTGCTTTAGGATAGAGTTGGCGCACCATTTCTGCGGTTCCGCCTGTATCAACCAAGTCGTCCACCACAATAAAGCCTTCACCATCCCCCGGTGCTTGTTTCACGACACGCATATCGCGCTGATGATCATGATCGTAGCTCGAGATACACACCGTATCGACATAGCGAATGCCTAGCTCACGGGCCAGAATGGCGGCAGGCACCAAGCCACCGCGACTCACAGCAATAATTCCCTGCCACTGGTCAGCGGGTAGCAGCCTCTCCGCCAATTGGCGTGTGTACATCTGCATGTTGTCCCAGGTGATGATGAACTTGTTACTCATGATGAAAACCTCGTGGCGTTTCTCGCCTTGTTATAACGTCAATGTGGGCGGCTGTTTTACACCAAGAAAACGAACTTGAGTAAGAACAATCCAGCCAAGATCCAGATACTGACAGGGACCTCACGCCCTTTGCCCGCAAAGGTTTTTACGGCACAAAACGCAATAAAGCCAAGGCCAATCCCGCTCGCAATCGAGTAAGTGAGCGGCATCAGCAAGCACACCACGACCACCGGTGCGGCTTCGGTCAAATCTCGCCAGTTAATCCCTACAAGACCTGACATCATCAAAATCGCAACATAAAAGAGAGCGCCAGCTGTTGCATACGCTGGGACCATACCTGCTAGCGGCGCAAAAAATAGCGCAAGCAAGAATAAGATCCCCACAACGACAGCAGTGAGTCCTGTACGGCCACCCGCTGCTACCCCTGACACACTTTCAATATATGAGGTTGTATTCGACGTGCCTAAAAGCGCCCCGACCGATGTCGCGGTACTGTCTGCCAGTAATGCACGATTTAAACGCGGCAGTTTACCATCTTTGTCCAAAAGTTCCGCGCGCTGTGCCACACCCACTAAGGTTCCTGCAGTATCAAAGAGGTCAACAAACAAAAATGCAAACACAATAGACACCAGACCAACTTCAAGGGCTCCGGCAAAATCAAGCTGCATAAAGGTCGGCGCGAGGCTTGGCGGCGCAGACATCACGCCATGGTAAGGGACATCCCCCGCGACAATACCAATCACGGTGACCACTAAAATCGCAATCATGACCGCCCCTTTTAGGCCACGATGCACCAAACCGATAGTAAGGAAAAAGCCAAGTGCTGCCATCGCCGGGGCAAATGCCGTCACATCACCCAGTGCGACAAGGGTTGCCGGGTGATCCACAACGATCCCCGCGTTTTGCAGTGCGATGAGCGCTAAAAACAAACCGATACCCGCCGAGATACCGGTGCGCAGTGACATAGGAATCGAGTTGATAATCCACTCACGAATTTTCAACACACTGAGTAGAATAAAACACAAGCCCGAAATAAACACCGCAGCCAGCGCAACCTGCCACGAGTGACCCATTTGCAGCACCACTGTGTAGGTGAAGAAAGCGTTAAGGCCCATACCTGGCGCTTGAGCGACCGGATAGTTGGCGACAATTCCCATCACAAAACAGCCGACGGCAGCAGCCAAACAGGTGGCAACAAATACGGCGCCCTTGTCCATTCCTGCTTCAGCCAAAATAGATGGGTTCACGAAAATGATGTAGGCCATGGTGAGGAAGGTAGTCACACCGGCAATAACTTCGGTGCGAAGATCCGTGCCATGATCGCTGAGTTTAAATAAACGCTCTAACATCGTTGGTATCCCGAATAAAAGGTGGCGCATCATAAGATGCAAAAGGAAAACGTTTGCGTGTCAAAAATTGGCGCAAATCTTACCGATCGATGAAGGAAATTTCCAGCACGAAACCGCATGAATTGATCGGAATGTCATGGCTCTCGTGATGGTTGCCAACAAGATTGTCTATCATGACTGGCTTATCAGGCACCTGACATACAACCCATAAAAAAAACGCCACAACATTGTGTGGCGCCAGAACTAAAGCGTTTGCTTCTGGATCAGAAATGTCTCTGTAAGAGCGGGGGAATCGTAAAACTTACTTGCGGTACCCGAACGGCGCCGGATACGTAAATCCTTTGGTATACACTGACTGTTGGTTCCAGTAGTAGTTAGATACCATACCTTCCATCGTTTTTACCTCTCTCAAGTTTAAACCTAATGTTGTTCACATTTTGTCTCGGTTCCTTGGAGGCGAATACTCGGGTTCACTCCATGAACAATCGATAACCTGTGTTATCAGTGTCTAGATAATAACCCACACGTAATTATATTACAAGCAATAGAGTGACTAGAGTCACAAAAAGTTCATATTTGGTAGTTTTATTACGCCTATCACGCCTAGATATCCGGCATGCACTCTGTTTTTCCTTCCCTTGATCCTGCGACTGTCACCACCTAGTCGACAGTGGTATGCTTGGTAAAGTCCATCTATTTCAGTAAGGCCTACTGTTTAAAAGGCCAACAATAAAATAAAATGGAGTCTACCGTGTCTGAGATCAGCCAATTATCACCCCAGCCTGTTTGGGCTTTTTTTGACCAGATTTGTGCTATTCCACATCCCTCTTACCACGAAGCACAATTGGCAGCATTCATTGTCGATTGGGCGAAAGGCCGAGGTTTAGAGGTTCGCCAAGATCCCACTGGCAATATTTTTATCCGCAAACCGGCGACGCCGGGAATGGAAAACCGAAAAGGTGTAGTACTACAAGCCCACCTTGATATGGTGCCGCAGAAAAACGAGCACACCGAGCACGACTTTACCACCGATCCGATTCGCCCTTATATCGATGGCGAGTGGGTCACGGCGGATGGCACGACATTAGGCGCCGATAACGGTATTGGAATGGCCTCCTGCCTTGCCGTCTTAGCGGCTGATGACATTGAACATGGTCCGCTCGAAGTGTTGCTCACCACCAACGAAGAAGCTGGGATGGACGGTGCATTTGGCCTAGAAGCAGGCTGGCTTGAAGGGGAAGTGTTACTGAACACAGACTCCGAACAAGAAGGGGAAATCTACATGGGCTGTGCGGGCGGCGTCGATGCTAGCATGCACTTTCCGGTCGAGCGTCATCCCATCGGCGACAATTTTGCGCGTTTTACTGTCGGTATAAAAGGCCTTAAAGGCGGCCACTCTGGGGTGGATATTCACACGGGTCGCGCCAATGCCAATAAGCTACTTGCACGCATGCTCAGCCATCACCTCAGTGGGGTTGATGTCAGTCTGATTGCATTGCGAGGCGGCACATTGCGTAACGCCATCCCGCGCGAAGCCTTTGCAGATATTGCCGTGCCAGTCGAACAAAAAGACGCATTAGCCGCGGCGATAGATAACTACGCGCAGTTGCTTCACGATGAGTTGGGACGCTTGGAGGAGAACGTCACTGTTGTACTCGATGCGTCCGACAATCAAGCCGACCCATTGACCCGTGCCGTACAATCTCGGCTACTCGCGGCCTTAAACGCGGCGCCAAACGGTGTTATACGGATGAGCGATGATGTTCCGGGTGTGGTAGAAACCTCACTGAACTTAGGCGTTATCCAAACCGATGAGCATACTATTACGGGATTGTTTTTGATCCGCTCATTGATCGATTCAGGGCGAGAAATGGTGCAAGGCATGCTGCGCTCACTGGCCGGTTTAGCAAACGTGACCGTCGAGTTTTCCGGCGCATACCCGGGGTGGAAGCCTGATCCGGACTCTGAAATCATGCATATTTTCCGCGATACCTATGAAGCTATCTATCAGCGTAAGCCTGATATCATGGTGATCCACGCGGGATTAGAATGCGGTCTATTTAAAAAACCTTATCCGGATATGGATATGATCTCGTTTGGTCCAACGATTAAGTTCCCTCACTCACCTGATGAGAAAGTGAACATTGAAAGTGTGGGTCACTATTGGCAACAAATGCGCGCTATCTTAAAAGCAATTCCTGACAAGCGTGCTTAAGCGAGTAAACTTAGCTGGGGGTCATTGTCGTCCCCCAGCCCTACCGACAAACCAATCAGCCGCACCGCTCTACCCTCGCCTCGATAAAACGCTTCATGCAACAAGGTATCAAATAGCCCTCGATCTAACCGCTCACAGCGGTGTGCAACCGTCGTGGTTTGAAAGTCGTTGAATTTGAGTTTGACTCCTTGGCGACAAATCCGCCCATTCGCATCGGCTTTTTCGAGTCGCCGTTGGAGCTCTTCGTATAAAGTGTCTAGCCACTGTAAACAATCATTCAGCGCTGCAAGATCTTGCGATAAAGTGCGCTCTACGCCAACGGATTTACGTATCCGCTCCACTTGCACTGGACGTCGATCAATACCGTGTGCTCGCTGCCATAGTACCTGCCCAAATTTACCAAACCGCTGGATCAGTTCACCATGATCGCTACACTGCACATCTCTACAGGTAAACAAATTCAGCTCATGAAGCTTGGTTAAGGTGACACGTCCTACGCCAGGAATGCATTGCAAAGGGAGCTCAGCCACAAAGGTGTCGACCTCGTCAGGGGTGATCACGCATAAGCCATCCGGTTTGTTGATATCTGAGGCGACTTTGGCGAGAAACTTGATTGGCGCGACGCCTGCCGACGCGGTTAATGATAGCTCGTCGCGAATAGTGTGACGAATCGCTTCTGCAATGCGGGTTGCCGAGCCTTGATGACTGTCGCAATCTGTAACATCTAAGTAAGCCTCATCAAGAGAGAGGGGCTCAATAATATCGGTATAACGATGAAAAATAGCATGAAGCTGCTGAGAAACGGCGCGATACTTGGCCATATTGCCACGCATAACCGTCAGACCGGGACATAGTTTAAGTGCTTGAGCCGTCGCCATCGCGGAACGGATCCCAAAGCGACGCGCGGGATAATTGCAGGTTGCAATCACCCCTCGCCCATCAGGTGACCCGCCAATCGCAAGAGGCACCTGTTGTAAGGCAGGGTTATCACGCATCTCCACTGCCGCATAGAAACAATCCATGTCGATATGGATGATTTTCTTCATGACAATCCTGCATGGCCACCAGATAAGACAGAGTGACTCACTGGTGGCTATCTACTGTACACCTGATCGCGTCAGGTCTTTGCTAGATAATTTGGTTTTTCTTCCACTCACGGGTTTTCTCTGCACGCGCTTCTCGCTTTTTACGTGCATCGCACGGCTCTGGGCAGTCGCATTCTTTTTCAATACCGATTGCGCCTAGGCCACCACAGCTCCCACTGATGGTTTTTTGCTGTACGATGTAGCCGATCGCCATCCCTGCAATCACAAGTACAAAAACAGCAAAGGTGATAAGAAATACTGACATAATTGCTCACCAACTATCGTTATTGCGTATTTAACGCTTTAAATAAGGCTTAAACGCCTCAGATGCGATTTCTTTAAAACCGTCATCCGTTTTCACTACCATAAAGGCAGGAATATTGGCTTGATTTGCCAATGCAACGGCTTTCTCTGGTCCAAGTACCATGAAGCCTGTTGCCAAACCATCCGCCGTCATACAAGACGGGTCTAACACAGTGACAGACACTAAGCGATGATGAATCGGTCGTCCTGTTGCTGGATCAATGATGTGCGAATAGCGTACCCCATCATGCTCAAAGTAATTGCGATAATCCCCTGACGTGGCAACCGCCATATCCCCAGGCTCAATAATCTCTTGCACCGACTGTGTGCCGGCACTAGGCTTTTCAATCGCGATGCGCCAAGGTACACCGTCTTGGTTCACACCTTTTAATTGTAACTCACCACCAATCTCAACCAAATAGTTATCGAGACCAAGTGACGCCAAATACTCAGCGACCACATCTACGCCGTATCCTTTGGCGATCGTTGACAAGTCGACATAAAGGTCAGGATTGGTTTTGGTCAACTGATTTCCCGATAAAGACAGGCTCTCTAACCCCGTCATCGCCATTCGCTGTGCGATTTCTTCGTCGGTCGGAATATTCTCTGGTCGTTTTTCAGGGCCAAAGCTCCAAAGATTCACTAACGGTCCAACCGTGACATCTAACGCGCCGTCGGTGAACGCGTTAAGACGCATCGCTTCTTTCACCACTTTCGCCGTCGCGTCAGATACCTCAACCGGAGAGTCAGCACGATGTTGATTGAAACGGCTCAGCTCCGAATCGTCTCGATACGTCGACATCTGGTCATTCACCAGCTCCAAACGCTTATCGATTTCTTTTTGGATAACAGCCTTCTCGGGCGTGTTTTCCGTTGCAATGTACTTAATGGAGTAATACGTACCCATTGTACTGCCATTAAGATGGACCAGCTCAGGTGAACGCTCACAACCGACCAAAGCCACGAGCAGTGTCAGCGTTGCCACACAGCCTAACCAAAACTTCTTCATATGGGTGTCCTTCGACGCGAGGTTGATACGTAAAATGGCTGACCCAAAGGCCAGCCATTAAAAGG
This sequence comes from Salinivibrio sp. YCSC6, assembly GCF_004916735.1. Classification (NCBI taxonomy): domain Bacteria; kingdom Pseudomonadati; phylum Pseudomonadota; class Gammaproteobacteria; order Vibrionales; family Vibrionaceae; genus Salinivibrio; species Salinivibrio sp. YCSC6. Next base: position 2,149,298 of record NZ_CP039516.1, read on the forward strand.
TAAGTCGCACGTTGTGATCTTAGCCGCCGAAGTCATCCAGAAGGATGTTTTCGTCTTCAACACCTAAGTCCTTCAGCATACCAATAACGGCTGCGTTCATCATTGGTGGACCACACATGTAGTATTCACAGTCTTCTGGCGCTTCATGATCTTTGAGGTAGTTCTCATAAAGCACGTTATGGATAAAGCCTGTGTAACCATCCCAGTTATCTTCTGGTAGTGGGTCTGACAGTGCACAGTACCACTTGAAGTTATCGTTCTGCTCTTGAAGCATATCGAAATCTTCAACGTAGAACATTTCACGCTTAGAACGTGCACCGTACCAGAAGGTGATCTTACGATCTGAGTTCAGACGTTTAAGTTGGTCAAAGATATGCGAGCGCATTGGTGCCATACCGGCACCACCGCCGATAAAGACCATTTCAGCGTCGGTATCTTTCGCGAAGAACTCACCGAACGGTCCTGAGATCGTACACTTATCACCCGGCTTCAGTGACCAAATGTAAGACGACATTTGGCCTGGTGGCACATCAGGGTTACGTGGTGGTGGCGTTGCCACACGCACGTTCAGCATGATGATGCCTTCTTCTTCAGGGTAGTTAGCCATTGAGTAAGCACGGATGATTTCTTCATCCACTTTTGACTCATACCGGAACAAGTTGAACTTCTCCCAGTCTTCACGGTATTCCTCAGGAATATCAAAGTCTGAGTACTTAATGTGGTGCGGTGGCGCTTCAATTTGAATATAACCACCTGCACGGAAAGGTACAGACTCACCGTCAGGAATGCGCAGCTTCAGCTCTTTGATGAAAGTGGCTTTGTTGTCGTTAGAAATAACTTCACAATCCCACTTCTTCACGCCAAAGATTTCTTCTGGCAATTCGATCTTCATGTCTTGCTTTACAGCAACCTGACATGACAGACGCTCACCTTCACGTGCTTCACCTTTGGTGATGTGATCAAGCTCGGTTGGCAGAATATCACCGCCACCTTCTTTGATTTTTACGCGGCACTGGCCACATGAACCACCACCACCACAGGCAGAAGAAACAAACACACCAGCACCGGCCAGTGCACCAAGCAGTTTACCGCCTGGCTGAGTAACGATCGCCTTTTCAGGATCGTCATTGATATCAATTGTGACGTCACCGGTTGGTACCAGCTTGGACTTGGCGAACAAAATCACCAATACCAGCGCCAGTACAATCAGAGTAAACATCACTACACCAAGAATAATGTCCATTGACTATTCCTTTTCTCGCAGTTTACCCGGCTTACAGTTGCACACCAGAGAAAGACATAAAGCCCAATGCCATCAAACCAACTGTGATAAAGGTGATCCCCAAACCACGCAGTGCTGGCGGCACGTCTGAATATTTCATTTTCTCACGGATACCCGCTAGGGCGACGATGGCTAGCATCCAGCCCACCCCAGAACCGAAGCCGTAAACCACTGACTCTGCGAAGTTGTAATCACGCTGAACCATGAATGATACGCCACCGAAGATGGCACAGTTCACCGTAATAAGCGGCAGAAAGATACCCAGCGCGTTGTAAAGCGGCGGGAAGAAGCGGTCGAGTACCATCTCAAGAATCTGTACCAACGCCGCGATAACGCCGATGAAGGTAACAAAGTTCAAGAAACTCAAATCGACGCCTTTCACCAGCGCGTCTTCACGCAGAACCAAGTTGTAAACCAAGTTGTTAACCGGCACTGAGATGGTCAGTACCACAACCACGGCCACACCCAGACCAAATGCGGTTTTTACTTTCTTGGATACGGCCAAAAAGGTACACATACCAAGGAAGAATGCCAGCGCCATGTTCTCGATGAAGATAGAGCGCACTAGCAGGCTCAAATAATGTTCCATGTGCTATTACTCCTTCGCTTCAACTTGTTCAGGTTTGAAGGTACGCACAATCCAAATCAAAAAGCCGATGAGGAAGAATGCAGATGGGGCCAGAAGCATCAAACCGTTTGGCTGATACCAACCCCCTTCATTGACCACAGGTAGAATAGACACACCAAACACTGAGCCAGAGCCCAGTAGCTCACGGAAGAACGCGACTGTCATCAGCACAAAGCCGTAGCCTAGTGAGTTACCAATACCGTCAATAAATGATGGCAATGGCGACGACTTCATCGCATACGCCTCAGCACGGCCCATCACGATACAGTTGGTAATAATAAGACCAACGAATACCGACAACTGCTTAGAAATGTCGTACACGAACGCTTTCAATGTTTGGTCAACCACGATAACTAACGACGCAATGATCGCCATCTGGACGATGATACGTACGCTGTTAGGAATGTGGTTACGGATCAAAGAAACACACAGGTTTGACATCGCCGTTACGAACATCACCGCCAACGTCATAACAAATGCAGTTTGCATCTGTGTGGTCACCGCCAAGGCCGAACAAACACCGAGGACCTGTAAGGCAATCGGGTTATTGTCCAGTACCGGTGACAGAAGGTTTTTCTTCAGTTCTTTAGCTTCAGCCATCGATCAGGCCTCCCTCGCGAACTTTTGCTAGGAATGGACCAAAGCCCATGTCACTTAGCCAGAAGTTAAACTGGTTCTGAACACCATTACTGGTTAGGGTCGCTCCCGACAATGCATCGATACCGTGCTCACTACCTTGAGGAGCGCCGCCTTTAACGATGCGAATCGCTGGCTCGCCCTGCTCGTTGAATAGCTTTTTGCCATCCCACTGCGCGCGCCATTTCGGGTTTTCAACTTCACCACCTAGCCCTGGTGTTTCACCTTGCTCGTAGTAAACGATGTCAGCAACTGTGTTACCGTCGGGTTCTACCGCTACGAATGCGTACATCATGCTCCAAAGGCCAGAACCATTGACGGGCAGAATCAGACGCTGAGTTTGGCCCGCATCATCTTTAACCAAGTAGACCTTGGCCACGTCAGGACGACGACCGATATCAGCAATGTTTTCATCGCCACTCAGCTTTTTCGACAAGGCCGGATCATTGGCAGCCGCACGCTGATCGTAATCAGCTGCCGATTCAACGTTGACCGTCTCAGGGCTAACAAATTCACCGTCATCTAGGCTGACTAGACGAGTCTCAATGTACTTGTTGTAAGCATCATTGATCGCACTTTTGCCACCCGTGACATCAATACCAGCCACCGAAAGGATGTTTTTCTGTACGTCTAGCTTTGCATTAATTTGTTGCAAAGGACGTAGCGCTACTGCTGCACCAGACACCACAATCGAGCACACCAAGCTCAATGCGATAACAACGAGCAGCGTCTTTTTAATACTATCGTTACTACTTGCCATTACGAGCCAGTCTCCGTTTGATGTTGCCCTGAATCACCAGGTTATCGAACAGTGGTGCAAACAGGTTCGCGAACAAGATCGCCAGCATCATTCCTTCTGGGTATGCTGGGTTAACCACGCGAATAATCACGGCCATCGCACCAATCAAAATGCCGTACCACCATTTTGCTTTATTGGTGAACGCAGCAGAGACAGGATCCGTCGCCATGAACATCATACCGAACGCAAAACCACCCAGTACAAGGTGCCAATGAGCAGGCATGCTAAACATTGGGTTGGAATCAGAGCCAATCACATTGAACAAGGTTGCCGCGGCGACCATACCGAGGAAGGTACCCAAGATGATTCGCCATGATGCAATGCGCATGTAAACCAGCGCCGCACCACCAATCAAGATGGCAAGCGTCGATACTTCACCCATTGAACCTGGGATGTTACCAATAAAGGCGTCCATCCAAGTCATGGTTTGACCGGTCACGTTGTGCATCAGCGCCATTTCACCGCCGGTTGACCATTGACTCAGTGCAGTCGCACCCGAGAAGCCGTCCGCAGCGGTCCATACCAAATCACCAGAGATTTGAGCAGGATACGCGAAGAACAAGAATGCACGGCCAGCCAACGCAGGGTTCAAGAAGTTACGGCCTGTACCACCAAAGATTTCTTTTGCAACCACCACACCAAAGGTGATACCCAAAGCGGCTTGCCACAATGGCAGCGTTGGCGGAACGATCAGTGCAAAAAGAATCGAGGTCACGAAGAAACCTTCGTTCACTTCGTGCTTACGGATAATACAGAACAGTACTTCCCAGAAACCACCCACGATAAACACGGTGGCATAAATAGGCAGGAAGTAGGTGGCACCCAAGACCATTTTGGTACCCCAACCTGCACTCGCAAGCGGCCCCGCAATCGCCTCAGTCAGCCAGTAGTGCCAGTTCCCTTCAATGATTTGCGCAAGCTGCGCGCCTTCATATAAATGGTTCAGGCCCATAATGGCTTGGTTACCTGTGTTGTACATACCCCAGAACATTGCGGGGAACACAGCAAACCACACCATGATCATGATGCGTTTCAAATCGATGCTGTCACGCACGTGAGCGCCAGCTTTGGTCACCATGCCTGGCGTGTACAAAATGGTCGCGACCGCTTCATACAATGCAAACCACTTCTCGTGTTTACCGCCTGGCTCAAAGTGTGGCTCGATTTGCTCTAAAAAGTTTTTCAGGCTCATCTGTTACCCTTCCTTCTCAATTTTTTCCAGGCTCTCGCGGAGCATTGGGCCAAATTCGTACTTGCCAGGGCAGACAAATGTACAAAGTGCCAAATCCTCAGGATCTAACTCCAGCGCGCCTAACTGTTGCATACTATCTGTATCACCGGCACAGATATCACGCAGCAGCATAGTCGGCTCGATATCCAGCGGCATTACTCGCTCATAGTTACCGATTGGCACCATGGAACGATCACTACCGTTGGTCGAGGTGGTCATATTGAAAAGTTGGCCTTTGAACAGGTGGCCGAGGTACGCACGGGTCACAGAGAAGCGGTTTTTGCCGGGAGATAACCAACCGAACAGCTCTTTCTCATTACCTTCGCGTAATACAGACACTTGCAGGTGGAAACGGCCAAGATACGCATGAGGACCAGTCGCTTTGGTGCCCGAGAGTACAGAACCAGAGATAATACGGCACTCGCCAGCCATTAACTCACCGTCCGTCAGCTCATCGAGGTTAGCGCCCAGTTGAGTACGTACCAAGCGTGGCTTATTGACCATAGGGCCAGCTAAGGCAACCACGCGATCGGTGTTAAGTTCACCGGTCAGGAATAAATGGCCAAACGCAATGACGTCTTGGTAGTTTAGGTGCCATACCATTTTTTCCATACTTGCTGAGCGCAAGTGATGGATATGGGTACCGACAAGACCAGCTGGGTGAGGACCAGCGAAGACATGCTGCTCAACGTTTGATTGCTTGCTAGTCGGTAACTCTACGTCTGCTTTACAAACGAATACCGTTTTTTCGGTAAGGCGAGAAACCACATCTAGGCCCGCAACGAAAGCCTCTTTTTGCTCATCAATGATCACTTTCGGATCCGCAGCAAGCGGATTGGTGTCCATGGCATTGACAAAGATAGCTTCCGGCACGGCATCAACCGCAGGCGACTTGCTAAAAGGACGAGTACGAAGCGCTGTCCACATGCCAGACTCGACCAGTTGGTCAACAATGGCTTGGCGATCTAGCGATGCCAACTGTGAGGCTTCATATTTATTAAACGTGACTTGCTCGTTTCCATCGACTTCAATGACGACAGACTGAAGAACACGCTTGGCACCGCGGTTAACTTCAACCACTTTACCAGCTGCTGGTGCAGTAAATTTCACGCCCGGATTCTTTTTATCTTCAAAAAGAATCTGACCTTTTTTCACTACATCACCCACACGCGCGTGCATGGTGGGGCGCATTCCAACGTACTCTTCGCCAAGCAAGGCGACTTTCTTGACGGCTGGGCCGTCATTTATCACCTGAGTAGGAGTCCCGGCAATAGGGATATCCAAACCCTTTTTTATTGTAATCATACGCACTTGCACTACATTAACGGGAAAAAGAATTCTGTTATTGCGCAGTTAAAGACACGACTTTCGACTGTTTGGCGGCCATGACGGCCCACCGTCGCAACATCCTGCTAACCAAATCGTTACACAAAGGTAGCCTAGGTTAGTCTTTAAGCGCCGTATTCTATCACTAACCCCAGCGTTGATTCTATGGGTATTGTCACTGGAGCGTGGCAATTATCCATACCTGTACAAACAATACTCGCTGTAAGGTCACAGTTTCACTGCTGTTTTTTTGTTCACCTTAGCAGGCAATGCGAATGCTCGCCTGTGCTGATGAAACGAAAGCCCTACGCAGTTACCACTCACCGAACCGCTCATATTTATGTAAGAATTTGTTGCCACAACGTGAAAACTCAACATCAGCGCTGGCGCTATTTGCCCCCACCGCGACAAGCGGGTGAATCCGGAGCTTGCGCTTGTGACGTCCACTCTTGCGGCGTGTAAGTGTGGATCGCCAACGCATGAATATGATGGGCCAACTCATCAGATAAGGTCGCATTCACTGCGCGGTGACGTTGAATTAAACGCTGACCGTCAAATGCCTCTGATACCACCACGACTTTAAAGTGGCTCTCTGACCCTTCTGGCACGTTATGCATAAAGCTTTCATTACGCACATCCAGAAAGCTAGGCGAAAAAGCCTGCTCGAGCTTCTCGGTGATCTGTGTTTGTATTTTCATTTTGCTTCCCACATTTTACACGGGGAGCACAGGTGCTCTCAGTGTAGATGCTATTGATGATTTTGCGACTTTCGCGGTGGCGTGAGCTTTCAACACCAGAGATGACGCCACGTTTTAAATTGCAGTCTCTGGCTGAGTGCGACAATATACCCACTTTATCTATCGCGACGCAAAAACTCCGATGAAGACTGAAATGACGACGCCTGCGGGCCAGCCATTAATACTCCACCGTTATCCCCGACGTAAAAACGAGACGCTGCAAGCGTTCGACGCAGCCGACGAATACTTGATTGAGCACGTGGCTGAGTTGTCATTACCGGCCGGTGCGCGTGTGTTGATCATCAATGATCACTTTGGCGCGCTAAGCTGCTGGGCGTCACAACAAGGCTATGACACGATTCAAGTCAGTGATTCGGTGGTGGCACAACAAGCAACTGTCCAGAATTTAGCCGCCAATGCCCTGCCTAGCGTCGTCCAATTAACCAGCTTAGAGCCGCTGCCAGAGCGCATCGATGTGGTGCTATTACGGATCCCGAAAAGCACACGCATGTTGTCATGGCAATTACAGCAACTTGCCGCGATCACCGATTCATCCATTCCCGTCATCGCCGCGGCGAAGGCCAAAGAGATTCACACCTCAACGTTAAACCAGTTTGAGCACCAGCTCGGCAACACAGTGACTTCACTGGCGAAGAAAAAAGCACGCTTAGTATTTTGTACGCCGCGTGACGACAAACCCGAGTTAATCGACCAGCTACATACGTTCGATGTGCCTGATTACGCCATGACACTGGCGAATTTCCCCAATGTATTCTCTGCGCAAAAACTGGATATTGCGGCGTATTTGATGTTACCGCACATTCCGAGTGAACCCGGATTAAAAAGGATTGTCGATCTAGGGTGTGGTAATGGTGTGCTTGCCTTGCAAGCCGCTCGAAACAATCCAAATGCCTTTATTCATGCCGTTGACGAAAGCCATATGGCTGTCGCATCGGCGCAACGTAACCTTTTAGCGCATCACATTGCGCCCACGCGCTTTGAGTGTGAAGCGCGGGATTGTTTGAGCGAGTTTGCACACCATGATGTGGACTTGGTGATGTGTAATCCACCATTCCATCAACAACAAGCCATTACCGATCATATTGCTTGGCAAATGTTTTGTGACGCAAAACGTGTTCTGACCAATCGTGGCCGCCTTTTAGTCATCGGAAACCGACATCTCGGCTATCATGCTAAGTTAAAACGCCTTTTTGGTAATGTCTCCGTCATTGCGTCGAATAAAAAATTCGTTATTCTTCAAGCAGTACACGCCCAACATTAAGTAAAGGATGCTGAACACAATGAAAAAACTGCTCGTTGCCGCTGCCGTGCTTATCCTAGCAGGCTGTTCATCGCCGCGTGATCCGCAACTGACTATCGCGCCCAAACCCGCCACCTCAAACCAACAGCAAGTGAATAACTTGCCCGTAGTTGTGAAAAGCCGTGATCTACGTACCGCCCAGTTTGTGGCTGTCATTGACAGTGGTCGCTCTAACGTGAAGCCACTGCATGCTAGCCAGAATCTGCGCGTTGTCTTAGAAGACACCCTTTCTCGCCAACTTTCTTCGCAAGGCTTCCGTGTGGTGGCGAATGGCCCGGGAACACTGCGCCTCGATATTCTTGATGCCCTCGTGCGTGTAAAACACACGGTGTTTAAGCACAATATGGAAGCGTCGGTCCAGCTTCAGCTGGTCGCAGAGTCTCCTGATGGTCGCTTCGTGAAGCGTTACACTGGCAAATCAACCCAAGAAGGGATCAGCAGCGCATCGCCTGATGATATCGAAATGGCTCTGAACAACTTGCTTGAGGCGGTACTGCAAGATATTGCCAACGACGAGCAGTTGCTTAAGCACATGAAAGAGCACTTTTAATCATGCGTACCTTCTGCATGATGTGCATGCTTGCGTTGGCTGCATTGCCAGCGCAGGCGGAAGTGTTGGTGAAGGTGGATACAACGCTCGGCGCATTTACGCTCAGTCTTGATGAGCAAAAAGCGCCCAAAACCGTGGCTAATTTTCTCCGTTATGTTGATGATGGCAGCTATGTTGGCTCTCAATTTCATCGCGTGATCCCGGGGTTCGTGGTCCAAGGTGGTGGGTTTGATAAAGACCTTGAGCGCCTGCCGGTATATGACACGGTTGACAATGAATCCACTAATGGCCTGAGCAACCGACGCGCCACGATTGCGATGGCCAGAACCAATGACCCCGATTCGGCCACGCGTCAATTTTACATTAATATCAACGATAACGGCTTTCTGGACGCCACGCCCAACAAGCTTGGCTACACCGTTTTTGGTCGAGTGGTTGAAGGCTTTGTCACGGTGCAAAACATTTCATCTCAATCAACCGTGACGATCCCAAGCAAGCGGATGCAAGACGTACCACAACAACCCATTGTGATAAATAGCATCTCTCGAATATCTTCTCAGTAGCTGACAGGCAGGCTTGCGATCATGTTACCTAATCTTAAGGGGGCGCTTGCGCCCTATGCCGACCGCCGACTCCTTTATGTGTTCTTAATGGGCTGCTGTAGCGGCTTTCCTTGGGTGTTAATCGGCTCCAACTTAAACGGCTGGCTCGCGGATGAAGGGCTCTCTCGTACCGCGATTGGTCTATTCGGCTCGGTGTTTGTGCTGTATGCGGTGAACTTTCTCTGGGCGCCTTTGATTGATAGACTCAAAGTGCCCATGCTTAATGAGCGCTTCGGACAACGCCGCAGTTGGATATTGCTCACCCAAGCGCTGATTCTGATCGCAACCTTGGCCTTATCTCAGCTTAATTTACACGGCTTGACAGCCATTGATCCTTGGGTGACCACTGTGGTGCTTTCATCGCTGATTTTTGCGATTGCACTCGCCTCTGCCACTCAAGATATCGCCATTGATGCCTTTCGTATTGATAATTTTGCGGAGCATGAGACCGATAAGTTCCCACTTGCCTCTGCCATGTCCGTCATTGGATGGTGGACGGGATATTCTCTGCCCGGTTACATCGGTTTTATCAACGCTGACGCCATCGGTTGGAATCAGGTGTATGTGATCATGGCAGGGTTTGTAGGCTTAATGTTACTGGCCACCTTATTCGTTAAAGAGCCTGCCAGTGACCGCGAACAGCGCCAAGATGCCGCGACCCGTTACTATCTAGGGAAAGGATACAGCAGTGCACGCACTTGGTTAGTAGTGACTGTGTTTGAACCTTTTGCCGAGTTTTTCCGCCGCAACGGTGTAAAAGTTGCGTTAGCCATTCTGTTGTTTGTTTTTCTCTTTAAGATTGGCGAGGCCTTTTTGGGCCGGATGTCGATTGTCTTTTACAAAGATGTTGGCTTTAGCAATGAGCAAATTGGTTATTACTCCAAGCTCGTAGGTTGGGGACTGACCGTGGTGTATACCCTAATCGGCAGCTACATTAACTTGCGCTTTGGGGTAATCAAAGGCTTGTTTATTGGCGGGGTGGCCATGGCCTCCAGTAATTTGATGTTTGCTTGGCTTGCTGTGGTGGGACCAGACGAGCACCTGCTGCTAGGCGCGATACTGGTGGATAACTTCACCTCGGCTTTCGCCACCATTGCCTTTGTCTCTTTCTTGACCTTCTTAACCGGGCGCGCTTTTTCCGCCACTCAATACGCGCTGCTTGCATCGTTGGGTAACCTTGGCCGTACCTCTCTCGCATCCTTTAGCGGTATGATGGTGGATTGGCTGGATAGCTGGTCAACATTTTTCGTAATAACCTCATTGATGGTGATCCCAGGTCTAGTCATGCTGCTCTATATTGGTAGACAATTTAGAAAAGAATCATCGCACCATGACGAACTTTCTGGACAATGTCTAAAAACCCGGCAGGACTAGCGTTTCCCCATCACAGCGGAGTGCAAAAAATTGTGCTCCGCACGTCATTTTCTTTCAATCAAGATCACATAAAAATGACATGTAATCGAATACATGCCATCTTCAGTCACATCTAAAATTCATGTCTACATTTGTTACATTCTTTATGGTGAACTTAATCAATATACTGCCTCCATTGAACTCAACGGTTACACACTTAAGCAGAGGCAGTCACCATGAAAAAGTCCCTACTCGCACTTGCCGTCATGGCAGCTAGCGCCGCACCTATCGCCAACGCGGCTGATTACTCAGACGATATCTATAAAAACGATCATAAATGGCTTCAGTTTAACGCCATGTATGCCATCAACGAGAAACCTCAGTTCGGTCCTGACACCGATAAAGATCATAATTACCTCGAGATGGAATTTGGCGGCCGTAAGGGTGTGGTTGATCTCTATGGCTATGTGGACATCTTCGATCTTGCCGAAAGCGATAGCGACAACAACAATAAAAAAGGCGCGCCTAAAGCCTTTATGAAGCTAGCACCACGCTTCTCAATTGACGGCATCACCGGGCAAGACTTGTCGTTTGGCCCTGTACAAGAAGTATACTTCTCGACTTTGTTTAACTGGGGTGGTGGCGATAGTGACACTAACAACTCGTTCTGGGGTGTCGGTGCCGATGTTGAACTGCCTTGGTTTGGCAAAGTAGGCATGAACCTTTACGGTTTGTATGACATCAACAAAAAAGACTGGAACGGTTACCAATTCTCGACCAACTGGTTTAAGCCTTTCCACTTTTTCGACAACGGTAGCTTCTTGTCTTATCAAGGCTATATCGATTACCAATTTGGTGCCGATGACACTTTCAAAGGCAAGAGTCAAGCGACCCACGGCGGCGCGATGTTTAACGGCCTATATTGGCACTCAGACAACTATGCCCTCGGTTATGGCCTTAAAGCCTATAACGATGTCTACTTGATTGAAGATGGTGGCACAACGGAAAGCTCAGGTATTTCCCACTACCTAAGCGCCACCTACAAATTCTAAGTGACTGCGCCGGCCTCTCGGTCGGCGCTTTTTTCCTCCCCCAACTTGTTTCTCTGTCTTGCTCCTACCTCGTGATAAACTATGCACTTTTAACCGCTCTGAGCTTGTCATGAACATAACTTTTATCGGTGTAGGCGCAATTGGTACTTTGTGGGCAACCCAATTAGTACAAGCCGGTCATCGCGTGCAGGTGATCACCCGTGCAGGCACAGAAGTGTGTCGGCAATTGGTACTCGACAGCCATACCGTGACGGTCCCCGCTAACCAGCCACAAGCCATTACCGATTGCGATCTATTAATGGTGTGTACCAAGGCTTATGACGTCATGCCTGCCTTACAACCTATCATCGAGCAGCTTCATCCCGATACAATTATCGTCTTAATGCACAATGGGATGGGACCGCATGCGCAAATCAAAACGCTAGTGAGTCCGTCGCAACCTTTATTGCTCGCCACCACCTCACACGGCGTCTTTAGCCCCTATCAAGGGAGCTATCAGCATACCGGCCACGGAGAGACTTACATCGGCGCGGCGAATCAAGCAGGTCAGCAGTGTGCCTTTGTCGCCGAGGTGTTGGATCATGCCTTATCGCCAGTGTACTGGCACGAAGCGATTATCCATCAGCTATGGCATAAGCTGGCGGTTAATTGTGTGATCAATCCACTCACCGCGATTCATCAAGTGAATAACGGAGCATTATTATCTGCCGACTACCAAGACACCATCCAGTTACTTTGCCAAGAACTTGCCCGTGTGATGCAAGCTGACGGACTCGCCACCCATGCCGAACAGCTAAAAACACAAGCACTGACAGTGGCACGCGCCACCGCAAATAACTATTCATCAATGAATCGCGACTGCTATCATGGCAGAAAGACAGAGCTTGAGCAGATCACAGGCTATTTATTGGCTCGAGCGGCACATCATCAGATTAAGGTGCCTACCCACCAGGCGCTATATGATGCCGTGAAGCAACGTGAGGTACAAAAAGGATAATCATGAAACCGATTAACGTCTTAGTATGCGTGGCACCCGGCAGCGAGGAAATGGAAACCGTCACCGCCATTGATGTGATGAAGCGGGCTGGTTTTTGTGTCACCGTTGCCAGCGCCGACCCTGAAGGTTCACTCACTTTAACCTGTTCTCGTGGCGTACAATTAGTGTGCGATGCACCTTTGGCGAGTGTGGCCGACCAGCCGTTTGATTGCGTCATTTTACCCGGGGGTATTGATGGGGCGCAGTGTTTAGGCGACAGCGCGATCGTGACAGAAATTATCAAACAACAGCAAAGTGACCATGCATGGGTCGCGGCTATCTGCGCGGCTCCCGCGCTTGTTCTGCAGCGCCACCAGCTTTACCCCACCTCTCATATCAGTTGCCATCCCAGTGTCAGCGAGCAGATCCCAGAGCAATGGCGCAGTCGTCGCCGTGTGATGACTGATTATGATCACAAGTTGATCACCAGCCAAGGCCCGGGATCTGCGCTCGAATTTGCCATTGAGATTGTTCACGTCTTGGCAGGGAAAGCACTGGCCTGGCAGGTTGCCGAACCTATGGTCCCCCTCCCAAACTTGCAGTACGAGAAAAAATTCGCCGAATAAAAAAACAGGCAGCGAGGCTGCCTGTTTTTTTGCTTAAATCGAGCTTTTTCGCGATTAGCCGCGATAAACTTTGACATTTTCAAAGCCCATATCTTTTAGATACAGCGCTTGAAGACGGCTCATCACACCACGCTCACAGTACAGCAAGTAGGTTTTGCTTTGGTCTAGGTCGCCAAAGCGGGTCGCTAATTTAAAGAAAGGAATATGAACAACGTCAGTGCCGTCGATGTTCAGTGGCTTTTCCTCTTCTTCATCACTGCTGCGAATATCAATGACAATCGCGCCTTGCTCGGCCTCGTTAACCAGTTCAACCTCGGGAGCCTTTTCCTGACTGAGTTTCTCGATATCGCGAATATCCATCACCGAGGCATTGTTAACCACTTGCTCCAGTAACGCGAAGTCAAATTTCGCTTCCTCGGCCTCAAGTTTGGCTTTCTCGGCTTTGATCGTTGGGCTTTTCGAAATCACACCACAGAATTCAGGCATGGTTTTAGCGAAGTCTTCAGTGCCGATTTTGCGGGCTGTCTGGATAATGTCTTCTTTATCCCAGTTGATCAGCGGACGCAGGATTAACGTGTCCGTCACGTTATCAATCATGCGTAAATTGGTTAGAGTTTGGCTCGACACTTGCCCTAAGGCTTCGCCGGTGACCAGAGCTTGAATACCGAAACGCTCGGCAACCATGCTTGCCGCACGCATAAACATCCGCTTGAGCACGACTCCCATCTGACCATCATCGATGTTTTCGAGGATACTGGCGACAACCGGCTCAAAGTCGATAGAAATAAATTTCACTTTCGCCGACGAGCCAAACTTGTTCCACAGGAAGTGCGATACCTGCTGCACACCCGTTTCATGGGTTTTGCCGCCTAAATTGAAGAAGCAATAATGAACCTTGCTACCGCGCTTAATATGCAAGTAACTCGACACCCCTGAGTCGAACCCTCCCGAGATCAAGCTCAGCACATCTTCTTGCGTGCCGAGAGGGAAGCCACCCAAGCCAGTATGACGGTGCTTTACCAAGTTCAGCTTATCGTGGTCCACTTCCATCATCACGGTCACGTCAGGCTTTTTCAGCTGTACGCTGGCGGTCGGAACGGCTTGGTTTAACCCACCTCCTACGTAACGCTCTACATCAATCGAGGTAAAGTCATGCTGGCCGCGGCGTTTTGCACGCACGCAAAAGGTTTTTCCTTCGATTTGATGACGAACACCCTCAAGGGTGAGTTCATAGATGTGGTGTAAATCGTTAAATAACGTTTGCTCAACCTCAAGCACCGTCTGCACGCCCGGCGTGTTGGTTAATACATCCAGGACAAGCTGACGCTCGTTTGGTTGTTTTAACGTCACCTCAATGTGATCCCTACGGTTATATACTGCCGTATTATCTGTCCGACGCTTTAAAATATTACGAATATTGCATTCGAGGATTTTAGTAAAACGCTTTCTAACAGACTCACTTTTGACGATCACCTCAGGGTGAATTTTAACGATAAACTTCATAACCGGTTCGATACAGCTGGAAACAAGGTCGCGGATTATACAATAACCACGTCCCAGCTGAAACCGGGCATTTTTGCGTCTAAACAAAAGTGAAAAACCTGACCGTAATAAACGTTTTTAATCAATCCATTACGGTCAGAATCTAGCTTATGGGGTAGGTGGAGCCGCATTGTCGGCCGATATTTCATCTGAAAAGCTGGGTTTTCCTTGGATCACAGCGATTTCTACACGGCGATTGGCCGCACGGTTATCGGGCGAGTTATTGGGCGCGCGAGGCTGAGTGTCTGCCAACCCTTCCACTTTCATGCGCAAATGGTTAAACCCGGGCACTTTTTCCATTTCTTGCGCCACCGATACCGCACGCTGCGCGGATAAATCCCAGTTGGAACGGTACAGCTCCGATTCCAAAGGTGTGCTGTCCGTGTGGCCTGACACTTTGATTTCACCGGGCACATCTTTCACCAGTTCCGCAATTTGGCGCACCATGGGGCGGAACTTGGGTTGCAAAAAGGCCGAATTTTGTGGAAATGCGCCTTTTTCCCGAATACGGATCACCAGTTGTTGACCCAAGTTTTCAACTTCAACGGCTC
This sequence comes from Salinivibrio sp. YCSC6, assembly GCF_004916735.1. NCBI lineage: Bacteria > Pseudomonadati > Pseudomonadota > Gammaproteobacteria > Vibrionales > Vibrionaceae > Salinivibrio > Salinivibrio sp. YCSC6. Next base: position 2,164,510 of record NZ_CP039516.1, read on the forward strand.
CTTCTTCGATTTCACGCTCTAACGCCTGCACAATCATCTTTTGCAACTGTTCCATTTGCTGCTGGCTTTGTTGCTGCTCCAGTTGAGAAGCAACCTGTGCACTGGTGCCTCCCTCCATATCCGACGCAGTGCGTTGTGAGCCGCCCGAGCGGTCCGATTCGCCTTCTTGGAAATTAAGCGTTCGTTGGGTCATGTCGATGGTTTGCTGCATGATCACTTCGATAGGGGTCGGCTCTGGTCGCCCCGGACGGAACTCTTGCGCAATCACACTGGTACCTTTGGGAATGTCTTTAACTTCCAGAACATTTTGTACCCCGAAGGCAAACTTCATCGACCCTGCTATCTGCTTAAACTTCAAAACGTCCATCTCAGAGAAGGACAGCAAAAGCACGAAAAAGCACATCAGCAGTGACATCAGGTCAGCGAACGTCCCCATCCACGGCGGCAGGCCGGGCGGTGGACATTTGCATTCCTCTTCTTCTTGTTGTGCCATCTAGACTCCTTACCCACGGTTCACTGGCGTGAGCGGCCAGTGCTTAATTATCGACATCCACTTCACGTTTGCTCTCGTTGAGGTAGTTTTTCAAAAATCCGTCGATAACACGCGGGTTTTGCCCATCCTGAATGGCCAACAAGCCATCCATAATTAAGCGCCGATTCAGTTTTTCTTGCCCTTTACGCAACGCAAGCTTGTTAGCGATCGGTGTTGCAACCATGTTGGCGAGCATGGCGCCGTACATGGTGGTCAACAAGGCCACGGCCATCGCAGGGCCTATGGCTTTCGGGTCATCCATATTGGAGAGCATCGCCACCAGACCAATCAAGGTCCCGATCATCCCCATTGCCGGCGCAACATCGGCTAACGCCGCATAAAAACTGATCCCGTGGTCGTGACGCTCCTCGGTCAGACTAATGTCTTTTTGCAGGGTGGCTCGCACCACGTCCGCATCGTGTCCATCCACCAGTAAGTCGACCCCTTTTTGCATAAACGAGTTACTGACTTCCATCTCTTCTAACGCCAAAAAGCCGCCTTTACGGGCGGCATCTGCCATTTCAATAATCTTGGCAATCAAGTCTTCCGGATCGTCCGACTTAAACATGAACGCCTTGCCTGCAATCTTAAAGCAAGCAAAAAACTGTCCCATGGTGTATTTGGTCAACACCACGAAAAGACTGCCCCCGATAACAATCAGCACGGACGGCACGTCGAAGTACATGTTCATGGTGCCGCCCAACAGCATGGCCATAATGACGAATGCGAACGAGCCTATAATGCCGATGAGCGTCGCTATATCCACGTCAGTCTCCCTTAGATTACATCGGTTCGTTATTATTTGTTTTTGTTGTCTTTGGTTGTATCGGCAACCAATCCTATAGGTTTAGCGCAAATCCGCAAATACCAACAAGCAGAATGCGTGATTTGCAAAGCAGCGTTTGGGGCACAAAAATCGCCTGATGAATTTGACCCCCTGTCAGCACTGGGTTAACGTCTGCCCCTCCCTCTCTAATTTTATTGCATCATGGCTGTGAAGAAACCAGAAAATATGACCTTTGAGGACACCCTCAAAGAGTTGGATGCGATCGTCGGTGCTTTAGAGACTGGCGACCTCGCCCTTGATACGGCAATGAAGCGCTTTGAGCGCGGTATTGCGCTTGCGCGCCAAGGACAAAAAACCTTAGCAGATGCTGAACAGCGCGTTGAGATTCTGCTCTCTCAAGATGATGACGCGCCACTGACTGAATTTTCTCACGACGACAATGACTGATTCCGTTGTACAGCTCGCGCTGCGGGAGACGCAACACCGCAGCAACCAACAGCTATCGCGTTGGCTAGACACACTCTCGCATCAAGATTTACCGCTTATTAAAGCAATGCGCCACGGCTTACTGCTCGGCGGCAAGCGCGTTCGTCCTTTCTTGACCTATGCTACCGGACAATTGTTTGGCGTGCCCATCACTGATTTGGACACGCCCGCTGTGGCGGTAGAGTGCATTCACGCGTACTCCTTGATCCACGATGATTTGCCCGCCATGGATGATGATAGCCTGCGACGAGGTCAACCGACTTGCCATATCGAGTTTGATGAAGCGACCGCCATTCTCGCCGGGGATGCCTTACAAACCTTGGCGTTTACGGTGTTATCCGAAGGGTCGCTCAATCCAAACGCTGAATCTTACCGTATCGATATGATCAGAACGCTTGCAAACGCCAGTGGCGCCAGTGGAATGTGTCTGGGTCAAGCGCTCGATCTCGCCGCCGAAGGCCAACACGTCGGGTTAGAGGCGTTAAAACAAATCCACCGTAACAAAACGGGGGCATTAATTCGAGGCGCGGTCAGACTGGGGGCTTTTGCCGCTGGCGAGAAAGGGGTGACGCACCTTGATGAGCTGGATACCTTTGCCAACGCCATTGGCCTCGCGTTCCAAGTGCAAGATGACATTTTAGATATCACAAGCGATACCCAAACATTGGGGAAACCGCAGGGATCTGACATGAGCGCGGATAAAAGTACCTACCCTGCGCTACTCGGTTTACAGGGCGCGCAAGAAAAAGCACAGCAACTTTACCAAGAAGCACTACACGCGCTGCATGCGATCCCCTACAATACCGAACAACTGGAAGTTTTTGCCCGATATATCATCGAGCGCAACAACTAGCATTACCAATAAAAGCGCCGAACCACTATGACACTGGATATATCAAAGTACCCTACACTCGCGTTGGCTGATACGCCGGAAGAGTTACGCACCATTCCGCGTGATCACCTTCCTGAACTGTGTGATGAGCTGCGTACCTACTTACTTAATACGGTCAGCCACTCAAGTGGTCATTTTGCGTCTGGACTTGGCACTGTCGAGCTGACTGTCGCACTCCACTATGTCTATAACACTCCTTTTGATCACCTTGTTTGGGATGTCGGTCACCAAGCCTACCCACATAAAATTTTGACGGGTCGGCGCGAAAAAATGCCGACGATTCGCAAAAAGGGCGGATTGCATCCCTTCCCGTGGCGCGAAGAAAGCCCCTACGATGTGTTGTCGGTAGGCCACTCTTCGACGTCAATAAGCGCCGCATTGGGGATGGCCATTTGTGCCGAAAAAGAAGGGAAAAACCGCAAAGTCGTTAGTGTGATTGGAGACGGAGCCATCACCGCGGGGATGGCATTTGAGGCGATGAACCATGCTGGGGACGTGAAACCCGACATGCTGGTGATCCTCAACGACAACGAAATGTCGATTTCAGAGAATGTTGGTGCTCTCAACAATCATCTGGCGCAGCTTCTTTCTGGTAATTTGTATACCACCATCCGAGAAGGGGGCAAAAAAGTCCTGTCGGGCGCGCCACCAATTAAAGAGCTGGTCCGTCGTGCTGAAGAGCACCTCAAGGGGATGGTAGTACCGGGGACCATGTTCGAGGAACTCGGCTTTAACTATATCGGCCCTATCGATGGTCATGACGTGGAAGAGCTGGTTAAAACGCTAAAGAACATGCGTAACCTGAAAGGGCCACAGTTCTTGCACGTGATGACGAAAAAGGGCAAAGGCTACGCGCCTGCGGAAAAAGATCCGATTGGGTATCATGCCGTCCCTAAATTCGATCCAAGCGTGCATACCCTGCCGAAATCAAAGCCAGCCAGCCCGACATTTTCTAATGTCTTTGGTGACTGGTTGTGTGATATGGCCGAGCAGGATGACAAACTGCTCGCCATTACCCCGGCGATGCGTGAAGGCTCTGGTATGGTGCGATTTTCCAAGGCGTACCCTGACAAATACTTCGATGTTGCGATTGCCGAACAACATGCCGTCACCCTAGCGGCAGGTATGGCGATTGGTGAATACAACCCTGTGGTAGCTATCTACTCCACCTTCTTACAGCGTGCGTACGATCAGCTGATCCATGATGTCGCCATTATGAACTTACCGGTGTTGTTCGCGATCGACCGCGGTGGCATCGTGGGCGCCGACGGCCAAACGCACCAAGGGGCATTTGATTTAAGCTACCTAAGATGCATCCCGAATCTAGTGGTGATGACGCCAAGCGATGAGAACGAATGCCGGCAAATGCTCTATACCGGTCATATTCATCAGGGCCCGGCCGCAGTGCGCTACCCGCGCGGGGGAGGCATGGGCGTTGATATTGAGCGCGATATGCATGCACTCCCTATCGGTAAAGGCGTGCAAAAACGCCAAGGTAAGCGCATTGCGCTACTTAACTTTGGTACTCTGTTGCCCGGCGCCCTCGCGGCAGCAGAAGCGCTTGATGCAACCGTGGTAGATATGCGCTTTGCTAAACCTCTGGATACCGATTTAGTGGCAGAAATGGCGAAAACGCATGATTGCCTTGTCACTATTGAAGAAAACGCCACCGCTGGCGGGGCGGGAACCGGTGTGATTGAAAGCTTAATGACGCAAGGTATCATTAAGCCGGTATTGCAAATTGGCTTGCCCGATCGCTTTATTCCACAAGGCACTCAGCAAGAATTGCATGCTGAGCTGCAATTAGATGGTGAGGGGATCGAAGCGCAAGTGCGTACTTACCTCGATAAAATAGGCCTGTCTTTATAAGACGGGACATTTAGACTAAAAAAGCCCGCGATATTAAGCGGGCTTTTTGATCCGTTATTACGCCATCATCTTGGCGATGATGACGATTACTTGGTACCGAAGATTTTATCGCCGGCATCACCTAGGCCAGGTACGATATAGCCTTTGTCATTCAGCTTTTCATCGATAGATGCAGTATAAAGCTCGACATCCGGATGCGCTTTTTTCAAAGCTTCAATACCCTCTGGGGCAGAGACTAACACCAACACTTTGATATGTTGACAGCCTTGCTCTTTGAGCAAATCGATAGTGGCAATCATAGAACCACCCGTTGCCAGCATAGGATCGACCACCAGCGCCATACGCTCGTCGATATTGCTCGCCAACTTGTGGAAATACGGTACAGGCTCTAGCGTTTCTTCATCACGGTAAATGCCGACCACACTGATACGGGCACTTGGCACATGCTCCAGCACACCGTCCATCATACCGAGCCCTGCACGCAAAATAGGCACCACGGTGACTTTTTTGCCTTTGATTTGATCAACGCTGACTGGACCGTCCCAACCTTCGATGGTCACTTTTTCTGTTTCGAAGTCTGAAGTGGCTTCGTATGTCAGTAGGCTACCCACTTCAGTGGCAAGCTCACGAAATCGCTTAGTGCTAATATCCCGCTCACGCATCAATCCAATTTTATGCTTCACTAACGGGTGCCCGACTTCCACGACCTTCATCTTAGACTCCTTACAAAAAACAAATTCTCGGTAGTATACACGAAAGGGTTTTGCTAGCGTAGATCAAAGGCTTGACATCTCGCCTATTTCCTCACCAAACAGCTGACGCAAACGTTTTCCTTTCTAATTATCTACTGATAGAATAGCGCCGACTTTTGACTTCCAACTCCGGCGAGGAATTGCAGTGAGCGGTAAACAATCATCTCTTAGCTACAAGGATGCAGGTGTCGATATTGATGCGGGTAACGCCCTAGTCGACCGTATCAAAGGCGTCGTCAAACAAACTCACCGTCCTGAAGTAATGGGCGGCTTGGGCGGGTTTGGTGCCCTGTGTCAGTTACCGACCAAGTATAAAGAACCCGTGCTGGTGTCCGGCACTGATGGGGTAGGAACCAAATTACGTTTAGCGCTTGATGCCAATAAGCACGATACGATCGGCATTGATTTGGTCGCCATGTGTGTGAACGATCTGATTGTTCAAGGGGCTGAACCACTCTTTTTCCTCGACTACTACGCGACCGGAAAATTAGACGTCGAGACAGCGGCCGATGTGGTCACAGGGATTGCTCATGGATGCCAACAAGCCGGTTGTGCCCTGATCGGTGGCGAAACCGCTGAAATGCCGGGCATGTACTCAGGGGATGATTATGATGTCGCTGGGTTTTGTGTCGGGGTCGCGGAAAAATCCGCATTAATTGATGGCAGTAAGGTCGGTGAAGGCGATGCTTTGATTGGTCTGGCTTCTAGCGGTCCTCACTCAAACGGCTACTCTCTGATCCGCAAGATCTTGGAAGTCAGCGAGGCTGATTTAACCATGCCACTCGAAGGCAAACCTTTGATTGAGCACTTGCTGGCACCGACCCGTATCTACGTAAAGTCAGTACTCACTTTACTTGAGCAATACCCTGCTCATGCCATTTCTCATATTACCGGTGGTGGCTTCTGGGAAAACATTCCCCGCGTATTGCCTCAAGGTACAAAAGCCGTTATTGATGGAAATAGCTGGCAATGGCCAGCCATCTTTAACTGGTTGCAGGCACAAGGCAATGTCAGTGACTATGAAATGCTGCGCACCTTTAACTGTGGCGTCGGCTTAGTCATCGCGCTACCGCAAGCACATGCCGACCAAGCGATCGCACTGCTCAATGAGTCAGGGGAAACCGCTTGGCAGTTGGGCCATATTGCAACAAGTGCTGACGGCGAAGCGCAAGTGGAGTTGGTGTAATGACAAAACGCATCGTGGTGTTGATCTCAGGAAGTGGCAGTAATCTTCAGGCTTTAATCGATAAGTGCCCGCAAAACGCAAAGATTGTCGGCGTGATTGCAAACAAGCCAGATGCCTACGGCCTAACCCGCGCGGATAATGCTGGAATCGAGACTCGCGTGCTCGAAAACTCGCGCTATGACACTCGCGACGCTTACGATCATGCGTTGGCAACCGCCATTGATGCGTTCGCTCCTGACTTGGTCGTTCTCGCCGGCTTTATGCGTATACTCACCCCAGCCTTTGTCGAGCACTACCAAGGACGGATGCTGAATATTCATCCGTCCTTGCTCCCCAAATACACGGGCTTACATACCCACCAGCGCGCGATTGATGCGGGTGATACCGAGCATGGCACCTCAGTGCATTTTGTCACAGAAGAATTGGATGGTGGCCCGGTGATTTTACAAGCACGTGTCCCCATTTTTTCAGAAGACGACGCCAATACCGTTGCAGCACGGGTGCAACAACAAGAGCACCAGATTTATCCTTTGGTTGTTCGCTGGTTTGTCGAAGAGCGCTTACGCATGGAAGCTGGCCAAGCTTGGCTTGACGGTACGCCTTTGGGCCCTGCTGGCTATGCCGCTGATGACGATGACGACCTAAAAGCCTAGTGTGATTCGCCCTGATCAAAAAAGGCGCCTGATGGCGCCTTTTCTATGCTGGCAAGACCGCAATCAGGTCGTTGTATACTGATCTTGATTGGTGCAATACACTTCACCAAAATGGAAGACGCAGTACTCTCCTTCTGCCATTTTGTGCCAGTTTTCATTATTGGTTAGCGGCTGGGTCGCGATCACAGTGACGACATCATTGGGCGTAGTCTCCTCATGAAAATCAACCGTCATTTCCTGATCGATCAAGCTCGCTTTACCAAACGGGGCCCGCCGCGTAATCCAGTGCAAGTTATTACTGCAATACGCCATCACATAGTCACCATCGCTAAACAGCATGTTGTACACTCCAAGTGCACGTAACCGATCGCAGCGCGAGGCGATAAAGTCGAACACCTCACACATGTTATCGGGTTGCTGTGGGTAGTGCTTGTATAGCTCATTAAGCAGCCAACAGAAGGCTTTTTCACTGTCGGTTTCTCCCACAGGCTTAAAGTGGCCCGTTTCTAAGCTTTCAAACCCAGATAGCTGACCATTATGGGCAAACGTCCAATAACGTCCCCAAATTTCGCGAGTAAAAGGATGCGTGTTTTCAAGGCTGACGCCACCTCGATTAGCCTGACGAATATGACTGACTACCGCACAGCTTTTGATCGGATAACTGGTTACCAACTCAGCCACTTTAGATTGGCAGCTTGGGGCGGGATCTTTAAAGGTGCGAAACCCTTTCCCTTCGTAAAAGGTAATGCCCCAGCCATCTCGATGCGGCCCTGTTTTTCCGCCGCGCTGAATAAGCCCAGTAAAACTAAAACAGATATCCGTCGGCACATTGGCACTCATGCCAAGCAGTTCACACATTCTTTCATCTACCTCCGAGCATTAGGCCGCCATTTCCTTTTCCACCAGCTGGATAAGAATATGGATAATCTTAATATGGACTTCTTGAATACGATCCGCATAGCCAAAATGAGGGACACGAATTTCGATATCCGCAAGACCAGCCATTTTGCCGCCGTCTTTCCCAGTCAGCATGATGGACTTCATGCCTTTCGCTTTCGCCGCATCGATCGCGTTAAGAATGTTGCCTGAGTTTCCTGAGGTAGACAGACCAAAGAGGACGTCGCCTTTCATGCCGACGGCTTCAACATAGCGTGAAAAAACAAACTCATAACCAAAGTCGTTGGAAACACAAGAAAGGTGGCTTGGATCAGAAATCGCAATCGCAGGATACCCCGGACGGTTTTCACGATAACGGCCCGTTAACTCCTCGGCAAAATGCATGGCATCACAGTGCGAGCCACCGTTCCCACACGAAAGCACCTTGCCACCCGCTTTGAAGCTATCGGCCAATAGCTTGGCAGCTTCTTCAATTTGTTGAATGTTTTTGTCGTCACTTAAAAAGGCATTCAAAACGGTAGCTGCTTCCGACAGCTCACCGCGAATAATATCTTGGTACATGGCATGTTCCCATCGTTGAAAAAGGCCAGGCTCTCACTCTGTGCACCGGGGGTGAGAGCGGATTTAAGGTCAGTGTAACCGTATCGTTTTGTGCCTGTCGACTGCCGCTTGCGTGTTGGTCTCGAGCTAGGTCACGTTTGTTCAAATGGCAACCTATCTTTCCAACTTTGGCGGAGAATGATTGATGATTTTCTCACCTTGCAAGCCACATCACACCGTACCAATTTACAAATATTTAAATTTTTGCTTACATTAAGTGGTACGACCTCTTACCTCAATTGAGGAGAGGCTAACTAAATCGAAGGAGATGACGTGATGGCGACAGGGTTATTTATCGCTGCCATGCTGATTGTGGCAGGCGTACTCGCATACCATCGTGCCAATTTGCTGGTTTCAACAGCTGTATTGGCTGCGGGACTAGTAGTAGGGACTTTACTGGGGAGTGTTGGACAGATCACTTGGCTGATATTTGCCGTAATCGCACTGCCACTAAATATCGCGACATTCCGTCGCAACTGGATCAGTAAACCAGCGTTTAAAGCGTTTAAATCTGTGATGCCAGAAATGTCAGCCACAGAAAAAGAAGCCATCGACGCAGGTACAGTATGGTGGGAAGCAGATCTTTTCCGTGGTACGCCTGACTGGAACAAATTGCATGATATCCCAGCACCACGTTTAAGTGCCGAGGAGCAGGCGTTCCTGGATGGCCCTGTGAATGAAGTCTGCCGTATGGTTGATGACTATCAAGTCACCCACGAGCTGGCAGATTTACCACCTGAGGTATGGCAATACCTGAAGGACAACAAGTTCTTCGCCATGATCATCAAAAAACAATATGGTGGCCTCGAGTTCTCCGCTTACGCCCAGTCTTTGGTGTTACAAAAACTGTCTGGCGTGTCAGGCGTACTGTCATCTACGGTCGGGGTCCCTAACTCTCTCGGTCCGGGTGAGCTATTGCAGCACTATGGTACCGAAGAGCAAAAAGACCACTACTTACCGCGCCTTGCCGAGGGTAAAGAAATTCCATGCTTTGCCTTAACCAGCCCAGAGGCTGGCTCCGATGCGGGCTCGATCCCTGACTACGGAGTTGTCACAAAAGGGATGTGGGAAGGCAAAGAAGTGCTGGGGATGAAAATCACCTGGAACAAACGCTACATCACCCTAGCCCCTGTCGCTACCGTACTCGGTCTCGCGTTTAAACTTCGCGATCCTGACCATCTACTTGGCGATCAAGATGAACTTGGTATTACCTGTGCACTGATCCCGACCGATTTAGAAGGTGTCGATATCGGCCGTCGTCACTTCCCTCTCAACGTTCCATTCCAAAATGGTCCGACACAGGGTAATGACGTCTTCGTTCCAATGGACTTTATTATTGGCGGCCAGAAAATGGCGGGCCAAGGTTGGCGTATGCTAATGGAGTGCCTGTCGATTGGTCGTGGTATCACCCTACCATCGAACACCACCGGCGGCTTGAAGTCAGCAGCATTGGCAACCGGTGCTTATGCGCGTATTCGTCGTCAGTTCAAATTGCCGATCGGTAAAATGGAAGGTATTGAAGAGCCTCTAGCACGTATCGCAGGCAATGCTTACGTAATGGACGCCGCCAGTGCCCTGACCGTGACTGGGATTGACTTGGGAGAAAAACCGTCGGTGATCTCCGCCATCGTCAAATATCACTGTACGCATCGTAGTCAACAAGGTGTGATTGATGCGATGGATGTTGTGGGCGGTAAAGGTATCTGCCTTGGTCCTAAAAACTTCTTGGGACGCAACTATCAAGGCTCTCCCATCGCCATAACCGTTGAAGGCGCGAACATTTTGACGCGTTCGATGATCATCTTCGGTCAGGGGGCGATCCGCTGCCATCCGTTCGTACTGGATGAAATTCGTGCCAGCGAAGACACCGATTCGCAACGTGCGTTAAGTGCCTTTGATCGCGCACTGTTTGGTCACGTTGGCTTTGTGATGAGTAACCTTGCTCGCACATTGTGGCTGGGCCTGACCGATGGACGCTTCTCGAAAACACCACGTAAAGATGAAACACGACGTTATTACCAGCAAATGAACCGCTACAGTGCGGCATTAGCGCTGCTGGCTGACGTTTCAATGGCGGTTCTCGGGGGTAATTTGAAGCGTAAAGAGCGTCTGTCTGCGCGTCTGGGTGATGTGCTTAGTCAGCTTTATCTTGCCTCTGCAACCATGAAACGTTACGCCGATGAGGGCTATCAGAAAGACGATCTGCCATTGGTTCATTGGGGTATGCAAGATGCCATGTACCAAACTGAGCAAGCGCTGGATGAGTTCCTTGCCAACTTCCCAAATCGTATGATTGCAGGATTGGTACGTGCCCTCGTGTTCCCATTAGGTAAAGGTCGCCGCAAACCAAGTGATCGCTTAGACGGTAAGCTTGCAGTAATTTTGCAATCGCCAAGTGCAACACGTGATCGCATTGGCCGTGGACAATTCTTCGAGCCTGGTAACGCCATTGGGAATATCGAAAAAGCGCTTCACGACATTCTCACTGCAGAGCCGATCCACAAAAAAGTTTGTGACGGTATTGGCGAGAAACTGCCATTTATGTTCTTAGACCAAGTGGCACAGAAAGGTCTGGATGCGGGCGTGATCAGCGAACAAGAAGCACAGCTACTCCGTGACGCCGAAGTGGGTCGACTAGAAACCATCAATGTTGATGACTTCGATCCTGCAGAGCTTCCTGCTGCATCAACCAAAGTGGGAAAGATGCATGATGCAGCTTAATGATTCGCGTTAAGCTGCCCAACCAAACCAAAAAGAGAAGGCAATTGCCTTCTCTTTTTTTATTCTTTACTTCTCTTTTTTATTCTTTATCCGGTTTATCCATGTCCAACTCATCGCCCATCTCTTCACGCGCACCTTCATCGGGTGGCGGCGCTTCCAATTCTTGAGCCGCTTCAGCGAGCTTACGGGCTTTGCGCTTTTTCAACACAAACCAAACCGCTGCGCCGAGCAAAAGAATCAATAGATTCCCTACACCGATAATCAGTAACGATGTCGTGCGTGCCTTTTCCTTCTCTCGCTCACGACGCCGCTCTTCCGCTGCCGCTTGCAATTCGCGCTCTCGCGCCAACCGCTCGGCTTCTGCTTGTTCAAGCGCCTCATAATCGGTCACTGCAAACGTCTGCTCAGGTAAACTAAAAACCAGCGGTCGGCCTGACAATAAATCCGTCGCATAAAGCATACTACTCCATTTGTACTGGCCCGGCGTGGATGCATACGGGATGTCCAGTGTCATCGTCATGGATTTATCATCGTTCGATGTTTGGTAAACTGTGGTCTTCCCTTCCGTGTCGATAAATTTAGCATGCACCGATATGCTACCCGGCTCAATACTGGCTTCCTCGGCCTGAATAACCAGCTTGTGTGGCTCATCATCAATTTGGCTTTGTTTAAACGTCGCCATCAATGGCGTCGGGTACACCAGCACTTCTTGCTCTAAGGTGCGGAAAAAAATGCCATTGCCTGACGTCACACGCGCTCGGTATTTACCGGGCATCACATTCACCGGCAGTGCGACGGTGAAGATGCCATCATTGGGCTTTTCATCTAACCCCGTCCCGTCGTCACTAAAATGCCCGAGTGAGCGAGGCTGAGGGCGCTGATCAGGGTTGAGCGATTCAGGATCTTCGACGTACTCGGTAAAGGTGACATTCAAATCAACGCGCTCGATGAAATCGCGCAGGATGAGAGGCTCATCGCCAAGTTTTAATCGCGCCGTGAACTTCACCGTTTCCCCCTGATATAAACGTGGAGGAAGATCATCAACCTGCATACGCAGATCGCTTAGCACTTTTACTTTGTTATCAGGGCTAACTCGGCCAATCGCTTGCCACGGACCGGGCATGGGATCAGTGATAGAAACGATATCCATGTCCGATTCTTGGTGCCAAGAAACTTTATCTGGGTGTCGCCATGCGTAGTACTTAGTGCCGTCGGGGCGCACAAGGACCACAGGGACACTGGGATCTTCTCGGTAAATCACGAACGCGGCACGCTCAATGGTAGGATCAACCCGAAAGCGGTTTTCCAGCAGACGTATTTCTTGCTCACTGGCTTGCGCCAATAATGGGATACAAAGACAGGCAGTCCACCACCGCTTTTTCATGTGCTCTCCTACTGTCGCCAAAGACAGCTACCATTTTGCTCAATAAAATCTAAACGCGCTTCGTGTGCACTTAGTTCATCGGCGGATGCGGGGATAATCTTTAGCGGTTTCTGACGTTTGACCGAACGCGGCGCCATTGGGCTCGCATTGTCCGTATCGGTTCCCGCGTTAAAAGACAGGCTGGTTTGCCCGCCCGTCATCAGTAAGTAAACGTCGGCTAAGATCTCGGCATCAAGTAATGCCCCGTGCAACGTGCGGCGAGAATTATCAATACCATAGCGCTCACATAAAATATCTAAGTTATTGCGCTTACCCGGGAAGATTTTCTTCGCCATGGCAAGGGTATCTGTAATCGAACAGATCTCACTCGTCTTTAACGCCACTCCCAGATTTTTAAACTCGTAGTCCATGAAGCCGACGTCAAAGGGCGCATTGTGGGCAATTAACTCCGCCCCTTCGACAAAGGACACAAATGCCTGATGCACATCGGCGTATGTCGGTTTGTCGGCGAGAAAAGCATCCGTGATACCGTGTACTTCAATAGCTTCAGGATCAATCGCACGTGTCGGTTTAATGTAGGCATGAAAGTGCCGACCGGTTAGCTTACGATTGATAATTTCAACCGCGCCGATTTCGATAATGTTGTGTCCCTGGTAATGAGGGCCACCTTCGCGGTTCATACCTGTGGTTTCGGTATCAAGAACAACAAGGCGATCGTAATTCGCTTTCATGGCAATACTTATGTCAAACTTGGCAGATTCTAATTCCCGATAGTACCAAAGATGACCAAGCAGGTAGAAATTTTCACAGACGGTTCATGCCTCGGTAACCCAGGTCCCGGTGGTTACGGTGTGGTGATGCGTTATAAACAGCACGAAAAAACCTTGAGCGCCGGTTATACCCTCACAACGAATAACCGTATGGAGCTCATGGCGGCTATCGTCGGACTGAACGCCCTTACCGCGTCATGCGAGGTCGTGCTTACCACAGACAGCCAATACGTGCGCCAAGGGATCACACAATGGATCCATAATTGGAAAAAACGTCAGTGGAAAACTGCAGATAAAAAGCCAGTGAAAAACGCTGATTTATGGCAGCAACTCGATGCTGCAGCCGCCAAGCATACGGTGACGTGGAATTGGGTAAAAGGCCACGCTGGCCACCCTGAAAACGAACGTTGTGATGAATTAGCCCGAGAGGCGGCCAATCACCCTACTCTGGTTGATGAAGGGTATCAGCCGCAATAAGCAGGTTTTTATCCACCGTTTGGCACCACCCCACCTAAAGGCGCAACGGCTTTTTTCAGTTTCCAGCGTGGTTTGATGGGCTTTAACGGATAGCTGCGTTTACGGGCGATAATAAAGTAGACGCAGCCGACAAAGGGCGTGAATTCAGCAAAGCTGCTTTCTACCCAAGCGTGTCTCGCCTTGGGCTGTTTCGTTGGCCACAAACCAAAGTGCGTTGCAGTGGTCACCTCATAATTCATCACACTTAGCCAATCGCGGATCCTCAGTGGAGAAAACATACGTCCACTCCATGGCAGTCGCTGTCCGCGTCCCCGCAATACGCGCTTGATTCCCATCACGCTGGTCGGGTTGACGCCGGATAAAATAAGATATCCATCGTCAATCATCACGCGATCCACCTCACGCAGCAGCCGGTGAGGGTCATCGCTATAGTCGAGCTGATGAGCCAGTAAGCACGCATCAAACGATTTTTCGATGAAAGGAAGCGCATAATGGTCTGCGGTTAAGTTGCGCATTGGATTACGTTTATCCACACAGACTTGGTGTTGAATGTTACACTGTTGGCTGACCAGTTCGCAGCTTAGCCCGCCGAGCTTCAATAAATGGTAGCCAAACAGGTTAGGCAAGCATTCATCTAAACGCGTTTGTAACTGCGCTCGTGTCCAATCCCCATACGCAACTTGGTCCCACGTATAGGGGTAATCATAGTGATAATCGATGCGCGCTGGTTTCATGGTCAAGGCTCATTCTATTGCTGGAGAACCCAATGCTCAGTGTCAAAAGCATACCTGCATTTAACGATAATTACATATGGCTCATTATTAGTGAAGATAACCGTTGTGCGGTGGTCGATCCGGGTGAAGCACATCAAGTTATCGACTACATTCAGGCACATGAGTTGACCTTATCCTGCATTTTAATCACACACCATCACTGGGATCACACCAATGGCATTGAAGATTTAGTACGCTTTGCGCCAAGTGCTGCGGTGATAGGTCCCGATGTAAAGCCTATCCCTCGACTTACGATGGCAGTGAAAGACGGTGACCAGATCGATGTATTTGATCACCGTTTTCTGGTGGTGGGCGTAGAAGGCCATACCGAGGATCATATCGCGTTTGTCGGCGATGGTAAGCTATTCTGCGGCGATGCTCTATTTTCAGCAGGATGCGGCCGCTTACTCGGAGGCACCGCAGAACAAGCCGTTAACTCATTGAAAAAGCTTGCATCCTTACCCATCGAAACTCAGGTTTTTTGTGCGCATGAATACACGGCGGCCAACGTCGCTTTCGCATTAACCGTTGAACCGGAAAATGATGCGCTACATTTGTATAGAGAAGAAGTAAATAGGTTGCGTGCGCAGCAAAAACAGACTCTACCGAGTACCATTGAGCGCGAACGGCGCATAAACCCATTTTTACGAACGAGCGAACCGACTGTGATTCAAGCGGTGAGTGGCCGAGCCACTGATGACAGTGAGCTAGAAGTATTCAGGGCTCTGCGGCAGTGGAAGGACGAATTTTGAGCTGAGTCTCTTGTCATCAATAGAGCCAGCCCCTATTATCATCGGCTATTTTGGACGAAGGTTTTATGCAATGAAGTACCGTTTTGTTATCTTGAGCACCCTGTTGCTGAGCGGCTGTCAGCTGACAGGTGATGCTCAGAATACGGATATCGCAACAAAAAAGACCCCAGTCGCGGCTACTCCGGTTAAAGCAACACCGACCGTTTCCGCGACCAAGAAACAACCGACCCCAGCGACACCAACGGTACTTTCACCGCAAATGCAGGAGGATGTGTGGCAACGAATCAGCATGCAGCTGTCACTGCCCGTCCCTAATAACAGCGCTATCCGCCAGTACCGCAATTGGTACCTGAAATATCCAAACCATATTGCCACCGTCGCGGAACGTGCCACTCCTTTCTTGCACTTAATTGTTGAGAAAGTAGAAGCGCGCAATATGCCGCTTGAGATCGCATTGCTACCTATCGTCGAAAGCTCGTTTGATCAATTTGCATACTCTCACGGTCGTGCCGCTGGCTTATGGCAGTTTGTACCAGCAACCGGTGAACGCTTCGGGCTGGAACAAAATTGGTGGTATGACGGTCGTCGTGATGTGGCAAAAGCCACCGATGCCGCCTTGGACTACTTGGAATACCTTAACGGTATGTTTGATGGCAATTGGCTTCACGCTATTGCCGCCTACAATTCCGGTGAAGGCCGCGTTGCTCGTGCGATTCGTAACAATGAGAAACGGGGCAAGCCAACCGACTTTTGGCACCTCGATTTACCCAAAGAAACCAGTAGCTACGTCCCCAAGCTGATTGCACTGGGCGACGTCATTCGTCATAAAGATAAATATGGCCTTGAGGTTCCCGCCATCGCGAACAAACCTGCACTGGCATTGGTTGAACCCAATATCCAAATGGACCTAGCACTGGCAGCCAACTATGCTGGCCTGAGCGTGTCAGAGTTACAAAGCCTTAATCCGGCTTACAACCACTGGGCAACCGCACCTGCCGGCCCGACCCACTTGTTACTTCCCATCGATAAAGTCGATCGTTTCAACACCGAACTGGCGAAAAATAACAACCAAGGGCTACGTGTGGAGCGTTATTACGTCCAATCGGGCGATAGCCTGAGTGAAATTGCCGCCCACTACAACACGACGGTCAAGGTACTACAGCGCGCTAACCAACTGAGTACCACACGTATCCGTGTCGGTCAGCCTCTGATGATCCCAGTCTCATTGAAAGACGAATCTCAGTACACCTTAAGCGCCCCTCAGCGCCTTGCAGCATTACAAGCCGCTGAGCGCGACGGTTACAAGCGTACCCATACAGTGCGTAAAGGGGATAGTTTCTGGACAATTGCTCGCCGCTATGACGTTGACTACCGACAACTGGCAAAATGGAATGGCATGAGTCCTCGAGATACCTTGAGTATTGGGCAAAAGCTGGTCGTTTGGGATAAAAACGATAACGCAAAACGTGTTTGTACCATCACTTATCAGATTCGCCAAGGCGACTCCCTAAGCAGCATTGCGCAGCGTTACAATGTGTCCGTGTCTGATCTGGTTAAGTGGAATCAGCTACGCAAGAACGCCTATATTCAGCCGGGCCAGCGCCTCACCCTGCATATTGATATCTCGCGGAGTAGCGGCTCATGATGGTAGCGTCCTCCAATCCTTTGTTCGCCTTGCGTGATATCGTAATCCGGCCGAGTGCCTGCTTTGCCGCATTGAGCCAGCGTCCTGCATGGGCGTGGTTGGCGTACTTATTACTGTGCTTTAGCTCAATGGCGTTTTGGAACGCCTACTTCGACCACACTGATCTGGCTACCCTTCAGCGAGTGTTAATTCAAACACTCTCTATGTCCGAAGGCGATGCCCAGCAATGGTTGGAACGTGAGACCCTATTGGCGTCAGAGGTGCTAGGAGACTGGTTTGGACGCGCGGCGGTCATCTTCGCGCTGGCACTTTGGTTCCGTCTTGCCACTAAACAAGAAGCACCAACTTTTGGCTACCGACATTGGCTTGCGGCAACCAGCTTTATCCTACTGCCCGCCATCGTGGGTGATCTGGCCAGCTATACCAATATGATGTTGTCACCGAGTTTCATTCTACCTGCCCACGCAGATCTCAACAGCCTGAACGGACTGTTAAAACTGCCGTTGACGTCAGAGTGGAGTGCTTGGGCGGCGAGTCTACCCATTCTTCTTCCTTGGTATTGGGTGCTCAGTATTACCGTCTTGGCCCTCTGGACGCCACTTGAACAAGGTAAAGCGATTGTGGTTGCCACCCTGCCTTGGTTTGCCGTCTTTGGAGGATGGGCCCTGATGATTGCCGTTAGCTAATCACCCTCAACTGCGCCTCCATCGGAGTATGATCGGAGGCGCCGTTATCCAACGCTTTTGCGCCTTCCACCACTAACCCTCGATAAAAAACATGATCCAACGGCAAGCCAAATTTCGTGATCCGCTCATCAGGGCTAAACGCCATTTCCTGAAGCGATAATCTAGAGACCATTGCCCTTACCGCCTCTAAACGACGCTGAGACCAAGTATTGAAGTCTCCAGCGAGAATAATCGGCCCTTCAACCTGCGCGAGCACTTTTTCTAACGCCGCCAGCTGTTTCTTATACGCTGACATGGCGTACGTAAAGTTAATGCTATGAATATTGACCACTGCCAGTCGCTGACCATTAGACAGTTGATATTCGCTGTACAAAGCACTTTTCGGCAGCCTTAGATAAGGTTCAACGGCAGTATATGCACAGCTATGCATCGGATTAACCTGAGACAAATTCATCACCCCAGCCACAGCATCTTGCATAGCAAACGCATAAGCCTGATCGTAGTGAAGTGAGGCTTGGTTTATCCAGCGAGCAAGCTGAGGACCAAAACTGGCTTCTTGCAATAACATTAACCGGTGAGGGTCACGGTATTGACTCAGCGCCGTCTCCCAATGAGGACGTTGCTGTTTATAAATATTCCACACCAGTAATGAAAAATGCCCGTCTTCATCCAATGGAGAAGCATGAATATAATCAACACATTGCCGGTGAATACCTGAGACGGTATGCAACTGGGTACTATCTGGCACGGTAAAATAGCCATTTACACCCACCACAGCGGCCGGCACTAGAATCGCTGTGCCCCACGCCATCGCTTTACCAATTCGCCGTTTCATCACGTCTACCACTTTTGATTACTCAGCCACTGTGAGTATAACCTGCCATCAGTTCGGGCGCCGATTTTGCGCGTCTTGCGGTTAAAATACAAGCAAAGATCTCACTTTATGACTTGCCGATAATCGAGCCCCAGAGATAGGATGTGAGAGCAATAATAACAATATACATTCAAGGAGCGACGCCACATGCTCAATAACCTATTTGTGTATGGCACCCTGTGTCCGGGGGAACGGAATCATTATTTACTTGCCGATGTTCAAGGAGACTGGTATCCCGCTACATTGCAAGCAGTACGCACGGATCGTGGATGGGGATCGGCAAAAGGCTATCCAGGGATTGAACTCAGTGACAATCCCGACGATATCGTGCACGGTTGGTTGTTAAAAGCAAAAGACCTCACGGCGACCATCCCCCAATTAGATGAATTCGAAGGGGCAGGCTATCAACGCGTTATTGTAGAAATTCGTTATCAACCAAATATGGATATGGTACAGACCACGACCGCCTTCACTTATGAGCTCTGCTTTAGTCATCAGCCAGAAGAAGCAGGCCCAAGCCAGTTTGTCGCCAAAAACTATTAGCGCTGTCAGACAGTCAAAAGCACCGACAAGCGTCAGTGCTTTTTGAGTAGCAGAGATAGATGGGTTCGACCGGTAATATTGAGATCAAAAAAAAGCACCGACAAATGTCGATGCTTTTTAGATGGCAGGGGTGGAGGGATTCGAACCCCCAACACGCGGATTTGGAATCCGCTGCTCTGCCAATTGGAGCTACACCCCTATAAGTAGTGGCGGAGTGGACGGGACTCGAACCCGCGACCCCCGGCGTGACAGGCCGGTATTCTAACCAACTGAACTACCACTCCGCACCAATTCTTTCTCATCAAAGTCTTACGCATATCTGCTTTGATGCTTAAATTGTGTCTAATTAAAGTCCTACATGTAGCTGCTTTAATTAGGTTATCTTATTTGATGCGATGAGGATGTTGAATCGAGACGCGCAGTGTATGCCAATACATGAGCATCGCAGATATCAACAGCATCGAGCTATCAATAAGATGAGCCGTTTTTGCCTTCAGATTTTTCCAAAAATCTGAAAACAAGAAAGTAAGCCTGGCGATGTCCTACTCTCACATGGGGAGACCCCACACTACCATCGGCGCTGCTTCGTTTCACTACTGAGTTCGGCATGGAGTCAGGTGGGTCCAAAGCGCTATGGTCGCCAAGCAAAATTTTGTGTGTCTTCACTTTTCAGTCAAAACACTTAATCTAGAAAGCTGTTCGTTCTCGCCACAATCAACTGGCTTATTTTAAGTCCAACCCAAAACCTCTTGGGTGTTGTATGGTTAAGCCTCACGGGCAATTAGTACAGGTTAGCTCAACGCCTCACAGCGCTTACACACCCTGCCTATCAACGTCGTCGTCTACGACAACCCTTTAGAGAGCTCGAAGCTCTAGGGATGACTCATCTCGGGGCCAGCTTCGCGCTTAGATGCTTTCAGCGCTTATCTGTGCCGAACTTAGCTACCGGGCAATGCGTCTGGCGACACAACCCGAACACCAGCGGTTCGTCCACTCCGGTCCTCTCGTACTAGGAGCAGCTCCCCTCAATCATCCAACGCCCACGGCAGATAGGGACCGAACTGTCTCACGACGTTCTAAACCCAGCTCGCGTACCACTTTAAATGGCGAACAGCCATACCCTTGGGACCGACTTCAGCCCCAGGATGTGATGAGCCGACATCGAGGTGCCAAACACCGCCGTCGATATGAACTCTTGGGCGGTATCAGCCTGTTATCCCCGGAGTACCTTTTATCCGTTGAGCGATGGCCCTTCCATTCAGAACCACCGGATCACTATGACCTACTTTCGTACCTGCTCGAGCCGTCACTCTCGCAGTTAAGCGGGCTTATGCCATTGCACTAACCTCACGATGTCCGACCGTGATTAGCCCACCTTCGTGCTCCTCCGTTACGCTTTGGGAGGAGACCGCCCCAGTCAAACTACCCACCAGGCACTGTCCTCACCCCGGATAACGGGGCTAAGTTAGAACATCAAACATACAAGGGTGGTATTTCAAGGATGGCTCCACAGCAACTGGCGTCGCCGCTTCAAAGCCTCCCACCTATCCTACACATGTAGGCTCAATGTTCAGTGCCAAGCTGTAGTAAAGGTTCACGGGGTCTTTCCGTCTAGCCGCGGGTACACAGCATCTTCACTGCGATTTCAATTTCACTGAGTCTCGGGTGGAGACAGCGTGGCCATCATTACGCCATTCGTGCAGGTCGGAACTTACCCGACAAGGAATTTCGCTACCTTAGGACCGTTATAGTTACGGCCGCCGTTTACCGGGGCTTCGATCAATGGCTTCTCTTGCGATAACCACATCAATTAACCTTCCGGCACCGGGCAGGCGTCACACCGTATACGTCATCTTTCGATTTTGCACAGTGCTGTGTTTTTAATAAACAGTTGCAGCCACCTGGTATCTGCGACTGCCCATAGCTCCATCCGCAAGGGACTTCACCGCGGGCAGCGTACCTTCTCCCGAAGTTACGGTACCATTTTGCCTAGTTCCTTCACCCGAGTTCTCTCAAGCGCCTTGGTATTCTCTACCCGACCACCTGTGTCGGTTTGGAGTACGGTTGCTACTTACCTGAAGCTTAGAGGCTTTTCCCGGAAGCATGGCATCAATGACTTCACCACCTTGGTGGCTCGACATCGTGTCTCGGCCTTGATTTCCCGGATTTGCCTAAGAAATCAGCCTACGCACTTGAACCTGGACTACCATCGCCAGGCCCACCTAGCCTTCTCCGTCCCCCCATCGCAGTAAGCAGCAGTACGGGAATATTAACCCGTTTCCCATCGACTACGCCTTTCGGCCTCGCCTTAGGGGCCGACTTACCCTGCCCCGATTAACGTTGGACAGGAACCCTTGGTCTTCCGGCGAGGAGGTTTTTCACCCCCTTTATCGTTACTCATGTCAGCATTCGCACTTGTGATACCTCCAGCATGCCTCTCAGCACACCTTCAACAGCTTACACAACGCTCCCCTACCCAATATCCATAAGGACATTGCCGCAGCTTCGGTGTATCGCTTAGCCCCGTTACATCTTCCGCGCAGGCCGACTCGACCAGTGAGCTATTACGCTTTCTTTAAATGATGGCTGCTTCTAAGCCAACATCCTGGCTGTCTGAGCCTTCCCACATCGTTTCCCACTTAGCGATAACTTTGGGACCTTAGCTGGCGGTCTGGGTTGTTTCCCTCTCCACGACGGACGTTAGCACCCGCCGTGTGTCTCCCGGATAGTACTTACTGGTATTCGGAGTTTGCAAAGGGTTGGTAAGTCGGGATGACCCCCTAGCCTTAACAGTGCTCTACCCCCAGTAGTATTCGTCCGAGGCGCTACCTAAATAGCTTTCGGGGAGAACCAGCTATCTCCGAGTTTGATTGGCCTTTCACCCCTAGCCACAGGTCATCTCCTAACTTTTCAACGTTAGTGAGTTCGGTCCTCCAGTTGATGTTACTCAACCTTCAACCTGCCCATGGCTAGATCACTCGGTTTCGGGTCTAATGCTAGCAACTACACGCCCAGTTAAGACTCGGTTTCCCTACGGCTCCCCTATGCGGTTAACCTTGCTACTAACATTAAGTCGCTGACCCATTATACAAAAGGTACGCGGTCACCCCACAAAGGAGGCTCCCACTGCTTGTACGTAGACGGTTTCAGGTTCTATTTCACTCCCCTCACAGGGGTTCTTTTCGCCTTTCCCTCACGGTACTGGTTCACTATCGGTCAGTCAGGAGTATTTAGCCTTGGAGGATGGTCCCCCCATGTTCAGACAAGATATCACGTGTCCCGTCCTACTCGATTTCACGACTAAGGCGCTGTCGGTTACGGGGCTATCACCCTTTATTGCCAGGTTTTCCAACCTGTTCACCTAACGCCTAAGCCGCTTAAGGGCTGCTCCGGGTTCGCTCGCCGCTACTGCCGGAATCTCAATTGATTTCTTTTCCTTCGGGTACTTAGATGTTTCAGTTCCCCGAGTTCGCCTCTTAGCGCTATGTATTCACGCTAAGATACCTGCTTATGCAGGTGGGTTTCCCCATTCGGAAATCCCAGACTCAAATGGCTTTTACTGCCTTATCTGGGCTTATCGCAAGTTAATACGTCCTTCATCGCCTCTGACTGCCAAGGCATCCACCGTCTACGCTTAGTCACTTAACCATACAACCCCAAGAGGTTTTATTTACGGCGAGATTGTCTAAAAAAGAAATCTGCGTCGCAAAACCACTGAGTGTTGAATCATCAACTAATTAAGATTTTGTTTTTGCCGGACTCAAAATAGAGACTTTGCTTATCACTAAGACAAAGCCCAAGCACACTTGATTGTGTGAGTGACATTTCTGTCACTGATTGAGAACTTTACTGTCATTCTTTAAGAATGACTTGTCAGCTTTCCAGATTGTTAAAGAGCATGTGTGTCTATCATAAAGACAAACCACTTTATTATTTGCTTTCAGACACAGCTTTTCGCAACAGGAGATAACTGCTGTGAAAAACGAATAATAAAGTGGTGGAGCTATGCGGGATCGAACCGCAGACCTCCTGCGTGCAAAGCAGGCGCTCTCCCAGCTGAGCTATAGCCCCAATATGATATGGTCTTTCTCTTTGAAAGAGAAATGGTGGGCGATACCGGGCTCGAACCAGTGACCCCCTCCTTGTAAGGGAGGTGCTCTCCCAACTGAGCTAATCGCCCATCCTTCAGACTTGGTGGAGCTAGGCGGGATCGAACCGCCGACCTCTTGCATGCCATGCAAGCGCTCTCCCAGCTGAGCTATAGCCCCGCGTCTGAGAAATGGTGGGTTGTACAGGATTCGAACCTGTGACCAATTGATTAAAAGTCAACTGCTCTACCAACTGAGCTAACAACCCAAGTGGCGTCCCATAGGGGAGTCGAACCCCTGTTACCGCCGTGAAAGGGCGGTGTCCTAGGCCTCTAGACGAATGGGACGCATCGATATGTTTGGGAACATATCCTCTTTAATACTTCAACCTATACAATCTGTGTGAACACTCGCAAAAATAGCGTCAGTAAGGAGGTGATCCAGCCCCAGGTTCCCCTAGGGCTACCTTGTTACGACTTCACCCCAGTCATGAACCACACCGTGGTAAACGCCCTCCCGAAGGTTAAGCTATCTACTTCTGGTGCAGCCCACTCCCATGGTGTGACGGGCGGTGTGTACAAGGCCCGGGAACGTATTCACCGCAGCATTCTGATCTGCGATTACTAGCGATTCCGACTTCATGGAGTCGAGTTGCAGACTCCAATCCGGACTACGACAAACTTTAAGGGATTCGCTTAACATCGCTGTCTCGCTGCCCTCTGTATCTGCCATTGTAGCACGTGTGTAGCCCTACTCGTAAGGGCCATGATGACTTGACGTCGTCCCCACCTTCCTCCGGTTTATCACCGGCAGTCTCCCTGGAGTTCCCGACATTACTCGCTGGCAAACAAGGATAAGGGTTGCGCTCGTTGCGGGACTTAACCCAACATTTCACAACACGAGCTGACGACAGCCATGCAGCACCTGTCTCAGCGCTCCCGAAGGCACTCCTCTATCTCTAAAGGATTCGCTGGATGTCAAGAGTAGGTAAGGTTCTTCGCGTTGCATCGAATTAAACCACATGCTCCACCGCTTGTGCGGGCCCCCGTCAATTCATTTGAGTTTTAACCTTGCGGCCGTACTCCCCAGGCGGTCTACTTAATGCGTTAGCTCCGAAAGCCAAAGTCTTAAACCTCAGCCTCCAAGTAGACATCGTTTACGGCGTGGACTACCAGGGTATCTAATCCTGTTTGCTACCCACGCTTTCGCATCTGAGCGTCAGTCTTTGTCCAGGGGGCCGCCTTCGCCACTGGTATTCCTTCAGATCTCTACGCATTTCACCGCTACACCTGAAATTCTACCCCCCTCTACAAGACTCTAGCCTGCCAGTTTCAAATGCGGTTCCGAGGTTGAGCCCCGGGCTTTCACATCTGACTTAACAAACCGCCTGCATGCGCTTTACGCCCAGTAATTCCGATTAACGCTCGCACCCTCCGTATTACCGCGGCTGCTGGCACGGAGTTAGCCGGTGCTTCTTCTGCAGCTAACGTCAAGCAATGCACGTATTAAGTACACTACCTTCCTCACTGCTGAAAGTGCTTTACAACCCGAAGGCCTTCTTCACACACGCGGCATGGCTGCATCAGGGTCTCCCCCATTGTGCAATATTCCCCACTGCTGCCTCCCGTAGGAGTCTGGGCCGTGTCTCAGTCCCAGTGTGGCTGATCATCCTCTCAAACCAGCTAAGGATCGTCGCCTTGGTAAGCCATTACCTTACCAACTAGCTAATCCTAACTGGGCCCATCCCGACGCGATAGCTTACATGTAGAGGCCACCTTTGGTCCGTAGACATTATGCGGTATTAGCCGTCGTTTCCAACGGTTATCCCCCTCGTCAGGGCAGGTTCCCAGCCGTTACTCACCCGTCCGCCGCTCGACGTCCAGTAAATCCACCGAAGCTTCAATACTGCCGTTTCCGCTCGACTTGCATGTGTTAGGCCTGCCGCCAGCGTTCAATCTGAGCCATGATCAAACTCTTCAATTAAAGTTTTTTCGAAACCGAAGTTTCAGCTCAATGAATACTGATTACTGTTTATCTCCGAAGAGAAAAACGAATTGACTGTGCCGAATAACTAAAAGTTATCGTTTGGTCACTCAGTTCATCGAATAAATCTTTTTGTCTATTCTCAACGAGTGCCCACACAGATTGCATAGGTCAAATTGTTAAAGAGCGTCGCTCAATCTTGAGCGGGAGTGGCATTTTACGCCACCGAGGCAGTGAGTCAAGCTTTTTGTTTACTTGGCTTTGCTGCCGTTTGTTAGCGCGGTTTGCCGTGCCAACGAGGAGCGAATTATAGGGTGATAAATTTAAGTCGCAAGTCTTTTTTTCAACGAAATTAACCGTTAGAACAAATTATCACCAAAAAGGTACAAAAGTGTGATTCTGATAGGCTCGCGTGTGAATTAGCTCAATGTACTCGGAACATCTGCGATGGAATCCACCACGCAGGTTGCTAACGATTCCCCTTCCTCGGTCACAGGCTTTCCTGATCTCACGAGAATACGGGTAGCCACACCGGCAGCTTGTGCAGCCTTCATGTCATCAGCTTTATCACCGACCATCACCGAGCGTGACATATCAATATCGAGCTCCTGCTGAGCCTCAATCAACATACCCGGCTTGGGTTTGCGACAATCGCAATCAATCCGATACTCACCGACCCCTTCACTGGCATGGTGTGGGCAGTAATAAATAC
The DNA here is from genome assembly GCF_004916735.1 of Salinivibrio sp. YCSC6. NCBI lineage: Bacteria > Pseudomonadati > Pseudomonadota > Gammaproteobacteria > Vibrionales > Vibrionaceae > Salinivibrio > Salinivibrio sp. YCSC6. Next base: position 2,190,572 of record NZ_CP039516.1, read on the forward strand.
CGTCAAAGTCCACGCCCTTGTCAGCAAAGTTCCAATCCATCCATTCCGTTAGCTGCAAAAAGTCTTGCTCAGAGTAATAACCACGGGCGATACCGGCTTGGTTGGTCACCAGCACTAATAAATACCCTTTTTCTTTTAGGGCGCGGCATGCGTCGAACACACCTTCGATATACTCAAAATTATCGATATCCGCCACATAGCCGTGGTCGACATTGACCACACCATCGCGATCAATAAAAACAGCGGGAAAACTCACTCACAATTCCTCATTCAGTGTCAGGCGATAATTATGACATGCTGCGTGGTTGCTTGCATCTTTGCATACTCAATGAAACTCGCGTGTTAAGATTAGCGTGCGTCTATTAACCGAACTTCACCCTATGCAAGATACTTTCTCTATCTCTCCTGTTGGCACTTTGATTTCTCCGTTTAAAGAAAAGTTTGCTGTGCCGCGACAACCGGGCCTAGCGCCTAGTGCCTTGGCATATATTGAATTGCGCGGTGACGCGAATCAGCTTGATGCGGTAAGAGGCATTGAGCAGTTTTCCCACCTTTGGTTACTATTCTTGTTCGATCGTAATTTAGATAAAGGTTGGTCCCCGACAGTTCGTCCCCCGCGTTTGGGTGGAAACGAGCGAGTCGGCGTCTTTGCCAGTCGTGCGACCTTTCGTCCCAATGGTATCGGAATGTCGGCGGTAGAGCTGGTTCGCGTTGAATCTACTCCGGGCCAAGTCCGGTTAGTCGTACGGGGGTGCGATCTTGTCAATCGAACGCCAATTATCGATATCAAACCTTATATCCCCTACTCTGATTGTCTTGATAGTGCTCAGGGCGGGTTTGCTCAGCAAAAGCCTGACTTGATGCCAGTGCATTTTTCCAACCCCGCCCTCGCGACACTCTCTCAACATCCTGAGGGCACATACCAACGCCAAGTGATTGAAGAGGTGCTCGCACAAGACCCTCGCCCTGCCTATAAAAAGGGCAAGCCAGATGCTAAGCACTATGCCGTCCACCTGTTCGATTTCAATGTGCGTTTCACGGTGTCTGACGACCAGATTCACGTTGAGACCATAGAAGCTTTTGTCGAAACTCCCCCGCGCTGTTAATATGCCCTACTTATTATTGATCGCTAATATCAACGGATAACTTTAAATGCGTACCAGTCAATATCTGCTTTCTACTTTGAAAGAAACCCCTAGCGACGCAGAAATTGTCAGCCACCAGCTGATGCTGCGCGCAGGTATGATTCGTAAACTTGCTTCAGGTCTATACACTTGGCTGCCGACCGGTGTACGAGTGCTACAAAAAGTTGAGCGCATTGTACGGGAAGAAATGAACAAGTCAGGCGCTGTCGAGACGCTTATGCCAGTGGTACAGCCTGCAGATCTATGGCAAGAAACAGGACGCTGGGAAAAGTTTGGTCCAGAACTGCTTCGCATCGCGGATCGTCACGAACGTCCCTTTGTACTTGGACCCACGCATGAAGAAGTGATTACTAACTTGGTGCGCAACGAGATTAACTCGTATAAGCAACTGCCGATCAATCTGTATCAGATTCAAACCAAATTCCGTGATGAAGTGCGTCCGCGTTTTGGCGTGATGCGTTCACGTGAATTTATTATGAAAGATGCATATAGCTTTGATATCGATAAAGCGGGTATGGAGCAAAGTTACGAGAAAATGCGTGCCGCCTACTGCGCCATTTTTGATCGTATGGGCCTTGATTACCGCGCGGTATTGGCAGACACAGGAGCGATTGGTGGCTCCGCGTCACATGAGTTCCACGTACTTGCTGGTAGCGGAGAAGACCTGATTGCTTTCTCCACCGAGTCCGATTACGCCGCCAACATCGAAAAGGCAGAAGCACTCGCGCCTAAAGATCAGGCTGAGGCGCCAACCCAAGCGATGGAATTAGTCGACACGCCAAATGCAAAAACCATTGCCGAGTTGGTGGAGCAATTTAAGTTGCCGATCGAAAAAACCGTCAAGACCTTGTTTGTTAAGGCCTCTGATGAAGTAGACGCCGACCTGATCGCGCTGATTATCCGCGGCGACCATGAACTCAACGAAGTGAAGGCAGAAAATCTTCCTGAAGTTGCAGCGCCATTAACCTTTGCGACAGAAGAAGAAATTCGCGCCTTAGTCGGTGCCGGTCCCGGTTCACTAGGTCCGGTCAATCTTCCTGCGCCGTTTATTGTCGATCGCAGCGTCGCGGTAATGAATGATTTCGGCGCCGGTGCCAACATTGACGACAAACACTACTTTGGCATCAACTGGGGCCGTGACGTTGAACTTGGCCAAGTTGCCGATTTGCGTAATGTAGTTGAAGGCGATCCTAGCCCATGTGGCAAAGGCACCTTGATGTTTAAGCGCGGTATTGAAGTTGGCCATATTTTCCAACTGGGTAACAACTACTCGGAAAAAATGGGCGCAGGCGTCCTCGGCCAAGATGGCAAAAATACAACCCTAGAAATGGGCTGTTATGGTATTGGTGTGACACGTGTAGTTGCCGCTGCGATTGAACAAAACCATGATGAAAATGGCATCATTTGGCCAGACGCGATTGCACCGTTTACCGTTGCGATTGTGCCGATGAATATGCACAAGTCTGAGCGTGTCCGTGAAGCGGCTGAAAAGCTTTACGCTGATCTTACTGCTGCCGGTATCGAGGTACTCTTTGATGATCGTAAAGAACGTCCTGGGGTAATGTTCTCAGACATTGAACTAGTGGGTGTGCCGCATACCATCGTAATCGGTGAGCGCAGCATGGATAATGGCGTATTTGAATATAAGCATCGTCGCGACGGTGAGAAAGTGCCGTTCGCTATCGACGACGCCTTGTCGTTTATCCAAGCAAAACTGGCTTAAGCCTTATCGTCTAGAGAGTAAATGCCCCGCGTTGCGGGGCATTTTTTTAACCGATCGCTTGCTGGTACGCTTTTTCAGCAAATGACCAATTCACCACCTTCCACCACGCGTTCACGTAGTCAGGACGTTTGTTCTGGTAGTTAAGATAATAAGCGTGTTCCCAGACATCACACCCTAAAATCGGTTCACCTTTGACCTCTGCAATATCCATCAATGGATTGTCTTGATTAGCCGTTGAGGTGATCGCAAGCTGGCCATCCTCTTTCACCACCAGCCACGCAAAACCTGAGCCAAACTGACCAATTGCCGCCTGACTAAAAACCTCTTTAAATGCATCAAGCGAGCCGAAGGTCTCGACAATCGCATCGTAGAGTGCGCCTTCTGGCGCAGGCTTAGGATTCGGCGTCATCGATTGCCAGTAAATCAGGTGGTTATAGTATCCTCCCCCATGATTACGAATCGCTGCTGGCAGCGACGAGATATCTCGAAACAAATCCTCAACCGGCTCACCATCGCGGTCTGTCTCTTTTATCGCAGCCACGAATTTATCGAAATAGGTTTTGTGGTGACGCTGGTGATGAATGCGCATGGTTGCCTCATCGATATGCGGTTCGAGAGCATCATAGGCATAGGGTAAATCGGGAAACGAATAAGTCATCTTGTCACTCCATCGATTAATTGACCTCCTCACCATAGATCGAATTGATAATGATTTTCAACCTCATTATCTGTAATGAAAAAGAAACGGACGTTGTGATGACTAACGCGCGACAGGGCGCCTGAAGTAACTATAATCAAGCTGTTAGCCTTTTAACGTCGTCGGTTATATGTCTACACACAAGCCTAAAATCGCTCTCGTTCTGACTGGTGGTGGTGCGCGTGCGGCCTATCAAGTCGGTGTATTGGCTGCCATTGCTGAATGGTACCCTCGCGTTCACACCAGTCCATTTACGATATATTCCGGCACATCTGCCGGAGCAATCAATGCGGTGTCTCTGGCTAGCTACGCGTCATCTTTTCGACTTGGCGTCAAAAAGTTGTCATGGCTGTGGCATCGGCTCGATACATCGCGTATTTTTGCCAGTCAGCCTCTTGGTCTGTTAAGTCACCTTGCTAGCCAAACAGGACAGCGCTTTCAGTCACGCTATCAACCCACTTCACCTTTTGGCCTGTTAAATAATCGCCCATTGCGTGAATTGCTTAATCAAACCATTAATTTTAATAAGTTAAACTATCAATTACTGTCCGGTCACCTTCATGGCCTATCGGTGACCGCTTCCAACTATCAAACCGGCCAATCGGTCAGTTTTTTTCAAGGTGATGCCAGTATTTCGCCATGGGAGCGGGCACGAGCTGTCGGCCGACGCAGTCAACTCTCGACAGAGCATTTACTGGCCTCTTCAGCCATTCCCTTCGTGTTCCCTGCCTCACGCATTGGCCATGAGTTTTATGGGGATGGTGCGATTCACCAAATCGCCCCTTTGCGACCGGCGATTAAAATGGGGGCGGAGCGGATCCTCATTTTGGATTTAACCACAGGTATTCGCACTGCTGGCAATATCGACCCGTCAGCGCCAGGGCTCGCGATGCTGGGCGGTCACCTGATGAACGCAATATTCGCTGATACCTTGTCGGCCGACTTAGAAAACTTGCAGCGCATGAACCAAATTCACCTTGCCCTGAACGACGCGCAGCGCCACCAGCTAGGGTTAAGAAAAGTGAATGTCTTACACCTGCGTCCATCGGTCCCTTTCGAGCCCGTAGCCAAGCGTTTTTATCGCCATATGCCCTTTGCCGCACGTGCCCTGTTAAGGCTTTTAGGCATCAATGCCTCACAAGATGCTACCTTTGCCAGTTATTTATTGTTCGAGCCGGCATATCTTCGCCAGTTAATTGACATCGGCTACCAAGACGCACAGAATCACAGATCCCAAATCCTCTCCTTGTTGATAGAATAGTCATCCAAAAAGAACGAGATAGATCGCAGCCAAACGACGTCTCTTCGCCTTGATAATAGGCTGGCATGGATTCTGCTTATTCAGCATGACCCACAAATCAGATAGCTGTTGATTATTAATGACTGCCTCGCACTTAAAGCAATTCACACACTCTGGCATCGCCCCGCGTAAAGTTCCGCTGGGTGCTGATCAGCGTTTGTTGTTGCTACAAAAACTGCAAGGACACCTCGATATCAAGGTATTGTTTGAGGTGTATGCACGAGAGGTAGAAAAGCAGATTGATATTGGTCGTATCATTTGGGAGCACGACGAAATCTCAAATATTATCCGTCGGGGTGAGCAACATACTTTCCGCCAAACCTTCGCGATTAAATTTAATAAGCAACCATTAGGGGTGCTGCAGTACTCCACTCCGTATAAACTTGATCCGGATGAAATTAGCCTGTTACACACCTACCATAAGTTGCTTGCCGGTCCGCTGACCAATGCGGTTGAATATACCCGTGTAAAGAACATGGCACTGCTGGATGGATTAACCGGACTGCACAACCGAACCAGCTTTGAGCAGGATTTGCAGCACGCGGTTGCAGTTTGTGAGCGGCAAAATATTGGCTTGGTCATGATGATGTTCGATATGGATAACTTTAAACAAGTCAATGATAACTATGGCCACCTAGACGGTGATAAAGTGCTTCGTCGTTTTTCGCTGCTGGTCAAAGAAGCCGTGCGTGGTAGCGACCGCTGTTATCGCTTAGGCGGTGACGAATTCGCGGTCTTGCTACAGCCCGCCGGTGATGATTCAGTCGCCAATGTCACCCATAGAGTCAAACATCTGGTCACCAATGACCGATTACTCAGCGCGCACGATATCAGCGCGTCGGTTGGCTATGCCCAATATCGTAAAGGTGATAACAGCGTTTCGCTTTATGAGCGTGCCGATCAGAGCATGTATCGCCAAAAACGCGCTCGCTAACCCTTTTCTCAACGCCTCTCCTTTCGCTATAGTGCGTGCAGTACTATTGAGGAGATCCATTATGAAAGTTGCAGATTGCTGTGAACTCATCCGCCAGCGCTATGCCGAGATTGGCAGTGGCGAACAAGGCTACATTCCTGCCGCTATCAGCTGCGCGCTGAAAGCATTAAATGATGTCGCAAGTGACGAGAGTGTTTCGCCAGCTCGTCGTGAACAAGCCGCATTTGCTGCTGCCAATTTATTGATTAGCGATCACGAGGATTAAGATGGATTTGAAAAACTATGCCTCGATGGATCCTGTCATGCTCATGAGCATTATTAACATGAAGCTACGCGATGAGTTTGTCAGTTTAGAGGACTTAGTACGTTACTATGATATCGACCGCGAGACCTTGTGCGCGCGCTTAGCGGATGCTGGCTTTACGTATTTAGAAGACGCCAAACAGTTCCGTTAACTCATCTCGCCTTGCCTGTTAAGCAGCGATAAAAAAGCGGACCGATGTCCGCTTTTTTAGTGTCATCATTTGGCTTTTAGCCAAGTGAGACCCACAACACTGTGGCTACCAACACAGGGCAAACAAACTTCACATACACAGGCCAGATTTTCCAGAACAGACTCTGCTCAATATCATCATAACCTTCGCGCAATGCCGCTAGCTTGCGATCACGCGACCAAATCCAACCACCAAACAGACAGAAAAGTAGCGCCGCAAAGGGTTGGAAATATTGGGTCGCCACCCTCGCAACTAAGCCAAATAGCGCACCGAAGTTAAACACAATCACCGCACTGCAGAGCGCAATCACACCCCCTAACACCCAGCTGGTGATTTTCCGGCTTGAGCCCAAGCGCTCACTGGCCAGCGCAACAGGACATTCCAGCATAGAAATCGAGGATGTCAGGGCCGCGATGGTCATCAGCAAAAAGAAGACGAGAGACACGTACGGACCTGCCGCGCCTAAACTTTCAAACAATAAAGGCAACACAGTAAACACCAAGGTATCGGCACTGAGCAAACTGCCGTCTTGCGCATAAATCTCAACGCCTTGATGCATGGCAACAAACATCGCTGGCAACACTACTAGCCCGGCAATCACCGCCACAGCGGTATCGACCAAAGTGACACTCAGTGCCATTTTCGGCAGGTTTTCTTTGTGGCTAAGGTACGAGCCATAAATCAGCATGGAGCACCCGCCAATCGTCAGAGAGAAGAAGCCCTGTCCCATGGCTGCTAATAGCAAATCTTTGTCCATCACTTTGCTAAAGTCGGGGATCAGGTAGTGCTTTAAGCCTTCTGTCGCACCGGGTAGCGTCATGATATAGACAAACATCGCAGCAAAGAGGACAAACAGCGCGGGCATGAGACGGGTTGACCAACGCTCAATCCCCTGCTTAACCCCCGCCTGTACGATCACAATGGTGAGCACATAAAACACCACCGCCCCAAAGAGATTACGTGATGCTGAGAAGCCTTTTAACCAAGCGGATGCGTCTGAAAACTGGAAAATGTCTGCCACTGCAGCCAATAAAAAAGAGACTAACCATCCGCCTACAATGCTGTAAAACGCCAAAACCATACAAGGTACAGCCAAGCCAATCAGCCCCACGCCACTGCCAAAACGCTTCAGAAGAGGGTTATCACTCAGCGCACGCATGCTGTCCAACGGGTTAGCGCGGCCATGACGACCAATCGCCATCTCCACCACCAACATGGGAAAGGCAACGAGTAAGATCATCAGTAAGTAGACTAATAAAAAAGCGCCGCCCCCGTTGCTCGCCGCCTGCGTTGGGAACCCCCAAATATTGCCTAGTCCCACAGCCGCGCCGGCTGCAGCAAGGACAAAGCCTATTCGGGTGCCAAATAATTCACGACTCGATGCCATTACTTCTTTACCTCAATGTATCATTAGACTAGTACATTAAGTAATTCGGACAATTTTAGCAAGTGTCGTTTATCTGACTGGTGGTTTTATGAGCAGGCAGATAATTGGCGTGTAAGGGATAAGTTAAGCAGTGTTTTCCCGCTCCCAGACTAAACGCCATACCTTCCCGACCGCTGATTGACTCACAAAGCAATCCGCCACGGCGATTACACCACGCTCGTCGCAAAGGATTGGCAAGCGACGCCGCTGCCAACTTGGAATACCGTATTCTTGATAAAGCTTCTTGAGTTTACGACGGCCTTGCCGCCCGGCAGGATGGGCGCTTAACCCGCTGGGATTAAACTGCACCGATAGCCAAGACTGTGGCAAAGGACCTAATGCCAATCCTTGCGCGCGCTCTGTATAAGGAAGAAGCACCAAACGCCCTAATCCATCCGGCAAATGTAATGGCGATTGTGGCGTCAGTTTACCTTGCCATGCAGTGACATCCGCGGAGTCAGCAATAAGATACAAACGCTGCTGATAACGACGAATGCTCTTTCCATCAACCGACAGTTGCGGGTTAGCATCCGCTCTTGCCTGCACCACATCCTGGATCAGCGTATTAAGCTGAGCCTGAGTTAAAATCAGATCATGGTACTTCAACCAGTGTCGTAACATCGCTCGACACAGAGCAAGATCCGTAAGAGGGAGATGTGCCAAAGACAAACTGTTGTCCGTATCGATGGCGTTTTCGACCAAAGGGGCGACAAATGTTGCTAAGAGTGCCGCTTGCTCTTGGCACAATTGCTGCGTGCGTTGCACGGCAGTGCGAAACCCCGGCCAACGCGCGTCAGCTTCTGGGAGCCATTGTTGACGGATAAAATTACGATCAAAGTGTGTATCTTGGTTGCTCGGGTCTTCCACCCATGCCAACCCTTTTTGACGCGCGTAGTGATGCAATTGCGCCCGTGACGCTGCCAACAAAGGACGGACTAAGAGCCCTTTGCCGAGTGTTCTCACAGTGGGCATTCCCGCCAATCCTTCCAGACCACTTCCTCGCTTCAATGCCAAAAAGAAGGTCTCGACTTGATCATCGCTGTGTTGCGCGGTAAGAACGAGTCCATGGGGTTGGAGTAACTCTTGAAAGGCTTGATAGCGTGCCTCTCTAGCTGCATGCTCTGTGCTTAACTCTGGGTCGAGAGTGACATGTTTTAGGATGAAGGAAAAACCCGCTTGCTCCGCCCAAACCTGACATTGTGTCGCCCACTTATCGGCATCAGCATGCAAACCATGATGAACATGACACACGGAATAGTCGTGCTGCGGATGCTGGCCGCGATAACTGGCCAATAGATCCAGCAGCACCCGAGAGTCTAATCCCCCACTCAGGGCTAAAAGAATTTGTCGTGGCTGAGCCGTTAGCGGCGCCAGTGTGTCTGTCAGGTATTGGATGAGCATAAGCATCTGTCATTGTGAGTCTGCGCCTATTGTTGCTGGCGCGTAGCAAAAAGAAAAGGGCCATTAGGCCCTTTCATTGTGCTCGATTGCCGAGTGGCAATTAGCAGTAACCATAACTGAGCAAACGCTGATATCGGCGGTCGCGTAGGCTTTCAGTATCCAATGCTTCCAAATCCGCGAGCTGGCTAATCAAGGTTTGTTTAATGCTTTGTGCCGTCGCTTTCATATCGCGATGCGCACCACCTAGAGGCTCTTCAATCACAGCATCAATCAAGCCCAGCTCTTTCAAGCGTGGCGCAGTCATACCCATTGCGTCTGCCGCTTGTGGTGCTTTGGCCGAATCACGCCACAAAATAGAGGCGCAGCCCTCGGGCGAAATCACTGAGTATGTTGAATACTGGAGCATATTGACGTAGTCACCAACACCGATCGCCAAGGCACCGCCTGAGCCGCCTTCACCAACCACATTACAGATCACCGGCACGGTCAGGCCCGCCATTTCCTTCAAGTTACGTGCAATGGCTTCTGACTGACCACGCTCTTCTGCCCCCACGCCTGGGTAAGCACCGGCAGTATCAATAAAAGTGATCACTGGCATGTTGAATCGCTCTGCCATTTTCATCAAGCGTAATGCTTTGCGATATCCTTCAGGCTTTGGCATACCAAAATTACGCTTTACCTTCTCGTTGGTATCACGGCCTTTTTGGTGACCGATGACCATCACTGGACGCCCTTCTAAGCGTGCAATACCGCCTACTAGGGCTTTGTCATCCGCATAGGCGCGATCGCCCGCCAGCTCGTCAAATTCGTGAAAGATAAGATCGATATAATCATAGGTGTAAGGACGTTGAGGGTGGCGCGCCAGTTGTGCCACTTGCCATGCCCCTAAATCACCAAAGATCTTGCGCGTAAGCTCAAGACTCTTGGTTTCCAGTTGTTCAATTTCCTTATCAAGATTAACCGCATCTTCTCCGCCACGCTTGGAGACAGCGCGAAGGGCTTCAATTTTAGCTTCTAGCTCTGCGATCGGTTGTTCGAATTCTAAAAAGTTAAGACTCATACCAAGAGAATCCTATTGGTCACCGCCGGTGTACGCGATGCGTCACCAGCTAAGCTTAGTTAAACTCTAATTCGACCTGCTCGTCGCCAAGCAAGCCTTTTAAATTATCGATCAGTTCATCCGCGGGGGTAATTCGCCACTCCGCCCCTAAACGTAACCGCGCCCGTGCATCACGGCGCTGGTAATAAAGATTCACTGGCACAGTCCCTGAACGGTACGGTGCCAACGTATCATGAAACCGTTCAAAAAACGGGGCATCAATTTGCTCTTCCATGATAGAGATGCCCAAACAGCGCGCATATTTTTCTCGCGCTTGACTGATGTCCATGATTTCACGGGCCGTCATTTTAAGCCCACCATTGAAGTCATCAAAGCTGACCTGTCCTGAGACCACCAGAATTCTGTCTTTCTCCACCAGATCGAGATATTTGTCGAGTACGTCAGAAAAAAGCATCACTTCCATGCGGCCCGAGCGATCATCAAGGGTTAAGATCCCAAGACGAGAACCGCGCTTGGTGGTCATGACACGCGCCGCAATCACAAGACCGGCGACCGTAGACACCACATCACGCTTAGTGGCATGCGCGTCTTCCAATCGCCATGTCACATAGTGTTTAAGCTCTTTACGATAGCTATTGATGGGATGGCCGGTCAAATACAACCCTAGGGTTTCTCGCTCCCCTTCCAGCCACACTTTATCTGGCCAAGGTGCCACATTCGCATAGGCGTGCTCGACCTCTTCCGGTGCATCCGTGAGGACACCAAACATATCGGTTTGTCCGTAAGACTCGGCTTGATGATGCTGACTGGCCGCGCGAATAGCGTCATCGAGTGATGCCATCATTGCCGCTCGATGAGGGCCAAGCCTATCCATGGCGCCTGCGCGAATCAAGCGTTCAATCACACGCTTATTGACTTTTTTGGTATCAATGCGCGCACAGAAATCAAATAAGTCACGGAAGTAGCCATCTTGCTCTCGCGCCGCAACTATATTGTCGATCGGCCCTTCACCCACCCCTTTAATCGCGCCAATACCGTAGACAATCTCCCCTTTGTCATTGACGGTAAAGCGGTGCAAACCCGCGTTCACATCTGGGGGGAGTACCGTTAGTTTCATGCGACGGCACTCTTCCACCAGTCCGACAACTTTATCGGTGTTATCCATATCCGCGGTCATAACGGCGGCCATGAATTCAGCCGGATAATGCGCCTTTAACCACAGTGTTTGATAAGAGACCAAGGCATAAGCGGCGGAGTGTGATTTGTTGAAACCATAACCGGCAAACTTTTCCACCAAGTCAAAGATACGCATGGCAAGTTCGCCATCAATGCCGTTTGCGATCGCGCCTTTTTCAAAGATGTCGCGCTGCTTGGCCATTTCTTCGGGTTTTTTCTTACCCATCGCACGACGTAGCAAATCGGCGCCGCCGAGCGTATACCCGGCTAAGATCTGGGCAATTTGCATCACCTGCTCTTGATACAAGATGATGCCGTAGGTCGGCTCAAGGGTCTCTTTCAGTGACTCATGTTGCCACTTTTCATCGGGATAAGAGACTTGTTCTCGTCCGTGTTTACGGTCGATAAAGTTATCCACCATCCCTGATTGCAATGGGCCTGGGCGGAACAGAGCCACCAGTGCGATCATGTCTTCAAAACAGTCCGGTTGGAGACGCTTGATCAGCTCTTTCATGCCCCGCGATTCCAGCTGGAACACAGCTGTCGTCTCTGCCTTACGCAGCATCTCGAATGATGCTTGGTCGGCCATCGGAATCGCCGCGATATCGATAGGATCTTTGCCTTGCGCTTGTAAGCGAGGGTTAATCATTCCCAGCGCCCAGTCGATAATGGTCAGCGTCCGCAGCCCCAAGAAGTCAAACTTCACAAGACCGGCCGTCTCAACATCGTTTTTATCAAACTGGGTGACAGGGTGGTGCCCTTCACTGTCACAATATAGCGGTGCAAAGTCCGTAATCGTCGTAGGTGAAATCACCACCCCGCCCGCGTGCTTACCCGCGTTACGTGTCACCCCTTCGAGCATGCGGGCCATGTCGATCAACGCTTTGACTTCTTCGTCTGCGTTATAAACCTCAACCAACTGCGGTTCAGCTTCAAACGCCTTTGCCAGCGTCATGCCCGGGTCGGGCGGCACCAATTTAGAAATACGGTCAACAAACCCATAGGGGTGACCCAATACACGACCCACGTCTCGGATCACCGCTTTGGCCGCCATGGTACCGAAAGTAATGATCTGGGATACCGCATCCCGGCCGTACATTTCGGCCACGTGGTCGATCACCAAATCACGCTTATCCATGCAAAAGTCGACATCGAAGTCGGGCATGGAAACCCGCTCTGGGTTCAAGAAGCGCTCAAAAAGCAGATCAAACTCTAGGGGATCCAAATCAGTGATTTTAAGGGCGTACGCAACCAAGGAGCCGGCCCCGGAACCCCGTCCGGGTCCCACCGGAATATCGTTATCTTTTGACCATTGGATAAACTCCATCACGATCAAAAAGTAACCAGGGAAGCCCATTTGGTTAATCACACCGAGTTCACGGTCAAGGCGTTCGTCGTATTCAGGTCGCTTAAGGGCGCGCTCTTTCTCATCGGGGAAAAGAAACGCCAGTCGCTCTTCTAGGCCTTCTTTGGCGCGTTTGACCAAGTACTGATCAATCTCCATCCCTTCGGTTGGGAAGTTCGGCAGGAAGTATTCATTAAGTCTGACCGGCACATTACAGCGCTTGGCAATTTCCACGCTATTTGCCAATGCTTCTGGGATATCCGCAAAGAGCTCGCACATCTCTTGCTCGGTGCGCAGATATTGCTCGGCACTGTAGTTTTTCGGGCGACGTGGGTCGTCTAACGTATAACCATCGTGGATGGCCACACGGATCTCGTGGGCGTCAAACTCGTCGGGCGAGATAAAGCACACTTCGTTCGTCGCCACCACTGGCAGGTCGTGCTCGGTGGCAAAGTCGACCGCAAAGTGTAGGTACACTTCTTCATCCTGACGTCCGGTGCGAACGAGCTCCATGTAATAAGCATTGGGGAAATGGGCTTGATAAAAACGGGCGCACTCTTCAGCAAGCGCCTTATTGCCTTTCAGTAAGGCTTTGCCCAAGTCTCCTCGGCAACCGCCAGATAATACAATCAACCCGTCAGCGTGTTCTACCAGCCACTCTTGGTCGATCACTGGCGTATGTTGAACATGGCCGCGCAAGTAAGCTTTGGAGATCAGTAAAGTGAGGTTTTTATATCCCGCTTTATCCGCGGCAAGAAGGGTCAGCTGACATAATTCATCGCCAAACGCCTCCGATTGCACCTTAAAATCGGCACCAATGATAGGTTTCACACCCACATTATTCGCGGTGTTATAGAACTTTACCAACCCACAAAGGTTGCTAAAGTCTGTCAAGGCCATCGCAGGCATGCCCATTTCGGCCACTTTCTTAACCAGTGGCGGGACTTTGGACAACCCATCGACCATGGAGAAATCACTGTGAATACGTAAATGGACGAAACGTGGCTCAGACATAAAACTCGTTACTATCTAGGGATTGGAAATGATAAAGCGCCGTCACTTACGCTAAACCAAGGGCGCGTTTAACCGGTTTAAAGCTTTTTCTGTGCATTGGTAAAGCGCCATGCTCACTCAATGCGGCCATATGCGCCTTGGTAGGATAGCCTTTGTGCTGGGCAAATCCATAGGCCGGATAGGCGATGTCCAACTCAGCCATTTCTCTATCACGGTCTACTTTCGCCAAGATCGACGCCGCACTGATCTCGGCGACACGCAAGTCGCCTTTCACCACTGCTTGCGCCGGCATCGGGAGCGAGGGAACACGATTACCATCAATCAATGCGTAGTCGGGAGTCACGGCAAGGCCTGCAATAGCGCGTTGCATCGCGACCATGGTGGCCTGAAGAATATTTAAGCGATCAATTTCTTCGGGCTCTGCGCGCCCTACCGACCACGCCAGGGCTTTGGCTTTGATTTCATCGTACAACGCGAGACGTTTTTTCTCACTCAGCTTTTTTGAATCGGTGAGCCCTTCAATCGGTTGATTCGGATCGAGGATAACAGCCGCTGTGACAACCGCGCCCACCAAAGGACCTCGCCCAACTTCATCCACGCCAGCAATCAAGCGTGCGTCAGGGTATACAAATGCCTCATCTGTCATGATTTTTTACTAACTCTAATACTGCGGAGGCTGCAGAGGCATCCGCATCTTTACGAATGGTTTGATGCAGCTGTGTAAAAGTCTCAAGCAAGGCTTGGTTATCGCCATCCAACATGCGTGAAACAGCTGCTGCCAGCGCCTCAGGCTCGCACTCTTCTTGCAATAATTCGGGCACCAAAGGGGCATCAGCGAGGATATTGGGCAAAGACACATAGCGCGTTTTGAGCAAACGCCGTGCTAGCCATGCAGTCAAAGGCTTCACTTTATAGCCTACAACCATGGGACGCTTCAGCAACATACACTCAAGGGCAACGGTACCAGAGGCCAGCAGCACCGCATCAGAAGCACTGATCACTTGCCTTGCCGTATCATTCACCAAGGTAAATGACAATTCCGGCGCATGGATTTGCCACGCCTGCTCGAATTGTGCCCGGCGTGCGTCATTCACCAAAGCGACCACAAAGCCGAGATCAGGATACTGCTGTGACAGACGCTGGCAGGTTTGCAAAAATGGCGGCGCCAACATTGCCATCTCACTCCCACGACTTCCCGGCAAGACGGCTAACCAACGTTTGTTGGTATCCAGCCCCAACGCTTGTTGTGCCTCGCGCTGATCGACTTGCATGGGAATGCTATCAGCCATGGTGTGGCCGACAAACGCGCAAGGGACGTTGAACTTATCGTAAAACGCTTTTTCGAACGGCAAAAACGCCAAGACAAGATCGGTCGCGGCCGCAATTTTAAAAATACGCTTTTGACGCCATGCCCAGACCGAGGGACTGACATAGTGAACCGTTTTAATGCCGGCCTGTTTTAACGATGCTTCGAGACGTAAGTTGAAATCAGGCGCATCAATACCGATAAACACATCGGGGGGATGGGTAGTGAAGTGTTTGACGAGGCTCGCTTTAACCTTCAGCAAACGGGGCAAACGGCCGAGCACTTCAACCAGCCCCATTACAGCAAGCTCTTCCATATCAAATAGGCTCTGGCAGCCTTGCGCTATCATGCGCGGCCCACCAATACCGACAAATTCCACATTGCCGTATTGGGCCTTAATTGCCTTGATAAGACCTTCACCTAAAACATCGCCGGAGATTTCTCCGGCGACAATTCCCACTCGTAATGGACGTTCGCTGGGCAACATTAACGAATGATGCCTCGTGTTGAACGTTCAAAGAAATCAACAAACAGGGCCAAGGCAGGATCGTCCTCGACCTGGCTAGCCAACATCTGTTTGACCTCTTCAAGGGTTTTACCGGAACGATACATGTTCTTGTAAACCGCACGAATCGCACGAATCGATGCTTTCTCGAATCCGCGACGCTTCAATCCTTCCACGTTAATGCCGAAAGGCGCGCAGTGGTTCCCCTGAGCCATCACATAGGGGGGGATATCTTGGACCACAATAGAACCGCCCCCCAACATCGCATGGCTACCCACCACACAGAATTGGTGAATCGCAGACATGCCGCCCACAATGACGTAATCGTCGATGTGTACATGACCGGCTAGGGTCGCATTGTTGGCAAAAATACAGTGATTTCCGATCACACAATCGTGTGCCACGTGGGCGTTGATCATGAATAGGTTATCATTGCCAACTTTGGTCTCACCTTTGTCTTGTACCGTACCACGGTGCATGGTGACACTTTCACGAATGGTGTTGCGATCGCCAATTTCTAGCGTCGTGGGCTCACCCGCATATTTCAGGTCTTGGCACGCTTCACCGATCGATGCGAATTGATAGATGCGGTTATCTTGGCCGATACGCGTAGGACCTTTAATCACGACATGCGTCATGACTTCAGTACCCGCACCAATCTCAACACCTTCTCCGATAAAAGAAAATGCGCCAATCTTAACGTTTTCTCCCAATGTCACCCCGTCTTCTACAACGGCGGTCGGGTGGATATAGGCAGTTTCGTGGATCACAATTAGATCTCTCTTCTTGCGCACTTCAGTTCCGCCGAGCAGACAACGTCTCCGTCTACTTTCGCTACTCCGGTAAAGGCAGCAATTCCTCGGCGCTCTTTAATAAACTCCACCTCGAGGACCAGTTGGTCTCCCGGTGTAACAGGACGGCGGAATTTCGCGTTATCAACGCTTGCAAAATAGTATAGCTCGTTGTCTTTTGGCTTCCCGAATGTCTTAAATGCCAGCAAGCCAGTGGCTTGCGCCATTGATTCAAGGATCAATACGCCAGGAAACACAGGCAACTGAGGAAAGTGGCCGGTAAATTGAGGCTCATTCACGGTAATGTTTTTTATCGCGTGAAGGTATTGGCCTTCTTCATAATCGGTAACGCGATCGATCAACAAAAACGGATAGCGATGTGGTAGCAGCTCTTTGATTTCGTTGATGTGTAACACTTTGTTTTCGCGAGTCAAGGTAGTATTCCCGTTCAAATCCAATACTGACTTCTTTAACGCAAAACGGCCCGCGTTTTTGAGGCGGGCCTGCAATCTGTTGCGTTAAGCTTGGTTATCGAGCTGTTTTTCGAGCTCTTTTAGCCGCTTGTGCATCTCGTCAATCTTGAGCACACGCGCGGCTGTTTTCCGCCACTCGCGGTTGGGCTGTAACGGAATGCCGGACGAGTACATGCCCGGCTCAGTAATCGGTCGCATTACCATCGCCATACCTGTGATGGTAACGTTGTCTGTGATTTCCATATGGCCATTAAACACACTGGCGCCGCCGATGATGCAGTGCTTACCTACTTTTAGGCTGCCTGCCATCACAGTTGCACCAGCCACTGCCGTGTTTTCGCCGATCGATACATTATGCGCAATCTGACACTGGTTGTCGATAATCACGCCATCAGCAATGCAGGTATCGTCCAATGCACCACGGTCAATGGTCGTACACGCACCAATTTCGACCCGATCACCAATCACAACACGACCTAGCTGCGGGATCTTAATCCACTTACCTTTTTCATTCGCGTAGCCAAAGCCATCCGCGCCGATTACGGTTCCCGCCTGTACCAAGCAGTCCTCACCCAAAACCACATCATGGTAAATGGTGACATTGGCCCAAAGTTTGGTTCGTGCACCCAGTTTGGCGCCTTTACCGACAAAACAGCCCGCACCAATCTGCACGCCATCACCAATTAAGGTTCCGGACTCGACCACCGCGTTAGGACCAATCGCCACGCCTTCACCCAGAATGGCATCTTCGGCAACGACCGCCGTCGGCGCAATGTCAGTGGCACAGGCAGGTGTGGTATCTAAAATTTGGGCCACTTTGGCATAAGCCACATAAGGGTCAGCAACCACCAAGGCATTGCCTTGGCAGTATGACACGTCCGCTTCTTTCAGCATCACCGCACTGGCACGGCACTGCGCCAAGTGTTTGCGGTATTTCGGGCTCGATAAGAAGGTGATTTGCCCTTCTCTCGCTGAATTCATCCCTGCTAGCGAGGTTATTGTTACAGCACCGTCTCCGTGGAGCTGAGCGTCCAGTTTTTCCGCTAATTCAGCGAGAGTAATCGAAACCATGGGCTCCTCGATTGTTTGTTATTTTACTGCATTAATGACTTTTTCAGAGAGATCGTCGCCTGGGTTAGCGTACAAGATGGCATTGGCATCCAATACAATGTCGTAACCTTCTTGCTCAGCCACTTGATCGATGGCGGTTTTTAGCTTTTTGACCAGTTTAGACTCTTCTTGGCCACCACGCTTGCGTTGATCTTCCTGTAACGCTTTTACTTTTAATTTGTAGTCCGACTCCATCGATTGGAGTTCACGCTGCAGTTTGATGCGCTCATCTTCGCTCATCAGCTCGCCGTTGCGTTTCAGCTTTTCAACCCCTTCTGAGAGCTTTTCTTTCATGCGCTCAATTTCCGCTACACGGTCTTTGAATTCAGCACGCAGCTTTTCGTTAAGGTTGTTTTTTTGAGCCAGCTGAGACATCACCGCCCCAGTCGATACGTAGCCCACTTTCTGTGCAGCATCAGCCGCTGATGCGTACATGGACGTGGTCAGAATTGCGACACTAAGTCCCGCTGCTTTCAAAAATGATTTCACAATAGTCTCCTTTCTGATGATCAGAATGTGCGCCCGATAGTGAAGGTAAAGAACTCTTCATCATCGCCAGGCTGGCTTGTAATAGGTTTTGCAATAGAAAACACCAAAGGTGCCATCGGTGACATCCATTGTAGGGCTACCCCGTAAGAGGCACTGATATTGGATGGATCTGAGTAATCTTTCGTGCCAGCGGGATAACCATTTGCTACCAGTTCACTACTGTCAAACTCGGTGTCCCACACTGAGGCGGCGTCCACAAAGACACTGGTACGAATTTGCTGACGCGCTTCGTCAGAGGCAAACGGAGTGGGCACAATCAGCTCTAAGCTACCTTGTGCGATGGCGTTACCACCCACTGCATCACTCGAACCATAGCTACCTTCGCTATACTCTTTATCTCCGTCCGGCTGAACAGAACCGCCACTTTCCTTGTCTTTGTAAATGGCTTTGGGTCCAACAGTGTTCGAGCGGAAACCACGCAAGGTCGAGAAACCACCCGCGTAATAGTTTTCATAAAACGGCAACATATGATCTTGGCCATTGATCTGGCCATAGCCATTGCCGTAACCAAGGCGACCACGCATCAACAGCGTGAACTCATGCTCTTGAGTTAACGGCACATACTGGCGGATATCATATTGCATTTTAAAATACTGGACGTCAGAGCCCGGCACTGTCATTCGGTAAGAAGCTCGCTGATAGTTACCTGCCGTAGGGAAATAACCACGGTTGAGGTTATTACGCGTCCATGAAACGGATAAATCAAAGTCATCAACTTCCAAACCACCATTGCTAGTTTGATGATCCTTGTGACGCTCCATAAACTTGTCAATTTGGTAATACTTACCGATGTTTTCGATTTTGTTGTGGGTATAGCCCAACCCAAAATCAATTGAGTTCAGTTCATCGGTCCAAAAGCCCCACGTCAGTTTCGACCCATAACTTTTATTTGTGTACTCGACGATGTTCGCGTCTCGCGCCTCAAACTCGTTATAGAACACCTTGCCTCCGAGGCTAACACCATCGAGGGTAAAGTAGGGGTCACGATACTCAAGCGTCAGGTTCTTACGGTAATCGTTAACCATGGCATTAATACCAAAGCGATTACCCGTACCAGCAAAGTTATCTTGCTGCAGGCCCAGCTGTAAGCTCGCTCCTGATTCGGTACCATAGCCGATACCAAAGTTGATACTGCCCGAGTTGGCTTCTTTAACCTTATAATTCACATCGACCTGATCGTCGGTGCCAGGAACCCGCTTAGTGTCTACTTCAGCACTTTGGAAAAAACCGGTTCGGTTGAGACGCTCTTTACCACGACTCACGGCTTTAGCATTAAGCCAAGTGCCTTCAAGTTGACGCATCTCACGGCGCAGCACTTCATCCTTGGTGGTGGTATTACCGGTAAAGCGAATGTTTCGGACATAAATACGTTTGCCCGGCTCAACGTTGACCGTCAGCGACACTTGCTGATTCTCATCATCAAACGTCGGCAAGGTACTCACTTTCGGGTAGGCAAAGCCGGTTTCACCGAGGTGGCGTTTAATCGCCTCTTCCAACGCTGTGACCTTGTCCCCGTTATAGGTATCACCTCGGGTAAAGTTCACTAGCGAGCGGTAGATCTCCTCATTCTCAGGATCGCCACGGAAGCTTAGATCCGCCACTTGATAGGGCTTGCCTTCGTTAACATTTAAGGTGATGTATACACCTTTTTTATCCGGAGAAATCGCCACTTGGGTCGACTCAACGCGGAACTTCAAATAGCCGCGATTTAAGTAGTAGCTGCGTAGCTTTTCCAAGTCACCCGCCAGCACTTGCTTTTGGTATTTCTCGTTAGCCAAGAAGTTCCACCAAGGAACATCAACACGCAAGTCGAAATTATCGCGCAGCTCTTCATCACTGAAGACTTGGTTGCCCACAAAGTTAATCTGCTCGATTTTTGCAGAAACACCTTCGGTGAAGACAAATTTCAGATCCGCACGGTTACGTGGTAAGGGTGTGACCACGGCTTTCACCGATGCACTGTATTTTCCCACGCTGTAGTAGAAATCTTCTAAGCCTTTTTCAATCTTGCTGAGCTTGGTGCGGTCTAACGCCTCACCTACACGCAACCCTGATGCGGTCAGGTTTTCTTTCAGTTGCTCTTCTTTGATGGCTTTGTTGCCTGAAAACGAAATGCTGGCAATGGTTGGGCGCTCGATCACTTTCACTAAGAGTGCATCATCATCACGATAAACCCGCACATCCTCAAAGTTACCCGACGCAAACAGAGCATTGATGACATCCGCGACATCGCTATCATCCACCTTGTCTCCAACACGCACCGGCATAGAGAGCAATGCTGCCCCTAAACTAACTCGCTGTAGGCCCTCAAAGCGGATATCGCTGACTTGGAATGTATCCGCATGCGCCACACTGCTACTGACTAAAAGAGACGCTATTAATAGTTTTTTCATCGCCATGTGCTTCTGACTTATCCTTGAATACTAACCGTTTAAAGTCGGGCGAAGTCGTTAAACAATGCCACTGCCATTACCATCATCAACACGGCAGCGCCGATGCGATACCCAAAGTCTTGTACGCGCTCTGGTACAGGCCGGCGTGTTACCGCTTCAATACCAAAGAACAATAAATGCCCGCCGTCCAAGACCGGTAGAGGTAGCAAATTGATAATGCCGAGGTTAACGCTGATCAGCGCCATAAATCCTAAAAATGAGATCAACCCGATCTCTGCTGTCATCCCTGCGCCTTTGGCGATAGAAATCGGCCCGCTCAGGTTATTGACACCCACATCCCCAACAATCAGCTTTTTCACCATATTCACGGTGAGGCTGATAACCTGTCCGGTTTTACTCACTGCCTCAGGGATTGCCGCCAGCGGCCCATATTGCTGCGTAAAACGATAAGCCTCCGGCCAAGGTGCCATTTGCGGCGCAATACCTGCGTACCCGGTGACCTTGCCATTACTTTCACGCGCATCCGGTGTTAGGTTTAACACCTGCTCACGCCCGGCGCGCGTCACCGTCACCTGCAGCGGTTGATTCGGGCTTGCTTGTACCGCCTCAACCAGTTCAGACCACGCTTGTAATCTGTTGCCATCAATCGCCACTAAGGTGTCACCAGACGCAATACCAGCCTTCGCAGCGGCACTGCCCTCCACCACCTGGGCCACATCGAGTGTAATCGCAGGACGGTAAGGGGTGATCCCTAAGGTTGTCAGCGGAGACTCAGTCTCTGGATTAAACTGCCACGCGGTTAAATCCAATCTGTAGTCCCGACTATAACTGGATGCCACATCGGGCTTTGCTGTCATGGTCATCTGCTCATCACCGATATGGTTGATGAGTGAGAAATTAACAGCCTGCCAATCTGCGGTTTCGACGCCCGAAATATGGGTAAGTTCCATACCCGGTTCAATTCCGGCCTCTGCAGCGATGGAGTTGGGGGTTATTTGACCAATGACGGGTTTAACCGCTGGGATCCCCATCATGAAAATCAACCAATAAGCGACCACCGCAAAAAGAAAATTGGCAATAGGCCCTGCGGCGACAATTGCACTGCGTTGCCACAGCGGTTGATTATTGAATGCACGTGGTTTGTCATGCTCAGCGACCGCCTCAATGCGTTCGTCGAGCATTTTGACATAACCACCTAACGGAATGGCAGCAATGACATACTCGGTATCGTCTTTGCCCCGCCAGCGCCATAGTGCGCGCCCAAAACCAATCGAAAAGCGCTCAACTTTTACGCCACAGCGGCGCGCGACCCAAAAGTGTCCATACTCATGAATGGCCACCAACACACCGAGAGCGACAATAAATGACGCTGCGTTCCATAGAAATGCACTCATTTTGCAACCTTAGCAATGTGCTCCTTAGCCGTAATTCGCGCCATTCTATCCAGCTCCAGCAGGCAATCCAAGCTTGATGGCGAGCGAAGTGTGCTTTGTGATAACACCGCCTCATTAATCCGTGCGATGTCCATAAAGCCTATCTGCCCTTTCAAGAAGGCATCCACTGCTTGTTCATTGGCGGCATTGAGTGTCGTTGTCGCCGCCTGCCCCTGCTGGCACGCCTCAATCGCCAAAGACAAGCAAGGATAACGACGGGCATCCGGTGCCATAAAGGTAAATTCGCCAATTTGGGTAAAGTCGAGCGGTGCAACCGACGTCGTCACACGTGATGGATACGCCATCGCATGGGCGATAGGCGTACACATATCAGGGGTGCCTAATTGGGCGAGTACCGAACCATCGCTCATTTGCACCATCGAGTGAATAACCGATTGGGGATGAATCACAACCTCGAGCTGATCGGCACGTGCATTAAATAACCAGCGTGCTTCAATATACTCCAAGCCTTTATTCATCATGGTGGCGGAATCAACGGAGATTTTTGGTCCCATCGACCAATTGGGATGAGCAACTGCTTCCGCTACGCTCACGGTATGCAAGGTCTCAGGTTCACGATAACGGAAAGGCCCCCCTGAGCCTGTGAGCAAGATTTTGCTCACGCCAGCAGCACTCAGATCGCAGCGGCCAGGGTTAGCTTGTACAACCTGCGGTAAGCACTGGAATATCGCATTGTGCTCACTATCGATAGGTAATAGCTCTGCCCCATGTTGATAAACTGCATCAATAAAGAATTGCCCTGACATCACCAAGGCCTCTTTATTGGCAAGCAAAACGCGCTTACCCGCTTTCACCGCAGCCATAGTCGGCATCAAGCCTGCCGCCCCCACCACGGCTGCCATCACCATATCCACCTCAGCCAAAGATGCGAGCGTGCATAAACCTTGCTCTCCGGCCAACACTTCTGTGTTAAGCCCTTTCGTTTTCAGCGCTTGCGCCAATTCCAATGCAGCGTTCTCATCGGCCATGGCCGCAAAACGCGGCCGCCAATGCAAACACAGGCGAGTCATCTTTTCCACATTGGTATTGGCCGCCAGTGCGGTCACTTCGAACTGTTGAGGGTTAGCCTCAACCACAGAAAGCGTACTGGTTCCGATCGAGCCAGTGGCACCTAATACAGTGATTTTTTGCATGTGATACGCTCGTTTTACTTAATTCGCAAACGCGAAATACAGCACGGTAAAAACGGGAAATGCAGCGGTCAAACTATCAATTCGATCCAAAATACCGCCGTGGCCAGGTAATAAATTCCCACTGTCTTTCACGCCAGAGACACGCTTAAACATGCTCTCTGCCAAATCGCCCAGCACCGATGCTAACGCTGTGACCACAGCGATACAAAGCAGCGCGCCCACGCTCGCAAAGTGAATATCGAGAAGCTGCGCACCGGCCCATGTCACGGCAACGGCGGCCACGAGCCCACCAAGCAAACCTTCTAGGGTTTTATTGGGGCTCACCGCCGGCGCCATTTTATGTTTACCGAACGCTTTACCCGCAAAGTAGGCACCGCTATCCGCACACCACACCAACACAAACACCAGAAGGACCAGTTTCGCACCGTAATAGGTGGAAAACTGATAGTCTGCGGCGCGTAAAATCAACACGCTCCACATAAAGGGCAATAAGGTCAAAAGACCGAATAGCTGGCGCAGTAAGCGACTGTGCGTCCAAAGCGCTCCGGATTTTGGAAAGGCTAAGACCAACCCGGTGGCAAACAACCACCATGCTGCCCCCGCCGCTGCTACCGAAAAGGGCGCCACCGCTAAGTGGCTCAGCGCATAGGCACTAAAAGGGAGACTATAAATGGATAGCGCCAATGCCGCAGCTGGAACGATAAAGGTGAGCCATCTTGAAGAGCTGGACACAAACTGTGTCCACTCCCAATGCCCGAGCAGCGTCACAGCCGCAATCACCGCAACAAACGCGGGAAAAGGCAAATAAAAAACAGCGGCGACCACCAAAGGGACTAACAAGGCCGCGGTTAAAACACGTTGTTTGAGCAAACTGATTCCTCGTGGTTACTTATCGGTTGTTAGCATGGCTTTGATTTGCTCGCCGGTACAGCCAAAGCGTCGTTCACGATTGACATACCAAGCGACCGCATCGAACAGGCTTTGCTCGTTGAAATCGGGCCAATATTGTTCTGTAAAATACAACTCGGCATAGGCGGCTTGCCACAAGATGAAGTTACTAATGCGACATTCGCCACTGGTGCGGATCATTAGATCCACATCGGGTAAGTCAGATAGCATCAATTGACGAGCAATATCTTGCTCTGTGATATCGCTGACCTGTAATTGACCAGTCGCGACTTGCTCTGCGACACGACGTGCCGCTTGAGTGATATCCCATTGCCCACCATAGTTAGCCGCAATATTGAGCACGAGTTGATCGTTATTTGCGGTCAAAGCTTCAGCTTCAGCAATTTTTTGTTGTAGCGATGGGTTAAATCGAGAGGTATCACCGATAACGCGAAGTTGGACACCATTTTTGTTCAAGCGTTTGACTTCGCGAGAAAGCACACTGATGAACAACTCCATCAGCACACTGACTTCATCTTCTGGCCGACGCCAGTTTTCACTGCTGAACGCAAACAAGGTTAGGGCTTTTACCCCAAGCTCCGACGCCGCCTTCACCGTTTTACGCACTGCTTTAACACCGGCTTTATGCCCAAATACACGGGCTTTGCCTCGCGCCTTTGCCCAACGTCCGTTTCCATCCATGATAACGGCAATGTGCTGCGGTAGGGCGGCAGACTCGAGCTGCGCATCAAGAGACTGGGAACTCATGTTTCTCCTTGGCAAATAAAAAGCGCTGTACTGCACGCACAGCGCTTTGACATTGGTGGTAAAGTCTAATGAGATTTAGACTTCCATCAACTCTTTTTCTTTTGCATCAAGAAGCGCATCAACATTCTTCACCGCAGCATCCGTCAGCTTTTGAATTTCATCTTGTGCACGGCGCTCGTCATCTTCAGAGATTTCTTTGTCTTTCAACAGTGCTTTAAGGTCACTATTAGCGTCACGGCGGATGTTACGTACCGCAACGCGGCCTTGTTCGCCTTCTGCGCGCACCAACTTGACCATCTCTTTACGACGCTCTTCTGTCAATGGAGGAAGCGGCACACGAATCACGGTACCTGCTGATGCTGGGTTAAGGCCCAAATCTGCAGTCATGATCGCTTTTTCAACGGCTTGTGCCACTTGCTTGTCAAAAACAGTAATCGCCAAGGTTCGTGCATCTTCAGCAACGATAGAGGCGAGTTGCTTCAACGGTGTTGGTGCACCGTAGTATTCAACCGTAATGCCTTCCAACAAGCTTGGGTGGGCACGACCGGTGCGAAGTTTTGAAAGATTGTGTTTAAGCGCTTCTACACTTTTATCCATACGCGCTTTGGCGTCTGCTTTAATATCGTTAATCACTGGAGGTATCCTTGCGATTGAATTTTACTGTCCGATTATGCCACTAAATCGGCTTAGCTGTTAGTAATCAGAGTGCCTTCTGTTTCACCCATCACGACACGGCGTAAGGCGCCCGGCTTATTCATGTTAAACACACGGATCGGCATTTGGTGATCGCGTGCTAACGTAAATGCGGCCAAATCCATTACTTTCAACTCTTTTTCGAGTACATCTTGGTAACTCAAGGTTGAATAAAGCTCAGCATCTGGGTTTTTGGTTGGGTCATCACTGTATACGCCGTCGACTTTTGTTGCTTTGATCACCACGTCAGATTCAATTTCAATGCCGCGTAGGCACGCCGCTGAATCCGTGGTAAAGAAAGGGTTGCCCGTTCCGGCAGAGAAAATCACCACACGGCCATTACGAAGCTGGCTAATCGCTTCAGCCCAGTTATAGCTGTCACACACACCATTAAGTGGAATGGCGGACATCACTCGTGCGTTCACATAGGCACGATGAAGTGCATCACGCATTGCCAAACCGTTCATCACGGTGGCCAGCATACCCATGTGATCGCCCACAACACGGTTCATTCCCGCTTCGGCAAGACCAGCGCCACGGAATAAATTACCGCCGCCGATGACTAATCCGACCTGAACACCTAACTCGACCAATTCTTTAATTTCTTGTGCCATACGGTCTAGCACAGTTGGATCGATACCGAATCCATCGTTGCCCTGCAGGGCTTCACCACTGAGTTTAAGTAAAATGCGTTGATATGCAGGCTTAGGATTTGTAGTCATGTCACTACCTTATATTAGGCACTAAGTTAGGGAAGAAGGTTATGGAAAGGCCGCGGCGAATACCGCGGCCTGAATCAGAAAAATTAGCCTTTTTGTGCAGCAGCTACTTCTGCAGCAAAGTCTACTTCTTCTTTCTCGATGCCTTCGCCCACTTCAAAGCGGATGAAGTTAGTCACTTCGGCACCTTTTTCTTTCAGCATTTGGCCCACAGTTTGCGCTGGGTCCATAACAAATGCTTGACCAGTCAGAGAGATTTCGCCGGTGAATTTCTTCATACGGCCAACAACCATTTTCTCTGCGATTTCAGCAGGCTTGCCTGACTGCATCGCGATATCAACCTGGATTTGTTTTTCTTTCTCAACCACGTCAGCTGGTACGTCTTCTGGGTTAACGTACTCAGGCTTAGATGCAGCAATGTGCATAGCAACGTGCTTGATGGTTTCTTCGTCAGCGTTTGCAGCTACAACCACACCGATGCGGTCGCCGTGACGGTAAGAACCTACTTTCGCGCCTTCGATGAATGAAACACGACGGATGTCCATGTTTTCACCGATTTTTGCAACTAGCTCAGCACGCTGCTGTTCGAATTTTTCTTTCAGCGCGTCGATTTCTAGGCCTTCTGCCAAAGCAGTTTCAGCCACTTGGTTAGCAAATGCAGCAAAGTTAGCATCTTTAGCAACGAAGTCAGTTTCACAGTTGATCTCAACGATCGCTGCTTTGCCTTCGCTTTCTTTAACCAGAATCACGCCTTCAGCAGCAACACGGCCAGCTTTTTTCGCTGCTTTAGCCGCACCACTTTTACGCATGTTTTCGATCGCGACTTCGATGTCTGCGTTCGCTTCAACCAGTGCTTTTTTACATTCCATCATGCCAGCGCCGGTGCGCTCGCGCAGTTCTTTAACCAGGGCAGCGGTAACAGTTGCCATTGTTCAATCCTCGATTCGAAACTATTTGGGTAAAAAACAGGGGCCCGACTTCGGCCCCTGCTAACCATACTTAGCTTACAGCATGAAAGATGACACGCTGATGGCTAAGAACGCTCACAAGGAGCTGTTGTCTTACTCAGCGACTTCAACCAGCTCGTCTTCTGCTTGCGCAACGATGTCTTGGCTACGGCCTTCTTTGTATGCGTCAGACGCTGCGTTCAGGTAAAGTTGGATAGCGCGGATTGCGTCATCGTTACCTGGGATTACGTGGTCAACGCCGTCTGGGTTAGAGTTAGTATCTACTACCGCAAATACTGGGATACCCAGGTTGTTCGCTTCTTTGATAGCAATGTGCTCGTGATCCGCATCGATAACGAACATTGCATCAGGCAGGCCGTTCATGTTTTTGATACCACCCAGAGACTTCTCAAGTTTTTCCATCTCACGAGTGCGCATCAGCGCTTCTTTTTTGGTCAGCTTTTCAAACGTACCATCGGTAGACTGGGTTTCCAGGTCTTTCAGACGCTTGATAGACATACGAACGGTTTTCCAGTTGGTCAGCATGCCGCCCAACCAACGGTTGCTCACATAAAACTGCTCGCAGTTTTCTGCTGCCGCTTTTACCGCTTCGCTTGCTGCGCGCTTAGTACCAACGAACAGGACTTTACCTTTACGCTCACCGATTTTTGACAGTTCAGCCAAAGAATCGTTAAACATTGGTACAGTTTTCTCAAGGTTGATGATGTGTACTTTGTTGCGAGAACCGAAGATGAAAGGCTTCATCTTAGGGTTCCAGTAACGGGTTTGGTGACCGAAGTGTACGCCCGCCTTGAGCATGTCGCGCATTGAAACAGTAGCCATGATAATTTCCTCTTGGGGTTAGGCCTCCACATATCCCATTTGACCGACCCGCACAGGGCACCCCGGACAATGTGACGATATGTGTGTGATTTAAAATAAAAAGTGTTTAGTGAAATGCCATCAAGATGAAACCTGACAAAAACAGATTGATCACAATGACGGATTTCGGCGCGCTTTATACCACATAAAGTAGGCAAAAATCCAGATAAATTGCCCAAGCGAAGGCCGGTTTGTCGTATTGCCGCACCACTGCCCAAACGGCGAAAGGTGTGGTTCTGGTTTCCAGAAACCGCCCAGCTTGATACCATGTGCCCACTTCAATGTGTCTGCCCCGCGCTACCGGTGACCAAAGCGTAGCAGGTCAAAGCAGCGCATGCCTGATTTATCAGGGTGTGAGGTCCCTCACGCTCTGACGCTCATTGCCTCGATGAGCGAGACGAATTAAGTGAGAAAGCAAAATGACGATCCCAATTAAAACAGCAGAAGAAATAGAAAAAATGCGCGTTGCCGGTCGGTTGGCCGCAGAAGTGCTGGAAATGCTGGCCCCACATGTAAAGCCAGGCGTTACTACGCGTGAACTGGATGACATCGCGCACAAATATATGACTGAGGTGCAGGGCACCACACCCGCTACCTTGAATTATCACGGCTTCCCTAAATCCATGTGTACCTCTATCAACCACGTGGTTTGTCACGGGATCCCTTGTGACGAAGATGTGCTCCAAGATGGCGATATCGTCAACATCGACGTCACCGTTATTAAGGATGGCTATCACGGCGATACATCGAAAATGTTTTTGATTGGTGAGGTCTCTTTGGAAGACAAGCGCCTTTGCCGTGTCACCCAAGAAAGCCTTTATCATGCCATCAAAAAGGTGAAGCCGGGCGCTACAGTTGGTGACATTGGTACTGCTATCCAAAAATTCATCAAAAGCAGCAACACTCGCTATTCGATCGTTAAAGAGTACTGTGGACACGGTATCGGTGCGAGCTTCCATGAAGATCCACAAGTGGTGCACTACAAAAACAACGACCGAACCATCCTCAAACCTGGCATGTGCTTTACCATTGAGCCTATGATTAATGCAGGTAAATACGGTACCGTGCTTGATGAAGACGATGGTTGGACGGTTTATACCATTGATGGCAAGAAGTCAGCGCAGTGGGAGCACACCCTGCTGGTGACCGAAACTGGGGTGGAAATCTTAACCCTTCGTGAAGAAGAAACCATCCCACGTCATATCAACCACTAAGACTCTGATAAAAGCCGGGCTTGCTCCGGCTTTTTTATGCGCAAAGGAACGCCATGACAGACACAGTGATCACACCACAAAGTTTGACCCAAGACCAATTGAGCCCAGTGGCACTCAAAGCCCAATTTCAGCACCTCCTTGAGCAACAGAAGCAAGACTTCCTCGCCAATGTTCCGGTGCCTGAACTGGTCTATCAGCGTAGCGACTACATGGATGCGCTGATGCACAGGCTTTGGCAGCATTTTGGTTTTGACCAGCACCCTCATCTCGCCTTGGTTGCAGTAGGTGGCTACGGTCGGCGTGAACTCCACCCCCTGTCTGATATTGATCTGCTATTACTTTGCCAAGGGCCATTAGACGAGTACCAGCAACAAAAACTCAGTGAATTACTGACCTTATTGTGGGATCTCAAACTTGAAGTGGGCCACAGCGTGCGCACGGTCGATGAGTGCATCAGTGTCGGGCTCGACGATCTGACGGTGGCAACCAACCTGCAAGAAGCACGCTTATTATGCGGCAGCGAGCGGCTATTCAATGCGCTGGAACAGCGCGTTCATGCGGATGACTTTTGGCCCAGCGAGCGTTTTTATCGCGCGAAAGTGGAAGAACAGAAAGCCCGCCATCGCCGCTATCATGACACCGCCTACAAGCTGGAACCAGATCTGAAGTCAAGCCCCGGTGGACTGCGCGACATCCATACCCTCGCTTGGATCGCCCGACGCCATTTTGGCGCCACCAGCCTGCGTGAGATGAGTCACTATGGCTTTCTGACTGATGCCGAGTATCGCGAACTGAATGAGTGCCAAAACGTACTCTGGCGGATTCGCTTCGCGCTTCATTTAGAACTGCGCCGCTATGACAACCGGCTGACCTTCGCGCACCAAACCTCCGTTGCCGAATTGCTAGGCTATCGTGGCGAGGGAAATCGTGCGGTAGAGCAAATGATGAAAGACTTCTTTCGCACGCTCGGTCGGATCGGCGAGCTTAACAAGATGTTGCTGCAAATCTTCGATCAAGTGATTATCGACAATGGCCGCCCGGGCCAAATCGACATTCTGAGTGACGATTTTCAGCGCCAAGGCAATGCGATCGAAGCGCGCAAACCGGCACTATTTCAAGCACGCCCTGACACCATTCTCGATATGATGCTCCATGTGGCTGATGACACCACCATAGAGGCCATATCGGCGCCGACCCTTCGTCAACTGCGCACGGCACGTCGTCGGCTTAACCATTTTTTGTGTCAGCAACAAGACGCTCGCGAAAAATTTATGGCCTTGGTGCGCCACCCCAATGCGCTGCATAAAGCCTTTAGTTTGATGCACCGCCACGGCATTATGTCAGCCTACCTGCCGCAGTGGAGTCAGATCGTCGGACAAATGCAGTTCGACTTGTTCCACGTCTATACCGTGGATGAGCACACCATTCGCTTGCTTAAACACATGCGCCTTTTTGACGATGAGGCCAACCGAGAACGTCACCCCATTTGTTGTGATATTTTCCCTCGACTCGCACGCCGCGAGTTACTGCTAATCGCAGCTATCTTTCATGACATAGGCAAAGGGCGCGGCGGCGATCACAGCGAAATTGGTGCCATCGAAGCCCATGACTTTTGCCTTGAGCACGGCTTATCTCGCCCTGAAGCGAATATTGTCAGTTGGCTGGTGCGAAACCACCTCCTGATGTCCGTGACTGCACAACGTCGCGATATTTACGATCCCGACGTGATCACCGACTTTGCCAAAGAAGTGCGCGATGAGGAGCGGCTTGACCTGCTAGTGTGTTTGACCGTCGCCGACATCAATGCCACCAACCCTGACTTATGGAATAGCTGGAAACGCACCTTGATCGCAGAGCTCTATTACTCGACGCAAAAAGCCTTGCGCCGCGGACTAGAGAATCCGCCGGATGTCCGTGAACGGATCCGCCATAACCAACACTTAGCAGCCGCCATGCTGCGCAAGCAAGGGCACAGCCCGCGTGATATTGAGTTGCTTTGGCAACGCTTTAAAGCCGATTACTTTCTCCGCCATACCCACAAGCAAATCGCTTGGCATAGTGAACATTTGCTCCACCATCAAAGTGACCAACCTTTGGTGTTGGTGAGCAAAAAGGCGACCCGAGGCGGAACCGAAATCTTTGTTTATTGCCAAGATAGGCCCAGTTTATTTGCGCGCGTGGTTGCCGCATTAGATAAGAAAAACCTGAGTGTCCATGATGCACAGGTTATGACCAGCAAAGATGGACATGCACTCGATACCTTTATGGTCATGGATCAAAATGACGAGGCGATTCCCCTCGACCGTCATCCCCGGATTATCGAAGGGGTCGCCAAGGCCATTGAAGAAACGGGCAAGATCACCATTCCGCGTCGTCGAGCGCCACAAAAGCTCAAACACTTTACCGTCAAAACTCAGGTCCTTTTCTTACCAACCAAAAATGGACGCCGCACCTTGATGGAGCTGGTAGCCCTCGATACACCGGGTTTGCTGGCCCGCGTTGGTGCCGTGTTTGCGCGGCAAGGCGTCAGTGTTCATGCAGCGAAGATCACGACCATTGGTGAGCGGGCAGAAGACTTTTTTATTGTAACGGATGCCCAAAACCAAGCCCTGACATCTGAACATCAAGCGCAACTAAAAACCGCGCTAGAGAAGACGCTATCGCAAGCAAAATAGCCAAAGTGGTCACGGTAATTGGTGTAGCTGACGGGCTACACTGAGCCCTGTATCGAAACGCTGGCTCACAGCGTGTACGACGTCAACTTATGAGGTGGTTATGTACCAACAGTTAAAAAATATCGGCGTTGAGCATCCAGAGAAAATCGAGCGTTATTCACTGCGCCAAGAAGCCAGTTATGACACGCTGAAGATCTATTTTGAAAAGCAAAAAGGCGAATTGTTCGCTAAGAGCATGAAGTTTAAATACCCACGCCAGCGTAAAAATGTGGTCGTGGACAGTGGCACGGGGCGCTTTCGTGAAGTCACAGAGATCAATCGCAGCTTATCACTGGTGATTGATGAACTGGACCAAATCGTCCAACAAGAACAAGCCGAACATGATGTAAAACAGAAGATCCTGACCGATTTACGTCATCTTGAGAAAGTCGTCGCCAGTAAAATCGCTGAAATTGAATCTGAGCTGGAAAAACTCTAATCAGCGCAGGCAGCTCCAGCGCTCATACAGCCTAACAATGCGTCGTGCTGTTCGGCACGACGCCCTGCTAATTTCCCATTAAATCCGCGTTATCAGGCCATTGCCAGGCAAACGCCTCCATCAGCGCTTGCCACTGGTTGTCAATCGGCGCCGTCACCGTTAGAGACTCACCAGACACAGGGTGTTCAAAACACATCTGGCTTGCGTGCAACAGTAAACGATGACAATCAAAGTGGTGACGAAAAACCCGGTTATGCCGTCCATCGCCGTGGGTGGTGTCGCCAATAATCGGATGACTGAGATGATGCATATGTCGACGCAACTGATGTTTGCGACCGGTATGCGGCTGCATGGCGACTAAACTATACCGGCTGGTTGCATAACGCCCCGTCGCGATCGGTAACTCTATTTTCGCTAATGGCTGATAGTCGGTGATCGCCGACTTGGCTTCCGGCGCCTGGCTGGCATGCTTATCAGCAATCTTGTCTTGTTCTTCCACCAGCGGATAATCAAGCTGGCCGGCGTCTGTTATCCAGCCTCGGACGATGGCATGGTAGCCCTTTTTAATCTGGTTGTTGGCAAACTGTGGCATCATTGCCGCGGCAACGTCACTGGAAAGGGCAAACACCAAGACACCAGAGGTGGGTTTATCAAGCCGGTGGAGTGGATAGACATGTTGGTCAATTTGATCCCGTAACGTTTGCATCACAAAACGGGTCTCACCTTTATCCAACCAAGAGCGATGAACCAGCATACCGGCAGGTTTATTGACCACCACCAAGTGATCGTCTTGATATAAAATACTCAGCGGCAGGTCTGTCATTGATCGGCAAACAAACTATCAATCCGCACAACCACAGCGACCACCTCACGATGTCCCGCTTGCTCTTTCATTGCTTCTTCCACATAAGGTGAAATTTCAAAGTTACGCGGTAAAGTCTGCCCAGCATCAATCAGTGCACGCATCTTAGGTACAAAAATCCATTGCAGCCATTCGTGGCATGCCAACGTATCGACAGCAAAAGGCTCAGTGCTCGCGAGACGCTCATCCGACGGTGGCGTCGTTTGCCATAGCGCGTGATCATTTAGCACTTGCTCCAACTCATCAAGAAGTTGGATACATTGAAAGTGAAGACTCATTGATACCCTCATCACTTAGTGTTTATGGAAACCGCGAAGCATACCATGATCAAGCCAAAGACAACACGCACAAGGCAAGCATCAACTGGGTGAAAACTGATATACTCCCGCCCATCAAGCGAAAACAGCGAGCGGATATCATGGAATCTTTTCACGCGCTGAGCACCCTTTTTGATCATGCCCAGTGTCAGTTTAGCGTCTACGACTTAGGCCGACGTGTTTGCCTTCTCGACGATGCCGAGTTTCGTGCCGTTGAGGCGAACCAACAACCTTACCCTTACCCTCTGCGCCATCATGCGCATATGGCTGTCGCGTTCTGGCCAAAGGGCGGCGCACCTTGGGTATGGTTTTTGAAAATGCCACTGGATGAGCGAGGGCTACTCAGTCACACCGCGATGGGCGACTTTCTGCAATATGTCAGTGCAGCCATGGGGGAGAATTTAAGCGCAACGCCGAACAAAGCGCAGCGAGAGAAGCTGGCTAACAACCCTTACACCTTCACCCCAACCGATGACAAGATGGCGATGTTTCATGCTTCGCTCACCTACTCGCTCGGTCGTCCCGCGAGCCAATATTACGAACAAGCTCAACACTATTTAAACGGTGAACTCGGCTGGGATAACTGGCAAGGCGTTGGCCTACAAGGCTTGGCAGATATTTGCGTGCGTATGCACGAGCAAAACAATGCCACGCGAGTAAGAAAAGCGATCGCCAATATGCCAACCACGCCGCAATATGCATTGCTGGGGTGCTTGGAGCACTGCACCTTGAGCGACAAGCTTGCTGCCACCTTGCGCACGCTATTTAGCGATTTGTGTGAGAGCCAAGAAGTCGACCTCTTTTTCGTTAGCGCATTATTGCGCGCCCATGCGGGTGCACCAAAAGCACAGCGCGATCAATTGATCCGTGCCGTATTAGCTAAACGCGCACTCCACCATCAAGAGATCTTTGTCGCCATCGCGGGGCGGTGCTGGGATGGATTAACCGATGATGCGGTATTGGATGCCTTTTTAATTGCGATTGCCGACCAACATGACCCGGCGCTATTCCAACAAATCTATGCCGATCTGGTGATGATGCCTGAGCTTCGCGGTGCATTATTAAGCCGCTTGCATGGCAATACCTCTCCGGCACTGACTCAGGCGATGGCTCGTCTGCAATCGGCAGTGAAGCAACCCCATCATGATCACTGATCTTGTTACCCTGTTACTCGTCTTTGTCGTCGCGATGCTGTTTTGGCAACAGCGGCGGCAAAGCGAGCACGCGCATCGATACATTCAGCATTATTGCCAACATATGGGGCTTCAGGTGTTATCCATTGCGCGCGGTAAGCATCGGCTCACACACACCGATCAGGGCTGGCGCTGGGTAACACATTACTGGTTTGAATTTTCATCGACCGGGCAAGATAGCTATACCGGCCATGCGCAGTTGCGAGGATTTCGCTTAAAAAGCATCGACACGCCGGTCCATACCATGCCTGTACAATAAGGCCCATACCCACACAATCGCGCCATATTCGCGCAAATGGATAAGCTGTACTAGAGTAACAGTATGATGCACACGTCGCGCGACACGCGAGTAGTACGTGACAGGGAGTCACCGGAAAAGATGGGGTAACCGCTCATGTTTACCGGCTACAAAAAGGAAGGGCGCAGCTTGCGCCGCGCCCGAGAGTTTTACTTGCAGCTATCCTGCTACTAAAAGGTGCTCCCTGCATCATTCCTTGATCAGTCGCCGATTCCTTCAGCGTCGTTCCATGTCTCTCCGTCTTGGAGGTGTCCTTTCGTCATCCTGACAAACCGAAATTCCCGTTTTCGATAAGCTCTCCATCCTGGAGGTGTCCATGACTTCGTCCTGAAGTATTCCTTAAGCCCCCATCCTGGGTTGTCCTAAGTCTTCCTGACGTACAAGCTTCCTGCTTGTAGAGAACGGTTCCATCCGATGTCCTTCTGCAATCCTTGCCAGCGCTTCATCCTGAAGTACTGCCTCATCCTGAGGTACCGAGTCCTTGGTGATTCCTGTTCCCTGTGTCAGTTCCCTTCCGACACCGATAAGATTACGCGACTGAGCCTTTGGCACAAGGCATCACAACGTGCGCGATGTCTCAATTTTATCCCAATCTTATAAAACAAAACATAAACTATTGTTTTTATTAAACTAAAAGCCAACCCCTTCTCGTTTAACCCGGTACGATTCTGCTTTTCTCCCACGCCTTTGTAAGAGATATCTCACAAGCGAACCAGCACTTTGTCCCTACCAGAGTACAAGGCAAGCTGTCTAGAGGATTGCTATAGTCAAATAATGGATGCATAGACTAGGTTTGAGGAGCGACAATGGAAACTTTCCAGCACGATTTAACGCACTTGTTTGAGCAATTAGGCCTAGCAAGCGACCAGCAGGCTATCGAGCATTTCTTAACAAGCCATTGTCTGGTCGATGGTCAATCTTTGGTAGATGCGCCGTTTTGGAACACCGCCCAACGGACTTTTATCCATGAAGCGTTACAAGAGGATGCCGATTGGGCCGAACAAGTCGACACCCTTGATGCTTTGTTGAGAAAATCTTAGATTACGACGAGGTCAGCGCGGCAGCGAGTTAGCCAAGCGCACGTATTAATGAGATTGAGAATCACGATGAGTTATCAAGCGGCACTAGAACGCGCAATCCACACCTTGGTCCAAAAAGGGCAATCAGTCACCGTGGCAAAGCTGAAAGCACAGCTTGATACCCCGGTGCCGTTGCCCCTGATTATTCAAGCGGTAAAAAGTGCCAAATCTAATTCACCGTTACCCGACATGGCCGAGGCAGAGACTGCTCCTTCAGAGGCAATGCGAATTGCGGCGCTCGAGCAGCAAGTCTCCCAACTGACGGCGCGTCTGAGCGAATTGGAAGAGCGCTTAAGTGAGCTTGAAGTCCCACGAAAGGTTTGAGACCAAACGGCAAGCCTCGCACTTGAACAGGAAAATATCGTGCAGTGGTGTTTCCAATCGCCACTGTCCACCACATTTAGGACAAGGGCGCGCTAACTCACTGTCCTTATCTTTACCACCGACACGGTATTGATAGTAATATGTGGGTATACCCGTGAGGTATTCAATCCGTCCACGCAAATCCCAGCCACGTTGGAACAATCGAGTTTGCGGGTTTTCTAGCTCGTTAAGCCCGGCAAACTCCGCATCACTGGCACCCGCCATCTGCAATTCATCACACGCTTGCCATTCCGTTTGCCACTTGATCACAGATTTGTGGTCACCATTAAAGGTCGCGGGTAAGCGATATAAAGGGATCGGCAATAAGGTATCGCCACACCGTAATGGCGAGCAGGTGTGCACAAACGTGGTGTATAGCACCTGCCAGCTCGGCGAGGTGCTCGGCGCCGCTTGTTCGGAGTTAAGGTCGCGACCTAAAAGGCGTACCTTAGGCTGAGTCAGACACGCCTCGGACAATTGATTCAATGCTCTCTTGACTTGAGGGCTATTAAATTTTGGCTGCAACGCATCTTCATCCGGACAAACAACCCGAAGCTGAAACTGCCCTTCTTGCATCAGTATCGGGAATTCACGCCCCAACACCTGACCGTTGTAACGCAACGCATCCATCAAGCCATTAATCGCGCGGTCAACCGCGCTCACCGTTGTATTGTCGAAGCACTCGAAGGTTAGCTCGGTAAGGATCATGATACATCCACCTCTAACGCCTCAATGAATTGCTCAACATCGTCCGCCAACACCTCTCGCGATCCTTTATTGAGTACTTCTTTCACCACTTGGCCCGTGACATTATCAATAGCAATAATCGTCATTTCATCATCAGTGGTCGCAATAAAGACACTCGGGGAGCATTTACGCTGGCGCTGCATCATTAAATGCCCAAGAATATTTTCTTGTAAGCGGGCCAAGTCATCTTCACTCCACACTTGCAGTAAATTGAAGCGCTCACCGCCAAAATGCACCGGCAAATCTGCGCAGTACATAAAGTTATAAAAGTCTTTAATGTCGCTGTGCAGACGTAACTCAATCGCGTGCTCCACGTTGGTGAAGTCTGCCAAGGTATCACGCTGAACCGGTTGCCATTGCACTTGGTGGGCATTTTCGCTCTCGACACACGGTGACGCTAAGCCTAAATACGCCTCCGTGCACGGCAAGCACTGCTGCACCTTTCGCCATTTGGCAACATATTTCTGGGCTAGCGCCCAAAGGGCGTTATGTAATGTGTTCTCCATTAGCAACCTATAGCAAGATTCAGTAAACTTTACCCATTCTACTTGAATCGATGGCAAATCCGTATGAGCAATTACCAAGATGCCGATGCCCTAGCCGGTCTGTCGCTAGGCCAACACACTGACTACCCGACGCAATACGACCCGTCACAGCTACGCGCGGTCCCGCGTGAGCTGAATCGTCAAGCCATTGGCCTGAGCAATGAGACTGTGCCCTTTACCGGCTATGATACCTGGACACTTTATGAGCTGTCTTGGTTAAACCAAAACGGCCTTCCGCAAGTAGCCATCGGTGAGGTACGCCTACCCGCTTCTAGCCCAAACTTGATTGAGTCTAAATCGTTTAAACTGTATTTAAACAGCCTCAATCAAACCCGCTTCGAGAGCTGGCAAAAAGTCGCCGATGCACTTCAGAAGGATTTGTCTGCCTGTGCAGGCGAAGAGGTGGATGTGACCCTCTCGCCACTGAGCGAACTGGAAGGCGAAACCATTGCTGGAATGGCCGGTGAGTGCATCGACCATCAAGATATCAGTATTGATGATTATACTTTTAACCCTGATTGGCTCGATGGCGCCGCGCAAGGGGCGATTGTGTCAGAAACGCTGCACAGCCACTTGCTAAAATCCAATTGCCTGATCACCAACCAGCCTGATTGGGGGTCGGTGCGCATTGCCTATAAAGGGAAAAAGATTAACCGCGAGAAGCTACTGCGTTATCTCGTGTCCTTCCGTGAACACAACGAATTCCACGAACAATGTGTGGAACGGATTTTCATGGACATCATGCGTTTTTGTCAGCCAGAAAAGCTCACGGTTTACGCGCGTTATACACGTCGCGGCGGACTCGACATCAACCCTTATCGCACCAACATGGGTAAAACGCCGAGCGAAAATAACCGACTCGCACGTCAATAACCATGATTCAGCGACGTCTCGTTGCGGCCTCGTTGCCGCAACGTTGAGTCAGCGCGCAGACATGGCTGCCTCAAACTGGCAGCCTTCATTTTTGTTCAGACGCATTTTTGAGGATAGCGCATGCGCTTTAGCCGCCCCTTCCTAGGCCTGCTCTTATGGTTAACGTCGTCCATGGCGTTGGCTTCTATCCATTCCTCGCCTGTACTAACCAATGCAGAAGAACTGTTAGCCACCGCGCCTGAGCAATC
This sequence comes from Salinivibrio sp. YCSC6, assembly GCF_004916735.1. Lineage (NCBI taxonomy): Bacteria > Pseudomonadati > Pseudomonadota > Gammaproteobacteria > Vibrionales > Vibrionaceae > Salinivibrio > Salinivibrio sp. YCSC6. The sequence goes on from NZ_CP039516.1 coordinate 2,229,790, forward strand.
GTTAGAGATCAGTAACCGTTTCTTAGCGCAGCGACGACTCACTACGGGTGCAAACCGCTCTCACGTCAATAACGATACCGATCGCTCAATTCGCACCCCCTTGCATACGGTGTACGCCTATCTGATCAGTGCTCGTGCTTACGCACACCTTGAGCAACCGCTAGAAGCCAAAGCGGCATTACAAAAAGCCTATCAAGTCGTCGAAGAACACGAACTCAAACACACACTGGTGCAAGTGATGCTGACCGAAGCGTCCCTCACTTGGCATTTAGTCGGCGATGATAAACAGGCATTGCATAAACTGGATGAGGTCGATGCGGCATTGAATGCGCTCCCTGATAACAGTCTCAACATCCACGACGTGCGTTTTAACAGCGCCTTGTTGCGCGCCAATATTCTCGCCGCCACAGCAGACAGTGAAACGGCGCTCATCGCTTATGAACGTGCACGCAGCCAATTATCCACACACCCGGAAAACCTACGTGATAAAGTCGAGTTTCAACTCTCATTGGGGGCTTTCCTACTCGATGAAAAACAGCATGAAAGCGCATTGACCGAGTTGCTCAGTGCATTTTGGATAGCCAGTGAAAATGAGTACACCGCGCTCATCGCTCGCGCCAACATGCAACTTGCGCAACTGTACTTTCAGCAAGGCGTGCTCAAACAAGCCCTCGAGCACGCGAACCAAGCAGCAGCGTTTTTTGAACACTTTTCACTGAGCCGTCAGCTTTCCGCTTCCCAGCGTTTATTGGCCGCGATTTACGAACAACAAGCGCGTTATAACTTTGCGTTAGTGCATTACTTTAACGCGCTTGAAATTGAGCAAAACCTGTCCAGACCTAAGCCTCTGGCCGAGGTCCACTTTGCCATTGCAAGAACCTATTTCGAGTTATCTCACTACCCATTAAGCGACCGCTATATTCAAGATACGTTACGCTTAGCCGGTGCAATGCCCAACTCGCAGCTCACAACCCAAGCAATCCTGTTGCAAGGGCAAATTCATTTAGCCCTGTCTAAACCCAAACTGGCCGAAAAAGAAATCCAAACTGCGCTTGAACAGGCCCAAGCCCAGCAAGACCTCGCCACCGTCACGCGAGCTTATCAGGCTTTATCCGCTGCGTTGGAAGCACAGGGTCAGTATCAACAGGCACTCGCCATGCAACGCGAGTACGAACGCTTACGCGCCCGTCAAACCGAAACCGAGCAACAAAGCCAGGCCGATACGTTCAAACAACAGCAACGTGTGGTCGAGCGCCAATTACAAATGGACGAACTACAGCGTCAACTCGATGGCGCGCGTCAAGAGCAGATCCATTTGCAAAAAGTTAACTATTTCTTGCTCGGTAGCCTTGGTGTGCTGCTGGTCATCGTCTATTTGCGCCACCGAGCCGCCGTGATGCGCCAAATCGAGCTTGAGCAATTGCGTGACGATTTTTATGCCCACCCTCGAACTGGGCTACGCAACCTACGGATGCTCAATGCCAAGCTGCCCCGTTCGTTAGAAAAAAGTAATGCCAATTTTGAGCAATGGTACTTAAACGACATGATCCACCAGCCACTCAGTGACCGGCTGCGGTTCGCAATGTTTGATGTCGCCTTTTTAAAGGATTTATTTTTGCACCATGGCTATCAATATGCGCAGGATATCGAACGTCAGCTGGGTGAATACCTCTCTGATAAAGTCACGGGAACCGGTCGCCTATACCACTTTTCCGATGCCCTATTTATTTATATTGAAACCAACTGGGAAGAAGATGCCCAACCCGACGCCCTTGCCCATTTTGTTCAATCTTTGATTGAAGATTTTGTCGCACATTATCATCAGCAACCCGACGACAGTGATCAGGATGATACGCTATCCGCAAATATCAGCCTCTCAACTCAGGTTTGTGTCGGGCTGGCTGAGTACCCTTTCTTGCCGCGAGCGTATACCTCGATCAACGATCAGGAATTGATTGAAATTCTCCTCACGGCCACCAATAAGGCATGCGAGCTCGCGGAGCAAAGTGGTGATAGCCATTGGGTACATTTAAGCGCCATTGATACCGCGCCTGCCGCCAGCTTCGTCAATACCAACTTACGACATGCCTGCCTGCGCGGTATTGACTCCGGATTAGTGAAGGTTAAAACGTCAGCGAACACATCAATTAACTGGCAGACGGATCACGAATCTGATAAAAAGCGAGGGTTAATTATTGATGATCGAAGCAATAAGTCGGTATAGCTAGAGACGTTTGGCTGGCGAACCCCGCCGCCTGTTGCGTCATCGCAAATGTTGTCAGGTGTATCCCCGAGAAATGAATAAGTCCAACCCACAGCCGGTAACGGCAGGCACCGCGTCTGCGGTCCAAGAAGATACGCCATACGCGTATCGGGACTTGGCCTTAAAATCACGTCGTGAGATCCATATTCTCAAGCGCTTGGTGACTCGCTTTGTCGCAACCTGTACCGGAAAAAGCTCGCTACTCGATAAAAAGTTGGCTGAATTCCGTGAGCTGTTACATGTTACGCAGGATGTCAGCCCTCTGATCCCGCGGTTAGCGATTATAGAACGCATGGTGGGTCAGCACGATATGACACAAAAGAAAGCCGAGTCGCATCTTAGTGCGCAGTTTCATGCCAGTGGCGAAACGCTAAAGCGCGTACCCGGCTTACCGGCACAACTGAAGCGCGATTTGCGCGATCTTTTATCTCAGCCGGCGGACGATCAAACCACCCGCACCCAGCAGTTGGTCAAGTTACTCCAACTGTATGAGCGCGCTGTTACCTTGCAAGCGGTACGTCCTGGCGCTCGACACTCGGAGACCACCCTCGAACAGGATCAAATTCGCCGTGTTGCCGACGAATTGCAAAACCTGATCACTGAACTTGATCTCGACGGGGAAGCAGGTCGACGCTTGCTCGATATTCGTCAGCAGCTACTCGACGCACTCTCACCTGCGACCATCATTGCACTCACGTTAGAATCGCTCAAGCTTATCCTTGAAGCGACACACGCCGAACGGCGGGCCTCGCAAGCATTTCTAGCGCAAGTGAATGATAATCTGATTGCGATCAGTCAACAAAATACCCGCGCCTACGATCATGCCCATAGCCTGCGCCAAGACCACCAGCGTATTGATACCTTACTGGGTGGCACTATCGCTAACATTGAACGCGATCTGAGTGCACCTAGCGCCGATGCCACTGCACTAAGTCGCTCGTTAGCGCATGCGCTGGCCGATCTCAAAGCGCTTGCCGACGAGAATGAAGCGCTAAAAAACCGCGAGCAGTCTTTGGTTGAGCAATTGGCGCACAATCAAAACCAGCTGAACGCGGTTGCCGAGCAAACCATGGATCAAAGGCGCCGCTTGGGTGACCAAGAGCGTAAGCTGTTACTCGATCCGCTCACCCGTGTATACAACCGCGCAGCGTTGCACGACCGTCTGGAGCATGAATACCGTCTATGGCGCAAATATCAGCATGATTTCTGTCTCGCGGTAATCGACATCGATCACTTCAAAGAGGTGAATGTCCAATTCGGTCATCTTGTCGGTGATAAAGCCCTCAAGATTATCGCGCGCAGTATTTATCAGTGTCTGCGTGATACCGACTTTATCGCTCGCTTTGGCGGCGAAGAGTTTGTGGTCTTACTGCCTGATGCGGATGAAAAAACTCGAACCGACATTTTGGCGAATGTGAGTCATACCATTCGTCAGTTGCCGTTGAAATTTAAAAACCAACGCGTCTCGATTACAGCATCGATTGGCGCCACGCTGTTCTCCGGCTCAGACACGCCAACGCATGTGCTTGAGCGTGCCGACCAAGCCCTCTATCAAGCGAAAAACGCCGGTCGCAACCAAATCATTTGGTGTTAATTTTTTCTGGTCAATCTGCCAACCTGTGTGTATTTTTAATTAACACACTGATTTTTATAGCACCGCTCTGCCCTTCCTAATTTGTCTTCAAGAGGTTGTCGCTATGATCACACACATTAGCCCTATCGGCACCATGGACCTGCTTTCTCAAATCGAGGTCGATCGTCTTAAAGCGAGTGCAAGCAGCGACTTATACCGACTTTATCGAAATTGCTCACTGGCCGTTCTGAACTCAGGCAGCCACACCGACAGCTCCAAAGCCTTGCTAGAAAAGCATACCAACTTTGAGATCCGCGTATTGCGTCGCGAGCGGGGGATCAAACTAGAGCTGGTCAATCCCCCCGATCATGCGTTTGTCGATGGCAAAATTATTCGCGGTATTCAAGAGCATATGTTTTCCGTCTTGCGCGATATTATCCATGTCAATGTTCAGCTCGAGCACAGCCCGACACTTAACCTTACCAGCTCTCCCCATATCACCAACCTGATATTCGGCATTTTACGCAACGCAAAAACACTGCGGCCGCGGGTCGATCCTAATCTCGTGGTCTGCTGGGGCGGTCACTCAATCAATGATATTGAGTACCAATACACCCGAGAGGTTGGTCATGAGCTGGGGTTACGTGAACTAGACATCTGCACAGGATGTGGCCCCGGCGCGATGGAAGGGCCAATGAAAGGCGCCGCGATTGGACACGCGAAACAGCGTATCTACGATAGTCGCTTCATCGGTCTCACTGAGCCATCTATTATTGCCGCGGAGCCACCGAACCCCATGGTCAACGAACTAGTGATCATGCCTGACATCGAAAAACGCCTTGAAGCTTTTGTCCGTATCGCCCACGGCATTATTATCTTCCCTGGCGGGGCAGGGACCGCAGAAGAACTGCTCTACATTCTCGGTATCATGATGCACCCAGAGAACCGTGAACAACCACTACCCATTGTGCTAACTGGGCCAAAAGAAAGCGAAGACTATTTCCGCAATATCGACACCTTCATTCGCGAAGTCCTTGGCGACCAAGCGACCCAATATTATGAAATTGTGATTGACGATCCGGCCAAAGCCGCGCGTTTAATGAAAAATGCGATGCCGGCGGTAAAAGAACACCGTAAAGCTACTGGAGATGCATATTCCTATAACTGGTCACTCAAAATCGAGCCAGAATTCCAACTGCCTTTTGCACCGACCCATGACAACATGGCGAACCTGAATCTACATATGAATCAACGTCCTGAACTGCTGGCATCAGCATTGCGCCAAGCGTTTTCAGGCATTGTGGCAGGTAACGTTAAAGATGAGGGGATCCGCAACATTGAGCAACATGGCCCGTTTAAAATTGACGGCGATAAAGTGCTGATGGCGAAAATGGATAAGCTGCTGCAAAGCTTTGTCGATCAGCAACGAATGAAATTGCCGGGCACTGAGTATGTGCCTTGCTATCAAATCGTCTCTTAATCCCATCGGGCGGCTTTGCCCACCCGTGTAAACTGGTACAATGGGCAGCATGCTGCTCATTGTTACCGGTTAAGTCTATGTCCAAGCTTCACGTTGTTATCATTGATGCCATGAACCTGATCCGTCGCGTTCATGCCGCCCAGCCCGACACTCATACCCTTGAGGCAACCACACAGACCTGCCTGAAAACACTCGATAAAATCATCAGTCACAGTGAGCCCAGCCATATCGTTGCCGTTTTCGATCATACCGGCCAAGATCGTGGTTGGCGTGCCGATATTCTGCCTGAGTACAAACAGGGCCGGAAACCCATGCCTTCCGACCTCGAACAAGGGTTGGACACCATTCAAGATACATTCTGGCAGCGTGGTGTAGACTCCTTGCTCTCACAAGGGGATGAAGCCGATGACATGATCGCAACGCTCGCATTAAAAGTCGCGGCTCATCGCGAGCAAGTCACCATTGTTTCCACCGATAAAGGCTATTGCCAACTCTTACAGCCCACATTGCGGGTGCGAGATTATTTCCAGCATCGCTGGCTTGATTTAGCATTTGTGGAAAAGAGTTTTGGCGTTCGCCCTGAACAGCTGTGTGACTTTTGGGGGCTCGCCGGCATCAGCAGCAGTGAGATCAGCGGCGTACCGGGTATTGGCCCGAAAAGCGCAGCCAGTTTACTGTCCCAGTACGGTGATCTGGACGCCATACTCTCGGCTAACGATCTGGCTGAAAAGTGGGCGAAGAAGTTAGATGGTCACCACGATCTCGCACGCAAATGTAAGGCCGTGGCACAACTAAAAACGGATATCCCACTGGGTTTTAACCTACAGGATATCCGCTTTCAACCGACCACAGTCAGTGCCTAACCATTCAACGAGTGTTGACGTTTTACACGACGCAAGTACACGGTGATTTCTTCACGATCGTGATAAAGGTGTTTCGCCTTCATCTCGTAGGGAATGTTGTGCTGCTTTAAAAACTCACCCAAGGTGTCGAGGTTATAAGAAACCTGCTCATATCGACGGCTCATGGGAAGCTTCAAGTTGAACATGGCCTCTTTCGCCCACCCTGCAATCAACCACTCCCCCATGAGTTGAGCGACGCGGGAAGGTTTTTCGATCATGTCACAGACCAACCAAGTCACATTTTTTCTCGAGGGCTCAAACTTAAAGCCATCTTCGGCATGATGGAATACTTGACCAGTTTCCATCAAGCTTTCATCCATCGCGCCGTTATCAACCGCATGCACAAACATCGAACGCTTCACTAACTGGTAAGTCCACCCGCCGGGACAAGCCCCCAAGTCGACCGCCCATAATCCGGGCGCGAGTCGCGTATCCCACTCTTCTTTAGGAATAAAGTGATGGAACGCCTCTTCTAACTTTAAGGTCGAGCGACTCGGCGCATCGGCAGGAAATTTCATGCGCGGGATGCCCATGTAATGCGGTGAGTTATTGGTGGTCAATGAGTAACCCACAAAGCATGTCCCCGGCGCGATAAAGCAAAGATGAATAACCGGCTTTTTAGGATTGTCTTTTGCTAACATCACGCCCTGCTTTCGCAGTGCCTGACGCAATGGAACGGTGAACTTACGACAAAACTTCAATAAGGCTTTCGCCTCGTCATTATCCGGCGTCTCCACCCGTAAGTCTCCCGCTTTAGGCAGTGCATCCGCAACAGCCAAAATCGGGGAAATTCGGTCGTCCGGATCCAGATCAGAGAGCGATGCGGTCACCGCAATCATTTGCCGGGCAAAGATCAGGGAATCGAGCGGCAGATCACGGACAATCTGCTCAGCCTCACCGTCTTGGTAGCATTCAAACAGCACATAGGCGCTGTTGTTAATCACTCGCGGAAATCCGTAAATACCCATCTCAGTGGTTTTTTGTTGAATTTCCGCCGCACAGTCTTTTTCAAACCCTGCACGACAGTAAAGCAAAACCTGATTCATGACTTCCTCTGGTTTGGGTCACCGTCACGATTATCGTGACAAAAAACAAGCTGCGCATTATATATGCCAAACGGTTAGGAAAGAAATGCCAACCCTGACGATTTTGGTTTACTGGCGACCCGCGCGCCATGCTCCAAACGCCAATGCGCCCCAGCCGACTAAAAAGCTTAGCCCACCGAGCGGGGTGACAGGCCCGAGCCAAGTCATGTGTGTCAATGCCAAAAGATACAAGCTGCCACTAAAACAGAGTATCCCGACCCACCATGCGATACCCGTTGTAACTACACAGCGCTCAGGCAGTTGAGGCGCAACCGCCCCAAGACACAACAACGCCAAACTGTGCCACATTTGATAATTGACGCCGGTTTTAAAAATCGCGAGCTCATAGTTGTTGAGCGTCGCTTTCAAGCCATGTGCGGCAAATGCGCCGAGCGCCACTGCTAATCCGGCACCGAGCGCCCCTGAGATAATCCAATGCTGACGCCTCATCAATTTGCTCCTTGTTGGTGAATAAACTGGCACAGATGCGAAACGGCGGTTTGGCGATTTTGCATCTCTGTCAGCCCCGAGGCTTTGCGAGGTTTAAAGCTATGATCGCCATCGGGCAAGAACGCGACCTCGACACTGGGTGATAGTGAATAATTCACCACCTCTTCTTGGCGGCCAAAGGTGTCTCGCTCACCTTGCAAAATCAATACAGGACGAGTGACTGACGCTAAATGTTCGCCCTTGTATTTTTCAGGTTTGCCCGGCGGATGGAACGGAAAACCCAAACAGATCACACCTGAAACACTTGGATTTTCGGTTAAGTGACTGGCCATTCTTCCCCCCATCGATTTACCGGCCAGCCATAAACGGCTGGTCGCAGGACGCAGACCATTCACCTGCTCAATCACAGCTTCAAAACAGCTCAGCAGAGCAGGCGCACGGTCTGGCGGGCGTTTTTTACCATCGACTTTTCGCTTATCCATGTAAGGGAAATTAAACCGTACCACACAAGTATGCTCGCTCAATCGTGCTGCCATATCGGCCATAAATTCATGATCTTTGTCCGCGCCCGCACCGTGAGCAAAAATAATCCAATCCGTTGCAGTCTGCTCACCATCAATCAAAAGTTCTGTCATAAATTCATCTTCTCCTGCTCCTTCGCAGCCGTTTCTAGCATCCACTCTCGAAATGCCGCAATCCGACCGGTTTCCGCATCACGCTGTTGGCTAACCAAATAAAAGCCATTGTCACTTTTGAGCACTTGTTCAAAGGGATGCACAAGTCGTCCCGAAGCCAATTCAGGTTGAGATAACACATTATTACCTAGTGCGACACCTTGGCCGTGGGCTGCCGCTTGTAACACCATGGAAGAGTGGCTAAAGATAGGCCCATGTTCCAAATTGATATCCGTCAGTTGATGCGCCTTCGCAAATGCTTTCCACTCTTTGCGTGAGCGATCGTGCAGTAACACATGGTGTTTGAGATCATCAGGACAAGTCAGCGGCTTACCTGACTCTAGTAGCAAAGGTGAGCAAACCGGCAGTAGGCACTCTTGGTATAAAAGATCGCAACGTAGCCCCGACCAATTCCCTCGGCCGTAGTAAATAGCCACATCCACATCATCCGTCAGTGATCCGTCTTCCAAATCAACTGCTTTTATCCGAACATCGATATCGGGATGCGCTTTATTGAAATCAGCTAAACGCGGTACTAGCCATTGAATAGCAAAACTCGGCGGAAGACTAATGGTGAGCGCCCCTTTCGCACTTCGCTCCAATACTTTATCGGTCGCATAGGAAAGCTCGGAAAAAATATCTTTAATATCAAGAAAGTAACTCTGACCTTCTTCGGTTAGCAGCAAAGATCGGTTGCGACGCCGAAAGAGCTTAAGGCCAAGGAACTCTTCCAGCGCTTTGATTTGGTGGCTAACTGCAGCCTGAGTCACAAAAAGCTCTTCGGCAGCCCGTGTAAAGCTTAAATGTCGCGCCGCGGCCTCAAACACTCGAAGCGCGTTCAGCGGTGGGAGACGCCTTGCCATAAACAGCTCACCTCTAGTTATTAGTTTTTCTAATCGTTGGCATTATAAATTGTCGATTGCTGATATACCAGCAACCTCCTATAGTGCACCCCGCATCCACAAGTGACGTCTCTCTATTTAAGACTGTTTCCGTGGTTGCGATGTTGTGTTTGCATTTGTCTAACACTGGTTAGACAGGTAGTCGTATCTACCACTTTTAACTTCCTGTATTTTGACATTGTCTGTCATTACATATTTGTTGGCACTGAGCTTTGCTCAGTGCTTTTTTTTGTCTGTTTGATAACGCCTATCCGCGCGATACGCCCTCTGAGCGATAAAGTTACTTGAGTTCCAGCCAAGAGATAGGGATCATAAGCAAGATTCAGTTTGGACAGCTCGTACTATGACGCAACATTTCGATATTCACGCACTACGCGCCCAATTTCCTGCCTGCAAAAATCCGGACTGGGTGTACCTCGACAGTGCCGCAACAGCACAAAAGCCCCAAGCGGTGATTGATGCCATCAGTGATTTTTATACGTCGCCGTTAGCCAATGTGCATCGCGGCCAGCACCAAGCGTCACTCACTGCGACCGAGAAGTTCGAACAAGCACGTCGAGATGTGGCGGCATTTATTGATGCTAAACCCAACGAGATCATCTGGACCCGAGGGGCTACCGAGTCGATCAATTTATTGGCTTACAGCCTGAGCCAACATTTCACTGCGCAGGATGAAATCTTGGTCAGCGAAATGGAGCACCACGCCAACCTGATTCCATGGCAATTAGTCTGTGAACGCACTGGCGCGACCTTAGTCAAAATCCCCTGCTGTCCACACACCGGTCAGCTCGATTTACATGTGTACCAACAAGCACTGAATACTCACACGCGGATTGTTGCCGTCAGCCATGTCAGCAATGTCACGGGTACCCGCCATCCTATCGAAAAGATGACCGCCATGGCGCATCGTTATGGTGCAATTGTGATCGTTGATGGTGCACAAGGTGTGGTTCATGACCCCATCAGCATGGCCGAGCTTGATGCAGACTTTTACGTGTTTTCCGGCCACAAACTATACGGGCCAACCGGAATTGGCGTACTTTATGGCAAACAAGATAGCCTCGCCGCACTGCCCGCTTTTCACGGCGGAGGCAAAATGATCACTGACGTAAGCTTTGAGCAGCATACTCTCGCCCCGATCCCTGCTCGCTTTGAGGCCGGTACCCCAAATGCGGCTGGAGCGATTGGGCTGGCAGCCGCCATCCAATGGTTAACACAATATGACTTGCGCGCAATAGACGCTCATCTCAGCACCTGTTATCAAGCTCTTGTCGAGGGTCTGAAGCAACGTCCTGCCATTCAGCTTATCTGTCCACAACCGCATAGTACTATGGTGTCTTTTGTGGTGGATGGCGAGCACCACGCGGACATTGCTGAGCTACTCGGCCAACAAAATATCGCGGTGCGTTCGGGCCATCACTGTGCGCATCCGTTTATTAAGGCGCTCAATGTAGAGGGCACAGTCCGTGTATCGTTGGGTGCCTATAATAGCCAAGAAGACATTGACCGCTTCCTGACGGCACTGGATAAAACGTTATATTTACTCGGTGTTTAATCGCTAATTAATAGGATTCACGATGGACTTACCCTCTCACCCATTTGGCAGTGAGCTCGACCAACACACCGTTGCCGAGATGCTGGCACAACACACCAACTGGGAAGACAAATATCGCCAGCTTATTATCTGGGGAAAACGTTTACCGACCTTCACTGACGCGCAAAAACAGGCTGCGAGCCAAGTATCGGGCTGTGAAAGTGATGTGTGGTTTTTGCACCACAAAGACGCGGAAACGCACTACTTTGCCGCCGACTCCAATGCGCGTATTGTAAAAGGACTGCTAGCCGTGGTTCTCGCCTGTGTGAACGGCCAAAACCACGCACAGATCGCTCAGCTAGATTTAAATGCGGTATTCTCGCAAGCCGGGCTTGCACACCACCTCAGTGAATCACGCACCAATGGCTTGCACGCCATCGTGCAACATATCCATTCCGAGATTAAATAATCAAGCGTAAACAGGCGGATAGCAACAATAAACACAGCAAAAAGCCTGTTTACCCACCCACTCAATTGCCTAATAATCCATTCATATTTAGCCACTAAGCTATCTTAAGACCGCCAAAATGCAATCGATAACATTGCCAATAATTGAGTCGTTATAACTGCTAATAATCGATCAAATAAAAAACCAAAAACAAACACATCATTTACATTTGATTTCATTTTTGCGGTTAATCATTGACATAGATCTCGAATAGATAAAAGAACGCGTTTTTACTTTGCGTAATTTCTCAGATTCGTTAGGTTAATTATCGGCGGTCATAAAAGGGTCACACCTTAACGATAGACTGCCCAGCAACAGTGACAGAAGATATTAATCATTATTGGCATAGGTCTTGCTGTTACTCACAGACAATAAGGATGACTGTAATTCTGGCGTGAGTGGTTCCAGATGCGGCTTCAGGCATCTCGTTTAATTTGCTTGTTGTAGTGAATGGAGTCATACATGAAGAAACTGGCATTAGTTACCGGCGCAAAAGGCGGTATTGGTTCAGCGATCACAGAACAATTGGTTCAAGAAGGATACCGCGTGATTGCGACCCACTTCACCGGCGGCCAAAGCTGCGCTCAAGAATGGTTTGAAGAGAAAGGCTTCAATTCAGAGCAAGTGCGCCTTTTTGAACTCGATGTCACAGATACTCAGCAGTGTGCAACACGTATCGCCAAACTGCTTGAAGAAGAAGGCACTGTCGATGTGCTCGTGAATAACGCAGGCATCACGCGCGATAGCGTCTTTAAAAAGATGGATGCCACCCAATGGCATGACGTCATTAATACCAACCTCAATAGCCTCTTTAACGTTACCCAACCTTTGTTCGCCGCGATGTGTGAAAAAGGCGGTGGACGTATCATTAATATTTCATCGGTTAATGGCCAAAAGGGCCAGTTCGGCCAAGCCAACTATGCTGCAGCCAAAGCTGGCATGATGGGCTTCAGTAAGTCACTGGCTGCCGAAGGTGCTCGCGCCGGCGTGACCGTCAACGTGGTGGCCCCTGGCTACACAGCAACGCCTATGGTCACCGCCATGCGTGATGACGTTCTAGAATCCATCACCAATCAAATACCGATGAAACGCCTTGCTAAACCTGAAGAAATCGCCGCGGCTGTGACCTATCTCGCTAGCGATGCAGGTGCTTACATTACAGGTGAAACGCTGTCGGTAAACGGCGGCTTATACATGCAATAAATCAGGGAACGATGATGGAACGCATTTATATCGTAGCAGCGAAGCGAACTGCTATTGGCGCCTTTTCAGGCGCGCTAAAAGATATCCCAGCAGGTCAATTGGCCGCTCATGCAATCAAAGGCGCACTACAGGCTGGATCGCTCAGCGGCGACGCTATCGATGAAGTCATCGTCGGTAATGTGGTCAGTGCAGGACAAGGCATGGGTATTGGCCGTCAAGCCGCCATTTACGCAGACATTCCAGCTAGCGTGCCCGCCTATTCTGTCAATATGGTTTGCGGCAGTGGCATGAAGTCAATTATGGATGCTGTGACGCACATTCGCGCAGGAGACGCACAGGTTGTAGTCGCTGCAGGGGTGGAAAACATGTCACAGATCCCGTTTGCGGCGGCAGGCAATTTACGCACCGGACAAAAGATGGGCAATTTTGCGATGAAAGACTTGCTCATCAATGATGGCCTTACCGATGTGTACAACCAATATCACATGGGCGTGACAGCTGAAAACGTTGCCAAAGAAGTCGGGATTACCCGTGAGCAACAAGACAGTTTCGCACTAAGCAGTCAGCAAAAAGCGATTGCGGCAATCGAAGCGGGTCATTTCAAGCAAGAAATTGTGCCCATTGAAGTCAAACAACGTAAGCAAACACTCACCTTTGATACCGATGAATATCCAAAGGCTGATGCCACGTTAGAAGGACTCACCAAGCTACGTCCAGCTTTTGATAAAGAAGGAACGGTCACTGCAGGCAATGCGTCTGGCATCAACGATGGCGCCAGTGCCGTCATTGTTGCCTCTGAATCTGCCGTCGCCAAACACGGCCTGACACCGCTTGCTGAAATTACTGCTTACGCGCAGCACGGTATTGACCCGAGCATTATGGGGCTTGGTCCAGTTGGTGCGGTCAATGCCGCGCTCGATAAGGCCAACCTGACTATCGACAACATCGATTTGTTTGAGCTGAATGAAGCCTTTGCAGCCCAAGCGCTCGGTGTGGTTCATCAATTAGCACAACACCATCAAATCACTCCGGATGCTTTATTGGAGCGTGCAAACGTGAATGGCGGTGCCATTGCACTCGGCCACCCTCTTGGCGCGTCTGGTAACCGGATTGTGGTCACACTGCTACACGAGCTGACCCGAAGAAGCGCAACCTATGGCGTCGCTTCTTTGTGTATTGGCGGCGGCATGGGTACGGCTTTGGTTATCAAGCGTACACAAGCGTAAATGGACATTTGCGACCTTGGGAACTATCCCAGACAACACTATCAGGAGATACACCATGTACACAGATATGTTTAAAGCGTTTTCTGAGCAATCTGAAAAAGCCTTGGCTCCATACGTTAACTTCAACAAATTGGTAGCCAAAAACGTAGAGACTCTTACCGAGCTGCAAATGAATGCCATGCGCACATACAGCCAGCTAGGTCTGGAGCAAATGAAAGCGGCGAGCGAAGTGAAAGACGTATCAACACTGACGTCATTCAGCAGCCAGCAGCTTTCTGCGCTGACAAAACTGTCTCAGCAAATGATGGATGACAGCACCAAGCTGCAAAACATCGCCAAAGAGTTCAAAGAAGATATCGACAAGTTGACTGCCGAAAACATGAAAACTGGCACCCCAGCATAAGGGCAAGGCCACTACAACAGCGCCTGCTGCCTTGTGGGTAGCAGGCCTTTGTGGTGTTTATCCGTTTAAGAGGGCAAGACTATGTTTCATCACTTCTTTTCGGACTACCTTGCCAGGCTGCAAGAACAAAACCAGCAATGGTGGCAGGATCTTGAGCAGGGCAAGGCAGCCGTAAACACACCGTTCAACCAAGCCATGCAGGAAATTAGCCTGCAAGACACTGCTCAGTTGCTGGAAGGTGCGGCTCAACAACCCGCTGCACTTTTACAGGTACAAATGCAGTGGTGGGAACAACAACTTCAAATTTGGCAAAACGCCATGCTCGCGCGCGACAATACCGAAGAGGTCGTCAGCGAAGAGCGAGATGACAAGCGTTTCAAAGACAAAGCATGGCAAGAAGACGTCTTGTACAACTTTATCAAGCAGTCTTACTTGCTGTTCGGGCGCACCTACATGCAAACCATCGATGCTATTGAAGGCCTCGATGAAAAAACCCGTGAGCGTCTCTCTTTCTTTTCACGTCAAGCGATTAACGCTATGGCGCCAAGCAACTATATCGCGACCAACCCTGAACTGTTGAAAATGACACTGGAATCTCAGGGCGAGAACCTACTTCGTGGTATGGAGCAGCTAAAACAAGACATGGAGTCAAGCGCCGATATTTTGAAAGTGCGCATGACCAACAACAATGCCTTCCGTGTCGGTGACGATGTAGCGAACACCCCAGGGGATGTGGTGTTTAAGAATGAGGTGTTTGAACTCATCCAATATCGTCCTATGACGGAGAAAGTACACGCGACACCCATCTTGGTGGTGCCTCCGTTTATTAATAAGTATTACATTCTCGACTTACGTGAGAAAAACTCACTAGTGCGCTGGCTGGTCGAACAAGGCCATACCGTATTCTTGATGTCATGGCGTAACCCTTCTGCAGCTCAAGCGGAGATCGGGTTTGAAGACTATGTGACGCAAGGCACTGTCAAAGCGGTTAGTGCTATCGAAGAAATTACAGGACAGTCGCAGATTAACGGCGTGGGTTACTGTATCGGTGGCACCGTACTGGCCTGCACGATTGCTTACTATGCCGCGAAACGCATGAAGGCGCGCATCAAGTCGGCGAGCTTCTTTACCACCTTGCTCGACTTCTCTCAGCCGGGTGAAATTGGTGCCTATATCAATGACAGCCTGATCCGAGCGATTGAAGCGCAAAATACAGCGCGTGGTTATATGGACGGCCGCTCACTCAGCGTCACATTTAGCTTGCTTCGTGAAAACAGCCTGTACTGGAACTATTACATTGAGAATTATCTCAAGGGAAATAGTCCCGTTGATTTTGACTTGTTGTATTGGAATAGCGATAGCACCAACGTGGCAGCGAAAACCCACAATTTTATCCTGCGCGATTTGTATCTTGAAAACAAATTGGTGCAAGACAAAGGGGTTAAAGTCGGTGGCGTCTGGATTGATCTCAACAAGATCAAGGTACCAAGCTACTTCATCTCGACCAAAGAAGATCACATTGCCTTATGGCAAGGCACCTATCGCGGTGCACTGAATGTCGGTGGCAATAAAACCTTTGTGTTGGGTGAGTCTGGTCACATTGCGGGGATTGTTAACCACCCTGTGAAGAAAAAGTACGGGTTCTGGACCAACGATAGTCTGCCTGATTCAGCCGATGAGTGGCTCGATAACGCGTCACATCACACGGGCTCTTGGTGGACGCATTGGGAGAAATGGCTGCGTAGCTATAGCCCAGAGGAACAGGTAGAGCCTTATGCGATCGGCTCTGAGAACTATCCGGTTCTTTATGCGGCACCGGGTGAGTATGTTCGTCAGGTTTTGCCGATTCACACAGAGGCAAAAACCGAACCTGAGCCTGAAGAAGCTAACGCGTAACCAACTACTGTCTCAATAATAAGAATGGCGGCGCAATTGTGGCTCATAGAGAGCGACTGCGCCGCCACTTTATTTCTCCTGCACTATACTCCTCTCATAGTCACGAGAACGCTCAGGAGGCAGTATGAGGCTGATGGTGCAATGGGGATGCGCATTGTTGCTGATCCTTCCAATGCTCACACATGCGCAATCACTCCGCCTGGCGTCGGGTGAATACCCTCCTTTTATTTCGCAACACCTACCCAACCAAGGCCCATTAACTGAAATTATTGTGTTGGCCACCGAAGAAGCTAATCTCGATGTGTCTTTTGGTTATTTTCCTTGGCATGAGTCGATGGCGCTGGCTCAGCAAGGTCAGTGGGACGGTACGGTCGGCTGGGCTTTCACCGAAGAGCGCGCACTGGATTTTATCTATTCAGATGCCATTTATACCGAAAGTGCCGTTTTCTTTTATCACCGAGATAAAGCATTCGATTGGTCAAAGTCCGAGGATTTAGCCGGCCTTGCAGTCGGTGTCGGCCTTGGATATATCGACGTCAAAACACTGAGCCAATTACAAAAAGCCGGTATTGATGTGAAGTTACAAGAATTTGACAAAGAAGAAGAAAAACTCCACGCGTTACTAAATAATCAGATCGATCTCGCACTAGGCAACAAAGATGTTTTGCAGCACATCATTCAAACGACTTTCAGTGCTGAGCAAGCTCGTCAGTTGACGCATCATCCTCGTCCCTTTCGCGTAACCCCCTTACATGTGCTGTTTAGTCGTCAGATTGAACAGGGCTACGATCATTCCCGCGCATTTAATAAAGGGTTACGACGCATAAAAATGGATGGTCGCTATCAAGCAGTTTGGAATCAATTTCGACGGCAAAAAATGTCCGAATAGTCTCAATTGAAGACTTATCGATATTGGTTTTGGTAAACGTCCGTTGACTCAGGAGTTGTTATGTGGCGATGGCTAATCATTTTATTCGCGTTCACCCTCCCGGTGGTTGGTGTTGCCACGCCAAATTTGGTGCTCACGTCTGGCGACTACCGTCCATTTATTTCTGATCAATTAGCACATCAAGGGGTGTTAGCGCATATCGTCAAAGAAGCTGGCAAGCGACAAGGCATGGAGATAGAGATCAAGTTTGTCCTTTGGCAGCAAGCCAAAATAGAGGCGCAAATCGGGAAAGCACACGGCACGGTTGGTTGGGGCTACACCCCAGAAAGAGAGCGCGACTTTATTTATTCAGCCCCCATTTATACTGAGTCTGTGGTCTTTTTCCACCTCAAAAATCGCTACTTCGATTGGCAGTCTTTAGAGAGTCTCAATGGTCTCAACGTCGGTATTAGCGAAGACTATATTGAAGACAATATGCTGGAAACCTTTAATCAAGAGGGTGGCAGCGTCATCATCCACAAATACCCGAACGAGCTCGAGAAGGTGAAAAGCTTACTAACCGGTCAAAGTGATGTGATTATCGGCAATCAATACGTCATCCATGACGTGGTGCGTAATCAACTTCGCAACGACGAAAGTCGTCACATCACATTTCATCCCAAGCCGCTTCGAGTGACCCCATTACATGTCTTATTCAGTCGTCAACACCCCCAAAGCGCACTGTGGGTCAGTCAGTTCAATCGAGGATTACGCCAGTTAAAGATGAGCGGTGACTATCAGCGCGCTTGGAGTGCGTTTCGTATGGGAGAGTATGGGCTGATCGGCATCCCCGCCGAGCAGCCGTAGTTAATCGGCTTGGCGTCTTTTATCCGCCTCGATCAATTTATGTAAAATGCGCGACACCGCGACGAACCCGAAACTGGCCGTCACCATGGTTGCCGCACCAAAACCACTGGCACAATCCATTCGCTTCGGCCCTTGTGCAGATGCCTTGCTTTCACAGACACTGCCATCAGGTTGTGGGTATTTGAGTTGCTCGCTTGAAAAGACACAGTCAATCCCAAATTTTCGACCTTGAGTCTTAGTAAAGCCGTAAAAGCGACGCAAATTGTTACGCAGCTTCGCCGCGAGTGGGTCTTGAATCGTTTTAGTCAAATCCGCCACTTGGATCTGGGTGGGATCGATCTGTCCCCCCGCGCCACCTACAGTAATGACTTTGATTTTGTGCCGCTTGCAGTGAGCCAACAAGGCTGTTTTGGGCTTGATGCTATCGATAGCATCAAGCACATAATCAAAGCGCTTGTCGATATACTCGGCAATATTATCCGGCGAGATAAAATCATCAATCACAGTCACTTGGCATTCTGGATTGATCGCCGCCACACGCTCGGCCATCACCTCGCTTTTGCTTTGGCCAATGGTCGCTTTCAAAGCATGAATTTGTCGGTTGGTGTTAGTGACACACACATCATCCATATCAATCAGTGTGATGGCCCCAATCCCTGTCCGTGCCAGCGATTCCACTGCCCACGATCCCACGCCACCAATACCGATGACACAAATATGGCTCTGGTGAAACACCTCAAGCGCACGACGTCCATATAAACGAGCCGTACCGCCAAAACGTTGCAGATAGGATTCTGATAGGGATTGTGTCATAACCATAGTCTTCATTGATCGCGCAGACAGGCGTTATACCGACTTGCTGATGGGATGTCTAGCCGGATCCCCTTTGAGGGCATCATACAACCAATTGATCACGTGCATAACCGCTGGTGAGCGCTGCTTATATCGCGCGCTGTAAAGATAATAGCCATAGCCGCTATCGATACTTAGCCCCAACGGATTCACAATCTGATCGTTTGACAGAGCAGCTGAGGCCATAAAGGTGGGGATTAACGCCATCCCCATCTGTTGTTTTACGCCTTCAAGCGCCATAAAAAAGTGCTCAAACCCCGCTCCGTATTGCGGATTACTGTCAGCTAGCCCAAATTGTTGCCAAAACTGCTCCCACAGTGAAGGGCGCGTCAAATGAGATAAAACCGGCACTTCTGATAACAACGCGGTCCGATCCAAAGGCTCTGGTAGCAAGGTCACTGATGCAACAAGCGATAAGTGTTCGTGAATTAAACAGACTCCTTGCGCGCCTGCCTGCTGATGAGGCTGACAGCGGATTAAAATATCCAGTTCACTCTCTTTCCCTTGGGGCACATAGTCACTGGCACTGACCACCACAGAAATATCAGGATGCTGCGATTTAAACGCTGGCAGCTGAGGGATCAACCAAAGGCTAGCAAACGAGGGCGGCACCAATAAGCTGACGGACTCATGCCTTGCACTTTGCTGACGCGCTTGCGCTGTGGCATTGGCGATATCATTGACGCTGGCCGATATCATAGTTAAATAAGGCTCTCCGACTCGGTTGAGTCTTACTCCCCCAGCATGTCGCTCAAAAAGTGGTTGACCAATTCCTTCTTCGAGCTGCTGTATTTGCTTGCTCACCGTACTTTGGCTGACATGCAATACCTTCGCGGCTTCTGAAAAACTTCCTGTTTGAGCCACCGCAATCAGTGTTTGAAGCGAGCGCATCGACGGCAAACGCACATTCATCATCCCATTCCTTTTTTGCATGCCTGGTGAAAATATATCCTTTGCGGTTTAAAACACAAGTTCACCATACTGAGTTATCACGCTTGCATTGAGGCCCTCGTATGAGTCATGTCTTTCACCGTCACTGTCATCATCTCCCCCCTACCATTGCCAGTGGTAATGGGATGTACTTAATCGACACTCAAGGTAACGAGTATCTCGATGCATGCGGAGGCGCAGCCGTCTCTTGCCTTGGGCACAACCACCCTACCGTGTTAGAGGCTATCCACCGTCAACTGGATGCTATTCCTTATGCGCATACCGGCTTTTTTACCTCCGCACCGAGTGAAGCACTTGCCGAGAAGCTGGCTGAGCTTGCCCCTTCTTCCATCAACCATGCTTACTTGGTCAGTGGTGGATCTGAGGCAATGGAAACCGCCCTCAAGCTCGCTCGCCAGTACTGGGTGGAAGTCGGCGAGCCCCAGCGCCAACATTTTATTGCTCGACGACAGAGTTATCATGGCAACACCTTGGGCGCCTTATCTGTGGGAGGGAATGCGTGGCGACGTGCGCCATTTGCGCCTTTATTGATGGATACCAGTCTGATTGCCCCCTGTTACGCCTATCGCGATCAAGGTCCCGATGAAACCGCTTACGAGTATGGTCAACGGGTGGCCAACGAGCTTGAAGCCATGCTGTTAGAAAAAGGCCCAGATACCGTCATTGGGTTTGTCGCAGAACCTGTGGTGGGCGCGACAGCCGGTGCATTGACCGCAGAAGCTGGCTATTTTTCTCGTATCCGCGCGATCTGCGACCAGTACGATATTTTGCTGATCCTCGATGAAGTCATGTGCGGTACGGGACGCACTGGGCGTTTTTTCGCCTTTGAGCATGAAGGCATCGTTCCAGATATTGTTGCCATCGCTAAAGGGCTGGCTGCCGGTTATCAACCCATTGGCGCGACCTTAGTCACGGATAGAGTCTATGAAGCGATTGCATCTGGGTCAGGCTTTTTTCAACACGGCCATACCTTTATGGCTCATCCAACGGCATGTGCCGCTGCCTTAGCAACACTCACCACACTTGAGCAAGAAGGATTAGTTGACGCGGCGGAAAAACAAGGTGAGGCGCTTAAAACGGCGCTACATCATCAGTTTGATTCACACCCTTTTGTCGGCGACATTCGCGGACGTGGACTGTTTGTCGCGTTGGAGCTCGTAGCAGACAAAACCAGTAAACGTCCCTTTTCATCTGATCTCGCGCTCCATCAAACGATAAAACACACCGCCATGCATAACGGGCTGATGTGTTATCCCATGGGCGGTACCATTGATGGTAAGCAGGGGCATCACATCTTACTCGCACCGCCCTATATCATTGAATCAACTCATATCGCGGCCATCACCGACAAGTTAGCACTAACATTAGAGATGTGCTTGCCTTCTCAATAACGATACATTAATAGACGAGGGGAAAAGAATGCAAGACGCAAGGACGATCATGGTTGCCCCCAATGGTGCACGCTTACAGCCCTCACACCACCCGAGTGTGCCTGTCACCAGCGAACAGCTTATTCACTGCCTGCACGAATGTGCAGAGGCAGGCGCAACCATGGCACATATCCACGCCCGAGATACACAGGGGGCTCATAGCCTTGATCCCGCGCTAAACCAAACGCTATATCAGCAAGTGATGGATGCCATCGGCGATCGCATGGTGATTCAACTCACCACCGAGGCAGTAGGCCGCTATTC
The DNA here is from genome assembly GCF_004916735.1 of Salinivibrio sp. YCSC6. NCBI lineage: Bacteria > Pseudomonadati > Pseudomonadota > Gammaproteobacteria > Vibrionales > Vibrionaceae > Salinivibrio > Salinivibrio sp. YCSC6. Next base: position 2,251,121 of record NZ_CP039516.1, read on the forward strand.
TCCCCAGCAACAGATGGCTCTTATCCGAACCGTCAAACCAGAAGCCGCTTCCTTTGCGCTCAGAGAGCTTGTTCCTGATCATCAACCGGCTCACCAAGCCGTGAAAGATTTTTTTGCTTGGACAGTGGAGGCGCGCATCTACAGTCAGTTTATTCTCTATCACCCTCAAGAATTGGCACGCTATTACGCGTTGAGAGAACAAGGCATTCTTCCCTCGCAAGGTCATCACCTGCTTTTTGTTGCGGGCCGCGACCGAACGCCTCCCAGAGGTGCACCGGAAGATATCGTCGCCATGTATCAAGCTCGTCACTTAGATGACACTGTTCCGTGGTCTGTCTGTGCATTTGGCCAGCGAGAGCTTTCCTGTTTAACCACGGCCGCCTTACTAGGAGGAGATATGCGGATTGGTTTTGAAAACAACACCTTCGATGTCCATGGTCGCGCTGCCCCCAATAACGCATACCAGATCACACAACTGCGCAACACGCTGGAAAAGCTGGGATATTGTACTAAACCTGTACAAGCATTGAGGCAAACCATGACCCAGTCGTTTTAACCCAATACTATTGCTTGCAAATATTGTTAAAAGATTGAAAAAATAGCGCGGTGACACTTTTTTGTCATATTTGCATCGAGTGTCATACCATCTTCGAGGGTGCGCCCGGATAGCAACCTCTAACTAAAAAGGAATCTTAAGCATGAAAGCGATGAAACCAACTCTGATTGCGCTCAGCTTTTCCGCTGCACTAGGAACCGCAGCAACCGCTCAAGCAAATCAGTTTGTGACCATTGGTACCGGTGGTGTTACTGGTGTTTATTACCCTACGGGTGGTGCAATCTGCCGTCTGGTCAATAAAAGCAAAGATGACCATGGTATTCGCTGCTCAGTAGAGAGTACGGGCGGTTCTATTTACAACATCAATACTATCCGTGCTGGCGAGCTAGATATGGGTATCGCCCAGTCTGACTGGCAATATCACGCTTACAAAGGCACCAGCAAGTTTAAAGACCAAGGCGAGTTCAAAGATCTGCGCGCGGTCTTCTCGATCCACCCTGAACCCTTTACTGTGGTCGCGCGTGCGGACGCAGGGATTAAAACCTTTGATGATCTGGCTGGCAAACGCGTCAATATTGGTAACCCAGGCTCAGGTCAACGCGGTACCATCGAAGTATTGATGGACCAAATGGGTTGGGATATGGACAAGTTCGGTCAAATCTCTGAGCTAAAGGCAGCAGAACAATCCAAGGCATTGTGTGACAACAAAATTGATGCCATGGTCTACACAGTCGGCCACCCAAGTGGCGCAATCCAAGAAGCGACTACCGCCTGTGATAGCGTGCTAGTGGAAGTGGCGAACGATGCCGCTAAACAGCTGATTGCTGACCGTGATTACTACCGTAAAGCCGTGATCCCAGGTGGCATGTACCGTGGTAACGATGGCGATGTCACTACGTTCGGTGTCGGTGCGACCTTTGTATCATCGACTCAAGTACCAGACGACGTGATTTACAACGTCGTGAAAGCGGTGTTTGAGAACTTCGATGATTTCCGCCGTTTGCACCCTGCCTTTGCGAATCTGAAGAAAGAAGAAATGGTAAAAGATGGCTTGTCTGCACCGCTTCATCCCGGCGCAGCACGCTACTATCGTGAAGCTGGCTTGATTGAGTAATCAATCACGTTCAAAGGAAAAGCGAGCATTCAATGCTCGCTTTTTTATCGCTTCAACTCCGTGAGTGACACTCTCTAAGGCTGACTCGCAAGCTGGGGCGCCAACGCTTCAAGCTTCCAAACTCGGCCAAAGTGTTTGTAATGCCCCGCACGTTCTCCAGCGTCATTGCCCATACCGTGGTACAAATCAAGATGATTTTCTTTCACCGCCCCACCGGTATCTAATGCCATTAACAGCTTGAGTACATGCTCGCCTGTCCAGTTGCCTTGCTCATCCAACTGAGGCACTTCAGCAAGTAGCACACTTCCCATCGGTAAGTAACGTCTATCCGCCGCCACAGATGCGCCGGCTTTCAATGGAATACCTGCCGTGCCACTCACGGGATCTGCCGCCTTAGGCGTGAAGAAAACATAAGAGGGGTTTTGCTCCAGTAACTCACGAACTTCCTCTTCACCATGAGCCGCCACCCAGTCTTTGATCGCTTTCAGCGACATTTTTTCACGCGGCACTTCACCGTTTTCAATCAAGACCTTACCGATGCTGACGTAAGGGTGGCCATTCTTGCCACCGTAGGCAAAATACTCGAGTTGGTCGTTGTCGCCAAAGTGGACAAAACCACTGCCCTGAACTTCCATAATAAAGTTATCAATCAAAGAAGCGCTATAACCCAGCTCTAACCCCAACCCATCTAAGGCTCCATCGTAAATCGCTTTGCGATCTGGGCAGTCGTCATCGCAAAAGGGTTTGGCATAAACCGGATAGCGGAACAAGGCATCGGGTTGATGGCGCATCTCAATCACTGGTGAGAAATAGCCGGTAAACATCACGTTACCAAAGTCATCACCACCGCCCATTTGGTCGACACCCAGTCCAAACTCAGCAAGTGCTTCCACATTGCCTCCTGCATCCAGCCACGCTTGCAAACGCTGGTATACCGCTTGATGCTTGGCCACTAGCGAAGGCGATTTCGCTTTTACTTCGGCTAACTGATCATTAAACAGACTAAAGTCACGTGGGCTATCAGACACCACGTGTGGCACTGGAGTTAAAATTGATTCAAACCGCCCATCAACATATTGTTGACCACGGTCAGTGGGACGTACACACCCTGCGAGTGCGACCACACACCCCATCACGACTAACGCTTTTTTCACACTGTAATCCAATCAGTAGTTTGTAGCGCTAAGGCTCGCAAAAAGACCTACACTTCGCAATCACTTCTCATCGCTAAGTTGTAACTGTCTGCAAATCAATACAAATTGAATGTGATCAAACCTCGCTTACCTGCCTGAAGTAGGCGACATTCATGAAAGTGTCATATAATTGTTATGTACTGTGTCTGAAACAAAATTGCATAATAAATGCAACATCAAGGGAGTACAGGTTGCTATGGATCTGAAAGTTGGGCGTTCAACGCTTCTTGATACCGATGCAGTGGAATACCAATGGATTCGAATGATGGCCAGTGAGGGCTGCACTCGAAACACTATCAATACCAGCATTCAACGTTGTCTCGGTGGCGATGAAACCACCGCCGATATTCTTCGCCGCGTGGCCATGAAACAGTGTTCGGTTAATGAACTGCTTTCATCTCTCGACGCGGTTAAATACTAGCGTGTAAAGTGGCGCCATATTGCCATTGAACGCAATTGGCGCCTCTTCACTTGCAGCAGCGCTGCGCGCAAACTTAATTCGCCTTACCGAACATAGACGTATAGTGCGCTGGCGATAGCCTTTCTAGCGTTGATTTATTCTCTACGCGATACAGATACTCTTGTGTGCCAATCGTGTACGACAGCTCATCGCCATCAAACGTATAAGCGGTAGTCGCACGACTGCCATTGGTATAAATGCCATCCGAGCGCACCTCAAAACGGTCAGCCGCATAAGGGGCCACCTCTAGTTCCACCCACTCACCGTATAGATCTTTTTTGGTCATCTCAGGGGCAAAAAACTCGGGGCGAGTTGCCACAAGAAAACTGGCGCCACCCGCTAGAATAATAAACACCAGTAAAAATATTTGTTTGGTCAACCGCACGCTACAACCTCACTCACTGATAATCAGGATATTTTAACCAATCCCATTGTCTACTTTAGACGCAGTTTGCAAATCTTGTGAGTTTGGTTCCCAAACAGGAGCTAATTTGCCCCGTTACCTTGCCTCTTTATCGCTTAAGCGCGCAGACGACAGCGCATAGTAAAATGACTAAAGGCTTGACACTTATCACCCAAAGAGAATAAAAAGGCACTGTAAGTGAATATTTAGACGGAAAGGCACGTGAAGATAAGAAGTACCGCACTGGTTAAAGGGTTTCGCCAATCGGCGCCGTATGTCAACGCTCACCGAGATAAAACCGCGGTGATCATGCTGGGTGGCGAAGCGATGGCGGATGAGAACTTTCAGAATATCGTCAATGATATCGCCCTACTCAATAGCCTAGGCATGAAGCTAGTATTGGTGTTTGGCGCCCGTCCGCAAATCAATCGCGCTCTTAATCAGTACGGACTAGAAACGCCTTATCATAAAGGAATACGCATCACCGACAGCCACGCACTTGAGGTGGTCAAACAAGCAGCCGGCCAAGTGCAGCTCGACATTACGGCGCGTTTATCTATGGGGCTCAACAACACCCCAATGGCGGGCGCCCAGATTAATGTGATCAGTGGTAATTTTGTTATCGCGCAACCCTTGGGCGTCGATGATGGGATTGATTATTGCCATAGTGGCAAAATTCGCCGCATCGATATTGACGGCATTCAGCGCCAGCTCGATCAAAACGCAATCGTACTGATGGGACCGGTAGCCAGCTCAGTCACAGGCGAATGCTTTAACCTTACCTCCGAAGAGGTGGCGACTCAGGTCGCGATTCGGTTACGCGCAGACAAACTGATTGGCTTTTGCTCCGAGCAAGGGGTCTTAAACCAAGACAATGAGGTGATTTCTGAGTTACTACCCACCCAAGCCCAGCCACTTCTAGAAGCGAGAGAAGCCGCTGGCGATACTGGCTCTGGCACCAGTCGCTTTTTACGAGGCGCGATTGCTGCGTGTCGCGCGGGCGTTACGCGTAGCCATTTGATCAGCTATAAAAAAGATGGGGCCTTAATCCAAGAGCTGTTCTCGATTGAGGGGATCGGCACCCAGATCGTGATGGAGCGTGCCGAAAAAGTGCGCCAAGCCCAGATTGACGATATCGGTGGGATCTTGGATTTGATCCGACCTTTGGAGCAACAGGGGATCCTAGTGCGCCGCTCGCGAGAACAATTGGAGCAAGAAATCCCACGCTTTACCATCATCGAACGGGATGGGTTAGTGATAGGCTGCGCCGCACTCTATCCGTTTAATGAAGCGCGTACCGGCGAGATGGCATGTGTTGCTATTCATCCAGACTACCGTGATGGCGACCGCGGCGTCATGCTCCTCAATCACCTCAAGCAACGTGCCAAAGCCAAAGGGCTCGAGACCATTTTTGTGCTCACCACCCACAGTTTGCATTGGTTTTTGGAACAAGGCTTTTTGCTCTCCGATGTGTCAGCACTCCCTAACACTCGCCAAGAGCTGTACAACTATCAGCGGCGCTCTAAGGTGCTGACTTTAGCGCTTTAGCGTATCTCGCTACACTCAAGGCGCTATCAAAGCATCCGGTAAACCACTATACCGGGCGGTGCGTGCGCCCACACCGTGGCGCAGCACCGGCCAAGACGCATAAAGATCAAGCTGGCGCTTCGCCCGCGTGATGCCGGTGTAAATCAGCTCGCGGGTGATCACCGGTGAAATGGTGGGCGGACATACCAACACTGTATGCGCAAACTCCGAACCCTGTGATTTATGCACCGTCATCGCAAACGCAGTTTGATGGGCGGGCAGACGGCTGGCAAGCAAATAGCGCACCTCGCCATCGTGGGTTTCAAACGCTACTCGCGTAATCCCCCCTTGCTGCACCGCAATCCCAATGTCACCGTTATACAACCCCAGAGCATGATCGTTTTGCAAAATCATGATCGGTCGGCCGTGGTACCAGGTGTCACGCTCTTTGGCGATCAGCCCTGCCGACGCCAAGTGCTGCTCAATGGCTTGGTTGAGACCAGCGACGCCAAATGGACCTTCAGTCAATGCACACAACAAACGAAATTGGCTAAAGGCACTCAGCACGTCCGCCATCGATAACGGATTTTCGAGCGTTGCATTGTCGAGTGCCGTTAAGTAACTGCGATATCCTGTCACCGCTTGTTGCATCAGGGCCTGATAGCTGTCATCACTCAACACATGGTGGGCAATATCGCTATAGCCGCGTTTTAACACCGCCCCCACCTCAGCCATTTCTCCTCGGTTCACCGCAAAGGCGAGCTGGCCAATGCCGGATTGGGCATCAAAGCGATAGCTCTTTCGCAGCAGACACAGAGCACTGGCAATCGCTGGCGCGTGCGGGTTTTCGGGTACATCAAAGCCAGTCAGTTGGCTTAAACGCGCTGCTTGCGCCGCTGGATAGCCCGCCTCGGCGTACTGACAAATATCGCCTAGCACCGCCCCCGCTTCCACAGAGGCAAGCTGATCTTTATCCCCCAGCAAAATAATGCGTGTTGAGGGCGCCAAGGCATCGAACAGCTGTGCCATCAAAGGCAAGTCCACCATTGAGGCTTCATCGACAATCAACACATCCGCATGCACGGGATTATTTTTATGATGGCGAAACGCCACTCGCTGCGGAATCGCCCCTAATAATCGGTGAATGGTACTGGCTTGGGTTGGCAGCGCCGCTTTCACGTCATGATCAACAGGCAAAGCGGCAATCGCCCGCCCCAGTGATTCAGTCAATCGGTTAGCCGCTTTGCCGGTCGGGGCCACCAGCTTGATAGTGAGCGCTGCAGAGGCTGTACGCTCGGCGTGGTGCGACGCCACCAGCGCCGCCAACAAACGGGCGACGGTGGTGGTTTTACCCGTACCCGGCCCACCCGAAATCACCGCAAAAGGCTGGGTCAACGCGGTGGCTGCCGCCACTTTTTGCCAGTCTATCTCTGCCTGTGAGGCGGCAAATAAATTATCTAGGGTTTGTCTGGCCTCATCCGGTACCGGCAGCGCCGCGAGACGCTGGCGAATATGCCCTGCCACTTGCTGCTCGGCATGCCAGTAGCGATGCAAATACAGTCGGTGTCCGGCAAGTACCAAGGGCGTCGCTTGCGTTCCGTCAGACACCACCGACGCCTGTGCCAATTGCTCGCTTGGCGCTTGGCTATCAATGTGCGCCAATAAAGGCTGCCAAGCGACGTCACTGGGTGGTTGCCACTGGTGAAAATCAAGGCAGACATGGCCTTTGCCCACTTCGCGACTCAGCAGCGCCGCCCATACGGTGATAGCAGCCTTATCTAATTGGGTGTCTTCTTCACCCATCAAACAAGCAAATTGCACATCAATCGCTCGTAATTCCCCGCGCTGGTAAAGTGCCATTAATGCTTGTTTCATACCGACTCTCCAGCAAAGAGGTTGTCCAAGGCGTCAATCAGCGCCTTGTCGGGGCGATGCGCGAATACACCGGTCTCGCCGCTATCACTGGCGCCCCGTAAAAAGAAATAAAACACGCCCCCCACATGGGTGTCGTAATCATAATCTGGGATCCGCTGGCGCAAAAAGCGGTGCAGCGCCAAGGTATAGATCTGGTACTGAAAGTCGTATCGGTGCGCGATCATCGCCTCTTTGAGCGCATCGGGATGGTAATCGGCCACGCTGTCCCCTAAATGGTTCGATTTCCAATCCAGCACGTAATACTTGCCACCGGCGCGGAAGGTTAAATCGATAAAGCCTTTTAGCATCCCGCGCGCCGTCTCAAAGGTGAGCTGGCCAGCTCGGGCAGACAGTGCATCATATCGCGCGGCGAGTCGGTTCAGTCGCTGGCAGTCTAGTGCGGCCAAAGGCATCACGAACTCCATCTCCGTTAATCGACTGGCGTTGTCAATTTGGTTCAGCCTCAACCCTTGTTCATTAAGAGGGTGCTTCAATACCTGAGTCATCCACTGCTGCAATATCGGGCACCACTGTGGGTCATAGTTTTCCAAGCTAAGATGATGGGTAATAAGCTCAGCGACTTCTTCACTCATCAAGTCGGCGGTAAAGTCCACTTCTTCAAATAAGGTGTGTAAAAAGGTACCGGCTCGCGCGCCTTTGGGAAACGCAAAAACCGACCAAGGATCCACCGCCACATCCGCCGTCTCCTCGTCAGCGAGATCATCGTCCGCGTCCAAGTCGTAACTGGCTAATGTTGGCAAAGCACTGATGTGATGGCTTTGTTTTAGCAGCCCTGAGTAACTGGTTAACCGCCACTGTCGGTCAATTTTGCCGTCAAACTGACGGGCGGTTAGCGCCTCGTGCGCCCCCGTTTGAGGGGTATAACGACTATCATCTGGCTCAGGTGGTGCGACCACCGCCACCGCATCGCTCGCGCTCGCCAATCCAGCCAAACTCTCGGCCAGCAAGCTAGCATCACCGGCTTCTCCATGCTGGAGCAAATAACCGAGGGCCGTTAAGTGCAAAGCCGAGTCTTTTTGCCGACTGTTACCTTGTTTAAGGGGCGCACAGCCGATAAAACACCCATACACGGCACGGGTCACCGCCACATACAGCAAGCGGATATCTTCAGCCAGCCGCTCTTTTTCAGCGTGTTCTTTGCCTTCATCGACATTATCCAGCGCCAGCACCGGCTGATACTGTTCATCATGATAAAACGGTTGGCTGCTTTCGCGATACTGACAGGCAAACGGCAAATAAACCAGATCGTATTCCAAGCCTTTCGATTTATGGATGGTGACGATTTGCACCAAATCACGCTCCGACTCCAACCGCACCTGCTGCTCCTCCGATTGTTGAGCCGGCTCGGCCATTCGCTCTTGTAACCAGCGGATCAGCGCGTGTGGGTTGTCCAATTGCTGGCTGGCACTTTGCAGCAACTCCGCGATATGCAAAAAGTCGGTCACACAGCGCTCGCCTTGCGGCATCGCCAACCAGTTTTCTGCCACTTGGCGAGCACTGGCGACTTGGCGAAGCATCGGCATCACCCCACGGCGCTGCCAGGTATCACGGTAATGGCTAAAGGCCACCACCTCTTGCTCCCACAAGGCTTCGTCTTGATTGAGTAACGCCAGCTGCTCAGCGGTCAGGCCAAATAAGGGGCAGGCTAGCGCTGCCCGCAACTTACGCTCGTTTTCAGGCTGCATCACCGCCACTAAGATGCGCTCAATATCGCTGGCGACAGGGCTGGCGAACACATTATCACGGTTAGAAAGATACACAGACGCCACGCCTTTTTCGGCTAGCGCTTGCTTGACCAGCTGTGCCTCGCGTCCGGTGCGCACCAACACAGCGATATTGTGCGGCTGAATGTCGGCTCGGCCGGAAGGTGTTTGTAGATAACTATTGCCCGCCACCGATTGGTTGAGTACCTGAGTGATATGCTGTGCGGTACTCACCGCCAAGGTCTGTTCAAAATCTTGCTTGGCACACAATTCATCCGGGCTGTGATGCCAAAAGGTGAGCGCGGGCTGCTCGTTTCCCTCCACCACCAGCGCCTTTTGTTTGGCGCTAGGCGAAGAGGCCACCTCTAAAAAGGGAATACTGTCTTGATAGACAAACGGTGCCTTCGCACGTGAGAACAAGGCATTGACCCCGCGCACCATGCCATCTGTCGAGCGCCAGTTGGTGGCAAGGTTATAGTGATCACTCACCTGTGCACGGGCATGAATATAGGTGAAGATATCGGCGCCACGAAAGGCATAAATCGCCTGTTTAGGATCGCCAATCATCATTAAACCGGTGCGCTCATCCTCTTCCCCTGTGTCTGTCTCTGCGTCTGCGAATACAGGGGCATCGTCCGCCACTGGCGGCTGATAGACAGTGCTAAAAATCTGATATTGCAGCGGGTCGGTGTCTTGGAATTCATCAATCATTGCCACCGGATATAAGCTGCGAATACGCGCGGCCAACTGGCCTTGGCTATCTTGGTCAAGTGCGCTGGCAAGCTGAGAAAGGAGATCGTCAAACGAGAGCCACCCTTGACGGCGTTTTTCTTGGCGGAGCAGCTGCCGAACTTCTTTAATCGCCAGCGCGGTTAATCCCGGTTTTAACGTCGGCGGCTGATCAACCAATGCCTGAATTTGATCAAATAGCGCTAGACTCGGTGGCTCAGCTTTACTTTTGGCCGCCAATGTCTGTTGGGCGAATTTTTCCAATTTGTCAGGCAACTGGTAATCAAGCGTCTCGGCATTGGCCCATTGTTCCATCGCATTCAGCCAGTTTGCCAGATGATCTTTGCGATAACTGCGGCCATCGAGTTTAGCGGCGCTTAGTTGTTCGGTGATCTGCTCTCCCGCCTCGCGCCATGCGCGCTTCACCCCGTCAATCTTAGCAATCGCCGCTTGGTGTGCCGCCATGAGATCTTCGCCGAGATCAGGTGCCTTGACCGTGACAGCCGGCCCGGATAAATAGGGCGCAATCTCTTTTAATAAGGCTTCCGGTGCGGGCCAGTAGCTGCTCACCACACCGGCTAACGATTTAGGCAGCGGATAAAAACGACGACGCCAAAAATCGGCCGCCGCGCGCGCTTTGATCTGTCGCTCGTCGGTGACAAATTCATGACTGAACAGGCTGCCCGACTCAAACGCATTTTGGGTCAGCATCCGCTGACAAAAACCGTGAATGGTATAGATGGCCGCCTCGTCCATCTGACGTTCGGCCTCTAACAGTCGCTGCGCCGCGGTTTTACGATCGCTAATCTCTGCCAGCAAAGGTTCAATGATAGGATCGTCACTCTCACCGCGCATAAAGGCAAAACGGGCCTCATGAATGCGACGCCGAATACGGTCTTTTAGCTCTTGGGTTGCCGCTTCGGTAAACGTCACCACCAGTATTTGCTCGACCCGACACGGCGCTGTGCGGCCATGCCCAAGCAACAATCGCAGGTACAAGCCAGCAATGGTAAACGTCTTTCCGGTGCCAGCGGAGGCTTCGATTAATCGGACGCCATCAAGTGGCAAGGTGAGCGGGTTGAGGATCTGCGGTTCCATATCATTATTTCATCGCCTAGTCTGCCCGCTATTGTAGCAACCCCTTGGGGTAAAACATATTCTAACGAAGGTAACCAAGCGGAGCCGCTAACGTTTTAAGAAACGGAAGTACATCCTCGTTGGTCACTCAGCAGCCACGCTTGCCGGAAGCCTTAAACCGCCCTCTTCATAGCTGAATCGAATAAAAGTCTTGATGAGGTCACGATCTTTTTCTTCACTACGTTGGTACGCCTCTCCAACTAGGTCACGAACGACGGATTGCCAGAAGAAATGGGCCGGCGTGTTTTTCAGTAAAACGCGAATTTGCCAGCTCCCTTGATGCTGAGCGACTAATTGCTTGAAAGCAGCCTTGCCAACGTTTGAACCACGAAAACGGTTTATGATAAAAAACTGATCCATATCTAAACACGACATATCCTCAGGATATCGACGTAGCATCGCAAACCCTGCCAGTTCATTATCCGCATAAATAAAGTAGGCCCAATGATGAAGGGCGTCATCATACGGTGCGAGAACATGATCGGGGACACTAAAGCATCCTTCCTCAGTTAATGGCAACGCTGTAAATGCCGACATGTCATACATATAAAGCTGAAAAAGGTTCTTCAATACTGTGTGAGATTGGGAAGAGACGGGAGTTAGCGTTATGTCCATACTACCACCTTTTGGTGCTGCATAAGCTGGCAGCATGGTGAATCACTTGCTGCTTAAACTTATGATCCTAAGAATAAAACAGGTTATACCATAAGCAGAAAACGCGTCACGATCAAAAAAGGCCAGCATCGCTGGCCTTGGTTCATTGATTGAGACTCGAGGTTTACGACTGAATCCACACTGGGTTGGTCCATGCCGTGCTGCCGTCTTTATCTTCCACTTCTAGGTTGATCCAGCCTTCTGCATCCGCAGGAATAGACAGCGATAGCTCAAGACGCTGTGTGCTCTCTTCAGGGTTAATGGTAATGCTGTTTAGCACCTCACCACCTTGACCGATTAAGCGCACTTCTTTGAGGCCATCAGCGGCGACGACGTTAATATCCCATTTATCACCTGCCTTGGCGGTTTCACCAAACATGATGTTTTGTGGGTACAAGATTGGTCCCTGCGTGGCATAGCCGTGACCGGCTTTTAACGCTTTGGCAAAGGCGAGCGGCGTCAATTCGCCGTCAACGTGCGCCATCATACGAATACGACCGGTGAGCTGGTTCCACGCATCATGGGTATCAGTACCCGCGGTGAGGTACATGGCTTCGCCTTGATCCCAAAGCTTGTGCGCTTTTTCAAGCGTCGGCTCGTTATCGACACGTGCGTTAAGTTCCATCAGATCGAAACGGTCGGTCTTACCGCCCGGCACCGCATCCTTAGCGATATTGGTGAAGTAGCCATAATCGTTATATGGATGGTTCATCGGCACCACTTCTGCACCCATCTCATGTGCAGCATCAATCAGAGTATGTACGTCATCAGTACCCGGATCGACCGTCAGCGCCGCGCCATTATCGATGGGGAATGGATTCATGTGACCCCACGATGGCGAAATCTCAATCGATGGAATGAAAGGCACACCACGTTTCGCTGATAAGTCAGCAAACACTTTGTGATTAATGGTGGAGTCGTGATCACTGATAAAGGTCAGATCCAAGTCGGTAGCTAGCTGAGCACGCACCACGATTTCTGGTGGGGTTACTCCTTCCAACACATTACCGTGGTGGTGCAAGTCAGCGCCATACCAATGGTTACGATTTGGGAAGGTAACCTGAGGCACTTTCACCACTTGTTGGTTGGTTTTGCCCGACTCGAGCGTTACATCCAAGGTTTGTGATTCTGCAGTAAAGCCCGCACCGGCGTTAATGCCCAGCTTGTATTCACCCGGTGCCAGTTTTAGCTCAGCATGGCCGGCTGGCAGCAAGTCAGTGAAGAAGGTGCGTTTACCCAAAAATTCAACCGGTGGCGCTTGGCCTTCAATGATAGTCACACGCGCATCTTTGGCTACACCAGAGTCGGCTTCTTCTACGTTAAGCGCAAGCGTCGCTGGGCTTTTCAGCGATGTGAAGTCCAGTGTCTGCTCACTGTCCGCACTCACGGTAATAGATTGCGGCTGGCTGTTCGCATGGCCGGTTGCCGTGCCATAGACTTGGTACTTGCCTTCTGGCAAGGCCATGCTGTACTGACCATCTTTAGCAAGCGTCCACGCGTAAGGGTGGCCGTCTTTTTCAATCATCACAATCGCATCGGCAGGCACGTTACCATTGTCGGCGCGAAGTTGGCCGCTAATGGTGCCCGTCGCTTCGCCATGACGCTCAGCTTCGGCTTTAACAATCGGCGCCATATCACCGTTTGGAACAACCTGCAGCTTTGAGTCAAAGGTACGGGTCTCACCGGCTTTAAGCGTGTGGCCCAAATACATGTCGCGGCCATTGTATTTGATGCGATCAAAGTAAGGCGCATGCAACGCAAACGCCCAATCTCGGTCATACGCGACCATGCGATCGGCAAGGGCGTTATCCGCCATCGCTTCTTCATTGCCTTCAAGCCCCGGCACTGCGAACTGATAACCCGTATCCGGCCAAATCGTGTGGCCTGATTCCAGCTCAAGATCGTCTTCGCCTTGGTTGGTCATCACGGTTTTCAGCCCAATCGAATCAGAGCCAGCTTCCAAGGTATACCAAGTGGTAATGTCGACCTTGTCGAAGTTACGGCTCACTTTGATCACCGCTTTTTCATCGCTGTCTTCCACAATCTCAATCGACTTACGCTCGTTCGGCCAAGCCGACCAGCTGTTGGGGATGAAATCTGCAAAAGCGACTCGGTCTAGATCAATTTTGCCATTTTTCACCGCCGCGAGATCCACCAAGGTGCCACGTGGCACACCCCACGGTGGCGCAGACTCAACCGCCAATGCAAACGCGACATGCTCGTTTTTTACAGTGATGTCTTGGGCGTGCGTTGCCTCGCCGTCGGGAATCGCCGTTTTACCCTGTGTAATGCTGACGTCGGCATGCGCTGAGGCACCCAACAGTAGTCCAGACACTAAGGTCGCCACCGCGCTTTTTGAGAATTTATGCATGAAGGCACATCCTTTTTTCATGGTTTGTTATATGAATTTTCGATGACATTGTGCGTTAACTTAATTATACGTTCAAATAAAAAACCAACAAAACCCATCAACAAACCCCAACAAAGGTATGCACACTAATTTTATTTAATTAGTCAATTTGCTGATATTTATAAACAAAATTATATAATCAACCCAAAAAACAATAGGCAAACGAATGTTTAGACCACGAACAAATTAATCCATTAAACACATGCTTTTGACTAATAAACAAACAACAACGTGATAACAATCTGCTCTATTGGCGTCTCACGATGCATCGCATTTAACCGTCTTGTTCACCACGCTCCTAAAAGAGATATCGGTTAAATATTCTTTTTTTGCGCATAAAAAAGCCAGACAAGACGTCTGGCTAATAAGGTACGGCAGGAAGATAAGACGCTAACGTTTTTGTCGCTGCGCTAGCATCGGCATTAAGTGGCGATCGCCTGTCGCTAGCAGCGCCTGGCCGAGGCTCTCTCGCCATTGCGGCCAAACACGGTAGATGTAAGGATCTTGCCCTTCGCCAGGATTAAATCCCCCCACAAACGTATCGCGTATCGCTTTTAGGGCTTTGTCTTGGCCGGTTTCACTGTTATCAAAGCCTTTTTTGCCATCTCTGGCTTTTATCCCCGCTCCGACTGAGCTTGGCAGATAGGTAAGCGGCTGGTTGAGGCCATGTTGATAGTCTTCAACCAAAGCTTGTAAGTGTGCAAGCGCGTCATCTTTGCTGAGTGGGGAAAACTCGATGGTTTCTTTCACCCCCACCAGCGTACTCGGCACGGCTTCGCCCATCGCGCATTGACATAAATGATCGATCCATACCGCAAGCTGATGACGCACGGTCAGATCGCCGCAATGAAAGCGGACCAAACAGTCTTGATAACGCCGGTTGAGCCAACCTTGCAGTTGTACCTCACCCAACGCAGTGGGAAGGGTCAGATTAAGCTCAAGATCTGGGCGCGGCGCGGCGAGTAAAGGCGTTAAACGTTGGTACATATCACGGATCACCGTGACTTGCGTATCTAAGGTCAGTTCGCCAAAGTACGCCAAAGGCAACTTGCCCTGCCCACGCTGTCGAGCCATAAAGTCCTGCACACTTTGGAGGCTGTCATCGGTTTCAATAAAGTGCGCTAACAGCTGATCGCGCAGCTGAAAGCGGTGCAAGGTATCTAAACTAAAGGGTTCAAATTCTTCTAACGGCGCTTCTAACTGCTCAAAGAAGACTTTTAAGCGGCGTTGGAAAAAATAGCGCACTGGCAACCGCCAAAAGCGCTGCAATTCAGCCAACTCAATCACAGGATCCTGGTGGCTGTGCGGATCAGGGTTTAACGCATCACCAATAAATGCCGGCAATTGCGTCCCTTGTCCTTGAGCAGCTGGTAGCCACTCTTGTGCATAACTTCCAGCACCGGAAAAGGCATCAGGGCTAAAGGGCGTTAGCGGATGGAACTGGATAAGTTTTTCTTCCAACTGCTGGCGTGACTGCGCTTCGGGTAAGTCGCGGTCACCGGCCAAACAGTAGCCTTGGGTGCAATACTCAAGCAACTCGGTGACCAGTACCGATGGGACTTTTAAACTGTTGTCTTGCACTGAGCGACCGACATAACTGATATACAAACGCTGCTGTGCTGACTGCAACGCTTCTAAAAACAGGTATCGATCATCGTCACGGCGCGAGCGATCTCCCGCCCGCGTGCGTCCCACCATCAAATCAAAGCCGACACTGGGCACTGTGCGCGGGTACACGCCATCATTCATCCCAAGCAGACACACCACACCAAAGGGAATGGAGCGCATCGGCATCAAGGTACAAAAGTTGACCTGGCCGGCCAAAAAGCGCTGGCTGACTCGCTCGTTATTGAGGCGACCATTAAAGTAATCGCGCACCACGGGCAAGGTTAGCGTATGGGTAAAGGCGGCATCGCTAAGCTGCGTTAGCCAACTGTCTAACTGAGTACGGATCAATTTGACCGCTAACTCTTCATCGCCTTCAATGGCGAAGCAGTCATCCAGCATTTGAGTCAATCGCGCCACCCATGCCTTGCCATCGCATTCAATCGCCAACTGCTGCTGGTAGTAAATTAAGGTGTCAATAAACAATCCTAAACGCCCAGCCAGCTCCGCATTAAGTCCTTGGACTTCATCATAAGGGACGGTGTCTGCAAACAAGCCGGCCTCACTCGGCATCGCGTAGCCGAGTAACATACGTTTCAGGCCAAATAGCCACGTATTTTGATACTGCTCGGGCAAGGCAAATTGGCTTGCGGTATGGGTATCAAGCCCCCAGCGAATACCGGTTTCTTCCACCCACTGCTTAATCTGATCAAACTGTTGGCTGTCGATGGCAAAACGGCGCGACACCGCCGGCACCTCAAGAATTTCCAACAGCTCCGCCGCACTGCATCGACTATCAGGCAGGGTGAGCAGACGCAAAAAGGCGGCTAACACCGGGCTTTCTTGATCGGCGCTGCGATCTGAGATGGAAAACGGAATAAAACGCTCACTCGGTGCATTACCAAACACCGCTTGAATGGCGGGGCTGTAGGCATTGATATCCGCCACCATCACAATCACATCGCGGGGGCTCAGTGATGGGTTGGCCTCAAACATCGCCAGTAGCTGATCGTGCAGCACTTCGACTTCGCGCATCGGGCTGTGACAGGCATGGATTACGATCGAAGCATCATCTGGCTCGATTTCTGTTTTCGCCGCACTGGTTTCAGTCTGCTTGGGATCGCCCGGCTCATTCAAATCCAAAATATCGGCTTGGATGTGATGCAGAAGATTATCGCGAGTGACCTCAACAAAGCCGCTATCAATCTCATTACAGGCCATTTCCGAGAGCAGCAGTAAGTTATCGCGCCCCAGTTTTCCCATCGACGCCAACAAGCTGTTTCCTACTTCACCGTGCTCAGGCTCATCAAGCCCCAGTGCCAATTGGCTCTCTGCGGGGATGTCTTCAATTCGGCTGATCTTATCCCGCGCCAATGCGGCACGTTTAGCCAGATAGCGCTTGTCGCGAATATCGCCCCAATAATAACGGCATGGATTGGTGAACATAAAATGCACCTCCACATGCTCGCCCAGTGCTTGCAACGCATCCAGATAGCGTGGTGGGAGCGCGGAGATGCCAAACACAAAGACCCGCTCAATATCAGCCAGTCCCTCAGTTTTGTGCTGATGACTGGTTAAGGTATCGATAAACTCTTGATACAAGTTGGCGCGATGATAAGGCGATTGACCCAACGCCAAGGTGTGATCGTATAAGCGGCGCCACAGTTTTTGCTGCCAAGGCTGCACATCGTCAAGCTCGGGGACCGGTTGTTCTTGCTCCCATGCCAGCACCCACTCGGGGCGATAGACCAAATACTGGTCGAAAATATCGGCCACTTTTTCGGCCAGCTGGTAAGCACGCTGCTGATCCTGGCTGTCTTCCAAGTACGCGGCTAAATCAGCGAACTCTGGCGCATCCAGACAGCTGGGTAAGATATCCATCAGCTTCCATGTCATCGACTCTTTATTGAAATCACTGCGCTCAGGCACGCCATCCAACACCCGCAAAAACAGCTGCCAGATAAAGGTAGCGGGAAGCGGGAATTCGACGTTAGCGACAATCTGCTGCTCATTGGCGAGTGCCATTTTTAACCACTGCGCCATGCCGGGGCTTTGCACCAGAATAAGTTCTTTTTGAAAAGGGTCAGACAGCGGTCGCTGTTGGATCAGGGAGACCAACAAGGATTTCAACAGATCGAGCTGATTAGAGTGATAAACAGTAAACACAAGGCGCACACATGGGAAAGATAACTGGCATCGATTGTGGCCGATTGCCGTGATAAGCGCAAACCGCCACCAACACGCCGAGACCTCGCACACGACTTGCTAACCGTGTGATAGCACAGCAAATCGCTGCGCGATTAAACGCGATTGTCACCCACACTGAATGCGATCAGCTGGCTGATATGGTTCAGTGAACGGCCTGACTCTTGTTGCCACTCATTAAATGCCTGTTGCGCCGCTTGCATCGCCCGCTTAGTCTCTCGGCCGCTATCAACGATTTTAGTCGCGCGCAGGTAGTGCTCGATATCGCGGGTGAACAAGAAGGTGTCCTTGCCCATTCGGCGCAAGGTATAAGCACCCGTATTACCGCCTAAACGCTTACCATGCTTTTTTAAATACTGCCATAAACCGACAATGTCTTCGCTGGGCCAATCGGCGACAAACTGGCTAAAACTGCCGTGCGATTGCTGCACGCGGTGGATCATTTCCGCGTTGTGCGGAATGGTCATCACCTTGGTAAGGTGACGAATAATCGCTGGATTGGTGGCTTTTTCTTCCCACATTTCCGGCGGCGTCAGCAGCATTTTCTCAATATCAAAGCCCCAGAACACCTCTTCAAATCCGGGCCATTTTTTACGCACAACCTGCCAACTAATGCCCGATTGAAACACCTTCTGGCTAAACGCCGCGAGCCAGCGATCATCTGGTATCTCACACAAGGCATCATATTCAAGCGGTGCCACCAGCATATGCTCTAACGCACGTTGACCGCCTTTGCGTTCGGCGGCACGTTGATAAATAGTGCTAAATTTTTCTCTCATGTCACAATCATGGCAGGGTCAGTAGACAATGGCCCTTATCGTACTGTATAAAAAGACAGTAAATCAACGAAGAGAGGGTGATTATGGCCGTTATCGTCAAGTACGTGGTCGAACGCGAAGGAGAAGAGAAGATGACATTTACCTCCAAAGCCGAAGCCGATGCCTACGACAAAATGTTGGACATGGCAGACGCCTTGTTCGATCTGATTGAAGAAAGCAAACTGGTAGACGACGAAGAAAAGCGTGAAGCCTTGTCGCTATACCTAGCTGAACATAAAGACTCTGTCCTCGAAGCGCTGGGCGCCAAGCGCAAGGCGGCAAAGAAAAAGCCGGCTAAAAGCGAGACCAAAGCGGACACAAATAGCGACGACAAAGACGCCGACGCAGCCTAATGTTGTGATTGCTGACCCTTTTAGGATCCGCGAAAGAGCAAGCCCAGTGGCTTGCTTTTTTTATGCCCGCCCCCTTCACCACCTATGCATTAAGGCGCATCGCTGCCCCGACCTGTGCGGTTTTTTCGTCAGCCGCCGTTTGATCGCTTCCAACCACTGCCGCTTGTCTTTAAGATGAAGCGTTAGATGTTTTAAGCCCAAATATACACAAGGAGATCTTCCCCGATGGCAAGCTTTGCTCTGGCGCTAGGTACAGCGACCAAAAACCAGGACGGTAAAATCATTGAGGCCTACTTCCCGGCACCGCTACTCAACCCGAGCGATGAGCTGGTTAACGCACTTAGCGCCCTCACCGACTATACGTCGGGTAACCAAGTGATCGAGGTGGCGCCTGAAACATGCGGTGCGATCAGCGAAGCCTTCTCAGCGGCTGACGCCTCTCAAGCGGCAACCTTTGCCAATAAAGCGCAACAAACCACACAACCCTTGGTACTGGTGATCCTCGAAAATGACATCAAGCCAGCGTCAGTGGCGGAAGGCTTCCTCAAGCTTCAACTGATCTCACACCGCTTAGTCAAACCACACGGTGTGGTACTTGACGGACTCTTTGGTCTGCTACACAACATTGCTTGGACCAACCAAGGCCCGATTGACTTGCCGGAACTGCCTGAGCGTCAAATGGAAGCTCGCCTGAAGGGCGAAACATTGACCGTTGAGTGCGTGGATAAATTCCCGAAAATGACCGATTACGTGGTGCCTGCTGGCGTGCGTATTGCGGATACCGCCCGAGTGCGTTTAGGTGCCCATGTAGGCGAAGGTACGACAGTGATGCACGAAGGCTTTATCAACTTCAATGCCGGTACTGAAGGTGTCAGCATGGTTGAGGGCCGTATCTCTGCAGGAGTCATGGTCGGCAACGGCAGTGATATTGGTGGCGGCGCATCAATCATGGGAACCTTGAGCGGCGGCGGCCAGATTGTCGTTTCGATTGGCGAAAACTCACTACTCGGTGCCAACGCCGGCCTTGGCTTCCCATTGGGCGATCGTTGCACCATCGAGTCAGGCCTGTATGTCACCGCAGGTACCAAAGTCACCATGCTCGACGCCGACGGGAATGCGGTCGAAAGCGTTAAAGCACGTGACTTGGCGGGCAAAGCCGACCTCCTGTTCCGTCGTAATTCAAAAACAGGTGCCGTTGAGTGTTTGACCAACAAGAGTGCGGTTGAGCTCAACCACGAGCTACACGCCAATAACTAATGCTTTGATTATTTATCAGCGCATTATCAGGCGGCCATCATGGTCGCCTTTTTTATGCCCAGTTTGCTTGAGCTACTCTCGTTTCACCGCAGTGCACCAAAAAGCACAAGCTGATTTGTGGCACATTTTTAACCACAGCGAAAAGTAGAAAAACACATAGGCGCGACGCGGCCCTGACTGGCGGGTAAATCAGCATTCGTGACCTCTCCCAAGGTAGCATTTTTGTCTTTAAGTTCAAGGGATTTCATGCTTAACAAATGTCAGGATCCGTGAAGGCTCACAGTTCAACTTTTCGTTTTTTCTCCCCCCTTTAAACTTGAGCCAAGTCACGTTATCAAAGGAGGAAAGCGGTAATCTGAATATGAACCTAATACAGGGGAACAAAGAGGAACGAGTATGAGAGTGGAAATTGCAGGCAAAAACATCGAAATCACTCCCGCCATCCGTGAGCGCATCGAAAGCCGCTTTGATAAGTTGGCCAAGTGGCAGGTGGCACTCATCAATCCTCATGCTGTGATCAGTAAGGAGCCAAACCATCAGTTCAAAGTAGAAGCCAAAGCAGGGTTGCCAGGATCAACCATCGTGGCCTCTGCAGAAAGCGATGACATGTATAAAGCGATCAACGAGGTGGGCCAGAAGCTCGAAAAGCAATTAAATAAGGTCCAACACAAAGGCGAAGCACGCCGCAACGACAAATCAACGGCAACGGTTGCAATGGAAGAAAATGCAGCCGACGAGGAAATCTAACCCGCATTGCATTACCTCACCCGCTAAACATGTCAGCCCCGCCCCCGCGGGGCTTTTTGGTGCTTGACAGCATCCCCCGCTGTCAATATGGTTAATTGACACGCAAACATAACAACCAAGGCCCTATGCTGATTATTGCTCGTTTCTTTCGCTTCTTTTTTATCTCGCCTGTGCGGGAGGAAGCGTGCTAAGCCTTAACAGCATGGCGCTCTAACCTCCCAACCGGGAGGTTTTTTTGTATTAGAACAAGGATAATGTATGCCAGACACGCCACTTTCACTGGACGAGATCCGCACGCGGATCAGCCAGTTAGACCACGAATTGCTGACTTTACTGGCCGAGCGCCGCCGCCTCAGCGTGGATGTCGCGAAAAACAAAATCGCAATTCAAAAACCGATTCGCGATCAAGCGCGAGAACAAGCCTTATTGGAAAAATTGGTCAGTGATGGCAGCGCTCACCAACTGGATGCCCATTATGTGCTGAGTATTTTCCACACCATTATTGAAGACTCGGTGCTGATCCAGCAGCGTTATCTGCAAGCGCTGGCCAACCCCGATAATCAACGTCCGGTAGCTCGGGTTTCCTTTTTAGGCAGCCAAGGTTCGTACTCCTATCTCGCCGCGCGCCAGTACTTTAGCCGCAAGCAAACCGAATTAGTGGAAATGGCTTGTGACAGCTTTAAACAAGTGGTCGAAACGGTAGAAACCGGCCATGCCGACTATGGCTTATTGCCTGTCGAAAATACTAGCTCAGGATCGATCAATGAAGTGTACGATCAGCTGCAGCACACCCGGCTATCTATCGTTGGCGAATTAACCCTTCCCATTGCTCATTGCTTACTGACCGTTGGCGACCAAGATCCCAGCCATATTGATATCCTATACGCGCATCCCCAGCCTCATCAGCAATGCAGCGAATATGTCGATACTTTAGGAAAAATTAAGAAAGTGTACTGTTCAAGCACCGCTGACGCGATGCAACAAGTGGCAGATTTAAACCAACCTAATGTGGCTGCCATCGGCCATGCCGCCAGTGGTGAGTTGTATGGCCTCACGGCAATCAAAACAGACATAGCGAATCAGCAGCAAAACTACACCCGCTTTATTGTAGTGGCCCGTAAGCCGGTGAAAGTGTCCAAACTTACGCCTGCCAAAACCACGTTCATTATGTCGACGTCGCAGCAAGCAGGGTCTTTGGTGGAGTGTTTGATGGTATTGCGAGAGCGCGGCATCAATATGACCAAGCTGGAATCTCGGCCCGTGCTCGGCAACCCATGGGAAGAGATGTTTTATGTCGATGTTGAAGCCAATATGGCCAGTGATGTAATGCAAAGTGCACTGGACGAGCTCACCACCCTGACCCGTTATCTAAAAGTACTCGGTTGCTATCCGTCAGAGACCATTTCTCCCACCGAGGTATCGCTGCCGGACAGCAACGACTAACTAAACTATCCATTGCCCACAAATCAGTTGCCCATAAAAAAGCCCACAGTGTGGGCTTTATATCAGGCAATCGCGCGACTATTTATACTCGAATGGCGCATTCCAGCCAGTGAGTTTGGCTTCACTCCAATCGCCGTACATAGCGTTTGGCAATACAATCCAATCTTGACCAAAATGCTTAGCATGTTTGCTCACTAAGGCACGTTGTTGCTTAAGATCCGCATCACCAAACTCGCCAGAAAAGTCATGCAGAGAGTCGCCTAGCTGCATCACTAAGGTATGTTTGCTCTCGACAATTTTACGGCGCTCGGCTTTAGGTGGACCTAAGAGTAAGACATGGTCATCCGCAACTTGCGGCAAGGCCAGAGCTTTCAACGTCGCCAAGGTGTCTGATTTATTTTCTTGATAACGATCAGAGACATAATAAATCGCCACATCATGTTGGTCGGCAAAGTCTAAAAATGCTTTTGCCCCAGGAATAAGGCGTGGCTGCCCTTCGCGCTCCCAGTGCTTCCAAGTATCCCAACTGGTGAAATCGTGACAGGCCTGCATATCTCTGACTAGCAAGGCACCATTATCAATAATGGTCTCATCTAAGTCTGTCATGATGGCTAGGTTTGCATTCTCGCCATGAGATTGGATTTGTTGCTCTAAACGGAAAGTGGCGAGTTCAAACGTTTGACGCTGCATCGCAATCACTTCTGCGGATTGCTGCTGATAACGAAGCCCCATTGCATATTCAGCCTGTTCACAGCCAGCGCCATCTTGCGCAACCGCATGACCCGATGTCATGAATGCTAGGCTGGTGAACGCTGTGGCGACAGCAATATTGCAGTATCGGGCGATTCTCATGAAATCATCTCCATTGATGTGTGTATGTAAGCTGCAAGCCCTCCTCACAGCAAAGTTACAAGATGTAACTTTAAGTTACACTTTTCATCATAATGTATTTCTATATCATCATCAAACCAGCACAAAAAACCAACAAGAAACTATATTTATGGTTTTTATAACCAAATATTGGTTAACTATCGATAGTTTTAATGGTCATGGCATACAGCATCACTGCGCTCTAGTTGAGTGCAGGAGAAGTCTGTAAGCACCGACGTATTACCTTTCAGCGCTCATCGACGCCTAGACCGAATCACGCAAAAAAGCCCACAATGTGGGCTTTTTTAATGCTAAGTGAGCTGATTTACATAAGCTAGGTCGCAGTACGATGGGTGGCGTCGTTGGCTTGTCGCAACAGGCCTTGGCTTTCTTGTAAAAAGCGCGGCGCGTAATCGCCAAACCAGTTTTCGACTTGGGCAAACGCATCGACAAAGGTGGCTTTGTCGTGCTGTTCAAGCAAATCAATCGCTTCCCCAAAACGCTGGTAAAAGCGCTTAATCATCGCCAAGTTTTGCGGTGAGGACATAATAATATCCGCATACAAGCTTGCATCTTGGGCAAACAAACGCCCCACCATGGCAAGCTCCAAGCGATAAATCGGTGAGCTCAACGCTGTCAGCTGGTCCAAGTTGGGGTTTTCTTCTGCCAGATGGACCCCGTAAACAAACGACGTAAAGTGACGCAGCGCTTGTATCAACGTCATGCCCTCATCATGCTCAACAGCACTGATCCTGTGTAGTCCCGCCCCCCAAATACGAAATTGCTCGAGCAGCCATTGGTAGGCTTCTGGCTCGCGGCCATCGCAGTAAACAATGACCTGCTTAGCCAGGCTAGCCACATCAGGACCAAACATGGGGTGCAGCCCCACAACGGGGCCTTGATGCGCCGTTAACATGGCTTGTAGCGGGCCAGATTTAACGGAGGTAAGGTCTGCTAAGATACAGTCTTTCGGAAGCTGCTGGAGGGCGCTAATCACGGTTTCGGTGACATCAATCGGCACAGAGACCACCACCATGCCGGCATCTGCGAGCAATGCCTCTGCGTTGTCCCAATCGTTTTTCTCCAACACAGACACTTGATAGCCCGATAAGCGGAATAAGCGTGCGAATAAGCGACCTAACTGCCCTTCTCCGCCAATCACCACGATGCGGCGCAAATCCGGGTTTAGGCATTTAAACCCTGAGTCGTTTTCGCTGCTGTACGACTCGCGCATTGTGCGTCGCAGCACATCTTCAATCAAATCGGGCGGCACCCCTTGCGCTTCGGCTTCTGCTCGTCGAGACGCTAACATGGCCGCTTCACGGTCAGGCGCATAAATGGGCAAGCCATGCTGACTTTTTACCTCTCCCACTTCCGCAACCAGTGCCAGTCGTTTGGCGAGTAGAGTTACCATTTGTTTGTCGACATCATCGATTTGATCGCGCAGTCGGCTTAGTTCCGCCACCATGATTTAGTCCTGTTGAATCCGTTGTTGTAGAGAAGTTGCCAACGCTTGGTGCGTATGACGCAGCAATTGTTCGGTAGACGCCCAATCAATGCAAGCATCAGTGATCGAGACGCCGTACGCCATCTCTTCTTTGGGCAGATCCGCCGACTGATTCCCCGCATGGATATGGCTTTCTAGCATCAGACCGATAATAGACCGGTTGCCCTGATTGATCTGGTGGATCACATCTTCAGCGACCAAGGTTTGGCGACGGTAATCTTTGCGAGAGTTCGCATGGCTACAATCGACCATCAGCGATGGCGTCAGGTTAGCATCGCGCAGTTGCTGCTCACACTCGGCCACAGAGACTGAATCATAGTTGGTTTGCTTGCCGCCACGTAAAATCACATGGCCATTGGGGTTACCTTGTGTGGTCAATAATGCCACTTGGCCGGCTTGGTTAATCCCCATAAAACGGTGCCCTGAAGCAGCCGCTTTCATCGCATTGGTGGCGGTGGCCAGATTGCCATCCGTACCATTTTTAAAACCAATCGGCATCGACAGGCCACTCGCCATTTCTCGATGGGTTTGTGACTCGGTGGTACGAGCACCGATGGCTGCCCAACTAAACAAATCGCCAATGTATTGTGGACTGATGGGGTCGAGCGCTTCGGTGGCCAGCGGCAATCCCATTTCAGCAAGCTCAGTGAGCAGACTGCGTGCTTGCTTTAAGCCAAACTCAACATCAAAGCTGCCATCCAAGTGTGGATCATTGATAAGCCCTTTCCAGCCCACTGTGGTGCGTGGTTTTTCAAAGTAAACCCGCATCACAATAAACAAGTGATCGCTCAGTTCATCCGATAGGGCTTTCAAACGACGGGCATAGTCTTTCGCCGCGTCGACATCATGAATTGAGCAAGGACCACAGACCACAAGCAGGCGGTGATCACGCTTGTTGATAATATCTGCCACGGTTTGACGGGCCTGACTAATCGCCGCTCGGGTGCTTTTGGCGATAGGAAATTGATCGCGAAGTTGCTCTGGTGTGAGAAGCACTTGTTCATCGCGAATGTTGATATTGGTTACCGAATCTTGCTGCATGACCTTGCCCTAAAAGATGTTCACTATGTTTTACATAGACAATACCAGCCCATATTTTAAAAGCAATAGCAACTGTACCATTTAAATTACGGTGTAATTTTTAGTTTACACTCGCATTTTTAATTAGAGTCTTTTATCACCAACAGTTACTATAACGGGGAACTCTAGTTACCCCTTTTTATTGTTATGGCGTTAGTGCTTTCATTGCTGCAGCAGATGAGCGTGTATCTTGTGATCGCGTATTTGCTGAGCAAAACTCCTGTGTTTATGCCGCTGCTCAGTATTTCTGGGCGGCTATCGCACAAGTATGTCTGCTATGTGCTCTTTTCCGGCTTCTGTATTCTCGGCACCTATTTTGGGTTGCACATCCAAGACGCAATCGCGAATACCCGCGCTATCGGTGCCGTGCTTGGCGGTCTGCTTGGCGGCCCTGTAGTAGGCTTTTTGGTCGGCTTAACTGGCGGACTACATCGCTATAGTTTAGGAGGGTTTACAGATTTAGCCTGCGCGATCTCGACCACAGCAGAAGGCGTGATTGGCGGCTTAATGCACCGCTACTTGGTCTCTCGCAACCAAACCAGCCGTTTGTTTTCCCCTACTGTGGTCCTGAGCGTGACGTTCGTAGCAGAGCTGGTACAAATGGCCATCATTCTCGCCGTCGCCGAACCCTTTAGTCGTGCTTATGAGCTCGTCAGCGCAATTGCTGCGCCCATGGTGATCGCTAACTCAGTCGGCGCCGCGATGTTTATGAGCATTATTGTTGATCGCAAGACGTTGTTTGAGCGCTATTCCGCGGCGTTTTCTAGTAAAGCGCTTAAAATTGCTGAACGATCGGTCGGTATTTTAAGTAGCGGGTTTAATCAACAAAGTAGTGAACAGGTCGCCGCCATTATCCAGCAAGAAACCGGCGTGGGGGCGGTGGCAATCACAGATCGCGAGAAAATCCTCGCCTTTACCGGCATTGGTGATGACCACCACTTGCCCGGCACTCCCATTGCGTCCGATTATACCCGACGTGCCATTGCAGATGACCAGCTCATCTATATCGACGGCGCGGATACCCCTTATTGCTGCTCACTGTCTCCCCATTGCAAACTGGGCTCTGTGTTGGTGATCCCGCTACGTGGCGGGGATGGCTATGTGCTAGGGACGGTGAAGCTTTATGAGCCAAAACGTAAACTGTTCTCGGCGATCAATGTCACCATGGGAGAAGGGATCGCGCGTTTGCTCTCCAACCAAATTTTAACCGGTCGTTATCAGCGCCAGCAAACGTTGCTGACCCAAGCGGAGTTAAACTTGCTACGCGCCCAAGTGAACCCTCACTTTTTATTTAACGCATTGAACACCATCAGTGCGGTGGTCAAGCGCGAGCCAGAGCGCGCCCGTCAGTTAATCCAGCACTTATCCACCTTCTTTCGCAGTAACTTAAAACAAAATCGCGAAACCGTCTCGCTTGAGCAAGAGCTGAACCATCTTGATGCCTATCTGGAACTCGAACATGCCCGCTTTGCCGATCGAATGAGTGTTGAAAAGCAGATTGATCCGGCTATCTTGCACGCGGTGATCCCCAGTTTTACCTTACAGCCTTTGGTTGAGAACGCGGTGAAACATGGGATCAGTCAATTAATGGCCGACGGTCAAATCATCATTCGTGGTTGGCAAGAAGGCGAATGCCTGTATTTACAAGTCGAGGACAATGCAGGTCTCTATCAACCAGCGGCACAGCATGCTGGGCTGGGGCTTCGTATTGTCGATAAACGGATACGCGGATTATTCGGCGGACAATACGGGCTTAAAATGACATGCCAGCATGATCACTGGACACGTGCCACCGTGACCTTGCCATTAACCGATACTGCCCCAAACAAGGAGACCATGGCATGATTCGAGCGTTAATCGTGGATGACGAATTGTATGCACGAGAAGCCTTGGAAGATGAGCTGCTAGGATTAGGCGGTGTAACCATCATTGGTCAATGCAATAACGCCATTGATGCACTGAAAACCATTAATCACAGCCGCCCCGATGTGGTGTTTTTAGATATTCAAATGCCTCGCGTCACCGGCCTTGAGCTGCTTGCGATGCTTGACCCCGAGACCATGCCCAAAGTGGTGTTTGTCACCGCCTATGATGAGTTTGCCGTACAAGCCTTTGAGGACAACGCATTTGATTATTTGCTCAAGCCCATCGAAACCGCGCGCTTAAAAAAGTCGCTCGACAAACTGTCGCGTGAGTTAAATCGACAAGAGGACTATCAGGCGATCACGCCCGCACTGGAGCTGCTCCCTTGTGCGGGCCATAACCGGATTACCTTAGTGCCTCACCAAGACGTCGAAGTGGCACGCACCTCAGTGACTGGCGTGACACTACTCACCGCCAATGGAGAATCCGTCACCCATTTAAGCTTGAAAGTCTTGGAAGACAAAACGCCCTTAATGCGCTGCCACCGACAATTTTTGGTGCACCCTGCCGCCATTCGGGAGATCCGGCTGTTAGATAATGGGCTCGCGGAGGTGGTGACCGCCTCCGCTCATTCGGTACCGGTAAGCCGACGTTATCTTAAGGCAATAAAAGATAAACTTGGTCTTACCCATAATTGATGCCGGCACCGGTTTTAGCGCTAGTAAAACTGGCTATTCGCTTGGCTTTGGTAATCGTTATAGCCACGTTGCCACTCCATACGAAAACGCTGTGAACCGGGTCGGCTTTCGCACACGCCCATATAGGGGTTGCCATCCAACCCGAGTTGATACGCATGTGCAGGATTGCAGTATGCGTCAATGCCATGAATATAGCCTTGCTCGTAGTCGAGGTAATTGGCGGTCATACGGTCGCCCACTTTGTTCGCCAGTGTGCGTAAGTCGTTTAAGGTTCGCTGTGGTAGCCCGCGCTGGCCATCTTGCTCACCCAGTCCATACCAGTTTTGCTCATCCACTAACGCTTGTGTAGTCGACGCTGCACACCCCGTCATCAGCACAATAGTCAGTAACGAAAAAAGCGCGTGTTTCATGCCACCATCCTTTTGATCAAAAAAGCCCCAGCGAGTGCTGAGGCTTTGATCTTAGCGCATTTTATGCGTTATTGCTGTAATACCAATTGGTTAGGATGGCATCATTGCTCATCAGCAATCAGCTGAGGGTTCGGCTTATAGACCACGAGGAACGCAATACTCGCCACCACCGTTGTTACCAAGCCGATGATGGTTGCTGTGTTCATCGGTAAGCCAAAGCCGATATCGGCGTTAGCTAAGTAGGTCACGGTGACTGCGGTCATAAACATCGCTGGAATGGTGCAGACCCAGTGCAGCTTATCACGCTTAATTAGGTAGGCTGCCGCGGCCCACAACATGATCATGGCCGTGGTTTGGTTCGCCCAACCAAAGTAGCGCCAAATCACGCCAAACTCGGCCTTGGTGATCAAGTAACCCACCACAAACATAGGAATCGCAATCAGGAGACGTTTCATCAATGGCTTTTGCTGAATATTCAAAAAGTCAGCAATGATCAAACGCGCAGAACGGAACGCGGTATCCCCTGAGGTAATAGGCAATACAATCACACCTAATACCGCCATAATGCCCCCGACGGTGCCCAAGAGCGACGTAGAGACCTCATGCACCACAGCGGCAGGACCGCCATTGGCGAGCGTTTGGTTCAACGCATCCGTGGATTCGTAAAAGCTTAATCCTAAGCTACACCAGATAAGCGCAATCACACCTTCGCCAATCATGGCGCCATAAAAGATAAAGCGACCCGATTTTTCATTCTGCATGCAGCGCGCCATCAATGGCGACTGGGTGGCATGAAAACCTGACACCGCCCCACAGGCAATAGTAATAAAGAGCAGTGGCCACAATGGCAGATCGGTGGGATGGAAGTTAGTGGCAAAATCGAGCCCTTGGCTGTAGAAGCTGTGATCGCTCACGGCCAAGCCAATCATCAAGCCGACCGACATAAAGACCAATAAGGCGCCAAAGAACGGATAGAAGCGGCCAATAATTTTATCGATCGGTACCACAGTCGCGAGGATATAGTAAGCAAAAATGATCGCCACCCATACCGGTACACTCATCGCCGATAAGCTACCTAGCAGCTTGGCAGGGCCCAAGACAAAGACCACGCCCACCAGCATCAAGAGTAACACCGCAAAGAAGTTCATAAAGTGTTTCGCGAAGTTACCTAAGTGCTCGCCGACTACCGCAGGAACCGATGCACCCTTTGCTCGGACACTCAGCATGCCCGAGAAATAGTCATGAACCGCTCCGGCAAATATACAGCCAAACACAATCCATAACATGGCCACCGGTCCATACAAGGCACCGAGGATTGGACCAAAAATCGGCCCGAGACCTGCAATGTTAAGCAGTTGAATAAGATAAACTTTTTTATCAGATAGCGGGACGTAATCCACACCATCATTCATGCTCATGGCGGGTGTCGCTTGTTCGGGCTTAGGACCGAACACCTTGGTAATAAAGGTGCCATAAGTGAAGTAGCCGGCGATCAAAGCCACTACGCAGAGTAGAAACCAGGACATTCTCGTTCTCCGTCTCGATACGCAGCGATGCTGCTAATCAGTGAGTAAGGTACAGATGCCATTTTGCCCTATTGTTTGTCTATGTCTTGCGCTCTTTCAGTGAGTGGCAACATAGCAAGTTAAATGGTCGTGACGGGCATTAAGTGGTTTCGTGACCTGACTGTAAGAGAACAATAAAAAAGCCCGTCCATCGGGACGGGCTTTCTGAGCAATAAACGCCGGAGCGATTACTTCTTGTTAAGACGCTCTTTGATTCGAGCTGACTTACCAGAACGCTCACGCAGGTAGTACAGTTTGGCACGACGTACTGCACCGCGACGTTTAACAGTAATGCTGTCGATAACTGGCGAGTGAGTTTGGAAAGTACGCTCTACACCTTCACCGCTAGACATTTTACGTACGGTGAATGCAGAGTGCAGGCCACGGTTGCGCTTAGCAATTACCACACCTTCGTATGGCTGCAGACGCTCACGGTTACCTTCTTTTACTTTAACCTGTACCAGGACAGTGTCACCTGCTTGAAACTCAGGCAGGTCTTTTTTCATTTGCTCGTCTTCGAGCTGCTTGATGATGTTACTCATTGTCTATAACCCTAGAATAAACTGAAACTCAATTTGATTCGGCACTTGCTCGATGCTCTTTAATGAACTCGGCAAGTAGTGATTCCTGTTCGTCAGTCAGAGCTAGGTTTTCCAGGAGCTCTGGTCGTCGTAGCCAAGTGCGACCTAGCGATTGCTTTAATCGCCAGCGACGAATGTCCTTGTGGTTTCCGGATTTTAGCACCTCTGGTACCGCCAACCCATCTAACAACTCCGGACGCGTGTAGTGTGGACAGTCTAACAACCCGTTGGCAAAGGAGTCTTCCTCTGCTGACGCCATGTCGCCTAAAACGCCCGGTACAAACCGAGCAACAGCGTCTACTAACGTCATCGCGGGCAGCTCGCCCCCACTGAGCACAAAATCTCCCACCGACCATTCTTCATCGACGTGAGTTTGTATAATGCGCTCGTCTACCCCTTCGTACCGGCCACAAATCAAAATAAGTTTTTCATTGCTGGCCAGTGATTCGACCCCCGCTTGGTCGAGCTTACGCCCTTGCGGAGAGAGGTAAACCACTTTCGCGTTATCGCCTGCGGCTTGTTTGGCAGCATGAATGGCATCGCGCAACGGCTGAACCATCATTAACATACCGGGGCCACCGCCGTAAGGTCGATCATCAACCGTACGATGTTTGTCTTGAGTGAAATCACGCGGATTCCACGTTTCGACGTTTAACAGCCCTTTTTTAACCGCTTGGCCCGTGACTCCAAAATCAGTGACGGCTCGGAACATTTCTGGAAAAAGGCTGATAATGCCAACCCACATATTTCCGCTCGCTTACTGTTGGAGTTTAAAAACCAGGATCCCAGTCAACTTCGATCCGTTGAGCAGTGCGATCAATCGACTTGATGACCTGCTCTTCAAGGAACGGAATTAAGCGTTCCTTTTTGCCAAAAGCATCTTTCAGGTTGGCTTTAACGACAAGTACGTCGTTCGAGCCCGTTTCAAGCATGTCTGTCACAGTACCGAGGTGATAGCCTTTCGCATTCACCACGTCCATGCCAAACAGCTCACGCCAATAAAACTCTTCATCCGATAACGCTGGCAGTGCTTCAGCACTAACGGCGATTTCGGCATTGGTCAGCATCTGCGCGTCTTCGCGCTGATCCAGCCCTTTGAGCTTGGCAACATACCCTTTGTTGTGGCGCTTCCAGTCTTCTAACTCGAAACGTTGCCACTCGCCACGCACCTGGATAAACCAAGGTGAGTAGGCAAAAATGCTCTCAGCTTCTTCAGTGTAAGAAAAAATCTTGAGCCAGCCTCGAATGCCGTATGACGAGCCAAGCTTGCCGACGACGATAGTTTCTTGCTCACTCATTTCTTCTTTTAACCCTGACACTGATTGCTTACGCTGCTTTCGCTGCGTCTTTGATCAGCTTAGCAACACGGTCAGAAACCGCAGCGCCTTCGCCAACCCAGTGGTTTACGCGATCCAGGTCAAGGCGTAGTTTCTCTTCCTGGCCTTGAGCTACAGGGTTGAAGAAACCGATTTTCTCGATGAAGCGACCGTCGCGCGCCTGGCGGCTGTCAGCTACAACGATTTGATAGAATGGGCGTTTTTTCGCGCCATGACGTGCCAAACGAATGGTTACCATATCGTCCTCATTTGCATTACTTAATAAAATTGGCCCCGTTTCGCGTAAGCAATGCGGGGCCTCGTGCCAAAATAAAGCTCGGGAATTTTACTCTTTATTGCTGTGATTGCAACTGGTTTAGCCAAATTTTCACCAGCTGTCCCAAGCCTCACAGCGAGTTGTCATGCAGGCTGACGCTTCATCCGCCTGCAAAATGGGCTAGCCCATAAAGCCACCACCAGGTCCACCCGGCGGCATCATGCCTTTCATCTGACGCATCATGTTACGCATGCCGCCTTTTTGCATTTTCTTCATCATTTTTTGCATCTGAGTAAACTGCTTGAGCAGACGGTTCACGTCTTGCACTTGGGTCCCAGAGCCGGCTGCGATACGTTTTTTGCGCGAGCCTTTGATAATCTCAGGGCGTTGACGCTCACGTGGGGTCATCGAATTGATGATAGCTTCCATTTGCACGAACATCTTATCGTCAACGTTATCTTTCACGTTGGCCGGTAAGTTCGACATGCCCGGGAGCTTATCCATCATCCCCATCATGCCGCCCATGCTTTTCATTTGCTGCAGTTGGTCACGGAAATCGCCCAGATCAAAGCCTTTCTTTTCTTTGAACTTCTTGGCCATTTTCTCGGCTTTGTCTTTATCGACATTACGCTCGAGATCTTCGATAAGTGACAGCACGTCACCCATGCCCAAGATACGGGATGCCACCCGGTCAGGATGGAAGGGCTCTAGTGCATCAGTCTTCTCACCCACACCCAAGAATTTAATCGGCTTACCGGTAATATGGCGAACCGACAACGCAGCACCACCGCGCGCATCACCATCGACTTTGGTCAATACCACACCAGTCAGTGCTAACGCATCATTAAAGGCCTTGGCGGTGTTCGCGGCGTCTTGACCGGTCATGGCGTCTACCACGAACAAGGTCTCAACTGGGTTAATCGCATGGTGGACGTCTTTGATCTCGTCCATCATGGCATCGTCAACGTGCAGACGACCGGCGGTATCGACGATCACCACGTCGTAGAATTTGAGCTTCCCTTCATCGAGCGCCGCTTTGGCGATATCTACTGGATTCTGGTCTGCGCTCGACGGAAAGAAATCAACGCCAACTTCACTGGCCAGTGTTTCCAACTGTTTGATCGCCGCGGGGCGATACACGTCAGCCGATACCACCAGCACTTTTTTCTTATGACGCTCTTTGAGCATCTTACCCAGTTTACCCACACTGGTAGTTTTACCAGCACCTTGCAGGCCCGCCATCAGGATCACCGCGGGAGGCTGGGTGGCAAGATCAAGCTGCTCGTTGGCATCGCCCATTACCGCTTCCAGCTCGGCTTGAACGATCTTGATGAATTCTTGCCCCGGGGTCAGGGTTTTCGATACCTCAATCCCCACGGCGCGCTCTTTAACGCGTTTAACAAAATCACGAACCACAGGGAGCGCGACATCGGCTTCCAGTAGCGCCATACGCACTTCGCGCAGGGTTTCCTTGATATTGTCTTCCGTTAATCGACCTCGGCCGCTGATATTTTTTAGCGTCCGGGATAAACGTTCTGATAAGTTTTCAAACATGCGTTACTCGCCCACTCGTCCTATTGGCCCATGACATTGACCGTCAGGGTGCAATCGCTGTCGCGAAATTAATTGAGATTATACCGCAATCCCCCCATCGCTTGCATGTATCGATAGCGACAGAGATTGAGGCAAGGTATACTCACACCTTCATTCTTATTGATTAACTGACTGATCGGTGACGATGGATATTCTGACAGCCTTATTGGCATCACTGCTTTATCTGGCCGCCATTTTGCAGATCATCCCCGGCTTGTCCAGCAACAATCAGATTAGTGCGAAGCCGGTCTTCTTTACTGCACTGGCTGCGCTGGCATTGCACGCATATCTGCTCAAGGATTTAATCCTTTCTGGCAGCGGGCAAAATTTAAGCATACTCAACGTCGCGTCGTTGGTAAGCTTCATCATTGCTATGATGACTACCGGCCTGATTTTCCGACTCCGTTTATGGTTTTTGCTGCCGGTTGTCTATGCCTTTGCGGGGTTAAACCTCGCCAGCGCGACCTTGCTACCCGGTGCCTTTATTACCCATCTAGAGTCACACCCTGAGGTGTTGTTGCATATCTCCTTGGCGCTGTTTGCGTACTCGACCCTGATGATTGCAACCTTGTACGCACTGCAGCTGGCTTGGCTCGACTATCAGTTAAAACATAAAAAACGTCAGGTCATCAACCATAACGTCCCACCTTTAATGATGGTGGAGCGCCAACTTTTCAACATTATTTTAGTGGGCCAGAGTTTACTGACGGTCACCTTAATTACTGGATTTGTCTTTGTCGATGATATGTTCGCGCAAGGAAAAGCGCATAAAGCCTTCCTCTCGATGGCAGCATGGGTGGTCTATGGTGTGCTACTATGGGGCCACTATCAATCTGGCTGGCGTGGACGTCGAGTGATTTGGTTTAGTATTGTAGGCGCCTTTCTACTCACATTGGCCTACTTTGGTAGCCGATTTGTTCGCGAGATCCTTATTGCGGGTTAATCGTCACCCTAGAATGCATGATGGGTGCGCTCGCCACCCAACGGCATGTCAGTGTTATACTCTCGAGCAGACGCTCACATTTTAAAACAAACGTAAGGAACAGTTCGTTGGACGACATATCGACGGGAATATTAATTTCCTTCTTGGTATTGCTTATCGTCATTTCCGGTTATTTTTCCGGCTCTGAGACAGGCATGATGGCACTGAATCGATATCGATTACGCCACCTTTCTAAACAGGGCCATACCGGTGCCAAGCGAGTTGAAAAACTGCTAGCACGCCCGGATCGTTTGATTGGACTCATTCTAATCGGCAATAACCTCGTCAATATTCTTGCCTCTTCTATTGCGACTGTCTTAGGGCTACGCCTTTATGGTGATGCCGGTATTGCGATTGCGACCGGTGTCCTGACGATGGTGATTTTGGTGTTTGCAGAAGTGACACCGAAAACCTTAGCAGCCTTGTACCCTGAGCGTGTTTCCTTTCTCAGCAGCTTTGTACTCACCATCCTGATGAAGGTGTTTTACCCGGTTGTAAGCTTGGTGAACTTCATCACTAACGGCTTTCTACGCTTGCTTGGCTTGGGCGTGAAAAGTGATGGGAAAGACAATTTAAGTACCGAGGAATTGCGTACCATCGTTAATGAGGCCGGCAGTTTAATCCCTCGTCGTCACCAGCATATGTTGATCTCGATCTTAGAGCTCGAAGAGGTGACGGTAGACGACATAATGGTTCCCCGTAACGAAATCACAGGGATCAATGTCAACGATGACTGGAAGTCCATTATGCGCCAGCTTACCCATGCGCCACATGGTCGTATGGTGCTGTATCGTGACACCATCGACGAAGTGGTCGGCATGTTACGGGTACGAGAAGCGTACCGCTTGATGGTCGAGAAAAACGAATTCAATAAAGAGACCTTGCTGCGCGCTGCGGATGAAGTGTACTTCATACCGGAAGGCACCCCGCTCAACGTGCAGATGCTAAAGTTCCAGCGTAACAAGCAAC
The DNA here is from genome assembly GCF_004916735.1 of Salinivibrio sp. YCSC6. Taxonomy (NCBI): domain Bacteria; kingdom Pseudomonadati; phylum Pseudomonadota; class Gammaproteobacteria; order Vibrionales; family Vibrionaceae; genus Salinivibrio; species Salinivibrio sp. YCSC6. Next base: position 2,287,081 of record NZ_CP039516.1, read on the forward strand.
GCATTGGTCTGATTGTGGACGAGTACGGCGACATTATCGGTTTGGTGACCTTAGAGGACATTCTCGAAGAGATCGTAGGGGAATTTACCACCTCACTTTCGCCAAGCTTGGCCGAAGAAATCACTCCGTTGACAGATGGCGGTTATCTGATTGAGGGTAGCGCCAATATCCGTGATTTAAATAAGAGCCTGAACTGGGATCTCCCTACCGACGGTCCCCGCACATTGAACGGTTTGATCTTAGAGCACTTGGAGGATATTCCTAATAGCCGCTTAAGCGTGGAAATTGACGGCCATCTAATTGAAATCGTCGATGTTGCCGAGAACATGATCAAACAAGTGAAAGTGCTGCCGATCCAAAAGCAGAAAGTCAGCACCGAGTAGAACAGAATTCGCCGTTAAGTTTTCTGACGTTAGAACAGCTTAACGGCTCTGCCTTTTCCCCGTTATATTGACCTTATACGCAAACCTCTCACTGATCAGCAGGGCTCTGCTCCATCATTGCTTGCCGCTCGGTTTGGTAATAACGCAATGCCTCAACAAAGCTGTCTTCTTTGATGGGTTTCACAATCACATAATTTGCCCCTGCCTCATAAAAGGCATCATGCACACTGCCATATGCATCAGCAGTACAGGCATAAACCGGCACATTCAGCCCCAGCTCTTGGCGAATAGCCTTAGTAGCATCAATCCCCCCCAAATTAGGCATTTGGTTATCCATCAACACAAGATCATAGGTGGTTTCACGTAACGAGGTAAGCGCTTCCTCACCATCTTTCACCCAATCTACGCTGATGTCGTGTTTTTTACAGAACGCTTGTGCCACCATCGCATTAATCTTGTTGTCTTCGACTAGCAGCACACGCTGTATGCCCGCCTGCCCAGCATCAAACACGGTGCTTTCCGCCATGGTTTTGGGCTTATTATCTACGTGTTCGACCGGCACTGTCAGCGTAAAGCAGCTGCCTTTCTCTGCTTCACTGGTCACCTCAATCGTACCGCCGAGTAAGTCGAGCAGGCTCTTGACGATGGAAAGCCCCAATCCACTGCCGCCGTATTTGCGCGTCACACTTGAGTCGGCCTGAACGAAAGGATCGAATAAGGTGTCCAGTGCGTCTGCACTCATGCCCACCCCTGAATCTTGCACTTTTATCATCAAGCGGTGCTGAGCCCCCTCCATTGGGGTAAGTTTGACTTCAAGCGCTACATTCCCCTGATGGGTAAACTTCACCGCGTTACTCATCAAGTTAAACAGTATTTGGGTCAAGCGCGATTGGTCAGAGCGTATCACGGTGTCGTCCGCGAGGTTAGACTCGATAATCAGTCCAATATGCTTACTCTCGCACAGCGGCGTATAGATGTTTTCTACCGTACTGATGATATCGTGCAAGTAAAAATCACCGTACTCGATGGTCATCTTACCTTGCTCTATTTTGGAAAGATCCAAAATATCATTCAGAACAGTCAGTAAGTGCTCACCACTTTGGTACAAGCTTCCTAACAGCTCACTTTGCGCTTTATCTTCCACTTTATCGCTGAGTATTTGGGTAATGCCAAGGATCCCATTGAGCGGTGTTCGGATCTCATGACTCATCTTAGCGAGGAATTCCGATTTTGCGCGAGCGGAGGCTTCTGCCGCTTCTTTGGCACGTTGACTTTGCTGTTCGGCTTCAATCAGCGACGTAATTTCTTGCCCTTGCCCGATGACAGCCTTGACTTGGTTATCGACCATCAAAGGAGCAAGGTTCCAACGATACACGCGGTTATCGATATGAATATTAACGCCTTTAAGGATGGTGCCATCGACGGCACGCTTAAGATAAGGCGAGATAGCGCGCATAAACTGCATGTACATCCAGCTCGTTTGCTGCGCATCGGCGTCATAATTCAGTTTTAACTTGGCTGCCGGGTTAATCCGCGTGATGGCAAAGTCGGTGTCCCAAACAATAATGGGTGAGAGCGCATAATCAAACAAATCCTGCAATGACCGCTCTTTTTCGTAAAGGGCATCAAATGTCGATTCGAGTGTCTGACCGATGTGATCAAACTCTTCAATATCAGAGCCCGCAAAAGGCAAGGTTCGCTGGCGTGAGGTCGCGCCCAGGGTATAACGCATCAATTTGTCGAGCGAACCGGCAATGCGCGTTTTGACAAACCGGTTGACCCAAATAGCCGCCACTAAAATCACTAACGTGGTGAGTAAAAGGTTGATCCCCATTTGGCGCTGTAACGCGAGCACATTGTCGTTGCGTTGTGCCGACAGTACAGCGATATCGGAGTTTTCCCCTTCAATACGCAAATTAGCGTGACTGATAAGGTAGTTGCGGAACGCTTGACTACTCCCCTTGGTGGGTAAGGTGAGTTCGTTAGCGAAATTATCATCCCCAGTCAGTGTGGAAGCGAGCGTTAACTCTTTGACCGATAACCAAACGGCTTGCGTACCACTGGCCCGCTGCAGGCTTTTGACAAAAGAAAAGTTGCCATTGAGCATCACCGCAACATACAAGTAACCGCCCAACTTACCACTGGCTTGGAAAACGATTGGGGTTTTGCGCATAAGCACATATCCCTGCTCCATCTCGGTGGTAATGGTGGTCAGTGTCCAGCGGTTGATATCTCGCAGCTGCGCACGCAAGCGTTCAAGCCCCTTGTCATCAATGCCATGAAAAAGGCTACTCCCATCGTGCCATAACAACTCGCCATCACGGGAAATAAAACGAAAATCAGGGGTATTGGCGGCATCTTGCTGCTCTTGCTCAATAAAATAGTCGTCGAGAGCAATGCGATCGCCTCGTGCCACCAAGGCTTGCAGCGTCATACTGGATGCATTGGTGTTTTGGTGGATCTGTAGCGAGTCTAGGCGACTATCAAACACATTCTGCAAAAGGCGTGACGTTTGAGTCAGCGTACGCGTCACTTCCTGATTAATGCCTGCCAGCGTCAGTTGATAGCTCTGGACATAAACGCCTACAGTCACAAACAAGAAAAACACCACGATAAGACGCGTGAGTAGCTGTGAAAGTGACAGTTTTTTGGAGCCTGACATGGTCATGATGCGTTAATCCGAGTATCTGAAAGCCTGCTTCTTAAGCGCATTAATGCGCTCAGGACTGTCCTCTTTCGTGACAATTTCAAATCGGCCGGAGTATACCACGGGCACAGCCTGATCCTGCAGATCGCGTTTAATCGCCTCCGCCATTGCTACGCCTGTGTCATCATTCATCCGCATCACAGTAACATCCAGATCGCCACGTTGCAGGGCATCAAGCTCTGCTGAGCCGCCGCCCCAGCCATTGATCACGACCTCATGCCGGTTCAAGTCATCCAGCGCATTAATTGCACCAAAGGCGACGTCTGTGGCGCACGCGTAAATAAAATCAAGCTTCTCATTATTGTTGAGCATTGCTTTTGCCGCTTCATAGCCAGACGCTTGGTCGCCTTTGGTGTAATACGCGGAGACTAAATGATTGTGACTGTGGTTATTCATTGCATCGATAAATGTATCGCCACGCGCGTCGCTAACATAGCCTTGCGAAAAGTAGAGAACCGAATACGCGGCTCCTTGCGGGTAGCGGGCATTGAAATAATCTGCTAACGCTAAACTGCCCTCTTGGTGGTCAAAGCCAACATACAGAAACGGCTGATTGTCCTGCCACGACTTAACCGGTGTGGTGATATTTTGCAGGATCAGCTTGGTTTTGTTTTGCGACAATACATGGTTAATAAATTTGCGATGACGAACACTGTTGAGGGTGAAAATTAGATAGTCGGCGCCATCACGAAGCGCAGCGTACAAAGAGGCACTCTGCTCGCGAATATCATTGTTGGGCCGCGTGGTCACTTGCTCCAATTCATACTGAATATTCAGCGCTTGCAGCCGACGTTCCAGAGCGAGAATATTACGCTGCCAGTAATCTGAAATCTGCTCACCCGGCACAACAACCGAGATCTTAATCGGTTGAGGAGCGGCTTTAAGCGGCTCGGGCTCTGCTTGTACTTGTCTATCAAGTTGCTCTGTCAGCGCATTTTGCTCAGGGTGAAGACGCAGATATTCACTGTAAGACCAATAATCATTAAGGGCAGCCAGCGCATTAGACGTCATCATCCAGATAATGACGCCACATATTGCACGAACAATCTTGAGATGTGTGGGTTGCCGCTTGCTCAATTTCACGTTGGGTCTCACTGCCTTATCACTTGCCAGATACCTATCAGCTTAGCGAATACCAGCACATTGCGCAGCGCCGAACTTCAGAAGCGTGCTTCATTAAACAAAAAAGCTGCAATCACGCATACTCCTTCTCGCAATTTATCCAACAATCAAGACAGGCTGGATTCTGTCTCAATCTTGGTAGCAGATAAAGGGAACGATAGTATAAAAAAACGCCACCGAACGGTGGCGCCTTAAAGGTCTACTTTTTTATATCCGATGTGCACCTATTTCTGCAAAGAAATTAATCCACACGCAAGGTTTGTAGCATCGACTCGGGTAGCGACAGATCATCGTTCTTATTCACGGTGATCCCAGCATCAATGATCGCGCGTGCAATGTCCTTCGCTTCAGAGAGCGAATGCATTGCATAGGTGCCACATTGGTACTCATTCAGCTCTGGGATTTTATCTTGCGACGGTACCGTCAATACATCTTCCATCGCCGCTTCCCAAGCGCGACCCACATCACTTTCTTTAGGCTGACCAATCAAGCTCATATAAAAGCCCGTTCGGCATCCCATTGGGGAGATATCAATGATTTCAACATCCTTGCTGTTTAAATGCTTGCGCATAAAGCCTGCAAACAAGTGTTCCAACGTGTGGATGCCTTTTTCCGTCAAAATCTCTTCATTGGGTCGGCAAAAGCGCAGATCGAACACGGTGATCGTATCACCACCGGGCGTTTTCATCGTTTTAGCCACGCGCACTGCTGGTGCATTCATACGGGTATGGTCGACCGTAAAACTATCCAATAATGGCATTTTGCCCTCCTTTTAATTCATCACTGTGGCTTAGAAAGGCCACCAGCTCAGATTATCCTCTAAACGTTGCCGACAGCCTTTAAGCTGCCAGCCATAATCCTTGGCTTGCTGCTCTACTTTTCGCGCGACACGTTTAAGTCCGGGTTTGCGCTCAAAAGAGCCGCGCTGAAAACCGCCGCGTCCTTCATGGTAAGCCAAATATTGTCGGTACACATCCCATTTAGACACACCAAGTTGACGATAGGTTTCGTTGGTGTACCAACCAATAAATTGCAATGCATCATCGAAGTTGGTGCGTGACCCGCCATTACCGGTTGCCTTTTGATAATCCGACCATGCAGGGTCTTGCGCTTGTGCATACCCGTAGGCACTGCTCACTCGCCCCCAAGGTAAAATCCCCAAGACATAATCACGAGGCGGCAAAGCATCATGGACAAACGCACTTTCTTGTTTCACGAAGGCCATCGCGACTTGGATGGGTGTCCCCCACGCCTTTTCCATCTCCACCGCCGCTTCAAACCAATCTGGATTCTGTTCAAAAATCGCACATAGGTTATTCGGATTATCCGGCGGTGGTGTTGCACAGCTAGACAGTAATAATACCGCCCCTAGTGCCGCGAAAGCTCGGCTAACACACACCCAAGTCATCCTCCGATTTACCAGCTTTCTGCCATTGGCACATCTTTGAAATAGTCTTTCAAGAAGGCCTCAAAACTAAGTGTGTCACTCGCTTCAACGTCCTTTTGACGAGCGAGACTGGCAGCCGCTTCTTGCAAAAATTCCGCATCACTGTGCACACGATAGTCATCGCCACTGAGTGCCGTCTTGTGCGCACTGGCTAACCCTAAGCCCACATTACCAATACCACCTTGAGCGATAATATCGGCAAGTAGGCGTCCAGAGAGAGTGAGCTCTGGATTGTCAAAGCAGGCCATCATTTTATCGCAGACGGCTTCGTAGCGATTATCACCCACCGCTCGGTCCATCACGACAGCCAATTGTTTGAGCTCAGCCATCACGTGTAACCCCCACTCTGCTTGTGTGCGCTGATGGCCGTCACACCCGGTGGTAAGCAATAAGCCTGGCTTGCGCCCCTCAATCACTATCTTGTTCCAGTTCTCACGCCAGCAATTGAGCTCCGCATCCGTCATCGGATCTGACGGTGAGAGCGCACACCAACTCACAAAGAGATCTAAGAAATGGATTTGGTCTTGTTCAATGCCAACCGGACTGTAAGGGTTAACATCTAGCGAGCGCACTTCAATGTACTCGACACCGGCACGGTCCAAGGCTTCTGTGGGCTTTTCACCACTTTGTGCATTACGTTTCGGGCGGATAGGCGCATAGAGTTCATTTTCTATCTGCAAGACATTGGTATTAAGCTGGCGATAACTGTCACCATCACGGATCCCAAGCTTGGCAAACTCATGCGAGGGGGTACGAATCGCACTGCGCAGTCCTTCCAAATATTGCTCAAGGGTATTAAAGCCGATTCTTAGCTCGGCTTGCGCGTTGTTGGTATAGCCTAAATCACTGAGACGCAACGAGGTTGCATACGGTAAGTAACAGGTACCTGATGGCAAATGCTCAAACGGCAAACGGGTCTGTGCATGCTTAATAAAGGTGCCACACAAGGCAGGTGACGCACCAAACAAATACGGGATCATCCAACCGTGACGGTAGTAGTTACGGATAAGATCAAAATAGCCTTGCGTGACTTGGGCTTGCGTCACGGACTCCGTGTGGTAGAGATGCTGCCAAAATGTCTCTGGGAGGGAGATGTTAAAATGCACCCCAGAGATCACTTGCATCACACTGCCATAGCGATGTTTGAGCCCTTGACGATAAAGTGTTTTCATCCGCCCGATATTCGAGCTGCCATATTGTGCCAAGGTAATATCGTCTTCAGACGCGACCACACATGGCATGGACATGGGCCATAGCTGCTCGTCACCCATTTGCTTGTAAGTAAAACGGTGAATGTCTTGCAGCTCATCGAGCATTCCGTTGACCGATGTATTGACGGGCGTAATAAATTCCAACAAAGACTCCGCAAAGTCCGTGGTGATCCATCGATGCGTTAGCGCTGAGCCAAGTGCATCTGGATGCGGCGTCTGTGCCAAGTGCCCGGTTGGCGTGATCCGTAAGGCTTCACGCTCCAGTCCTCGGCCAATCCCCTTTAATGCTTCTGGGTTTTGCGCCAAACGCGCTAACCGCTGGGTGAAATCAGTCAAAACGTTTCTCTTATCTTTGTGCTGCGTGACGGGTTAGGATAAACAAGCTATCACTCAAAAGCCATCACGCAGCGACATGTGTTTACTCGAGGCGGCGTTAGCGATACTCAAGCGTAAGCGGATTCACCGGCAAACCAAGCGCTTTCAGCTCTGGCGCAAGCTGTTCGGCATCTCCGACAACGATGATTTGATAGTCATTCGGATTAAACCAACGTTTCGCCGCTTGATTTAAGCGTTCGAGATCAATCGTTTGAATGATCGCTTGCTGCTCATCGCGGTAGTTGTCGGATAAATCAAACTCCTCAATATGGGCAATTAAGCCTGCCTTATCCCACGGGGTTTCATAGTTCAGCGCATCTTGTTGTCCGCTCGATTGGCGCAGATAAGCAAGCTCTTGCGGTGTGAAACCATTTTCCGCCACATTGGCCATTTCCTGCCAAAGCTGGTTGATTGCATCTACCGTCGCGTTCGCACGCACATCAGCATCAAACTCAATGGTGCCGAGTTGACGCCCACTGTACACACCGCCACCAGCGCCATAGGTATAGCCTTTATCTTGGCGCAGGTTCTGGTTAATACGAGAGTTGAAGTTGCCGCCAAGATTAAAGTTGGCCAAGCGCGTGATAAACATTTCGCCAGTCGCATCATAAGGCATACCGTGGCGCACCATACGGATACTGGTTTGCGGCGCTTTCGGTTTATCTACGAGCCAAATTTGTGGCTGTTTTTCATCACGAGGAACCGCGCGGGCGATTTGGGGCTGCGAACGAGGCGCCTCTTGCCACGGTGTTATTTGGTTCGCCAACGTCACGGCTTGATCGCGTGACAAATCGCCCACGACCACAAGCTGGCTGCCTTTCAACACATAATGTTGGCGATAAAACGCGCGAACGTCATCAATGGTGAGCGCTTCAATATCTTTCGCTACACCGCCTTGCGGTGAACGGTATACCGCATCTTGGAATAAAAGCTCTCGAGTGGCTTGGTCTGCGAGCCAGCTAGCATCATCGGCACGCGAGGCGATCCCTTCCAGCAGTTGCGCTTTGAGACGCATGAAGTCTTGCTCGGAGAAGGTGGGCGAGCTGATGGCTTTGTGAACGAGTTGCAAGGTTTCATCCACATGTTTTTTCAGCGCAGTCATCGTGATAAAGGTTTCATAATCACCGGCTTCAATACTCGCCTGACTCCCCAATTGCTTCAGGGCTTGGGTTAACTCAGCCGCACTCATCCCCGCCCCACCTTCGGTGACCATCTGGGCAGTAAGGTTAGCGAGACCGCGCTTGTCATTCGGCTCCATTAAGGTACCGGCAGGCAAGGTCATATACAGGGTAACCGTCGGCGTTTCGCGACTCTCTGTCCCGACAAGATGAATGCCATTATCGAGGTTGGCACGATAAATTTGCGGCACGTTTACCGTCACACTACCAGCAGTAGGAGGCACTTGGGTGCGATCAATATTTTCCGGCGTACGACGTGGTGGCAGCTTCTCGTGTGAAGGCGCGATGCTTTGCGCGTAGTCGGGGCGCTGATACACAAAGTTAGCTGGCTTCGCCACTAAATCCGTGCGCTCGTACGGCACCACACTCAGATACACGGCAGGCTTATTCTTCACCCAGCGGTGGAAACTTTCCATCACGTTTTCAGGGGTCACCGCCTCAAGACGCGCCAAACGTGCTTCTAAGCGATTGGCATCACCAAATAAACTGAAGTCGCTAGCCAGCTGCTCGACTTTGCCGTCCACGCTTTGCAGCGCGAAGATGTCATCTGCTTCAGCCATGGTTTTGATGCGGGCAATACTTGCCTTCGACACCCCTTGTTGCTCAAAAGTCGCAAGTGAGTCCATCAACAGGGTCTCAACCTCAGCCAATGATTGCTGCTGGCTGCCTACGCCATAGAGCTCAAACGTACAAGCTAGTTCACCACAACGGTGGGAAGCGCCCGCGCTCAACAGCTTACCTGACTGCACCAATGACTGATAAAGCAGGCTATCGCGATCTTGTCCAAGCACGCTGGCAAGAACGCCTAAGCGGGTGCTGGTATCTGTGTCCGGCGTACCGGTTGGGAAGGTAATGACCAATACGGGTTGGGAGATTTGGTCTTCCAAGGTCACATAGCGGTCCGCCTCAAGCGTGACGGGTTGTGGTTTAGGGTCAGCGACCTCTGGGCCAGCAGGAATATCACCGAAGTACTTGTTCACCCAAGCCAGTGTTTGTTGTACATCAATATCTCCACCGATGGTCAAGGTGGCATTGTTTGGTCCGTACCAGCGTAGGAAAAATTGCTTCAAATCCCCTACGTCAACACGATCAAGATCCTCAACGTAGCCAATCACAGGCCACGAATAGGGATGGCCTTCAGGATAAAGCGCTTGATTAATGGTTTCATTAACCCGGCCATAGGGCGCATTATCGATACGATAAGCACGTTCGTTTTTCACCGTATCACGCTGGACTTCAAATTTGCGTTGCGAAACCGCGTCTAGCAAAAAGCCCATTCGGTCCGACTCAAGCCAAAGTACGCGCTCTAACTCATTGGCGGGAACGGTTTGATAATACTGAGTGGTATCGCGATCGGTCGAGCCATTGTTATATCCCCCCACTTCTTTGATCCGTTTGCCGTGATCATCCACATGCTTGGAGCCTTCAAACATCATGTGTTCAAAAAAGTGTGCAAAGCCCGATTTACCCGGTTCTTCACGGGATGAACCGACGTGATAACGCATATCGACTTTCACCAAAGGATCGGAGTGGTCTTGATGCAACAGAACGGTCAGCCCGTTATCAAGACGAAACTCTTGATAAGGCACCTGTGCGCTACCCTTTGGCGGCGACACGGTTTTAATCCAAGTAATACCTTCAGGGGTTGGCGTGGCTTGTGGGCCAAGTAACTGACACCCTGTCAGTGAGGCAAGAACAAAAAACGAGACGAGCAATAAACGTTGCATATGATAATTTCCTACCCGGCTACCCAATGATATGACAAGACAAGAATAAGGTAGCGCGCTGTTTTTGCAGAAAAAATAACTAGCCAGCACCAAGACTGGCGTAAACGTAGCCACCCGGCGACGACACATAGGGGATCACCAATGGCGGGCACCCAACTTAACAATAATGCGGCATAACCGTATCGCTTTAACCACGCCAGCGCGTGGCGATCCCAGCGCCGCTTGGGTTGATAGTCAGGTAACCAACGACCAATCGCATAGTTGGTCATACCGCCTAGCGTATTGCCCACGCTGGCAATCGCAATAATGACGCTTTCGGGGTAGCTATGGTGATGAAGCAAATACACCATATTGGCTTCAGAGCCACCCGGGAGCAAGGTGGCACTGAGAAAGCTGGTTGCAAACAACATAACCAGCGATGACCAATCGCCCATTCGACCGCAGACTCCCCTATTGGTTCAGGCGTTTAGGCCCTGAATGACCACTCTTTTTATCCATTTATGCAGACGGCATTTCGAGGACGCGTTTACCACGCGTATGACCTTCTTCAAGGGCAACGTGTGCTTGTGCAGCCTCCGCTAACGGATACACAGCCGCAATATCAATCCGTAAATCACCTTGGTCAAGCATGTCGAGTAGGCGCTGAGTTTGCCATGTATTGGGCTCCACCAGCATCCCAGTGGCTTTCAAGCCCCGTTCGGCCGCTGCTGAGGTAATCATATCGCGGGTATTGGTCGGCACGGTCACCACACGTCCGCCAGTGCGTAAACTGGCGAGCGCATCAATCCCAGTTTCTCCTCCAACCAAATCAATCAGCACATCAAATTCACCATGAGCCGTTGCCCAATGGGTTTGGTGATAATCAACTGGTTTTGCATCAAGCTGACGCAAGAAATCATGATTGGACGGCGACGCGGTCGCGTAAACATTCGCCCCAGTTCGAACCGCTAATTGAACCGCCAAGTGACCCACGCCACCGGCACCGGCCAAGATCAGTACTTTATCGTCTGCCTGTAATTGCGCATGCTCGAGCGCTTGCCATGCGGTGAGACCTGCCAGTGGTAAGGCAGCGGCATCTACCATAGGCACACTCGGTGGAACGGTCGAGAGTACCCCCGCGTCCGCTACTACGTACTGGCTATAACCGCCACCCCCAGTGGGAAAGCCAATCATACCTGCAACGCGGTCGCCCACATCAAACTTGCTTTCGTTGGTGCCATTAGCCACCACAACACCCGCAACATCATATCCCGGCACCCAAGGTAATTTGTCTTGGTTATGCTCTGCGGCCCAGCCAAGGCCTGCACGCGTTTTTGCGTCAATCGGATTCACGCCTGCCGCTTTTACCTGAATCAGCACTTGTTCTTCAGACGGGGACGGAATAGGACGATTAACGGCGGTTAACACCTCAGGTCCGCCAAATTGGGGGATCGCAAGAGATACATTGTTCGACATAAAGACTCCTTTCGCATGCCGTTGCCCGGTTGAGTCACCTGACTCATCACTTCATAGCAAAGCACTGCGTAATCGCAAACCGTAAACCTCTAGTCTTAACAAAAACGGCGATAGACACAATGCCTACCGCCGTTTTCTTTTCGCCTTTTCTCGTCACAAGACAGGGCGTATTATCCGACCAACGCCAACAAGATACCCGCAGCCACCGCCGAGCCCAGCACACCGGCCACATTAGGTCCCATGGCATGCATTAACAAGAAGTTGTGTGGGTTGGCATCTAAACCAACTTTGTTGACAACCCTTGCCGCCATGGGCACTGCCGACACGCCTGCTGCGCCAATCAGCGGATTGATCGGATCGCGGCTAAAGCGGTTAAGCAGCTTTGCCATCAGCACGCCGGCGCCAGTCCCAATACTGAATGCCACAGCACCGAGTACCAAAATGCCTAACGTCTCAAACTGAAGAAACTTATCCGCTTCTAACTTAGAGCCCACCGCCAAGCCAAGGAAAATGGTGACAATGTTAATCAGCTCATTTTGCGCGGTGCCGGATAAGCGGTCGACAACCCCACATTCTCGCATCAAGTTCCCGAGGCAGAACATCCCGACCAGCGGTGTTGCCGACGGCAAGAACAAGATGGTCATCATTAATACCGCCAGCGGAAACAGCACTTTCTCAGTTTTCGACACATGGCGTAACTGCTTCATCTCGATTTGACGCTCTTTTTCCGAGGTAAACAGCTTCATGATCGGAGGCTGAATAATCGGCACAAGCGCCATGTAACTGTAGGCGGCGACTGCAATGGCGCCGAGCAAATCCGGCGACAGCTTGCTGGCGAGGAAGATTGCTGTTGGCCCATCCGCACCACCAATAATGGCAATCGAGGCGGCATCCTTGAGTGTAAATGCCATCCCAGGAACCAAGTTGAGCAAAATGGCACCAAACAAGGTGGCAAAAATGCCAAACTGTGCCGCCGCCCCCAATAGCAGCGTGCGAGGATTGGCAATCAGCGCGCCAAAATCGGTCATCGCGCCAACGCCCATAAAAATCAATAGCGGGAAGACGCCCGTATCGATACCGACATGATAGACGTAGTAGAGCAAGCCGCCCGGCTCGTTAAATCCAGCGTTAGGAATGTTCGCCAGTATCGCCCCGAACCCGATAGGCAAAAGCAACAAAGGCTCGAACCCACGGCGAATGGCCAAAAAGAGCAACAAGCAACCGACGGCGATCATCACAAGCTGAGGCCATTGGAAATTCGCCAAGCCCGTTTCTGACCACAAGATCATTAATCCTTCCATGTTGCCCTCTTACCCTAAGTGCAATAGCGGCATACCCACGGTCACCGCATCGCCTTCTTTTACTTGGACATCCTGAACTGTGCCTGCTTGCGCCGCTCGGACCTCGGTCTCCATTTTCATCGCTTCGAGCACAATCAATACATCCCCTTCTTGCACGTGCTCACCCGGCGATACCATCACTTTGAAGATGTTACCCGCTAAAGGAGCAGTGACGGGTTCGCCTTGTGATTGAGCGGCGCTAGGTTGAGGGGCTGATGTCACTGGCGACGCGCTGGGCTGAATGTCTCCTAACGCGCCATCTGGACCCACATCCACGTTAAAGACCTGCCCATTCACACGCACGCTATAGGTTTCAATCTCACCGCCTGATGTCGGCTTGTTGGCCACAGAGGCAGACTCTGCTTCACCGGTTGGTGCTGGTTCAAAGGCATCGGGGTTGCCGCGATTTTGTAAGAACTTCCACCCCACCTGCGGAAATAACGCATAAGTTAAAACATCGTCGATTTTATCGTCTGACAAAGACACGTTTTCGGCGTCGGCTTTTTCAATGAGAGCCTGCGTGAGCGCATCCAGCTCAGGCGCTAATTTATCTGCAGGACGGCAAGTAATCGGCGCCTCACCATCCAGCACTTGGGCTTGCAGCTTCGCATTGACCGGTGCGGGCGCTTTTCCGTATTCTCCCTTGAGCAGCGCCGCCGTTTCTTTGGTAATACTCTTATAACGCTCGCCAGTCAGAACATTAATCACTGCTTGCGAGCCGACAATTTGGGAGGTGGGTGTGACCAATGGGATATAACCGAGATCTTCGCGGACACGCGGGATCTCATCGAGTACCTCATCCAATCGGTCGGCCGCACCTTGCTCTTTAAGCTGGCCTTCCATATTGGTGAGCATGCCGCCCGGCACTTGTGCGATCAAAATCCGAGAGTCAACGCCCTTGAGCTGCCCCTCAAACTGCGCATACTTTTTCCGTACCGTTCTAAAATAGGCAGCCACAGATTCCAACTTGTTGAGGTCGAGCTGCGTATCGCGCTCTGTGTTCTCCAGCATCGCCACAACGGTTTCCGTCGGCGTATGGCCATAGGTCTGGCTCATCGACGAAATCGCGGTATCTAACACATCGAGCCCCGCTTCAACAGCTTTAATGGCAGTGGCGGTTGATAAGCCGGTCGTCGCGTGACAGTGCAGTGATAAAGGGATATCACACGCCGATTTGATGCGACTTACTAGCTCATAGGCTTCATACGGCTTGAGCAAGCCAGACATGTCTTTAATACACAGTGAATGACACCCTAAATCTTCCAGTTGCTTGGCAAGATCTGTCCATGTGTCCAAGGTATGAACAGGGCTTGTGGTATACGATATCGTTCCTTGTGCATGTGCCCCGACTTCTACCGCGGCACCGACCGCCGCTTTGAAATTGCGCACATCATTCATGGCATCAAATATACGGAACACGTCCATACCATTGGCGTGCGCACGTTCGACAAATTTATGCACCACATCATCGGCATAGTGGCGATATCCTAGCAAATTTTGCCCACGTAACAACATCTGCATTGGCGTGTTCGGCATCGCCTTTTTCAGCTCGCGCAAGCGCACCCAAGGATCTTCCCCCAAGTAGCGAATACACGCGTCAAAGGTCGCCCCACCCCATGTTTCGAGTGACCAAAACCCAATTTGATCAAGCTCGGCGGCAATCGGCAACATATCGTCCAAACGCAGGCGCGTGGCAAACAACGACTGATGGGCGTCACGAAGCACCACATCGGTAATAGCTAACGGCGTAGACATAACAAACTCCTTTTTTATATGTGCCTTACCACTCAACGCTGGCGTTGGCGATATTGCTGAACAGCGACAGTAATCGCAGCAATCACATCCGGGGATGCTCCCGGCTGAGCTTTAACGGGGGTAGACGTGACAGACGATGCTGGCGTAGGCGGGGTAGGATCGCCAAAGCGAGCTAGCTGACGTACCAGAAAAATCAGAATTGAAAGAAATACGAACACCACTGACATGCCAGTGAGCATGAGCATCAGTGCCTGTTCTAAAAGCGGGCCCAGTTCCATGGTTATCGTCCTTGTCACCTATTCCCCTTTAACAATGATTTGATTCCTCACAGAGTTTAAAGGGGTATTTAATCGTTTGCGGTCAAAATACTAACTATTTGCATAAATGACAATCGATGTGTTGCGTTTTTGTTACCTGACAACGCAGGTCATCACCGCGCTAGACGCGATAAGCTTCATATGACGTTTACGTAAAGGTAAATTCATAGATTGCACATATTACGGAGAGTACTGAGGGTTTATCAGAGTTGCGAGCTTGTCTATGCAAGGGTTTCGATGCGGGAATCCAAATGATTTTGCGAATTTTGGAAAAAACCTTTTTCTTCTCCATAGCCAATCACTCTTAGGGACTGATAAAAGGAGAAAGCGTTAATAAACGCATCACAAGGATTGACCAGTAGGATGGATCACATGAGCGAGAAAAACAGACTGAACGGTCGGTATTTAACACAACGATAAATGAGGGAGTAACGCGAACTGCCACGGTAGCGTGACGAACAATAGGAGGAAATGAATTTGGGATTAAAGCAAAGAAATGGCGCGTCCGGGAGGATTCGAACCTCCGACCGCCTGGTTCGTAGCCAGGTACTCTATCCAGCTGAGCTACGGACGCGCTGACGGATTTGCATGATTGAAGATGGCGCGCTCGGGAGGATTCGAACCTCCGACCGCCTGGTTCGTAGCCAGGTACTCTATCCAGCTGAGCTACGAGCGCGTGTCTACAATCGGTTCATCCTGAACATCGTTTGCAAGTCTTCCGTGAAGGGTGATGGCGCGTCCGGGAGGATTCGAACCTCCGACCGCCTGGTTCGTAGCCAGGTACTCTATCCAGCTGAGCTACGGACGCACATCAGTTTTACAAGGCAGGCTTGTAAGTCATGGCGGTGAGGGAGGGATTCGAACCCTCGATACGGCTACAAACCGTATACTCCCTTAGCAGGGGAGCGCCTTCAGCCACTCGGCCACCTCACCACAAGTAAATGGCGCGTCCGGGAGGATTCGAACCTCCGACCGCCTGGTTCGTAGCCAGGTACTCTATCCAGCTGAGCTACGGACGCACATCTATCTTGCTTGCAGCAACATGGCGGTGAGGGAGGGATTCGAACCCTCGATACGGCTACAAACCGTATACTCCCTTAGCAGGGGAGCGCCTTCAGCCACTCGGCCACCTCACCGTCGCTGCGGGGGCACATATTACTTTGAGCCACAAATATGTCAAACACTTTTCGGGCAAAAATCGCTTAGCCCCAAACAAATGGACAATTATCACCCAAAGATCGGCTTTTTTGTTGGTTTATTGGTCGTTTAGACGTAATTATTCTGCAACTTTCTGGCATAAAAAAGGCCGACCTAGGTCGACCTTTTCTGCACTCAATTAGTAGTCGTTCTGACCACCGGCTGGGGTGCCTTTCTCTGCTTGTATGCGCATGTAAATTTCTTCACGGTGTACAGAGACTTCTTTTGGTGCGTTCACACCGATGCGAACTTGGTTACCTTTCACACCCAAGACGGTGACGGTGACTTCATCACCAATCATCAAAGTTTCGCCAACACGGCGAGTCAAAATCAGCATTCTTCTACTCCTTGAGTATCAATCTTTTACTTATTCAATCAGTGTCTGAGCCAGATAACCCGCCTGCGTACCGGCCCGCTATCTGTGATCGTATGACCATTTCCCTGCTCGTGATGCTAATGCGACGGTTAAATAAACGCCGCAACACACACTATGGCTGAATTATCAGACCATATCCAGAAAAGGGCAGAGAAATTTACTGTTTTATCATCATGCCGTTAGCAATGTTAGCGCTTGACCTGAGATAACAGTGTAAGAGAAATCTGTGTTGCACTGGTTGGCAAAGACGTAAAACCTAAGCCATATCACGTCTTCTCGCCAGCGCATTGCCTAAGGCGTTGCACTATACAGAATCAAAAAAAAAGTGCAATTATTAATCTAGATCACAAAAAAGGGTCGCCCATGGCGACCCTCTTGACTTTAACACTTAGCTGTGAACTCGATTAAAGGCGCTCTGCCAGCCATGCATCGACAGATTGAATCGCTTGCGGTAATGCCGCCACATCACTGCCGCCCGCTTGCGCCATATCTGGGCGACCACCACCTTTACCGCCGACTTGTTGCGCGACAAGGTTGACTAACTCACCGGCTTTGACTTTGCCAGTCAGATCTTTGGTCACACCGGCAATCAGACCGACTTTACCATCGGCAACGTTACCGAGCAGGACAATCCCGCTACCCATCTGGTTTTTCAAGTCGTCAACCATGCTACGTAGCGCTTTGTTATCTGCGCCATCGAGCTGGCTCACAAGCACTTTAACACCGTTAAGTTCTCGGACTTGATTGATAAGCCCTGCACTCTCCTGCGCCGCCAGCTTTTGCTTAAGCTGCTGAATTTGCTTCTCAAGCGCCTTGGCTTTGCCGTGTGCATCGTCAAGCTTGGCTTCATAGTCAGCTTGTTGCTGATACACACGCTCAATCGCATCTTGTCCGGTGATCGCCTCAATGCGGCGTATACCCGCAGCAATGCCACCCTCAGAGGTGATCTTAAACAGGCCAATATCACCGGTACGGTTTGCGTGCGTCCCGCCACACAGCTCGATGGAGAAGTCACCCATGGTCAGTACGCGTACTTTGTCGTCGTACTTTTCGCCAAACAGGGCCATCGCCCCTTTTTGTTTGGCCGCATCGATATCCATCACATCAGTTTGCACGCTGTGATTGGCGCGGATTTGCTCATTGACGATTCGCTCAACCGCTTTTAATTCGTCGTGACTGACCGCTTCTAGGTGCGAGAAGTCAAAACGCAATCCGTCTGGGCGCACCAACGAGCCTTTCTGTGCCACATGCTCACCTAAGACTTGACGCAGGGCTGCGTGAAGTAAGTGAGTGGCAGAGTGATTAAGTGCAATGGCTTGACGACGCGCGGCATCAACCTGCGCCTTCGCAGTGCTACCGACAAGCAGTTGCCCTTCTACTAAACTGCCGTAGTGCGCAATGGCCTGACCGACTTTTTGCGTATCTGTCACTGCAAAGCGGCCTTGCTCGGTAATCAGCACACCCGCGTCACCACATTGACCACCCGCTTCGGCATAGAAAGGGGTATGGTCGAGAATCACAACCGCGTGATCACCCGATGCGAGCGTCTCAACAGAGGCACCATCGACAAAAATCTCGGTAATGCTTCCTTCGCCCTCTGTGCCGGTGTAACCGCAGAAGTCTGAACCATGATCCACTTTGATGGCTTGGTTGTAATCAGTACCGAACTGACCCGCTTCGCGCGCACGCTGACGCTGTGCTTCCATCGCCGCTTCAAATCCGTCTTCATCGATGCGATAGCCGCGCTCACGGGCAACATCGTTGGTTAAATCAGCCGGGAAGCCATAGGTATCGTAAAGCTTGAAGACGGTTTCGCCGTCCAGCACATCGCCTTGCACTTTATCCAAGGCTTCTTCCAGCATGACCATGCCACGCTCAAGAGTGCGACCGAAATTTTCTTCTTCGATTTTAAGCACTTTTTCGACCATGGTTTGCTGCTCACGCAGCGCGTCGCCAGCCGTGCCCATAATCGCCGCCAAAGGACCAACGAGCTTGTAGAAAAAGGCACCTTTCGCACCCAGTTTATTGCCATGGCGCACCGCACGACGAATGATACGACGTAGCACGTAGCCGCGGCCTTCATTGGATGGCATCACGCCATCAACAATCAGGTACGCGCACGAACGGATGTGGTCTGCCACCACACGCAGCGATTGGTTACCCAAATCGTCGACGCCAATGTTGTCAGCCACTTGCTTGATCAGTTGCTGGAACACGTCAATTTCGTAGTTGGAATGAACGTTTTGCTTGATGGCTGCAATACGCTCGATCCCCATACCGGTATCAACCGATGGCTTCGGCAAGTTTTCCATGGTGCCGTCAGCTTGACGGTTAAACTGCATGAAAACGATATTCCAGATCTCGATAAAACGGTCACCGTCTTCTTCTGGAGATCCTGGAGGTCCACCCCAAATATGGTCACCATGATCGTAGAAAATTTCAGAGCATGGGCCGCAGGGTCCAGTGTCACCCATTTGCCAGAAGTTGTCTGACTCGTAAGGCTTACCGCCCTCTTTATCACCAATGCGCACGATACGATCAGCCGGTACACCGATAGTGTTGTGCCAGATATCGAAAGCTTCATCGTCGGTTTTATAAACGGTGACTAGGAGCTTTTCAGTCGGCAGGCCAATCGTTTCGGTCAGAAATTCCCACGCGTACTGAATCGCGTCTTGTTTGAAATAATCGCCGAAGCTGAAATTACCCAGCATTTCAAAGAAGGTGTGGTGACGTGCTGTGAAGCCGACATTTTCTAAGTCGTTGTGCTTACCGCCCGCTCGTACACAACGCTGCGCGGAAGTGGCGCGTGAGTAGTCACGTTTTTCGATCCCTAAAAAGGTATCTTTAAACTGGTTCATACCTGCGTTGGTGAACAAAAGCGTTGGATCATTGGCAGGCACGAGCGATGAGCTGGGCACAATCTGATGCCCTTTGCTTTCAAAGAACTTGAGAAACGCGGTGCGGATCTCATCAGTGCTCATATACATTGGCTAATCCTGATAATCGAGTGTTGCGTTAGCAACCGGTCGTAGTAATGACGCGATGGTAACATAATTTTATTTGCGCCATTGTAAACAACCGATCGCGTACGGAAAAGAGACAGTGCAGGATTCAGCGATAATTGATGAGGAATTTAGTCGTTGGAGAGCGCGTATTGAATTTGATCGAAGTTAAAGCCTCGCGATTGCAAAAAGCGCATCCGCTTGGCTTTGAGTTTTTGATCCGCGGGTGGGATCACGCCGTCAATATCAGCATATTTGCGCTGGGCGGTTTCTTTTGCCAAGGCAAACCAATCAATCTCAGCTGCTTGCTCTGCTTGAGAAAGTAACTCGCTATCGACCCCTTTACGCTTGGCATCTTGGCAGATGCGCAACCAGCCATGTTGTTTGCTGATCCCTTGGCGTAATAGGCTCGCTGCAAAACGGGCATCATCTAACCAACCCCGCTCTAAGCAAGTTGCCAAGGTGCTTTCAATCGTTTCGCTATCAAAGTCACGCTGCTCAAGCTTTTGGCGCAACTCTTGTACAGAATGATCGCGGCGGGCCAATAAGCCCACCGCAATCTCTTGGCACGATGACGACATTACAAATCGTCTTCTGTTTCTGCCTGCGCGTCAGCTTCTACCACTTCGTTATTCAATGCGGTTTGCAACAGCATTTCACGCAATGTGGTATCGAGCTCTTTCGCAATATGTGGGTTTTCTTTGAGGTACTTACAGGCGTTAGCTTTACCTTGGCCAATTTTATCGCCTTTGTAGCTGTACCACGCACCCGCTTTCTCGACCAGCTTGTGCTTGACCCCGAGATCAATCAGTTCGCCATGCAGGTTAATGCCTTGTCCATAAAGAATTTGGAATTCAGCTTGCTTAAAGGGCGCCGCGACTTTGTTTTTCACCACTTTCACTCGGGTGTCGTTACCGACCACTTCGTCGCCTTCTTTGATCGCACCAATACGACGAATATCCAAGCGCACCGACGCATAGAATTTCAGTGCGTTACCACCCGTGGTGGTTTCGGGGTTACCGAACATCACACCAATCTTCATCCGGATTTGGTTGATGAATACCATCAAGGTGTTGCTGTTTTTGATGTTGGCGGTCAATTTACGCATCGCTTGTGACAGCATGCGTGCCTGAAGACCCATGTGCGAATCACCCATCTCACCTTCAATTTCCGCTTTTGGTGTCAACGCCGCTACCGAGTCAATCACGATCATATCGACAGCACCGGAGCGGGTCAGTGCATCCGCAATTTCCAGCGCTTGCTCACCTGTGTCTGGCTGTGACACCAAAAGGTTATCAATATCGACACCTAACTTACGGGCGTAAACAGGATCTAGTGCGTGCTCGGCATCGATAAACGCACAGGTTTTGCCCATTTTTTGGGCTTCGGCAATCGCTTGTAGGGTCAGGGTTGTTTTACCCGATGATTCCGGACCATAAATTTCAACAATACGGCCAAATGGCAATCCCCCCGCCCCTAGCGCAATATCCAGAGACAATGAGCCGGTCGATACGGTTTCGATGTCCATGGTGCGGTCATCGCCAAGGCGCATAATAGAGCCTTTACCAAATTGCTTTTCGATTTGTCCAAGCGCAGCGGCAAGCGCCTTTTCTTTGTTATCGTCCATTTCAGTCTCCAAGAAATAAAACTCAATCTATGCGACGAGAAAGCTGTCGTTAATGCGGTCAAGTATACTGTCCATTTATACAGTGTCTAGAGCTGATCAGAAAAAATCTGATGTGTCCCACAACCCAAACACGTCACTGTAGCCGATTTAAAACATGACCAAGTGCGTGCGCAATGGTTTGCTCGCGTACTTGACGGCGGTGGCCATCAAAGTGACAGACTTCGGTCTCGGTTTCATCCTCTCGCCATGCCCACGCAAACCAGACGGTGCCGACTGGTTTTTCTTCACTCCCTCCTGATGGCCCGGCCACGCCACTAACGGCAATCGCAACATCTGCGTTTGCATGCTCACGCGCGCCCTCAGCCATTGCCGTCACCACAGGTTCACTCACTGCGCCATACTGCTCGAGCGCCATATCAGGTACCTTCACTAAACGCTGCTTCGCGTCATTGCTGTAAGTCACGAAGGCTTGATGGAACCATTGTGAACTACCCGCAACATCCGTCAGGCAATAGGCGATTCCCCCACCCGTGCATGACTCAGCGGTGGTGATGGTCAATTGTGCATCAGCCAGTACATCACCTAGCTGCTTTGCCAGTGAATATAAGTGGTCCACGTGTTTCTCCTTTTTCATGGCACCGAAATCCACATGACGTGGCTTTACCCTGTGCCCCGACATCACGTATTCTAAGCGGCCTTAACGTTCCATTTTGCAGGTCTAGTCGTGACAGTACAAGCGCTCGAAAAACACACGCCCATGATGCAACAGTATCTCAAGTTAAAAGCTCAGCACCCTGAGGAGCTGCTCTTTTACCGTATGGGAGATTTTTACGAACTCTTTTACGACGACGCCAAACGCGCCTCACAATTGCTTGATATCTCACTGACCAAGCGCGGTAGCTCAAATGGCGAACCCATCCCAATGGCAGGCGTGCCTTACCATGCGGTAGAAGGATACCTTGCCAAGCTTGTCCAATTGGGCGAACCCGTTGCCATTTGCGAGCAGATTGGCGATCCGGCCACCAGCAAAGGACCCGTCGAGCGCCAAGTTGTGCGTATTGTCACACCCGGCACCGTCTCTGATGAGGCATTACTGAGCGAGCGAGTGGATAATTTAGTGGCCGCCATCATCGCCGATGATATTGGCTTTGGCTTTGCCACCTTAGATATTACGTCCGGCCGTTTTGTGTTGAGTGAGCCACAAACGTTAGAACAAATGCAGGCAGAGCTGCAGCGTACCCAACCGGCCGAACTGCTCTATCCTGAGGATTTTGCCTACCCCGACCTGCTTTCGGTAAGCAAAGGCGCCCGCCGTCGTCCGATTTGGGAGTTTGACCTCGATACGGCCCGTAGTCAGTTGACCGCCCAGTTTGGCACCCGAGACTTGATTGGTTTTGGCGTAGAAGACTGCGCGCGCGGGCTCAGTGCCGCAGGCTGTTTGTTGCAATACGCCAAAGATACCCAGCGCACTGCCCTGCCTCATATTCGGGCGATCATCAAAGAACAACAAGACAGCGCGGTGGTGCTAGATGCTGCGACACGCCGCAACCTTGAGATCACACAAAACCTTGCTGGCGGCCATGATAATACCTTGGCCGACGTGCTGGATCGTACCACCACCCCGATGGGAAGCCGCTTGCTTAAGCGTTGGCTACATCAACCGCTCCGCGACCGAAGGGTACTCAATCAACGATTGGATGCGATAGAGACATTGCTTGATACTGGGCTTTATGGCGATCTCGCCGCCGAGCTCAAGCCCGTTGGCGATATTGAACGCGTGTTAGCACGCTTGGCGATGCGCTCTGCTCGCCCACGCGATATGGCCCGCCTACGGACTGCGCTTGCACAGCTGCCGGCGATTCAGTCACAGCTCAGTGAATTGAATCACCCCGCGTTTGCACACTATGCCAAAGCAACTCAGCCTATGCCTGAGCTTACAGATTTGCTGACGCGGGCAATTGTCGATAACCCGCCGGTGGTGATCCGCGATGGTGGAGTCATTGCCCCCGGCTATCACGCGGAACTCGATGAATGGCGTGAGCTGTCTGACGGCGCATCGCGCTACCTTGAGGAGCTAGAACAGCGCGAGCGTGACAAGTACGGCATTGATACTTTAAAGGTCGGCTACAACCAAGTGCATGGCTTTTATATCCAGATTAGCCGCGCACAAAGCGATCGCGTCCCTGCGCATTACATTCGCCGTCAAACGCTTAAAAACGCGGAGCGCTATATCATTGCTGAGCTCAAAGAGCATGAAGACAAGGTGCTAAGCTCCAAGTCTACGGCTTTGGCGCTGGAAAAACGGTTGTGGGAAGAGCTGTTTGATTTATTGCTTCCTCACCTCGCTCAATTGCAGGGTGCGGCTGAAGCGTTATCCGCCCTCGATGTGCTGTGTAATCTCGCCGAGCGCGCTGACACGCTTAATTATCACCGCCCTCAGCTCAGTGACCGAGCCGGTGTGGAGATTGAAGCAGGTCGCCATCCAGTCGTCGAACAAGTGATGACAGACCCCTTCATTCCGAACCCTATCTCACTGAGCCCTGAACGGCGTATGCTGATCATTACCGGCCCTAATATGGGGGGTAAGTCGACCTACATGCGTCAAACCGCGCTGATTGCTTTGTTGGCCCATATTGGTGCGTATGTGCCTGCCGACAGTGCCGTCATTGGACCGGTCGATCGCATTTTCACCCGTATTGGTGCGTCTGACGATCTTGCCTCAGGACGCTCCACCTTTATGGTAGAAATGACAGAAACGGCCAATATTTTGCACAATGCAACCGCACACAGTTTAGTCTTGATGGATGAAATTGGCCGTGGCACCAGTACCTATGATGGCTTATCACTGGCATGGGCCAGTGCTGAATGGCTGGCCGAGAAGATTCAAGCTATGACTCTGTTTGCCACTCATTATTTTGAGCTCACCGAACTACCGGGGCAAATGGACGGCTTGGTGAATGTCCACCTGGACGCGGTGGAGCATGGTGATGAGATTGCCTTTATGCACGCCGTACAAGAAGGCGCGGCGAGTAAATCTTACGGGCTAGCGGTGGCAGGATTAGCTGGCGTCCCTAAACCGGTGATCCGCCGAGCCAAGCATAAATTGGCGCAGTTAGAACAAAGTGGCCAACAAAAAGTCACTGGCGACACATCTAACAATCAGGCCGTGCCAACACAGCTCCCTTTGCTTCCTGAACCCAGTGAGCTCGATCAGGCCGTTGACGCGCTCAACCCCGATGAGATGACACCTCGTCAAGCGCTTGATGCACTCTATGCACTCAAAGCCCTCCAACAGTCTCGCTAATCATCCAATAACGCATTAAAAAGGACGGCACCTTGGCCGTCCTTTTTTGCTTATTGCGATTAGAGCCGTTATTGCTCGACATTAAACAAAGACTCAATACTCAGTCCTTGCTGGGTCAACATATCGCGTAGGCGACGCAATCCTTCAACTTGAATTTGACGCACGCGCTCACGGGTTAGACCAATTTCACGCCCCACGTCTTCAAGCGTGGAGGCTTCGTGGCCAAGAAGGCCAAAGCGACGCGCCAACACTTCACGTTGTTTGGGGTTCAGCTCTTGTAGCCATTGCACGATCGACTTTTTCATATCGTCGTCTTGGGTGGTGTGCTCTGGACCATCTTGTTTTTCATCGGCGATGATATCCAGCAGCGCTTTTTCTGAATCCCCACCAATTGGGTTATCTACCGAGCCAATGCGTTCGTTCAAACGCAGCATGCGATTGACGTCTTCAACCGGTTTATCGAGTTGGGCGGCAATGTCTTCGGCAGTCGGTTCATGGTCAAGTTTTTGTGCCAGTTCACGCGCCGTACGCAGGTAGACATTCAGCTCTTTCACCACGTGAATCGGCAAGCGAATGGTACGCGTCTGGTTCATGATGGCACGCTCAATGGTTTGGCGAATCCACCATGTGGCGTAGGTAGAGAATCGGAAGCCTCGCTCTGGATCGAACTTTTCAACGGCGCGAATCAGACCTAAATTGCCTTCTTCGACCAGATCCAATAGCGCAAGACCTCGGTTAGAGTAGCGTCGAGAAATTTTCACCACCAAACGGAGGTTACTCTCGATCATGCGTTTACGTGCCACTTCGTCACCACGTAGGGCACGACGCGCATACAACACTTCTTCCTCGGCGGTCAGCAGGGGTGAAAAACCAATTTCACTCAAGTAGAGTTGTGTGGCATCTAGGGCTTTGGATGTCGCAGCGTGCTGTTGTACAGCCTCTTCAACCTCTTCGGCAACCTCTTCAACTTGCGCATCCAAGGTCTCGAAATCCACGTCTTGATCCAAGCCGTCCAGTTTTTTCGCGGTGTTAGTTTGGCTCATAGCGCCTCCCTTATGGCGTAGCAGCTAAGCAGAGCGCATCTCTGCTTTCACCGGCCCCGTCACACTGGTGGCTTGACGATATCACACCTTTGTAGCGCTATCGCTTAGGCAAGTAATGCAACGGATTGACCGATTTTCCTTTGTAGCGAATCTCAAAATGCAACCGAACACTGTTTGTACCTGTACTGCCCATTGAAGCTATTTTCTGCCCCTTTTTGACAGACTGGCCTTCTGAAACCAAGAACCTGTCATTATGTGCATACGCACTCAGGTAATCATCATTGTGTTTCACTATTATTAATTTGCCGTAACCTCGAAGCGCGCTTCCGGCGTATACGACTTTTCCGTCTGCCGCTGCCTGAATGCTTTGTCCTCGTTGTCCAGCAATATCTATGCCTTTATTGCCTCGTTCAGTGCTAGAAAATCGCGACACCATTCGGCCGTTGGTTGGCCACTGCCAGCTTATCTGTTGGTTAGATACGCTCGCCGTCCGCTTGTTGTTAACAGCTTGTTTACTTTTTTGTTTAGTTTGACTGTACCCTGTGGTTGATTGGGCTTCAACTGCTTTTTGTTGCGAAACCGCCGTTTTCGCCTTCTTTTCTTGACCGAATTTACCATTTTCGGTGCTTTTACTAGAAGATACTGCTACCGCCGCAGCTTTTGCAGCTGAACTTGTGGCAGAGGCCACATTTGTTGCCCCTGAGGTGGACTTTGCCACATCAGGACGCTGATACGCAGGCTTCCACAACGCTAAGGTTTGACCCGGATAAATGGTGTAAGGCGGTTGAAGGTTGTTATGTTTGATGATGTCGTCAATATCACGATCGGTGATGTAGGCGATATAGTAGAGCGTATCGCCTTTCTTCACTTCGTAGTAGCTACCGCGGTAGCTACCTCTGTCGACACTGGAGTAGTCAGGCGTCACACTAGATACGGGTGCCGGGCCATGCCAAGCACACCCAGAAAGTATGACTACTGATAAAAGAAAAAACGCGATTTTCATCTGTTTTTAGTTTCTACTCCATAGACAGCGTAGTTAGGCCAGTTCGCCGGCAACAAGGGGCACAAAACGCACCGATTCAATCGTTTCGGTCAGAAACTCTTCGCCCTGCCTTGTCACCTTGATGAGCGTTTGTTGGTGCTCTCCAACGGGAATTAACATCACACCGCCTTCTGTCAATTGTTGGCATAATGCATCTGGAATACGCTCTGCCGCCGCGGTGACGATAATCCCATCATAAGGACCTTTCGCCGGCCAGCCTTGCCAACCATCACCGTGCTTGGTGGCCACATTATAAATGTCGAGCTGCTTGAGGCGTCGCTTGGCGAGCATTTGCAGCTGCTTAATCCGTTCAACGGAATAAACCTGATCCACCAGCTGAGCAAGTATCGCTGTTTGATAGCCAGAGCCGGTTCCTATTTCCAAAATGCGACTGTCGCGTCGCAAATTGAGCAATGTTGTCATCTTAGCCACAATATAAGGTTGTGAGATAGTTTGTCCCCACCCAATCGGTAACGCATTGTTTCCATATGCTTGGTGAGTCATGGCTTCAGAGACAAACAGATGCCGGGGCACTGCTTGCATTGCGTCTAGAACGCTTTGGTTATCAATACCTTGTTGCTGCAAAAATTGAATAAGTGATTGCGCTTGACTCAACGTCTGCTTCCTTTATCACTGAGTATTAATCGAACGAGATAGGCTAGCGCGTTAACTTCGCCAGCTTGTTTTCAGTAGCTATTCCGCTAACCACTGAGAAAACGCTCCGAGCGTGTCGTGAGCGGTAAGATCCACCTGAAGCGGCGTAATAGAAACGTATTGTTCCGCTATGGCGTGAAAATCCGTGCCCGGTCCGGCATCTTGCGTTTTTCCGGGCGCCCCGATCCAGTATATGGGTTTCCCACGCGGATCGCCTTGTTTTATCACATCTTCGGCATGGTGACGGGCACCAAGACGGGTCACCTTCCATCCTTTTAACGCTTCAATCGCCACATCCGGCACATTGATATTAATCAGACGATGACTGGGGGCGGCATGGCGCTGGTTTTTAGCCAAAAACTGCTTAATCACATGGGCGGCGGTGTCAAAATGCTGATGACCACATAGTGAAACCGCGATCGCAGGGGCACCGAGAAAGAACCCTTCCGTGGCCGCGGCAACGGTGCCGGAGTAAAGCACATCATCGCCCAAGTTTGCACCGTGGTTAATGCCGGTGATCACGAAGTCAGGTTGCCACGGAACCAATTGGTTCAACGCTAAATGGACTGAGTCAGTGGGCGTACCTTGCACCGCAAAACGCCCAGGACCGAGTTCACGAACCCGCAGCGGATTCTCAAGCGTTAAAGAGTTCGACGCGCCCGAACAATTTCGATCCGGCGCAGCGACCACCACCTCGGCAATCTCACTCAGAGCGTGAGTGAGCGTTTGGATCCCTTGCGCGTGGTAGCCATCGTCATTACTGATCAGTATGCGCATCCTGCTCTCCTTGTTCTTGTGGGCTAATCAGCTCGCGCATCACTGTGGTGGCGAAAGCGCCGGCAGGCAGAGAAAAACGCACACACAAGCTGTCTGCATCCAGCTCCCACGTCATATTTTTCGGCAACAAGCGGATCTCTCGGCGGTCATGGCGCATGCGGTTATTGCGGATCACGGCGAGCAGATCCGGCTCTTTATCGAGAACCGCCTGCTCAAACTGCTGCGCACTGTCTGTGGTGGGAAGGGCGTTGTCACCGGTCAGAGGGGCGGTAATACGCATCCCTTCAACGCCGGCTTGGTTGCAGGCGACGAGTTGGTCGGCATCGTCAACGCACAGATCACCCGCCAGTGTTTGGCTAAAACAGCCTGCCTCGAGGCGTGCTGAAACCACGTGATTAAACAGCAATGAACGCGCCGCAGAGAGGTAAAAACTGCGCTTACTTTTATCTTTCACTTTGCGCTCACCGCGTCCCCATGCTCGCGCTGCGTCAAGGTTGTTCCCTTCTCGGCCGAACCGCTGCTCACCAAAGTAATTAGGGACGCCTTGGGTTGCAATGGCCTCTAAGCGCGGCACCAATGCACTCGGATTGGCTAGAGCGCGGATCTGCAGCACAAAATCATTCCCGATAAGATCACCCGGCCGCAGTTTTTGATGGTGGCGAGCGGTCGCTTCAATGCTCAGTACGCCAGGATGCGTGGCGACAAACTCGTTTAAATCAGGATCGGCTTTGCCCGGTAATTGTACGCTGAACCACTGCTCGGTCACCGCATGCCTATCTTTCAGGCCCGCCCAACTCACTTGTCGTGATGACACACCGCATGCTTTAGCCAGCTCATTGGCCACATAGCGCGTATTCTCGCCACGCTTTTTGATTCGCACTAGAAAGTGTTCACCGGCTCCCGACGGGGTAAAACCGAGGGTTTCCGAGACGTAAAAGTCGTCTGGCGAGTGTTTGATTTGGCCGGATTGAGTCGGCTGGCCATGCATATAAGCCAGGGGAGCAAGTACGTCTGTCATAGCGTCTCTTTTGTTAGTAGCACAACGGCTTCACAAGCAATGCCCTCTTTACGCCCGGTAAAACCGAGTCGCTCTGAGGTGGTTGCTTTTACATTAATGGCATCGATGGGGGCCTTTAGATCGTCAGCAATCGCCGCACACATGGCGGGAATATGCGGGCCCATCTTTGGCGCTTGGGCGATGATAGTGATATCTGCATTACCCAAACGATAACCTTTTTCTTGTACTTTGCGGTAAACGTCGCGCAGCAACATACGACTGTCCGCGCCTTTCCACTCATCACTGGTATCTGGGAAATGCTGGCCAATGTCACCGGCCGCAATCGCGCCCAACAATGCATCACACAGGGCGTGAAGTGCCACATCACCGTCCGAGTGCGCAAGCAACCCTTGTTCATAAGGCACAGCAACACCACCAATGATCACCGGGCCATCACCACCAAATTTGTGTACATCAAACCCATGTCCAATTCGCATCATGATTTGCCTTCTTGTTGCGATAAGTAAAACTCGGCCAGCACCCTATCTTCAGGATGCGTCACTTTAATATTACTGGCACTGGCAGGAACTAATAGCGGGTGGCCACCCGCCGCCTCAATCGCCGACGCGTCATCAGTCACCTGATCACCAGCGCTTGCCAATGCCACTTTTAAGTGCAGGGTGGGAAACATTTGTGGCGTCAAGGCATGCCACAGTGCCTGTCTGTCGACAGTCTGTGCAATACAGCCATCCGGCTGTGCCCGCTTCATAGTGTCGCGAACCGGAGCAGCTAAGATCGCGCCGTCAGAATGGCTTTGGGCTGCGTGAATCAAGGCATCAATGTCTTTGTGAGTGACGCAGGGGCGTGCTGCATCATGCACCATCACCCAACGGGTCTGTACTGCCTCAAGCCCTGCCTGTACCGATTGTGCCCGCGTTGCACCGCCTTTGACGACGGTAATATCCGGATTGCCGCCCAGTCCGGTCTCAGCGAAATAGCCATCGTTCTCACCGATCGCGATAATCACGCGGTCAATCGCAGCATGACTCAGCAAGCGTTCAACGGTGTGGGTGATTAACGGCTTACCTGAAAGGTGTAAATACTGCTTTGGACAGTCTGCCTGCATGCGACTGCCTACGCCAGCGGCGGGCACCACCGCTGTAATTCCTGATTGCAAAGAGGCTTTTTCTACCACGCGTTTTCTCTTTGATTAGTCCGCGATCGTGCGGATGATGGGTTATCGCGTTGCGTCGACTAAACGAAAAAAGGTTTCGTCAGGTTTAATCATGCCCAACTCATTACGGGCGCGCTCTTCAATCGCTTCTTGTCCACGTTTGAGATCCGCGATTTCGGCATACATTTGTTGGTTGCGCTTCACCAGCTTTTGGTTCGCTTGTTGTTGCACCACGACGTTTGCCTGAGTGTGCCAATAATCCATAACGCCATTCTTGCCCAGCCACAATTCATATTGCAGCCACGCCAGAGTGATAAATAGCGCAACAGATAGCAGTCTCATGGTTTCACTCCTTAGGTGTTCAGTGGGCCAGCAACGTCAATTATGCTAACCGCATAGGCTAGCGGATCAGACCGCCGGTGTCATGGTTTTCTGTTTATCTGGCGCGTGAAGATGCGCTCAAACGCACCTCTTATCCATTCATACGCCCTTGAATACAAAAAAGCCGCCATAAAGGCGGCTTTTGGGGTCAACAGTGAAAGGCAAGGTGCCTTTCCATCACAGCCAATCGGCTGCGACTTTTATTATTGACCTTTAACTTCTTTCAGACCGTTAAACGGTGCTTTTTCACCCAGCGCTTCTTCGATACGGATCAGCTGGTTGTACTTGGCAACACGGTCAGAACGGCTCATAGAACCAGTTTTGATTTGGCCTGCTGCAGTACCAACCGCTAAGTCAGCGATGGTTGCGTCTTCAGTTTCACCTGAACGGTGAGAGATTACGGCAGTGTAGCCCGCGTCTTTCGCCATCTTGATCGCAGCCAAGGTTTCGGTCAAAGAACCGATTTGGTTGAATTTGATCAGGATAGAGTTCGCCACACCTTTCTCGATGCCTTCTTTCAGGATCTTGGTGTTGGTTACGAACAGGTCATCACCCACTAGCTGAAGTTTGTCACCCAGCAGTTCAGTTTGGTGCTTAAAGCCATCCCAATCTGACTCGTCTAGGCCGTCTTCGATAGACACGATTGGGTACTCTTCAGCCAGTTTCGCCAAGTAGTGGTTAAACTCTTCTGAAGTAAAGGTTTTACCTTCACCCTTCATGTTGTAGATGCCTTGCTCTTTGTCATAGAACTCAGACGCAGCACAGTCCATCGCTAGAGTGATGTCTTTACCTAGCTCGTAGCCTGCTTTCTCAACCGCTTCTTTGATCGCAGCAAGCGCAGCAGCGTTTGACTCTAGGTTAGGCGCGAAACCACCTTCGTCACCAACAGCAGTGCTTAGGCCTTTGGCCTTCAGAACTTTGGCTAGGTTGTGGAATACTTCCGCACCAATGCGCAGTGCTTCTTTCAGGGTTTTCGCACCAACAGGTTGGATCATGAACTCTTGGATATCAACGTTGTTGTCCGCGTGCTCACCACCGTTGAGGATGTTCATCATTGGTAGAGGCATTGAGAACTGACCCGCAGTGCCGTTTAGTTCAGCGATGTGCTCAAACAAAGGCATGCCTTTCGCCGCCGCAGCAGCTTTTGCGTTAGCCAGAGAAACCGCTAGGATCGCGTTAGCACCGAACTTAGATTTGTTCTCAGTGCCGTCAAGGTCGATCATCACCTGATCGATGTCAGCTTGGGCTTTCGCGTCTTTACCTAGCAGTGCTTCTGCGATTGGGCCGTTAACCGCTTCAATCGCTTTCAGTACGCCTTTACCCATGAAACGTGACTTGTCACCGTCACGCAGCTCTAGTGCTTCGCGAGAACCGGTAGACGCACCTGATGGCGCTGCCGCCATACCAACAAAGCCACCTTCCAAGTGCACTTCTGCTTCTACAGTTGGGTTACCGCGTGAATCGATAATTTCACGACCTAGAACTTTAACGATCTTAGACATTGTGATTCCTCTCGTCTGTCATTGTATTCAAAAAATAAAAAGCGGCCGCCCGTCAGGACTACCGCTTCACATTTGTGTTATAGCTCACCGCGCTGCTTTTTACCTGCAGCCGCAACGAACCCGGCGAATAGCGGGTGGCCGTCGCGAGGAGTCGAGGTGAACTCTGGATGGAACTGACAGGCCACAAACCATGGATGTGCTGGGTTTTCGATGATTTCTACCAGCTTCTTGTCCGCCGACAAGCCCGATACAAGTAGACCGGTTTTTTCCAATTGTGGACGCAGCAAGTTATTCACTTCGTAGCGATGACGATGGCGCTCGTGGATTTGAGTGTTGCCATATAGCTGATGCGCTTTAGACCCTTCAGACAGGTGGCAAAGCTGTGCGCCTAGACGCATAGTGCCGCCTAAATCAGAGGATTCGCTACGCTCTTCCACGTTACCTTCTTCATCGACCCACTCGGTGATCAGTCCCACCACTGGGTATTTGCTGTCTTTGCTGAATTCGGTGGAGTTAGCTCCTTCCATCCCAGCAACATTACGGGCGTACTCAATTAACGCCACTTGCATGCCTAAACAAATGCCAAGATACGGCACTTTGTTTTCACGCGCATATTGTGCGGCAAGGATTTTGCCTTCGACGCCGCGATCGCCAAAACCGCCCGGAACCAAAATCGCATCTAAACCGTCGAGCAGCTCAGTGCCGCGGGTTTCGAGATCTTGTGAGTCAACATACTTGATGTTGACAGTCAGACGATTTTTCAATCCGCCATGCTTCAGCGCTTCGTTGACAGATTTATACGCGTCAGGCAGTTCGATGTACTTACCCACCATACCAATGGTGACTTCACCCATTGGGTTGGCTTCTTCGTAAATGACTTGTTCCCATTCAGACAGGTCGGCTTCCGGCGCTTGGATGCCAAAGCGCTGACAAACCAAGTCGTCCAGTCCTTGAGAGCGAATCAATGAAGGAATTTTGTAGATTGAATCCACATCCTTCATGGTGATAACCGCTTTCTCTGGCACGTTACAGAACAGTGCAATTTTTGCACGCTCATTGGCTGGAATTGGACGCTCACTACGGCAAACAAGGACATCCGGCTGGATACCAATTGATAGAAGCTCTTTTACCGAGTGCTGGGTCGGCTTGGTTTTCACTTCACCCGCCGCAGCCAAGTATGGCACCAAGGTAAGGTGCATAAACATCGCACGCTCACGGCCGACTTCCACGGTCAGTTGGCGAATCGCTTCAAGGAATGGCAGTGATTCAATATCACCGACAGTGCCGCCAATTTCCACGATCACCACGTCGTGACCTTCACCACCGGCGATGATGCGGTCTTTGATCGAGTTAGTGATGTGTGGAATCACCTGAATGGTCGCTCCCAGGTAATCTCCGCGGCGCTCTTTGCGCAGAACATCCGCGTATACGCGACCAGAGGTAAAGTTATTACGCTTGGTCATTTTGGTGCGGATAAAGCGCTCGTAGTGACCGAGGTCAAGGTCGGTCTCGGCGCCGTCTTCCGTGACGAATACTTCCCCGTGCTGGGTAGGGCTCATTGTCCCTGGATCCACGTTGATATAAGGGTCGAGTTTCATGATGGTGACGTTGAGGCCACGCGCTTCAAGAATGGCTGCCAATGAGGCTGCAGCAATACCCTTACCGAGGGAGGATACAACACCGCCCGTAACAAAAATGTAATTCGTCGTCATGCTAAACCTGAGAGTTGGATTTAGAGGAAATTAATGGAAATCTGGACGGGAAGTCATGATACCAGACCCCACTCACTCCCACAACGTGAAAACTATCACACACCATACTGTTTTTATTTGTCGCAAATCAATGATGAAACTTACAGCGTGTTGCTTTTTTCCTGCTTTTTGACCTGTTGCCAGGCCGATTCCAGTTCATCTAACTGACATTCTTGAATATTTTTTTCATCATTGCGTAATTGAGTTTCAACTTGACGGAAACGTCGTTCGAATTTTTGATTCGCGTTACGCAACGCGGATTCCGCATCCGTGCCTACGTGGCGTGCCAGATTTACCACCGAAAACAATAAATCGCCGATTTCTTCTTCCACCCGCGCGGGGTCTACCGGCGTGATTGCCAGTTCTTGCTCAACCTCGGCAATTTCTTCGCGTACTTTATCGAGCACCGGCGCCACCGCATCCCAATCAAACCCCACTCGCGCACAACGTTTTTGCAGTTTGTGTGCCCGCACCAGTGCGGGAAGGCCTAACGTAACGCCGTCTAACACGCTAGTGGGTTGCTCTGACGCCGCTTTGTCGGCACGCTCCTGCGCTTTAATCCCTTCCCAATCCGGGCCGTGCAGCGGCTCACCTTGGCTATCTTTAGGATCAAAGACATGCGGGTGACGACGGGTGAGTTTGTCACAAATCGCCCCCACGACGGCATCAAAATCAAAGCGATTTTGCTCGTGTCCCAATTGACTGTAGAACACTATTTGAAAGAGTAAATCGCCTAATTCATCTTTTAGGTCCGACCAGTGCTCACGCTCAATGGCATCGGCCACTTCATAGGCTTCTTCGAGCGTGTGAGGCACGATGGAGGCAAAAGTTTGGGCTTTATCCCAATCGCACCCTTTTTGTGGGTCGCGCAAGGTCGCCATGATAGTCAGTAAATCGTCAATCGACGCCATACTTCGTTATCCTTAAAAAAACGCCCTGTCGATAACAGGGCGTGATGTTTATCTGAGTCGTTTGGCTTCTACCACATCCTTGACCTGCTCCAGCCGGTTTACAATTCGGCTAAGCGTGTCGAGATCCGAAATCTCTAAATCAAAGTCCATGATAGACATCTGCTTTTTGTAATCGACTCGGCTTTGCATGCCCGCAACGCGGACTTTTTCATTGCTGAGCACGGTATTAATGTCTTTGACTAATCCGGTCCGTTCATTGGCGGATAAGCGAATGCGCACATGGTATTGCCCGACATGCCCTTTCCCCCAGACGGTCGCGATGATTCGCTCCGGCGCATGGTGACGAAGTTCGTTCAGTTGCTCACAATCCGCACGGTGTACTGAAATACCGCGTCCTTGGGTCACAAAGCCCATAATGTCATCACCTGGCAGCGGCTGACAGCAACGCGCGAGGTGGGTCATCAGGTTATCAACCCCTTCAACCACCACCGCATCACGATGGGTTTTTCCACCTACAGTTTTTTGTTCACTTTGCTGAAGTTTTTCCAGCAACTGTTGCTCTTCTTCTTCCAAGCTTGGCTTGTTGATCAGGCTGTTAATGTGATTAACCACCTGATTGATGCGCAGATCGCCACTTCCGACCCCCGCATACAGCTCTTCCAGTGAATTCACATTGAAGCGCTTAAGCGCCAAACTCGCATCTTTACTGGCACCGCCAATTTTTTGTAGTTCGGTATCGAGAATTTCTTTACCCGCGGCAATGTTTTTATCTCTGTCTTGTTTGCGGAACCAAGCGTTGATTTTTGCTCGCGCTCGGCTCGAATTCACAAAGCCTAAGCTTGGATTCAGCCAGTCACGTGAGGGGTTGGGCTCTTTTTGGGTGATAATTTCAACCTGATCCCCCATCTGTAAGTGATAGGTGAAAGGCACAATGCGTCCTTCTACCTTGGCACCAATGCAACGATGGCCGACTTCAGAGTGAATGTGGTAGGCAAAGTCGAGCGGCGTCGCACCGCTTGGCAAGTCGACCACATCACCACGCGGTGTAAAGGCATACACGCGATCATCAAAGACTTGGCTGCGCAACTCATCCAGCATTTCGCCTGAGTCTGACATCTCTTCTTGCCACGCCAAGAGTTTTCGCAGCCAGGTAATTTTCTCATCGTAGCCACTACGTCCACTGGCCGAGCCTTCTTTATACTTCCAGTGCGCCGCCACCCCAAGCTCCGCATCATCATGCATTTGACGGGTGCGAATTTGAATTTCAACCGGTTTGCCTTCCGGCCCCAATACGACGGTATGAATCGACTGATAACCGTTGGGTTTAGGGTTGGCGACGTAATCATCGAACTCTTTCGGCAAGTGGCGATATTTGGTGTGCACCGCGCCCAATGCGGCGTAACAGTCTTGTAGCTCTTCGGCGATAATGCGCACCGCACGTACATCAAACAGTTCATCAAACTGCAGATTTTTTTTCTGCATTTTGCGCCAAATACTGTAGATATGCTTGGGACGGCCATACACTTGCGCGTTGATATGAGAAGCTTCCATCGCCTGCTGCAGATCGGTGACAAACGCGGTAATGTAGTTTTCGCGATCGATGCGCCGCTCAGCCAGTTGCTTCGCGATTTGTTTATAGGTCTGCGCGTGCTGGTAGCGGAAGGCGTAGTCTTCGATTTCCCATTTTAACTGACCAATACCGAGACGGTTGGCCAATGGTGCATAGATGTTGGCACTCTCTTTCGCCGCCTGCAGACGCACCTCTTCCGGTGCATCTTTAACTTCACGCAGATAGCAAATACGTTCCGCCAGCTTGATCACCACGCAACGGAAATCTTCGACCATAGACAGCAACATACGGCGAACATTATCCACCTGCGCGGAGGTCGCTTCGGCATCGGTTTGGGTATTCAAATGACGGATGGCGGCGGTTTGCTGCACGCCCTCAATCAGTTTGACAATCGCGGGCGAATAGCGCTCTTCCAAGGTATCGAGCGCCAGCAATTTGGCTTCCACCACCGGGAAGAAGAGCGCGGCGAGGAGCGTGTCGGCGTCCATACTCAGGGTCACCAAGATTTCAATCATCTCTCGGCCACGCCACAGCGGTTGGCTCAGCGCCGTTTCATCCCCTAACGTACGACAGTAATTGTACCCATCCAGCAGTGCTTGAGCGGTTGAGGCGTCTTGTCCTAACCGCGCAATCCAAGTTTGAAGATCAAAGGCTTCATCTTCATGCAGATGGGCTTCTCGTACCGCAACCATAACTGTTCCTATCCTTATCTTTCGCCTCAGCGAAAGAGGCATATCCATGTTTAACCGCGTGGCTTTAGATCGAACACATCATTGACGACGCCTAGCGTCGAAACAGTGCCATGGATTCCAAATGCCCTGTTTGCGGAAACATATCAAGCATACTCAAGCGAGTTAGTTGGTAACCCTGCGCCAACAACACGCGACTATCCCGCGCCAGCGTTGCTGGGTTGCAGGACACATAAACAATGTGTGTAGCGCTAGATTGTGCCACAAAGTCCATCACTCCGGCAGCCCCTGCTCGGGCAGGATCGAGCAGGATTTTATCAAATGCGTGCCGTGTCCAGTCCCCATTCAGCGTCTCACCATTGAGATCTGCTTGGTAAAACTGCGCATTGCTTACTTGGTTGACCTTCGCATTATCCTGAGCTTGCGACACCATCGCCTCAACCCCTTCTACACCAATCACGGTTTTCGCCTGTTTTGCCATGGGGATGCTGAAATTGCCAAGACCACAAAACAGATCCAACACCACATCGGTTGACGCAAGCTCTAGCCAATTCAGAGCTTGGGCAACCATCTTTTGGTTCACCGCCGCGTTGACTTGAATAAAGTCGCCAGGCTGAAAATGGAGGCGGGTTTGTTGGCTCTCGTAATACGGGGGCTCGCCCACCACTCGCTCAAGCGGCCCGTCAGCTTGCTGCCAATACAACATGCAGCCTGTCAGCTCTGCCCATGTTTGAAGCGCTTGCCTATCTTCTGGGTGCAACGCCTTGGTGGTGCGCAACGACGCAATACAGCCATTGTCTGCCTCAATCAAATCAACATGGCCGAGGATTCGGCGTCCTCGCAGCCCATCTAAACAAGGCCGTAAGCTAGCAAGCAGCTGATTTAATGGTTCACTGAGAACAGGACAGTGGCCCACATCGACAATGGCATTGCTTTGACGGGCTCGAAACCCCATGGTCAGCGCCCCTTTATTATCGACTTTCAAGCTGATGCGCGCGCGACGACGATACTGCCAAGGGCTATCGATGGCGCCATCCGACAGCTCGACCGTCTCGTCTCCGGCAAATTTTTCAATCAATTCTGTCAGCACTGCGCGCTTGTGTGCCACTTGGCCTGAGTGGCTTAAATGCTGCAAACTACAGCCGCCACATTGCCGATACAAAGGACAAGCCGGCTCAATGCGAGTTTCCGCGCGCTGGTCGAGTTTAATCAGTTTGGCCCGCGCATACTGGCGCTTTTGCTCGGTGAGCTGCACCAGCGCCTGTTCACCGGGCAAAGTACCCGGAACAAAGACAGGTTTTTTCTGCCAATAGCCGACCCCATCACCGTGGTGGTCGAGGCGTTGAATCGCGAGCAGCTGATGCTTTTGTTCAACGTTTTTTTTCTTCTGAGGCTTAAAAAAGCGCGCCATGGTGGATTCCAGTGTCAAAGTGCTTGTCGTCGCAAGCGAGTCAAAGAGGTCCTGCCAGTGGGAGTTGTGATAGTTCGCTGACTATTTAGTTATTGAATCATGTACACTGGCAGCTAATTACAGCCATTATTTTCCCATAGTTTATCCAGCATGACCAAATATGGACTCCGCACCCGTGTCTCCGTGTTGACCATTGCGCCTACCTTGATTGTTGGCCTCCTGCTGAGTGCGTTCTTTACCAGCACGCGTTATCAGGATTTGGAACAACAACTTACCATCACAGGGTCTGCCATTATCGAGCCTTTGGCGATTGCCAGTGAGGTTGGATTAAAAAACGATAGCCGTGAAAATGTGCGACGCTTGATTGGCTTTGCGCACCGTCAGCACTCCCAGTTTGTGCGCAGTATTGCGGTGTTCGATCGCCACAACGAATTGTTTGTTACCTCCAACTATCACCGTGATTTGGCGATGCTATCGGTCAATAATGGCCAACCCATCCCGACCCAGTTACAGGTAAGCCAACAGCAAGAGACCCTGATTTTACGGGCGCCTATTCTGGAAATTGGCCGTTTTACGCCTGGGTTAAACGTCGAGCGCCCCTTAGGCTATATTGCGATGGAGCTGGATCTAAGCTCGGTGCGGCTAAAGCAATATCAAGAGATGATCACCGCATTGGTGATGGTCGCACTCGGCGTGATCCTCTCATGCTTCTTTGCATACCGATTGATCTCAGATGTCACCCATCCCATTGCGAATATGGTGAGCTTAGTCGATAGGATCCGTCGCGGGCACTTGGATGTTCGTATTGAAGGTGAGCTGCTAGGTGAGCTCGATACCCTCAAAAATGGCATCAACGCCATGGCCATTTCGCTTTCCGAGTATCACTTGGAAATGCAGCAAAGCATTGATCAGGCTACCTGTGACTTGCGCGAAACCCTCGAGCAGCTCGAGATCCAAAACGTTGAATTAGACATTGCCAAAAAGAATGCTCAAGAAGCCGCTCGGGTGAAATCTGAGTTCTTAGCGAATATGTCTCACGAGTTGAGAACGCCTTTGAACGGGGTGATTGGCTTTACCCGTCAGATGTTGAAAACAGAGTTGAGCAGTAGCCAACGCGATTACTTGCTAACCATAGAAAAGTCGGCCAACAACCTGTTGACCATCATCAACGACATTCTCGACTTCTCCAAACTCGAAGCTGGGAAACTGCTGCTGGAAAACATTCCTTTTGACTTCCAAGACATGCTGGATGAAGTCATGCGTCTGCTCGCACCCATGGCGCATGAAAAAGGGCTGGAGCTAACCTTACGTGCCGATGCCCGTATCCCTGCTGGCGCGGTTGGTGACCCGTTACGTATTCAGCAAGTGCTGATCAACTTAATTGGTAATGCTGCCAAATTCACAGAGCGCGGCAATATTGATGTCAGTGTCGATTTAAAACAGCTACATGATGAAACCATGGAGCTGCAGTTTATGGTCAAAGATACCGGCATTGGCATCTCAGAACGCCAGCAAGCCCAGCTTTTCCAAGCTTTCCGTCAGGCCGATGCCAGTATCTCACGCCGTTATGGCGGGACAGGCCTTGGGTTGGTGATCACCCAAAAATTGGTGCAACAGATGGGCGGGGACATCGGCTTTACCAGCCGCCTCCACCAAGGTTCTTCATTCTGGTTTACGTTGAAACTCACTCAGACTGATTTACCCGTCTCGCAGCCAATTGATATCGAGCCGTTGGTTGGCCGTGATCTGGTCATTGTTGAACCCAACCCTCGCACACGGGAGATCCTCCGTCATCGATTAGGGCAAGTGGGGTTAAACATCGATACCGTCGCCGATGTCGAGATGCTCAGCGATCACGCATACACCTTTGCGCTGTTATGCTTTGACGCCGGAAAAATGCCAGAAATCGAAAGCATGAAACAAGCCGTGCTCGCCTGTGAGCAGCGAGCAAACAGTGTGATTGTGTGTCTACCGACCACTGAGCTGGAAGCCTCCGAACACTTATTAAAAGCCGGCGTCAGCGCCTGTATTGCAAAACCTATCCCACAACGCAAGCTCCTTGAGACATTACTAGGCTCGCCCGAGCCTACGCCGCTACCACTGCCGAAACCCAGCAGCCATCAAAAAGCGCCGTACACAGTGATGACCGTCGATGATAACCCCGCCAACTTAAAGCTGATCACCGCTTTGCTGGCCGAACGGGTCGAGAAAGTGGTGACCGCCGAAAATGGGGTTAAAGCCTTAGCACTTGCCCACCAGCAAGCCTTCGACATCATCTTGATGGATATCCAGATGCCAGAAATGGATGGGGTCACGGCCTGTCAGGAAATTCGTAAAGCGGGCATGAATCAGCAAACCCCCATTGTGGCTGTCACCGCCCATGCGATGCCGGGCGAGCGCGAGCGCCTATTGGAAGCGGGGATGGATGACTATCTGACTAAACCGATTGAAGAAGCCATGTTAGAAAGCACCCTCGCACGCTGGCTACGCTTTGACGAGCTTTCCGCCGTGATGGTGAGTGATGTGGAACCCGCCCCGAAAGCGGTTTGCACCGATCAAAGTGCGCGCCACCTCGACTGGCAACGAGCGTTAAGCCAAGCCGCGGGTAAAGAAGATCTCGCCAAAGAAATGCTAGAGATGCTGATTGCCTCATTTGCTGGTGTCAAAACCATCGTGGAGCACGCATTGGCCGGTACCTGCTCTACCGAGGATTTATGGCAAGCAATTCATAAGTTACATGGCAGCTGCGCATACAGCGGGGTTCCGCAACTCAAAGCGCTGTGTCATGAGCTAGAAACGCAGCTCAAAGCAGGCGCAGATATCGACACCGTCGAGCCAGAGTTATTGGAACTACAAGATGAGATTGCCCATATCGAGCAGCTGGCGCCCCAGTATTTGAACGACGACGCGTAAAACACCCTCGGCGGCCTTAAGCCGCCGGTGTGCCTTCAAGGATTACGTGCGCCACCGCATAGGCTTTTTCATCAGAGAGCGTCAGCCAGCAATGGCTGACACCTCGGGCTATCGCTAGCTGTTGTGCCTTGCCAGACAGGGTCAGCACAGGCTGCCCCGACGGTTGATTGCTCACCGTAAAGTCTTGAAAGCTGACCCCTTGAGCAATCCCGGTTCCTAGTGCTTTCGCGGCAGCTTCTTTCGCGGCAAACCGTTTCGCCAAATAGCGCCCTGGCTGCTGAGTTGCCGCCATTTGCGCCTGCTCTGGCTCAGTCAGAATACGATCCGCAAAACGGGCACTGCGAGACAGCGCCGCCTCAATGCGCGCTATCTCAACAATGTCAGTGCCAACGCCTAAAATGGCCATTAGCGACGCGCAGACTCCATAATCGCTTTCATATCCGCCACTGCTTTTTGCAGGCCATCAAACATGGCGCGGCCAATAATCGCGTGACCAATATTCAGCTCATGCATTTCTGGCATCGCCGCAATCGGCGTGACGTTATGGTAAGTCAGGCCGTGTCCGGCGTTCACTTTAATACCCAGATCCGCCGCGTAGCTGGCAGCAGCAGAAATCTTCTTCAATTCAGCTTGGCGGTCGTTGTCGTTACTGGCATCAGCATAGTGACCTGTATGCAGCTCAATATAAGGCGCACCACACTGGTGAGCGGCATCAATCTGCTCACGGTCAGCATCGATAAATAGCGACACTTTTATGCCCGCCTGAGTCAGGGTTTGTGTTGCCGCTTTTACTTTGTCTAACTGACCGGCGACATCTAACCCTCCCTCCGTGGTCAATTCTTCACGCTTTTCGGGAACTAAGCAGACGAATTCTGGTTGGGTGTCGAGGGCAATTTTCACCATTTCATCGGTCACTGCCATTTCTAAATTCATGCGCGTTTGTAGCGTTTCTTTGAGAATGCGCACATCGCGGTCCGTGATATGACGACGATCTTCACGCAAATGGACAGTGATGCCATCCGCTCCGGCACGTTCTGCCATTTCAGCCGCGTGGACAGGATCTGGGTACGCGGTGCCACGCGCATTACGCACGGTGGCAATGTGATCAATATTCACACCCAAGTAAATCTTATTCATGATTATTTCCTTCTAAACAATTCTCTGCTTTTTAGCGGCTTAGGGCCTAAGTATGGCTTAAGCGCAATGCGTGTAAACCGCTTCGCAGCCCGCAATTGGTCGCTGGTGTCAAATTGACGCGTCGCCAGCGCACGCAGATCGTGACCGGTAAACTGCCGCTGTTGGCTTTTCATCAGGGACGCGACAAACCCTTGTTGTTCGCGAAACAGATACGTCATGTTATCGTCAATCGGGTCACCACTGCCAGCGCAATGAAGAAAATCAACCCCATAGCCCAGCGCCTCGAGTAACGCGAGTTCAAAACGGCGCAGTGCCGGCTCGGGGTTGTTATAGCGTGCTAGTTGCGTCAGTGCAGTGACATAATCGAGGAAGACCGTCGGGTACGGCGTTTGCGGCTCAAGGACGCGCATCAAAACTTCGTTGAGATAAAAGCCAGAATAGAGCGCATTTCCAGAAAGTGGTAACGCCAAACCGGTCGCTTCAGCGCTTCGTAAAGTACGCAATTCACCGCGACCGCCCCATTTTAGCAACAGCGGGGTGAAAGGTTGTAAGGCGCCTTTGAGTGCAGAGCGCTTACCGCGCGCGCCTTTAGCAAGCAAGCTAACTCGGCCCTCGCCTTCAGAGAACACATCAAGGATCAAGCTGGTTTCGCTATAGGGGCGTGAGTGAAGCACAAAACCGCGTTGAAAGCCGTCCACGCCGCCCCTCCTGTGTATGGCTACCGAGTGGGTAACTTAGAGATCGTCAATGTAGCCCAAGCTGCGCAGTGCACGTTCGTCATCTGCCCAACCGGA
This sequence comes from Salinivibrio sp. YCSC6, assembly GCF_004916735.1. NCBI lineage: Bacteria > Pseudomonadati > Pseudomonadota > Gammaproteobacteria > Vibrionales > Vibrionaceae > Salinivibrio > Salinivibrio sp. YCSC6. Next base: position 2,330,350 of record NZ_CP039516.1, read on the forward strand.
TTTTACTTTGACCCAAAGCTCGAGGTAGACCTTGCGCTCAAACAGATCTTCCATATCGAGTCGGGCCTCACGGCCGATACGTTTGATTTTCTCGCCGCCTTTACCAATCACCATTTTCTTTTGGCCATGGCGCTCGACCAAAATCAGGCCATTGATATGAAAACCATCCGTCTCTGGATTGTAATCAAAGCGCTCGATTTCGACGGTCACAGAGTAAGGCAACTCTTCACCCGTGAAACGCATTAGCTTTTCACGAATGATCTCTGACGCCATAAAGCGTTGCGAGCGATCTGTCACATACTCTTCAGGGAAGTAGTACTCACACTCAGGTAAGGCATCGCGAACACGCTGCTCGACCACATCGATATTGGTACCGTGTTTCGCGGACACTGGGATCACATCAACAAACTCCATCTTTTCCGACAAGGTTTGTAGGTGCGGGAAGAGCTCAGTCTTTTCACGCACATTATCGACTTTGTTAACCAAGAGTACGGTTGGCAACCCTGAACGCGCCAGCTTGTTCAGAACCATTTCGTCATCTTTGGTCCAGTGGGTGCCATCCACCAAGAAAAGAACGAGCTCCACATCGGTCAACGAGCTGTTTGCCGCTCGGTTCATCAGGCGGTTGATCGCGCGCTTCTCTTCAATATGCAGCCCCGGTGTATCTACATAGACGGCTTGATAGTTATCACGGGTATCTACGCCCATGATACGGTGGCGCGTGGTTTGCGGTTTGCGTGACGTAATCGAGAGCTTTTGCCCAACGAGACGATTGAGCAAGGTCGATTTGCCGACGTTTGGACGCCCGACAATAGCGATAAATCCGCAGTGCTGTGCTTGTGTCATTGTGCCAACTTCTGTAATGCTAATTCCGCAGCCGCTTGCTCTGCCTTGCGACGACTGCTGCCTTTACCTATCACAGAACGCTCCAGTCCTGCCACTTGACACTCCACCGTAAACTCTTGGTTGTGTGCCTCGCCACGTACTTTCATTACCGTGTAAGACGGTAGCGGTTTACGCTTGCCTTGTAGGTGCTCTTGCAAGCGGGTTTTGGGATCTTTTTGGCTGACGCCCGGCTCAATGGTATTTAAGCGTTGTTGATACCAATTGAGGATAATGCGCTGCACCGTATCAATATCACTATCCAAAAAGATAGCACCAATCAGCGCTTCTACCGCATCCGCCAAAATTGAGTCTCGGCGGTAGCCGCCACTTTTAAGTTCTCCTGGGCCAAGGCGCAGTACTTCGCCCAGTGAAAACTCACGGCCAATCTCAGCCAAGGTATTGCCACGAACTAAGGTCGCGCGCATACGACTCATATCCCCCTCATCCACTTTAGGAAAACGGTGGTAGAGATCGTCAGCAATCACAAAGCTGAGAATGGAATCACCCAGAAACTCCAAACGCTCATTGTGGGTGCCATTGGCGCTTCTGTGTGTCAGTGCAAGCTCAAGTAATGCCGCGTTATTGAATTGGTAACCAATCTCACGCTGCAGTTTATCTGTTAGTGTTGTCATCATGTTCCAGAATTAATTAATACCACCAATACGGTTAAAGCGAACGCCTGTCGGCACCCAAGATGGTAGCCAGCTATCACTGTCGCGTTCGAACTCAAAGCTTACCCATATAGCTACCGCCTTACCGACCAAGTTGCGTTCAGGGACAAATCCCCAGAAACGGCTATCGGCACTGTTATCTCGGTTATCCCCCATCATGAAGTAGTGGCCTTCTGGCACCACCCAGCGGTTGACGCCCGGACGAGGCTGATACGCAGCCACGCGGTCATTGCGGGATGGGTTCACGAGGATCTGGTGTGCTTGCGCGCCCAAAGTTTCTTGCGCCTGAATCAAATTCACACCGCCTTGGGAAAACTCGCTCGGCTCAATATTATCAATGGGCACAGGTTCGCATTGTGATTGCCCTTTAGGCTGGATACACAGTCGTTTTTCTTTGGTATAGACAATGGTATCGCCGGGCAATCCGATCGTTCGCTTGATGTAATCGATATTCGGTTGTGGTGGATACTTAAAGACCACGATATCACCGCGTTCCGGTTTGCCGGTTTCAACCAGCTCGGTATGAAACGCAGGATCACGCAGCCCATAGGCAAACTTTTCCACCAAAATAAAATCGCCAACCAGCAAGGTTGGCATCATGGATCCTGATGGAATTTGAAAAGGCTCATAAATAAAGGATCGCAAGACCAATACCACGGCAATGACCGGGAAAATCGATACCGCGTTCTCAATCCAGCTGGGCTGAGGCGCCACCTTGGCGACTTGTTCGCTATCGACATCGCTGTCAGACACATTAAGGGTTTTTGCGGCCGCTTGGCGGCGTTGCGGCGCCCAACGGTACTTGTCTAATACCCAAATTATGCCGGTGACCACAGTCACCAGCACCAGTATCAAAGAAAATGTATTGGCCATACTTTAATCCGTTATTATTTGTCTTTGCCCACGTGCAAAATGGCCAAAAAGGCTTCTTGCGGCAGTTCGACGTTACCGATCTGCTTCATGCGCTTCTTACCTTCTTTTTGTTTTTGCAGTAGTTTTTTCTTACGACTCACGTCACCGCCATAACATTTAGCTGTAACGTTTTTACGTAACTGCTTCACGGTTGAGCGTGCAATGATGTGGTTACCAATCGCCGCCTGAATCGCAATATCAAATTGCTGACGTGGGATGAACTCTTTCATCTTCTCAACCAAATCACGGCCTCGAGGCTGGGCATTATCACGGTGAGTAATAATCGCCAAGGCATCAACACGGTCGCCGTTAAGAAGAATATCTACCCGCACCATGTCTGATACTTCATAGCGCTGGAAGTTGTAATCCAAAGAGGCGTAACCGCGGGACGTCGATTTAATCCGGTCGAAGAAGTCCAAGACCACTTCAGCCATTGGGATATCGTAGGTTAGCGCCACTTGGTTGCCGTGATACACCATATCTACTTGCATGCCGCGCTTCTCCACACATAAGGAGATGACGTTACCGACAAACTCACTTGGCACCAAGATGTTACAACGGGCAATCGGCTCACCGATGGTGTCGATATCGTTGATCGGCGGCAGCTTCGCAGGGCTATCCACGTACACCACTTCTCCGTCGTTTTGTGTCACTTCGTACACAACCGTCGGGGCGGTGGTAATCAGGTCGAGGTTGTATTCACGCTCAAGACGCTCTTGGATGATTTCCATATGGAGCATGCCAAGGAAACCACAGCGGAAACCAAAGCCCAATGCCGCTGAGCTTTCTGGCTCATAAAACAGTGAGGCGTCGTTTAAGCTCAGTTTACCTAGCGCATCGCGGAAGTTTTCATAATCATCCGAGGAGATCGGGAACAAACCGGCATACACCTGTGGCTTGACCTTTTGGAAACCTTCAATGCGCTTTTCACAGCCATTTTTTGCATGGGTAATGGTGTCACCCACTGGCGCGCCAAGAATGTCTTTAATGCCACAGATCACCCAGCCCACTTCACCCGTTTTCAGCCCTTGGAGCTCTTTGCGTTTCGGCGTGAAAATGCCGATGCTATCAATGTTCCACTCTTGGCCGGTGCTCATGATTTTGACTTTATCGCCTTTTTTGAGCTCACCTTCACGGATACGCACCAATGACACCACCCCTAGGTAGTTATCAAACCAAGAGTCAATGATCAGGGCTTGCGTGGGAGCATTCGGATCGCCTTCTGGTGGCGGGATAAGACGTACAATATCTTCCAGTACATCATCCACGCCCACGCCGGTTTTCGCCGAACAGCGGGTAGCATCAATGGCTTCAATACCCACGATGTCTTCAATTTCTTGCGCGACGCGATCAGGGTCGGCAGCCGGGAGGTCGATTTTGTTCAGAACAGGCACGACTTCCAAGTCCATTTCAATCGCGGTGTAGCAGTTTGCTAGGGTCTGAGCTTCCACGCCCTGTCCAGCATCTACCACCAGCAAAGCACCTTCACACGCTTTCAGTGAGCGTGACACCTCATAAGAGAAGTCGACGTGTCCTGGCGTATCGATGAAGTTAAGCTGATACTCATTGCCGTCTTTGGCTTTATAGTTCAGTGTCACACTCTGTGCTTTGATGGTGATACCGCGCTCGCGCTCTAAGTCCATAGAGTCGAGGACCTGAGAAGCCATTTCCCGGTCAGTAAGGCCCCCACATACTTGAATGAGTCGATCGGAAAGGGTCGACTTACCGTGGTCAATGTGGGCGATGATCGAAAAGTTACGAATATGCTTCATGTGTTAGTGTGACTTACTCGTTATCTATAAGAATGGGATCCTAGGATCAGGTGGGGCGGATTCTACCGAAAATAGTGGCTAGTCGCTATCCTGACGTGCTGCATTTATCACCGCGAGCTCGGAAACTGGCTCTCCCATCACGCGTAATAACTGGGGCTGCTGTTGCTCAGGCGTGCCTACCCGTGCCGCCAAATAGCGCGCAATCAGTACACCGAGTGTGCCAAAACCAACACTGGTGGCAATCACACCAGCCTCGCCGCCACTGGCAAGCTCGGTAAACACAAACTGACCAAGCAGTGCGCCTACCATCAACATCACCAGCGGCACCAGATACACAATCAACGCGGAACGCACCAAGGTGGCTTCCGCGAGACCAATTTCAACCAAGGTCCCGACCGGTAATGCTTTGGGGGCACGCACTTTGACATGATTGACCTTACCGGGCAACGCTTTAGACACGATACCGGTGCCACACTGACTTTGTGATTGGCAACTGCCACAGCTGGTTTGTTGCTGACACGCCAGTGCCAGCCAGCCATCTTGATATCCAGTCACTTCCGCAAGCGCTTTAATCATTGTTCAACCTGTTGCGATGCTTTCTCTCCATTATCGGTGATACGCACCGAATTAGCGACACGTTTAGCGGTTTCAGGCGGAATATCACCCACCACGGTAATCTCTGCGTTTCCGCTAATCACACTGTGCAACGTCCGGCGCCCCTGACGAACAATTTGCTCGCGTACCGAGACATCGTCCGCTTTGGCCAAATAAACCGAAAAACTGAACAGGCCGTCGCTAAACATTTGGCTCTCAACCGCACGCTTGGTCATCATTAAGCGATGGCGATTGCTGTACACAGGCTCAAAACCATCCGGCAATTGGGTGACTTGCCAATCTAATGATGAGTGGTTAGTGGCAGGCAGTTTGAGTACAGGTGGGAGCGTGAGTTCTGCCAGTTGCTGCATTGCTTCGCTAATGCGCGGCGTGACCACGAGCGACAATGCGCGATATTGCTCCAGCGGGTCACCATCTCGGTCCAATAAATCCGCGCGGACCGGAAGCTTGCTCTCTTCATCAATCCACAACAGATACGAGTAACGCTCACCATCTTTTGGGGTGATTCGCACCACTTGGCAAGCCATACCCGCTTCACGAGATTCACCCATTGAGACAAAGTCATACTGACGTGCAAGGACATCAATATCGGTTTGAATCAAGGTAGGAAGTGGCGCAACGATATGATCGCTGGCGATGGTAAAGGGGTCATACCCCGGCTCAAAGTAGCTCACTTCATCGCCGCGACGGATCACTTCGCGCGGCGGTCCGCTGAGGTACATTAAGTGCCCGAATGCATGCTCACCCACGCGCGCATGACGAAAGCGCATCGGCTCTAAACTATTTTTGCCGACCATGATGTAGGACACTTCATAGTCTAATGTGTCGCTTGCGACGTCCATTTGATGTAACAAAGCCTCGGCAGAAGGTTCGGCCGAGGCTTGCGCAGACATCAAACCGACCAGCGCAAGCGCACCGATCAGAGTTTTTTTCATTGATTTGTACTGCTCATCGACGGTGCCAGTGTCTGATTCTCAGACAGCCTATCTTTATTCAAACGAAGCTGCAATTCGTAGTCTTTCAACATCGCATTAATCCGGCGACGTTGCTCCATCAACTGCGCTTCAGTGGGCGTTGAGCGAAAATCGTCTCGGCTCAGGCTCACCGGTTCTGCGGCACCCGAAAAAGGAATGGTTTCTAGTACCGGTGGCTGCGTGGCGGTACTCGCTACCGGTGATGTGCTCTCCGGCTGGTTATACTGCTGCACACCGACAATCACGGCCAATGACACACAGGCGGCCATCCCCACTTGCGTGACTTGTTGAAGCCAGTTGGGCAAGTGACGACGGGCTTTTTCTGGCGTCGGCTGCGCTTCATGCATAGGTACCACATCACTGTCGTGATGATGAACAGGGGTATGCGCTGGCTCCTTGTCTAACGCAGACGCCACCGCCCCAGCAATGTCCCACTGTGCGGCACTTGGGGTTTCGCCTCGCATTACGTCACGGAGGGTCCCGAAACTTTCCCATGTTTGCAGCGCGTCATTATCGTGCTCGAGTTGGTGGATCACTGCGTTATCCACGACCTCACCATCTAACAACGCTGAAATTTGTTCTCTATCCGTCATTCATGTCACCGTCATGCAGCCAGCAAAACACGTTACCGTTTCATCAGTGGTCGGATGCGCTTCTCCACCGCTTCTCGAGCGCGGAAAATACGAGACCGTACCGTACCGACTGGACAATCCATTACCTGTGCAATTTCTTCGTAGCTGAGTCCATCGAGCTCACGCAACGTAATTGCGGTTTTTAAGTCATCAGGCAGTGATTCGATCGTCGAAAAAACTACCTGCTTCAGTTCCTCTGACAACATCAAGTTCTCAGGGTTCGAAATTTCTTTTAGTGAGCCGCCGCTTTCAAAATTCTCTGCGTCTTCTGCGTCTATATCACTGCCGGGTGGACGACGCCCTTGCGCCACCAAATGGTTCTTTGCTGTGTTCACCGCAATGCGATACAGCCAAGTATAAAACGCACTCTCACCACGAAACCCCGGTAAGGCACGATAGGCTTTAATGAACGCCTCTTGTGCGATGTCCGGAATATCGCCACTGTGTGTTCCCACGTAGCGGGCAATAAGGTTGCACACCTTATTTTGATATTTGACGACTAACAGGTTGAATGCTTGCTTGTCACCATTCTGTACACGTTCTATTAGAACCTGATCGGTTAGCTGCTCGCTCATTCGAGCGTTTACTCCTTGGTTGTTCTTTCCGCCCGATTATCGAAATTCTGTGCCCGACGTTGTCAGAACGCGGTTAAACCCTCTTGCGAGCATTCGCACATACTACGACGAAGTGGCTGGGGAAAAGTTCCTCACCATATTGGTTTTATTTTGGGTGTCATCACATTACTGTGACGGGATGGCTAAATTATGACAACCTAGCCCGCCTATATTGTCGCCCGAAGGATAGCATGGTTGCAAACTTTCCCCCTCCGTTCACTGTGATTTGATCCAAGTGCGCGCAGGCGTGACAAATTGGTGTAACATGGGCCGCGTAGAAAGAGGACCAGGGATCATGACGACCACAACTCAGGAACATCAATGTGATGTGCTGGTTATCGGCAGCGGTGCCGCCGGCCTATCATTGGCGCTACGTTTGGCGCCCACACATAAAGTGATTGTGCTTAGCAAAGGCCCATTAAGCGAAGGAGCCACCTTATACGCGCAAGGTGGTATTGCCGCGGTTTTTGATGAGCAGGACTCTGTCGAGTCACACGTTGAAGACACACAAATTGCAGGCGCTGGCATTTGTGATACGCAAGTTGTCGACTTTATCGCTCGAAATGCGAAAGATTGCGTACAATGGCTGATCGATGGCGGCGTGCCTTTCGATCAAGAAGATACAGAGAGTGACACGCCGAAATATCACCTCACCCGCGAAGGTGGACATAGTCACCGCCGCATTCTTCATGCCGCGGATGCCACCGGCATGGCCGTGCAAACCTCACTGCAAGATAATGTACGCAACCACCCCAATATTACCTTGCTCGAACGCCACAATGCGCTCGACATTATTACGCGTAAAAAAATCGGCCTTGGTGGTCCCAATCATGTGTTAGGTGCCTATGTCTGGAACCGCGACCGCGAAGTGGTCGACACGGTACGGACCAATTTTGTAGTGCTGGCAACCGGTGGTGCATCCAAGGTGTATCAGTATACCTCGAACCCAGATGTGTCATCTGGTGATGGCATCGCTATGGCTTGGCGTGCGGGCTGTCGGGTCGCTAATTTGGAATTTAATCAATTCCACCCAACCTGTTTGTATCACCCTGATGCCCGTAACTTTTTGCTTACCGAAGCATTACGAGGTGAAGGCGCCCATCTCAAACGCCCAGACGGGACACGATTCATGTCAGAGTTTGATGCGCGTGGCGAGCTAGCCCCACGTGATGTGGTGGCGCGCGCCATTGACTATGAGATGAAGCGCCTCGGGGCTGATTGCATGTACTTAGATATCAGTCATAAAGATCCTGACTTTATCACCAAGCACTTCCCGACCATTTACGAGAAGCTGCAGACCTATGGGTTTGATCTCACCAAGGACGCGATTCCGATTGTACCGGCCGCTCACTATACCTGTGGCGGTGTGATTGTTGACCAAAACGGCAATACCGATTTACCGGGCCTCTATGCAATCGGCGAAGTGAGCTATACCGGCTTGCACGGCGCCAACCGGATGGCGTCTAATTCGCTTCTGGAGTGTGTGGTCTACGCGTGGTCTGCCGCTGAACATATCAAAGCGCACCAAGATCATGTTGAGCCGCTTGCACCGCTACCTGCTTGGGATGAGAGCCAAGTAATTTGCTCCGATGAAGAAGTGGTTATCCAGCACAACTGGCACGAGCTGCGTTTGTTCATGTGGGATTATATGGGGATTGTTCGCTCCACCAAGCGTCTGGAGCGCGCACTGCGTCGTATTGAACTGCTCAAGCAAGAAACTCACGAGTACTACGCCAATTTCCGCGTGTCGAATAACTTGCTAGAGCTGCGCAACTTGTTACAAGTGGCGGAACTGATGGTGCGATGTGCCATGCAGCGTAAGGAGAGCCGAGGGCTGCACTACACCATTGATTATCCAGAGCAATTACCCGACTCTGGGCCAACCATTTTGGTGCCCGATCAACCTTGCTAACCATGTGACGATAATAATAAAGGCCAGCAAACGCTGTAATGCCGATCAGTTAAGCAAAAAATGATCGGTTGAACGATCCTGAGAGGGTGTCAAAATCCGAGTGTTTCTGCACACTCGGATTTTTTATGTTCTTAAGACAAGCCCTCGACCGAATACATCAATTCTCTGCTGACCAACTCAATGGTCTATCCGATCTCCTTTGCCCTGAACTCATTCACCAATGTCTTGAGGACACAGGCGTCGCGACGATTCGTAAGCGTAGGCTCCCCATGGAATTGATGGTATGGAGCGTTGTGGGAATGTCACTTTATCGGCATCTATCGATGAGTAAGGTGGTCTCTCAGCTAGATATATTGCTACCGGGCAAGAAACCCTTTGTTGCGCCGAGTGCGGTTATCCATGCCCGTAAGAAGTTGGGGCACAAGCCAGTCGAAGCGGTGTTCAACCAAACTCAGCAATTGTGGCATGAGAAGACCCCACATCCTGACTGGTACGGACTCACTTTACATGCTGTTGATGGCGTAGTTTGGCGAACACCAGATACGGCCGACAACGATAAGGCTTTTAGCCGAACCGGTAATAAAACAACGACGTCAGACTATCCTCAAGTTCGCATGGTCTGCCATATGGAATTAACGAGCCATCTGCTTAACAGTGCTGCCTTTGACTCCGTCTCCGTCAGTGAGGTTGACCTGACCGCTCAGCTTATCGATAAAGCCCCAGATAATAGCCTCACCCTGTTTGACAAAGGCTTTTATGCCTTAGGGCTTCTCCATCGTTGGCAAAGCCAAGGTAAGGAGAGGCACTGGCTAATTCCGTTACGAAAAGGGGCGCAATATAAGACATTGAGAAAACTGGGGCGTGGTCAGGAGCTAATTGAACTCTCGCTAACTGCTCAAGCGAAAAAGAAATGGGCTGATGCGCCAGATACACTGGAGGCGAGACTCATTACCACCAAGGTCAAAGGGAAAGAGGTCAAACTGCTGACGTCAATGACCGACCCCAAGCGGTATATAGGGGCCGATATTACAGAGCTCTACAGTCATCGTTGGGAAATCGAATTAGGCTATCGAGAGATGAAGCAGTACATGCTTCAAAATAGCCTTACGCTAAGAAGTAAAACACCGGCGTTAGTTAAACAGGAGCTTTGGGGGATGTTGCTCGCCTACAACCTACTGCGTTTTATGATGTGCCAGATGGCGTATTCATTGAACACGGTAATGCCATACCAAATAGGCTTTAAGCAGGCATCAATATTTTTAGTGAGTCAGTTGCAGATGCTCCCGGCTGTCGCACCTGGAAGATACCCAGAAGTGCTCCGATATATCCTCGACATGGCAGAGAGCTTTGTACTTCCAGAGAGGCGAGAGAGGACATATCCAAGAGCAGTGAAGAAAAGGCCCAATCGCTATGCGACTAGGCCTTCTAAAAGACGTAACTCAGCTTAATTCACATGCATTACAGCAAACGCTGGCCTTTTCTCATTGAACGAAACAGCACTCAATCTACTGCATTGTGCTCAGCTTTTAAACTGGCTCACTGCGCGCTCTAGGTTCGCCGCCTCTTCCGCCACCTGATGGGCTGCATCACGGTTTTGCTGGGCGCGATCGGTACTGGTTTGAGCAATATCCTGAATGGTATGCACGTTTTGGTTCACTTCTTTGGCAACCGAACTTTGCTCTTCAATGGCGGTCGCGATCTGGGTGCTCATGTCCATGATATGTTGCATATCAGCCATGATTTGCGCCAACTCTTGGGAAGCCGCCTCTACTTTAGACACCGACGTTTGCCCATCTTCGCGGCTTTGCTCCATACGCTCCGCGACCGACTGGGTTTGGTCCTGCAACGAACCAATAATACCGGCGATTTCATCGGTCGATTCTCGCGTACGGGTCGCCAGCTGACGTACCTCATCGGCAACCACCGCAAAACCACGCCCTTGTTCACCGGCTCGAGCCGCTTCAATCGCCGCGTTCAGGGCCAGCAAGTTCGTTTGCTCGGAAATGTCTTTGATGACATCAAGCACCGACCCAATTGTCTCGGACAGTTTACTCAGCTCCAACACTTCGTTGCTGGTATTGCTGAGCGTTTCTGACAAAGTCATGATCATGGTGCGGGTATCATCCACCACTTGCTGGCCATTTTGCGCGCGTCCCAAACTAGTACGGGCGTTTTCGGCGGCTTGATCGGTATTACTGGCAATATCACGAATGGTGCTTTCCATCTCGTTCATCGCGGTTGCTGCGTGGGTAGTTTCATCTAACTGGGTGGTCAGTGCAGAGCTGGTTTGATGACTACGCGATTCGACTTGCTCGGCACTTTGATGCAGCGCTTGCACCGCAGAGCGCACATCCGTCACCATGGTTTGGATGCCAGCCAGCATCTGATTAACATCTTTGGCCATCGCCGCAATTTCATCACGACCCGCCTCATCGGCCCGCAACGTCAAATCTTTTTGTTGCGTGATCTGGCTCATTTTCTCACTAAAGCTATAAATGCGGCGTTGAATCCCTCGATTCATCCACAAAGAGACCACCGTCATTATCAGCGCCAAGAGAATAACAATCGACGCAGTCAGTACCATGGTTTCTCTTTGTGCCTTGGTAATAGCACTTTGGTATGACTCACTTAGGGTTTCAAACATCTCTTCAACTTGGTGGGTCTTGCCACGGATATTGCCCAGCAGGCCTTGGTCATGCGCCAATCCCAGTTGCTCTTTTTGCGTTACCACCGCCTTTACCGTCGTGTGGTGCGCTTGGAATAACGCTAACAAATCGCCTTTTAGGTAGGCAGTCAGCTCGTTCATTTGCCGTTGATATTGCTCGATGTGACTTATATTGCTGCTATTAACGAACAGCTTCGCCTCCGCCACCAACAGTCGGGCGCTGCTTTCCAGCACAATATCGTTTTTGGTCGCCGCAACCAGCTTCTCACTGGCTTGTTGCATATCACCACGCAAACCTTGTCCAGCCTCTAGGCCGAGACGTTGATAGCCCGCGCCAAGGTCACGAAACCCCTGCGCGTAGCCTTGCATCGCTGTCGACACTTGACCAATGATTTGCGTATCGAGGCCAAGCGCTTGGCTTTCCGTGCGCAATTCACCGAGCAGGCTATTGAAGGCATCAACATTATTATCAAATCGGGAGAGATATTTGGGATCCATGCGGGCAAGAAAGTCTTTTTCATTACGTCGCAAATTAAGCAGAATCACTTCAAGGTCAGACACTGTAGTTAACTGACGGTGCATGTTGCCAAGCTTGCTCTCCGCTTTCCATGCCACACCCGCCACGGCCAACAGGGCTACCACCGACATCGCGGTTAGCAGCAATAGTTTTTGCTTTATATTCATAGTCACCCTACAACCAAACTCAGAGTTTCAATAGCCCTACACATTGTGTGCACCTTTTACTATCGGCCAAGTTGAGCAAAAGTAAAGCGACGTAAACACCTCGTCACAATAATGTCACAAACTATCCCTAACGGCCGTACAGCAGTGACGATAAATTAGACGAAAGTGATAGTCTGGCATCCCGCGTCGCCACAAAAAGATCCGCGACTCCCCTTGTGCATTTTCGAGGACAACCAACCAAGGCGTCGCCCAGACACAGGACATTTTCCCTTTCGGTTGGGTATTCATCTGAACATAAAAATGGCGATCAATGGATAAGGTGCCTTGGCTAGCCAGTAACTGGTGGTAGAACCTTCGACCATCGCGGATTAGGTAAATAATCGCAAGGGCGCGGGCACTCAAAGGAAGGGCAAGGTGAAAAGTGATCAGCCATGCCGCTATCACGCCGAACAGGATCAGGCTAATAGCGACATAGCGAGGACAGCGGAGCTGACTATGTACGAAGCTTGCTTCGGTTATGGGCAACGATCTTGTCAACGATAGATTTCATCTTAGGATCGTCAGGTTTACCATGCCCCATCAGCCACGCAAACAAATCAGGGTCATCGCTTTCCAAAAATGCGATGAAGTCTTGCTTGTCACTGTCACTCAAGGTGTCATAGCAAGCTTCAAAGAAAGGCATAATGATTACATCAAGCTCTAACATGCCACGGCGGCATGCCCAACGGATCCGCGGTTTATCGTCGGTATTTACCATGTTTACCTCAATCACTGATGTCAGTGGATGCATAGTATCAGCGCCAACGGAGGGCGACTACTTTTCCTCTCAACTCGGCGATGAAGATGAGAGCTATCCCCTGATGTTTATCAATTCTACGTCGCTTGCCATCAATACCCTTACAATACAAAGGCTGACAAGCTGACAACGCACGATTAGTATACGTGTCATACTCTGTGTTTTTCTCAACTGCGAGCGTGATTTCTATGAGCGAATGGTATCAAACAGTCGCCTTTACCCCAGCCGAGCGCAATGCAAATAGCCCACTGCCTGATTTGGCCTTGGTCGCATTAGATAACTGGTCATTGACGCAAGTGAGCGGCGACGACACTCAAAGCTATCTGCAAGGCCAATTGACCTGCGATCTGAGCCAACTCGACAAACATCAATCGACCCTCGCGGCTCATTGCGATCCCAAAGGCAAAGTATGGTCGGTATTACGGCTTTTCCATCACGGCGACGGTCTGGCCATGGTGCAGCCAATGTCGATTGCACAAACGCAACTCACCGAGATAAAAAAATACGCCATCTTCTCGAAAATCGACTTTCAGCCTAGTGAAGATGTATTGCTCGGCGTCGTCGGCCAACAGGCGGAACAAGTGATCGAGAAACATTTCGGCGCTCAAGGTGACGTGCGTCACAGCGAGCACGGCACAGCGGTGAGGATCGAGCCAACCCGCTGGTTGCTTGCCATCAGTCCTTCTGCGGCGGATCAACTGGTTGCAGCCTATCAGGAAAGTGCCTTATTGGTTGACAACACGCTATGGGAGCAATGCGACGTCGATGCTGCCTTGCCGCGTATTGAAGATGCCACAAAAAGCGAGTTTATTCCGCAATCCCTCAATCTGCAGGTACTGGATGCGATCAGCTTTACCAAAGGCTGTTATACCGGTCAGGAAACGGTCGCACGCGCGAAATACCGTGGCATCAATAAACGCGCCATGTATAAATTGGTAGGACAGGCCGATAAGGCCCCTAAGCCGGGAGATAAAGTGGAGCGTGCGGTAGGGGATAATTGGCGAGCAGGCGGCACCGTCATTGCTGGCGCTACCTACTCAGATGGTCATGCAGCCGCCTTAGTGGTTTTACCCAATAACTTGGACGACGACACCGCCTTTCGATTCGCGGATGCGCCCGATGCCATTTGGCAGCGCGTCGCACTCCCGTATTCACTCGAAGAGGAAAAATAACCCTTGGTCGCTTCTCCTGCCTCTATGCCACTGCACACCGCCGTCACTGCCACGCTGGATATGGCAGGGGTGGCTTATGAGGTGCTGTGGCAATCGCAAGCTACCCAATCCATCACTGACACAGCGGCAGCGCGCGGGATCTTACCGGCGCGTATGCTAAAAACGCTGCTTTTACGTGATATGGGTAACCAGTACGCATTAGCCTGTGTTCCCGGCGACCGTCAGGTCGATCCACGGCGTGTGCGCGAGCAGTTAGCGTGTCGGCGAATGACACTGGCTGACGCAGATAAGGTACGCGCAATGACAGGATATACGCTTGGCACGGTCGCGCCCTTAGGGTTACCTCGGCCACTGCCAATTGTGTTTGAAGAGCGTATTTTCGACCACGATAGTGTCACGATCAGCAGTGGTGATCCGCACGCTGGGCTGTGGGTGAAAGTGGCGGATCTAGTGACACTGTGCCAGCCGCTACGCGCCGCCATTTGTCGTGACGATACCCCCTAGGAGTCAAAGCTAAGCTAGGAGTCAAAGCTAAGGATGGCGCAAAAACAGTGGCGTAAATACGACCTCAACCTACTCGTAACCTTTATCACCTTAATGGAAACGCGCAGCGTCACCCGCGCAGCTGAACGTTTGGCCTTAGGGCAATCGGCCATGAGCCATAGCCTGTCGCGTTTGCGTGTGATGCTTGATGACCCCTTATTTGAGCGCCGCGGCCATCAAATGGTGCCCACTGCCCGCGCGATAGATATCGCGCCTAAGATTCAGGCATTACTCGATACGCTCGCCAGCGAGGTGTTGGTGCCACCTTACTTTGATCCCCAACACTATGATGGACAAGTGCGCATCGGGCTCACGGACTATGCGGAGCTGATTTTTGCCCCCGCCTTATTTGATAGCTTTACGACTCACCTGCCTCACGCCCAATTGAGCCTTCGCCCTGTCGACAAGAAACGTTGTCAGCAGGCACTTGATGACGATGAGGTCGATGTCGTGATTGGTGTGCTTCCAGAGGGGATGGAAAACATGGCCAGTCAGCTCTTGTATCACGAACAGCACGTCTGTCTGTTTGACCCCAAAAGCACAGGGCTGCAAGCCCCCATTAGTTTGGCCGATTTTGTCGCAACGCCACACGCGCTGGTTTCCACCCAAGGTCAGTTAACGAGCCCTATCGACCAAACCTTGACCAAGTTAGGCTATCACCGTCACGTGGTGATGGGATCGCAGCGATTTCTCACCGTGAGGCAATTGCTAAAACAGCGCCAATTACTTTGCACTGTCCCGGAACTGATGGCACGTATCGATAATTTCGATGATACCGACACCCTTGCTCTGAGTACACCTCCCATTGATGTGCCTGGGTTTGATATCCATCTGGCATGGCGACAGCAAATCAGTGCCCACCCACGTACCCAGTGGCTCATTGCCCACATCACCGAAACCGTTTTAACCCGAGTCGATGCCCTAAAAGCCGACCCAAGCTACGATGGAAAGGAGTAAGCGATGCCGTTTTTACCTTTAACCGATGTGAACATCAATGACGTTGCTGAACTGGTCCGCGAGACATTTACTCACAGCGAAGGGCCGGATGAGGGGAAATTGATTGGCCAACTGATTCATCAGCTGCACGACACCACACCAGAGGGTGAATGGCTTGGGTTTGTCGCGATCGATAACTCAGTGCTGGCTGGGGCAGTCTTTTTTTCTCGGTTAAGCTATCCAACCATGCCCGACGCGGCACTGCTTTCGCCGATGGCGGTCCACCCAAGCTATCAAAAACAGGGGCTTGGGCAGTCATTAATTCAGCATGGTCTTACCGCATTAAAAGTGCAGGGCTATCAGTTGGTGATGACCTATGGCGACCCAGCGTTTTATGGCCGTGTGGGATTCACGCCAATTTCTCCAGAGGCCATTCAACCACCGCATCATTTGAGCTACCCACATGGGTGGCTGGGGCAATCATTAACCGATGCACCATTAACGGCACTGAGAGGAAAACCCAGTTGCGTACCCGCATTTAACTGCGCTGATTTGTGGTAAAGATCCCAAACTGAGGATGTACACTAACGCTGTCATCCCCTCGCCATAAACCCTTTGCACAATCTGCGCCGTTGTATGTCGCTATTTCTCGATATCACAACTATGGTTACCACCTAGAATAGGGTTACCACGTCAGAGCCGCCATGCAAAGTGGTCAGGACTCAAGGTTTATTTCATTATCCAAGAAGGGTTTATGCGCGTTTTTAATCGCTATGTGCCAAGGTTGGTCGCAAAACATGTGGCGCGACTTTTTTCAGGTCGACTTTATATTGCCGGACGAGGACGCTTCGATTTCGAAAACGGTTGGCTAAAAGCGCCTCAAGACGCCACCATCACGCACTATCAAACCGTCAAAGAAGTTAATGCGGTGATACGAGAGAACTATCAGCAAGCGATGCGTGATGAGACTCAGCCTCACACGGTCAATACACGCCGCTGATTCACGTTCAGGACGAGCTTAAATCAACAGGCCCCGCCAAAAGGCAGGGCCTGACGATGACGCAAAGGCAGCCAACCTTATTCGTCGTCGTCTTCTTCCCCTAGGGTTTCTTCGTAGCTTTGCGCATCCAAGAGATCATCAATTTCAGACTCATCGGTGGCGCGAATTTGGAATAACCAGCCATCACCATAAGGGTCGCTGTTCACCAATTCCGGAGAACCGTCCAGCTCTTCATTCACCGCAACCACTTCCCCAGAAATAGGCGCATAAATATCAGAGGCGGCTTTGACAGACTCTGCCACGGCACAATCGTCTCCCGCATCAAAACTGTCGCCCTCGTCGGGCAAATCAATAAATACCATATCCCCTAATAGGGCTTGCGCATGATCCGAGATACCAATGGTAAACAAGCCATCGCCTTCTGGGCGCACCCACTCATGCGTTGAAGTAAATTTTAATTCTGATGGGATATCACTCATAGTTTTGTTCCTTGTTGCACCCAGTGACACATCGTCGTTTCAACAAACTTCGTGGTTCACTAATACTTGGTTGATTAACTACACAACAACTAGCACACAGATATCGATTCGCCAATAATCTCAGCTAGACGATTCAGAAAATGTTGCACAGGCGAGCTTGGGTAGCTCGCCACTTAGCCCTAGCGCCCGTTTAATAAATGGCAGTTTAGCGCCCGGCAAATGATTCACAGCCTGCATGCCGACACCACGGATCAATTTTTTGATCGGATGAGCGCCGTCAAACAAACTTCTAAAGCCTTGCATGGCGGCGATCATTTGCGCCGCTTCTGCTTTTCGCCAGCGTTCATAACTGCGCAGTGACGCATGCAGGCCAATGTCTTTTTCTTGCTCAGCAAGGTGTATGAGTGTTTCGGCAAGCGCTGCGGCATCTAGTAACCCTAAATTCACCCCTTGGCCGGCCAGTGGATGAATGGTGTGCGCCGCATCCCCCACCAAGGCCACACGGTCAGCGGCAAATTGCTGTGCATAACGCATGGTTAATGGATAACTGGCGCGCGGTCCCACGGCTTCGCAAAGCCCCAAAGTCACATCAAATTGTGCCGTTAAGGTCTGATTAAATGCCGCGTCGTCCATATCCATATAGTGCTGCGCCAAGCACGGCGACACCGACCATACAATCGAGCAAAGGTGCGGATCACTAAGCGGTAAAAAAGCCAGTGGGCCATCCGGTGTGAAAATTTGCCGTGCAACGCCCTGATGAGCAACCTCAGTGCGAACCGTCGCAACAACCGCGTGATGCCCGTAGTCGCGTTGCACCAAAGGTAAACTGGCTTGGCCTCGCACCCAAGAGCGCGCACCATCTGCCCCCACCACCAATTTAGCGGTCACGCCGCCACCAGAGGCAAGCTGTAGCCAGGTTTCTCGTTCACCCATCATCATCGATTGACACTGCTCAGGCATCAGCAGCGTCACATTACTTTGCTGTTTGATTTTATCGAGGAGCGCCAACTGAATGACACGGTTTTCAACAATATGGCCCAGATCACGCTGGCCCAGACTTTGTGCCTCAAACGCTATCTCGGCAAAACTATCTTGCTCCCAAACGTGCATGGCTTGATAACTTGCCATGCGGCGAGATTCAATGCCCGACCAAGCCCCCACGCCGCGCAATATGCGTTCACTGGCGCGGCTTAGGGCTGACACACGGTTATCCGGGATGGTATCCAAGCTGGGCTCAGGGGTTTTCCCTTCAATAACCACCACACGTAAAGCGCTGTGCTCCAACGCTGCCGCCAAGGTGAGCCCCACCATGCCGCCGCCAATGATGGCAATATCTGCATTGATCATCTTCATGTGCGCGCTACCCATCCTATGGTGCGTTGAATAAGAGGTTGTTTAAGACTCGGTAGAGCTGACATCAACCCCAGTCCGAGATTACGAGTGGCCGATAACATCGCATTTTGGTTAGAGAACAGGTGCACTAATCCGGATGTGGTGGCGATGGTAGTCTCTCGGTCAGCTTCTCTACGTTGCGCGTAGCGAGTTAAGACTGGCATGGCACCCAGATCCTCGCCGTGTGCTGACGCTGCCGTCAGAACCTCGGCTAGCGTGATCACATCTCGTAGACCGAGATTAAACCCTTGCCCCGCGATCGGATGGAGGCTTTGTGCCGCATTGCCGACCACAGCCACACGGTGGCTGACTGGACTCACCACTTGATTAAGCACCAGCGGATAGGCATGCCGAGTGCCAACATGAAGGAGTTTACCCAAGCGCCATCCAAAGGCAGTCTGCAAACCGTCCAAGAAGGTCGCCTCGTCGCACGAGAGCCAATGGTCGACCTCATCCGGTGACACACACCAGACCACTGAGCACCGCCCCTGCGACATCGGCAGTAGCGCCACCGGCCCTGTGCGAGTAAAGCGTTCAAATGCCACCCCTTGATGCGGCAGTGCGGTACTCACGTTGGCAATGATCGCCACCTGATGGAAATCGTGCTGCTGACGCGCGATCTTCAGCTGTTGACAGCATGGCGAGCGTCCGCCATCGGCAGCCACCAGCAATTTTGCCTGCAAGGTCTCTCCTTGCTTGAGCTCAACGGTTACCGACGCTTGCTCTCTATGGATATGTTCGACGTAATCGGGACAATAAAGATCAATGGCGCTGCGATGACTGAGCTGCTGATGAAAGACACGGCCAGCATCCGCAAGCTCAATCACTTGCCCCAAATAAGGAACACCTTGAGCATTCGCATCAATCTGTGTCTGCCCCGCATGGCCGCGGTCCGAGACATGGATATGCTGAATCGGGGTGCCAAATGGCGCTAACGCCGACCATAATCCCAGCGATTCCAGTGCAGCACAGCTTCCCTGTGCCAAGGCAATACTGCGTGCATCATACCCAGGGTGATTGGCATGATCGGGCAACATCGCCTCAACCACGGCAATACGCAGCTGACCGCCACTTAATGTATCCAGCGCAAGTGCGGCCGTGGCACCGGCCATCGCGCCACCGGCAATGATTATATCGTAGGCTTTCATCCCACCTGTCCCTAATCCCATACTGTATGGGGTCATCGCATGTCAGCGATGTTGATTCATTGATTAATGGAGTGTCTTTGGAGTCTCATCCGCATCCGGACGCGCACCCAATTCAGCATGCACTACCATGCAGCACACACGAACATGCTCGCAAACTTGCTCAAGCAGCTCCGCTTGTTCTTGCATATCACCGTCTTCGTCAATGCCAAGCTGGGCAATGGCTTTAAGGTCGCTCAGCGCCTCGGTGACGTCATTGGAGAGTTGACGGCCTTGTTTACCGATCAGCCCTACCCCTGCTAAAAACGCATTGATCCATTCGACAAGGGCTTCTGCTCGAGCGACTACGCCAACCTGCTCGTCGTCAGGGACATAGATATCGAGATCTAAGTCGTCCCCGGTCAATTGTGTTTTCAGCTGGTGATAGCTTTGCATGGCGAGGGTTTTCGCCTCAGTCGGCCATCCCATACCTTGGTTGGTATAGTCGTAAAGCATGGTGAGCCAGCCCCCATCTTCCAGCGCCATACCCCCACTTAACATACCGGCGATTAAGCCATGCATTTCGGCGGGTGTGACGGCAAGGCTATCTGCCGATAAAGTCGTCGCGGCTTGCGCATAAAGAGGTAAACGGGTATCAGTCACAATCTTGCCCTTGGTCGTGCATGTTATAAAACCCACAGTCTACCATTTCACACCGCGTGGCTGAATCGCTCCCGTATCAAAAGCACGCAAACACGCCTTGATACCTCTTCCGATACGAAGGCACGGATAAAATCGTTTCATCGTGGCTGGCAGTGTAAATCGACGCGCTACGCAACGGGCATGACAAAGATCAATTCATACTCGGCTTGGCAACTGACCATAATAAACTGCGGCTTAGCTCTCATCTGCCAACCTGTCAGGGCATGCATCACCCGTTTCCATGTCTAAATTGACAGCAGATACACAGCTTAAGTATTTCAAAGTGGTGTATCACTAAAAATAATTGCTAGAATAGCGGGCATTGTTACTGTGTCGTTGGCCCAAGAATAAGAGGCCGCACGAGGAGCCAGCCAACCATTATGAGCACACAACCGGTTGAAATTAAGATCCTTGATCGCTTTGTTCGGGTCAATTGTCCACCAGGACAAGAACAAGCGCTTAAAGAAGCAGCAAGTGAGTTCGATCAACGGTTGCAACAACTGGCTGAGCGCACTAAAGTAACCAACACAGAGCAGTTAATTGCCATTGCTGCTTTGAATGTTTGCCACGAGCTAAATGAAGCTAAGCAATCATTGGTCGACGTCCAAGATCAGGTTAAGCAACGGAGCGCCCTGATGGTGTCAAAGTTGGACACAGCAATGGCCACGCAAGGACCGCGTAAGTAACCCGAATTCCCTGGGGTGTTTGTCAGCGGATCTACGTCCCTGAGCCGATAAGCAAACCTAAGGGTGTGTTGTTACAAGCTACTGAGCAAGCTCGGCACGTACCGAGAAGCCTACGGTTTGTACTGCCCGCCCGCCTTGAACCAGCGGGTTCAAGGGCCTTCGATCCCGACGGCATCCCGGGGCCCTCTTCCAGACAGGCTAGCATCAAGGACAGTTATGCAGCCCAGACAGCAAATACGTCAACAAGTCCGACACGCCCGCCGGCAACTGAGCGCTGAACAGCAAGAGCACGCCGCCCACGCGGTCATGACACGCTTTATGGCCTTGCCGTCTGTGATCGCCTCTCAGCATATTGCCTTATATTTATCGTTTGATGGTGAGCTTGATACCGCGCCGTTGATTAATGCCTGCTGGCAGGCCGGAAAGTCTGTCTATCTGCCTGTTGTCCATCCATTCAGTCAGGGCCACTTACTGTTTTTACATTACACCCCGACCACCCCGATGCAGTCGAACCGCTACGGGATCGCCGAGCCCAAACTGGATATTCGCTACCTCTTACCCACCCACCAATTGGAGGTGATTGCCACACCCTTGGTTGCCTTTGACGATCGCGGTCAACGGCTGGGCATGGGCGGTGGCTACTATGATCGTACCTTGGCGCTCTGTACACACCCAAGTGCTACGGCGGTCGGCCTTGCTCATGACTGTCAGCATTGGGGCCAATTACCCACCGAGCAATGGGACATGCCCCTTCCCCACATATTAACGCCCAGTCACCATTGGCACTGGTCAGCCACGAATTCGCGACCTCTATCCTGACGGCGTCGACGCGCTTCGCTATAATCGCCGCCAAAACCCCCATTAGGAGTGATCATGAACCAAGACGATAAAAAAAGAGCAGCTGGCGAAGCGGCGGTGGAATATGTCAAACCCGGCAGCATTGTTGGCGTAGGGACAGGCTCGACCGTCAACTACTTCATCGATGCCCTTGAGCCGATTAAATCGCAAATTAAAGGCGCTGTTTCCAGTTCAGAAGCATCCACCGAGCGTTTGAAAGCACTGGGCATTGAGGTGTTTGATGCGAACGACGTCGCAAGTCTTGATGTATACGTGGATGGCGCAGATGAAATCAACGCGCGCAAGCATATGATTAAAGGCGGAGGCGCCGCCCTCACCCGTGAAAAGATTGTCGCGGCGATCGCAGACAAATTCATCTGCATTATCGATGACACCAAACACGTTGATGTTCTTGGCGAGTTTCCGCTTCCTGTGGAAGTGATCCCGATGGCACGCTCTTATGTGGCTCGCGAGTTGGTCAAACTCGGGGGCGATCCTTGCTATCGTCAAGGGGTAGTGACCGATAACGGCAACGTGATCTTGGATGTGCACAATATGAAAATCCAAGATCCAAAAGCGCTCGAAGATACCATTAACGGTATCGCTGGTGTAGTGACTGTCGGCTTATTCGCCAACCGTGGTGCCGATGTCGTCTTGACCGGCACCGAAAACGGCGTGCAAAAAATTGCAGACTAAACGCATAACCCACCATGCATAGTTGGTGAGAAACGTATTATCTCCCGCAAAAACCAAACGTTTGCGTTTAGTGTAATCAATAAGTTAAAAGCGCCTTTTTTAAGGTGCTTTTTTTATGGTCTAGAACGGATAATTCTTACCCCTTCGCAAAATTTTTGTTATCTTGGTCACTGTTCTGATACCGGCACATCGCGCGCCCTCCTGCGGCTTCGCGAATGAGATCAGCCTAATGACAGCGCTTCTAGCCGCTTTTTCTTAGCAGACGCGTTAAGGGCACAGGGTCACGATGCGCCCCGGCACTCAGGCGCAACATTGCTACCACTATTGTTTCTAAGGAAGAGAACAGCCCGCATGTCACACTATTCACTGGACAAGAATAAGATCAAAATTCTGCTCCTCGAAGGCGTCCACCCCACGGCGTTAGAGGCCTTCAAGCAAGCTGGTTATACCAATATTGAGTATCACAAAGGCTCCCTCACCGGTGAGGCGCTGGAAGAAGCGATTCAAGATGCTCACTTTGTCGGCTTGCGTTCACGTACCCAGCTGACTGAATCGGTTTTCGCAAAGGCGAAAAAATTGGTCGCAGTCGGCTGCTTTTGTATCGGAACTAACCAAGTTGATCTCGACGCAGCTGCTCAACGTGGTATCCCGGTTTTTAATGCCCCCTTCTCAAATACCCGCAGCGTCGCCGAATTAGTGCTTGGGGAGATCCTGCTGCTGCTACGTGGTATTCCGGAAAAGAATGCCAAAGCACATCGTGGCGAATGGCAGAAATCCGCCGAACGCTCGTTTGAAGCACGCGGAAAAGTATTAGGGATTATCGGTTATGGCCACATCGGGACGCAGCTGAGTATTTTGGCAGAGAACCTTGGCATGAACGTTTGTTATTACGATATCGATAACAAGCTCTCACTCGGAAATGCCGTGCAAGTCAACTCGCTGACTGAATTATTAAACCGTAGTGATGTGATTTCATTGCACGTTCCAGAAACCGAAAGTACTCAAAACATGATTGGCAGTGAAGAATTCGCCCGCATGAAGCCCGGTGCTATCTTTATTAATGCCTCACGCGGTACAGTGGTGGACATTGATGCCCTATGTGGCGCGCTCGAGAGCAACCATTTGTCCGGAGCGGCGATTGATGTATTCCCTGTTGAGCCTAAAACCAATAATGATCCCTTCAGCTCACCGCTGCAGGCCTTTGATAATGCGCTGCTCACCCCACACATTGGTGGCTCGACACAAGAAGCGCAGGAAAACATTGGCCTTGAGGTGGCAGGCAAGTTGATCAAGTACTCTGATAACGGCTCGACACTCTCTTGTGTCAACTTCCCAGAGGTGTCACTGCCAGAGCATCAAGGGCGTTCTCGTTTACTCCACATTCACGCGAACCGTCCCGGTGTGTTGACCAAAATAAACACCACCTTTGCCGATGAAGGCATCAACATCGCCGCACAATATCTGCAAACTTCAGCAAAAATTGGCTATGTGGTCATTGATGTCGAAACCGAACAGGCTGATAAAGCACTGAAAAAGCTGAAAGCGATTGAAGGCACGATTCGCGCCCGCATTCTTCACTAACTGAAAGCGATAAAAAAAGCCCCATTGGGGCTTTTTTTCATTGAGACACAAAGCCGCATCGGCTGACACTTGTCGTAACCTTATTGCCTGTGCGTTACTGTTCTTCACGCAAAAAGACCAACTCATTTCCTTTGGACTGTGCCTCGCTAAAATAGTAGCCGCCAACATCAAATGTCTTGATAGCTTCAATGGATGTCGCACGCTGATCAATCAAATAGCGCGCCATCATGCCACGGGCTTTTTTGGCGTAAAAACTGATCACCTTGTATTGACCGTTCTTACAGTCTTTAAAGACAGGGGTCACAATGTCGCCGTCGAGTTTTTTCTTGTTTACCGCTTTGAAATACTCATTGGAGGCCAAGTTCACCAGTAATCGATCACCTTGCTCTGCCAAGGTGCGATTCAATGTCTCAGTGATGATATCGCCCCAAAACTGATACAAGTTATCACCGCGCGATGTCGCCAGCTTGGTGCCCATTTCAAGGCGATAAGGTTGCATCAAATCCAATGGCCGCAATAGGCCATACAGCCCCGACAGCATACGGAAATGTGCCTGCGCCCAATCAAAGTCCTCTTCAGACATTGAAGTGGCATCCAGACCCGTATAAACATCCCCTTTAAACGCCAGTACCGCAGGGCGTGCATTATCAGTGGTAAAGGTTGGAGACCATTCGGCAAAACGGACCGCATTCAGACTGGCAATTTTATCACTCACCTTCATTAACGCACCGATATCGGCGGGCGTTAATTGGCGACATACCTCGATCAATGCTTGAGAGTGCTCAGTCAGCATGGGTTGGGTATGACGTTGCGTCGGCAATGGTGACTCATAATCCAATGTTTTTGCGGGGGAGACCACAATCAGCATCTTGCTAACCCTTATGTTATCTGTCTGTTGCCAAGACTATCATTCCAGCATAAAAAAGCCACCGCATCACGGTCACTGCTTGGGCAAAGGCCAAGCCTTTTCGTCCAATTGGCTGTGAAGTTCAGGGAAACGGCGACTATCAAAAACAGGCACTCGCCCTAACGAACGTTGGGTGTGGTAATCAGCGGCCAAGCGCTTAACAATGCCAGACAGCAATAAGATAGCAATCATGTTCACCAAGGCCATCATGCCCATTGATGCATCCGCAAGCGTCCACACTAAGGGGAGCTCGGCCAACGCGCCAAACATCACCATGCCCAATACCAATGCTCGAAAATAAGGCAGTGCCGGGCGCAAACGACCATTGATAAACAACAAATTGGTTTCTGCATACGAGTAATTGGCAATGATGGAGGTAAACGCAAAGAAGAAAATGGCCACCGCCACAAATTGCTCACCCCAATCGCCGACCTGAGCACTTAAGGCACGCTGTGTCAGTTCCACCCCCGTGACTTCGCCACCGGGAATATACTCCCCCGATAGCAGAATAATCGCGACGGTTGCGGTGCATATCACCAGAGTATCGACAAAGACGCCCAGCATTTGCACATAGCCTTGAGAAACTGGATGAGGCGGATAGGGTGTGGCGGAGGCGGCGGCATTCGGCGCCGAGCCCATGCCCGCCTCATTCGAGAAAAGGCCACGCTTAATCCCCTGAATCATCCCTTGCGCCAAGGTGTAACCCAACGCGCCAGAAGCGGCTTCATGAAGACCAAAAGCACTTTTAACCACCAGCGATATCACGGCGGGCACTTGCTCGAGATGGGTCAACATTACATAACACGCAAGAGATAAATAGAGCAGCGCCATCACAGGGACTAAAACCTCAGCTGTGCGCGCAATTTGACGTAAGCCACCATAAATAATCAACCCACTAACCAGTGCCAGCCCTGCACCGACATAGGCGGGAGGCCAGCCAAAAGCCACTTGGGCAGCCTGTGAAATCGAATTCGCTTGAACTGAGTTAAACACCAAACCAAAGGCAAGGATCAGCAGCAACGAGAACAATATCCCCATCCAGCGCATCCCCAAGCCATGCTCCATGTAGTAAGCCGGACCGCCTCGGAAGTAGCCATCCGGATCGCGAACTTTATAGACCTGTGCCAAGGTGCTTTCCGCAAAGGCAGTCGCCATTCCCAGAAACGCCATCAGCCACATCCAAAAAATCGCCCCTGGTCCACCAAGAGAGAGTGCAACCGCCACACCAGCCATATTGCCTGTCCCGACACGTGCAGCCAGTCCAGTACACAAGGCTTGAAACGACGAAATTCCCGAACTGTCGCGGCGGCGACTATGACGCATCACAGAAAACATATGAGAGAAGTGACGGAACTGAATGCCACCGAGTTTTAGCGAAAAGAAGACGCCACCGCCGATCAGCACATAAATGAGCACCGAGCCCCATATCAGGTCGTTAATAAAGGTTAAAAGGCTCAAATGACTGTCCCTCGTCGTGTCGTGATTGCTGTCTGCGGCGCAATCTTCGCTTGTCTGACCGGTAAGATCAATTGATGGCCGCCCTTGGCTGTGCTGGTCATCACTGTTTTTAAAAATTCAGTGATGACGTTCTCATAAAAAGTTCATCAATCTGCCACAAATGAGAAATACTTCAATTTTACGGTAGGGCGAGCTGTGGTATTTAAAACCTAACCGCAAGGTGAACAAGGGGTGACTATGGATAACTTTGCCTTTAACGACATGTTCGAGCAAGACAAGCCACAACGCAGCGGACGCGCAAAACCAGTCAAACGTAAATGGAGAGAAATTGAAGCGCTGAAGGACAAACAGCGACTGAGAAAAGAATTGGAAGAAATCGATATGTATGGCGATTTCTCTCAACTGGACCTTGATTAACTCACCGATAAAAGGATGCGAAAAAGGTGCTCACTGAGCACCTTTTTTATTGGTCAGGTTTTATCTGACCAAGACGGCTTTGCCCCTCAATCACTTGGCTTTCTGCGCATCATCCAGTGTGGGTTGCCAATCAATGGGCGCTTTACCTTGCTCGCGCAATAATGCGTTAGTTTGTGAGAAATGGCGGCAACCCAAGAAGCCTCGATGCGCTGACAGTGGAGAGGGATGTGGCGCAGTTAAAACATGATGGCGCGTACGATCAATCGCTTTACCTTTTTTCTGAGCATGCGCGCCCCAAAGCAAGAACACCACACCGTCACCATGCTGATTAACAGCCTCAATCACTCGGTCAGTAAAGGTCTCCCACCCCAGCTTGGCATGAGAGTGCGCCTTTCCTTGTTCCACAGTCAGTACCGTGTTTAACAATAACACGCCCTGCTCTGCCCAGCTTTTCAAGTAGCCATGTGAAGGGATCTGAAACCCCTCGATATCCGTCGCTAGCTCTTTATAAATATTGACCAGCGAAGGTGGCGTTTTTACCCCGGGTAATACGGAAAAGCAGAGCCCATGGGCCTGATTGGGCCCATGGTAAGGATCTTGGCCTAAAATCACGACTTTCACATCACCAAGTTCAGTAAAACGAAAGGCGTTGAATACATCCTCTTTGGGAGGAAAAACCGTGACGCCACTGGCCCGGACCTTTTCCACATAGGCTAGCGTATCGCGAAAATACGCTTGCTCCTTCTCGTTGGCTAGCACCTGCTGCCACGTTTGCGCCTGAGTCATGGTTGCTCCTTATCATCACACTGGCGCCATTTTAACGAGACAAACAGATGAAATCAGTGTGTGGCGCGATCTTTTGCTCTTTCTGTATGAGCATGGTAATGACGCTGGCAGCGCCCTTGTACCGCTCGGTTCGGGGTCGGTAAGCTCGCGTGTGAACGTGGCGATAATGTTCTAGTCATGGGTCGTTCCTTATCTGTGCGTGTGCCTAGAACATCATGAAAAATCAATGCCAAGTTTAAATAACCATATATTTCAAACAATTAATAAAATTCGAGAAGAATACTCCGCCAGCCATGTACCAATATGGTGCAAAACTGCCTACCCATCGATCAATCTCGCCCTTAATTTTGTAGTAAATTTACAACAAAATAGCGCTATAAATACGAATGCTTGTCGCTGCGCGTTGTGCTCTTATCATCAAATTGATTTTGTTCACAATAATATTGATATCAAATAACTATCTTCACGATAAAGGCGATTGAATATTGACCTAAATCAAAATAACCCCACAAATAAAAAGGTATATATGAACGTCGAAAGTGATGAAATCTTACATCACTAAAGTCACTATCAGAAAAAGGGGATAGGCCATGATCACCGGCATTCAAGTAACCTCAGCGGCCAATGATGACCTCATCAATTCTATTTGGTTGATTGATAAAGAAACCGACCAAGCACGCTGTGTCTGTGCAAAACAAGGCTTTGAGGCGGATCAAGAAGTCGCGCTGTCTTCTTTGGGTGAGTTTGACTACCGTGAAGTCAATATCGAAACCCAAGCGGTTAATGAAGGGGGTCAACACCTGAACGTTAACGTGCTGAAGCGTGAAACCTTGGAGGATGCAGCAAAGCACCCAGAAAAATACCCGCAACTGACCATCCGTGTCTCGGGCTATGCGGTTCGCTTTAATTCTCTGACCCCTGAACAACAGCGCGATGTGATCACCCGTACGTTTACAAGCTCACTGTAAACACACAGGTTATAAAGAAACAGCCCGCTTTGGCGGGCTGTTTTTGGTTAAGCGCTCAAATTAAGAAGGTACGCTCTTAAGACCGAGAAATCGGCCTCTTGCTCACTCGACAATAAATCCATCTGCGCATGTTTTGCCAATGGCCCTGGCAGCGGAATATCCTTGTGTAAAATCGCATCGACCGACTCTTTAAACTTGGCCGGATGCGCGGTACACAAGAAAATCCCCTCTTCTTCCTCGCTAAGCTGTTGCGCTAACAAGCGATAGGCAATGGCTCCATGCGGTTCGCATAAATAGTCTTGCTCAGCAAGCTGCGTCAAACTCTCTGCGGTTTGCGCATCGTCTGCGCGTCCTGATGCCAATTCGCTCAGCGCCCACCCTTCACGGCGGAAAAGCTCTTCGATACGCGGCCAGTTGTTCGGCTGACTGACATCCATCGCATTCGATAAAGTTGCGACTGTGGTTTGCGGCTGCCACTGCCCGGAGGCTAAATAGCGTGGCACCGTATCATTGGCATTGGTGGCAGCGATAAAGCGTTTAATCGGCAGCCCCATCGCCTTGGCCAGCAAGCCCGCCGTCAGGTTGCCAAAGTTACCACTGGGTACAGCGACAACTACTTGGTCTCGCTTGTGCTGAGGGATCTGCGCAAGCGCTTCAAAATAGTAGCAAATTTGCGCCATCAGCCGGCTGATATTGATTGAGTTTGCTGAGTTTAAGCCAATGGTTTGACGCAGCTCTTGATCATCAAAGGCTTGCTTCACCATCGTCTGGCAGTCGTCAAATGTGCCGTTCACTGCCACGGTGTGAATATTGCCGCCGAGGGTACAAAACAGCTTTTCTTGCAGTGGGCTAATTTTGCCTTTCGGATACAAAATCACCACGTTGATGTTTTCAATGCCATAAAACGCATGAGCAACGGCGGCACCGGTATCGCCTGATGTGGCGGTGAGAATCGTGATCTTGTTGCCGTCTGACACTGCCGCGAGAGATTGCGCCATAAAACGACCACCAAAATCTTTGAAGGCGAGCGTTGGCCCATGGAAAAGTTCTAACGCATGAATGCGTTCAGTAACAGATTTGAGTGGTGCCTCAAAGGTAAACGCCTGCGCCACTAGCTCATGGATTTGGCTTTTTGGCAGTTCGTCGCCAATCAAGGCCGAGAGGATCTCAGTGCTACGCTCTACCAGTGGCATCGACAGCAAGGCATCGATGTCCTCAAATTGCGGTATGTGCTCGGGGAAAAACAGCCCTTGTCCACGCCCCAATCCTTGTTTGACCGCTTGCGCGAACGACACGGTTTCACTGTGATCTTTGATGTTGTAAAGCTTCATGCCTGACTTCCTATTTCTTTTGCGCCCTGTCCATCAATGCGACATACATGAACAAAGCCATCATTATTTTGTACGTAGTGCTCGCGCAGCCATTGTGCGAGTCGCTCGGCAACCTGTAAGTCATCACAGATGCTAAACAAGGTCGGCCCAGAGCCTGAAATCCCTGTCGCAAGTGCGCCACAGCTGTCTGCATACGCCCGCGCTTCAACAAAGCCCGGCAACAGTTTTTGCCGATAGGGCTCTGCAATCACATCACAAATCAAGCTCGCCGCCAGAGCCGGTTGTTGAGTGTGACACGCGTGAATAAAGCCGCCTAGATATCGCCCGTGGGCAATGACATCTTGACGGCGATACTGTGCGGGCAAGATAGTGCGTGCTTCTGCAGTCGAGACTTTAATCCCGGGGTAAGCCATCACCCAATACCAGTTGTCAAAATGTGGTACGGCTTGGCTGATCACGCCTTGGCTTTCCAGCATCAGTTGCAAGCCACCTAAGTAGCAAGGCGCCACGTTGTCATAGTGTAAGCTGCCCGAAATACTGGCTTCCATCTCCCCCATTAGCGCGAGCATGGTGGTTTCATCCAGTGGGTTACCGTGAAAGCGGTTTAACGCATCAAGTGCTGCAACAATCGAACACGCACTGGATCCCAATCCGGAGCCGATGGGCATATTCTTTTCCAGCAACATCGCCACCGGCTTTACCGCGATCCCTTGAGCCTGCAGCGCATGTGCATACGCTTGGTAGGCCTGATAAACAATATTGTCCTTTTCATCAGCAGGAAGCTTGTCGGTAAATCGCCCTTCACAGCGCAGCGAAAAGGGGCGGTCGCTGCCCGCCTTCACTTCAACCACATCCCCCAGCAAGCTGCCATCGATAGGGCTGACCGCTGCACCTAACACATCAAAACCCACACTCACATTACCAATTGAAGCGGGTGCGTAAACGCGTACTGTCATCACTACACTCCTAGCTTCCAACCCAAGGTGCGCATCAAATCAGCGAACACCCCTGCCGCCGTCACGGCGGTGCCTGCTCCATATCCGCGCAAGACCAATGGAATCGGCTGATAATAGCGGCTGTAAAAGGCGAGTGCATTTTCGCCATCTTTAATTTTGTGCATCGGATCGTCACTGTCTACGGCTTGAATTTTCACGAAGCATTGACCATCTTCAATACCGCCGATATAGCGCAGCACCTTGCCCTCTTGAGCCGCTTGCTCTGACCATTGCTTAAAGTAAGCATCCGCCTCCGGCAAGCGTGCCATAAAGGACTCCACATCACCCGATTGATCAAAGCCTGGCGGCAACGCGGGCTCAACTTCGACATCTTCCAGCTCTAAATGCATGCCAGCTTCTCGTGCCAAAATTAACAATTTACGCGCCACATCCATGCCAGATAGATCGTCACGTGGATCGGGCTCGGTGAAGCCACTGTCACGCGCAACCTTGGTGGCATCACTAAAGCTTACGCCTTCATCTAACTTGCCAAAAATGTGTGATAGCGACCCCGACAAGATCCCAGAAAATCGTGATAACTCGTCCCCCGCAGCAATCAGGTTTTGCAGGTTTTCAATGACGGGCAAGCCAGCCCCCACCGTGGTTTCATACATAAACTTACGATGTGTCGCGCGCGCCGCCTGACGCAGCTGTTGGTAGTAAGCCATGCTACTGGTATTGGCTTTTTTGTTAGGCGTGATCACATGGAAGCCCGCACGTAAGAAGTCCGCATACTGATCCGCGACTTGTTGTTCTGCTGTGCAGTCAATCAACACTGGGTTGATGATATGATTACGCTGCACCAACTGAATCATACCGGCAAGGCTAAACGGTGAAAGGTGATTAGGCAGCTCATCACGCCAGCTATCAAGGTTAATGCCTTGGCTGTTCAGCCACATGCCTTTACTATTTGCCATTCCACAGACACGCATCACAATGCCTTGCTGCTGTAGCTTCGCTTGTTGACGACGAATTTGCTCAATCAGCTCACCACCGACCCCGCCCACACCGACGATAAACACATCGAGGTGGTGTTGGCTGTTAAACAAGTTTTCATGGCAGGCTTTCACCGCTTCCGAGACACGCTCCGAGGGGACAACCGCCGAGATAGCACGCTCTGACGAACCTTGAGCAATGGCGACAATATTGACATTCACTTCCGCTAGCGAGGTGAAAAAGCGCGCCGCAATCCCTTTCGAAGTGCGCATACCATCCCCCACTAGGGAGACAATCGATAGGTGATCGATAAACTCGACAGGCTCAAGCAAACCATCTTTAAGCTCAAGTTCAAAGTGGGTCCGCAACGCCTTCTCAGCTTTCACTTTATCCTGCGCTTGAATACAGAAGCTAATGCTGTACTCCGACGACGATTGGGTGATCAGCACGATGGAAACGCCCGCGGATGACATGGCGCCAAACACACGTGAAGCCATACCAACCATTCCCTTCATCCCAGGACCAGAGATATTGACCATACTCAGATCGCTAAGCGTGGTAATCCCTTTAATGGCAAGCTTATCCTCACCAGTATCATCGCCAATCAAGGTGCCTGCGCCTTGAGGATTGGCCGTATTTTTAATCAAACAAGGGATATGGAAGCGAGCAATAGGGGCGATGGTTTTAGGGTGGAGCACCTTAGCACCAAAGTACGACAGCTCCATCGCTTCTTGATAACTCAGCGACTTCAGTAAACGCGCGTCTGGCACCAAGCGGGGATCGCAGTTATAGACACCATCGACATCCGTCCAGATTTCGCAGCACTCTGCACGGACACAAGCGGCCAGCACCGCAGCAGAATAATCGGAGCCATTGCGTCCTAAGGTCACCAGCTCCCCTTGCTCATTGCCAGCCATAAAGCCTGGCATCAAGCCAACATGATTAGCGGGAATGGGAGACTGTTTAAAGAGTTGCGAGGAGGTTTCAATGTCGACTTCAGCACTCAGGTAACTGCCAGAAGCGGCAAAATAACTGACCGGATCAATCTCAAAGACTTGATAGCCACGCGCCACTAACAGCGCTTGCATGGCCGCTACGGACAAACGTTCCCCCTTGCTCACCACGCGCGCATAGGTGCTGTCCGGACAAAGCCCTAGCAGGTTCATACCGTGCACGTATTGGCGTAGTTGTCCGAGACTGCGAGAAAGCTTATCGAACAAAGGTTGGGTATCGAGATTGGGCTGGCGTTCGGCAAGGCCTTGGAACAGCGCGGTGAAAATGGTTTCTAGCTCTTTGAGTGGCAGCTCAGCCTCTCCATGTTTAACCGTATTATCCACCACGGACACCAGAATATTGGTAACACGCGCTGGGGCGGACAAAACAGCAGAGACGTCACTCTGACCCTGATTGCTAACAATGATGTCAGCGGCACGACTGAATCGCTCTGCATCAGCAAGCGATGTGCCACCAAATTTTAAAACTCGCATCCGTTTGGGACCTCTCTCTTAAGATAAAAAAAAGCCCGTACCGGTGAGGGTACGGGCTTTTTTTGGAAATTCTGTGCGTATCAGCCCGCACCAACACACATTGTGCCAGTAATAATGGTGGTTGTTGTGGTGGTAAGGGTGCTGATCGTCAGTTGCATGTGTGTTGCGTTTATCGTTTGTTTTGTTGAGTTCTATTTAGGTGTATCGAATCATGCCGCCGAGGTCAACAAAAAAGTGACACTGATTGCTTTTTCGCCAAAACTCTGAGAGGTTGAAGAGAACAAAAACGGCATGGAAGCAGGGAACGCGAATGACACAGGACGCCATGGCGCAATTAGTCGCAAATACGATATTACAGGGCTCGGATGCCATGTATGGTCGCTTCTTAGATGTGACGTCAGGCGCTCAAGAGCGCTTTGAGCAGCAAGATTGGAAAAGCGTGCAGCAAGCACTGAAAACGCGTATTCAATTTTACGATCACCATGTCGGCTTAGTGAGTCAGCAACTGCGCGCTATGCTGGGCAAAGAACACGCCACACGCTCCTTTTTGATGGCAGTGAAAGCAGCCTACATCAAACTCCTTGATGATTACCCGCGCTACGATATCGCTGAGAGTTTTTTCAATTCGGTGTATTGCCGTATTTTCGAACACCGAAATATTCGTCGTGACAAACTGTTTGTACAAAGTTCGCAAGGCGGACGCATTCCTAAGTATCCAACGCCCTTGTTGCGACGCTTTCAATCGCAAGCTGGCATTTATGCCACGCTAGAGCGCATGCTAGACAGCACCCCCTTTACCCTGCCTTGGCGAGATAAAAGTGGCGATCTTAAGCGCATTACGCAAATCCTTCAGCAACGCTTTGGCCCACAGTTAACCATGAGCTTCACCATTGAAATGGTGCGTCAGCCGTTTTTTCGCAACAAAGGAGCGTACTTAATTGGCCGTCTGGATATGGCGAACCAACGCCGCCCCCTCGTGCTGCCCTTGCTTATCTCAGACAACGGCGAGCTGTATATTGATGCATGTATTACCGATAGCGACGATGTGAGTATCGTATTTGGTTTCGCGCGCTCTTATTTTATGGTGTATGCCCCCGTCCCAGCGGCTTTAGTCGACTTTCTCAATCAGTTGATGCCCAATAAAACCCCAGCAGAGCTCTACACCGCGATCGGCTGTCAAAAACATGGTAAAACCGAGCTATACCGCGAATTTCTCTATCATTTGGATAATTCTGATGACTTGTTTGATATTGCGCCGGGGATCAAAGGGATGGTGATGTCGGTGTTCACCCTGCCCTCATACGGCTTTGTATTTAAGATCATCAAAGACAAATTCGCACCGCAAAAACAAATGACGCACGCCCAAGTGCGCGAGAAATACCGCCTCGTTAAAGAGCACGATCGGGTGGGACGCATGGCCGACACGCAGGAGTATCGGAACTTTATCTTTCCTCGTCACCGTTTCAGCGATGCACTGATTGACGAATTGCTAAACGTGGCGCCTTCGTGTGTGTCCGTCACTGACACAGAAGTACGGATCCGCCATTTATATATGGAGCGGCGGATGATCCCGCTAAATATTTACCTCGAGCAAGCCAGTCCTGACGCCTTAACTCAAGCAGTGCAAGAGTACGGTGATGCCCTCAAAGAGCTCGCAGCTGCCAATATTTTTGCCGGTGACATGTTGTTTAAAAACTTTGGCGTCAGCCGTCATAATCGGGTGATTTTCTATGATTATGATGAAATCGCCTATCTCACTGAGGTCAATTTCCGTCGTATACCACCACCGCGTTATCCAGAAGATGAGCTAGCCGCAGAGCCTTGGTACAGCGTGGGAGAAAATGATGTATTTCCCGAAGAGTTTCGTACCTTTTTGTTGGTCAACCCTTCGCTACGTGATGAGTTTGAGCGCCTGCATCCCGAGCTTTTTGAGGCCGAATTTTGGCAGCAACTGCAGCATCAGGTTCAAGAGGGCTACTTCCATGATGTGCGTCCCTACAGCGATGCGCTTCAGTTAGTCAAAGCCTAAACACGCCTAACCTGGCGTCCATTTTGCTTGTTGTTTAATCGTCGCCATCACACGCTGGCACCTATCAGATACGTCAATAGCATGACGTTTTTTTTAGACAAAGTTGCGACCGCGCACACTTTATTGTCTACACTGATCATCAGCGGTGACGAAACCGACAAAAATAACAACGCAAAGGAACCTAGAGTGAAACAATTCGGATTGTTCGCACTCGCCTTGCATTTAGTGGCAACCCCTGCATTTGGCGAGCAAATGCTATCGTTCGAGACCGAGACGATAGCCGACTCCAATCGCTTTTTTATCCAGTCGATGCCCTCGGCCGGAGACGGATTTGATAGCTGGACCATAGAGTCAGGCTATCGCTACCCCTTGAGTAATCTCTCCGTTTACCTTGGCACGCAAATGAAAAGCGAAACCCAGACAGCCCCCACGCAACGCGGCTTACTCAGCGGCATTGAGTACCGATTTACCGACAAGTTACATGTTTCAAGCCAACTGAGCCACGGCTACCAACGTGATAAAAGCGTTAACCAATGGGGCGTCAGCAGCCGCTACCAATTAAGTGATTCTTTCGATGTCAATGCCGGGCTAGATGTGGAGTTTGATCCTGAAAAAGACACCGAGTCTATTTACCAACTCGGCGTCGGGTTACGCTTTTAACAACGTGTAACGACAGCGTGAATGCTTAATCCACGTCGCTGACTGTGTTCAAGGGCTGCGCGCAAACCAGCACACCGTTTTTGTCAGCATACAGGTAATCACCCGGGGTCACTAACACCCCTTCCAGCGTTAGCACCACATCTACCTCTCCCCAGTCCCGTTTTTGGGTTTTAATCGGACAGACGCCGAGTGCTTTAATGCCAATAGGCAAGGTGGCGAGAGTTGCCACATCTCTCACTGGCGCGGCAATCACCACCCCTGCCCAACCATTGTCGACCGCACTTTTTCCGATCATATCGCCCAATAGCGCACGATCCATCGCACCGCCGCCATCAACCACTAAAACCTGACCTTGGCCGGGC
Source organism: Salinivibrio sp. YCSC6 (assembly GCF_004916735.1). NCBI lineage: Bacteria > Pseudomonadati > Pseudomonadota > Gammaproteobacteria > Vibrionales > Vibrionaceae > Salinivibrio > Salinivibrio sp. YCSC6. Next base: position 2,366,966 of record NZ_CP039516.1, read on the forward strand.
GTTGCGAGGAGCGCTTTCACTTTGGAGTTATCGTGATAACAGCGGATAGTACGTATCCGTCCTTCAAAGCCGCTCACCGCGCCAAAATCTTGCCACTGAATGGGTAACCAACGTACAGCGTCTGGGTGGTTGTCGCATAAATCAGGTAGTCTATCGTCCATGATGCTCTCCTTAGTCCATTGATGAGTCTGTCAACGCCAGCAGTGATGAAAACGTCACGCCTAGTGACTGCGGCGCAAAACCTGTCATCAGTGCAGGCAGTAACCATAATGTATCGTCCTCCACCCAATAAATCGCGTTTTGCTGCCATGTTTTCGCCAATGCAATCGCTTCGTCTTGATTCAGAGCAACGGCAAAACCCGGCTCAAACCAGCTGCCATCAGGCGCCCCACCATTCATTGCCCAATAGCGAATCCCCGCTTTCTTCATCTCATCCACGAGCTGACGATTACGCAATTGATTCTCTTTCTCAGATAAAGGTTGGCTACGAGGGTTAAATGCGGTAAGAATGGCAAAAGAGCGGACACTGGGTGCTTGGGGTGCCCGAAATGCGATCTGCTGGTAAGTTTTCCACAAATCGCTGGCGTTATTCTGATCACACATTATTTACACCTGTTCGTTACTAACATTATGCTTAATTGCTAATTATGCGCTAGTATTCATAAAGTTAAACGGGAAGTTGACCCTAATCACCAACAAAGATGCTTTTGATTGGGGTCAATAAAGGATGAAAAAAATCATCAACGTTCACCGTAATATATTGTTAGCGCGCTGTTAAATGAATACAATTAGCGGCAATCAATGGATGTAACAGTGATTGCCTCTGAGGCTTACGAGGGCCGATAACGCCCCGCCTCAACTGGAACACACGGTGCGTTGTCTAGCATCGACACACACCTCTCTATGGATGGCGTGCCATATGTTGATTGCGAGGTTCGCGGAAGGCATCCTCTCGCAATTTTGTAAATTTTTTTCATGGCCTAGTGGAACTAGACTGTGAAGCGCAACCGGATTCTATTTAGATATTAGGTATCGCCAATGCAAACCCCGCAAATTCTGATTGTAGAAGATGAACAAGTCACACGTAACACGCTGAAAAGTATCTTTGAAGCGGAAGGTTACAATGTCTTTGAAGCCAGCGATGGCGACGAGATGCATCAAGTCCTATCCAATCATCAAGTGCACTTGGTGATCATGGACATCAACTTGCCCGGTAAAAACGGCTTACTGCTCGCGCGTGAATTGCGCGAACAAGGCGACATGGCATTGATGTTCTTGACGGGCCGTGACAACGAGGTCGACAAAATCCTAGGGCTGGAAATTGGTGCCGATGACTACATTACCAAGCCATTTAACCCTCGTGAACTGACCATTCGTGCACGTAACTTGTTAACCCGTGCGATGAGTAGCGTGAACGGTGGTGAAGAAAAACGCAACGTTGAACAGTATGTGTTTAATGGTTGGGTTCTTGATATCAACAGTCGCTCTTTGATTAATCCTGAAGGCGAGTCGTTCAAATTGCCACGTTCAGAGTTTCGTGCCCTGCTGCACTTCTGTGAAAACCCAGGCAAAATCCAGACCCGTGCTGAGCTGTTGAAAAAGATGACAGGTCGCGAGCTAAAGCCGCATGACCGTACTGTGGATGTCACAATTCGTCGTATTCGTAAGCACTTCGAATCACACAGCGACACCCCAGAGATCATTGCCACCATTCACGGTGAAGGCTATCGCTTCTGCGGTGAGCTCGAAGATCAATAAGCTGTACACCCTATATGAATAAGGCGCCTGATGGCGCCTTTTTTGTTTAGCTTATTGGTGGCGTTTAGGAGGATTGCTCATCTAACCACGCTTTTAACACCGTCAGATCGTGCTGATAGCCTACTTTAATTTCATCAACCCAATCGGCAATATTCTCCCACCACGCCGGTAACTCGGGAGACTGCGCTTTTTGAGCCACTTTTTGCACATGCTTTAAGCCCACTGAGCCTGCCGCACCTTTAATTTTATGCGCTTCCGACACAATGCCATCTTGGTCGCGTGCGGTCATATTCGAGTCAAGAATCGCGATGTATTCCGGCATCAATTGTTCAAACATTTCAATGCTTTTTCGCACAGGCTCGGTGCCAACCAGCTCGACATAGCCGGTGAGCATGTCCATATCCAACAGCTTTTCCGCTTGCTCGCTTGCGACTGGCCGCGTCGACGCACTCTCGTCAGTCACCGCTTCTTTCCCCTCCGCCAACGCATAACGCTCAATCACTTGGCTAAGTGCCGCGACACTGATCGGCTTGCTGATCGCATCATCCATGCCTTTGTCGATGTACTCTCCTTTGTCTTTGATCACATTGGCGGTTAATGCGACAAGTGGTGGTAAGCTCGACTGTGTTTCGCGTAATGTTGCGGCAATATCAAAGCCGGTCATATCCGGTAATTGAATATCTAACAGCAATAAATCAAACGCTCCGGGCATAAAGGTGTTTAGCGCCGACTGACCATCTCGAGCAACGGTCACCTCATGGCCTAGACTTTCCAATAAATTGGTAGCGACCGTGATGTTTAGCTCAATGTCTTCGACGAGCAAAATTCGCAAGCGGCTATCACTGCGCGTGGGCAGTTGGACCTCATCATCCACAGGCTCACTCAAAGGCACGGAAACCGTGACGGTAAAGGTACTCCCTTCACCTTCTTCGCTATCGACGGTAATGTCGCCTCCCATCATACGCGCTAACTGGCGAGACACGGCGAGTCCAATCCCTGTTCCCACAGCATGCAAGTTTTCTTCGCCTTGTTTTACCTGATAGTACATGGCAAAAATTTTATCTTGCTCATCTGCAGGGATCCCGACCCCGCTGTCTTCGACTTCAAAGCAAAGATGCGCGTGGTCATCTTCCACATCTGCACTAACAGTGATGATCACACAGCCTTGCTTGGTGAATTTGACGGCATTCCCGACCAGATTCCACAAAATTTGACGTAATCGTGTCGCATCCACGGCGACAAATTCCGGCAAGTCTGTCACCCGTTCAAGTTCAAACCGCAGCCCTTTTTGCTCCGCCATCAGGCCAGAGATGTTTTCAATCTCAGTAACAAATTCACGCAGATCGATGCTGGTGGGGTACAAGGACAGTCGGTTTCGATCGGATTTATCTAAATCGATAATATCGTTGAAAATATTACCCAAGGTGATGGCACTGACGTAAATGGTACGTAAGTAATTGCGTTGATCATCATCCAGCGGCGAGTCCAATAGCATGCGGCTCAATCCGACAATCCCATTCAGCGGTGTGCGCAGCTCGTGACTAATGGTAGAGATAAAGGCGGTTTTATCTCGGCTCGCTTTCTCCAATGCATCTTGATAACGCTTACGTTCGGTGATTTCGCGGCCAAAGCCAAGCAATCCCAGATGACGCCCGTCTCGCGCAAAGAAAGGGACTTTGCGCAGTTCAAAATAGGCCTTGCGTCCATCTTGATACTCAAGCCATTGCTCGTAGGTAATGGAGACATTGTTATCAAAGACTTGCTGATCGGTCTCTACCACTTTAGCGGCGATATCCTCGCGATAGACATCCCACGGCGTCAGGCCCTTCAGCGCCTTCTCTTTATAGCCGGTCAGCTCTTCCATCGCGCGGTTACAACCAGAGAACTGCCCCTTGGCATTGCGGTAATAAATCAGATCCGGCGACGCATCAATAAACGAGCGCAGCAATGCGGTTTGCTCGGCCAGCTCTAGCTGAGCTTTTTCCCGCTGATACACCTCGTTTTCTAGATCCTTGATCGCCTCTTGGCGCGCACTCTCAGCTTTTTTACGCTCTTCGATTTCTAAATTCAGTTGCTCAATATTTTCGGTCAACTGCCGGTTAAGACGCATGTCTCGCGCACGCATCTCTTCCAATTTAGACACCAGCTTAGATAAGCGCTGCCGCGATTCTTCCAGCTGATCCACCACCACGGACAAAAAATAAACCGCCCAAGGGGTAATCACCAGGCCGAAGAAAATCGAGCGGATAATGTCGATATTTTGCACCGTGCCTTCCAGCACCAAGGTGATGCCCACTTGCACCACCACGGCCAGTGCCACAAGCGCTAGCGCGAGTAACATGCTGAAGCGGACAATGCCCAGCTTGACAAGCAAATCAACATAATACTGCGCTAATACTTTGAGTTGTTTCATAAAGGCTTACTACACGCCAGTTAAGAGTGGAAGTGTTCAGGCTCAGGGCGCGGCGCATCATTCTCTGTGACGCAAGACGTTGGTCCCATTAAGCTGACTTGATTACGCCCAAGTCGCTTCGCCTGGTACATGGCTAAGTCGGCTTGATGGATAAGCTCCCCATAATCCCCTTCGGGTGAGGGGATCATACACGCAACGCCGAGACTCGCGGTCATCACCGCCGCGACCGGCGAATACTGATGCGCGATTTCACGCTCGGCCAACGCAGCTCTTGCCCGCTCGGCAACTAAGGCGGCCCCATCAAGCTCAGTGTGAGGCAATACAATAGCAAATTCCTCTCCCCCATAACGCGCGACCGCATCAAGTGGTCGATTAATCGCCGACTTAAACGCGTTCGCCACTTGCTGCAAGGCCCAGTCGCCTTGTTGATGACCGTAATTATCGTTGTAAAGTTTGAAATGGTCGATGTCACAGAGGATCAAGGCAAGCGGCGTTTGTTCACGGGCGTGAGAGCGCCACAACTTGCGCAGTTGCTCATCAAAGCTGCGTCGATTCGCCACTTGGGTCAAACTATCCACGAAGCTCATTTCTTGGAATGACATGATCGCATCCGCCAGCTGTTGTTGGGTGTGCTTACGCTCGGTGATATCGCGCGCCATCACCAGTACTGCAAAGCTGTCAGTCACCGGATCATCAATACGCGATTTAGTCACTTCAAACCAAGTTTGCTCGCCGCTGGGCCGCCAAATCACATCTTCATAGGTCACGGTTTCCCCAGTATCCAGTACATGCTGATCGCGCTGACGATGCTGATCAAAAATATCTGCATCGACGACCTCTTGCGCTGGAGAGGTTTCAAGCGCTTCAATGGAGACCCCAAGCGCATCGGCATAGGCTTGATTACAGGCAAGGTGGTAATAGTCCTGATCAAAGATCCCAATCGGATCCACACTGGCATTAAAAATCGCGCTCAATAAATTGCTCCGTTGCTGAAGCGCTTGTTCGGCCGATTGGCGATGATGCACCTCGCGTTGCAAACTTTGCTGCATTTGGTGCCAGTCAGTCACATCATGACTGATGCTCAAGGTGCCAACCACCTGTTGCTGATCATTTTTAAGCGCGGTGATATTGGTTTCAAGCAAACAGCTTTCGCCGTTTAACTGCGATGCCCACGTACGCACCGTCTTTGAGCCAGACAAAGGCTGATCGGCATGCCACATAATGCCCTCTTGCTCGCGGCCTCGCCAAAAGCGGTCAAAGGCCGCATTGGTTCCCACCACATTGCCATCGACATCTTGAAAGCAAACCAATTCAGCCAACGAATTAATCACGCTAAGCAAAACACCATGTTCTTGATGCTGTAGCTGCCATTGCGCGTGGCGCGCCAGCGGTGCTAGCGACACTAACCATGCTTTTTTACGCCGACAACGAATGGGTAAGCCCGACAAGCGCACGCCAATGCGTACTCGATTCGCGCCGGGTGCTTTGACCTTAGCTTCGACATTAGAGAAAGGACGTGGCCACTGCTGCGCAACAATGAAGGCACGTACTGCTTGTCGCTGGTGCTCATTGGCCGTTTTAAAGTGGCTTTTGCTGTCCACCAATGAAAATGCCTCCACACAAGCAGCATTGGCATACAAGATGTCACCCTCATCGGCGGTAACAATGGCATGGGGAGTATCGAGATCAGCCATATACACACGCCAATGGGTTAATGCGACGGTTTCTTGTCGCGCACGCCACGCGTAGCCAAGCACCGCACCTAAAACAAGAAATGTAAATAAAATGAAAAATGCCATGCGGCTCCTGTGTGATCACAACCATCCTTGATTCGCGACATCTTTTTCCGTTGCGCCGCTTATGGAACCGCTATTTTGCCACAGTTTTCTCAAAATACATGGCTACGTGCCTCACAGGTTTTTACTGTCAGTTGTCATTTTTTACATCAAATCACAGCGTATCTTGCTATGAAACTGAAGACATAAAACGCACCCTGCTTTATTTCTTTAGTTGGTTAGAATTTATGCTCGAATTTGGCCTTAAATTAATAATTATTTAACAAAACAGCATAAACGCGAATAGCTATTATTCCTGAAAAAATTGACACAAAACCTGAAAATATCAGGCGTTTAATTGACATCACACCAAGCTTCATGGTGCATAAAGGCTGCATAATAAAATTTGACCTTTAACTGCTTTGCCGTTAATTTGAAAGGTCGCTGAATAGCGCTTTCTGGATACGGCAGGCTAGGCATCGCGTTGAAAATCAGTAATTTAATTACTTACAAGCACGCGATTTTCCCGTTAAAAAAACACAACATAACGGGTGAGCTGTCACAGTCCTAGACGCTTTCAGAGTGGTCAGGAGGATCACGACAATAAATGCAATCACTGCGAGTGACGCAGTAGCAAGGGAGAATTGCAATGTCGCTGTACAACCCAATGTTGGAAAAGGATAACTGTGGTTTTGGTTTGATCGCCCATCAAGAAGGTGAGCCCAGCCACAAGTTGGTTCGTACCGCCATTTCCGCACTTGATCGCATGACCCACCGCGGAGGGATTAACTCCGATGGTAAAACCGGGGACGGTTGTGGGTTATTGCTCCAAAAGCCCGACCGTTTCTTTCGCCTTATTGCCGAACAAAACCAATGGAACCTAAGCCGTTTGTATGCGGTGGGAATGCTGTTCCTGAGCACAGACCCGGTGAAGGCGCAGCGCGCCCGCGCGGTGTTTGAACAAGAAATTGGTGCCGAAACCCTCTCCGTGGTTGGTTGGCGTACGGTACCAACCAACCCTGACGTGCTGGGTGAAATCGCCAAGCAGTCACTCCCCGTTATCGAACAAGTCTTTATTAATGGCCCAGCCGGTTGGCGCGCACGCGATTTAGAGCGTCGCCTGTATATTGCGCGCCGCCGCGCAGAAAAAGCGTTAGCTGACGACACAGACTTCTACATTACCAGTCTGTCGACCCAAACTATTGTCTACAAAGGCTTGTGTATGCCGGCAGATTTGCCGCGCTTTTACACTGATTTGGCCGATTTACGCCTCGAGTCTTCGATCTGTTTATTCCACCAGCGTTTTAGTACTAACACGCAACCACGCTGGCCGCTCGCTCAACCGTTTCGTTACCTTGCACACAATGGTGAAATCAACACCATTGAAGGTAACCGCCAATGGGCACGCACACGGGCATACAAATTTAACTCGCCCTTGCTGCCAGACCTCCATCAGGCCGCGCCTTTTGTCAATGAATCAGGGTCGGACTCGTCAAGCCTCGATAACATGCTTGAAGTGTTTTTGTCCGGTGGTATGGATCTCTTCCGCGCCATGCGTCTGCTTGTGCCACCCGCTTGGCAAAACCATCCGGATATGGATGATGAGCTGCGTGCATTCTATGACTTTAACTCCATGCACATGGAGCCATGGGATGGTCCTGCCGGTATAGTGATGTCTGACGGCCGTTATGCGGCTTGTAATCTCGACCGCAACGGCTTACGCCCTGCGCGTTATGTGGTCACTAAAGATAAATTCATCACCCTCGCCTCTGAAATTGGCATTTGGGATTACGCGCCTGATGAGGTCGCTGAAAAAGGGCGTGTTGGCCCGGGTGAATTGCTGGTGATCGATACCCGAGAAGGCAAAATTTGGCACTCAGCGGAAATCGATAATGAACTGAAAAGTCGCCACCCCTATCGAGAATGGCTCGATGCTCACGTGCGTCGCCTGACCCCGTTTGAAGAACTTGATGATGATGCCAGCGAAGGCAGCCGGAGCTTGCAAGACACCCAACTGAAGGTTTACCAAAAGCTGTTTGGGATGTCGAACGAGGAAGTCGAGCAAGTCGTCAAGGTGCTCGGGGATATCGGTCAAGAGGCGACCGGTTCGATGGGCGATGATACGCCAATGGCAGTATTATCTTCTCGTCCCCGCTGTGTGAGTGACTACTTCCGTCAGAAGTTTGCTCAGGTTACCAACCCACCCATTGATCCCTTGCGTGAAAACCACGTGATGTCACTGGCCACCTGTATCGGCCGGGAAATGAACGTTTTCTGCGAGACCGATGGCCACGCCGAGCGCGTCGCGTTTAAATCGCCCGTACTCTTATTCTCAGACATGGTGCAGTTACTCGAGCTCGACGATACCTATTATCGCAACAGCATTCTCGATATTAACTACGATCCGAACGAGAAAGATCTGCAGCAGGCCATCTTAGATCTTTGCGATCAAGCCGAGCGCTGCGTGCGCGATGGCACGGTACTGGTAGTTCTGTCTGATCGTAGCATCAACAAAGACAAACTCCCTATCCCTGCCGCTATGGCAGTCGGGGCGGTGCAAAAGCGTCTGGTCCGCGAAAACTTGCGCTGTGATGCCAACATCATCATTGAAACCGGGAGTGCACGCGATCCGCACCAATTTGCCGTATTACTAGGCTTTGGTGCCACGGCTATCTACCCGTATCTCGCCTACGAAACGCTAGCCAATCAAGTTGACATTGGCGCAATCAAAAAGCCCTATCGCGATGTGATGGTGAATTTTAGAAATGGCATCAACAAGGGCCTGTATAAAATCATGTCGAAAATGGGGATATCGACCATTGCCTCTTACCGCTGTTCGCAGCTGTTTGAAGCGGTCGGCCTACATGACGATGTGGTAGAGCTTTGCTTTAAAGGTGTCGCAAGCCGCATTCAAGGGGCGAACTTTGATGATTTCCAGCAAGACTTAGTCAACCTTTCTCGTCGTGCTTGGATTAAACGTAAGCCGCTAGAGCATGGTGGGTTACTCAAATACGTCCACGATGGCGAGTATCACGCTTACAACCCAGATGTCGTAAAAAATCTGCAAAGTGCAGTGCGCTCTGGGGAAGCGATGGACTACAAAACCTACGCGAAAACGGTGAATGAACGTCCGGTGGCAACCTTGCGTGACCTAATGCGCTTGAAAAAAGCCGATACACCATTACCACTTGAACGCATTGAGCCCGCCACCGAGCTATTTAAACGCTTTGATTCCGCTGCCATGTCTATTGGTGCTTTGAGCCCTGAAGCGCACGAAGCGTTAGCCATTGCGATGAACCGCCTTGGCGGCCACTCGAACTCCGGTGAAGGGGGGGAAGACCCACGCCGTTTCAATAGCGAGCGTAACTCCAAAATCAAGCAAATTGCATCGGGCCGTTTTGGGGTCACTCCCCACTACCTCACCAATGCTGATGTGCTGCAAATCAAAGTTGCACAAGGGGCGAAACCCGGTGAAGGCGGACAATTGCCCGGCCATAAAGTCACGGCAGAGATCGCCAAATTGCGTTTCTCAGTCCCCGGTGTCACCTTGATTTCGCCACCGCCACACCATGATATCTACTCGATTGAAGACTTGGCGCAGCTGATTTTTGATTTAAAGCAGGTCAACCCAAGCGCATTGGTATCGGTCAAACTGGTCTCCGAACCGGGCGTGGGCACCATTGCCACCGGTGTGGCAAAAGCCTATGCCGACCTGATCACCATTTCAGGGTATGACGGCGGCACAGGGGCAAGCCCATTGACCTCGGTGAAATACGCCGGTAGCCCTTGGGAATTAGGCCTTGCCGAAACCCAGCAAGCCCTTGTGGAAAATGGCTTACGCCACAAAATTCGCTTACAAGTCGATGGCGGCCTCAAAACTGGCCTCGATATTGTAAAGGCCGCCATTTTAGGTGCAGAGAGCTTCGGCTTTGGCACCGCGCCTATGGTGGCGTTGGGCTGTAAATATTTGCGTATTTGCCACCTGAATAACTGTGCAACCGGTGTGGCGACCCAAGATGACACGCTTCGTCGCGACTACTTTAAAGGCTTACCTGAGCAGGTAATGAACTTCTTTAAAGGCTTAGGCGAAGAAGTCCGCGAGCTACTCGCTGAGCTTGGTGTCGAAAAACTCACCGATCTCATTGGCCGAACGGACTTGCTGGAAGCGGTTGATGGCTTTACCGCCAAGCAACTAAAGCTCGATTTGAGCCATATTCTAGAGGCGCCCACACCCTGGCCGGGCAAAACCTTATATTGCAGTGAGCCTAATACGCCTTTTGATAATGCACCGCTTAACCAAGCCTTGCTCAGTGAGCTAGGGGAGGCGATTGACGCTAACCGACGAGCCAGCATCTACAAATCGGTACGCAATACCGACCGTTCAGTCGGTGCTAGCCTCTCTGGCGCGATTGCAAAACGCTATGGCAACACAGGCATGGCAGCCAATCCTCTGGATATTCAATTGCAAGGCACAGCGGGTCAATCTCTCGGGGTGTGGAATGCGGCAGGGGTTAATATCACCCTTGTCGGCGATGCCAATGACTATGTCGGCAAAGGGATGAGTGGCGGTGAGATCGTGATCCGTCCTCCTGTGGGATCCGCCTTTGCCAGTCATGAGTCCACCATCATGGGCAATACCTGCCTGTATGGTGCCACTGGTGGCAAGCTGTTTGCGGCAGGGAAAGCAGGCGAACGGTTCGCCGTGCGTAACTCAGGGGCCCATGCGATCGTCGAAGGCGCAGGAGATAACGCCTGTGAGTATATGACGGGCGGTATCGTCGCGATTTTAGGTCGTACTGGCGTCAACTTTGGCGCTGGAATGACCGGCGGCTTTGCCTATGTGCTCGATGAGGAAGGCGATTTTAACGGCCGCATCAATCCAGAGTTGGTTGAAGCGCTGTCGCTAGAATCACTGGCCATTCATCAAGAGCACTTACGCGGACTGATCGCGCAACATTTAGAGCTGACAGGTTCAGATCGTGCGCAACAACTGCTGGCTGATTTTGACCAATGGGTACACCGTTTCTATTTGGTCAAACCTAAAGCCGCTGATGTCAGCACCTTGTTAGGCCACCAGAGTCGCAGCGCTGCCGAGCTGCGAGTTCAGGCGCAGTAAAGGAGGGATCCATGAGCCAGAACGTATATCAGTTTATCGATGTGCAGCGTATCGACCCGCGAAAAAAGCCGATTGATACCCGCAAAATAGAGTTCGTGGAAATCTACGAGCCGTTCACCGAAAAAGAAGCGTCGGCACAAGCCGATCGCTGCTTAGATTGCGGTAACCCCTATTGTGAGTGGAAGTGCCCCGTGCATAACTACATTCCACAATGGCTAAAGCTAGCCAATGAGGGACGCATCTTAGAGGCCGTTGAGCTATCGCACCAAACCAATAGTCTGCCTGAGGTCTGTGGCCGCGTGTGTCCTCAAGACCGGCTTTGCGAAGGTGACTGTACGCTCAATGATGACTTTGGCGCTGTGACCATCGGTAATGTCGAAAAGTACATCACCGATAAAGCGTTTGAAATGGGCTGGAAGCCCGACATGTCACATGTTGAGTGGACAGACAAAAAAGTGGCCGTAATCGGTGCCGGCCCAGCAGGGCTTGCGTGTGCCGATGTGTTGGTACGCAATGGCGTCAAACCCGTGGTGTTTGACCGCTATCCGGAAATTGGTGGCTTGCTTACCTTCGGGATCCCGTCATTCAAACTGGAAAAAGAGGTGATGCGCAACCGCCAACGGATTTTCACCGAAATGGGCGTGGAGTTTCGTCTCAACACCGAAGTCGGTAAAGATGTGGCCATGCAGACCTTGATTGATGAGTTTGATGCGGTCTTCCTCGGTGTCGGGACGTACAAGTACATGCGTGCTGGTCTTGCCAACGAGGACGCACCCGGTGTGTTTGATGCACTGCCATTTTTAGTCTCCAACACCTACAAAGTGATGGAACTGAAGAACGCGCCACCCTTCATCGATATGGCAGGTAAGCGTGTGGTAGTCCTCGGGGGAGGCGATACGGCGATGGACTGTGTCCGTACCTCCATTCGTCAACAAGCCGCCAGTGTGACTTGTGCCTACCGTCGTGACGAAGCGAATATGCCCGGCTCGCGCCGCGAGGTGAAAAACGCGCGTGAGGAAGGTGTCAACTTTATGTTCAACCTTCAGCCTCTTGGCATTGAAGTCGACGAAAACGGCAACGTGCGCGGGGTTACCGTGGTAAAAACCCAGCTCGGTGAGCCTGATGCTGCAGGTCGCCGCCGCCCAGAGCCGATTGAGGGCAGTGAGCATGTGCTAGAAGCAGACGCCGTGATCATGGCGTTCGGTTTCCAACCTCATGCCATGGAGTGGCTGGAGCCCTATGATGTGGCCCTTGACGAGCGTGGTCGCATCAAAGCGCCAGCCAAAGGGGACATCTTATATCAAACCACCAATCCGAAAATTTTTGCCGGTGGTGATGCAGTGCGCGGGTCAGATTTAGTGGTCACCGCCATTGATGAAGGGCGAAAAGCGGCCGAAGGGATCATGGACTATCTCGAAGTCTGATCCTCTCCCACCCCGACTGAATAGAAGTGCCTCAAAGGAGGCACTTTTTTATTGCCTCATGTACACTAACCCCATTCTATGTGCTAACAGGATCATCAAGATGAAAATCGGCATTATTGGCGCTATGGAGCAGGAAATTACCCTGCTGCGTGATAAGCTCGCGAACCTTACCACTCATCACGAAGGAGGTTGCACCTTCTACTCTGGCACACTACAGGGTCGTGATGTGGTATTGCTCCAATCAGGCATTGGTAAAGTATCAGCAGCGGTCGGCACCACCTTGTTGCTGTCACAGTTTAAGCCAGATTGCGTGATTAACACCGGATCAGCCGGCGCTTTTGAACCCTCATTAAACCTCGGTGACGTCGTTATTTCCTCGCAAGTGTGTTACCACGACGCGGATGCAACCGCCTTTGGCTACCAGATGGGTCAAGTTCCTCAGCAACCGGCTCACTTTGACTCCGACGACGCACTGATGGCACTGGCCGAGAAAGCCATTGATGACGAGACACACGTGGTACGCGGGTTAATCTGCACCGCGGATACCTTTGTGCACACAGATGCACACCGTCAACACATTCGCACCCACTTCCCTAAAGCGGTAGCGGCAGAAATGGAAGCGGCGGCGATTGCACAAGTGTGCGCCCAGTTTAAGATCCCATTTGTGGTCGTGCGCGCCATCTCTGATGTGGTGGCAGAAAAAGAATCACCGATGACGTTTGAGGAGTTTTTGCCGCTGGCTGCGAAAAGCTCGTCCGCCATGGTTGAAAAAATGGTTGCGCTTTTCGACTAACTCTTCGAACGCTTATCATGGATGAACCTTGCCATTATGGATGCACTGCTTAACCCGCAATATTGGCTGACTATGGCCGCCAACCACCCAAGCTTCTGGGCGCTGTGGTTGGCGCTATTAATCCATTGGTTACTCCCCTTATCCGCCAATTATTCTCCGTTTCAGTATTGGCAACAGTACGCGCTCATTTTAGCCGACCAAGTCAACCAACCGACCGACCCGAAACGGCAGAGAAAGCTCGCAGGTGGGCTGGCACTGGCACTCATGTGTGGCACACTGGCGATCTTGCTGATTGCCACCCGAGAGCTGGTCTGGTTTCGCCCTTTATTTGATGCGCTACTGCTGTGGCTTGCCCTCGATTGGCGCAATATTGATACGTTTTCCCAAGCATTTGCCGATGCCATTGAACAACACGACAAAGGGACAGCACGCGCGCTTTTGGCCAACCGCGTCAACCGAGAAACTGAGTCTTTGTCGATTGTCGGTCTGGGTAAGGCAGGCGCAGAAACGCTATTGCTTGGCACCGCGCGTCATGGCGCCTGTGTGATTTTTTATTTTGTGCTATTTGGTGGTGTCGGCGCCCTGCTGTATGCCAGCTTAGTCCGTCTTGCGCGCGTGTGGTCGCCAAGCCGTCTCACCTTCTACCCATTTGGCTTAGCGGTCGCACGTCTTCTCAACGGACTCGATTACGTTCCTATGCGTCTATTTGCCCTCTTGTTCGCTCTGGGTCGTTCCCCACTCACGCACCTTAAAGCGTGTTGGCAACAGGGAAAGCGCTGGCGCACGCCGGGGCCGGGCTGGCTATTGGCCTGTGCCAGTAGCCGCTTTCAGCTCTCCCTCGGAGGCCCTGCCATTTATCAAGGCACCAAAACATTGCGCACAAAAATCGGCAGTGGCGTGACACCGGCCTGCTACCACCTTTTGTTATTACGTCAAAAACTCAGAGTGAGCATGCTCATTTGGATCGCCTTTAGCGCGTTATGCTTGCTCATCGTGTAAGGATAAAAAACATGCTCGGTCTCTCTCCTCGCAGCGTCGGACTTTTGGTTGCCGCTTTTCTCTTTACCACGGCCGCTTATGCACACCCTGCCCCACCTCGTGTGATCAGTCTGGCGCCTCATGCCACTGAGCTCGCTTATGCTGCAGGCCTCGGTGAACAACTCGTCGCCGCCAGTGCGTACAGTGATTACCCCGATGAGGCAAAAACGCTTGAGCGCGTATCGAACTATCGGGGCATCAAACTGGAGCGTATTGTGGCGCTTAAGCCGGACTTAATCCTGGCGTGGCGAGGCGGTAACCCACCTAAACCGCTGGAAACATTGGCGCAACTGGGTATCGAGATCCGCTACCTTGATGTCGAAAAACTCGACGACATCAGCGGCTTTATTCGCGAACTGGGCCGTTATGGCCGCCACCCCGAGATAGCACAGAAAAATGCAGCCGCTTTCGACCAAAAACTGCGTGCACTGCGCACCCGCTATCAAGACGCAACGTCAGTACCTTACTTTTATTTATTAAGCGGTGCGCCACTAATGACAGCCAGTGATCATGCCTGGCCAAGCCAGCTTTTTAGGCTATGTGGCGGCGCAAACATTTTTGCCGATAGCCCCGCGGCTTATCCGCAAGTGAATATGGAGCAAGTGATCACCCGCAAACCGCACACTGTGTTTTATACCGGTGGTGAACTGCCTGCTAGCTGGCAAAGTATGAAAGACTTACTCCCCAGCCTTGCTCAGCACTATGCGTTTCAATTAAACCCAGACTGGCTAACGCGAGCAACGCCCCGTGCGTTGCAGGCTGCAACCCAAATCTGTGAGGCACTTGATACGGTGCGCAGCGCAACCTAGGACCCATGATGACCCAAACCATGATTTTGTATTTATTTGATTTATTTGGCACGGCAGTATTTGCCATCTCAGGTGTACTCATGGCTGGCCGTTTACGGATGGACCCTTTTGGCGTCGTGGTCCTTGCCTGCGCCACCGCGATTGGGGGCGGAACAGTACGCGATATGGCGATGGGAGCAACACCCGTTTTTTGGATCAGTGACACACTATATATTTGGGTGATCCTCGCCACCTGTGTTGCCACCATGCTGCTTATTCGCCACCCCCGCCGACTCCCTTGGTACGTACTACCCTGCGCCGATGCCGTCGGTTTAGCCGTCTTCGTCGGTATCGGTGTCGATAAAGCGTTAAGCTATGGGACTTCTCCACTGGTCGCGGTGATCATGGGTGTGATTACCGCGTGTGGGGGCGGCATTATTCGTGATGTGTTGGCCAGAGAAGTGCCCATGGTGCTGAGAACCGAGGTCTATGCCACCGCATGTATTGCCGGCGGTATCGTTCATACACTCGCAGTTGAAGTAGGGCCAGATGCCGTCACCGCCTCAATTGCAGGCATGGTCACCACCTTGCTGATCCGCTTGGCGGCGATTCGCTGGCATTTATCCTTGCCACCTTTTGCCCTTGATCGTTAAGGATAAAAGATTGGGGGTTGAAAGATCGCACCTCTACCCTAAGGACTGTTAGACAGCCACCAGCAAGGAGCCACAATGTTACGTATTGCGATCATTTATCATTCGGTCAGTGACCACACACACGCACTCGCCACCACGATTGCAGAAGGGATCCAAGCTGGCGATGCCGATCCCCTCGTCTATCGTATTGAGCCTGATGTGATTGAACATGGCCGTTTTATCGACCAAAAGGTCTTTACTCAGCTTAAAGATGTGGATGCGATTATTTTTGGTGCACCCACCTACATGGGCGGGCCAAGCGCACAATTTAAAGCGTTTGCCGATGCATCCAGCCCAACATGGGAGCAGCAAGATTGGCGTGGTAAGCTAGCTGCCGGGTTTACGGTAGGAAGCCAAACGGGAGGAGACCAATCAGCAACCCTCAACTACTTCCAAACGTTAGCCAGTCAACACGATATGCTATGGCTTAGCTTAGGTCGCGCCAATATCGGGGTCGAGAACATCAACCCAACCGGCACGACGCATGGCGTCACCGCCCATGAAACCGGAGAAGGACTGAGTGAAGCCTGCTTACAAACCGCCTTCTATCTAGGCCAACACATGGTTCGCGCCTTGAAAGGGGTTTGGCACACTTAATTGGAACTTCATTAATAGAAGGCCCTCGATAAATACGAGGGCTTTTAGCATTTACATTTCTTCTAGATACGATTAGCACTGCCACACATCTGTATTTTTTTCTCTACGATATGACGCATTGCATTCATACCTGGAACTAAGTACTGCCTAGGATCACTCGCGTCTGGATGCGAGCCCAAATAACCTTTCATTGCATCAGAAAACGCAATTTTCAGCTCTGTGGCGACATTCACCTTACAGACACCTAATCCGATACAATGCTGCACGTCTTCGTCCGAAATACCAGACGCACCATGCAGAACAAGAGGAACATCAACGCATTCATGAATCGCTTTTAACCGTTCAAAGTCTAATTTAGGCTCTGATTTATATAGCCCATGGGCCGTTCCAATGGCAACAGCTAAAGAGTCAATACCTGTTCGCTCTGCAAACTCTCTAGCGGATGCGGGATCGGTAAGTTGAGCATCTTTTTCATCAATAACTAAATCGTCTTCTTGCCCGCCCAATAAACCTAGCTCAGCCTCGACACTCACTCCTAACTTGTGGCAATACTCTACGACTCTTTTAACTCGAGCGATATTCTCATCAAAAGGATAATGCGAAGCATCTATCATCGCTGAACGAATACCTGCGTTGACCTTTGACTGAATATCTTCCCAGTCTTCATGATGATCTAAATGCATCACGAGAGGCAACTGATGTTTCTTGGCCGCCGACTGGCAAATTGATATTAAGTAGTCGACTCCTGCATGCTTGTATGTACCGGGAGTGCCAGCAAGTATGACAGGAGACCGCAACGCTGCAGCAGTTTCAACAACAACTTGCACCGTTTCAAGATTATGGATATTAAAGGCTGGCACCGCATAACCATTGCGCTGAGCGTCTTTTAACATTTCATGGGAAGAAATTAGATACATAACTGCTCCTTACAGCCCTAAATGGCTGCACGTAAAAATTTATAGACGATTAGCAATCCGCGTTAGTTAGGCCAAACCTGCTTACCATTAACCCAGGTCGCACTAACATCAAGACTCTCCGTTAGCGACACGAAACTTGCCGATTTGCCGAGTGCAATACTGCCAAGACGATCTGAAACCCCAAGAAGTTTTGCTGGAGTTATTGTTGCCATATTGATGGCATTTTCGAGTGACTCTCCCACTTCATTAACTAAGGTACGCACGGCTTGACTAAGCGAGAGAGTGCTCCCCGCCAACCCGCCGTTTTCAGTACGAACAATCCCGTTTTTCATCGTCACAGGCACTTCTCCTAGTAGGTATGGGCCGTCAGGCATACCTGCAGCCCGCATAGCATCACTGATCAAAACCAATCGATTTGGTGCACATCGACAACACACTTTCATGACAGCTGGGTGGACGTGATGACCATCAGCAATAAGTTCAAGCACAGCGCTATCGTGGCTTAACCCTGCACCTACAGCACCTGGCTCACGATGGTGAACACCTTTCATTCCATTGAAACAGTGCACAAGTCCATCAGCGCCAGCCTCCAATGCGCTAGATGTCATCTCGTAGTCTGCGGCACTGTGGCCCAACATGACATTTACCCCGCGGGACTTAAGATATTGAATGGCAGTTATTGCCCCCTTTTTTTCAGGCGCCAACGCAACTACTTTCAACGTGTTATTACTAATGTCTATCCAGTGACACAGCTCAGAAACGTCAAGCTCACGAAACAAAGACTCTGAATGAGCACCTTTGTTTTCAGGAGTAAAGTAAGGCCCTTCGAGATAGCTACCCAAAAGCTCCGCCCCATCAACCCCTTGAAAGTATGAATTTGATACTTGTTTAAGCGCCGCTTCTATATCTTCAAATGGCGCAGTCACTGTGGTTGCTAGAAAAGCCCCTACTCCTTGACTAGCCAAATAGGTCGATAGGGTATTCAATGCATCATGATGGCCGTCCATCACATCAACGCCAGCGCCACCGTGAACATGCGTATCGATAAATGCGGGCACCAAAAGATCCACATCAAACTGATTGTTACTGATGGCTTCCTCATCACACGCCTTAATCGCGGTAATCACGCCATTAATAGCTGTCACGATGCTATTTTCAACCCAACCAAGATCGGTCAGCATCCTCTTGGCTCGTATCAATAGTTCGGCCATTCTAGATACCCTCACATGCGTTCGTATCAGTAACTTTTTTTTGCATCTCATCAGCAAGACTTGTCATGCCCCTGTGTCCACATATCAGAGCTTGAGAGCAAAATTCCTTGGGCGTTAACTCTTCTCTTTCCATCATCATTTCTAGGACCAATTGCAAGTTTGCGCCCGTGATGACTTCAATATCAGCTCGAGATATAGCCAATGTTGATGCCACGCGAAATGGACTTCCTCCCAAGAGATCAGTGATGAAAACCACGCCATCACCTGAGTCGACCTCGTTAAGAGCAACTAAAAACTGCTGTTCAAGTTGTTGAGTCGTCGAGGAGGCAGGAAAGTCTATTGCGACTACTTGGGTTTGATCACCCAGCACTTGCAACATCGCTTTTTCTATTCCACTAGCAAAACCACCATGCCCACTAATAATCACACCTAACATACTATTTCTTCCTATTCTCAGAGAGATAAGGCCTACGAGAGGCCTTATCTCCCCTGTGCTAACTCATAGAAAGCCAGCAAACTTACCGACTACACCCAATATCACTGTCATAATGATTAAACGAATAGGGCTCCATCCTCGCTTGACCAATGCATACATAGCTAAGGTGTACACAAGTGGTAAAAATGCAGGCATTAATTTATCAATAACCCCTTCTTGCACTTTCACAACCGCATCTCCTGCTGTAATTTCGAGTGTTGTGGCAAGCCTTACATAAGTCGCAACCAAAGCACCGATAACCGTCATGCCAACAATGGAAGCTGCATGACCAACTTTCTTGGTATTCGCTTTTATTAGAGGGATAGCTGCAACACCCATACGATAGGCATAGTGTGCGAGTCCGAAACGGAGGCCAAAGTGAACGACATTGAACAAACAGAAGAAAACAACCGCACCCATGATGGAACCTTGTAACGCTAAGTCAGCGCCAATTCCTCCACAAATAGGTAATAGCGTTAACCAGAACATCGCATCACCAATACCACCAAGTGGTGCACCAACGGCAATTTTTGTACTTTGAATACTATTAACATTCTGCTTCGAACGTTCCATGGCGAGCACGATGCCCATAACAAAAGTCACCAAAAATGGATGGGTATTGAAAAAACCCATATGTCCTTTCATCGCTTTTGATAAATCAGAGCGATTGGTATGGATTTTTTTCAGCGCAGGCAATAAGCCATAAAGCCAACCGGACGCTTGCATCCGTTCAAAGTTAAACGAGGCCTGTAACAATAAAGAGCGCCATGCCATTTTATTAATATCTGACTTTGTTAGCTCTGCACCGATGGATTTATCTTGATACTCATCAGTGGTTACGTCTTGCAATTGGCTAACATCACTTTTTTGATTAGATTCCATCTTCAACATCCTCCGGCTGCGCAGCCTGTTCAGGTTCGCGTTTGCGCATAAAATCAATCAATGCCATAGCGACAGCTGCTGCCGCTATCGCTAATACGGGAAGCTCTAGCCAAGCAGCTCCTACAAACCCCAAAATAAAATACGGAACGTAGGCGTTCTTCATCATTATTTTCATTAGTACGGCAAAACCAATTGCCGGCATAATGCCACCTGCGACTCCTAAGCCATCGATTAATGTTTTAGGTAAGGCTTCTACAGCTACTTTCGCGTGCTCCGCCCCAAAGTAGATAGGCAGAAACGCCCATAGAAAATAGAAAGTGCCGAGTACAGCCAAAGCAAAATAATTCACCTGCTCTATGCCTTTGGTGTCAGCGTTATCTGCCATCTGGTCACACTTAGACATCATTGGTGCCATGGCAGAAAATAAGAAAGTGATCCCCATCTGCACTGCAACAGCAAACGGTACAGCGACCCCCACCGCCACATCAGCATCTACGCCTGAAGATATGGCAAACGTAGCGCCGACGATCGTGCCAATAATCACATTGGGTGGTTGAGCTCCTGCTAGTGGAGCAAGCCCCATCCAGACCAACTCTAAAGTCCCACCAACCAAAATGCCTGTATGAAGATCTCCAAGAATTAACCCCACGATCGGCCCGAGAACCACAGGCCGATGGAAGTGCGTTAATCCATTAAACAGATCTAGTCCGGCGAAAAAGGCCAAGATCCCAAGCAACAACGCTTGCAGAAAACCAATATCCATCTTTCCGTCCTCACTTCTAAACGTTTATAGCAACGTAAAGACATCCGTTGCTGTTTCAGTTGGAACCCCTTGTACCTGACAAGACACACCTAGAGACTGCAGGGCGCGTAAACTGTCGATATCTCTATCATCGACAGAGACAGTTTTGTGAATCTGACGCTTTCCTTCGGCATAGTGCATGTTGCCAATATTAAGTTTCTGAATAGGAACACCTCCCTCGACCAAAGTGACAAAGTCAGCAGGAGATTTGGCAACGAGAAGAATCTTCTGCCTATCTGCTGCCTTACCTATGGTCTCAATCACTTTTTGTAAGGACCAAAAACGGATACCAATTCCCTCAGCCAGCACCATCTCCATTAGACTTTGCTGGATCTGATCATTAGCGACTTCATCGTTGGCAACAATAACCAGGTTTGCTCCTGCAAATCCGACCCACTGCACACCTACTTGTCCATGGACAAGGCGCTCATCAACTCGACTTAAAACAATATTTGGCATAGCGAATATCCTTAGTTCACTCTGTTGATCACATCAGCTTCAAAGGGGTAAATATTAACGCCCTGTACAACGCGATTTACTTCTCCGCTTGGGCAAGGGTTATCAGGTCCTATCGCCAAATTCACCGAACGAAAGAAGGCATACATCTGTGCAACAAGTAGAAAGGGAAAACAAAGCGCAGCATCGTCAGCATCAAGAGCTTGTGGAACGAGTAAATGCTCTCCTTGGGTTATTCGAGGATCTGGCAAATCCGCGACAGCTATCACTCGGCGAGCTTGCCCATCGTTACGAAGTTCATTCAGCAGGTCTAAGTCATACTGACGTGTATATGTATCGTTAGAGATAAACACCATGACGAGGCTATTACTGTCGATCACAGATTTAGGGCCATGGCGAAATCCAACAGGAGAGTCATAACAAACCGATAATTTTCCGGCAGTTAGCTCTAGCAACTTAAGAGAGGCCTCTTGAGCAACACCTTGTAAGCTTCCACTTCCCAAGTAAATAACCCGTTCACAAGGTTCCATGGCAATTTGAGCAATAATGTCTGATTGCTCTTTAAGTAAAAACTCGCAAGCTTGAGCTACTGATAGGAAGGAAGTAGTCGTAAATCGGTTTGGCAGAAAAGCCGACAAACAGGCAAGCATCATACTAGTCAAACTGCTTGTCATCGCAAAACCACGGTCATTGGTTTCTTCAGGCATCAATAGTGCAAACGTTCGCTTATCATTTAGGCTACGCTGGTATAATTCACCATCCGCATTACATGTCACTACAAGGTGAAAACAGTCTTTAAGTTGATGGCTTGCAAGCTCAACCGCCGCAACGCTTTCAGGACTGCATCCAGAACGAGCAAAGGACACTAATAAAGTGGGACACGGCTCCGCAAAGTACTCGCTTGGATCGGTGACAATGTCTGTCGATGCAATAGCCTCTACACGACGTTGCATTTGACCACTCAAATAGGGAGCCAATGCTTTCCCAGCAAATGCAGATGTCCCTGCCCCCGTTAGCACAATCCTTAAGTCATTTAACCTCAAAATCTGCGCAAGGAATCCATCCAATTGAGATCGTGCTCCCTCTATGCTTGCCAAGGTTTTCATCCAACTCTGTGGTTGTTGGCAAATCTCTTTGGCTGTAGCTTCAGCTCGAATAGCCTGTAATGTTTGTGGGGTATAACCTAGGTACATCATAAACCTCGCTTTATAGCTGATACTCGGAAGCTGCACACGCCTGTGAATACATGGACGTGACTTCCATAATTTTGTCTATAACAAGTTCGTGAGCACGGTTGGCCAGCGTCCCCTCTCGAACATGATGGTATTGGATAGGTAGGTACTGACTAAGCAGTGGTAAAGGAATCTCAATCGGTTCAAGGTTGCGCAATAGTATTTCAACGCCTTGTGCTACGCTTGAATCCGGCCAGTAATAGCGAATGCGATCAGAGTAGCTATAGCTTCTTGCTAAGCGCTGCTCCATTTGGGCACCATGGTAGTAATCTTGCCAGTGATCAGGTTCAGCCTGCATAGCCAGCTCTAACACTTCACGTAGTCCTGAGCATGAGCGAGCTGGTATGATTTCTTCTTCTATACATGAGAGCGCGAATAGAGCTTCACGTAGAGCAAATGTGAGAGCAGGACCAACTTTTAAAATGGCAAAATGATCCGCTACCAGCTGACCGTATGCGCTCGCCGTTTGATAATCTGTGGAGTGAGCCTCAAACACCAAATGCTCATAGCCCTCAATCCATCGACTTAGCGCCCTTGCTTTCTCCGGTTGATAGTCGATGACACCACCGTGATCGAACTCAACACCAGGTTGAACAACAAGTCCTATGACTCGAGAACAAAGATCTGATAATTGGAGTTTTTCAAACTCAGCCCAATGCGCTTGAAGTGTTTTTTCAGCAGCCGATGAGGTAGTAATGACAAGTTCATTTAACGTATCATTTGCTCCCCCTGGTACAGGAACTTCAGTCCCAATCACGTACAAAAGATCACTTACGCCAAACTTTTCTTGGCAGGTTCTTTCTGCCACCATGGCTAACCTAGCCGCTCTTTGTGCGACAATGTCATCAGACAGAGGAACGGGATCGCCAACGCAAGACATGCTGCAATCAAGATGAATTTTCTTAAATCCGGCAGAGACATAGTCCGCTATTAGGATTTCAGCTTTCTCCATCGCGACAGTGGCTGTTTCTTTCTGCCAACGGTTGGGGCCAAGGTGATCCCCGCCAAGAACAATATACTTGCTTGGAAAGCCATGCTCTCGTGCTATGTCATAAACAAACTGTTTAAAATCCTCTGGTGTCATGCCGGTATAGCCACCATATTGATCAACTTGGTTTGACGTTGCTTCAATAACCAATAAGCTCCCATCTTTTTTCGATTGGCGAATCGCCGCTTCAATTACAAATGGATGGGCGGAGCAAACAGAATAGATCCCCACGTTTTGCCCTCTTTTATGTGCATTGACAACACAACGCAACATTTCCATAAATCCTCCAGCAGAAAACCACAACCGAAAACTTTCATTACCTTTCGAAGTGAGGTTATACCCACACACAAAAAAATAAATAAAAAGAAAACGAAAGGTTGATATGGTTCACAAATAAAAATTGAAAGAAAAGAAAAGCAAACAAAGAGGCATAAAAACATGGGCAATGTGCTTCCATGTACAACTTTCTGCGACTTACTCTTGGATGAAAGGAAAGACATAGAAAGGAAACAAAAGAAACGTTACTTTTAATTTAAAACACAACTTCCTATAATCGCTCTCAGTAAGCACAAGAGGCGGATACTTTAATGAAGAGTACAAGTGAGAGGCGTGAGCAGACCCTTGCTATGATAAGAAAGCAAGGCAGTGTACAGGTTACTGACTTAGCAAAGTGGTTTGACGTGTCGACCGTGACAATACGTAATGATCTCGCTTTTCTTGAAAAACAAGGAATTATAACTAGAGCATATGGTGGTGCTTTTTTGAATGAAGGCAGTACAGCTTATCCAGAGCATTCGTTCGAGGACAAAAGCCAACTGAATCCCAGCGTCAAGTCACAAATAGGCAAAGCGGCAGCAGAGCTCATCTGTAATGGAGACACTATAATTTTGGACTCAGGCACGACAACAAATTACATCGCAAACTGTATGTCTGACCTCAAAGACGTCATTGTTATGACGAATGGACTCAACATTGCTAATACGCTTATGCCAGCTCAAGGGGTCGAAGTGATTATGTTAGGTGGGCATCTTCGCAGGAAATCAATGTCTTTCTATGGTAGTCAGGCAGAGAAAACGCTAGAAAGCTATCACTTTAATAAGCTATTTCTAGGAGTAGATGGGTTTGATCTCGCAAAAGGGATTACGACTCATAACGAGTACGAAGCACAGCTAAACCGACGCATGTGTGACGTTGCTGATGAAATTATTGTTGTCACCGATTCAAGTAAATTTGGTCGGATTAGCTTACACAAAATTCTAGAGCCAGGAAAAGTGAGTAAAGTGATCACCGATCATGCTATTCCTGAATTTTATCTTGAAGGGCTCCAACAAGCAGGGATTGACGTGACTCTGATCAATGTTGACTAACCGCGCTAAAAAAAGGAGGCAAAGCCTCCTTTTTTAGCATTACAAGCTTAACCTAGCGTCACCCGAGCGAACTTACGTTTACCCACTTGGTAAACGGCTTCGCCCGCCGCTGGCACCAGCTTGGTGTCTTCGACTTTTTCGCCGTCAATTTTCACCGCGCCTTGACGGATCATACGCAGCGCATCTGATGTTGAGCTAACCAAGCCGGCATCTTTCAAAAGGTTACCAATCGCGATGCCTTGCTCGAAGCTAAAGCTTGGCATCTCGTCAGGCATCGCCCCTTTTTGGAAACGATTGATAAAGGTCTGCTCGGCCGCATCCGCATCCGCGTCTGAATGGAAACGCGCAATGATCTCTTTCGCTAGCAAGATTTTAATGTCACGTGGGTTTTTGCCCGCTTCGACATCTTTCTTGAACTGAGTCACTTCCTCTAAAGGACGGAATGACAACAGCTCGTAGTAATCCCACATCAAATCGTCAGAGATAGACATGATCTTACCGAACATATCATCCGGACGTTCGCTCACACCGATGTAGTTATGGGCGGACTTGGACATTTTCTTCACGCCATCCAGCCCCACCAGCAACGGCATGGTCATAACAACTTGCGGTTTCTGTCCGGCTTGCTTTTGTAGCTCACGTCCCATCAGCAGGTTAAACTTCTGATCCGTCCCGCCCAGTTCTACGTCTGCTTCCAACGCGACAGAGTCATGCCCTTGTAGCAGCGGATAGATAAATTCGTGGATCGCAATGGGTTGGTTGCTGCTGTAACGCTTTTTAAAATCATCACGCTCTAGCATACGGGCCACGGTTGAGCTCGCCGCAAGGCGGATCATGCCATCAGTGCCCAACTCACCAAGCCACGTCGAGTTAAACTCTATGCGGGTTTTAGCCGGATCGAGAATTTTAAACACTTGCTCTTTGTAGGTTTCTGCGTTTTGCAGCACTTGCTCACGCGTCAACGGTGGACGGGTCGTGTTTTTACCACTCGGATCACCGACCATGCCGGTATAGTCTCCGATCAAGAAGATGACTTCATGGCCGAGCTCCTGAAACGCGCGCAGCTTATTTAGGATCACTGTGTGCCCAAGGTGGATATCCGGTGCCGTCGGATCTGCACCCAATTTAATACGCAGAGGACGATCTTCTTTAAGCTTGGCAACCAGCTCGTCTTCAGGGATTACTTCATCAACGCCACGTTTTAGTTCTGCTAGCGCAGCTTCCAGGCTCGCCATAGTCTCTCGCTCCTACAAAATAGGCAAAAATGTGATAAACCGACATACTACTCGAATAGCGACAGTTTTTGAAACCAGTTAGACTTATAGCCAGTGTGCAAGGTGTGCACAGTGGCTGCCGGCAACAGATGTTTGTGGTCTTTGTGTTAACCGTGTCAAATTATTATCAGGGCATCATCCCCAATAAACCGATTGGGAATCTGACTGTCATATTTTGTATTCGCAGTGATTCAACATAGTTTTCATGCCGTTAAAAAAACTCGCAGCTTTACCTAAATTACATAAACTCACGATAGGTGCACTGAGCGCGTTCGTGGTATTACTCATCCTTGTCCCTGATGGCGCAAGCACGCCACGCCCTGAGCCTAATTTTGAACTTGGCAAGCATTACCCCTTACCCGTTGATGCCGTCTCTCTGCTGCCGCCTGAAGGTGAAATGCCTGCGCAGTTTAAACGCCATATCAACTGGCAAAGTTATGAAGTCCAGCATGGTGAAAGCATGGCCTTGCTGTTTAATCGTGCCGGTTTGAGTCCAACCACACTCTATCGTCTGGTTAACGCGGATGAAGGTACCAAAAGCTTGGCCTATCTCAAGCCGGGGGATGAAGTGCGTTTGGGCGTTGATGAAAACGGTGAACTGGTGCAACTCATTCAGCCACGCGGCACCAATGAAACCCTGATCGTGAGCAAGGTCGATGATAAATATCAGTCGCGCATCGAGACAAAAAACATTGATACACAACTGAACTTCGCCCGCGCTACCATCAAATCAAATTTCTGGCAGGCCGCTACCGATGCAGGGTTAGATCCGAATCAGATTATGCAGCTTGCCGGGATTTTTGGCTGGGACGTAGACTTTGCGCTCGATATTCGAGAAGGCGATAGCTTCTCTGTGCTTTATGAAGAAGAGTTTGTTGAGGGTGAACATATTGGGAGTGGCAACATCTTGGCTGCCACCTTTACCAACCGAGGGGATACGTTCACCGCGGTACGTGCCAAGAATGGCAAATATTACACCCCCACGGGCAAAGCGATGAAAAAAGCCTTCTTGCGCTCTCCTGTGAACTTCCGTTATGTCAGTTCGAACTTTAATCCGCGTCGCTTACATCCAGTGACAGGACGCGTAAAGCCGCACCGAGGGACAGATTATGTCGCTCCGGTTGGCACCCCTATCAAAGCCGCGGGGGATGGCGTGGTCATGAAAGCCTCATACAACCGCTTTAATGGCAACTATGTGTTTATCCGCCACAGCTCAACCTACATCACCAAGTATTTGCACTTAACCAAACGTAAAGTGAAAACCGGTCAACGGGTCAAACAAGGGGATATCATTGGTACCTTGGGAGCTACAGGCCGGGTAACAGGGGCGCACCTGCACTATGAGTTTTTGGTGAATGGTGTCCATAAAAACCCGCGTACGGTGCAATTACCCGAAGCTAAATCACTGCAAGGGCAAGAAAAACAAGCCTTTGTACGCCTCGCCGAGTCGCGTATGGCGCAGCTAAGTAAGTTTAATCAACTGCTTGCCTCAGTCGGACCGCTCAGCTATCACGCCAATAACGGCGGATAACCGAGCTGCACACAAACACAAACGGCGCCTGTCGGCGCCGTTTGTGTGATAGCCAAAACTATCCGTTATAGACGTCTCGTGAACCCGTTATACGCTAAAGGATGCGCCACACCCACACGTCGTGGTCGCATTCGGGTTATTAACAAAGAAACGTGAGCCTTCGAGCCCTTCGGTATAGTCCACCACACCGCCCATTAGGTATTGCAAGCTCATGGGGTCAACCACTAACTTCACGCCGCTTTTTTCGATTTCCATATCGCCTTCATTCACGTTTTCGTCGAAGGTAAAGCCATATTGAAAGCCGCTGCAGCCACCACCTGTAATGTAAACACGCAGTTTCAGATTTGGGTTTTCTTCTTCCTGAATCAGCGTTTTAACCTTAGTCGCCGCTGCTTCTGAGAACTCTAACGGCAAAGGTGCATCGCTCATTGTTACCTCACATGCTCATCGTGCTTAGCGTTGAATTATCTAATACCTGAGTAAAGTGTTCAAGTATTACCCGATTGATCGAGGATGTGATCAGTACGTATAAATTGCCACTCAGGGGTCAATCAAATCATACTCCATCTCGCCAGTGATCCGTATCTTTGGTTAAAATGCCCCAACGCAATTTAGGCTTACGCCTTACATAACAGGATATGTCATGACCAAATCAGCACAACTTTTCCTACAAGCAAGACGCACCATTCCAGGTGGCGTGAATTCTCCCGTACGTGCTTTTGCCGGCGTCGGCGGCGACCCTGTCTTTATGGAGCGCGCCGATGGCGCTTATATTTTCGATGCCGACGGTAAAGCCTACATTGATTTCGTCGGCTCATGGGGCCCGATGATCTTGGGTCATAACCATGCTGCTATTCGTGAGGCTGTGATTGATGCCGCTCATCGTGGCCTAAGTTTTGGCGCCCCGACAGAAAGTGAAATCACATTATCAGAATTAGTGGCAGAGCTGGTGCCGTCGATGGAAATGGTCCGCATGGTCAACTCTGGCACAGAGGCGACCATGAGTGCGATTCGTTTGGCACGCGGCTTTACCAAGCGGGATAAATTCATCAAGTTTGAAGGAAACTATCACGGTCATGGCGACTGCCTGTTGGTTAAAGCGGGCTCTGGCGCTCTCACCTTGGGTGAGCCTAACTCACCGGGGGTGCCTGCTGACTTTGCGAAACACACGCTGACATGTACCTATAACGACCTCGACTCTGTCCGTCAGACCTTTGAAACCTATCCAGACGATATCGCCTGTATCATCGTTGAGCCTGTATCAGGGAACATGAACTGCGTCCCGCCACAGCCAGGCTTTTTGGAAGGACTACGCGCTCTTTGCGACGAGTTCGGCGCTCTGCTGATCTTTGATGAGGTGATGACCGGCTTTCGTGTGGCTCTAGGCGGCGCTCAAGCTTATTACGGGGTGAAACCCGATCTCACCACACTGGGTAAAATCATCGGTGGTGGTATGCCTGTGGGGGCGTTTGGTGGTCGTCGTGATGTAATGGAGTATATCGCACCGACAGGCCCAGTCTATCAAGCCGGTACCCTTGCCGGTAACCCTGTGGCTATGGCGGCGGGCCTCGCCTGTCTCAGCGAATTGCGTCAGCCAGGCAACCATGATTATCTGGACAGTATCACCAAGCAGCTGGCCGATGGCTTTAAAGCCCTTGCGGACAAACACGGTATTGCACTGACCACCAACCAAGCCGGTGCAATGTTCGGTTTCTTCTTCACCGATAACGACACGGTCACATGTTTTAAAGACGTACAGCAATGTGATACAGAACGCTTTAAGCGCTTCTTCCACTTAATGCTAGAGCAAGGTGTCTATCTTGCACCGTCCGCTTATGAAGCCTGCTTCACGTGCTTAGCGCACGGGCAAAAAGAAATCGACGCCACCTTGTCGGCGGCCGACCATGCCTTTGCTACCCTAGCCGCTGAGGCATAAGCACGCGCAACCTTGGATGACATCTGTGGTTGAGTCACAAGCAAAAAGCCCCGCGAGATCTCGCGGGGCTTTTTTTCACTTGCGCTGATGGTGTTAGGCCTCATCACCGCCAAAAACTAGAATATCGAGCGCCCAATTCTTGCTGATAGGAGCTCAAGGGCAGCGGTTCCTGCCAACGAGTTGCCGGAAGGGTCAAGCTCGGGCGACCATACCGCAATCGACATTTCTCCGGGAACAACCGCAATAATGCCGCCGCCCACGCCGGATTTGCCCGGCATCCCAACACGGTAGGCAAATTCACCTGCACCATCATACAAGCCACACGTAGCCAGTAGTGCATTCAATTGCTTGCTCTGGGTTTTGGTGAGGATCGCGCGCGCGCCCCCCAACGGCTTGCCCTGATTAGCAAGATAGAAAAACGCTTTCGCCAAGTCCACACAACTCATTTTCAGCGCACAATAATGAAAATAATTGGTTAGTACCGGCACGACCTCGTTTTCAAAATTACCAAATGCTCGCATCAAATAGGCGATTGCGGCATTGCGGTCACTGTGCTGCATTTCCGAGTCCGCGACCACTTTGTCATAGCAAATATGAGGGTTTGCCGCCAGCGCACGAACAAACTCCAACATCCGCTGGCGCGGTGCCGATTGACGCGTATGCAGCATGTCACTGACCACCAGTGCCCCTGCATTGATAAATGGATTACGCGGGATACCTTGTTCCATCTCAAGCTGAATAAGCGAGTTAAAGGCTTGTCCAGATGGCTCTTTGCCAACACGCGCCCAAATCTCATCCGCTTTGTAGTTTTGCATCGCAAGGGTTAGGCTCAACACCTTGGAGATCGATTGAATCGAAAAGGCTTCATCTGCATCCCCGGCGCGAATAATCTCACCGTCGTTGTAACACACCGCGATGCCTAACTTATGATTCGGCACGTCGGCCAGTGCGGGAATATAATCGGCAACTTTGCCTTTGCCGATCAGCGGACGCACATCATCTAGGATGTCAGATAATAATTGAGAACTGGGTTTCACTTGCTTGCTCCCTTTACAGCTTGGGACAAAAAAGCCAACCCAAGGTTGGCTTTCAGTGCACATCGAAAAGTGGCGCCCACAAGGCGTCAATCAATCACGCCGTGCGTGTGTATTTAATATCCCACACACCATGACCGAGTCGATGACCGCGTTGCTCAAATTTGGTGAGCGGACGATCATCAGGGCGCGGAACATAATACCCCTCTTGGGCGATGTTTTGATAGTGTGGCGCAGCTTCCATCACTTCAATCATATGCTCGGCGTAGTTTTCCCAGTCCGTTGCCATATGGAATACACCACCGACTTTAAGCTTATCTCGGACCATTTCAGCAAACGGGAGCTGAACAATACGGCGTTTGTGGTGGCGCTTTTTATGCCACGGGTCGGGGAAGAAGAGTTGCACCGTATCCAAGCTTTCTTTCGGCAGCATTTGTTCAAACACTTCCACCGCATCATGGCACATCACACGCAGGTTAGTCACACCGGCCTCACGCGCCGCCATCAGGCATGCACCCACACCTGGGGTGTGTACTTCAATGCCAATAAAGTTTTTCTCTGGTGCGTTTTTCGCCATTTCAACCAAGGAAGCACCCATACCAAAGCCAATCTCTAACACCACAGGATTGTCATTGCCAAACACCTGCTGCCAATCCAATTCAGTGGCCTCAAAATCAATGCCCATGGTTGGCCAGCATTCATTCAGCGCTTGTTCTTGGCCTTTGGTTAACCGGCCTTCGCGACGCACAAAGCTGCGAATTTTGCGAATGACTTTTCCATCCTCGGTCAGTTCGGTTTTAGTGACTTCAGTCATGATTGTATGCCTGTGATGCAGTGATTGGGACTCAATGATTCGCGCAAGACCCAAGATTGTTGGAAATCTAAACGGACTGCGCATTATGCAAAGTTTTCACGCCAGCGCAAGTTGGGATCAAGTGATCCTATTGGTGATCCCTGTCGTTAGTGTACCCTGTGCCCTGCATCCGTGCACGTGTGAGCAAAACAATAAGAGAGATCGCAGTGAGTCAATCCTTTTCAGACGCCATCTTGGCATGGTACGACCAATATGGACGTAAAACCTTGCCGTGGCAGCAAAACAAGACGCCTTATAAAGTCTGGCTAAGTGAAATCATGCTTCAGCAGACACAAGTCAGTACGGTTATTCCTTATTTTGAGCGCTTTATGGCGCGCTTCCCAACTGTGACGGACTTGGCGAACGCGGATCAAGACGAGGTTCTCCATTTGTGGACAGGGCTTGGCTACTACGCGCGGGCACGCAACTTACACAAGGCCGCAAAGGTGATTGCCGAGCAATACGACGGCGTTTTTCCTACCACCTTAGAGGCCGTGATGGCCTTACCCGGGGTGGGACGTTCCACCGCAGGTGCGGTACTTTCCCTATCGCTTAAACAGCCACATCCCATACTCGACGGCAATGTAAAACGCACACTCGCGCGTTGCTTTGCCGTCGAAGGATGGCCGGGTAAAAAACCAGTTGAAAACAAGCTCTGGGCGTTGGCAGAAACACTGACACCCACAACAGACACGGATAAGTACAATCAAGCCATGATGGATATGGGCGCTATGATCTGTACCCGCAGCAAGCCGAAGTGCGAGCTTTGCCCCGTCGCGGAGCGGTGTGAAGCGCGTGCGCAAGGACGCCAACTCGATTTTCCCGGAAAAAAACCGAAAAAAACGCTACCTGTCAAACAAACCAGTTTTTTACTGATTCAGTATCAAGACGAAATCTGGCTAGAGCAGCGCCCACCCAGTGGCCTTTGGGGTGGACTATGGTGTTTACCTGAAGCTGAAGAGCAACACGCCGAGCAAGCAATTCAAGAGAAGCTACAAGGCCTCGTCCCGCTACGCACCGAAGTATTAACCGCGTTTCGCCATACCTTTAGCCACTTTCACTTAGATATCGTGCCGATCAGCGTCACGGTATCGCAACGCCCTCAAATCGTCATGGAAGCCAATCAAGGGCTTTGGTATAACTTGTCACAACCCGCAAAAGTTGGATTGGCGGCCCCAGTGAAAAAGCTGTTAACCTTGCTTAATCACGAACGCCAACGCCCCCAAACAGGCGATAATGAGGAACCTAGATTATGAGCCGTACCGTATTTTGCCAACGCCTCCAGAAAGAAGCTGATGGCCTTGATTTTCAACTCTATCCCGGTGAGCTGGGCAAGCGTATTTACGATAACATCTCAAAAGAAGCGTGGGCTGACTGGCAGAAAAAGCAAACCATGCTCATCAATGAGAAAAAGCTCAACATGATGGATCCCGAGCACCGTAAATTGATCGAGGCTGAGATGGTGAAGTTCCTTTTCGAAGGCCAAGACGTGCAGATCGATGGTTACGTGCCACCGGAAGATAACCAATAACGCGCGCTGCGCCACAAGCAGATTGCGTTATCACTGCAAATCACCCGCATTGTGTTAGGCTAAATGCGGGTGTTTTTTTATGCTAACGCGATGAAAGATGACGCGATTACTCTGTTTACTGATTTGCTGTCTAAGTTTACTGATCACAGGTTGTAGCCGCGAAAGCGTCGAGCAGTACGTGGGCGTCAGCTATAAAACGACCAACCGATTTGCGAAAAACCTCGCCCCTCTTCCCGGTCAATTTGAAAAAGACATTGACGCGCTCAACCAATTAATCGGTCAGTTTACTGGCAACATTGAAGTGCGCTGGGGTGAGAATCAAGTCTTTGTGTCGGGCAAACGCGACTACGTTAAATACACAGATAACTATAAAAGTCGGGCTCGAATTGATTTTGAACGCGGTGTTATTCAAGTTGAAACCGTCGCCACAGACAATCCAAAATCGCATTTAAAACAGGCAATTATCACCACCCTGCTCACACCTCAAGACCCTGCCTCTGTCGATCTTTACTCGGCGGCTGAGGTGCCACTCGAAGGTCGCCCCTTTTTGGAAGGACAAGTGGTGGACCACGAAGGTAAAGCCATTAGCTGGCAGTGGCGCGCGAATCGCTTTGCCGAATACTTACTCGACCACCGTCTGAAGAAAAAACAAGTCCGTTTTCAGAATATGTATTACGTCACCATCCCTATGGTGAGTGATCACGTCGCGAAGCGAAGTTATCAGTATGCTGATATCGTCCGCCGCGCCGCCAAGCGCTATGATATTTCAGAACAGCTTATCTATGCGATTATCAAAACGGAAAGCAGCTTCAACCCCTATGCGGTAAGCTGGGCGAATGCTTACGGGTTAATGCAAGTTGTCCCCAAAACCGCAGGACGCGATGTGTTTAAATTAGTGAAAAAGCGTCCTGGCCAGCCCACCCCGAAATACCTTTTTGATCCAGAGAAAAATATTGATACTGGCACTGCGTACTTCTACATCCTTAAAAACCGGTATCTTAAAGCCGTACGCGATCCTCTCTCTTTGCACTACAGTATGATTTCCGCCTACAACGGTGGAACGGGAAATGTGCTACGAACCTTTGATCGCAATCGCGATCGCGCCATGCGAGACTTAAATAGTCTAAAACCTAATCAGGTATTTTGGGCGCTTACTCACCGCCACCCTTCTTCGGAGTCTCGGCGCTACCTACAAAAGGTAACGCGTTACCAAAAAGAGTTTGCGAATTTACCCCAATAAGCTCTGATGAAACCCTGAAAATTGTGCACTTTTATGGCATTTCGCTGCCTTTTTATCCAAACAACACGATTAGCGCACTTTTTTCAAAAAAACAGTTGACGGTGAGACGGAAAATCCGTTTAATAGCGCCCCGTTGGCCCGGATAGCTCAGTTGGTAGAGCAGGGGATTGAAAATCCCCGTGTCGGTGGTTCGATTCCGCCTCCGGGCACCATATAATGAAATAATGGTGTGACACACAGTATTTCGCGATTTGTGTGCCGGCTTAGCTCAGTTGGTAGAGCAACTGACTTGTAATCAGTAGGTCGCCAGTTCGACTCCGGCAGCCGGCACCATTGCCTCGATAGCTCAGTTGGTAGAGCAGGGGATTGAAAATCCCCGTGTCGGTGGTTCGATTCCGCCTCGAGGCACCATTATTCCCCCATAGTTCAGTTGGTAGAACGGCGGACTGTTAATCCGTATGTCACTGGTTCGAGTCCAGTTGGGGGAGCCACATTTAAAGAAAGCGTTAACCGAAAGGTTGGCGCTTTTTTTGTTTGGCTATCGCCAAATATGTCACTGGGCTAGGCGCCCCCGACTAGGCGTCCCCGATGAGTCCAGCCGGGGAGCCACATTTAAAGAAAGCGTTAACCGAAAGGTTGGCGCTTTTTTTGTTTGGCTATTGCCAAATAGGCCACTGGGCTAGGCGCCCCCGACTAGGCGCTCCACCCCAGTTACAAGCCTATCCGTTACGCTTGGCCATTGTTAAGCTTAAAAACTGCTTCAACGGCTCGACCTTGATCACTGTAGCTAAACTGCTCGCATATCGATTTAATCAACGTAATCCCTCGCCCAGACAAGCTCTCCGCATCATGGTTGGTTTCTCGGATTTGACGTTCATAATCAAAGCCCTTCCCTGAGTGCGCTATCTTCAAAATAAAACGCTGTACCTTGGGCTGAAAATCTAACTCCAACTCAATGTAATGCTCACCACTTAGCGCATCGAGTTTTTCTTGCCGTGATAGATAGTAATTAAAGAAACCATCCACATCGTTTTTCGATACGGACTCTAGGCCCAAAATACCATAATCGAGCGCATTATTGAGAAGCTCTGATATCACAGTGCAAATTAAATCAAGGTCAGTACTTTCTCCCACGATGCCTTTTACTCGCCCTCTTAAATCAGCGATTAAATCGGCTTTTTTCAGTAACTCGGTATCAAAACGAATTTGAGTACACGATGGGACGACAGAATAAGGTTGCAGTGAAACTGTATGGTCCAGCCTTTCAGGGCAAGCAATCGGAAAAGAAAGCTCTAACATGGAAATGTCATCAGTGACGCCAGCATCCCCTGCGAAGGCTGAAAGTGTACGCTTTACTTGCTCAATTAAGCTGCCCTGACAACCACTTAGCGCTCGAATAAGTCCAATTTCAGATAGCTGCTTATCAGACTGATTTCTCGCTTCAATTACGCCATCTGTGGCTAGGAATAAACGCTGCCCTTCCCTGAACTGTAACCGCGTGATAGTCGCATCAAAGCTCGCCCTGTCTTGCGCCCCTAGTGCCATGTGTCGGCCGTGATGGGTTTCTAACACTTGCCCATATTGATCAAGACTGTAAGCATCCGGCATCCCACCGGTCCACATATTCACAGTTAATCCATCTGGCATCACTTCCAAAACCGCACCAGCGAGCATAGTGCCAACGGGCATAAAGTTGCGTAAGTGAGTATTAACTTCACTGGCAATATCGCCCACCGGTAAGCCTCGTTGAGCGGTTGTGATAAAGGTTTTCACTGCTGGAATAGTACTTATTGCAGCAGGAAGTCCATGCCCTGTGGCATCAGCAATCAGGATATATAGCCCACCCAAAGGCCTAGGTAATATCATGGTAACATCGCCATTAAACAGACTGTATGAGCCTGAGTAACTATCAACCCCTGATACGCCCGATAAACTAAATGACATCAAACGCTCAAAAATTTGGCTTGCCATCGCGTGCTCATAGACGGTAGCCTCTTGGAATTGTTTCAGCTGGTCGCGTTGGAAGGTGACTTCGCGGAACAGACAGGTATGACGAAAGTGGGTCCGCACTTTAACGATAAGCGTCGCAACATCCACCGGCTTACTCAAAAAGTCATCACCGTATTGCATGCAGCTTGCATAAATATCTTGGTCATCAATGCCGGTCAAAAATATGATAGGTAGCAACTTTTGCGGGAAACGCCTGCGTATTTCCTGCGCCATTTGAAACCCATCAATTTTAGGCATGTTGACATCAGAGATGATCAAGTCTGGAAACATTTCCGGCGAGATAGCCCCCAACAGTTGAAGCGCCTCGCTACCATTCATCGCCATGCTGATATTATCAGCTTCGTCCTTTAAGGCTGCTGCAATATAGTGCACCAACGCCGGCTCATCATCGACCACCAACACGTTCATAGGCGACTCACTCTATTTTGAATTTTTTCTCAAATTTGGCGATAAACAACACACGCTTAATCGCATCCGGACAGTTGATTAGCCGAATTGAACCATCAGATTTGTTTAAATAGTCCTGCATGTTCAAAAGAATACCGAGTCCCGCACTATCCATATAGGTCGCTTCTCGGAGGTCAACAACGACTTCTTGGCTTTTAAGATCCGCGTATGCCTCTCGAATCTCCTGCACTAAGGTAAAATTAAACTCGCCTTTAACATGCAAGATCACTTGTTTTCCATCACCTTGATCTTCGCGTCGAATTCTCATTGGCACCTCTAAAATAATTCTATTTCACCCTCATCGAGGGATTGCTGTTTCGCAGGCGCTCGATCAGCAGAGCCTGCTTTCTCTTCAATTTCATTAACCTTTTCATTTAGCGCATGCCAATCGATATCCTTTTCAGACATGGTTTCAATAATCAATGCGTTCAATTCTTCCAAAATATGCAGATTGTCGAGTATGTGACCTCCTTGTTGCGTGATAATGTCAGCAAATTGTAGGTTCTTGATGCACGAGCTGATTTCTCTTTGTACTTGCTCACCCAATGTTGATACTCTCTCAATCTCTTTCCCTACCTGATCGTTGACCGATTTCACCCCCTCTAATAAGGAGTCAATACGTTCTTTGGAACGAATAGACTCGGTCATATCTAGAGAAGCGATTTCACCCACGGTATCCTTGGTTTTATCGACACTTTCTTGGGCAAGGTCGATATGCTTGTGGATTTCAGTATTGAGATCCGTCGCTTTAATCGCGAGCGAACGAACCTCTTGGGCTACGACCGCAAAACTGCGTCCATTTTCGCCGGCGCGCGCCGCTTCAATAGCAGCGTTCAATGCAAGCAAGTTAGTTTGATCGGACATGGCTTGCACATCATCCAACAGCTCAAACACCTCATTGAGTTTGCTCGACATTTCTTCAATGGTATAAATGGACGACACGCTTTTATCACTGACCTTGACCATAATGTCGATATAAGCATCAATCGCACGTTCAGTTTCGGGTAACACCTTGGTCAGGCTGTACTCGCTTTCTTCGTTATGCAGTAGTTCATTTGCCATGCTGGTCGTGGTCGCGACTTGGTCCTGACACGCACTTTGCATACTAAAGAAACTCCCATTTAGGCTTTCAACCGATTCATCAATCACCTCTCGTTGACGCGCTAACTGCTCACGGATTGGTACCAACTCAATCGATAAAATATGATGAATACGGCGTAACAGTTGTTCAGGGGCATCCTTTTCCACCATGTCGGCCCCTTCTTCCATATCAATCGAAGCGCGCTTTTTCGATAAATGAAGAAGCTGTCCCCCCATTAATGCGAATACCAACACAGCAAACACACCGGCTTGCCACGTCATCGACCATAACGCAAAGCCAATCGTGAGGAGTAACGTCAATATCGGTGGCCATATTAGGGACTTTGAATCACTTGCCATAGACTGTCTCCACTAAGAAATTTGCCACATTAGAGAGCGGAAGGACTTGTGATGCGCCCCCGAGTTCAATTGCGACACGTGGCATCCCCCATACCACAGAACTGGCTTGATCCTGCGCCGCGGTTAATGCACCGGCTTGATGCATTTTTAGAAGACCGGACGCCCCGTCTCTCCCCATTCCAGTTAATATGACCCCCACCGATTTAGCACCGACGGCTTCCGCAACAGAGGAAAACATCACATCAACAGACGGGCGGTGACGCTCAACCGGCGCTTCATCGGTCGGTTGGCAATATAAATGACCTTGTCTATTTACCACCGTAAGGTGGCGATCGCCCGGCGCCACATAAACATGCCCTTGAATAAGCGGCATGCGATCAGCCGTTACTTCTTCGACGGATAAACGACAAGCTCGGTCTAACCGCTGAGCGAAAGGCCCACAAAAAGCCGCCTTGATGTGCTGAGTAACGACGATGGGCGGCATGTGTTCGGGCAGTCGTTCAAGCACCCCCCTTAGCGCCTCCGTACCACCAGTGGAAGCACCCAGCGCAATAACTTCATATCCTTTGCGATTATAATGATGGCGATTGACCTGCACGGGTGCTGCTTGTTTACCCCACAGAGGTTGACCGATGTTGGCTTGGGCCGCCGCTTTCACTTTACTCACTAGCTCATCCCGTTCTTGGGTCATGGCGGTAGCAATATTGGCAGACGGTTTAGGCACATAGTCGACCGCACCAATCTCCAATGCCGATAAAGTGACCTCGGCCCCATGCTGGGTCAAGGTCGATACCATCACCACAGGCATTGGCCGTAAGCGCATCAAATTTTTAAGAAATTGAATACCGTTCATCTTCGGCATTTCAATGTCTAACGTAATCACATCCGGATTTAGCTTCTTAATTTTTTCCCGTGCTTCATAAGGATCTTCCGCCGCCCCTATGACCTCAAGGGCAGGATCACTCTCAAGACACTCCCGAATCAATGTTCGATAGAGCGGTGAGTCATCAACGATCAGTACTTTATAGCGATACTTACTCATCAAAACAGCTCCACATCTTGATTATCAGCGCTGTCATCTCGAGATTCTTGCAGCAAGCGTTGATTGTATTGGGCCTCTTCTGCCACCAGCTCTTTTTGACTGAGAGACTGAATTTTCTTCACCCAAGCTTTTCCAGTTCTGGGATCAAACAACACGCGGCGAGGAAAAGACTGGCCAAGGTCTTCCGAGACTAAGGTCAGATCTTCATTGGCAACATAGCGACGAACAAACTCAATGTTTTTGCGCCCTATAGCGATGTTCTGCCCCATGATATTGCCCCCACCAAAGAGCTTGACGCGTAAACGGTTTTTTATCGCCCCTTGTTGCAACAAGGTATTGATGAGGATCTCCATGGCATAATTGCCGTATCGGGCCGCATGAGACATGTATTGCTCTGCACTCCATTCTTTCGCCGCTTGGTCATCTTTAAGTGGCAACATAAAGTGATTCATGCCGCCAATATTGGCGAGAGGATCCCAGATACATGCAGCAATGCACGACCCTAACCCTGTCGCGATAAGCTCGTCGTCCGAGCTGACGTAAATCTCTCCCGGCTTCAATTTCACCATGTGCCTGTCATGCTCTGGACTAAAAAAACGCTTTACGGTTTTTTCTTGGGCATGATGGTGCAGTTCTAGTGCTTGGTGCATATCACTCCCGTTTGCGATACATGGTATGGCCGAGGTTGTCGAATTTATCCGCCATTTTTCCAATGCCTTCAGAGTGGCCGATAAATAAAATGCCGCCCGGCGCTAATTGGCGCCAAAAGCGCTCAATTAACCATTGCTGCGTCTCGCGCTCGAAATAAATCATCACGTTACGACAAAAAATCGCATCCATTGCATGCTTGTGAGGCCATTCACCTTTTAGATTAAGTTGCTTAAAGCTAATAATGTCGCGTAGCGCTCGTTTGGCTTTAAATAAATCCTGCTTAATCCCTTTTCCTTTGAGAAAGCCCGGTTTGAGATACTCCGGCGGGATGGTGTTAACAACCTCCAAGCTGTAGGTGCCGTTGCTCGCGGTGTTCAATACTTGGGTGTCGAGATCCGTTGCCAATAAATGAACATCCATTTGACCACCAATCATGCCGTGACCCGCCAATACTGACGCAATGGTGTAAGGTTCTTCACCGGTAGAGCACCCTGCCGACCAAATCCTCACCCGCTTTTGCTTACGTTGTTGCCACAGGGGGATCAACTGATGGGCGAGGAAATCAAAGTGATGACGCTCGCGAAAAAATTGCGTTTTATTGGTGGTGAGTGCATTGATAAAAGCCACTCGCTCGTCAGCACTTTTCTCCACCAACGCAAAATAGTCATCAAAGTTTGCCACGCCCGTTCGGCGCAAACAGCGCGCCAAACGGCTATACACCATACTTTTCTTTTTGTCCGCCAACGAAATACCGGTTTCATTCAGCATAAATGTCTGCACAAACTTAAATTGCGTTTGGCTGAACGAGTATGCACTCGCAGATGACGAGCTCACCGGCGCACTCACGCTTAAAACTCCTCCCACTCATCACTGACTTCAGACGCCGCGCTTTTCCCCGAATTCACCGCTTTTAGCCGTGCTGCTGGCGCGGCTTCTCCATTGCGATAAGGCGCTGGTTCTTTCTTCACCGCGACCGATGAACGGGGTGAAGCGGGTTTCGCATTCGATTGTGCAAGTTGCTTATCGACTAACTTTTCGGCATCAATATCGATTTGGAAGAAACCGATTAGATTAATCAATTCAGCACTCTCATCGCGCATTGACTGGCTAGATGCTGCGGCCTCTTCCACCAAAGCTGCGTTTTGCTGCGTCATTTGGTCCATACGCGCCACAGAGCGGGTGATCTCGTCGATTCCGGTCGCCTGCTCTTGGCTCGCCGCGTTGATCTTGTCAATAAGCTGAGATACTTCCATCACCGAAGAGACAATTTCTTCCAACATCTCCCCAGATTCATCGACCAGTTTCGAGCCTTGAGTGACTTTCTCTACACTGTCTTTGATCAGTTCTTTGATTTCTTTGGCGGCACCAGCACTGCGCTGCGCCAAATTACGGACTTCGCCCGCGACAACGGCAAAACCTCGACCTTGCTCGCCCGCTCGCGCCGCCTCAACGGCCGCATTCAGCGCCAATAGGTTGGTTTGGAAGGCGATTTCATCAATCACGCCAATGATGTCAGCAATTTTCTTACTCGCATCATTGATTTCGGCCATGGCTTCAACGGTTTCTTTGACCACTTCACCACCTTTGCGCGCTTTTTCACTGGTTTTAGACGATAAAGTATTCGCAGAGGCCGCACTTTCCGCATTTTGCTTCACCGTAGCCGTCATCTGCTCCATACTCGCTGCGGTTTCCTGTAAATTGGCCGCTTGTTCTTCAGTGCGTTCACTCAGATCGTTGTTACCCTCGGCAATCTCAGCGGAGGCAGACGCCACACGTGCTGAAGAATGGGTGATCTTCTCTACCATATTGCGCAAGTTGTTGATTGAAGCATTCACCGCTTGGCTCAGATCTTCAAAGTCCCCTTTGTAATCCTCGGGCATATTGATTTTCAGATCACCTTTCGATACGCCACGCATCACGCGAATGCATTCGTTCAATGGGTCGACGAAACTATCGAGTAATTGGTTAATTCCGTTACCCAATTTGGCCATTGAACCTCGATACTTCTTGGTATTCATGCGATCGCTTAAGTTGCCTTCTGCCGCTTTAGCAATCAGTCGCTCCACTTGACGCTGGCCGTCCATTTGCTCGGTAATGTCTTCCCATTGAAGCGCAGGGCCGATGTATTCGCCGTCATCGTCATAAAGGGCAATACAGTTAAGAGCAAACTCCACCTCACCTACGGTAATTTCCGCTTTAAACGGCATACGTTCTGGAGACGCAATAATCGAGAGTTGATGGGCAGGATTTTTGTGGAACTGATCAATGCTGGTACCCACCAATTTGTCGGCAGAAAATCCAGGATAGATTTGGCGCATCTCCTCTTCACGACCATTAAACAAGTCTGTCACCGCGGGGTTGAGATAACGGATAATGCCGTCTTTATCCGCCAGCATCACATTAGTGGTCATGCCCTCTACCACAGCCGCCAGTAGCGAACGCTCAGCTTCCTTCTTGCGACGTTCTGTCACATCACGCCACTCTATGGTAGTGCCGATGTGGCTACCATGTCGGTCGTAACTTGCCGTCGCATGAAACTCAAAACGGGCTGATTTAAAGCGAATATCACGATTAATGGGTAAGTTATTCGGCGACAAGAAGGTGTCGCGCTGAAGCTGTGGAAACAGATAATCGATTTGCTTACCGATAATATCGTCACGATTCGCAACAAACGCATTGTTTTTACTGCGAAATGTCTGCTCATGCTGCTTACATAAGCGGACGGTTTGCTCATTCACATGCGTGATCTCACCGTGCGTTCCTAAAATAACAAACGCACTGTGGGTATTATCCAATGCGCCTTTTAGCAAGCTATGCTCTTCGCTCTGGTGAGCGCGTGCGGTTATATCACTGAGCTCAACACTAAAGCCTTGCCCATCCGTCACTTTGCTGGCAGACACGCGCAGCTTCCCAGCGCCAATTTCAATGTTTTGTACCGAGGGCTTGTCGTCTAATAGCTGCTGCCATTGCTGATAATCGACCAAGTCTGACGGCAATACTGCACTCATTGGTTTGCCAAAAAGCATGTCACTTTGGGCAGTGAATTCGGTATTACCGCGCTCTCGAATCGCCGCTTGATAACATTGCAACAACTGCAATGCCCGTCGGTTAATCAGTGTAATTTGCAGTTGATTGTCGAGCATAATGAGTGCAGCAGGCGCGACATTGAGTGCCGCAAGAAGCTGCACATTCTGCTTTGTTTGTTGGGTTTGTTGCTCTTGCTGTACTTCCCTTTTAAACCACGCCATATTCTAGTCCTCGTTCGCGATCTCGGGTTGTGCTGTTTGCTGTAACTGATCAAAGTCGAATAACTGCTCTAAATTAATCAGGACCACATGCCTATCATTCACCGAGGCGATCCCTTCCATATACCACTCTTCGCGTCGATGTAGCCCAGGCGGGGCTTTAATTTGCTCTGTACTCAAGTTATGTACCTCTGCCACGGCATCGACCACGATGCCCAACGAGATACCTTGCTTGTCTCTTACGATGATAATTACGCTCATTGAGGTCAGCGTGGCTGGCGGCATACCAAAACACTGGCGAATATCCATGATGGGGATGTATTCTCCCCGTAACTCCAGTACACCTAACATGTGCGGCAACGAATTAGGAATGCGTCGCACTTGTGACCAACCGCGAACTTCTTTCACATCCAAGATGTGCACGCCGTACTCTTCGTCTTCCAGTAAAAAACTCAAATACTCTCGTGATTGCTCCATATTTATTTCACCTATATCCAGTGCTCGATACGCAGCAACTCATCAACATTGATTAATGACATTACCCGCTGGTCAACATTGAGCAGGCCACTTACGTAGGCAATCACTTGGGAATCACCGATAGGTGGCATAATCTGTCCTTCACCTTGATCCACCACATCTGATACCGCATCCACCACAACGCCCATGACCTTGTGGTTCGCGGCTTCACTGGCGCGTAAAATCAGCACGACCGTTTCACGGTGGTAGTCCGCTTTTTTGGTGTTAAACCGCACACGTAGATCCATGACAGGCACAATCATGCCGCGCAGGTTAATGACGCCGAGAATAAATTCCGGAGAACGCGGCAATAGTGTTGGCGGCTCCCAAACTCGGATCTCTTCGACGGTTTGGATATCCACGCCATAAAGCTCACCCGCTAAATCGAAGCTCAGGTAATCGCTGCCTTGTAAACGATCGACGCGGTCGTCAATGTCCACCACGTCTTCCGACTGCATCAGATTCTGCATGGCCTCTCCTTATGCCGCGGCGATATGACCGCTAGCGTCACTGACGCGCGACAAGAATTGCGTAATGAGTCCTTGGATATCGAGGATGAGTGATACCGAGCCGTCCCCCAAAATAGTGGCACCGGAAATACCTGCCACGCGGGTATAATTAGACTCTAAGCTTTTGATCACGACTTGCTGCTGACCCAGTAATTCATCGAGCAACAGCCCGACTTTCTTATCGCCCGCTTCAACCAAGCAAAGCAATTGCTTATCGAGATCCTCGCCACAGTGCCCTAACCCAAATTCTTCTTTTAAGCGCAAAATAGGGATGTTTTCATCGCGTAGGCGATAAAGTTGTACGCCAGACGCGGTTTTAATTTGTTGG
Source organism: Salinivibrio sp. YCSC6 (assembly GCF_004916735.1). NCBI lineage: Bacteria > Pseudomonadati > Pseudomonadota > Gammaproteobacteria > Vibrionales > Vibrionaceae > Salinivibrio > Salinivibrio sp. YCSC6. Next base: position 2,411,277 of record NZ_CP039516.1, read on the forward strand.
CTATCAATTTGAATGGATTCGATAATAGAAATAAGTGGCACCACATAAACTTGGCCCGCCACCTTGACGAGTTGTCCGTCTAAAATCGCCAGCGTTAATGGCAAACTGATTTTGAATGTGCTGCCTTTTTCGGGTGCTGAGTGCACATCGATATTACCGCCCAACTGCTCGATATTACGGCGCACGACGTCCATCCCCACACCGCGCCCTGATACGTCTGATACCTGATCAGCGGTTGAAAAGCCCGGAGCAAACACAAGATTGAACACTTGCGTGTCCGTCAACTCATCAATCGGTAAGTCATCTGAGATGAGGCCCTTATCCAGCGCTTTTTGCCAGATTTTTTCTTTGTTCAGTCCGGCACCATCATCGCTAACTTCAATCACAATAGAGCCGCCTTGATGATAGGCATTCAAATGCACTAGCCCAGTTTCAGGTTTGCCTTTTTCTTTGCGCTCTTCGGGGGATTCCAAGCCATGGTCGACCGCATTTCTCACCAAGTGCACCAGCGGGTCGGAGATACGCTCTAAAACCGTTTTATCCAGTTCAGTGTTTTCCCCTTCAATCATGAGCTCTACACGCTTACCCAACTGCGATGACAGGTCGCGAATCAAACGAGGGAAACGGTTAAAGGCAAAGCTAATCGGCAGCATGCGGATATCGAGCACACTCTCTTGTAGCTCTTTGGTGTTTTGCATCAACTGCTCGAGGCCTGACTGGAGTTGCTCGAGTTTTTCTGGCGAGAAGTTACTACTGAGTTCAGCCAGCATAGATTGTGTGATCACTAATTCGCCGACCAAATTGATCAGGTTATCGACTTTGTCGATCTCAACACGAATGGAGGAAACGCTAGCATCACTTTTCGCAGCCGGTTTGGGCGCCGTTTTTTTGCTACTGGATTTGCTGGCCGGCTGAGCCTTGTCCGATGTTTGTTCCTGTGCAGGCTGCGCTGATGCCACAGGCGCGTTGTCAGAAGCCACTGTATTCTCTGAAGCTGAAGCAGTCGCCGAAGAAGCTGATCCTGTCGATGCTTCCTCATTGCGCGTAATACTCAGCTCACACTCATCTTCGACCCAATCAAAAATCGCTTCGATATCTTCACGGGGAATATGCCCATCAACGCGCACTTGCCATTTTAAAAACAATTGCTCGGGATCGAGTTCGGTAAAATCTGGCAGAGCAGAGGGATCACACACAATATCCGCTCCACCGGGTAGTGCTTCGAGTTCTCGAAGAATACGTACCGGATCATTGCCGGAAAACAACATGTCTGGGTGAGGCTCAAAACCAACCAGCCATTCGCCCGCTACCGAGACAGCGGGGACTTCAGCGACGTCAGGCGTTTGCGCTTCGGAGGGCGCTGCGGCCTCATTTCCCATGATGGCGTTTAACGCTGCGGTCACCGCATCACGTTCAGAGCTGTCATAGTCAGTGTCGTTTTCATACGACTCCAACATGGACAAAATGCAGTCCCCACCACGCAGCAGCACATCAATAGTGTGACTATCTAGCTGCCGCTTCCCTTCACGCGCTTCATCAAGCAGCGTTTCCATGTCATGGGTGAAATGACTAATATCATCGAGATTAAATGTCGCGGCCCCTCCTTTAATCGAGTGAGCAGCACGGAATATGGTGTTAATTGATTCTAGGTCAGTGGCTTCGGGGTCAAGAGCCAATAACTCTCGCTCCAGCACTTCCAGATTCTCGCGGCATTCTTCATAAAAAATGCGCCGTAGCTGGTCCATGTCCATGGCCATAGAACCCTCCGTCGATGCGCCTTACAACACGCGCTGTAGTGTTTTCAGTAAGGTGTCTGGATTAAACGGCTTAACGATCCAGCCCGTCGCTCCGGCAGCTTTACCGGCCGACTTTTTCTCTGCTGAGGTTTCGGTGGTCAACATCAAGATGGGAGTAAATTTGTACTGCGGCACGCCGCGTACTTGTCGCACAAATTCCAACCCATCCATCACTGGCATATTGACGTCTGAAATAATGAGGTCGAATTTCTTGGTCTTCGCTTTGCGCAATGCGTCTGCGCCATCGTTTGCCGTTTCAACTTGGTAACCGGCTTCTTTCAAGGTATGACTCACCATTTGCCGAATGGATACTGAATCATCTGCTGCAAGTATATTTGCCATCCTCTTACCCCAACTCCATGTTTAACGATTGAGCTTTAGTAGCTCGACCATGCCTGCGGTTTGCGCCGCGCCATAAAGACTTTCAGACACGTTTTGCCATTGCAGTTCCTCTTGAGTCCGAACCAAGCAAAGCAACAACTGAAGGCCCGCACCATCGATACGATTGACACTGCCCGCGTCTAGGGTGCACTGCTTTTCGTCGCCGATTTTGTTTGCGATTTCTTCTTTAATTGATTGAATCTGGGTGATATCTAATGACTCTCCAAGGGTAATTTCCATCACAAAGCTGCTCTAACTGTTTGTTTAAAAACATATGTTTTCTATTTCGTTTTATAAGTGTAGCAACTATCGGCTGAGTGACGGTTTTTTAGCCACACAAATACAAAGAGAATGTTAAGAAATACAACCATCCGACGAGAGAAAAATAGACATTAAAGACAAAAAATACAGTCACTTAAACATTGGATGGGACGACGAAAGAAAGGCGTATAAAGAAATGCATGCCGCATGCCGGATTTGAAATTAGCGAGAATGCTCACACTTCGTACAAAACAGGGTGTAATCAGTAATGAATATTGTTTGTTAGGCGTTTAAGCTGAAATTTACTTTGACATTATGCAGTTAATACTATTAAATAGCGCTCCTTAGCCCGGATAGCTCAGTCGGTAGAGCAGGGGATTGAAAATCCCCGTGTCGGTGGTTCGATTCCGCCTCCGGGCACCATATTTATGAGAATCCCTGCTCACACGAGTGGGGATTTTTTTATGTCGACACCGTGTCGGTGGCCTTGCAGGTCGCAATCTATTCCGCCTCCGGGCACCATATTTATGAAAATCCCTGCTCTCACGAGTGGGGATTTTTTTATGCCGACACCGTGTCGGTGGCCTTGCAGGCCGCGATAGATTCCGCCTCCGGGCACCATATTTATGAGAATCCCTGCTCTCACGAGTGGGGATTTTTTTATCTGTTTTTTATCTCGTTATCTCCACACTCACGTTTATCATCTGTCCATCACGCTTCATGTTGGTTTTCCTATCTAGCTAGGGAAAAACGCCCGCCGAATCAATTAAAGTCGGCTATCTTTGTAATACATCAGTGGCAACATGATTGAGTGGGGATATCAGAGATATCAATAGTCTGTGTGACACCCCGCATTAAACCACATACTGTACTGGTAGTATGGCGTAACACCACATTCATTCACGGACCAAACAGGCGCAAATCTCCCAGAGTGAGCATGGCAGCAGGTAGCATTAAGCTTTCGACCGAACGGCTACAAGCCGGTTTATATATAAAACTCCCACTGAAGTGGCGTGATCACCCTTTTATGCTGAATCGTTTTCAAATTGAGAGCGATGCACAAGCCAAGGTGATTCGCTCGCTCCCGATTAGTTTCGTGTATTACTACCCAGATAAAAGCATTTCGACGCCTCTCCCTGCACTTGCCGAGAAAACGGAAAATCCTGACGAGGTGGATCCCAACGCCGTGCACCGTGAAAAAGAAGCCATGGAGCAAGAAAAGCAGAAACGGATAGAAGAGCAGCGCCGTTTTCGCGCCCGTATTCAGAAAGTACAGCAACACTATCAACGTTCTATGGCACAGCTTCGCGCTATCAATATGAAGGTGTCACAGCGCCCCCAAGCCGCCAATGAGGATGTGCGCATGCTGGTGGATAGCCTCATGGTTGTCGGTAGCGAAGCGAATGTCACCTTGCATTTAATGGACGACCCTTCGCTTGCGGAAGATATGTATGCGCATTCGTTGAATGTGGCGGTATTGGCCCTGATGCTGGCCAGAAGCCATGGTTACGACAATGATAAAATCCGCGCTCTTTTAACCGGCGCCGTTCTTCATGATATTGGGACCAAAAAAGTCCCGTCGGCGATTATTCGTAAAAAAGAGCGCCTGACTGAACCTGAGATGAATTACTATCGCTTGCATGTCGCTTACGGCTCGGAGCTGATTACCGAGATGGATGAGTGTACGCCGAGCGTGGAGAAGATCCTTGCCCAGCACCATGAGTACGCCGATGGCAGTGGTTTTCCTGACGGCCTTCAAGGGGATAATATCGACGAGATGGCGCAAATCGTCAGCATGATGAACTTTTACGATCGGTTATGCCGCCCTCAATTTGGTGCGCCGGCACGCATGCCATTTGCCGCCCTATCTCATCTTTTTAAAGACAACAAAGAGAAATTTAACCCGCGGTTGCTGGCACTGTTTGTCAAAATGATGGGCGTGTATCCACCCGGCACCGTGGTGAGGCTTTCAAGTGGTGAGACGGGAATGATCGTATCGGTCAATAGTAGTGCTCTGCTGAAACCCAACGTCATGCTTTACGACCCAGAAATTCCCGCGGATCAAGCGACCATTATTGATATGCGAGAGAGCGATCTAGAGATAGACACCGCCGTGCCTATCTCTAAATTACCGCAGGAAATTAAAGATTATTTGAAACCAAGAACACGGATTTCCTACTTTATGGATGGTGATGGCTAGTGACTGGCTGACTCGGCTTTTTCAGCCTTGTCCGCGGCACGCTGTAACTCAACCACCAGATTGTCAATTAAGCGAGTCTGTCCCAAGTAAGCCGCCACTAAGATAACAGCTTGACGACTCTCTTCAGTGACTTGGCCAAGGGTTGACGCATCACGGATATAAAACTCATCCGGTTGCAAGCCAGCGGCACGGAGTTGATCGTGCGCATCTTCAATCAGATCGTCCAGATCACGACGGCCATTACGCATCTGTGCGCTCATCCAACGCATCGTTTTCGCGAGTACGGGCGCGCGTTGACGCTCGTCGACAGTCAGGTTGTTGTTGCGAGAGCTCATCGCCAAGCCATCACTCTCACGCACAGTTGGCACACCGACAATCTCAATCGGCATCGCCATATCTGTGACCATTTTGCGGATCACAGCAAGTTGCTGGAAGTCTTTCTCGCCAAAGCACGCCACACTGGGCTGTACTAAGTTAAAGAGCTTAGTGACGACGGTCGCCACCCCACGAAAATGTCCGGGGCGCGATGCGCCTTCCAGCATAGTGGAGAGCCCTGGGACGTCCACCGTGGTGTGTGTCTCAAGCCCTTGAGGATAAAGCACCTCAGCACTCGGGGTGAAGACGAGATCGACGCCCTCTTCACGCAATTGGGCTAAATCGTCTTCCAAAGTGCGTGGATAATTGGCCAGATCGTCTGCACGGTCAAACTGCATCGGGTTCACAAAGATGCTCACCGCCACCACTTCACCAAGCTCACGCGCCTTACGCACCAGCGTTAAATGCCCTTGGTGTAAATTGCCCATTGTGGGTACAAACGCAATGCGTTTATCGGCTTTTCGCCACTGGCTAATCTGATCGCGCAGCGGCGCAACCTCAGAAATCACCTGCATACTCGGCCTCTCTATTTAAACGTATGTGCGGGACCCGGAAACTCACCGCTTGCTACTTCTTTGACGTACTTGGCCACCGCTTCACGCGCATCGCCAGTTTCAGCCAAATAGTTTTTTGAGAATTTAGGCATGTAATTAGCAGAGACACCGAGCATATCATGCATGACCAAAATTTGACCATCGGTGTCACCGCCCGCACCGATTCCAATCACGGGTACCGACACGGTGTCAGTAATACGCTTAGCCAGTGAGGCGGGAACGCATTCCAGCAAGATGATCTGCGCGCCGGCTTTTTCTAGCGCGACCGCATCAGCCACCATCTGCTCGGCTTTATCTTCCTCACGGCCTTGTACTTTAAAGCCACCGAAAATATTGACCGATTGCGGGGTGAGACCCAAGTGCGCACAAACAGGTACGGCACGCTCGGTCAGCATTTTTACTGCGTCCACCAGCCATGATCCGCCTTCAATCTTTACCATATTGGCGCCAGCTTTGATCAGCTCAGCAGCATTGGCACAGGCTTGCTCCGGTGTGGCACAGCTCATAAATGGCATATCTGCCATCAGCAAGCTATTTGGGCTACCCGCACGCACGCAACGGGTGTGATAAGCCAATTCTTCAACCGACACCGATAAGGTATCGCTCTTTCCTTGCAGAACCATTCCAAGCGAATCGCCCACAAGTAAAACAGGCACTTCCTGTTGCTCGAACAATTGGGCAAAACTCGCATCATAAGCCGTCAGTGATGCAAACTTTTGGCCCTGCTGCTTCCATGTCATCAGATCAGTGATTGTGATTTTTTTCATTATGTCTCCCAAAGCCTGAAACTGGGGCCCACCGATTAAGCGTGATCGCTAATACGGGTTAAACCATTACGATCGACGCGCGTCAGGCTCGCGGCGAGGGTGCTGCCGTCGGGCAAGCACAAGTCGGGGGCAATGTCGGCAAGTGGATAAAGCACGAACTCGCGCACTTTCATGCCGTAGTGTGGCACCGTCAGTCGCGGATGATCGATGACGCGATTGCCATAGAGCAAAATGTCGAGGTCCAAGGTTCTTGGCCCCCAGCGTTCTGCTTTGCGTTCCCTGCCATAATCAAGCTCAATCGCTTGCGTTGCATCCAATAGTGTCAAAGGGTCAAGGTGGGTGTCCAGCGCAATCACTGCGTTAATATAATCCGGCTGATCAGCTGGCCCCATAGGTTTACTCGTGTAAAGCGGAGATACCGCAACAAACTGACTTTGCGGCAATTGCTTTAAGGCAGCAATCGCTTGGTTCGCCTTTTCTATCGGGTTCCCCAAGTTACTACCAATGGCGATATACACACGATTCATGAAGATGAATTCGATTGTGGTTTACGTCGTCGTGGCGCTTGCTTACGACGGCGAGGTTTACGTGTATTACTCACTTTATTAATGGCGCGGACCATTTTCTGTCGGCCACCTTGGTCGGCACGTTGGAAATCACGCCACCATGCACCTAGCACCTCGGTATCTCCACCTTCAACCGCACCACGCATTTCTAACAAATCAAACGCCGCACGGAATTTGGATTCGTCGAGCAATTTGAAGGCGCGAGCCCCTGTGCGACGCGTCATGCGCATTTGCAGTTGCCAGATTTCTCGTACCATTGCCGTGAAACGGCGTGGAATTGCCACCGTTTTCACTTGCTCGTCCAGGATGTCGTTAGCGGCCACCATAAAGGCATCGTAATAACTCAAGCCACTTTCGAACGTCATCTCCTCAGCACGTGTTACCACGGGATACCAAAGCATGGCCGCAAACAAAAAGGCCGGATTAATCCGTTGACTGTTGGCGATCCGTTTATCCGTGGAGCTTAAGACCTGCTCAAGCATTTGTTCGGTTTGACTGGTGTGCTCTTCGGTAAAGTGCGCCGCAACCGCAGGGAAAAGCTGTTCGAAGAGATGATACTCTCGCAACATTTTATAGGTTGCCAAGCCTTGACCTGCTTGCAGCAGTTTCAGACTTTCTTCAAACATGCGCGCCGACGGGATTTCTTGTAGCAACGGGGCCAAGGTTTCAATCGGTGCGGCCGTGGCCGGATTGATGGTCATGTCGAGTTTGACGGCAAAACGTACCGCACGCAACATCCGCACCGGATCTTCGCGATAGCGCGTTTCAGGATCACCAATCAAACGAATAATGCGGTTGTTCAGGTCGTCCACACCACCGGCGTAATCTCGAATCGAAAAATCAGCGATGTTGTAATACAACGCGTTAACGGTGAAATCGCGACGTTGTGCATCTTCATCAATGCTGCCATAGACATTGTCTCTTAGCAGCATGCCGTCTTCTGAACGCGCCGTGTGCTTACTTTTCTTCGGATCAGTGTGATGACCTCGGAAGGTCGCCACTTCAATCACATCACGGCCGAACAGAATATGGGCAAGACGAAATCGCCGTCCGACAAGGCGGCAGTTTCGGAATAACTTACGCACTTCATCTGGCGTGGCATTGGTGGCGATATCAAAGTCTTTGGGGTCACGCCCCAAGAGTAAATCACGCACACCGCCACCGACGAGGTACGCCTCATAGCCCGCTTTATGCAGGCGATAGAGCACTTTCAGCGCATTTTCGCTGATACCTTTTCGCGAAATGCCATGTGCTTTGCGGGGGATAACTTCCAACTTAAGATCCTCTATTGCTCGTGATTTATTATCACGATTCAGAACCTTACGGCAAAAGCTGGTCACTCGATTAAAGATAGCTCACCTCGTCATTTACAGTTCGGGCCATGAAACAGCGGCATATAATATATCAGGGTGGGAAATTTTAGAATGCTGTCTTTACCTCTGTTTCCCGTGGCAGGGTGGCTATTGACCATCTTTTTACTGCTTCTGCCAATAATTCTCCCGGTTTCGCCGAGCGCCAATCCGGAGAAAATGGCATTCCCAAAAACGCTAATGCGGCTAGCAACGCTGGCATTGGGTCGGCGCGATTAATCGCGGGAGCATGATTCTGCTTAGATAATTTGTTCCCATCGGCATTGACTGCCAAGGGCAAGTGTAGATAGCGTGGCGCCACCTTACCCAGCTTTTGATATAAGGCAATGTGACGCCCTGTGGGCATAATTAAATCCGCGCCGCGCACCACATCCGTAATGCCTTGGTCAATGTCATCCAAGACCACCGCGAGATTATAGGCATACAGACCATCACGCCGTTTGATAATAAAGTCTTCACGGGCAAGTGCCGCATCCATGTCTAGCGTACCGTGAAGCCGGTCCTCAAAGGCGAGGATTGCTACCGGGCTTTTTAAACGTACCGCCGCTTGCTCTGGCCCGTGATGCTTCTCTCGGCATGTCCCTAAATAGATGCCACCTGCCGCTTTAATTTGTTTACGTGTGCACGTGCAATAGTACGCCTCGCCCGAGGCTAACCACGCATCAATCTGCGCTTGATAATCAAGCAAGTGCTCACTTTGATACCGCACCGCACCATCCCAATGCAGCCCATAGGCTTCGAGTGTTTGCAAAATATCACTCGCTGCCCCTGCAACCTCTCGCGGCGGATCAATATCTTCGATTCTCACCAGCCATTGTCCATCGTGAGCGCGTGCATCTAAGTAGGAGCCTAGCGCAGCGACCAAGGAACCAAAATGCAAAGGGCCGGACGGTGAAGGCGCAAAGCGGCCAATATAGTGCGTGTGCGAGGTCATGATAAGCGGGCAATCAAGGGCATAAGCCTAGTGGCAACAAGGAATAGCGCAAATTGTACGGGGATATAGCCTGAACACAAGCATACCAAGACACAAAAAGGGAGCCGAAGCTCCCTTTTATCCAATTGGGTATACCGCCAATTCACTGCATTGGCTGTCGGGGCAATTAGCCCGCCATTTGCTTTTCTTTAAGCTCAGCAAGCGTTTTGCAGTCGATACATAGCTCGGCGGTCGGACGCGCTTCAAGGCGACGAATACCGATTTCCACACCGCACGAGTCACAAAAACCGAAGTCATCGTCTTCAATGCGTTGTAGGGTTTTGTCGATTTTTTTGATCAACTTGCGCTCACGATCGCGGTTACGCAGCTCCAAACTGAACTCCTCTTCCTGCGCCGCTCGGTCAACAGGATCGGGAAAGTTTGCCGCTTCGTCTTTCATATGGTTAACCGTACGATCGACTTCTTCCCTGAGCTGATTACGCCACGCGTTGAGGATTTTACGGAAATGCTCGAGCTGTGGCTCGCCCATATATTCCTCACCAGGCTTCTCCTGGTATGGCTCTAATCCGGCAATGGCCAGGATGCCCAGCGATTTCTTTTCTTTGCTTTCTGGCATTCAGCTTCTCCTAAAAACACCTTGACATGACCCGTGTCAGTCAAATGAGGGCGCTATCTATATCAGAAAGCCTATAGGGTGGCAATCTTTGATTTACGCCCTGCTACGCCCAGTGTGAACATGTCTACACTTTTGCTGTATTCGCAACAAAAGGTACGGAATTAACCAGTATTAGCTCACTTGGCGACAACTCAGCTTGGTAACAAATTACTTCCACACCCGCCGCCACCGCGTCATTTAATAACTGATTATAGTCCGCGTCGATATGGGGGGCACCGGTGACTTTTTCAATCCCTGAATGCAAAACAGCAAACAGTAATACGGCACGATGGCCTTGTTCGACCATTGAAATCAGTTCACGCAGATGCTTTTGCCCTCGGGTTGATACCGCATCTGGGAAGGCTCCCCAGCCATCCTCCTCTAATAAGGTGACACTCTTTACTTCTATATAGCAGTCCGTTTTGTCATCGTCACGTAATAGAAGGTCTATGCGACTGTTTTCGCTGCCATAGCGTACTTCTGTCTGTAATTGTGCGTAGCCAGCTAGTTCAGGAATACGCCCAGCCTCAATCGCCTCGACCACTAAGGTGTTGGCGCGGGCCGTATTGACACAAATCCAGTGACCTTGCTGAGTGTAATTGAGCTCCCAACTATGCGGATATTTACGCTTTGCATTGTCCGATGTGGAATACCACACGGTATCGCCGGGGGTTGCACAACCCGTCATAGCGCCTGTATTGGCACAATGCATCGTCAAGGTATCGCCATTGGCCAGCGTGACATCGGTTAAAAAGCGTTTATAACGGCGCACTAAGGTGGCCGACTGGAGTGGTGGCGAAAACTGCATGCTCAATTCCTGCTAGTAAGATCAAACGCATGTAAGCATTGGTATAAGGCTATCCCCGCACTATCACGCGGGCCATGTGTGGCTTGATGAGAAGGCGAAGCGTAGAGACCAAAGCGTTGGCAAGTAAATGTTAGCGACGGTAGCGGCGGTCCGTCCAAATCTTGAACGGTTTTAACCCCTCGACGTAACGTGATGTGAGGAGTAAACGCATGACTATCACGCTGTGCTGACCAAGCTGCTAACTGGCTTAAGCGATGGGCCAGATCGCACAACATAGCGGGCGGCGTCGCGACGGTGGCACAAGCGATGTTTGGCCCTGACCAGACGGCTAATTGTGATAATGTCAGGGAAAATGAGGAGAGACGAATAGCGTTGGCCTCTTCATACAACGCTGGTAACACCGACTCCGGCACGTCTCCTAAAAACGCTAGCGTGAGGTGCAAGTTGGCGTCAGGCACGGCGCGCCCTTCCCCCGATAGCTGATTTTTATAGTCAGCCAGCGCCTTTCTGGCAGCAAGATTCACGCTCTCATTCAAGCCCAGCGCGAAAAATACTCGCATGGGGTCTCCTTTTCCGTCTGGTTCGTTAAAATAACTGCTTTGATTCTGACACAAAGGGCAAACGCTTGTCTCAGCTTCCGATTGATGCCGTGATTCCGCCGTTAATTGACGGCTTGCGCCAGTACCCACAAATCATTCTATCGGCACCACCGGGCGCCGGTAAGTCAACGCGCCTGCCACTCGCCCTGCTCGAACGCACCTCGTTAACCGGCAAAATCCTACTCCTTGAACCAAGACGTTTAGCTGCGCGAAACATCGCTGCTTTTTTAGCGCAACAGTTAAATGAACCAGTTGGACAGACCGTGGGACTGAGAATGCGTGGCCACACACAAGTCAGTGCCAACACCCGCTTAGAAGTAGTTACCGAAGGTGTCCTGACGCGCTTACTGCAACAAGACCCCATGCTGGAAGACGTAAGCCTGATCCTGTTCGATGAGTTTCACGAGCGCAGTTTACACGCCGATCTAGCGCTGGCCCTAAGCCTCGACAGCCAAGCGGGCCTGCGCGAAGACTTACGTTTAATTGTGATGTCAGCGACCTTAGACAATCACGCCTTATGTCAATGTCTGCCTGACGCATTGGTACTCGCTACCGAAGGGCGCAGCTTTCCAATTCACTATCACTATCAGCCAATCGCTCGTCGTGACCAGTGGGAAAGTGCGGTGGCACGCGCTAGTCTCGACTTTATCCGACAACACTCAGGCTCGGCACTGATGTTTTTACCCGGGATGCAGGCAATACGCCGCGTCCATCAAGCGCTACAAAACACGCTTCCCGACGACATGGATTTACACCTGCTTCACGGTAGCCTCGACTTTTCAGCGCAGCAAGCGGCTATCGCACCTGCACCCAAGGGAAGGAGAAAATTGGTACTGACCACCAATATTGCAGAAACCAGTTTGACGATTGATGGGGTTAAGCTGGTCATTGATTCGGGTCTTGAACGTTTGGTGACCCACCACGCGCAGACGGGTATCGATAAGCTCGTCACTCGGCATATTGCGCGCAGCTCTGCAGTTCAGCGTGCTGGACGGGCCGGACGACTCAGCGAGGGACATTGCTTACGTCTTTATAGTGAGGAGCAATTCCAGCGTCTGCCTGCGACCCCTGATGCACCGATTCTGCGTGAAGACTTAACCGACTTGGCCCTGAATGTTATCCAATGGGGCTGTGACGTCCAAGATTTACACTGGCTTGACGCGCCCCCCGCGAAACATTGGCAAGCTGCCTGCCAAAGACTGACACAATTAGGCCTGACGGATACACGACAGACATTCACCGCGCTCGGGCAACGGGCTAGCCAATTGGCCGCCCAACCTCGCGCTGCAGCGATGCTCGCACGCGTGGAAACGGCCGCCACATCAGTGCAATCGACCGCTTGCTGGTTAGCCGCTTGGGTGGATAAACCGGTCAGAGGAAACGGATCATTATCGCTTATCGATCAGGTGCGCGCCGCGATGTCATCGCGAGAGCACCAGTCACGGGCCAAGTCGCTGGCTCACGCACTTGGCATCCGTTTGACCCACACACTTGATGAGCAGGCATTGCCGTTATTGGCCGCTTTCGTTTGGCCCGATCGCATTGCGCAATCACGTGGGCAATCGGGGCGCTTTGTGATGGCAAATGGTCACGGCGTCACACTCGACAGCCAGGATCCCCTGAGCCATGCGGACACGCTGGTGATCTGTGATGTGATGGCCAGCGAGCGCAGCGATAGCCGGGCCTACTGCGCCATTGCGTTATCCCTAACGTCCTTGAATGAGGCTCGTCCCGATTTGTTTACACACCGAGAAGTGATCGCGTGGGATGAACAGCGTGGCACGCTACGCGCAGAAAAACAGCAATGTTTGGGAGAGCTGGTGCTTAGTCGTCAACCGCTTGATACGCTCACCGCGGAGCAGCAAGTGCAAGGGTTGCTTGATGCGGTTCATCAAAAAGGCCTTCAGGCATTGAATTGGCAGCCAGAAAGTCAGTCCTTACTCACACGGGCGCGCTGCGCACAGGCGTGGGGGCTCGACATTGCGCTACCGCCTTTAAGCGATGCGGACTTGCTTAACACCCTTGATACATGGCTTGCGCCGTTTATGCATGGCCTGTCGCGTTGGCAAGCACTTAAACAGTTGGATCTAAAACCAGTACTCGAAGCTTGGTTTGGGTATGAGACGATGCAACAACTTAACGCCGCCCTACCCACTCACCTAACGGTGCCGACTGGCTCTCGCTATCGATTACGCTACGAGCCTAACAAGGCACCGGTTTTGGCGGTGAAGATGCAAGAGATGTACGGACAAGCGCAAACACCGACGCTTGCCAATGGTAAGGTAGCGGTCCAGCTTGAGCTGTTGTCCCCTGCCGGACGACCGTTACAAATAACCCAAGATTTAGCGGGCTTTTGGCAAGGGGCCTATAAAGAGGTGCAAAAAGAAATGAAGGGACGCTACCCTAAACACCTTTGGCCGGATGACCCAGCCAATCATGTGCCCACACGCAAAACGAAACGCCATTTTAACCAGAGTTAACCGATTGTATGGCTAATAAAAAAACACGCACAAGCACTAAGAAACGCACTGCGCCGACCCGTCGCACTAAAAAAGCGACCGCCAAGCCAAGCTGGACCAAGCGCTTACTTGCCTTCGGCTTTAAATGCAGTTTGGTCGGTATAGCGGCTATCGTTATCCTCGGTATTTACTTAGATGGCAAAATCCAAGACAAATTTAGTGGTCAAATTTGGCAGCTCCCGGGCGTTGTCTATGGCCGTGTGATTAGCCTGTCACCGGGAAGCGATTTTTCCTTGGTTCAGTTGCGCCAGCAGCTAGATGCACTCAACTACCAAAAAGTGCGTACCCCCAAGCGCCCCGGTGAATACTCAGCGTCGCAGACACGGTTAGAAATAATCCGCCGTCCGTTCGACTTTGAAGACGGTCCGGCCACCGCTCGGCACGCCATGCTAAGCTTTAACGGCAACCAAGTGACCAAAATCACCGAGGTAAGCAGCAACCAACCGCTTGGACTGTTGCGTATCGAACCCAAGTTATTGGGGATGATGGAGTCTGGGATCCACGAACAGCGTTTATTTTTACCCCGGGAGCGCTTTCCTGAATTTCTGGTAGAAGCCCTGATCACAACCGAAGATCGCGACTTTTACCACCACGAGGGGGTCTCTCCAACGGGGATATTGCGAGCCTTGGTGGCCAATATTCGTGCAGGTCGCACTGTACAAGGTGGCTCAACCCTCACCCAACAACTCGCCAAAAACCTGTTCCTAACCCGTGACCGCACCTTGTGGCGAAAAGTCCAAGAAGCCTACATGGCACTGTTGCTCGATTTTCGGTACAGCAAAGATAAAATCCTCGAGGCTTACCTCAATGAAGTGTATCTCGGTCAAAACCGCGGTGAACCTGTGCATGGATTTCCATTGGGCGCCAGGCTCTACTTTGGACGTCCCATCAACGAGCTGCGCGTTGACCAACTTGCGTTGTTGGTTGGCATGGTCAAGGGGCCGTCTTATTACAACCCGTTCCGTCATCCCGAGCGCGCGAAAACTCGTCGCGATCTCGTTTTACGGTTAATGATGGAGCAAAACCTACTCACCAGCGCAGACTATGATGCGGCCGCCAGCCGCCCGCTAGATATTCAAAGCACGCCTTCGCTGGCAAGCCCCCAACCGGCTTACTTTGATCAACTCAAAGAAGAAATTCGTCAAAAGGTCGGCGACAAATACGCTGCTGGTGCTGGCCTGCGCATATTCACCACCCTCGATCCTGTCTCTCAACAGGCCATCGAACGAGCGGTGACCACTAAGGTCAAAGCATTAAAAGGACGGGCCGGTAACCAATTAGAGGCCGCAGCAGTGATTGCCGACCGTCGCAGTGGAGAAGTTCGCGCCATGGTTGGCGGCGCCAAGCCCGGTTTCGCCGGATTTAACCGCGCCCTGAACGCAAAACGCCCGATCGGATCATTGGCCAAACCTGCGGTGTATCTCGCGGCATTAAGCCATCCGACCCGTTTTCAGCTTACCAGCGACATTGACGACAAACCCATTCGTCTTGAGGGCAGTCAAGGCAGCAGTTGGCAACCGCGAAACTATGACCGCCAATACCGAGGCAGTGTGTCTTTGCTCACGGCACTGGCCAAGTCGTATAACGTGCCCACGGTGAACCTCGGCATGCAACTGGGCTTAGGTGAAGTGATTGACACCTTCGGCAAGCTGGGTGCCAATACTGATGCCATTCCACGCGTGCCATCCGTGCTGCTTGGTACATTTAGCATGAGTCCGTTTGACGTTACTCAAATGTATCAAACCCTCGGCAGTGCTGGTCAGCGCGCGCCTCTCACCGCACTACGGGCTGTGACGACCAAAGAAGGCCATAGTCTTTATCGCAACTGGCCCAAAGCAGAACGTGTCGTACCAGAGCAAGCCGGTTGGTTAACCTTATATGCGATGAAACAAGTCGTTCAACAAGGAACGGGCCGCTACTTGCAGCAACATCATGGCCAGTTTGCACTCGCCGGTAAAACAGGTACAACCGACGATAACCGTGATAGCTGGTTTGTTGGCATGGATGATAAGGAAGTCACCACTATTTGGTTAGGCCGTGATGACAACCAATCAACGGGACTGACCGGTGCATCAGGGGCGTTACGTGTCTATGACGATTACCTCACGCGCCGCGGTGCGAGCAACCTCAGCGTAGCGTGGCCTGCACAAGTCACTACGGTCACCGTGCAGCATAACGCGAGTCGCTATCAACTGGACTGTTACGGTAACCAAAAACTCCCTATGTGGGATCCGAGTGGTGAGTTGGCGAAACGGTGTGATAAACCAGACCCAGTCGGATGGCTGAAAGGCTTGTTTAACTAAACCAAAAAGCCCCAGTTTGGATAGCTGGGGCTTTTTTAACGATCAATCAAATAGCGCGTCATCTTAGCGATGATTACCCCTCGCTTAGCTGCGCAATCCGGTGCCGCGAGAAATTAATCCCCATGCCAAGGCATACAGCCCCGCAATAAACAGCAGTAAGACACCAAACGAGGTGGTAATCCCCACATCCGAGACACCCAAAAAGCCGTAACGGAAGGCGTTAACCATATACACAATCGGGTTCAGTTTTGACACGCCCTGCCAAAACTCTGGCAACAGTGATAGCGAGTAAAAGACCCCGCCTAAATAGGTCAATGGCGTGAGGACAAAGGTTGGGATCAAGCTTATATCGTCGAAGGTTTTGGCGAAGATAGCATTGATTAATCCCCCCAGCGCAAACACCGCCGACGTCAGCACCACGGTCGTAATAACAATCAGAGGGTGCGCGATTTGCAAGTCGACAAAAAAGAGCGATGTCATGGTCACCAAGGCTCCCACAGCCAAGCCGCGACACATGCCACCACCAATGTAGCCGGCAATGATCACGTAGTTTGGAATCGGCGCGACCAACAACTCCTCAATATTATGTTGGAACTTGGCACTAAAGAAGGACGATGCCACATTCGAGTAAGAGTTGGTGATCACCGACATCATGATAAGCCCGGGCACGATGTACTCCATGTAAGTGAAGCCTTCCATTTCACCAATTCGAGAGCCAATCAGGTTACCGAAAATAATAAAATAGAGGCTCATGGTAATCGCTGGTGGCACCAAGGTCTGTACCCAAATACGCGTAAAGCGGACCACTTCTTTGTGGATCAGGGTACGAAAAGCGACCCAATACAAGGCATTCATGCGTGGCCCTCCCCGTTTTGCTGAATCAAGGTGACAAACAACTCCTCAAGACGATTCGCCTTGTTTCGCATCGACAGCACTTGCACACCTTGTTGCGACAATTGTTCGAATACCGGCGTCAGTCCGACTGATTTATTCACCTCCACTTCAAGGGTGTTAGTGTCGGTTTTTTGCCAATTCACGCCCTCTAAGGTGCTGAGCTTATGTCCGGGCTGCAAATCAAGAATGAAGGTTTCCGCGTCCAACTTGGCAAGCAGTGCTTTCATGGACGTGTCTTCCACCAGCTCACCCCGATTGATGATACCGATATTTCGACACAGCATCTCCGCCTCTTCGAGATAGTGGGTGGTCAAAATAATAGTGATTCCTTGGCGGTTTATCTCACTGAGAAAATCCCACATCGAGCGACGCAGTTCGATATCCACCCCAGCTGTCGGCTCGTCCAAGATCAATAAGCGAGGCTCGTGCATTAACGCGCGGGCAATCATCAAACGACGCTTCATCCCGCCCGATAAGTTCCGTGCCGGCTCATGGCGTTTATCCCACAAGTCGAGCTGAGAGAGATATTTTTTCGCACGCTCTTTGGCCTGAGCACGCGGCACACCGTAGTATCCAGCTTGGTTCACCACAATCTGCTGCACTTTTTCAAACTGGTTAAAGTTAAACTCTTGCGGCACAAGGCCAATTTGCTTTTTGGCTTCCACCTTTTGCGTGTCTAAGTCGTAGCCAAAAATGCTCACCTGACCTTGGGTCTTGTTGACCAGTGAGCTCAATATGCCAATGGTGGTCGATTTTCCCGCCCCATTAGGCCCCAATAGCGCATAAAAATCGCCCTCCTCCACGGAGAGCGATACCCCTTTAAGCGCCTTGACATTGGACCCGTACGTTTTCACCAGGTCCTTAATTTCGATTGCTTTCATAAGCTCCCGTTACGTTTAAGCCATAACTTCGGTCACTTTGTGCGCGGCGCGTAATGCGTCATAACGGCTATCAAAGGTGTGGTCGTCAGTGAGCCAATTTTTTACATGCAAGCGCTCTAATTGGTCCCGCGTTTTTTGGTGGGGACAGAGCAAAAAGACTTGGCAATTCACGTCTAACGCATCTTTGATGGCATTTTCCAGCGCTAGACCGACAGTCATATCAATCATGGGCACGTCGCTAAGGTCGAGGATCATGACATCAAATTCCTCAATTTTGCTATGTTGACGTGCAATCGCTTTTGAGACACTGAATATCATTGGGCCTGAGAGGTAGAAAAACAACACTTTTCCGTTCGCGCTGTCTAATAAGGCACGCTCCATATCGTTAAGCGGTACATCGTCCTCATCGGCATCACTGATCGCTTTCACCTGCTTTTCTTGCTCTCGGCTCAGGTGTTCAATCGCGATAATATTGGCGATAAACACCCCAACGCCGACTGCGACAATCAAGTCCACCAGTACGGTCAGCACCATCACACCATACATGATAACGGTTTGATGCAAACTGACTTTATGCGCACGCTGAATGAAGGTGCGGTCGAGAATATTAAAACCGACATAAATCGCGATACCCGCCAATACCGCCATCGGAATGGGCTCGGTCAGAAAGCCAGCGACTAAGATGACCGCCGCGAGCAAGAGTGCACGGATTATGGCCGACAACGGAGAGCGTCCCCCCACCTGCACATTGACGACCGTCCCCATGGTACCGCCAGCCCCTGGCAACGCGCCGAATAACCCAGCAACCATATTCGCTAACCCTTGGCCGCGTAACTCTTTGTCCGAGTCATGTTCCTCGCGAGTGAGTGAATCGGCAATCACCGCTGACAATAAGGTATCAATACAGCCTAAGGTCCCGAGTACCAAGGCATCGACCATCATGGTGGTGAGCATTTCACTGTTAAATTGAGGCAACACCAAGGTCGGCAGCCCGGTTGGGATCTCACCAATCCGGCGAATCGCTGCCAAATCAAACCATGCAATCGACAGTAAAGTGACCACAACGAGCGCAACCAGCTGCACCGGCATATAGCGCCGGTAACGCTGTGGAAAGGAGAACAAAATACCCAGTGTCACCAGCCCCAACAGTAATTCGCTTTGCTGAGTGTGAGCAATCAGATCGGGAAGACTTTTAAGCGTGCCTAACACCCCGCCATCAGGCGTGGCTTGGCCCAGCAAGGGTGGCAGTTGGAGAATAATCAGGATAACGCCAATCCCCGACATAAAACCGGAAATCACGCTGTAGGGCATTAAGGTCACGTATTTGCCCAGTTTGAGCGTCCCCAATATCACTTGGAACAGGCCGGCCATCATCACCACGGTAAAGCCCATTGCCATGCCGCCCTCGGGATAGCGCGACACCATGGTAGTGAGCACCGCGGTCATAATCACCGTCATCGGCCCAGTTGGCTCAGAGATAAGCGTTGAAGAGCCACCAAATAAAGCAGCAAACAAGCCCACTAAAATGGCGCCCCACATTCCGGCTTCCGCCCCCGCCCCTGACGCTACCCCGAACGCCAGCGAGAGGGGCAAAGAGATAACCGCCGTGGTGACGCCCCCAAACAGGTCCCCTTTGAGGGTCCAGTTTTTGAATCGTTCGAATTTCAAAACCTTTGATCCTTTCAAGTCGTATGCAGTTTCACGGCCATGACGGCTTTACTCACTGGCACGGGACTCACCCGGTGCGCGGGCGCCAGTATATAGGAATGTGTGTAAGATCAAATCAGGTAGGAAAACACGTGGTCAAGTTTCAAGCAAATGATTCGAAATGCGTAGAAATGTGGCAAATTTAAAATAAAAGCATTGTAAAATAAGGTTTGCCAAAAACTTAGCATCGCTAAAAAATCGCGAAAAGCGCGACATCACCGTCAAGGCCACGTCGCGCTATGAGGTTATGGCATTACTTCAACTAACCGGTTAGCCGCTTCGAGCGCCGGCTTACGTGTGGTGAAAATGTGCGCATCGCGAACCCAATCACCTATGTGTAAGCGCTGCAATTGCTCACGCGTTTCGTCATGTGGACACAGTAAAAACACCGTACAATTCGCTTCTCGTGCATCTTTGATCGCGTTTTCGAGCGCCAGCCCAACGGTCATATCCAGCATAGGCACATCACTTAAGTCCAAAATCATCACACGGAACTCATTGATATGCGCATGCTGACGCGCAATGGCTTTAGAGACGCTGAAAATCATGGGGCCGGATAAATAGAAGAACAGTACTTGTCCATTACTGGCATCTAAAAGGGCACGCTCCTCATCATTGAGCGGTACTTCGTCATCCTCGGCATCACTGATTGCGCGCACTTGTTTCGCTTGCTCGCGACTGAGTCGTTCTATTACCAGTAAGTTAGCGATAAAGACCCCTAATCCCACCGCCACGATTAAGTCAACGAACACAGTCAGTGCCATCACGCCATACATGATCCCCGTCTGCTGCAAACTAATTTTGTGGGCGCGATGCAAAAAGCTCCAATCTAAAATATTAAAGCCGACATACAAGGCGATGCCCGCCAACACTGCCATCGGGATGGGCGCGGTCAACGCGCCGGCCACCAACACCACCGCAGCCAGAATAAGCGCCCGCAAAATGCCCGACAGCGGCGAACGCGCCCCCACTTGGACATTGACCACCGTACCCATGGTAGCCCCCGCGCCGGGCAAGGCGCCAAATAGCCCTGCGATCATATTGGCAATGCCTTGTCCGCGCAGCTCACGGTCCGAGTCATGCTCTTGTCTGGTCAGCGAGTCCGCAATCACGGCGGTTAACAGGGTATCAATACAGCCGAGCGTCCCGAGCACCAGTGCATCTATGACCATGGCGGTAAAATGCTCGGGGGTGATATGGGGGATCAAGAGCGACGGCAGGCCGGTTGGGATCTCACCAATTCGACGAATGCTGTCCGAATCAAAGAGTACCACCGACACCAAGGTAATACTGACAAGCGCCACGAGTTGCGCGGGAATGAAACGACGGTATTTGGCGGGAAAGTAAAACAAAATTCCTAGCGTGAGCGCGCCGAGAAAGACTTCTTTAATGTCGGCATTGACCAGTAAATCTGGCAAGGCTTTTAAGGTACCGAGGACACCGCCCGATGGCGCAGCTTGCCCTAATAGCGGCGCAAGTTGGAGCAGAATCAATATCACGCCAATACCCGACATAAACCCAGAAACGACACTGTAGGGCATTAAAGTCACGTACTTGCCTAAGCGCAGACTGCCAATCAGTACTTGGAATGCGCCGGCCATCATCACCACGGTAAAGCCCATTGCCAAGCCACCTTCCGGGTAGCGTGCCATCATGGCAGTTAATACCGCCGTCATGATCACCGTCATGGGGCCGGTCGGCTCTGAGATCAGGGTGGATGAGCCACCAAAAAGCGATGCAAAAAGCCCAACTAAGATGGCTCCCCAGAGTCCAGCTTCTGCACCGGCGCCTGAGGCGACACCAAAGGCTAACGCCAAAGGCAATGAAATAATGGCAGTCGTCACGCCGCCGAACAGATCGCCCTTTAATGACAGTTGTGCAAATCGTCCTTTATCAAACACGCACTACCTCTACTGCGGTTAAGATCATGATGGAGCGAACAGTATACGAATTTTCTCGCATTAACCTATCCGAGCAGTGGCCCGCGCCGTTAACAGCGTGATCGCTCGGGCGTCATAAATGTAAAAACATGTGAATATTGATCTCAGTATATTTCACGGCGTAACAGTGAGGTATAGTGGCAATTGATATGTTTGCCAAAAGACACGTTACCCATGGCCAAAATCAAAGCTTTATTTGCTAACAACAGAGCATGGTCGCAAGATATTCGCGACAGTAACCCCCAGTTTTTTGCCAACTTGGCCCAAGAACAACATCCTG
The DNA here is from genome assembly GCF_004916735.1 of Salinivibrio sp. YCSC6. Classification (NCBI taxonomy): domain Bacteria; kingdom Pseudomonadati; phylum Pseudomonadota; class Gammaproteobacteria; order Vibrionales; family Vibrionaceae; genus Salinivibrio; species Salinivibrio sp. YCSC6. The sequence goes on from NZ_CP039516.1 coordinate 2,433,067, forward strand.
AATACCTCTGGATTGGCTGTGCTGATAGCCGCGTACCCGCCGAGCGCCTTACAGGATTAGACTCGGGTGAGTTGTTTGTTCACCGCAATGTCGCCAATCAAGTGATTCACACCGATCTCAATTGTTTATCTGTGGTGCAGTACGCCGTCGATGTCCTGCAAATCAAGCACATTATTGTCTGTGGTCATTATGGGTGTGGTGGTGTCCACGCGGCCATCGATAATCCAGAGCTTGGTTTGATCAATAACTGGCTGCTTCACATTCGCGATTTGTATCTCAAACACAAACATTATCTCGGCTGCCTGCCGCCACAAGAGCGCGGTAATCGCCTGTGTGAAATCAATGTGGCTGAGCAAGTGTATCATCTGGGTAATTCCACCATTTTGCGTGCAGCGTGGGAGCGCGGCCAAGACGTGAAAGTACATGGTTGGTTCTACAACACCACCGACGGTATTTTGCGCGATTTAGGCATGACCGCAGATAGCCGCGAGTCGCTGGAAGTGAACTACCAAGCGGCGATGAGTCATTTAGTACCCGACTCTGCCGCGCCGGTTTCTTGTGAGAATTGACACATTGCTGACACAGTCACACTTGTGATCGCGACTTAATCGTCGTACAACACCGCCATGACTCCGATCGCGCACGCTTCATCATCAACAACGCACCGCTCTCCGCTCACCATGTGGCTGATGGCGGGCATGATGCTGTTTGCGGTACTGGTCAATGTGGCAGCGCAAGCGCAGGTTTCACCGTTCCGATCCAGCAGCCAAGTCCATGCCCTTCAGCAAACACCGGCGCTCGTTTCTACCGCGAGAGCCAGTGTTGCCTTGCCTGCGGCCTTGCCTGACGACGATACCCAACCGCCACATTTAGTCGCGATTCTTCCTCCCCCGCACATTCACCTTGCTTGGCACCTGATTGCCTTTTTGTGCACACTTGGGGTGTGTCTGCCACGCCAGTATCTTGCCTTTTCGCTCCCCCGCCTTGGTGGCTGGCGAGAACACAACCTGCAATATCGCTTTATTCATTCGCGTTAATCGTTCGCTTTCCTAAAGGCCGTTGCGCCTTTCCCCCAATCACAATATCGAGCTGACGCTTGGTATTAGGTTTTGCTGTGCGTGATGCACAGCCAAGGAGAACGAATGAATAAATTATCCCCCGTTAATCGCTATTCTTTATGGCACTACGCCGCATTAGTCCTGATGTTGATCGTCCTGACCGTGCAGGCGTTACCAAGCTTTTTTGGCGACCACCCAGTGGTGAGCGTGTCGCATCACTCGCACCAGGGACTGCAAAACTGGCTGAAAACTCATCCCGAGGCCGTGAGTGAAGTGCGTTATGACTCGCAAGGGACGGTTACCTTAATCACGCCCGATATTAGCCAGCAACAGAACGTACAACAGCAATTAAAAGGCACTCTAGGGCCAGACGCGGAAATCACCCTCGATTATTTGTCCGCAGCACCCACATGGCTGTCGCGCCTCGGCGCCGAGCCGGTAAAACTAGGGCTCGATCTGCGTGGCGGTGTACAGTTGTTACTTTGGGTTGATACCGACCAAGCACTCGCCCATCAAGCCGAGGCGTTAGTGCAAGGACTCAACCTTTGGTTAGACAGTCAGCACTTACCCGCTAACGCCACGGTCAACACCAAAGATAACACCACGGTGCAATTGCCGATGCTCAGTGCCCGCGATCGCAGCAAAGCCAGCGCTTGGTTTACCGAGCATTATCCGCAATGGCGATTCAATAGCACCGCAAATGGCTGGCAGATGACCGATACCGAGCAAGACGCGATGAGTCATCAAGCCGTGCGTCAGAATATCGATATTCTTCGCAAACGTATCGACGCCTTAGGCGTGGCTGAGGCGAGTGTACAACGTCAGGGTAAAGACTATATTCGTATCGAACTGCCCGGGGTGCACGATCCCAAGCAAGCAAAAAATGTTATTGGCGCGACAGCCTCACTCGCGTTCTATGCCCTCGATGCCGCAAGCCCGAAACGCCTGTATGACGCACAGCACAATGTGGTGCCGTTAGCACGTCATGCCATTTTGGGTGGGGAACACATTATTGATGCACGTACCAGCGTTGATGAAATGCGTCGTCCACAGGTTGATATTCGCTTGGATGGCCCCGGTGGTGAGACCATGTTGGCCTTTACCCGACGTCACTTGGGCGATCCCATGGCTACTGTGTACCGTGAGTATCAAGCCAATGAGCAAGGTGAGCTGGTTGCCAATGAACGGGTGATCAACGTTGCGACAATTCAAAGTGCGCTCAGCGATCGGTTCCGGATCACGGGCCTATCGAGCCCAGAAGAAGCCCGTAACCTCTCGATGTTGTTGCGCGCTGGCGCCCTCACCGCGCCGATTAAAATCGTTGAAGAACGCGCGATTGGCCCGACCTTGGGCGCCGATAATATCAAGGCCGGATTTTCTGCACTGGCCGTTGGCATGATAGGTATGGCTATCTTTATGATGCTTTGGTATCGCCGCTTCGGATGGGTCGCGATTGTCTCGCTGGTTGCCAACTTGATGATGCAAGTCGGCCTACTCGCGCTGCTGCCCGGCGCAGTGCTGACCCTACCCGGCATCGCCGGTTTAGTGTTAACCGTGGGGATGGCGGTCGATACCAATGTACTTATCTTTGAGCGTATTCGCGATCGCTTACGTGCCGGCGCAAGCCTAGCCAATGCGATTGATACGGGTTATCGAGCGGCCTTTAGCACGATTTTTGACGCCAATATCACCACCTTAATTTCTGCGGTCTGCTTGTATGCGGTCGGCTCAGGCCCATTACAAGGATTTGCCACCACACTGATCCTGGGACTGTGCGCCAGCATGATAAGTGGCATTGTCGGCACGCGAGCCATCATCAACCCAATTTGGGGACGCGACCGCCGCCGCGCCGTGACCATTTAAGGAGCCTGTTTATGAAACTGACACACGTCCGCTATGCCAGCTTGGCACTCTCAGGGGTACTCACCCTGATCAGCCTCTGGGCGATCGCTTATTATGGCCTAAACTTGGGCATCGATTTTACCGGCGGCATCGTGATTGATTTCGCCTTACCCAGCCTAGCGGGTAGTGATACGCTGCTCGCCGCCCTGCACAGTCAGTTCGGCGAACTGGCAACACTCACGCCAAGTACCACTCAAGGCCAGTGGCAGCTTATTTTACCTCATGCGCCCCAATGGCAAGATCCGCAACAGGTCATCGCCCACATCAGCAGCGCACTCGCCATGCCTGTCACCTTGGTTCAAGCGAACGTCGTCGGCCCTCAAGTGGGTCAGGTACTGTTTGAGCAAGGGGGGTTGGCACTGCTGGTTGCCTCGTTGGCCATCATGCTTTATTTGGCAATTCGCTTTGAGTGGCGTCTTGCTCTAGCGGCGATAGGGGCGCTAGTGCACGATGTGACTCTCACCTTAGGCCTATTGGCGATACTTGCGGTGCCGATGGATCTCAATGTCATTGCTGGCCTTCTCGCCGTTATCGGTTACTCGCTCAATGACTCGATTGTGATCGGCGATCGGCTGCGCGATGTGCTCAGAGCCAAACCGGATCAATGTGTGTATGTCAGCACCAATATTGCGGTCTGTGAGACTTTTTCGCGCACCATGATCACCGCCGGCACGACGCTATTTACCATCGGATGCTTGTTGGTATTAGGTGGCGATGCCTTGTACGGCTTTGCGCTGACACTCTTTGTAGGCGTGCTCACTGGCACCTGGTCATCGGTCGCGGTGGCATCTTGTCTACAAGAAATGCTGGGATTGTCTCCCGCGCATTATCAGCGCGCGCTGGCTCCCGAACGAGAAGGCGCCTACTAACTCATTATGGAGATAAAAAAACCGAGCGTCTGCTCGGTTTTTTATGGCTTATCATCGCCTGACAGCCAAAAAGGCTCAGCGCTCAGAGAATACCGTCACGATTAATCGAGCGGCACCACTTTACCGATAAATGGCAAGTGGCGGTATTTCTGCGCGTAATCAATCCCTACGCCAACCACAAACTCGTCTGGGATAGTAAAGCCAAGCCAATCGACTTTTACATCCACTTCACGACGTTCTGGTTTATCAAGTAGGGTACAAATACGCACGGAATTGGGCTCTCTTAGCGATAGAATTTCGCACACTTTGCTAAGCGTATTGCCAGTATCAATGATGTCTTCGACCAAAAGAATGTCTTTTCCTTTGATATCATCATCTAAGTCTTTGAGGATGCGCACGTCACGTGTGCTTTCCATGCTATTGCCATAACTTGATGCGGTCATAAAATCAACCGAGTGTGGCAAGTCAATGGCACGACATAAGTCAGCCATAAAGACGAACGAGCCTCGCAACAATCCAACCAACACTAGGTCTTTTGAGTCTTTATAATGCTCGTTGATCTCGGCGCCCAGGGCTTTTACTCGCGCCTGTACGTCCTGTTCTGAAATCATCACTTCAACGGTGTGTTTCATATCTGCCCCGATGGTTTGTCCCCACGTTTGCGGGGGTCGATAACAAAGGTGGCATAGTCTAGCACTAAATCGATTGCGGATCCCAATTCCACCGATTGACCTTGATGCGTACCCTTACACTAGTTAACTATCACACTGATTGATAAGAAAAAATAATCCCTGCCTGCGTTTTTATTAATAGATGACTTTTTTTGCAGACAAAATTACCGATTTACGGCCCAGATCGGCCTTCCAGCCGTTGTCACGCCACGGAGAGCTGGTATAAACTCAATTCGCTAATTAAGAAAATTATTAGCACAAACAATAATTAATTTGTACAAACTAAATATAAGTTGGCAGGTTTTAGGATGGCTCAATCAAATGAAAGAACAAGGACGCGACTGTCACCAGAGAGACGCAAAGAGCAGTTGTTAACTTGTGGTTTGGATGTGTTTGCAAAACGGGGAATCGGTCGTGCCGGTCACGCTGATATTGCTGATATGGCGAATGTCTCTGTGGCAACCGTCTTCAATTACTTCCCGACCCGTGAAGATCTGGTCGAGGAAATTTTGGCCCAAACAGAAAAGCATTTCATTGCGTTAATCAATGATTGCACCCGCGATAGTCAATCGATGCGTGCATCGCTTAACTGCATTACCTCGCAGATTATCGATACCGCATTGGAAGACAAAGCATGGATGAAAGTCTGGTTTGAATGGAGTACATCGATTCGCGAAGACATTTGGCCACGCTTTGTAAAAGGCAGCCGCGATGCTGTCGAGCAATTTGTGCACGTGTTTGAGCGAGGCATGGCGCAAGGTGAACTCACTCACCGTCACCAACCTCGCGAGCTGGCAAGCATGCTCGCAGGGATTTGCTATGTGTTGTTTTTACAAGCGCACCAGCAACCCGATAAAGCGGCATTAAGCGAAATGGCACAAAAGTACATCGATGTACTGTGTCAGCAAGGCGCTTAAATTGTGCGCTGATGACGAAAAGCCAACCTCGCGGTTGGCTTTTTTCGTTTAAGCATCAATAAAGCTGGGCCCATCGTTAAATAGCACCGGCTCATGAGGGCGAATGGTTAGGCTTACCGTATCCCCCACCGATAATGGTTCACGGGCATGCACCGACAATTTTTGACCGTGAATATCAATGGTGTACCGGCTGCTATCCCCCATAAATTGCTGCGACAATACCTGCCCCTCGCCTTGCGCATCCGCACGGATACTCAAAAATTGTGGGCGAAGTAACCACCAATGTGGACCCGGGTGACAATGCACTGGCCGTGGCCAAGGTCCCAGCGGCGTCTGCATTTGTTCTTGCGCCGACACAGTCACAGGTACATAAGAGCCTTGCCCTAAGAAATCAGCCACAAATCGGCTTTTCGGCTGGTAATACACCTCAGTCGTATCCCCGAATTGCTCGATAATCCCTTGATTCATCACCGCCAATTTATCCGCAAAGGCAAAGGCTTCCTCCCGGCTATGCGTGACCAAAATCGCCGTCACTCCCTGTGATTTAAAGATCCGGCGGATCTCTTCAATCAAGTCATGGCGAACTTGGGTATCAATATTGGAAAACGGCTCGTCCAACAGCAACAGATCAGGCTCATAAGCCAGCGCACGCGCAATCGCAACCCGTTGTTGTTGACCACCGGATAACTGGTGCGGATAGCGCTCCCCCAGTCCCTCAAGGCGCACGAGCTTGAGCATATCAACCACTTTTTCATGGCGCGCAGACGCGGCCAGAGACGTAAGACCAAAGCCGATATTCTCAGCAACGGTCAAGTGCGGAAACAACGCATAATCTTGAAAAATCATACCAATATTGCGCTGCTCAGGCGGCACCGAATGCTGGCCATCTTCCATGATGTTACACCCAATCGACAGCGTGCCCGCGCTAAGAGGGATTAACCCAGCCATGGCTTTCAACAAGGTGGTCTTGCCGCAGCCGCTGGCGCCGAGCAAACACACAATCTCACCCGGTGCGACTTGCAAAGACAAATCTTTGAGTACTGGCGTGCCGTTATAACTGCAGGTCAGGTTTTCTATCGACAGGGCGCACTTCATTGGTATTTCTGCTCCAGCGAACGGTTAATCAAAATAAGCGGTATCAGCCCCACCGCCACCAGCAAAATGGCAGGTAAGGCCGCATATTCGAGGTGCTCATCCGAGGTAAAGTTGTACACGTAGGTGGCAAGGGTTTCGAAGTTAAACGGACGCAGTAAAATCGCCGCATTCAACTCTTTCATCGACTCGATAAAGACCAGCAGCATCGCAATTAAAGTCCCCCGACGAATTAAGGGGAGATGAACACGACGAATCACGCCGCTGGTCGTGCATCCCATAGTACGCGCCGCCATGTCGAGTGAAGGCGGTATTTTTGCCATGCTAGACTCAATACTGCCGATCGCGACCGCACTGAAACGCACCACAAAGGCAGTGAGCAAGGCAAACATGGTGCCAGAAAGCACCAAACCGGGGCGTCCCCAGTCATACGCCTTGGCGATGTCATTGATCAGGTGATCGCCTCGAGTTAATACCAGCATCACCCCAATCGCTAATACCGTGCCCGGCACCGCATACCCCATAGAGGCGAGACGCATGGGCGCGACACTCAAACCATGACCGCGTAAGCGGCGATACACATTGACGGTCCATGCAATGCCGACCGCAACCACAGCCGCAAGGCTGGAGGTATAAAAGCTGTTGTAGCTAAAGGTGAGAAAATCGTCGATGGCATTTTGCGCATAGTAGTGCCACGCATAAATGATCAGTTGAAGCAGCGGCAATATAAACGCAAGCGATAGCAAGCCCCAACACCAGACAACCACGCCCACTTTTTTCCAACCGGACAGGGGGGTCTTCTCTATCGCATCACTGCTTGATGACGGCGTAAATTGCGCTTGCTTACGTCGTCCATAGCGCTCGGCACTGATCAATACAAAAATGGCCACCAGCATAATGGCAGAAATCTTAGCCGCTGCCGTTAAGCTTGAGTAACCCAACCAAGTATCATATACCGCGGTGGTTAATGTACTCACGGCAAAATAGTTAACCGTACCAAAATCCCCTAGCGCTTCCATTGCCACCAGCGATGCCCCGACGGCAATGGCGGGACGGGCCAAAGGCAGGGAGATACGGCGAAAACTTTGCAGTGGCGAGCATCCCAGTAAACGCGCAGAATGCGTCAAGGTGACACTTTGCTCCATAAACGCGGCGCGAGTCAGCAGGTAGATATACGGGTACAGCACCAATGCCAGCACAAAACACGCCCCCGGTAAGGTACGCATATCTGGGAACCAGTAATCATTGACACTTTGCCATTCAAACCAATGGCGCAGCAGGCGCTGTAACGGCCCGGCATAATCAAACCAATCGGTGTAGATATAACCGATGATATAACCGGGCATGGCTAATGGCAGCACCATCGCCCATTGCAAATGCCGGCTGCCCGGCACTTGATACATGGCAAGCATCCAAGCCGTCGGCACACCCAAGGCGATCGCAATAACCACGACCCCCACCACCAGTAAACTGGTATTGAGCGTATACGTCGGCAGCACTGTCTCAAACAGATGGGAGAAAATATCATCTGTATCACCGATTGCGGTGTAGAAGATTGCCAAGATCGGCAAAACCAGCAGCAGAGCAAGGCCCCAACTGCTGGTTTTAATAACGGGTAATCTGTCTTGCATAGCCTACAACATTCAGGCGTCAGAGAAAGACAACCGGGGTGTTATACACCCCGTGTAGAGGCTTACAGATCGAACTGGACTTCATCCAGTAGCTTCACTGATTTGCTGTAGTTATCAGCAATAGCCTCTAGCGGCATAGGATCGTGCTTATACTCGCCCCACGATGCCACTAGCTCAGACTTTTCTACGCCAGGTTTCACTGGCTCTTCAAAGTTCACTTCAGCATACATGTGCTGCGCTTTGTCTGACGTTAGGAATTCCATGAGTTTAAGAGCGTTTTCTTTATTCGGCGCATACTTCGCCATCGCCATGCCGCTCACATTCACTTGGGTGCCGTGCGCATTTTGGCCAGGATAGTTAATGTATACCGCTTCCGCCCACGCTTTTTGTTCTTCGTCGTTCAGCATCTTACCAAGGTAGTAGCTGTTCCCCAAAGAAACGTCACACAAGCCTTCTTTAATCGCTTTAACTTGTGCACGATCATTCCCTTGAGGTTTACGCGCCAAGTTCGCTTTCACCCCTTTCAGCCATTCTTTAGCAGTGGCTTCACCGTGATTTTCGATGATGGCAGACACCAAAGATACATTGTAAGGGTGTTTGCCTGAACGGGTGCAAATCTTGCCTTTCCATTCAGGTTTTGCCAAGTCGAGATAATCAAAATCATCACCCAGTTTACCGACACGCTCACGCGATGAGTAAACGGCGCGAGCACGAGTGGTTAACGCAACCCACTTATCTTCACTGTCACGGAACTGCTCAGGAACGTTTTGATCGATCACATCACTTTGCACTGGCTGAACCACATCGTGATTAACCAAATCTTTAAGGCGAGAAATATCGACTGTTAGCAACACGTCAGCAGGGCTGTATTCGCCTTCCTGCTTTACCTTCTCCGCCATGCCTTGTTTAGCAAACTTCACGTTGACTTTGATGCCTGTCTCTTCAGTAAACGCATCGAACATAGGCTCAATCAAAAAAGGTTGACGATACGAGTAGACGTTCACTTCTTCAGCGGCAAAGGCGGCGCTCGTTCCTAATAAGCTAGCCGTAACAGCAGAGGCGATTAGCAGTTTTTTCATCGTAACAGTCCTTAAATTAGACGATAAATGATAACGTTTCTCAGTTTCGTTAGTATACAGCTAATGATTTTGGGCTCAATATTCTGCCACGCAAAAAAAAACGAAACCCAACATCAAAAATGTAAGGTTTCGTTTCAGAGTTTAACGAAGTGTCGTGCGAGTGACTATTTCACGCTAACGAATTCGGGATATGCATCAATACCGCAGTCATGCAAATCCATGCCTGACATCTCTTCTTCTTCGGTAACACGAATACCCATGGTTTTCTTCAGTACCAACCACACCACAAAGCTCGCACCAAAGACCCAAGCGAAGATCACGGCTGCCCCCAACAATTGTGCACCAAAGCTTGCGTCTGCGTTGCTCAGCGGCACAACCATCAAGCCAAAGAAACCACACACACCGTGCACCGAAATCGCACCCACGGGATCGTCGATTTTAATTTTATCGAGGCCGACGATACTAAACACCACGATGGCACCTGATACCGCACCGATAATAAGCGAAGCGACTGGCGTGGGCGATAAGGGATCAGCGGTAATGGCGACCAAGCCGGCCAATGCACCGTTTAAGATCATGGTCAAATCGGCTTTGCCCCACAGTGTTTTACACACCAGTAAGGCAGCAATCGCACCGGCTGCCGCCGCCGCATTGGTGTTCAAGAAAATTTGTCCTACCGCTGTGGCGTTTTCAAAGTCTGACACCATCAGCTGCGAACCGCCGTTAAAGCCGAACCAACCGAACCACAGGATAAAGGTACCCAGAGTCGCTAGAGGTAGGTTCGAGCCAGGAATCGGATTCACTTGACCATTCTTGCCGTATTTACCTTTACGTGCCCCCAGCAAGATCACGCCCGCTAATGCAGCTGACGCGCCCGCCATATGCACGATGCCTGAGCCGGCGAAATCGCTAAAGCCTGCTTCGGATAGGAAACCACCACCCCATGTCCAGTAGCCTTCTACCGGATAGATGACTGCGGTGAGTACCACAGAAAACAGCAAGAACACCCATAGCTTCATACGCTCTGCCACGGCCCCTGAGACCACCGACATGGCGGTAGCAACAAACACCACTTGGAAAAAGAAGTCCGACTCAAGAGAGTGATCCGCGTCGGCCGCCTGCGTTCCAATCAGCGAACCAAACGAGGGCATAAAGCCACCCGCACTGTTATCGACATACATGATGTTGTAGCCCACCAACAGATACATGGTACAGGCGATCGCGTACAAGCAAATATTTTTGGTGAGGATCTCGGTGGTGTTTTTCGAGCGAACTAGCCCTGCCTCTAACATGGCAAACCCAGCCGCCATCCACATCACCAACGCACCGGATAAAAGGAAAAAGAAGGTGTCTAGTGCGTAACGTAACTCAGTAACCGTATTGACCAATTCCATTGTGATTACTCCCTGTGATTAAATTGCTTCCAGATCCATTTCGCCAGTGCGGATCCGCACGGCTTGCTGGAGGTCAAAGACAAAAATCTTACCGTCGCCGATTTTGCCGGTTTGTGCCGCCTTGGAAATCGCTTCCACCACGGCATCAACACTATCGCTCTGGACGGCGATTTCGAGTTTTACCTTCGGCAAAAAATCGACTTGATATTCGGCACCGCGATACAATTCGGTGTGTCCTTTTTGGCGGCCAAACCCTTTCACTTCTGACACTGTCATGCCGTCAATGCCGACGTCGGATAGTGCTTCACGGACGTCATCAAGCTTAAAAGGCTTGATAATGGCGCTAATCAGTTTCATATCCTTCTCCTGAGTCCTTATGTTTGCATCAGTCAATAAGTATCAAGAGACATGCCAACTATTAACTAGATAAAAATCAGCACATTACAGAAATTAACTAGGGAAAGGCGCGCATTTGCACTTTTTTAGTGCAAACTATTCACCATCTCGACGCATAGATTCATCGCGAGGAGGACGATGCACCAAAGCGAGCCATGATGAGATGTCTGATAGGAAGGAGGCGAGTGTCAGCGTCACTCGCCGGCAGGTTAGCGCGTACGGCGTCCGTAGCGAGCAATAAAATCACGATACGCTTCGAGCATGGCCAGAAAGTCTTCATAACCACAAGCGGCGCTGCTTTCTTGATCGTAAAACTGTAGGTCTTGTGCGCTCAACGTATCCGTCGCCTCGTCAGAGGGCGTTTGCAACATCGCATTGGCCATCACCACCACTTCTTCAGGATTGGCCGTCAGCGTGAAGGTGTGTCCTCGCCATTGCTGCTCTTGGCGCAACTGGGTAAAGGTGGCTAACCACGCATCCACCTCACTCAGCTCGGTACCCAACTCATCAAGCAACCAACGCCCCATAGCCTCATGCCCCATTGAGAACACAATGCGATAGCTGTCATCAAAACTATTGCGGGAAAATTCGTAATCCACGTCCACCTCCAAAATGAGAGGCTATTGTCCGAGTTTTTCTATCAATTGCCAACTCGAGACTGTTCTCAAACTGTCACCTTCGCCATACTTAAATACGATACCCAAACAACTTGGCGTTGCAGGTAGGCTGTGAGTGAATCCCCATGAGCATAGATAGATTATGTGATTGGAATGAAAGAACGTAGCTGCAGCTTCAAGTAGGAAGGGTATATCAGCCTCATCAACGTGGTCGCGTCTGGAAAGGAGTAGCCGATGCATATAGTGATAGCCCCTGATTCGTTCAAAGAAAGCCTTTCAGCTGGCGAGGCGGCGCAAGCCATCCATGACGGCATGGCGCGTATACTACCCAAGGCGCATCTTACTTTGCTCCCCATGGCCGATGGCGGCGAAGGGACAACGCAAAGTTTTGCCCAGCAGTTAGACGGCGATTTTCACACTTGCCAAGTGACTGGTCCCGATTTTTCATCGATCACCGCCAGCTATGTTATCGTCCCTTCGCAGCGACTCGCGATCATCGACGTGGCCAGCGCCTCTGGCTTGCCCCTGCTCGCTCACCATCAACGCAACCCGCTACACACCACCAGCCTAGGGACTGGAGAGCTGATTCGTGCCGCCCTCGCATATGATGTCGATGAAATCATTATCGGCTTAGGCGGCAGCGCCACCACAGATGCGGGCGCAGGTATCTTGGTGGCCTTGGGGGCAAAGTTGCTTGATAGCCAGGATGCACCCATTTCGCCAACCGGTGATGGCTTAGGTAGGCTCGCACAACTTGATCTGAGCCAGCTCGACCCTCGACTTAAACGCGTCCGATTAACGGCTGCATGTGATGTGGATAATCCGCTATGTGGTCCGCAAGGTGCGGCAACCGTATTTGCGCCCCAAAAAGGCGCGTCACCGGAGCAGGTTCGTCAACTGGAGCAACACCTGCATCGTTTTGCCAGCCTCTGTCGCTATCAGCTCGGCAAATCGATTGCACAATTTGCGGGCGCCGGCGCGGCTGGTGGAATTGGTGCCACCTTGGGTGGCTTGCTGGGTGCACAATTGGTCCCCGGTGTGGCGCTCTTGCTCGAACGCAGCCAAGCCACCCCTTACATAGCAAAAGCCAATTGGTTGGTGACAGGCGAAGGAAAAGTCGATGGTCAAACGCTGCATGGTAAGGTGCCCGCCGCCCTGGCACAGGTCGCGAAACAGTTTGATGTTCCTGTGGTAGTACTAGCAGGCCGCGTTGGCGACGATTGTGAAGCCTTATACGAACGCGGAGTTACCACTATCTTGCCGATTCAATCAGGCCCCTGTGATTTACAACATGCTTTTGAACACACTGCGGAGAATCTGCGCCGCACTGCAGAGAATGTCGCCCGCCTGATTGCCGCGCAAAGTGAACAATAAGCCATTCAGACCGACAGCATCACCAGGATAAAAAAACGCCCTCCGAAGAGGGCGTTGGATAAAGCCAGCTAGACCGCGGCTTTGATAATGACGTTATCCGCTTTTTGCGTGTATTCGTCCATACGGTGGAAGTTCAGATAGCGATAGGTATCTGCTGCAGTCGCATTAATGTGCTCGGCGTATTCGAGGTATTCCTCTTTGGTAGGAATACGTCCTAGGATCGCACCTACCGCCGAAAGCTCAGCTGAGGCAAGGTACACGTTGGCGCCGGTTCCCAAACGGTTTGGGAAGTTACGGGTCGAGGTCGACAATACGGTCGATTTCTCTGCCACACGTGCTTGGTTCCCCATACACAATGAACACCCTGGCGTTTCAATCCGCACCCCAGCACGGCCATAAATACCGTAATAGCCTTCTGCTGTTAGCTGATCTCTATCCATCTTCGTCGGTGGTGCCACCCACATACGGGTCGATAAACTGCCACCGAATTTATCCAACAGTTTACCGGCCGCACGGAAGTGACCGATGTTGGTCATACAACTACCGATAAAGACTTCATCGACGCTATCGCCAGCAACATCCGACAAGGTGCGAGCATCATCTGGGTCGTTCGGCGCACACAGAATCGGCTCTTTGATGTCTGCCAGATCGATTTCGAGCACATGCGCGTACTCGGCATCTTTATCGGCTTCCATCAAACTTGGATTAGCCAGCCATTGCTCCATCGCTTGGATACGACGCTCGATAGTACGACGGTCGCCATAGCCTTCGGCGATCATCCACTTCAACATCACAATGTTCGACTCAAGGTACTCTGCCACCGAGTCTTGTGACAGCTTGACCGTACAGCCAGCCGCTGAACGCTCTGCGGATGCATCCGACAGCTCAAAGGCTTGCTCAACGGTCAGGTGCTCCACCCCTTCAATTTCCAATACACGGCCTGAGAATTCGTTGATCTTGCCGGATTTCTCAACCGTCAGGAGACCTTGCTTAATACCAAAATATGGAATGGCATGTACCAAGTCACGTAAGGTGACCCCAGGCTGCATTTCGCCTTTAAAGCGCACCAGAACTGACTCTGGCATATCCAGTGGCATCACGCCGGTCGCGGCCGCAAAGGCCACCAGACCTGAACCGGCAGGGAACGAAATACCCAGCGGGAAACGCGTGTGTGAATCACCGCCAGTCCCCACGGTATCGGGCAGCAGCATTCGGTTTAGCCATGAGTGGATAACACCATCACCCGGACGCAATGACACACCACCACGGTTCATAATGAAGTCCGGCAGTGTGTGGTGGGTTTCGACATCCACAGGCTTTGGATAAGCGGATGTGTGGCAGAATGACTGCATAGTGAGATCGGCGGTGAAGCCAAGACACGCTAAATCTTTTAACTCATCACGCGTCATCGGACCCGTGGTATCTTGTGAACCCACAGTGGTCATTTTTGGCTCGCAATAGGTACCAGGGCGGACACCCTCGACACCACAGGCTTTACCGACCATTTTCTGTGCCAACGTAAACCCTTTGGTAGAGTCCGCAACAGGACGCGGACGACGGAATACGTCCGAAGGCTCAAGGCCTAAACTCTCACGCGCTTTATCGGTCAGACCACGGCCGATGATGAGAGGGATACGCCCCCCGGCACGCACTTCATCGTATAAGATATCGGTTTTCAGTTGGAAGGTAGACAGAACCTCATCGGTGCCATGCTTGCATACCTTGCCGTCGGCCGGATACAAGTCAATCACATCGCCCATATTGAGCTTGCTAACATCCAGCTCAATCGGCAAGGCACCCGCATCTTCCATGGTATTGAAGAAAATCGGCGCGATTTTTCCGCCTAAACAAAAACCCCCAAAGCGCTTGTTCGGCACATTAGGAATGTCTTTGCCCATAAACCACAGCACAGAGTTGGTCGCTGATTTACGTGACGAACCCGTACCGACCACATCACCCACGTAAACCAGTGGATGACCTTTTTCTTCCAGCGCTTTCATTTGCGAAATCGGACCAATCTCACCGGGCTTATCCGGCTGAATGCCCTCGCGCTCGTTCTTCAACATGGCCAGTGCGTGGAGAGGAATATCAGGGCGCGACCAAGCATCGGGGGCTGGCGATAAGTCATCGGTATTGGTTTCACCCGATACTTTGAACACCGTCAGCGTCACTTTTTCAGGGATTTGCGGCTTGTTTAAGAACCACTCGGCGTTAGCCCAAGATTCCATCACTTGCTTGGCGTAGGTATTCCCTGCTTTCATTTTATCTTCAACGTCATAAAACGCGTCGAACATCAGCAGAGTATGAGACAAGGCCTTTGCCGCAATCGGTGCCAACGTGGCATCATCAAGCAGTGCAATCAGCGGTTCGATGTTATAACCGCCTTGCATGGTCCCTAACAGCTCAGTCGCGCGTTCACGACTAATGAGCGGAGAGCTTGCTTCTCCCTTCGCAAGCGCGGCAAGAAAGCCGGCTTTTACATAAGCCGCTTCGTCCACGCCGGGCGGAATTCGATTTTCAAGTAGGTAGACCAGTGTTTCTTCTTCGCCAGCGGGCGGGTTTTTCAACAGTTCTATCAGACTGGCGGTTTGCTCAGCGTTCAGCGGTTTAGGCACAATGCCCTGAGCGGCACGTTCTTCGACGTGTTTACGGTAGGCTTCAAGCACGACTATTTCCTCTTTTCTCGGTCAGATCGTGTGATCCAACATCCTTGGAAAGTGTTAGTACTCGTATCACGCTTATCCGGCGAAGTTTATTAAAATTTTCCAGCAAGACGAGGGTTCGAGCACGTAACCGCTGCGTGAGGATAGCATTTTTAACTTAAAATTAAAATCTACCCCTTTTATGAAACATACGACTTAGGTCTTAGTGACGCAGCGCGCTAATCCCTATTCTTCTCACACTACTCACAGCATGTGTCGCGGTTGTGACTGATTCTACACCGCTTTTTTCCACGACGCAGTAATCAGTCTGTTATCAAGTTCACAGCTTCACATCGGCAGTAGAGAGGTATTATTCCCCTTTGCTGTTGAAACTGCGCACTAGGTGTTATTTTTATCAATAAAACCGACGGGTTCCGTTAAGTTTGTGGGGTTCTCGCCGATACGTCGTTAACCATTCACACACTTCTGCTAACTTAGACATTAGTACCATAAAAATATCTCAGTCTTTGTCACCCTATTGCGTGGCAGACTCTGTATTCATTGACTTGTAGAGAGAAGGGCATGAAGCTAAACCAACTCACTATTAAACAAAAACTCATCTTGGCCTTTGTGTCAGCCGTTATCGCCTCCACAGCGATTATCAGCTACATGAGCTTAAGCCAAGCTCGAGATATTATGGAAAAGCGGCTGTTGGAGAACGAGCTGCCAACCACCCTCACCCAATTTCGCGATACGATTGATAGTGAAGTAAACCAGCTACAATCCGCCGCACGCCAGTTAGCCTCAAACCCTGTGATGCTCGATATGATCAGTAGCGACATGAGTGCCAGTGAAGAAGCGCGTGTCATCGAGCAACTCAATATTTTGCGAGCACAATATGGTCTGAATGACGCCAGTATTGCGAACCGTAAGACGGGGCAGTACTGGAATCAGAATGGCTTCTTGCGGGTCCTGACCCGCGATAAAGACGGGTGGTTCTATAACTTCCTAGACAGTGGCAATGCCACCATGGCGCAAGTGTTCCAAGAGGATAACGGGGATCTCAAACTGTTCGTGAACTTCCAGCAACTTAACGGGACAGGCCTCGCTGGGTTTTCACGCTCACTGGATGACATGACGCAGTTTCTGAATCAATTCAAGATTGAGCAATCCGGCTTTGTTTTTCTCGTCAATGCGCAGGGCGAAGTGCAGCTCCATCGCGACACCGGCCTAATGGGAGAGAAAAACCTCACCGACTTGTATGGAGCCCAAGCACGTAGCCTTCTCAATAAGGGTGACTTCAATTTACTCGACACCCAAGTCAATGGTGATGAACTTTTACTCGCCTCGAGCTATGTGCCTTCCATGGATTGGTTTGTGATCGCAGACGTCCCAGCAGACGAGGTCTATGCCCCGCTGAATCAAACGCGCAACCAAATTTTAATGGTCTCTGTCGTCGTCGGACTCTTGTTCGTTGTCGTCGCCATCTGGCTTGCCGCGACCATTACCAAGCCTATCCAATATGTCGCCAATGTATTCCGTGAAATAGGTGAAGGCGAAGGCGATCTGCGCCAACGTGTGGACATCAACAGCCAAGATGAAATTGGCCAACTCGCATCTGGTTTCAATAGCTTTGTAGAAAAAATCCACCGCTTAGTCTCAGATGTAGCCGCCACGGGTGGTGAGCTAAGAAGCGCCGCCGAACAGGTCTCAGCACAAGCCAGCGCCACGCAATCGCAAAGTGAACATCAGCGAGATCGTACCGTTCAGGTGGTGACCGCGATTAACGAGATGGGCGCTACCGTCAATGAGATTGCTGGGAATGCGGCCAATGCCGCCAGCGCTGCGAATCAAGCCTCTGATGGTGCAGCCAGTGGCCAACAAGTCGTCACCCAAGCGCGAGATACCATTGCACGCCTAGCCGATGACATGGAGAACATGTCCAAGGTCGTCAGTGCACTAGCAGAGAATACTGACTCGATTGGCGGCATTTTGGATGTGATCCGCGGTATCTCCGAGCAAACGAATTTACTGGCACTCAATGCGGCGATTGAAGCGGCACGAGCGGGCGAACAAGGGCGCGGATTTGCGGTTGTTGCCGACGAGGTGCGCAGCTTGGCAAGTCGCACATCTGACTCTACCGATGAAATCCAAACCATGATCGATCGCCTCCAACAAGAAGCGAGCAATGCCGTGCAAGCCATGGAGCAAAGCCGAGCGATGACGGCCGAAGGGGTCAATGCTTCCGACGAGGCGTCACAAGCACTCAATTTGATCAACGAGCAAATTGTCCAGATCTCGGATATGAACACCCAAGTGGCAACGGCTACCGAGGAGCAGTCCACCGTGGTGAATGACATTAATCAAAATATTGAAGAGATTAATCACAGCTCGCAGCAAACCGCTGATACCGCCAACACCATGGCAGAAGCCAGTGAGTCACTACGTGATCTTTCTAAACGTCTTGATACCTTGGTTGGGAGCTTTAAGCTTTAAACGCTATCTTCTGACGCACGAAGCGGGCTTTGGCCCGCTTTTTTATTGTGCTGAACGAGGCCGCGCACTAGCAACGTCTTTTCCATCTTGCCATAGCTGGCGCCATAAGGGTTTAACGCCCTCCTCAACCCCTAAAATAACGCACAAAAAGCCAACTCCCCCCACTAATAATAACGGTGCCAATGTCAAACTCAGCAAACCTGAGTAAAGAAACAAGAATGGCACAAAGCATACATAGCCAAACACGGTTTTTGTCATTTCCAATAATGTGTTCATTACCTCTCCTTACCTAAAGCCAAAATTGAGCGCGCTCACTAACAATAAATTGAGCATGCTCAATTTACAATATTTTTAGGCTAAAAAAGGACAAACAGTCTTAAGATCGAGGAAAGGATCATGGCAAGCACCACACCAAGTCAGTATCATGAAACAAAAAAGGAGTGAATGTGGATACACCCAAAAAACAGGCGACACGCCAGAAGATCCTCGACAGTGCATGGGCATTATTTGTGGAACAAGGGTTTGCGGATACCACTACTCGTCAAATTGCGCATAAGGCGGAGGTCGCGACAGGAACTGTCTTCTCACACTTTCCGTTGAAGATTGACTTGCTAAAAGTTGGGCTGATGACACGTATTGATACCGTGCTCGAAAACGCTGCCAAATTGGATCACTCAGACACGCCAACGCAACGACTTCTCCATTATGCCGATCACCTCTATGCGTTTTATCTCGCGCATCCAGACTTCAGCCGAGAGCTCTTTCGCGCACTCTTGTGGCAGCAAAAAGCCTTGGCGCATCACATCGCACCTTTTCAAGCTCACCTTTCTGTTGAGCAAAGTCCAAATCATCAGGCGCAAACTGCGTTAATGATGGATGCCTATTTCATGACCTTGTTTCAAGGCTTAAGTGAGCCTATCTCCACCAAAGAGGTCATGCTTAGCCGCCTAGCTGATAAGCTTGCGACCATCGCGTAACCGTATCGCAGCTGTTGTAAATGACAGATATAAAAAAGCCCCGCATGGCGGGGCTTAATCAGAAAACGATAAACGCGCGGTTTATTTCTTTTTCTTTGCTTTTGGATTTGGCAGGTCAGTGATTGAGCCTTCAAACACTTCTGCGGCAAGACCAACAGACTCATGCAAGGTTGGGTGAGCGTGTACTGTCAATGCGACATCTTCGGCATCACAACCCATCTCGATAGCAAGGCCAATCTCGCCTAACAGTTCACCACCGTTAGTACCAACAACCGCACCACCGATCACGCGATGAGTGTCTTTATCGAAGATCATCTTAGTCATACCGTCGGCACAATCAGACGCGATCGCACGACCAGACGCTGCCCATGGGAAGGTAGCCACTTCGTAGTTAATGCCCTCTTCCTTACACTCTTTCTCGGTCTTACCGACCCATGCCACTTCTGGCTCAGTGTATGCGATAGATGGGATCACTTTAGGATCGAAGTAGTGCTTCTTACCAGCAATGACTTCTGCGGCAACGTGACCTTCATGCACACCTTTATGCGCAAGCATTGGCTGACCAACGATATCGCCAATCGCATAGATATGTGGCACGTTAGTACGCATTTGCTTATCAACACGGATAAAGCCACGGTCATCAACTTCAACGCCCGCTTGACCGGCGTCAAGTAGCTTACCGTTTGGTGTACGGCCGATAGCAACCAGAACGGCATCATAGCGTACAGGCTCTGCTGGCGCTTTTTTGCCTTCCATGGTGACGTAGATGCCGTCTTCTTTGGCTTCTACCGCGGTCACCTTGGTTTCTAGCATCAGGTTAAATTTCTTGCTGATACGCTTGGTGAAGACCTTCACCACGTCTTTATCCGCAGCAGGGATCACTTGATCGAACATTTCAACAACGTCGATTTGTGAACCTAGCGAGTGATAAACCGTACCCATTTCTAGACCGATGATACCACCGCCCATTACCAGCAGTTTCTCTGGTACTTCTTTGAGCTCAAGCGCGTCCGTTGAGTCCCAGATACGTGGGTCTTCATGCGGGATAAATGGCAGTTCGATTGGACGAGAGCCCGCCGCAATAATGGCATTATCAAAATTGATCGTGGTGGTTTCATCACCTTCAACCACTAGGGTGTTCGCGCCAGTGAAACGGCCTTTACCGTTAACAACAGTCACTTTACGCTGCTTGGCCATGCCACCCAGACCACCGGTCAGTTGACCGATAACCTTATCTTTCCAAGTGCGAATTTTATCGATATCGGTTTGTGGCTCGCCGAAAACCACACCGTGATCCGCCATTGCTTTGGCTTCTTCGATCACTTTGGCAACGTGAAGTAGGGCTTTAGAAGGGATACAACCAACGTTTAGACATACACCACCTAGGGTGTTGTAACGTTCAACCAATACTGTTTCCAAACCTAGGTCGGCACAGCGGAAGGCGGCGGAGTATCCAGCAGGACCAGCGCCAAGGACGACGACTTGCGCTTTGATTTCTTTACTCATTCTGACCTCGTTGTAGTCTTATTCCCTGACAGGCTAAGAGCGGTAATTTTTTATTGTTGTGGGAGTTTGGAAGCCACAGTTTACAGCCATGTTAATGGGCTGAAAAATAAAAACCCATAGCCTGTGAGCTGCACAACAATTCCCAACCGGCCCGTAACGGGCCGGAGGGTGTTGTCGGTGACGCGATTACAGTACCAAACGGCGGATGTCTGACAACAAGCCGTTGAGGTAAGTAATAAAGCGCGCGCCTTCGGCACCGTCAATCACACGGTGATCGTAAGACAGAGACAATGGCAGCATTAGGCGAGGTTCAAAGTCCTTACCGTTCCATACTGGTTTCATTTCTGACTTAGACACACCCAAGATAGACACTTCTGGTGCATTGACGATTGGCGTAAATGCCGTACCGCCCAGGCCACCTAGGCTCGAGATGGTAAAGCAACCACCCTGCATATCAGAGGCAGTGAGTTTGCCTGCACGAGCTTTCTTAGAAACCGCCATCAGCTCTTCAGATAACTCGTAGATGCCTTTTTTGTTCACGTCTTTGAACACAGGCACAACCAGACCGTTTGGCGTGTCAACCGCGATACCGATGTTGACATACTTCTTCAGGATCAGGCTTTCACCGTCTTCAGATAGCGATGAGTTGAAAGAAGGGAAAGCTTCTAGCGCTTTCGCAGCCGCTTTCATGATGAACACCAATGGGGTGATCTTCATGCCAGACTCTTTCTTCTTCTCGATCGCATTTTGTTCTTTACGGAACGCTTCCACTTCAGTGATATCAGCGTTGTCCCACTGCGTCACGTGCGGGATCATTACCCAGTTACGTGCTAGGTTCGCACCAGAGATTTTCTTAATGCGAGACAGTGGTTTGACTTCGGTTTCACCGAATTTGCTGAAGTCCACTTTTGGCCAAGGGAGCAGACCCAGTGCGCTACCGTCGCCTGAACCCGATGCTGCACCCGATTCAAGGCGTTTCAGCGCTTCTTTTACAAAGCTCTGAACGTCTTCTTTCAGTACGCGTCCTTTACGGCCGCTACCTTTTACCTTCGCAAGGTTCACGCCAAATTCACGGGCCAGACGACGAACAACAGGAGACGCATGCGCGTATTCTTTGTTCTCTACAAACTCGTCTTTGCCAGCGTCAGCTTTAGCCGCTGGGGCGTCAGCTTTGGCTGCAGGCGCTGGTGCCGCCTTTTCAGCAGCAGGTGCCGCTGCAGGTGCAGGCGCTGCTGGTGCGCTACCGGCAACTTCGAAGACCATGATCAACGAGCCCGTCGAGACTTTATCGCCCGCGGCCACTTTGATTTCTTTCACTGTACCCGCAAACGGTGCAGGGACTTCCATTGACGCTTTGTCGCCTTCAACGGTGATCAGTGACTGCTCTTCTTCAATGGTATCGCCAACCGCAACCATGATCTCGGTAACTTCAACTTCATCGCCACCGATATCAGGAACGTGAACGTCTTTAGCTTGTGCTGCTGCAGGCGCTGCTGGTGCCTCGGCAGCTGCAGGCGCTTGCGCTGGCGCGCTACCACCCACTTCGAACATCATGATCAGTGAGCCAGTTGACACCTTGTCACCCGCCGCGATCTTGATTTCTTTAACGGTACCCGCAAACGGTGCAGGCACTTCCATTGAGGCTTTATCGCCTTCAACAGTGATCAGTGACTGTTCTTCTTCAATGGTATCGCCAACCGCAACCATGATCTCGGTAACTTCGACTTCGTCACCACCGATATCAGGCACGTGTACTTCTTTGATTTCTGACGCAGCTGCTGGTGCAGCAGGGGCGGCTGGCGCCGCCTCTTGAGCTGGTGCGCTTTGCGCTGGCGCATCGGCTTCGAAGATCATAATCAAAGAGCCAGTGGTCACTTTGTCACCCTCAGCAATTTTGATTTCCTTGACCACGCCCGCTTGTGATGCAGGCACTTCCATGGATGCTTTATCACCTTCAACGGTGATTAACGACTGTTCTTCTTCGACCTTGTCGCCAACGCTAACAAGGATCTCAGTCACTTCTACTTCATCAGCACCGATGTCAGGTACATTAATCTCGATTGACATTATTTCAGCCTCTTACGCGAACAGCGGGTTTACTTTGTTGGTATCGATGTCGAATTTCTTGATAGCGTCCGCTACCAGTTTCTTGTCAACATCGCCACGCTTAGCCAGCTCGTTAAGCGCCGCAACAACCACATAGCCTGCGTTCACTTCGAAGTGACGACGTAGGTTTTCGCGGCTGTCAGAACGACCAAAGCCGTCAGTACCCAGAACTTTGTAAGATTCCGCTGGGATAAACGCGCGAACTTGGTCAGCGTAGTTCTTCATGTAGTCAGTCGCAGCAATCGCAGGCTCAGTTCCCATTACAGTTTGGATGTAAGGAACTTGTGCGTCTGCATCTGGGTGCAACATGTTGAAGCGCTCTGCATCTTGGCCGTCACGTGCCAGCTCGTTGAACGAGGTCACGCTGTATACGTCAGACGCTACACCGTACTCATCGCTAAGCAGTTTCGCCGCTTTGCGCACTTCAGTCATGATGGTGCCTGAGCCCATTAGCTGAACTTTCGCTTTGTCGCCCGTGTAGGTTTCTAGCTTGTAGATACCTTTACGGATACCTTCTTCCGCACCCTCAGGCATGGCAGGCTGATGATAGTTTTCGTTCATCAGCGTTAGGTAGTAGTAGATGTTTTCTTGGTCAGGACCGTACATGCGACGGATACCGTCTTGCATGATCACCGCCACTTCGTACGCGAAGGTTGGGTCGTAAGAAACACAGTTAGGTACAGTGCTCGCCAGAATATGGCTGTGACCGTCTTCGTGCTGCAGACCTTCACCGTTCAGGGTAGTACGACCGGCAGTTGCACCCAATAGGAAACCACGTGCTTGTTGGTCACCTGCCATCCACGCCATGTCGCCAACACGTTGGAAGCCGAACATTGAATAGTAGATGTAGAATGGGATCATTGGCAGATCGTTGGTGCTGTAAGAGGTCGCCGCCGCTACCCACGATGACATCGCGCCTAGCTCGTTGATCCCTTCTTGCAGTACTTGACCGCCTTGGTCTTCTTTATAGTAAGACACTACACCACGGTCTTCAGGGGTGTAAGTCTGACCATGTGGGTTGTAGATACCTACTTGACGGAACAGGCCTTCCATACCGAAAGTACGCGCTTCGTCAGCAATGATAGGTACAATGTTTTTGCCGATGTTTTTGTCTTTCAGCAATACATTCAAAGAGCGTACAAAGGCCATGGTGGTGGAGATATCACGCTTCTGCTCAGACAGCAGGGCTGAGAAATCATCCAGTTTTGGCAGGGTTAGCTCTTTAGTAAAGTTAGGCAGACGTTGCGGGGTGTAACCGTGCAGCGCTTTACGGCGCGCGTGCAGGTACTCATGCTCCGCTGAACCTTCTTCCAACTGTAGGTAAGGCAGGTTTTGTACGTCTTCATCAGACAGCAAGTCTTGCAGGCCAAGACGATCACGCATGGCAATGACGTGCGTCATGTCCATTTTCTTCACTTGGTGCGCGATGTTCTTACCTTCTGCCGCTTCACCCATGCCGTAACCTTTAACGGTTTTCGCTAGGATCACGGTTGGACGGTCATTGCACTCTTGTGCCGCTTTGAACGCAGCAAACAGTTTTGATGGCTCATGACCACCACGCTTCAGCGCAAAGATTTCTTCGTCGGTCATATCCGCAACCAAGGCGGCTGTTTCTGGATACTTACCGAAGAAGTGCTCACGCACGTAGGCGCCATCTTTTGACTTGAAGGTTTGGTAATCGCCGTCGATGGTTTCGTTCATCAACTGCAGCAGTTTACCTGAAGTATCTTTCGCCAGCAGTTTATCCCAGCCAGAACCCCAAACCACTTTGATCACGTTCCAACCAGCACCTTTGAATAGGCCTTCTAGCTCTTGGATGATCTTACCGTTACCCATTACAGGGCCATCAAGGCGCTGCAGGTTACAGTTGATCAAGAAGCATAGGTTATCCAGTTTTTCACGGGCCGCGAACGACAGCGCACCACGTGATTCTGGCTCATCCATCTCACCATCACCCAAGAACGCATAAACGCGTTGCTCTGAGGTGTCTTTCAGACCGCGACCGTTCAGATACTTGAGGAAACGCGCTTGGTAGATAGACGCAATAGGACCCAGACCCATAGAAACGGTAGGGAATTGCCAGAATTCAGGCATCAGTTTCGGGTGTGGGTAAGAAGAAATACCTTTACCGTCTACTTCTTGGCGGAAGTTGTCGAGCTGCTCAGCAGTGAGACGACCTTCAACAAACGCACGCGCGTAGATACCTGGAGAGATGTGACCTTGATAATACACCAAATCGCCGCCGTCTTTTTCATTCGGCGCACGGAAGAAGTGGTTGAAACAGGTCTCGTAGAAAGCAGCCGATGACTGGAATGATGCCATGTGGCCACCCAGCTCTAAATCTTTCTTGGACGCACGCAACACGATCATGATTGCGTTCCAACGAATGATAGAACGGATACGACGTTCCAGATTCACATCACCTGGGTAAGCAGGTTCTTGATCGGCAGGAATGGTATTTACATAGTTGGTGGTCACGCCAGTTGGCATGTCAACACCGTCTAAACGTGCTTGTTCCAGTACTTGCTCCAGAAGGAACTGGGCACGTTCTACACCTTCTTCACGAACGACTGACTCGAGGGCTTGTAGCCACTCTTGAGTCTCAAGTGCGTCCACGTCATGTTTCATGACTTCAGACATGGCGATCTATCCTTTCGTTGATTGACTCATACAAAACAAACGTTGTCGCAGCTGGAGACACCGCTTGCCCTTTCTTTTGGGCGAATCCGGTATTACTCCAACTCGTCCTTGCGTTGTTGAATTCGACGCAGAGACCGTTCTCGACGGCTTTCTTCACGGCCAAGATCCAACAGAGTTTCCTCAATGTAAGCTAAGTGTGCATGTGACGCCTGTCTGGCTTTTTCTGGTTCGCCAGCAGTAATCGCATCCACGATCTCAGCCCGGTGTCGGCTGACGTTTTCCACCGTTTCTTGGCGGCGGTAAAGTAGCTCAAAGTTTTGCAGAATATTCTGCTCCAGCAGCGGCGCAAGACTGCGCATAATATAAAGCAGCACCACATTGTGTGCCGCTTCCGTTACTGCAACTAAATACTGCATGACAGCCGAGGCTTCTGCCTCTAAATCCCCTTTTTGCTGCGCATGACGAATCGCATCATGGCAGTCACATATCCGCTTGAAGTCTTCTTTCGTGCCGCGGAGGGCGGCAAAGTAAGAAGAGATGCCTTCCAGCGCATGACGTGACTCCAGCAAATCAAGTTGGGTTTCAGGATGGTCCGCCAATAACTCTAGCAGGGGTTCAGAGAATCGCTGCCACAGTCGTTCACTGACAAAAGTGCCGCCACCTTGTTTACGCGTCAGCAACTTTTTAGCTTCAAGTCGCTGGATCGCTTCACGCACTGACGGACGCGACACATCAAATTGTTTTGCCAACTCCCGCTCAGGCGGTAACTTCTGGCCCGGCGATAAAGTGCCTTCCAGAATTAAACCTTCGAGCTCTTTCTCGATAACATCTGAGAGTTTGGGTTGACGAATTCTTTGATATGCCATTGTTTTTGTTGACCATCCGTCTTAGCAGCTTTCACTGCCTTCGACAGAAACTGACTGGTTGTCAATTGGTAATACCAATTTTTTATAATCCTTTAAAGTTACCAGACAGCAAATATTGTGTCCACCAGAAGTTTGATTGACATCATGGAAACGACTGTATCTTTAAGGTGACAGTCGGCACAGTCTAGCTCGCAAAAATTGGTCTGACCAATAAACACTTTATTAACAAGCCGCTTTTTTACAGCCCCACGAGCCTAAACAAGCGCGTGATGCCGCCACACTATTTGGCGATCAGCGAATTATAGTAGGGCCAATCAAATGCAGGGCCCGGATCGGTTTTTCTCCCCGGCGCAATATGTTCATGGCCGGTAATGCGATCACAGGTAATGGCTGGATAATACTGCATCAGCGTACGGGTGATCGTCGCTAAAGCTTGGTACTGCGGATCGGTATAAGGTAGGTCATCCGTGCCCTCGAGCTCGATACCGATCGAAAAGTCATTGCATTGCTCGCGTCCATCAAAACACGAAGCGCCAGCATGCCACGCACGCTCGTTGAATGGTACAAACTGGATCACACTTCCATCTCGTCGGATCAGTAGGTGCGCGGAGACGCGAAGATCGGCGATCTCAGCAAAATAAGGGTGCTTACTCACGTCGAGCTGACCTTGAAAAAACTGTTCGATATAGGTGCCATCAAACTGTCCTGGCGGGAGGCTAATATTGTGGATGACCAGTAAGGAAATCTCTTCCTCATCGGGTCGTTGGTTGTAGTGGGGAGATGGGCAAGCGCGCGCGCCCACCAGCCAATGATCGTTGATGTTTGAAAAAGACATGCCGCTATCCATGGTTGGACTGGACGATTACTCTATCTCGCGGGTGTTCAGATTGGAATAGAAGCAGCAACCCGCGCTTGGGTTCGCTTTGGCATGATACATGGCTGAATCAGCTTGATTCATCAATTGTTGCAATTCCAGTCCATCGGTTGGGAAACAGCTCACCCCGATACTCAGAGAAAGCTCCAGCTCTGCACCATTGGTCACCATTGGCGCGCGCATTTCTTGAATAATACGCTCAATCACCTCTTGCAGTGCCTGTTTATCCGCCAATAAATCGAGCCAAACAATAAACTCATCCCCACCTAAACGCCCGACTAAATCCGAACGTCGCACCGCAAGCTTTAACCGCTGGCTAACGACTTTTAGCAATTCATCCCCCACCCCGTGACCATAGGTATCGTTCACTTCTTTAAATCGGTTTACATCGATAAACAGCAACGCGGCTTTGGTTTGCGCGCGTGAAGCACGCATCAAGGCAACCTCCACATGTGACTCAAACGCACGGCGATTAAACAGTCGAGTGAGTTCATCATGCTCGGCTAAGTACATTAGCTGCTGCTGTTGCTCTCGCAGTTGCTGAGTTTGTTGGGCAATCTCTTCGGCAAGCTGTTCTTTGCGCACCATAGTATTTTTCAACGTGCGCTTCATCTCGTTAACGTGGGCGGCAAGATCAGACATTTCATCAGAAGTGTCGAGTGAGAGCTGAGTGGTTAAATCCCCTTGCTTGATTTTCGCCACATCGTCATGCAGCTCCTCAAGCCGCTGAAAGAAACGCCGCCGTGTATTGGTGGCTAATGCGGTCACTAACAGCGCCAATAAGATCAGCACCCCGCCATGGAGGAGAAGCAAGGCTTTTTGTTGCTGCCCAGCTGAGTGCATCGCTTCTTGACGCATGGAGAAGGCCGCCTCACTCATGGTTTGTAGTAGCATGTTATAGCGAGAAAACACCATCAATCGCGCACTTTCCGTGGTATTGATATCGCTCTGACGCCGTGCCGATAACACTAATAAAGTGTCAATACTTTGTGCCGCTTGGCGAATCGCTTGGAGCGGCTGGATCGGCAATTCACGATTTTTTTCACGAAGGCGTTGCAGCAAGGTTTGGTTGGCATGATACGCATCTTGGCGTGTTTCCGCGCTATGGTACTGTTGATATAACCAAAGCCTTCCCCGCACCGCATCAATTTGTGAATGCAAAGAAACAATGGCATCAAGACGATGTTGGACCTGCGTTTGTTTATAAAACAACTCTACGGTGATAAGTAAGGTGATCATGGTGAGCGCAGCACAGGCGTACACAACGACACTTAACTGTTGTCCTATCTTCATTTTAATAAGCTCGCCTTATGCGTCGCCTCCGTTAAAGGACCAGGATTTAGCAAACGACGAAAGCCCGGTTCCGTCCCTGCCACTAGCCCGGCTTCTCGTGCCCACATAGCTTGATTTTTTAAGCTCAGGAGTAAAGCGTCGCTCAAGGAAAGCCGAAAAAGATAGTCTTGCCAAAGCCATGCCAGCTGGTTGTCGGGAATTGACAAGTAGTCGGCCACGACTGTCTTTGATTCATCGGGATGGAGATGAATATAGTCAATCGCATCATTCAGCCCTGCAATCACCTGACGCATACGCTGGTGTTGATGAATGTTTAACGGGCTTCGGCTCGCTAGTAAAAAAGAGAGGTTGTGCAGCCCCTTACTGTTAAATTGCGATACGCGCTGTTGCGCCTCTTGCATCACTTGATAGCCATAAGGCTCCCAAATTGAAATCGCATCGACTTCTCCACGCAATAACGCGCCGGGGAGTTGGTCTGGGGAATAGTAGGCTTTTCTTATCGGCAACTCAGACAGACCATTCAGATTGAGCATTAAGTCTAAGAAGAACTCACTGGCGCTCGATTGCACTACGCCAATACGCGCATTCGCCAGCACATCGAGCGATTGGTGAATCGGCAACGTCAATGACCAGAGTTTGACGTCGTTATTGGACTCTACAAAACTGGCGAGGATATTAAAGTCATCACGTTGAAAGCTATTAAACATCGCGACGGTTTCCGACACCGTCGCGAGATCGGCCTCTCCCGCCATCAGCGTATTAAAACTTTTAACCCCACCATGAACCGGTAAAAGGCTAACATTCACACCGTGGCTGGCAAAAAAACCCTGTTTCTTCGCGATGATAATGGGTGCGGCAAGCGGTGTGAGCGATACTGCAATCGTCACGGTCGGACTGCTGTTGTTGACAGGCGCACGCACTCCTTGCCACGCCCAATACCCCAGTATCGCGATGGCTAACATGGCACATAATGCAAATAGTCGTTTCATTGTTGCGCCTCATAAGTGTGTGCTGACACCAAGTATAGTCAAGGTTTAGACAGGCCATGCACAAAAAACAAGGCGATAAAAAAGTTTACCGCTGCAGTGGCTGCATTTCATCACCAGTGAGGTTATCATTTCGGCAACTTTTGACTGCACCAGTGAGCCAAGATGACGTCGACAACTTCTCCATTTCGCGCGGTACACGATAGCGATAGCCGCTTTGCTTACCTCACCTCGCACCTTGATGCGGACGTAAAACGTCTAGTTTCTGAGACACTTCGAGAAGACTTGGGAGGAGAGATTGATCCCAGTCAGGACATTACCGCAAGCTTGATCCCTGCCGACTCGGTCTCTACCGCTATTTTAATCACTCGAGAAGCTGGGGTATTTTGTGGTCAGGCGTTTGCCGATGAGGTATTTCGTCAACTCGGCGGGGCCGTGTCGCTCACTTGGCATGTCAAAGATGGCGACACAGTGACACCAAATCAAACTTTGTGCACCCTGCACGGCCCCTCGCGGATTATTTTGACCGGCGAGCGCAATGCGATGAATTTTATTCAAACGCTATCCGGTTGTGCGAGCAAGGTGGCGACTTATGTGGCGGCGCTTAATGGCACGCACACCCAATTACTCGACACCCGCAAAACCATTCCGGGAATGCGGAGTGCGTTGAAGTACGCGGTCGCGTGTGGTGGCGGCCATAATCATCGGATTGGGGTGTTCGATGCATATTTGATTAAAGAAAATCATATTCTTGCCTGTGGGGGCATTGCCAATGCCGTGCAAGAAGCCCGTCGCCTTAACCCCGATAAGCCAGTGGAAGTAGAAACAGAAACCTTGGCCGAGCTGCAACAAGCCATTGATGCAGGGGCCGATGTGGTGATGCTGGATAACTTTACCATTCCCATGATGCATGAAGCGGTTGCGCTCAACCAAGGCCGTGTCGCCCTCGAAGTATCTGGAAACGTCACCTTGGACACCCTCGCCGACTATGCCGCCACAGGCGTCGATTATATTTCCGTGGGCGCGCTGACCAAGCATGTTACCGCGCTCGATTTATCCATGCGCTTTCAGTAATCCACCTGTTCGCAAGATAATGAGGCCGCCTCTTACCCGCGGCCTTTTTTATAACAATTCTGTGACAAAAAATTTGTCGTCTGTCGAACACTGCAACAGAAAAAAACCACTGTTACATCAAGGTTTTATCTTTGACTCTCAAACTCATGTTTCCCCTCTTTTCTGCGCCACACACGAGCGTAAAGTGCTGGCACTGATTGTTGCCCACTCACTTTGCGGCAGCTCATGATTACGAGGAGAGAAATAGGATGAAAAAGCAACAAGGGTTTAGTTTGATTGAGTTACTGATCGTCGTCGGTATTATCGCAGCGCTGTCTGCCATCGCTGTTCCCGCTTATGTTAATAAACAGAAAATTGCCGAATTTAACTCAGGGTTAGCATCAGGCCGTGCTCTCCTTACACGACTAGATCTTTATTTGGATGAAAATAGTGGCTCTTCAGCGAGTGACTTTAAAGCAGCCTTAGGTGACGCAGCGAATCTCGGAGAGCTGGCAACAGTCAACGTCTCAGGAGCTAGTGGAGAAGGCGAAGATGCCACATCGACAGAGCTTACAGTAACGTTTACTCAAAATAGTTCTATTAACGGAACAGTAATTACCTTTGAGAAAAGCGACCTTGCTTGGGTATGTAAATACTCAACGAGCGAAGCTTTCGAAGCTGGTGATATTAAAGGATGTAAAAAAGCATAAGTAGCCAATGATCCCAACCGCTCAGTTGTATCAAGCCGGTTTATTGACTGATGCCCAGCGCGATATGCTGGGCATTGGCGAACATACGTCGCTCAGTCTTGCGCATATACTCGATGCTGGGGTTGACCCCACCGCGCTCGCCAACACCCTCGCCACGCTGTACCATCTTCCGTTCGCAGAGAGCCATCAATATCCGTTTAAAGACACCTGCTATGCCCTCGACCGACGCGATTTAATTCAGCGTCACCAAGTGTTACCGCTTGCTCAGCAAGGCCAAGAGCTATTACTGGGGGTCAGTGACCCAGATAACGCAGAAGCTGTCGCCGACTTTCGCTTTTCTACTGGGCTCAATGTCCGGTTAGTGGTGCTCAGTCAGCCAGATTTGGATGCTGCGTTGCGCCACTTATATGGGGCAGATATCGATGGCACTGGCGATGGTATCACCATCAGTGATCAGGACTTGGCGGCCCTGACCGTCACCGATAGCCCACAAGAGGACAGTGCCGAGCTACAAAGCGATCAGGCGCCCATCAGTCGTTACATTCAACAGATCTTGGTGGATGCGGTGCGCAAAAAAGCCTCCGACGTGCATTTCGAGCCCTTTGAGCATCACTACCAAATTCGTTTTCGCCAAGACGGTTTATTACAAACCTATGCTCATCCTCCAGCAGGGGTCTCGCGGCGACTGTCGACCCGGCTCAAAATCTTAGCCCAACTCAATATTGCCGAACGACGTTTGCCACAGGACGGGCGCATCAAGCTGACCCTCACTGCCGACCATACCGTCGATATGCGCGTCTCTACCCTGCCAACCATTTGGGGCGAGAAAGTAGTAGTTCGTCTATTGGATAATGGCCAGCAGCAATTAACCTTGCATGATTTAGGCTTAACCGAGTGGCAACGCCAGCACTATCAAGACGCATTGGATAGACCGCAAGGCATGATTTTGTTTACCGGCCCAACCGGCAGCGGCAAAACCGTCTCCTTGTACAGTGGGTTAAAGTATCTCAATCAGCCCGAGCGTAATATTGCTACCGTCGAAGATCCGGTTGAGATCCAGCTAGAAGGCGTCAACCAAGTCAACGTTAATACGGCCATTGGTTTAGATTTTGCCACCGCACTCCGCGCATTTTTGCGCCAAGATCCCGATGTAGTCATGGTGGGGGAAATTCGCGATCTCGACACCGCTGAAATCGGGATCAAGGCCGCGCAAACCGGTCATCTGGTGTTATCAACCCTGCATACCAATTCCGCCGCCGAAAGCATCACCCGTTTGTCCCATATGGGCATTGCCCCCTACAACCTTGCCAGCTCTCTAACTTTGGTGGTGGCCCAACGTTTAGTCCGCCGTTTATGCCCGATGTGTAAACAGCCGCACCCAGCTGATGATCCACACCTTCAGCACTTAGCTAACCTCTATCCGACGTTAACCCCAAACACCTTGTACCAAGCTCATCCTCACGGGTGCTATCAGTGTTATCAAGGCTATCAGGGTCGCACAGGGGTGTATGAGGTGCTTCCTGTCACCGAGACTATTGCCAGCGCCATTTACCGCAATGCCAGTGCCATCGAACTGACCCAACTGGCGACGGAGGAAGGGATGTGGCGATTAGCCGAGTCCGGGATTGCCAAACTCAATCAAGGGATCACCAGCATTCAAGAGCTTACTCGCGTTATTCAGCTTGCCTAAGGAGTCTTCATGGCCAAACCCACGCTGTTTCTCTTTCATTGGCGCCAAGCCGCTGCAGGCGGCGACAAAAAAGGCCAGGTGTTCGCCTATACCGAGCAGGATGCTCGCCAACAGCTGGCGAGCCAATCGATCTTGCCCACACGCATCATTCGCCGTCGACTATCGAGCTTTCAGCAGCGCCGTCACAAAGCCAAAGCGGCGGATATCACTCAGTTTTCCCGCGATCTCACCACTCTGCTAGAGTCTGGGATCCCTATCGTACAGGCCCTCAACCTCATCGCGCTCAATCAGGTCAAAGCCGAGATGCGCTTGCTGGTGCGTCATATTCGCCAGCAACTCGAAGCGGGCACCAGTTTAAGCGATGCGTTGGCGCAAGCGAGTCCCTTGTTTGATCGCTTCTACTGCGATCTGGTCGCAACAGGCGAGCAAACCGGGCAGTTACCACAGGTCTTTGCTCGTTTAACCTTGTATCGTGAAAAGCAGGCGCAGCTTCGCAGTAAAGTGATTAAAGCCATGATCTATCCCAGCATAGTGATCAGCGTGGCCTTGGGAGTGAGTGCCTATCTGCTGGTATTCGTGATCCCGAAGTTTAAACATATTTTTGACTCCTTCGGCGCCGAGCTACCTTGGCTGACCCAACAAGTGCTCGCCTTATCCGACATCGTCAGCCAACACGCATTAACCATCACACTGATGATGGCGGGCCTTGCCGCTGCCCACCAATTGCTACAGCGTAAAAACGCGACTTACCACTATTACTATGACCGCTGGCTACTCCGACTGCCCGTCATTGGTGAAGTGGTGAGTAAAGCCTGCATTGCCAAATTTTCTCGTACCCTCGCCACCACCTTTAGTGCTGGTATCCCGTTACTTTCTGGCTTACAAGCGGCAACAAAATCCATGACCAACGCTTATTATGTTCACGCGCTTAATGCAGTGTATCAGCACACCGCAACGGGTATTCCACTCCACCAAGCATTGCGTGACAGCGACAGCTTCCCTGTGATGGTGACCCAAATGGTGATGATTGGCGAAGAGTCGGGCTCACTCGATAATATGCTCAACCGCATCGCGCAAATCTATGAAGCCGAAGTCGATAACACCGTGGACAACCTCGGTAAAATTATCGAGCCCCTGTTAATTTTAGTGCTGGGGCTATTGATTGGCGGCTTGGTGGTGGCCATGTATTTACCGATTTTCAATCTGATGTCCGTTCTTGGCTAGCCAAGATAGAGTCTCTCGCCACAAGGCGCTATGATGCGCACAAGGTTTATACCCAGAAGGTCCCATGTTGATATTCTCATCGCCGTTATTCATCGTTCTTGCCGGCCTATTCGGCCTGATTATCGGTAGCTTTTTAAATGTGGTCATCGCACGTTTGCCGATCATGATGGCGCGTCGTTGGCGCCAAGAATGCTTAGCCACCTTTCCTGATGCAAACATTGAGGCCCCCGATGGGCAGCGTTTTGATTTGTGCCTTCCCGCGTCTCACTGTCCGGCCTGTGAGCAAACCATTCGCTGGTATGACAATATTCCGCTACTCAGTTGGCTGGCTTTAAAAGGCCGCTGCCGCCATTGCCAACATCCCATCAGTAAACGCTACCCATTGGTGGAGCTGACCAGCGCGATACTTTGCATGCTCCCCGCATGGCTTTTCACCTCCCCGACGTGGGCCATCGCGGTGATGGCGGCTAGTTTAGTGTTGTTAGCCTTAACCTTGATTGATTGGGAAACCCTGCTGCTGCCCGATCAACTCACCTTACCCTTGATGTGGTCCGGCATCGGCCTTGCGCTGATCGGCATCAGCCCCGTCACCCTCAGTGAGAGTGTCATTGGCGCCATGGTCGGTTATGTCAGCCTTTGGAGCCTCTTTTGGGCCTTTAAGCTCACCACCGGCAAAGAAGGCATGGGCTATGGCGACTTTAAGCTCTTTGCCGCCTTGGGGGCGTGGCTGGGATGGCAAGTACTGCCGCTCTTGATCCTGCTGGCCTCATTAAGTGGCGCCGTGATTGGCGCGATCCTACTCCGCCGTCAGCAGCAAGGACTGCAGCAACCTTTCGCCTTTGGTCCTTTTATTGCGATCGCCGGCTGGGTCTGCCTCCTGTGGGGGGATGGCCTGTTACACTGGTATCTTTCACAACTATTGGGAGTGCGTTAATGGGATTAGTGATTGGGCTTACTGGCGGTATCGGTAGCGGCAAAACCACGGTTGCCAACCAGTTTGCGGCCAAAGGCATTGAGGTGATTGATGCAGATGTGATTGCACGCGATGTGGTGGCGGTTGGCAGTGAAGGGCTTGCGGCAATCGCCGCGCGCTTTGGTGAGTCAGCCCTGCTGCCCGATGGGCAATTGAATCGCGCTTGGCTCAGAGAACGGGTCTTTTCACACCCAGACGACAAACGGTGGTTGGATGACTTACTGCACCCGATGATCCGTACCCAGATGATCAGCGCTTGCGCGCAAGCACGCTCTTCCTACTGTTTGCTTGTGGTGCCGTTATTGGTGGAAAATAACCTTATGGCATTAGCGGATCGCATTTTGGTGGTCGATGTTGATGAGCAAACCCAAATTGCACGGACATTAAAGCGAGACGGCGTGAGCCGCCAGCAAGTGGATGCCATTCTGGCTGCCCAAGCAACCCGTGCGCAGCGACTTGCGGTCGCCGACGACATCATCAACAATGATCAACCAGAGACGGAACTCCAACACCAGATTGATGCCTTACACCAGACGTATTTAACCTTGGCCGCCCACCATCACACCGGGGAGTAACCGGATAGGATCGCGAAACATTTATGACCAGCCTCACTTTGTATGAACACCCACTCAATGAACAGGTGCGAATTTATTTGCGCCTAGAGTACCTGCTCGATCAATTGGACGAAGTGAGCGGATTATCGGCCCCTTGCCACCATATTCAATTTTTCCGCAGTCTATTTGATTTGCTGGAAATTCTCGAACAAGTGCAAGTGAAAGCGGATCTTGCCAAGGATTTGGATAAGCTCAAGAAAAAGCTCAACGCTTGGGCGCATGTGCCACAGGTCGATCAACAGCAGCTGCAACAACTGCTCGAGCAATTGGCCGAGCACCAACGTGCGGTCTTGCAAGCCAAGCGTTTTGGCCAATCGCTACGCGAAGATCGCTTCCTGACCAGCATCAAACAGCGATTCTCCATTCCCGGTGGCAGCTGTAGTTTTGATTTACCCATTTTCCACTATTGGTTACATCAGCCTTTGGCCGCCCGCCAAAACGCGATTAATGGCTGGCTCGCCACACTATCACCGCTACGTCATGCCCTAGCATTTTGGTTACAACTGACCCGAGAAAGCGCACAAGGTGGGCATGTCGAGGTTAAACAAGGTTTCTATCAACAAGACGCTGATGGCGCGTGCCTGATCCGAATTCAGGTTAACCCCGATCTGGGCGTTTATCCGTTGGTTTCAGGACACAAAAACCGTTTTGCGATCCGTTTTATGCCATTTGACGATGATCGCGAGGTCGCCGACAATATGCCGGTATTTATCAGTGTCTGTTAAGGAGATGAGCGTGAGTGATACCCCCGCGGTGGTGAAATGTCCAACCTGCCAACAACCTGTTGTTTGGGGCGAAATCAGCCCGCATCGCCCGTTTTGCAGCAAACGTTGTCAGTTGATTGATTTAGGGGAATGGGCCAATGAAGAAAAGGCGATTCCCGGTGCACCAGACAGCTCTGATGACGACCTATGGTCAGAAGGACAGGCGGAGTAATCTCCACCTGCCAAGACGAACGATCCGTGCTTAAAACCGAGCACGGATTTTCTCAAGTACCGCGTCATTCGCTTCAGGGAAGGTATACTCGGATAAACGCGTAATCGGTGCCCACTCACCATGCTGACCTTCCTGCCCTTGCGGTTCCCCTTCAAAGCGACTGACTAAGAAAAAATCAAAGCTTAACGCTTTATCTGGAAAATCAAAGTCTAGCGAAATAAAGGGGCTGACGTCGGTGGCATCAATCCCCACTTCTTCACGCAGCTCCCGCACCACGGCTTGGCGCGGTGTTTCGTTGGCTTCTATTTTTCCGCCGGGGAATTCCCACTTTCCGCCTTGGTGCACATCTGCATGGCGACGTGTAATAAATATCTTATCTTGCGCGGCATTAACAATCACACCAGCGGCAATACTTACCCGTTTCATGAATACTCCTACTTACTACCGCCTACGCGCTATCCACTGTCTGTCGATATGGATGCAAACACGTCGGCGAACGCGCGTCTTGGGGTATAAAAAAAGGCCGCTGAACGGCCTTTTTAGTCATACATAGTCAGGGTTAGATTTTACCGTGACATTGTTTAAATTTCTTCCCTGATCCGCATGGACACGGCTCATTACGGCCAACTTTTCGTCCATCGCGCACCACAGTTTCGTTGCCTGAAGCATTCGCCTCGCCGTCACTGAGTGGGTTATCGGCTTTGGCATGATTCACTTGCTGTTGGCGAGCCGCTTGCTCTGCACGTGCTTGACGCTCCGCTTCCATACGCTCAACGTCATCAGGCTGTTGCACACGAACGCGGCTGAGTGTGGTGATCACGTCGGTTTTTAGCGCTTCTAGCATGTCTTCAAACAGCTCGAACGATTCACGCTTGTACTCCTGCTTCGGATTCTTTTGCGCATAGCCGCGCAGGTGGATACCTTGGCGCAGGTGATCCATCGCCGCCAAATGCTCTTTCCACAGCGTATCCAAAGTTTGCAGCATGACCGCTTTTTCGAAGTTGCGCAGTGTTTCAGCACCCACCGCCGCTTCTTTGCTCTTATAGACATCAATCAGCGATGACAGAATTCGCTCACGCAATAATTCTTCATACAGCTTGTCGTCTTCATCCAACCATTGTTGGATAGGCAATTCGATATCAAAGTCTGCTTTTAAGCGCTGCTCTAGGCCGGCGATATCCCACATTTCTTCCAACGATTGCGGCGGAATATATTGGCTAACCAGTGCATTCACTACATCTTCACGGTTATGCTCAATCATTTCACTGATATCGCTGGAAACCAGCAGCGCGTCACGCAATTCGTAGACCACTTTACGCTGATCGTTGGCCACATCATCGAATTCCAGCAGCTGCTTACGAATGTCGAAGTTACGTCCTTCTACTTTACGTTGCGCGTTTTCAATCGCCTTGTTCACCCAAGGGTGTTCAATCGCTTCACCTTCACCCATCCCGAGGCGTTTCATCATGTTAGAGACTTTTTCTGAGGCAAAAATGCGCATCAGTGAGTCTTCCATCGACAGATAAAAACGCGTCGAACCTGGGTCACCTTGACGACCAGCACGGCCACGAAGCTGGTTATCGATACGGCGTGACTCGTGACGCTCCGTACCAATAATGTGCAAGCCACCCGCCTCAACCACTTGGTCGTGGAGCTGCTGCCATTTCTCTTTCGCCGCTTCGACTTGGGCGTCTGTTGGCTCGTCAATATCACCCAGTACCTGCTTCCAGCTACCGCCTAGAACAATATCCGTACCACGACCGGCCATGTTGGTTGCAATCGTCACGGTGCCCGGATAACCGGCTTGTTCAACGATTTCGGCTTCATGGGCGTGGAATTTCGCGTTGAGGACTTGGTGCTTGATGCCATCTTTTTTCAGCGCATTAGAAAGAAGCTCTGATTTTTCAATCGAGACAGTCCCGACGAGTACCGGCTGGCCTGCTTTCGCTCGCGTTTTAATGTCTTCAATAATCGCAGCAAATTTCTCACGCTCGGTCATGTAAACCTGATCAGCATGATCTTTACGCACCATCGGGCGGTTGGTCGGAATAACCACGGTATCCAATCCATAAATCGACTGGAACTCAAAGGCTTCGGTGTCCGCGGTCCCTGTCATCCCTGACAGCTTTTCATAGAGTCGGAAGAAGTTCTGGAAGGTGATCGAGGCCAGTGTCTGGTTCTCGTTTTGGATTTTCACCCCTTCTTTGGCTTCCACCGCTTGGTGTAACCCTTCAGACCAACGACGTCCCGGCATGGTACGGCCGGTGTGCTCATCAACGATGATCACTTCGTCTTCTTTAACAATGTAATCGACGTCGCGCTCAAACAGCACATGGGCACGGAGTGCGGCGTTAATATGGTGCAACAAGCTAATATTCGCGGGCGAATACAGTGTATCGTCTTCTGCCATCAAGCCGTTTTTCTTTAGCAGCTCTTCGACAAACTCTTGGCCGTTTTCGGTCATGTAGACCTGTTTGGCTTTCTCATCGACGGTGTAATGCCCATCGCCACGATATTCTTCTGAGTCTTCTTCGTCTTGCTTTTCGAGCTGAGGGATCAACGCGTTGATCCGCTGATACATTTCTGAGCTATCTTCTGCTGGCCCTGAAATAATCAGTGGTGTACGCGCCTCATCAATCAAGATGGAGTCCACCTCATCGACAATTGAGAAGTAGCGATCGCGCTGCACGCGATCTTCCGCACGAAACGCCATGTTGTCACGCAGGTAATCGAAACCAAATTCGTTGTTGGTTCCGTAAAGAATGTCACACGCGTAAGCGGCTTTCTTCGCTTCCGGTGGCATGTTCGGCACATTCACGCCGACCGTCATGCCAAGAAAATCGAATAGCGGACGGTTTGTTTCCGCGTCACGTTGCGCCAAGTAGTCGTTGACGGTAACGATATGCACGGATTTGCCTGTCAGTGCATTCAAATAAGACGGCAAGGTCGCCGTCAGGGTTTTACCTTCACCGGTGCGCATTTCTGCAATCTGGCCACTGTGCAGCACCATGCCCCCGATCAGCTGAACATCGAAGTGGCGCATACCAAACACACGCTTAGATGCTTCGCGGACGGTGGCAAAGGCTTCAGGAAGCAGATCGTCCAAGCTTGCGCCTTGGTCGAGACGCTCACGGAATTCGACGGTTTTCGCTTTTAGCGCATCATCACTGAGGGATTCAAATTGGGGCTCTAGCTTGTTGATTTCATCAACGACTTTTCGCAGCCGACGCAAAGTGCGGTCATTACGGCTTCCGATAACTTTAGTCAGGATTTTCGATAACATGGCGTTGCCGGTACTCTTTTTAATGGTCTTCCCACATGGGCGGCAGCTGCACAGCAATGATGCTGGTGTGCATTCAGTTCAACGCGGATAGGCTATGGTTCATCGATTCGACAGAAGATGCCAATGCGCGCATCTTTATTAGGTGGAGCCAAATCGGAAAGAATTCAAGGGCGGACAGTGCCGCTTAACAACTTATTTTCCGCGAAGCTGATTGTGAAATTAACAGGCTGCATTGAAAACACTATGCCTGTCGCTCTACCCATGCGACACTTACCTGTGAATGATTCGGTCACTTATAATAAGGGAAATTGAACCGACATCCTATGAATAATCAGGGACAGATAGGATCAATTAGGAAAAATTAGACGCTGTGCGACTGTTCACGCACCGAATTGACGATAAAAAAGACAATAGCCATGCGAGATCACCGACCCCGCTCTACGTTGCACTTGTTAGAGAGCGACAACAACAATATCGCTCAACGCGCTGTTGAGCTTGCCAAGCTAAATAAGTTGATCTTGGCCTTGTTACCGGGCGAAACCTCTAAGGCTTGCCGGGTAGCAAACTATCGTGAGGGCGTGCTCGTGGTTGAAGCTGGCAGCGCTGCTTGGGCTATGCGGCTCAATTACGAGCGCCAACACCTTTTGTCCGTATTACGGCAAAAAGGCCTCGCCAGTCTCACCACCATTGAAGTGAAAATTAATCCAGCCTTGGCCGCCGTGGATAGAGAAGAAGATGCCACCACACCCGCGCGCCATTTGAGCAAAGCCTCGGGTGAGTTACTGCATGAGCTGGGGCAAAGTGCCTCACCAAAGTTAAAAGCGCGTTTAGAGGCCTTAGCCAAGCTAGCGACAGACACAAAAAAGCCAGAGTCGTGACTCTGGCTTGATTTAATAGGGTGCTGAGCAACTTACCATGATGAGGCAGCTCTGCCCTATTTAGGTGCAAGTGTTAGGCAAGCACCATATCTGGATCAGCAAAGGCAACCGGTGATTTTTCCGTTTCTTCAAACGTTACCCACTCCCACGCTTCTTGATCCGCCAACACCGCACGCAGCAGCTGGTTGTTCAGTGCATGGCCCGATTTATAGGCGCGCATTTCACCGATGATGCTATGGCCACACATGTATAGGTCACCAATTGCATCCAACACTTTGTGCTTCACTAATTCGTTATCAAAGCGCAGACCTTCTTCGTTCAAGATGCGGTAGTCATCCAGAACAATGGCGCAATCAAAGCTGCCGCCCAAACACAGGTTCTGTGATTGTAGGTATTCAATGTCGCGCATAAACCCAAAGGTTCGCGCACGACTGATATCTTTGATAAACGACTGTGTCGAGAAGTCCATCACCAAATTTTGTTGCTCTGATTCAATCGCAGGATGGTTGAAGTCGATGGCAAAATCGAGGCGGAAACCGTTATACGGCACCAGCTCTGCCCATTTGTCGCCGTCTTCAATGCGAACAGGTTTTTTAATGCGAATGAATCGTTTTGGTGCGTTTTGTACTTCAATACCGGCAGATTGCAGCAAGAAGATGAATGGGCTTGAGCTACCATCCATAATCGGGATTTCTGGCGCATTGACCTCGATAATAATGTTATCGATGCCCATACCGGCAATCGCGGCACTTAAATGCTCGACAGTCGAGATACGCACGCCTTCGTCATTAACGAGCGCGGTACACAGCATAGTGTCGCGTACATCCGCTGGATCAGCCGGAAAGTCAACCGGCGGCTCCATATCGGTACGGCGATAAATCACGCCGGTGTTCGCAGGAGCCGGACGCAGAGTAAGCGTAACCTTACGCCCAGAGTGGAGGCCCACACCGGTCGTTTCGACAATACTTTTTAATGTTCGCTGTCTTATCATCGGCTTATCTCAACTTTTTCTCAAAAAAGTGTGCTCTGCGTCACTCATTACCCTGTCACCTTAGACAAAGGGAGCGTGATGATAGCACATCGCTGGCTACAAACCAAGCACTGGCACTAGTCAGCTTGCTTACGCAAAAACGCAGGAATATCGAGATAATCATGCTCGGTCTGCGATTTTGGCGCCGCGTTTGACGACGACGCAGCTGGCTGCTCTTTTGCCGCAGGCGTTGCCGCCTGAGGTTTTTCTTGCAAAGGCTGTGCCTTTTTCGGCTCGGCCGGTGCTTGCCCAGACTGTGCGTTGGTCACCAAGGTAATATCTGGCTTACGTTCGTTGCCAATCCCCGTTGCCACCACAGTCACTCGCAGCTCGTCGCTCATTTCCGGATCCATCGAGGTACCAATCACGACAGTCGCATTATCAGAGGCGAACGCTTTAACCGTGTTACCGACCGTCTCGAATTCATCAAGACGCATATCGAAACCAGCGGTAATGTTCACCAGCACACCGCGTGCGCCTGCTAAGTCGATGTCCTCAAGTAGCGGGCTAGAAATGGCCATTTCAGCCGCTTCTTCTGCTCGGTCTTCTCCCGTAGCAACCCCGCTTCCCATCATGGCGTGCCCCATCTCTGACATCACAGTGCGGACATCCGCAAAGTCGACGTTAATGTGGCCCGGACGGGTAATCAGCTCAGCAATACCTTGCACCGCGTTACGAAGTACATCATTCGCTTTCGCAAACGCATCTAGTAAGGTTATGCCACGACCCAGTACTTTGAGCAGTTTTTCGTTAGGAATCGTGATAAGCGAGTCAACATTCTTAGACAGCTCTTCAATTCCTTGCTCAGCAAAGGCCAGTCGCTTCTTACCTTCGAAGCTAAATGGTTTGGTGACCACTGCAACGGTGAGGATACCCATTTCTTTCGCAATTTCTGCGATGATAGGTGCTGCACCTGTCCCAGTACCGCCGCCCATTCCTGCTGCGATAAATACCATATCGGCACCTTCGAGCTCAGCTTTAATCGCATCGCGATCTTCAAGGGCAGAATCTCGACCTACTTGAGGGTTTGCCCCCGCGCCTAGGCCTTTGGTGATGTCGCCACCAATTTGAATGACGGTGCCAACGCTACTTTTACGCAACGCTTGGGCGTCAGTGTTAATACTAATGAAGTCAACGCCTTCGATTGACTCACGTACCATATGCTCGACAGCGTTACCGCCGCCACCGCCAATGCCAACGACTTTAATTACCGCATCGTCAGACATTTCCATCATCGGTTCAAACATGAGTTCTCTCCGTCCTTCCTGTTCGCATCAGGGTTAAAATTCTTTCTTAAACCAGCTACTCAGCTTGCTTACCCAACTGGCAACAGCCCGCTTTTGCTCTGGTTCACTCGTTTCTGTCAGCAAGTTTTCTTTGCCGTAATGCAAAAGCCCAACCGCTGTTGCATAACATGGTGCTTGTACATAGTCAGTTAATCCGGTGACACCCACAGGCTGCCCAACTCGTACTTGATTCTGAAATACACGCTCAGCACATTCGACCAAACCGTGCATCTGTGCCGCACCGCCAGTCAGTACAATGCCTGCGGCTAACTGGTGCTTCACGCCTTCACTGCGTAGCTTGTCTTGAATGGCAACCAGCTTCTGATTGACCAATCCCAACAGCTCAGAACAACGTGGCTCAATCACTTCTGCCAGTGTCTGGCGCTGCAATGTCCGTGACGGGCGTCCGCCCACACTGGGCACATTGACTTTGGCATCCTTGCTGACCAATTCGCTAAGTGCGCAGCCGTACTTCACTTTAATGTCTTCTGCGTCGGCAAGCGGTGTTCCAAACGCGTAAGCAATGTCGCTGGTAATCACGTTCCCCGCATAAGGGATAACCTCTGCGTGGCGCAGCGCGCCTCCCGTCCAAACTGCGAGATCCATGGTACCACCGCCAATATCGACAACGCAGACACCCAGCTCACGTTCGTCCGGTGTAATCACCGCATGGCTTGCTGACAAGCCGGAGAAAATCAGTTGATCAACTCTAAGACCACAGCGTTCAACCGCTTTCTCAATATTTTTTGCCGTGTCATTGTGACATGTGATGAGGTGCACACTGGCTTCCATACGCACACCTGACAACCCCACTGGGTTTTTGATCCCTTCTTGATAGTCAATTTTATATTCTTGTGGGATCACATGGAGCACGCGTTGCTCATCACTAATCTTCACTGACTTAGCAGTGTGGATCACATTGTCAACGTCATCTTGGGTCACTTCCTCATCGGAAATCG
The DNA here is from genome assembly GCF_004916735.1 of Salinivibrio sp. YCSC6. Taxonomy (NCBI): domain Bacteria; kingdom Pseudomonadati; phylum Pseudomonadota; class Gammaproteobacteria; order Vibrionales; family Vibrionaceae; genus Salinivibrio; species Salinivibrio sp. YCSC6. The sequence continues at coordinate 2,477,089 of NZ_CP039516.1, forward strand.
TACCCATCCCTCTTTCAGTCTGGCAGTGAATGTGCTTTCCTGACAAAGAAAGATACACAGAACTGATTTGGCAATCCGCCATCATTTCTGCTTCATTCACCGCACGCTGGACGGATTTGACCACAGATTCTAGGTCGTTGACGCCACCTTTATCCATGCCACGAGACGGGCTGGTCCCCACGCCCAATACGTTGATGGTGCCGTCTGGCAGCACTTCACTGACCAGCGCAGACACTTTGGACGTACCGATATCCAGTCCAACAATCAGTGATTTATCTGTCGCTTTATTCATTCACACCATCTCTTAATCTTGGCTAGTCGTCTCTTCCGTCTCTGTTTTCCAACCTACGGCAGCACCTGTGTCATAGCGTAAGTCCACGTAAGCGATCGGTGTTTGTTGTTGCTGTATCTCAGGGTAAAGGTGCACAAACCGCGCTAAGCGCTCTTCTCGTGCTTCTCGACCCAATTCAATCCGTATGCCGCTGCGTGTCACGATACGCCAAGAGCGTCGCTCGTTCAGTGATAAGGCTTGAATCGACAAGCCAATGCGATTGAGCTGCGCATTTAGAGTCTCACTGGCGGCAAGCACCTCTTTTGCACTCTCTGGCATACCGTGCAAAGACACCAGCTCCTGTCCTGCAACATCCGCCGGCGTGCCATCAAAAATCTCGCCCTCAGGCGTTAACAGCTTCTGTCCATTCCAGATAGCTCGCGCTTGATACTCGGTAATATGGACTTTCAAGGTGTTCGGCCACTGTTTGCGAACCGCCACGTGCTTAACCCAAGGCAGCGCCTCGATGTTTGCCTGGATGCTATTCACATCTTGCAGCATAAAACTTTTCAAGGTGCCGACCGACAACACAGCGTCGCGCACTTGCTGATCACTGACCTGAGTCCGAGCGCCTTCGATAACCAACTGAGACAAAGGCAGCTGCTGCTCATCGCTCATCCAATCAATCACTCGCACAAAGCCGGTCACCATCAAAAGAATGACTGCGGTAAGAAACACCAATCCCGCCCATTGCTGACGTTCAAGGTTCACCGTTTCTTGTATGCGTGTGAGCGCATTTACCATGCTCATACCTTTGTTATCGCCTTGTGTCGAGCAAGCTTGACACACCCAGCGAAAAAACCGACTGATTATAGCGATCCCGCGCCTCGTGCTCCAACTTGATTGATGCTTTGTATCAATAAGCTGAGATCTGTTCCGAGCAATTTTGCTCTGTGATGCGAAAAAAGCCGCCTTTTTATTCGGATCATCCGATTATGACACAGCTTTTTATCACATCAGTTTGTTTTTTGTTGTGCCATTTTTGCTTTATCCAGCGCCATTGCCGCTAAATTTCGCGCTACTTTACCAATGTCACCCGCGCCTTGTGTTAAAACTAAGTCATTCGCTTGCAGTACATTGGCCAATGCGGCCGGTAACGCCTCGGCATTTGGCACAAAAATCGGATCGAGCTTACCTCGCGCCCGAATGCTACGACACAAACTTCTACCGTCAGCCCCCGCAATCGGTGTTTCTCCCGCGGAATAGACATCCAACATCAACAGCACATCCACGTTTTCCAGCACATTGGCAAAATCATCATAGAGATCTCGGGTACGGCTGTATCGGTGCGGCTGAAAGATCATCACCAAACGGTGATCTTGCCAGCCAGCGCGTGCCGCTTTAATGGTGACATCCACTTCACTAGGGTGGTGACCATAATCATCAACCAACAACGCCCTTCCTTGCTCGACAGGGAATTCTCCCAGTTGGTCGAAACGACGCCCTGTTCCTTCAAAACTGGCAAGCGCACGCACAATGGCAGCGTCATCCACACCGTCTTCGGTCGCGACAGCAATCGCGGCACTGGCGTTTAATGCGTTGTGTTGTCCCGGAATATTGAGCTCTATGGTCAAGGTCTCGCGTCCCGGACGGGTGACTTTAAACATCCCGCGCTGACCTTTTTGGTGATAATCGTGCAAACGCACATCGGCATCATCAGAAAAGCCATAGGTGATCACTTGGCGACCAATCGATGGGATCAGGGCGCGTACCACAGGATCATCAATACACACCACCGCTAACCCGTAAAACGGTAGATTGTGAAGAAAATCAATAAAGGTTTGCTTTAGCGTTTCAAAGTTACCGCCGTAGGTATCCATATGGTCGGCTTCAATATTGGTGACGATGGCGACCATAGGTTGTAAATGCAAAAAAGAGGCATCGCTTTCGTCCGCTTCCGCAATCAAATATCGGCTACTCCCCAAACGCGCGTTGGTGCCAGCACTTTTCACTAATCCCCCATTAACAAAGGTGGGATCTAAACCGGCTTCCGAATAAATCTGTGTCACTAATGCAGTGGTCGTGGTTTTACCATGAGTGCCGGCAACGGCAATACCGTGCCGATATCGCATCAATTCGGCCAACATTTCGGCACGACGAACCACCGGAATGCGGAGCGATTTTGCCGCGACCACTTCCGGATTATCGGGCTTGATGGCGGTAGAGACCACCACCACGCTTGCTTTCTCAATATGACTGGCTTGATGACCGATAAAGATCTCTGCCCCCATGGACGCCAAACGCTCGGTGACCACATTTTGTGCAAGATCCGAGCCGGTTATTTGGTAACCTTCATTAATCAGCACTTCAGCAATACCACACATACCCGCACCGCCGATGCCCACAAAGTGGATCCGTTTCACCCGACGCATTTCCGGGATCATGGTACGAAGTTTTTCTAGCTGCTGATTATCCAATTTACCCATTCATCTTTTCTCTATTATTTTGCTTGTTCGGCAATCACTTGTGCCACACGTGCATCCGCATCAATGATCGCGGCATCGCGCGCGGCATTCGCCATCGCAAGGAGGCGCGCTCGGTCTAAGCCGTCAATTGTCTCAGCCAGCGTAGCGGCTGTCAGTGATGGCTGTTCAATCATCAGTGCTGCATCACGTTCAACCAAGTAATCACCGTTTAGTGCTTGCTGACGGTCGGCATGCATAAAGGGCACAAAGATCGCCCCCACACCGGCTGCCGCGAGTTCCGAGACCGTCAAAGCGCCACTGCGACAAATCACCACATCGGCCCAAGCATAAGCACTGGCGACATCATCAATAAATTCGGTCACGGTCGCATCGGTAACGCCCTCAGCGTGATAGGCCGCTTCGGTACTTTGCGCGTTTCCTTTACCGGCTTGGTGACGCACCATGACTGGCTGCGCCGTTTGTGCCACCGCAACAGGCACGGTTTGGTTTAAGATGCGCGCACCTTGGCTGCCGCCCATCACCAGAATACGTAGCGGTCCGTTGCGATCACGAAAGCGCGCTGTCGGTGACGGCAAGGCACACACATCACGGCGCACCGGATTGCCGACCACAGGTTTACCCTCAAACGCTCCCGGAAAGGCTTGCAGCACTTGCTTAGCCACTTTTGCCAACCATTGGTTGGTTAACCCAGCCACCGCATTTTGTTCATGAAGCACCACAGGTACACCACTGAGCCAAGCGGCGATGCCGCCGGGGCCACTCACGTATCCGCCCATGCCCAACACCGCATCGGGTTTATAGCGCTTAATGATTTGGTGCGCTTGCCAAATGGCGCTAAGGATCATCCACGGCGCACGCAGCTTGCGGATCAGGCCCGAACCAATCAAGCCTTTGACACGAATAAACTCAATATCAATGCCGTGTTTGGGAACCAGATCGGCTTCCATACGATCCGCAGTCCCCAACCAACGGATCTGCCAGCCTTGTTGCTCTAAATATTTAGCGACCGCGAGGCCAGGAAACACATGTCCACCGGTTCCCCCCGCCATTACCAATAAACGTTTACTGCTCATCGTGTTGAATTTTATCCTGATAATGCTTGATTTGATGGGCTTGGGCCGTGGCTAAACGGTACTCATGGTCGATACGTAACAGCAGGGCGACCGCCATTGCCATGATCAAAAGGCTGGAACCGCCATAACTGATCAGAGGCAGCGTCAGCCCCTTGGTCGGCAGCATGCCCGCGGCAGCGCCCACATTCACCATGGTTTGAAACGCAAACCAAATCCCGATACCAAAGGCGAGAAAGCCACCAAACAATTGTTCTTGTTCAAGGCAACGTCTTCCAATAAATAAAGCTTTGAAGACCAAGCAGAAAATTAAAACCAAAATGACACTAACGCCCACCAGCCCTAGCTCTTCGGCAATCACGGCAAAAACAAAGTCGGTATGCGCTTCAGGCAAGTACTCCAATTTTTGAATCGAGTTGCCCAAGCCTTGCCCAAACCAATCACCGCGCCCAAAGGCCATTAACGATTGGGTAAGCTGATAGCCACTGCCAAACGGGTCTTGCCAAGGGTCAAGGAAAGCGGTAACACGCCGCACCCGATAAGGCTCTGCAATGATCAAGCCTCCCACCAGCGTAAGCCCTGCCACCAGCAGCGCGATAAATTGCCATAATTTGGCGCCGGCAATAAACAACATGCCCACCGTGGTCACAAACATCACCACCACTGAGCCTAAATCGGGCTGGGCAAGGAGCAAGCTGGCAAATAACAACAGCACCGCAAGCGGCTTCGCAAAGCCACGAAAGTGCTCGCGCACTTCACCATGACGGCGGACTAGGTATCCTGCCAAAAAAACAAACAGAGATAGCTTGGCAATCTCCGCAGGCTGAACATTGATCCCAGCAATGGAGATCCAACGCGCTGCACCGTTGACCGAGCGCCCGATGGCTAACACGGCCAGCAGCAACACCGATGACAGCAATAGCATCCAACCACTGTATTTTTGCCAAAGCCGCACGGGAATATACATCACCACCACAGCCGCTATCACGGCTACCGTGAGATAAATCGCGTGCCGTTTCGCAAATAAAAATGGGGCATCGGCCAAGCGAAGGGCAACCGGGATAGACGCTGACGTTACCATCACCAGCCCAATCACCATCAATAACAGGGATACCCAGACAAGTTGGCGATCATAGAGCACACCCGGCGATGGGGTGCGCAGCCAAGACCAACACTGTTTGGGCCAAGTGCGTATCATCGGACATCACTCACGGTAAGTTGTTTGACGGCATCGGCAAAGGCATCGCCACGTGCCATAAAGTTGGCGAACTGATCGAGGCTCGAACAGGCTGGTGACAATAGCACCATATCCCCCGGTGCAACGTGTTGGGCAATGACATCAATCGCCTGTTCCAAGGTATCAAAACACTGCGACGAGCGGCTCAATGCAGCCAGTTTGTCACCATCCCGCCCAAAGCAATATAGCTGGGCAGACAGCTTATCCAACACAGGTTGAAGCGCCTGAAAATCCGCACCTTTACCATCACCGCCGAGTAACAAATGGAGCTTCCCTTGCAGCGTTAAGCCATCCAAAGCGGCTAACGTGCTGGCCACATTGGTCGCTTTGGAATCATTAACCCAAGTTACGCCGTTGATCGTTGCCACCGTCTGGCAACGATGAGGCAAGCCAGTATAGGTTTGCATTGCCTGAACTTGTCCATCGCGACCGATACCGACACTGTCTGCCAATGCCATTGCCGCTAAGCAATTGGCAACATTATGACGCCCAACGAGCGCAAGCTCGGCCACGGGCAGAACAGGAATACCCTCCAGACTGAGCCACTCTTGGCCTTGATGGCTGATCAGACGATAGTCACCGTGCTGAAAACCAAATAAAACGAGAGGTTGCTCACTGTGCGTTGCTTTATCATCAGCGTTGGCAATCCGGGTGTGTGCGTGAGCGAAAATACGTAACTTGGCCGCGCGATAATCGGCCAAGCTGTCGTAACGATCCATGTGATCTTCAGAAAAGTTTAAAAACGCGGCGCCATTCAACGCCAATGACGCCGTGGTTTCCAGTTGAAAGCTCGACAGCTCCAGCACATATAAGTCATGCCCTTGGTCGAGTAAATCAAGCGCCGCGACACCGATATTGCCACCCACACCCACACGGATAGCCGCTGCTTTGGCCATCTCGCCCACTAAGGCGGTGACAGTGCTTTTCCCGTTCGACCCGGTAATAGCGACCACCGGCTTATCGCAATACCACGCAAAGAGTTCAATATCGCCAACGATGGGGATGCCCGCTTGATGAACTGGGCCAAGCGCGGGCGTCGTCAGCGCAATGCCCGGGTTGGTCACCACCAGATCGGCGTCGGCTAACCACTGTTCCTGCCAGCTGCCGGTATGTAATGTCACCTGAGCCGGCAGTTGATCACACCCCGGAGGTTGAAGACGCGAATCCATCACGCGAATCGTTGCCTGAGGATGATGGCGGGCAATAAAGCGCACCACGGATAATCCAGTCACCCCCAAACCCATCACCACGATATGATCAAACTCGGTTAACGAACGCTGGCTCACGGTTGACATGATTAACGTACCTTCAGCGTTGCCAGTGCAATCAACACTAGCATCAAAGAAATAATCCAAAAGCGGACAATGACTCGTGGCTCCGGCCACCCTTTTAATTCATAGTGATGATGAATCGGTGCCATACGGAAAATACGCTGTCCTCGCAATTTATAAGAGCCGACTTGCAAGATCACCGACACGGTTTCCATCACAAACACACCGCCCATGATGATCAACAGCAATTCTTGGCGTACCAAGACAGCAATGGTGCCTAGCGCGCCACCAAGGGCCAACGAGCCAACATCGCCCATGAATACTTGAGCTGGATAGGTGTTAAACCACAAAAAGCCTAAGCCAGCACCGACGATGGCGGCACACACCACCACCAGCTCACTGCTGTATTTGATGTAAGGGATATGCAGATAGCTGGCAAAGTTCACATTCCCCGTTGCCCACGCAATAAACGCAAAGCCTCCCGCGACCATCACCGTCGGCAAAATCGCGAGACCATCCAACCCATCGGTTAGGTTCACCGCATTGCTGGTGCCAACAATCACAAAATAGGTAAAGACGATATAAAACAGCCCCAGTTGAGGCATCACATCTTTGAAAAAGGGCACAACCAGTTGCGTCGCAGCGGTGTCACTACCATGCGCATACAGCGCAAAGGCCACACCTAGCGCAATGGCGGATTGCCAAAAATACTTCCAACGTGCAATTAAGCCATCGGTGTTTTTGCGCACCACTTTGCGATAATCATCGACAAAGCCAACCGTGCCGTACCCGAGCAACACTACCATCACCGCCCATACATAGGGGTTCGATAAATCTGCCCATAAAAAGACGGTCAGGGTAATGGCGGCCAGGATAAGCACCCCGCCCATAGTAGGTGTACCACGCTTGCTAAAGTGCGATTCGGGCCCTTCTTCTCGTACCACTTGGCCAATCTGCATCGATTGCAGATATTTAATCAGTCGCGGTCCCATCCATAACGAGAACACAAGCGCAGTTAACGCACTCACAATGGCGCGAAAGGTCAAATATTCAAACAGTCGCATTGACGGGAAAAAGCCCTGCAATGCCTCAGCTAACCATACCAGCATCAGCAGGCCTCCTTAATGGCGGCAACAACCGCCTCCATCGCCATACCTCGGGCGCCTTTGACCAAAATGGTGTCGGGATTATGTGTTTTCATCATGGTTACTACATGCGCGATCAGCGCGTCTTTTGAGTCAAAATGACGGCCGTGACAGCATTCGCTGATCACACGGCTATCGGTTCCTGTGGTAAACACCTGCGTCAGCCCCACCTTGGCGGCGTGCTCACCCACTTCTCGGTGCATTTGTTCGCTGTACTGCCCTAGCTCGGCCATATCGCCTAAAATCAACCAACGCTCGCCAGAATAACTGGCAAGCACGTCGATAGCGGATTTCATCGCCGGAACGCTGGCATTATAGGTATCGTCAATCAGGCGGAGTCCGGCACGCGGCTCACTCACTTCGGTGCGGCCTGCGGCATTTTTCATCGCCGCAAGTCCTTGAGTAACGTCCTCTAAGGTCACGCCCGGTAACTGCATCGCGGCACACCCTGCCATCAATGCGTTGGTAATATTGTGTTTGCCGGGCAGCGGTAACGTCACCGTAGATTGCTGCTCGCCGTCACTGAACACTAAGCGGTAGCAGCCCGCCTCGACCAGCTCGCTCTCCACCAGTTGCAAAGGCGCAGCCGCTTGCTCAGTCACCTGAATCACGTTTTTGTCTGCCAGTACGGCTTGCCATTTCTCACCGCCATGGCTTTGCGCGTTAACCAGCGCTATGCCGCCTTGAGGTAGGCCTTGATAAATTTCACCTTTGGCGGTCGCGACCCCCTCTAGCGAGCCAAACCCTTCAAGATGGGCAGCCGCAAGGTTGGTCACCATGGCAATATCCGGTTTGACAAGCGATGTGGTGTACGCAATTTCACCGATATGGTTCGCACCCAGTTCAATCACGGCATAGTCATGATCGGGCGTGAGACGAAACAAGGTGAGCGGCACCCCGATATCGTTATTAAAATTGCCTGCGGTCGCCAAGGTCTTCCCTTTGCGCGACAAAATGGACGCGAGCATTTCTTTAACCGTGGTTTTGCCACAGCTGCCTGTAATCGCGATGGTAGGAACCTGACACTGCCCTTTAACCCACGCGCCCAGCTGGCCCAGCGCGATACGAGTATCGTCGACCACCAATTGCGGCAAGTCGATATCCAGTGGTGTCGATACCACCAGTGCCACAGCGCCCGCCTGCTTGGCTTGCTCTGCAAAGTCGTGCCCATCAAACCGTTCGCCTTTCAACGCCACAAATAGCGCGCCTTTAGTCACCTGTCGGGTGTCTGTGGTGATCGCGGCAACGTCAAGCGCCGGTGGGGTGTCCACACCGTGCCATTGCGCGGCCAAAACATCAGCAAAGGTTATGAGTGCGGTGGTAATCATGGTAACTCCTTCAATAACGCAGCCACGGTTTCACGGTCGGAATAATGCACTTTGCCGTCGGCAAGGACTTGGTAGTCTTCATGGCCTTTGCCCGCGACCAGCACGATATCGTCAGCTTTGGCCGCCTGCATCACCCGTGACAATGCACGCGCGCGATCGTGCTCAACCCACGCGTTATCGGGGGCCTGCATCCCAGCAAGCATGTCATCGGTAATCGCATTGGGCGCTTCACTGCGCGGGTTATCGTTGGTCAGTACCGCCTGATCGGCATATTGCTCGGCGATGCGAGCCATCACCGGACGCTTGCGGGTATCACGATCGCCGCCGCAGCCAAAGACACACCACAACTTACCCCGACAGTGGCGGCGCAGCGCGATCAGAGCCTTCTCCAGCGCATCGGGCGTGTGAGCATAGTCAACCACCATGGTCGGTTTGTCAGGGGCAAGAAAAACCTCCATCCGGCCAATGACGGCATTCAATTGATCGCTAGTCGCTAACAGGGCATCCAGTGAATAGCCTAAGCCTAATAGGGTCGCCAAACTGACCAAGAGATTGCTGACGTTAAAGTCACCCACCAAGGCAGCATTCAACTCCCCTTGTCCCCAACTGGTTTCGACCATCACACGTACGCCGTCGGTGGCAAAATCAATCTGGGTGGCACGCACATAAGGGCCGTCGTGGTGTTGCAAAGAATCAGCGTGCAGCGCGACCGCAATCGCCTTGGGCCACTCGCGCAGCCATTGGCGTCCCACCTTATCGTCGGCATTAATGACTTTGAGCGGGTTACCCAATGAGAAAAGCTGCTTTTTCGCCTCAGCGTATGCCGCTAAGGTGCCGTGATAATCAAGGTGGTCATGGCTGAGATTAGTAAATACCGCCGCATCAAAGGCCAAGCTCGCCACGCGGCCTTGCACCAATCCGTGCGAGGACACTTCCATCGCCACATGCTTGGCACCTTGGTCGGCAAAGGTCGCTAGCTGCGCTTGAATGCTAATGGCATCGCCAGTGGTGTTTTCCGCTGCCTGCAGTCGGCCGATAAAGCCATTGCCTGTGGTGCCCATCACGGCGGTGGGTGCATTTAGCGCATCAAGCCATTGTGCAATCAGCTGCGACACCGTGGTCTTACCGTTGGTGCCAGTCACGCCAATCAAGCCTACTCGCTGCTGCGGGTCGTGATAGAACCGAGCCGCCAACGCTGACAATAAGGCGGAGAGATCCGGCAAAGAGATAACCGGCACCTCGTGGTGCCAATCAAGACGCGCCATTGCATCATCGGCTTGCTGAACAATCGCCACCGCACCGGCCTCGATGGCCGCAGGAATAAATCGACGACCATCCACTTGATGGCCGGCAATGGCAACAAACACATCCCCTGACGTCACTTGGCGACTGTCCAACGTGAGTCGGTTTACTGTGATACTCGGTGCATCAGCTAGCCAAGGGCTTAGCCACTGCTTTAAATCATTCATTCGCATCCACTTGGTTAGAACGCTGAGCTACTTGAAGCCCCGGGCCGGTCTGAGCGTCCGGAGCAATATTTAAAATCTGAAGCGCACTTTTCATCACGCTCGAAAATACAGGGGCTGCCACTTGGCCGCCGTAATACTTGTCACCTTGGGGTTCGTTGATCACCACCACCATCGCGAGTCGTGGGTTACTGATCGGCGCCAGCCCCGCGGTGTAGCCAATGTATTCGTCACCGTATCCTCCCGCGACTGCGACTTTTGCCGTCCCGGTTTTAGCACCAACACGATATCCATCCACCGCCGCACGACGCGCACTGCCACCTTCTTGGGTGACACCTTCTAGCATCTGCAGTACTTTATAAACATTGTCGCGGGTGGCGACTTGTTTGCCTTCCGTCACCCCTTCATGCTTGATGATACTCAACGGACGATTCACACCCAGTGAGCCCAAGGTGGCATAAGCACGGGCAAGTTGTGCAGGCGTGACTGACAAACCATAACCAAACGCTAAGGTCGCACGTTCAAAATCGGACCAACGGCGACGCGTCGGGAAAATACCCACCGACTCGCCCACCAGCTCAACGCCTGTGCTCGCCCCCAAACCAAAGCTGCCATACTCGCCAAGTAAGGTTTCGACCGGCATCGCCAGTGACAGCTTACTGACACCGATGTTGCTGGATTTTTTGAGAATGCGCGCCAGATTGGCTTTTCCGACTTTCGACACATCACGCACGCGGCTGCCGCCGATTTGCATGATGCCGTTTCCGGTATCAATCACGGTATTCATGTCGGCGACCCCATTTTCTAACGCTGTCAGCACCACAAAAGGCTTCATGGTAGAGCCGGGCTCAAACACATCGGTGATCGCACGGTTGCGCATATTAAAGCTTTTCAGATCACCACGGTTATTGGGGTTATAGGAAGGCGCATTGACCATGGCGAGTACTTCACCGGTTTTGACATCCACCATCACCAGTGAACCAGACGTCGCGCGGTAATCTGCGACCGCTTGCTTAATCGCGCGATAAGCAATGGCTTGCAGACGCTGATCAATGCTCAATGCGATAGGTTGGCCTTCTTTTTTATCTTCGGTGGCAATGTGCTCTACCACGCGACCAAAGCGGTCTTTGCGTACGGTACGTTTGCCATGTTCACCGGTAAGCCACTCATCGTAACGGCGTTCAATCCCTTCCAAACCGTGACCGTCGATACCGGTCACACCCACTAAGTGAGCACTCACTTCAGCACTAGGATAAAAACGACGAGATTCTTCTTTTAAGCCCACCCCGGGCAGGTCGAGCTTATTGACATAAGACGCCATGGCCGGGCGGACTTGGCGTTGCAGGTAGATAAACCGGCGGTTGCGGTTTGCTTCAATTTTGTCGATCAGAGCTTGGCGATCCAGTCCCAACACATCCGCAAGTGCGTACCAACGATCTTTTTTCGCTAATCCCTGATGCTTAAATACCGTGACAGGATCCGCCCAGACTGCTTGGACAGGCACACTGACCGCCAGAGGCTCACCATTGCGGTCGGATATCATCCCACGGGCGGAATGTACTTCTTCCACCCTGACCGAACGTAAGTCCCCTTCGTAGCGTAAACGGTCGGGCTCAATCACTTGAATAAAAGCCGCCCGAGCCACCAGTGCGGCGAACGCGAGACCAATAAACACACAAATAAGGCCAAAGCGCCACTTGATAAAAACAGGTGGCGCTTTTGGCGTGCGTCGATTTGCTGGCTTCTGGGTACGCTTTTTCACGGGTTCGTACTCAAGGGTCGTTTAACGATCACTTCATTTTTTTGCGTGGGCCGAATCATACCAAACGCGTTTCGCGCCACAGATTCGACATGGCTATGTTCCGACAAGGAGTTTTCCTCCAACAGTTGGTTTCGCCATTCCACTTCTAAAGTTTCACGCTGGTCGAGCAACGCATCTTGTTTAGCAATCAAGTTGCGAGTGGATTGTGTCATCAATACCACCGCAATTGCCGAGACCAGCACGGCGCCGAGCAGCAACAAAGGCACCTTGCCTACTGCCAGTAGGTCGTGGCGAATTTGTTTAGCGAGGCTCGGGCGTCTTTCCATGGTTTATCCAAGCTTTTCTGCTACACGCAGCACCGAACTGCGTGCACGGGCATTGTGCTCAATTTCTTGTGACGATGGTTTGATCGCTTTACCGATGGGTTTCATCGCCGCCGAACCAAGTTCAGCAATCTGCGCCTCGGTCAGCGGCACCCCTCTCGGCACCTCCGGCCCTTTGCTTTGTTTGCGAATAAAGCGTTTCACCATGCGATCTTCGAGTGAGTGGAAACTGATCACCGATAAGCGTCCTTGAGGCGCCAACACCGCCAATGCGCCTTGCAAGGCCAGTTCTATCTCATCGAGCTCACTGTTGATATAAATGCGGATCGCCTGAAAGCTGCGGGTCGCGGGGTGCTTTTTCTTCTCTTTAAACGGCACCGTGTTGTCGATCAACTTGGCCAGTTGACTGGTGGTTTCAAGCGGCGGGGTCTCTTCATCTTCACGGTATTTGACGATCGCATGAGCAATCCGCTTGGCAAAGCGTTCTTCACCGAAAACTTTTAGTACCCAAGCAATGTCATCGGCGCTTGCCGTTTCCAACCACTGCGCAGCAGACTGGCCGGCGGTCGGGTCCATACGCATATCGAGCGGACCATCACGCAAAAAGCTAAAGCCACGGGTCGGATCATCCAGCTGTGGCGAAGACACGCCCAAATCGAGCAACACACCATCGACTTTTCCTGCCAATCCTAAATCGGTGAGGTAGGTTTCAATGCCCGAAAATGGCCCATGGATAATTTGGAAACGCGGATCCTTGATGGTGCCGGCTTCTTCGATGGCACGAGGATCGCGATCAATCGCATACAAACGCCCGTTCTCGCCCAACTGAGACAAAATATGTCGCGAGTGGCCGCCACGGCCAAAGGTGCCGTCGACATAAATGCCGTCAGGTTTAATGGCAAGGCCGTCCACAGACTCATTTAAAAGGACGGATACATGGGTATATTGTTCTGACATAAATTCGCTTCATTAATTACAGTGACAGATCTGCTAATCGTTCACTGATGAGGTGGTTTGACTCCGCCTGTGTATCCATATCCTGACGAATTTGCTGCTGCCAAGTTTGCTCGTCCCAAATTTCAAATTTGTTGAGCTGGCCGACCAACATCGCTTTGCCATCCAGTCCGGCATATTGGCGCAACGTGGACCCAAGCAGCAGTCGCCCTTGTCCGTCCATTTCGCAATCAAATGCGTGCCCGAGCAATAAACGCTGTAGGCGTCGTTCTGCAGGCTGAAAGCTGGATAATTTTGAGAGCTTGTCTTCAATCACTTCCCATTCAGGGACCGGATATAAGGCCAAGCAAGGGAGTTGGTGATCAATGGTGCACACAAAGCGGCCTTCGCAATGCGCGACTAACGCATCACGATAACGGGTCGGCAAGGCAAGCCGTCCTTTTTTATCGACCGAAATGGCGCTGACGCCTCGTAACATGGCGTTATTTTCCCTTTTTCACCAAAATTATCCACTTTACACCACATTTTCCCACCCAGAAGTGTACGTAGCAGGTAAAAAGAAAGTCAAGCGAGTCACGAAAGTGATTACGATCACATATTATGAAATAAAAGAGGCAATTCAGCTGGTTAGTCTGTGTTCACTTATCGACTATTGATAGCAATATAACTAAATCATCTGACCAATCGCTGAAAACAAGAAGGCGAGCCCAAAAAGGCTCGCCTATAAATGCGGTTGAGTTGGCCTGTAAGCCGGGTTCTGTACCGTAAAAACGGCGGTAACCATTCGTCTAGGCCTGCAATCGCTCACAGGCTCCAGCAACCTACCCGTCCCCAAACGCGGGCCGCGCCAATAGGGACCTATTTGGTCTTGCTCCGGGTGGAGTTTACCGTGCCACGAACTGTTGCCAGACGCGCGGTGCGCTCTTACCGCACCCTTTCACCCTTACCTGTGCTCCGAAGAGCCATCGGCGGTCTACTCTCTGCTGCACTGGTCGTAGGCTCACGCCCCCCAGGCGTTACCTGGCACCCTGCCCTGAGGAGCCCGGACTTTCCTCCCCTTTATCAGTCTCCCAAAGGACATCAATAAAGCAGCGGTTACCCGGCCAACTCGAGCGGGGGAGTATATAGAAGATTGTCAGCGCAAGCCAGCCAAAATCACGCCCAGTTACAGATTCTCCAAGCCCCACTTATAGAGTGCGTTCTTTTTAACCGAATACAGTTCCGCGACTAACGCCGCCGCTTTTTTAAGAGGTAACTCAGCGGCAAGCAACCCTAATGCGCGACAGGCGGACTGTGGCAACGCATTTTTATCCGCACGGTGGCCGGCCACTAGCAACACCATCTCGCCTTTTAAGCGGTTGGGATCTTCATTCAACCATTCAATTAATGTCCCCAAGGGCGCGCCGTGAATGGTTTCAAAGGTTTTGGTGAGCTCGCGCGCCAGTACCACGCGGCGTTCTGGCCCAAGCACTGCCAGCATATCGGCCAAACTATCGCGGATACGGTGCGGCGACTCATAAAAAATCAAGGTGCGCGGGTCATCGGCTAAATCACGGAACGTGTCTTGGCGGGCTTTCGTTTTCGGCGGCAGGAACCCTTCAAAACTAAAGCGGTCTGAAGGCAAGCCTGATGCACTCAATGCAGTCACCACCGCACACGCGCCCGGCAGCGGAACCACTCGGATCCCCGCGTCGCGGCATTGCGTCACAAGGTGATAGCCTGGGTCACTGATCAGCGGCGTGCCCGCATCGGAGACCAGAGCTATCGACTGACCTTGCTGTAAGCGATTAATCAGCGCAGCCGCTTTTTGCTGCTCATTATGTTCGTGCAGGGCAAACGTTTTGGTGCTAATCGAGAAATGCGACAATAATCGAGCCGTGTGCCGCGTATCTTCGGCAGCAATCAGGTCAACATTGGCTAACACCTCTAACGCACGTTGCGTGATGTCAGCCAAATTGCCGATTGGCGTCGGTACAATATATAGCGTGGGAAGTGCCCGCTCGGATAGATTTGCATCAGTCATTTGTTTAACAACCCTTCGGCGATTAAGATAGGGGCAACGTTGTCACGGTTGAAACATGTTCATGCTTAAACTTACCCAGAAGCGTCAAAGTGTAACACGACTTGTCACGCCTGTAGCCTTGGCGTTGGCACTGGCGGCCTGTAGCGCGCCAACCACAGGACCCACAGCTCGCCATGCGATCAGTCAACCGGCGAAGGAGAACTCAACCTTCTACCTGCTGCAAGCAGAAACCAGTGAAGGCAACCAGCAAAATGACTGGTTTTTACTGGCGATCAAGGCGCTCATTAACGAGCAACAGTTCAACCAAGCAGACGTTTTGCTGCAACGCTTGGAGCGACGCCCTCTTACCACCGATCAACAGATCGAGTGGACGCTGACACGGGCGCGCTTTTTAGCGGAAACCGGCAAGCTCCCTCAGGCCGATGAAGCACTCACCCTCAACCCAAATTGGCAGTTGAGTGCCGAGCAACGCGCGCGTTTTTATCGTCAAAAAGCTACCATTGCGCGTCAGCAAAGCAATGCATTCGCCGCAGTGACCAACCAACGCTTGGCCGCTGGCTATTTGGACGGCAGCGAGGCTCGCCAAGCGTGGAATACTTTGTGGCAAGATTTGCAGCAATTAAACCAGCGCGAAGTGGAACGGATTGAAAGCGGCGATGATGACATTCTCGCCGGTTGGGTTCGCTTGCTAGACATTGCTCGGCGCTACAGCCGCGATCCGGCTCAAATGCAAACCGCACTTGACGATTACTTAAGTCAACATCCCGCGCATCCGGCCAATCGGTACTTGCCCGATAACTTGGCGGATATTCAGTCGCTCACCATCACCCAACCAACGCGTGTCGGTGTGATGCTGCCACTGAGCGACAAATTTGCCGAACAAGGGGATGCCATTCGCGACGGCTTTGTCGAAGCAATGCTCGATGACAAGAGTGAGCAAAAGCCGACGGTATTTTTCTATGATACCAATGCGCTCGATATGCAGGCCCTTGAACAGCGCGTGCAAGACGATCGCCTCGACTTTGTGGTTGGCCCGCTCCAAAAACACATGGTCGCCGCAGTGAGTGAGGCAATCGCCGGTCAAGTGCCTTTGTTGGCCTTAAACCAGCCCAACGATGATAGTTTCACTCCCGGAGTGTGTTATTTCACCCTCTCTCCCGAGCAAGAAGCGGCACAAGCCGCCGATCACCTTTATAACCAAGGCTATCAGTTCCCGATGGTGCTGTATCCTGACTCCACCTTTGGGCGTCGAATGAGCGAAGCGTTTTCCACCCGCTGGCAGGCTTTGACGGACACCCAAGCGGAGCAAGCCGCCTTTGGGGATCGCAGTGGCATGCAAGCCCGCATTCAATCCATTTTTGGATTAGACGGAAGTCAGCGCCGTATTCAGCAAATGAAACAACTGACCGATCTACCCTTGTTATCGCAGCCAAGAAGTCGCCGCGATATTGATGCGGTGTACATGGTAGCCGGTGCCGCTGATCTGACCTTGTTGAAACCTTTCATCGAAGTGGCGATTAACCCTGATGTGGTTCCGCCTAAACTGTATGCCAGCTCACGCAGTAACAACCGCGCCGATGGCATGGGACAACTGGGCGAGTTACAAGGCATTGAGTTTAGCGATGTCCCCCTTCTGATCAGCCCAGACAGCGAAGCACACCAGCAACATGCGCGTCGCCACCCAGCACAAAGTAATAATACCGCGCGCTTACATGCGCTAGGGGTCGATGCTTACGCCCTCCTAACCGGCCTGCCCCAAATGCAAGCGCTGCCCGGTTATCAGGTTAATGGTCAAACCGGACAACTATCGCTCGGTGACAACTGCGTCATTAACCGTAAAATGCAGTGGGCACGCTTTGGCAAAACCGACATCGAGCCGGTTGCCCCGACGGATAACGGAGCAAGCCAGTAATGCAAGGTCAGCCAACTAAGGAGACGGGGCAAGCCTACGAGCAACATGCTTGCCAATACCTGCTCCAACAAGGGCTGACCTTACTGGATAAAAACGCCCATAGCCGCCGAGGCGAGCTGGATTTAATCATGCAAGAGGGCAAGTGCTTAGTCTTCGTCGAAGTCCGCTTCCGACGAGGGCGCGGTTTTGGCGGCGCTGCCGCAAGCATCACCGCCACCAAACGCCGCCGCTTGTACCTTGCTGCCGAACGTTGGATGCAACGTCACGGCTTTCACAGTCACCACACCGAGTTTCGCTTTGACGCTGTGACCTTTGATGGCCACGTTGAAGCAATCAACTGGATAAAAAACATCGTTGAAGGGTAAGTAATGCTAGAAAGCATCAAAGAAAGCTTTACCGAGAGTATTCAAACACAAATCGCGGCCGCAGAAGCGATTCCAGAGCATCTGTCACAAGCGGCACAAGTGATGGTGCAAAGCCTGCTGAATGGCAATAAAATTCTTTGCTGTGGCAATGGCGGCTCTGCGGCTAATGCGCAACATTTCGCCTCCTGTTTGCTAAACCGCTTCGAAACCGAACGCCCCAGCTTACCGGCGTTAGCGCTGACCGCAGACACCACCACGTTAACGGCGGTTGCGAACGATTACAGCCACGATGAAGTGTTTTCCAAGCAAGTGCGCGCGCTTGGCCAAGCGGGGGATGTGCTCCTCGCCATCTCGACCAGCGGAAACAGCAAAGACATCATTAAATCCATGGAAGCCGCGGTAACGCGTGATATGACCATCATTGCCATGACAGGCAAAGACGGCGGCGAAATGGCAGGCTTGCTTGGCCAACGAGATGTCGAAATTCGTATTCCCTCACAGCGTACAGCGCGAATTCAAGAAGGTCACCTACTTGCCGTGCACTGCCTGTGTGACTTGATTGATCAGGTGCTTTTCCCTTCTCACGGAGAATAAACATGCGTGTGTTATTGACCGTTTTACTCGCCTTTACCTTACAGGCTTGTTCCGCCGTTTACTCGTCTGACCCGCGCACCACTGGCGAAGAATGGCAAGATACACAAATCGGTCTCAATACCGCTGGCATTGTCAATAAATCGCCGTTTAGAAATAAGATCCGCGCGAAAGCCGCGGCTTTCCAAGGTCAGGTTCTCTTGGTGGGGCAAAGTGCCGATCCGGCATTGACCGAGGAGTTTGTTGCCCGCATTCGTGCGCTCGACAATGTGGATGTGGTCTACAACCAAATTCGCCAAGCGCCGATGTTGGGCTTGGCTGATATTAGTACCGACAGCTGGCTCACGACCCGCGTTAAAGCCGCGCTTGTTGCCGATGACACCCTACGCAGCGTGAACATCAAAGTGGTGACCGAGGCACGAGAAGTCTTTCTTCTTGGTGCAGTGACCCAAGCACAAGCGGATAAAGCGGCTGATATCGCCCGCAATATTCGCGGCGTCAATCAGGTGATTAAAGCGTTTCAGTACACGGACCAGCGCTAGTTCATATATCTGCGCTCTTATCCATGTAAAAGGCCAAGGAAATCATACCTTGGCCTTTTTTGTCTTCGTCATGTATCGATGCGGTGGCTACAATTTGCGTCTAAGCAGTAGCAAGGTGACGGCCAAGAAAATCAAACTCGGCGTCACAGCCCCTAACGCTGGCGGCAGCTTATACACCAAGCTCATCGGCCCAAACACTTCGTTGGCAATATAAAAACCGAACCCGAAAATCACCCCAGACAGTACTCGAGCACCCATGGTGACACTGCGAAGCGGGCCAAACACGAAGCTCAGTGCCAACAGCATCATCACCGCTATCGACAGCGGCTGCACCGCTTTTCGCCACAACGCGAGCTCATAGCGCGACGCATCCTGCTGCGAGGCTTTCAGATAGGTGACATAGCTATACAAGCCAGACAGCGGCAGCTCTTCCGGTTTTACCGTCACCACCGCCAATTTATCGGGGGTGAGCGTGGTTTTCCACACCAGTTGGTCTTGCTTCACATTAGTAAAGGCGGTGTGATTTTGCATGCGCGTAATGGTGACATCTTTGAGCATCCAACTGTCTTTATCGAGGTAGTCGGCACGTTCGGCAAACACCACATTGGTCATCACTTGGTTATCATCAAACTTCCAGATGCTTACGCCATTGAGGTTGTCTTGCTCGTCGGCCCGAGCAATATAAATAAAATCATTGCCATCTTTGGCCCATACCCCGCGTCGTACCGACATGACATTCCCGCCGGATTTGGCAATCGAACGCAGCTCACGCGCGGCTTTTTGCGCATCAGGCGCGCCCCATTCACCAAGCACCATGACAATCAGCATCAAGGGGATCGCGGTTTTCAGCACCGACATACCGATTTGCAGTTTCGACACACCCGCCGCCTGCATTACTACCAGCTCAGAACTGGACGCTAGCATCCCAAGTCCAATCAGGGCGCCGAGCAATACTGCCATAGGGAAAAACATTTCAATGTCACGCGGCATGCTCAGTAGCACGTAGAAAATTGCTTTGCCCATGGTGTAAGCGCCATCCCCGACCGAACGCAGCTGTTCGACGAACTTGATGATGGCGGATAATCCAACCAGTGTGGCCAAACACAGTGATGAGGTGCCGATCAGGGTGCGGCCGATATACCAATCTAGGATGCGAAACATCAGGCGGCTCCTTTCAAACTGGCTTTGAGTTTACGCATAGGTAATGAGTCCCAACTGGCTAAAATAACCGCGAGTAACAAGGCCGCGACGTTAACACTCCACAACCCAATTTGCGCGGGTAAGTCACCATCTTCGACCGCGGATTTTGCTGCACTGATAGACAAGAAATAGGCCAGATAAATCAATATCGCAGGGAAGAGCTTGGCAAAGCGTCCTTGGCGAGGGTTCACCGATGACAAGGGGACCACAATCATGGTCATCAGCGGGATACACAGGACCAGTGAGATCCGCCATTGCAGCTCGGCACGGGCTTTTAAGCTGCTTTCCCCAAACAGTTGCAAGGTCGGTACCGCGTCCCAATCTCGGCTTTTTTCACGTACTTCACGCTGACCAATCAATACCTGATAGTTTTTATAGGTCGTCACCCCGTATTCAAGGCGACTGGGGATCCCTTCGGTGCGGGTGCCATCGACTAAATCAAGCACCTGACGCCCATCTGGCAACTCCGAGATATAGCCTTTATCCGCCACCACCACGTTAGGCAGTAGCGACTCGCGCGGCACAGGCTGAGCGACAAAAATACGGTTCAAGGTCTTGCCGTCGTTTTCGATGTTGTCGACAAAAATCACCGCTTGTCCAGACGGTGCACTCTGGAACTGGCCTTGTACCAAGAGCTCCAGTCCCGACTCTGCCTCCAGTTGCTCCATCACCTTGAGTTCTTGGTTATTGGCCCAAGGTGTTAGCCATAGCGCATTAAAGGCGGCCACGGAACCTGTGATCAGTGCCAAATACAGTGCGGCGCGGATCAAAAATTCGTTACCAATCCCGGTGGCATTCATCACCGTGATTTCACTTTCCGCGTACAAGCGACCAAAGGTGATCAATATCCCAATGTACAAACTTAGCGGCAACATCAACATGGCCATGGACGGCATGTAGAGTCCCACCAAGGTGATAATTTGATCACTTGGAATCGACCCTTCTGTCGCATTGGCAAGAACACGGATAAACTTTTGGCTAAAAAAGACCAGAAATAACACAAATAAAACTGCAACTTGTGTCTTAACCGTCTCCCGGATCAAATATCGAACAATTATCAAAGCGAAGGCACCTATGGAAAACTTGTTTTTTTACTCGAATAACTATAGTTTCTGGTTTAATTAGTTGTTTTCTAATCTTTCGGCCATTTGTTGACCGCCGGCTGATCCGGGCGCAATAGAGCGTTCAACAACATAGAGGCGGCATTATCCAACATTTGGTCTCAATTGTCTTTAGGATCTAGGAGTACAAATGGAGTTCAGTGTAAAGAGCGGTAGCCCCGAAAAGCAACGCAGTGCCTGTATTGTCGTGGGCGTATTTGAACCTCGCCGCCTGTCACCCGTCGCCGAGCAACTCGACAAAATCAGTGACGGCTATATCAGTGCCTTACTGCGCCGCGGTGACTTGGAAGGAAAGCCAGGCCAAGTGCTCCTGCTACACCATGTCCCGAACGTCCTGTCTGAGCGTGTCCTGCTGGTCGGCTGCGGTAAAGAGCGCGAACTCGGCGAGCGCCAATACAAAGAGATTATCAAAAAAACCATCAACACCCTCAATGAAACCGGGTCGATGGAAGCGGTGTGCTTCTTAACCGAGCTGCACGTGAAAGGCCGTGACACCTACTGGAAAGTCCGTCAAGCCGTTGAAAGCACCAAAGACACCCTCTACACCTTCAACCAATTCAAGAGTGTAAAGCCAGAAATCCGTCGCCCACTGCGCAAGTTGGTGTTCAATGTACCAACCCGTCGTGAATTGAATTTGGGTGAACGTGCGATTGCGCATGGCTTAGCCGTTTCTTCAGGTGTCAACGCGTGTAAAGATTTGGGCAATATGCCACCCAACGTGGCTAACCCTGCCTATCTCGCCTCGCAAGCCCGTCGTTTGGCTGACGACTTTGATACCGTCACCACGCGCATCATCGGCGAGCAAGAAATGGAAAAGCTCGGCATGCACTCCTACCTTGCGGTTGGCCGTGGCTCGAAAAACGAGTCGATGATGTCAATCATGGAATACAAAGGCCATCCTGACCCAGACGCCAAACCGATTGTGTTGGTCGGTAAAGGACTGACCTTCGATTCAGGCGGCATTTCCATTAAGCCCGGTGCAGGCATGGACGAAATGAAGTATGACATGGGCGGTGCTGCGTCTGTCTTTGGGGTGATGCGTGCCCTTGCTGAGCTCAACTTACCGCTTAACGTCGTCGGTGTGCTCGCCGGCTGTGAAAACATGCCTGATGGCCAAGCCTATCGTCCCGGCGATATTCTCACCACCATGTCAGGCCAAACCGTGGAAGTGCTCAACACAGATGCTGAAGGCCGTTTAGTCTTGTGTGACGCCCTGACTTATGTTGAACGCTATGAGCCAGACTGTGTGATCGATGTGGCCACCTTAACCGGCGCCTGCATCATGGCCCTTAGCCATCACATCAGTGCTTTGATTGCCAACCAGAACCCACTGGCGCATGAAATCATCAATGCCTCTGAGCAAGCGGGTGACCGCGCTTGGCGTCTGCCGATGACTGACGAGTTCCAAGAGCAGCTCGACAGTCCCTTTGCCGATATGGCCAACATTGGCGGCAAAGGTGGTGGCACCATCACTGCAGGCTGTTTCTTGTCGCGCTTTGCCAAGAAATACAACTGGGCGCACCTAGATATTGCCGGTACCGCATGGAAAAGCGGCGGCAAGGAAAAAGGCTCAACCGGTCGCCCGGTGCCTTTGCTGGTGCAGTTCTTATTGAATCGCTCTGGCCTCGAAGTGGTCGAGTAATTGCCAAGGAGGCCAAACGGCCTCCTTTTTTTGTCTGAACTTTAATCGACACTGGTGTCAGCGCGCACAATCCGCTATGTTGGTTATCCCGCGCTTGACCGGACACCACACTTTTGGGACGGAGGCCGTTTCTCAACTTTAGGAGCGTATATGTCCACCGCCACCTTTTATTTGTTGGCGCCACCCGACGGCGTGTCATCTGACGATGGATTGACGCCCGAACAACAAGCGCGCGAACAACAAACGTTAATAGACACCGCGATTCATTTGGCCTTCTATTACTATCAACAGGGACAACGTATTTATCTCGCCGCCCGCGACCAGCAACAGGCCCATCAACTGGATGATGCCTTATGGCAGCGCGACGCCGATACGTTTGTTCCCCATAATTTGGTAGGAGAAGGACCACGAGGTGGTGCACCCGTAGAAATCGGTTGGCCCGGTGTACGTCACTCCGGGCACCGCAGCGTGCTAATCAATTTGGCGACAGAGGCATCAAATTTTGCGCCTTCGTTTGCACAAGTGGTAGACTTCGTCCCTTGCGATGAGACGCTCAAACAGCACGCGCGTCACCGATATAAAGCATACCGACTGGCAGGCCTGCAACTTCAAACCCTTGCCATCGACCAATCGCCCAAACCTTGACGATCTTTCAAGAGCGCTATGGAAAAGACATATAACCCACAATCAATTGAAAAAGCGCTGTACCAGCGCTGGGAAGAGGCGGGCTATTTCCGACCTCATGGTGATACCAGCAAAGATGCCTATAGCATCATGATCCCGCCGCCAAACGTCACTGGCAGCTTGCATATGGGTCACGCGTTCCAAGATACCATTATGGATACCTTGATCCGTGCCGAGCGTATGAAAGGCAAAAACACCTTGTGGCAAGTGGGTACCGACCATGCCGGTATCGCAACACAAATGGTGGTGGAACGTAAGATCGCAGCCGAAGAAGGCAAAACCAAGCACGACTACGGTCGTGACGCGTTTGTCGACAAGATCTGGCAATGGAAAGGCGAATCAGGCGGCACGATCACTCAACAGTTGCGTCGTCTCGGTGCCTCTGTCGATTGGGATCGCGAGCGCTTCACCATGGATGAAGGCTTTTCCAATGCCGTTAAAGAAGTCTTTGTTCGCCTTTACCAAGAAGATCTTATCTATCGTGGTAAGCGTTTGGTGAACTGGGATCCGAAATTGCACACCGCGATTTCCGATCTCGAAGTGGAAAACAAAGACAAGAAAGGCCACATGTGGCATTTCCGTTATCCACTTGCCGATGGCGCGAAAACAGCCGAAGGCAAAGACTACATTGTGGTTGCCACCACCCGTCCGGAGACTATGCTGGGCGATACCGGTGTTGCGGTTAACCCAGAAGACCCGCGCTACAAAGACCTGATTGGTCAGCACGTGTTGCTGCCAGTGGTGAATCGTCGTATCCCTATCGTGGGCGATGAGCACGCTGACATGGAAAAAGGCACCGGCTGTGTAAAAATCACCCCAGCGCACGACTTCAACGACTATGAAGTGGGCCAGCGCCACCAGCTGCCAATGATCAATATTCTCACGCTGAACGCCGATATCCGCGACAGTGCTGAAGTGTTTGATCACAAAGGTCAGCCAAGCAATGCTTACCCAACCGATATTCCTGCCAACTACCAAGGTTTGGAGCGTTTTGCCGCGCGTAAAGCGATCGTGGCTGAATTTGACGCACTGGGTTTATTGGAAGAAATCAAAGATCACGATCTCACTGTCCCATACGGCGATCGTGGCGGCGTCGTCATTGAGCCAATGCTTACCGACCAATGGTACGTACGTACTGCACCACTGGCAGAGCCTGCCGTAAAAGCGGTAGAAGATGGCGACATTCAATTCGTACCGAAACAATACGAGAACATGTACTTTGCGTGGATGCGTGACGTACAAGACTGGTGTATTTCTCGTCAGCTTTGGTGGGGTCACCGCATTCCTGCCTGGTACGACGACCAAGGCAATGTCTATGTTGGCCGTGACGAAGACGAAGTCCGTCGTGAAAACCAACTGGCAGACGACGTAACGCTGCGCCAAGACGATGACGTACTGGATACGTGGTTCTCATCGGCACTTTGGACGTTCGGTACCCTAGGCTGGCCAGAGAACACCGATGCGCTGAAAACCTTCCACCCGACCGACGTATTGGTGTCAGGCTTTGACATCATCTTCTTCTGGGTGGCGCGCATGATCATGATGACCATGCACTTCATCAAAGATGAAAATGGTAAGCCACAAGTGCCCTTTAAGACGGTCTATATGACCGGCCTTATCCGCGACGAAAGCGGCGCCAAGATGTCTAAATCTAAGGGTAACGTCCTTGACCCTCTCGACATGATTGACGGCATTGGCATCGATGAGTTGGTGGCGAAGCGCACCGGCAACATGATGCAACCAAAGCTAGCTGAAAAAATTGAGAAAGCGACCCGTAAAACGTTTGAAAACGGCATCGAAGCCCACGGCACCGATGCACTGCGTTTTACCCTCGCAGCGCTGGCCTCTACCGGTCGTGACATCAACTGGGACATGAAGCGCCTTGAAGGTTACCGCAACTTCTGTAACAAACTTTGGAACGCCAGCCGCTATGTGCTGATGAATACCGAAGATCAAGATTGCGGCATGAACGGCGGCGAGATGCAATTCTCACTGGCTGATCAGTGGATTGAATCTCAGTTCCAGCAAGCGGCGAAAGACTTCAACACCCACCTCGACAACTATCGTCTCGATATGGCGGCGGGTGTGTTGTATGAGTTTATTTGGCACCAATTCTGTGACTGGTACTTGGAACTTACCAAGCCTGTCCTGTGGAAAGGCGACGAAGCACAACAACGTGCCACCCGCTATACCCTGATCACGGTATTGGAAAAAACCTTGCGTCTGGCCCATCCGGTGATCCCTTACATCACCGAAGCGATTTGGCAAAGTGTTAAACCGCTGGTTGACGGTGTGGAAGGCGATACCATTATGCAGCAGCCACTGCCGCAATTCGATGCTAGCCGCGTGAACACCCAAGCGTCAGAAGACATTGAGTGGATGAAGCAGTTTATCGTTAGCATCCGTAACCTACGTGCTGAGTACGATATTGCGCCAAGCCAGCCGCTTGAGGTGATGCTGAAAGCCGCTGATGAACGCGATGCCGCTCGTGCGAACACCAACAGCGCGACCTTGCACGCCCTTGCCAAACTTGGCAGCTTCAAGGTACTGGATGGCAGTGAATCTTTACCAGCCTGTGCCTCTGCCTTGGTCGGTAGCTCAGAAATCTTGATCCCGATGGCGGGTCTGATTGACAAAGATGCCGAACTGGCGCGCTTGGATAAAGAAATCGCCAAAGTAGAAGGCGAGATCAAACGCATCGAAGGGAAACTCGGCAACGAAAGTTTTGTCTCCAAAGCCCCTGAAGCAGTGGTCGCCAAAGAGCGCGAAAAACTCGATAACTATCGTGTCAGCCTCACCAAACTGGGTGAGCAAAAAACCACGATTGCGGCGCTATAAATCAAGCGTTGACGTCGGACGTTTTACATCGATAGACCTTCGCAATAAACCACGCCATCTGGCGTAATGCATGTGAATTAAGCTGAGTTACGTCTTTTAGAAGGCCTAGTCGCATAGCGATTGGGCCTTTTCTTCACTGCTCTTGGATATGTCCTCTCTCGCCTCTCTGGAAGTACAAAGCTCTCTGCCATGTCGAGGATATATCGGAGCACTTCTGGGTATCTTCCAGGTGCGACAGCCGGGAGCATCTGCAACTGACTCACTAAAAATATTGATGCCTGCTTAAAGCCTATTTGGTATGGCATTACCGTGTTCAATGAATACGCCATCTGGCACATCATAAAACGCAGTAGGTTGTAGGCGAGCAACATCCCCCAAAGCTCCTGTTTAACTAACGCCGGTGTTTTACTTCTTAGCGTAAGGCTATTTTGAAGCATGTACTGCTTCATCTCTCGATAGCCTAATTCGATTTCCCAACGATGACTGTAGAGCTCTGTAATATCGGCCCCTATATACCGCTTGGGGTCGGTCATTGACGTCAGCAGTTTGACCTCTTTCCCTTTGACCTTGGTGGTAATGAGTCTCGCCTCCAGTGTATCTGGCGCATCAGCCCATTTCTTTTTCGCTTGAGCAGTTAGCGAGAGTTCAATTAGCTCCTGACCACGCCCCAGTTTTCTCAATGTCTTATATTGCGCCCCTTTTCGTAACGGAATTAGCCAGTGCCTCTCCTTACCTTGGCTTTGCCAACGATGGAGAAGCCCTAAGGCATAAAAGCCTTTGTCAAACAGGGTGAGGCTATTATCTGGGGCTTTATCGATAAGCTGAGCGGTCAGGTCAACCTCACTGACGGAGACGGAGTCAAAGGCAGCACTGTTAAGCAGATGGCTCGTTAATTCCATATGGCAGACCATGCGAACTTGAGGATAGTCTGACGTCGTTGTTTTATTACCGGTTCGGCTAAAAGCCTTATCGTTGTCGGCCGTATCTGGTGTTCGCCAAACTACGCCATCAACAGCATGTAAAGTGAGTCCGTACCAGTCAGGATGTGGGGTCTTCTCATGCCACAATTGCTGAGTTTGGTTGAACACCGCTTCGACTGGCTTGTGCCCCAACTTCTTACGGGCATGGATAACCGCACTCGGCGCAACAAAGGGTTTCTTGCCCGGTAGCAATATATCTAGCTGAGAGACCACCTTACTCATCGATAGATGCCGATAAAGTGACATTCCCACAACGCTCCATACCATCAATTCCATGGGGAGCCTACGCTTACGAATCGTCGCGACGCCTGTGTCCTCAAGACATTGGTGAATGAGTTCAGGGCAAAGGAGATCGGATAGACCATTGAGTTGGTCAGCAGAGAATTGATGTATTCGGTCGAGGGCTTGTCTTAAGAACATAAAAAATCCGAGTGTGCAGAAACACTCGGATTTTGACACCCTCTCAGGATCGTTCAACCGATCATTTTTTGCTTAACTGATCGGCATTACGCCATCTGGCGTGGTTTTTTTATTCTCTCCCATCCGCAACTCAGCACGCCGCAGCTAAAACCCGCCACACTTGATAGCTCCGCCCTATCTAAAAGATAGTGAGAACCGTTTTTATTTATAGACACAGACACGACATACTGTCAGTGTTGATTAAACGCGTGTTGCCGTGAAGGAGCTACACCATGAAGAAGACATTAAGCTTTGCCGCTATCCACTTTTCTATCGCCTTTACCGTGGCCTATGTGCTGACGGGCGATATCATCATCGGTAGCTTGATTGCGATGACAGAGCCCACCGTCAATACCGGCGCGTTTTATCTTCATGAAAAGCTCTGGCAACTGAGCCGCCGCGCACGTCCCGTGGTGAAAACCGCCAGCTTTGCGGTGGTGCACTTTAACGTTGCCTTCTTAGTGGGCTATGTGATCAGTGGCGATTGGTTGGTCGGTGGCGCACTGGCACTGGTTGAGCCAAGCATCAACACCCTTGCCTACTTCTTCCACGAAAAGGTATGGCAGCGTCGTCATACGGTAAACCCCGCACCGCGGCACTTGGGGCATCATCATTAAAAAAGCCACGATATATCGTGGCTTTTAAAACAGGATGGATGGCCGACTTACTCGTTGTCGTCGCCGTCTTCGTCTTCACCCGACTCAAAGTACGTGCCCCAGCCGTCGTAATCGATATCGTGTTTTTCAGCAAGCGTCATTAGCTTTTCTACTTGCTCATCAATACGCTCGGCATTGAGTGCCGTTTCCATCACCGCATCAAAGCAGACGATGGTTCCGCCCTCTTCCAGCTCTAGCTCTTCGGCTTCCGCCACTTCAAAGCCCAGTTTAAACGCCTCAACAGCGGCATCTTCTAACTCAGCAAACGTGGCAGCCGATAGGTGATGCTCAATGGTGTAAAGCGCATCCGGATCGCTTCCATCCGCCAGAAGCTCCTCAATAATCATGCGAGTATCTTCTTGTTGCTCTTGAATCATTTCTGCCAGTGACATGCCGCGACTCCAAATAGTGAATGTGGGGCGCAATATGGCACGGTTTAGCAAAAATTGCCACGTTGATAAAAAGGCAAACTGACCAGAAAGTCGCCAAGTTGATGAATTTTCTGTGACCTTGCTAGTTCGCTGGGATTGTTAGTGAATTGTAACATTGACCTGCTTTCAGAAGGTTGTCATTATTCGACCATCCAAGGAGGACATGAGACACGCCCGTCCCTCGAGCAAGACCTGCACTCCCCGCACCACTGGTGACACACAATGACGTGTGTAAGGCGATGTAGTCTGTCTCATTGCCTGGCCCGTAGAAAGGAAAAAGAGGACCTACCATGAGTGAGTTTTACGTTGGATCAGAAGTTGGGCAACTGAAGCGGGTATTGCTTCACCGCCCTGAACGAGCGTTAAACCACCTGACGCCATCGAACTGCCATGAGCTGTTATTTGATGATGTTCTGGCGGTGGAACGAGCCGGAGAAGAGCATGATATGTTCGCCCGCACCTTAACCAAC
Source organism: Salinivibrio sp. YCSC6 (assembly GCF_004916735.1). Taxonomy (NCBI): domain Bacteria; kingdom Pseudomonadati; phylum Pseudomonadota; class Gammaproteobacteria; order Vibrionales; family Vibrionaceae; genus Salinivibrio; species Salinivibrio sp. YCSC6. The sequence goes on from NZ_CP039516.1 coordinate 2,506,316, forward strand.
GAAGGGGTGCAGGTTTATTTGCTTCATGATTTGCTGGTTGAAACCCTCGCCGTGCCAGAAGCAAAACAATGGCTACTCGACACCCAACTCAACCAATACCGCCTCGGCTACCAATTTGCCAACGACGTGCGCGCCTACATGGCCGATATCGATCACAATGCACTCGCCGACATTTTACTCGGCGGATTAAGCTACATTGATTTGCCCGTGCAATCATCCTCAATGATGCAAGCGATGCACGACAAAACCGATTTCGTGATTGAGCCGCTACCGAACCACTTATTTACTCGAGATACGTCCTGCTGGGTATATGGCGGTGTCTCACTCAATCCAATGGCAAAATCTGCACGCCAACGTGAAACCAATCACCTGCGCGCCATTTATCGCTGGCATCCCGAATTTGCAGAAAGCCAGTTCATTAATTACCTCGGTGATGAAGTGCGTGATTACGACAACGCCATGATTGAAGGCGGCGATGTATTAGTGATTGGCCGCGGCGCCGTCTTAATTGGCATGTCGGAACGCACCACGCCTCAAGGGGTTGAACAATTGGCGCGAAGCCTGCTGTTTAGTGGTCAAGCCAAAGAAGTGATTGCGGTACAACTGCCGAAAAGCCGCTCGTGTATGCACCTTGATACCGTAATGACCCATATGGATGTGCATACCTTCTCGGTCTACCCCACCGTAATGCGTCCTGATTTGCCATGCTGGCGCTTAACCCGCAAAGGGGAAGACAGCCTGAACGTGGAAGCGCAATCTTGCTACCTCACTGCGATTGAAAAAGCGCTGGATGTCGGCCCACTCAATATCATTACCACCGGTGGTGATAGCTACGCGGCCGAGCGTGAGCAATGGAACGACGCCAACAACGTGCTAACCGTACGTCCTGGCGTTGTCATTGGCTACGAAGGCAATACGTACACTAATGAAAAGTATGATAAAGCCGGTATCAAGGTATTATCTGTGCCCGGCGATCAGCTCGGACGAGGTCGCGGCGGCGCGCGCTGCATGAGCTGCCCGCTTGAACGCGACGGTATCTAACCGCCTGTTAGCCGCTGCCTTGTCAGCGGCTTTTAAATTCTTTAATTACAAAGGGTTAAGCTGAAAAAAGATAAAGATTGCCCCTCCTCTCAACCCGCTATATACTCCCGCCGCTTTTAGACAGGGATCACATAAAAACACGTCACACCGCCTATGGATCGGGCCCCAACTTAACCATTAAGAAAAGAAGCTATCCATGAAAATGAAGTACTTATCGCTCGCACTGATCAGCCTCTTTGCTGCGCCTACAACATGGGCTGAAATGACTAAAACTCAGCAAGAGCAAGTCATTCAAGCGCTCAAAACCGTGCCACAAAACGCAACAATTCTCTCCCCACTTTCGATGAACGATGATGACTATCAGTTTACGTCTACATGGCATTGGGATATTGAAAACAGTCTCTATGTAGGCGGTGAGCTTGGCTATATTCGCTTTGGTAGCGACACCAATAGCAATACAACAAAACAGCTCGCAAACGATATTGATGATGGTGGTATGGCGACGCTGAAAGTCGGTAGCTATTTTGGCCCCAACGTGCGCATTTATGGCTTTTTGCAGCGTAATGGCGAAACCGAAGTTTCGTATCACCTCTTCCCGAGTAACAATGAATTCAATTCAAAAATGAGCAGAGAAGGCTACCAATACGGTGTAGGGGCTGACTACCTGTACCACTTTATGCCAAAAAACTATCTCAGTATTGGGGCACGAGTTGGCCATTACGAAAACGAAATTCATTACTCTGTTAGCGCTATGGGTGGCACGCAAAAAGGACAAAAAAAGACCAATGGGCTCGCGACCGGTATCAGCACCAGTATTGGTCACGATTTTACCGAGCATTTAAGTCTCGAGCTTGGCTACCGCTACGAAAAACTCGAAAAAGACGACAATGTCTTGCTAGGCCAACGCATTACCTTTGAAGACACCCATCAAGCCTTTTTAGGCTTCAATTACACCTTCTAAGACTTCGCCTGACCCAACGGTGGCCGGTTGTCTCGGCCACCGCTTACTGTTTTACCGGCTACCATCATGTTTACGCTCAGCGTGCCTTCTCACTTCTGACTTTTATTTTTTGCCAGATTTATCACCTAATAACTATTAAATCACTCAATAATTCAGCGCGTTACTCTCACCTATTCGATTTTGATGCTTAAACAAAGCCCCTACTTTTATCATTCCTTTTTTGTATTGAGTGTTTACTCTACTGCCAAAAATTACTAATTTCGCATTAGAGTTTCATGTTTTTTGTGAACTATGTTCACAGCCCTTTTTATTAGAGATAGCGTGTTTGAAGACAAGCATCGCAAGATACAAAGCGTTAGCCTCGCTAACGTCAGTTGGAACACAACAAAAAGGAAATGCGATGAATAAAAAAACACTGATTTCGCTGCTATTTGCCGGTCTTACTCAAGTTCTTGCTCCTGCTTTTGCCGGCAGTGCAGACAACACCGTGGTTGAGATCAAGCGCGATACCGCCAAACAACTGAGCCAACAGTACGAGCTGATTGCGCCGACCTTGCACCGTAGCATTAACAGCTACAGCTTAAGCGCGTCACTCTCATCACTCACCGAGCCCCAAACGCGTAGCGCGCGCAGTAAACGCAGCATTGACTCGCAGCTATACAGCGCCGACCGTGCATTGCGTGAAGCGCAAGGCGTCGAAGAAGTGGCCGACCAGTTGCTCGAAGTTCGCTTGGCCGACCCAAGCATGCTCGCACGCTGGCAAGCGGGTCAATCGCCGCTGTTCGCCTTTGAACCTGCTGGCGATGAGCAAACATGGACCCAAATCGAAGCATTTGACATTGAAGGCAATACCCACTGGCTCGACGTCTACCAAATGCCAGACCGTCCTGTCTTAGTGGTCGACACCAATGGCAAAGCCTCACTGAAAGCTGGCCTAGAAGTGATGCGCCGCACCCTCGCAGAGCAAAACCCAGCACCGCGAGTCCGTCGCAGCGCCCCGATGATGGCAGCAGAGCCACAACCCATTCACACCACAGTGCTGAAAACGATTCGCCTTGAAGATGACAAAGAACCTTGGATCTCAGGTGCGGCGGAAGTGTATGCCATTGTGACCGGTGTGAACCCAAGCCGTGACGAACCGACGCTCGACATTGTGGATATGCCTTATTTGGATTACGACAAAACCACCTATCATCCTAATCAGGTAATGATCCACTGGGACCGTTATCGTTGGGGCGCCGCGGACGTTATCTTGATGGAACAAGACGACGGCACCAACTACAAAGAGCTGGCGCTTAAACTCAACGAAATTGCTAGCGATATCATTGCAGCAATCCCCGATCTTGAAGTGCAAGCTTACGGCGTGATCACCAAAATCACCGGTAAGATCATCGAAGCCATCCCCGACGGCTGGCTCACCAACGATGATGACTTTGTGGACGTGTATTACACCCTCCTCAAAGACCGTACCTACCAAGATCACGTCGGTGCTGGCGGCAACGCCACCGCTACTTGGGAGCCTCTGGTTATCGAGCCAACTAAATAATCCAGGCTTGGTTTCATTGAGCTAGATAGACAAAACGCAGCCTCAGGGCTGCGTTTTTCGTCGTAACAACAAGCATGGTAGTTGATCGTACTCGTTCACATACTCCGACGTAGGAACCGGAGAACACTGGATAAATTCTTCTTCCGTAGACTAAATCTGACGTTTCTCTTCAAATGAGGCTAGGTTTGCACCTTTCATTTTAAAAAGAAGAATGAAGAAAGAGAGCGAACTCACGGCAGAAAGAAGTAGCATTGCACTTGTATATGAAGCCATAAAGCCCTTAGTGACAATCTGAGTAGCAACGCTTTCAGCTAGATTTAACTGCTCCTCTAATACCTTAATTAATTGGCTAATGTCACTGTAACCCTCCCCAAAAAACTGGTCATTAGCAATTAGAGTTTTTCCGTTTACACTGAAACAAACGGAGAACGCATGATGAAAAAATCACGCTACACAGAAACACAAATCGTAAAGATCTTGAAGGAAGTCGAAGCAGGCCGAAAGGTCAACGAAGTCTGTCGCGAATGTGGCATCTCTGATGCGACATACTACAACTGGAAGTCCAAGTATGGTGGGATGGAAGCGTCAGATGTTAAACGGCTTAAAGAGCTTGAGGATGAGAATCGGAGGCTCAAGCAAATGTTTGCCGACCTAAGCCTTGAGCACCGTATCGTTAAAGATATTCTGGAAAAAAAGCTGTAGGGCCATCGGTTAAGCGCGAGCTTGTCGATTACGCTCGCAAACACTATCAGGTCAGTTTGCGAATGGCCTGCCGCGTAGTTGGCATTAGCGACTCAGTCTATCGTTACCGACCAGATCCGCATAGAGATGATGAGGTTATCGCGACGTTGCAGGACGCAGCAGAGCGTTATCCTGCCTAAGGTTTTGGCAAATTATTTAAAGTACTTAGGCGCTGGGGACACCGATGGAATCATAAACGAGTCCATCGAGTGTACTGTTCGCTCAAGCTAAACCTACGGCGCAAGGGAAAAAAGCGCCTACCAAAACGAAATCCAGCACCATTGGCATGTCCAGAGTCGATCAACAGTTGCTGGTCTATCGATTTCATGAGTGACTCTTTGCTCTGCGGCAGGCGCTTTCGTACGTTCAATGTCGTGGACGATTTCAACCGTGAGGTGCTAGCGATTGAAGTAGATCTCAATCTGCCAGCACCACGCATTATAAGGGTGCTAGAACGCATTATTGCTTGGCTAGGGTACCCCAATAAGCTTCGCATGGATAATGGCCCTGAATTCATCTCGACCACGCTGGCTGAATGGGCGGAAGAGAACGCAGTTGAGTTGGAATTTATTCGCCCAGGCAAACCAACGGAGAACTCCTATATAGAGCGATTTAACCGAACTTATCGGACAGAAATACTCAACATGTACGTGTTCAAAACCGTGAGCGAAGTCCGAGACCTGACAGAAAAATGGATGAAGGAATACAACGATGAACGCCCTCATGACTCACTCGATGATCTGACCCCTTGGGAGTATTTAGCAAGGCATGAAAGTAGGAAAAACTCTAATTTAGAATGCCACTAAAACAGGGAGGGTTAGATCTACTGTTCTTCGTCTCTTAAAGATATAATCTCCATTATTATATCAATTACGTTATTAGCATTAAATTTTTCAGTCCCTAATTTTTTGTATAGCTCTTTCATTCTCAACGACAGGTCTGTTCTTTTTTGGATCTCAGAGTTTAACTCAGTCCAAAGCTCTTCAGCCATGTAACCTGTAGAGCCAACCGGAAGCAGAAGAAGTCCTTGCTTTTTTGCTATCTCATATTCTTCACGCATGCCGTTTGATAAAATAATATCGTTTCCAGCTTGTTTGTTACCGAATAAAAATAAAGCAATGCCCGCATAATTAATCATATCTTCGCGATACTTTGTCCATAGAGAGCTTAAAGGTTGTTCTCCTTCTGTGGATTGAGGAAAAGGCCGTAAGACAAGATGGTCCTCAATTTTTGCCAGTTTGTTATTAAAGGTTTCCTCAAGCACGCTAGAAATTACAGTACTGCCAATTCCAACACCAAACCCAGAAACAATTCTTAAATTATATTTCACTAGCATTTTACTTAGTTCATAGACAAACCTTAATGCTTCTTTTTCTTCTAAATCTCCATACTCACAAGCAGCTCCAGAAATGAATATAGTTCTTGATTTGTATTTTATTTCTAGTTTTATAAGAAGATCAGTAATTTCTTCATATTCATCTACAAGAATTGTCTTTATATTGAATCTCTCTAAATCTTTGATGAAAAAAAGTTGTTTTCTTTTTCTGTATTCAAAGTCTGCTTCTTCCTCATTTTTATCTTTCTTTATGTTTCTAATGAAACAATAATGTCTTCTTTGATTTTTTTCGTAAGCAACTCTAACTCGACTAAGAATATAATCCAAGTTTGGATCGGTGAAGCTAAAACCTATGAATATAAATGTTTTAGAAATGAGGTCACTTTTAAGATTGGCCAAATATTGATCCATCTTTACATGATAGCGTTCATAGTCATCTTTTGTTAATACAGCTTGGCTTGCATGTTCTACATCACCATGCATCTTATATACAACAGCATCACGCTTTGGCTTTGTTGTTGATAAATGATCATTAGTGTGCTTAACATCAGAAACTTTCCCTGATTTTTCAAGCGCATTTTCGATTATTTTATCGTAATTGGTTGTCCAGTAAGTACGTATTGGTAGGCGGCATAAAATTCGGTGATTTTCTGTTTCTATTGATTTACGTGAAAACTCATCTATCAGTCTTTGATTTAATTGGCTTCGATTGTTAGCGTTATCGTTGCAATGATATTGAGCAAGAGCAACGAGATCATTCTCTTTATCAACATCTAAACCTAGCTCTTCAGCTATGGGACGAAGAAGTTCGGCCCAATTAACAAAACCTGATCCTGCTGACATTCCAGCTCCAGCAAAAACAGCAACATTCTCTTCAGCGAGTTCTTTTTCCAAATCTCTTAGAAATGCCTTTTTCCGTAAGTCCATCATAGATATTCCATTTTTACATTAATCTTAGAATGGTTATTTATAAAAAATAACAACCAAAATTTAATAAAGCTCTCCAGTTCCTTGGTCCACTCTTTTATAAAAGTCAGAAAACTGACATGGGTCGGAAATAATAATGTTTTTATCACTGTGAAATTTAATATCGATTTCTTCTATTATCTTTTTAGCGGGTTCTGATTTGTCTAAAGAGATTTTTTTATAGTTTCTAATTCGATTATACCCAATTGATCCTAAATCTATTTCAATTGCCTTATCACCGAAATAATAAAAGTGGTCTGAAATCAACACTTGATTCGCTTTTGTATCACGATATAGATTGGTAATATTAAATGAACCATCAGGATTGCTATGATGAGAGTCTTCTTGAATCCATTCACCATTTCTATCCTTATGATATATGTTATCACCTAAGACCTGAACACGACTCCCATTTCTTGCTGGTTTTTTTATAGAAAACCTATGATCATCCCAATAATCATCAAAGCTCATTTTTTCAGTAACTTTCATTAATAGAATGCACTTCTTTTTCGCGTTCTTTAAGTTTGCTCCACCAACTCCTAGTATCCAGTCACCTACCTTAGCAGTGTTTCTAATGTCTGGTTTACATGTTGCTAAAGTACAAAAACCATGGAATGGGTTAGGGGCGAAACCAAAATCTCGCGTTATTGCATAAGCATAAAGAATAGAGCTAGGTTCAATTAGCATACGACATTACCCCCTTGTATATTATCACGCTCTGTACCATCAGGTTTTTGAAAGCTAATTTTTCCTTCTAATGCATTTATAATAGCCTCGCCTCTCCAAGAAACGATAGATGTAGCATATTTTTCGAGGTTTTCGGGTAGTGTTACATTTCCTGTTAAACCATTCTCGTACACACCAATGATAGGTTTTCCAAGTTGATGAGCAGCTTGAATTTCCCAGTTTACCCACGGTCTAGTATGTGTTTCTTTCCCTATAACAACTATTACCTGACTTGCCCATCTCATTTTCATTCTAAGCAAGCGAGCTATAGTCCTATCACTAACCTTTTTTTCTTCAACACGTCTCTCATTTTCAGGTTTCATTCTTACAGAACTATTTCGTAACTGGTAACCTTTTCCCGCTGCTAGACGTGATATTCCATCAACACTAGCATCATCTTTGTGATGATGGCTCACAAAAACATTTTTCTTGACTTCTTTAACCATTAGAAAACCCTTATTGGTTATTTATATTCATTAAAATAACTTTAAATTATTATCTTGGTAATAATATTTTTGCTTTGGTCTCTTATTATTAAACTTAGTTCGACATCTTTTATCGATCTCACATGCACCGCTATTTTCCATGTCCATTAATGTATATTTTCTTTCTTCTTTGGGGAGAAAGTGGAATATTTTATCCATATCCCATTTTTCTTTATACTCTTCTGATATTTTATTTTGATTTAAAGTAAACCAGAAAAGACATTCTTCGCTATTCATTCCGTCTCTGTCGGAAAATATCCAATTTATTCCCCTTTCACATCCTGGACCTGATACGACAAAATTCATCTCTGTAAAAGGAAATTTATTTATATATGTTAAGTCTACGAAAATTTGGTAGGCGAGAAAATCACCAATTCCTGAAAATGACTTTAGGTGATTAAATACTTCTAGTTGGTTTGCAGAAAAATTTACGCCATTTACTATTTTATCTTGGTTGTAAAAAACAAATTTTATCATCCTTAAAATCATGTTTTTTTCAGTTTTACCTTCTATTTCCTCTAGAAATTTACCAAAGTTAACTTTGGGTCCTCCAAGTATGTAGGCTGCACTGAAAAAAACATAGTTTGGATTTTTTAAAGATATATTATTGAGCTGTTCTCTGATTGTTTCATTAATGTATTTTATGTTCATTTTTGAAAAATCAAATGGTGCATTTATTTCTCTTAAAGTATCACTCTTGTTTATAACTCGAAATAAAAATGAGTTGAGTATTTTGTTATCATAGCTTACTGAATGGTTGTTGATGACATTTTGTAACAACCATTTCGTTTCTCTATCCCAAGTTCTTTTTGTATTTACAAATTTGTAATTCTTCAATATTTCATCATCTGTCCAATAAGGAGGGAGACAAAGTATTTCTTTTTTGTAATAGATTGATGTTCTCTCCCTTTGATGATGAAACCATTCTCGAATAACACTATCATTTAAAACTGGTTTAGAGTTTTTTATCTTCCTCTCTCTTACATTACAGAAGAGCTGATCATTTTTAATATCCACTAGATAACACCTCTTCTATGAAGGTTTTAAAATCACCCATTCCATATTCATTATTTATAAACTGATAATCCGCTTTTGTTTTATTTAAATTTATATACTTGTCAATGTCATATTTTTCATAATTATTGTTGCTTCTTTCTATGTAAATTACTATGAATCCATTATTCTTACACCATATAAATTCGTCGTTAGATCTTATATCAGTAATGATTATATTTTGATTTTCTTTGTATCTTTCTTCCAAGTTAATTAATTCTTCTGATAGCATTCTGATGAATATTCTATCTTCTATTTCTCTAAGTTTATTAAGATGTAGCCAAATGTCTCTTGGGGTGTGTTTGATTGACTCACCAGTGGACAATGTAATGTTTATTGGTAACGTTTTTTCTTCGGGAAAATAGTCCTTTTCCATCCATGGGTAAATGTGGTTGGCTAGTTCTTTCAATTGATCACTGAAAGATAATCTAATGAAGTCATGTTCATCTATTAGATATCTAGCTAGAAAATCTTTACCACTTCCGGACACACCCATGAATGCAATTTTCATATATTTCCCTCATTGGTTTTATTGAAGTAATTTGAACTTATACTGAGATTAAAGTCATCACTGAAATCATCTTTTATCACAATGGGTTGATTGAATTTCTCTTGATGTATATATGATAGAACTGCTTCTGCGTATCCCCAAAGTAAGTTTTTTTCTTTCTCTACGCAATACTTTTCAAAAATACCTTCTAAAATATTAACTTCTTCTGGAATTCTTTCTTTATTATGGCTTTCTGTAATAATAGTATTAAAAAATTCAACTATATCAATAAATAATGACTTTATTCTAGGTAGTGAGTTAGGGAATTTTATTTCGTCATTGTTTAGTATCTTGGTTTGTTGTTTCTCCTTGTTATTATATATATTCTTGGCTTGTTCTATTCTTTTTTTATATATGTGTAGATTTGTTACTGATTGATGTAAATATCCAACTTTAATTTCACTATCTACTTCGTTTTGTAAAACTGATACTACTATTTCTTGAAGTAGACTAAATTCAAAAATATTGATATTACTTATACCAAATATAAGATCCCCACTTCTTTGTATGATCTTTATATTTAATTTTTTGTCCGGAGTAACGAAGAAATGTATTAAGTTATTGCAAGGAATATCTACGCTGTTTTGTAAGTTATATACATTCTTTAGACTTTCGTCGGTGTCTCTGTCAGGCATGTATAAACTAAGGACGGCTCGTCGTGTGAAAATGCCATCTTTTTTGAATTGATTTATGACATGCTCTAGTTGCCCATGAGCATATAGCCTTTCTCCATAGGCTGCGCGCCAAACTACTCCGTCATCTGAATATTTAGGTGCTCTTGGGAGAAAAAACTTTAGATATGGTTCAATTCGGTTATCACCAGCGAGAACCCACATAGCTTCAGCAAAAGTGGAAAAGATATTGTTTTTCCTGCCCAATAGACTTAGATGCCTTGATCTTGGATTATGTAAGATCAAACTAGCATCATAGATGGTTAAAGCATCTCCGTTCCTCGTTGATAGGCAGGTACCTTCAGTGAGTACCTTTTCTAGGATTTTCATTATTACATCGTTAATAGTATCTCCATAAACGATATGCATAACCGGAACCTCATGCTTTTAAGTTGGCATTTTTAGTTGATAAACTGCTTCAATAGTCTCCGTCGCATGACTCTCTAGGTTAAAGAGGTCCCTTGTAAACCTACAAATGGCTTGTTTCTATAAAATGTAACAGCCTTTAAGGAGCTCTAAGTCATACGATGTTTCCAGTTTATAATCTACTATTATCATATTGTGCGTTTTGGGGGGAGTGAAGTGATGAATTGCACATTTGTCTACTACTTATCACAGAAATGCGTAGGTATGGCTCGGCAATGGTGTAGCCGTTATCGAGACTTGGTGCTCATTTACTAAATTGCTGTTATTACTGGGCGCCCCTGAATTCAGATAATAAGTGCAACACTCATGGTTAAACGGGCGAGAGGAAGTCAACTGCTGATAGTGGTACGCTTCTCATCGCCAAAATCAAAACGTGATTACCATGAGTTACCAGCAGTTGACCGAAGGACAACGATACCAGATTTCTGTCCTTTTGGCCCGTGGCTGTTCACAAACAGTCATTGCCTATCCAAGCCTTCTTTTTGAATAGCGCCTGCTTGGGTTAACCGAATAATGTCTAATGGCCCTGTCACAAGATTGGCAGGCAGGGGTGAGACCGCAGTAAGAGACCTTCTATATGTGTTTGCCGTAAGCAATGACTTAATGGCGGAAATGACAGAACGAAGTAGACGACTTTGTTGTTCGAGAGCATTGGCTGCTGGCGCAGCCAAAAAAATGCTATTGCCTATTGACCGGAGAAGGGCTCATATGTGTTATACAAGTGGTTGCGTCATGTGTACAACATAGGCATATCTTTGACCATCGTTTTTTTTAATGCTTTGACAAAATTTCAACTGCAAATTTTCATTCAATCCTTTTTCGATTAAGTCAAGAGCGTTGACTGGGCTAACTAAAAGCGAGTGATATTCTGTACCAACCCTTACCGTATACTCAGGAAACTTAGCTGTATATTCTGGCTCAATATCCGCGATTATAAGAGAACCATTAGGTTTTAGTAGTGAAGCCGCTTTCTTGATATCAAACGGATATGGAAGGGAGGTTAGAACAAACGATACTACAATCGCATCAAACTTTTCCTCACAGGAATTCAAGAATTCGTTTAAGTCGGACATCTTTGTTGTAAATTTAAAATCGGCCATTTCTACATTTTTTTCAAATGCAGTTTTCATTTCTGACGAAGCATCTACGTAATTCCATGTTACGTTTGTTCGGTTAAAGAAGTGAGCAGCAACATTGATGCCTGTACCACCACCCAAATCAAGCACTGAAGCCGAATCTAGTTCATCAATTGCCTTTTTCAAATGCTTAACTGTATTGATGTGCGATTCTTTCAAAAACTGAGTATTGCGTTCATCATAGTCATTAGCAATTTTACCATAAAACAATGCAGCTTGTTCACGGGCGTAAAATTTTCTCTTTTGTTTTTCACGATAAAACACCCCAATAAATGCAGCTACACTTCCAAGCGATACGATTAAAGGCTCGTATGTAAATTCAGTAACTGCCCATGCGACTGAGATCAATAATGTTAATACTGATAATAACTTAATGATAATTTTCAAATTGCTCTCTACTTATTTGAATTTGAATAACGCAAAGTTCAATTGACATATATTTTGTCAATTGAAACGCCTTGTTAGGTTTATGATTCTGTTATCCTAATAGTTTTAATAAAATCGTGACGAGCATTGACAAAATCTTTTAACCTCTGCTTTTCAACCTCAATATCAAAATATGAAAGAGTTCTATTTTTAATATTATCAATACAATAATTTTGATTATGTAGGTTGTGGAGTTGGTTTTGAGCCATATAATCGTATGACCAACGATAAAATGAATTAATGTTGTTAATTTCGTTAGCGTTGGTGAACTTACGATTTTCTAAGATATCTGAAAGTTTCCATGTTATATCATTTAAGTCGTTAAAACACTTTTCAACTTTTTCTTCTAATCTTTGAACACTCTCATCATCTATATTCCCAGATACAATACACTCTAATACAAGAGATACAATGTAATTAGACAGAGCATACCTAGCAATTAGGTAGTTATTAGCTATGCTTTGGGGATCAAAAAACTGTGTATTTACCCCATCTTCTAGACGCGTTATGAACGTATGGAATACCTGCTTTAAATCTATCCGGCGTTGCTGGATATTTGTTAGCGTCGCAATACTCAGATTATTTGATTTAGAAATATGTTGTATCTCTTCAGATACATCTTGAATAAATTCAGCAATTGACTTTAATTTACTAATCTCAGGAATAATAAATTGATCCTGAATTTGACTTAAGTAATGATTGTTTTGGTTAATTAAATCGGAATAAATAGATGTTAATCTTTGGTTTAGCATCGGCATAACACATGTCATCAATTGTTGCACGACATCCATACCATTAAGAATTTCGAAACCTTGATGCTGTGAAAAGCCACCTTTCACGGATTTTTCCATCGAAGAAAAACTTCCGTTCTTGTACCTGACGATTCTTTCCAATGGCAGACTTGTTTGAAAAAATGGTGCAGATGTATCAAAGTAATGTTTTAAGCCAGAAAATAGATCACTCGATACAATATTTAGAATGTTGCTATTTTGATTACCTTGAATATTTAATTTTGGAACGACAACCTTTGAGCCTAATATAACCTCAAGCAAGGTTAGTTTTTCTACATTATTTGACACTTAAATTTCCTTTTACTCTGAGTAACCTAACGCCGTGCTCTAGGGCAAGCCGGAGCGCAGCGTAGGTTTGTCCCTAGCAGCACTTTGTTAGCTCCGACCTTTGCTGGCACGGTACTCTTTATCAATTTTATGACAGTACTCTTCTTTAAATAATTCGGTAGTCATGATTATAGAGTACGGGTCGAATTCATTTACAAACTTCCTAGCATTCACCTGAACATGATCTTCGCGTTTAAAAAACAAACCGTCATCATGGCTACCGTCAGTAATAAAGGCCAAATCTTCCCTTTTTATGGTCTGATCCACCATAAAACCATCACGAGACGTTTTTTCAGTAGTAATTTCTAACCAAACTCGCTCTTTTGGTTGTACGATTCTTACCGACACAATTTCATCTTGCAAGTGATCAGGATATTTCTGTAACAATAAATCAGTTATATCTACAGCCTCAAACTCATCTTCCCGATCTTGAGTGCTATTTAACTCCTGTAGCAGCGCGATTGCTTTATCTAGCGGGTATCGGAAAAACTCTCTGTTGGGATTTACCCTGAAATCGGACAGTTCGCTATGAATGTTTTTCTCTAGCACATCATAGTCAAACGAAAATAATTCGAATGCTACTTTAAAGGGTGTTGGCACGGATGTCTTTGATAGCTCTTTGGCTCGCTCACGAGAGTCCCTTGCAGTTTTACCAATCTTTATAAGATCTGGCATAGAAGCATTTGTCAGAATATAAACATAGCCATTTTTCATAATTCGATCTTTATCATCTATAAGAGCTAACATTGTATTAGTGCGCACGCACGATTTCCCAAAACCGTTATACGCACTCTTGCCCACCTAACTGTCTGTTACCAATATAATTTCTCACCTCTAATGGATACTACTCGTCCGCGAAAGTGTGCATACCACCTATCTCTATTCTGGTATTCACACTATCCCCAAGCGTGAGCCTGTAAATACCTGACTAATAAACTCTTTTTGTCATCCGTTCTGCGATAGTGTGAATCTATCACGGATAAACGCGCACGCTTTTGGCTCTATCTAGCAGATAAGCTGGTCAAGCATCCAGTGGTTAGCCATGCTACCGCCGATCAGTTGTCGGCACCTAACACGCCATCGTATTGGCAGATTTGTAGATGAGTGTATCAAGCCGTGTGTGGGTTTTCGTGCGCTGTTATCTAAAATGTTAGATGGCACAGGTTTTGTGATATGGATATAAAGGTGGGCTTTGGCAAAGCGAAAGGTTAGATTAGCGGACATCAGCCCTATCTCAATAAATAGTCACCTCAAATAAATTCCAGACCAGTCTCGATTGACAAGACTTAATTGCGGCACTAGTTTTGTGGATCGGTCCCGATGGAAGGAGCACCCCTTGGGCAATTGGAGCCCAAGCCGACGCAGCCATTGGGACTTTTTCTATAGTTTCTATAGTTCGCACAATCCTCTCGGAGGATCATCGGCTATATGCCATTTGTGTTCACGTAGTAAGCGTTTATGCTCATAAGCTGTCAACACTGAGTAGTGTTACTGCTGTCACCAACGAATTTAAGCCCTGATGGAAGGTGCGCTCCTTGGGCAATCGGAGCCCTTGCAAACGCAGCTATTGGGGCTTTTTCTATTCCTCTCCCCTAATCTAGCGTTTTGAGCTATCGATTTGTCACCTGATTTATTTTGATGCGAAACAGCAAGAGTAGTGCGTTCTTGTTTGACTAAGTGTTTGACTAAAAATCAGCAGGTACAAAAAAGGCGTAGTAGGTACTAACCTGCTACGCCTCGCTATAACTGGTGGCCCCTCCCAGACTTGAACTGGGGACCAATCGATTATGAGTCGACTGCTCTAACCACTGAGCTAAGGGGCCGAGTGGGTTGGGATTATAGGGGATGCCCGACAGGGTGTCTAGCTGTAAGGGGGGTGAATTCAGTATGCTTTTTGAGCACTTAGCGCGGTAAAACCAAAACAAGCGCCGCCAATGTGGCGGCACTCACGCTTTGCTTACTTAGGTTGTCTTCGCCTTACTGCATCGCAGGGTCTTGGCTAGTGTCGTCGGCGGGCCAAGTGTTCTCTTCTTCAGCAGGCCAAGTGCTGTTGTCTTCTTCTGGCATCGGCTGGGTATCACAGTCGGTGCTTCCGTCTGGGCAGGTCACAGCAGGCTGTCCGTTTGCTGGCTGCATTGGCTCATCGTTTGCCATCGCAGGGCCGGCTAGGCCAACCATCATCATTAATGCGCTTAGGGTGAGTGCTTTGTTGTGTGCTTTCATCACTTTCTCCTTCGTTTTTGTCGTTGCCCTTGAGGACAAAATCAGTATCTCGCGATGCCAGCGGTGTTCTGTCATTGAGACGCTATAGGTTGGTAAAAGGCGCGCAGAGTTTGTCGCCGGTTTTTTAAGCGTGTCAGCTGTCGTTTAAAAAGCCCCCTCCCGGTCAGAAAAACATCAGAATGATAGATTTTTGGTCAACATGTTGCGCTTGCGTGGGGCAATAGGCTTGCATCTCATCGTCTCTCCCCTTACTATCAAAAAGAATAATTAAACATTTTTATTGGCTTTATATTCACAAATAAGCCATAAAAAGGGATAGATATGAAAAGCAACCTCTACCAACACTCACTGCTCACTCTGTTAGATCTGTCCCCGTCGCAGATCCAAGATTTGGTGGACGACGCTGCGATGTTAAAAGCGGCGAAGGCCAATGGTGAAGAAGTTGCCCGTCTAAAGGGTAAGAATATTGCGCTGATTTTTGAGAAAACCTCGACGCGAACGCGTTGCGCCTTTGAGGTAGCTGCGTTTGATCAAGGCGTACAAGTGACCTATCTCGGCCCAAGCGGTACGCAAATTGGTCATAAGGAAACCATCAAAGATACCGCGCGCGTGCTGGGAAGAATGTACGATGGCATTCAGTATCGCGGTTTTGGGCAAGGTGTAGTGGAAACCTTGGCAGCATACGCGGGCGTGCCGGTTTGGAATGGACTAACGGATACCTTTCACCCCACCCAAGTCCTTGCTGATCTGCTCACCATGCAAGAGCACAGTGACAAGCCGCTTAATCAAATCGCCTTTGCCTATTTGGGGGATGCGCGCAATAACATGGGCAATTCCTTGCTGGTTGGGGCCGCTAAAATGGGAATGGATGTACGCCTGATTGGACCCAAAGCTTATTGGCCCGAAGAAAGTTTGGTTGCGCGTTGCCAAGATATTGCCGCCAGCACTGGCGCGTCGATCACCTTAAGTGAAGAGACTGCCGCGGTGGAAGGCTGTGATTTTGTGTATACAGATATTTGGGTATCGATGGGCGAGCCCGAGTCGGCATGGGCACAACGCGTGGCCGCGCTTACGCCTTATCAAGTCACCCCAGCCTTGATGCAAGCGACACAAAACCCTCAGGTGAAATTTATGCACTGCCTGCCCGCGTTCCATAATGATGAGACCCAAGTGGGCAAGCAAGTGGCTGAGCAATATGGATTAAATGGCCTAGAAGTGACTGAAGAGGTGTTTGAATCTGCGCAGTCGATCGTCTTTGATCAGGCAGAGAATCGCATGCATACCATCAAGGCTGTGATGGTCGCCACACTCGTAAAACCACAGGCGTAAACGATTGCACTTTTGCTTGCACCCCACAAAAAGGCGCGTATAATTCGGCCAGATTTCATTACACGGCCAGTCGATATGTTTGTTATTCCACCCACAAACAGCGCGCTATCCGCCCCTCAGGGGGACAGCACCCGCATTGGTCGTGATCGTAAAAACCTCCGTTTCGGAGGTTTTTTTTTGCCTGTAGCACACTGCAAAGAAAGGGACTCGCGTTATGGCCAATACCCTGTATAACAAACACATTATTTCCATTCCCGAGCTCAGCCGCGACGAGCTGGAGTTAATCGTTGCCACGGCGGGCGAACTCAAGGCACGCCCTAACCCGACGCTGCTAAAAAACAAGGTGATTGCCAGCTGCTTCTTTGAAGCCTCCACCCGCACACGCTTGTCGTTTGAAACGGCCATTCAACGCCTAGGCGGCTCGGTGATTGGCTTTCCCGATGGCGGCAATACCTCATCAGGTAAAAAGGGTGAAACCTTGGCTGACTCGGTGCGTGTGATTTCATCATATGTGGATGGCTTTGTGATGCGTCATCCAAAAGAAGGCGCGGCCCGTTTGGCCTCAGAGTTTTCGGAAGGTGTGCCTGTGGTGAATGGCGGCGACGGCGCCAATCAGCACCCGACCCAAACCTTGCTGGATTTATTCTCCATTTATGAAACCCAAGGTCGTCTGGATAACCTCAACATTGCCATGGTCGGCGATCTGAAGTATGGCCGTACCGTGCACTCCCTTACTCAAGCCTTGTCCAAGTTTGAAGGGAACCGTTTCTTTTATATCGCCCCCGATGCGCTCGCCATGCCCGAGTATTTGCTCGATGAGCTCACTGCGGCGGGCCACCCTTACAGCCTGCATAGCAGTATTGAAGAAGTGGTGCCTGAGTTGGATGTTCTGTACATGACCCGTGTGCAAAAAGAGCGCTTCGATGAGTCAGAATACGCCCATATCAAAGCTGCGTTTATCCTAAACGCTGCGATGTTGCGTGATGCGAAACCCAATATGAAAGTGATGCACCCACTGCCACGAGTGGATGAGATTACCGTGGATGTCGATAAAACCCCGCATGCGTATTACTTTGAGCAAGCCGAAAATGGCGTCTACGCGCGCGAAGCACTATTGGCCTTGGTGTTAAATGAACAAGTGGAAGGAGTCGCCTAATGAACACTGATAGCAAACTACAAGTAGAAGCGATTCGCAACGGCACTGTGATTGACCATATTCCAGCGCACATTGGCTTTAAGATCCTCAACCTCTTTCAAATGCATGGCAGTGAAGAACGGATCACCATTGGCTTGAACTTGCCCTCTTCCGCGCTCGGCAGCAAGGATTTGATCAAAATTGAAAACGTGGTGATCAGCGAAGATCAAGCCAGCCAGCTGGCACTTTATGCGCCACAAGCGACGGTGAATCAAATCGAAGAGTATCAAGTGGTCGCCAAGCTGCCGCTGACATTACCAGAGGTGATTCGAGGCGTGTTCCGCTGTCCGAACAGTAACTGTATCACGCACGGTGAGCCTGCAGTGGTCAGTAGCTTTCGAGTGTTAACTGAGCAGCAAGATGTCAAACTGCGCTGCAAATACTGTGAAAAGGTCTTCTCTCGCGAGATCATGACCGAAAATCACTAAGCACTCGTTATCCGTGCCGACTAGCCCTTGGTGAGGAATATCAAGGGCAACAAAAAGCCAGCTTAATGCTGGCTTTTCTAATCAAGCGATCAGACTGTTTCAATAAACAGCGATGAGATCGGTTATTTCACCACAGTCAGGGTCGGTTTCCCTTTTTTCGCCGGGGCGGCTGGGATCTCATCCTCTTCGGCTTGTGGCAACGCTTCCGGATCGTCTACGCTATCGACCGACACAAGCGATGGCTCGTCATCATCGATATTCAGTTCATCAAAGGCTCCCGATACCATCTCTTCATCTTCTGGCGAGGCATACGCAGGCTCCATTTCAAACATGGTGCCGGCGCCGTTTTCGCGAGCATACAATGCCATCACGGCCGCCATCGGTACATTGACCTGTTGTGGCCGTCCGCCAAAGCGGGCATTGAAACTGACGAACTCGTTACCCAGCTCAAGGTTACCGACCGCGCGTGGCGCGATATTGAGAACGATTTGACCGTCTTTGACATAATCAAACGGTACCTGCACGCCCGGCAAGGTTGCATCAACAACCATGTGCGGAGTGAGCTCGTTATCGAGTAACCAATCATAAAAAGCACGCACCAAATAAGGGCGGCGTGGTGTCATCGAGAATTCTGATGTAGACATTATTGACCCGTTAGTCGCATTTCACGTTCAGCTTCTGTCAGTGAGGCGAGAAATGAATCACGCTCAAACAGACGCGTCATGTAGTCTTTGACTTCTTTAGAGCCTGGGCCTGCCAGCTCAATGCCCAGAACAGGCAAACGCCACAGCAGTGGTGCAAGATAGCAATCAACAAGGCTAAACTCTTCACTCAAGAAGTACGGGCTTTCCGCAAACACAGGCGCCAGTGCCAGTAGCTCTTCGCGCAGTTGTTTACGTGCCTTGTCGGCCTCATCAGCACTACCGTGGCTGATCTTTTCAACCAAGGTATACCAGTTACGTTTGATGCGATACATCATCAAACGGCTTTGCGCACGCGCAACAGGGTAAACTGGCATCAATGGCGGGTGAGGGAAACGCTCATCCAAGTATTCCATGATGATGTCTGCGTTATACAACGCAAGTTCACGGTCCACCAAGGTCGGAACAGAGTTATAAGGATTCAGATCAACCAAGTCCTCTGGCAGATTGTTCGGATCTACCAACTCAATTTCTACACTGACACCTTTCTCTGCGAGGACGATGCGTACCTGATGACTATAGAGATCAGATGCGTCAGAGAATAACGTCATCACCGAGCGTTTATTGGCAGCAACAGCCATCAACCCCTCCAGGATGTTCAATATCAATAGAAAGCAATGGGGACAAAGCGTCCCCATTGCGGATTAGCAACACACTAGATTAACCGATCAGTGCACATCGCGCCAATATTCTTTCTTGAGTAGGTAACCCAAAATAAGGAATATCACGAAGAAGCCAATCACCCACCAACCTAGTTGCTGGCGCTCTAACTTCACAGGTTCGCCGGCATACTCAAGGAAGTTAACCAGATCACGCACGGCATTGTCGTACTCGCCGGAGCTGAGCTCGCCATTGCCGTCAGATTCGAGGCCAACGAACTCTTCAACCATTTTACCGTCAACCATACGTTGCTCGTAAACTTTACGCGGTGTCCCTTGCAGCTCTTCCAATACATGGGGCATACCGACGTTCGGGAAAACCACGTTGTTCACGCCAAATGGACGAGAAGGGTCAACATAAAACGAGCGTAAATAGGTGTATAGCCAATCCACACCACGCACTCGCGCGACCAACGTTAGGTCAGGTGCCGGCGCACCAAAGTACTGGCCGCCAGATTCTTGCGACATGGCGTTTTTCATCAAATCCCCGTACTTGGCGTTTTTATCGAAGATGAGATTATCTTCCATCAAGTCTTTCGGGATATTCAGATCGTCTGCCACACGCTGATAGCGCTGATATTGCGTGGCGTGACAACCAAAGCAGTAGTTCATAAACAGCTTGGCACCACGTTGCAATGAGGCTTTGTCCGTTAAGTCGTTGTTGGCATCGTCCAAATGAACATTACCACCGGCGGCCATCGCCAAAGAGGGCAACAGCGCGCATAACATTACAATCCATTTTTTCATTTGAATGTCACCCTCTCTGGTAGCGGTTTTGTTGCTTCATTTTTGCTGTAGAAGAACAACAGCACGAAGAACATGAAGTAACAGAAGCTGAAGATCTGCGCCAGCAAGGTATAAGTTGGCGTCGCAGGCAACGCACCGAGAATGCCCAGAGCGATAAAGGCAATCACGAATTGCACAATGTTCGCCAAGTGCAACTTGCTGCGGTAGCGGTATGAACGCACGCGACAGCGGTCAAGCCATGGCAACAAGAACAGCACCACAATCGATGCACCCATGGCGATAACCCCAATCAGTTTGTCTGGAATCGCACGCAAAATCGCATAGAAAGGCGTGAAGTACCAAACCGGGGCAATGTGCTCAGGTGTCTTCAGCGGGTTCGCCGCTTCAAAGTTAGGTGGCTCAAGGAAATAGCCGCCCATTTCAGGGTTAAAGAAAATGACGTAGGCAAACAAGATGCCGAACACACCGATACCAATCAGATCTTTCACCGTCCCGTAAGGGTGGAAAGGGATCGAATCGAGGATGTCATATTTCTTGGTGTAGTCAGGGTGGAACTTAAACTGTGACTGGTAATCGTCGCCCATCTTGCCTTTTGGCAGTTTGGTATCAATACCGTCTGGGTTGTTTGAGCCCACTTCGTGCAGTGCCAGTACGTGAAGCACAACAAGCAACAGCAGCACAATTGGCAACGCAATGACGTGCAGCGCAAAGAAGCGGTTCAGTGTTGCGCCAGAGACGACGTAGTCACCACGAATCCACAGGGTGAGGTCGTCACCGATAACCGGAATGGCACCAAACAGTGAAATAATAACCTGCGCGCCCCAATATGACATCTGACCCCATGGCAGCAGATAGCCCATAAAGGCTTCAGCCATTAGCACCAAGAAAATCAACATACCGAACAGCCACAGCAGTTCACGAGGCTTTTGGTACGAGCCGTAAATTAACCCGCGGAACATGTGCAGGTACACCACCACGAAAAAGGCTGAGGCCCCAGTGGAGTGCATATAACGAAGCAGCCAGCCGTACTCCACATCACGCATGATGTATTCAACCGACGCAAACGCGCCTTCTGCTGACGGTACATAGTTCATGGTTAGCCAAATCCCTGTAAGAATTTGGTTAACCAAAACAATCATGGCCAACACACCGAACATATACCAGAAGTTAAAGTTCTTCGGCATAGGGTATTCGGTCATGTGTTTACGGTACGCATTCATCGCTGGAATACGTTTTTCAACCCAGTTCAGGAAATTTTCCATTACGCATTCCCCTCATCTTGTCCCACGATTATGCGCTTGTCGTCCAAGAACATATAAGGCGGCACTACCAAGTTAAGTGGCGCTGGAACACTTTGGAATACGCGTCCGGCCATATCAAACTTGGAACCGTGGCACGGGCAGAAGAACCCGGCTTTCACCCCACTTACCTGCTCGCTAAAGCTGTCTGGCAAATAGGTTGGTGAACAACCAAGGTGGGTACAAATACCAACCGCAACAAAGATTTCTGGCTTAATAGAACGGGTTTGATTGGTTGCATACCCTGGCTGCTGAGGTTGCTCAGACGCGGGGTCACGAAGTCTGTCTTCAAACGTAGACAACTCTTCGAGTATTGCTTGGCTGCGACGGACCACCCATACAGGCTTTCCTCGCCATTCGACGCGGATCATCTGGCCGTCTTGCAGTTTACTGATATCGACTTCAACTGGCGCACCCGCGGCCTTTGCTTTGGCGCTTGGGTTCCAGGACTTAATAAAAGGCACGGCAACTGCTACGGCCCCTAAACCGCCAACAACTGACGTCGTCGCAGTCAGGAAACGGCGTCGGCCGGTATTCACTGGCGCATTGCTCATCCAACATTCTCCCATGTGCTCCCGCTTGGATTTTTATTGTGTCCTTTGCGTCCATGGAGCGTACGGCTAACTCAAAAACGAATATGTAATAACGGCTGACCGGGATCAGTTCGATTAAATCTTAGCTGCTATTACGTCGGCTAGATGATAGAGAAAACCCTACTTTTTGACAAGATAAAGCTACCTTTTTGTAACAAATGTGAGCGGTGTGCACAGAATTAAGGAAAGGGTAATAGAAATGTTGGAAAATGCGTGCTTATACGCTGTTTTGAAAGGAAATATATTTGTAAGCCGTTTGGTGCAAAGATAAAAAAAGCCCGGTGTAACCACCAGGCTTTTTGAGGCAAATATTGCTCGGGCGTAAATTAACGCTTCGAGAATTGTGGGCGACGACGTGCTTTGCGCAGACCCACTTTTTTACGCTCAACTTTACGCGCGTCACGAGTCACGAAGCCAGCTGCACGTAGTGCAGGACGTAGAGACTCATCATATTCCATCAGTGCACGAGTGATACCGTGACGGATAGCGCCCGCTTGACCAGAGATACCACCACCAGAAACGGTGATGTACAGGTCTAGCTTGTCGATCATCTCAACCAACTCTAGTGGCTGACGAACAACCATGCGAGCAGTTTCGCGACCAAAGTAAGTGTCCAGAGAACGCTTGTTGATCTCGATGTTACCGCTGCCCGGCTTGATGAATACACGAGCTGCGGAGCTTTTGCGACGACCAGTGCCGTAGTATTGTTCTGCCATTGCTATATTCCTCTTAGATGTCTAGTACTTGCGGTTGTTGTGCCGCGTGCTTGTGCTCAGAACCCGCGTAAACTTTCAGTTTACGGTACATCGCACGACCTAGAGGACCGCGAGGCAGCATGCCTTTAACGGCTTTCTCAATAACCAGCTCAGGTTTTTGCGCGATCAGCTTCTCAAAGCTGATTGACTTAATGCCACCAATGTAGCCAGTGTGGCTGTAGTACATTTTGTCAGACGCTTTGCGGCCAGTTACAGTAACTTTCTCAGCGTTGATAACAACGATGTAGTCACCGGTGTCAACGTGAGGGGTGTATTCTGGTTTGTGCTTACCACGCAGACGAGATGCAATTTCAGTAGCCAGACGGCCCAGAGTTTTGCCTTCAGCGTCTACAACGTACCAGTCGCGTTTTACAGTTTCTGGTTTAGCAACGAAAGTTTTCATGCTAATGATTACCCGATTTAATAAGTTTCACTTAAGGAGCCGAAGCTCCCACTGTTAAGAGTCCATACAACACCCCTTCGAGTGGTGGTACCCTCGGCCTAAGCCTTTCAACAGTAACGGTGGGTTGCGGGATTATAGGGAAGAGTGGAGAAAAAATCACCTCTTTTTCAAAAAAAATCCCACCAAAATGCGCAACTGGTTATTGTTTAGCAATCGCTTGATGCGCAAAGCGCCAACAGGCGCGCGACAGCCTATGGTAAGTGCGCCAATGCAAGGTATTCGTGGCTTTGCATCTCGATAAGACGTGACTGGCAGCGCTCAAATTCGAACCGTAATCGCTCGCCCGCATACAGGCTGTCCATCGGCACCGCTGCAGAAATGATCAGCTTAACGTTACGTTCGTAAAATTCATCCACTAGGGCAATAAAACGGCGGGCAGCATCTTCTTGATTAGCCTGAAGTTGTGGCATATCGGCCAGCAATACCGTGTGATACAAACGCGCCAATTCCATATAGTCGGTTTGGCTACGTGCGGACTGACACAGCTCAGCAAAACTAAAATGCGCGACACCATCACCATTTTCGATGGTTTGCAGCGCGCGGTGGTTCACGTCAATCACATCATCGCGCACCCCACCCTCGCCATTGAGCTTACGAAAGTAGTCGTCCATTTTGGCACGGGCACTGTCTCCCAAGGGATGATGAAAAATGTCTGCTTGCGTGAGGGTGCGAAGACGATAATCCACCCCTGAGTCAACGTTCACCACCTCGCAATGCTGATTGATTAAATCGATCGCAGGTAAAAACCGCTGTCGCTGAAGGCCGTTGCGATATAACTCATCTGGCACAATGTTTGACGTGGCCACCAGCGTAATACCGCGTGCAAACAGGGCTTCCATTAAGGTGCCGAGGATCATCGCATCAGTGATATCAGAGACAAAAAATTCATCGAAACACAAAACGCGCGTCTCTTGGGCAAATTTATCCGCGATTTGCCAAAGCGGATCGGCCTCGCCATCCAGCACTTTTAACTCTTGGTGTACCCGATGCATAAACCGGTGAAAGTGCATGCGCATTTTGTTTTCAAAGGGCAGCGCATGGAAAAAGGTATCCATCAGATAGGTTTTACCGCGTCCGACACCGCCCCAAAAATAGAGCCCTTTGACCGGTGTAACCGGCTCAGGAGTCGATTTACGCCATGGCAGCCATGCACGCTTGTCTGGCTTAGGCGCAGCCACAGGTGTGTGCAGTAAGCGGTGATAGAGCGCATCGAGTTTCTCAACGGCCATGCGCTGTGCGGGGTCTTCGATAAAATCGTTTTGGTTCAGATCGTTATTATAATGTTCGAGCGGCGTCATTCCTTGAAAGCCTCGTGTTATTCGCCTGCCTTGATAGTACCACGTCAGACGATTGCCATGTATAGTGAGCAGCAATCACCAACCTTCACCTTTCTCAATATAGTGCGCTAAAGTTGAAGCAAGCAGACGCGTTTCGCTTGTCTTTTTAGGCGGGAAAATGGTATCTGTGGTTGGTCAACTTGTGACTACAAGGAGCAGTTATGGCCTGGATTAATAGCCTGATCTTTCTCATCATCGGCGTAGCGGTTGGCTTTTTAATAGCCCGCATGACTACGCGTGACCTCAAACAACAAAAAGATTTAAAAAGGGAGCTGGAAAAGTCACGTTACGAGCTGGAGCAATATCGCCAAGAATTGGTCGATCATTTCGCCCAAAGTGCTGACCTGCTCGATACCATCTCGAAGGATTACAGCAAGCTGTATCAGCATATGGCAAAAACGTCTTCCGATCTGATGCCTAATTTACCCGAGCAAGATAATCCTTTTGCGAAGCGCTTGGGCAAGATCACCGAGATTAAAGAAAACACTGACAGCGACCAACCGCCACGCGATTACTCTGACACTGGCTCTGGGCTATTGAAAGGGGAAGAAAAGTCGCGCGTGAGTTGATCAAGGATTGAACTTTTTAAGATAGGCCCCACTCTTATCCATACTCGGACAATCGGAGTGAGTCTATGATGAAAAAGTCTTTACTAGCGATTAGTGTTGCCGCGTTGACCCTTGGCGCGGCATTTTCTCCTCTTCCTAGCCATGCGGCACTTCCTCAAGCGGTGAGCGGTCAAACCATGCCTAGCTTGGCGCCAATGCTTGAGAAAGTTTCTCCTGCCGTGGTCAGTATCGCTGTCGAGGGTAATAAAGTTTCGAAACAACGTGTTCCTGAAGCGTTTCGTTTTTTCTTTGGCCCCAACATGCCTTCTGAGCAAGTCCAAGAGCGCCCATTCCGCGGGTTAGGCTCTGGCGTCATTATCGATGCGGACAAAGGCTACATTGTTACCAACCATCATGTGATTGACGACGCCGACCAAATTCGCGTCCAGCTGCAAGACGGCCGCGAATATGACGCTCGTCTAATTGGCAGCGATGAGATGTCAGACATTGCCCTGCTGCAACTGGATGACGCTGCGAAAAACCTCACCGCAATCAAACTGGCTAATTCAGACGCACTACGCGTCGGTGATTTTGCCGTCGCGATTGGTAACCCCTTTGGACTGGGGCAAACCGTTACCTCAGGGATTATCTCTGCGCTCGGACGCAGTGGTTTGAATTTAGAAAACTTTGAAAACTTTATTCAAACCGATGCCGCGATTAACAGCGGTAACTCCGGCGGCGCTTTGGTCAACCTAAATGGTGAGCTGATTGGTATCAACACCGCGATTTTAGGCCCCAATGGCGGTAACGTCGGGATTGGTTTTGCCATCCCAGCCAACATGGCGAAAAGCTTGGTCGACCAAATTCTCGAATATGGCTCGGTACGCCGCGGCATGCTGGGCGTGACCGGCCGTGAGCTGACCTCTGAGTTGGCAGATGCATTTGGCCTTGCCACCAAACATGGTGCGTTTGTAAGCCAAGTGATGCCGGACTCTGCCGCCGAAGAGGCTGGCTTAAAAGCCGGCGACATTATTGTTTCGGTCAACGGTAAGAGTATCCGTACCTTTGGCGAGCTACGCGCAAAAATCGCGACCTTGGGCGCAGGCAAAGACGTTGAGCTGGGTGTGATCCGAGATGGCGAAACCATCACGGCCAAAACCACGCTGAAAGAAGCGAGCCAGACGCAAGCCAAAGCCGATGACCTGCATAAGGCGTTGAAAGGCGCTGAGCTGAAAAACCATGATGGCGATCCTGCCGGTGTAGAAGTCGCTGCGGTCGCAGAAGGGTCTTTGGCGGCGCGCTACGGGCTGCGCGAAGGAGATGTGATTGTCGGGGTGAACCGACATAAGGTCGAAAACCTCGGTGATTTACGTAAGATTTTGGAAGACAAGCCGAATGTGCTGGCTCTGAATATCGCCCGAGACAACGGCTCCTTGTATTTAGTGATCCGTTAATCCCGCCTTTGCAGTACGCACAATGCCTGCCACTTGGCAGGCATTTTTTGTACAAAGCTCACCGCTTAGCATTTCCACAAACGATTGTTGCAATGCTATCCTCTAGCCTCGCAGTTGGCTTCGTTGAGGATAGCATTATTTATGCTGGCACTATTGGTTCGCTCCACGCTTATTGGCTTATTCACTGCCGCCCTAATTTTGGTTGCGGTGCCTGATCTACGCTCAGGCCTTTTTAGTGTTTCATCCTTGCCCGATTTTGATGAGGTCCAACAGCCTGAACTGGTTTCATTCAGTTATGCGGTCAAGCGCGCCTCTCCCGCGGTGGTGAATATTTATACCCGCAATTACGTTCGCGGCGACCGTTTGCAGCTCAATACCCAAGGACTTGGCTCAGGCGTGATCATGAGCGCCAAAGGCTATGTGGTCACCAATTATCATGTCGTCGCCAAAGCGGATCAGGTGATTGTTGCCCTGCAAGACGGCCGTATTTTTACCGCGCAAATGGTCGGTAAAGATCAACGCACGGATCTGGCGGTGCTGAAAGTTCCAGCTGAAAACTTACCCGTGATCCCGGTCAACCAAGACTATCAACCTGCCGTTGGCGATACCGTTCTTGCGATTGGTAACCCGTATAACCTCGGACAAACCACCACTTACGGCATTATCTCCGCCACGGGCCGCACTGGGATGAGCTTTTATGGCCGCCAAGACTTTCTGCAAACCGATGCCGCGATTAACCGTGGGAATTCCGGCGGCGCGTTGGTGAACAGCCGCGGTGAGCTGGTGGGGATCAACACAGCTTCGTTTCAGCAGGCAACCGATCTGGAAACCTACGGGATTTCCTTTGCCATTCCCTATCGCTTAACCGAAAAAATCATGAACAAACTGATTGCTGATGGGCGCGTGATCCGAGGCTACATTGGTATCGATGGTCGTGACGTCAATCCAGTGATGGCGCGCTTGCTTGATGCCGAGCAACAGCGCGGTGTCATGGTGGCGGACATGGATAAAGGCGGGCCGGCAGAAAAGGCGGGAATTCAGCCGCAAGATTTGATCATTAAAATTAATGATAAACCGGTTAAAGGCGCCCGTGGGGCAATGGATATTGTCACCGATGCGCGTCCTGGCACAACGCTTTCGATTACCCTTATCCGCGATGGGGAGAGTTTAACCCTGCCGGTGACGGTCGGGAACGAGCCAGACAGCGGCGAATAGTCGACGGCAACGCATCGTTAGCACACGCTGACGCCTCACAAAGACAAAAACGCCAGCCCCATCAAGGCTGGCGTTTTTTCGTTAATCTATCGCACGACGCGCTTACTCGCCGTCAATACGCTCGATTTTCGCGCCTAGCGCTTGCAGTTTATCTTCGATACGCTCATAACCGCGATCGATATGATAAATGCGATCCACCACGGTTTCGCCTTTGGCAATGCATCCAGCAATCACTAAGCTTGCCGAGGCACGCAGATCGGTGGCCATCACTTGCGCGCCACTGAGGCTATCGCAATCACCACACACCACAGTGTTGCCTTCTATTTCTGCATGTGCACCCATACGTTGCAGTTCAGGCACATGCATAAAGCGATTCTCGAAGATGGTTTCGGTAATAATCCCGGTCCCTTTTGCCACCAAGTTCAGCAAGGTAAACTGTGCTTGCATGTCGGTTGGGAAGCCCGGATGCGGCGCGGTACGTACATTCACCGCTTTCAGTTCGCGACCGGTCATATCCAACTCGATAAAGTCATCGCCTGTGGTGACCTTAGCGCCAGCTTCTTCTAATTTATGAAGCACGGCTTCGAGTAGATCCGGTGAGGTATTGCGACAGACAATATGGCCGCCTGAAACCGCCGCGGCCACCAAGAAGGTCCCGGTTTCAATCCGATCAGCAACCACCGCATGTACGCCGCCGCCAAGACGTTCAACCCCTTCAATTTCAATCCGGTCGGTGCCTGCGCCTTTGACTTTCGCCCCAAGGGTATTGAGGAATTTCGCCGTATCCACGATTTCTGGCTCGCGGGCGGCGTTTTCAATCACGGTCGTGCCTTCTGCCAAGGTGGCAGCACACATCACAGTGACGGTAGCACCCACGCTGACTTTATCCATCACAATGTGGGCGCCTTTTAGACGACCATCGACGGTGGCACGCACATAGCCTTCATCGAGTGTGATGGTGGCGCCAAGTTGCTCTAAGCCGTTAATGTGCAAATCTACCGGACGGGCACCAATCGCACACCCACCGGGTAAAGACACTTCCCCTTTTCCGAAACGTGCGACCAAAGGGCCGAGCGCCCAAATCGACGCTCGCATGGTTTTAACCAGGTCATAGGGGGCACACAGTTCCGTGATATCGCTAGCATCGACATGGACAGAGCCATTGCGGCTGACTTTTGCCCCAAGGCGCGATAATAGCGCCATAGTGGTATCGATATCGCGCAGTTTAGGCACATTGGCCACTTCAACAGGCTCTTCAGCCAACAGTGAAGCAAATAAAATAGGGAGAGCTGCATTTTTCGCGCCGGAAATGGCCACGTCACCTTTAAGCGGGCCATTGCCCGTCACTCGAAACTTTTGCATCTGACCCTCTTACAACTGCATCAGCTTTTTATCGCGCGCCCACTCTGCGGGGGTCATCGCTTTAATGCTCACAGCATGAATATCGTTACGCGCAATGTGCTCCATCAGCGGACCGTAGATGGTTTGCTGTTTTTTCACACGCGACATCCCGTCGAACATCTCTGCCACGGCAACCACTTCAAAGTGGCTTCCGTCGCCTTTCACGTGCAGCTCGTCTAGTGACAGAGCCGCGTCTAAAATGGCTTTAACTTCGCTCGCTTCCACGTTTAAACCCCTTCTTGATGCTCAGCATCGTCAAAAAATGCCTCGATGTTGCTTAGCGTCAACAACAGTTTGAGCTGCTCTGGCATGCCACTGTAGCGCACGGTCTGACCTTTATCTTTCAAGGCTTTATCCAAGTGCAACAACATGGCCATGCCGGCAGAGTCGACGCGAGATAGCCCGCTTAAATCCAGGCTCAGCGCCGAATCATTGGGTAGCCACTGGCTACGCTGGCGCCAAAAAGCGGGCACTGTGTCACGATCTAACCGTCCTGACAAGTGGTAATGCTGTCCGCCGCTGGTAGTTAACTCGACACTCATGACTCGCCCTGTTTCTGTTTATCCTCGCGACGAATCGGTTTTGCTGCCAGCTCTTTGAGCTGTTCAATCACAGAATCAATGCCATCACGACGCAGCGGCGCTTTCCACTCTGATTGTTTAGATTGGATCATACTCACCCCTTCCGCCGTTACGTCATAGGCTTGCCAATTTCCTGTCCGAGTATTTTTACGCAGGCTGAAATCAAGGCGAATCGGCGGACGTGAGGAATCGGTGATATCCACGCGCACTTTAACAATCTTGTCGTCATCACCAATGGCTTGGTCACGTTGCACGTTGACATCTTGGTTGTCGTACTCGAGCAGGATTTGTGCGTAGGAGGCAATCATGTATTCGGTGAATGCCTCGGTGAATGCATCACGCTGTTCGGGGGTGGCTTGGCGATAATGCTGCGCACCTAGCACCAACGACGCCGCATAGCGGGTGTGGATATAGGGCAGTAGTTCGTCTTTGACTACGTCACGCAGCAAATCCGGATCGGCGCGGAACAAGGTGCGATCTTTACGCAGGCGAGTAAAGGTGTTGTCAGCCACTTGCTCAATCAACCGGTAGGGGTTAGTTTGGTCCACCGGCTCACTGGCATGCACAAACGAACTGACACTGGCGACAAACACGATCAGCGCTGATGACAGTGTGATCAAAACCTTTTTCATCTGATTACTCCTTATCGCCCACGCTATACAAGAACTGTCCAATCAAGTCCTCGAGTACCAACGCAGATTTGGTGTCTTCTAACTTACCGCCGTCTTCAAGGTAGCCAATGCCCAATGCTTCATCGACAAACCCAGGCGTAATACCAATGTACTGCTCACCGAGTAAGCCTGCGGTGTAAATCGACGCTGAGCTCGACTCAGGGAAATATCCCGCACTGCTGTTAATCTGTAGGGTGACTTTTGGCACATAGGTTTCTGCATCCAGCGAGATAGCCGTCACCTGCCCCACGGTCACGCCCCCGACTTTGACCGGTGAGCGCACTTTCAGGCCACCAATATTGTCAAATTCTGCGGTTAAGGTGTAGGTATCCGCTCGTCCCCAACGTTGAACATCCGCTACCTGGAACGCCAACACCAATAATGCTGCAATCCCTGCGATGACAAAGCAGCCTACCCAAAATTCTGTTTTTCGACTCTGTTGCATGATTAATTCCCAAACATGAGTGCAGTAAGGACAAAGTCAAGGCCAAGTACGGCCAATGAAGAGTGCACCACAGTGCGTGTGGTGGCGCGGCTGATACCTTCCGAGGTCGGCGTGGCATCGTAACCGTTAAACAGGGCAATCCAAGTCACTGCGATAGCAAATACCACACTTTTGATCAGTGCGTTGCCAACGTCATAACCCAAATCGACCGATGCTTGCATCACAGACCAGAAACTACCGTGGTCGATGCCTTTCCAGTCTACCCCGACGAGCTCACCGCCCCAGATACCCACCAGCATAAAGATCACCGCCAACAACGGCATCGCAATCACACCGGCCCAGAAGCGCGGTGCGATCACGCGGCGAAGCGGGTCAACCGCCATCATCTCTAAGCTGGATAGCTGCTCGGTGGCTTTCATCAGACCAATTTCCGCGGTCAGCGCTGAGCCAGCCCGTCCGGCAAACAGCAGTGCCGTTACTACCGGACCTAATTCGCGTAACAGCGACAAGGCGACCATTTGTCCAAGGCTGGTTTCCGCACCAAAGTCGGACAACACTAAATAGCCTTGCAAACTCAACACCATGCCAATGAATAGGCCAGATACGATGATGATCGCCAATGAGCGAACGCCCACCGAGTAAAGCTGTTTAATCAAGAGCGGAAAAGTCTTGCTCGGCTGTGGTTTGCCCACCAGCGCGCCGGTCATCACAAAGGTGGCGCGTCCCATCGACTCGGCCACGCCCATCGCGCGGCGACCCACATCCGCAATCTGCGTTTTTATCACCGGTAAATCTCCTGCTCTAGCTGACCCGCAGGATAGCGGAATGGTACAGGGCCATCTGCGTGCCCTTCGAGGAATTGTTTGACCCAAGGATCTTGATTATCACGCAGCGATTGCGGGGTGCCACTGGCGATGATCCGGCTGTCTGCCAACAGATAGACCTTGTCCGCGATGCTCATCACTTCAGGCACATCGTGGGACACCACCACGCAGGTCAGGCCCAAGGCTTGGTTAAGCTGACGAATCAAGGTGACCAAGACTCCCATGGTAATAGGGTCCTGCCCCACAAACGGCTCATCAAACAAAATCAGTTCTGGGTCGAGGGCAATGGCACGCGCCAGTGCGGCACGGCGGGCCATCCCCCCAGAGAGATCACTGGGCATTAACGCGGCCGCCCCGCGAAGTCCTACCGCCTCAAGCTTCAACATCACAATGGTATGAATGAGGGATTCATCCAACTGCGTGTGCTCACGCAAGGGAAAGGCCACATTGTCAAACACCGACATATCGGTGAACAAGGCGCCAGATTGAAACAACATGCTCATCCGTTGGCGCACATCAAATAAACGACGACGCCCTAAGGTGGGAATATTGTGGCCATCAAAAACAATGTCGCCGGCATCAGGCTTTAGCTGGCCAGCAATCAAACGTAATAGGGTTGTTTTACCGATGCCAGATGGTCCCATGATGGCGGTCACCTGACCACGCGGCACCTGCAAATCAATATGATCGAAAATGCACCGGCTGCCCCGTGAGAATGTCATCCCGTTAATATCTATCAGGCTCTGTGCTGCCATTGCCGCATTCTCATGGTTAGATAGGATAAAAATTAAGTGGCTGATAATAAGGCGTCCCCTATGCTAACACAAGCAACGCCCGCTCCCTGCCTGATAGGACGTGATATAGCCCTGATAATGGCAGTATAGCCATTCACCCGCTCAGCGAGGAAGAATGGCCTATATGGACCGAAAAAGTGCCAACGAGTTCCCGTTCATGAATGAAAAGCGACGCATTCACGGCGATGGTGGGGGCTTTTCGCTTCACATTTGCCACGTTAGCCGTCAGAATTGCACCTCATTTACGCCAATTAAAAAACGCAAAGGACAGGTGTCATGGTAGAAGCGGTTGCCATACTTATTGTGGGATTAGTGTTACTGGTTTGGAGTGCTGACCGACTCGTGTTCGGTGCGGCCGCGATCGCGAAAAACTACGGCGTCTCTCCTCTTGTGATCGGCATGACGATTCTGGCCATGGGCTCTTCCGCGCCTGAAATGATGGTATCGGCCAATGCCGCGCTCGCGGATAAAACCGACACCGCAGTGGGGAATGTTTTAGGGTCAAACATTGCCAACATTGCCCTCATTCTTGGCTTTACCGCCCTGATTAAGCCTTTGTCGATTAGCTCTATCATTTTGCGCCGCGAACTACCATTAATGTTGGCGGTCACCTTGCTCGCCGGCGCCCTTTTGTGGAACAACCACCTCGGCTTTTTCGAAGGCGTGGGTCTGTTGGTCTTATTCGTGGTGTTTATCCTTGCCATGATCAAAATTGGCAAAGACTCAGGCGGGACCGATCCTATGCTGGCGGATCAGGAATCGGACATTCCGCAAGATGTCAGTAATCTAAAAGCGGTCATGTGGATTTTAATCGGTCTGCCTTTGCTCTTGCTGTCGTCCGATCAAGTGGTCGACTCGGCAGTCACCATTGCCCAATACTTTGGTATGAGCGACTTGGTGATTGGCTTAACCATCATTGCTATCGGCACCAGCCTGCCCGAACTCGCCGCCTCGATTGCCGGCGTGATGAAAGGGGAAGACGATCTCGCTGTCGGCAATATTATCGGCTCGAACGTGTTTAATATCTTGGCGGTGATGGGGATCCCAGGCTTGCTCAACCCATCACCAATCAGTGAATTTGCAATGGGGCGGGATTACTACATCATGCTCGTTCTCTCTGTGATGCTACTTATCTTCGCATTAGGCAAATCACGCAGTATCAATCGCATTGAAGGGTCGATCTTTTTGATGTGTTATATCGCCTATCAAGGCTATCTCTTTGTTAACGCTGCCGCATAACGGACATGGTGATGAGTGAATTTGATTTTCGTCGCGCAGGGCTTGATGTGCTTACCATTGAGCAAGATGCGATTGCACAACTCAAAACGGCGATTGACGAGCATTTTGATGCCGCCTGTCGATTAATCTTGAACGCCACTGGCAAAGTGGTGGTGATGGGAATGGGCAAATCGGGCCATATCGGCCGTAAGATTGCAGCCACCCTTGCAAGCACAGGAACCCCTGCGTTTTTCGTCCATCCGGGTGAGGCAAGTCACGGTGACCTCGGGATGATCAATCAAGGCGACGTGGTGTTAGCCATTTCCAACTCGGGCGAAGCCGGTGAAATTCTTACCTTACTGCCGGTGATTAAACGTCTCGGGATCCCGTTAGTCTGTATGACGGGCAACCCCGACTCGAGTATGGGGCAACTCGCCAAGGTCCATCTCAATATTCACGTCCCCAAAGAGGCGTGCCCCCTTAAGCTTGCGCCTACATCGAGCACCACAGCCACCTTGGTGATGGGCGACGCGCTCGCCATGGCACTGATGCAAGCAAAAGGTTTTACCGCCGATGACTTTGCCCTGTCTCATCCGGGCGGCGCATTAGGACGCAAACTACTATTACGTATTAGCGATCTGATGCATCAAGGCGAGCGTTTACCCGTGGTGCCAGACAATGCCACCGTGCGCGATGCGTTACTGGAAGTGTCCGAAAAAGGCCTCGGAATGACCGCCGTGGTCGATGCAGAGCAACAGTTAGCCGGTGTCTTTACCGATGGCGATCTACGCCGCTTACTCGATCAACGCATTGATTTACACACCACCGCCATTGGCGAGGTGATGTCCGCCAACCCGATCACCATTGAACCGGAACTGCTGGCGGCAGAAGGACTCAAACTCATGGAGGAGCGTAAAATTAACGGGCTGCTGGTAGCGAAAAATGGCCAGCTTCTTGGCGCCCTCAACATGCATGACCTTTTGAAAGCCGGAGTAATGTAATGTCCGCACCTGTGACTGACACCTTATATGGCCCTGTTGCCACCACCCTGTTCGAACGCGCGGCGACGATCCAGCTACTGATTTGCGATGTCGATGGCGTTTTCTCCGATGGTCGCGTGTATATGGGCAATCAAGGCGAGGAGCTGAAGGCCTTTCACACCCGTGACGGGTACGGCATCAAAGCCTTGATGAACGCGGGCATTGAGGTCGCAGTGATCACAGGTCGACAGTCTAAGATTGTCGAAAATAGAATGAACGCCTTAGGGGTCCGTCATGTCTATCAAGGACAAAGTGACAAGCTAGCTGCGTACGACGATCTTTGTCAGCAATGCAACGTTGACCCTGAGCACACCGCGTATATCGGTGATGACTTGATTGATTGGCCCGTCATGGCAAAAGTCGGCCTCGCGGTCTGTGTGGCAGACGGTCACCCGCTATTACAACGACGCGCCGATCTGGTGACCCAAATTCGTGGTGGGTTCGGCGCAGTCCGTGAAGTCTGCGATCTGATCCTCGAGGCTCGAGGCGAGCTCGATCAGCATAAGGGCTTAAGCGTATGATGCAGCGGCTCAGCATGCTGGTGCTGATAGTACTGTGTGCCCTAACCGGCTATTATCTGCTTTCTCAACATGTCTGGGAGCGTACAGTACAAGTGGAGCCGGACGCAGAAAAGCCTCTGTTTACCGGTGAACAAATTAAAACCGTGCAATACAACGCCGATGGGATACGCAGCTATACCGTTGACGCTGAGCACTTAGAGCACTACGCCAATATTGATGAAACCCACTTTAACGAGCCTGTCTTGTGGACCTATCATAATGGCAAAGACGAAGAGTGGCGCATCAGTGCAAACTATGCGGTGCTGTCTGATAAGCACATATTGACGATGACAGGCAAAGTGCGAATTTTTAACTTGCTACCGAACGCGCAAATTCATTCGGTAGCCACCGAAACCGTGACGTTGGACCTGACCACGCGAGACTTTTGGTCCGACCGTCCCACCACCATCACTGGCGTTGGCTTTCAAACCGAAGGACAACGCGTGAAAGGGAACTTCGGTAACCACCAGATGGAACTGTTAAACGATGTTAAAGGCCGATATGAAACGACCCCTCGTTAAAGCACTGGCAGGTGCCATGTTGCTGTTTTCGCACTACTCATTAGCATTGAGTAGCGACACAGAGCAGCCTATTTATATTCAATCTGAGAGCCAGCATTTGGACATGGCCACCAACACGGTGACTTTTACCCAAGATGTTGTGCTGACCCAAGGTAGCATTAAAATTCTGGCCGACAAGCTGGTCGTGATCCGCCCTCAAGGCCAAGAAGGCGATGAAACCATTGAAGCGTTCGGTAAACCCGCAACCTTCGAGCAGACCATGGATGATGGTAAAAAGCTGCACGGTGAAGCCTATAAGTTGCGCTATGAAGTGGGCAACGAGTTTTTGAAAATGTCGACCAATGCCATGCTGGAACAGGCGGGTAATCAAGTCGAAGGCAATGTGATCACCTATCAAATTGATAAGCAGCAATTGGTCGCAGAAAGTGACAGCAATAAGCGAGTCACAACCATCTTGCAGCCGACCACCAAAAGCCCATCTGAGTCAGAATCGCAATAAGAGGCCCTATGGCAACGTTAAAAGCGGCCAATTTGGCGAAAAGTTATAAAGGACGAAAAGTCGTCGCCGATGTCAGTCTGGAAGTAAAATCCGGCGAGATCGTCGGGCTACTCGGCCCAAATGGTGCAGGTAAAACCACATCGTTTTACATGATCGTCGGTCTTGTCGCTCGCGACGAAGGGGCAATTTTTATCGACGATCAAGACATTAGCATTCAGCCGATGCATAACCGTTCACGTCTTGGCATCGGTTATTTGCCGCAAGAGGCCTCGATTTTTCGCAAGCTCACCGTCTACGACAATTTGATGGCGGTACTGCAAACGCGAAAATCCCTCACCAAAGAGGAGCGTCAAGATAAAGCCGAAGATTTGTTGGATGAATTTAATATTCAGCATATCCGCGATAGTCTTGGCATGGCGCTGTCAGGGGGCGAACGACGCCGTGTCGAAATTGCACGAGCCCTCGCCGCTAACCCGAAATTTATTTTACTTGATGAGCCGTTTGCAGGCGTCGATCCGATCTCCGTGATCGACATTAAAAAGATCATCGAACACCTACGCGATCGTGGCTTGGGCGTGCTGATCACCGACCACAATGTTCGTGAAACCTTGAGTGTCTGTGAGCATGCTTACATTGTCAGCCAAGGACACTTGATTGCGCACGGCACCCCTGATGAAGTGCTGAATGACGAGCACGTCAAACGTGTCTATCTCGGTGATCAGTTCAAGCTATAGTGGACTCGCTCACGCTAAAATCTGCCAATCACGGCTATAGTTATTAATAGAGCGCTTGCCCTGCATCTCAGAGCAAGCGTTTTTAACCTCATTGGTCGTTGTAAAAGGAAAGGTGTAACGCCCCTATGAAACCCACGCTTCAGCTCAAGCTTGGACAACAACTCGCAATGACACCGCAGCTACAGCAGGCTATTCGCCTGCTGCAGTTGTCGACGCTAGATTTGCAGCAAGAGATCCAAGAAGCGTTGGAAACCAACCCGCTGTTGGAACAAGACGAGGGTCAAGAACAAGAAGCCGCGGAGCGTAACGATAACGACACCACGGAAACCGCCACCGCCAGCGCCGACACGTTAGAAACCTCAGACGCCTTCGAGAAAAACGAAATGCCTGACGAGTTGCCGGTGGATACCACTTGGGATGACGTCTATAGCGCAGGGACAGGCAGTACTGGCATTGCCTCGGGCGGCGACGAGCTTCCCGTGTATCAAGGTGAAACCACCGAAAGCCTTTACGACTACCTAAAATGGCAGCTCGACCTCACCCCCTTCTCGGAGACGGATCAAGCCATTGCCTTGGCGATCATCGATGCGGTGGACGATCAAGGCTACCTGTCAGTCACCACTGATGAGATCTTAGAAAGCTTGGGCAGTGATGAGATTGAGCTTGACGAAGTGGAAGCCGTATTAAAACGTGTTCAACACTTTGATCCATTGGGTGTAGCCTCTCGCTCGCTACAAGAGTGCTTATTGCTCCAATTAGCGACATACAACCCAGAAACGCCCTGGCTGGATGAGGCACGTACCGTGCTCACCCAACATATGGATTTGCTCGCCAACCGCGACTATCGTCAACTGATGCGAGATACCCGTCTAAAAGAGCCGGATCTGAAAGCCGTGATGCAACTGATCCATAGTCTTGAGCCACGTCCGGGTAACCTGATCGTGACTAACGAAGCGGAGTACGTGGTCCCCGATGTCTCCGTGTTTAAGCACCACGGCAAATGGGTGGTTCAAATCAACCCAGATAGCGTTCCTAAGCTTAAGGTCAATGAGCAATATGCCGCTTATGGTCGTAACGGCTGTAGCCCGTCAGACAGTCAGTTTATTCGCTCCCATTTGCAAGAAGCCAAGTGGCTGATTAAAAGCCTCGAAAGCCGCAATGAGACCCTATTGAAGGTGGCCCGCTGTATTGTCGAACATCAACAAGATTTCTTTGAGTATGGCGAAGAAGCCATGAAACCCATGGTACTTAACGACATCGCCATGGACGTCGACATGCACGAGTCGACCATCTCTCGTGTCACCACCCAAAAATTTATGCATACGCCACGCGGTATTTTTGAGTTGAAGTACTTCTTCTCAAGCCACGTGAGCACGGACAATGGCGGCGAATGCTCTTCGACAGCCATTCGTGCCCTGATCAAAAAGTTGGTGGCAGCGGAGCCTGCCAACAAGCCCCTCAGTGATAGCAAAATTGCCGCCTTGTTAGCTGAGCAAGGCATCAAAGTTGCACGACGGACCATCGCTAAGTATCGGGAGTCGCTCGGTATTGCGCCGTCAAACCAGCGCAAGCGCCTGCTTTAGGCGCCTCAACAGAAGGAAGATGTGTATGCAAATCAACCTGACCGGACATCATGTCGAAATCACGCCACCAATACGCGAGTATGTGGATACAAAGTTTGCTAAACTCGAGCGCTTTTTCGAGCACATTAATAATGTCCACGTTGTGTTGACGGTCCAAAAGCTCGACCAAATTGCTGAAGCGACGCTCCATGTCAACAATGGAGAGATTCATGCTAAAGCGCAGTCGCAAGATATGTATGCGGCCATTGATGGGTTGACCGACAAGTTGGTCAAGCAATTGAGTAAACACAAAGAGAAGCTCAAACAGCATTAAGCTATGGAACTTAAAGACGTACTCACAGTGGACTGCACGCGCAGTGCCGTCCACTGTTCCAGCAAGAAACGCGCCCTTGAAATCATTAGCCAAGTGGCTGCGGACAAGTTGGGGATCAACGCGCAACAATTGTTTGAATGCATGCTAAGTCGTGAAAAGCTGGGCACCACAGGTATCGGCTCAGGGATTGCCATTCCACACGGCCGTATTACGGACAGTGATCATGCCATTGGCGTGCTGTTGCAATGTGCAGAGCCGATTGAGTTCGACGCTATCGACAAGCGCCCCGTTGATTTGCTCTTCGCGCTACTCGTTCCGGACGAACAGTGTAAATACCACCTCCAAACCCTCTCGGCCATCGCCGAAAAGCTCAATGATAAACAGCTATGCCGACAGCTTCGCAATGCAGACTCGGACCAAGAGCTGTACAATATCATGACTCAATAACGAGTAAGGGCTGACGGGAGTCTATTATGATGCTGAAAATTGTCAGTGGCCGTTCGGGGTCAGGCAAGTCTGTGGCGTTGCGGGTGCTCGAAGATCTCGGGTATTACTGCGTTGATAATCTCCCTGTGAATCTGTTGCGCGACTTCGTCACGTCGCAAGAAGATGCCGAAGCCAAAATTGCGGTCAGCTTGGACATTCGCAACCTGCCTAACGCGAATGAGCCTATTGCTGACACCCTGGCCGCGTTGCGGGAAGTGTGCGATGTCACCTTGTACTACCTGGATGCAGATGACAAGGATCTGATTAAACGCTTTAGTGAAACACGCCGCTTGCATCCCCTGTCGCGCCAAAACCTGTCTCTTGAGCAAGCCATTCAAGCCGAAAAGCAACAAATGGCGCCCATCAAAGAACATGCCGACCGCGTGATTAATACCACGGGGCTGTCGATTCACGACTTAAGTGAGTCGGTGCGCTCACTGGTATTGGGCCGCGCCAGTGGCGATTTGGTGATGGTGTTTGAATCGTTCGGTTTTAAGCATGGCTTACCCGCCGATGCCGACTATGTGTTTGATGTTCGCTTTTTGCCCAACCCGCATTGGGAGCCGACCCTGCGCCCTCATACCGGCTTAGAAAAGCCCGTACGCATGTTCCTCGCCGCGCAACCCGATGTCGCAATGGTGATTGCACAAATCAAAGGCTTTCTTGAATCTTGGCTGCCCGCATTGAAAAACAATAATCGTAGTTATGTTACCGTTGCTATTGGATGCACGGGCGGTAAACACCGCTCTGTGTATATAGCGCAATATCTGGCTGACTATTTCACGGAGCTCGGCGAAAAAGTGCAAATTCGCCATCGCACCTTGGAGCAATCGTCATGACCACCCTGCACACGGATGTGTGTGTGCGTAACCGACTGGGCTTACATGCGCGGGCCGCGATGAAGCTGGTTGAGCTGATCCAAGCCTATGACGCCACCATTGAGCTGCAAAGTGGCGATAAGCGCGCCACGGCCGATAGTGTGATGGCAATGCTGATGCTGGAATCGGCTCAAGGACAAACCATCACTCTCACCGCCACGGGTCCACAAGCCGAACCGGCTTTAAACGCGGTAAAAGCGCTGTTCGATGCCGGATTTGACGAAGAAAGTTAACCGCCCACTGCGCTGAACAGCACGCAATTCCTTTCTTATACTGACACGCAACCCATTTGTCATGCGACAGACTCCCCTGATTGCGTTAGAATTTCAGACATTGCAATGGGGGATGTTGCCTATGGCAGAAACGACAGAACAAGAACAAAGCAATCAAACCCACCAACGGCTACAAGAAGTTAGCCAACTGCTGGAACAAGGCATGTTTGTCCGCGTGCGCCGCATGTTGGAAGACATGGAGCCGGAAGACATCGCCCACCTTCTTGAGGCCTCGCCGCCCAAAGGCCGTTTAGTTCTCTGGCAACTGACGGATCCCGAAGACCAAGGTGAAATCCTCGATGAGCTGTCTGAGGATGTGAAAGACGGCATCATGGTGCGTATGGCGCCTGAGCAACTTGCCGCCGCCACCGAGGGGATGGAAACCGACGACGTCGCTTATCTACTGCGTAGTTTGCCTCAAGACGTCTCACAAGATGTGCTGGCGGAGATGGACGCACAAGACCGCGCGCGCATCCAGCAAGCGCTCTCCTACCCGGAGGACTCTGCGGGCGGGATGATGAACACCGACGTGGTCACGATTCGGGGCGACGTCACTGTGGATGTCGTGCTGCGTTATCTGCGCATGCGAGGCGAGCTACCCGATACCACAGATGCGCTTTATGTGATTGATCCGAATGGCCGACTGATTGGCAATCTACCCATTGCCGCCTTGTTAGTTAACCAACCGGATACCGAAGTGGTCGACATTATGGACGATCCGGATGAAGCCATTAGCGTGACCATGGACGATGGTGATGTGGCAAGCCTCTTTGAGCGTCGTAACTGGGTTTCAGCCCCCGTCGTCGACCAACAAAATCACCTTGTCGGCCGTATTACCATCGATGATGTGGTCGATATTATTCGTGAAGATGCCGAGCACTCGATGATGGGCTTGGCCGGTCTGGACGATGAGGAAGACACCTTTGCGCCCGCCTTTAAAAGTGCGCGTCGTCGCAGCATCTGGCTGGGGATCAATGTGCTCGCGGCACTGACCGCAGCCTCCGTGTCGAACATGTTTGAAGGCACGCTTGATAAGATGGCAGCGATTGCGGTGTTGATGACCATCGTCCCTTCGATGGGCGGTGTAGCTGGGAATCAAACCGTTGCCTTGGTCATTCGCGGGTTAGCCGTGGGTCACATTGGTGACTCCAACACACGCTGGCTGCTCGCCAAAGAAGCCACCGTCGGACTGATCAATGGCTTGGTATGGTCGATGATTATTGGCGGCGTCGTAGTGCTATGGAAAGGGAATCTTGAGCTTGGGCTGATCATTGCCGGTGCGATGATGATGAATTTATTTATCGCTGGGATTGCTGGGGTCGCTATCCCGACTCTGTTAAAAAAATACAATATTGATCCGGCACTGGCCGGTGGCATGGCATTAACTACCGTTACTGATGTGGTTGGACTCCTTGCCTTTCTTGGCCTTGCCACCCTGTTTATTACCTAATCTGACCGCGATTAAAAAAGGCGAGCCATTGGCTCGCCTTTTTATTGGGCAATGCAAAACGCTTACCGCTTACTCGTCCAAGAAGCTACGTAATGTCTCTGAACGGCTTGGGTGACGCAGCTTACGCAGTGCTTTCGCTTCAATCTGACGAATACGCTCACGCGTAACATCAAACTGCTTACCGACTTCTTCCAACGTGTGGTCGGTATTCATATCGATACCAAAGCGCATACGTAGCACTTTTGCCTCACGCGGTGTCAGACCGGCCAATACGTCATTGGTCGCCATTTTCAGGTTGTTAGACGTCGCTGAGTCCATCGGTAGCTCAAGGGTGGTATCTTCAATGAAATCGCCCAGATGTGAATCTTCATCATCACCGATAGGGGTTTCCATTGAGATTGGCTCTTTCGCAATCTTGAGGACTTTGCGGATTTTATCTTCCGGCATCATCATGCGCTCCGCCAACTCTTCAGGCAGTGGCTCACGGCCCATTTCCTGGAGCATTTGACGCGAGATGCGGTTAAGCTTGTTGATGGTCTCAATCATGTGCACCGGAATACGAATCGTCCGGGCTTGGTCTGCAATCGAGCGAGTAATCGCCTGACGGATCCACCAAGTCGCATAGGTTGAGAACTTATAACCACGGCGATATTCAAATTTATCCACCGCTTTCATCAAGCCAATGTTACCTTCTTGAATCAAATCCAAGAATTGTAAGCCACGGTTGGTGTATTTCTTAGCAATCGAAATAACCAGACGTAAGTTGGCTTCCACCATCTCTTTCTTCGCGCGACGTGCTTTCGCTTCACCGATAGACATGCGACGGCTAATGTCTTTGATACGCTCAACAGACAGGCCCGTCTCTTCTTCGATGATTTTTAATTTCTGCACACAACGACGCAGATCTTCTTCGTAACGCGCCACACGCTCTGCATACGGCTTACCGGATGATAGCGCTTCATCAATCCATGCATCGGATGATTCGTTACCGGCAAACAATTGCACAAAGGTTTTCTTCGGCATTTTGGCCTGATCGACACACAGACGCATTACCAAGCGTTCTTGGGTACGCACTTTGTCCATGGTCTGGCGCATTTCGTTAACCAGACGATCAAACTGCTTAGGCACCAAGCGGAACTGCTTGAAGGTTTCCGACAGCTCTTCGATAGACGCTTTAGTGCGGTCATCGTAACGACCATACTGGTTGATTGCCGCTTCCATATTGGAATACGTACGACGGAGCTCGCTAAACTTCTCGCGTGCAAGCTCAGGATCGATACCGACATCTTCTTCGCTATCACTATCACCATCATCGTCGTCGTCATCAGCGTCGTCGTCATCTTCTTCTGCGAGCTCTTTCTCACTCAGCTCAGAGCCGATGTGGGTGGCGGTCGGGGCCATGTCATCTTGGGTTGGATCAATAAACCCAGAGATGATGTCAGTCAGGCGTAGCTCTTCCGCTTCCACCTTATCGAACTGGTCAAGCAGTGAGGCAATCGAGGCCGGGTATTCCGCCACCGAGCACTGTACTTGGTTAATGCCGTCTTCGATACGCTTGGCGATATCGATCTCGCCCTCACGGGTTAGAAGCTCTACCGTGCCCATTTCACGCATATACATGCGCACAGGATCGGTGGTACGGCCAATTTCACTTTCCACACTGGACAGCGCTGCCGCTGCGGCTTCTACCGCGTCTTCGTCGGCCACGGTCTCAGACATCATCAATTCATCAGCATCGGGCGCGGCTTCTACCACTTGAATGCCCATGTCATTGATCATCTGAATGATGTCTTCTATCTGGTCGGAATCGACAATGTCTTCCGGGAGGTGGTCGTTAACTTCGGCATAGGTCAGATAGCCTTGTTCCTTGCCTTTTGCAACAAGCAACTTTAGCTGTGACTGCGGATTTTGATCCATAGACGATATCCAACTTCGGGTCTGAGTGAAGAATTTAGTATGCGGAAACGCAAACCGCCAATTTTAAC
Organism: Salinivibrio sp. YCSC6; assembly: GCF_004916735.1. Classification (NCBI taxonomy): domain Bacteria; kingdom Pseudomonadati; phylum Pseudomonadota; class Gammaproteobacteria; order Vibrionales; family Vibrionaceae; genus Salinivibrio; species Salinivibrio sp. YCSC6. Next base: position 2,550,698 of record NZ_CP039516.1, read on the forward strand.
AAATGTCGCCTTTGCTGGCTACTTTCTAAACGGACTGGCTCTGTATCAGTAGCATCAGTTCCCGCTTCTCTTCGACTGATAAGCCGACGGTATTTGACTTCGCTTGCAACTTGGCTATTTGTTGTTCGACACACTGGGCGAGTATTTTATCCAGTGAATCGCAAAAAAGTTCTGACGCATTATCATCGTCAATATAAAGATCCCAGCCGGCTAACCGCGCCAGCAAGGCTTCTTGTTTTGTCCCCCGCCAGTGCTCTAGCAACTGACCGGTAGTGATATTGGGGCGCGCTCGACAGATCTCAAGGATCGAATTGAGTAACGCCAAACCGGGCAAATCAATCGACTCCGCTGATGGCAACGGCGGTACTTCTTGGCCCAAGTACGGGTACTGGACCAGCAACGCAATCACCTCACGCATCGGCGTACGCTTAATCTCTGATTGCCCATGTACTTTAACGGGCTGTCCTTGGCGGCGGATCAAGGTCTCTAGCTGATGGTCATCCATGATGCCCAATTTCTGCCCCAGTGTATTACGCAGGTAAAGGCGTAACGTATCTCCGGGCACTTTTTCAATCAAAGGCACCGCCAAGTTCGCCAGCTTGGCTTTGCCTTCTTGGCTGCTGGTGTCGACTTGCTTAAGCAAAGTGGTGAACATAAAGGTGGAGAGGGTTTGTGCCTCATTCAACCGCTGTTCAAACCCTTCTTTGCCCTCTTGGCGGATCATCGAATCCGGATCTTCACCGTCGGGCAAAAACATAAACTTGAGCTGTCTGCCATCCGTCATGTAGGGCAGTGCTTGTTCCATCGCCCGCCATGCCGCTTCTCGGCCTGCCCGATCGCCATCGTAGCAGCAAAGTATAGTACTACTTTGCCGAAACAGGGTTTGCATATGCTCCCCTGTGGTCGATGTCCCCAGCGAGGCCACAGCGTAATCGACGCCAAATTGTGCCAGTGCCACCACATCCATATAGCCTTCAACCACGAGGATACGCTCAGGGTGGCGATAACGTTGCATCACTTCATACAAGCCATACAACTCTCGACCTTTATGAAAGATCGGCGTTTCTGGCGAGTTCAGGTATTTCGGGGTGCCATCCCCTAACACCCGTCCACCAAAGCCAATCACACGGCCTCGGCGATCGCGGATAGGAAACATCACGCGACCACGAAAACGGTCATAACTGCGACCATTGTCGTTTTCAATCAACATGCCGGCGGTGACCAGCTGGCGTTGCTCCGCTTGGCTACGACCAAAACGTCGCTTAATGGTGTCCCAATGATCAGGGACATACCCAATACCAAACTGTTTTACCACTTCACCGGATAAACCACGTTGTTTGAGATAATCCACCGCCACCTGTCCGGCTTCCGTTCGCAGCTCGCTGCTGTAGGTCCGTGCAATGGCTTCCATGGTTTCATAAATCTGACGTTTATCGTCCGTGGGAATGCTGGGGCGTGCTGTCCCGCCATTCGCTTGTTCACGGGGCACGTCTAAACCCAGTGTGTTCGCTAACTCTTCGATCGCATCGGGAAACTCCAATCGATCAAATTCCATCACAAAATCGATGGCATTACCGTGCACACCACATCCGAAGCAGTGGTAAAACTGCTTTTCTTGGCTAACGCTAAATGAAGGCGTTTTTTCGTTATGGAACGGACAACAGGCGCTGTAATTCTTGCCCTTTTTCTTGAGCTTGACCCGTGCGTCTATGATCTCAACAATGTCGAGACGTGAGAGCAAGTCGTCAATGAATGCGCGCGGGATTCTGCCTGCCATAACCTGAAATTTATAGGGAGAGAAGCAAACAAGCCGCGCCGTCCATTACGGAAAGCACGGCTTGTTGTAAGGTCTGGAAAAACTTAGCTTAAATTCGCTTTCACGAGTTGGCTAACTTTTCCCATATCAGCTCGGCCTTGGATTTGAGGTTTTAGCACCCCCATCACCTTGCCCATGTCTTGCATGGAGGCGGCGCCGGTTTTTTCAACGGCAGCTTTTACCAATGCATCGACCTCTGCTTCGCTCAGTGGTTGAGGAAGAAACTCTTCAATCACTGCAATTTCTGCGAGTTCTGCATCGGCAAGGTCATCACGACCGGCTGACTGGTATTGGGCTACAGAATCACGGCGCTGCTTTACGCTTTTTGTCAGCACCGCAAGAATGTCCTCGTCACTCAATGACTGACGGGTATCCACTTCTTGCTGTTTAATGGCTGACATCAGAAGGCGAATCGTACCAAGACGCGTCTTGTCTTTCGCTTTCATCGCCGCTTTTTGGGCATCTTTTAGACGTTCAAGCAATTCCATAGCACCTACCTAATCTGACTAAATTAGTACAGACGTACGCGACGTTGGTTTTCGCGTGCCAACTTCTTCAGGTGACGTTTTTGAGCAGCGGCTTTAGCGCGTTTGCGAACGGTAGTTGGCTTTTCGAAGTGCTCACGACGGCGAACTTCAGAAAGAATACCTGCTTTTTCACAAGAGCGCTTAAAGCGACGCAATGCTACGTCAAATGGTTCGTTTTCACGTACTTTAACTACTGGCATGTGCCTTTCACCTCAGGGGTTATCAGTTATCGCTGGCGAATTATTGGCCAGCCTTGATTAAAAATGGTGCGAAATTCTAATCCGAATAGGGGGGCATTGTAAAGCACATCTGGCGAATTACTTCCAAGCCATGTAAGATTGCGCGCACCGCCAGCCTGTGCTGGCAACGTCTTCTCGCTTCGGTCTTCACGCTCAGCGTGCTCATTTATCCTAAGCGTTCAATCTATCGGCTGTTTTCCTGAGGTTATGATGCGAATTTTAGGCATAGAGACATCGTGTGACGAAACTGGCGTGGCGATCTACGACGATCAACGCGGGCTTTTGTCACATAAACTTTACAGTCAGGTAAAGCTTCATGCCGATTATGGCGGGGTTGTCCCTGAGTTAGCCTCTCGCGATCATGTTAAAAAGACCTTGCCGTTAGTCAAAGCAGCGATGGCAGAGGCACAGCTGACACCCGCGGATATCGATGGCGTGGCCTATACCGCCGGTCCCGGATTAGTCGGTGCCCTGCTGGTCGGTGCCACCATCGGTCGCAGCCTGGCGTACGCATGGCAAGTGCCAGCGGTGGCAGTGCATCATATGGAAGGCCACTTACTTGCACCTATGTTAGAAGATACACCTCCTCCCTTTCCTTTTGTGGCGTTGCTCGTCTCCGGCGGACACACGCTGTTAGTCGAAGTAAAAGGCATTGGCGAATACCGCATTCTTGGTGAGTCGATTGATGACGCAGCCGGTGAAGCGTTTGATAAAACCGCGAAGCTGATGAATCTTGATTATCCCGGTGGCCCCTTACTGTCAAAACTGGCAGAAAACGGCACCCACGGTCGCTTCACCTTCCCGCGTCCGATGACCGATCGCCCCGGTCTCGATTTCAGCTTTTCCGGCTTGAAGACATTTGCCGCGAATACCATTGCTGCCAATGACAATGATCCGCAAACCCGTGCGGATATCGCGTATGCCTTCCAAGACGCAGTGGTGGATACGCTGGCAATCAAGTGTAAGCGAGCGTTAGAGCAATGTGGCATGAATCGATTAGTGGTTGCTGGCGGCGTTAGCGCGAATCGTCATTTACGCGACAAACTCGACACCCTCACGCGCAAACTGGGCGGTGATGTTTTCTATCCACGTCCCGAGTTCTGTACCGATAACGGCGCCATGATTGCCTATGCGGGGATGCAGCGACTCAAAAACGGGGAGCATATGGGACTGGGGGTGAAGGCACAGCCTCGCTGGCCGATTGATACCTTGCCACCCTTGACTAAATGATGCAAAAAAGCAGCCTTGGGCTGCTTTTTTTACGTCCGTTAACGTCGCCAGCGCCTGAGTACAATGGGCTTTTCCTCGCCATCGAGTAGGCGACGAATATTTTCATAGTGACGAAATAAAATCAGGCAAGAAAGCATCGCCACTGGCATCGTAAATTGCGGTTTAATCCACCAAGTGAAAAGCGGTGCCAAAATGGCGGTGACGATAGCACTTAATGACGAATAGCCAGTGATCACCAACACCACTCCCCAAGTCAGCACTAACAAGCCGGTGAGACTGAGTCCTATCGGGGCCATGGCGCCCAGCGCCGTCGCTACACCTTTGCCGCCTCGAAAATGAAAGAACACCGGATAGATGTGCCCAAGACAGGCGGCGATGCCAATCAAGCCAAGCAAAAACGGATTAATCCCGATAAGATAACTGAGCCAAACGGGGATCGTCCCTTTGAGCATGTCGCACACTAAGACCAATGCCGCGGCCGTGCGGCCGCCAAGGCGATACACATTGGTCGCGCCCGGATTTCCAGACCCTTGTTCGCGAGGATCCGGCAGACCATAGGCCCGGCACACCAGCACCGCACTGGAAACAGAGCCGAGCAAATAGGCAGCGATGATGATGGCAATGGCCAGTGCAGTCATGTGAAATTCCTAGAGTTTGTGCTGCATTCGTTGCTATAGTGCGCCCACGATCTTGATTAGACGCAACATGGATCGGAACGCATCGCGCATCCAAGTGTCAATCGATAAGCTCGATAATACGGGCTTTCTTACCACAGTGGTATCCGACCTGTCACGGAGTGTGAAAAAACATGGATTCCGTCTTTATAGAACAACTCGACGTTGTGACCACCATCGGTGTCTACGATTGGGAACAAACCATCCAACAAAAGTTGGTACTTGATATCGAAATGGCGCACGACAATCGTCCCGCCGCCCAAAGTGATGATGTCAGTTTAGCGCTGGATTATGCCAGTGTCAGTGAGGCTGTGATTGCACATGTTCAAGCCAGCCGCTGTGCACTCATCGAGCGTGTCGCCGAAGAGGTCGCCGCGCTAATCCAGTCACAATTTGGCGTCAGCTGGGTAAAAGTGCGTGTGGCCAAACCTGGCGCCGTCGCCCAAGCGCGTAATGTTGGCGTAGTGATAGAGCGAGGCACACGGTGACAAAAGCATTAGTCAGTATTGGCTCAAACATCGATCGCGACCTGCATATTCAAGCCGCGGTTAAGGCGTTACGAGCCTTAGACCCACACTGCCGTTTTTCGCGCATTTTTGAGGCCGAACCCGTCGGCTTTGAAGGGCCGAATTTCTATAACCTTATCGCTGAGCTCGACACGGCACTCGATCTGGAAACCTTTTGGCAAACCATACGCGATATCGAAAGTCGATATGGGCGACAGCGCGACGACGTTAAGTATCGCGATCGTACCTTGGACATCGATTTATTGACCTTTGGCGATCAGTGTCAGTCCAGCGGACCGGCCTTACCGCGCAACGATATTTATAAATTTGCATTCACCCTTTGGCCGCTCGCTGAACTGTGTCCCGATCAAGCAATTCCCGGGGATGGACGAACATTTGCGCAGCTTTGGCAGCAATTTGACCAAGCCCAGCCACTATGGCCTATCGAGACCCCTGCGTATTTGAAGGAATAATCATTACCATGAGCATGTTTGAAGCCTTTTTCCTTGCCCTTATTCAAGGCTTAACCGAGTTTTTGCCCATTTCCAGCTCTGCCCACCTCATTTTGCCATCGCAGATTTTTGGCTGGGCCGACCAAGGCTTAGCCTTCGATGTGGCCGTTCATGTCGGCACACTTGCCGCGGTGATTGGCTATTTCCGCCGTGAAGTTGTGTCACTGTTAGGTGCCTTTTTCGCGTCGTTCACAGGTAAACACAGCCGGGATAGTCAATTGGCTTGGATGATCGTATTGGCGACCATTCCCGCCTGCGTAGCTGGCCTGTTTCTTAAAGATTTAATTGAGCTTTACCTGCGTTCAGCGTGGGTGATTGCCGCTACCACCTTACTATTTGGCGCACTGCTTTGGTGGGCTGACCGCCATGCGCGTCAACAATGCGATGAGTACCAAACCACCCGATCGCGTGCGCTGTTTATCGGGATCGCTCAAGCACTTGCTTTGATCCCAGGTACCTCACGTTCGGGCGCCACCATTACCGCTGCGTTGATGCTAGGCTACACTCGAGAAGCCGCCGCACGGTTCTCGTTTTTGATGTCGATTCCGATCATCACCCTCGCCGGATCGTATCTGGGCTTACAGCTGGCCACCAGCCCAGTGCCGGTTGAGTTTGCCCCCATTGGGGTTGGCGTTTTGGTCTCGTTTGTCAGCGCCTATGCGTGTATTCATGCGTTTTTAAAGCTGGTCACCCGTGTGGGCATGTTACCGTTCGTGATTTACCGCCTGATTTTAGGTGTGGGTCTCATTGCGCTATTGATGAGCCAATAAAACTCGCTAATCCAATGCCATCCGAGGGCAGACCACATTGGCTGCCTTCAGGTGGTACATCTCCACCTCAGGATGGCTAAAAAAGCCCACTTCCCACGGGTTTTTCGCCACAAAACGCTCTCGTATCTCATCAAACATCATCGACGGTTTAGGTACGGTATAAACCTCGCCGCGAATAATGCTGTAGTTCCATTCAATCGCCTGTTCAAAGGTAAAAGTTGCACGGCTATCAATCGCAAAGTAACAGCGGTTGTCGCGTTTTAGCAGCAACGATTTGAAAGTACTGGGAAAGGTGATAAAGAAAATGTCATCCTCAACCGACGATAAAAACGCCATCACCGTCGTATGTGGCTGACTCGGTGCATAGGTCAAAAGCACACCGATTTTATTATCATACTCACTGTCATCCATCGCCGGGACTTGCGATAAAGGTGTGGTGGGTAACGCCACGGTCCGACGCGTATCTAACGGATAAGCATAATCAGGGGCTTGATAAGACTTCACCACGCCCATCCCATAGGCCACCTGATATTCGAGCGCATCAATCATGACCTCAAAGGCGGATGTGGCAATCACCTTGCCCTTAAACGACAAACGATACACCTTAAGGTCGGCGTCATAATCACTCACCCCGGTGCGGTTATCGAGATGTAACGTGACCCATTGACCGTCTTTCAATTGATGCCCTTTGGGAAAGATCGTGCGCAACCGGGTATCACTGAGCGGCTCCACGCCGCAAATCGACACCGCCATACTGCCCATCTTCTCTGGGGTGGAATACGTGCCTAGCACGCCCAATACACGCGCTCCAATCAGATCACGCAACGGCCTTGTGTTCATGCCTCGCTCCCTCGCTGCTCGACTAACAGCTATTAGCATGGCAGTAAACTAAAAAGGGCGCCAATCGGCGCCCTAAGGGAAGAAGTGATGGGTATTATTCGCCAGCCACTTTCATTGCATCAATAATGATTGAGCCGGTTTGAATTTGGCTGCGCGTCTCAATATCTGTGCCGATAGCAACAATATTGGCGAACATCTGGTTTAAATTCCCCGCGATGGTAATGCCGCTGACTGGATATTGGATTTCACCGTTTTCCACCCAAAAACCCGCAGCGCCGCGCGAATAATCGCCAGTGACCGGGTTCACCCCCTGCCCCATTAACTCAGTCACCAACAGACCGGTGCCCAAGGTTTTCAGCATGGCATCAGCATCTTGGCCGGTGTGGCTGACATACCAGTTATGGATACCGCCAGCGTGGCCAGTGGGCTCCATATCGAGCTTGCGAGCCGCGTAGCTGGTCGCTAGATAGGTTTTTAATACCCCTTGTTCCACGATGCGTCTGTCTTGGGTCTTGACCCCTTCGCTATCAAACGGCGAGCTGGCCGACCCTTTAAGTACGTGGGGTAACTCATTGATCGTGAGCCAGTTAGGGAAGATTTGTTCATCCTTTTTATCCAGTAAAAAGGATGATTTGCGGTATAACGCAGAGCCACTGATCGCCATCACCAAATGACCAAACAGGCCGGTCGCCACACTGGCATCAAACATCACGGGGACTTCACACGTAGCCAGACTACGTGGGTCTAAGCGCGCTACCGCGTGTTTTGCCGCTTCGATACCGACTGAGGTTGGGGTCCATAAATCGGCTTTATCGCGCGCAACCGTGTAGCTCATATCGCGCTCCATGCCATTGGCACTTTCCGCGATCACCGAGCAGCTTAGCGCCTGACGGCTGGAGGCATAACTGCCTAGCATGCCGTGGCTATTGCCATACACACGGACTCCGTAATGGCTGTCGTAACTGGCTCCATCACTGAATTTGATCCGCGAGTCATAACCTAACGCGGCTTGTTCCGCCTCAATGGCTAATGCGGCTGCAGCATCGGGCTCTGGCTCGTCAGGGTAAAACAGATCAAGATCGGGATACTCAAAGGCCATTAAGTGTTTTGGTGCTGGGCCACCAAAGGGATCCGGTGAGGTATAGCTGGCAATTTCCAACGCGGCTTCGACCGTTTTGGCAATCGCACGCTCGGACAGATCTGTCGTGGATGCGCTACCTTTACGCTGATCGCAGTAGACAGTCACTCCCAAGGCACCATCGCGATTAAACTCTACGTTCTCCACTTCACCCATGCGTGACGTGACGCTGATCCCTGTGCTTTTGGTGATCGCTACCTCTGCGGCATCACTGCGTTGCGCGGCCATGTCCAACGCACGGCTGACGGCTTGGCGTAGGTGTTGCTCTTGCTCCGCGACCTGCTGTTTTACACTCATAGTTGACCTTTCTGATTAAAATTCGAATTTAGAATACGGGGCCACGCGAGCCGGTGACAAAAAAGCCCGCGTTTGTGCGCGTTTCTTGTTAACATAAGTGTCATTGCACATTCTCATTGAGGTTGAACATGGGCCGTAAAAATAAACCTGCTCCTTGGGAGGAAGAGGAAGAAATCATCTGGGTGAGTAAATCCGAGATGAAGCGCGATATGCTCGCCCTGCAAGAGCTTGGCGAAGCGCTGGTTAAGCTCAAGCCTGCCGTGTTGGAAAAGTTTCCACTCGACGACGACTTATACACCGCCATTGTTGACGCACAACGCTTAAAAAACGAAGCACGTCGTCGCCAATTGCAATATGTCGGCAAGCTCATGCGCTCTCGCGACCCTGAGCCGATTCAAGCGGCGCTGGATAAGCTACAAAACAAGCACGCGCAACAGAGTGCTGAGCTGCATAAGCTCGAAAAGCTGCGCGACCGTGTTGTCGATGAAGGCGACGACGCTATCAACGATGTGATGTTGCAGTATCCAGAGGCCGACCGCCAACGCTTACGCCAGCTTGCCCGTCAGGCTAAAAAAGAGCGACAACAAAACAAGCCGCCCAAGGCGTATCGCGAGATCTTCCAATACATTAAAGGCTTTTACGACCAAAGCCTGTAAAACCTCACGCCAGTGTTCTCCACTGGCGTGTTTGTTTATGACTCCGTGCCACCCACTGTCATGGCATCAAGTTTCAGCGTTGGCTGACCCACGCCAACCGGCACACTTTGCCCTGCCTTACCGCAGACGCCGACGCCTCGGTCAATCGCGAGATCATTACCCACCATCGACACTTGTTGCATCGCCTCAATACCACTGCCAATCAAAGTGGCTCCTTTCACGGGCGTGGTAACTTTGCCGTTCTCAATTAAATAGGCTTCAGAGGTCGAGAACACAAATTTACCCGAGGTAATATCCACTTGTCCGCCACCAAAGTTCGGCGCATACAAACCGTGCTCAACACTAGCAATAATATCACTCGGCGTACTGTCGCCACCCAGCATGTAGGTATTGGTCATACGAGGCATGGGTAAATGCGCGTAAGATTCGCGACGGCCGTTTCCGGTCGGTGCCACTCCCATCAAGCTCGCGTTGTGCTTATCTTGCATATAGCCTTTAAGCACCCCGTTTTCGATCAGGACGTTATATTGGCCCGGCACGCCTTCATCATCGATATTGAGCGAGCCGCGACGGTCCGCCATCGTGCCATCATCAACAATGGTGCAAAGCGGTGAGGTCACTTGCTCACCGAGGCTGCCGGTGAAGACAGACGATTCTTTACGGTTGAAATCGCCCTCCAAGCCATGCCCAACCGCTTCATGCAATAGTACGCCCGGCCAACCCGCGCCTAACACCACAGGCATGGTGCCAGCAGGGGCGCCTTCTGCACGCAAGTTCACCAGCGCTAAACGAATCGCTTCATCAGCAAACTGTAACGCCGTGCTTTTTCCGTCTTGCTCTTGCAAGAACACCTCGTAACCATAACGGCCACCGCCGCCAGCACTTCCCCGCTCACGGCGTCCATCCTGCTCAACGAGCACAGACACAGATAAACGGACCAGGGGGCGGATATCCGCGGCATAGGTTCCATCCGTGGCGGCAATCAATACTTGCTCGTACAAGCCATTAATACTGGCACTGACTTCTTTCACTCGCGGCTCTTTGGCACGAATGTAGCTGTCGATTTCTTTCAGCAATGCGATTTTTTGCTCGCGGGTTAGGCTACCGAGCGGATCAAGCGGGCCATAGTATTGACCACCTCGAACCGTGCGAAAGGCACTGACTTGACCCTGCCCACCTTTGGGTGCAATCCCGCGTGCGGCGGTCGCACTTTGCATTAAGGCATCAGCGTTAAGTTGGTCCGAGTAGGCAAACCCGGTTTTCTCACCCGTGATAGCACGTACACCTACACCTCGATCGATATTGAACGAGCCGTCTTTGATGATGCTATCTTCCAAGACGAGCGACTCGTGCCACGTTGATTGGAAAAAAACGTCGCCGTAGTCAATTTGACGACCACTCAGGTGAGCCAGTGTCTCTTGGAGATGCGACTCACTGATCCCCGCAGGGCGCAATAAGGTTTCTTCGACCTGTTCCAGACTCATTCGCTTACTCTTGGTTGAGGCTATTTATGCTAGCCAAAGATAAAAAGATGATGCGCCGAGGGTGCGCTATTTCAATTGGGTTTGCAACCGAGCGTGGTCGAGCACCGGCATTTTACGGCGAATGGATTCACCGATGCTTAGATCAAGCTCCGCCCACGTCACACCGGGGTCGTCCCCTAGTGACGCGACCACTTGCCCCCAAGGGTCGATAATCATCGAATGCCCCCACGTTTGACGGCCTTTACTGTGCTCACCACACTGCCCGGCAGCAATCACCCAGCATTGGGTTTCAATCGCGCGGGCGCGCAACAATGCCTCCCAGTGCGCCTGTCCCGTAACGCGCGTGAACGCCGCCGGCACAGTTAAAATATCGGCGCCTTGCGCGCGCAACGCATGATAGAGCGGCGCAAAACGCACGTCATAACAGATGCTTAACCCCAAGCAACCAAATGGCGTGTCCACGGTGGCAAGTTGATCACCGGCTTGAAAGTAGTCCGACTCCCGATAACGTCCATGGGCATCCGCCACGTCCACATCAAACATATGGAGCTTATCGTAGCTACCTCGCAAATGTCCGGCGTTGTCGAACACCAAGCTTGCGCTACTCAAACGGCCATTGTCGTTTTGGATCGGAAAAGCCCCCACCACCAGCCAGATATCGAACTGGTGCGCCATTTCTGCCAGTTGGCGCTGGATAGGGCCATGTCCTAACGGCTCGGCATGCCGTTGGTAATCTTGTTTGTCACCAAATACCAAGGCATTTTCTGGCGTCAGTGCCAGTTTGACGCCTTGTTGATGCAACCGCTGCAAACTGGTTTGCAGTACGTCCATGTTCTGCACCGGATCGGCGCCCGAATTCATCTGGATGATGCCGACTTTCATCATGCTCACTCCTTGGCTTGTTCTGCCTGTTGGCGCAATCGTTCCGTGGCATCGGCGGGCAAGGTTAGCGCCTCTTGATTACGGGAGATTTCCCGAATATCAGGCGTACCAATCGGCCCAGTGACTTGATAGCGAACCTGTGTAAAGACATCCACAACCGGCGAAATCGCCGTGGTGACGGCCAATACGTAGAGCGCCGTTTGTGGCGTAACAGCAAACGCGCTGAGCACAGGGATCCCAGAGGTAATATCTGGCGTAAAGCGCACATCCGCGTTGACTTGGTTGCTGACCAAGTTAGCGATACCTCTGATAACCATATCACCTGCTAATCCATCCATGCGGATATTATCGGTCACCACCACGCCATTTGTGATCACCGCACGGCCCGTAATGTCATCAAACGCCAGTCCATCTTCGAATACGCCAGAAAAGTCGAGTTGGATTTTGCGTAGAATAGAATCCAAGCTAAATAAGCCCAGCAGTTTGCCCGCTCCCCCGACCCCACTGATGTAACCATCTTGGATATCGGCACGGACTTCACCATTTAAACTCGTGATATCCGCTTGCCACGGCAGTCCCCCATAAGAGATATCCGCTTGCGAGGTAAAACGCGCATCTTGGATCCCACCGCTGACCCCAAAGCGCCCCATTAAATCCGACGTGCTATCGCCATTTAACTGTATGGAGAGCGCCGTTTGATTGCGCTGATCCTCATCGATTAACCAACTGCCGCTTACCGCCGCTTGGTTTTGACCGCTCTCGATGGTCAATGAGGTTAAGTCTATGCGTTCTTCTTGCTTGTCGAGTGATGCAGAAACTCGCCCAAGTCGATAGCCTTGTAGCCACAAATCTTTGATCAATATATCGGTGGATGGCACCGCCGCCAATAGCGCCTTGTCAGCGACAGAGGCTCGGCTGTCCACCGGTGCGAACAGGGGCGCATTAGGATCGTTTTCGGCGGTATCGGCGATCATATTGATATGCCAATGATCGACATCGATCGCTAATCGTCCTCCCGTCGGCCACTGGGCGCGGCCGCTAAGCTCATTGCTACCGAGTAAGGCGTCCCATCCTTGTGGCTTTTTGCGCACAGCAAGAGACACTTGATTAAACCTCAGTTTGTCGGCATCTAAGCGAGCGATGCGTGCGTTCACTTTAGTGGGCACCGGTAAGGTCGGAAAATCACTTTGCCCTTGTGGCCATTGCGGCGTAACGTCACGCCATAGGTCACGCCACGGCATTATATCTAGCTGTGCCAAGTCAATATCCAACCGATGCCCTTGCGTCGCCAAGAGTGAAGTGGGCTGTTCGCCCACATGCCATTGGCTTGCAGTGATCACGGGACGATCGCCTTGGGTATTAACACGCGCTTGATAGCTAACCGCCGGTAACTGAATTCGCCCTTGTAGCCCTTCGCTGTTGCCCGTTGCCGCCAGCGAGGCGCTGCCGGTTGACCAACGCGATTTAGCCAGTGGCGCGGGCAATGTTGACTGCAAAGGCGTGGTGTCGATATCAACACCCAGTTGGTAGTCAAAACCGATGTCATGCAGCGTCAGGCCCAAGGTCGCCTGCCAACGGGCACCACCAGCAAGATAATCCTCGAGCGGTAACGACAGTTGAGCCAGCAAAGGGGCGACGTCCCAGTCCGCATCCAGATTAAGATCCAGCTGATAACCTGCCGCATCGGTTTGTCCGTCAAAATCGACCTTGATGGGCTGGCCCAGCCATTGGGCCGTCAGCGCCCGAGTGCGGATGGTATCATCGTCAAAGCGCAGCCTACCTGCGACATTATCCAGTTGCATGGACGGTGCCTGAATCAGCACTTGGTTCCCCGCAAAGCGCACTTCACCTGTGGCGTGCGGCTGACTGCCGTCGAGAGGGATATCGAGCGCTAAATTGGCATCTACCAATCCCTTAACTTGAACGTGCGTCAACGCCGCACCCACTGAGTCGACGAGTGGGGTCGCCAACATATAACGACGGACCGCATCCCCGGTGGCCGATAAATCTGCCGCCAGGGTTAATGTGCTATCCGGCGCCTCCATATCCGCGATATCGGCGCGAACCTGACGGCTGATCGCATCGCCAAGACGTACATGAGCGCCCTGAATGGTTAGCCGTGCGTTTTCAAACAAGAGCGCAGCATCCAATTCGGTCAGAGTAGGCCATGCGGTATTAAAACTGAATGCGCCTTGACGCAGCGGCACTCGCGCTTGGAAGACACCGTCATGTTGACGGTAGGGAAACGCATTTAACGCGCCAAACCATAAAATGTCACTGCCTTGCGCCTGCCCGCCTTGAATCGCACGAGAGAGGTAATCAGTGAGTGAATCTGGCATCGCACGGATGGGTAAATAGCGCCACGTTTGGCCTGCATCGTGCACATCGGCGTTAGCATAGAGCGCCAGAAACGGTGAACCTTGTGCAGGAATGTCTAAGCGAAACGCGCCGCGCGCCGCCAAGTCTGCCGCTTGGAGGGCAATCGCATCACTCCAAACCGTCAAAGTCTCGCCACGATCCGCCCATTGCACCGTCACCTCCCCATGTTCAAGCGGTAACGGCGCTTGAAAAAAATCACCATAGGGGAGTGATTGTTGCCCTAATGCTAGGGTCGCCTTGCCTTGATGTCCCTGACCGGACACGGTGACATTTAACCCCTCAAAGGCTGGGAAATAGCCCCATTGATTGGCGCGAATGTCAGAGAAAGAGGCTTGATAGCGCAGCGGCGTATCAGGGGACTGACTCATTGCCAGCGTGTCCACCATACCGGTCGGTGAAAGGGCGTCTATCAGTTGATGCTGACGGTCAGACTGGCTCAACAATCCAACTAACGGACGTAATGCCGCGATGTCGATGTGACGGGCATTCAGCTGCCAGTTGGACACGTTTCCTTGCCAAGATAGCTGATTGAGCGCCGGCAGCGTGGTATCCCCTTGCTGAACCCAAACCCCATCGCTATCCACACGCCATTGCTGATCCTCTCTTGCCTGCAGTTGCACGCGGCTATCTTTGATCGCCCATTGCTGCGAGGTCCCTTGCTGATCGCGCCACGTCAAAGCCAAAGTATCGACACCCAGCAAGGCATTCGCCACTTGCCCTTTCTCAACCCGCAGCCATGCATTGGCATCTAAGCGCGCATTGTCAATCGTCACTGACGGCGTGAAGCGCTTCATCAGCCACGGTGCCAAGTCCATGTTTTCGCTAGCCAGGTAAAAATCACCACTGAGCGAGTCCAACCCGTCGGTCTCGGTAAAGGCCGCATTGACGCGGATTTTTTCCAGCTCTGTCCCCGCAATCCCAATGGTGCCTTGCGCATGATGCTGGCCATTTTGATTACGCCACAACAAGTTATCGATATTCAGCGTCTGCGCCGCCAATGAAGGTGTGACAAGAACAAGCCGGGCGTTGGTGACAGAGAACTGGCCAAGGCGAGCTAAAAACAAATCTTCAAGGCGCTCACGTACCCCGGTGCTATCTTTTTTATCGGGAAGTTGACCACTGTTAAAGGTCAGCCCATCGAGAGTAACATGGGAAAACACCGGTTGACGGCGGGATAGGCTCGCAAAAACATCCAATTTTAGATCAATATGGTTTGCGGTCAGTAACGGCGGGCTGTTATCACTGGTGGTCAAGGCGACATGATTGAGTTGCAATGACGGCGTAAGGTTGCGCCATTGGCCAGCAATGGTCCCAAGACGCGCGCTAAAGCCCGTTTGCTCGCTAACCCATTGTCGTAGCGGCTCACGCACCATATCCACGTTGGGCAATAAAAAGCGCAAACCGCCAATAAAGACGGCGGTTAACAGAATAAGACTCACGACGCCAGCTAGCAACCAGCGTCCAATTTTCACGGCCCAGGTCATGGATTACATCATTACTACGTCAAACTGCTCTTGGGTATACAAAGGCTCGGATTTCACCTTTACCTGCTTGCCAATAAAGACTTCAAGCTCTGCGACTAAGTGGGAGTCCTCTTCGACCAAAGCTTCCACCACAGCAGGCGAGGCATATACCACAAATTTGTCGGCATCATAGGCACGGTTCACCCGAGTGATTTCTCTTAGCACTTCATAGCAGACGGTTTCTACCGTTTTCACCGAGCCTCGGCCTTCACACGTTGGACACTCACCACACAGCACATGTTCAATACTTTCGCGCGTGCGTTTGCGGGTCATTTCCACTAAGCCGAGTTGGGTAAAGCCATTAATGTTGGTTTTTACCCGATCATGACTTAACGCTTGTTCCAGCGAGTGCAACACGCGGCGGCGGTGTTCGTCGGTACTCATATCGATAAAATCGATGATAATAATACCGCCCAAATTACGCAGACGCAGTTGACGAGCAATGGCCCGTGTCGCTTCAACATTAGTATTAAAGATAGTCTCATCAAGGTTACGGCGCCCAACAAAGGCCCCGGTATTGATATCGATGGTGGTCATGGCCTCGGTTTGATCAATGATCAAATAGCCCCCCGACTTCAACTCCACCTTACGTTCCAACGAGCGCTGGATTTCGTTTTCGGTGTCGTACATATCAAAAATCGGTTGCTGACCATCGTAGTAAGCAAGCTTGCCGGCAAGCTCGGGGACAAATTCAGAGGTGAATTCTTCCAATGTATCATATGCTTGACGAGAGTCGACCCGAATCAAATCCAGCTCGGTGCCAACAAAATCACGCACAATGCGCTGCGCTAATGCCAACTCACCATAGAGCATGGATTTTGATTTATACCGTGCGCGCCGCTCTAAGACCTTCTTCCACAACCGTTTTAGAAAAGCTGCATCTTGCGCCATTTCTTTATCCGTCGCGCCTTCAGCCGCGGTACGGATAATAAAGCCGCCCAACTCATCGCAATAGTCACTGACAATACGTTTTAGACGACTGCGCTCCTCTTCACTTTCGATACGCTGTGACACGCCAACATGCGACGCGCCCGGCATAAAGACCAGATACCGCGACGGCAGAGTGATGTCCGTGGTCAGACGAGCGCCTTTGGTGCCCAAGGGGTCTTTGACCACCTGAACCACAATGTCTTGTCCTTGGCGTACCAATTCAGAAATATCGCGCACTTGAAATTGCTGCTTCTCATTCTCAGAGACACACTCAGTGTGCGGCACGATATCCGAGGCGTGCAAAAAAGCCGCTTTATCTAAGCCAATATCGACAAAGGCTGCCTGCATCCCAGGCAAGACACGACTCACTTTCCCTTTGTAGATATTGCCTACGATGCCGCGCTTCGCTTCTCGCTCAATATGGATTTCTTGAAGGTTGCCACCTTCGATCATCGCCACCCGCGTTTCGCTAGGTGTGACATTGATTAACAGTTCCGCACTCATGGTTTCCCCGACATCTCAAAAGGGGCCTGACGATTGATCAGGCCATAAATTGCTTGAGCAGTTGCTCGGTTTCATACAATGGCAAACCAACGACCGCGTGATAACTGCCGTCGATACGGGTGACAAACTTGCCGCCAAGGCCTTGAATGGCGTATCCGCCCGCTTTATCCATAGGTTCTTTCGATTGCCAATACGCGCGAATATCGTCATCGGTCAACTCACGAAACCACACCCGTGTCGTCACCACAGTGGTCACTTGCTTCATCGCATTGGCAACGGTCACCGCCGTCATCACTTGATGCTCACGGCCAGATAGCTGTTTGAGCATACGCGCCCCATCCGCTTCATCGCGCGGTTTTTCCAGTACCTGCTCGCCATCGACGACGATCGTATCGGCGCCTAATACAGGTAAATGACCACCGGTCTTTGCGACTCCCGCACGTGCTTTGTCTTGTGATAAACGAGACACATAAGCATAAGGCGATTCACCGGCTTTTTGCTGTTCTTCAACATCCACCACTACCCGCGAAAAGTTGATGCCCATATCGGTCAACAACGCTTGGCGTCGCGGTGAGCCTGAGGCCAGATATAAATCAATGCTCATGATATCCCTCTAACGAATTGCAAAACGACGACGCACCCGGCGGAGCAGCAAGAAAAGCCAAGGCCACAGTATAAAGTTAAGCACACCTGCCCAGAGCTGCTCTGGATTAAACTGTACGTCAGAGACGAGGTACTCCGCCCAGAACTCGATCAACTTTCCCGCGAGGGTTAACAGCGACAGTAGCAACGCTTGTTGCCAGTAAGACATGTTGCGCAAAAGTTGAAAGTTGAGCGCGACAAGATAGACCAAGATCGCCATCATTAAACCGCGCACCCCTAATGTTGACCCTAACATCAGGTCCCACAGCAAGCCCAGCACGAGTGCCGTGCCGACATTGACCCGGTGCGGCAAAGCCAACACCCAGTAGAAGGTCACCAGCAACACCCACGATGGTCGAAAAGGCGCGAGTTCGCCAGGCCAAGGCGCTGCTTGTAAGATAAGTGCAGCAATAAAAGTCAGCCAAATAACCAGATGGCCGCGAAATATTGAATTTGCCACTATTGCGACTCTCCTTTTTCGTTAGATGCCACGGCATCCTCGGGTTGAGAGCCTGCTTGTTCGCTATCTTGCTCAGGATCCGCTTGCTCAGGCGTCGGCCAGACCAACAGCAAATACCGGAGACGATCAAATTTCACCGCCGGCGTTGCCTTGACCTGAGCAAATGGCCGTTTGTTGTCAAACGAAAACTCCGTCACCGTACCCACCGGATAACCTTCCGGAAAAACACCGCCCAATCCCGACGTGACCAGCTTGTCACCGACCTTAATATCGGTACTGCTCGGAATGTTGTCCAAGCCGATATACGCTGTCGAACCCCGCCCGGAGGCAATCACTCGAATATCATTGCGCATTACCTGCACAGGAATCGCGTGGGTAGGATCGGTTAATAGCAGCACCCGACTATTGTGCGCGCCCACATAGGCAATTTGCCCCACCACACCGTGCTCATTGATCACCGGTTGGCCTTCGTAAACACCATTGGTGCGCCCTTTATCCAGCATCACTTGATGTTTATAGGGATCGGAGTCGACCGCCATAACCTCAGCGACCATTTTTCGCTCATCGCGAACAAACGGCGAGCCGAGTAACTCCCGTAAGCGTTGGTTTTCGCGCTCTGTTTGCGCTAACAACAACTGATCACTTTCAAGGCGCAATACTTGCGTACGCAGCGCCTCATTTTCGGCCACTAGACGCCGGTGAGATTGAAACTGCGTCACCAACGCATCTAGCGTGTCCCTTGGAACGTTCGACGCATATTGCAGCGGTGCAACCAGTGTATTGAGGAAATAGCGAACGCCAGCAAAGGCGTCAAGACGACTATCAGCCAGCATAAGGCTGACTGATAGTAAGAGAGCGAAAAACAGGCGTAGTTGCAGAGACGGGCCTCTGCCAAACATAGGTTTCATGATGAAAACAACCTGTTTGTTGGCACGATCACCTTAGTCTTCGCTAAAGAGGTCGCCGCCGTGCATGTCAATCATTTCAAGCGCTTTACCGCCACCGCGTGCCACGCAGGTCAATGGATCTTCTGCCACCACCACAGGGATGCCGGTTTCTTCCGTCAGCAAACGGTCCAAATCACGCAGCAGCGCACCACCGCCTGTGATCACCATACCGCGCTCAGAGATGTCAGACGCTAGCTCAGGTGGACATTGTTCTAGCGCGACCATCACGGCTGAAACAATTCCGGTCAGCGGCTCTTGCAGCGCTTCAAGAATTTCATTCGAGTTCAGGGTAAAGCTACGCGGCACCCCTTCAGCGAGGTTACGACCACGCACTTCAATCTCACGCACTTCATCGCCCGGATACGCCGAGCCAATTTCGTGCTTGATGCGCTCTGCCGTCGCTTCACCAATCAAGCTACCGTAGTTACGGCGCACGTAGTTGATGATGGATTCGTCAAAACGGTCACCACCGATACGCACCGATGAAGAGTACACCACACCATTTAGCGAGATCACAGCCACTTCAGTGGTACCACCGCCGATATCGATCACCATCGAACCTGTGGCTTCTGATACCGGCAGGCCTGCACCGATCGCCGCCGCCATTGGCTCGTCAATCAAATACACTTCACGAGCACCCGCACCGAGTGCTGACTCACGAATCGCACGGCGTTCAACTTGGGTCGAACCACAAGGAACAGCGACCAGCACACGCGGGCTTGGGCGCATATAGCTGTGATCGTGTACCGATTTGATAAAGTGCTGCAGCATTTTCTCAGTCACGTAAAAGTCGGCAATCACACCATCTTTCATCGGGCGAATGGCCGCAATGTTTCCAGGCGTACGACCCAGCATTTGTTTGGCGTCGTGACCCACAGCAGCCACACTTTTTGGCGAGCCCGCTCTGTCTTGGCGAATGGCAACAACAGAAGGCTCATCAAGAACAATGCCTTGGCCTTTTACGTAAATCAGCGTATTGGCGGTTCCCAAGTCAATCGATAGATCGTTGGAAAACATCCCGCGAAGTTTCTTAAACATGATGGTCGGTTAATCCTGCAAGCTGTGAAATCAGACAAATTGAGCTAAATGTATCAACGCGCACGGTAAGCGGCAAGATACGGCGCTGTAAACCTGAATGAGATCTGAGTTTTTTTTCATTGCGCTGTCATTTTGATGATTTTTTCATCGAAAAACATGCCAGCTTCCTATTTTGTCCACTTTGCTATTGCGACATCGGTGCCTCTTGGCAAGAGGGACGGATGACTAATTCGGTCTTCGCATGCTGTGTCGGTGTTGCTTCATAGTAACTGAGGTAACAAGACGGTGCGGGATTATCATGATACACCCACACGTAATCGACGCCGGCTTGGCTGTCATGCGGCTTGGGCAGCCAGCGCTCTTCTTCTTTAAGCACACCAATCAATTGCGGTAAGTCATTGGCTACAGGATACCCAAACTGCACATCAATGGTGACGCCTTCGACCGTCAACGTTCCGCGAGGCTGATCCGCGATATTCGAGGCTTGCGCTTGTTCATAGGTCTGTACCATCACATTATCAATGGCGCTTTTTAGCCCTTTTAACGCCGTTACGTTCGCGTCCGCCTCATAATCATAGAATTTGGGCACCGCAACAACCACAAGCAAACCTAAGGTACACAACAGAAGAATAAATTCGAGCCATGTTCGCCCTGCCTGTTGCTTACGATTCACTTGATTCTCCTCTGTTGTCATCGTTTCCCCCAGCGGCGGCGTTTCTTTTGCGCAGGATGAGGCGACATTTCCGCACCGAGTAAGCGCCCTTGTCCCCCCACGACGCCCAGCTCTTTGACCACCTGCCACTCTAGATCCGTTTCCACACCTACTGCCAAGACGTCGGTGGTAGTGGCTTCACACGCCCCCAGCATACTGCGTAAGTACAATTGGTTTTCAGGGCGCTGATGAATATTACGCACTAAGCTACGATGTAACTTGATATACGCTGGCTGAATATCTTTTACATAGTGAGTGCTCACTACTGTTCGACCAGCTTGGTCGACCACGAGTCGGCACCCTAACGCGGCTATCATTCTCAAACAAGGGCGCGCCGCGTCAAATTGCGCCACTAAGGCACCTTCAGACACTTCCACCAACAAACGATTGAGGATACTTCGGGGTGTTTGCAATAACGCATCACGCAACCAAATCACAAATTCGCGTTGACAAAGTGAGTGAACACTTACATTTATAGCATAATTGTCGATATGATCAGCGGTTTTTAACCACCACAGCGCACGGCTTACCGTCGCTTTATCAAACACCACATCCATACCGACCAACTCGACCCCAGGCCAGAATCGAGAGGCTTTTAACACCTTGCCATTTTCGTCTTTGATCCGACCTAAAAGTTCATAGTGAAGACGGGTTTTGCCATCCCGCGCATAGACAGGTTGGCGATACAGCATCGGCCCTTCCCCCGCCATCACCGATTCCAACAGCGTACGCCAGCGCACACTGCCGCGTTTGTCTAAGCGGCGAATGTCTTTGTCAAATTGCGACCAGCCGCTATGCCCTTCCAGTTGGGCCGCTCGCAGCGCACGCTCGGCTTCATCCATCAAACGACCTCGACGCTCTCCCGCCCCAAATGAGGTCATCCCCATATGGAACCAGTTGTCGGCATCCAGCGTATCTGGCGGGCTAAGCTTGTTAAGTGCGTTGGTAAGTTGAGACAAAAAGGGATGGACTTCTTCCCCAGCTTGGTTAACCAACAGAATGGCAAAATCCGAGGCAAAGTAGCGAGCCAGTACCGCATCAGGAAAGCGTTGGATCGCATTCGATAACACACTGCCCATGCCTTGAATCAGCGCATCAGCGCCTTCTTGACCCTGCTGTTCAAGCAAGTCTTCCCAATCGGCGACACGCACTAAAATCAAGCTGCCTTGGCTCGCATCATCGCTGGCTAACGTGTGCAACCGGTTATCAAACATGACCCGGTTCGCCGCCCCAGTCAGCTGATCAAGGAAAGTATTGGTGCGAATAAAGGTATCAAAGCGACTTCGCTCTTGGCGGGCTTCTTTCAATTCCTCGATTAATTGCGTCAATGCAGCACTGGCAGGAATCGGCCACTCGTGAGCATCGCCATGCTGCGCTTCGTCAAGCCTGCCAGCTAAGATTAAGCGCCCTCGCTGCTCCAAGACCTCACTGCCATAAAGCTGGCGGCGTAACCATTGGATCCCCCACGCCAAGCCCAGCACAATCACCAAAATAGCCGCGGAAAGTGACGACAGTGGCCCAATGGAGTAGGCAAACTCCGCATACGGGGGCACAAAAGTCAGCTTCACAGCAAAGCCGGGATTGTTGGCCAGCGGAATGTCTCGGGTAATCGCTTGTTGCGTGGTTGGGGCTTGATAATGAATTTGTTCGTACTGATAAAGGATGCCCGCATCGGAGTAGATAGTCAGCGAAGTGACATCACTCGCCTTGAGCATTTTAGGCAGCCAACGAGAAAAATACTGGTTGTCCCGTTGCTCGGTGGCCATTTCCTGATCGATCACTTCCACCATGCCATCCACATAGTGTGAGATAAAATCGATACCTAATTGACGAAAGCTAATTGCCCCACCGATAAATAAGACAAAAATGGCACACACCACAATCAGGGTGACAAACGCCACTAATCGATTGGTAAGCTTCATGCCGCTAACTTTGATGGCGTTGGCTGTTCTTTCCATGATTCTCTGCTGATTCAGGTCGCCTTGATGGTCGAGTAATCGGTATTATCAGGCTTGGTTATCATAATGTGAATGCTTGTCTGACGATTGGTTATCACCTTTTTCACTATTAAGAGGTTTCATGGACTGGATTACCTGCACGCAAAGCTTTATCTGTGTGGTTGAACAAGGCTCTTTGGCACAAGCCGCCACCAAGTTACACACCTCAAGTTCTGCACTGTCAAAGCGGTTAAGCTGGCTTGAGAGCCAGCTAGGCGTGCAGCTGTTAAAACGCACCACCCGAAGCCTATCGATGACCGATGCTGGCGATCTGTTTTATCAACGCGCCAAAGCGTGGGTAGATGATTGGCAACAGCTGGTCAGCGAGACCGCATCCACGTTTGGCGAAGTCAGTGGCATCCTGCGTATCGGTGCGCCATTGGTGACAGGGAACCGCTTCTTGGTCAACTTTATTGCTGAGTTTCTTGAGATCTATCCGAAAATCAAAGTCGAGTTGACCACGCTAACTCCCGGCCAATTGCCCGATCTGAATTTAGATGTGGTGATCAGCCGTGAGCTCGACTACTTCAACTCAGCCAGCTACATCGCCGCCAAGCTGTTTGATTTTCAGCCCGGCTTTTTCGCCGCTCCCAGTTACCTCGCGCGTCACGCGCCGATCACCTCACCCACGCAACTGACCGAACACAACGTCCTGCTATATGGCAATTCACACCAACCTCAAGAACGTGTTTTTGAAGACGGAACGCGCTTGCAGTTATCCGGTAACTTTGTCTCTCCCAATCCCGAAGCGCTAGTGAGTGCGGCTGTGATCGGGATGGGGATCATTCTTGGCGGCGCGGGCACCGTCCAAAAAGAGCTCGATCAAGGGTTACTGGTCCCCGTTTTGCCAACCCTGAAACAGCCCCGCACATCTGCCTATGCCTACTATCCAAAGTTGGACTACAACCATACCAAGACCAAATTATTTATCGATTTTATCAAGCAAAAAGTTAAGAATTTGTATATCTAAGGGAATACCACGGCTTAAAAAGCGATAGCGCATGCGCGGCTTTGCGCGATTTTGGAAAAAGTATTTTATTTTTTGTCTATATATCGATAACAACTGCCGCGCTAAGGTAAGGGTCTTTACTCACCTCACAAAACGGACGCGAGATCCATGTCTTACTACAATCCTAAATATCCCGACACACCGGCACTCAAACGTGCGGCCAAAAAGCGTATTCCCGCCTTTGCCTTTGATTATTTATGTGGTGGATGCCACGACGAAATCGGTCTCGCTCATAATTTTGATCGCTTTAAAGACGTCAAGCTACAGTCTGATCTTTTGGCTCCCACCCCTGACATTGATTTATCCGTTGAGCTCTTCGGCCACCGCTATGCCGCGCCCTTTGGCATTGCGCCTGTTGGCTTACAAGGTTTGATGTGGCCTAAAGCGCCTGAAATCCTTGCCAAAGCCGCACTGGAAGCCAATGTGCCCTACGTACTTAGTACCGTGTCGTCGGCAAGTCTTGAAACCATTGCCGACATTTCTGAGGGCACGGCGTGGTATCAGCTCTATAACCCAACCGATGCCAAGATCCGCGAAGATCTGATGGGCCGCATTAAGCGTGCAGGCTACAAGGTTCTCCTTGTCACCGTCGATGTACCAACCTTTGGTTATCGCCCTCGCGACATCAAAAACGGCTTAGCCATGCCACCCAAAATGAACCTACGCAATATTGCACAAATGATGCAATGTCCAAGCTGGTGTTGGCATACCTTGCTGGCGGGGGTTCCGGAAATGCAAACCCTCAAACCCTACATGCCGAAGAACATGCCCACCAGCGAGTTGGCAAACTTTATGAACAATACCGTGATGGGTGCAGTGGATTTTGAAAGCCTGAAAGTGATCCGTGACAACTGGGATGGCCCCTTGATTCTCAAAGGACTGGTCAATCCTGAAGACGTCGCTCAGGCCGTTGCCCTAGGTGCTGATGGGGTAGTGCTATCCAACCATGGAGGTCGTCAGTTAGATATCGGCGAATCGCCGCTCGATACCATTCGCACTATCGACAAAGCCTATGGGGATAAAATTAAGCTGTTGCTAGACAGCGGCGTACAAAGCGGTGGCAACGTTGCGCAGGCTATGGCCATGGGAGCCGACTTTACCTTACTGGGCCGTACCTTTGTTTATGCGTGCGGCGCCGTGGGGCATCATGGTGGCGAGCACGCGATTGAAATGCTCAAACAACAAATGACGCAAGTCATGGGGCAGCTAAAGTGTCCAACGCCGACACAACTGCCACATTTCCTCAAAGCCGGCCCCGGCGTTTAAGTTCATCAGATAAAGAAAAGCCCCGTAACAACGGGGCTTATCGCTTTTCGAGTAAACCGTTTTTTAGAACGGAATATCGTCGTCAAAGTCAGGCAGATCGTTGTACTGCTGCTGAGGTTGCGATTGTGGCTGAGATTGCGGTGCGGCTTGCTGCTGAGGCGGCTGCTGGTTGAAGTTGTTTTGTGGCTGTTGAGGCTGGCCCCACCCACCTTGTTGCTGCGACGGCTGCATTGGCTGACCTTGACCTGGTCCGGCACGGCCACCAAGCATTTGCATGCTACCGTTAAAGCCTTGCACCACGACTTCTGTTGAGTAGCGGTCTTGACCACTTTGATCTTGCCATTTACGCGTTTGCAGCTGCCCTTCAATATAAACTTGCGAGCCCTTACGCAAATACTCGCCAGCCACTTCTGCGGTCTTACCAAACAGAACCACGCGGTGCCATTCGGTTTTTTCACGCATCTCGCCAGTGCTCTTGTCGCGCCATGACTCCGAGGTCGCTAGGCTTAAGTTCGCCACTGCACCACCGTTCGGGAGATAACGGATTTCCGGATCATTGCCCAAATTACCAATCAAGATGACTTTGTTTATGCCACGGCTGGCCATAGGTGACTCCCACTCTTGTTACACGCGAAAACATTTTCGCCTACTGGATAAATAAACACGAAGTCTAGCACGAGCGCCCAAGAGGTTCGATGCTTTTCCACGCGATCTGGTTCCAGAATCTGCATTCACGCTGCGAACCTAAGAATGGTCATACGCTTACATATACGTAGACAACAAAAATAGTTTAGACTGAATAAAGTCCCCGCGTGAGCGCCTCTCTGCGCTGAATTATGCAATAATACGCACATCGGTGAGCACGCTTTACGTCAGATAAGTAGGAACTTTATGAGCAAGGCAGAAACCACGTCCGATTCTTACACACTGCTTCTCATCTCTCAGCCCAGCATGTCTGTCTCTGCATTGATCGCGTGTTTAGAAAAAGAAATCCGCGGCACCGTTGAACTCGTGAGTCCAGATACGATTCACGAAAAGCTTACCGAGCGTTCTGGGTTAGTCCTGATTGATTTAAGTGCCTTCGACGACACCGCCACCGAGCGTCTTAAACATGCACTCACACCGTATGCCGATCAGCATGTGTTTGCTCTCCTCAATGCCCATGATCTTACCGCGAAGGAATTGGCAAGCTGGCCCTTTATTAAAGGGGTATTTAAGAAAGACGATGAGCTAAGCCATCTGTGCTACGGCGTTGAGAAGATGTTCTCGGGAGAATATTGGCTCCCCCGCCACAAAATGGCGGCGCTGATTCACTACTATCAACAGCATTACCAGCAAACTATCGATGAACAAGCCATCGTGCTCACCAACCGTGAGCAAGAAATCTTACGGCATCTGGTCACAGGCGCATCGAATCAAGATATTGCCAATGCGCTTGCGGTCAGCGAGCACACGGTTAAATCGCATTTGTATAATGTTTTCAAAAAGATAAATGTAAAAAATCGCGTACAAGCTGTTTTTTGGGCGAAAAACAACTTATCGTTAATCGGATCGGTCGGGCTCGAACTCGGTCCTGACAGTTACGATGATTAATCGCGAATACATCCTCCCGATCCCAACGGCGCACTCGCGCCGTTTTTGCAATAAGGAAGTCGCAAATGGCCTTTGATGTTTTTAATGGCGATGCCGACGGGCTAACCGCACTGGTACAGTGGCGCCTCGCTTATCCTCAAAACACCACCCTCATCACTGGTGTGAAGCGGGATATTGCGTTGTTGCAACACGTCCCAGTTGAGACCGAACAGGTCAATGTGTTTGATATCTCGATGGCAAAAAACCGTCCTGCCTTAGAGGCCTTATTGCAGGCGGGAGCCAGCGTTTTTTATGCAGACCATCATGACAGTGGGCCGCTTCCGACCTCGCCGTTATTGGATGCGCACATTCATACTGCATCGAATACCTGTACCGCGCTGATTATTGACGCCCTACTCGGTGGCCAATATCGTCACTGGGCGCTCGTGGGCGCTTATGGTGACAACCTGAACCGCAGTGCTGACGCCCTAGTGAAGCAAAGCGAGATCGATGCCGCCACGCGCGACCGCCTACAGCGCTTAGGGGTGTATCTAAACTACAACAGTTATGGTGCCAGTTTGGATGATCTACTCATGCCGCCTGCGGTGCTTTATCGCCACATGGCCGGATTTGAAACACCTGACGACTTTATGCAAGCCTATCCAGATATCGTGATGGCGCTCGCGGAGGGATACCAAACCGATCGTGCTCATGCAGAACAACTTACTGCCGAGTATGACTATGCCGGTGGTGCCGTCTATCTACTACCCAATGCGCCTTGGGCGCGGCGTATCAGCGGCATGTTCGGCAATCAGCTTGCCAACCAATCGCCCGATAAAGCTCACGCGGTATTAACGCCAACACCGGATGGAGACTGGATGGTTAGCATTCGCGCCCCCTTAAACCGTCCCCTAGGCGCAGTGGCTCTCGCACAACAATTTGCCACTGGCGGAGGACGAGAAGGCGCGGCTGGAATCAATGCCTTGCCACAAACAAAGCTATCCGACTTTATATCGGCTTTCAGTCGCCACTACCCGTAAGTTTGCTCAGCCTCTTAACTCTGTCTCGCGTGAGCATGGGTAAAGAGTGTGAACTAACGCATATTCATGTCGTCAGAGTCTGGGTGAGCGATGAGTGAGGGCGTGCGTTTCGCTATACTGGAGCGATCGCGGCTTGCTTCCCTGCGCGTCGCCCAGCAAAATAATGCCCAACCTATTGCTGTGGATGGTGTATTTGATTGCCATTCACGTAAATCACGCTGCGGCCTGTATGGCCACATCAGTGACGAATAAAGGATCCAAGATGATTAACAAATGTCTGTTCCCCGCCGCCGGTTATGGTACGCGCTTTCTACCCGCGACCAAGTCCATGCCCAAAGAAATGATGCCTGTCGTCAATAAACCATTGATTGAGTACGGTGTTGATGAAGCACTTGAAGCGGACATCCACGGCATGTGCATTGTAACGGGTCGCGGTAAGCATGCGATCATGGATCATTTCGATAAGAACTATGAGCTGGAGCATCAGATCAGCGGCACCAATAAAGAAGTGCTGTTGGATGATATCCGTAACACCATCGAAAAAGCCTCGTTTACCTATATTCGCCAACATGAAATGCGTGGCTTAGGACACGCCATTTTAACCGGGCGTGAACTGGTGGGTGATGAAGCATTTGCGGTCGTGCTGGCGGATGACCTGTGTATCAACCCGGGGCATGGCGTGCTTAAACAAATGGTGGCGCTATACAAACAATTTCGCTGTTCTATCGTCGCGGTGGAAGAAGTACCCGAAGACGAGACCCATAAATACGGGGTTATTTCCGGGCAAGAGATCAAAGACGACCTTTTCCGCGTAGACAACATGGTGGAAAAACCTGACCCGGGTACAGCGCCGAGCAATTTAGCCATTATCGGCCGTTATATTTTAACCCCTGATATTTTTGAACTGCTCGAAAACACACCACCGGGCAAAAACGGTGAAGTGCAAATCACTGACGCCTTGCTCAAGCAAGCGCAAGCCGGATGTGTGTTGGCCTATAAATTTAAAGGGGAGCGCTTTGACTGTGGCAGCGTGGAAGGCTTTATCGAAGCCACTAATCACTGCTATCAAAACCTCTACTTAGGCGGCAAAAACAAAGACGAAGCCACGGTTAAAAACCCGTAACCCCCGCTCTGCGTTGCGTCTCGACGTAAGGACTTTCCACCTTGGCAAAAGGCTGTGTAAATATACAGCCTTTTTTGTTTGGTCACAGCGCCGTCTGTGCGATACTGGGCACCGGTGACCAATAAGTGAGCTGACTGAGAAGTAGGATAACAATGGATAATATCGACGTCAGAGGCGCGCGTACGCACAACCTCAAAAACATCAACCTAACTATTCCCCGCGATAAGTTGATTGTCATCACCGGGCTCTCTGGATCCGGAAAATCATCTTTAGCCTTTGATACCTTGTATGCAGAAGGACAACGTCGCTATGTTGAGTCTTTGTCGGCTTATGCGCGCCAGTTCCTCTCTTTGATGGAAAAGCCCGACGTTGATCATATTGAAGGCTTGTCCCCCGCTATCTCCATTGAGCAAAAATCAACCTCGCATAACCCGCGCTCAACCGTGGGTACCATCACCGAAGTGTACGATTACTTACGCTTGCTGTATGCGCGTGTCGGCGAGCCTCGCTGTCCGACCCATGATGTGACCTTGGCCGCTCAGACGATTAGCCAAATGGTCGATAAAGTGCTTGCCCTACCAGAGGGCAGTAAACTGATGTTGCTCGCCCCGATTATCAAAAACCGCAAAGGCGAGCACGTTAAAACTCTCGAAAACCTTGCCGCACAGGGCTTTATTCGCGCACGTATTAATGGCGAAGTCTGCGATCTGTCCGATCCACCGACACTCGAACTACATAAAAAACACACCATTGAAGTGGTGGTGGATCGCTTTAAAGTCCGTGAAGATCAACAGCAACGCTTAGCGGAGTCGTTTGAAACCGCCCTCGAGCTCACCGGCGGCAGCGCGGTGATAAGCTGGATGGATGGCGACGGCGAAGAGCTGATCTTCTCTGCCAATTTTGCCTGCCCGCACTGCGGTTACAGCATGCAAGAGTTAGAGCCACGCCTGTTTTCCTTTAATAATCCGGCTGGCGCTTGCGGCACCTGTGATGGCTTAGGCGTACAACAGTACTTCGATCCTAAACGGATTATTCAGAACCCTGCGGTCAGCCTCGCCGGTGGGGCGATTCGAGGCTGGGATCGACGCAATTTCTACTACTTTCAGATGCTACGCTCACTCGCTGATCACTACGACTTTGATCTCGAGCTGCCTTGGCAAGATCTGTCTGGCACCATTCAAGACATTCTGCTTTACGGTTCAGGCCCGAAAGAGATCGAGTTTAAATACGTCAACGATCGGGGCGATATTCGTGTGCGCAAACATCCCTTTGAGGGGATCCTCAACAATATGGAGCGTCGCTACCGTGATACCGAATCTAATGCGGTACGTGACGAGCTGGCTAAGTACATTGCGACTAAACCGTGTGCAAGCTGTGGCGGGTCACGATTGCGTCAGGAAGCACGCCATGTATTTATTGATGGCCGCAACTTACCTGAAATTTGCGAGCTGAGCATTCAACAAGCCCTCGACTTTTTTGAACAACTAACCTTATCGGGTCAACGTGCCAAAATTGCCGAAAAAGTCATGAAGGAGATCCATGACAGATTACGCTTTTTGGTCAATGTCGGGCTTAATTATCTTAACTTGTCACGAAGCGCCGATACGCTTTCTGGCGGGGAAGCACAGCGTATCCGCTTGGCGAGTCAAATCGGGGCTGGCCTGGTCGGAGTAATGTACGTGCTTGATGAACCCTCCATTGGTTTGCATCAACGAGATAACGCACGCTTACTCGATACGCTGGAGCATTTACGCGATCTCGGAAACACCGTGCTTGTGGTCGAGCATGATGAAGACGCCATTCGCGCCGCCGACTATGTGATTGATATTGGTCCAGGCGCTGGTGCTCACGGCGGACAAATCGTGGCCGAGGGCAGCCTCGACGATATTCTCAACAATGACAACTCGCTAACCGGACAATACCTCAGCGGCAAGCAGGCGATTGCCGTTCCAGAGACCCGTCGCCCTCGAGATCCCGACAAAATGTTGGTGCTTAAAGGCGCAACAGGGAACAACTTAAAACATGTCGATTTACACTTACCCGTAGGCTTATTCACCTGTGTCACCGGCGTATCTGGGTCAGGAAAGTCGACGTTAATTAACGATACCTTCTTTAAAGTGGCCCACCAGCAACTCAATGGTGCCACCACCGCCGAACCCGCGCCTTACGAGTCTATTGACGGGTTAGGACATTTCGACAAAGTGATCGATATTGATCAAAGCCCCATTGGGCGTACTCCACGTTCAAACCCAGCCACTTATACGGGGATCTTTACGCCGATACGTGAGCTCTTCGCCGGCACGCAAGAGGCTCGGGCACGCGGGTATAAAGTGGGTCGCTTTAGCTTTAACGTACGCGGCGGTCGCTGCGAAGCCTGCCAAGGCGATGGGGTGATCAAAGTAGAAATGCACTTCTTGCCCGATGTGTATGTGCCTTGTGATGTGTGTAAAGGGAAACGCTACAACCGCGAAACACTCGAAGTGCGCTATAAAGGCAAAACTATCGATGAAGTCTTGGAAATGACCGTCGAAGACGCACGTGAATTTTTCGACGCTGTCCCCGCTATCAAGCGTAAGCTACAAACGTTGATGGATGTCGGTCTGAGTTATATTCGTCTAGGCCAAGCCGCCACCACCTTATCTGGCGGCGAAGCACAGCGGGTAAAACTGGCCCGTGAGCTATCTAAGCGCGATACCGGTAAAACGCTATATATCCTTGATGAACCGACAACCGGCTTGCACTTCCATGATATTCAGCAGTTGCTGAATGTGTTGCATCGCTTACGCGAACAGGGCAACACCATTGTGGTGATCGAACATAACCTAGATGTGATTAAAACCGCAGATTGGATCATCGATTTAGGACCTGAAGGCGGTAACGGCGGCGGTGAAATCATTGCTCAAGGCACGCCAGAAGAGATCGTCAATGTGGTTGGTAGCCACACGGCCCACTTCTTGAAGCCCATGTTGGAGCGATAATGACACAGGCGTTACCCACCCACCGAGTGAAACGAAAACCGCTTACGGTGCCCTTTTTAGGGGCACTGGCGGCGTTATGGCTGATCTGTTTGCCATTGTATTCGGTCGACTTGCCGTTGGTGGGTATTCGCCATCCTGCTGCCGCTCTATCGTTACTCACGCTTAGCTTGGTATTGGGGTTCGCCGGACTGGAAGTGTGGCGACAGCACACATGGCGCGTCACTCACTTAACCTGGGCGTTAGTGGCCGCCACGCTCTGTGCCAGTGTGCCATATCTTTATCCACAAGCGGCAACGCTAAATAGCGGCTATGCCATCGCCGCATTGGTTCTCAGCCTCGGTTTTTTCTCCAGCTTACAGCAGTTTATTTTTAATCATGCCCAGCGACAAAAGCTACTGGCCGTCTTGATGCTTGCCTCTTGGTTGGCCATCCTCTCCGTCTTAGGCAACCAATCGCCACCGGGCATAGCGCCTTTTAAGTTTGAACATTGGGTGCCGCATTTACCCGCTGCCGTGACCCATGCGTTATTACTCACCGGCCTAAGTTTGGCGGCTTATCTGCTCGCCCGAGAGCCAAGTAACCGCTACCGCCATCCCATAACGCAAAGCGTGTTGGTGTTCACGCCAGTGGTTATCCTGCCCGTGCTTGCCATGCAAGGACGACCGCTACTGCTCCTGTTTGCCCTTTGCGCCATTGCCTTGCAACAAGTTTATCTCAGTCGCTTTGCGACGCGGCGCCAGCATCTTGCGTGGCTGGCCGCCATGTCTGCCGGTGCGTTACTCGCGGTGTTCGGGCTGACCGGGCAAGAAAGCTGGCAATGGCTCACGCCTCAAGATAAACGCGTACTGTGGCTTGCCTGGCAGCAGTTTCAACAAACGCCTTTTTTTGGCGTTGGCATGGGTCATGGACAAACGACTCTACTGCTCGCATCGGCGGCACATCCGGGACACACTGGCCCCGTGAAATTACCGAGTGCGCTAGCATTGTGGTTATTGGAAGGTGGGCTTGTGATAGCACTGGCGTATCTTGCGGTGATACTGCCACTGGCGCTTCGCATTATCCGCGCCCCTTCAGGCACGCGGCGTATGCTCGTTGCGCTCGTGCTTCCGCCACTCACTGGCTTGCTTATCTATCCGGCCAGCGGTACGCAGTGGTTTAACGGCATTCTACTGCTCATGTGGCTGTACTGGCTGGATAATTTAACCAGCAAATACCAACGAATCACATTTTCTACCGCCGAATATGGGCAGCGTATCGCGACACGCAGTATTGTCACTGTAATGATCTTGGTGGGATTGTTGTGCCTATCATCGGTGTATTTAGCCAATCGCTACCTGCGTGACTCTTTATTAACCTCTCAGCGTATTGCGCTCTACCAGCAACATCCATGGTGGCAAAGCAAACTCACCCAAGGGCTCGCGGAACAGCACTTTCAGCACACCCTAGAGACACTGTCGGATGCCGAGCGCCACCAGCACCTGAACCTATGGCTGCAGCATGTGGCACAACACCCCACGTTTGCGGGTTACCAGCATGCTTACCAGATTGCACTGCAAATTGGCGATACGCAGCGGGCGCGCGATATTCAGCAAGAGGCGCGATATTTGTTTCCGCAAGCCGCCAAGGTGTGGACCACTCGCCACACCTTACCGATGCGCACTCCGCCGGAATAACGTACGCTTAGCGCAGTGCGTCGCCCAATGCTTTTAAGCATAGCGCGATGTTTTCTTCACGCGCACTGTAGCCCATTAAGCCAATTCGCCATGCCTTACCAGCGAGATCGCCCAAGCCAGCACCGATTTCGAGGTTATAGGTGTTGAGCAAATGTTGGCGTACCGCGCCATCATCGACACCATCCGGAATGTACACCGCGTTCAATTGCGGCAAGCGATAAGGCTCATCCACCACAAAGCGGATACCTAAATCGTCCAACCCCGCTTTTAAGCGTTGATGCATGGTTTGATGACGCTGCCAAGCATTCTCAATTCCCTCTTGATATAACTTGAGCAATGATTCATGCAATGCATACAGACTATTAACCGGTGCCGTATGGTGATAACTGCGTTTGCCGTCACCGCTCCAATAGCCCAGCACTAAACTTTGATCGAGAAACCAGCTTTGCACCTTGTGGGTGCGCGCTTGCATTTTTTCAACGGCTCGCGCCGAGAAGGTGACCGGCGATAGGCCCGGAACACATGACAAGCATTTCTGACTACCAGAGTAGACTGCATCAAGTTGCCATTCATCGACTTTCAAGGGTACACCGCCAAGTGATGTTACGGCATCAACAATGGTAAGGCAGCCGTGCTCGCGCGCCAGCGTCGCCAGAGTTTGCGCATCTGAGCAAGCGCCCGTGGAGGTTTCAGCATGAACAAACGCGACGATGCTAGCCTCTGGGTGCGCTTTTAATGCCGCTTCCACCTTTTCAGGGCTGACAGGCTCGCCCCATGCATCGTCAACCATCACCGCGTGTGCACCACAGCGTTCAACGTTTTCTCGCATTCGGTCGCCAAACACCCCATTGCGGCAGACAATCACGGTATCACCGGGCTCTACAAGGTTAACGAAGCACGCTTCCATTCCTGCACTCCCGGGGGCAGAGACCGCAATGGTAAACGGATTCTCGGTCTGAAAGGCATATTGTAAGAGCTGTTTGACCTCATCCATCATCGCAATAAAAAGGGGATCGAGGTGTCCCAACGTCGGACGACTCAACGCCTGCAAAACTTGCGGAGAAATATCAGACGGGCCAGGGCCCATCAGGGTGCGCTCTATCGGCTGAAATGAGCGGATATCGGAAATTGAAGTTGCCATAACCTATCCTTGTGTCTGCTAAATTTGCGCTTTCCGTTATAGCATACTTTGTGTTCATCGCCCCATTGTCACATTGCGAACTTACGTGCTAGAGCGCATATTCAACAGGTGGCGGATAGCAGCGATATAGGTGCCTGATCGTCGCTTTGCAACTCAATTGGCGGTTGACAACCACTCACCAGCGCCCGTAATGTAACCACTCACCATGTGGATCAACACATGGCCGAACATACAGAAGAGGTGCATCACTCAGGCAGTTATCACGCGGAGCCCTACTCCAAGGCGTGATAATCAGGGGAGGCGATGCCGAGGGGGTTCCGACAGGGTAAGGAGCCGCCGGCCATGAAGGCTGAATCCTTCAGGCTGTCACTTGTCATCCATTTGGACAGACAGGTGGAGCGCTTCTGGCAGAATGCCTGCCGTTTGCTCTTCCTTTTTGCTCGCGTTTGCGACGTGACTTCTGATGTTCCCCACTGACTTTTAAATATGTTGAATCAATGAGCACGAGCTCAAAAGGGGAAAAGGACGTGAACCCGTTACCATCTATTTCAGTCGCTAAATTTGGCGGCACCAGTGTTGGCACCTTTGCCGCCATGCAACAAAGTGCCGCAGTGATTATGCGCCATCCCGAGACCCGTTTTGTAGTAATTAGCGCATGTGCCGGCGTCACTAACCATCTTGTCGCCTTAGCCCAAGGCATAAAAAACGATGTCTTACGCCAAAACACACTGGATGCAATAGACGCTATCCACCAGCAAATACTGGCAGCTTTGCCCGCTTGTCATCACACCCAAGAAGCAGTGCGAACGCTCCACCAGCAGATTATCTCCTTGAGTGAGCAAGCCTGTGAGGCCCCGAGCGAAGCGCTTACCGATGCCTTGGTTGCCTGTGGCGAGCTTACCTCTACGCACCTGTTTACTCGCTTGCTCGTCCACCTTGGCCTGCCCGCAGCTCGGATTGATGCCCGCGAATATTTGAAAACGGATAGCCAATTTGGTCACGCTATTCCAGATATCGCCCTGACTCAGCAACAGTGTCAGCGCTTGAATGCGCAGCTAGACAATCACATTCTCGTGACCCAAGGATTTATCGGTGCCGACAAAGAAGGACGAACGACCACTCTTGGCCGAGGAGGCAGCGACTACAGTGCCGCTTTGTTTGCCGAAGCGCTCGGGGCAACAAGCTTGGCGATTTGGACCGATGTACCGGGCATTTATACTACCGACCCACGCCTCGCTGCCAAAGCACGTCCTATTGCTGAGATCAGCTTTAGTGAAGCATCGGAGATGGCGACGTTTGGCGCCAAAGTGCTCCACCCGTCCACGCTATTACCCGCGGTACGCCAGCATATTCCTGTCTTTGTCGGGGCGGCCTGTGCGCCGGAAAAAGGCGGGACTTGGATTCGAGAACACGCGGAATCATCCCCCCTATTCCGCGCCATTGCGTTGCGCCGAAATCAAACCATGGTGACCTTGACCAGTTTGACGATGTTCCAAGCGTATGGCTTTCTTGCCAACGTCTTCGCGATCCTAGCGCGCTATCAGATCTCCGTCGATCTGATCACGACCTCCGAAGTCAGTGTGTCTTTGACGCTCGATCAAACCAATACACAAGGTGAGGTGCCCCGTTTGCCTGATGCCGCCTTGGAGGAACTCTCGACCTTGTGCCATGTTGACGTTTGCCAACACTTGGCTGTGGTCGCCTTAATTGGTAATGAGATGCGTCATACTCCGGGGGCGGTGACGCCGGTATTTAACGCCTTAGATACCGCCACCTTGCGCATGATTTGTTATGGCGCGAGTAATCACAATGTCTGTATGGTGGTTGATGACGACAGTGCCACCGAGGTGGTGCAGCGTTTACATACACAGCTTTTTGAGTAACACCCAAAAGAAAAGCCAGCGTGCGCTGGCTTTTCTCGGTTAGGCATTCAGATTAGGGCCTAGCCACTTTTCAGCTTCTTCAAGACACCAGCCTTTACGTGCCGCGTAGCTATCACGTTGATCGTTTTGAATTTTCGCTACCGCAAAGTAACGTGACTCTGGATGGGAAAAATACCAACCCGAAACCGACGCGCCCGGCCACATGGCATAGCTTTCGGTAAGTGTCATCCCCGTATGCGCTTCTACCGATAGCAATTGCCAAATCTTGCCTTTCTCACTGTGTTCAGGACAGGCGGCATAACCTGGCGCTGGCCGGATCCCTTGGTATTGTTCGCGGATCAGGGCGTCGTTATCAAGCGTCTCATCGGGCGCATACCCCCACAAGGTGATCCGAATTTGCTGGTGAAGATATTCCGCAAAGGCTTCTGCGAGTCGATCCGCCACCGCTTGGATCATGATCGCGTTGTAGTCATCCCCTTTCGCTTTGTACTCTTCCGCCAAAGCATACTCACCAATGCCGCCTGTCACCGCAAATGCACCAACCCAATCCGGCTGACCGCTGCTTTTCGGCGCAATAAAGTCTGACAAGCAATAGTTCGCACCACGCGGCTTTTGTGTTTGCTGACGCAAGTGATTCAATATCGTGCTCACCGTTTGTCGTGACGAGTCGGTATACACTTCAATATCATCATCCACGCTATTGGCAGGAAAGAGGCCACACACCCCTTTTGCCGCTACCAAGCCTTCTGCCTCGAAACGATCGAGCCAAGCATTGGCGTCTTGATACAAGCGACGGGCTTCCTCCCCCACCAGCTCGTGATCCAAAATCGCGGGGAATTTGCCACTGAGAGACCACGTCATAAAGAAAGGCGTCCAGTCGATATACTGACGTAAGGTCGCTATCGAAACATCATCGTAAACATGGATGCCTGGCTTAGCCGGTTGCGGAGGCATATAGTTTGCCCAATCCGTTTGCCACTTGTTATCGCGAGCCTGCTCCAAGGTCACCGGTGGCGTGCGGGGCGCTTTACGCTGATGCTGCTCACGCACAGTGTCATACTCTTTGGCCAAACGCGCGACAAAATCAGGTCGCTGCGTCTCGGATAATAACGAGGAGCACACCCCAACCGCACGCGACGCGTTGGGTACATAGACCACGGGCGCATGGTAATGCTGCTCAATTTTCACCGCGGTATGGGCTTTGGAGGTGGTCGCACCGCCAATCAACAGAGGAATATCAAACCCTTGTCGCTCCATCTCTTTCGCCACGTTCACCATCTCATCTAACGACGGGGTGATCAGACCCGATAGACCAATAATGTCGACGTTTTCTTCTCGGGCCACCGACAGGATTTTATCGGTCGGCACCATCACACCGAGATCAATAATCTCAAAGTTATTACACTGCAGCACCACGCCAACAATGTTTTTGCCAATGTCATGCACATCGCCTTTGACGGTGGCAAGCAGGATCTTGCCATTGGTCTGCCCTTGCTGCTTTTCAGCGTTGATGTAAGGTTCAAGGTACGCCACCGCTTGCTTCATCACCCGAGCCGACTTCACCACTTGTGGCAGGAACATCTTGCCTTCGCCAAACAAGTCCCCAACCACGTTCATGCCCGCCATCAGCGGGCCTTCAATGACTTCTAGGGGTTTACTCGCTGCCACGCGAGCCAGCTCGGTATCTTCAACAATAAATTCTGTAATGCCTTTGA
Source organism: Salinivibrio sp. YCSC6 (assembly GCF_004916735.1). Classification (NCBI taxonomy): domain Bacteria; kingdom Pseudomonadati; phylum Pseudomonadota; class Gammaproteobacteria; order Vibrionales; family Vibrionaceae; genus Salinivibrio; species Salinivibrio sp. YCSC6. The sequence goes on from NZ_CP039516.1 coordinate 2,588,801, forward strand.
CCAGTGCATGTTCCAGCCGCTTTTCTACTGGCCAGCTACGCCACTCCGCGGTTTCCGCGACCTCGCTCTCACCACTATCACGATAGCTGTCGGCGATCTCTAATAAACGCTCCGTGGCGCCATCATCTTTGTTGAGCACCACATCTTCTACTGCCAAGCGCAGCGATTCAGGCAAATCATCATAGATGGCTAACTGGCCCGCATTGACGATCCCCATGTCCATGCCATTTTTGATGCAGTGATACAAAAACACCGCATGAATAGCCTCACGGACGGGGTTGTTGCCTCGAAACGAAAACGACACATTTGAGACACCGCCTGAGATCATGGCATGCGGTAAAGTTTGCTTGATATCAGCCACGGCGTTGATGAAGTCGACCGCGTAGTTATTGTGCTCATCAATGCCGGTGGCAACCGCAAAGATATTGGGATCGAAGATAATGTCTTCCGGCGGAAAACCGACTTGCTCGACCAGAAGATGATAGGCCCGCGTACAGATTTCTACTTTTCGTGCCTGAGTATCGGCCTGTCCTTGCTCATCAAACGCCATCACTATCACCGCTGCACCATAGCGGCGGACTAAACGTGCTTGGTGAAGAAAGGCTTCTTCTCCTTCTTTGAGCGAAATAGAGTTGACGATGCCTTTCCCTTGAATGCACTTAAGGCCGGCTTCAATCACCTCCCATTTGGAAGAGTCAATCATCACGGGCACACGGGCGATATCCGGCTCGGCCGCGCAAAGATTGAGAAATCGCACCATGGCCTTTTCGGCATCCAACATGCCCTCATCCATATTGATATCGATGATTTGGGCGCCGTTCTCCACTTGCTGCAATGCTACTTCAAGCGCTTCGTCATATTGCTCTTCAACGATTAAACGTTTAAAGCGTGCTGAGCCGGTCACATTGGTGCGCTCACCCACATTAACGAACAAGCTATCGGCATTAATGGTTAGTGGCTCGAGTCCAGATAAGCGACAGGCGACGGGATGAGCCGGCAAGGGGCGAGGAGGATGCGTCGCAACAACATCACTGATCGCTTGAATATGTTCGGGGGTGGTCCCGCAACAGCCACCGACCAAGTTGATAAAGCCAGATGCCGCCCACTCATCAATGTGTGTCGCCATCTCTTCAGGAGAGAGATCATATTCGCCAAAGGCGTTGGGCAACCCCGCGTTCGGGTGAACAGAGACAAAGCCCTCACAAATGTCGCTCAGATCTTTAACGTACTGGCGCAATTCCGCCGGCCCGAGCGCGCAGTTCAAGCCAAAAGACAGTGGCTCGACATGACGCAACGAGTGATAAAAAGCGGCGGTGGTTTGTCCGGATAAGGTACGCCCAGATGCATCAGTGATGGTGCCGGAGATCATAATGGGCAGGCGCAAACTACGAGCATCAAAGACCTTCTCCACCGCAAACGCACAGGCTTTGGCATTCAAGGTATCAAAGATGGTCTCTAACATGATGATATCTACACCGCCCTCAATGAGGGCTTCGGTAGACTCAGCATACACGCCGACTAACTGATCAAAACTGACATTGCGAAAGCCCGGGTCATTCACATCCGGTGAAATTGAGCACGTTCGGTTAGTGGGCCCTAACACACCCGCGACAAAGCGGGGTTTAGTTGGCGTTTTCGCCGTCCACGTATCAGCAACCTCACGCGCAAGCCGAGCGGCCGCTAAGTTGATTTCCGCACTCAGCGCTTGCATGTCGTAATCGGCCATCGCGATTTGGGTGGCGTTAAAGGTATTGGTTTCAATAATGTCCGCGCCCGCAGCCAGATAATCACTATGTAGGGCAGCGATTTTATCGGGTTGAGTCAGCACCAGAAGGTCATTGTTACCTTTTACATCACAGTGCCAATCTTTAAAACGCGCGCCACGATAATCGGCCTCATTGAGCCCTAGCCCCTGAATCATGGTGCCCATACCACCATCGATTACCAAAATACGTTCGCGCAGTTGCTGTGTCAGTCGGTCCATACTCATTACGCTTATCATCTTCCTCATTGCGATAATTTCATCCTACCACAGCGAAAATGGAAATCTAGACGTCTATTTAAATGAATTAATATTGATCTATTTCAAATCTGCTGTTCGTTTTGGAAGCGATTTCTATTAATATTTTGTAACTCTTTTTTCCACTCCCTAGCCGTATCAGGAATGATGTATGTCAACCTACGCTATCCTCAGCTTTATGGCCGCTGCCGCCATTATCATCGCGTTTATTAACAGTAAAATTAGCCGCGTCCAAACCACCATCGCAATCACGGCGGGTGCACTTTTACTGTCTTTAGGGATAGTGATTGCCGGTCAGTATCAAGCCCTGCCTCTAAAGGCGATTGCCGCGCAAACCTTAGGGGATATTCATTTTGAGGAGTTTCTCCTTGAGGGCGTGCTTGGCTTTCTACTTTTTGCTGGAGGGCTGGGCGTCAAACTGCCTTCGTTTTCAGACCAAAAATGGGAAATCACCACTCTTGCACTCGGTGCGACACTGATCTCCGTGTTTTTAGTGGGATCCGGTGTGTGGGGCGTGTTCCAACTGATTGGGGTACAATTTGATTATATTTACTGCTTACTTTTCGGCGCCCTGATCTCACCCACGGACCCCATTGCCGTGCTTGCGATTGTCAAAAAATTACATGCCCCCATGCGTATTACCACCCAAATCGAAGGCGAGTCGTTGTTTAACGATGGTTTTGGCTTGGTGGTGTTTGTGACTATTTTCACCCTCGCATTCGGACACCAAAACCCAACCTTGGCGGGCACCCTGTCGCTGTTCGCGCAAGAAGCGATTGGCGGCATATGTTACGGCCTAGTTTTAGGCTATGCCTTTCACCGTTTGATTTGTGCCACTAACGACCACTCCATGGAGCTGTTGCTCACTTTAGCCATTCCCAGTGCTGGCTATGTGCTCGCCGATATGCTGCATGTTTCCGGTCCACTGGCAATGGTCGTCTCCGGGATCATGATCGGTAACTGGACCCGCTTTATTGGCTTTTCCAAAGAAAGTGAAGATCACCTCGACCATTTCTGGGAACTGGTCGATGAATTTCTTAACAGCTTACTGTTCTTGCTCATCGGCTTAAGCTTGTTGCAAATCACCTTTCATGAAGAGGACTGGATTGTAATGGGTTGTGTCGTGCCTTTAGTGCTAGCGGCTCGCTATTTGAGTGTAAAAGCCTGCTATCTCGGTTTCCGATGCTTTCGCGAATATAACCCGTGGGCTGTGCGCATTCTCACATGGGGAGGATTGCGTGGAGGCCTCGCCTTGGCCATGGCCATGGCGGTACCAGCTGGTATTATTGTGGTCCCAGAAAAACAAATCGATGTCAGAGAGCTGATTTTGGTGATGACTTACGCGGTGGTGGTGTTTTCTATTTTGGTACAAGGCTCAACCATGACCGGCATGGTTGATAAAGCAAACGCAGCTCAAGACGAGATGGACAAGCGCCTTCAATGAACTCCGCTCCTTTGTCTATCATAAAGGCGCCAGATGGCGCCTTTTTTATTCATCAAGCGTAAAGTTAGACGCTGAAAATGTATCCAAATCGAAGGGGGTTTGCTGATAGACACAATAGTTCAGCCAATTCGCAAACAGCAGATGCCCGTGACTGCGCCAGCTCACATACGGTGGCTGAGAAGGATCGTCATCCGGATAATAGTTAATGGGGATCACCGGCTCCATCCCCTCCTCTAAATCACGGTGATACTCATCATGCAAGGTATGCGCATCATACTCAGGATGCCCAGTGACAAACACATTGCGCTTATCTTTGGTCGCGGCCAGATACGTACCCGCCTCATTAGAGGTGGCTAAGATATCCAGATCGGTATGTTCATCCAAATAATGGGGAGAAAAATCTGCATAACGTGAATGAGGCGCTAAGAAGCTATCGTCAAAGCCGCGTAATAGCGGATGCTTAGATAACTCCCTATTTACCTGATGGCGATAAACACCTGATAGCTTTTCTTTGCGGGTTTTCTTAGGCAAATCGTAAAGTAGCTTTAATCCTGCTTGCGCTGCCCAACAGATATAGAGTGTGGAGGTGACATGTTGGTGTGCCCAATTCATCACATCCTGTAAATGCTCCCAGTAAATCACGTCCTCAAATTGCACTAAGCCGAGAGGCGCGCCTGTCACAATCAAACCATCAAAGTTACGCCCCCGCACAGCCTCAAACTGGCGATAGAAGGTATCAAGATGTTCAGTCGGCGTATTCTTGCTTGGTCGGTTGTCTATCCGTAAAAGCTCAACATCCACTTGCAAAGGGCTATTAGAGAGCAGGCGCATAAATTGCGTTTCTGTCTCGATTTTCTTTGGCATCAGGTTTAGAAGCAGGACTTTCAGCGGACGGATGTTTTGGCTTACCGCGCGCGTTTCTGTCATCACAAAGATATTTTCACGCCGCAGAATATTGGTCGCGGGAAGTTGGTCCGGAATTTTAATCGGCATCACTGCCTCCTAGAGATGTTTAGACGTCCAGATATCTAATAACATAACGCAGCCCATTATGGAGCTCAAGCAATAATCAAGTGGGATAAAGCAATACTCTATTGAGAATAGAAAGGAATCGGTATGGAAGGACAATACGTAAAAACGAAAAAGCCCCCCGCAAATGCGGAGGGCTTAAAAATAACTCTTGGCAGTGACCTACTCTCACATGGGGAGACCCCACACTACCATCGGCGCAGCAACGTTTCACTTCTGAGTTCGGCATGGGTTCAGGTGGTGCCGTTACGCTATGGCCGCCAAGAAAATACTGGTGCTGATAGGCAGATTTGAACTGCCGACCTCACCCTTACCAAGGGTGCGCTCTACCAACTGAGCTATATCAGCGAAAACGCTTCATCAAAGTCTTACTTTTTATCTGCTTTGATAATTAAATCACTTCTCATCAAAGTCTTACATATATCCGCTTTGATGCTTAAATTGTGTCTGTGTGATGGGAGTTTTGAAGCGAGACGCGCAGTGTACGGTCAGTACATGAGCATCGCAGCTATCAAAAATCGCAAGCAACAGTCACAATTTATAATCAAAGCCTGGCGATGTCCTACTCTCACATGGGGAGACCCCACACTACCATCGGCGCTGCTTCGTTTCACTACTGAGTTCGGCATGGAGTCAGGTGGGTCCAAAGCGCTATGGTCGCCAAGCAAATTCGGTAATCTAGAAAGCTGTTTGTTCTCGCCACAATCAACTGGCTTTATTTTAAGTCCAACCCAAAACCTCTTGGGTGTTGTATGGTTAAGCCTCACGGGCAATTAGTACAGGTTAGCTCAACGCCTCACAGCGCTTACACACCCTGCCTATCAACGTCGTAGTCTACGACAACCCTTTAGAGAGCTCGAAGCTCTAGGGATGACTCATCTCGGGGCCAGCTTCGCGCTTAGATGCTTTCAGCGCTTATCTGTGCCGAACTTAGCTACCGGGCAATGCGTCTGGCGACACAACCCGAACACCAGCGGTTCGTCCACTCCGGTCCTCTCGTACTAGGAGCAGCTCCCCTCAATCATCCAACGCCCACGGCAGATAGGGACCGAACTGTCTCACGACGTTCTAAACCCAGCTCGCGTACCACTTTAAATGGCGAACAGCCATACCCTTGGGACCGACTTCAGCCCCAGGATGTGATGAGCCGACATCGAGGTGCCAAACACCGCCGTCGATATGAACTCTTGGGCGGTATCAGCCTGTTATCCCCGGAGTACCTTTTATCCGTTGAGCGATGGCCCTTCCATTCAGAACCACCGGATCACTATGACCTACTTTCGTACCTGCTCGAGCCGTCACTCTCGCAGTTAAGCGGGCTTATGCCATTGCACTAACCTCACGATGTCCGACCGTGATTAGCCCACCTTCGTGCTCCTCCGTTACGCTTTGGGAGGAGACCGCCCCAGTCAAACTACCCACCAGGCACTGTCCTCACCCCGGATAACGGGGCTAAGTTAGAACATCAAACATACAAGGGTGGTATTTCAAGGATGGCTCCACAGCAACTGGCGTCGCCGCTTCAAAGCCTCCCACCTATCCTACACATGTAGGCTCAATGTTCAGTGCCAAGCTGTAGTAAAGGTTCACGGGGTCTTTCCGTCTAGCCGCGGGTACACAGCATCTTCACTGCGATTTCAATTTCACTGAGTCTCGGGTGGAGACAGCGTGGCCATCATTACGCCATTCGTGCAGGTCGGAACTTACCCGACAAGGAATTTCGCTACCTTAGGACCGTTATAGTTACGGCCGCCGTTTACCGGGGCTTCGATCAATGGCTTCTCTTGCGATAACCACATCAATTAACCTTCCGGCACCGGGCAGGCGTCACACCGTATACGTCATCTTTCGATTTTGCACAGTGCTGTGTTTTTAATAAACAGTTGCAGCCACCTGGTATCTGCGACTGCCCATAGCTCCATCCGCAAGGGACTTCACCGCGGGCAGCGTACCTTCTCCCGAAGTTACGGTACCATTTTGCCTAGTTCCTTCACCCGAGTTCTCTCAAGCGCCTTGGTATTCTCTACCCGACCACCTGTGTCGGTTTGGAGTACGGTTGCTACTTACCTGAAGCTTAGAGGCTTTTCCCGGAAGCATGGCATCAATGACTTCACCACCTTGGTGGCTCGACATCGTGTCTCGGCCTTGATTTCCCGGATTTGCCTAAGAAATCAGCCTACGCACTTGAACCTGGACTACCATCGCCAGGCCCACCTAGCCTTCTCCGTCCCCCCATCGCAGTAAGCAGCAGTACGGGAATATTAACCCGTTTCCCATCGACTACGCCTTTCGGCCTCGCCTTAGGGGCCGACTTACCCTGCCCCGATTAACGTTGGACAGGAACCCTTGGTCTTCCGGCGAGGAGGTTTTTCACCCCCTTTATCGTTACTCATGTCAGCATTCGCACTTGTGATACCTCCAGCATGCCTCTCAGCACACCTTCAACAGCTTACACAACGCTCCCCTACCCAATACCCATAAGGACATTGCCGCAGCTTCGGTGTATCGCTTAGCCCCGTTACATCTTCCGCGCAGGCCGACTCGACCAGTGAGCTATTACGCTTTCTTTAAATGATGGCTGCTTCTAAGCCAACATCCTGGCTGTCTGAGCCTTCCCACATCGTTTCCCACTTAGCGATAACTTTGGGACCTTAGCTGGCGGTCTGGGTTGTTTCCCTCTCCACGACGGACGTTAGCACCCGCCGTGTGTCTCCCGGATAGTACTTACTGGTATTCGGAGTTTGCAAAGGGTTGGTAAGTCGGGATGACCCCCTAGCCTTAACAGTGCTCTACCCCCAGTAGTATTCGTCCGAGGCGCTACCTAAATAGCTTTCGGGGAGAACCAGCTATCTCCGAGTTTGATTGGCCTTTCACCCCTAGCCACAGGTCATCTCCTAACTTTTCAACGTTAGTGAGTTCGGTCCTCCAGTTGATGTTACTCAACCTTCAACCTGCCCATGGCTAGATCACTCGGTTTCGGGTCTAATGCTAGCAACTACACGCCCAGTTAAGACTCGGTTTCCCTACGGCTCCCCTATGCGGTTAACCTTGCTACTAACATTAAGTCGCTGACCCATTATACAAAAGGTACGCGGTCACCCCACAAAGGAGGCTCCCACTGCTTGTACGTAGACGGTTTCAGGTTCTATTTCACTCCCCTCACAGGGGTTCTTTTCGCCTTTCCCTCACGGTACTGGTTCACTATCGGTCAGTCAGGAGTATTTAGCCTTGGAGGATGGTCCCCCCATGTTCAGACAAGATATCACGTGTCCCGTCCTACTCGTTTTCACGACTAAAGCGTTGTCGGTTACGGGGCTATCACCCTTTATTGCCAGGTTTTCCAACCTGTTCACCTAACGCCTAAGCCGCTTAAGGGCTGCTCCGGGTTCGCTCGCCGCTACTGCCGGAATCTCAATTGATTTCTTTTCCTTCGGGTACTTAGATGTTTCAGTTCCCCGAGTTCGCCTCTTAGCGCTATGTATTCACGCTAAGATACCTGCTTATGCAGGTGGGTTTCCCCATTCGGAAATCCCAGACTCAAATGGCTTTTACTGCCTTATCTGGGCTTATCGCAAGTTAATACGTCCTTCATCGCCTCTGACTGCCAAGGCATCCACCGTCTACGCTTAGTCACTTAACCATACAACCCCAAGAGGTTTTATTTACGGCGAGATTGTCTAAAAAAGAAATCTGCGTCGCAAAACCACTGAGTGTTGAATCATCAACTAATTAAGATTTTGTTTTTGCCGGACTCAAAATAGAGACTTTGCTTATCACTAAGACAAAGCCCAAGCACACTTGATTGTGTGAGTGACATTTCTGTCACTGATTGAGAACTTTACTGTCATTCTTTAAAGAATGACTTGTCAGCTTTCCAGATTGTTAAAGAGCATGGGTTTGCCATCAGGCAAGCCACTTTTTAAAGATTCTTAAGGAAAAACCTTTAAAGAGTGGTGGAGCTAAGCAGGATCGAACTGCTGACCTCCTGCGTGCAAAGCAGGCGCTCTCCCAGCTGAGCTATAGCCCCACATTGATATTGCTTTGACCAACACATTTGGGGATGTGTTGGTGGGTCTGAGTGGACTTGAACCACCGACCTCACCCTTATCAGGGGTGCGCTCTAACCACCTGAGCTACAGACCCATCATAAGCAATGATGCTCTCTTTAATTTTGACCGTGCAATCTGTGTGAACACTCGCAAGAATAGCGTCAGTAAGGAGGTGATCCAGCCCCAGGTTCCCCTAGGGCTACCTTGTTACGACTTCACCCCAGTCATGAACCACACCGTGGTAAACGCCCTCCCGAAGGTTAAGCTATCTACTTCTGGTGCAGCCCACTCCCATGGTGTGACGGGCGGTGTGTACAAGGCCCGGGAACGTATTCACCGCAGCATTCTGATCTGCGATTACTAGCGATTCCGACTTCATGGAGTCGAGTTGCAGACTCCAATCCGGACTACGACAAACTTTAAGGGATTCGCTTAACATCGCTGTCTCGCTGCCCTCTGTATCTGCCATTGTAGCACGTGTGTAGCCCTACTCGTAAGGGCCATGATGACTTGACGTCGTCCCCACCTTCCTCCGGTTTATCACCGGCAGTCTCCCTGGAGTTCCCACCTTTACGTGCTGGCAAACAAGGATAAGGGTTGCGCTCGTTGCGGGACTTAACCCAACATTTCACAACACGAGCTGACGACAGCCATGCAGCACCTGTCTCAGCGCTCCCGAAGGCACTCCTCTATCTCTAAAGGATTCGCTGGATGTCAAGAGTAGGTAAGGTTCTTCGCGTTGCATCGAATTAAACCACATGCTCCACCGCTTGTGCGGGCCCCCGTCAATTCATTTGAGTTTTAACCTTGCGGCCGTACTCCCCAGGCGGTCTACTTAATGCGTTAGCTCCGAAAGCCAAAGTCTTAAACCTCAACCTCCAAGTAGACATCGTTTACGGCGTGGACTACCAGGGTATCTAATCCTGTTTGCTACCCACGCTTTCGCATCTGAGCGTCAGTCTTTGTCCAGGGGGCCGCCTTCGCCACTGGTATTCCTTCAGATCTCTACGCATTTCACCGCTACACCTGAAATTCTACCCCCCTCTACAAGACTCTAGCCTGCCAGTTTCAAATGCGGTTCCGAGGTTGAGCCCCGGGCTTTCACATCTGACTTAACAAACCGCCTGCATGCGCTTTACGCCCAGTAATTCCGATTAACGCTCGCACCCTCCGTATTACCGCGGCTGCTGGCACGGAGTTAGCCGGTGCTTCTTCTGCAGCTAACGTCAAGCAATGCACGTATTAAGTACACTACCTTCCTCACTGCTGAAAGTGCTTTACAACCCGAAGGCCTTCTTCACACACGCGGCATGGCTGCATCAGGGTCTCCCCCATTGTGCAATATTCCCCACTGCTGCCTCCCGTAGGAGTCTGGGCCGTGTCTCAGTCCCAGTGTGGCTGATCATCCTCTCAAACCAGCTAAGGATCGTCGCCTTGGTAAGCCATTACCTTACCAACTAGCTAATCCTAACTGGGCCCATCCCGACGCGATAGCTTACATGTAGAGGCCACCTTTGGTCCGTAGACATTATGCGGTATTAGCCGTCGTTTCCAACGGTTATCCCCCTCGTCAGGGCAGGTTCCCAGCCGTTACTCACCCGTCCGCCGCTCGACGTCCAGTAAATCCACCGAAGCTTCAATACTGCCGTTTCCGCTCGACTTGCATGTGTTAGGCCTGCCGCCAGCGTTCAATCTGAGCCATGATCAAACTCTTCAATTAAAGTTTTTTCGAAACCGAAGTTTCAGCTCAATGAATACTGATTACTGTTTATCTCCGAAGAGAAAAACGAATTGACTGTGCCGAATAACTAAAAGTTATCGTTTGGTCACTCAGTTCATCGAATAAATCTTTTTGTCTATTCTCAACGAGTGCCCACACAGATTGCATAGGTCAAATTGTTAAAGAGCGTCGCTCAATCTTGAGCGGGAGTGGCATTTTACGCCACCGAGGCAGTGAGTCAAGCTTTTTGTTTACTTGGCTTTGCTGCCGTTTGTTAGCGCGGTTTGCCGTGCCAACGAGGAGCGCATTATAGAGAGGTATTTTTGTGACGCAAGGGGTTTTTAAAGAAAAAATACCGACCGAACAAAAACCCAACAATTCGCAAGTTTTCTCGCCAATTTAGGCGGTATAGCCATAAAAAAGCCACCTAAAACGGTGGCTTTTTTGCGATTTGGTTCGATTAGCTTTGTTTAGCAATAATTTGTTCATTCTCGACATCGAGAACAACAGGGCGTCCAGGCAGGAGATCGCCACTCAGTATTTGCTGAGCAAGTGGGTTCTCTATCGATTGCTGAATTGCCCGTTTGAGTGGTCGCGCGCCATAGACTGGATCAAAGCCTCCTTTCGCGACCATGGCTAACGCCGCTTCTGTCACTTCAAGGGTAAAGTCTCGTTCCGCCATACGACGTGCAACTTCTTGCATCTGCAATCTAGCAATATTCTTAATATGGTCTTCCGCTAAGGGATGGAAAACCACCGCTTCATCGATACGGTTAATGAATTCAGGACGGAAGTGATGTGCAACGACATCCATCACCGTCTGTTTCATACCTGCGTAGTCAAGTTCACCGAAGTGCTCTTGAATACGATCAGAGCCTAGGTTAGATGTCATGATCACGACCGCGTTACGGAAGTCGACTGTCCGACCTTGGCCATCGGTAAGACGCCCATCATCCAACACTTGCAGCAAGATGTTGAATACATCTGGGTGAGCCTTTTCCACTTCATCGAGCAAAATAACGGAATAAGGTCGCCGCCGCACCGCTTCGGTGAGATAGCCGCCTTCTTCATAGCCGACATAACCCGGAGGTGCCCCAACAAGGCGAGCCACTGAGTGCTTCTCCATAAACTCGGACATATCAATCCGTACCATGGCATCACGACTATCGAACATGAACTCGGCAAGCGACTTACATAGTTCGGTTTTACCCACCCCTGTTGGCCCAAGAAAAAGGAAGGAGCCAATCGGGCGATTTGGATCTGCCAAACCGGCACGACTACGACGAATAGCATTCGCAACCGCACTTACCGCTTCATCTTGCCCGATAACATGCTCATGCAGTGCTGCTTCCATATTGAGCAGTTTTTCTTTCTCGCTTTCTAGCATGCGCGCAACCGGAATGCCGGTTTGGCGCGAGATAACATCCGCGATCTCGCTATCGGTCACGCGGTTTTTCAGCAAGGTCATTTCTTGCATTTCGGCTTGGCTAGCAAGATCCAACTGTTTTTCGAGCTCAGGAATTTTGCCGTATTGCAGTTCCGACATGCGGCTCAAGTCGCCAGCACGACGGGCAATCTCCATATCTGTACGCGCCTGCTCGAGCGCCGCCTTGATGTGTTGTGTCCCCGATACTGCCGCTTTTTCTGTATTCCAGACTTCTTCCAATTCAGCGTACTCGCGCTCTTTGGTATCAAGCTCCTCTTTCAGACTATCAAGACGCTTGCGGCTGGCAGTATCTTCTTCTTTCTCTAACGCTTGCTGCTCAATTTTAAGTTGCACAATGCGGCGCTCTAAGCGGTCGAGCGATTCGGGCTTAGAGTCGATTTGCATACGAATGCTCGACGCAGCTTCATCAATCAAGTCAATGGCTTTGTCGGGCAGTTGCCGATCAGCAATATAACGGTGCGATAAACTTGCAGCCGCAACAATCGCTGGGTCGGTAATTTCAACGGCATGGTGCAGCTCATAACGCTCTTTGAGTCCGCGTAAAATCGCCACCGTGTCTTCCACTGTAGGCTCGTTGATCAACACTTTTTGGAAACGGCGCTCGAGCGCAGCATCTTTTTCTACATACTGGCGATACTCATCAAGTGTGGTTGCGCCAACACAGTGGAGCTCCCCGCGAGCCAACGCCGGCTTCAACATGTTGCCCGCATCCATCGCTCCTTCGGCTTTGCCTGCACCGACCATGGTGTGTAATTCATCAATGAATAGAATGACATTGCCTTCTTCTTTCGCAAGTTCATTCAGCACCGCTTTTAAACGTTCTTCGAATTCACCACGGTATTTCGCACCGGCCACCAACGAACCCATGTCTAGCGAGAGAACGCGTTTTTTGCGTAGCCCTTCAGGAACCTCACCGTTGACGATACGCTGAGCTAAGCCTTCCACAATGGCGGTTTTACCGACACCGGGTTCACCGATTAACACGGGATTGTTTTTGGTGCGCCGCTGCAACACTTGCACGGTACGACGAATTTCATCATCGCGACCAATCACAGGATCCAGTTTGCCCTGCTCCGCTCGCTCAGTAAGATCGATGGTGAATTTTTCAAGCGCTTGTCGATTTTCTTCCGCATTAGGGTCATCCACTTGTTGCCCACCGCGGACTTTCTCAATCGCCTCTTCCACTTTTTGACTGGTTAAGCCATGGCTGCGCAACAACTCACCTAATGGTCCTTTATCTTCCACCGCGGCTAACACAAATAACTCAGACGAGATGTACTTGTCTTTAAGCTGAACTTCGCCGCCCGTCCCTGTCACTTTCGGTAAGCGATCAAGTAATTCAGAAAGGCTAGAACGCAGTTGGCTCACATCTACGTTCATCATGGTGAGTAAAGGGCGAATCGCACTACTATCTTGATTGAGCAATGCGCTCATCAAGTGAACGGGTTCGATATATTGATGATCACGTCCTAATGCCAGTGACTGTGCATCAGAAATGGCGATTTGAAATTTACTGGTAAAACGATCAAGGCGCATAGCTCCTCCCACTTAACACCTTAGCTTGATGAATAAATGGGCACCATCAGTGAGGTTTTCAACCATCGCCACTGACTTTATTTTGTCAGCCAAATACAACTGGCCATACGGCCTGTTTGCCCATCACGTCGGTAAGAATAGAACTGATCTCGTTGCCGGTAAGTACAATGGTCGCCACCATACACGTCCGTGACGCCCATTTTGGCAAGGCGCTGTTTAGCCAGCAGATACAAGTCGGCAAGATACTTCTGATGCGGTTGACGAACGAAAGCTGAGCGAGCCGCCGGGCAGTCGCGCGTAAAAGCGTCATAAACCTCCTGTCCGACCTCAAAACGCATGGGACCGATTGCCGGCCCCAGCCAAGCCATACATTGGGTCGAGTCCGTAAACGTGGCGACGGTTGTCTCTATGACTCCATCGAGTAGCCCTCGCCAACCCGCATGTACAGCCGCAACTTGTGATCCCTGCCGATCGGTGATCAAGACAGGTAAACAGTCAGCGGTCATCACTGTACACACCTGACCAGATACGTCCGTCACCGCCGCATCCGCGTTTGGCAAGCTCTCAACACACGGTAGCCGTACTACCTGTGTACCATGAACTTGATTAAGCCAGGTGATAGGCCCACCAACCAGCGCTTGAAGAATGGCCCTATTTTGCGAGACAACTTCGGCGTCATCCCCCACATGTAGGCCAAGGTTCCAGCCCGAAAAGACGCCCTGACTCGTCCCACCGAGGCGAGTGGTGGTCAGTGCCTTTACATGACGCGGCGCAGGCCAGTCAGGCTGGATACATTCCATTAATAGTCCTCTTCACCGTATTTCGCTTGGTCATCTCTGAGTAGCTCGGTCAACGCGACCATATCCTCAGGAACCGGGGCATGCCATTCCATTTGCTCGCCCGTCACCGGATGATCTAAGCGTAGCATCGCTGCATGCAAAGCTTGTCGTTTGAACTGACGCAAACCTTGAACCAACACATCGTCCGCCTGACGCGGTGGCTTAGCCTTTCCTCCATATAAAGGATCGCCTACCAAAGGATGGTTCAAATAGGCCATATGGACACGAATTTGGTGAGTGCGTCCGGTTTCTAATCGCAGCCTTAGCCGCGTATGACCTCGAAAATGCTCCGCAACCCGATAGTGGGTGATCGCGGGCTTGCCTAACTCGTGTACCGCCATATGGGTGCGCTTGGTGGAGTGACGACCAATGGGCTTATCCACCAATCCGCCTCCGGTCATATTCCCGATCGCAATCGCCTCATATTCGCGAGTAATTTTACGCTTTTGCAAGGCACGCACTAATCGCGTTTGCGCTGGGATGGTTTTAGCGACAACCATCAACCCTGTCGTATCTTTATCAAGCCGGTGCACGATACCTGCGCGAGGCACATCGCCGATCTCAGGATATAGATACAATAATCCGTTTAAGATAGTGCCATCTGGGCACCCAGCGCCCGGATGCACGACTAAACCTGCAGGTTTGTTAATCACCAACAAGTCATCATCTTCGTAGACAATATCTAGAGGGATGTCTTGCGGGATCCAGCGATTATCATCTTCCACTTCCGCTTGGATCTGTATCGCTTCTCCCCCCATCACTTTATGGCGAGGCTTATCCATTACCTCCCCGTCTAAGCGCACTTGCCCTGCTTGGATCCATGTTTTGATCCGAGAACGCGAGTAGTCAGGGAACAACTCTGCAATTGCTTGGTCGAGTCGCTGGCCCAGTTGGTGGTCTTGAATGTGGTGAGATAATTCTATCTGTTGTGCCATATCGAACTTTTCTGTGATTTCTATGACTAATCCCTCGCGACAGTCGTTATGGCGGCGTGTGGCGTATCGCCCGCTCTCGCCTTTTGCTATAGTCGCCTGTCACTGGATAAAATAGCCGGAATAATGACATTGTATCTGTTTGCCGCTGCGACCGTAATCCAGATGGCATAAAAACTTTTCAAGGAAGTGCGATAACCCATGAAACGCCTTACGCTTACTGCGCTGTTAGCCACCTCAATACTCGCGGGCTGTTCAAGTAACAACCAAGTCGTTCAAGATGATCCGCCATCTAAGCTGTATCAAGATGCAGAGGCGCAGTTAAACAAAGGCGCTTGGATCACTGCGATCGAAAAACTCGAAGCGCTAGATTCACGCTATCCGTTTGGCGCATACTCCGATCAAGTCCAGCTTGATCTGATCTACGCCTATTACAAAAACGACGATCTCGCGCTCGCAGAAGCCACCATAGATCGTTTTATCCGTATGCATCCAGCTCACCCAGAAAGCGATTGGGTAGTCTATATGCGTGGTTTGGTTCACATGGCGCAAGATCGCAGCCTGATCCACGATATTCTCCGTATGGAGCGTAACGATCGCGATCCAGAACCTGCCAGAAAGGCCTTTGCCGATTTTCGTCGCTTACTCGAACGCTACCCTAATAGTGAATATGCTGCAGACGCGAGAGCACGGATGGTGGCACTGAAAAACCGCTTAGCTAACTATGAATTGGCCACTGCGGATTTCTATATTCGTCGCGAAGCTTGGGTTGCCGCCGTGAATCGTTGTCAAGCTATACAGCGAGACTTTCCAGATACAGAGGCCGCGCGCGCTTCTCTACCGTTAATGTTAAAAGCCTACGAAAAGCTGGGACTTGAAGAGCCAGCCCAGAGGACGCGTGAACTCATTGAGAAAAACCCACGCTAAAAGAGAGCGAAGCACTCAGGCTAAAGCCTCCAAAATTGGGGGCTTTTTTGTGCCTGCCGGATACGGATAAAAATAATGGCTGCCGCCCACACCTCAGCGTATCTATATGTAGATGCCACAACGCCCAACGCATCGCGTCCCCCGTACCAGTCTTACGCAAGATTACTGCGATAAGAATTGGCACCGACTGTCAGTTCAGAGCGTAGAGGTTGAGCTTAACGTCTTATGGTCATCTGCTTTGATGATTGAGTTATGTCTGTGTGACGGGAATTTTGCAGCAAGGCGCGCAGGGCTGATACACCCTCAAGATACAAAAAAGCCCCGACCATCAGGTCAGGGCTTGGTGTTTTCTCATCAAAGTCTTACGCATATCTGCTTTGATGCTTAAATTGTGTCTGTGTGATGGGATTTTTGAAGCGAGACGCGCAGGGCTGATACACCCTAAAGATAAAAAAAAGCCCCGACCATCAGGTCAGGGCTTGGTATTTCTGCTAATCAAAGTCTTACATGTCGCTGCTTTAATTAGATTATCTTATTTGATGCGATGAGGATGTTGAATCGAGACGCGCAGTGTACGTCAGTACATGAGCATCGCAGATATCAACAGCATCGAGCTATTAATAAGATAAGCAATCAAAGCCTGGCGATGTCCTACTCTCACATGGGGAGACCCCACACTACCATCGGCGCTGCTTCGTTTCACTACTGAGTTCGGCATGGAGTCAGGTGGGTCCAAAGCGCTATGGTCGCCAAGCAAATTCGGTAATCTAGAAAGCTGTTTGTTCTCGCCACAATCAACTGGCTTTATTTTAAGTCCAACCCAAAACCTCTTGGGTGTTGTATGGTTAAGCCTCACGGGCAATTAGTACAGGTTAGCTCAACGCCTCACAGCGCTTACACACCCTGCCTATCAACGTCG
Source organism: Salinivibrio sp. YCSC6 (assembly GCF_004916735.1). Lineage (NCBI taxonomy): Bacteria > Pseudomonadati > Pseudomonadota > Gammaproteobacteria > Vibrionales > Vibrionaceae > Salinivibrio > Salinivibrio sp. YCSC6. The sequence goes on from NZ_CP039516.1 coordinate 2,605,663, forward strand.
TAGTCTACGACAACCCTTTAGAGAGCTCGAAGCTCTAGGGATGACTCATCTCGGGGCCAGCTTCGCGCTTAGATGCTTTCAGCGCTTATCTGTGCCGAACTTAGCTACCGGGCAATGCGTCTGGCGACACAACCCGAACACCAGCGGTTCGTCCACTCCGGTCCTCTCGTACTAGGAGCAGCTCCCCTCAATCATCCAACGCCCACGGCAGATAGGGACCGAACTGTCTCACGACGTTCTAAACCCAGCTCGCGTACCACTTTAAATGGCGAACAGCCATACCCTTGGGACCGACTTCAGCCCCAGGATGTGATGAGCCGACATCGAGGTGCCAAACACCGCCGTCGATATGAACTCTTGGGCGGTATCAGCCTGTTATCCCCGGAGTACCTTTTATCCGTTGAGCGATGGCCCTTCCATTCAGAACCACCGGATCACTATGACCTACTTTCGTACCTGCTCGAGCCGTCACTCTCGCAGTTAAGCGGGCTTATGCCATTGCACTAACCTCACGATGTCCGACCGTGATTAGCCCACCTTCGTGCTCCTCCGTTACGCTTTGGGAGGAGACCGCCCCAGTCAAACTACCCACCAGGCACTGTCCTCACCCCGGATAACGGGGCTAAGTTAGAACATCAAACATACAAGGGTGGTATTTCAAGGATGGCTCCACAGCAACTGGCGTCGCCGCTTCAAAGCCTCCCACCTATCCTACACATGTAGGCTCAATGTTCAGTGCCAAGCTGTAGTAAAGGTTCACGGGGTCTTTCCGTCTAGCCGCGGGTACACAGCATCTTCACTGCGATTTCAATTTCACTGAGTCTCGGGTGGAGACAGCGTGGCCATCATTACGCCATTCGTGCAGGTCGGAACTTACCCGACAAGGAATTTCGCTACCTTAGGACCGTTATAGTTACGGCCGCCGTTTACCGGGGCTTCGATCAATGGCTTCTCTTGCGATAACCACATCAATTAACCTTCCGGCACCGGGCAGGCGTCACACCGTATACGTCATCTTTCGATTTTGCACAGTGCTGTGTTTTTAATAAACAGTTGCAGCCACCTGGTATCTGCGACTGCCCATAGCTCCATCCGCAAGGGACTTCACCGCGGGCAGCGTACCTTCTCCCGAAGTTACGGTACCATTTTGCCTAGTTCCTTCACCCGAGTTCTCTCAAGCGCCTTGGTATTCTCTACCCGACCACCTGTGTCGGTTTGGAGTACGGTTGCTACTTACCTGAAGCTTAGAGGCTTTTCCCGGAAGCATGGCATCAATGACTTCACCACCTTGGTGGCTCGACATCGTGTCTCGGCCTTGATTTCCCGGATTTGCCTAAGAAATCAGCCTACGCACTTGAACCTGGACTACCATCGCCAGGCCCACCTAGCCTTCTCCGTCCCCCCATCGCAGTAAGCAGCAGTACGGGAATATTAACCCGTTTCCCATCGACTACGCCTTTCGGCCTCGCCTTAGGGGCCGACTTACCCTGCCCCGATTAACGTTGGACAGGAACCCTTGGTCTTCCGGCGAGGAGGTTTTTCACCCCCTTTATCGTTACTCATGTCAGCATTCGCACTTGTGATACCTCCAGCATGCCTCTCAGCACACCTTCAACAGCTTACACAACGCTCCCCTACCCAATACCCATAAGGACATTGCCGCAGCTTCGGTGTATCGCTTAGCCCCGTTACATCTTCCGCGCAGGCCGACTCGACCAGTGAGCTATTACGCTTTCTTTAAATGATGGCTGCTTCTAAGCCAACATCCTGGCTGTCTGAGCCTTCCCACATCGTTTCCCACTTAGCGATAACTTTGGGACCTTAGCTGGCGGTCTGGGTTGTTTCCCTCTCCACGACGGACGTTAGCACCCGCCGTGTGTCTCCCGGATAGTACTTACTGGTATTCGGAGTTTGCAAAGGGTTGGTAAGTCGGGATGACCCCCTAGCCTTAACAGTGCTCTACCCCCAGTAGTATTCGTCCGAGGCGCTACCTAAATAGCTTTCGGGGAGAACCAGCTATCTCCGAGTTTGATTGGCCTTTCACCCCTAGCCACAGGTCATCTCCTAACTTTTCAACGTTAGTGAGTTCGGTCCTCCAGTTGATGTTACTCAACCTTCAACCTGCCCATGGCTAGATCACTCGGTTTCGGGTCTAATGCTAGCAACTACACGCCCAGTTAAGACTCGGTTTCCCTACGGCTCCCCTATGCGGTTAACCTTGCTACTAACATTAAGTCGCTGACCCATTATACAAAAGGTACGCGGTCACCCCACAAAGGAGGCTCCCACTGCTTGTACGTAGACGGTTTCAGGTTCTATTTCACTCCCCTCACAGGGGTTCTTTTCGCCTTTCCCTCACGGTACTGGTTCACTATCGGTCAGTCAGGAGTATTTAGCCTTGGAGGATGGTCCCCCCATGTTCAGACAAGATATCACGTGTCCCGTCCTACTCGTTTTCACGACTAAAGCGTTGTCGGTTACGGGGCTATCACCCTTTATTGCCAGGTTTTCCAACCTGTTCACCTAACGCCTAAGCCGCTTAAGGGCTGCTCCGGGTTCGCTCGCCGCTACTGCCGGAATCTCAATTGATTTCTTTTCCTTCGGGTACTTAGATGTTTCAGTTCCCCGAGTTCGCCTCTTAGCGCTATGTATTCACGCTAAGATACCTGCTTATGCAGGTGGGTTTCCCCATTCGGAAATCCCAGACTCAAATGGCTTTTACTGCCTTATCTGGGCTTATCGCAAGTTAATACGTCCTTCATCGCCTCTGACTGCCAAGGCATCCACCGTCTACGCTTAGTCACTTAACCATACAACCCCAAGAGGTTTTATTTACGGCGAGATTGTCTAAAAAAGAAATCTGCGTCGCAAAACCACTGAGTGTTGAATCATCAACTAATTAAGATTTTGTTTTTGCCGGACTCAAAATAGAGACTTTGCTTATCACTAAGACAAAGCCCAAGCACACTTGATTGTGTGAGTGACATTTCTGTCACTGATTGAGAACTTTACTGTCATTCTTGAAGAATGACTTGTCAGCTTTCCAGATTGTTAAAGAGCATGTCGTTTATTGCTAAATAAACCACGTTCTAAAGATTCTTAAGCAAAAACCTTTAAAGCGTGGTGGGCGATACCGGGCTCGAACCAGTGACCCCCTCCTTGTAAGGGAGGTGCTCTCCCAACTGAGCTAATCGCCCACAATATAGTGGTGGGTTGTACAGGATTCGAACCTGTGACCAATTGATTAAAAGTCAACTGCTCTACCAACTGAGCTAACAACCCAAGTGGCGTCCCATAGGGGAGTCGAACCCCTGTTACCGCCGTGAAAGGGCGGTGTCCTAGGCCTCTAGACGAATGGGACGCATCGATATGTTTGGGAACATATCCTCTTTAATACTTCAACCTATACAATCTGTGTGAACACTCGCAAGAATAGCGTCAGTAAGGAGGTGATCCAGCCCCAGGTTCCCCTAGGGCTACCTTGTTACGACTTCACCCCAGTCATGAACCACACCGTGGTAAACGCCCTCCCGAAGGTTAAGCTATCTACTTCTGGTGCAGCCCACTCCCATGGTGTGACGGGCGGTGTGTACAAGGCCCGGGAACGTATTCACCGCAGCATTCTGATCTGCGATTACTAGCGATTCCGACTTCATGGAGTCGAGTTGCAGACTCCAATCCGGACTACGACAAACTTTAAGGGATTCGCTTAACATCGCTGTCTCGCTGCCCTCTGTATCTGCCATTGTAGCACGTGTGTAGCCCTACTCGTAAGGGCCATGATGACTTGACGTCGTCCCCACCTTCCTCCGGTTTATCACCGGCAGTCTCCCTGGAGTTCCCACCATTATGTGCTGGCAAACAAGGATAAGGGTTGCGCTCGTTGCGGGACTTAACCCAACATTTCACAACACGAGCTGACGACAGCCATGCAGCACCTGTCTCAGCGCTCCCGAAGGCACTCCTCTATCTCTAAAGGATTCGCTGGATGTCAAGAGTAGGTAAGGTTCTTCGCGTTGCATCGAATTAAACCACATGCTCCACCGCTTGTGCGGGCCCCCGTCAATTCATTTGAGTTTTAACCTTGCGGCCGTACTCCCCAGGCGGTCTACTTAATGCGTTAGCTCCGAAAGCCAAAGTCTTAAACCTCAGCCTCCAAGTAGACATCGTTTACGGCGTGGACTACCAGGGTATCTAATCCTGTTTGCTACCCACGCTTTCGCATCTGAGCGTCAGTCTTTGTCCAGGGGGCCGCCTTCGCCACTGGTATTCCTTCAGATCTCTACGCATTTCACCGCTACACCTGAAATTCTACCCCCCTCTACAAGACTCTAGCCTGCCAGTTTCAAATGCGGTTCCGAGGTTGAGCCCCGGGCTTTCACATCTGACTTAACAAACCGCCTGCATGCGCTTTACGCCCAGTAATTCCGATTAACGCTCGCACCCTCCGTATTACCGCGGCTGCTGGCACGGAGTTAGCCGGTGCTTCTTCTGCAGCTAACGTCAAGCAATGCACGTATTAAGTACACTACCTTCCTCACTGCTGAAAGTGCTTTACAACCCGAAGGCCTTCTTCACACACGCGGCATGGCTGCATCAGGGTCTCCCCCATTGTGCAATATTCCCCACTGCTGCCTCCCGTAGGAGTCTGGGCCGTGTCTCAGTCCCAGTGTGGCTGATCATCCTCTCAAACCAGCTAAGGATCGTCGCCTTGGTAAGCCGTTACCTTACCAACTAGCTAATCCTAACTGGGCCCATCCCGACGCGATAGCTTACATGTAGAGGCCACCTTTGGTCCGTAGACATTATGCGGTATTAGCCGTCGTTTCCAACGGTTATCCCCCTCGTCAGGGCAGGTTCCCAGCCGTTACTCACCCGTCCGCCGCTCGACGTCCAGTAAATCCACCGAAGCTTCAATACTGCCGTTTCCGCTCGACTTGCATGTGTTAGGCCTGCCGCCAGCGTTCAATCTGAGCCATGATCAAACTCTTCAATTAAAGTTTTTTCGAAACCGAAGTTTCAGCTCAATGAATACTGATTACTGTTTATCTCCGAAGAGAAAAACGAATTGACTGTGCCGAACAACTGTAAAAGTTGTCGTTTGGTCACTCAGTTCATCGAATAAATCTTTTTGTCTATTCTCAACGAGTGCCCACACAGATTGCATAGGTCAAATTGTTAAAGAGCGTTGACTTGCGAAGCGTTGCTTCGCTCGGTCAGGGCTGCGTATATTACTCGCCTTGCCGATGAAGTCAAGAAGAAATTTTATCTTTTTGTTGATGCCAACCGGCGAAAACAAAACCTCTTTTTGACTCCCCTAACGCGTTGTCGGCGTTAAGTAGGGCGGCATTCTATAGAAATTGTGACCCCCGTCAACACTAAATCACATCTTTTTTATCAAATGTGCTCTTTTTGAGCACTGTGCGCGAATAAGCAACGAAAACAGCTTAAATGACGCTTTTAATACCTATATTAAGCATGGTTGGGCATAAAAGCGGATGGGTTGCGCTAAAGAATTGACGAAACACCTGATAGATAGATAAAGAAAAAGCCAGGCACTAGGCCTGGCTTTTCTAGCTTATCTGCAAGAGTAAAGAATTACTCTGCAGCTTCCTCAGCTTTTTGCTCTGGGCGATCAACGAGCTCGATGTAAGCCATAGGGGCTTTATCACCTGAGCGAACACCGCATTTAAGAATGCGAGTGTAACCGCCAGCACGTGAAGCAAAACGTGGGCCGAGTTCATTGAAAAGCTTCGCTACAACTTCGTCGTTACGAGTACGAGCGAATGCAAGACGACGGTTAGCAACACTGTCGTTCTTAGCTAGGGTAATCAACGGTTCAATGACGCGACGCAGCTCTTTTGCCTTAGGCAGAGTTGTTTTGATAACTTCGTGAGTTACCAGCGAGCTAGCCATGTTGCTGAACATCGCTTTACGATGGCTGCTGTTGCGATTGAGTTGACGACCACTCTTACGATGGCGCATGACCTAATCCTTCTAACTAAATAATCAGTATCTGATTAATCTTCAGCGATTGATGCTGGCGGCCAGTTTTCTAGGCGCATGCCTAGAGACAGACCACGTGAAGCCAGCACGTCTTTAATTTCAGTCAAAGACTTCTTACCAAGGTTTGGCGTTTTCAGAAGCTCAACCTCAGTACGCTGTACCAGATCACCGATATAGTGAATCGCTTCTGCTTTCAAACAGTTGGCAGAGCGAACAGTTAGTTCAAGATCGTCTACAGGACGCAGTAGGATCGGATCGAACTCTGGCTTCTCTTCTTTCTCCTCAGGGACGCGCACGTCTCGCAGGTCAACAAACGCATCTAGCTGTTCAGCTAGGATGGTTGCTGCACGGCGAATCGCTTCCTCAGGATCCAGTGTACCGTTAGTTTCCATATCGATAACAAGCTTGTCGAGGTCAGTACGCTGTTCAACACGTGCTGCTTCAACTTTGTAAGCAATACGGTCTACTGGGCTGAACGTTGCATCAACAAGCAAGCGGCCGATTGGACGCTCGTCGTCTTCGCTGTGAATGCGCGCAGACGCTGGTACATAGCCACGACCACGTTCTACCTTGATACGCATGCTAATTTCAGCGTTTGCATCAGTCAGGTGGCAGATAACGTGTTCTGGGTTCGCAATCTCAACACCACCATCATGGGTGATGTCGCCTGCAACAACAGGGCCTGCACCAGACTTGGTCAGAGTAAGGATAACTTCATCTTTACCCTCAACCTTAACGGCTAGGCCTTTAAGGTTAAGTAGGATTTCCAGGATATCTTCCTGAACCCCTTCTTTGGTGCTGTACTCGTGCAGTACGCCGTCAATTTCAACTTCCGTCACCGCACAGCCTGGCATTGATGAAAGTAGGATACGACGTAGCGCATTCCCCAGAGTATGGCCAAAGCCACGCTCTAGAGGTTCAAGAGTTACTTTTGCGTGCGTAGAGCTGACTTGTTCGATATCAACCAGACGCGGCTTAAGAAATTCTGTTACAGAACCCTGCATTATGTCCTCTCTTTAGTTTAGCCTTACTTAGAGTAAAGCTCGACGATCAGGTGTTCGTTGATGTCAGCAGACAAATCAGAACGCTCTGGTAGGCGCTTGAATGTGCCTTCCATCTTCTTGCTGTCTACTTCGATCCAAGTTGGCAGCTCGCGCTGTGCAGCGATTTCTAGTGCTGCTTTGATGCGCGCTTGGTTCTTAGCTTTCTCACGAATGCTAACAACGTCGTTTGCCGAAACCTTGAAAGAAGGTACGTTAACAACTTTGCCGTTAACTAGGATCGCTTTGTGGCTTACCAGCTGGCGAGCTTCGGCGCGAGTTGCACCAAATCCCATGCGGTAAACTACGTTGTCTAGGCGACCTTCAAGAAGCTGAAGCAGGTTTTCACCTGTGTTACCTTTAATACGGGCAGCATCTTTATAGTAGTTACGGAACTGCTTTTCCATTACGCCGTAGATACGACGTACTTTTTGCTTCTCGCGAAGCTGAACGCCATAGTCAGACAGACGGCCGCGACGCTGACCGTGAACGCCTGGGACGTTATCAATTTTACACTTGGTATCAATCGCGCGTACGCCTGACTTAAGGAACAAGTCAGTACCTTCGCGACGGCTAAGCTTCAGCTTAGGACCCAAATATCTTGCCATGATCTTTCTCCAATATTCTAAGAAACAGCACTAAGCGTGATTAAACGCGGCGTTTCTTAGGTGGACGACAACCGTTGTGCGGGATCGGAGTCGCATCAACAATGTTAGTGATGCGGAAGCCCGCCGCGTTCAGGGCACGAATAGTAGATTCGCGGCCTGGACCTGGACCTTTAACCATCACTTCGAGGTTTTTCAGGCCGTATTCTTTCGCCATCTCACCACAACGCTCTGCAGCAACCTGTGCAGCATATGGAGTCGACTTACGAGAACCACGGAAACCTGAACCACCGGCAGTAGCCCATGCTAGAGCGTTGCCTTGACGGTCAGTGATCGTAACGATTGTGTTGTTGAAAGACGCATGAATGTGCGCAACGCCATCAGCAACTTGCTTGCGTACGCGTTTACGTGCGCGAGTTGGTTGTTTAGCCATAGTACTTACCTACCCCGATTATTTCTTGATCGGTTTGCGCGGACCCTTACGGGTACGTGCGTTGGTCTTCGTACGCTGACCACGAAGTGGCAAGCTGCGACGATGACGCAAACCGCGGTAACAGCCAAGGTCCATAAGACGCTTGATGTTCATGGAAATTTCACGACGTAGATCGCCTTCTACAGTGTACTTGGCTACACCGTCACGCAACTGGTCGATCTGCTCTTCTGATAGTTCACTGATCTTAGTGCTTTCAGCAATACCTGCTTCGGCTAGGATAGCCTGAGAGGTAGTTTTGCCGACACCGTAAATCGCAGTCAGTGCGATTACAGCGTGCTTTTGATCAGGAATGTTAATGCCTGCTATACGGGCCACTATTCACTCCTAGTACTTTTCAAGTAGAACCGCTGCAGAGCCCGTTGAGGATACGCAGCGGCATAACCACTTCTTTTGCACATACAAAAGGTGGGCTGGCTAATGTAGCCAGCCTGACCTCATTTTGCAAGAAAAATATTCTGCTATTAGCCTTGGCGCTGCTTGTGCTTAGGCTCACTGCAGATCACGCGAACGACACCGTTACGCTTGATCACTTTACAGTTACGGCAGATTTTCTTAACGGAAGCACGAACTTTCATTGCTAAACTCCGTAAATAGACAACCTATTAGCGGCCGTAGCCTTTAAGGTTGGCTTTTTTCAACACGGACTCATATTGTTGAGACATCAAATGAGTCTGAACTTGAGCCATAAAGTCCATGATTACGACTACTACGATAAGTAGTGATGTACCACCAAAGTAGAAGTGGACATCCCACGCAATCATCATGAACTCGGGGATCAGACAGATAAAGGTAATGTACATGGCGCCCGCGAGGGTCAAACGTGTCATCACTTTATCAATGTATTTAGCAGTCTGCTCACCCGGGCGAATACCAGGTACGAACGCTCCTGACTTCTTCAAGTTATCTGCCGTTTCACGAGGGTTAAACACCAACGCTGTATAGAAAAAGCAGAAGAAGATAATCGCCGCCGCATAAAGTATTACGTAAGCCGGTTGGCCAGGACTTAGTGCCAAAGACACGTCGGTCAGCCAGCTTGTCTGATCACCCTTACCAAACCAGTTAGCAAGTGTGCCAGGGAACAAAATAATACTTGATGCAAAGATCGCTGGGATAACCCCTGCCATGTTAATTTTCAGTGGCAAGTGCGTGCTTTGCGCTGCAAAGACACGACGACCTTGTTGGCGCTTCGCATAGTTAACGACGATACGACGTTGACCACGCTCCATGAAGACCACAAAGTAGATTACCGCCAACGCGATAACAGCAATACCTAGCAAGAGAAGCGGAGACATGTCGCCTTGACGCGCTTGCTCTATTGTCTGTCCAATTGCCGGTGGCAGACCTGCGACAATCCCGGTGAAAATAATCAGCGAGATACCATTACCAATACCGCGTTCGGTAATTTGTTCACCCAACCACATCAAGAACATGGTGCCTGTGACCAAACTGACTACCGCAGTAAAGTAAAAAGCAGGACCTGGATTAATCACCAGACCTGGCATCATACTTGGTAACCCGGTCGCAATTCCAATTGCTTGGAAGGTTGCCAACACAAGCGTGCCGTAGCGGGTGTACTGGCTTATCTTACGACGGCCAGATTCGCCCTCTTTCTTCAACTCCGCTAACGCGGGGTGAACCACTGACAGTAACTGGACAATGATCGATGCCGAGATGTACGGCATGATCCCCAGTGCCAGTATCGAAGCACGCTCAAGGGCACCACCAGAGAACATGTTTACCAAGTCAATGATGGTCCCTTGTTGCTGTTCGAACAGATCGGCAAGTACAGCAGCGTCAATACCAGGAATTGGCACAAAAGAGCCGGCACGGAATACCAATAATGCCATAGCTACAAAAAGTAGACGGCTTTTCAGCTCCGCGATCCCGCCTTTTGCACTACTGAAGTTTTGTCCTGGTTGTTTTGCCATCTGTACCTCGTCCTCGAGCTAAATTATTCCTCGATTTTACCGCCTGCAGCTTCGATTGCCGCTTTAGCGCCTTTAGTGACACGAACACCTTTAACAGTCACAGCGCGAGCGATTTCACCAGACAGTACGATTTTCGCCGTACGGGTGTCTTGTGCAATAACGTTCGCTGCTTTTAGTGACTCTAGGCTTACCACGTCACCTTCAACTTTTGCTAGTTCGCTTAGGCGAACTTCAGCAGAAGTTAGGCTCTTGCGCGATGTAAAACCAAATTTTGGCAGACGCTGTTTCAAAGGCATTTGACCGCCTTCGAAACCTGGGCGTACAGAACCACCTGAACGTGATTTCTGACCTTTGTGACCGCGGCCACCAGTTTTACCCAGACCTGAACCAATACCACGGCCTACACGCTTAGCAGAAGGCTTTGAGCCTGCAGCCGGAGATAGAGTATTCAAACGCATGTGATTACTCCTCCACTTTAACCATGTAGTTGACTTGATTGATCATACCGCGCACGCACGGAGTATCTTCAAGTTCAACAGTGTGGTTGATGCGACGTAGGCCCAAGCCACGCAGGGTCGCTTTGTGCTTCGGCAAACGGCCGATAGCGCTACGAGTCTGTGTTACTTTAATTGTCTTAGCCATGTCGTATTACCCCAGAATTTCGTTAACAGGCATGCCACGCTTAGCAGCTACCATCTCTGGAGACTTCATACCACCCAGACCATCGATCGTTGCACGAACGATGTTGATTGGGTTGGTAGAACCGTATGCTTTGGCCAGAACGTCTTGAACGCCCGCAACCTCAAGCACAGCACGCATCGCACCACCGGCGATGATACCCGTACCTTCTGATGCTGGCTGCATGTACACTTTAGAACCAGTGTGGCGGCCTTTAACAGCGTGGTGAAGAGTACCGTCTTTCAGCGCTACAGTAATCATGTTACGGCGCGCTTTTTCCATTGATTTCTGAATCGCTGCTGGTACTTCACGGGCTTTACCGTAACCGAAACCAACGCGACCGTTACCATCACCAACCACAGTCAGGGCGGTGAAGGTAAAGATGCGACCACCTTTAACCGTTTTAGATACACGGTTTACAGCGATCAGCTTTTCATGCAAATCACTTTGTTGTTTATCGTTAGCCATCTTCCACCTACCTTAGAATTTCAGACCAGCTTCACGGGCAGCATCTGCCAGTGCAGCCACACGGCCGTGGTATTGGAAACCGGAACGGTCAAAAGCAACAGCTTCGATGCCTTTTTCCTTCGCACGCTCAGCAATGATTTTACCTACTGCTGCTGCGGCGTCTTTGTTACCGGTGCTCTTAACTTGTTCACGGATCGCTTTTTCTACGGTAGAAGCGGCGGCGATGACTTCCGCGCCGTTACCAGCGATAACCTGTGCGTACACATGACGTGGAGTACGGTGTACCACCAGGCGAGTCGCACCCATTTCCGCGATCTTGCGTCGTGCTTTGGTCGCACGACGGATACGAGATGCTTTCTTATCCATAGTGTTACCTTACTTCTTCTTAGCTTCTTTAGTACGCACAACTTCGTCAGAGTAACGAACGCCTTTGCCTTTGTAAGGCTCTGGCTTGCGGTATGCGCGGATTTCAGCAGCGACCTGGCCAACCGCTTGTTTATCAGCACCGCTGATAACAATTTCAGTTTGGCTTGGGCACTCTGCCTTAATACCCTCAGGTAGAACGTGTTCTACTGGGTGAGAGAAGCCAAGTGTCAGGTTAAGTTTGTTACCCGCAACAGTTGCACGGTAACCAACACCCTTCAGGATTAGCTTCTTGGTAAAGCCTTCTGTCACACCAACAACCATGCTGTTAACCAGTGCGCGGGCAGTACCAGCATGAGCCCATGCTTTAGCGTGCTCTACACTTGGTGCAAAGGTAATGGTGTTGTCTTCTTGGTTTACTTTCACCATATCGTGAAGCGTACGGCTTAGTTCGCCTTTGCTTCCTTTTACAGTGATGTCCTGACCGTTAAGTTTCACCTCTACGCCGGCAGGAACTACGACAGGTGCTTTTGCAACACGAGACATTTCCTACTCCTTATTACGCTACGTAGCAGATGATTTCACCGCCCAGACCCGCTTTGCGAGCTGCGCGATCGGTCATCAAACCTTTCGAAGTTGAAACAACTGCAATACCAAGGCCACCCATCACAGAAGGAAGCTCATCTTTCTTTTTGTAGATGCGCAGACCTGGACGGCTAACACGTTGGATTTGCTCGATAACTGGTTTAGATTCGAAGTATTTCAACGTCACTTCCAGTTCAGGCTTGGCATCGCCACTTACAGCGTACTCAGCCACGTAACCTTCTGCTTTTAGTAGCTCAGCAATTGCCACTTTCAGCTTTGACGAAGGCATTTTTACAGCAACTTTTTTTGCTGCCTGACCGTTGCGAAGGCGGGTCAGCATATCCGAGATCGGATCTTGCATGCTCATAAGTCTTTACTCCCGTGATTCAATTACCAGCTTGCCTTACGCAGACCCGGAATCTCGCCTTTCATGCAAGCTTCACGAACCTTGATTCGGCTTAGGCCGAATTTGCGTAGGTAGCCATGTGGACGACCAGTCTGGTTACAGCGGTTACGCTGACGAGACTTCGCAGAATCACGTGGTAGCGACTGAAGCTTCAGGACTGCGTCCCAACGCTCTTCGTCTGACGTGTTTACATTCTTAATGATCGCACGCAGGTTATCACGCTTTTCAGCGTAACGGGCTGCGAGCTTCGCACGCTTTACATCGCGTGCTTTCATGGATTTTTTAGCCATAACAGTAACCCTTCACCTTACTTACGGAATGGGAAGTTAAAGGCAGCCAGCAGAGCTCGACCTTCCTCATCAGTACCTGCAGTGGTAGTGATAGTAATATCAAGACCACGGATACGATCGACTTTATCGTAGTCAATCTCAGGGAAGATGATTTGCTCGCGAACGCCCATGCTGTAGTTACCGCGACCGTCGAACGCTTTCGGGTTCAGACCACGGAAGTCACGGATACGAGGAACTGCGATTGCGATTAGACGCTCAAAGAAGTCCCACATACGCTCGCCACGTAGGGTTACTTTACAACCAATCGGGTAGCCCTCACGGATCTTAAAGCCTGCAACTGACTTACGTGCTTTGGTGATCAGCGGCTTTTGACCAGAAATCGCGGTCATATCAGCAGCTGCATTTTCAAGCAGTTTTTTGTCGTTCAGAGCTTCGCCCACACCCATGTTAAGGGTGATCTTTTCGATCCTTGGGACTTGCATGATGCTCTTGTAGCCAAATTGCTTAGAAAGCTCAGCTACAACGGTCTCTTTGTAGTAATCATGCAGTTTCGCCATTGTACTACTCCAGAATTACTTAATAGTTTCGCCAGTCGATTTGAAAAAACGTACTTTTTTGCCGTCTTCAAATCGGAAGCCTACACGGTCACCTTTACCAGCTGCTGCGTTAAAGATTGCCACGTTTGAAACGTCAATAGCGGCTTCTTTTTCTACGATGCCACCTTGAACGCCCAGAGCCGGTACAGGCTTCTGGTGTTTCTTAACGAGGTTAATACCTTCAACGATAACTTTACCGGTCGGTAGAACCTTAGATACTTTACCTTTCTTGCCTTTGTCTTTACCGACAAGAACGATAACTTCGTCGTTACGACGGATTTTAGCTGCCATGAGATCGCTCCTTACAGAACTTCAGGCGCCAGAGACACAATCTTCATGAACTTTTCAGTACGAAGTTCGCGTGTCACAGGGCCAAAGATACGTGTGCCGACTGGTTGCTCGTTCGTGTTGTTCAACAACACGCAAGCATTACGGTCGAAGCGAATGACAGAGCCGTCTGGACGACGTACGCCTTTACGGGTGCGAACTACCACCGCCTTAAGCACATCACCTTTTTTCACTTTACCGCGTGGAATTGCTTCCTTAACGGTAACTTTGATGATGTCGCCAACATGGGCGTAACGACGGTGAGAGCCACCCAGAACCTTAATACACATTACACTGCGAGCGCCGGAGTTATCGGCTGCGTCCAGCATACTTTGCATTTGGATCATTGTTAGTGCTCCGCTGTTATTACATCTAGACCCATCTCGGGTCGGGCTGCCTTATTACAAGGGCGGCGAATAATAACACTATTTTGACCGGATGGGTAGATAAAAAAATAAACGGCCCCCCAAATGAGAGCCGTTTGACTTATATTGTTTGAAAAATCGCTTAGATGCGCGCTTTTTCAACAACGCGAACCAATGTCCAAGACTTAGTCTTAGAGATTGGACGACACTCACGAACTTCTACAGTGTCACCTTGGTTACACTCGTTAGATTCATCGTGAACGTGCAGCTTGGTCGTGCGCTTGATGTACTTACCGTAGATAGGGTGTTTCACAAAACGCTCGATAGCAACAACGATAGTCTTATCGCCTTTGTCGCTGACAACGCGACCTTGCTGAGTGCGGATGTTCTCGCTCATTATGCGCTAGCCTTCTCAGTCAATACGGTTTTAACACGTGCGATATCGCGACGAACAGCTTTAAGAGTGTGAGTTTGCTGAAGCTGGCCAGTAGCCGCTTGCATGCGCAGGTTAAACTGCTCACGCAGCAGACCCATCAGCTCTTCGTTCAGCTGCTCAACAGTCTTTTCACGTAGTTCTTGTGCTTTCATCACATCACCGCCTTAGTTACGAAAGTGGTTTTGATCGGTAGCTTACGTGAAGCCAGTTCAAACGCTTCGCGAGCCAGTGATTCAGGAACACCATCCATTTCGTACAGGACTTTACCTGGTTGGATTTGGGCAACCCAGTAATCTACTGAACCTTTACCCTTACCCATACGAACTTCCAACGGCTTACCAGTAATTGGTTTGTCTGGGAAGATACGGATCCAGATTTGACCCTGACGTTTAATGTGACGAGTCATCGCACGACGAGCCGCCTCAATTTGACGCGCAGTGATACGACCGCGACCAACAGCTTTCAGGCCATAGGTACCGAAGCTTACGTCAGTACCGTGCGCCAGACCGCGGTTACGACCTTTAAAAGTCTTGCGGAACTTAGTACGTTTTGGTTGAAGCATCGATAGACTCCTTACTTACGGCCTTTACGCTGCTTCTTCGGCTTGTCAGCCTTTTGCTCCACTTCAGCCATTCCGCCTAGAACTTCACCTTTGAAGATCCAGGTTTTAATGCCGATAACACCGTAGGTGGTGTGAGCAGAAGAAGTTGCGTAATCAATGTCAGCACGAAGTGTGTGCAGTGGCACACGGCCTTCACGGTACCACTCGGTACGAGCAATTTCAGCACCGCCAAGACGGCCGCTTACTTCTACTTTGATACCTTTGGCACCTAGACGCATTGCGTTTTGTACCGCGCGCTTCATCGCACGACGGAACATAACACGGCGCTCTAGCTGAGAAGCGATGCTGTCGCCAACAAGTTGTGCGTCCAGCTCTGGCTTACGTACTTCAGCGATGTTGATTTGCGCTGGTACACCGGCTAGTTTCGCAACATGTGCGCGTAGCTTCTCAACGTCTTCGCCTTTCTTACCGATAACCACACCAGGGCGTGCAGTGTGAATGGTCACACGGATGCTCTTGGCAGGGCGCTCGATAACGATGCGAGATACTGACGCTTTTTTCAGTTCGTTAGTCAAGAACTGACGTACCTTAAAGTCGCCGTCTAGGTTGTCAGCGAAATCTTGGTTATTAGCAAACCAAGTGGAATTCCAAGGCTTTACGATGCCTAGACGAATACCATTAGGATGTACTTTTTGACCCATTGCTTTATCTCCTCGTCTCTTAGCGGTCTGCTACAACAACAGTGATGTGGCTAGAACGCTTCAAGATGCGATCGGCACGGCCTTTTGCACGAGGCATAATACGCTTCATGATTGGGCCTTCATCAACGAAGACTTTGGCGACGCTTAGATCGTCGATATCCGCACCTTCGTTATGCTCGGCGTTTGCAATAGCAGATTCCAACACTTTCTTAACCAGATCAGCCGCTTTTTTGTTGCTGAAAGTCAGAATTTCTAGTGCTTGTGCTACGTCTTTACCGCGCACTTGATCCGCAACCAAACGTGCTTTTTGAGGCGAGATACGAGCAAAGCGATGTTTAGCAATAGCTTCCATTTCTTACCCCTTAACGCTTCTTAGCTTTCTTATCAGCAGCGTGGCCGCGATAAGTACGTGTTGGTGCAAACTCGCCCAGCTTGTGACCGATCATTTCTTCAGAAACGAAAACGGGTACATGCTGACGACCATTATGGACAGCGATGGTCAATCCGATCATCTGTGGGATGATCATTGAACGACGGGACCAAGTCTTTAAAGGCTTCTTGTCACCGCTTTCCACCGCTTTCTCTACCTTCTTCAGCAAGTGCAGGTCAATAAAAGGACCTTTCTTGAGAGAACGTGGCATAGCTTATCCTCTGATAATAATTACTTGTTACGACGACGTACGATGTACTTGTCGGTACGTTTGTTCTTACGGGTCTTGAAGCCTTTAGTTGGCATACCCCAAGGTGATACTGGGTGACGACCACCTGAGGTACGGCCTTCACCACCACCGTGTGGGTGGTCAACTGGGTTCATTGCAACACCACGTACGCTTGGACGTACGCCTTTCCAGCGTGACGCACCGGCTTTACCCAGTTCGCGTAGCATGTGCTCTGAATTACCCACTTCGCCTAGGGTCGCACGACCTTCAGCAAGAACTTTACGCATTTCACCGCTGCGCAGGCGGAGTGTGACATATGCACCGTCACGAGCAACGATCTGAGCATAAGCACCCGCAGAACGTGCAAGCTGGGCGCCTTTACCAGGTTTCAGCTCGATGTTGTGGATAGTAGAACCCACTGGGATGTTACGCATTGGCAGGGTGTTACCTACCTTGATAGCTGCATCTGCACCAGATTGGATCTGATCACCGGCTTTTAGGCCTTTAGGTGCAATGATGTAACGACGTTCACCATCCGCATAAAGTACAAGCGCGATGTTTGCACTGCGGTTTGGATCGTATTCAAGACGCTCAACTTTCGCTGGGATACCGTCTTTAGTACGTTTGAAGTCAATTACACGGTAATGATGTTTGTGACCACCACCGATATGACGCACTGTGATTCGACCGTTGTTATTACGACCACCAGACTTAGAGTTTTTCTCTAGTAGTGGTGCGTATGGCTTGCCCTTATAAAGATCTGGGTTAACCACTTTAACAAGGTGACGACGACCCGGTGAAGTCGGCTTACATTTGATAATAGCCATTTGCTGTTACTCCTCCGTCTTACTCTGCGCCGCCAACGAAGTCGATGTCCTGACCTTCTTTCAAGATAACGTACGCTTTTTTCCAATCGCTACGGCGACCTTCGCGCATACCTTGACGTTTGGTCTTACCCTTAACTACTAGGGTACGAACAGACTTAACTTCAACTTCGAACAGTTTTTCAACTGCCGCTTTGATCTCTTTCTTAGTTGCTTCTTTAGCTACTTTAAACACGATAGTGTTCGCGCTTTCAGCAGCCATCGTTGCTTTTTCAGAGATGTGCGGAGCACGCAGAACTTTTAGGATACGCTCTTCAGTGATCATGCCAGCATCTCCTCAACTTGTTTAACTGCTTCAGCAGTCATCACGACTTTGTCGAAAGCGATCAAGCTAACTGGGTCGATGGTACCTGCATCGCGTACGTCAACCTTGTACAGGTTACGTGCAGCAAGGAACAGATTCTCATCAACTTCTGCAGTTACGATCAGAGCGTCGTTCAGCTCAAGCTCTTTCAGCTTAGCGACAAGCTCTTTAGTTTTTGGTGCTTCAACAGAGAAGTTATCAACAACGATCAAACGCTCTTGACGAACTAGCTCTGACAGAATGCTCTTCAGAGCACCACGGTACATCTTTTTGTTAACTTTCTGGCTGTGGTCCTGAGGACGAGCTGCGAAAGTGACACCACCGCTGCGCCAGATTGGGCTGCGGATTGTACCTGCACGGGCGCGACCAGTACCCTTCTGACGCCATGGCTTAGCACCGCCACCAGATACGTCTGAACGAGTTTTCTGAGCGCGAGTACCTTGACGGGCACCAGCTGCGTATGCAACGACTACCTGGTGAACCAGGGCTTCGTTGAATTCACGCCCGAAGGTAGTTTCGGAAACAGTTAGCGCGTCGGCGCCTTTGACTACCAATTCCATTACTATCTCCTCGACGTTACGCTTTAACGGCTGGTTTAACGATCACGTTGCCACCTGTAGCACCTGGGACTGCACCTTTGATAAGAAGCAGATTGCGCTCAGTGTCAACACGTACGATCTCTAGGTTTTGAGTCGTTACACGCTCAGCACCCATGTGACCTGCCATTTTTTTGCCTTTGAATACGCGACCTGGAGTCTGACATTGACCGATAGAACCAGGAGCACGGTGAGACAAAGAGTTACCGTGGCTCATGTCTTGAGTACGGAAGTTCCAACGCTTAACGCCGCCTTGGAAGCCCTTACCTTTTGACGTGCCAGTAACGTCTACTTTTTTGATTTCAGCGAATAGATCAACGTTTAGCTCAGCGCCAACTTCGAACTCTTCACCATTTTCCAGACGGAATTCCCACAGACCGCGGCCCGCTTCAACACCTGCTTTCGCAAAGTGGCCAGCTTGTGCCTTGTTTACACGGTTTGCTTTCTTCGCGCCTGTAGTAACTTGAATTGCGGCATAACCGTCAACTTCAGGCTTACGCACCTGAGCAACACGGTTCGCTTCAACTTCAACTACGGTTACCGGGATAGATACGCCATCTTCGTTGAAGATACGAGTCATACCGACTTTACGACCGACTAGACCAATCATTATCTACTCCCCCTTAGCCCAGGCTGATTTGAACATCAACGCCCGCAGCAAGGTCAAGACGCATCAGAGCGTCAACAGTCTTGTCTGTTGGCTCAACGATGTCGATCAGACGTTTGTGAGTACGAATCTCGTACTGGTCACGTGCGTCTTTGTTTACGTGCGGAGAAATAAGAACGGTGAAGCGCTCTTTACGAGTAGGTAGAGGGATTGGACCCTTAACCTGTGCGCCAGTGCGCTTAGCGGTTTCAACGATTTCCGCGGTAGACTGATCGATCAAGCGATGATCGAACGCCTTTAGGCGGATACGGATACGTTGGTTCTGCATGAGACAGAGCTCCAAATTCAAAAATTTTTACACAAACAATATCGCCATTCTACCTCACTAGAGCGAGGGAATGCCGATTAATTTATGTGAAACCGTAGTGCCAAAATTAGGCACATTGTCAGCCATTATATTATGACTGCGAACATAAGCGGAGTATACATTAAACGAACAGTTTACTGTTCCATTCCTCGATGCTCATTGGTTCACAACTGCGTCGGAAGTCCGAAGACTTAAGCAGTGCGCAGCATTATACCGATGCCGCACCCTATTGCAAGTCTTGGTTAAAAAATAAGCCCAAACAAAAACGCACCCATGGGGTGCGTTCATCTACCGCGATAGCGTAAGCCTCGCCTTAGTCTTTATCGCTCGCATCTTCAATCATCTGCGCTTGGTTATAATTTTCGAGTCCCACTTTCTCAATCAGACCTAGCTGAGTCTCCAGCCAATCAATGTGTTCTTCCTCATCATCGAGAATATACTGGAACAAATCTCGCGAGACGTAATCGCGTATGCTTTCGGTGTAGGCAATGGCTTCTTTCAAGTCTTCGTGTGCCTGCATCTCTAGCGCGAGGTCACACTCAAAAATTTCTTGCGTATCTTCGCCGATACGTAATTTACCTAAATCTTGTAAGTTCGGCATCCCTTCTAAGAACAAGATGCGCTCAATCAACTTGTCCGCGTGCTTCATCTCATCAATCGACTCTTCATATTCTTTATGAGCAATGACTTTTAAGCCCCAGTCTTTGAACATACGTGCATGAAGGAAGTACTGGTTGATGGCAATAAGTTCATTGCCGAGCACGGTATTTAAAAACGCAATCGATTTTGGGTCGCCTTTCATGGCAAAAGCCTCCTTATGGGTTCTATTTATCAACTGTAGAACCCATAAGGAGGCTGTCAAATTTTACTCAGTACTCCTGAGTTAGCTCGCTTGCTGTAACGTAATCACTTGCACCTGATTGTGAATCACCTCTTTGGCCTGACGCACACATTTACCACACTGTGAACCCAGCGGAGTGAGCCGACGCAGTTCGCGAATGCTAGTCACGCCTTGTTGATTCACAAGCTGCTTAATGGTTTTATCCGATACAGCATGGCAAATACATACAAACATTATTCTCACCCTACAACATAAACTATAACGAGAATAGTTTGCATTGCGCTTCAGGTAAAGGGTTTTTATATAACAATTGATTATTTACGTAATAGCCACACAAGCAAAAAAGATCGCGTAAAGCCAAAGCGCCATAAGGTCAATGTCTGGGGTGCAGCCATAAAAAAAGGAGCGCAATGCGCTCCTTTTTCAGTGGTATGTTTAACTCAACGCATTACGCGATGATGTTAGCAACAACACCAGCGCCTACGGTACGGCCACCTTCACGGATAGCGAAACGTAGACCTTCGTCCATCGCGATTGGCGCGATCAACTCAACAACCATCTTGATGTTGTCACCAGGCATTACCATCTCAACGCCTTCTGGCAGTTCGATAGTACCGGTCACGTCAGTTGTACGGAAGTAGAACTGTGGACGGTAGCCTTTGAAGAACGGAGTATGACGGCCGCCTTCGTCTTTAGACAGTACGTATACTTCTGACTCGAACTTAGTGTGCGGGGTGATTGAACCAGGCTTCGCCAGTACTTGACCACGCTCAACTTCGTCACGCTTAGTACCACGCAGAAGAACACCAACGTTCTCACCAGCACGGCCTTCGTCTAGAAGTTTACGGAACATTTCAACACCAGTACAAGTGGTCTTGGTGGTGTCTTTCATGCCCACGATTTCTACTTCGTCACCAACGGTGATGATGCCTTGCTCAACACGACCAGTTACTACAGTACCACGGCCTTGGATTGAGAATACGTCTTCGATTGGCAGAATGAACGGCTTGTCGATCGCACGCTCTGGCTCTGGGATGTAAGAATCCAGTGCTTCCGCTAGCTCAATAATCTTCTGTTCCCACTGCTCTTCACCGTTCAGAGCACCTAGTGCTGAACCTTGGATTACTGGGCAGTCGTCACCTGGGAAGTCATACTCTGAAAGCAGCTCACGTACTTCCATTTCAACTAGCTCAAGCAGCTCTTCATCATCAACCATGTCACATTTGTTCATGAATACGATGATGTATGGGATGCCTACCTGACGGCCTAGCAGGATGTGCTCACGAGTCTGTGGCATTGGGCCATCAGTCGCTGCTACTACTAGGATACCACCGTCCATTTGCGCTGCACCGGTGATCATGTTTTTCACGTAGTCGGCGTGCCCTGGGCAGTCAACGTGCGCGTAGTGGCGAGTTGGCGTATCGTATTCTACGTGCGAAGTCGCGATGGTGATACCACGCTCACGCTCTTCTGGTGCGTTATCGATTGATGCGAAGTCACGCGCTGCACCACCGTGTACTTTTGCAAGTACAGTACAGATAGCGGCAGTCAGAGTAGTTTTACCGTGGTCAACGTGGCCGATAGTACCAACGTTAACGTGCGGTTTCGTACGTTCAAATTTTTCTTTAGACACGATCGTCTTCCTTCCTAGTTGTGAGCTAAAGGTATCAACACCTAACTAGCTCAGAAGTCAGTATTGGATGCCGACAACACGCCGGCATCGAGACTAATAAAAATTAGCTACGCTCTGCAATCAGGGCGTCGGCAATGTTCTTAGGCACTTCGCCATACTCGCTGAATTCCATTGAGTATGAAGCACGACCCTGAGTTGCACTACGCAGGTCAGTGGCGTAACCGAACATTTCAGACAGTGGTACCTGAGCACGTACGATCTTCAGACCCGCTGGGCCTTCGTCCATACCGCCAATCAGGCCACGGCGACGGTTCAAGTCACCAACAACGTCACCCATCCACTCTTCTGGCGTAGTTACTTCTACTTTCATCAGTGGCTCAAGCATAACAGGTTGCGCTTGCAGTGCACCTTTCTTGAATGCCATTGATGCAGCGATCTTAAACGCCATTTCGTTGGAGTCAACATCGTGGTAAGAACCATCGTACAGGGTTGCTTTAACGTCGAGCACTGGATAACCGGCAAGTACACCGTTTTTCATTTGCTCTTCAACGCCTTTCGCTACCGCGCCGATGTATTCACGAGGAACCACACCACCAACGATTTCGTCAACAAAGACAAAGCCTTCGTTTGGCTCAGATGGCTCAAGCTTCAGCCATACGTGACCAAACTGACCACGACCACCTGACTGCTTAACGAACTTACCTTCAACTTCCGTGCTACCACGGATAGTTTCACGGTACGCTACCTGAGGCTTACCAACGTTACATTCAACGTTAAACTCACGACGCATACGGTCAACGATAACGTCTAGGTGAAGCTCACCCATACCAGAGATCAAGGTCTGGCCAGACTCTTCGTCAGACTCAACGCGGAAAGATGGATCTTCTGCTGCTAGTTTACCTAGCGCGATACCCATTTTCTCTTGGTCTGCTTTAGACTTAGGCTCAACCGCGATCTGAATAACTGGATCAGGGAATTCCATACGCTCTAGGATTACTTTTGAATCCATCGCACACAGAGTATCACCCGTGGTTACGTCTTTTAGACCAACCGCGGCCGCGATGTCACCAGCGCGAATTTCTTTGATTTCTTCACGCTTGTTCGAGTGCATCTGTACGATACGGCCTAGGCGCTCACGCTTCTGCTTAACAGAGTTGTAAACAGTGTCGCCTGAGCTTACAACGCCCGAGTAAACACGCATAAAGGTCAGCGTACCTACGAATGGGTCAGTTGCAATTTTGAATGCCAGCGCGGAGAACGGTTCTTTGTCGTCTGCGTGACGCTCAATTGGGTTGCCGTCTTCGTCTTCACCTTTGATTGACTTAACGTCGATTGGTGAAGGTAGGAATTCGATAACCGCATCCAGTACCGCCTGAACACCTTTGTTCTTAAATGCAGAACCACAGGTTGCCAGTACGATTTCGTTATCCAGAGTACGCTGACGCAGCGCCTTCTTGATTTCTTCTTCAGACAGTTCACCTTCTTCAAGGTACTTGTCCATCAGCTCTTCAGACGCTTCTGCAGCAGACTCAATCAAGAAGTTGTGCCACTCTTCTGCTTGCTCTTGAAGTTCAGCTGGAATCTCTTCATAGGTATAAGTCATACCCATGTCTTCTTCATTCCAGTTGATAGCTTTCATTTTGATCAGGTCAATAACGCCCTTGAACTCGTCTTCAGCACCGATGTTCAAGTGAATTGGCACAGGGGTCGCGCCAAGACGGTTTTTGATTTGATCAACAACGCGTAGGAAGTCTGCGCCCGCACGGTCCATCTTGTTGACGAAAACCATGCGTGGAACTTCATATTTGTCAGCCTGACGCCATACGGTTTCAGACTGAGGCTCAACACCAGAAGAACCACAGAAAACAACAACCGCACCATCAAGAACACGCAGTGAACGCTCTACTTCGATAGTGAAGTCAACGTGTCCTGGGGTGTCGATGATGTTAATACGGTGTTGTTCGAATTGGTGATCAGAACCTTGCCAGAAAGTGGTGGTTGCTGCAGAGGTGATGGTAATACCACGCTCTTGCTCCTGCTCCATCCAGTCCATGGTAGACGCGCCGTCGTGGGTCTCACCAATCTTGTGGTTAACGCCTGTGTAGAACAGGATTCGTTCGGTAGTGGTGGTTTTACCGGCGTCTACGTGAGCACAAATACCGATGTTACGGTAGCGCTCGATAGGGGTTTTACGAGCCACAATAGTATCCTCTTACTAAGGTTAACCTTAGAAAATGGGTTCGGCGCGCCACCGAAGTGACGCGCCATGAAGGCATTACCAGCGGTAATGTGCGAACGCTTTGTTCGCGTCTGCCATACGGTGAACGTCTTCACGTTTCTTAACAGCAGTACCTTTGTTTTCAGACGCATCAAGCATCTCGTTGGCCAGGCGCTGAGCCATAGATTTTTCACCACGCTTACGAGCAGCTTCAACCAACCAACGCATAGCCAGCGCGTTACGACGCACAGGACGTACTTCTACTGGTACTTGGTAAGTTGAACCACCTACACGGCGAGATTTAACCTCGACCGCTGGGCGTACGTTTTCAAGAGCTTGTTCGAATACAGCCAAGTGCTCTTTACCAGAACGCTCAGCCATGATGTCTAGTGCACCATAAACGATTTTTTCAGCAGTTGACTTCTTACCGTCAACCATCAGGATGTTCACAAATTTTGCCAGCAATTCTGATCCGAACTTAGGATCTGGAAGAATTTTACGCTGACCAATTACGCGACGACGTGGCATGGATTATCTCCGTTGTCTTCTTCAGGTTTTATCCAAAACTTTTCAGTTTTTTCAAAATTCAATTGTTTGAGTGTTTGGCCTTACTTAACGGAATCCATTAAGACTTAGGACGCTTCACACCGTACTTAGAACGACCTTGTTTACGGCCGTTAACGCCTGCACAGTCAAGTGCGCCACGAACAGTGTGGTAACGCACACCCGGCAAGTCTTTTACACGACCGCCGCGGATAAGCACAACGCTGTGCTCTTGCAGGTTGTGGCCTTCACCACCGATGTATGAGGTTACTTCGTAACCGTTAGTCAAACGCACACGGCATACTTTACGCAGTGCTGAGTTTGGTTTTTTTGGCGTAGTGGTGTAAACACGAGTACAAACACCACGTTTTTGCGGACACGCTTCCAGCGCAGGCACGTTGCTTTTCGCAACTTGCTTCAGGCGTGGTTTGCGTACCAGCTGGTTAATAGTTGCCATTAAATAGCTCCTGATATTACTTAACGTATAAGTGTGAAAAATCTATCCCCAATAAAACGGGGACGCGAAATTTTAGGCGCCGACTTATAGGGTGTCAAGATTTATACAGAGATCTTTGCATCGTCTGTTTTTTCACCGATAGCAAAGAAGGCATTTTTATCCTTCGATAGCCTAGTCGATCACCATGTCATTTGCGTGACGTGATCCTCAGTGAGTTGAACCAAGCCTTGCATATCAATCTGTTTAACTTGCGGATGTAGATGCGCTTGCACCCCGCGGGCCATCACATCTTCTTCTAGCACATAAACCGAACGGTTATCTGTAAAAAGCGCCGCCCCCAGAGGGCTATCGGCCAGTGCGCCGAGGACAGCATCATTGATCAAGACGATGACACTGTCAGGAGTGGCATACGCCAAACAGTGCGACAGCGCATGCGTTGCATAAGGGGACGATTTGATAATATGTAGCATCTGACTCTCTTAAAAATGCAGGATGCGATCGCAGCGAGCGAGCTTTGCCTGAATATGCTCACGTTCCAGCACTTCGCCCGTCAACACACGCGCCGCATCACCCATGCCTCTCGCCATCAGTGACGCTTGGCAAATATAGATATCTTCTACATCACACAGCGGTAGCATTTTAAAGCTGGCAATATAATCGCGACTCAGCACTGCGCTTGGGCGCTGCCCATCAATCAATTGCATCACCCCATCGCCAATGAAGAACACGCTAATCGTTTCGCAAAAAGCGGATGTCGCTAACAGCGCATCTAACCCCTCACGTCCGCTCGCTGAACCATGCGGTGCGGTTGAAAAAACAAACCCGAGTTGCATACGTCCTCTTAAAATTGCAGTACACGATCAGCAGTCAACAAGGCTTCTGCCAAGGCTCCGAGACCGGCTTGTTGATACCCATCTGCTAGGTTCGCTTGTGACAAGCCATGCTGCATCGCTTCTTGCTCGCTCACAATACCGCGGCGCAATGCGGCAGCCACACAGGTTTCGAGTTGTACCTGATGTTCATTGGCTAAAGTCTGCCATGCATTAACCAAGTCAAATTCGTCATTCGCAGGCACCGTTGTCGCAGCCCCGTTTAATACACCATCTTGGTAGAAAAACACTTTGCTGACACTGTGCCCTTTGGCAATGGCCGCACACGCAAATTGATAGGCCGTACGCGCAAGTTGCGTCCCATAAGCCGGCTCTGAGACCACGAGTACGTAATTGAGGCTCATTTTTCCCCATCTCCCGTTTTGCGTTGGCGTACGTAAAGATACACAGTGTGCTTCGATATGTTGAGCCTATCAGCGACACGATGAATAGCATCTTTGATATCAAAGATCCCTTTATCATAAAGCGCCATCACAATTTGGCGGTTTTTGGTGTTATTAGACACACTTTTATCCGCGTTGACTTCTTCAATGGTACGCTCAACAGTTTGGTCCACCAGCTCTTCTACATCACTGGCAAAGTTAACCGATGACGCGGCTTGCTTGGCTTGATCATCAGGCATAAACGCTTGCAGCACCTGAGAGAAAGGGGCATCCAAGTTTATATTGATACATAACAGCCCGATAATGCGGCTTTCACCATTGCGGATGGCCACCGTGATCGATTTCATTAAGGTGCCGCTTTTCGCGCGCGTAAAGTAGGCGCGAGAAAAATTACGCTCAGACCCTTCAATGTCCCGCAACATCCGTAAGGCCAAATCCGTGATGGGTGACCCCACTTGGCGACCGGTGTTTTCACCATTGGCAATTTTGATTGCTGACTTGTTCAAGTCTTCTAGCGAGTGCAGTACGATTTCACAATGCTCGCCAATCAGCGCAGCCAAGCCGTCTACGACCGCGGCATAAGAGTGTAAAATCACACTGTCTTGCGCAGTAAATGGATTCGGCTCAATGAGCTCGCTTTCTGTCATGATTTCTGCGCCAAAATGCTCTGTCGGTACCACGTACGCCTATCCTTATTCGACAGTGAATCTGTGTTTATCTCAGCCAAGTTTAACAGAATCCCGCCCTAAAAAAGCAAAAGCCCCGGCAAAGCCGAGGCATTTTGGCGCGAAAACAAGCGTCAGGTTTACCCTTCACTCGCCTTCTCTTTGTTGGCATCGTCTTTGATTTCCAGTAGCTCAACATCAAACACAAGCGTTGAGTTCGCAGGAATGGACGCCGTATCTTGGTCACCGTAGGCCAGCTCTGGCGGGATCACGAAGGTAAATTTAGATCCAACTGGCATCAGCTGCACCCCTTCGGTCCAACCTGGGATCACACGATTAAGCGGGAAGGTTGCTGGCTCGCCACGATCGTAAGAGCTATCAAATTGGGTACCATCTGTTAGCGTGCCTTTGTAGTGCACCACCACAGTGTCTTCCGCCGCGGGTTTTTTACCGTCACCTAAGCTATCCACTTTGTATAACAAGCCAGATTCGGTTTCTTTCACGCCCTCTTGGCTCGCAAATTCAGTGCGATACTTTTCACCGTCAGCCAGCGCAGCTTCTGCTTTTTCTTTGGCTTGTTGCTGGGCCAGCTCAGTCACGCGTTGATCGAGTGACTGCAGTGCCGCTTGCGCTTGCTCGTCGGTCAGCTTGGATTCGCCATTAAAGACGTCCTGCACCCCTTGCAATACCAACTCTTTATCTAAATCCAAACCGATGTCGGCTTGTTGCTCTAGGTTGGCGTTGAGGTATTGCGCTAAAGACGCACCAATCGCGTAGGCTGCCTTGTCGTCATCATTAGCAAACGACGCTTCCGCTTGCGCCTGCTCAGCGGCTTGGTTCGTCTGCTCGACGTTGGCGTCGTCTTGTTGACAGCCGACGGCAAGGGCAACGGTTGCCGCGAGTAGCGACATCTTCATTACTGATTTCATTGGGTACTCCGTTGATGGTAAGGATAAATCCTCGTATGGTTGTCACTGACGCATCAACAATGCGAAAGCCTGATTCTATCAATATACTCGTGGTTATATGGCTGCACGTTTCGGAACTCAAGCATCATGCCCAAAATTCGCCACATTGTTTGCATTTTTCTCATCGCCATCACGCTAACTGGCTGTTGGCAGTCTGGCAAAGAAGCCCAGCGTTGGTCAATCCATCCTGAAGGCGCCACCAGCTTTAGCCTGAGTAGAGACGGGCGATTTGCGCTGCTCGCCTCCGAAGAAACCGACATTGTGCTGTGGGATCTGGTCACCAACCAAAAGCTGGCGGATCTTGGGCCCCAAGATCCCAATGCGAACCCTGTGGTGGTCAGCCATATCTCCGACAATAAACGCTATGCCATCACCGCGACCGCGCAAAATTTTGCTGTCTGGGATCTTGCCTGGAGCCAAGCCGAGGGCTTGTGGTCGGTCTCTGAAGGCATTATCCGTGATGCGGCTATCAGCAACAACGGCCAAAAAGTGGTCCTCGCGATGTCGGACGGCAAAGCGCTATTCATCGACTTAGGCACAGGAAGACGCTTAGAGTTCCTTGCCCATCGCGATAAAGTCAATGCAGTCGCCATTTCCCCGAACGGCGCTTACGTCCTCTCAGGGGGCAATGACCATCATGCCTATTTTTGGGACACTAATTCCGGGCAAATTATCAACGACTTTCCTTATGACCAACGGGTGAAGCAAGTGGCGCTGCAACGGGAAGGAAAGTATGCCTTTGTCTCAGATGGCAGCAATCAAGCGATTATCTGGGCCTTACCCAGCGGTGAAAAAGTCAGTCAACTAGATATCTTTGCGCGCCAAGCGATTTATGCCAGTGCACGCTTTTCCGATGACGGCCGCCGACTCGCCACAGGCACCCCCTCACAGCGGGTCGAGCTTTGGAATGTTCAGACCGGTGAGAATCTAGGACGTTGGGAGGCATTGGCACAACCCAATACTCGCCCTCCCAGCGCGGTCGTGTATGATGTCGCCATCGACCCAACCGGCCGTGTGATATCCGGTACCTCGGCGGGTATCGCCCAGGCTTGGTTAACCGACACCCCTTAATGCAGTGAGAAACAAAAATGAGTGAGATTGGCAAATTACAGCAACAAATTGACGATCTGGAGTGCAAGGTCGCGTTTCAAGAAGACACAATAGAACAGCTCAATGACGCTCTCACCCAACAGCAAGGCGATATTGAGCGTATGACAGTGCAAATTCAGTATTTGGTCGGCAAACTGAAGGACGTTGCGCCGGCCAACATCGCCAGCCAATCGGAAGAAACCCCACCGCCGCATTATTAATTGCCAAGCGCTGGTGTCGATACACGCCTAAAGACGGCGGATATGAAATAAAAAAAGGCGCCAAACCGGCGCCTTTTCTCGTTGCTAATCACTGATTAGTGATCGTGACCGCAGCCACCTTCTTGGTGAATATGGCCATGAGCAATTTCGTCTTCGGTTGCTGCACGTAGATCAACCACTTCCACAGAGAATGACAGAGTTTGGCCTGCCAGCATGTGGTTGGCATCAACAACAACTTCGTCACCGTCAACTTCGGTGACTTCAACCGGGATCTGACCTTGGTCAGTTTCCGCCATAAAGCGCATGCCGACTTCCACTTGGTCTACGCCTTGGAATACGTTCGCCGGTACGCGTTGTACCATGGCTTCTTGATACTCACCGTATGCATCGTCAGGACCTACGGTCACTTCAAACGCGTCGCCTTTCTCACGACCTTCCAGTGCCTTTTCCAGACCAACGATCAGGTTACGGTGACCGTGTAGGTACTGGAGGGGTTCTTGCGCTGTTGATTCATCAACTAACGCACCGTCTTCATTTTTTACTTGGTAGGCCAGGCTGACCACCACATCATTTGCAATTTTCATGCTCGCTCCGAGACCGGAAGGTTAATGGACTGCCGATGATAACGGATTCCCTACTCCGGTTTAAAGATCCCAATGACATTCTCTGCCGGCGGGGTTTCAGACTGTGACTGCTGTGCCGAATCCGGAAGCCGACTCTCATGGTAATCGCAGCTGACACATTCCACTTTGTCAATATTGTTTTCGCGCCAGACTCGCAAGGTGTCTTGACGCTGACATTTGGGGCACGCCGCCCCGGCAATAAAGCGCTTTTTCACAATTCCATCCTATTCATCTCGGTTCCAACTCTGGTGGCGCTCAATATCACCACGCATTTCCCGATCAAAGATCTCTTCCAATTCTTTACGCGCCTCTTTCACGCGTGAAGCGGCAGCCATATCTTCATTGTGCTGGGGTAAGAGGTCTTGCAATACCCGCATATCTAGCTTGCGGAACAACACCTCGGCACGTTTTGCTTTGTAAGGGTGCATTCCCAAAGACTCTAGCGTCTGTCGACCTAAATCAAGCGCGCCAAGAAATGTCTCCCGCGACAAGGTTTCGACGCCTAAGCCCATGAGCTGATAAGCCTCCACCCGACTTCGTGCTCGCGCTAATATCTTTAAGTTAGGGAAATGCCGCTGACAAAGATCAACAATCTCCATCACTTCATCCGGCGAGTCGGTGCAAATCACAATCGCCTCTGCGCTTTGCGCCCCTGCCGCCCGAAGTAAATCAAGCTGCGTCGCATCACCGTAATACACATCATACCCGAACTTGCGTAACAGTTTGATTTGGGTGGGATCACGTTCCAAGATGGTGACACCAATTTTGTTGGCAAACATCAACCGACCGACCACCTGACCAAACCGACCAAAGCCCGCGATGATGACGCGCGCGTCATGTTGATCAAATTGCGTCTGTGGCGGTAACTCTTCCGGTTCATTAAAAGTGCGTTCAAACCAGCGTTGCTGCAAGGTAAGCATCAAGGGGGTGGTCATCATCGACAGACTCACCACCACCAGCAAGAAGGCATTCAATTCTTGGCTGAGTAACCCTTCTGCGCGTGCCGCCGTAAAGATCACGAAAGCAAATTCACCGCCTTGGCTAAGCAACACCGCCATTTGACTGCGCGCTTTAGGTGCCACACCAAATAGACGCGCAAGCAGATAGATAAGTAACGCCTTACCGCACACCAGTGCAAGTACCGCACCGAGCAAAGTCAGCGGATATTCAAGCAGTAGACCTAAATCCACCGCCATCCCGACCGCAATAAAAAACAGCCCTAACAGCAACCCTTTAAAGGGGTCGATGGCGGTTTCGAGTTCGTGGCGATACTCACTCTCCGCAAGCAGCACACCTGCTAGGAACGAACCTAACGCCATCGAAAGACCCAACTGCTGCATCGCAAGCGCAATGCCAATCACCAAGGCCAGTGCTGCCACGTTAAACAGCTCGCTGACCCCGCTCATGACCACCAAACGGAATAGAGGCCGAAGCAAGAAGTGCCCGCCAACCAACAGTGCGCCAATGCCCATAAACATCCATAGCACATCTAACCAGCTGCCGAGGCTGCCTCCTGCCAGTGCGGGCATCATCGCCAACATAGGGATGACCGCGATATCTTGAAACAACAGAATCGCAAACCCTGCTTGACCGGATTCACTGCGCATAAGGCGCTGATCTTCCATAATTTTCATCGCAATGGCGGTAGAGGAAAGCGCCATGGCCATACCCACAATAAAGCCCTGCCGTTCCGTCAGTCCGAACATCACCCCGACGGCACCTATCACCAAGGTAGTCACCACCACTTGGCTGCCGCCCAGGCCCAGTATCGGCCGGCGCATCTGCAGCAGTTTTTTAGGATTTAGCTCCAAGCCAATCAGAAACAGCAGCAATACCACCCCGAATTCAGAAAAATGGAGAATAGACTCCACATCGCTGATAAGCCCGAGCCCCCATGGACCAATCACGATGCCGGCCATCAGATAGCCTAATACCGAGCCCATCCCTAACCGCTGCGCGAGTGGGACGGCAATCACCGCCGCTAACAGGAAAATAAAGGCCGCGGACAGCAAGTTATGCTCCATGCTCACCTCCCGCATGGACGAGCGGATCACGAATCCAATCGGCATACAGTTCCGCAAACGCATCCCGATCGGCATCACTAACACGGCGTGCCCAGTGCAAGACCAGCGGCGGGAGCCACGTCATGCGGCATAGGGCGGCAGTCAGCTCAAACGGTTGGAGAAGCTCTTGCATCGAATACTTGTTGTATCCGCTTTTGGTGAATGCCTCAGCCGCCCCTCCGGTGGTGACGACAAAACGGCAGGTTTTTCCTGCTAGCGCATCGCCTCCCTCGCCATGCGCAAAGCCTTTGCCTAGCACCACATCAATCCATTCTTTCAATAACGCCGGACAGGAATACATTTGTAGCGGGTGCTGAAAAACGATCACATCAGCTTGTTGCACCCGTCGGCGCTCATCGTGCACATCAACCACAAAGTCGGGATAAGTTGCGTAAATATCGTGAACAGTCACATGCGGAAACGAAGAGATGGCGGTAAGCAGACGTCGGTTCGCCACCGACTGATCGGGGTCGGGATGGGCAAAGATCACCAACACCGACGCGGGGTCTTGGTGTGCATCCTTGTCATTGGGCATAGGCATCCTTGTTATCACGGCAAGAGTCAGTTTTCATGCTTGTTTTTAACCTTAACACACAAAACACACAACACAGATCGCGCCAGTTAGGCCGACTGACGGGGAAATTTGGCAATCCCCGCACCAAGCTGGTATAACGACGACGCACCCAAACCACACTAGCGCACTGAATAATCATGATTAGCTTTTCTGACATCCAATTACTGCGCGGTGGCAAGCCACTGCTCGATCATACCTCTGCTACCATCCATCCCGGCGACAAAGTCGGATTGGTCGGCAAAAACGGCTGTGGCAAATCCAGCTTGTTTGCACTGCTTCGCCACCAGCTGGCGTTAGATGCGGGCAGCTATCATTATCCTAGCCAATGGCAAGTAGCATGGGTGGCACAAGAAACGCCTGCACTGGAAAAAAGTGCGCTCGAGTATGTCATTGATGGCGATGCCGAATACCGTGAACTGCAGATGGCCTTAGCGGATGCCGAACAACGTGATGACGGTCATGCCGTGGCGACCTTACACGATAAACTGGATGCCATTGGTGGCTACAGTATTGAGGCGCGCGCCGCCAGTTTGCTCGATGGTTTGGGCTTTAGTCAGGCGCAAATGCAATGGTCACTCACGCAATTTTCGGGCGGCTGGCGGATGCGCTTAAACCTTGCCCAAGCACTGCTGTGTCGTTCCGACCTGTTGCTGCTTGATGAGCCAACCAACCACCTCGATTTAGATGCCGTGATGTGGCTGGAAAAATGGCTGCAGCAATACCCCGGTACCTTGGTGCTGATTTCCCACGACCGGGACTTTCTTGACCCTGTGGTCAACCGCATTATTCACATTGAGCATCAACAGCTAAATGAATACACGGGCAATTATTCCGACTTCGAGCAGATGCGGGCGCAGAAGCTGGCGCAACAACAAGCGCAGTTTGAAAAGCAAAAAAAGCAAATTGCCCACATGCAATCTTACATCGACCGCTTTCGTTATAAAGCCTCAAAGGCGCGCCAAGCGCAAAGCCGGATTAAGGCACTGGAGCGGATGGAAAAGGTGTTGCCGGCGCAATACGATAATCCATTTAGTTTTACCTTTTTCACCCCAGATGCGCTCCCAAATCCTATCTTGATGATGGACAAGGTCGCTGCGGGGTACGACAAGACACCGATTGTGGAAAATATCCGCCTCAACCTGGTCCCTGGCGCGCGTATTGGTTTGTTAGGCCGCAATGGTGCGGGTAAGTCTACGCTGATCAAACTTCTTGCTGGCACCTTGCCAGCCATGGCCGGTGAGCTCAGTTACTCCCAAGGGGTAAAAATTGGCTATTTTGCGCAGCATCAACTCGATACCTTGCGCATTGACGAAACCCCACTGCAACATATGAATCGCCTTGCGCCCACCACAGCCGAGCAAACGCTACGTGACTTCTTAGGGCGCTTTGGCTTTCAGGGTGATAAAGCGCTTGAGACCATTGGTCCCTTTTCGGGAGGCGAGAAGGCACGCTTGGTATTAGCGTTATTGGTGTGGCAAAAGCCTAACCTGCTGCTGCTTGACGAACCGACCAACCACCTTGATTTAGATATGCGCCAAGCCTTGACGCTTGCCCTACAATCGTTTGAAGGGGCGATGGTGATCGTAAGCCATGATCGCTTTTTGCTGCGCGCGACCACCGACGATCTTTATCTTGTCGACAACGGCGCGGTGCAACCCTTTGACGGTGACTTACACGACTACCATCGCTGGCTTGGCGAGCAACAGCGTGCCGACCGTGCGGAAAGTAAAAAACAAAACGCCGATGACAAAGCCGCCCCCCAGCAACGTCAGGTCGATCGTAAGGCACAAAAGCGTCGCGAGGCAGAACTTCGCCAAAAAACCGCGCCACTTCGTAAAAAAATTGACAGCCTAGACACAAAAATCGAACAGCTCTCTGCCATTATTGCCGATGCAGAGACCAAACTGGCCGACCCAACAATTTATGGCGCAGACCAAAAAGCCCAACTCGCGGAACAATTACAACGCCAGGCTGATGCCAAATCAGCGCTGGAAGAGGTAGAGCAAGAATGGATGGAGCGACAGGAAGAACTGGAAGCCATGGAGGCGGCATTCAATCAAGCCTAATTCCCGGCCAAGCGAATGCAGCCGACCTGTGGCAGTTTTGTTTGCAACACTATGGCAAGCAAGACGTCAAACAGGCGTGTCTTAAATTGCAAGATCAGCATCAGGGTAACGTCAACCTTGCCCTGTTGCTGGCTTGGTTGGAAAGCCATGGCTATGGCCTTGCCCCAGAGAGCCTCAGCCAACTTAAACAATCGCTCAGCCGCTCTGAGCATTTGCTGATTGCCTACCGCAACCTACGTCGCGATATCAAACCGCGCGTTGGCGCGGGACAATATAAAAAAATGCTGAATTTCGAGCTCAGCCTCGAGAAGTTCCAACAACAAGACCTCATCCACGCCTTGAATCAACAAACATGGCTGACCGAGTCGCCCTCGCCGTTGGCGTATTATTGCCGTCAGCTCTCGCCCTCGGCCAAATCGCTCTATCCCGCTCTGCGCGCCAGTGTGATCAAAGACGATGAGCAAGGAGACGCTGATGACGCCCTTTGAACCGATTCCCAGCGCCCGTAATCCTCATCTACAAACCATCATGCCACGGCTGATGCGGCGGCAACCCGTGATCTCTCCTTTATGGCAGCAGCTGGATTTACCGGATGGTGATTTCGTCGATCTCGCTTGGACACAGACGCCTCAGCCCGGCCAACCGATAGTGGTCCTTTTTCATGGCCTCGCTGGCAGTTTTCATAGCCCGTACGCGAATGGATTACTGGCTGCTTTTCAGCGCCAAGGCTGGTGCGGTGTGGTGATGCACTTTCGTAGTTGCAGTGGCCGCTTAAACCGCGTCCCGCGCACTTATCACTCAGGCGAGACACAGGATGCGCGCTATTTTTTGACCACATTACGCATGCGTTATCCTCAGCATCCCATTCATGCCGTGGGCGTATCGCTAGGCGGCAACATGCTGGTGCGCTATTTGGCAGAGTATGCGGACGATCCGATTGTCTCCAGTGGCTGCGCAGTGTCACCCCCCTTAGACCTTGCCGCCTGCTCGTTACGCATTCAGCAAGGGTTCTCACGTGTCTACCAAGCGTACCTACTCCGCTCGATGCGGCAAACCCTGTCAGATAAGCTCACGCGACACGCCCAAGTGGGTCGTTGGCAAGCTGGCGAGCAGCCCCGTATTTCGACCTTATTCGAGTTTGATCAAACCGTCACCGCACCACTGCATGGGTTTGAGGACGCACATCATTACTACCAGCAATGCAGTGGCCTATCCGTGTTGCCTGCGATCCGCGCCCCTTTGACCATCATTCATGCCAAAGACGATCCTTTTATGACTGATGCGGTGATCCCAACCACGCCATTACCGGCCAATATACGCTATCAACTCACTGACCATGGCGGACATGTTGGGTTTGTCACTGGCCGTTGGCGTGCACCGCGTTTATGGTTGGAAGAGGCAGTGCCCGCGTGGATAGCTGAGCAACTCGACACCTGATGCCCCAATCGTCACGATAAATTGTGATTAAATCGACATAGATGCACTGCACCTACACGCATAATTCGGTAAAATGGGAGCTAATTCACAACCTAAGCATGGAGATGGCGTCCGTGCCATCCCGATGTCAGCAAAAGGTGATGTAGTATGATGGTTCCATGGCAATCTGTGCCAGCCGAAACCTTGACCAATTTAATTGAACACTTTGTGTTGCGGGAAGGGACAGATTA
The DNA here is from genome assembly GCF_004916735.1 of Salinivibrio sp. YCSC6. Taxonomy (NCBI): domain Bacteria; kingdom Pseudomonadati; phylum Pseudomonadota; class Gammaproteobacteria; order Vibrionales; family Vibrionaceae; genus Salinivibrio; species Salinivibrio sp. YCSC6. The sequence goes on from NZ_CP039516.1 coordinate 2,641,830, forward strand.
CGGTGAGCAGGAAGTCAGCTTTGCTGAGAAAGTTGAACAAGTGCGTGAACAATTAAAATCCGGCGACGCCGTGATTGTATACTCTGAGCTGCATGAGACAGTGGATATTCGTCGTCAGCGCGATCTCAGACCGTAACACCGCCTCACCTTGTGGGCTGCGGTGTAAATTCAGACTGATCAATGACAGGGCTCGTCATGTCGGCTAAACACCCAATCATCGCTGTGACCGGTTCATCCGGCGCAGGCACAACCACGACCTCCGAAGCGTTTCGTAAGATGTTCAATATGATGAACATCAAAGCCTCTTGGTTAGAGGGCGATAGCTTTCACCGCTTCACGCGGCCAGAAATGGATGTTGAGATCCGTAAAGCCCGTGAACAAGGTCGTCATATTAGCTACTTTGGCCCCACGGCCAACGACTTCCCACGCCTTGAGCAATTTTTTAAAGAATATGGCGAACAAGGCACAGGTAAATACCGTCGTTATCTACACACCTTTGATGAAGCCGTGCCTTATAACCAAATGCCGGGCACCTTCACCCCCTGGCAAGATCTGCCTGAAAATACCGACGTATTATTTTATGAAGGCTTGCATGGCGGGGTGGTGGATGGTGACGTCAATGTCGCCCAACATGTTGATTTACTGATCGGCATGGTGCCTATCGTTAACTTGGAGTGGATTCAAAAGTTTGTCCGCGATACGCGCGACCGAGGCCATTCCCGCGAGGCTGTCACGGACTCGATCGTGCGCTCCATGGATGATTATTTGCACTACATTACGCCGCAGTTTTCTCGCACACATATTAACTTCCAACGTGTCCCGACCGTAGACACATCCAACCCGCTGAATGCAAAAGGGATCCCTTCACTCGACGAAAGCTTTGTTGTGATCCGCTTTCGTGGCATGAAGAACGTCGATTTTCCTTATTTACTGCAAATGATCAGTGGCGCCTTTATGTCTCGGCACAACACGCTGGTCGTGCCCGGCGGTAAAATGGGATTTGCGATGGAGCTGATTATTCGCCCCTTGATCCAACAGTTGATTGAGAAAGGCAAGATAGGTTAACCGCCGTAGCGCACTTAACGTGTATTACTTCTCAGGTCGTGATCTTAGCCACATTTTTGCCGATTTTTTAGGCGGTTGGCTTAGATCAAAATCAAGAAATCCAGATAGAAAAAAGATACACTCTTGTTAACATACAGTGAGCTTGTAGCCTGCGCCAAGACCTCGTATTCTGTGCATTGGACTGATGGGTTTCCATTCAGACAAAGACAGGACGTCGTTGCCGGGCAACACATGCAGAGGAAATAAGTTATATGGTTCCAGGAAAACCTCAAACAGACCCTACACTCGAGTGGTTCCTTTCACATTGTCATATTCACAAGTACCCGTCCAAAAGTACTCTGATCCATGCAGGGGAAAAGGCGGAGACCTTGTACTACATCGTGAAAGGTTCTGTGGCCGTACTAATCAAAGATGAAGAAGGCAAGGAGATGATCCTGTCTTACCTTAACCAAGGTGACTTCATCGGCGAACTTGGTCTGTTCGAAGAGGACCAAGAGCGCACCGCATGGGTACGTGCGAAATCACCTTGCGAAGTAGCAGAAATTTCATTCAAGAAATTCCGCCAGCTGATCCAAGTTAACCCAGACATTTTGATGCGTCTATCCTCTCAGATGGCGCGTCGCCTGCAAGTGACCAGCCAGAAAGTGGGAGACCTTGCCTTCCTGGACGTGACCGGCCGCATTGCGCAGACCCTACTGAACTTGGCGAAGCAACCTGACGCCATGACTCACCCTGACGGCATGCAAATCAAGATCACGCGTCAAGAGATTGGTCAGATTGTTGGCTGTTCGCGTGAGACAGTTGGGCGTATCCTTAAAATGCTGGAAGAGCAGAACCTTATCTCAGCTCACGGTAAAACCATTGTGGTTTACGGCACACGCTAATCCTCGCGTGTTGCGACAAAACCGGCGCTTTTGCGTCGGTTTTTTTATTTTTATTGACTGGAAACTCATTACCTAAGTTCTACACTTCAGAAACGACCCATCTAACAACTGATTAACAGGATGTCGTTTATGAGAAGCTTACGTCAAACCCTTGCTGCATTGCTACTCGCGGCGGTTTCTTCAACTGCTGCGGCGAATATCACCATTGTCCATCCAGAACCACGGGCTGGCTCTGCCCTCGATTTATACGCTATCGACTTGATTGAGTTTTTAGCGGAAAAATCAGGTGAGTCTGTCACTTTACAGGCCTTTCAAGGCCAAATTGGCTCTCAGTCTCGTAAAGTGGAAATGCTAAAACAAGGACGACTGACGGTAGATTGGCTCGGGGCCGACCGTACCCTTGAGTCAGAGTTACTTCCCATCCGTTATCCAGTCTTTCGGGGTCTATTAGGCCATCGCTTGTTCATTACCAATCAAGCCACCGAACCCAAGCTTGCACAAATCAGTGACCAAGCTGGGCTCAATAATCTGACCATGATCCAAGGGCAAGGCTGGGCGGATGTGAAGGTCTTGCAGTCGGCGGGATTTCGGGTTCGAGAAATCTCAAGCTTTGAGAATATCTTTAAAGGCGTCGATACCGGACGGGCCGACCTCTTCCCGCGTGCGCTTATCGAACCTTTTAGCGAGCTGGCAGAGCGACCTCAATATACAAATCTGTTGGTTGATCCGCACTTAATGCTAATCTACCGCTTCCCAATGTTCTTGTTTGTATCGCCCCAAAACCCAGAGGTAGCGACCATGCTCAACGATGCCTTTGCGGCCGCCTATCAAGACGGATCCTTCATCGAATTTTTTGAGAATGCCCCTCTGGTAAAAGAGACCTTTGAGAAAGCCAATATTGGTGAGCGCACCTTTATTCGGGTCGACAACCCACATCTGAGTAATGAGACTCAGGCAATTGACGATACATTCTGGCTCGATATTGAAAGTCGCTAAACACCGCCAACCAAAAAAGGAGAGCATCGCTCTCCTTTTCTTCTCTCGCCACTATTGATGCGTACTTTCAAAAATTTTATCGGCCGAGGCGGCGACAAAACCTTGATAAAGTTCACCGTCCGGAAGCGGATACCGTTTCGCAAACTCGTAGAAACCACCCGGAATATCATGGCGTGCATCGCTAAATTGCACCGGCACGCGATCAGCCATCGTCGAGGATTGCTCCAAAAAGACTGACGCATCCCCTTTGACCTCCCCGCCAGATTCGTTAATGGTAAACCCATTTTGGCGCAAGGTATCGTTGACCGCTTGACAGCTATCATGGTTATTCAGCTGATTCACACTGACCGTAAAGTGGTTCGCCCCATAGCCATGCGCTGCCACCCAAGCTGCATATTCACTTTCATCTGCTAACGTCTTGTAGGTTTGCCAGTCCAAGTCCCACAAACGTCCTTGATGAAGAAAATCGCTCCCTTTCAGCGCATCATCATCCACATTCGCCACTAAGTCGCGCACGATAGATTGCAATGTTGTCGAGCATTGGCCCACCATCAATTCACTAATAAACACTTTCGGCATCAAGGGATCGGGATGCTCGTAGTGACGTGCGTTGAGCTTCTTCGCTTCAAAGGTATACTCACCTTTCGGCTCATAGCCCAACGCAATAAAAGGACGGGCAAGCTTGTCCAGCCCTACATTAGGCAGTGCAAAGGTGCGCAGTGCAATGTGATCATTGATCAGGGGTTGGCCTTCTTCGAGCAACCCATGCACTTTCTGCGCAGAAGGGCAAAGACGCTGGGTGTAGTCTTGCCACAATCTGTCAAATAACGCTTGGCAACTATCCATGTTGTTCTCCTTAATCAAGAGGCGTGATCCCCGGCGCAAAGCTCTCGGGCAAGGTGACCTGCTCGCCTTCCATCGATGCCATAGGGTAGGCACAATAATCGGCGGCATAATAAGCACTTGGACGCAGGTTACCCGACGCGCCCGGACCACCAAATGGTGCATCCCCACTGGCACCGGTCAATTGACGGTTACGGTTTACAATACCGGCGCGAATATGGTCAAGGAAGTATTGCCATTCACCATCGTCGTCACTGATAAGGCCTGCCGATAAGCCATAGCGGGTATCATTCGCTTTCGTCAATGCATCAGCCATATCGGTGTAACGCTGCACCTGCAATAAAGGACCGAAGTATTCTTCATCGGGTAACTCGGCGATCCCGCTAACATCAATGATCCCCGGCGAGATCACGGCATCATGGCGATGTTCACACGCCACGACTGGCTTGCCTCCGAGATCGATCAGTTTTTGCTGAGTGGCTAAGATCCCTTCGGCCGCCGCCACAGAGATCTGTGCGCCCATAAATGGCGCCGGATCATCGAACTGGCCGCCCACACGGATCGTTTTAGTCCACGCCGCTAAGCGCGCCAAGATCTTGTCACCCACCTCCCCTTCAGGAAGAAGCAGACGACGTGCACAGGTACAACGCTGACCGGCACTGAGGTAAGCCGATTGAATAATGGTATAAACCGTGGCATCCACACCACTGTGTTTATCACTGATAACCAGTGGGTTATTGCCCCCCATTTCCAATGCCAGCATTTTGTCCGGTTGGCCGGCAAACTGGCGATGGAGGATGTGTCCGGTGTTGGCGCTCCCGGTAAATAGAAGGCCATCAATACCTCGAGCTTGTGCTAGCGCTTCGCCGGTATCACGGCCCCCTTGCACCAAGTTAATTAGCCCAGCAGGTAGACCGGCTTCTAACCAGTAGCCAAGAGTTTGTTCAGCCACTTTAGGCGTCAGTTCAGACGGTTTGAAAACCACACTGTTTCCGGCCAATAGTGCCGGGACAATATGGCCATTAGGCAAGTGACCGGGGAAATTATACGGCCCAAACACTGCCATCACACCAAGGGGGCGATGACGCAGTACAGCTTGCGTGCCATTGACGTCTTTTTCCCGCGATCCTGTACGTTCATGGTAAGCGCGCAGCGAAATGGCAATTTTACCCACCATGGCGCCCACTTCGGTTTTGGTTTCCCAAAACGGCTTACCGGTTTCTTCAGCGATGGTACGCGCCAGATCGTCGGTATTGGCTTTCACAATTTCAGCGAAGCGTTCTACCAAGGCTTGGCGCTCGGCAAAATCGGTATTCCGCCAAGTAAGAAAGGCTTGTCGTGCCGCGCTTACCGCTTGTTCAACCTGCGGTTTCGTAGCTTCATTGCCTTGCCAAATACAACGGCTATCAAAAGGGTTTAGCGAAGTCATGACGTCGCCTTCACCCGGCGTCCATTCACCATTGATCAAATGGCCTGCGGTTTGATGTGTCATCCTTACTCCTCCATCGCGATCAAACGGAGTCGATCGCCGTCTTTAACTTGCAGCGCTTCGGCAACCTCTGGCGCAATCACGACGTGATTGGTTTCCGGATCAAGTGCCGCTTTCGCCGCAGTTGCGCGGAAGCCCGCAAAATCGGTATTCGAAATTAAGTAGTGCTGAGCACTGCTATGCTCACGCACGCTAGCAGTCGCATTAAATGAATGGCGGACCGATTCGATATTGTGGCGCAAACACTCGACCGTTGGACCGGCATCAAAGATGTCGACATATCCTCGACACGAAAAGCCTTCTTTCTCCAACAGACGCAGTGCCGGCCGTGTTTTCGGGTGCACCTGTCCAATCACAGCACGCGCTTCTTCACTCAACAGACTGACGTAAATCGGCAACTTAGGCATTAAATCGGCAATAAACCCTTTCGCACCGATACCGGTTAGGTAATCGGCCAAAGTAAAGTCAATCGAAAAGAAGTTGTCCTTAAGCCACTGCCAGAACGGCGAGTTGCCATCATCATCAGACACGCCACGCATTTCGGCAAACACCACATCCGCAAAGCGCTCAGGAAACTCGGCGAGCATCAAGAAGCGACACTTGGAAAGCAGTTTACCGTTGAGGCCACCCCGAAACTCAGGACGCAAAAACAGGGTGCAAATTTCCGTTGCTCCGGTGTAGTTATTGCCAAACGTCAGCACTTCAACAATGTTATGGACATTGAGCTTGCGCGATGAATGCACCACTTTGGTTAAGTGATAACTATAAAAGGGATTATCGAGGCCGATTGCCGCCTCGATCCCTGTGGTACCTGCAACCTCGCCCGTTTCGGTATCTTCGGCCACCATCAGGTAGCCTTCCATGCCCGGGCTAGTGACATGCTTGGCAAAGCTTTCTAGCGAATTGTTGATACGTCCTTGTAGCAAATCGGCATCAACCGGCAATGAGGTAAATCCATGACCGGACTCTTCCGCACACAACATCAGTGCATCAAAATCTGACGCACGGATAGGCCGAATAACTAACATCTCAAATCCCTCCGAGTGTAAAGGCCGCCTTATGCAGCAACGACCTTCGCAATAGCACGATCAAGGCGCGCCATGCCTTCTTCAATATCCGCTTTGGTAATCACCAATGATGGGGTGAAACGCACCACATTCGGGCCCGCGACCAGCACCAGCAAGCCTTCCTCACCTGCCGCCACTAAGATGTCACGCGCACGCCCTTCCCACGCTTTGTTGAGTGCTGCGCCAAGCAACAAACCTTTACCGCGCACTTCACTGAAGATGCCGTATTTATCGTTAATCGCTTCTAGGCCATCGCGGAACCACTGTTCGCGCTCAATAACACCGTCAAGGACCTCGGGTTTGGTCACTTCTTCCACCACCGCTTCTGCGACCGCACATGCCAAGGGGTTACCGCCATAGGTTGAGCCATGCGTCCCCGGTTTCATGTGTGCCGCCAGGGCTTCGGTGGTCAACATGGCACCAATTGGGATCCCCCCACCCAGTGATTTAGCGGTGGCTAAGATATCGGGAGCGACGCCCGATTGTTGATACGCATAGAAGGTGCCCGTACGGCCGTTACCGGTTTGCACTTCATCGAAGATCAGCAAGGCATTGTGTTTGTCACACAGCTCACGTACACCTTCCAAGAAACCCGGCTCTGGAGGAATAATGCCGCCTTCACCTTGCAGTGGCTCCATCATCACCGCACAAGTGCGATCAGAGATATGGTCAGCCAGCGCGGCTAAGTCATTGTATGGCAGGTGGGTAATATCACCCGGCTTAGGACCAAAACCGTCAGAATAAGCCGGTTGACCGCCCACGGTGACCGTGAAGAAGGTGCGACCATGGAAACCTTTGCTAAACGCAATGATTTCGCTTTTATGCTCTCCGTGTTCTTCTTTTGCCCAGCGGCGTGCCAACTTTAGTGCTGCTTCGTTCGCTTCGGCGCCAGAGTTTGCGTAGAAAACACGATCCGCAAATGACAGCTCAGTGAGGCGCTTTGCGAGACGCAATGCAGGTGCATTCGTCATGACGTTGCTTAAGTGCCAAAGCTTTTGAGCTTGCTCAGTCAACGCATCCACCATGACGGGATGACAATGGCCCAAACAGCTCACCGCAATCCCACCCGCAAAGTCGACGTACTCTTGCCCTTCTTGGTCCCAAATGCGGGAGCCTTTGCCGTGATCTGGGATCATGGGCATCGGGTTGTAGCAAGGTACCATCACTTCATCAAAGAGTTTACGTTCTACTTTTTTGTCCATCGTCATCACTCAATCCTTCTGTGTTTTTTCCATGACGCATAGTATTTACATTCTTTTAACCGCGGCAATAGCAGATTATTTTTTCTTTTCAGCAGAATAACAAATACCATGCAGATTAGAGATATAGTTATGCACAAAGTGTGAGGCGAAAGAAGCGCCTAATCAGCAAGGCTGAGATGCCTGTAAGGCATGAGTGGTGCGGGATGACGGTGATGGCTGCATAAGGTTGCAGCCACTGATAATCACGTCAGAAAAAACGAAATGTGAAAATAGTGATAAAGATCGCTATTTTTTGTAACTATTGCTGTAAGAAATTCGCCAGTAAGTCATGGCCGTGTTCAGTCAAAATGCTCTCCGGATGGAATTGTACCCCCTCAATTGGCAGGGTTCGGTGCTTCAATCCCATAATGATTTGGCGACCATCGGGCTCAGTGGTGGTTGCTGTCACGGTCAAACAATCAGGCAGGGTTTGCGGGTCAACCACCAACGAGTGATACCGTGTGACGGTAAACGGACTGGGTAAGCGGTTAAATACCCCTTGATGATCATGTTCGACCAAAGACGTCTTACCGTGCATCACCGCATTGGCGCGGATCACCGACGCACCAAAGACCTGTGCAATGGACTGATGGCCAAGACATACGCCTAAAATCGGTATCTGTCCGGCAAAATGGCGAATGACCTCGAGAGAAATCCCCGCCTCATTCGGCGTACAAGGACCAGGAGAGATCACTAAATGGGAGGGCTCCATCGCCTCAATGTCTGCGATAGCCAACTCGTCATTGCGTTTAACACACACGTCCACGCCTAGTTGGCAAAAGTACTGATAGAGGTTGTAGGTAAAGGAGTCGTAATTATCGATGATAAGAAGCACTGTGCTGCGCCATCCGATTGAAAACCGGAATGATGCTAACACAGTGCCTGACAAGCGTCATCCGCGGGCGGTGTTGCCACTGCCCGCAGTGATTAAATTAACGTAGTTGGCAACGGAAGCCGGTGTAACGGACCGACATGGGCTGACTCGCCGGCGCACTGCCACAATGGACGGGGATCAAACCCAGCGCTTTCACAGTGACCTCGATACGATCATCTTTATCAAGCTTCAGCCCTTGTACCAATGGGCTTTGCGTATCAAAGGTGCGTTGTGAGCGCCATTTCATCCAAGCGTGATCAGGACTTTTTTGTCCATTCAGCATCGGAATAATCGGCAAAATACTGCGGTTATTGATGGTAACCGATACAGGCACAACCGGATCCGGATACGCCAAAGACACAATCACAGGGTCGTGATCTGACGAAGAGAACGGATTTGTCGATTTCACCAAATCCCCAGTGTACTGACGACTGTATTCAAACAAGGTACTTTCAACCGAGTTAATGTGCCAGTCTTCCACACCGACGACTTTTTCCGCCAAGCTAGCGCTGGCGATGGCATGGTCGAGACTCCCCAATTCACCCGAGTACGAGTAGGAATAGGCTTTATCACCCAATCGCGCCGTGGCGAGGTTGATATAGCCCAGGCCTTTCTCTACCGCTTGTGCGGTCGGATGCATAGGTACACCGCGAATTTCCGTTCCTGCGGCTGTCATGATATCGCGCTGGTTAGGCTGACGTTGGTAGTCGGTTAATACACGGACCGGATCTTCTTTCGCGTACGCATTGAGATCGCCAAGGATCAATACGTCTCCATCCAGCTGCTGCAGACGATCGCGTAATGTCACTGCCGCGGAGACACGGAAAGCATTACAATGTCCTTGTAAATCTGCTGTATCCGTCTCGAATTCACCCGCGATCCAATCTTCATAACAGCCTGATCCTTTCGACTTAAAGTGGTTAACCACAATGTGTAACGGCTCGCCATTAATGCTAAACGCTTGCAGCAAGCTGTCGCGTTGATACTTGTTAAGTTCACGCGTTTCGCCCTCAGGGTTTTCACCACTTATATACTGCTCGGGCATAGCAACCGCTTGTGCGTCACCGGCTAACGAGACTTTTGCAGGGCGGTAAATCATGCCCACCATGATCGCATCAGAGCCAAAAAACGCGCCCTGATTTTTCACCGCATCGCTGGGTTCAACAAACTGATAATGGTCTGCAGGATCCGCAAACTCTGCGTTGAGGTGGGTCACCAAATCGGCAATGGCGCTTCCAGCTTCAAACCCATTGTTTTCAAGCTCCATCAAGCCAACGATATCAGCATCCATCGCGCGGAGGGCATTGACAATCTTGGTACGTTGGAGCTCAAACTCAGCGGCGGTTTTAGCACCTCGGTTGCAACCACGCTTGGCGTCCGCATGGTCGCGATCTTTACAGGTGACATTTAAGGGACCACCAATGGCGCTGGCACTGGTGAAATAGTTGAGTACGTTAAAGCTTGCCACTTTAATGTCGGTATTCGGTACCGTCGCGGGTGCATCTTGACGATCGTGACGGTGCACAATGTCACCGGCGGTAATGGTGTTGGTCGCCACTAAACGGTACTGATCGTAGCTAAAGCCCATCACGCCAGACAAATGCTCAATACGATCGCCAATACGCAGATAGCCTTGCTCAGCGTCGAGTCCCGGAAAATAGGGAATTTGTCCGTCTTTGGCTTTTTGATCACTTTCGATATAAAGCTGATTCGCCGCATTGTTCGCCGCTAGCGCTTTCGCTTCGTCGGTTAACGCTGGATAAAGTTGCGTGGGTTTAAATAAAGGGGTGCGGTGCGTTAACACCATATTGTTGCGAAACGCGTCGTAGTCAAAGCCAAAATTACGAGTGATCACCAGTTCACTGTCCGCGTCCATGGTCACATACATGCCTTCGTAACGCTCAAGTGCATCCTTTAACGACTCACCGTGATCCACACGAATGGCAGTCGGAGCCAACGGACCATAATACGGGCCCTTAGCGACTTGATTATCGGTCACACCCAACTGCGTATGACCATAATACTCTTTGACCTTACCACTGGCACATAAGGTGTCACCGGGCTGCAAATTGAGAGCATCAGCGTCCCGCAAGTACACAAACAAGCCATCGGACGTGGCGCGATTGCCATCCCCTTGAGGATCTTGAATCCAAACCCCTTTATAAAGGCCTTGAGTCACCGCAGTGACAACACCTTGTACCGCATAGGTTTTATCGGAGCTGTATTTGTCCGCTGGGACTAATGGGCTGCGCTCACCGTCACCTTGGATCGCATAAATGGGCGTGGTGGGCGTCATGCCGCACTGGTAGGTTTGCTCGAGGGGGGCTTTGGCGGCCGCGGGCATGGCGAGTCCCGCCATCATCAATGCTAGCGGCGACCACATCAGTGGCTTTTTCATACCTGTTCCTTCACGTAGTTTGAGTGATTACTCGAATTTCGCGCGCATTATTAACGATGGATACACAGAATGGCGTGATTTGGCTCGCATCAGAAACAGTTACTATTGATGGACTTATAAGAAGTGAGAGTTGGGTTCCGGTCTGATCAAAAAAGCAGCGGTCTATGCCGCTGCTTTTTTATACCGTCATATTCGTGTGCTACACGCGTGGAACAAAACCCACTGCGTCATACACTTTACGCAAGGTTTGCTGTGCGCGTGCCGATGCGTGCTCAGCACCTTTTTGCATCACACTGTCGAGCAGCGCGCGATCAGCGCGGTACTCATGATAACGCGCTTGGAGAGGTTCGAGCATCGCCACCACCGCTTCAGCAGTATCTTTTTTCAGATGGCCATACATTTTGCCTTCGTAGGCTTTTTCTAGTGCGGCAATTGACTCACCGGTCGCCCCGGACAGCAAACCAAGCAAGTTAGAGACACCTGGCTTTTGCTCGATATCAAAATGGACACGCGGTGGCTCTTCCGAGTCGGTAACCGCACGTTTGATTTTCTTGACAATGGCTTTGGGATCTTCGAGCAAACCAATCACGTTATTACGGTTATCATCCGACTTCGACATTTTCTTGGTTGGATCTTGCAGGCTCATCACCCGTGCATTCACATCAGGAATGTAAGGCTCAGGCATGGTAAAGACATCACCGTAACGATTGTTAAAGCGCGTGGCAATATCACGGGCAAGCTCTAGGTGCTGCTTCTGATCATTACCTACAGGCACTTGATTGGTTTGATACAGCAAAATATCTGCCGCCATCAGCACTGGATACCCAAATAGACCGGCGTTGATATTCTCAGCATGACGCTGCGATTTGTCTTTAAACTGGGTCATGCGGTTCAGCTCACCCATTTGGGTGTAACAGTTCAATACCCAGCCCAATTGCGCATGCTCTGGCACGTGCGATTGTACAAACAAGTTACTTTTCTCAGGGCTCACGCCCACCGCCAAGCACAACGCCAACGCATCCAAGGTTGCTTCGCGTAACGCATCCGCATCTTGATGAACGGTAATCGCATGCAAATCCACCACACAGTATTGGCAGTCATAATCATCTTGCATCTGTTCCCACTGACGCAGCGCGCCTAGATAGTTACCGATACTTAGTTCACCCGAGGGCTGCACACCACTCAGTACAATGGGTTTTGAAGATTGACTCATGATGATTAGGTTCCTTTACGCGTTGCCCAACCGGGCGGTAGTTATGTTGCTATATAATCGTTATGCTTGGTGGCTGGCGACCACGGCTTGTAGCTCACTGAATGAATCCAGCACATAGTCAGGACGGCTATCGCTAATCGGTTCACCGTAGTTGTAGCCATAGGTTAACCCGACAGAAGCGATGCCTGCATTCTGGGCTGCCAAAATGTCATTTTTTGAATCACCGACCATCAACATTTGTGCATTGGTTAAGCCATGCTTGTCTCGCAAATGGTGCAACCCTTCTGGGTTTGGCTTGTTGGTCGGTAGGCTATCGCCTCCCAACACATCCGTAAACAAGGCGGCTAATCCTAAGTCTTCTAGGATGGCGGGCACAAATGCCACGGGTTTGTTTGTCACGACACCCAGTTGATAACCTTGCTGATGCAGCGCGGCCAAGGTGTCTTTCACGCCCGGATACAGCACGGTTTTTTCATGGCCGTTATTGTCGTAGTGGAAGTTAAAACGCTCACGGGCACGAGCGACCAAATCGGCATCCAAGTCAGTGGCAAAATCATGACGACGCGACAGCGCACGACGGATCATAATATCGGCACCGTTACCAATCCAACCTGTAACTTGTTCCACCGTCACGGTGGGCATGTCCAAGTCGGCCAGCATCATCTGTAACGCTTGAGTTAAGTCCGGTACGCTGTCGACCAAGGTACCATCGAGGTCGAAGGCAATATAACGAAGGCTCATACTACTTACCTATTTACAGTTGCAAGCGCGGTGCGCATCTCATCAATGGCCGCTTTATAGTCGGGTTGCCCAAAAATCGCAGAACCGGCAACAAACATATCTGCCCCTGCTTGGGCAATCTCGGCGATATTGTCAGCTTTCACACCGCCATCAATTTCCAGTCGGATGTCTCGACCGCTGGCATCAATACGTGCGCGCACGTCACGCAGTTTATCCAAGGTGCTTGGAATAAACGATTGGCCACCAAAACCGGGATTCACGGACATCAACAAAATCATGTCGAGTTTGTCCATCACGTAATCAAGATAATGCAGTGGTGTGGCGGGATTAAATACCAGCCCGGCTTTCATGCCGTGATCTTTAATCAATTGTAAGGTGCGATCGATATGGTCACTGGCTTCAGCATGGAAGGTTATCATATCGGCGCCAGCTTTGGCGAAGTCGGGAATAATGCGGTCAACCGGCTTAACCATGAGGTGCACGTCAATCGGGGCGGTAATGCCGTAATCGCGCAGCGCCTGACAAATCGGCGCGCCAAAGGTGAGATTAGGCACGTAATGGTTATCCATTACATCAAAGTGGATCACATCTGCACCCGCGGCGAGTACCTTCTCTACATCCTCGCCCAAGCGCGCAAAATCTGCTGATAAAATCGATGGCGCGATCAAAAAATCCGTCATAGTTGTCGCCTCACTTGCCAAAAAGTCGCCGCAATTCTACCCGATCTCGCTCGCGCTGTCTTATTCGATCCCGCTTTTCTACCTGAACAGCTGACAAAATACATACCGCCAACTAGGGTTGGATAAGAGCGACAAAAAAGGAGGCATCATGACAACAAAATTAGGCGTTTGGGACGTCATCAAAAGTGTGATTGCCGCGCTTTTTGGTGTGCAGTCCGAGCAAAACCGTCAACGCGATTTTGCTCAAGACTCACCTGCTGCGTACATCGTGATAGGCGTGGTGATGATCGGTGTATTTGTCGCGACCTTGCTTGCCATTGTCGGCATGATTACCTAATGCCACTTTCCTGTTAGGGTTGAGGCGCAAAGAGTGCCAACAGCTCATCCACTTTATTACGCCCATTCCCATTACGGCTAATGGTACGTTTGACTCGTACCACGTTGAAGGTCGCACCACGATATAAACGACGGGTATAAGGGGTGTCGTGGTTTGAAATAAGAACCGGGATCCCACCCGCCATCGCTGCCTGCTCTGCATGCTCGGCCAATAACGCTTGATCATCCAGCGTAAAGCCGTTGGTGGCGTAAGTGGTAAAATTCGCTGTCGCGGTTAAAGGCGCATAAGGAGGATCGCAATACACCACGTCGCCCAGCTTCGCGCGGGCAAAACTTTCCGCATACCCTTCACACACAAACTCTGCCCGTTGTGCTTTTTCGGCAAAAAAGAACAGCTCTTTTTCAGGGAAGTACGGTTTCTTGTAAGACCCAAAGGGAACATTAAATCCACCTTTTTTGTTGTAACGGCACAGGCCATTGAAGCCGTGACGATTCATGTACAAGAAATAGAGCGAGCGAAGATACGGATCTTGCGTGGCATTAAAGTCTTCCCGCACTTGCAAATATTGCGCTTTTTGATTGTAGTCTTGACAGAAAAAGGCGCGTGCATCATCGACAAACCGTGCTGGGGTTTGTTTGATAATGTTATAGAGATTAATCAAGTCGGGATTAATATCAGCCAAGATATAGCGGTCGTAGTCGGTGTTTAAAAACACCGACCCTGCGCCGACAAAAGGCTCGATCAGCGTGTCCCCTTCGGGAAGATGACGGCGAATGTCATCGACCAGCGAATACTTCCCGCCAGCCCACTTTAGAAACGCGCGATGCTTTTTCATTGCCCCTTGTCATTCTCCGCGATATGAAAGGGGGCGGATTGTACCTTATTTTGTCTCATCAATCAGCGGATTTTACTGCCCATTTGCACGATTGATTTCACGGTGAATTTGGCTAAATGATTTCACGAATGGCTGCAGCGCACGGACATTGTCGGCCAGCGTGAGTTCTGCGCGACGCGCCGCGGTGACACTCTCATAATCGCCCAGTAATACCATGTACCAAGTGCCACCATTACGGCGAGTTTGATAAACCTGAACACGCCCATCAAGTTGATAGTTCGCAATCAGATCAACCGCATCTTGGCGGGATTGTAAGGCGGCCAGCTGTAACGCATAGCGCTGTGCAGGCACCGCCAGTAGAGCTTGGGCATCTAACGGCAAGGTCTGGTTCGCGGACGCTGGCTGAGATGCAGCTTCCGGTTGCGCTGTTTGGCGTGGAGCAGCAGGCTCTGGACGGCTGTCTGGTGCCGCCGGTGTGGGCGGTGTTTGTGCCAGCTCAGGGATCAAGGGTTCGTCAACGGCCTCAGTACCATCACCACCTGCATCCTGCTCTTCAATCATGGCATCGACCACGTCATCAGGCACGACAACGCGTTTGCCTTCATCTCCGCGGCCAACCGTCAAGCCTTCGCCATTAACCTCTTCTGGCAATGAGACTGTATCTTCAGTCACCGAGCCTGACTGGCTGGTGCGGTTTGAAGTACTGGCTGGGTTTTGGTCCATGCCTTTCTCGGTGCCTTGGCCAGCAGTCACGGCGCTCTCTGGCTCGCCCTGCTGTTCGCGGAGTAAGTCATCAAGATTCTTTAACCCTTCTGGCAATACCATGCCCGAGGACTGATCATCACTTTGGCTCGGGAAGTACCACCAAATCACACCAGCACCCACGACCATGAGCACCACGGCCAATACCAGCATGGTAAAGGGTTTATTACGCGAGGGCTTTTTCTTCTCGTCACTCACTGTGCCTGTCTCCTGATTGTCCTTGCCCATGATCATGCCCGGATAGAGGGTTTGATTGGCCAACTTGGCCAGCCATTGTTTTTTCTTGGTCGCATCAATGCGTCGGGTCACCGCCAACACATCGATAAACATTTCTTCCTCCCCCTCGTTTAAGGGCGAGACTTCTAACTCTAACGGCTTTTGGCCTTGGCCATATGACACCTGACGAAGCCACTTGTTCAACTTTCCGGGCAACGCAAAAAGCACCACATTGATGCGCCAATGATCTTGGTTTTGTGCCTGTAAAACCAGTGCCCAAAGTTCAGACAATAAATTCGGGCTAAGACGGTGGGCATCATCAATGACAATTAATGCATCGCACCCACTGTCGCCGAGCATCATCGTCAGGCTATCGACTAGCGGGTCGGCCTCATTAAATACGCCATCTTTGACAATTTGACGAAGCAAAATAGCACGGCGTTGTGCATCATTTTGTGCCGTGTGACACACCAATAAGGAGTGGACCGACGCGTCGGCCCATTGCTCCATATAGCGCTCACTGAGCCAGGTTTTACCCGCGCCAGTCGGACCGGTGACCTGGATAAGGTTAGAGCTAAAGCGGGTAAGAAACTGCAGGCGTGATAAGAGCTGGGTTTGGCTTTCCAGCTCCAAGGCCAAGGTATCAAAGGTGTTTGTCATGCATTCAATGGTTAACCGGCATCAATCACATCGGCTAAAAGCTGATGTGGAACATCTGCAACCACTTGCGCTTGGCCGATCGCTGTTGGCAGTACCAAACGCAACTGTCCTGAAAGCACTTTTTTATCACGCATCATGTGCTTAATAAAAGCATCGTAGTTCATCTGGGCAGGGACGTGCACGGGAAGCTGCGCTTTTTCGAGCAAGGCAGTGATGCGGGACACACTTTGTTCGTCCAGCAAACCATGACGCAGTGCCGTGTGGGCAGCAAGCACAGTGCCCGTTGCAACCGCTTCACCATGTAACCAGTTGCCATAGCCCATCTCCGCTTCAATCGCATGACCAAAGGTGTGGCCCAGATTAAGCAGAGCACGTACACCGGCTTCGGTTTCATCTTGCGCGACCACATCAGCCTTGATTTGACAGCAGCGCCGAATCGCATAACTTAACGCGTCGGGTGACAAAGCGGTCAACGCCGCCATTTCGCTATCGAGCCAGTCAAAGAAAGGCGCGTCGGCGATAATGCCGTATTTGATTACCTCAGCCATTCCCGCCGCAAACTCTCGATCTGGGAGGGTGCTGAGTACTTGAGTGTCAATCACCACCGCTTTGGGTTGATAAAACGCACCAATCATATTTTTACCCAAGGGATGATTGATGGCCGTTTTCCCGCCAACCGACGAGTCAACCTGCGCCAATAAGGTGGTAGGAACTTGAATAAAATCTACCCCGCGTTGATAACAAGCGCTGGCAAAGCCAACGATATCACCAATCACACCGCCACCCAGTGCCACCAGCACCACATCGCGATTGTAGTTGTTTTCAAGTAGGAAGGTGTTGATAGTATTGAAGGTTTCTAGCGATTTGTACGCTTCACCGTCGGGTAAGCTAAGGCAGGCGACATCTTGTGCCCCTGCCTGCTTAAGCGTCGAGACCAGCTTCTCGCCATATAATGGCATCACTGTCTCGTTGCTTATCACAGCAACCCGACGCGAACGTACGTTTTCAAACAAGCTGGCATCTGCCAGCAGCCCTTCGCCGATAGAGATAGGGTAGCTACGCGCCCCTAACTGAACATCTATCCGTTCCATGGTCGGGTCCTGTGTCTGGGATTAGTGCTGCTCTAACAACTCGATGATTTGATTCGCGACCACTTTGGCGCTTTGATCATCAGTACGCACCACATAATCAGCAATTTCTTCATAAAGTGGGTTGCGCTCTTGCGCGAGTGATTCCAACACTTCACGGGGTTGATCGGTTTGAAGCAAAGGACGTTTTTTATCGCGTTGTGTACGCGCCAGCTGCTTCTCGATAGTGGTTTCTAAGTACACCACTACACCACGAGCAGAGAGACGGTTACGGCTTTCTTTACTCATGATAGAGCCGCCGCCGGTCGCTAGCACGATACCTTGCTTCTCAGTCAGGTCGTTAATCACGTTCTCTTCACGTTGACGAAAACCTTCTTCTCCCTCAACGTCGAACACCCATGCAATGTCTGCCCCAGTTCGATCTTCAATCACTGAGTCAGAATCATAAAATTCCATGTGAAGTTGTTGAGCGAGATGACGACCAATTGTGCTTTTACCAGCCCCCATAGGGCCTACCAAAAAGATATTTCGTTTTTCAGCCATTTTAAGCAATTTTACGCGCGGTTAAATAAAACAACACCGCCCGCAGGCTTGATGTAGAAAAGCCCGAGGCGCCAATTCCTCACAGATAATTCGTGATCAGACTAAAAATTATCTCAGGACAGTGGCCCCTTTGGCAACACCTAACCTACCCTGTGACGATTTTAGGGGTCACAAAGATCAGAAGCTCGCGTTTTGCATGATCTTTCAGACGGTGTTTGAATAGATTTCCAAACAGCGGAATATCCCCGAGTAATGGCACCTTGGTTTCTTTGTTAATCATGGTGTGTTGGAAGATCCCTCCCAGCACCACCGTTTCACCATTCCTCGCCAATACCTGCGTATTAATGCGCTTGGTACTGATCGACATGGCCTCCCCTTTACCTGCCACCACCGACTTCTCTGGCATATCTTGGGTGACTTTCAAATCCAGCACTAACTCATTCTCTGGGGTAATTTGGGGCGTCACGGTAAGGCTAAGTACTGCTTTTTTAAACGACACCGCCACAGCACCGCTGGAAGAGGCTTCAAGATAAGGTAATTCGGTCCCCTGCTCGATATATGCCGCTTTTTTATTGGTGGTGATTAAGCGCGGGCTCGATACAATTTCTGCTTTGTTTTCACTTTCCAGCGCCGATAACTCGAGATCCAGCAATAAATCACTGCCCAATTTAGCCACTTGCAGTGCCAGACTTGACGCGGCAGGGTTGGAGGCGGCCAAGTTCACATTCAAAAAATTGTCCACCGGCAGAGAATCATTGCCCGATCCGGTCAATGCCTCGTCATCGGAATTGTACATGTTACGGTCCCACATCAGGTTGCTTTCTATCGAAGAGCCGATACTGGTTGAACCGTTGCGATTTAAAATACCCCAGCGCACTCCCAGCTCATCGACAGACCCTTCTTCAACCGTGACAATCCGCGCTTCAATTTCAACTTGCTTCACCGGCACATCCAAGTGGCGGACCAAGGTGCGAATACGGGCTAAGTTCTTTTGATTATCTTTAATGATCAACGCATTGGTGCGCTCATCCAGCGACACCGCCCCGCGAGGAGACAGTAAACTGACCCCTTCGCCTTGACCTTTGAGCAGGGCGGCGATATCACTGGCTTTGGCATAGTTCACCGTGAGTACTTCTGAGGTCAGAGGCAGTAAGGCATCGGCCTGCTGACGCATTTCGAGTGCTTGCTTTTCTTGTGCCATCAGCTCAGCGCTCGGAGCAACGAGCATCACTTGTCCCCGTTGGCGCTTATCCAGTCCCTTCACACGCAAAATCACATCCAATACATCTTGCCAAGGCACACCATCAATGCGCATGGTGATATTGCCTTGTACCGAGTCCGAGGTCACAAGGTTAAAATCATTCTGTTCAGCAATCAGCTGCAACACGGTACGGACCGGAATGTCTTGGAAGTTAATCGAGATCGCCGCCCCTTTTTGCGCTAAGGCCGTCGCAGAAGGCGCTTTTTTTGCCGCAGAGACGCGGATGGTCAACACCTTTCCTTGCTGCTGATAATCAAACTCCACGGCCTGCTCAGCACGCAGTACAATGCGAGCACTCTCAGGGGCCTGAAAGGTCTCAATCTCAGTCACTGGCGTCTGACGGCTGCGAGTATCGAGAACCGCAAGTAATGCCTGTTTTAGCTGTACATTCGGCAAGCGTAGCGTGACTTGCTGAGGGATGGGTTGACGAAAGTCAGCCGTTACCGCGGCATCAGAAAACGTCAGCGAGACCTGAGCATCACCATTATCTAGACGCTTCACTGCGATATCAGTCAGCATACTCTTTGCGGCAACCTGCACTGAACCCAGGCTGAACATCAGTACCAGCAGTATGAGCCAGACTGGGCGAACGCTTTGCGAGAACGTGCGGGAAAGGTAAGGGCGTATCATCATATTGGTATCCTAACTACGGCAAAGTTGATTCCATCGACAAGGTAACAGTGCGAAGCTGCCAACATCCCAAGCCATCCGGCAGGGCTTCTTCAATGGCGATCTGGTGTGCATTCACGTCCACTACACGGCCACGGTTCTCGCCTAAATGCGCACCTTCACTGACTTGAGTGATGGTGCCATCAGGACGTGCAATTAAGGCTTGTTGCTGTGCGCCTTTGGTTAAGCTGCCTTTCATGGCAAGGCTTGCCAGTGGAAATTGCTCAAGTGGCTCTAAAGGCCGTTGTAAATTGGGCTGCCAACAGTCACCCGTTGAAGCCTGTCCACCTGTATTGATGGCTGGCAGCACAAAGGGATCCCGCTGATCAGCGACAAAGGCTATCGATTGGTAACTTGGCGGAGGGGGAATGCGGGTCGCGGTGACTTGCGCACTGGCTTGGGTTTGTTGCATAAAGCGTTCGATATCACTGTGGTATCTATCACAGCCGACCAAACTCAACCCAAATAACAACACCAAAAGACGCTTCACTGTAAGGCCTCCTTGTCGGTGGCAATACGTTCACCGGTATAACGATATGTGGTCGCAGACACAGACAGCAGCAAGGGCGCATGAATGTCATCGGTTTCAGTACGGGTTAAAACAAAATCTTGCAGCGACACCAAGCGCGTCATGGCAGCAATATCCGCGCTGAATGCACCGATAGAGGCATAATCACCGCTCAGAACAACCGTCATCGGAATAGCATCGAGCCAGCTGCCATGCTTTCTTGGTTGCCATTTCAATGTTTTGAAGCGCAACTGATGGCGGATCCCAACTTCATTAACCCCAGCGAGTAATCCCGAAAGCTCTTCTTCTTCCGGCAATTGGGCAATCAAAGTGGCATATTGCTGATTTAACGCGCGCATTTGTGCCTCCACATCGGGCAGAGCCGCCACGCGGTTGGCCAACAATCGATACTCGGCTTTAAGTTGTACTTCGCGCTGTGTCGCTGCCTTCAACGCCTCTTGGTTGGGTAGCCAAATCAGCAAAGCTGCGAGAACGAGTAGCGCGAACGCGCCCACCGCCCAAACGATAGCGCGGGTGGCGAGTGGCGCACTGGGGAGTTTTTGCCAATCCCACTCAGAGGGTGCGATCATGACTGCACTCCTTTGGGCTTCGGTAGCTGCGGTGTGACGTAGTCGGTCAAGCGAAAGCTTAACGTGAAGCGTTTGTTGGCGCGTTGCGATCCGGATTCGGTGATCACAGTGTCAATATCAACCTCGGTGGCTAATGCACTTTGCTCTAACGCTGCCAACAAGCTTGCCATCTCCGCATTAGATGTCACCCAGCCTTCGACCGTGACACGTCCGTGTTGCTGCGCCAAACGACTCAAATACGCCCCTTCAGGCATCACGGTTGGAATGAAATTCAGTAATGCGGTGACATTATTGCGCTGTTGTTGTAATGCGTTGACCAGTTGTAAGCGCGATTGCAGCGCAGCACGCTTTTTATCTTCGCGCTTGAAAGCCTGTAAGGTGGCACGAAAATCGTTCATCCCGGCGGTTAAGCGTTGATTACGTGCCTGTTGCTCAGTCAGCCAGTGCTGCTGGACCGCGTTCACGGCACTAACCACCAGTACCACGCCCAGCACCACCAAACCAGTGTGAACCATCAAGGTGTAACGCTGAGCACGGCGCGCTTTTTCCCGCCAAGGGAGTAGATTTATAAGCATGAATACCCTCCACGCAGCGCTAATCCCAACGCAATACTGGCCTCGTCACTGATGGTGGGGGCAGTTTGGTCCAACATCGCCACTGGATTTAAGCGTGTGATGGCCAGATGCTCAGACGTGAGTGTGGTAGGCCAGACGCCGCTTATCCAAACGGTGCTCAGGGGCAAGAGCCGATTGTGCTCACGCGCACGATGGCAAGCCTGATCAACATGCTGCTGTACTAAGGTGTTCGCGTGCTCTTCGCGGTGTTCGTAGCGCTCTCCTTCCCCCAAACGGCTGCGATGCTGGTAAACCTGACCATCCGGATAAAGACGAATCGCGGTGATCAAGCCACCGTGATAATGCAGCCACAGCGGCCAGTGATTAGCCTGCGCAACAGGCCGAATCGCTTGATAGACCCCGACTAACGCTTGGCTGTTAATGTCCGCCACCGAGGGCGATAAACCGACCCGCTTGAGCGCGTCTAGGGCTGGAGTGAGAGCATGACGCCGACACGCCACGACTTGATAACAGGCTTGTCCCGGCTGAACGGAAATACCGCTCATGACCTCAAAGTCGTAATACAAGGTAGCGGTATCCATGTTGAGGGCAGCACTCAGCTTTTGGCCAATCAAGGCTTCTTGCTCAATCTCATCGTCAATAAGCGGTGCCGTAATTTGCTTGGTGATCACCGCATCTTCATCCACGCCTACCACCACAGGAACGCGCAAGCGCTGATACCAAGGTAAACACGCGAGTAATCGTTTTTTTATCTCGGTCATCGGGGTCAAAAGATCGTCAGTCGCGCGATAGTGCACCTCATGATGCCCTGCGACCTGAATGCCTTGTCGATGTGCACGAACCGCAATGGCGTGAATGGTATCTCGGCCAATATCGATACCTAAAACTGCCGAATTTCGAACCATTTCGTGTTAGGCTCCCAACGTCAGCGTGAGGTCAGCATTTAGAAAACTGCCCTTCACGGCGGGTTATTTTTATTGCTGGTGCCTTTATACTACTGACGTATGGTTATTGAACGGCTCAATTGCAACAGAACGGGAAATCTCAGGTGAAGTTCATAAAGCGTCTGCTTATCTTTGCACTGGTTTGCACAGTGCTGGGAGTCACTACAATTTTCGGTTTTTACCTGTACGTAAAACCCGACCTCCCCGATGTGGCGACACTGAAAGATGTCGAGCTACAAACCCCAATGCAGGTTTACAGTGCTGACGGCAAGCTGATCTCCCAATTTGGTGAGAAGCGACGCATTCCCGTTAAACTGGAAGACATCCCTCCGCAAATGATTGATGCGCTGATCGCCACTGAAGACAGTCGCTTCTATCAACACCCGGGGATCGACCCGATTGGTATCGTTCGCGCCGCCGTGGTAGTAGCCATGTCAGGCAGTGCGAAGCAAGGGGCCAGTACTATCACCCAACAGTTAGCGCGAAATTTCTTCCTTTCCAACGAAAAGCGGATCATGCGCAAGATAAAAGAGATTTTTATCGCCGTGCATATCGAGCAATTGTTGAATAAAGACGAAATCCTTGAGCTGTACTTTAACAAGGTTTTTCTCGGCTACCGCGCCTATGGCGTTGGTGCCGCCGCACAAGTGTACTTTGGTAAGACACTAGACGAGCTGACCTTAAGTGAAATGGCGGTGATTGTCGGCCTCCCTAAAGCGCCATCCACCATGAATCCATTGTACTCCCTGTCTCGTGCTACTGAGCGCCGTAACGTGGTGCTGGCTCGCATGCTCAAAGAAGGCTACATTTCGCAGGCCGAGTATAGCCAAGCGAAAAATGAGCCGATTGTCGCGCGTTATCACGGTGCTGAAATTGAGCTCGATGCGCCTTATGTCGCAGAAATGGCGCGTGCATGGGCGGTAGAACACTTTGGCGACGATGCTTACACATCGGGCATTCGCATATACACCAGTGTGGACTCCGATATGCAACGCGCGGCCAATGATGCAGCGATGGAGAACATCCTTGCTTACGATCGTCGCCACGGCTTCCGCGGTCCAGTCGCGACCTTATGGCAAGCCGCAAGCGACCGTTGGCAACACCAGCGTATTGTCGATTATCTTGCCAAGCAGCCTAGCTATGGCCCTCTTGAACCTGCCATCGTGACCGAAGTGAGTGACCAATCCGCCTTAGTGATTGGTCCTAATGGCCAAGAAATCACACTCGATTGGGCGGGGATGGACTGGGCGCGCCCTTACATTACCGATAATCGTCAAGGCCCCGCGCCCAAACACGCCAGTGATATTTTACAAAGCGGTGAACAGGTGTGGATTCGTCGCGTTGACGATCAATGGCACTTGGCGCAAGTGCCCAACGCCAATACCGCCTTAGTATCCATGTCCCCCACCACAGGGGCGATCAAAGCCTTAGTGGGTGGCTTTAACTTTGTGCATAGCAAATTTAATCGTGCTACCCAATCGGTGCGCCAAGTGGGTTCAAGCATCAAACCCTTTATCTATTCAGCGGCCATCCATGAAGGCATGACCCTTGCCACCTTGATTAATGACGCGCCCATCAACCGCTGGGATCGCAGTCAAGGCGTGGCATGGCGTCCGAAAAACTCGCCGCCACGTTATGAAGGGCCACTGCGTGCTCGCATTGGATTGGCACAATCGAAAAACGTGATGGCTGTGCGTGTCCTCCGTCGTGTTGGCTTGGACGATACCTTAGATTATCTGACTCGCTTTGGCTTTAAACGTGATGATCTCCCTCGCGCCGAAGCCATTGCACTCGGCGCAGGCAGCTTAACGCCGGTTGAAATGGCACAAGGGTTTAGCGTGTTTGCCAATGGTGGTTACTTTATGGAGCCTTTCATCATCGATCGGGTAGAAACGCCCTTCGGTGAGGAAATTTACCGTGCTAACCCATCGGTGATTTGCGATGACTGCGAAAAGCCGATGGAGAAAGCAGACCCCTTCAACGAGCAGAATTTGCTGACCGATAACAGCGAAGAATCGCCACAGCCCGCCAAACAAGTTATTGACGAGCAAAATGCGTTCTTGGTGCGCGAAATGATGCAGAGCAATATTTGGGGCGGCGGCGACTGGCGCTATGGCACCGGTTGGAATGGCACCGGCTGGCGCGCACAAGCGCTGAAACGACGGGATATCGGCGGTAAAACCGGGACCACCAACGACTCTAAAGACACTTGGTACACAGGTTATGGCCCGGGTATCGTCACCACGGTATGGGTGGGCTTTGATGACCACTCACGTGAATTAGGGCGCACAACCCGCAACAGCAACCTGAATGACGAACAGCAACCAATTCGTGGGGCCGAGTCTGGCGCCAAAACCGCTGGGCCCGCATGGATAGACTTTATGCAAAAAGCCCTCGCGGATGTGCCAGAACAAAGCAAAGTGGTGCCACCGGGTATCGTGAAGGTACGCATTGATCGTGAAACCGGTTTGCTCACCCGCAAAACCGACCACACCTCGATGTTCGAGTACTTTATTAAAGGGACAGAGCCAACCGAATACGTCTCATCCCAGCCTAGCGGCACCATTTATGAAACGGAGACCGAATCGCTATTTTAATCGACCGTATCCGTGACAATTGAACTGACCCCCAATGTTGGATATCCAGTATTGGGGGGTTCTTTTTATCCTGCGTTTAATGCGGTAGGCTCAGCACTTAACGGCGTGTCCATGACCGCGACCATATGCTCACGGATCACTTCAGCCAATTGTTCATAGCGCCCTCGCAATGGTGAACCGGGGCGATAATCTAAGGTGATCTGCCGTGTCGGGGTTGGCGACGTGGTGGGAATATAGGCTACGCCATCGCGTCGCTGTGCAGGGACGGATAAGCGAGGGAGTAAGGTGATACCACTGCCCGCCGCGACCATATTGCGGAGTGTTTCTAAACTGGTGGCACGAAAACGCTGATCCTCGCGCGCGCCCACTTTAAAACAAAATCCCATCGCTTGGTCACGTAAGCAATGACCATCGCCCAGCATTAACAAGGTCTCTCCTTGCAGGACATCTAACGCCACCTCAGCACATCCCGCAAGCTTATGCGCCTCACTGACCGCCAATAGCATTGGCTCTTCATACAATGGCAGTTCTTTCAAATGCTGGGTTTCTTCCACAGAAGCCAAAATGATGCAATCGAGTTTGCCTTCTTCCAATTGCTGTACCAACTGCTGGGTCTGACCCTCGTGAATAAACAGCTCTAATTCTGGAAAACGGTCGCGCAACATGGGAATGATCTTCGGCAACAGATAAGGGCCGACGGTCGGGATCAGGCCAATATGTAGGGGCCCCGTCATACTTTCCCCTTGTTCACTGGCCAATTCGGTCAAAATTGTGACTTCTCGCAACACGTTACGTGCCTGCTGTACTAACCTCATACCCGCATCCGTGAACAACACACGACGACTGGTGCGTTCTAACAAACTCACGCCCAGCTCATCTTCCAGCTTACGAATCTGTCCGCTCAAGGTGGGTTGGCTAACAAAACACGCTTCGGCCGCTTTGCGAAAGTGGCGGTGTTCGGCCAGCGCCACCAAGTATTCCAAATCACGAATATTCATTGCTGTCTCTTCTATAGGAGAAAACTATCAAAACCATAGCATCAAGCGATTAGAGCTATCAATCTTCTTTCGCGATACTACATCCATCAAGACACGGCGAGTCAGACACATGCCGTTGACAGTTAACGACCAAATCAAAAGGGGAAACCATGTTTGCATCAAAAGAAGGCCAACCAGTACCACAAGTTACCTTCCGTACTCGCGAAGGCGACCAATGGAAAGACGTTACCACCGATGACATTTTTGCCAATAAAACCGTGATTGTATTCAGCCTGCCGGGTGCGTTTACACCGACCTGTTCATCCTCGCACCTGCCGCGCTATAACGAGCTATATCCGGTGTTCCAACAATACGGCGTTGATGACATTGTCTGTGTGTCCGTCAACGACACCTTTGTGATGAACGCCTGGAAAGCCGACCAAGACGCTGACAACATTCATGTCTTGCCTGACGGCAACGGCGAGTTCACTGATGGTATGGGCATGCTGGTCGACAAAAACGATCTTGGCTTTGGCAAACGCTCATGGCGTTACAGCATGCTGGTGAAAAACGGCGTGGTCGAGAAAATGTTTATCGAACCCAACGAGCCGGGCGACCCGTTCAAAGTATCTGATGCCGACACCATGCTGGGCTACATCGCTCCTGAGCACAAACTGCAAGATTCGATCACCGTGTTTAGTAAGCCGGGCTGTCCATTCTGTGCCAAGGCCAAACAAGCCCTGATCGACGCAGGCCTTCAGTTTGAGGAAATTATTCTTGGCAAAGACGCCACCACGGTTTCTTTGCGTGCAGTGAGCGGTCGCACCACCGTGCCACAAGTATTTATCGGTGGCCGTCATATCGGTGGCAGTGAAGAGCTCGACACCTATCTGAATCAGTAATCCGCTGTTTGGGCGGCCTCCTTGCCGCCCGTTATTTTCCCAGGAGAAAGCAATGAAAACATTAACGGTTGATGTGGCTGTGATCGGTGGCGGAACCGCCGGGCTAGGTGCTTATCGCGCAGCCAAAGCGCATACGGATAACGTGGTGATGATTGAAGGCGGCCCCTATGGCACCACGTGCGCGCGGGTTGGCTGCATGCCTTCCAAACTGTTAATTGCGGCGGCTGAAGCAGCACATCATATCGACAAAGCGCCCGGCTTCGGTGTGTATCCCGGCGGCACCACGGAAATTAATGGCCGTGAGGTGATGGATCGGGTGAAACGCGAGCGTGACCGTTTTGTCGGCTTTGTACTGGAAAGTGTCGATGACATTCCCGCTCAAGACAAAATCGACGGCTATGCGCGCTTTGTAGATGATCACACCTTAATGGTCGACGATCACACCACCATCCATGCTGATCGCATCGTGATCGCCACAGGCTCTCGTCCAAGCTGGCCGTCCGCTTGGGATCACCTTGGCGATCGTTTAGTGGTCAATGATGATATTTTCGAATGGGGCGATCTACCTGACTCGGTTGCGGTATTTGGCCCGGGTGTAATTGGCCTAGAGCTGGGACAAGCGCTGCATCGCCTCGGGGTCGAGATGACCATGTTTGGCGTCGGCGGCCAAGTGGGCCCGCTGACCGATCCGGACATCATGGCGTATGCCAATCGCACCTTCAGTGAGGAGTTTTATCTCGACGCCGATGCCAAGGTGGAAGAGATGGTGCGTGAAGGCGATAAGGTGCAAATCCGTTATCGCGATAAAGAGGGCGAGAGCCAACTGCGCTGGGTCGACTATGTGGTTGCCGCCACCGGTCGTCGCCCCAATGTCGACAAGCTAAACCTTGACGCGACCAGCATCAAAGTGGATGCCCGCGGGGTGCCGGTTGCCGATAGTTACACCCTGCAAACCACGGCACCGCACATTTTTATTGCCGGTGATGCCAGTAACCAAATTCCGTTGCTGCACGAAGCGGCTGACCAAGCGCGCATTGCCGGTGACAACGCAGGCCGCAGTAAAGATATCCGTGCCGGATTGCGCCGCAGCAAACTCTCTGCGGTCTTCTCCGACCCGCAAATTGCGATGGTGGGCGAAAGCTACAAAGCAATTACCGACCGTCTCGGTCCCTGCGGCTGCTTTGAAACCGGCGTGGTGTCGTTTGAAAACCAAGGCCGCTCACGGGTGATGCTGCGCAACAAAGGTTTGTTACACGTGTATGCCGAACAAGGCACTGGCCGCTTTCTTGGCGCTGAAATGATTGGTCCGAACGCTGAGCACTTGGCCCACTTGTTAGCATGGGCACATCAAAATCAAATGACCATTTCGCAAATGTTGGATATGCCCTTCTATCACCCAGTGATTGAAGAAGGGGTACGTACCGCGTTGCGGGATGTGAACGCCAAGCTCAAACTCGGCCCTGAAATGATCAAACACTGTATGGACTGTGGCCCAGGCTGCTAATCCACTGCCCTTTTCGCCGATTTTCGGCGCTTTACAGGCGCTGCCTGTTGCTTCCCCAAGCACTTGCTTACCTTTTTGCCCTCCTGATTGGAGGGCTTTTTTGTATCCGGCGGCCCACTGCGCCACAATAAGCTATCGCTACTACCGACCAAGAGAAACGCATGGCTTGCAAATACTGTCAGTCCGCGATTTGGCAACAAAAACTGGGACGCTGTACCCGTTGTATGAAACAACTGGCCGCCATGTGCGTGCTACTTTGGCCACTCTGGTGGTGGGGCTATTCCGACACGCCACGGCAAGTGGAGTCGATTGCCTTGTTATTCGCCGCCGGTAGTGCCAGTGTGCTACTCACCCTGCATGTGGTGATTTACCCGTTTCGGCGCAATAAAAAACCCGCGCCAGAGCGCGGGTCATCCAGCCATCACGACGATTAATCGGCCAGGTCCGTGGCTTCGTTAATCACATGGAAAATATAGTTTTGCTCCACGGCACCTTGGAATAACCACGCCATCGGCCCACGAGCCATGATGGCCACATCTTCACCGGAGTGGGTTTCCGAGCCGAGCTTAATCAAGGATTGCTGTTTGTAATCCAGCTCACGCACCTGCCCTTCTTGCAAGTTTTCACGCTCACCTTTGACCGCCCCCGGGCCGTTGCCATAGGTGATGGTGGTATAGGTTTTACCAAAATCATCCTGATTCAAGCGCCCTTTTTGACGTGACAAACCGAGAATAGGATTGCCCCGCTCCGCATAGCCGTTCATCACCATAGTGTGGGCATGGTCGGCGGTGACAATAATCAGGGTATCTTCTGGGTTGGTTTTCGCTAAGGCCACTTTAATGGCATCGTCGTAAGCCAACGTATCTTCTAACGCTCGCGCAGCGTTGCCCGCATGGTGAGCATGGTCGATACGTCCAGCTTCCACCATCATCACATAGCCGTCTTTGTTGCGGCTAAGCATATCGATCGCCTTGCTGGTCATGTCCGCCAATGATGGCTCATCTTGGCTTTCACGGCGATCCGCTTCGTATTTCATGTGGCTGCTTTCAAACAAACCAAACACGCGTGAGGTGGTCGCCGGATCGATGGCATCAAAACCGGATTTATCGAAAATGTATTGACCATCAGGGTGACGGGTTTGCCATGCCTCAATCAGGTTGCGTCCATCTTTACGCTTACCCTTTTTGCCCTCAGGATCGACGCTATCGGCAGGAATAAATTCACGCCGTCCGCCACCGAAAGCCACCTGAAATCCCTCACCAGCATCAAAGTCGACAAACTGACTGGCGATATCGGTACAGCCTTGGTTTTTGGCAATGTTGGGTAACTTGCTATCGTTTTCCCAATTGCGATCCGCACTGTGGGCGTAGGTGGTAGCTGGGGTGGCATGGGTCAAACGAGCGGTTGAGATCAAGCCCAGCGCCTTGCCCTTCTCGCCCGCCATTTCAAATAAGGTTTTCGCTTCGTTACCCTTGGCGGTACTGCAAAAACCACGCTGGACATTATCGTCAACACTAATAACCCCGGCTTTGGTTTTCACCCCAGTGACCATCGCGGTGGCGGTCCCAGCCGAGTCAGGCGTTTGCATGTCAGTGTTATAGGTTTTTGCTAATGCAACATGCGGCAGGCTTTCCATGCCAAGGCGGTTTTCCTCACCGGTTTGTCCTTGCTGCTGGCCCTGATAAATCCGCGCCGCTGTGATTGTCCCCACACTCATGCCATCACCGACAAAGAGGATCACGTTTTTGGCTTTGCCCGTAATTGGTGGGTTCGCTTTAGCGGCCGCCAAGGCGGCTTGTGCGTCTTGGTACCATACATCGTTTTGTTGAGGCACTGCCGCCTGTGCAGTTGCTGCTAATAAGGCTGAGGCCACTGCGGCCGTCACG
This sequence comes from Salinivibrio sp. YCSC6, assembly GCF_004916735.1. Classification (NCBI taxonomy): domain Bacteria; kingdom Pseudomonadati; phylum Pseudomonadota; class Gammaproteobacteria; order Vibrionales; family Vibrionaceae; genus Salinivibrio; species Salinivibrio sp. YCSC6. Next base: position 2,672,175 of record NZ_CP039516.1, read on the forward strand.
GTTGTTTTCACCACAAAATCTCCATCATCAACGAGAAAACGCGGGCATGATGGTCATTGCGCGTGACGCTTCTGTGACAAACCGTACAATGTAACAGTTTGTAAGCCACTCAATTTGATGAAGTTTTTATGACAGAGGCAGGTGAAAAGGCTGCGGTTTAATCCACTCGCAGCCTTAGGGAGACGCAATAACGACACGGACGCCGTCACGCGATAGACAGTGTCACCCTACTCCAATGCAGAGAAGGTTGAGATTGTCGCCGGCCCAGCAATGTTATAGGTCAGAGCCACTTCGTCACAGGCGTGAAAGCGCGGACAGATTTCACAATCTTTCATCACTTTCTCAGGCAGTTGCGATTTCGACACTGGGGTAAAGTCTAATTGGGTGAAAAACTCGGGCACCCGGGTGAGGACAAAGACTTGCTCGATCGCCATTTGCTTGGCTTTTTCAATCAAGTGCATCATCAATGCGGTACCGTGACCTTGGCGCTGCCAGCCTGCTTCGACCCCTAAGGAGCGAATTTCTGCCAGCCCTGAGTCGTAAATATACAGCGAGCCGCAGCCGGTCAAATCCCCTTGATGCTCAGAGACCGCAAACAGGCCAATATTGCGCACCAATTCATGGCGGTCTCGAGGTAAGTTCTCCCCCAACTTCGCCCAATACACCACCATGCCTTCGATGGTATCGAGGTCGGTGAGCCTTGCCGAGCGCACCGTGACTTTAGGGGTAAAGCGCTTATCTAAACGCTTTTGTGCTTCTTGAATAGCAAAGCTAACCTGCTCGGGCGCGACCCCACCGAGTGCACGACGTTGAGCCAAGCAGGATTCAATCGTGAGCATGGCATACACATCGTCTTCAATGACCGGTGAGAATTGCTGCAAGGTGGCAAGCGGCAGTGCTTCCAATGCACAACCTTGTTCAATGGCAGACACCACCGCCACGCCCACAATATGGTGCGCTTCACGGAACGGGATCCCTTTACTCACCAAGTAATCCGCGAGCTCGGTGGCATTGGCATGCCCTTGCTGCGCCGCCTGCAAGGTTTTGTCTTTGTGGATGGTGATCCCTTCAAAACACAACGCGGCCATATCTAAGCAGTCATGCCACGTGTCCATCGCATCGAAGAGCCCTTCCTTGTCTTCTTGCATATCCTTGTTATAAGCCAGTGGCAAGGCTTTGACCGTCATCATCATCGCCGACAAGGTGCCATACACGCGGCCGGTTTTGCCGCGAATAAGCTCTAGCGCATCGGGGTTTTTCTTTTGTGGCATCAGCGAGGAGCCTGATGTCACCGTATCGGCCAGCTCGATAAACCCAGACTCGCCCGAGTTATAGAAGATCATATCTTCAGCCATCCGTGATAAATGCAGCATCGAAATTGACGCCGCAGACAGCATTTCCATCACATGATCACGGTCCGAGACTGAGTCAAGGCTATTACGGGTGGCCCGCTCGAAGCCCAGTTGTTGTGCCAAGGCATCGCGGTCAATCGGGTACGCGGTACCCGCCAGCGCACCGGAGCCTAACGGGCAGGTATCCAGACGAGTAAGCGCGTCTTGTAAGCGGGTGGTGTCGCGCTCAAACATCTCCAGATAGGCCAAACACCAATGGGCAAAGGTCACTGGCTGAGCACGCTGCAAGTGGGTGTAGCCGGGCAGCACGGTATCATGGTGCTGACTGGCCACATCCACCAGCTGCTGCTGAAGCTTGTCGAGAGACAGCAAGATTTGCTGGCCTTGCTGGCGACACCAGAGTTTGAGATCCGTGGCAACCTGATCGTTGCGTGAGCGTCCGGTGTGAAGCTTTTTGCCCAAATCCCCGACTTTATCGATCAGTTGCTGCTCAACCCAGCTGTGAATATCCTCGGCCTCAGAGCTTAGGATTTGCTTGGGGTTTTCCATCACCGACAACTTGAGTTCATTGAGCGCGAGCTCCAATTGCTGTTGCTCGTCATCACTCAGCACGCCCACTGAACGCAAGGCTTTCGACCAAGCAATGGAGCCCACAATGTCTTGCTCTGCTAGGCGATAGTCAAAGCGCAGTGAATCATTAAACGCTTGAAACCGTTTGTCTGCTGCTTGACTAAAGCGTCCGCCCCATAATGCCATGCTGTCTCTCCTTACTGCTCACGATGCTTTTCTAATTAGGATTGTTTTTGTTTGTTCAGCGCCCGAATCCGGCTCGACAGCGAATACAAACGAATAAAGCCTTCGGCATGGCTGTGATCGTAGACATCGTCATCACCAAAGGTGGCAAAGTCTTCCGAGTACAAACTATTGGTTGAACGCTTTTGGACCACTGTCGCTTGGCCTTTATAGAGTTTGATCACCACCTCACCCGTTACCGGCGCGGCAAGAGAATTGGCCGCGGCAAGAATAGACTGGCAAAGCGGGGTAAACCAACGACCATCATAAATCAGGTGAGACGCTTTTAAACCGAGCTCCTCACGGAACTGATAACTCTCTTTATCCAGCACCAATTGCTCAACACCACGCAGTGCTTCCATAATGATGGTGCCCCCCGGGGTTTCATAGCAGCCGCGGGACTTCATTCCCACCAAACGGTTCTCAACAATATCAATCCGTCCTACCCCGTGGGCGGCACCTTTGTCGTTCAGCAGCGTCAGCACGTCATAAGGCGACATGGACTCACCATCGACTGAGACCACTTCCCCGCTTTGCACCCCTAAGGTAACAAACTCGGGCGTATTGGGTGCCTCTTCCGGCGCCACTGTCCATACCCAGCAATCTTGGTTAGCCGCCGTCCAAGTGTCTTCCAGTACACCGCCTTCGGTTGAGACGTGCCAAGCGTTGGCATCACGTGAATAAATTTTCTCAAGGCTCGCCGTGCAGGGAATATCACGGGCGGCCAAGTAATCGAGCAAGGCTTCACGACTGGTGAGATCCCACTCCCGCCACGGCGCAATCACTTTCAGTTGCGGCGCCAGCGCAGAGAAGGTGCTCTCAAAACGAACCTGATCGTTCCCCTTGCCGGTACAGCCGTGGCAAAGTGCATCCGCTCCAACCTCTAGGGCGCACTCGACCTGCGCTTTGGCAATGATCGGACGCGCCATCGAGGTACCTAGAAGGTATTTGCCCTCATACACCGCACCGGTTTTCAGGCTAGGGTAAATATACTCCGCCACCATTTCGTGTTTCAGATCGGCGATAAAACACTGTGATGCCCCAGAGGCGAGCGCTTTTTGCTCAATACCTTCGAGCTCTTGTTCGCCTTGACCGACGTCGGCAACAAAGGCCACCACCTCACAGTCATAATTTTCTTTTAGCCATGGAATGATGGCCGAGGTATCCAATCCACCCGAATAGGCCAGTACAACTTTATTTACCTTGCTCATCTTGCTCTCCTTAAATCCTGATGTGACGGGTCGACGGTTTCGTCGCGTCGTTATACGTCTTATTAACTGGCGCTAAACCGAGTGCCGATTTGCTGGCCATCGAATAATTGAGTGAGTTTTTCTGGGTAACGCCAGGTGGCAATCTCCACCGGTTTACCCAGTTCGCGGGCGGCGGCAAACGCCGCGTTGACCTTGACCACCATGCCATCGGTGATCACGCCTTTTTCCATCAAGTGCTGCGCATCTAACTCGGTCAGGCAAGGCAGCAAGTGCCCTTTGCCGTCTAACACGCCGCTGACATCCGACAGCAACACCAGCTCCGCCCCGAGCGTGGTTGCCACCGCTACCGCCGCTTGGTCGGCATTGACGTTCATCAGCTCACCTTGGTCACTGATGCCAATCGAGCTAATAATGGGGACACAATCCGCGGCCAATACCGCCTGCAACAGGCTAGGATCACCGGCGCTGGCTTCCCCTACTGCACCTAGCTCAGGGTCCAGCTGGCTGACCTGACACAAGCCGCCATCGGCCAAGCTCAAACCACAGCTTTTAATCTTCGCCTTACGCGCTTCGGCGAGTAGCAGCTTATTCGCCGTCCCTGCTAAGGCACCGGTGACATAGTCAATCTGGTCGACCGGCGTGACCCGCAAGCCTTGTTTTTTCACACTGGTGAGGGCGAGCTTTTTCAGCAGCTCATCGACCAAGTAGCCGCCACCGTGCACCAGCACTAGTGGACGCTCAGCCTCACTGCGATAAGTGTTCATCGCGCCGAAAACCTTGGCGAGGGTCTCGCTGCAGCTCAGTGCCGCGCCGCCTAACTTGATCACTAATGGCGTTTTCATCCGTTTCTCCTAGACAATCGCTGTGGTTTCGGCAAAGCCAAACTTAAGGTTTAAACACTGCACGGCTTGGCTGGCCGCGCCTTTCAGTAAGTTATCAATCGCACTGGTGAGGATCAGATGCCCATGCGCGGCCTGATAGCCTATGTCGCAAAAGCCGGTGTACTGCACCGCTTGTAGCTTGGCCACCTCACCGGCTGGGAGCACCCGTACCAGCGGCGCCTCTTGGTAAGCCTGGGTCAGTGCCTGCCCCACCTCCGCCTCACTAACACCTGGCGCTAATTTGGCGGTAATGGTGGCAAGAATGCCGCGTTTGTAGCTGCCAAGGTGCGGGGTGAAAATCACCGGCGTATCTAGGTGTGCGGCAATCTCTGGCTGATGACGATGAGAAAACACCCCGTAGGCATGCAGGCTCACTTCGCAAAAACTGTTGGTCAGACTCGCTTTGCGCCCCGCGCCCGTCACGCCGCTGGTGGCATTGATCACCGGCCACATTTGTTTATCCAACAAGCCTGCATCCAGCACGGGTTTGAGCGCTAACTGACTGGCGGTGGGATAACATCCCGGCACGGCGACCAGCTGCGCTGCCGATAATGCTTCCTGTTGCCACTCCGCCAAGCCATACACGGCTTGCTCAAGCCATGTCGGTGACTGATGCGAAAAGCCGTAATTGGCCGGGTAAAAATCAGCTTGATTGACCCGATACGCCCCCGACAAATCAAACACCACGCAACCTTGAGCCAGAAAAACCGGCGCCAATTCATGACTGACCGCGTGCGCGGTGGCTAAAAACACCACATCGGCTTGCTTGGCGACATCCTGTGGCGAGGACAACGGCATCAGTGGCATATCCACCACGCCACGCAGTTGACCGTGCAACGCGCTCACAGGACGATTAGCGTCTTCACTGCCTGCCGAGACATATAAACCGGCCAAGTGCAATTGCGGATGGCGATGGACAAGGGCGACAAGCTCGGCTCCTGTGTAGCCACTGGCACCGACAATAATGGTGTTAAGTGTCATGGGTGTCTCTCTTTATAGGTGTTTAAGGCGTGCTGCGGGGCAGCAGAATATCGAGGGCGTAGCCGATAGCCACGCAAGGCAGGCTAGCGTCGTCGAGCAGAAAGGGCGTTGTGTTTGGCAGCGAGTGGCATCATGGTCAGCTCTCAAAAATATTTTTATTCATAAATAGTGAATGTTTATTTTTTATCGTATTCCCGTTTGGCCGTCAACCCCAAAAAGCGTAAAAAATCACTTTTAATGTCTATTCATTCATATTGGAGCAATAATTCCATCTAACCATGCAAATAACACTACTGCCATTCACGAGAAAGTCGCGATACGGCGGGCGCGGAGAAGCCCTCGGGAGGATGGCAAACCTGAAAGCTGAAACTTTTTTTCAGCTTTTGGGGTAGCTCTATGATAAGCATCAAATCCGGCGGCCAGTTTTCGCGCTAATTTGCGGTTAAGTTGACCCGATCGCGCAATATTCGCTAGATTGGTTCTTTACAGTCACAGTAGGATGTAACTTTGTTACAGAATGGATACGCTATGAACGAAAAGTACTCTGCCTTAAAAAGCAATGTCAGTATGCTTGGCCGTCTGCTGGGTAACACTATCCAAGATGCCCATGGTCCAGCACTCTTAGAAAAAGTTGAGGAAATTCGTCAGCTCTCAAAATCGGCTGCCGCTGGCAATCAGGATGATCATGCTAAGCTGAAAACCGTGCTGCAAAACTTGCCGGCTGACCAACTGCTTCCGGTCGCCCGCGCCTTTAGCCAATTTTTGAATCTGACTAATATCGCCGAGCAATATCACACCGTCTCGCGTCAATGCGACGCGCTGGAGTGCAGCCCGGATGCTATCGACGATTTACTCCGCCGTGTCAGCCAAGGTGAGATTAATGCCAATGACGCGCAACAAGCGATCGCCGATTTAAAAATTGAGTTAGTCCTGACCGCTCACCCAACCGAAATCGCACGCCGTACCACCATTCATAACTTGGTGCAGATTAATAAGTGCTTATCGAAGTTAGAGCTCAGTGAACATTTGGGGGCGGCAGAGCGTGCCAAAACGGAGAAACGTCTTGAGCAGTTGATTGCACAAGCATGGCACACCGATGTGATTCGCCAAGAGCGACCAACTCCGCTTGACGAAGCCAAGTGGGGCTTTGCGGTGATTGAAAATTCACTGTGGCAAGCAGTTCCGGCGTTTTTACGCCAGTTTGATCAGCAGCTTGAAAGCCACCTCGACATCAACTTGCCCATTGATGCCAAACCGGTACAAATTTCCTCGTGGATGGGCGGCGACCGTGACGGTAACCCCTATGTTACCAGTGAGGTTACCCGTGAAGTGATGCTGTTATCACGCTGGAAAGCAGCGGATTTGTATTTGCGCGATGTGCAAGATTTGATCAGTGAACTGTCGATGACCCAGTGTGATGACACTGTGCGTGAGATGGCCGGCGAGGCACACGAACCGTATCGCGCCATCCTCAAAACCTTGCGCAGTCAGCTAACTCACACTTTGAGCTATTTGGACGCCAAACTGAAAGGCGAACGCGCCTCCTCACAAGGGATCCTGACCGACACCCAGCAATTGTGGCAGCCTTTACTGGCGTGTTACCAATCGCTCCATCAATGTGGCATGGGCATTATTGCCGACGGCAAATTGCTTGACTTGCTCCGCTGCGTGCAATGCTTTGGCGTGCACTTGATCAAACTCGATATTCGCCAAGAAAGTACCCGCCATGCCGATGTGCTCTCAGAAGTGACCCGTTATTTGGGGATGGGCGATTACGCCCAATGGAGCGAGCAAGACAAGCAAGCCTTCTTAACCCGCGAGCTGGCGTCTAAGCGTCCGTTGTTGCCACGTGATTGGTCACCGTCACCTGACGTCCAAGAGGTGATCGACACTTGTCGAGTGATTGCCGAGCAGCCGCGTGAAGCCTTGGGTGCCTACGTCATTTCGATGGCACGTACCGCCTCCGACGTGCTGGCTGTCCACCTATTGCTGCAAGAAGCCGGTTGTCCATTCCGCATGGATGTGTGTCCGCTATTCGAAACCTTGGACGATTTAAACAATGCCGAGGCAGTGATTGGTGAGCTGCTGGCCATTGATTGGTACCGAGGCTTTACCCAGAACTTCCAAATGGTGATGATCGGTTACTCGGATTCGGCCAAAGACGCTGGAGTGATGGCCGCCGGGTGGGCGCAATATCGCGCCATGGAAGCGCTGGTCAATTTGTGCGATGACCAAGGCGTTGACTTGGTACTTTTCCACGGTCGTGGCGGCACCGTAGGTCGCGGTGGTGCCCCCGCGCATGCGGCATTGCTCTCACAACCTCCGCGCAGCTTAAAAGGCGGTTTGCGGGTGACCGAACAAGGCGAGATGATCCGCTTTAAGTTGGGTCTGCCTGACGTCGCCGTCAACAGCTTAAACCTTTATACCAGCGCCATTTTGGAAGCGAACTTGCTGCCACCACCAGAGCCTAAGCAAGAATGGCGTCAGCTGATGGACACCTTAAGTGACATCTCATGCCAAGCCTACCGTGATGTGGTACGCGGCCATGAGCAATTTGTGCCTTACTTCCGCTCTACCACGCCGGAGCTTGAGTTAGGCAAGCTACCACTGGGATCGCGCCCGTCCAAACGTAACCCCAACGGTGGTGTGGAAAGCTTACGGGCGATTCCTTGGATTTTCGCCTGGAGTCAAAACCGATTATTGCTGCCAGCTTGGCTGGGGGCGGGACAAGCTATCGATCACGCCATTTCAAAAGGCCATAAAGCCCAGCTGGAAGAAATGTGCCGCGAATGGCCATTTTTCTCCACCCGCCTTGGCATGCTAGAAATGGTGTTTACCAAAACCAACCTAGACATTGCCAAGTACTATGATCAGCGCTTGGTCGATGAGAGCCTTTGGCCGTTAGGTGAATCCTTGCGAGAGCAATTGCGCCAAGATATTCAGGTTGTGCTGGCAGTGGAAAATAGCGACAACCTGATGGAGCAAAACCCATGGGGCGCTGAAGCGATTCGCTTACGTAATATTTATGTTGAGCCGCTCAATATGCTGCAAGCCGAGCTGTTATACCGTACACGGCAATCGGAACAAGGCGATCAGTCACTCGACGATGCCTTGATGATTTCCATTGCGGGGATTGCCGCGGGGCTGCGCAATACCGGTTAATCCTTGATAGTAGAGCCGTACCCTAGGGTGCGGCTTTTTTGTCTTGGCACATGAACGACGCTGAGGGAATCCTGACCACAGACTTTTTTATGCAAAGCCGCAGCTAATGCTTGCTGTTGCATTGATAATATTATTACTATTGAAGGTCGCACTGACGCGACCCAACAACGCAAAGGAATTGCCATGAAAGACGAAACCCTCTCGATTCATCACGGCTACCAGACCGACCCCACCACCAAATCGGTGGCAACGCCCATCTATCAAACCGTCGCTTACGAGTTTGACAATGCGCAACATGGTGCTGACCTGTTTAATCTTGATGTGCCGGGCAATATCTACTCACGGATAATGAACCCGACCAACGACGTGTTGGAGCAACGGGTGGCGGCATTAGAAGGCGGTATTGCCGGACTGTGTGTCAGTGCCGGTGCGGCGGCCATCACCTATGCGATTCAAACCCTCGCCAAAGCCGGTGATAACATCGTCGCCACACCACAGCTTTACGGTGGCACCTATACCTTGTTTGCCCACATGCTCCCCGAGCAAGGCATCGATGTGCGTTTTGCCGCGAGTGACGACGCCAGTGCGATTGAGGCGCTGATTGATGACAACACCAAAGCAGTCTATTGCGAGTCGATTGGTAACCCGGCCGGCAATATCGCCGACATTGAAGGCTTAGCCAAGGTTGCCCATGCGCATGGGGTTCCGTTGGTGGTCGATAATACCGTGGCCACACCGGTTTTGTGTAAACCGATTGAGCATGGGGCCGATATCGTGGTGCACTCACTCACCAAGTACATTGGCGGTCATGGCACCACCCTTGGCGGTATGATTGTCGATGGCGGCACCTTTGACTGGGTAGCACATCAAGCCCGATTCCCGCAATTCTCACAACCGGAGCCTGCCTATCACGGCGTGGTTTATAGTGAGACGTTTGGCCCAGCCGCATTTATTGCCCGCGCACGTACGGTGCCGCTACGTAACAGTGGCGCGGCACTCTCGCCGATGAACGCTTTTATGTTGATGCAAGGGTTAGAAACCTTGAGCCTGCGTATGGAGCGCCATTGCGAGAACGCCAAAGCCGTGGCCGATTACTTAGCCAATCACCCCGCCGTGGCGTGGGTGAACTATGCAGGCCTTGAAACGCATCCGCATTATTCGCGCGCCCAAACGCTGATCCGCGGTGGATTGCCCGCGTCACTGTTGTCGTTTGGCTTAAAAGGTGGCTTTGATGAGGGTGTGCGCTTTTACGATGCACTGAATTTATTTAAACGTCTGGTGAACATTGGCGATGCCAAGTCGCTCGCGTGTCATCCTGCTTCGACCACTCATCGTCAGTTAAACGAGCAGGAGCAGGCCGCAGCCGGCGTCACACCAGAAATGATCCGTCTTTGTGTCGGCATTGAGCATATTGATGACATCATTGCCGACCTTGAGCAGGCCTTGAGTTTGGCGAAATAACCCAAAGAAGGTTATCGCATTCCGGGCCGACCTATTGTTGTACGACTAATTGTGGATAGAAGAGATGTCACTACCCCATGTAATACTGACGGTGCTAAGCAACTGCGAGGCCACGGGTTACGATATTACCAAGGCGTTTTCCACTAGCATTAGCTATGTATGGAAAGCCAGCCATCAGCAAGTGTATCGCGAGCTTACCAAGCTCGCAGAAAAAGGGGCGGTGAGCTGCCGCTTGGAGCCACAGATGGGTAAGCCCGATCGCAAGGTCTATGCCATTACGCCGGTCGGCACTGACATGTTGCAAACTTGGCTACTTAGTGAGCCAAAACTTGCCCCCGAACGGGATGAGTATGTCGCACGTCTGTTGAGCTGTGAGGTGCTCGACCCGTCCCCTATGCTGGATCATGTTAATCAGTTAATTGCCGAATCGCAGCAACTCCTCAACCATTACGCCATGATTGAGCAACGCGAATTTGGTCAAGCCAGCCCGCTTACCAATCAGCAGCGCCTGCTGCGTTTAGCCTTGCGTCGTACCATTCATCAACGCCGCGCTTGGCTTGCTTGGGCACAGGAGGTACGCGACGAATTGACTATGCTAGCGCCTCACGAACCTTGCTCGGCATAAATTGCAAACCACACAACACGCAACCTCAAAACGCCCCATTGTGGGCGTTTTTTTATGAGACAGCGGCAAGCGGACGCACGCCCAAGGTATGGCACAAAGCATAGGTGAGCTCGGCACGATTCAAGGTGTAGAAATGGAAATCCTTCACCCCTTCCCGACTGAGGACACGCACCATGTCGATCGCAATCGAGGCCCCAACCATCTGACGCGTAACAGGATCATCCTCTAGGCCTTGGTATTGTTTGTGCATCCATTGCGGCACGCGCACATTGGTCACCTTGGCAAAGCGCGACGCCTGCTTAAAGTTGGAGACCGGCAAAATCCCCGGCACAATTTCGACATCAATGCCCGTCGCCACACAACGATCACGAAAGCGCAAATAGCTTTCGACATCGAAGAAAAACTGGGTAATCGCCCGGCTGGCTCCCGCATCCACTTTGCGCTTGAGGTTAATTAAATCCGCTTGGGCGCTTTTCGCTTCTGGGTGCACTTCGGGATAAGCGGCGACCGAAATATCAAAATCATGCTCTTCTTTGAGCAAGCGCACCAAATCAACCGCATACATATCGGGCTTTTTCTCTGGCGAGGGTAAGTCACCACGCAACGCCACAATGTCACGAATGCCGTTTTGCCAATAGTCGCGGGCGATATGACGCAGCTCGTCTTCACTGGCGTCAATGCAGGTCAAATGTGGCGCCGCGGCGATACCCGTTTGTTCATGAATACTTTTCACAATGTCGTGGGTGCGATCGCGCTCGCCTGAATTGGCGCCGTAGGTCACTGACATAAATTTAGGTTTGAGCGCTTTTAAGCGATGCACGGAGTTCCAAAGTGTCTCCTCCATGGTTGGGGTACTCGGCGGAAAAAACTCAAATGAGACGTTAATGTCGCCATTTAGGTCAGCAATGTTCTGATTCAGTGCATCAATGTGGCCCGCGTGCGTGTAGCTCATACCCTCTCCCTGCAACCAATATGGTGTGTGCGATGATGTGTGTTTTGATTTATACGTTTAGACGTCCATATGTCTAAAGATTGGCGTTATCCGGCGAGAATGTCAACGATACATTAATGAAAAAAACTCATAACGTTATGAATCAGGCCGTCAGGATCAGTATGGTGGAAAAGCCGTCGATGCGTGGCAGAAAAAAGGCTGCTCAACGCATCATTGAGCAGCCTAGTCAACGTGGAATATAAATGCGCTAGCTAGTGGAGACGTCCAATCAAACGGTTAAGATCGGATTGAATCGCGCCTGCGGTGACATCACGCCCCGCGCCGGGGCCACGAATGACCAATGGATTTTCGCGATACCATTGGCTCTCAATCGCAAAGACATTGTCACACGGCAGTAGATGCGCCAGCGGGTGCTCAATCGGCAGAGTTTCTAAGCTGACTTGCGCTTTACCTTGGCCGTCTAAACGCGCCACATAACGTAGCACCGAGCGGTCGCGTTGTGCTTTCATTAAGCGTTCATGCAGCACCTCATCCATTTGGCTGGCGTTATCTAAAAAACCGTCCAAAGAAAGCGCTTGCAGCGCCTCTGGCACTAACGACTCCACTTTCACTTGTTCCGGCTCTAACGCCATACCGGCCTCACGCGCTAATATCACCAGCTTGCGCACCACATCCGCGCCGGAGAGATCTTCACGCGGATCAGGCTCGGTTAACCCTTGCTGCCAAGCTTGCTCAAGCAGCACACTAAACGGAACCTCGCCGCTAAATTGTAAAAATAGCCACGAGAGTGTGCCGGAGAAAATGCCGGATAAAGCTAGGATCTGATCGCCACTTTCCTGTAAATCTTGTACCGCGTAGTTAATGGGTAATCCCGCCCCGACGGTCGCGTTGTAGAGCCAATGCCGTCCAGTTTTGGCAAAGGCCTGCTGAATAGCATGATATTGCTCTGCCGGTGCCGCCCCCGCTTCTTTATTCGCCGAAATCAAATGAAAGCCATGTTCGGCAAGGCGCGGATACAAGTATGCGAGTGATGCACTGGCAGTGACATCCAGCACAATCACATCGTCATAGGGATGATTGAGCAGGCGGGTAAGCCACTCGTCATCAAAATACGGCTCGCTTTTGTCATCGAATCCGTCTAACACACGGCTAGGATCGATACCGGCAAAATCCAGCCATTGGTTGCGACTATCCACCACAGAGATCAATGAGACCCCTTTACCATGGCGCTTCTCCAACGCTGTTTTTTGCTCGGCAAAGAGGCTGAGCCAGCGGGTACCAATGTTACCTTTTCCCACTAACACCAAACCGATGCGGCGCTGAGCCTGAAACAGCGCATCGTGCATCCCCGCCACCAAGGCTTGGGTCTGCATTTGACGCAAAATCGCAACTAAGCTAAGCCCAGACGCCGACTCACTCATAAACTCGACAGGGTGTGCTTTCAGCTGTTGGTAAAAGCCGTGGCAATGGACGGGGTTATTGACCACACCGGCCCCCACTGCCGCCACCATGCTAAAGCCCTCACGCAAACGCAATTCCGCAGACAGGCCCGCATCCTGAATCTGTGCCATCACGGTATCGATCACTTCTGCACTGAATGCCAATTGAATGCGATGCTGGTCATCACGGTAATCGACAGCCAGAGGTTGCAGCTTGAGCTGAGTCAGAGTGCGGCTTAGCTCCTGCTTAAACGCCTGAAAGTCGAGGCCGCGTGCGACATCAAACTGCAACAGACAGACATCATCTAGCGCCGTAATGATCTTTGCACCACGCCCAGAGGCGAGCACACGTTCGATACGGGTTGAGCCACTGTCAGGTGCATGCGTACAGCGTAAGGTAAGATCGGTGGCACTCTGCGCCACCGGCTGTAAGGTGCGGCTATGGAGCACAGGGGCAGCAAGACGTGCCAGCTCAGCCGCCTCATCCAATCGAATCAAAGGTAACAAACAGGCATTATCGACATGACGCGGGTCAGCACTGTACACTCCAGCCACGTCACTCCAAATCGTCACCCGACTCACCCCGGCCAAGGCACCTAAAATGGTTGCCGAGTAGTCGGAGCCATTGCGGCCAAGCAGCACGGTTTCTCCCGCTTGGTTTTGTGCCATAAAGCCCGTGATCACCACTTGGGTGTGGGCATATTGGGATAACTGGTTGTTCAGCAATGGCCAAGACGCTCCCCGATCAACTTCTGGCTGCGCTGCTCGCTCTGCACGTAGACACAGACGTGAGTCCAACATTACAGCGGGTTGCTGGTGCTGGCTAAGCAAGCTCGCCAGTAAGCGGGCCGACCATACCTCGCCAAACCCTTGAATACGCGCCTTATCTGCGTCAGTCAGCGAGCCCTCTCCCAAGGTCGCAATCGTGGCGATGTCAGCATACAAGGCATCGACAAGGCGCTGCTTGTCTTCACCATCAATAAGATTTTCAATTAAATCTTGCTGAAAGCCGCGCAAGGTCTGTAGCGTTTCATGGGCGAGGCGACCGTCTTTGTTGAGCTGAGCCAGATAAGCAATTAATTGGTTGGTGGTTTTGCCTGCCGCGGAGACCACAATCAAATCTTGGCGGCCCGCGTGGGCGGTCAATACATCGACAACCCGACGATAGCAGGCGGGCGACGCTAAGCTGCTGCCGCCAAATTTATGAAGTTGTCGTTGTGCTTCAGGGGACGTCTCCGTCGATTGCGCATGCATGACAAGGTCTCTCTTTGTCTAACCAAATATCAGGGTAAAGCAAGGAACAGCGCCGTAACGTTGTTCAGGTTACGCGGCCAATGCCGCAAAAGCGTTGGCCAAATCAGCGATGAGATCATCCGCATCTTCCAATCCGATTGAAAAGCGCAGCAAGGTCGGTGCGATACCCGCTTCCGCTTGCGCCGCATCACTCATCGCCCGATGTGTCATGGAGCCTGGGTGTGTGACCAAGCTTTCTACACCGCCTAACGACTCTGCTAAAGCAAATAGCGAAAGGCCTGCGATAAAACGCGCCACCCCGTCACTGTCGGTATCCAATTCCAAGCTCAGCATACTACCAAAGCCTGATTGCTGACGGGCAGCAATTTCGTGACCCGGATGGGTCGTGAGTCCCGGATAATAGAGTTGGCGCACAGCAGGAACCGTTTGCAAATAGGCGAGTACCGCTTGCGTGTTTTGCTGGTGTTGTTTAACCCGTGCGCCTAAGGTACGCAACCCTCGCAATGTCATATAACTGTCAAACGCGTTGCCCGTGGCTCCTATACAGTTGCCCCACCACGCTAAGGTTTCGGCAAGTTCACTGGTTGCTGCAATAACCGCGCCACCGACAATATCAGAATGCCCATTAATAAATTTGGTGGTCGAATGCACCACCATGTCGGCCCCTAGCGCAAGTGGTTGCTGTAAAGCAGGAGATAAAAAAGTGTTGTCGACCACCACCCAAGCGCCGACTTGATGCGCTTGTTGGCAAATATCGGCAATATCGACCACGCGCAGCAGGGGGTTAGATGGAGTTTCCACCAGCACCAACGTCGGTGATTCTGCCAAGGCGCTCGCCAAGGCGTCTGGATCGGATTGGTCGACAAATTTAACCTGCCAAATTCCCTGCTTGGCTCGGGACTCAAGCAAGCGATACGTGCCACCATAACAGTCATGCGGGGCCACAATTTTGTCACCCGCATTCAATAGCGATAACACCAAATTAATCGCGGACATCCCGCAGTTGGTTACCACGGCCCCCGCGCCCCCTTCTAAGTCAGTCAATGCTTGCTCTAGCTGGGCGCGGGTCGGATTCCCTCCGCGTGCATAGTCATAGGTGGGCACATCCCCCAACGCGGGAAAGCGATAATTGGTCGAGAGATATAAAGGGGGAACCACCGCATGATGTTGCGTGTCGGTGCCAATGCCAGTTCTTACAGCGATGGTGTCAGTTTTTTTTCGGGTCATGGTTCATCCTTGCGATGTGGTGCGCGAGCCAGCGTTGTTATCCTCACCTTACCCTGCACTTTTTGAGACGTCAACACTTCTAGACGTCTATACAGCTTTGCATGTGGCGGTTAATATAGCTAGAATCTCCGCAGCATCATTCTGGGTATTCAATAATCAAGATAGGTGAGACATGGCGCAGTGGAACGGCGATTACATTAATCCGTATGCCGAGCATGGTAAGAAAAAGGAGCAGGTGAAAAAAATCACCGTTTCTATCCCACTTAAAGTTTTAAAAATTCTCACTGACGAGCGGACACGCCGTCAGGTTAATAACCTGCGTCACGCGACCAACAGTGAGCTGCTGTGTGAAGCATTTTTGCATGCTTATACCGGCCAGCCATTGCCAACCGATGACGATATTCGCAAAGACAAGCCTGACAGCATTCCTGCTGAAGCGCGTCAGATCATGAAAGAACTAGGTATCGAGTTCGACGATAGCGAATACTAAAAAAACCCGCCGATTGGCGGGTTTTTTGTCATCATCGGTGCTCGGCACAACCTTTTCAGGTTTTATGAGAGCACGTTTTTCCTAACGCTCACGCATTATGCCTTGTCGAGCATGTTACGCCTTGTCGAGCATATAGTTGTCTGGCATCTCGATACGGGCGACGCCAGTTTCAACCGCTGCAAGTGCCACCGCGCGAGCCACGCGTGGCAATAAGCGTGCATCCATTGGCTTAGGAATAATGTAATCCGGGCCAAAATGCAGCGCATCAACACCTGCCGCGTCCAATACCGATTGTGGGACAGGCTCTTTCGCCAAACCACGGATCGCCTCAACGGCCGCCAGTTTCATTGCATCATTAATTTCACTGGCACGCACATCCAACGCTCCACGAAAAATAAACGGGAAGCAGAGTACGTTGTTGACTTGGTTTGGATAATCCGAGCGCCCTGTTCCCATGATCAAATCATCACGGACTTGATGCGCGACCTCTGGATTAATTTCAGGGTCTGGGTTCGAGCAAGCAAAAACAACCGGCTTATCGGCCATCAGTTTTAGTGCCTCTGGCGAGAGCAAGTCTGGCCCTGACACACCCACAAACAAATCAGCGCCCTCAATCACATCTTCGAGGGTACGTTTGTCGGTATTGTTGGCAAACAATTGCTTGTACTTATTGATGTCGTCACGACGGGTGTGGATCACGCCTTTGCGATCCAGCATGTAGATTTTTTCGCGTTGCGCGCCACATTTGATCAATAGCTCCATGCAGGCAACAGCCGCTGCACCAGCACCAAGGCACACAATGGTGGCTTCACGAATATCTTTGCCTTGCAGCTCAAGAGCATTCAGCATACCCGCCGCGGTAACAATCGCGGTACCGTGCTGATCATCGTGAAAAACAGGTACTTCACAACGTTCAATCAGCTGTTTTTCAATTTCAAAGCAATCCGGCGCTTTGATGTCTTCAAGGTTAATGCCCCCAAAGGTATCCGCGATGTTCGCAACGGTATCCACGAATTCATCGATAGTACGGTGTTTGACTTCAATGTCGATCGAGTCCAAGCCAGCAAAACGCTTGAACAATAAAGCTTTACCTTCCATGACGGGCTTTGAGGCCATTGGCCCTAAGTTACCCAATCCCAAAATGGCGGTACCGTTTGAGATCACCGCAACCATGTTGCCCTTTGCGGTGTATTGATACACAGCGTCTGGGTTTTGAGCGATTTCACGGACCGGCTCTGCAACGCCTGGGCTGTATGCCAACGCCAGATCCGCCGCCGAGTCAGCAGGCTTGCTCAATTCAACAGAGATTTTTCCGGGAGTAGGGTATGCATGATAATCCAGCGCTTGCTGGCGTTTATCGTCCGACATGTAGTGTTCCTAGTTATTATCGTGAAGGGATGCACCAATATCAGCTGGGAAGGCTGCTGATATCAGCAACGCTATACTCAAACCACAGGGTAGATTCGAGCAAGATAAACGATGTTAACGCAGTGGCTAAAGGTCCACCAGTCTAAAACGGCCCCGAACGTTAACCTCCGACCTCTAGACGTTAAAAAGGTGACGACGGGATCAAAAAAGGGGCGCTTTCGCACCCCTTTTTCGCATTCGGCTGTTAGCGGCTTATTTTTTGCTGCTAAGGGCACCGAAACGCTTCTTAAAGCGGTCAACACGACCACCGGTGTCAACGATACGTTGCTTACCAGTGTAGAATGGGTGACATTTGTCACACACGTCTAGGTTGATGTCTTTACCAAGAGTGGTGTTGAACGCGAATTCGTTACCGCAAGAACACTTAGCAGTGACAGCTTTGTACTCTGGATGGATACCAGCTTTCATAGGGATAACCTCATAGTGAAGGCCGTGTCGCTCTCCCGATCCTAAGCCGGGCACCACACGTCGTTAACAAACATTTTCTAAGGCGCGCAATTCTAATCAAGCGACCTCGATTTCGCAACTTTTTTGTGCAGTCGCCCATCACCTTGTATCCAACAACAAGGCTTTGCCTACCTGGGTCAAGCCGTTACACTGAGCGTCTTGTTAGCCGATAAGATGTTGTGATGGAACAGTTTGCACAAGTGGCCTTACCGGTCCCGCTGGCGAAAACTTTTGATTACCGGATTACCGAACACGTCCCTGTGGTGGGAGCACGTGTGAAGGTGCCTTTTGGTCGCCAGCATAAGGTCGGCATTGTCACTGCCATCACCACCACACCTAGTGTTGCCGCCCATCAAGTCAAGGCGATCACTGAGGTATTGGATGACGCGCCACTTTGGACTCCTGCCGTCTATCACCTGTTGCAATGGGCAAGTCGCTTTTATCATCATCCACTTGGCGATGCGATGGGCGCCGTGATGCCGACGCTACTGCGCAAAGGTCGACCCGCAGCGCTCAAGCAGCAAAAATGGTGGCAATTGACCGAAGCCGGACAGAATCAACCGGTGACCGGGCTTACCCGCGCGCCAAAACAAGCGCGTGTGTTAACCCTGCTCACTCACGGCCCTACTCCGCATGCCGACCTCGTGGAGCAAGACATTACCCCCGCTGTGATTAATACCTTGGTGGACAAAGGCTGGATCGCGCCTTACACCCCACCGCTTGAAGGCAAAGCTTGGGCACGGCATTTTACCATCAGTGAAGACAAGCCCTCACTGAACCATGAACAAGCCATGGCCGTTGCCACCATCAACGCCAGCGATGGCTTTGCCTGTGTGCTTTTAGAAGGTATTACCGGCTCGGGCAAAACCGAAGTGTATTTAAACGTCTTAGAGCCGGTTTTAGCGCGTGGCGAGCAGGCGTTAATATTGGTGCCCGAAATTGGCCTCACCCCGCAGACCATCCGCCGATTCGAACGCCGCTTTAACGTCCCGGTTACCGTGATGCATTCGGGGCTCAATGATACGGAGCGACTCAGCGCGTGGCTGGCGGCTCGCGACAATCAAGCTGCAATTGTGATTGGAACACGCTCAGCACTTTTCACCCCAATGGCGAAGCTTGGCATCATCATTATTGATGAGGAGCACGATCCCTCATATAAGCAGCAAGACAGCTTTCGCTACCATGCACGCGATCTGGCGGTAATGCGCGGTCATGAAGAAAAGATACCTGTGGTGCTCGGTTCGGCAACACCGTCATTGGAAACGCTACACAATGCACAAACGGGAAAATACCAATACTTACGCTTAACCCAACGTCCGGGCAATGCAGTCACCGCCCGCCAAGGGGTGCTCGACATCAAAGGCCACCATCTTGAGGCGGGCTTATCGGCGCCCTTAATTGCCGAAATGCGTCAGCATCTTCAGCAGGGAAATCAGGTGATGTTGTTTTTAAACCGCCGTGGTTATGCGCCTGCAATGATGTGTCACGAATGTGGCTGGCTCGCCAGTTGTCAACGCTGTGATGCCTACTACACCCTCCACCAACAGCATCAAGAGTTACGCTGCCACCATTGCGGGCATCAAAAACGCGTGCCGCCCCAATGTGGGGATTGTGGTTCGACACAGCTGATCAGTGTGGGCGTGGGGACCGAGCAACTCGAAGCCCAGCTGGGCGAACTGTTTCCCGACTACAATACGGTCCGTATCGATCGCGACAATACCCGACGCAAAGGCAGCCTAGAGAGCTATCTCGCCGGCATCGAAAAAGGTGAGTATCAAATCCTACTCGGCACCCAAATGCTTGCGAAAGGTCATCACTTTCCCAATGTCACCTTAGTGGCGCTTGTCGATGTGGATGGCGCCTTGTTCAGTAATGACTTCCGTGCCCCAGAGCGTCTCGCGCAGTTGATGGTACAAGTCGCCGGGCGAGCTGGCCGCGCCAGCAAACCCGGTACGGTGATTTTGCAAACTCACCACCCTGAGCACAGTCTCATTCAAGCGCTGATCCACAAGGGTTATCAGGCGTTTGCTGACTCTGCATTGGCAGAACGTCGCCAAGCGTGGCTGCCCCCTTATACCTTCTTAAGCCTGTTTCGTGCCGAAGGGCATGAGGACAACAGCGTGCAGCAATTTTTACAGCAAGTCCGACAAACCTTGGCCGCCTCACCCATTCAACATGATGAGGTACACATTATGGGGCCGATGCCTGCGCCGATGGCGCGACGCGCAGGGCGTTATCGCTGGCAACTGCTGATCCAGGCACCGTCACGAAAAGTGATGCAACAATGGCTCACCGTTGCCTTGCCCGTCATCCAACAATTGCCCTTGTCACGCAAAGTTAGATGGTCATTAGATGTTGAGCCGCAAGACCTTTCTTAACATTCCCTTGCATTAAAGCGACGTAGATCACGATTTCTTTGCAATAAGTGTTAGCTTGTTCGTATTTATATGGGCCAAGCCTAGGTAGAATACCTTCGCAAACTGACGCATCCTAGACAGGTCAGAGGAGTGAATAACTTACTGATCTGACTAACTCAGACAACAAGAGGACTGTCATTATGGCGACAATGAAGGACGTTGCCCACATTGCCGGTGTATCTACTGCCACGGTCTCGCGCGCACTGATGAACCCTGAAAAGGTGTCTGCATCCACGCGTAAGAAGGTCGAACAGGCCGTGGTTGAAGCTGGCTACTCCCCCAATTCACTCGCGCGCAATCTTCGCCGCAATGAGTCTAAGACCATTGTCGCGATCATTCCGGATATCTGCGATCCCTACTTTAGTGAGATCATTCGCGGTATCGAAGAAGCGGCGATGGAACATGGCTACTTGGTCTTGCTTGGCGACAGCGCCCAGCAGCAAAACCGTGAAAACTCCTTTGTGAATTTAGTCTTTACCAAGCAAGCCGACGGCATGCTGCTCTTGGGCACGGATGTCCCATTTGATGTCAGCAAGCCAGAGCAAAAAAATCTTCCCCCCTTGGTGATGGCCTGTGAATATGCGCCAGAGCTCGAGTTGCCTACCGTGCATATCGATAACCTCACCGCGGCATTCGAGGCAGTCAACTACCTGACCCAAGTGGGGCATACCCGTATTGCCAACATTACCGGCGCAACCCATACGGCACTGACACAGTTCCGCACCCAAGGCTACCAGCAAGCACTGCGCCGAGCTGGGATCACGGTTAACCCCGCCTACAGTGTGACTGGGGATTTCAGTTTTGCATCTGGTGCTCGGGCCATGACAAGCCTGTTATCCCTGCCTGAGCCCCCCACCGCCGTATTCTGTCATTGTGATGTGATGGCAGTGGGTGCCATGCAGCAGGCAAAACGTTTGGGCATGCGTGTGCCGCAAGATATTTCTATTGTCGGCTTTGATGACATTCAATTCGCTGAGTACTGCGATCCACCGCTTACCACGGTATCACAGCCTCGCTATGACATTGGTCGTCAAGCAATGCTGATGTTACTCAGTATCTTACGCGGACGAGATGTGAACGCCGGCTCTCGCTTACTGGATGCCAAATTGGTGATCCGTGAGAGTGTCGCGCCCCCGTCTCGATAGTAAGACTAGTCAGCACGGGTTGAAGCCAGTAACATGAGCGCTTTACTGGCTTCTTGATTTGATTATTTGCTGTGGCAACTCGTGATTACGTCAAACGTGGCAAAGCGCCACGCAAAAAAAACTCCCGTCGCCAACCACCGGCTCGTAAAGGCTTCCCACTCAAATGGGCACTGCTTGCGATCGCGCTCGTGGGCGCGTTTGGCTATGGTTTATACCTTTTGAGCCAAACCGATACGCCGGCGCCAGCGCAACCTCAGCAACCCACTGCACCGGCAAAGCCGCAGCCGAAAAGCACCTTGCCTGAAAAGCCCAAAGAAAAATGGAGCTACATCGAAGAGCTGGAAAGCAAAAAGGTGGAGGTTGAAGCGAAAGAAATTCCTCAATCAACCCGTCCTTACCTGATGCAATGTGGCGCGTACCGCAGCCGCGAACAAGCCAGTGAGCGTAAAGCGATGATTGCGTTTCAAGGCCTTGAAAGCCAAATCAAAGTCAGCCAAGGCGAAAAAGGCGCTTGGTACCGTGTGGTGCTCGGCCCTTACCCACGTAAACGCCAAGCTGAGCGAGATCGCAACATGCTACGTCGTGCGGGTATCGAACCCTGCGCCATCTGGTATTGGGAATAATCCGTTTGTCCTGCTCTACCGGTCCGTTTTTTAGTCGGACCGGTAAGGCATCGGTGGCAAGACAGCGCGAGGAAATATTACCACTCCCCTTGAAAACCCTCGTCCGCGGCCCAAACTCTTAAGGTAATCACCCATCTGGTGCACCAGAAACAAACAAAGAGGTTCCCGTGACTACAATCGTCTCCGTTCGCCGCGAAGGTAAAGTGGTCATTGCTGGCGATGGCCAAGTCTCCCTTGGTAACACTGTCATGAAAGGCAATGCACGCAAAGTTCGCCGTTTATATAACGGCCAAGTATTAGCTGGTTTTGCTGGCGGTACGGCGGATGCCTTCACCCTATTTGAGCGCTTTGAACGCAAGCTCGAATTGCATCAAGGCCATCTCACCAAAGCGGCGGTTGAACTCGCCAAAGAGTGGCGTACCGATCGCGCCCTACGCCGGCTCGAAGCCTTGTTGGCGGTGGCGGATGAAACCGCGTCACTGATCATCACTGGTAACGGCGACGTGGTCGAGCCTGAGCGTGATCTCATTGCGATTGGCTCGGGTGGCAACTTTGCGCAAGCCGCCGCTGTCGCCATGCTCGAAAATACAGAACTAGGCGCCCGAGAAATTGCCGAAAAAGCCCTCGCGATCGCTGGTGACATTTGTGTGTTCACCAACCAGCATCACACCATCGAAGAACTCGAGAGTAAATAACAGGATTTGTCATGTCTGAAATGACTCCACGCGAAATTGTGCATGAGCTTGACCGCCATATTATCGGCCAAGATAAAGCCAAACGTGCGGTGGCGATCGCACTGCGTAACCGCTGGCGCCGTATGCAGCTGCCAGAAGATCTGCGTGCGGAAGTCACGCCGAAAAACATCCTTATGATTGGCCCGACGGGTGTGGGTAAAACCGAGATTGCTCGCCGTCTGGCGCGCCTTGCCAATGCGCCTTTCATAAAAGTCGAAGCGACCAAGTTCACCGAAGTCGGTTATGTGGGTAAAGAAGTGGAAACCATTATTCGCGATCTCGCGGATGTGGCGATGAACATGACCCAACAGCAAGCGATGGAGAAAGTGAAATTCCGTGCTGAAGAGCAAGCGGAAGAGCGCATCCTCGATATCTTGCTGCCACCAGCCCGTGACGCTTGGGGGCAAAATGAAGCCAGTCAGGAAGACTCTTCAACCCGTCAAAACTTCCGCAAAAAGCTGCGTGAAGGCAAACTCGACGATAAAGAAGTAGAAGTCGACGTTGCCGCTCCACAAATGGGCGTTGAGATTATGTCGCCTCCCGGCATGGAAGAAATGACCAACCAGCTACAAGGCATGTTCCAAAACTTGGCAGGCAACACCACCAAAAAGCGTAAGATGAAAATCAAAGACGCGATGAAGGTGTTGACCGAAGAGGAAGCAGCCAAGCTGGTCAATCATGATGACATCAAAGAGCAAGCCATTCATGCGGTGGAAAACAATGGCATCGTCTTTATTGATGAAATCGATAAGATTTGTAAATCCGGTAACACCAGCGGCGGTGACGTATCGCGCGAAGGGGTGCAACGTGATCTACTGCCGTTAGTGGAAGGCAGTACGGTCTCAACCAAACACGGCATGATCAAAACTGATCATATCCTGTTTATCGCCTCAGGCGCATTCCAAGTGTCACGTCCGTCTGATCTGATCCCAGAGCTGCAAGGCCGTCTGCCAATCCGTGTTGAGCTTGAAGCCCTATCAACCCATGACTTTAAGCGTATCCTCACTGAACCAAACGCCTCGCTCACCCAGCAATATACCGCCTTGCTGAAAACCGAAGAGATTGATCTGGCGTTTGAAGAAAGTGGTATCGATGAGCTCGCTTCTGCCGCTTGGCGCGTGAACGAGAAAACCGAAAACATCGGTGCTCGTCGTCTGCATACGCTGATGGAGCGCTTGATGGAAGACGTCTCGTACGAAGCCAGCGAGCGCGCCGGTCAAAGTGTGACAGTGGATGCCGAGTACGTGCGTAGCCACCTTGAAGAGCTGGTGGATGACGAAGATCTCAGCCGCTTTATTCTCTAATCTATACCGATATCAAGGGCAGCAAACGCTGTAATGCATGTGAATTAAGCTGAGTTACGTCTTTTAGAAGGCCTAGTCGCATAGCGATTGGGCCTTTTCTTTACTGCTCTTGGGTATGTCCTCTCTCGCCTCTCTGGAAGTACAAAGCTCTCTGCCATGTCGAGGATATATCGGAGCACTTCTGGGTATCTTCCAGGTGCGACAGCCGGGAGCATCTGCAACTGACTCACTAAAAATATTGATGCCTGCTTAAAGCCTATTTGGTATGGCATTACCGTGTTCAATGAATACGCCATCTGGCACATCATAAAACGCAGTAGGTTGTAGGCGAGCAACATCCCCCAAAGCTCCTGTTTAACTAACGCCGGTGTTTTACTTCTTAGCGTAAGGCTATTTTGAAGCATGTACTGCTTCATCTCTCGATAGCCTAATTCGATTTCCCAACGATGACTGTAGAGCTCTGTAATATCGGCCCCTATATACCGCTTGGGGTCGGTCATTGACGTCAGCAGTTTGACCTCTTTCCCTTTGACCTTGGTGGTAATGAGTCTCGCCTCCAGTGTATCTGGCGCATCAGCCCATTTCTTTTTCGCTTGAGCAGTTAGCGAGAGTTCAATTAGCTCCTGACCACGCCCCAGTTTTCTCAATGTCTTATATTGCGCCCCTTTTCGTAACGGAATTAGCCAGTGCCTCTCCTTACCTTGGCTTTGCCAACGATGGAGAAGCCCTAAGGCATAAAAGCCTTTGTCAAACAGGGTGAGGCTATTATCTGGGGCTTTATCGATAAGCTGAGCGGTCAGGTCAACCTCACTGACGGAGACGGAGTCAAAGGCAGCACTGTTAAGCAGATGACTCGTTAATTCCATATGGCAGACCATGCGAACTTGAGGATAGTCTGACGTCGTTGTTTTATTACCGGTTCGGCTAAAAGCCTTATCGTTGTCGGCCGTATCTGGTGTTCGCCAAACTACGCCATCAACAGCATGTAAAGTGAGTCCGTACCAGTCAGGATGTGGGGTCTTCTCATGCCACAATTGCTGAGTTTGGTTGAACACCGCTTCGACTGGCTTGTGCCCCAACTTCTTACGGGCATGGATAACCGCACTCGGCGCAACAAAGGGTTTCTTGCCCGGTAGCAATATATCTAGCTGAGAGACCACCTTACTCATCGATAGATGCCGATAAAGTGACATTCCCACAACGCTCCATACCATCAATTCCATGGGGAGCCTACGCTTACGAATCGTCGCGACGCCTGTGTCCTCAAGACATTGGTGAATGAGTTCAGGGCAAAGGAGATCGGATAGACCATTGAGTTGGTCAGCAGAGAATTGATGTATTCGGTCGAGGGCTTGTCTTAAGAACATAAAAAAATCCGAGTGTGCAGAAACACTCGGATTTTGACACCCTCTCAGGATCGTTCAACCGATCATTTTTTGCTTAACTGATCGGCATTACAGCAAACGCTGCCCTTTTTTGCATAAAAGTTTGCGCTGACGCAAACGGAAGTCGAATTTCCCCACCCTGCCCGTTGCCCACTTACACGCTTAAGCGATAATGGCGATATTGTCTGTTCGTCGAGAGTGTCTGTATGACTCAATCCACTTTGGCTATTTGGCTTGATGCCGCTCGGCCCAAGACCTTGCCCCTTGCCATTACCTCTATTTTATGTGGCAGCGCGGTCGCCGCCTCACAAGGGCGTCTTTCTTGGTCGATTAGCGCCATGGCCTTGGTCACCGCGTTATTACTGCAGATCTTGTCTAACCTCGCCAATGATTATGGCGATGCGGTGAAAGGGACAGATAACGCCGCGCGCCTAGGCCCGATGCGCGCTATTCAGTCAGGACACGTGAGTATCGCTACCATGCGGCGTGCGCTCATCCTCAACGTACTACTCACGCTCATTAGTGGTGGCAGTTTAATTGCCATTGCCTGCCAACAACCGACTGATATCGTCAGTTTTCTGCTACTCGGTGTCATGGCCATTGTGGCGGCCATTACCTACACCGTGGGCAATAAACCCTATGGCTATCGTGGGCTGGGGGATCTCTCCGTGTTGATGTTTTTCGGTTGGCTGGGTGTCGCTGGGACCTACTATTTACAAGTTGGACACATTGACTCGCTAGTTATCCTCCCCGCAACCGCATGCGGCTTACTCGCAGTGGGAGTGCTCAACATCAATAACCTACGCGACATTGATAACGATCGCGCCTGTGGCAAACATACGCTTGTGGTACGGTTAGGCCCACATCGAGGTCGTCAATACCATGTAATTTTGCTTGCCAGTGCCGTGGTTTGCTATTCGCTGTTTGCCGCGCTCACCTTCCAAGCTTGGCTGGGATGGTTGTTTCTCGCCGGCGTTCCCTTATTGATTCGCCATGGCCGTGAAGTGTATCAAGCCGCAAGCGCCACCGCATTGCGTCCTATGATGGGAAACATGGTACGTTGTGCACTGGTCACCAATGGCCTTTTTATGACCGGTATGCTGTTAGTGTAATCAGGGCACAGATTGTCCCCTTTTGCATTGCAAAGCCTTATCGGCCCGTTATACTTGGACTAGCCTTGTTGGCAACCGCATGTTGTCAGCCTTTTTCTGCCTCAACAAGAAGTTAGACTATGGAATACAATACCTCGGAACTATGCGACATGTATCTTGAACAAGTGGATGTCGTGGAGCCAATGTTTAGCTCTTACGGGGGCCGCAGTGCGTTTGGTGGCCAGATTACAACCGTTAAATGCTTTGAGGATAATGGCCTTATCCGCGAGCTTGCTGAACAAGACGGTCAGCAACGGATCATGTTGATTGATGGCGGTGGCTCACTGCGCCGTGCGTTGATTGATGGAGAAATTGCACAGCTTGCTGCTGATAACGATTGGGCAGGTATGATTGTGTATGGCTGCGTCCGTGATGTTGACACCATTGATGAGATTGATATCGGTATTCAAGCACTGGCATCGATTCCGGTCGGCGCGGATGAACAAGGCACAGGGGAAACCGACGTTCCCGTCAACTTTGGCGGTGTGACTTTCCTCCCGGACGATCATGTCTATGCAGATACGACCGGCGTGATCCTCTCACCCGACGCGCTCACCATGGATAGCGTCGACGTTGATGACGAGGAAGACGACGACTAATACGTCGCCTCACGCGGATAGAAAAACAGAGCCAATCGGCTCTGTTTTTGTTTATTCGACGTTCTCAATCTTGCCCAGCAAGCTACGAATACGGTTTTGCCACGCCTCTTGCTCTTCACGCAGTTTGGCGTTTTCTTGCTCGAGGCTTTCACGGCTTTCTTTCACCGAGGCTGCATCACGCTCTAGCGCGTCATTCTTTTCTTTCAGCTCTTCGATTTCCATTTGCAGCAGCGAAATGGTATCCACCGCCATTTGTACTTTTGCTTCGAGTTGTTCTAATACTTCCAATGACATCAAGGCCACCTTATTTCTGACGATTGATCCCGTTACTACTGACATCAGCAGCAACCCGTGCAACGTGATTGTGCACCCCGCTGTTATTGTACCGAGCGCACGCTAGACTGCCACTGTTCTCGCGCCTTGCCAACGCGCAAGTGCACAAAAATCCAGCATATTTGGTGTTATTCCTGATCCGCCTGACGTGTATTTCCACATATCCCCTGCTCACAGGCGTACGCAAACGTTTTCTATTTCTGGTAAACTGGCGCGCGCTCACTGGGCTGACCAGTTTTTGTGGCTTTTATCTTGGAGTACTCATGAAACGCGATCTCGCACTGGCTTTCTCTCGTGTCACCGAAGGCGCCGCCCTTGCCGGTTATAAATGGCTGGGCCGTGGCGATAAAAATGCAGCGGATGGTGCAGCCGTCGCCGTGATGCGTACCTTACTGAACCTCACCGAGATTGATGGTGAAATTGTGATTGGCGAGGGCGAAATAGACGACGCGCCGATGCTCTATATCGGTGAACAAGTCGGCTTGGGTGGCGACGCGGTCGATATTGCCGTCGATCCAATTGAAGGCACACGCATGACGGCCATGGGGCAAGCGAATGCCCTGGCGGTACTGGCCGCCGGCGAGAAAGGTAGCTTTTTAAAAGCGCCGGATATGTACATGGAAAAACTGGTAGTGGGACCGGGCGCCAAAGGTGCCATTGATCTGCACAAGCCCCTGCTCGAGAACTTAGAAAATATCGCCATCGCCCTAGGTAAAACCCTAGATACGCTGGTCGTCGCCACCTTGGCAAAGCCTCGCCATGACGCCATCATCGCCACTATGCAGCAACGCGGGATCCGAGTTTTCGCCTTTCCCGATGGCGACGTGGCCGCCTCAATTCTTACCTGCATGCCTGAAAGCGAAGTAGATGTGATGGTCGGCATTGGCGGTGCGCCGGAAGGTGTGGTGTCAGCCGCCGTTATTCGCGCCCTAGGCGGCGACATGCAAGGACGTTTGCTCCCTCGCCACGAAGTCAAAGACGATACCCCAGAGAACCGCGCTTTTGGTGAGCAAGAATTAGCCCGTTGCCAAGAAATGGGGATCCAAGCCCACCAAGTACTGACGTTGTCCGACATGGCGAGCAGTGATAACGTTGTCTTTGCCGCCACAGGGATCACCAAAGGGGACTTGCTAGATGGCATTAGCCGCCAAGGCGATCTGGCCACCACAGAAACCCTGGTGGTACGCGGTCAATGTCGTACCATACGCCGCATCCGCTCGACCCACTATTTAAGCCGTAAAGACGACGCCATCAAGCATCACATCTTATAACTCAGCGGGCAGCCAATGTGCTGCCCTGACTGGTCAAGTGGATTGATTTCGATTACCCTTTTATAAACACTTTGCTTTATTTAGTTGTGTGCTGCTGGGCAGCGGATTGGGGTAATCACTATCACTACCATCAAGTCTACCGATCGCATTCTCGATACCCTTAAACGAGAAGGCAGTGTCAGCGCAAAAACCCTCGCGCAATCGCTGGGGATGACCACGATGGGCGTGCGCCAACACTTACAGAGCCTTGAGCGAGACGGGCTGGTTGATTTCGAAGATGTGCGCGCCAAAGTGGGTCGCCCCACCCGCCACTGGTCGCTCACCGCCAGTGGTCATAGCCGTTTTGCAGACAGTCATAACGATCTGTCGATCACCTTGATTGACTCCGTCCAAGACGTGTTTGGCGAGCAGGGCGTCGAAAAAGTGATCGCGCAACGAGAAGCGCGAACCCTTGCGCAATATCAAGATGCACTAAAAGATTGCGATAATTTAGAGGCTAAATTGCAAACCTTGGCGTATCTTAGAGAGAGCGAGGGGTATATGGCCGAGCTCCAACAGGATGGCGCCGACTACATATTGATTGAACATCACTGCCCTATCTGCCACGCAGCCAAAACGTGTCCGGCGCTTTGCCGTTCAGAAATACAATTATTTCAACGCCTTTTAGGTAATGCTTACCGTATCGAGCGCGAAGAGCACATCGTGTCCGGGCAACGTCGCTGTACATATCGAATCGGAGAAAAGACGTGAGGAGGTAATATGGCCACTTGGATCAAGGCTGAAGTTGTGGAGAACCAACATTGGACGAAGGATCTCTTCAGCCTGGTGTTATCCGCCCCTATTGAACCCTTTACCGCCGGCCAGTTTACAAAACTGGGGATGGAGATCGACGGTAAACTCATTCAACGCGCCTACTCGTTTGTTAACCCTCCTCAAAGTAAGTATCACGAAGTCTATGCCACACGTGTCGCCGATGGACTCATGTCGCCGCGACTGCATGCGCTAGAGCCGGGTGAAACCGTGATGATCACCAAAGATCCCGCAGGCTACTTCACCTTGGATGAAGTGCCGCAAGGACAACATTTGTGGATGCTCGCCACCGGTACCGCCATTGGTCCTTATCTGTCGATTATGGAGCAAGGGGATGTTTGGTCACGGTTTAGAAAGGTTATCTTGGTGCATGCGGTAAGATTCGCGGCGGATCTGACCTATCAAGCACGCATCAACGCACTACAAGAAAAATACCCCGATCAGTTAGTCGTGCAACCGTTCGTGAGTCGCGAGCCCACCGCGGGCGCCCTTTCTGGACGGATCACCCATGCGTTAGAAGATGGCTTGCTCGAACGCGTGGTTGGGCTACCGCTTCAGCCCGACCATAGTCAAGTGATGCTGTGCGGGAACCCGGCGATGGTCAAAGAAGTGAAGAGCATTTTGGAAGGCAAAGGATTAAGCAAAAACCTACGCCGTAAGCCCGGTAACATTACCACCGAGCACTATTGGTAAGTCGTTGCGCCCCTTTGCTGGGGTGCATACGGTAACCCGTTGTATTTTTATGGTTAAAAATAAGCACTAAAAAGCGGTCATTTTTCAGGGGATTGTTTGTGCCACAGTCTGCTTTCCCGTTCAGAGCGCCAAGTGGCTCAGACACCCTGAATTTGATCCCCCCACGCCCCCGACTCATAGTTATTCATACGCCTTGGTAATGCGGTCATCTGACCGACGGCGTATAAAGGAGTAACTTATGAAGACGCTACCTTCTTTTGATGAACTGGCCGCTTTGGCTCAGTCCGATCCAAAAGCTTTAGAAGCTTTGCGCCTCAAGATGAGTGAAGAAGTGATTGCCAATGCCTCACATGCCACGCAACCACAGCTCCACGCCATGCTAAGCCACATCAACCGCGTGATAGAACATGGCAAAAACCCACTGCACGTGAACGTCATGTTATTTCAAGCGCTGTCAAAGCAATACTCACGCTTTGCCACCGCCTTTGAATCACCCGAATCGCTACGTAGCCACAACGCTGAAATCATGGACTTTCGCGTCGGCCAAGCCGCGCGCCAAAGCGCACGCGCAAGCGAATAACGCCCAAATCGGCTCGGGTGGAACGTCCACCCGTTACCGCCTTACCATCGGTTAAACCACAGCCGACGCGACCCGCTTGCTGTAGCTTTTGGTTTCCATATCACGAATTTCAACCGTTAAACTGCTCACGTGACTAGCATGACGGGATAACACGTCAACCAGCGCTTGGCTAATGGCTTGCTTTTGCGCCACCGTTCGCCCATCGAGCAAGCGAAATTCGACATGAATAAAATCGCCACGGTCTGCTTGTTCTCCAACCCGCCATACGCCGCAGGGCACGGCTCGCGACTTTAGCGCCGCCGGCTCAAACACTTCACTGGCGATGGCGGCTTGATGTAAGGCCTCCACCACCTGATCGATGTTCACTCGTTCAGAAACCGATTCTGTGTATTCCATGATTAAATGCGGCATCACACACTCCTTGTTATTGAGAAAGGCTATGGTGCCGGATTTTTCACCACCACTCTAGCGAGACCATCACAGTTCACTGGCCAGACGTGCCACAAAATGATGAAAATTTACTACTTAGCGGTTCACTTTTGCCAATAAAACGCGTAAAAACGAAGGCATTCTCGCCATTCTATGATTTTAAACAGAGAAGGCCGCGCTACAATAGACTACCTTCTTTACATCTTTTGACTTCAAATCAACTAAACCGCGGAGGAATTCCTATGCGCCGTCCATTGGTAATGGGTAACTGGAAACTCAATGGCAGCAAAGCCATGGTCACTGAACTGCTAAACGGCCTGAACGCTGAACTTAAAGGCGTGGAAGGTGTAGACGTTGCTGTTGCGCCACCGGTCATGTATTTGGCACAAGCCGAACAACTGCTGGCAGACAGCGCCATTAAGCTTGGTGCGCAAAACGTCGACACGCACAACAGCGGCGCATTCACCGGTGATATCTCTGCAGAGATGCTGAAAGACTTTGGTGCCACCCATATTATTATCGGCCACTCAGAGCGTCGTGAATATCACCAAGAATCTGACGAATTTGTCGCGCAGAAATTCGCTTTCTTGAAAGAAAATGGCCTCACGCCAGTACTTTGTATCGGTGAGTCCGAAGCACAAAACGAAGCGGGCGAAACCCTTGCTGTCTGTGCACGTCAGCTTGACGCAGTGATCCAATCACAAGGTGTTGAAGCGCTGAACGGTGCGATCATTGCCTATGAACCTATTTGGGCGATCGGTACTGGTAAAGCTGCGACGGCAGAACAGGCTCAAGAAATCCACGCGGCCATTCGTAAGCACATTGCGTCTTACAGCGAAGACGTCGCAAGCAAGGTTGTGATTCAGTACGGCGGTTCAGTAAAAGCAGGAAATGCTGCAGAGCTATTCGCGATGCCGGATATCGACGGCGCGCTAGTTGGCGGTGCCGCGCTTGACGCAGCGGGCTTTGCCGCTATCGCTAAAGCAGCGGCTGACGCGAAAAAATCGTAAGCGACTGACGCTAAACATCTAACAAAACGTCCCCAACCTGGGGTAATGCATGTGAATTAAGCTGAGTTACGTCTTTTAGAAGGCCTAGTCGCATAGCGATTGGGCCTTTTCTTTACTGCTCTTGGGTATGTCCTCTCTCGCCTCTCTGGAAGTACAAAGCTCTCTGCCATGTCGAGGATATATCGGAGCACTTCTGGGTATCTTCCAGGTGCGACAGCCGGGAGCATCTGCAACTGACTCACTAAAAATATTGATGCCTGCTTAAAGCCTATTTGGTATGGCATTACCGTGTTCAATGAATACGCCATCTGGCACATCATAAAACGCAGTAGGTTGTAGGCGAGCAACATCCCCCAAAGCTCCTGTTTAACTAACGCCGGTGTTTTACTTCTTAGCGTAAGGCTATTTTGAAGCATGTACTGCTTCATCTCTCGATAGCCTAATTCGATTTCCCAACGATGACTGTAGAGCTCTGTAATATCGGCCCCTATATACCGCTTGGGGTCGGTCATTGACGTCAGCAGTTTGACCTCTTTCCCTTTGACCTTGGTGGTAATGAGTCTCGCCTCCAGTGTATCTGGCGCATCAGCCCATTTCTTTTTCGCTTGAGCAGTTAGCGAGAGTTCAATTAGCTCCTGACCACGCCCCAGTTTTCTCAATGTCTTATATTGCGCCCCTTTTCGTAACGGAATTAGCCAGTGCCTCTCCTTACCTTGGCTTTGCCAACGATGGAGAAGCCCTAAGGCATAAAAGCCTTTGTCAAACAGGGTGAGGCTATTATCTGGGGCTTTATCGATAAGCTGAGCGGTCAGGTCAACCTCACTGACGGAGACGGAGTCAAAGGCAGCACTGTTAAGCAGATGACTCGTTAATTCCATATGGCAGACCATGCGAACTTGAGGATAGTCTGACGTCGTTGTTTTATTACCGGTTCGGCTAAAAGCCTTATCGTTGTCGGCCGTATCTGGTGTTCGCCAAACTACGCCATCAACAGCATGTAAAGTGAGTCCGTACCAGTCAGGATGTGGGGTCTTCTCATGCCACAATTGCTGAGTTTGGTTGAACACCGCTTCGACTGGCTTGTGCCCCAACTTCTTACGGGCATGGATAACCGCACTCGGCGCAACAAAGGGTTTCTTGCCCGGTAGCAATATATCTAGCTGAGAGACCACCTTACTCATCGATAGATGCCGATAAAGTGACATTCCCACAACGCTCCATACCATCAATTCCATGGGGAGCCTACGCTTACGAATCGTCGCGACGCCTGTGTCCTCAAGACATTGGTGAATGAGTTCAGGGCAAAGGAGATCGGATAGACCATTGAGTTGGTCAGCAGAGAATTGATGTATTCGGTCGAGGGCTTGTCTTAAGAACATAAAAAAATCCGAGTGTGCAGAAACACTCGGATTTTGACACCCTCTCAGGATCGTTCAACCGATCATTTTTTGCTTAACTGATCGGCATTACCCAACCTGGGGACGTTTTTTATTGTGCGCCGGCAAATCCTAATTGCCGCCACGCTTCATAGCCAATAATGGCCACGGCATTAGACAGGTTTAGGCTACGTGCCTCTGGCTGCATGGGAATGCGCAACCGCTGCGCGTCTGGCAATGCTTGGATCAACGCATCAGGCAAGCCGCGCGTTTCTGGCCCAAACAACAACACATCACCGTCCGCAAACGTCGCCTCAGTGTGGAACTGGGTGGCTTTGGTGGTACACGCAAAGATCCGACGACCCGCCATCGCGGTTGCAAACGCCGCATAGTCTTTATGACGTGTCACTCGAGCAAGATCGTGATAATCCAGTCCCGCACGACGGACTTTCTTTTCTTCCAGATCAAAGCCAAGCGGCTCAATCAAATGCAAGTTCGCACCACAGTTGGCACAAAGACGAATGATATTCCCCGTATTAGGGGCAATTTCAGGCTCGTAAAGCGCTATATCAAACATGAGAGTTTATTACCAAAGTAAGCAAGGCAGGTATTGTCGCAACCGCTGGTAGATTGCGCAATATTAACCACTCGGCCATTGCAAGCGCACCACGAGTCCACCTTGTGGATGGTTCGCAGCACTGACTTGGCCACCATGTTGCTGTACGGCTTGTGCAGTAATCGCTAGCCCCAGCCCAGTTCCGCCCGATTGACGGTCTCGCGCGGCAGACACGCGATAAAAGGGGCGGAAAATATCAGTCAGCATTGTCTCAGGAACGCCGGGGCCATCGTCCTGAATCTCAATATTTAACCCCGCTTGCTCGCTCATAACCGATAGGCAGACATGTTTATTGGCGTAGCGAATCGCATTACGCAGCACATTGTCGAGCGCACTGCGGGCTAAGCGCACATTGACGGTTAATGCGACATCAGGAAAGGGAGTCACCTCGATCTGCTTACCCTGCTGCCCCGCTTCAAATTGGGCATCGTCAACGACCGATTGCCAGAGTGCTTGAGCACTGATGGATTCGCGTTCAAGGTGTCCTTGCGATTGCAGTCGTGACAAGGTGAGTAGCTCGCTGATCAAGGCTTCCAATTGGCTCGCTTCCCGTTCAATCCGCGCTAACACTTCGCTATCGCCCAATTCACGCGCGGCCAGGGCGCGTGCCATTTGTAATCGAGTCAAGGGTGAGCGCAACTCATGGGAAATATCCGACACTAGTTGTTGCTGCCCAGTCACCATCTGATTGAGCGCGGTCACCATTTGGTTAAAGCCTCGACCTGCGTCGCGAAACTCTTTGGGACCTTGCTCAAGGGTAGGGTCAATCACCAACTGCCCCTTGGCGACTCGCTGACTCGCCGTTTGAAACCGCCGCGCGGGACGCGTCAAGGTATACGCCAACCAGAGCAACAAAGGCGTACTGACCAACATGGTCACCACTAATAAGTGCTGTGGTTTTTCCAAAATTTTAAGCACAAACGGCAGCTTGGGTTGCCAGCGCCGAGCATGATAAAAGGTTCCGGCTTCACGCGCGGTAGTGACGGGGAAAGGGCCGGCTAACATATTGCGGTGATAAAGGCGCTGCATCGGCGCATCAGTGTCGGTGGTTTGCGATATAAAATGGCGTAATTCGCGTGGCAAAGATCCTAATGTCGCGCTATCAGGCACCCAATACAACTTATAGGGCGTGCGACGATGACCGCGATGTTGATTCTGACGTGCAACCATCACCGCAATTGGAATATCACGCTGTTGTGAGATTGCTACTAATTGTTCCAGTTGGGCTTGGATACGGGCTTTTTCCGGCGAGGGAATGGTATGCAAGCTACGCGGGTCTTCTCGCTGTGCCCAAATAACCGCCGCTAACACCGCCAGCAGCGTCAGCCAGAAAATGATAAAAACCCGTCCGTATAAGCTTCCGAGAAAGGGCACCCGAGACCAGCGCTCGGCGAGCTGGCGACGCCAGAGACCTAGTCGACCCATAGATAGCCCTTACCTCTTAGGGTTTTAATCCTAGGTTTGCCATCAAGGCGCTCTGGCAGCTTCTTACGCAAATTGGAAATATGCACATCGACTGCACGGTCAAAGGGCATGAGTCGCTTTCCTAGCACCTGCTCACTCAATAAGGCTTTACTTACCACTTCACCGGGGTGATGAAGCAAACAGGCCAACATTTCGGTTTCCATACCGGTCAACGCCACGGGTTTATCTTGGCACAACGTCTCTAATCGACGCGGGTACACTCGCACATCATGATGAGCCAGTACCGGCTCATCTTCAGGCGGTGCCGACTCTGCGCTTACGACCTGCGTTCGGCGCAAAATGGCCCGCATTCGCGCCAGCAGTTCGCGATCGCTAAAGGGTTTGGCCAAATAGTCATCCGCCCCCAGCTCGAGCCCCATCACTCGGTCTACTTCTTCTCCTCGCGCCGTGAGCATCAAGATCGCGACGTTGGATGTGGCGCGCAGCTGACGCAAGGTTTCCATGCCGTTCAAAACCGGCATCATCACATCAAGCAGAATAATGTCAGGGGGCGAAGCGCTCGCCATCTCAAGGCCAGCTTGGCCATTATCCGCACAACGCACGGAAAATCCCTCCAGTGAGAGCAGCTCACTGAGTAAATCCGTCAGTGCGGTATCATCATCGATGATCAAAACCTCTTGCATGGCAATCAGACTCTCTGCCCATTATCAATTAGCCGTAGTTCTATCATAGCTACGCCCGCGGATGAGTGACTTTACCCATCTTTACACCGAATAACGTGACTTTACATCCCAGCCCGTAAGCTAAACAGGTAACCACTCACTACCGGAGAAGAATAATGAAACGTTTCACTATCGGCCTGGCAATAGCCGCCATTGCCCTGCCCACCCTCGCCGCTCCCCACTTTGGCGATGGCATGGACCGCGGGATGTGGCGTGATCTAGAGTTAACCGAGGCTCAACAAAATCAACTCCAAGCACTGCGTGATGAGTACCGCACTCAACGTCAGCAGGCACGCGGCGACGTTCAAGCCAAGATGAAAACCTTACTGACCCAAGACACCTTTGATGAGCAAGCGGTGCGCGATTTATTGTCGGCTCAGCCACAGCCGAATACTGAACGCCGCGTGGCCCATGCACGTCATCAACACGCGATGATGCAGGTGCTCACCCCGGAGCAGCAAACTGCGTTCTTTGACGCCATGCATAAAAAGCATGATAAACAAGGCAAAGGGCAGCGTCGTCATCACGGTAAAAAAGGCGATTGTTCACGTTAAACCTGCGCCGTGTCATACGTTTGCCGTGAATGAGATATATACTGAGGGCAGACTTGATTAACCTGCTGCCCTTGGTATGACAAAAAAGTATGCCTTCTGGGTTGAGGCCGCTGCTTGGGCCGCAACCTGCGTCGCCACCCTATTGCTGATCGCCAAGCTGATTGCTTGGTGGCTGACCGGCTCGGTCAGTGTGCTCGCCTCCTTCGTGGACTCGCTACTCGACTTGCTCGCCTCATTAACCAACTTAGTCGTGGTGCGTTATGCCGTGCAACCGGCTGACAACGAACACAGCTTTGGCCATGGTAAGGCTGAGTCATTAGCCGCCTTAGCTCAATCAACCTTTATTGTCGGTTCGGCCTCGTTTTTGCTGCTCAGTGGGCTTGAACGTTTGTTCAAGCCTGTACCCATTGCAGCCCCTGAACTCGGGGTAGCCGTAAGTGTGGGGGCCACGCTCGTGACTTTGGGGTTGGTGCTATTCCAAAAGTGGGTGATCCGTAAAACCGCGAGCCCCGCGATTCGTGCCGATGCGCTGCACTATCAGTCAGATTTGCTGATGAATGTGGCGATCATTATTGCACTGGTCCTCAGTTGGTATGGGTGGACACAAGCCGACGCCTGGTTCGCGATTGGGATCAGTGGCTTTATTTTGTGGCAAGCAATCAAAATGGCCTACGAGGCAGTCCAGTCCTTACTCGACCGGCAAATTCCGCTTGATGATCAGGAACGCATCGCCGTGCTTTCAAGCTCTGTTGCAGGTGTGCGGGGGATCCACCAACTGCGTACACGCCAAGCTGGGATGACAACGTTTATCCAACTGCACATTGAGCTGGATGACGAGCTACCCTTAGTAGATGCACATACGATTGCCGATGAAGTGGAAGACCGATTACTCATTGCATTTCCCGGCGCGGATATCATGATCCACCAAGATCCCGTATCCGTGGTGAACAAAGAGCACGCACAATTCTCGTCATCGGCGGTGAACAAAAGCCCACAGGGCTGACATGTATCAACTTTTTAGCGACAGTAATTGTAATACTATTACAGAAGTAGGAAAATTACAGTCTAAGCAACAGTCGTTGCGGGTTCACTGGGGCAAATAGGTTGCCATTACCGCAATCGGCGCGAACTAATTGACCAAAAGTCAGAGGGTAACCATGGTTAGAAAAATTGGTGTTTTGACCAGTGGCGGCGATGCGCCGGGCATGAATGCAGCGATTCGTGGAGTGGTACGTAGCGCACTCACCGAAGGACTCGAAGTTTACGGCATCTATGATGGCTTTCTCGGTTTACACCAAAACCGCATTGAGCGTCTTAACCGCACCAGTGTTTCCGACGTGATTAACCGCGGCGGTACGTTTTTAGGCTCAGCCCGCTTCCCTGAGTTCGCGGACGAGAAAGTACGTGAACAAGCGATCCAAAACCTCAAGATGCACGGTATCGATGCACTGGTGGTAATTGGCGGCGACGGCTCATTCATGGGCGCCAAGAAGCTTACTGAAATGGGCTATCCTTGTATCGGCCTACCCGGCACCATTGACAACGATGTAGCCGGTACTGACTACACCATCGGTTACATGACCGCCTTGAACACCGTTATCGATGCGATTGACCGTCTGCGCGATACCTCATCCTCTCACCAACGTATCTCGATTGTCGAAGTGATGGGCCGCCATTGTGGTGACCTCACCTTGATGGCATCCGTTGCGGGTGGCTGCGAATACATCATTACCCCAGAGACTGGCTTGGATAAAGACAAACTGCTGTCGAAAATCAAAGAAGGGATCTACAAGGGTAAGAAACACGCCATTGTCGCTATCACAGAATTGATGACCGACGTAAACGAACTGGCGAAGTTTATCGAGACCGAAACCGGCCGCGAGACTCGTGCAACCATCTTGGGCCACATCCAGCGTGGCGGCCAACCGGGTGCTTTTGACCGTATTTTGGCATCCCGCATGGGTGCATATGCCGTCGATCTTCTTCAGCAAGGTGAAGGTGGCCGTTGTGTGGGTATTCAGAACGATAAAATGGTGCATCACGACATCATCGACGCTATTGAAAACATGAAGCGTCCATTCCGCCAAGATTTGTACGAAGTAGCAGAAAAGCTGTTTTAATCTCGTTCAATATGCGAACAAAAACGGAGCCAGTGGCTCCGTTTTTTATCGGCTAGATTAGATCCCATCACCAGAGATAAAGGTTTTATGCGAGCCGTTGAATTCTTGGTCCATATCCAAAGACGGCATATGCGAGCTGGGTCGGCCCACAATTTTCGCCGGCACACCGGCCACGGTGGTATGGGGCGGAACAGGGTTGAGCACCACAGAGCAGGAGCCGATTTTCGCGCCTTCGCCAATATCGATATTGCCTAAAATCTTCGCCCCTGCGCCAATCATCACCCCTGTGCGGACTTTTGGATGGCGATCGCCACCTTCTTTACCAGTACCGCCCAAGGTCACGTCTTGTAGGATAGAGACATCGTCTTCAATCACCGCGGTTTCGCCGATCACAATGCCGGTGGCATGGTCAAACATAATGCCACGCCCGATACAGGCTGCAGGGTGCACATCAACTTGGCATGTCACCGAGATTTGGTTTTGAAGATAGGTGGCGAGCTCCTTACGGCCCTGACGCCATAACCAATTCGCGACGCGAAAGCCTTGCAACGCATGAAAACCTTTGAGGTATAAAAGTGGCGTTGAATATAGCTCCACCGCGGGATCACGCTCTACCGTGGCACAAATATCGCAGGCGGCTGACTCCGTCACGCAAGCATCATTGGCATAGACTTCTTCGATGACCTCTCGCACCGCCATCGACGGCATCGACGGGGTCGATAGCTTGTTCGCCAAAATATAACTTAACGCACTGGCAAGGTTGTCGTGCTTGATAATGGTGGCATGGTAAAAACTCGCCAACATCGGCTCGCGTTCAGCATGCTCGCGCGCTTCCTTTTTCACCGCTTGCCATACGCGGTGTTGCTGGCATTCTTTTCTGGCCTTATTCACTGCCTTCGTCCTTACAAAAATGACCTACAACCAGG
Organism: Salinivibrio sp. YCSC6; assembly: GCF_004916735.1. NCBI lineage: Bacteria > Pseudomonadati > Pseudomonadota > Gammaproteobacteria > Vibrionales > Vibrionaceae > Salinivibrio > Salinivibrio sp. YCSC6. Next base: position 2,712,100 of record NZ_CP039516.1, read on the forward strand.
ACGTATACACGTCCAGTGCCACTGCCAGTGTATAAAAAAAACGCGCGGTTCTCACCCCGCGCGTTTTAGTTTGCACTCGCTGGGCGATTATTCCGACTTTTTCTCTCGTGCGAGCAAGTCTTTTGCCGCTTGCGGGGCCGCTTTACCTTGGTAAAGGACTTGATAGATTTGCTCGACAATCGGCATTTCCACACCTGCACGTTGCGCTAGCGCCCATACTTCTTTGGTGTTGCGGTAGCCTTCAACCACTTGACCAATCTTATCTTGCGCGTCTTGAACGCCCTCGCCCTGCCCGAGCGCTAAGCCAAAGCGACGATTTCGAGATTGGTTATCGGTACAGGTGAGCACCAAGTCACCGAGCCCAGCCATACCCATAAAGGTATCGCGTGATGCACCCAGCGCCTCCCCTAAGCGTGTCATTTCAGCAAGCCCTCGGGTGATCAGTGCGGTGCGCGCATTGGCGCCAAAGCCAATCCCATCGGAGATACCAGCGCCAATCGCAATCACATTCTTCACCGCACCGCCAAGCTGCATGCCGATGAAGTCGTGGTTGCCATAAACGCGAAAGCTGTGCTGACAGTGAATGGTGTCTTGTAACTCACTCACAAATGTCTCATCCGGAGAAGCCACCGAAATCGCGGTAGGCAAACCCGCCGCCAGCTCTTTGGCGAAGGTGGGGCCCGACAAGACCGCAAGCGGGATATTGTCGCCCAGTTGCTCCCGAGCCACCTCTTGTAAAAGGCGTCCGGTTTCTGGCTCAAGCCCTTTGGTTGCCCAACACACGCGAGAATCAGCACGTAGGTAAGGCTTCACCTTACCTAACACATCACCAAAGACGTGGCTGGGTACCACAACTAACAAATCGCGGCTGGCATTCACTGCCACCGCTAAGTCAGCACACAAGATCAATGAGTCCGGAAACGCGATATCAGGCAAAAACGCCTGATTGGCACGATCCGTTTCGAGCTGCGCGATATGCAGGGGATCATGGCCCCACAACACGACATTGGCACCGTTTCTGGCGAGTGAAATCGCCAGTGCTGTGCCGTAAGAGCCTGCGCCTAGTACGGTGATTGCAGCGTCTTGTGTCGGTGCCAACGTGGTCATGGCCAATCCTTACGCTTGCGCGTCTTCGGTTTTTTGCTCGTCAGCTTGCTGTTGCAGATAGTTCATGAACAGCGCATCAAAGTTAACAGGAGCAAGGTTCAATTGCGGGAAGGTGCCTTTGACGACCAAGCTTGAAATGGTTTCACGGGCATACGGGAAAAGAATGTTCGGGCAGAATGCGCCCAAGCAGTGTGCCAATTGTGGCGCTTCCATGCCAGTCACCGAGAAAATACCGCCTTGCTGCACTTCACAAAGGAAGGCATTGCTGTCTTGGTTTTTCACTGTCACCGTGAGGCGCAGAACCACTTCATAAATGCCTTCGCCTAGCTCACGGCTTTGCGTGTCGAGATCCAAGTTAACGTCTGGCGCCCAATCTTGTTGGAACACTTCCGGAGAGTTTGGCGCTTCGAAAGACACATCTTTCAAAAACACACGTTGGATAGCGAAATTTTGCTCGGCTTGTTGATTGGTTTCTGCTTCAGCCATGATGGTTAATCCTTACTTTAAATTGGCTCAATGTGCCCAGCACATTAAAAAAAGCGAGCCGCCGCGTCATGCGACCGCTCGATATTTGAGTTGATGATCACTTTTTCTTCTTGGTTTTGCCCTTGCTGCTTTTGGCGCGAACCAGTGGCATATTGGCATCATTCCAAGAGGTGAGACCATCTTTAAGTACATACACAGTGTCAAACCCAGCTTTGACTAGCTGGTTTGCGCTTTCTGCCGCCGTTTGACCTGTTTTACATACCACAATGATGGGGTCATTTTTGTGTTTTTCAAGCTCACCCAGTGAGTTCGATTTGATTTCACTCGGCAAGAGGTTGATCGCACCAGTGATGTGGCCAGCACGGTACTCATCACGACTACGGATATCGACAAACACACCGTTTTCACGGTTGGTAATAATCGCCGCTTGGTTCGGCGCAACCACTTTGTATGCCGCGGTTTTCTGCTTAATTAAGGACATTAGCAGTGCTGCGGCTAAACCTACCCATGCCAAAGTGAGGAGCATGTTGTTGGAGACGAAATCGATATATTCCTGCATAAACTTTGCTCTATACTGCTTGCTGACTCGCGTCGCGAGAATCCATCAAGGGGTGAAAAATGGTGTCGAGTATAACTTGCTCGCCATGGTTTTACAGCCTGTCCGCGTAAATCCGCGCGCTCGCTCACTTGCCAGATGACTAGCACGGTTTTCCCCACCCGCTCAATAACTTGAAAAGAAAGAAGGTTTCACCAATAGCAGAAATCGAGCAAAGCCATTCGCAAGCCGGCTGGATCTTCGCCATAATGAGGGGACTCAAGGGGCATTGGCAAGCCTAACGGTCAACTTGTCAGCAGGGATAATTGATCTTAGCCTACATATCGCGGCGTAAAATGTAGTAAAATTACGCTCATTCAATGACCATTGAGTCATGCTGCTGCTCAGCTCGGGTCGGCATCAAGCCTCAGTGGTTGTCTTATGGCAGCCAATGTCAGTCTTTAGCTTGAATTGAGAGGACGTAATATGTCTGCAAAAAAACCACTCGCACTGGTGATTCTCGATGGTTGGGGTTATCGCGATCCGCAAAGCGATAATGCGATCACCAACGCCAACACCCCGGTACTCGATAGCCTGATGGCCGCTAACAGCACCTTGATCTCTGCATCAGGTTTCGATGTGGGCCTGCCGGACGGGCAAATGGGTAACTCAGAAGTGGGACACGTGAACATTGGTGCTGGCCGCGTGGTTTACCAAGACTTGACTCGGATCACCAAAGCCATTGCAGATGGTGAGTTTAACCAAACGCCAGCGCTGACTGCTGCGGTTGATAAAGCGGTAGACAAAGGTAAAGCGGTTCACATTATGGGTCTGATGTCACCAGGCGGTGTACACAGTCATGAAGACCATATTGCGGCTATGGTTGAGCTTGCCGCTGAACGCGGTGCCGACCAAATCTACCTGCACTGCTTCCTCGACGGGCGTGATACGCCACCACGTAGCGCCAAAGCATCACTTGAGCGTTTTGATACCCTGTTTACCAAACTCGGTAAAGGCCGCATTGCATCTTTAGTGGGCCGCTACTACGCGATGGACCGAGACAACAACTGGGACCGTGTTGAGCGCGCTTATGACCTGCTTACCCAAGCTCATGGCGAGTTCACGGCGACCAGCGCGGTTGAGGGCCTAGAGGCTGCGTACGCCCGTGAAGAAAACGATGAGTTTGTCGCGCCGACCGAAATTTATCGCGACGGTGACAATAAAGCGACTATCAACGACGGCGATGCAGTCATCTTCATGAACTTCCGTGCCGACCGTGCGCGTCAAATGACCCGCGCCTTTATGCCGGATTTCGATGGCTTTACGCGTAAAAAATACGCTGAGCTGTCTGACTTTGTGATGCTGACAGAATATGCAGCCGACATCGATACCACGGTCGCCTTCCCACCAGAGAGCTTGTCCAACACCTTGGGTGAGTGGCTCTCGAAAAACGGTAAAACCCAGCTGCGCATCTCTGAAACTGAGAAGTACGCTCACGTGACTTTCTTCTTTAACGGCGGTATCGAGACCGTGTTTGAAGGCGAAGAACGTGCGTTGGTTGCCTCACCAAAAGTGGCAACCTACGATCTGCAGCCAGAAATGAGCTCAGAAGAGTTGACTGACAAGCTCGTTGCGGCGATCAAATCTGGCAAGTTCGATATGATCATCTGTAACTACCCGAACGGCGACATGGTCGGCCACACTGGCGTGTACGATGCCGCGGTGAAGGCATGTGAAGCGGTAGACCATTGCATTGGTCGCGTGCTGGAAGCGATTAAAGAAGTGGACGGTCAGATGCTGATTACCGCCGACCACGGTAACGCCGAGATGATGGTGGATCCAAACACTGGTGGCGCTTACACCGCCCACACCAATTTGCCAGTGCCACTGATGTATGTGGGCAGTAAAGACATCACGTTGAAAGAAGGCGGCAAGCTGTCTGATCTGGCCCCAACCATGCTGGCCTTGACCGGTATGGAGATTCCAGAAGAGATGACTGGCAAGCCGGTGTTCGATCTGAAATAATCCCCTCATGCGGGAGAAACGAACACGCTTTTTGACAGCCCTCCGCGCCAGTGCCTTGTGCACTGGCGTTTTTCTGTGCCTGCTCACTTTTTCAACGAGCGCCAATTCCCAATTGGAAGGCGTCAGTGATGAAATCGCTCGCCAACAATCGCAATTGGCCGCACACAACAAAAAACTGAATCACCTGCAACGGGATTTAAAAGCGCAAGCCACGCGGATTGAAACGCTATCGAAACGAATTCGCTCTGCACAGAGCGCTCTTGGTGATACAGAGGCCGAGATTGAGACGCTCACTAAAAAACAGGCCCGTCTCCAACAAGAGATGGTTGGCCAGCAAGCCTTACTGGCCGACTTACTGGACGCACAATACCGTCAAGGCCAACACGATCAGCTCCAGCGCCTACTCAGTGGCGACGACATTGCACAATTAGACCGACTCACACGCTATGCCGAAACCTTGGCACAATCTCGTCAAGCTGCGATTGAATCCCTCGCCGCCACACGTACCGAATATCAGTTAACCGCGCACCAGCTGAAACAACAACGCGATAAGCAGTCTGCTTTGGTCGCCGAACTGCAAGAGAAAAAGCGGGATTTGGAAAGCGAGCAAGCCGCACAAAGTCAAACGGCGAAAAAAATTCGCGCACAAATTGCCAGTGACAGTGCCTACCTTGCGGAACTCAACGCGAACAAACAACGTTTACAAGAAGAAATCGCCGCGGCGGCACGACGCGCCACCGTGAAGATGGCAGGGATTGCGAATGCCAAAGGCAAGCTCACTTGGCCCGTCAAAGGCACGTTGTTACACCGTTTTGGCGAACGTCAGTCCGGCCAAGTCAGTTGGAACGGTGTGGTGATTGGCGCCAAGCGCGGCACCGAAGTGAAAGCGGCGCATGCGGGTAAAGTGGTGCTATCGAGCTGGTTGCGTGGCTATGGCCTATTGATTGCAGTAGACCACGGTAAAGGTGACATGACCTTGTATGGTTATAACCAAGCCTTGCTAAAAGATGTGGGCGATACCGTGACCGCCGGTGAGCCTATCGCCTTGGTCGGCGACAGCGGTGGCCAATCCACCCCTTCCTTGTATTTCGAAATTCGCCGCAAAGGCAACACCACCAATCCACTCCCTTGGCTGGATTAAAAACGCCCACCAAATAGGTGGGCGTGCGGATGTTTTGCGCGCTTCAGCGCCGCTAAACCAGAGGCGTTAGCGCTGCCAATCGAGGATCACCTTGCCAGATTGCCCTGAACACATCACATCAAAGCCTTGTTGGAAGTCATCCACATTGTAGTGATGGGTGATGATCGGGGTTAAATCCAAGCCAGATTGAATTAACGATGCCATCTTGTACCAGGTTTCGAACATCTCGCGGCCGTAGATACCTTTGATCACGAGCCCTTTAAAGATCACCTGATTCCAATCAATGCCCATATCACTCGGTGGGATGCCAAGGAGCGCAATCTTGCCACCGTGGTTCATGGCCGCCAGCATGCTATTAAACGCCGCCGGCACCCCAGACATTTCGAGGCCAACATCAAAGCCTTCCGTCATGCCAAGCTCTGCCATTACCGACTCCAGAGAGGACTCAGCCACATTGACCGCGCGCGTGACACCCATTTTGCGGGCAAGCTCAAGGCGATATTCATTCACATCGGTGATCACCACATGACGTGCCCCAACATGACGCGCCACCGCAGCGGCCATGATGCCAATCGGCCCCGCGCCGGTGATCAACACGTCTTCGCCCACCAAATCAAAGGACAGCGCCGTATGCACGGCATTACCGAATGGGTCGAAAATCGAGGCTAGGTCATCGGAGATCTCATCTGGGATTTTGAACGCGTTAAACGCGGGGATCACCAGATACTCCGCGAAGGCACCTTCGCGGTTAACGCCTACACCAACGGTGTTGCGGCACAGGTGAGTACGACCACCGCGACAGTTGCGGCAGTGTCCACAAGTGATATGCCCTTCACCCGATACGCGGTCACCCAATGAGAAGCCGCGTACCTCCTGACCAATGCCGACCACTTCACCGACATATTCGTGGCCAACCACCATAGGTACCGGAATGGTCTTTTGCGACCACTCATCCCATTTGTAAATGTGCACGTCGGTGCCACAGATGGCCGTTTTTCGAATCTTGATCAGTAGATCGTTGTGCCCCAGCTCGGGAAGCTCGGTCTCTGTCATCCAAATGCCGGGCTCCGCTTTGAGTTTCGCCAAAGCTTTCATGGTTGTTTGTGTCATGACATTACCCAATCAGTTGCATCTCTTTGCCTACTTTAATGAAGGCATCAATAGCTCGGTCCAATTGCTCACGTGTATGCGCGGCTGACATCTGGGTGCGGATACGAGCTTGACCTTTCGGTACCACAGGGTAGGAGAAGCCCACCACATAGACGCCCTCTTCCATCATGCGCTCGGCAAACTCACTGGCCACTTTGGCATCGCCAAGCATCACAGGAATAATGGCGTGATCGGCCCCAGCTAGCGTAAAGCCAGCTTCCGTCATGCGTGCACGGAAGTGCTTGCTGTTGTCCCAAAGCTGCTCACGCAAGTGGTCACTTTCGGCCAGCATATCCAGTACACGGATAGAGGCAGACACAATCGCAGGTGCCAGCGAGTTGGAGAAGAGGTAAGGGCGCGAACGCTGACGTAGCCAATCAATCACCTCTTTTTTGCCTGAGGTGTAGCCCCCTGACGCGCCACCCATCGCTTTACCCAAGGTGCCGGTGATGATGTCGACACGATCCATCACTTGATGGTATTCGTGCGTCCCTCGGCCATGCTCGCCCATAAAGCCAACTGCGTGGGAATCATCCACCATGACTAGCGCGCCATATTGCTCCGCCAGATCGCACACAGCTGGTAAGTTCGCCACCACGCCGTCCATCGAGAAGACACCATCAGTCACAATCAAGATATTCGCCACACCGGCGGCTTTCGCGGCTTTAAGCTGGGCTTCCAGTTCGTCCATATCGTTGTTGGCATAACGGAATCGCTTCGCTTTACACAAGCGTACGCCATCGATAATTGACGCATGGTTTAGCGCATCAGAAATAATGGCATCGTCAGGGCCGAGAATGGTTTCGAACAAGCCCGCGTTGGCATCAAAGCATGAGGAATACAGGATGGTATCTTCCATTCCGAGAAAGTCAGATAACTTGGCTTCCAGGGTTTTGTGTGCATCTTGCGTCCCACAAATAAACCGTACCGACGCCATACCAAAACCGTGCTCATCCATCCCTGCCTTGGCAGCCTTGACTAACTCAGGATGGTTCGCCAGCCCCAAGTAGTTATTGGCGCAAAAGTTCAGTACCTGCTGCTCATGATTGACGGCAACACTGGCCGCTTGTGGCGAGGTAATAAGACGTTCACTTTTGTACAAGCCATCAGCTTTTACTTGCTCAAGCTGGTGACGAATTTGCTGATAGAAGGCAGCCGTCATCGCAATCTCCATGCTGTGATGATTACTTTAGGAAGGTCGCTGCCTAACAGTGGCAGCGAATGATGGCGGCTATCATGGCACGTTAAATACCCAGGTGCCAATAAGGGATGTCAGACAGTGATTCATATCGTGTAATCGCTGTCATCTTGTTTGAATATCGCGCAGCTAAGCAGGCAAACCGTCGAACTACTCAGTTCAGCGTGTCTAAAGCATGCTTATCTTGGCGAACTAATTGCTTGCTATAGTGGTCTATTAATACACCAATGGCGGCTTGTCCTTGTGCGGTGGTTAAGGGCCTGAGAAGCTCTAGCATTTGCAGAACCCCTTTATAAATCACCCCCGCGTGAATTTGCGTTTGGGGAGCCTGGGCGCTTTGGTAAAAAATCCAGCTCGACGCCACCAACTTCAGGGTTTCGCCAACGGCACTAAGGGCACTTTCATCCAACGCAAGCCAGCCTGCTTGGCTATAGTGTTGAAGTATGGTCATTAAATTGACTTGCAGCTGTTGCTGGGCGGCCAAGTACTTTTGTTGCAAAGCTTCATCTCGGCGCAGAATGTCGGGCAGGTTGGCGTAAAAAAACCGATACCGCCACATCAGGCTAAACGTCGCATCTAAATAATGCTGCAACAGGGCTTGGGTATCGTCGCGTGGCTGATGAGGATCAAACGCCAAGGCGAGATCTTGCGCGTATTGGTCGAATATACTGTGTATAATCGCCTCTTTATTGCGAAAGTGATAGTAAAGGTTGCCCGGACTGATACCGAGGTCAGCCGCAATATGGTTTGTGGTAATATTTGGCTCGCCGTGTTGATTGAACAAAGCCAGTGCAGCATGGATAATTCGATCGCGGGTTTTCATGTATGGTTCTGTCCTCTGCCCGGTTGATGCTAAACCATACTATCACAGACAACAGCGAAGGCGACGGCGTCTGTCGTCAGGCAAAAATTTAGGTAATGATATGATAATTGTGACAGGTGGCGCCGGCATGATCGGCAGCAACTTAGTAAAAGCACTCAACCAGCAAGGCTATCGCGATATTGTGGTGGTCGATAACCTAAAAGACGGCACCAAGTTCGCTAACCTCGTTGATCTCGATATCGCCGACTACATGGATAAAGACGATTTCCTCACCCAAATTATGGCGGGTGATGACTTTGGTCCTATTGAGGCGGTTTTTCACCAAGGCGCCTGCTCTTCCACCACAGAGTGGGATGGTAAGTACATGATGCTCAATAACTATGAGTACTCCAAAGAGCTACTCCATTATTGTATTGAGCGTGATATTCCGTTCTTATACGCCTCATCAGCAGCCACTTACGGCGGCCGTGATAGCGATTTTATTGAAGCGCCCGACTATGAAGGGGCACTCAATGTCTATGGCTATTCGAAGCAGCAATTCGATAACTATGTCCGTCGCGTATGGGACGATGCGGCAGCTCATGGTGAAACACTGCCACCCATCACCGGCTTTCGCTACTTTAATGTGTATGGCCCGCGCGAGCAGCATAAAGGCAGTATGGCCTCAGTGGCCTACCACCTTAACCAACAAATTTTAAACGGTGAAAATCCCAAGCTTTTTGAAGGCAGTGATACCTTCAAGCGTGATTTTGTCTATGTCGGCGATGTTTGCGCAATGAATATCTGGTTCTGGCAGCAGCAAATCTCTGGGATTTTTAACTGTGGTACCGGCCGTGCTGAGCCATTCAGCGCCGTTGCCAATGCAGTGATCGCATTTCACGGCAAAGGCGAAATCGAAGAAATTCCATTTCCTGCCCACCTGAAAGGCCGTTACCAAGCCTACACGCAAGCCGATCTCACCAAGGTTCGAGAGGCAGGCTACACCGCAACATTTAAAACCGTTGCTGAAGGTGTTGCCGCGTACTTGGCCGAAATTAATCGCTAATAACAATAGTTCGCCCCAGTGAGGCTGGGGCGTGAGAAAGAGCAATGACAAAACAGCGACACGATTACGACGCGCATGCCTACAACCCAGAATTTTCGCGTGCCTATCTGGCGCCCAAATACTGGGGCACATGGCTGATGCTTTTGGTTGCCCTTCCCGTTTGTTTACTCACTCCGGCTAAGGCGAAGTATCGCTTTTCTCGCTGGGTCGCCAACAAACTGGTAGCAAAGAAAAAAGGTACCATTTTGAATGCATGGCTTAACCTCGAAGCCTGCTTTCCTGACAAATCCGCCGAGGCTCGTCAGGCGATTTTGGTAGAAACCTTGACCACGGCTGGGGCCTTTTTGCTTAGCTTTCCGCTGATCACCTTGCGAAGCCGCCATTGGTTTCAACACCACTGTGACGTCGCGGGCATAGAGCATATCACTCGCCACACGGATAATGGCGAAGCGGTGATCCTATTTGTCCCCCACACATGGGCCATTGATGCCGCAGCCATTCTGTTTGCTTCTCAAGGGCTACCAGTGGCGGCCTTTTCTAAACGACAAAAGAATCGCCTGCTGGATTGGCTGATGCATCGCCAACGCGTGCAATACGGCGGGAACTGCTACGAACGTGAGGCCGGAATTAAACCCTTTATTCGCGCCGTTAAACGCGGATTTCTAGGTTACTACTTGCCCGATGAAGATATGCGTGATGAAAGCAGCGAATTCGTGCCGTTTTTTGCCACCACCAAAGCCACCTTGCCAAGTTTGGGCAAGCTAAGCAAAGTGACCCGTTCCCATATTGTCCCGGTATTGTCCGGCTTTAATGCCCAAACAGGGCGATTTAACATCACCGTTTATCCCGCATTCAACGACTTTCCGACCGGCGAAAGTCAGACAGATGCACGCGCTATGAATGCGCAAATCGAGACAATGCTAGAAGGACAGCTAGACCAATATATGTGGATTCTTCAGCTTCTCCGGACCCGAGAAGATGGCCGCAACATTTATCAAGAAGCAAAAAAGAAGGCGGCAGCATGATGAACATACTGGTCATTGGTCCCTCTTGGGTAGGCGATATGGTGATGTCACAATCACTGTATAAAACTATTAAGCAACAGCACCCTAACGCCAAGATTGATGTGATGGCACCAGCGTGGTGTGCCCCAATTTTAGCACGCATGCCAGAGGTCAATCGCAGCATTGAGATGCCGCTCGGCCATGGCGAATTTGCGCTCGGTAAACGTCGCCAATTAGGTAAAGCACTCGCAAAGCACCACTATGATCACGCCTATGTGTTGCCTAATTCGGCCAAATCGGCACTGATCCCTTGGTTTGCCAATATTCCAGTGCGCACAGGCTGGAAAGGTGAAATGCGGTATGGCTTGCTGAATGACTTACGCCCCAACAAGAAAGCCTTTCAGTACATGGTTGAGCGCTATGTCACATTGGCTCACCCTCGTGCTGAGATGCAAAGCTCAGCCTCACTCGGCGGTCTTGAAGGCCTGCCAAAACCTGAGTTAACCATTGACCCTGACGCACAAGCGGCCGTGGTCAAAAAAATGGGGCTGAATCAAGATAAGCCCGTGCTTGGTTTATGCCCAGGGGCCGAATTTGGCCCAGCGAAAAAGTGGCCCGAACGCCACTATGCCGCGGTCGCACAAGCGATGATTGCACAAGGCTACCAAGTATGGCTGTTCGGCTCGGCAAAAGACGTTGAAACCTGTGAAAACATTGCCGCACTGTCTGGCCAGCAAGATGACATGTATGTATTAGCGGGGAAAACCAGCCTGATTGAAGCCGTTGACTTACTCGGTGCCTGCCAAACCGTGGTCAGCAACGACTCGGGTCTGATGCATATCGCTGCCGCGGTAAATTGTCATGTCATTGCGGTATATGGCTCCACATCCCCGCAATATACGCCCCCATTAACCCATAAAGTCGATATTATTCACACCGATATCGACTGCCGCCCATGCTTTAAACGCGAATGTCCGTTAGGGCATTTAAAATGTTTAAACGATTTGGACCCACGTCAGGTAATTGATCTAGTGGCAAGGACAGGGAAGCCATCATGACCAAAACAACTAATACTCTTGCCGTCGCACTGATTGTAAAAAACGAAGCACACAATCTCGAGCCGTGTCTACAGTCCGTAGATGGCTGGGTCGATGAGATCATCATTCTTGATTCTGGTAGCACCGATCAGACGCTCGATATTGCCAAACAATATACGGACAAAGTCTATATTGAATCAGATTGGCAAGGTTTTGGTAAGCAGCGACAGCGCGCACAAGCATATGTGGAAAGTGATTTTGTCTTGTGGCTAGATGCTGATGAACAAGTCACACCTGAATTAAAAGAAAGCATCTTAAGTGCCATTAATAGCCAACAGACGAACACAGTTTATTATGTGAACCGACTATCCCGTGCATTTGGTAAGGAAATAAAACACTCTGGTTGGCACCCTGATTGGATCTGTCGTCTCTATAAAACATCTGAGGCTCAGTATTCTGACTCGCTAGTCCATGAACATGTTTTAGTACCCAGTACACATCAAAAAGTCTATTTAGGTGGTGTATTAAAGCATAATACATTTCATTATCTTCATGAGTACACCGCGAAGACTAACCAGTACATAAAGCTTTGGAGTGATCAGAGGGAAGGTAAAAAGTCGTCGAGTGTATTAAAAGCTATTAGCCATGCACTATTTCGATTCATAAAAATGTATATATTAAAAAAAGGCTTTTTAGATGGTCGACATGGGCTCGTCCTCGCACTTCTCAGTGCTAATGTCGTCTTCACACGCTATGCCGATTTGTGGTTGAGAGACTATGTTAAGAGGCAATCTTGATATGCACATTTGCCACGTCAATCTTGCATCTGGGTTTAGCGGCGGTGAGCGACAAACACTCACACTGATCAAACAACAGCTCGCAATGGGTTATCAACTCACTGTGGTCGCTAACCCCAAAAGCCCGTTTGCTGATGAAATTCGCGCGCTTGAACAGTGCCAATTAGTGCTTTGTAAGCATTATACTCGCTCGCATCAGCGCTCAATCACCGCTGACTGCAATGTGGTACATGTTCATGAAGGCCGAGCCATTTATTGGGCGCTGCTCCAGCGCTTGATACATGGCGTACCCTATATCGTCACGCGACGCATTGATAACCCCCTAAAGCGTAAATGGCTATCTCAACTTGCCTATACACGTGCAAGCACGTTGGTCGGGCTCAGTTCGGAGATTGTCCGCCAGATAACTCGGCGCCACCCTCAAGCGAATGTAGCAACCATTCCTAGCTCTCCGGTTCATTATCCCGTTTCAGACGCGGACGTCGACGCGATTAAGGCGCAGTTTGCTAATAAGTTTTTGGTCATTCAAGCCGCGAATATGTACGCCCATAAAGGCTTTGATGTCACAATTGGCGCCGCCAAGGTGCTCGAGAAGCATGCTCCTCAGGTTCACATCTGCTTACTAGGCGACGGTAAAGCGCGCGCTGAGCTCGAAAAACAAGCACAAGGCCTTGACAACATTAGCTTTATGGGTAAACAAAGCGCAATGGGGAACTGGTTCGCGGCCGCCGATTTGCTGGTCCATCCGTCGTATAGTGAAGGGCTAGGCTCTGTGATTCTCGAAGCGATGGCCACAGGCTTGCCGGCAATTGGTACGAAGGCAGGCGGGATCCCTGATATTATTAATCACGAGACTAATGGCTATCTGATCCCGTCTGGTGATGCTGCATCACTTGCTCACTATATTGAAACACTATCTCAAACACCTGAGGTGTTAGAATGTATGGCCCGAGAAGCATTAAATACAGCCAAAAAATTTGATATCTCAATATGTGCAAAAAAGTATCAAGATATTTACCAGCACGTCATCCATGAAAAACTATAGCTTATCTAAACCGTTGTTTGCCCAGAATGCTTTATTTCTCAAGGTTTCTTGAAAGATATCCTTATTTATAGACGGTCTTTTAAGCTCTTGATGATAAAGGTGCAGTAATGCTGCACCAAATTTTAATGCTTTTGTTTTTATACCAACGCCATTCAAACGAAACTCAATATCTGTGTCTTCACCCACTGCAGGCGCTTCATAATTCATATCAAATCCGTTGATTTTTTTGAAATCGTTTTTAAACAAAGAAAAATTACAACCGATAATCGACTTTTCTAAACGCCTTTTTAACATTAGATTTCTGAGAAATTTTATATGAATACCGTTTTCAATGTGTTTACCGGTAACGTCTGTATCATAACCTAACAGATTAAACCACAAATAACGGAACATCATTGGAATAAAGTGAACATGACTAAACGTTGATTTCTTTGGCGAAGAACATAACTTTTTGGTATATTTTTCAGATAGTTCGACACGACGTCCACAGACAACCTTCCCTTTTTCTGCAGCATACAGATGATCTTGTACAAAACCATATTGAGGTACACAATCGCCATCGATAAAGATTAAATAATCAGTTTTAGACGCAGCAATCGATTTATTCAAAATTCGATTTTTTCTAAATCCTTTATCTTCATGCCAAACATGAAACACGCGAAAAGGAAGCAATTTAATATAGTCTTTTAACCATGAAGTGATATCATCGGATGATCCATCATCGGCAACAATCACATCAAAATTATAGTTTGATTCTTCTTTGAGTGATTGAAAAATCATACTTAATGCCTTTTTATTATTGTAAAAAGAAATAATGATTGTTGCTTTTTTATAATCCATAATATTTTGCAATCGTTTGGAAAGTCATAATTTGTTTAGTAGTATAACAATTATGTATAAAGTTTGGGACTGATTCGTGCGCTGGCTATACACCTTTATCCTGACTCTTGTTGCCCCGTTGTTATTAGTGGGCCTGTACCGAAAGCGTCCTGGGAAACCGGCCGTCGGTGCGCGATGGCGTGAGCACTTTGGTCGTACGCCGGCTGTTGAGGGGCAGCCGATTTGGCTGCACGCGGTTTCTGTGGGCGAAGTGCTCGCCGCGAAACCCGTGATTGCCGCGTTGCAGAAGGCCTATCCATCCATTCCTCTGCTCGTCACCACCACGACCCCAACCGGCGCCGAACAGGCAGAAAAGATAGAAGGCATTATCCATCGCTATATGCCAGTCGATTTTAACGTCGCTGTCCGTGGATTTTTGCGCGCAGTCAATCCCCGCCTGTGTGTGATTATGGAAACCGAGCTGTGGCCAAACACTCTCGCTAATGTCCATCAAGCCGGTGTGCCTATCGTGGTCATCAATGCGCGCTTGTCCGAGAAAGCGTGCCGCGGTTATAAACGGATCGCACCGCTATTTCGTACCATGAGCCAAAATATCGATGTGATTTTATGTCAGCACGACAGCGATAAGGCCCGTTTTGCCGAATTGGGTGTTGCCGACAATAAGCTCGCGACGGTCGGCTCCGTCAAATTTGATATTAAAGCTACGGATCCTCATCTGGGCCAATCACTGATTGATGACATTGGTGCTCGTCCATGCTGGGTTGCCGCCAGTACGCATGAGGGAGAAGATGCCATCATGCTCGACGCCCATGTCGCTTTGCTCCGTGATTATCCCGATGCCTTGTTAATCTTGGTTCCCCGTCATCCGGAGCGGTTTGATGGCGTAGAGGCGCAGATCCACACCCACGGACTCAGCGTCCAGCGCCGTACAAGTGACGCGCCAATCGCCCTTTCCTCGCAAGTCTATTTAGGGGATACCATGGGAGAAATGATGACATATCTGGCTGCTGCGAACGTGGTTGTCATGGCGGGTAGCTTTCTCGGCCCTAAAGTCGGTGGGCATAACTTGCTCGAGCCTGCCGCGCTCGCAAAGCCGCAGTTAACGGGACCCAGCTACTACAACTTCCAAGTGATTGGTGACACCTTGATTGAAGCAGGCGCCTTGCAAGTGTGTAATGACAGCCGAGATATTGCCGCGAAGATCGGTGCCTTTTTCTCGTCCCCACCTCTGGGCGCGCAAGCAGGACAAGCGGGATTGCAGGTTGTTGAGCAAAACCGAGGGGCAGTCGAACGTACCTTGCAAGCACTGGCGCCTTGGTTAAATCGCTAGCCCCTATTTGCGAATCTTGTTATAGCCTTTTAGCACGGCGGCCCAATCTTCGGGCTGCCAGTGGATTTGACGCTTTTCCTTCTCTTTTTTAAACGAGCGATGCAAACGCGCTAAGTTGTCTTCTTTCCACTGCTCACCGTCACGCTGCTGGCATTTGTCGAAATCAATTAACCACAACTTGCCTTTCTTATCGCGAAGAATGTTGTGAATATTGAGATCAGTGTGACAAACTCCGGCATCGTGAAGCCGTCGCACGAGTCGTCCGATAGCTCGATAATCATGAGCCAATAGTGCATGTTCACAGAGGATAGCTACAAGATCACGCGCGCCTGGCACTTTTTCAACCAGAATATCTGCCCGATACGTGCGCCCAGATTTGACCGCGCGCGCCGCAACCGGTCGAGGCACTGGCAACTTTTTCGCCCGCAAGTAGGCGAGTAACGTCAGTTCCGCCCCGCAACGGGTTGTCTCCCAACCGGTGAACCAGTATTGGTCTTTTACCAGCTTACCGAACAAACCGCCCCGATAATAATGGCGCAATGCCATCTCCATCTTAGGGCCACGCAAAAAAAAGGTCGTGCCGCGTCCTTTTGCTGAACCCGTCACCGCTGCTTGCTGATGCCAATAGTGAATATCGAAATAGTGGCGTGGATCCCCTTCCACTAACTCAGGATCAAACCAAATACATTCGTTGTCGCTCTGTTCTACTTCTATACTCACTGTTTTTCCTATCTTGCGGTCGCTGCAGCGCCTATCAGTGTAACGCGCCTATTTTCAGATTCACAGACGCGCCACAATGAAGAACAATGCGTCTCGACGCATGATTTGATAACCTCTGCCTAGATAACACATCAAAAGGACAACCCTGTGACCAAGAAACAACTGACCCGTGTGATTTACCCGGGCACGTTTGACCCCATCACTAATGGCCATCTTGATTTGGTCGAACGCGCTGCAAGCATGTTCGATGAGGTCATCGTCGGCATTGCCGCAAGCCCCAGTAAAAAACCCCTGTTTGATCTGGACGAACGCGTCGCCTTAACCCAAGCGGTGACCAGTCATTTGCCCAATGTCTCTGTGGTCGGTTTTTCTGGGCTACTGGTGAATTTTGCCAAGCAATACCAAGCCAATATTTTGGTACGTGGTCTACGTGCTGTCTCTGATTTCGAGTACGAGTTCCAACTGGCCAACATGAATCGCCGTTTGATGCCTGAGCTTGAAAGCGTGTTTCTCACTCCATCCGAAGAGCACTCATTTATCTCATCAACCTTGGTCAAAGAAGTGGCACTGCACGGCGGCGACACCAGTGAGTTTGTGCACCCTGATGTCTTAACCGCGCTTTGCAATAAGCTTCACGTCAACACGCCATCATAGTGGCTGGCAATGCGGGCAGAATACCGTTGCCCGCTGCCCAATCACCACACGCTCTAATACCGTCTCGCATTGCGGACAAGGTTCGCCGGCTTTGCCGTAAACCCGAAGCTCCTGAGCAAAATAGCCTGCTTTGCCATCCACGTTGGTAAAGTCTTTTAAGGTCGTGCCCCCTTGAGCAATCGCCGCCGCGAGCACGGTTTTTATCTCATCGACAAGACATGCTGCTTCTGAGTGCGTCAGGCTCCCTGCTGGGCGTTTGGGGTGGATCCCCGCACAAAAAAGAGATTCATTGGCATAGATGTTCCCCACGCCAACGACCACCGCGTTATCCATAATGAAGGATTTCATCACCAGTTTTTTACCCTTGGCACGCGCCAGTAAATAATCAGCGTTAAAAGCGTCACTTAATGGCTCGGGGCCAAGCTTGCTCAGCACTTGATGCATTGTATCCTGCGCTTGCCACAGCCAAGCGCCAAATCGTCTTGGGTCGTGATAACGGATCATCATATTGTTGCTGAGGATGACATCCACATGGTCATGCTTTTCTGGGGCTAAGCTGGCGGGTAATACCCGTAAACTGCCCGACATTCCAAGATGCACAAGCGCCGTCCCCAAATCGCACTCAAGCAACAAATATTTGGCACGACGTGTTATCCGGCGAATCACTTGGCCTTGGAGCAATTGCAATTCATCAGGCACCAGCCAGCGCAGCTGTGGTTGGCGAACAATAATTTGGGTGACGGTCTGACCTTCAACATAGGGAGTGATCCCCATGCGACTGACTTCAACTTCAGGTAATTCAGGCATGATAAGGACTTTTACTTACGACTTAGTCAACGGAAAAAGGTAACGGCTATCAACAGACACCGCCAGCCATTGGCCTTGCTCATTTTGCATTAACCAAAATTGCGGCTGCTGATAATAGGTAATACGGATAGGTTCTTGATCAGGACTACGCAGTAGCTCAAGCGTCCGCGGTGCGGTCAGTTGCGGCCGCAGTGATTGTAAAGTGGCGTCATTCACTTGTGTTCCTTTCAGTCCCAGCCAACGTTGAGCGAGCTCCGTGGGGCTAATCAATAACGGCTTATCGGTTTGCCAACCATCAAGCGTACGCGTCAAGGTTAAGTGAGAGAAGCGCAGCGCGAGCACCTCACTGCGTGACGTCACCAAGGCAATCACACCGTCAGGCATCTCTCGGGCGTGACGTTGGTGGCGCAGGTAGTCAGGTAATAGCATCAAACCGAAAAAAATCACCACGGAAAAAATGAGGATGTTGTTCCACGTTTTTCGTTTTAGCTTCATGAGACACCGCCACTGGATACCCGACTTTGTTAATCAGCAGTATATACACAAATGAGGCTGGCGTTGATAGCTAAGCGACCGGATGGTCCAGCGAGGGAAAATAGATATAAAAAAACCCAGCCTAGGCTGGGTCTTTCTCGAAACTTTCAACCAATTACTTGATTTTGGCTTCTTTATACATAACGTGCTTGCGAACTACGGGATCAAATTTTTTGATCTCGAACTTGCTTGGCATGTTACGTTTGTTCTTATCTGTGGTGTAGAAGTGACCAGTACCAGCAGAGGATACTAGACGAATCTTCTCGCGAATGCCTTTAGCCATTCTCTAAGTCCTCTTATACTTTCTCACCGCGGGCACGCATTTCTGCTAGTACAGAATCGATACCTTTTTTGTCGATGATGCGCATACCTTTAGTAGATAGACGCAGTTTAACGAAGCGTTTTTCGCTTTCTACCCAGAAACGATGAGTTTGCAGGTTCGGCAGAAAACGACGCTTGGTGGCGTTATTAGCGTGAGAGCGGTTGTTACCAACTACAGGACGCTTGCCAGTTACTTGGCATACTCGTGACATGAAAGTCTCTCCAAAATCGTTTCAGCTCGATATCAACCTTGTCCGCCAGTCCTGCAAATTCAAGGTCAGGCTCAAGGTCAAGGCTATCAAAGGTGGCGCATTATACTAACTGAATTCACATTGCTCAAGTCCCGAGCAGATCCTTTTGCGCTCTTTTTGATCGTTTTTTTCGCCAAAGGCGATCCTCAAAGGGATAACAACCAACCTCGTTCGGCGAAGGATACCACTTCTCCGTCCCCAACCACCAGATGATCAAGCACACGAATGTCGACTAATCCCAACGCTTGAACAATTCTTTCGGTGATTTGGCGGTCGGCCTGACTCGGCTCTGCCACACCCGAAGGGTGATTGTGGGCCAATATAAGCGCCGACGCATGCAATTCGAGTGCGCGGCGCACAATTTCACGCGGATACACACTCGCCGCATTATGGGTACCCTCAAAAAGTTGCTCATCGGCAATGACACGGTGTTGATTGTCGAGAAATAACACATAAAACGCTTCGCGGGGCCGGTCTCGAAGCAACGTCGACAAATAACGGCGGGTATGATCAGGGCTAGTCAGAGCATCGGTTTTACTTAACGTTTCTTTTAAATAACGGCGGCTAAGCTCCAATACCGCCTGAAGCTGGGCATATTTCGCGCTTCCTAGCCCTTTATGCTGACAAAACGCAGCTTGGTCAGCACCCATCAGCGCACGCAACGAGCCAAAGTCATTTAACAGGTAGTCGGCCAGCTCGACCGCACTCATCCCCGTCACCCCAGTTCGCAAAAAAATCGCCAATAACTCGGCATCAGACAAGCTCTGTGCCCCTCTACTCAGCAAACGCTCTCGTGGGCGGCAATCTTGCGGCATGGTTTTTAAGCTCATGATCGTTCTCCCTTTGCTGAGCCAGTCGTCGGCTACGACAAAGCCGATAGTAGGGAGAGGACGCCGCCTTGATACAAGCGCATCATGGCAAGGTTGCGTTTCAGTCGCCTATTTTTATTCCCCGTTGCGTGTGCTTTTCAGCAGACATCAGCCCATATCACAGCCAACCTGGCTCACACCGTGCGAGGATTCATGCGCTTGAACAAGCTTTTTACGCTAAGGATTATGGTATGGTTGCGCCATTCACTGACAACGATATCACGCATTATGGCCAGTTCTTCACAACAGCCAGCCCAGACGCTGGCAGGAAAACGTATACTGCTCGGTATGGGCGGCGGCATCGCCGCGTATAAATGTGCCGACCTCACTCGACGTCTTATTGAACGTGGGGCGACGGTCAAGGTGGTGATGACTCGCGCAGCAAAAGAATTCATCACCCCGCTGACCATGCAAGCCGTTTCCGGTCACCCGGTATCAGATAGCTTACTTGACCCCGCCGCTGAAGCGTCGATGGGCCACATTGAATTAGCCAAGTGGGCAGATTTAGTCTTGCTCGCCCCCGCGACCGCTGACTTAATTGCACGCGTCCATGCCGGCATGGGCAATGACCTGCTCACTACGGTGTGTCTCGCCACCGATGCGCCGATTGCGATTGCACCCGCAATGAATCAACAGATGTATCGTGCAGCTGTCACGCAAGCCAATATCGCCGCCTTGGGCGCGCGCGGTTGCCTGATTTGGGGGCCCGACAGTGGCGCACAAGCCTGTGGCGATGTCGGCCCGGGGCGCATGCTAGAGCCGATGGCGTTAGTGGCAGAATGTGAGCACTGGGCCGGTCCCACACCTCTGGCTGGCAAGCACATCATGATCACCGCCGGGCCAACCCGAGAAGCACTCGACCCGGTGCGCTATCTTTCCAACCATAGTTCGGGAAAAATGGGCTATGCGCTCGCAGAAGCCGCCCGCGCACTGGGTGCCACGGTCACCCTAGTCAGTGGGCCAGTCGCACTGCCAACGCCCACCGGCGTGCACCGTGTTGATGTGACCAGTGCACAACAAATGTATGAAGCCGTCCATGCCAGCATTGCCTCACAAGACATTTTTATCGGCTGTGCGGCCGTGGCGGATTATCGTCCCCAAACCGTTGCCGAGCAAAAGCTGAAAAAACAAGCCGATAAAGATGCCATGACAGTCACCATGGTGAAAAACCCTGACATTATCGCCTCGGTAGCTGCGCTGTCGGATACACGACCTTTTACCGTTGGTTTTGCGGCAGAAACACAGGATATCGAGACCTATGCACGCGATAAACTTGCACGTAAAGGGCTCGACATGATTTGTGCTAACGATGTCTCGCTTTCAGACCAAGGGTTTAATAGCGATCACAACGCCTTACACCTTTTCTGGCCGAACGGTGATCTCGCACTACCGTTAACAGAGAAAGCACACTTGGCGCGCACTGTGATGACACATATCGCCACCCGTTATCACGCGACGGCGACCAACGCGTAACGCAAAAAAACGCCGTTACATCAAGTGTAAAAGCGTGCGCCAAGGCCACGCTTTTTGCTTTTAATACAGGCACCTCGCCGCTAAGATAAAGGGCATGACTAACACGCTTGGTGGCACCTCGTCCTGATGCTTCCTTTACCGCCCGCCAACGTGAGAATAAAAGACAAAGGAATCGCATGAATGGCAGCCCCGAAAAAAAATAACCGCCGCGAAGAGATCCTCCAAGCGCTCGCGCAAATGCTGGAATCCACGCAAGGCAGCCAGCGCATCACGACCGCCAAATTGGCCGCCCAAGTTGGCGTTTCCGAGGCCGCACTCTATCGCCACTTTCCCAGCAAAGCACGCATGTTTGAGGGCTTAATTGAGTTTATTGAGGACTCATTACTGTCCCGCATCAACCTGATTATTGATGAAGAGAAAGACACCTTAGTGCGTCTTAAGCTCATTCTGCAGTTGCTGCTTGGATTTGGTGAGCGCAACCCAGGGCTGACGCGTATCATGACAGGCCATGCGTTGATGTTCGAGCAAGACCGCTTACAAGGTCGCATCAACCAATTGTTTGAGCGCGTTGAAGCTCAACTCAAGCAAGTACTGCGGGAAAGACGTTTGCGAGAAGGGAAAGGCTTTCCGCTCGATGAAGCGGTGCTCGCTAGCCAGCTAATTGGCCAAGTTGAAGGCAGCTTATGCCGTTATGTGCGCTCCTCTTTCAAACAACTGCCTACCGCCAACTTTGAACAGTACTGGCAATTGCTCACCAGTCAGCTGCAATAAGCCATACAAGCAATCAGGCGCGCCGTGGCGCGCCCAGTAAAGGTTAGATACCATACTCTGCTTGATAAGCTTTGACCGCCGCCAGCTGCGCCGGGTCAGCATCGCTTTGCTCTAGATAGGTCACTAAGTCACTCAAACTAATGATAGAGACAACGCGGCAGGCAAAGTCCCGTTCCACTTCTTGAATCGCAGACAGTTCTCCTTGGCCCCGCTCTTGGCGGTCAATCGCCACCAAAACACCGGCCAGTTGCGCACCTTGCGCTTGGATCAGTGCCATAGATTCACGAATAGCAGTACCTGCCGTGATCACATCATCCACCAACATCACGCGACCTGCGAGCGCACTCCCCACTAACTGGCCGCCCTCGCCATGATCTTTTGCCTCTTTGCGGTTAAAACAGTAAGGCGTGTCCACATCATGATGATCGGCCAGCGCAACCGCGGTGGTGGTCGCAATCGGGATCCCCTTGTACGCAGGGCCAAATAGCACATCGTAATCAATCCCGGCATCCATTAATGCAGCGGCATAAAAACGACCCAATTTTGCTAAATCACGTCCGGTATTAAACAAACCTGCATTAAAGAAATACGGGCTCTTACGGCCGGATTTCAGGGTGAATTCACCAAACTTTAAAACCTGCTTTTCAAGGGCAAACTCAATAAACTGGCGCTGGTAGGCTTTCATTCCATCCTCTCACTATTAAAACGGTTGTGACGGTTATGTCACGGGCTCCATCCTGTTCTCAGGGCAAAAAAATAGCCCCCAATGTGGGAGCTACTCAATCTGTTATGCGTCGGCTAACGCCGATTTTTGGGCAACGACAATGTCATCAATGCCCTTCTTGGCCAGTACCAACATGGCATTGAGCTCATCGGGGGTAAATGGCTCTGCCTCAGCGGTACCTTGTACCTCAATCATGCGGCCATCTTCGAGCATCACCACATTCATGTCGGTGTCTGCCGCGGAGTCTTCTACATATTCCAGATCGCAAATTGGCGTTTGCTGATAAATACCCACCGACACCGCTGCAACGTGACCTTTCATGGGGTTCGCGGCAAGTTTGCCATCACGCACCATGGCATTAAGTGCGTCAGCCAGTGCAACGCTCGCCCCCGAAATAGATGCAGTACGCGTGCCGCCGTCGGCCTGAATCACATCACAATCAACCGTGATGGTGTACTCACCCAGCGCGGTTAAATCAACCGCGGCACGCAGGCTGCGCGCGATCAGACGCTGAATTTCCATCGTGCGGCCGCCTTGTTTACCGGTCGACGCTTCTCGACGATTACGCGTATGCGTGGCACGTGGCAACATACCATATTCTGCCGTCACCCAGCCTTGGCCCTTGCCTTTTAAAAAGCGTGGCACACCCTCTTCGACAGTGGCGTTACAAATGACTTTTGTGTCGCCAAAGCAAACCAGCACAGAGCCTTCTGCGTGGGCAGTAAAACCGCGGGTAAAGCTAACGGGACGAATTTGGTCGAGCGCTCTTCCACTTGGACGCATGCAAGTAACCTTTTGGGCTGATGAAATTTGCCCGCGATTATACGTGTTTCTTGCCACGCTTGCGATCCCTGTCGGCACATCTTGCCAACACAGCTGACGCATTGCAGGTGGATGCGTATAATCAAGCCATTCAGTCTTTGCACACACAAGCAGGTACCAATGATCCACAGCATGACCGCCTACGCGCGACACGAAATCAAGGGCGATTGGGGCAACGCCGTTTGGGAAATTCGTTCCGTCAACCAGCGCTATCTCGAAACCTATATTCGCATGCCCGAGCAACTGCGCAGCCTTGAGCCCGTCGTGCGTGAGCGCTTCCGTAAGCGCCTCGCGCGCGGCAAAGTGGAATGCAACTTACGCTTTGATACCTCGCAAGCCAATCAAGACAAGCTCACCATTAACGAAGCCTTAGCCAAGCAAGTAATTCACGCCGCCAAATGGGTGAAAGAAACCGCTGGGGAAGGCAACATCAATCCGTTTCAGGTTCTGAATTGGCCAGGGGTGATGGAAGCCCCAGAGCAAGATACCGACGAGCTGCATCGCGCCCTAATGACTGGTCTTGATGAGGCACTCGACGCCTTTATCGCCGCGCGTGCGAGCGAAGGTGACAACATGAAAGTGCTGATTGAGCAGCGATTAGATGCGATTAGCGCTGAAGTCATCAAAGTGCGCGAAAAGATGCCCACCGTGATTGAATGGCAGCGTGAACGCTTAACCACTCGTTTGGAAGAAGCCAAAGTGGAGCTCGATCCAACTCGCATCGAGCAAGAAATGGTGATGCTGGCGCAAAAAGTAGACGTTGCGGAAGAGCTTGACCGCTTGGACTCACACGTTTCAGAGGCGCGCAAAATCCTCAAAAAAGGTGGCGCCTGCGGCCGACGCTTGGACTTTATGATGCAAGAGTTCAACCGCGAAGCCAACACCCTCGCCTCCAAATCAATCAGCACCGAAATCACCGCCTCCGGCGTCGAGCTCAAAGTGCTTATCGAACAAATGCGCGAGCAGATCCAGAATATTGAATAATTTTCTCTTGTTTTCCAAAGCTTTCCAATTCTCACCAAGGCCCTGATTTAGCAGGGCTTTTAATTTTCACTCTGTTCTTGTACGTTTCAATCTGTTTCATCTAAGTGGTGAGTTAACTGGTGAGTAATGCCTCGCTATACTTGCATCAAATGGTGAGTATTAGGAGGCACAATGGCATCAATGACCGCAAAGCAGGTGGCATCACTTGCAAAATCAGGAGAGCCAACAAGGAAATCCGACGGAAAAGGACTCTACTTTGTCGTTCCAGACTCGGGAGCGCCCTATTGGGCCCTTCGATATAGTGGAAATGGCAAACGTAAACAAATGACTCTGGGGCAGTACCCTGGTATGTCTTTGGCCGATGCAAGATCAGAAGCTGAGGTGTTTAAACGTGACTTAAGGCAAGGAGTAGATCCCCTCATTGCAAAACAGCGTCAAAAGTGGACTGGTATCATATCGGTCGATGATTTATTTGAGGATTGGTATAAAAACGATTTAGAGCCAAGGCTAAAGCATCCCAACATTCCAGCTCGAATATATAGAAAGGAAATTAAGCCAGTCATCGGCGAGTTCAAAATTCAGGACGTCACAGCTCTGGATATTCGAGAGATAATTCAAAGAGTTAGGGATAGTGGTCGTCTAACCGTTGCAAATGACACGCTTGGCTATATGAAGCAGCTTTTCAAGCACGCATTAAAGCTTGAGCTAACCGCTAATAATCCCGCTGCACCTTTCACAATAAACGATGCTGGAGGGCTCGAAAAAACTCGTAAGCGAGCATTAGAGCTCAATGAAATAGAGAAAATATTTAAAGTATTTCGTAGCCATCTAAACAGTTTTGGTAGAGAGAACTATTTGTTGTGCTGTCTATTCTTGGTACTAGGTAATAGGAAGAGTGAACTGTGTGAGGCTCCCTGGTCAGAGTTCGACCTAGAGGAATCTGTCTGGCATATCCCAGAGTGGCGGGTAAAGACAGGCATCGCTATATCTATTCCCCTGCCAAGCCAAGCAATGACATGGCTCAGTGAGCTCAAAGTAAGATCGATGGGTTCTGAATACGTTTTTCCAGCCCGACGCCGAAGCAATCTATTGCATATGGGGCCTGACACCCTGAATAGCGCAATCTCAAAGTTGTTTGGACGAGAAGCTGGGAGGAAGATTCAGCCACCCAACGTGATGGGTGACATAGAGCATTTTACAGTACATGACTTACGGCGAACATTCAGGAGTCTAGCTGCATCAGTAGGAACACCAAATCACGTCGCTCGGTTGTGCATCAATCACCGACAAGGCGGTGTTGACGGTATATATGATCGGTATGAGTACTTTGAAGAACGGAAAGCTGCTCACCAGAAGGTAGCCGATCTAGTTACACCTCTCATTCATCTGGAGTAATAAGTTATCCTTCATGGAACAGGCTAAATCTGACACAGCTTGTTCCAGCGGCTTAGTTTAGGCCAGATGTGCAAAGTTCCCATATATCTTCTAGTTAACCGTGCAACGGCCCCACATACGCTCTCAGACCAACGAAAAAGTTCGCATACAAGTTGTAACCCTCCCTGTTTTAGTGGCACTCTAAATTAGAGTTTTTCCTACTTTCATGCCTTGCTAAATACTCCCAAGGAGTCAGATCATCGAGTGAGTCATGAGGGCGTTCATTGTTGTATTCCTTCATCCATTTTTCTGTCAGGTCTCGGACTTCACTCAAGGTTTTGAACACGTACATGTTGAGTATTTCTGTCCGATAAGTTCGGTTAAATCGCTCTATATAGGAGTTCTCCGTTGGTTTGCCTGGGCGAATAAATTCCAACTCAACTGCGTTCTCTTCCGCCCATTCAGCCAGCGTGGTCGAGATGAATTCAGGGCCATTATCCATGCGCAGCTTACTGGGGTACCCTCGCCAAGCAATAATGCGTTCTAGCACCCTTATAATGCGTGGTGCTGGCAGATTGAGATCTACTTCAATCGCTAGCACCTCACGGTTGAAATCGTCCACGACATTGAACGTACGAAAGCGCCTGCCGCAGAGCAAAGAGTCACTCATGAAATCGATAGACCAGCAACTGTTGATCGACTCTGGACATGCCAGTGGTGTTGGATTTCGTTTTGGTAGGCGCTTTTTTCCCTTGCGCCGTAGGTTTAGCTTGAGCGAACAGTACACTCGATGGACTCGTTTATGATTCCATCGGTGTCCCCAGCGCCTAAGTACTTTAAATAATTTGCCAAAACCGTAGGCAGGATAACGCTCTGCTGCGTCCTGCAACGTCGCGATAACCTCATCATCCCGATGAGGATCTGGTCGGTAACGATAGACTGAGTCGCTAATGCCAACTACGCGGCAGGCCATTCGCAAACTGACCTGGTAGTGTTTGCGAGCGTAATCGACAAGCTCGCGCTTAACCGCTGGCCCTACAGCTTTTTTTCCAGAATATCTTTAACGATACGGTGCTCAAGGCTTAGGTCGGCAAACATTTGCTTGAGCCTCCGATTCTCATCCTCAAGCTCTTTAAGCCGTTTAACATCTGACGCTTCCATCCCACCATACTTGGACTTCCAGTTGTAGTATGTCGCATCAGAGATGCCATATTCGCGACAGACTTCGTTGACCTTTCGGCCTGCTTCGACTTCCTTCAAGATCTTTACGATTTGTGTTTCTGTGTAGCGTGATTTTTTCATCATGCGTTCTCCGTTTGTTTCAGTGTAAACGGAAAACCTCTAATTGCTAATGACCAGTTTTTTGGGGAGGGTTACAAAGTGATTTGGCCTTCATTTTGTTCAGTAAACGCCCCAAATTGGGCTTTGGTCGGTCCCTTTCGTGCAACCACCCCATAGGTTTAAGCGTTAATCGTGCAGCCAACCAATATATCCAAGGCTTAAACGTGCAACGTTCCCACATATGCCCTTGCAGTGGCGTTACATGTCACATTTTACATTCGTGACATGTAACGAAACATAAGTATCTTTTTAAATTCATTTATATACGTTCAACCAGTAACACCAACCTAAGTCAAAATCTGGAAATTCCCTTCTGACTCTACAGACAACACATTTGTCCAAATCGGGCAGTTTGGCGTGCCAATATCGGCAGTTATCAGCGGGATAATGGCTCCGTTCACTAAGCACGGAGTTATTTTTATGAAGTTAAATGGCATTGAGCTGCTCCACCTAGCTGTAGCACATGAGCTAAGAGAAGTTTGGGTCGTCAGGTTAGACCCACCCGATCAGCCCGGCAATCGAGGACCAGATGGTGAACTGCTCTGGCCGGAGGTTTTGCTGTGCAAAAGTTCTGACGACGCTACACATTTGGCTGAGTACTTAAGCAAAGCAGCCTTTGATGATTTTTCTGATTTTATGGCCGCAGAGGAAGATGGGGAAATCCATTCAGTATCTCAGGATGCAGATCAGTACATAGTTGCGCTCTGTAAAAACATTCAAAGGTACAGATACGCATGCCTGGTAGAGCCAAGCATCAAAAGCATCTCACAAATCATCTTGCTCAAGGAGGCTTTTCAACATGATTAAAAAGTCATTGAGTTTGCTGGCTTTTACATTAATTGCATACTCAAACATTACACTTGCTCAGGAAAGCGCCACTGTGGGCCAAAAATCCTCACAGGAAAAGCGTACCCAAAAAGAAACCACGTTGAACGATGAGACAAGCATGGAGTTACAACGCCAAAAGGGAGAGGAAGCAAGAAAAGGTGAGGAAAAAAGAGACACAACTTCCACGTCAGCTCGACATGCAAGCGAAGCATCATCTAGGCAGCAATATCAAAACGCTCGCCGTCTTTCAGTAAAAACAGCACCACTTTCTATTCTCATAGAGCTATTTGCCTATGTCGAAAAAGGCAAATCTATAAGAGGGAAAACAGCAAACCTCCTCAGAAATTGTTCGCTCATTACAAACCCACAAGCGCCACAATTTCCAGAGCTAGAACCCAAACCCCTAGTTACAAGCGTGCAGGCCTGCATGGTCTGGAACAAAGAAAAAACACTGGGACAATGCCAAGTTGAGTTGCAGCAGGCAGCTTTCAACTGGGCGACCACTGGCATGCCTTCATCCATAAGAGTTCCATCTGAACGACTGAAAAGAGAAGGTGTTTGCTGGGCAGTCTACGGACTTGTAGCAGAAGCAACGCTGGATGAAATATCAAGCGGGATTTCGGTCAACGGAAGTGGCAAGTCAGCGATAAAAATGGCGCTTGCCAAGGCAATGAGTAAACAGCTCATACGTAATGACTTACCAGAAAAGGCCTTGAAGATAATAGATAGACAATTTGGAAGGAACTGCGTAGTGCCATCGACACGAGGGTATAAGTATGAAGGAAAATACGAATGGTCTTGTGGCTCTTTTTCTGCTGATCCAAAAAATCTGTCAGCTTCAATTGGCGAGTTCACTGTCTTTGGCCGAGGAAACTCACTCTTTGGAGAGTCATGGGAGCTAGAGACATCATTAAATCACGACACTCTTTTTTCATTATCGACTACCAGAACTAACTCAAAAGAAGCATCAACGTCTAATGCTCATTATGCAAGCACCGACAACCGCTCATCCAAGTCCCGTAATCTTTCAATGAGAACTTCCGAGCGCTTACAAACAGAGGAAGCATCCAATCTCAGCAACTCCACGGAGGCAAGCTTCACAGTGTCTCAGCCAGGCATAAAAGGGGGTAATTAAAAATGAAATCTGTACTGTATGGCATCATCATTGCCTGCCCAATAACAGCCATCGTGATCTACTTTGCCTTAACTGGTAGGCAGGAAGTTCTTATCCAACAAAAAACCCATGAAATTCAACAACAAATACGGTCGGAAGAGTTTCATCGTGACTTTTCTAAGGCTTGGGCTGAGTTTGATCTACCCAACCAACACGATAAGGCCCTTCTCTCGTCGGAAAATGCTGAACGGAACGAGCGAATAAAACAGCTCAAAAAACTTCGCTCTCAGTTGGAAGCGGAGCACGGTGAGTCAATGGATGACCTTAAAGGAGACTTAGCAGAGATGAGAAAAGCGTTAAAGGAATCCGCGCAGGAAAAGTAGTTGTAATACCATAGTGCATTTGACCACTCCATTACTGTTATATAAGTCATTTATCTGCTGCGGAACAGGAGGATTACGCCATGAAGCATCTTTTCTGCAGTTAGGTTACGCACTTAATTGTTCTATATGGACTCGGTTAGATTGAAGAATTGGTTGCCTTGCTAGGCATCCTTCAATGTCAGTGAACTAAAAAAATTGAAAAACCATAAAATATCAGTGAGTATCACCAATTATCATTAAATCATCAGTCGCGTGATTTTTTGCCATTGATAGCATGTGCCTTGTACTTTTACACAAACAAGGAGACGACAAATGTCTAAGCAAAACAATCACAACTCAGATATGACAAACGCCAATAAGGGTTCGTCTGGTACTAACAAGACTTACTCACAAAACCAAGGAAATCGAGGGTGGCAGATGAACCCTCAAAATCCGCAGCATGGCGGCAAGAAAAAATAAGTTGTGAAGGGGGCTTAATGCTCCCTTTCCTTTAAGGGACTACATGGAAAAGAGCAAAAACAGTAAGAAAAAACCGTTCAAATGGACAAGAGAACTTGTTCGGCTTGCACTGAACGATGGATGGACGCAACAAGAGATTGCCGAAAAATGCAGAACACAGCAATCCATCGTAAGTGCTTGGAACAAAGGTTCGAAACAAGGCACGGAACAACAACTGCTGCCTTTGCTCAATATCTATGGCAACAAAATTCGTCGAAACAGTTTTAAAGTTTATTGGTCATTAAACACTGAAACTATGGAGAAAACCTTTTACCGTGTTGAAGGGAAGGTAATTCTTAGCCAAGCATTTTATGATCCGCGAAGAGACCAACGAGGCAAACTGGTCAAAAAAGTTCCAGAGCTAAAACTTGTGGTACACCATCAAGGGGCCGATCAGTTTCGTGTCGTCAGTCAAAGTCGATTGACTTTCAGGCATACGAATGAAGAACTTGATCATAGCGTAGAGGATGCTGTTTGGAATTCGCATGTGCTCGAACCTTTAACTACGACGCAGCTAATCGATTTCATTGATCACTATTCCAATGAAAAGTTAAGTAGGTACCCAAGTGATGCTAATACGTTGCCGTTCTTAATCAGACAATCTCTTTTAAACCATGGATTCCCAGTGTCGGGTATTGTTGAATATCCTGCCGTTTGGTAGTGTGTAAATCCAACCCAAAAGGAACGAGCGCCTAAAGCTCAAAATATCAGGCTAGTAGCCTGTTTGAATGTGCTCCCTCAAGGAAAGCCCCGCTAACTGCCTTTTGCAGTGGCGGCGCTAGCATTCTTTTCGGTATTCATGGCCGCTGCTTGAAATCAAGCTAAGTGAATGGGAAACCTATTAACTGAAACGCCGTCATGATAAACGGGTACGGGGTGGGATGACGCCCAAGCCGTCAGATATCTGGCCGCTTGGGCGTTTTTTATTGTTATCAGGTGCCCAGTAAAACGGCGCTGATTGCTGGAACTGTTGTGCCAATGACTTCTTGAGTGCTAGCAACAACAGGTAAGGTTGCAGACATAACACTTTCAACGACGGTTTGTGTATTGTAGAGACCCATACCGCCACCAATGCCCAAGGTAAAGCCATCAAAGCTTATTTTGTCTTATCCGGTTTGAGCGCTACAAGTTCCTCTAATGGGCTTGGCCCTGTCAAGCTGTAATTAATCACCGCCGGATTATTGTAACGAACATCAGAGAGGTCCAGATGTAATCCCTCTTGACTCTCTCCTGTTACATTCTCTAGGCAACGTCGAGATTCCAAGTCAAGAGCAGTCATATATTTCTGTTCATTACTTTGAGGACCGAGTGCCATGGTAATGAGACAGTCTTTTCCATGCTCAATCTTGTAAGTAACATCAACAGTGTCACCACTTGCAGGGAACTTAAAAACCATAAGTGAAGCGTCGTTAATTCCAGGCTTTGTCGCACACCCAGCCAAAGAGAGCATAGATGCGGTAGCCACTGCTAAGATTGCTTTTTTCATTTCAGTTTCCTCATTTTCTTGAATGTAATTCTCAACGACCAATTGACTTGTTTTTGTCACGGTCGATTCTTTTTTCACTGTGTTGTTGGTGCTGAATTGACGATACCGCTTGACGTTCTTTCTCTCTCGAGTGAGATCGGGATATAGCTTTTTGATGCTCTGGGCGAGGTTGATATTGGCTGTACTCTTTCTTGGCAGAATGAGATAACTTGTTATAGGTGCTAACTATCAGCTTATCAGCCTCCTTCTGTTGGCCGCTTTGCTCCAACCGTTTGGCATTGCTTATTGCATCTGACATCAGTCCATGCCGCTGTTCTGTTTTGACCTCTAGTTGAAGGCGGGATAACTCAACACCTAGGGCCTTTGTCATTTTTCCAATATCTTTTTTTAGTTCTTGGGCAGCTTGTTGCTGCTTAGCGTTATCTGGCTCAAAAAAGATTTTCTGGATAGCCTTTGCAGCCATCCACACCATGGCTCCTGCTGCTTCAGTGAAAATATCGTTCTCCAGATAACCTCTTTGATAGTTAGAAAGCGTTTTAGATAGCCAGTTATCTTGAGTTGGTTTATCGAGCCCCATGCTTTCAACCTGCTTCATTAGCAACTGGACAGAATCAACAATTTTCATCTGCTGCTCAGATAGCTGTCGATACTGCTCATTCATATGAGCAAAATCAAAAACACTGGTTTTAATCTGCTCATCTTTAATGAGATGACTATTCATACTCTGCATCATCGATTTGGCCGCTGATTCAAGCTGTCCAACCAGCTTATTCGGGTCAGAAACATCAGCTTTACTAAGCTCCTGATAGAGTGCTGCAATTTTCGCTTTTTCATTCAGTTCCATTCTAAATACCTCTTAATGACAATGTTTTACATGTAGATTTCCGTTAACCCACTCTGCGCTAATGAAATTATTGGGTTCGAGAATGTTTTCAAAATGGCTAGCTGACGCCTCTATGTCTGCGTGAAAGCGCTCGATATCAGCCTGATAAGTCCGCATTTCATCCATAAGACGGGACAGTTGAGAGTACAGATCAGGGAGGGGCTCTCTTCTGAAAATCTTTCTGAAAATACTGATAATCATTGAGTCCCCCTTTGATACCAAGAAGCAATAGGTTCGAAGTGATCTCCCCACTCCATGATCTTCAAAAAGTCATCGGTGTTATCGACTCTGGCGAGTCCACAATATGTTTTCGTGTATCGACCATCGAGGCACTTCAATACCGTGAAATGAAGAGGTTCACCAGATTCTGCTCTTGCAGCGGTTACACCTCGTCTTTGATGAATGTGAGCATCATTTATTGGAAGTACTAATCCGTTAAGTTGAATCTCTGCCGCCATAGTGTCCTCATTTATCTCTACTCTCTTTGAGCTAATATTTTCTCAGGTGAGCAAGCGTTAGATGGCACGCCAAAGTGCCCAATTTGGACAAAAAAGAAAGGGGCCTTAGCCCCTAAACGAATGAGTGGAGAAGTTGAATTCGATGATCTAGCGTTTGTGTTCACCAGCTTCTATCTGTTCGCGAGAAAAGACTGTGGGACAACGTGACAGATCCGGTTTTCCATAACCATTCACAGCCTCTGATCTGCTGCATATATAGGCATCAAACCGACCTGCGGTTTGCATCATTTTTTCTTTGGCCTTCATTGACTCGCTTGCCTTTTCTAGGTAATCACAGGCAGGATAAGACCATGTTGCGAGTCCTGAATGACCTGCCGCATATGTAGAGCAGGTTTCCCGCTCCGTGACTTTCTCTGTGTAACTTGCAATACCACTTCCTTTTTTCTGGAGTTGAGTCTGAATAGTTGAGTCGTGCTGGTACGGACCGGGATAGCTCCAATAAGGCACCTGATAGTTGTTGAATGCAGGAGAGTACACCGACATAAACCCACGAAGACCCTCGCTTTCGCCAGCAATGTAATCAGCAACACGTTTCCAGTTACCGTCTGTCCATTTCAAACAATGGTAACCTCCATCCGTTTGACGAGGTTTAGCTCCCAGCGCGATAGCGAGCTCATCAATTTCGATGTCACTATCCTGGCTGCTATTATCTGTACCAAACGCTGCACACATACCACCCACGTGCATTACGGATATGACGCTGGAGCGGCCTATGGCGTACGGTTTGATATCAAACGCTTCAAAGTATCCAGTTCGTTGATAATTATAGAAGTTGGCAGCAATCATATTCATTGCTCCAGATCTGGATTGCATGTTTAACACATCACGAGACATTTTAAGCGCACTATCCCAACCAACCCGCGACGCCGCTGCCGCAATAAGGCTGCCCATCACATCATTATCATGAGACGAGATAGTGTATTGAACAGATGAAACTGGAGTCCGTACTGCACAGTATTCGTAATATTCATTAAAGGCTAAATCCTTACGCGCTTGTGGAGCGGCTTCATTGTGCTTCACCAAGAATTTATCCAAGTTCAGCTCCTGACCGTTCTCTGTACACTCATTACCTCCGTTGATTAAACAACTCTCATAAAGCTCAACCGTGCTTTTGAAAGAGGCAACATTGGTAAGCGCATAATGGCTGATGAAATCGTCTACTGAGAACATTTGACCAGAATCATTGAAGCAATCATGGAATCCGTACTTCATGGCCTTATCTGCTTCGTCGGAATAGCGATCTATTTTTGAAAAATTCACCTTCCTTTCTTTTTGGCGTCGCTCATAGTTGTCTGTACGAATGCGCTCCAGGGCTGCTGATTGATAACCTGGCTCTAGCAACGCCTCGGTCCAAGAATTGAAGGTTTGCCACTCGGCACCTAAATTT
Source organism: Salinivibrio sp. YCSC6 (assembly GCF_004916735.1). Taxonomy (NCBI): domain Bacteria; kingdom Pseudomonadati; phylum Pseudomonadota; class Gammaproteobacteria; order Vibrionales; family Vibrionaceae; genus Salinivibrio; species Salinivibrio sp. YCSC6. The sequence goes on from NZ_CP039516.1 coordinate 2,746,404, forward strand.
GCCACCATCTTAGCTGCTGAGTTGAATGCCTCCTCGCTACCGAAGTCCTCCTGTTTGAATCCAACGAGTTTCATGTCGATTAGTGCCGCCTGGATGTCAGGCTCTGTTTTTTCAGTTTTTTGGACCGACGTATCTGTCTTAGTCTTACCTGCGATATTAGGCATGGTCGCGGAGCAACCTGCTAGTGCAGTTATTACAACGATTGACGTAAAAAGAACTTTCACTTTTAGATCTCCCTTTTGGTTCTGTATCCATTCCATTTTTAAATAAAAGGGCAGTCTAGCTAGTACGCCAAACTGCCCTTTTTGGACAATAGACTGCAATTATCTTGTTAGACTGCGTTCACTGTCGCCTCTTGATATACCTTTAGCCTGAGATTTACCAGTTGTCTGCGTTGACGAGCGTCCTGACTCTGGTTGTTGCCATAGCTTATCAATCAAGTGATCCAGCGGTTCCAGAGACTGGTAACGGCTTTCCTTAGCCGTCTGTTTTTGACCTGAACGCTGCTCCACAGCTCGGACAAACCCTTCCTTTGAATCGGTGTATAGATACACGCGGTCCTTTGCTCTTGATATCTGCACGTAGAACTGTTCCGTGTTCAATAAAGCTTCCCGGTTGGTTTCGGCGTGCACAAACACGTTCTGGGCTGTCTTACCTTGGGCAGCATGAACCGTCATGGCGTAACCGTGATCCCAATGGGAATTAGCCAGTTTGGACATGTCAAACTCACCAGTTTTACCATTTGAAAGTCTGAAGGTTACGTTCGTGCCTTCTATCTTCTCAACTGTGGCCGTGTCATTGTTCAATCGTCCAGTTGGCTTATCATTATCACGCCACACGATCTTCTCACCAACGGCCAAGCCACTTTCAGTTAGTTCGAACAACTGGATGTTCTTGGCCGCATAGTTTTCAGGAGAGAAGCGAATCAGCTCAGCCTGCTCATTTTCCCCCAACTTCTTCAATAAGAGAGCGTGATTCTCTCGACCAACGACCTGATAATAGAGGCCCTGCTTGATACCCTCACGCTTGAAGCTACGCGCAAACCGAACGATGCACCCATTTTGATATGACGTCACCATGCGCCTTTCAGCTTCTGTTGCATCGACTGGTGATAGCTGGTTAGTACGCAGCTCTTCGCCCAGAGCATCTTCTTTTTTTAGGGCGTCACGAACTAATTCATTCGTGCGACGGCGGCCCTCACGGCTTGGTTCGAGGATAATACTTTTGGCTCGTTCATCCGGCGCAAGAGCCATGTAGTCCTTTACAAGCTCTTGTCTGCGGACTTCACCGCTTTTCTCATGGTCAATTTTTCCACTTTTCTTACGAGCGACCAATTCTTTTATCGTGCTGCCACTCTCCTGTAACCGACTTAGAGCATTAGAGGCCCTTTTCATTAGGGAGAGGTATACCGCATCCCTTGTTCCTCGGTTCGTCTGCCGAACGATTTCTTCTAGTCGATATGTTTCCATTCCATGAGCCTGAAGCTGACGAAAAGCAGCACCAGCCTCTACTGACGCAAGCTGGCGGACGTCACCAGTCAACACAACCTTAGCACCTACCTGGCTAGCTCTTTGAAGTAGATCGCGCATCAATTTTGTACCGATCATTGATGCTTCATCAACAACCCAAAGTTGAGGGGACCGCTGCATTCCCTTAGCTAACTCATCCCGCTGACTTTTTAACTCTGTTTGTTCGTAACAAAGTTCATCGAGTCGCTTTTGGTAAATGGGGGAGGTTTCAGGGATCTGAGCACCAGTTTTTAGGTCTACTCCGGGGTTTTCAAGGGCCTTTTTGAGCCGTTCCAGCCGTCTGTCTATTCTCTCTACTTGGGCGATCAGTCGCTTCTCTTCTACCCATTCATTGCGATTTTGTCCCAGAAAACTTTGGATTGTACTGGAGGGAATATTCGCGCCCTCAGATAAACTTTGAGCAGCCGAGTTAGTTGGAGTAAGACCTCTTACTTCGTACCCCATAACTCGTGCTTTTTCAGCAACAGTGCTGAGCACGGAGTTGGTTTTAGCTGTACCAGCTAATCCTTGCACTCCAACGATCCGATTCTCGGAGAGAAGAATGCCCTCTGTAGCTTTCCTTTGGTCAGCGTTCCACTCATACCCAAATTCGTTGGCTTTCTCCTCGGCATTAGAAATAGCCGCAGCCGCCTGTTCCCGGCTGCACAATGCCTGAACTCGGTCGCGGCCAAGGTATTCCTCCTTGATCACCTCATCCTCGATGGCGATGGCCGCTTTCGACGTATATCCCCGAACATCAATCTCTTGCTTGCTGACCTTATCAAAGGTTCTAACCGACTTCTCTATGAGCTGACCACTGCGAATTGCAGCATCAATTGCATTCGTTACATCAGAAAGTAGTACTCGCGATCCGGCATAACGGCTAGCCACTTTGACTAGATCGTGGTGTGCCCAAGACGTATCACGTTCTCCAAGGTGCTCAGTCGCCCACATGACGGCTTCGTTGGCTAATTGAACCCGCGCAAAAGTCGCCTCGGATTGCCGCTCCAGGGATGGGGTATTCTCCCGAGACAGAGCTATGACCCCTTCCAATTCTGTCAGCTTCTCTTCGCCCAATTCTGCATGCCAGCGATTCAGAAGTTCACCACGCTCAGCAGAGACTTTTCGATCCCGCGTGTCGAGCGTGGCGGTCTCCTTTTCCTCAGCCGTGGCCGTTTCACGAGTCTTTCCCCTAGCCTCCAGCGCATCTCCGATTGCCTCTGATCGTTTCGACAGTTCACGTACAGTATCTTTACTTACCCCAGCAATCTCCCAGGTCCCATCTTTACCCTGGTGCTCTAGTCGAAAGCCCAGTGAACCAACCTCTTGAGCGAGAAATTGACGGTAGACCAGACCAAGGTGCTTTTGGTCAATGAAGATTGGTTTATTCTCCGTTGAGCGCCACTGGCCGTCATTTCGCTGTGTTAAGTTCATTACCACGCAGTGTGTGTGAAGCTGAGGATCAAGGGCACGACTGGTTGTGTGTTTGAAAGTGGCTGCGACCAGCGAACCTGTTTTCTCGTATTCAACGGTATCCTTAGTACGGTTGCGATTCCTTGTGACAATATATTCGCTCTCTATATATTGAAGTACCGCTTGGACAGCCCGGTCATGGGCTTCGAGAAGCCGTTTGTCGCCTGCTACCTCTGCCAGAATAGAAACACTCTTAGGTGCTGAAAAAGTGAGGTCGGTCCCTGGTTGGTGTTTCCACTCGCCGTCACGAAAAGTGCCAACCTGTTGACCGTCTGGGAGCCGCCCATCCAGAAGTGATTTAAAAGTTTCCCGCTCCACCTCACCAACAAGACTGAGAGCCTCAGCTCCAGAGCCTACCCATGCGGAAGGAGATAGCCCGTCTACATAGTAGTCATCATGCTCAAAGTAATGACCGGCAGCTCCGGCACTTTTAATAGAAGACGCAGACATCATGATTTTTTGCCTCCTTTCCCAAGCAGGCCAAATACCAAATCATCATCCATTCCAACCGTTCCCAATACTGAATTTAGTTCCTGCTCTAAGTCACTTGGACTTGGTATTGGCCTTTTAGACTCATCAACGTCCCGCTCATCGGAAAGCTCTTTCGGAACATAGCCAATATCAGCTTCCATTTTTAAGGCTCGTGCGGCATTAAGCAGGCGCATACCAACCGTCTCATTCTCATCACCTTGAATAAAACCGTCAGCGATCTTCGGAAGCCTCAAGAAAGGAATATCAATACGGGCTTTACTCTCCACACCCCAAATTTTGACAAAACAAGACAAATCAGGCAGGTCCATGATTTCACTGGGAAGAACAATTTTTCGGTTTTGACGTTTAGAACTGACCCGAACGCCGTCTCGAATGTCATCGGCGGAGTAGTTTAAGTCTTCATCAACTTCCTCACGCTCAGCTTCACCAAGTACCTTGGAGACCCATTCCGCAGTGTCGGCATTATTCAAACGGAAATGAAGCTGCGTGGAGCATAAGCCAAGTATGGTTTTAGAGGTGTTTTTCCCGAACTCTTCCTCTAGCTGGTTTATTTCCTGAATACCCAAAACAACAGCCGCACCGAAGCCCCGCCCTTCGGCCATCAACATTGAAAGAGCAGGAATTTTTTTGAGGCTTGGTAGCTCATCGACAACAATCCAAAGAGTCCGTTCGTTATTAACCCCACGCGCCATCAACCCTTTGGCCGCAGCTTGTATCCAGGTCGAGATGAGAGGTTTCTGTATTTCTATTTCAGATTCTCGTACTGGTAAGAATAACCAACTATCATCAGCATTAGGTTCATCGCCTTCTGCTATCCAATCTCTTATTGAGAAAAACCCCTTTGTATTTTCTTCTTTCAGTAACCGCAGTGGTAAGACTCCATTAACTAAAGTTGACCGAATACTTGCTAACGTCTTCTCATTGCCTTCGGAAAAATGAGTTTCAGCCGGTGTCCCTGCTACTAATTCTGTTAATAGCTCTAAATCACTCCAAGCAGTAGCCCGCAAAAGGGTAGTTAAAGATCGGAAGCCATCCATATAGAGTTTTTGTAACGCTGCGGAAAACACATGGCGCGGCGAGTCTCTAAAAAATGGATCTCCTCCTTTAGATTTGTCCTCCGGAATGAGTGTCTCCGCTATCCAGTCTGCATCAAATGGTGAGGCCATTTCTTCCCATGGAGTCCATTGGTGTGAGCGACTATCTGCCGGATTGAGTATGTGATCAACTCCGTCCCGATAGAACATCTCTACGAACTCGCCTTTCTTGTCATATACCACGGCTCGGTCTCCACGAGCACGAATAGCTTTCAACAAATAAATTAGAAAAGTAGACTTACCTGCACCGGTAGTACCACTAATCAGAGTATGCTTTTTTGAAAATCCGTATGGTAATGGAAAGTCCTGACTTAAATAGTCCTTATAATTATTTATGCTTTTTTCTCTATAACGATTCATCTCAAGCATAAAATTATCAGCAATGTCTTTTTTAACCTGATTAACATCTAGGAACTTTCGAATTTGATTATTTTCTTGAAAAGATTCCAGGATTGAATCATTTACTTTACAAGTTAAATCTTGCGCTATTTTTATCTCCATACCAGAACGAATAAGCATCTCATTAATATTTTCCAATGATGGAAATGGCACTCGGAAGTTTTTTATTTGTGACGCATAACGGTTTGGTATGTACCTAAATATAAAATCAGAGGTTCCATGCTTATTTATAACCTCAACTTTAAGATCATCGTCAGATACCAATTTGGCACCTCGGATATATTTGTCTTCTTTAATCCCCTTACCTCTTTTAACTGCCCTTACAACCAGATAAAAACCAAAGGGCCAGTACAATACAAAAAATAAAATGAAAGCCCATACAAATGAACTGAGAAGATTAACAGCAGCTTCCAGAAATAGTGGTTCATTTATCACCACAGAGGATGGCAGAGAGTCGCGCCCATCTAGGGCAACACAGGTTCCTATAGTCACGCTTGAAAATGGTTGTACTAGTGCCTTCAATTGTGCCCAAAGATATGTACTAGCGTTTTGCAAAACACATTTATCGGCGTCTATCCAGAGGTATAACAAGCCACCGACAATCGCCAACAAAACACCAGGCAGAAAGATCCAAATTCCGCTGAATAACAACATCTGCTGGCTATGAAGCCATGTGTCCGCACCACGAACAAAGTCACCGACTCGACCTTTTCTAATCGTTGCCATTTTCAGCACCTCCAATGAAATACTCTCGCAAAGCATTTGTCCGGGCTGAAATGACCTGTTTAGCCTCAGCCATTTCATCCTCAGAGCAGGTCTTTTTGAGCAGAAAATCGGTGGTTGCCACATTTATCGATAGCAGGTTAATTAGCTGCTGATAAATCTCCTTCTGATCCACTTGTACGTTTCTGATTTCGTGCAGTGTTGAGTCATTATTTAATGCCTGCTCAATCAAAGACACCGCCGTTTTACTAACTGTTTGTCCTGAATCTTTAGCTAATTCCTTCAACAAAATATGTACTTGTCTAGGTGGATATATTTGTACGCGGTACGCCTTAGAAACTCCCATTGTAGTCCCCCTTATCCCTGATTCTCTTGTGTGCAACTCCCTTGCGACTCAGTGTGTACAGAGGTACAGGGAGTCCCCTCAGAAGGCGCTACTGCGCCGGATGAGACAGACCACTCGCGGTGAGTGGGGTGTGGAGAAAAATCCGGGCAAAGCACGGCTTTTTCTTGCTGTGAGATGGGGTCCCCGCTCGATAGTGCGGGGTGAATTGCTTCAGCCATTCGCAGGAAGGAAATTGCCAATTTACGTGTCTCATACTCATGGTATTTCCTTGCTCTAAACATCAGGCTATTGGCGATCGATGTGATTGCTTGCTCTACAGATTTTGAATTCGATGCAGTCTCAAGAATTTCGAGAATTGAAGCGCCAGAACAATGCTGGCACTGCCGAGGATGAAGTTTCATTCGTTATCTCCTGATTGATGAGTTTCAGGAGAGATTTTGGCCTTTAAGAGTGTAAATCCCGGCACGTCAAACTGCCCAATTTGGACAAATCGGTCACTTGGAAAAATGCCTGGCATCACTCAAAAGCCACCTGTAGATGGCTTTCTGATGCAGCACAGCCACAACTCTACTTGGTCGTCATCGAAAAGCGACCTGTTGGTGGTGTTTCAGTGACTTTTGAGATAAACAACGAATGCAGGTTTGTTTTTACAAAAGACTGGGCTTAAGGAATGCACACAAGCCTCAGGGTAGAGAGATTTAATCTTCAGATCACAGATATCGGGATTCAATGTAAGGCAGTACATCATTCAGTTCGTCACTTTTCCTTTGCAAGTTCATTTGGGAGAAATGATGGTAAACATCTGGTCGAAAACACGCTTTTGCCCCAAACTAATTTGGAAGACGCAACTTCACAAGATGCTTTTTTCTAATGAAAAGATGTTTGGATTTTCACAACAACTAACTGTAAAACACTTACTCAAGAGCAAAATAATCACGCTTTTGTTATGCGATTACTTGCTATACGTAATAGAAATCAGGAATATGGAAGCAATAAGAGCGTTTCGCCTTTAGCATTCAAACTAGCTTTAAATCTACCGATCTCAGTGCAAGAAATCAGGCGCAACCCAGCTATAGCAAGGTATTGTAAATGGAAAAGGAGCAAGATTACTGGAAAGCTGAAACCGTCGCGTTTCTAGCGTTACAGTCAATACGCGGTGTTGGCTTCAAAACACTGTATAAAATCGCTGCTCAAAAAATCAGCTTTAGAGAACTGATTAAAACAGATGACGTTGAGCACTTTGAAAAAATGCTTCGACAGAAGCTTGATGATTCTATTAAAGAGTCTGTCGAGTCATGGATGCAGTTCAAACTTGAACTATGGAACAAAGGTCTTGAGCTTGCGCGTGAGTACATAAAGAAGAACATTCGTATTTTCTTCTATGACCAAGATCTCTTTCCGAAGCAGTTGAAGAACATACCTGAACCACCCATGTGGCTGTTCGTCGAGGGTAACTATAAGATACTTCACCAGTCATCAGTTGCGATTGTTGGTAGCAGAAAAGCTACAGAAGATGGTCTTTGGCTAACGAAGTACATTGTTGCAGCCATAGCTAATCAAGGCTTGGCATCTGTGAGTGGCCTTGCTGACGGCATTGACCAAAAAGCCCATGTTGAGTCTATTCGCTTCAATGTTCCGACCATTGCTGTACTAGGCACTGGCATTGATAGCAACTACCCTCGTGGCTCTGAGCATTTACGAGCAGAGATTGTCGCTAATGGTGGTGCAATTGTTACTGAGTACCTGATTCACCAAAGCTACAGTGCTCACAACTTCGTACGTCGCAATCGTATTCAAGCTAGCCTTGCTCAGATTACAGTACCAGTCGAATGGAAAATAAAGAGCGGTACAGCTCATACAGTGAACTTCACTAAAGACTACGGTCGATTCTTGGTGATGCCGTATCTCTATCCGTCAGATTTAGAAAATGCAGAAATAAAAGCGGTCAGTGCATATAAACGCGGTCAAGTTTTCAGCGTCCCTGCTCAATCCAGTGACTTAATAATGTATTTGAAACAGCCAGAAGAAAGCCAACCATCACCAGCACAAGGCGAGCAAGGGCAACTTTCAATGGATTTGTAAGGAGTTTGTATGGCTGCTAAACAGCTAAAAGGTGTGATTCTCAGTGTCGAAGATACGTTAATCAACACTGGGAAGATTAAGGGTGACGTTTTCGCAGAAGTAGAAAAACTAATGGCTTTCTTTACACTGCGTGGCATCAAGCCAGTACTGCTTGCTAATCGTAGTTGGACTATTACCGACAACGACGGTAACAAAAAAGACTTATACAACGCGTTTGAGGGTCATTTCAAAGACCTCGATATATTTACTCGACAGCGTGACCCTGAGATTCCACCTAAGCCACGCGCAGCAGCAACTAAGTACGTTCTAGATAAAATGAAGTGGGAGTCCAACGAAGTCGTCTATATCGGCAGTAGTGACGATGACATGCGCACGGCTGTAAACGGCAAGATTCTATTCTTGCGTGCTACTTGGTACAGTAACAATACTGACTACGGCTTCGAGTTTAGTGAACCAAAAGAGCTTGCTCGCTTCATTGATACGCTTTGTCTTCGTCAGCACTTTTGGAGCCATGAAATCAAAGACGGGGATTTTGAGTACTACGCGCTTGCACCGTTCAGCACATTCAAGCCTGAGTTTAGAAAGTACTCGGAGAATGGACGTGCAGCAGCTAAGTTCGGTCAAGGCGATGTTGACTTCTGGTTGGGTGCGCTAGTTACAAGCATGTACTTTACTGGTATTCATCAGCGTATTGATTTTATTGCCGCCTACCCAGGGCATAGAGCTGGTGTTGGCAACGATAAGATGAACGATGACCTTATGACTTTTGGCAGATGCTTCAACAAGGGCTATTTGCATGATTTGATTGAGCGTCACACGACGGCTACAAAATCACAGAACGCACGTCGCGAAGGCAAGATAATTGACCATCATAATCAGCTCAACACTATCAAGCTGAACAAACTACCAACAAAGAACTACAACAAGCCATACAAGAATGCACCTCTAAAACACAACAAAACAGTCTTGCTTGTTGATGACATTTGTACGAAAGGTTGGTCACTGGAAGCAGCTCGCAAGTACGTTGAACGCACTGGCGCTAAAACAATCATGGTTACATGGTTGAAGACAATCAACACTGATATTGAAACAATCGGTGCTACGCCAGCGTTTGACCCTTACCAAGCAACCGAGTTTACGAACATTCCATCAGGTAAAATATATGGCTACCATGTGCATCATGTAGACGGTGCTGCTTCTGAAGAGCTTAACGAACAGCTACAACAATACATTGATTGGGATTGGCCTGTTTAATCTCATCGAACAAAAAGTCCTAGTAAAACGCTAGTTTTTTGTGGGGGGAATCAGTTCCAAATATTATGCATTGTATATTTCAGTGAAAATGCCTAGTCGTTTGCGGGAAAAGCAATCTAAGGCTAAATCGGCGGCGTCGAACATTAAAGTTGGAACTCCATAATAAAGGCTAGAACTATGACAATAAAGTTCGAAACTTTTCGATGTTTTTGTCGTAGTTTGCCTTTTGCTCTGATAACGTTTTGCCCCAAAATGAGCTAGATTAGAGTTGAGCTTTGTTGTAATCATCGTAATTTTGATTACCTTTCCTTATGTTAAAAATCCTAACTATGTGGGCAAATCCACTATACATTTCTCATACTAAGCGCCACGTGGGATCGTGATGCGCTTAAAATGTTTTAGTGAAAAAATCGTGTTTAACAGCCTTTTAACCGCATTGCTAGGCCTATTCTGATATATTGGTATTATCTCTGTCTTCTAGGAAGAATAGCAAATGTCAGTCGATGTAAATGGATTTATTAAGTCTCAGCTCAAACAAGCTGTTCCCCACAAGCGCCTTGCTATCGCCCCTTTCACCGATGAAAAGCTTGAAAAGAAGTTGGATAATGCCATTGCTAGCTACAAGCTAGATCTCGATCCTAATCTGGTCGTCGCTTTGTTTGACATGACTGTGTTCAACAATGGGAAAGATGGCTTTCTTGTTACGGGTGAATCTTTGTATGTGAAAGGGCCATTTGAAGCGGCTCTGTGTATCAAGTTCGAGTCAATACACTCTGCCGAATATGTACAGAAAACTGTAACGAAAAAAGATAAAACTAAAGAAATCGAGTACTTACTCATCACTTATGGGGATGATGAGGAGCTCATGATCGACTGGAGTGATCTAAAAGGGCACTACCAGGGATTTGCTGATTTTCTTACGCAGTTAATCTCGGAGTTTGAGGACTTCGAAGAGCAAGAGCAGGTCGTGCTGTTATCAGATATGAGTGAAACGGTTAAGGCCGCATACTGTAAAGTCGCTATCAATCTCGCCTTTGCTAATGACAATGAGATCGATGCGAAGGAAACAGCAGAGATTTTATCCTTGATTACTCGCGTTGAGCTCAATCCTGAGAAGCGCTTAGATGTTCGTTCGTACATGTTGGACCATCAAAACACCATCAGTGCTGATGAGCTATTAAGCACTATCAAAGCAGAGCTCTCTGACACGCAATATGAAGCGCTTTGCCTGACGTTGATGAAAGACCTCATTGGTATATTTGCCTTCGGAGGACAAGGAACTGTCGACGAAGCAAAAAACAGCCTTCACCTTCAAGAGCTAAAAACTAAGCTCGGGATATCTGACGAAAAACTCGATGTTATGGTCGAAGCCGTCAAAAATGACCAGCTAATTTTAGATGATCACATCGACGACAGTGTGCTTGAGCAGAAGACGAAGCAGTTAGCTCAAAGCGTTGCCGCTGTTGGCGCTCCGATTGCGGCTGTATATATGTCGGGGTCGGTTGTGGGTTTGTCGGCTGCAGGTTTGACCTCAGGCTTGTCTGCTCTTGGTGTTGGTGGTGTTCTCGGTTTTTCAAGCATGGTAACGGGCATTGGTGCTGCGGTTTTGATTGGCGTGGGTGCCTACCACGGCATGAAGAAGCTTACGGGTGCAGACAAACTGGACAAGCACAAACATCGCGCTTTTTTGCTTACCAAAGCCGTTCAACACACTCAAAAGACAATCTCAGTTCTAATGGAAGACATCAATTTTGTTACTGAGAAAATGAATGAGCTAATCAACAACTCACTGAATCAGAATGAGGTGATCCACAAGTTAGCAGCGAAGCAGCAGCAGCTAACCATGCTTATCAAGTCGGGTAAGCACCTTGAGAACAAGAGCAACGAATATCAAGCCAGTGAACTGCGGTCAAAATGTCCCATCGAGCTAGATAAAGCTAGTTTTCTTGAGCTAACATCAGAGCCATCAAAGAAAAAGCTTCAAGAGCCCGTGCTGTCTCATTACGAGTGTGAAGAGGGAGCAGAAGAGGGTGTTCTGACGCTTAAGCAAGGGGTTTCAGTTAAGACGCTAGAGCAATTAGCACAGATATTTGAAGCCATTGGCTACTTCGACATGAGCAATATGCTCGGTGCAAAATCTAAGGCCTTGGGTAAAGCTGCATTAGGCAAGTTGCTTAGCTAACAGGAGCTTGATGTGGCGAAAGGAAAGAATATTCTCGAGCAGGACGAAGAGCGGAACATAAAGGCGCTAACAGCAGCAAACCATCAGCTATCTAACGCTCAAGCGCATCTTGTTGATATGCGCTCATCTTTGGAACAGGTTGATGACTTGCTCTGTGAGGGTGATGATTTGCTGAGTGAATTGCTTGATAACACAGACGATCTCTTAACTTGGTGTGGTACAGAACCAAGCGAGGGGCCTGATACCAACCATGTTGGTCTGGATGTATTGCTTGCTGGGATAGAAGTGGAGTTGACAGCTAGCATTGGGACACTGCAACCCCTAGACTTTGTTGAAGTCGATAGCTGTACTTCTGAAGAAGAATATATGAGGCAACTCGATGCCTATATAGAGAGAAACCAGATACAGGTCGACTATCAAGGGTTGCGAGGTGTGATGTCTCAGCAGCAGTTAGCAGAGGCGCAACGCGAGTTTCGAGACTCGTTTTTCTCAAAGCCTGCGCAATGCGACTCCATAGACTATATGATCGCGGGAACTTGCGGGGCTATTGCGGGTTTAGTCGATGTGTTATTCGTTGGTACTCCAACTACAGGCCCACTTACCAAAGTTGCCGATAACGTTGCTGAGGGTGCAGTTGAGAAGTTTGCTTCAATGCTTGGTTGGCAAGGGCCAAGAGATGATGCCAACAGCACGAGTAGTGCAATAGGATTCTTAGAGCGCAAGTTTAAAGTTAACTACGATCAAGCAACTACCAATGGAGAGATAAACGGCACTGGTGGCAAGGTTAAGAACCTGTCTACTAAGAACCATCATCTAAAAAGCCTCAGTCATAGCCCCGATATTGTCGGGCTGTTTTTCTCAGTTCTGAATCAGTTCACGAATACCTCTTCATTTGTTAGTGAAGGCCAGATAATCACTATCGAAACGGAAGAGTTTGAGCTGGTAGGGCATAACTTTGTTGCAAAGATATTCGCCGGTGTTGCTAACTGGTTTGGTCACATCATGTCAGACGTTTCTGGCTCTTCTGGAATAGATCGTAAGCAAGCGGACTATGGGCGAGGCTCGGGTGTGCCGATGCCTTTCTACAACCTCACGCAGTTAATGAACTTCGGTGCTTTTGAAGTGAAAACAGGCAACGTTAAGAAAGGCAAAGAGGTTATCAACAAGCAAACCCTAGCAATTGTGTTTAGCAAGGTGTTTGAGCAAGGGTACGATCTTAGACATGGCGCTGCAATGGCTATACCAGTGCTTATCTCCGAGTTACTCACTAGGTTAAGCTGGGCCGTCAAGCAACATGTTTTACATGATAAGCCTTGGGAGGAGTGTATACCAAAGGGCTCAATCCCTGAACTTCGCCGTATGTTGTTGGTAAGCCATGGAACACTTTGTACCATTGACGCAGCAGATGCCGCGTTGCGCTCAGGCGGCTTAATTGTGGAGTTCTTTTTGAGGACCAACCTGGTCGCTTGGATTCGATTTGGGCATTTGGCCTTAAAAGAGCTTCAGATAGTACTGTTTGATGCTCAAGATAATGATGCTATTGATAAAGCCATTGAAGAAGATTGTAAGCGGCTGATTCTCGGGGCCTAAGCGCGAATTGGGTTCAACTCTATGAATACTATTACTAGGTTTGGCTTCGAAGCATGCTTGCGTCAACTGCTTGTTCTGATTTTGGATACAGCCCGAGAGTTGTTTGATTAATGCTACAGGGAGTTTGGCCAATTAACCAGAGGTATTTGAAATACCTCTGGTTATCCGTTGAATACTAACTTAGCGAAAGCTGAAGCTCATTTCTGTCCAGAACAGTTACAGTCGGTACTCTCTGACTCCAAAGTGCCCCTTTCTTTGTTTCAATAGGTCGACCACTTATTTCACAAAAGCATCATTTGACTTACTTTTTCTAATGCCAGTAATGTGTCAATAGAACAGAGGTAACATAACAAGCATCAAGCCGATTAATGAATAAAATCCACTTTCAAAGCATGCAGTCGTAAGAAAAAATTGGTTCATTTTGGAGGGTGGTTTAGAATAGCTAGAAATGAGTATTCAACTTCGTTTTTAAACCTATAAAAAATTAAATATACTAGGATTAGTGAGGTTTAACTAATTGGAAAATATAACCAGTTTTGTTAGGTTGGTTTGCGGGACAGGTTTTGATTCTAATCATGAGTTAGACAAGATACTGCTACATCTTCAAACATCTTTACAGAAAGTAACTCAGGAATTAGTCGAACTACAACAGTCATCAGATTATAAGCTAGGTTTGTATGGTCCGTACTTGGGGCGTTCGATATTAGAGCTTAGTATGACAGCTTTGATTGCTAGGGTTGATCCATTCAAAATATTATTGATGAAAGGTAAGCAAGAGCAACCTGACTATGATTTGGGTAAACCTCATTCTTCAGCAATCCGCTGGCAAGGTGATGTAGTCGACAAGGCTGTAAGTAACATATGGAATGATAAATCACTAAAAGACCCTACTCGTGCAATTTTTGGAGCGTATCAAGTTCAGCTTGTGCTTATTAGTAGTGCAGAATTGGTCATTGATGAAGGTAGTGAAAGTTCAATGGGTGAATGGTATGCTCAACTGAGTAGCACCACTCCAGATAGCACTATTGAATCAATTAAATCGAAAATAAATACAGCCTACTCTTCTCTTTCTAAAGGCATTCATCATGAGTTACTGATACCGCAAGAATCAGTGTTGGACCGAGATACGGTGATATCACTCTTGAACGAAACATTTTATATAGTAGCTTCAATTAGTCTACTAATCTCACAAATTCCATATGCTTATAAAAAAGCGGAGCTTGAGCAGAGTTTTGTTGACTACAAAAACTCAAAAGAACTGGAGTTAAGTTAATTATGGAATATGAAGTTTACGAAGACAACTCTCTTGTTCTTGCAGCTGAAGATTTTGATTTGCAAGAATTTTCTGAGTATCATTTTTTCACCTCACAAGATAGAAAGTGTATTTCAAAATTGCGAGCACATGGGCCAGTCTTATTAAAAGGTGCTCGGGGGTGTGGTAAAAGTGCACTTATGATCGAAGCGTCAATGGGACTATATCCTAGAAACAAAGACGGTACCGCAATCGGTATTTATGTCAGTTTACGGCACCTAGATCTTTTGCGAACTTCTGGAGCTGAATACATTGAACTATTTTGCAAGTTAGTGATTGGCGAAATTCAAAAGCAGTTACCAGAAGCTGATATTAACACGATTGCTTATAACGTTTCAGAGTTACAGCAAATTTTAATTCATGTTTCATCGCAGTTATCAAAGAGAATCGTGCTCCTTTTTGACGATGCAGCGCATATTGGAAGAGAAACAAGTTTATCAGATTTCTTTGACATCTTTCGAACACTTTCGAACAACACGATCTCATGTAAGGCATCAATATATCCAGGTGTTACGAAATTTGGAACTAGGTTTGATGTTTATAATGATGCAACGGTTATCGATGTTAACCGTTCAGAGACAGCTTCTGATTTTACGGAGTTGTTTGTTGAAGTTCTAAATCGAAGATTTTCAACATCTCTAGATGATTCAAAATTCGCTAAAGGTCTCTCCAAGTCAGAAGTATGTAAGTTAATGGGTGTTGCTGTACTAGGCAATATGCGTTCGTTTATATATAGCTGTAACCAGTTAATTACATCAATTAATGGCTCTTCCTCGGTTACGATTACGCATCTAACAGAGTCCTTTAAGCAACTTTCAAATAACTACTTCTGGCCATTACTCGAAGAGATAGAACCAAAATTGGGAGTATATGAACCAATGGTTAATCCTGCACAGCAGATTGCAGAGATTTTCTTCGAAAAAGCCGGAGAAAAGAGCGAGCGCTCAGTTCTAATTTTAAGGGAAATTGGACAGAGATTGAATAAACCGTTAGAAATCCTCGAATATGTTGGCTTTATTGCAAGAAAGGAAGTTTCAAGAGCAATGAAGTCACGAGGTCGTGGTACACGTTATGTGCTTAATTTATGTAATATTACAGAATATCTAGAACACAGTCGGATAAGCCCTGCGATGCAAGATAAATGGCTGTCTTTTAAAGACGATTCTGTAGAATTCCATCGTGGTAGTGACCTTTATAAACTGGAACTACCAGAACCTTTACCAGAACATGAGCTAGATATTTTAAATAAAGAAATATCGATTCTCAAAAAATCAAATGCATATCCGTATGGTTTAACAGACTACATGGTGGGTTTACTTGATCAAAATGACATTAAGACATTGGAGGATTTGGTGAACACTTCAGACGATGTATTGCTAGCGTACCCACAAATAGGCCCACAAACCTTAAAAAGAGTTAGAAGTACGGTGAATCAAGCAATCTGGATGTAACGCATATGTTGCAAGTTGCTAAGGTTTTAAGATACTTCTTCTAATCTGAAATAAACGGTTTAGAGCTATAAATCTAAACCGTTTCTGTCCAATTTTCATTTAAGGAAGGCTTACTGGCCGCACTTCAACATCTTTTTCAACCGCTCGATGTGCTGCTGAGCTACCTTTGGATCGACCGAACGCGGTTCCCGTTTTTGGGGTAGGGCTTTCGGAATTTCGCCGCTGAGGTCCTCCCCCTCCAAGACTCGGCGAACAGTGATAGAGTACGCTCGCTGGAAAAGCGGCCAGCTTTTATCGCGAGGAAGATTGGCAAGCTCGAACTTTCCTGCCTCCCTCGCGGCGACGTATACAGCCGGATGCGTCCATTTGCAGTCAACCGATGCCGGATGAGAATTTCGCGACGCTTCCCGGAAGGCGGCTTCAGGTGTAGGCAAATCGAATTCCGCCGGATCTGGCTGGCACCACTTGATGAACTGACCAACACTCGGCCAAAACGGGGATTCTGAGCGCCGAGCCTTTGCCAATCCACATTTTAACTGTGTTTCAGTAGTGATTTTCGCTTCAACCAATCCGCGAGCCCAGGATCGCTTGGCTGCATCGATGTCCGATTTGCATGTGAACGTCTGTCGCCAGGCTGGAAAACAAGCTTGTAGCTCAGCAAATAGTTTGTTGATAACTCCTGCCGCTGCGATTAGCTTCTTATCATCGTCAGTCTGATGAGATAGTTCTGGCTGAGATGTGCTAAATTCAGATGCCTCAGACTGTTCTGGTCGGGAATGAATATTCAGTGAAATGATCTCAGCAATGTTTCGCCCTGCCATTACCATCCCCCTTGTGCCCAGCTTGTATCGGTCAGGTCTTCAATGAGCGAACGATTTTGCGGGCTTCGGTTGCTGCTGGGAGTTAGCCTATCTGCCTTCAGGCCAGCCCACCCCCTCAGAACACACGTTTCGATCGCCTCGCCTAGGCAGACACCAACTTTCGCCGCCTCCCGTTCTACCAGCAGCACAGCTTCCTCAGTGAGGGTCGCGCGTTTTTTCTTACGGATTGCTTGCCACTCTCGGGCGTGGACCGGATCTACTCCCCGCGACACAAGAGCATCAACAAAATCAAAACACGCTTTAGAGCGGGTGTTATTAATATCTTTGAAGCTCTCTGGGATCTCTCTGGAATAGTTTGCTGAAACCTTGCATTCTTGTGTGCGACAACCGTGCAAACTAGTTTGCGAATAATCGCTATCCAGTTTGCGATTTTCCGCATTCTGGATTTTTTGGCCGCAATCAGCGAGAAAACGCAGGTAAGCGTCGTGGTTTACGCGGTAGTGCAAGCGTGCGGGAACCCCCGCTCGTTTTTCCTCCAGCAAACTCATTTCGCAAAGCTTGCGCCGGATTTTACGGAGGGCATCTCTCTGAATTCCAAGGCAGGCTTGCCAGCTCCCGAGCTCTGCGAAAATGTTGGTAGCCTCAGGATCTGGCTCTCCCTCGGCAGGTAGGTCAAACCAACCACCTGCTTCTGCCTTGAGGCTGCTTAGAAACGACGCTTGTTGTAAAAATGCAGCGGCTTCCAGTCCCAGAGCTTGAATTGATGCACGGGGTATTGCGATCCGTGGGCCATCAATTGCTCTGGCGAGGTCCGCTGAGTTTAAAAAACTGTTCATTTATCCCCTCCAGCGACGCAGACGGGGCTCATAACAAAACGACGATTAATTTCAGCTTCTACTGCTGGATTTATAGCGGTTGGATGCAGTTTGGTGAAATGTGCAATAACCAGGCACACATAGGCCTTATGGGTTATTGAGCCGCTTGCAGCCGCCACATCGAGCATCAATGAAAATGGTTCCGACGAAACAATCTTGCGGAAATAAGAAGGGTGAATTTGTACGTTCATAACAAACCTCAACGATTAAAGTTGAGGCACTGCGATCGCGGCTATTGAAGCAGCACTCCGCCCCATTCGCGCCTTATTAACGGGGGGTTATGGCGATACGCTTTAACCAGGCAGGCCGGAACCTACAAGGTCGCTCATGCCAAGCATGAACTCGCGGTGGAACTTTCACATGTGAAAGTTTTCGCTTACCAAATCAATTAATATGCTGTTTGTTTAGGGAGGCCAGCTACCTCACCAATTTAAAAGCTTGCTATTAAGATGGAGGTAAATATCTTGCTGGCGATTCGAATTATGTCCACTCCGAACAAACTTGCGATTAGTAAGCCAGCGATTACCATTTCAATTTTTGTAATTTGTGTATACATAACAAATCTCCTCAAAACAACGGTTGTTGGTCACCAGATTTAGGGCAGGTAGCAATATGTCCAAGACGATGATCTGTTTTTGGATGCTCCCAATTATTTTTTCCACACGCAGGGCAACATTTACTGACAACTTTATCTCTCAGCCCAGGACCGCTGAATATTTCACTTTTACAGTGAACACATTCAGAAAAAAAAGCCTCACCTATACTGATTTCCTCACAAGCTTTGTAGAACCCTGAAATATCAAAGCTTTTTTTACTTTTAAGCCATGTATATGCTTCAAGAACTGATTCAAGATGAGTTAGTTTCTCACGTAATTCACAGTAAATTTGTATTGCAGATGAATAATTCACCCAATCCTCCTTTGACAGAATATCCTGCCCGTAACTCGCTCGGCGATGTTCCTTAATGGCTAAATCTTCTCTTATTTTTCTGATTTGCTTGTAAGTAAAAGATGTTTCTTCCATGACAATACAAGTAGAAAACCCTTTTTTTACAAGATAATAGCCGAATGCCCACCGATTAAGATGATGTCGAGATGGTAAAAATGGCAAAGGTTTGAAGATGTTGGATTGCATAACGCCCCCGTTCAAAGTGTAAAACGATGAACAGGTAAGGCCCTATGCCTTTCCTGATGTCCCTATCATTAATACATGAGAGGGCTAATTGAATAGACCGAAATGTTCCCATCCGGCATAAAAGAAAATACTGTTTAAAGGCCAGCTACCATTGTTTAAATAATATCAAGACGGGGGGAGTTGTCAACAACTCTAAAAACAAAATAAGTCAATTATTTCATTTAGTTAAGTTTTTTACGTCAGAACAAATTTCAATTACTGCAATTATCATAATTACGATAATACCGTAATTATTGTAACCTCAATCTTTTTTATATTTTGTCCAAATTGGGCAGTTTGGCGTGCCAAAATATCAGGTTGTCAGCTTCAAAATTCTCCATGCGAAAAACGCATTTTATATCCACATGGAGATACTAGAAATGAAACCATTTAAGTACGCTGCCCTCGCAGCATTTATTACTCTTTCATCCGCCGCCGCTTATGCTGGTACAGGCACCGGGACGGCTCAAATTTCAGCAACCCCGCCAGCTTTGTCTGTGGTCGAAGTTCAGCCATACACAATGACCTTGGAACGCCTGCCGGGAGCCGCCCCAACTGGCGGTTTTTCTTTAAAAAGTTGGGCGACTTACTTGGCGCAAAATCCGGAGGACACGGTACAACCAGGCTGCCTAAAAGTGGCGGGAGACATGAACAAATCGGTTGGGATTACCATAACTAACCTATCCAACCCAACAGCTCCGGGTGGAGCAACTCTTACCTTCAGTGGCACACCTAAAATTGATCTTCATACGTCAAACGTAGATTGCTCGGATGCCATAGCGCAAACATCAACAGGAGTCGGTGTAAACGCTGCACCTTTAACAGCAACCACTTCATCTTCGGGCGAGCTTTACATCGCCTGGTCGTATCGCCAACCCGCCACAGCCTCATCAGGATTCATGCAGCTCAGTGCATGGGAAGAAGGGATCTTTTCTGGAACCGTCGATATCGCCGTCGATTACCAATAATTCCAGAGTGTCAGGGCCAGCAAAACGTTGGCCCTGACCATTGTCATTCACAGAGGTCCCAATGAAGTCCCTTATTAATTCAGGTTTGATGGTAGCAATGGTAGCGCTTCTATCTCTATCTAGACCAGCATCAGCCTTCCAACTCAAGATCCACGAAGTGGACATCGCTCACAAGGCGGTTGCTGAAATCCCCGTAGCAAATACCTTAAATACACCAATAGTCGTGAGAATTACTCCCCCGGATGGATTGCAAGTCTTCCCCCGGCGTTTCCAACTTCTTCCAGGAGAGCGGCAAGTAGTAAAAGCACGTGAGAGTAATGGGAAAGTATTAAAACCAGGCGCGAAGATGGCATTCTCATATGCCGTACAAAGCGAAGAAAAACAAGGCGTTCACTCAAGAATCACGCTCAGACTCCCGGTGAGGGAGGTTTCTCGATGAAGAAAAAACTTTCACATGTGAAAGTTTTTGTGCCCACTGTCTTGGCCGCAGCTTTCACACTTACAACCTCACCAACACGTGCGGATGACTACCTGATGAAGTTTGTCGTGAACGGACAAAACAAGGGGGAATACCTTGTTTCTCGTGAAGTAGATAGCGCCATTGCTGAACCAGGGCTATGGCATGCTGCTGGTGTAAACACAAAAGAGCAACTTCCCTTGGAAAGGCTAAACAACCTTGGTCATGCAAAAATTGTTTGGTCAGAACAAACCATCTACTTTTACCCACGTAACAACGTAGCCAAAGCCAGAAAGGTCAAACCAGAGGTTACAATTGAGCCAGAGGTATCCAATCTGGATGCAAAATCCTTTGACTACTTTCTCACCTATCAAAGCAAAGGTGATATTTCGGGTAGCATCACGGGAACAGGCCGAGTCGGAAACCTCGATGTAGATATTAGAGCTGGACTAGGAGGGCAAGAATCATATTTCTCCAGCCAGTGGCACGACGAGGAGAACAGCAATGTCAAAGACATTGAAGTCGGTCGTGTTCAGCGCTACGGGCTGGATGGTTTCTCTCTCACGAATGAAAGTAGACTTGCTACTGGATCATTTTCTAATGACCAAATTGAGCTTTATTGGCCTGTTGGAACACGGGTAGATGTTTACCGTGACGGAACCTATTTACAATCCTTGGTTCTGGATAGTGAGCCGTTCTCTTACAAAATCGAACTGGATTACAGCAATAATCTATATAAATTTGACGCTGTATTGCCAGATGGCACAACGGACACCAAAACAGTAGAAAGAGCCATTTCGGGACGACTTGCCCCTGTGGGAGGGTTCAACTATCAAGCGGCTCTAGGTAAGTCTCCAACCACGGATGAAAGCAAGTTAATTGGACGCTTGAGTTACGGAGTGACCAATGAATTGTCACTTTTCGCTGGTCAGGACGAGCAGGAAAGACAGTATTTTTCTGCTTTATATTCAAGAGATGACTTTTCAATTGAGCCTGCTTGGTATGGCAGTAGTGGATACGCTCTGAGCGGCTCTTGGCAGGATGACAATCTTGCGATCTTTGGGAAATTAAGTGATTTAGACAACTATCAATTACGCTCTGTTAGTGTTTCATCACGCTCTCTGTTCCAACCAACTATTCAGTATTCTTCCCGCACGCACGGCGGCTATGAAACTCAGGAAACGACGCTACGCACGTATCACAGCCCGCGCCTTGAGACACTGAATACATCAATATCTTTATCTCCATACTATTCGAATCGTTTAGCCAATGGTGTCAGATCCAACATCTTTGGAGGGCGGATGCTTGCTAGCATGGAGGCGGGTTGGCAAGTTTTGGCGTTTTATGAGCACGAAAGTAAAGATATTAATGGTATTAGAGATATAGAACGTTTCAATGGAGAGATATCAAAACGATTCAGCTTGGGGAGTCTCACCTACCGCTACACGGCGAGCAATTTTGGGCATGGATGGGAAGGCCAGCAACAAGGCTTGCGCGCTGATCTTTGGAACTGGAAATTTGCAACTCTATCTGCTTCGTTCAACCATTCGCCTAGTGCTGGTAATAACATTACTTTATCAATTAGTGGTAGCTTTGGCCGCACGGGATTTCAGAGAACTCCCCAGCGAGGTCAAGCCACTCTCATGTTGTCCACCTGTCGGGATCTTAATGCCGATGGTATTTGCCAGGAAGATGAGCCGGACGTTAAGGGGGTTGTCGCTAGTGTGGATGGTCGCCAAGTGAAAACTCCGGCCATTGTTGACTCTCTGACTCCGTACCGTCGGTACAATATAGAAGTATCTGGAGATTTCGGGTTATCGCCTCGGTACAAGTCTATTCAGTCAGATCAGCTAGTTCGTGGAGGGATAAACCATCTTCGCCTGCCTTTGTCTGAAGTTAGGGAAATTGAGGGCCAGCTTGATCGAGACGGAATTCGAGTCGCTCTCGTTGACGCTGAAAAGGGAGATGTTCTAGCGGAACAAACCACTGAGTTTGGGGGATGGTATCTGTTTTATGCACCGGCTGGTCGCAAGATCAAGGTTGTTGAAGAACCTGAGTCACAACAGGCTCAAAACTTTCACATGTGAAAGTTTTGCATCCACTTCTTCGTCAGCCGTCTGATTTATCGCCAACGGCTGACGCCTCAGCCTTCTCATCAATATCTTTTATAATTTCCTTTGCTTTTTCATTCGCTTGCTGAACAACATCTGGTTTCTCCTGATCTAGAATCTGCTCTAACGTTCTTGCCATAATGACCTCCTTTTAAGACCAAGCTATTATAAACGATAGATGTTAGATAACGAGAGGGATGACGGATGACGCCGTTGATCTGGGGAATCTTGGGATTATTTGCCTTCTTTACAGTAGTAACTGTAGGTAGTCTGTACCTTTACAGAAAACGGGATAAACACTGAGTCAAATAACGCTCAATGTGTCCGTATTGGGCAGTTTGAGAGTCAATATACTGAAGGAACAAATGAGAAAATAACAGCAAGTAAAGTAAGTGAAGGGAAGAAAATGACTGAAAATCAACTTGCTGAAATGTTTGAAAATATCAGCTCATTAAAGGCCATGACAAAAGAAGTCATGACTATAAACGAGTGCGCACAATACACCGGGCTTTCCGTATCATATCTCTACAAGCTAACCCATAGAAAACTGATCCCGTTTTTCAAGCCGATGGGCAAACGGGTCTACTTCAAACGCACAGAAATAGACCAGTGGTTGCTACGTAACAAGCAAGGGGGTATCTATGAAGCAAGCTAATAGATACGCTCCCCCGCGAGCAGACGAGCGCGGAGCACTTCTCTGTGCCTACCGTGAATCTGAACGTTTTGTAAAAGAAAACGAGCGAGAGCGCATAACATCGATTAGCAGAACAACTTGGTGGAGACTGGAAAAAGCTGGTCAAGTACCCAAAAGGAAAAGAGTTGGAGGAAGCACGGTCTGGTTGCTGTCAGACATTCTAGCTTGGATGCAAAAGTAACAACACAACGATAAGCCTTGCTGTAAGAGAGTAATAACGGTTCATACTAAGTATTAAAGTATCAGACTAAAATGGCAGCGATCACAGTCGATACGCTGTCATTCCTAAATCGAAAATGCCCCATTTCGTTTCAGGCCCCCCCTTACGCTATAACGAATAACTCAGTATGCTATAAATAATCTAATCTCATTTTGAATGAAAAGGCGTACTATGAGCAAAAAAAGGTTGTCTGAAAAAGGACTGCTGGAGGGGATGACACCCCATACTGCGCATAGTGATGATCTAGCCGAGGTAACATTGGATGAGTTGGGCCTTGAAATCTCTGAGAGTGATTACAAGGCCGCGTTGAAGCGAATCGAATCACTGTTTGATGCGGTCGAACCTGGCACTCCTGAAGGTGAAGAGCTAGAAAGGCTAGCGGCAATGGTTGAAGAGTATGAGGAAAAGCACTTCCCCATTTAATAACTGCAACGCACTTCTGCCCCATTCCTTGTTTCGACTGTGGAACACACACTTCACCTAAGCCTCATTTGACTTACTTTTCGTAATACCAGTAATGTGTCTATGCGAATGGGGCTAAAATTTGAGTGTTAATTTTTTGTTTGAGCAGAAAATGATCGATAGAGGTTCGGGTTTGATGAAACTATCAGTGAATGAACGTAAAGCATTTTCAAAACTGTTAACGGAGCTAGCTCGTACATATAAAGTTTGGATAGATGACCCTAACGTTTACTACCAAGAGGTGCAAAAGGACAATTTAATATTTACATGCATTGATGCCCCTAATGACTTAAAGGAAGAAATGAGAGCGAAAAGGAAGAGTCAGGAACCTTGCATTTTCCAGTTGCATCATACAGCGTGCTCCCTATCACTAGTTAGAGAATTAGCGACGCTTATACATAAGAGAAGCCTAAACTGTTTATCCTATGAACTAAACCCTATCATAGAAGCGATAGTGTATGAGTATGTTAATTCTGATCTGGATGGCTTTGCTCGAAGCATTATGCATAACGAAGAGCAATTCGATGTTCGGCTTCAAACATTAAACGAAATTGTAAGTCGTCGAGTGTCTGCCTTCAAAAAAGAATTTACTCGTTCTGTTTTTCAGTTCCCAGTTACGATATTTAACTTGAACGAAAAATTACGACTAAGCAAAAGTATCCAATTGCTACCTGTAGACGAAAGTGTTTTGACAGAAAGGCAGCTAACGCAATTTAAAGATACAAGAACATTTGACTGTAACTATTACCTCGAAGTTTCTGTACAAACACAATGCAGTGAGAATTTAGCACGACAACTGGCAGAAAAAGCGAGAGATGCTACTTATAACGCATTGAAACTCTTAGCCACCCGATTATCACCCAGAGCAATTCCACTACTGGCGTCCAATGATAGAAATAGTCACCTATTTGACTTTTACAGATCTGGAAAAGACAGAAACAATATGAGCAATACGACTACTCGTCAGTTTCACTCTTTTCAGTTTGATTCTGAACTATTTTGGGAAGCCTTTCATGAGGGTAGATCTTCTGAAAAAAACCTTATAGACACTGTATTTCAGATACCAGAATTGCTTTTGATCCCCCACTTTTCTAGTCAGAGGGTCGTAGAGCGTTTAGAACGATCTTTACTATGGTATGGAGATGCTACTATAGAACCTAACTTCTATCAGAAAATACAAAAGCTAGTCAGTTCAATGGAAGCCTTGGTCAATTTTCATGATGGTGATCTTACAAAGTTATTCAAACAAAGAGTTACTCATTTAAATATTACTCACAGTGGGCTTAGTGATTTAATTGAAAGTAAAGCAACACAACTCTACAAAGCACGTTCAAAAATCGTTCATGGCTCATCAGTCGATGAGAGATTGGATTTTTGTGCCATTGATTTTTGTTCGGAAACATTACTAAGAGCTATCTACTATTTTTCTCTCTTTGGTTTTGAAAAAACAAACTTTAACAAAAAATTACCTGATTTCTTGGATGCGTTGCCAACCCGCGCTGAACTACGGTGTGATTAGTTAGAGGTGGCAGAGGGCTTATCAGCACGTGTAACCCTCCCTGTTTTAGTGGCATTCTAAATTAGAGTTTTTCCTACTTTCATGCCTTGCTAAATACTCCCAAGGAGTCAGATCATCGAGTGAGTCATGAGGGCGTTCATCGTTGTATTCCTTCATCCATTTTTCTGTCAGGTCTCGAACTTCACTCAAGGTTTTGAACACGTACATGTTGAGTATTTCTGTCCGATAAGTTCGGTTAAATCGCTCTATATAGGAGTTCTCCGTTGGTTTGCCTGGGCGAATAAATTCCAACTCAACTGCGTTCTCTTCCGCCCATTCAGCCAGCGTGGTCGAGATGAATTCAGGGCCATTATCCATGCGCAGCTTACTGGGGTACCCTCGCCAAGCAATAATGCGTTCTAGCACCCTTATAATGCGTGGTGCTGGCAGATTGAGATCTACTTCAATCGCTAGCACCTCACGGTTGAAATCGTCCACGACATTGAACGTACGAAAGCGCCTGCCGCAGAGCAAAGAGTCACTCATGAAATCGATAGACCAACAACTGTTGATCGACTCTGGACATGCCAGTGGTGCTGGATTTCGTTTTGGTAGGCGATTTTTTCCCTTGCGCCGTAGGTTTAGCTTGAGCGAACAGTACACTCGATGGACTCGTTTATGATTCCATCGGTGTCCCCAGCGCCTAAGTACTTTAAATAATTTTCCAAAACCGTAGGCAGGATAACGCTCTGCTGCGTCCTGCAACGTCGCGATAACCTCATCATCCCGATGCGGATCTGGTCGGTAACGATAGACTGAGTCGCTAATGCCAACTACGCGGCAGGCCATTCGCAAACTGACCTGATAGTGTTTGCGAGCGTAATCGACAAGCTCGCGCTTAACCGCTGGCCCTACAGCTTTTTTTCCAGAATATCTTTAACGATACGGTGCTCAAGGCTTAGGTCGGCAAACATTTGCTTGAGCCTCCGATTCTCATCCTCAAGCTCTTTAAGCCGTTTAACATCTGACGCTTCCATCCCACCATACTTGGACTTCCAGTTGTAGTATGTCGCATCAGAGATGCCATATTCGCGACAGACTTCGTTGACCTTTCGGCCTGCTTCGACTTCCTTCAAGATCTTTACGATTTGTGTTTCTGTGTAGCGTGATTTTTTCATCATGCGTTCTCCGTTTGTTTCAGTGTAAACGGAAAACCTCTAATTGCTAATGACCAGTTTTTTGGGGAGGGTTACACACGAACCTGAGTAACTCGTCCTTGCCCCAAAACTATTTAGAGTAAACAATCTTCAAGATAAGTTTGAAGTATATTTTCCCAACTTGAAGTTATCCAAATTTTTGAACCTAGGTAGACCTGATTGTAGGAAAATAATAAAGTTGCATAGCAATACACACAAAGAGAACAAGGCTATGCCACTAAAGTCTTTTCAAGAAAGGTTGGATTCGCTAGATGAAGGACAAGAACCGTCCATCCTACTAGCAAATGGCTTTTCACAAGCTTGGGATAGAGACATATTCAACTATCAAAACCTATTCACCGAAGCACAGTTCGGTGCTCGAGATGCGCAGCTAAGAGATATCTTTAATCGTTTTGAAACCTATGACTTTGAGCAAGTAATGCGAAGTCTCGAAGCGGCTGAGATTATAGGTGATGCTTACGGTGTTGATAGAGCAAAGTTAGATGAAATAAGATCTGACCAAGAACAATTAAAAGATGCACTAATTGACGTTATCTCTAGAACTCACCCAGCACGTTCTAGCCGAGTAACCACTGCACAATTTGAATCAGCAAAGAGCTTTATCAACCAGTTCGACAACATTTTTACCTTGAACTACGACCTCTTGCTCTATTGGATTGTTAACAAGAACGATATCGAACCTTTCGGGTACATTACCGACGATGGTTTCCGTGGTCCCGAATGGGAAAACACCGATGAGCAAGATGTTTACTTCCTGCATGGTGGACTACACCTCTACGATTCAGGTTCTGCTATCAAGAAACATACGTTCAGAGCTGCCACTGACACTAGTATCGTCGACCAAGTAAGAAACAACCTAGATAACGGCAAGTTCCCCCTGTTCGTTTCTGAACCTAGTCACGAGAAAAAACTTCATAAAATCGAGCACAACCCATATTTGAATGCAGGCTATAAAGCTCTAAAGCAGCTTGATGGTGTGCTATTTATCCACGGTCATTCAATGGATGAAAACGATAAGCATATTTTCGACCAAATCAAAGCAAGCAATGTGTCGAAAGTTTTCGTAAGTATCTTTGGTGATAAGGACTCTCCTGCCAACACTCGTACAAGAGCTAACGCCAAAGCATTCATAGAGCGCCCGGGATTAGAAGTTAAGTTCTACGATGCAGCAACAGCACCTATTTGGTAATACTGATATCTGTACTCAAACGCTCTCGCTATCGAGGGCGTTTAACCAATCTTTCTCTAGCTTCTTCAGCGGATAATCAAGGAAGCACTTAAAGTAAGTCTTGAGCATTTCTTTGTCGTTACAGCTATGGACGATTTTGAGAACATCTTCTGCATCAAAGTAATCTAACTTGTACTTACTGGTACTCTCTTTTGCCCGAGACAAAAGCTCTAACGATTCTTCGGAAAACCCTCCGGACGTCCACAGTGCAAAATATAAGTTCTTCCTCTTCCAGTCTGGATGCTCCAGTGCATATTTTCTGAGAGTTGGCACCCGAACCTGAAGCCACCTTTTAATCTCATCAAATGACACTGTGCCATTGGGTTGATGACCTTTACACTCAATAAACAGAATCTCCCCTGAGTGCAGTTCAGCAATAATATCTGACTCTGCTCGGCTACCATCCTGTGTTTTGCAAACCTCATTTAACCGGACATAGTTGGTTCGATAAGCCTTCTGAACAACGCTTGCAGAGAAATACTCAAACAATACGCCTCTGAGATTTCCAACAGCACCTTCTATTTTGCCCAACTGATCGAACAATTGATTGAATCTCTCTGGCTCTATAATGACAGCTTGAGCAGCACTCTCTAGGGTTCGCAGTAAGTTGACCAATCCCTTAGCAACATCACGACCAAAAAGACTTTCCACTGTAGCAGGTAAAACTCCGGCTTCTTTCGCCAGCTTGAAAGCATCAGATTTGTACTCGTTGGCAACAAACATCTGCATACAACGACCAACATTAGGCAGCCCCCTTAACGTTTTACACTTCCTCAAAAACGGCTGAATACCATCATCGCTGACTTTCTTGTTCAATAGGATGTCGCAAGCGAAAAAGCCAGGCTTTATCTTGTCGTTCTGCCCGATATCAACCAAGGGTGATATATAAGATGGTCCAGCCATATCCCAAACTGTTGTGCTTACCGTAGGTAACTCTTCCTCATCACGATCTTTGAAAAGGTTGTAACTGACTAAACCTAAATTCTTCGCCCATTGAGATACTGCACTTATGAGGAGCTTTTCAGCTATCAATCTTGCTCTAATGTCCGGAAGAATGAAATCCAAGTCTTGCTCATACTGAGTAAGCACAACACATCGCCCAAAGCCATCTAAATCACGAACCGACAGAATTTCGTGCATCTCAAGACGTTCGATGATTTTTTCAGGTGGTATATGCTTTTGCTGTCGTACGGGCGCACCGCATGAAATCAAAAAGTGCTCGTAAGGCATCACTCCATCACGCTCTTTAAGTGCTGCAATTGCATACCAATAAGCAGAGTTCGTATCTTTAAATGCAGAATACAATGCTCCCCAGAAGTAAGGAGAACGATAGTCCTTTTTTAGATACACAAATTTCACATTGCGAGGGAAAGGTAACCCTTCTAGACGATATATATCTTTACCTGCTCTCGAAACCCGCTTGCGAGCTGCATCATGAGATAGATGGTGTCTATCAACCAGTTCTTGTACCAAGTCCGTACTTAGACAGGGACCTATTTCCTTCAAGATATCTTCTAATAAACTCATGATGTCACACTGCGCTATATATATTTTCATTTTATGGACTAAGGGTCTTTTAAGACTCTTGGTTAACAATACCTTATAGATAGGGGACTAGCGAGGCATGGAGTCAGACAAATTGGGGGGATATGTCACAGTCACTATAAAATCCCTATTTTACACCCCTCTAAAAAGCTCTCAGATATCGCTACAGAAAGAATTTTTTTAGTTTTCTTTGTCGATCCGTTTGACAGAGCCATCAAAAAATAAGTATTAGATCTGTGCTAAAAAAAAAATAAATGAGCATAGAAAATTTATACTTACGAGAGCTACTTATAGCTATTGAGGAAAACGATAAGAACCTCACCACTGTTAAAGATCTAGAAGCCCTAGGTATCAAGGTCTACTTAAACAACAATGGATATGAATGCCGATTGGATGCGAAGTTCCATCTTCACTTCCAGCTCCTCGTTGAAGAGGGATTGATTGTCGATTGCGACCTGACGCCCTACAAGACCATGGGTGAAGCCGGTGTTATGTTTGATAGTTATGGTGATGCTTGGGACATCGAACTCTGCTGCAAGATGTTTTGGCTGACTGCTAAAGGGCGAGAGCGACTAAGCACCCTAACTAAAAGTGAGGTTGGTAAACACTTTGAAGATGACTTGAAGAAGTTACCAGCCAAAGCGTTAACCACCATTGTCACGGAATCAATTAAGACGGGATTGAAAAATCTCTTCTAGGTTGTAAAAGCTCGATGCCCCGGATTCTCGGGGCATTTTTTATCTGGTACTACATGGATATGTCTACCATGTCATCCGGGGTAGGCGTATCGGTATTGACGAAAGCTAGTTAGATTTATTGATAGCCATGAGAAATTGATTCACCACTATACCCTAAATCGCCATGTAGATGAGTTTTTATTCGGCTACACGGAACTGCCACTCGGTGTTTTGCAGTACAAAATGTTATCCGAACGGTAAATCTCTACTTAAGTACCTAACTCGGAAATGTCCAGAAGTGAGTTATAACGAGTATGAAACTTTATTCCTCTCCTACACTTCCGGTATGATTGCGCGTGAATGTCGCTTTAAACTGGTATTGTTTCACTTTTGCCAAATGGTGAGTGAACTGGTAAGTATGAACATTAAATCATGGCAAAAAATGCATATAACCAATTGATTTATATATTCATATACTTTTCACTCCACGAGCAGATCCAGAATATTGAGTAATCACTAGCGATTCTCAGCACTGACATTCAGACAGATAGAGATAGCTCGAGCGCTATACATTGAGCTGCCTCTATCTGCTCACCCTATACTCGCTCAGCCATTATTTGCCCTACATTTGAGGCTCGTGGCGACAAAAGACACGCATCGGCACCTAGCCTACTGCCAACTTCGCCGCTTGCTGCCACATAAAGTTTGGCATCGGAGTGGCTAGCTCCCACGTAATATCCATCGGCTGAGATCCGGTGTGCGAGATATAATTCACTTCGCCAAAATTCACAAACCCCATGGTACGCCCGAATTCATCCTTCGTTTGCTCACGTACAAACAAAAACAGGCGCTTCCCTATCTTTTGATGTTGAATGTAATCTTTTCCTCGGCCTTTATCAGGGCGCGAGCTGTTTTGCGACTGCCAGTGAAAGCGTGATGCGTTGATCGCATAATCGTGATACATGGTCGTCGGGGAAAATTGCTTTTCATTTTTATCCAAGGTGACAAATAACAGTTCGATATTTTGATCTTTAAGCGCATAAAGCCCCTCTCGTGCAGGTGGCTGCCGCTCCAAAGTGGTAGCACCAAACCCAACTAGAATTTGCTCACGCGCATATCGAGCATGAAGCCGTAATGGCACATCAGGCAAATCGTCCATCCTTAACTGCTCGTGCTTGGTTTGTGACAATTTCCAGTTCACCACATCCATTAATTCTGCTTTGATGCCCAGCCGTTTTAACGCGGCAAAGCTTTGCGCAATGGATGAAAAGCCAAGAACTGGCCCTGTTTGTTGCCAAACATCATAATGGCACATAAGTCGATGCCGTTCGCTACCCGTATCAGGCGCAAAATCTGTTTGGCAAAGCTGCTTTAAAAACTCTAGATACGCATGATCATCCGTGGTTAAAATCCGCTGAAAAATCGCCTTCTTGATTGCTTTAAGTGCACTTTCATCAACAGGAGAATCATTGACCTGCAGATCTGCTTTGTACACCAATTCTGACCAGCAGCCTCGCTTGTATAGTTCGTTCAAATCAATATGCGGATACAAGGTTAGGAAGTTCGCTAGCGTCAGCGGCAGGTGGGTGTGCTGAGGATATTGCCGAACCATTGCCACTAAGCGCCTTAGCGTTAGCGACGCTTTGCGGATGTTATCCAAGACCATTTCTTGGGTGCGCTTAGTAAGCTCAATACGACAGCCCAAAGGCGCATGGGGGAAGCCTTGTTCAATCTCGCGATTGATCGCTCGAGTGCTCTTGCCCACCAGCGCCCGAAACTTGTTTGCAAAGTCATACTCGGGACGCGAATGACCGACAAAGTCCAGGACGGTACAGCACTCTTTGCCCTCGGCTAACCGTAAACCGCGGCCTAGCTGCTGAAGGAAAATGGTTAAACTCTCGGTGGGACGCAGAAACAATAAGGTATCCACTTCAGGGATATCGACCCCCTCGTTGAAAATATCAACCACACAAAGCACATTGATCTCACCGACGCGCAGCGATTGCTGCTTTCGCTGGCGTTCATGCCGATTGTCGCTGGTCAACACATCCGCCTTAAGCCCTTGCAGTGAGAACTGTTGAGCCATGTATTGAGCGTGTTCTTTACTCACACAAAAAGCAAGTGCTTTCATACGGCTAAGATCCGTGATGATCTCGTTCATGCTGAGCAATATCTTATCCACCCGCGCTTGGTTGGAGGTATAGAGGTTGGTCAGCTGTGCAATATCATAGCGGCCACGCTGCCAAGGAATGGTCCGTAGATCGGTATCATCATCAATACCAAAATATTGGAATGGGCAAAGATGACGACGATTAATCGCCTCTGGCAACCGAATCTCAGCCGCAATAACGCCACCAAAATCCGCGAGAATATCGCCGCCATCGTAACGCTCGGGTGTCGCCGTCAGACCCAGTAGTATTGACGGCGAAAAGTGGTTCAAAACCGCTCGATAACTGCTCGCGGCAATATGATGCACTTCATCAATCACAATGTAGTCATAGTAATCGGCCGTCAAGTTGAGCGTATCGAGCTGGTTGTTCAATGTTTGAATCGAGACAAACAGCTGACAGTAATGATCTGGCGTGTGACCACCGACCCACAGCTCGCCAAAGGTGCTGTTACGTAATACCCCTCGATAGGCCGCACGCGCTTGCTTAAGGATTTCTTCACGATGGGCCACAAATAAAAAGTTGGCATCAGGGTGTTTTTTCAAAAAACGGGCAAAATCAAACGCAGAGATCAGTGTCTTACCAGTGCCTGTTGCCGCCACCACTAAATTGCGAAAACGTTGATGCGTCTGGCGCTCAACCGTCAGCTGCTCCAAAATCTCCTTCTGGTGAGGGAAAGGAGAGAGGTCGAAGAAAAACGTAGCACCATCTTCTTCGCCACCGCGCTGCTGCCGAAGAGCTTGATTCAGTTTTTCGGTACTTTTTACATCTCCGTCAAATCGCTCAAATTCATTCGAGGCCCAATAGGTTTCAAAGGTGCTGAGTGATTTATTGATAATATGGGGAATTTCTTGCGAGGTAATTTTGAGGTTCCACTCCAAGCCATTCGTCAGTGCAGAATGAGAGAGGTTTGACGATCCGATATAACCGGTGTGATAGCCGGTCTCGCGCAGAAACAAATAGCTTTTTGCGTGAAGACGCTCGCGCTCAGTGTTGTAGCTTAGCTTCACCTCGGTATTAGGTAGGCTAGCTAAATACTCCACCGCTTTCGCGTCTGTCGCGCCCATGTATGATGTGGTGATGACCTTTAACTCGCGACCACTGCGGGTAAAGGCTTCCAGCTCTTTTCGGAAAATTCTTATCCCCGCCCATTTGATGAATGACACCAACCAATAAATTCTGTCTGCGGATAAAATCTCTCTTTTCAGCTCTGACTCCAGTGAAAGACCCGCATTACTGCCACAAAAAAGCTCACTTTGCGTTAAGCCAGTGAGTGGGAAAACATCTTGCACATAACGCGCTAAATCAGATGCTATCGGGTTTTCAAACTCATAAAGGGCCGTCAGGATTTTCCCCTGACTCGCGAGCAAATTATCGTCGATAATGTCTTTATCGTGGATCTGGGTTTTCAGCCACAGCAAGAATTGGTTGGATAGTGTGATTTGCTGCTCTAGGCGATCATCACTGGCAGGCACGGCGTCGAGCACATGGTGCAAAACATGCGATAAAAAGCGAGACAACCAAACTGACGCCTCGTTGCTGGTAAGCGTCCGCTCGCCAACATAAAATCTTTCTCGATCAATACGGCTCTCAATAAGCTGCGTTACCAGCTGCTCATAAATTCCGACCTGCTGCATTTTTCCTTCCACGTGATGAGTCAGTTTCACCTTACAAACCACGGGTTGTAGGCGCTATGAAAGAGTCACTTTTCTATATTTTTCAAACAATAGCAACAAAGAGTTGAGCCAGACTCTATCAACGGATCAATGTGCCGACACGCCAAACAATCACGCCCCTCATCAGAGGGGCGTTTGCTTAACTCACCACTTCAGGCTTTTTTTCGGCCACCGGTTGCTCGGCGCGGCGCTTGTGTTTGCGATATTTGGGGTGGGTGATTGGGATCGCGGAGAGTAGCTTTTGGGTGTACTCATGCTGGGGATGATGGTAGACAGTTTCGGTCGGCCCCTCTTCTACCACATGACCAAAGTACATCACTGCCACCTTATCGGAGATATGGCGAACCACCGATAAGTCGTGGGAGATAAAAATCATCGCCAAGTTCATCTCTTGCTGGAGTTTCAGCAACAGATTAAGAATCTGTGCCTGCACCGATACATCCAAGGCGGAGACGGATTCGTCACAAATAAGCAGTTTCGGTTTAAGGGCAATTGCCCGCGCAATGCCAATTCGCTGTCGCTGACCGCCCGAAAACTCATGCGGATAGCGGTTAACCGCGTCATGGGGTAAACCGACTTTGTCTAATAGCTCAAGTACCCACTGACGACGCTCTTTCGCGGTGCCAATATTGTGAATAATAAAGGGCTCTTCTAAGATCCCGCCGATGGTATGGCGCTGGTTTAGCGACTCGAGCGGGTCTTGAAAGACAATCTGCATGTCTTTACGCAGTGGCCGCATCTGACGTGGCGATAAATGCGTGATGTCTTTACCTTCAAAGAAAATTTTCCCTTCGGTAGGCTCAAACAGCTTAAGCATGGTACGGCCAAGGGTGCTTTTGCCACATCCCGACTCACCGACCAGCCCGAGCGTTTCACCTTGTGACACCGAGAGCGATACGCCATCGACGGCTTTAATGGTATAGCCTTGACGAAGCAGGCCTTTGCCCGAGACAAAATACTGCTTCAGATTTTCTACTCTGAGGACTTCCTTGCTCATCTCGTTCTCCTGCAACTACGTGGATGATGGCGCAGCATCAAAGTCTTCCAACGGACGAATATCAATCATCTGCTTGGGTTGATGGTGACGCCCTGGCATTAATCCCAGCAAACGCTTGGTATACGGATGAGCTGGGTGATCAAAGAGGGTGAAAATATCTGCCCGTTCGCGAATTTGACCATCGTACATCACCGCCACATCGTCACATACCTCGGCGACCACTCCCAGATCGTGGGTGATAAAAATCACCGCCATGCCGGTTTCTTCTTGCAGCTCGTTAATCAAATCCAAAATCGAGGCCTGCACCGTTACATCCAAGGCGGTGGTTGGCTCATCACAAATCAAGATATCAGGCTTGCAGGCCAGAGCCATCGCGATCATTACCCGCTGACGCATCCCGCCGGACAGGTTATGTGGATACTCGTTCAGTCGCTTTTCTGGCATCGGGATTTTCACCTTAGCCAGCATGTCGAGCGCACACGCCGCGCGTGCTTTTTTGTCCAGCTCTGGGCGGTGTAGCGTCAAGACTTCATTGATTTGTCGGCCAATGGTGTGCACAGGGTTTAACGCTGTCATCGGGTCTTGAAAGATAATCGAGATCCGATTGCCGCGCATTGCATAGCGCTCTTTGGCGGGCAGAGTGACCAAGTCGGTCCCGCGGTACAAGATTTCACCACCCGTTATTTGCCCATAGGGTTTTGGAAGTAATCCCATGATTGACATCGCGGTGACACTTTTGCCGCTACCCGACTCGCCCACTAAGCCGAGCGTACGCCCGGCTTTGACCTCAAAGCTCACCCCGTGAAGTACCTCACGGGGGCCATCGTCAGTGGTAAAATTAACGGTCAAATCCTTAACCGATAGAATGACATCCTGCGTCATAATCGCCTCTACAGCTTGTATCTGTCATCAATGATGCTCACCGGCTCAAACGTTTTACCTTCGTCCATAGCGTCTTCAGTGGCTTCTTTCATCTCTTCATCAATCCAGAAGGTACCAAAGCCCATCACGCGGCCACTGGTGACCATGTTTTCGGTGCGCTTGGTCATCGCGTTGTCTGGGATTTGCACATAACGCCAAAAGCCTTGGCGTACATACGGCACCATGTAACCGGGGGCAATCACGCTCGCCTCAGAAATCTTAGCGCGGATCTGGTGCGACAGCTGATACTTCTTCTCCAGATCAAACTCCGTTTTGTACGCCATAATTAACGCATCCAACTCTGGAGCGCTGTAATTGGTATGGTTATTGGTTTGCGCTTTATTGGCATTATCTGAGTGGAAATATTCCCAGTAGGCAGGGATCTCTGAGGTGCCCATATTGAGAAAGGCAATTTGATGCTTTTTCTCCAGCACGTATTTAAACGCCGATGAGCCATCGACCAAGTTAATGGTAAATTCCAGACCCGCTTTTTTAGCTTGTTCTTTTAAGTAAGCAATACGCGGTGTGTGGTGTTGATAACCATAAGTGATCGCAAAGCTTAAACGCTCGCCTTTGTCGTTGATACGAATACCATCTGGCCCCACCTGATTAAAGCCGGCTTTTTCGAAATAGCTGATTGCTTTTTTAGGATCAAACGCTGGCGGTGTCGCCCCATCGTTATCGTATTCACCATGACCAAAGCCCATTGCATGCGGCTTACGCGAGTAGTCGCCTCGAGTGATTTTTTTGATCATACCATCAAAGTCAGTGGCATAGATGATGCCTTTGCGTACATTAATGTCATCCAGCAATGGCATTGCAGTGTTCAGCCACAGGCCGCCCGCGCCAACAGGAACCTCGTTATACCCCCAAAACTTGGTGATATAGCCTTTTTTATAAGGATCAGATTGGGTTTTATCATGCCACACATCCGGCAATAGCAGATCAAACACATCTAGGTTGCCCTTCTCAAAGTGCTTCATGGCAATGTCGTTATCCCGGATCACACGTAGACGAATTTTGTCGACGTTATAGCGGTGTTGATAATACGGGTTGGTGTAACCCCACCAATCATCCACGTGCTCAAAGGTGACACTACGGCCTTTTTGTACCCGCCCTAACGCATAAGGTCCCACTGTAGGCTCGGCCTTAAAGTTGTAGCGACGTACAAAGTCGTCAGCAATACCATCTTGGTTTTCATCTTTACTTGGATTGGCGTAAAAGTGTGCTGGACGTGGGATCAAACTACCCAAGGTATACATCAACTCATCGTCGTTTTTCTCTACCGCGGCCGATATCGCAATAGTGTGTTGATCAATCTTCTCTACCCCACCAATGGTATTGGTGTAGTACTCGTTGTACCAAGGCGCAACAATATCTTTGGAGCGATAAAACTGCATCATAAAGACAAAATCATCGGCGGTGACGGGCTCACCGTCCGACCACGTCGCTTTTGGGTTCAGTTTGAAATAGATGGTTTTATTATCGTCACCATAGGCCCACTCATTAGCCAAATCAGGGATCCATTCCAGCGTGTCTGGATGACGTTTTACCAATGAGGGCATTTCATCGAGAAAATAGCTTCGCAGGCCTGAGTTGGAGTCTGGGCCAACCGTACGCAAAGTTTGAGGAAAGGAGTTTAAGTGTGAGCGCAGAGTACCACCGCGCTTTGCCTCAGGTGAGCCAATTTTGGGCGCATCCCAATTGGTTTGCCAATTAAGGTTTTCAGGCAAATCTCCCGCCCAGCCGCTGAGGCTAAACATCGAGATTGAGGTCGCAAGGATCAGTTTTTTCATCGTGATTTCCTTATCGTGATTCATACACTGCGCGTTGTGTTTAAAGTTAGTCGTAACGGGTGAATTTTTTCGGATCAAACGCGGCGCGCACCGCTTCACCAATGAAGGTCACCATCACCAATACCACCACCAGTGAGGTCACCACGGACGCAACAATCCATGGCGCGTCCAAATTCGATTTGCCTTGCTGTAACAGCTCCCCCCAACTTGGCGTCGGTGGCATCAGCCCCAAGCCGAGATAATCCAACGCCGTTAGCGCGGTAATATTGAGGGCGATGGTAAAGGGCGCCAAGGTAACAATCATCACCATGGTGTTGGGTAAAATATGACGGAAAAGGATCCGGCTGGTTGAGGCGCCTAGTGCACGCGCGGCCATCACGTAATCGCGGGCCGACTCTTTATAGGTCATGGTGCGCATATACCAAGTGATCGCCATCCAACCAAACAGTACGTTAATCCCTACAAAGAGGGCAAAAGTCGGCTGGAGAATCGAGACCAATATCATGATTACGTACAAAAACGGCACCATCGACCAGATTTCGATAAAGCGCTGGAAAAACAAGTCAAACTTGCCGCCCCAAAAGCCCATCGCGCAACCTACCGCAGTGCCGATCGCATACGAGGCAGCCATGGTCAGCAATGCAAAACCCATTGCGGTACGAAAGCCATAGACAAGGCGGGCGAGAATATCGCGTCCGATCTCATCGGTGCCAAGATAGTGCTTGTCCGCTGCGCTTGGCGCGGTCGGCGGGAAGTCACCGCTAAAGTCTTGTTCCAGTGGGTTCCACGGCACCAGTGGCATCACCACATAATTATCACCGCCTTGCGCGGCAAAGGCTTTGGCGAGTTGACGATAGTTAGCTTCGCTAGTGCCCACTTGACCAAAGTCACTCGCCAAGTGCACATCACTCAGTACGGGGAAATAGTACTCGCCGTCGTATTTGACCATTAACGCTTTGCTGTTAATAAAAAACTCGGCGAACAGCGACAACACCAGCATCAAGGCAAGGATGATAAACGACCAGTAACCGCGTTTAATTTGCTTAAAGCTGCGGATTTTCTTTTGAGTTAAAGGGCTAAACGTCAACATATCAAGATCCAAACTTCACGCGAGGGTCAACCATAGCAACACAGATATCTGAGATAATGTTGCCAGCCAGTAGTAAAAGCGCATTGATGGCGACAATGCCCATCACCACCGGATAGTCACGCTCCATAATGGACTCATAGCCAAGTAAACCGATGCCGTTGATATTGAAAATTACTTCAATCAAAAACGCGCCAGTCATAAAGAACAATAAAGAGTTACCAAAATGGCTAGCTATGGGAATTAAGCTATTGCGCAGCGCGTGTTTGCGCACCGCCGAACGGAACGGTAATCCTTTGGCGATGGCAGTACGGATATAATCGGCAGATAAATTTTCCATCAGGTTGTTTTTCATCGTCATGGTCAAGGTAGCGAAGTCACCAATCAGATAACAAATCAGCGGCAGTACCGCATGCCACATCACATCTTTAGCGCGTTCCCAAAAGCTGGTCGCGTCATAATAGGCATCGCCAACAAAGCCCCCCATCGGGAACCATTCGAGGTGATAGCTAAATAAGGTGATCAGCAATACCCCCACCACATAGCCGGGTAGGGCAAACCCAATAAAGATCAGCACAGAGGAAGAGGAATCAAACACCGAACCGTGTTTGAGGGCTTTGTAATAACCAAGCGGAAGAGAGATAAAATAACTGATAAAGAAGGTCATTCCGCCGTAAAACAACGAGACGGGAAGACGCTCGGCGATCATGTCGGTAACCGGCTCGTAATAGCGCGTCGACTCACCCAGATCGAAATTGGCTAGTTTGCCCAGCCAATCAACATAGGCTTCTAGCACGGGTTTATCGAGCCCGTAAAAGGCGCGCAACTCGGCAATTTGGTCTTCCGACAACGCCGAGCTGTCACCGGCTCGCTGCATGCTAGAGCCACCATCGGCTTGTGCTTGCATTTGCGTCATCATCCGCTCTACCGGCCCCCCAGGCACGAGACGGGTGATACCAAAGATCAAAATAGTAATGCCAAGAAAAGTCGGCACCACTAACAACAACCGACGTAAAAAGTACGACAGCATAGTCCACTACTCCCTGTTAACTATGTTTCAGCTAACTGATGCTTGGGCAGGCGACATTGGCCTACCTTCTCACAAATGGTTTTATGCCATCCTAGGCGTAAAAACATTTATCCGTATTATACGCTTCAATTAAGTGGTCTATATTTATCTTGATTCGTCCTGTCGATCAACGATAACAGCCTGTCACAATGTGATTTTTTGAAAACTGCCGACCTACCTCAAATCGACCTATAACACGATATTTCTCTAATCACGTTATCACCAAAAGCAATAAACAACACAGTCAATAGAAGAAGAAGTTTGGAATAAAATGCACTAAAGATGATATTTCATGTCACCCAACACGCCGATCTATTGAGAAAGAGCCTTGTAACAAACCTTGACCAAACCTGCATGAAATCCAATACAAACCAACTGTAAAGCACTTAGCTTTGCGACTATTAAATCTCATAACCATTCAAACCGATATAAGCTCATAGAGTTGGTATTATTCACTAAAAAACTGTCCCTATTCGACATTTAACTCTAGGCCAAAAGACACGCTAATAATAAAACTATAAATTAAATGAAGCACCTATGTATTGCGTCACAGCCACTCACATTGACCAAAAAGACAAAAGTCCTTGTCTCTATTTGCGTTAATGGAAAGCGTCTCTCCTCATTGAATGCCCCTACAGGAAGAGGGTTGGTAATTTCCAGTAATCCTCTACAATTGGTTGGGTTATGCCGAGCATGTAGATGCTCGGCTTTTTTTCACCCTATTAACCCAAAGAGTGCCTGATGGAGTCTGTCTCTCGCGCAAAGCGCTTGTTTTCTACCACCCTGCCCATGCTATTCGGGGTGCTGTCACTGATGAGTTTTCAGTTAGTCGACAGTGCATTTATCGGCCAACTTGGGGTGCTTCCCCTTGCTGCGCAAGGCTTTACCTTGCCCATTCAAATGATCATTATCGGGATTCAGGTCGGGTTAGGTATTGCCACGACCGCGGTCATTTCACGCGCGCTCGGCGCGGATAAGTGCAATTACGCCAAGCAACTCGGCGGCTTAATCCTCCTTATGGGCACACTCGGTGTCGCGGGTTTCGCCTTGCTTTTGTATGCGCTACGTCACCCGATATTGATGCTACTCGATGCCCCTCAGAGCGTATTTCCGGTGATTGATAGTTATTGGATTATTTGGCTGGTCAGTGCTTGGGCGGGGGCGGTGCTGTATTTCTTTTACAGTATTGCGCGAGCCAACGGAAACACCTTGCTGCCCGGCTCCATGATGGTGGTCACCAGCCTGTTAAACTTGGTCCTCGATCCTGTGTTCATTTTCTGGCTCGATTGGGGCATAAATGGCGCTGCCGTCGCAACCCTGATCGCTTTTGGTAGCGGTGTGGTCATTGTCGCGCCACGGGTTATTCGCAAAGGTTGGATCTCGATGGCATGGCACGATTTAGACATTGCCAAAAGCGTCAAATCCATCGGCCATATTATGGGGCCGGCGATGATAAGTCAGCTGCTACCGCCCGTCTCGTCCATGCTGGCAACCAAGCTACTCGCCGGCTTTGGTCCTACGGCAGTTGCGGCATGGGCGCTGGGATCTCGCTTTGAATTTTTTGCGATTGTATCTGTGCTTGCACTAACCATGTCGATGCCACCTATGGTGGGTCGCTTATTGGGTAAAGGTGATCTCACCGAGATCCGTCATTTGGTGAAACTGGCCTGTCAGTTTGTCTTAGGCTTTCAATTGCTGATCGCTGTAGTGACCTGGTTTGCCGCCGATCCACTCGCCCAACTCATGACAAGCGATCAGCAAGTGACTGACATTTTGCATTGGCACCTGACCCTAGTACCGTTTAGCTTAGGCGCTTTGGGCGTGTGCATGTTGATGGTCTCCATTACTAATGCATTAGGCCGTTCATACACCGCCTTGACCATCTCCGCCCTTCGTCTGTTCGCATTTTTCTTGCCATGCTTATGGATTGGCGCGCAAGTGGCTGAGTTATATGGCTTATTTGTGGGCGCTTTAGTCGGCAATATTCTCGCTGGCGCAGTGGCTTATGGTATGTATCGACGCGCAATGGCTAAGCTTATGACGCGCAAGCCCCTCTAAACTGACTTAACAGTCACCACTATCATCGACGAGATACCACTAAAAAGCCCGCCACAACAGGGCGGGCTTGTGAACACAATGCGCTTAACGCATACGGGACTAATAACCCAGCTTGGTCAGTGTCGCTTGAATATCTTTGCCTTCACCGCCAGAGAGAGTTTTCACCGCAAGGTTAGGACGGTTGGTGAAAAAGCCATCCACACCACGGTCACGATAGCGCTCAAAATCTACCGCTTGATCAACGGTGTAAACATGCATCAGCAAGTCTTTCTCATGGCTCATCTCTACCATCCAAGGCGCTGCAAGCTCCATGTAGCTAAACTGGCTTGACCATGCATCATCGTGCTGCGTTTGGATAGTGGATGGACCCACACCGATCGCGCCATGCTGTTTGGCATAATCCAACCATTCTGCGTAGCCTTCTTTCGAAGCCACTTCTTGGCGCGCATAGTACTCGGCGTAAGACTCATCGTCTGCTTTCGGCGCACTGTCCTTGGTGGGAATGTAGCCATCACCCGCCCAAAGCAGCAAGATTTTTGGCACGGTTGGCATCACGCTTTGCAGCGTTTCAAGGCTCGATTTATTAAAAGTTTGTAGGATCACTTTGCCCTTGGCATCGTCATCTAGCCAGCCATGCTTGGTCAGATCGTCTTTCAAATCTTTCTCAATGCCAGGGAAGAACTCCGGCACCTTGGTCTCGATATACAGACCGGGCTGATGCGCACAGCCTTCAGCGATTTCACGCACTTGGTCTAAGGTGACAAGCTTCAAGCCACGGAAGCTTTCACGCGCGCGCTCTGGGTATGATTCATTAAACCAGCTACCCGCATCCAGTTTTTCCAGCTCTGCCCATGTAAAGGTATTGACCGGATCGTCGGCACGCTCAGGGTAGACCGTCTCGATATTAGTATTGCGCTTGAGGTTATCGTCATGCACAGCAATCAATTTGCCGTCTTTGGTGCGCTGCAGATCAAGCTCGAGGTAATCGGCACCCACTTCACACGCGAGCTGATACGCAGGCAGCGTGGACTCGGGGGCGTTGTAGGAATCACCACGGTGGGCAATAACGGCGTGATCGGCAATGCCAAGCTTTTCGCTAAGCGCACTGTCACTGGCTTGAACTGAAGAAGAGAAAGATAAGGCACTGGCCACACTCAGTGCGGCAACGGTCAAGCTCAGGGTCGCTTTTGATGTTGTATTCAACGGGTACTCCTTAATGTCGTTGAAATTGGCGAGATAATTAAACACTTGTTCAATTATCGAGACAGCATAGCAAAAGCCTGTTTTAAAGAGAAAACAAACTCAAAACGCCCACCGAAAAAGGTGGGCGTTAGCACGATTAAGAGGCCAGCGGCCAAAGTGACTCAACCGCCTGCAATGGGCGTTGGTCTGGGTTAGAGAGATAGTGCGGGCGTGGTGGTAAACCACTAAAGGGCGTCACTGGTTTATTCTCCACACTGTTATAGACAAACATTAAAATCGAGCGTGGATCATTGGCGATATTATCAGGTGAACCGTGCATTAAGTTGCAGTCATGGAACACCAAGGTGCCAGCTTTACCCGTGACGGAGGCAACGCCCTTATCATCGAGCAACGCCTCCATGGTCTCTGGTTTAGGCACGCCCAGCATTTGTTTTTTCAGCGACTGCTGATAGTTTTTCTCGCCGGTACTGCCTTCACAAGACACATAGTGATGATGCGAGCCAGGGATGACGTACAACGGCCCATTGTGCTCGGTGTTATCCGTGAGCATCAGCCAGACGGTAACCGCTCGCATCCGTGGCATTCCATCCTCAACGTGCCAAGTCTCGAAGTCAGAATGCCAAGGAAACGACTTACCTTTAAACGCCGGTTTAATATTGACGCGTGATTGCATCAAATACGCGTCCGAGCCCAAAATTTGTCGTACTTTATTGAGAATGCGCGGATCGCGCGAGAAGCGATCAATTAAGTCACTGTAGGCAAAGGGTTTAAAAATGGTGCGCAGCTCGTCGCTATCCGGCTCGGTATATAGCTCTTCATGGCCGGCCATATCATCACGTAGGCGGGTAATCTCGCGTTTAAGTGGTGCCACCATTTCCGGCATATAGTCATTCATCACCAAAAAGCCTTGGCGCTCAAACGTATCCAGCTCTTGCTGACTTAAGCTATGCGGTACCTTGGGTTGCACACGGCCGTAAACAACCGGATCTAAGCGTGGGGAAAGCGTTTCTTTACCATTGACGCGTGAGGGATATACATCGGCTATCGCTGCCATTATTGACACCTCCTTCATGTCATTCGTTTTCTGGTGATATCTTCTCTCTTTTTGGGGCCCCAAACGGGCATTGAGTGGAATACAGTTTCATATCGGGGCGACTCGATAGAAATCAACCCCGAAGCGAATTGCGGGAGCAGCCTAACAGGTTAGCAAGCGAGAGTGAACCTTTGTCATCGTGTTCACGAAAAAGGTATCCCCTTATTTTTTACAGTGAAAAACGAATAGGAACAGTGACCGTTATTGTCAGTCCCGGCAACGCATCTGGCGGCGTCGGCAACGGAGACGCACGCTGTACCAGCGCCTTAGCCTCTTCGTCCAAACTCTCAAAGTGGCTCGAGGTTTGGAGTTTGACCGATTGCACCTCGCCTTGGCGATTGACGGTAAAGGTTACCCGAGGCGAGCCTTGCTGCTTAAGTCGCCGAGCAAATCGAGGATAGCGCTTATAGTGCGCCAAATGCGCGTGAACCCGTCGCTGCCAATTCAACTTGGCAACCTCCCCCTTTACGGTTAGCTGTCCTTGCGCTGGGCCAGTCACTTTTTCACTGTGTGTTGGCGCGTCAACATGTTTCGGCGCACTCGCCTCTTGCGCGACCGACGACGCACGTGACGTTTTGGAGCTTTCCTTTGGTTTAGGGCGAGGCTCAGTCATTTGCACCTTGTGGGTCTCAACCGTTTTTTTCGTCTCTACCGCTTTAGGCGGCTTCTTGGCAGGACGTGAGACAGACTGCGGTTGTTTTTGGACTTGCGCATTTTCTTTATCTTCAACCACAGGCGTCGCGTTTGGCGTCGGCATCACTTTTTCCGGCACCGTCTCAGATGCATGAGCAGGCTGACTGGCGCGTTGCGGTTTGCCCTCTTTCACATCGTGCTTTTCCACCTTTGGGGCAGACACGTCTGGTGCGATGACAGAAATAGCAATCGGCACCGCGGCGGGAGGCGGTGCGAGCGTGCGCGCCGGT
This sequence comes from Salinivibrio sp. YCSC6, assembly GCF_004916735.1. Classification (NCBI taxonomy): domain Bacteria; kingdom Pseudomonadati; phylum Pseudomonadota; class Gammaproteobacteria; order Vibrionales; family Vibrionaceae; genus Salinivibrio; species Salinivibrio sp. YCSC6. The sequence goes on from NZ_CP039516.1 coordinate 2,791,247, forward strand.
GTCCAAAAGTACGCGATCGCCATCCCAAGGTGGAGACTGACGCTCACTGCCGCCCCCACTAACCAGCCTTTTCGCGTGCGGTCTAACTCAAAGCCTTGCGGCAACCCAGCCAATACCGTCATGAGGAACTCGATGCTGACTGCGCAATACCCACCAGCCCGACTTGCTGATAACCCGCTTGACTAAGCGTATTAATCACTTCCAACAGTGACTGATAAGGCAAGGTTTTATCGGCCCGCAAATATAAACGGGTTTGTTTGTTCGCCACCCATTGAGGCAACTTCTGACTGGCCTCCTCAAGGGAAAACGCAGGATGCTCATCAACTTGCAGCATTTGTCCAAAGCCTACAGACAAATACACAGGCTGACTGGGCGAGGCATTCGGCTTCGCCGAAGAGGTGGGTAAATCCACCGGCACGCTGACGGTTGCAAGCGGGGCCGCAACCATAAAAATGATCAATAACACCAACATCACATCGATAAATGGTGTCACATTGATTTCATGGTTTTCTTGTAGTTCATGGTCTGACGAGGAAAATTGAAAGCTCATCTTTCTACCCTGCCTGTCGCCACGCAAGTTCAGTTTGCGCATTGCGCTCACTGTCGAGATCACGGCTCACCAGCACCAAAATAGCCACCGCTAAATCCCCCATTTGAGCACGATACGCAGCCAATGCACGGGTAAAATAGTTGTAAACAATCACTGCTGGGATCGCCGCGACCAGGCCAAGAGCCGTTGCCAGTAGGGCTTCAGCAATCCCGGGGGCCACCACGGCTAAATTAGTCGTTTGCGTATGCGCAATGCCAATAAACGCATTCATGATCCCCCACACGGTACCAAACAGCCCCACAAAGGGAGCCACGGACCCGATCGATGCCAGCACCCCTGTGCCGCGATTCATCATGCTAGCCTGTGCTACCTGTACCCGCTCCAACCGTGCTTGTACCCGCTCTTTAACGCCTTGACTGACTGCATCTACTTGTTCGGATAGGGCAAGCTCGGTTTGCGCCGCACTAAGAAACGCCAGCCCAGTGCCCTGATGACATGATGCCGCCGCTTTGGCCGCCGCAAAGCTTTCAGCGTGAGCGCAAAGTGACACCAGTGGCGCTAAGCGGCGACACGCACGACCGAGTTGCCACTGCTTAGTGACGAGCACAGCCCATGTCACGCCGGAAGCCGCCAGCAATATCAGCATGACCGCTTTAACGATAGGATCCGCAGCCTGATACATACCGAGCGGAGACAGTGCATCAACGGACAAATGGGTGGACTGCGAGCCTAAAGCGGTCACCACTGACCCGCTCTCCGCAGGTGCAGTGGATTCACTCGCCTGCACATGCACCGTGATGACTAAGAGCCACAGGCCCAGTCCTATCCAATATCGCTTCATTTTGAGTCCTTATTATCCATGCGTAATACGCCATATCGGTTATCTACCCGCTATACCGAACGAATAACGAAAACCCGTAACCGCGTCGTTAAAATTTTGCTTTTAGCATCAATTTAATAGTGCGCCCTGGCGCCGGTACACTGGAACGCACCAGTGGGTCAATGTGGTAGACATCGGTTAAATTGGTCCCTACGACTTCAAGCGCGATGTGGCGTGATAGCTGGTAATTGGCAAATGCATCAAACGTTAAGGTATCGTCGCGCTGAACCACCTCATCTGACTTGGCTTTGGCAAGGTACGCGCCTTTGATCCCAGCTTCTAACTGACGATTGAAAAAGCGATGGCCCAGTTGCAGCGACGTCGACCACGCTGGGGGGACTTGCGATTCTAAATATCCGCCAGGAAAACCGCCAAACAGACAATTGCGATAGTATTCTGGCTCGTCGGGGCGATAACGTGTGACGACGGAGCTCTCATCACAGACTTGATTGGTGAGCATGTAAGCGCCATTTAAATCGGCAAACCAATCACCATCATCGTAGTTCGCTTGCAGCTCCAACCCTGCCAGCGTCTGCGAATCAATATTGCTAAAGCGCAGCATGTCATCTCGCTCAATCACGTTTTCAGTGAGGTGGTGAAAGTAAGCCAGTTTCAGATCACCGTGAGTAAAATGATGAATGTAGCCTAACTCATGATTCACCGTTGCTTCGGGTTTGAGGCTGGTATACGCATTATTTAACGCAGAAAAGCTAAGCGTGCTTTCAAAGAGGCTTGGAAAGCGCAACATTTGGCTGTAGCGATAGTAAATACGGTCTTGCGGCGTGGGAGAAAATGCCACGGAGGCAAATGGTGACCAACCCTGCCCGTGATCGTGTGTTTTGGGACGCATGTTCACTTTGGTATTCAATTGATTGGTCGCACGACACGTCCCTTCAATGTAGTTGTCGGGTAATAGTCCATTAGCGGGGTCACAGGGGTTTTGCGCACGGCTATATTTACCGTTTCCATCGTGTAACCAAGCTTGTGTGCGCTCTTCAATTTGACCTTCTTTGCGCAGCTTGGCTTCTTCTTCAGCAAGATCAGCCAATATCTGGCTCTCAGGGAACCCAAAATCCTCCAGCATTCTACGATAACTGTCCAGTATCGCCTGAATTTCAGCCTCACTCAGGAACACTCGCACTTTATAGCTGGCTTCAAGCCCCGGTGAGACAGCCTGCTGCGTGAACAGAGTATCGCCCCCTTCGGCTTGTCGCGCGGCAAGGAAGTCATCTTTAACATCAAAGCCTTGAAACTTCACACCAGCGTTAAGCGTCCATTGGGTATGTGGCTGCCAAGTGGCTTGTAAGCTGGCATCAAATTCTTGATAGGTCCCTTCTTGTGGAAAGTGCACCCAACCATCGGCTTTGTTCGCATCATAAGTGTCATCAGAACGTTGCTCTCGGTATTGATATCGTCCTGCGGCAGTCATAGATAAGGTGTCACTGAACGCCATGGTATTACTGATATTCACGCCAATACGGCTATCTTTTGCATTAGACGCAGCAGTATTGCGCAATAGGGTGCTGTAGCCCGGCAACAGGTCATGGTTATTGGCATAGTTAGGAAACCCACCTCGGGTATTGGTATCACTGACGGTGTAAGTGGTCCATAACTTGGCCGTTAAATCAATCCAAGGGTCCTTTGGCGACCAATGATAATCAAGGTTATAAGCTTGCGCACGCACGCGGCTAAGTGGCCATTGCGCCATTTTATTGCCATCGACTAAGTCACCAGAGCGGCTCGCCATGATTTCACCATACTCGGCATCGGTGTAGCGCGCGCCAAGGCTCAATTGCTGCGCGCCCTCGAAAAGGAATGTACTTTTCAGCAACACAGATTCGGTTTCGCTGGACGTGTTGGGAATTTCCGCGCCCGGCAGATGGCGCAGTGCCAAGGTCTCTGGGTCGACCTTGGTCATATAGGCTTCTTTCGAATCGCCGCTTTTATAAAAACCGCTATCATGTTTGCCACCATAATAATTGCCTTTATAGCGATAAGCGTAAGCAGCCAACCATTCCATGCTTTCGTCTCGTTTCGCCAGCGCAAGACGGTAAGCATAATCATCCCCCGAGAAAGGATTGTTGTTCTTGTTGTGGCTCATCGGCTGCCAAAGCGAAGGATCGGCGTAAGGATATTGGGGTGTGGACGGAAACCCGTCGACGTCTCGATAATCTTGCCCTGTGTATAAGGTCCCTAACGTGGGCGCAACCGCATTGTTGCTTCCTTCAATCAAGAACTCACCGCCAAAGTCTTTTCCCGGCAGCAAAATATCTTGTGCAGAGAGGGTGTTGACGACCACCGCGCCGCCTGTGGATGTTTTGACATTCGCCACAGTATTGGGGCCTTTGATCACCTGCACACCACCAATTAAGTTGGGATCAATATAGCTGCGATTCGAGACACCGCGATAGCCACGCCAGACAGTCAGCCCTTGCTCTGTACCATCGATGAGGACAGGCACACGACCCGGCCCTTGAACACCTCGAATATTTGGGTCAATGCCGCCGCCGTTGCGCGCATCACCACTGTACACATTGGGCATACCTTTAAAGAGATCAGCCGCATCTTTACCTTTATATCGCTCAACCTCTTTTTTGCCCGCGTACACCGTTGACCGGTTGTCATCGTAAACAGCATATTTACCCGCTTCATCGCGACTAATCTCCCCTTCCGAAAACGACACATCTAGGGTATCGAGCGTCAGCGACTCTGTGCTGTCGGTAATTTGATAGCTGCCATCGGCTTGTCGGTGTGCCGTCAACCCCGTACTGGTCAGTAGGGTGTTGAGGCCTTGCTCTGGAGTAAACTGTCCGTCGAGCCCCGCACTGTAAAAACCTTCGGACAAACGCGCATCCAGATGAAATTCGATACCCGATGCCAGCGCAAAGGCTTTTAATACCGCATCAAGCTCTCCGGCGGGGATCTGGTAGGTATTTACCGTGTCTGTTTGGGCATAAACGGGGGAATAAAAAGGCACGCCCAAGGTTAACGATAGACACAATATCGATGACTGCAGTTTCACAATACGGCTCCACTTAAGTGAATTAACTAACCGATACACCGAACGAAGGCGTGGGATCCGTAAAGATGAGTGTCATTTTTTATTGGGCTGGAATAATTTGCACCCAGAGCGCAGTGCGAAAGCGCAGGGCAATAGGCAGAATGGTTTCTAAATGCGCCAGCGTTTGCTGGATATTACGGGTGGAAAATACCCCCGTCACGGTTAGATCATTCAGTTGCGCATCTAAGCGCAACCAGCCTGAGAAATACCGTGAGAGCTCTTCAACTAGCGTCGAAAGCGGCATGCGTTCAGCCACGAGTTTTTGCTCCAACCAGCTCACCGCGTGAGTTTCTAAAGGCGCAAGATGCCGCACCTTATTGTCCGTACATTGCACCGAATGCCCGGCGGGAATGTAACGCCGTTGACCCTGAAACGGCTGAATACGCGCATTGGTCGATAACAATTGTATGGCACTGAAGCGCGTGAACTGGCGCACCGCAAGCTGGCCTTGCTCCTCAACCCACACCTGACCGTGGGCGGTGAGAACCGATAAAGGCGATGCCGCTTCGAACAGCACTTCACCGCGCTCAAGGAAAATCTGTTTTTTCCCGCCTTGATAATCGACCCACACCCGCGAGTCTGTGTTTAACGCGACACGACTCTGATCCGGCAAGGTGAACTGTTTGAGCTCCCCGACTCGGCTTGCCAAGGCAACGCCCTGTTCGTAACGATGCGCATTAGAGCGCCATGCCAATAAGCACCCTGCGCCAATACCAATGCCACCAAGCATCAAAAACCGCCGGCGCGACAGGCCACTTTGTCGCAATAAGACCGAATGATGTCCCGAGACATCCTGAAGCTGGGATTGCACACCTTCCAGCGCTTGCCATGCCTTTTCATGATGAGGGTGAGCACGTCGCCACTGTGATAGCGCCTGTTTATCCTGCTCAGACACATCGTCCGCCCACATACGAGCCATCCATTGTGCCGCTTGTTCAACCACGTGAGGCGATAAAGATGACATCATGAATCACTCTTGTGCAGCGAGTACACAGGTCGCCAGTGCCTTGGCGACATACTTCTCTACCGAGGAAATCGAGACAGAAAGCGCCTTTGCGATGTCTTTATAGCTCATTCCCTCTAGCTGGCGCATCAGCAAAGCCTGCCGCACCTTGACCGGTAAATGTCCTAATAACGCATCAACCGCCACCAAGGCTTCCATGGTTTGTTGATGTTGCTCGGGCGAGCTGGCCATGCGTTCCGGCTGCGCTTGCAGATAGTCTAAGTAAGCTTGCTCAACGCGACGACGGCGATACCAATCGACGATCAAGCCTTTGGCGATATGAGTAAGGTAAGCACGCGCACTGTCTGTATCAGGCAAACGGCCAGAGTTAAGCAAACGCAAATAGGTATCTTGCACTAAGTCTGCCGACGTTGACGGGCATCCCATCCGTCGCTGAATAAAGCCCGAAAGCCAGCGCTGATGTGACACATACAGCGAGGTAACACCCTGATGTAACGCCTGCTGACTCCCTATCATTGAATGTGCTCCCTACACCAAAATCGACCACTCAATACAAACGCTAACAATTATCATTAATAATTGCGTATATGCAAGCATGTTCTAGACAGAGCCATGCTTTATCGACTCAGCGCACAGTTTGTGTCACACCGGCAATCGCGCACACATGTATCGAGTCAGTAAGTTCACGCTCTAGCGTTCAAATCCCCGCCGGTTCGTGCTAACCTGCGCGCCTCCCATCGGGAGACTACTATCTATTCGTCGATCTCCGTCAATACGATTGCGCTATGCTTTGGTATTGGCATCAGCCGGTTAAAGTGATCAATCCATGAGTCAAGGTACGCTTTATATTGTTTCTGCCCCGAGCGGTGCAGGCAAATCAAGCCTGATTTCAGCACTGCTGAATGACAACCCACGCTATGACATGAAAGTGTCGGTTTCACACACCACACGCGCTATGCGTCCCGGTGAAGAAAACGGCGTGCATTACCATTTTGTCGCAGTAGAAGAATTCAAGGCCTTAATTGATCAAGGCGCCTTTTTGGAACACGCAGAAGTCTTTGGCAACTATTACGGGACATCGCGCGTATGGATTGAAGAGATGCTTAATAAAGGCATCGACATCTTTTTGGACATTGATTGGCAAGGGGCGCAGCAAATTCGTCAACAGATGCCGAACAGTAAAAGCATCTTTATTTTGCCGCCTAGCCGCGAAGAGTTAGAGCGCCGTCTCACCGCTCGCGGCCAAGATAGCGAAGAGGTGATCGCCAAACGCATGCAAGAAGCACGTTCAGAGATCTCTCACTATGCTGAATATGACTATTTGATCATTAATGATGACTTTGATGTCGCATTAATGGATCTTAAAGCGATCCTCCGTGCAGAGCGGATGCGTCAGCCTAAACAAGCCAGCAAATATCATGCAATGATTGACGACTTGCTGGCCGACTAATCATGAATATTGGCGTTTGTTCGATTGCAGCGCACCCAGTGCTAGCAATGGACGGCCGCCTTTTGTATAATTTTCGGTCATTTTTAAGACCTGTTTATCACTACAGCTGGAGTCCTTCATGGCACGCGTAACTGTTCAAGACGCCGTTGAAAAAATTGGTAACCGTTTCGATCTCGTTCTGGTTGCGGCCCGCCGCGCCCGCCAAATGCAAACGGGTGGTAAAGATCCTCTAGTACCAGAAGAAAATGACAAGTACACCGTTATCTCACTGCGTGAGATCGAAGAAGGACTGATCAACAAAGAAGTGCTAGACGCGCGTGAGCGTCAAGAAAAGCAGGAGCAAGAAGCTGCCGAAATGGCCGCTGTTAGCACCATTTCTGGTCACCGTTAATCGCGTCATCATCAGGGAACAGGCCGTTTGTACCTCTTTGATAGCCTGAAAGAAGTCGCGAACCAATACTTGCCGGAATCGCAGCTTGAAGCGCTCCGGCAAGCGTATCTGGTTGCGCGCGATGCCCATGACGGGCAAACCCGCTCCACCGGTGAGCCCTACATCATCCACCCCATCGCCGTTGCGCGGATCCTCGCAGAAATGCGCTTGGACTGCGAAACCTTAATGGCGGCGTTGCTGCACGATGTGATTGAAGACACAGACGTGACCAAAGAGGATCTGCAACAACGCTTTGGTGATGTGGTTGCGGATCTGGTGGATGGCGTTTCCAAGCTCGACAAGCTCAAGTTTCGCGATCGCAAAGAAGCGCAGGCGGAAAACTTCCGCAAAATGGTCATGGCCATGGCCCATGACATTCGCGTCATTCTGATTAAGCTCAGCGACCGTACCCATAATATGCGTACCTTGGGTGCCCTGCGCCCCGATAAACGTCGCCGTATTGCCCGCGAAACACTGGAAATTTTTGCCCCACTCGCTCACCGCCTCGGTATTCACAATATTAAAGTGGAGCTCGAAGAGCTCGGCTTTGAAGCGCTCTACCCCAACCGCTATCGCGTCCTCAAAAAAGTGATTGCGCAAGCGCGGGGCAACCGCAAAGAAATGATCCAAAAAATCCATGCGGAAATCGAAGGCCGCTTGGAAGATGCCGGGATCAACGCGCGCGTGCTTGGCCGAGAGAAGAATCTTTATTCCATCTATAACAAGATGAAGAATAAAGAACAGCGCTTTCATACCATTATGGATTTGTATGCCTTTCGCGTGATCGTCGACGACCTCGACACCTGTTACCGCGTCTTAGGGCAAATGCATAATTTGTATAAACCACGTCCCGGCCGCTTGAAAGATTACATTGCCGTGCCGAAGGCGAACGGTTATCAATCACTGCATACGTCAATGATTGGTCCGCATGGTGTGCCAGTTGAAGTGCAAATTCGCACTGAAGACATGGACCAGATGGCGGACAAAGGGGTCGCTGCGCACTGGGCGTATAAGAGCGGCGCCGAACGTCCATCCGGTACCACGGCACAAAAACGTGCTCAGCGCTGGATGCAAAACTTGATTGAACTGCAGCAAAGCGCGGGGAACTCCTTCGAGTTTATCGAAAGCGTTAAATCCGATCTTTTCCCCGATGAGCTGTATGTCTTTACCCCGAAAGGGCGTATCGTCGAGCTCCCCGTGGGCGCCACGGCCGTTGACTTTGCCTATGCGGTTCATACCGATGTGGGTAACACCTGTGTCGGCGCGCGAGTCAATCGTCAACCGTATCCGCTAAGCCAACCACTGAAAAACGGCCAAACCATTGAGATCATTACCGCTCCAGGCGCTCGCCCGAATGCCGCATGGCTCAATTATGTGGTGACCGCTCGGGCACGGACCAAAATCCGCCAAGTGCTCAAAACCATGCGCCGTGAAGAATCAGTCACATTGGGACGTCGTTTGCTCAACCATGCGCTGGGTGAGAAGAACCTACCCGATGTCGATCCTGACCGCCTCAATGCGATTTTGACCGACCTGAAGCTAGAAAGCAGCGATGATTTGCTCGCCGCGATCGGCTTGGGTGAGTTAATGAGTGTCGTGATCGCTCGCCGCCTGCTGGACGATGAAAACACGGACGCGGAACCTTCGGACGGGAAAATGCCTATCCGTGGCGCAGATGGTATCTTGGTCACTTATGCCAACTGTTGCCGCCCTATTCCGGGCGATCCGATTATCGCGCACGTCAGCCCCGGTAAAGGCTTGGTGATCCACCGTGAAACCTGCTCAAACATTCGCGGCTACCGTCAAGAGCCGGATAAATATATGCCTGTTGAGTGGGCAGACGATTTCGATCAGGAGTTCAGTACTCGTCTACGCGTAGATATGCAGAACCATCAAGGGGCGCTAGCGGATTTAACCAACACCATCGCCGCGACGGGATCGAATATTCAGGGACTGACGACCGAAGAAAAAGATGGCCGCTTGTACACCATCTTTGTTCGCCTCACCACCACAGACAGGGTTCACCTTGCCAATATTATGCGCCGCATTCGTGTGATGCCAAACGTGGTCAAGGTCAGCCGTCAAAAGAACTAGCCATGTTGCCATTTCGTGCTCAGGCTATTACTCGCCCGCCTTTTGGTGGGCGAGCTTGTTTCTCTCCTATCGTGTAACTAACGGAACCTCACCATGACACCAGAACGGTTTGAACGAATTCATCAAGTGCTTGCTCAGCGCCAGCCTGATCTCACCGTGTGTATGGAACAAGTCCATAAGCCAAATAATATCTCTGCCATTATTCGCACCGCGGATGCCGTCGGCGTACATCGTCTTCATGCCGTCTGGCCAAAAGGCAGTAAAATGCGCGCTTTGGGTGGCACCTCAGCAGGCTCTCGCAACTGGGTCGATGTACAAACCCATGATTCGACTGCCGAAGCCTTTGATGCGCTTCACGCTCAAGGCATGCAGATCTTAGTCACCAACTTATCCGACACCGCCATCGATTTTCGCGACGTCGATTACACCCGCCCTACCGCTATCGTATTAGGCCAAGAAAAAGAAGGCATCAGTCGCGAAGCGCTCGATAAGGCGGATCAAGATATCCTCATCCCAATGGTGGGTATGGTACAGTCATTAAACGTGTCAGTGGCGAGTGCTCTTATTCTGTATGAAGCCCAGCGACAGCGCCAATTAGCGGGTATGTACCAGCGGGCTCACACCCGTATTCCAGACGAAGAAGTCCACAAGATCCTGTTTGAACGGGGCCATCCTGTTTTAGCACGCGTGGCTAAACAAAAAGGGCTGCCCTATCCACCGCTGGATGAACACGGGCAAATCGTTGCTGATGAGGCATGGTGGTCTGCGATGCAGGCAGCCAAACACAAACGTAGTAAATAACGGACTATTTTGATGCGATCATCCATGCTCAATGCTGTCTCAGTCGAAACAATGGCCGGTGTCGGCGCCAAAATGGCGGAAAAGCTGACCAAGCTGGGGTTGTATACGGTTCAAGATGTCTTGTTTCACTTGCCGTACCGTTATGAAGATCGCACACGCGTCTGGCCGATCGCCAGTTTGCTCCCCGGACAAACCGCGACCGTTGAGGGTGAAGTGACGCACAATGACACTGTGTTTGGGCGCCGCCGCATGCTGACCGTGCGGATCCATGATGGCAATGGTTCGCTGACGCTACGCTTTTTTAACTTCAACGCCGCGATGAAAAACAGCCTCGCCATCGGCAAACATGTGAAGGCTTATGGCGAGCTAAAACGCGGTAAGCATGGCCTAGAAATCATTCACCCTGACTATAAAGTCTTTTCTGAGCCTACCGAGCTTGCGCTAGAAGAAACCCTGACACCTGTCTATCCCACCACCGAAGGGCTGCGCCAAGCTACCTTGCGCAGTCTAACCGACCAAGCGTTGGCATTGCTGGACAAAAGTGGTGTACAAGAGTTACTCCCTGAGGGCTTATATGATAGACAGCTTTCATTACGCGATGCCTTACACCTTTTGCATCGCCCACCACCTGAGGTGTCACTTGAGGCCTTGCAAGCCGGACAACACCCTGCTCAACGTCGCTTAATTATTGAAGAATTACTCGCCCAACATCTGTCGATGCTGTCCGTTCGTCATCAAGCGCAAGCGGTCAGTGCAACGCCGTTGCCACCGAATGGGGCGCTGAGCCAACAATTGCTGGCCAACCTGCCATTCTCACCCACAGGGGCACAATCGCGCGTGGTCGATGAAATCAGTCGCGATCTAGCTAAGCCCGTCCCCATGATGCGCTTGGTACAAGGCGATGTGGGCGCGGGTAAGACGCTGGTTGCGGTATTGGCGGCGCTGCAAGCTATCGAACACGGTTACCAAGTCGCATTAATGGCCCCCACGGAGCTATTGGCCGAACAGCATGCGGTGAATTTTGCCCAATGGCTGGAGCCGTTGGGTATTCAGGTTGGTTGGCTCGCCGGTAAGCTTAAAGGCAAAGCGCGCGACGCTGAACTTGCACGGATTGCCAGCGGTGAGGCGAAAATGGTGGTCGGCACGCATGCGTTGTTTCAAGCCCATGTCGACTTTGACCATTTAGCCTTGGTGATCATTGATGAGCAACACCGCTTTGGTGTTCACCAACGCCTCGCCCTGCGAGAGAAAGGCGAGCAACAAGGGGCGCATCCGCATCAATTGATCATGACAGCCACCCCGATCCCGCGTACTCTCGCGATGACTGCGTATGCCGATCTCGATACCTCGATTATCGATGAGCTCCCCCCGGGGCGCACGCCAATCCAAACCGTTGCCGTGCCAGATACGCGTCGCGATGACATTATTGCGCGTGTCAGTGCCGCCTGCGGTGAAGGCCGCCAGGCGTATTGGGTGTGTACCTTGATTGAAGAATCCGACGCTCTCGAAGCACAAGCTGCTGAAGATACCGCCACCGCACTCAAAGCGGCACTTCCTCATCTTGCCGTCGGCCTTGTCCACGGACGCATGAAAGCGGCCGAAAAACAAGCCGTCATGCAAGCCTTTAAGCAAGGGGAGCTGCATTTGTTGGTCGCAACTACCGTGATTGAAGTGGGCGTCGATGTCCCCAATGCGAGTTTGATGATCATTGAAAACCCCGAGCGGCTCGGGTTGGCACAGCTTCACCAATTACGGGGCCGTGTCGGTCGAGGCTCCGTCGCCAGCCACTGTGTGCTCTTGTATCATGCCCCTTTGTCTAAAACCGCCAGTCAACGCTTGGGCGTCCTGCGCGAGAGCAATGATGGCTTTGTGATCGCACAGCGCGATCTCGATATTCGCGGGCCCGGCGAGCTTCTCGGTACCCGGCAAACCGGCTTGGCCGAGTTTAAAATTGCCGATTTGGTGCGTGACCAAGCGCTGATCCCCGAGGTACAGAAGTTAGCGCACCACCTGCATCAACACTATCCGCAACACGCCGCCGCAATCATCGCACGTTGGCTTGGCCATAAAACCCATTATTCCAACGCATGATCGTCGATATCGCTCTCCCAGTGGGCCATGACCAACGCCATGGCCTCGGATTTGCTATATCCGGCTTGATTGGCCACCTGAATAAAATGCGCCAATGGCGCTTGTACATATTGCAACCGTTGATGAGGCTCAGCAGGACGCGCTTGCTGGCTGACTTTCATCCCAACGCCTCGCACTCGCTCTAACCATCCTTGCTCGGCAAGTTGCTGATAACTGCGCGAGACCGTCATCGGGTTCATCTTTAACTCTTGCGCCAGCACGCGTACCGACGGCAAGCGCTCGCCTGAGCGCAGCGCACCACTGGCGATCTGACGCTGGATTTGCTCAATCAATTGCTGAAATTTCGGGGTAGGATCGTTTTTATCTAAACAAAGTCGCATAGGCCATAGTGTGTGTATTAGTTCTATACGACAGTATGGTCGGCCTATCCGCCTTCGCGAATAGGCCGTGGAGAAAACGTGGCAACGCGCACACTAGCTTTTAGTACGCCCTTGATTGACCGGAAATGTCATCTGGATCCTCAGCCCTCCTTCGGTACGGGAAGACAGGCGAATATCGCCGCGCAGTTGTTCCACAATCCGTTTCACAATGGCGAGTCCCAGTCCGGTTCCCTCGCTACCACGAGCCGAATCCCCCCGCGTGAACGGCTGGAAAAGCGACGCTTCTAGGCTCGCATCAATGCCCGGTCCATTGTCCTCAACTTCGACCCATTGGTGGGTATGATCGGCGGTACTGCCACAACGAATGCGTACCCAGCCGTTGCCATAGCGGACCGCGTTAACCACTAGGTTAGTCACGGCCCGCTTAAGCGCCACCGAGTTGGCATACAACTCGCCATACAAAGGCAGCAACTCGGTATCCATTTCGATACCCACCAGCTGTTGGCTATTCGCCACATCACGACAAATGCTCGCTAAATCTACCGGATCAGGGTCTTGCTGCTGCACCGCGCGCAGATAATCCATAAACTGGTTGATGATCTCGTTGCACTCTTCGGTGTCTTTGGTGATGCTATCGGCAAGGTATTCATCGTCCGGCGACATCATTTCGGTCGCCAAGCGAATGCGCGTCAGCGGCGTGCGCAAATCATGGCTCACCCCTGCCATCAGCAAGGCGCGATCCTCTTCGAGTTTGCGTATGCCTGCAGACATTTTATTAAACGCCACTGTCACCGCTTGAATTTCAGAGGCGCCTTTTGGAGCAACAGGCTCAGGAAACCGGCCTTCAGCCACATCTAACGCAGCACGCTCTAAGGTCACCAGAGGGCGATTTTGCATCTTGATAAACAGCCAACCACCTGCAATCACCAGCAACGCAATAATCAGGCTGTATTGGAAAAGGGGCGCAAAGTCATCTTGATGCAGTTCGGAAAGCGGAATACGCATCAAAAAGTCATCGATGGCGTCAAACTTTAACCACAGTACATAGCTGTCTTCACCGCTGACAAGGCGCACTTCGGTCGGCGTTCCCAGCTCTTCGCTCATCCGCGCACTGAGATAATCGATCTGCATCGCGTCTTGGTAGGCGCCTGCGGCGTCACTATTGGGGGCATGTAAGGTCACCCCAATTTGTTCCAGCAGTTGCCGACGCACGGGCTCACCCAAATGCAGCACTTCCCCGTCTCTCAGCGTCCAATCCTCTTCTAGCATCAAGCGCACTTCAAAGGCCAAGATTTTATTAAACTGCTGCAAGCTGGGGAGCAGGGCATAATTAACGATGGTGAGATAAGAAAAAACTTGGCTGGCAATCAATAGGCCAGCCAAAATCAAAAGCGTGCGGGCAAAGTTGGTGCGCGGCGACATCCGCATCGCTTATACCTCGCCGTCAGGGACAAACACGTAGCCCAATCCCCACACGGTCTGGATATAGCGTGGCTTGCTCGGATCTTCTTCAATCATGCGGCGCAATCGCGAAATTTGCACATCAATGGAGCGTTCCATCGCGGAGTACTCACGTCCGCGCGCCATATTCATCAGCTTGTCGCGTGATAACGGCTCGCGCGCATTGGTCACCAAGGCTTTAAGGACCGCAAATTCGCCCGAGGTTAACGTCATCGGGTCGTCATTACGGAACATCTCCCGTGTACCGAGGTTGAGGCGAAACTCGCCAAATTCGACCACCTTGGTGTCTGCACTCGGTGCGCCCGGCGCTTCAATGGTTTGGCGGCGCAAGACAGCACGGAGACGCGCCAATAGCTCCCGTGGGTTAAATGGCTTGGGCAAGTAATCGTCCGCGCCCACTTCTAATCCGACAATGCGGTCAATTTCATCACCCTTTGCGGTGAGCATTAAAATCGGTAATTGGTTGTTCGCCTGACGCAAACGGCGGCAGATAGATAAGCCATCTTCACCCGGCAGCATCAGATCCAAGACCATCAGGTGAAAGGCTTCCCGCGCGAGCAAGCGATCCATCTGTTCGGCATTGGCCACACTGCGCACTTGGAAGCCCTGCTCAGTTAGGTAACGCTCCAGTAGCGAACGCAGACGCATATCATCATCCACCACTAGGATTTTATAGTTTTCTTGCATGGTTAACCCTCATACTCAATGCGGTTATCTGCCGACAAATCAAGCAGTCATTGCTGTAATCATACCGGATTTTGCCACATTTGCGCGGATTGACACTGATGGTTCCGCCACGAAACAACGAAGAAATTGTTACCGAGTGTTGCCTCGACAAGCTTGCTCGGTTCTTGTAATTTGCTCGTTGAAATTGCATCACTTATTGAGGCTTCGCGAGGGTTAAGGAGACGCTGCGTGAAAACCAAACTGGTCACCCGTGAAGGGTTTAACGCACTCAAAGCGGAACATGACCACCTGTGGCATGAAAAACGCCCAGAGATCACCAAAATTGTCAGTTGGGCGGCAAGTTTAGGCGACCGCTCAGAGAATGCCGACTACACCTACAACAAGCGCTTGCTGCGACAAATTGACCGCCGCGTCCGTTATCTGCGCAAGCGGCTGAATGAACTCACCATTGTCGACTACTCACCCCAACAAGAAGGGCGGGTCTTTTTTGGCGCTTGGGTAGAAATTGAAAACGAGGCGGGCGATATCAAGCGCTTTCGGATTGTTGGCCCTGATGAGATTTACGATCGCAAAGACTACATCTCGATTGATGCGCCCATGGCGCGCGCCCTGCTCAAAAAAGCGGTCGATGATGAGGTGGTGGTCCGAACCCCTGAAGGCGAGAAGCATTGGTTCGTCAATACAATCACTTACCCAACCGAGACCGACTCACGGGAACCTTAACGACCACAAGGGTCAAAGAAACAGATTCAATGGCAGTGCTGCGGTGCTGCCGTGCTTGTTTACAAAAGGATATGCATGCACAGTCAACTGACTCAAACCCTGGCTAAAGAGCTCAATGTCTCACCCAACCAGGTCGCAACCGCCGTTGCGCTGCTCGATGACGGAAATACCGTCCCCTTTATTGCTCGCTATCGAAAAGAAGCCACCCAAGGGCTGGATGACAGCCAACTGCGCACGCTGGAAACACGCTTAGTGTACTTGCGCGAAATGGAGGCTCGGCGTGACACCATCCTAAAATCGATTGATGAGCAAGGTAAACTAACCGATAGCTTGCGTCGCGACATTTTGGCGGCGGACAGCAAGAACCGCTTGGAAGATCTCTATCTGCCCTATAAACCCAAGCGTCGTACCAAAGGACAGATTGCCATTGAAGCAGGCCTAGCACCCTTGGCCGAGGCCTTATGGCAAGACGCGTCGCACGATCCTGACACGCTCGCCCAATCCTATTTCAATCCCGAGCAAGGCATCGCCGACACCAAGGCAGCACTCGACGGCGCCCGCGCCATCATGATGGAACGCCTCGCTGAAGATGCCGCCTTGCTCGATAAAATTCGTCAATATCTCAACCAATACGCGGTGTTGCGCGCAAGTGTTGTCACAGGCCAAGAAGAGGCTGGGACGAAATTTAAAGACTACTTCGATCATCAAGAGCCGATCGCTAAAGTGCCTTCTCACCGCGCCTTAGCCATGCTACGTGGCCGCAACGAAGGCGTCTTGCAACTGGCCTTAGTCGCTGACCCAGACCAAGAAGCAGACAGTAAAGGCAGTATCTGCGAAACCATGATTGCCGAGCATTACGGCTTATCCTTGGGCAGTGCGCCCGCCGATCGTTGGCGTAAGCAAGTTATCGCGTTCGCGTGGCGAGTCAAAATACTCATGCACCTTGAGACTGAGCTTATGGCCAGTTTGAAAGAGCGGGCCGAAAGCGACGCCATTGATGTCTTTGCCGCCAACCTGAAAGACGTTCTGATGGCCGCTCCCGCGGGCCCACGCTGTACGCTCGGCATTGATCCGGGTTTGCGTACCGGCTGTAAGGTGGCCGTGGTCGACGGTACAGGGAAATTGCTCGATACCGCCACCATTTATCCTACCGCCCCGCGTCACGACGTAGATAGGGCGAGCAAAACGGTGCTCAATTTAATTAAACGTCATCAGGTCAACCTCATCGCAATCGGCAACGGCACCGCCTCCCGCGAGACCGAAGCGTTTGCCAAAACCATGCTGAGTCAGGCCGGCTTAGCCATTCAGACCGTCATGGTCAGTGAGGCGGGTGCCTCGGTGTATTCGGCATCGGAATTAGCTGCGAATGAATTTCCCGACCTTGATGTCTCGCTGCGTGGTGCCGTTTCTATCGCCCGCCGCCTGCAAGACCCACTGGCCGAACTGGTTAAAATTGACCCGAAATCGATTGGTGTAGGCCAATATCAGCACGATGTCTCTCAAAGTCAGCTTGCCAAAAAACTCGATGCTGTAGTCGAAGACTGTGTGAACGCGGTCGGAGTGGATCTGAATAGTGCATCGGCGCCACTCCTGACTCGTGTCGCTGGCTTAAGCCAAACCATGGCGCAAAATATTGTCGCTTTTCGTGATGAAAATGGCCGCTTTGGCGATCGTAAAACCCTGCTAAAAGTGCCGCGTCTTGGCCCTAAAGCATTCGAGCAATGTGCGGGCTTTTTACGGGTAATGGACGGTGCCAACCCGCTGGATCGCTCTGGCGTTCACCCAGAAACCTATTCTTTGGTCAAACGTATTGCGGAGAAAACTGGCAAAGCCGTCGAGGCACTCGTCGGTAACAGCCGTTTCTTGCAAAGCCTGAACGCGAAAGAGTTTGCAGATGACAGCTTTGGGGCAATCACGGTTACCGACGTGCTTAACGAGTTGGCAAAACCCGGCCGCGACCCGCGTCCTGAGTTTAAGACCGCCACCTTTGCGGAAGGCATCAATCAAGTCAGCGACCTGAAGCCCGGAATGCAACTGGAAGGCGTGGTGACCAACGTGACGCACTTTGGCGCCTTTGTCGATGTCGGGGTTCACCAAGACGGCTTGGTGCACATCTCCGCCCTATCGAATCGCTTTGTCAGTGACCCTCGCGATGTGGTCAAAGCCGGAGATGTGGTTAAAGTCAAAGTGATGGAGGTGGATGTACCACGCAAACGGATTGGCTTATCCATGCGTTTGGACGATACCCCTTCAGGCGACAGTGCACACCAAGGACAAGGCGATAACCACAAAGCGGGACAGCACCGCCCTTCACGCAAGGCGCCTCGTCAACCCACCAAACCTATCGGCGGGAGCATGGCAGATGCCTTTGCCCGCGCCAAGCGCTCTTAATGACGCAAAAAAGCCCCGTTCGTCTTGGCGGGGCTTTAACGTCAATCGGCTCAACGGACCGAGCTTAAATCACAATTAATACTTCTGATGGCATATTCGCCACGGTCGCTTGCTGGTAGCGCATCGCGACCACCGCACGGGTGCGTTCAAATCTTTGCAGCTGCTCAATTTTCTCCAACACCTCTTCAGGCATTTTGAGCCCCAACGGATAGCCGTTTTCTGGTCGCGCCTCGTCTCCGGGCTCACTACGTGTGATGGCATCAATGCGGTTAGCAACATTGGCGCCGTTGTAGTCTGCGTCTTTAAATGACTCAGGGGTATAGTCGAAAGAATAATTGGGGTGCTGCGACGGATCCCACGACGGATTACGCAGTTGCTTGTCTTGCTCCGTCGCTGGTTTTTCATGATCCAGCGCGGGCGGCTGTTTGGTCGGAACAATTTTTTCGCGCACGCGATTTTCCCGCGCAACTTGCTCAGTTGGCGGGTTCACCGATGGCGCGACAGTTGGGATACTGACGCTTGCTGGCGATATATTCATCTGATGCTACCTCCCAACATCAGCTGAAGGCCTCATTGTCAGTCCGGCCTCGTCTCCTTATAGTTTAGACGACAACCGCGAGTATTGTGCCTATTGTTCCCAGCGCAGACAAAAATTGTCCTGCGTTATAGGCGGTATCATCGTTTTCCTTCACTTTGTCCGGATGGTCCATGCCCAACGCGCCATAAGTAAAGGATTCAACCGATGATTTCTCTTTAGACTTGTCAACGCCTTCAGCGTTTTTGGCTGCTTTCGCATCCTTGACGTCTTTCACCGCTGGGGTGGCCGCTGTCTCAGCGGGCTTTGTATCTTTGACCTCTTTGTCCGCATTTGGTTGCGTTTGCGGCGGCGATTTTGGCTTCATCGACTGAGGATGATAGGCCTGAGACTGCCCAACGTTGCCTACGTTCATTATGGTCTCTCCTCATACCAGAGCAAGTGACATAGTTAACTTATCGGCAGAGGAATGACAAGATTTAGTCAATTCTGCCAAAAATCGTTCAGCGCGCGCAGTCAGGGCGGCAATTGGTTGCCAGAAAGGCGGTGAGCCTGTCTACCACACCGTCAGGCTCAGTGACAAAAGGGGCATGGGCACTGTGTGCAAAGACCTCACTCGGTGAATGAGGTACCCAAGCGTCCATCTGTCCCGCCACGGCGACAGGTACCAACCCGTCGAGGCGACCGTACAACCGCAGCCAAGGTAAGCGAATTGACTGGCATGCTTGACGTAAATCCGCCGAAGCCAGTATTTGCAAACCATCGGCCAGAGCCTGAGGATCCGGTGCAGGTCGTGAAAACACTGCCTGCTTGAGCGCTTTAATGTCTTTCTTCGCAGTGGGCGACCCCATGGCCTGCAGCGCCATAAATCGCTCCACGGTCAAAGAAAAATCCTGCTCAAGCTGTGAGGCAAATGCATTCAGCACCGCGGGTTTAATGCCTCGCCATCCCGGTTCCGCGACAAACTTGGGTGAGCTTGCGACCGTCACGAGCCCCGTCAAACGATGGGGCGCGAGCAGGGCCGCTTGCGTGGCCACCAATCCGCCCAGTGACCAGCCCAACCAAGTTGCTTGCGCTGGTGATTCTTTAAGCAACACTTGTGCCAGTTGTTCTAAATCAAGCCCCGGCTGTGCGGGGCTCAACCCAAATCCGGGCAAGTCAACACAATGAACCCGGTAGTTTGCAGTGAGATACGGCAAGATAAGCGACCAAACAGCACTGTTCATTCCCCAGCCATGAATGAGAACCAGATCGGGGCCTTGTCCGTAAGATTGCCAATCACATAACGCCATGCTTTACACTGCCTTTGTACTCTTTTTCATCAGGATGGCTATGATACCAGCAATTCATCCCCCTCGCCTTGCTGGCGTTTGGCAAAGCATTAGGGGCAAATCTTTGCCCCATCAGTGCCCCGTGTGTCGCTTATCCCTCCCTGCCGATCACACCTTGTGCTGCGATGCGTGCTGGGATAAACATCATCAGGCCTACGGGTGTCAATGTTGTGGCTTGCCGGTGCTCACCCCTCAAACACATTGTGGTCAGTGTCTCAGCCATCCACCTGCGTGGCATACGCTTACCGCGATCAGTGCCTACCTCGACCCGCTCCCTGATTTGGTTCACCGCTTTAAATATCAAGGAGACTTCGAGCTGGCCCTTCCGTTCGCCACGCTGCTCAGCGAGAAAATCGACACGCCTGCCCCAGTCTTACTGCCTGTTCCCTTACACTGGCGGCGACGAATACAACGCGGCTTTAACCAAAGCGCCCATCTGGCATGGGCGCTACAACAGCGGCTTGGCAGCCGAGTCGTCACTCACTATCTAAGACGTACTCGCCATACCTCTCCTCAGCAAGGGTTGGATAGATCTGCGCGACTGAAGAACCTGCGCGGGGCATTTCGCTTACACGGTGCACTGCCGGCAGAGCATGTTGCGCTTGTCGACGACGTGGTGACAACCGGAGAAACGGTTAGTCAACTTTGCCGTTTGTTGCGCCGAGCGGGTGCGAAACGGGTCGATATTTATTGTATTGCGCGGACCAAGCTCCCTTGAGATAAACCGCAGTGACCATAAATTAGCCACATTGAACAAGGGGTGATAGCAAGTAAAAACCGGAGTACACTGTACAAAACACACTGGATTAGTCAGGTATTTGTCGTGTCAGAAGTCAAAATTTCAGAAAATGCACAAAGCCACTTTGTGAAGTTGCTTGAGCAACAGCCCGAGGGCACCAATATTCGCGTGTTTGTGGTTAACCCAGGCACGCCAAACGCCGAGTGCGGTGTTTCTTATTGTCCACCCGAAGCAGTAGAAAGCAGCGATACCGAACTCAAATTCAACGGCTTCTCTGCTTTCATTGATGAGCTAAGCCTACCGTTTTTAGACGAAGCGGAAATCGACTTTGTCACCGATAAAATGGGCTCACAGCTGACGCTGAAAGCACCGAATGCGAAAATGCGGAAAGTGGCCTCCGATGCGCCTTTGATGGAGCGTGTTGATTACGTGATTCAAAGCCAAGTCAACCCACAGCTTGCCAGCCATGGCGGCCATGTTAACTTGATTGAAATCACCGATGACGCCGTGGCGATTTTGCAATTCGGTGGCGGTTGTAATGGCTGCTCAATGGTAGACGTGACCTTAAAAGAAGGGATCGAAAAGCAGTTGCTGGCCGAGTTCAGCGGCGAGCTAAAGGGTGTGCGCGATGTGACCGAGCACGCGCGTGGCGATCACTCTTACTATTAAGACGCTGCCTTTCCATCGCAAAAACAGGCCAACTGGCCTGTTTTTTTGTTGATAGGTCTCAGTGCGTGACGTCAAAAAAGCTATCTCGTCGCCAGTGGTAAACAAAGCACACCGCAAGACTGAGCCCTCGTAGCGCCATAAAAGTGAGCATCGCTAACCACAGGGCGTGATTGCCCCAATCTTGCGCTAGCCACCATGCAGCAAAAAAGCCCGCGGTGGCGACAAACATTCCATTGCGCATGTCTTTACCCCGCGTCGCACCAATAAAGATACCATCGAGCAAAAAGCACCACATCGACACTAAAGGCATGGCCACCAACCAAGGCAAATAACGCGCCGCTTGGTCACGCACCGCCTCGATGTCGGAAATCAGCGCAATGATGTGACGGCCTGCCACACCAAATGCCAGCGTGATCGCCAGGCAAATTACCAACGACCAAAACGTGCTACCTATCAATGACACCAACAACGCAGACTTGCTCTGCGCGCCAATCGCTCTACCCACCATTGCTTCCATCGCATAGGCAAAGCCGTCCATTGCAAAAGAAATCAACATCAGAAAACTCATCAGCACCGCATTGGCGGCCACAATGTCATCGCCGAGCGTCGCCCCTTGGAAGGTCATAAAGGTAAACGCCAACTGCAAGCTAAGGCTGCGTAAAAAGATGTCTCGATTAAGCTTAAGCAAGCGGCTCATCCCAGTTAGCCCGCGCTCAAACACCGACCGAACGGTCGGTAACTGACGCGATTGCCAGATACCTTTGACAAAATAGAGCCCCAACATGAGGCCGATATAATCGGCAGCCACACTCGCTGCAGCAGCTCCTTCGACTTTCATATCGAGGCCCACCACAAACAGCAAATCAAGGACAATATTGGCACTGTTAACCACAATCAGCAGCCACATCGGCTGGCGCGCATTTTGCGCCCCCAGTAGCCAACCCATGATCACCAAGTTCATCAAGGTCGCCGGCGCACTAAAGATCCGAATGGAGAAGTACTGGCTCGCGTAATGTTTCACCTCGGCGCTGGCATCACTAAAGTGCATCACCCCCTCTAAAATAGGCACATGCAGTGCGATCAACAGTACAGCCAGCAAGCCCGCTAAGGTCGCGCCACGCACAAAGGTGGCCGCCAGCTCACGGTTATCACTCGCGCCATAGGCTTGCGCGGTAAACCCGGTGGTCGCCATACGCAAAAAGCCCAACAGCCAAAAGGTCACATTTATCATGGTGCTGCCAACCGCCACACCACCTAAATACCATGCATGGTCTAAGTGGCCGATCACCGCGGCATCCACTAACCCTAACAGGGGGACGGTGATATTGGAGATCACCATAGGTAAAGCCAGCGATAAGACCCGCCAATGAAGCTCACGCTGAGTGAGAGACTGCCACATACTTCCTCGTTCTCAATATTGGACGCCACGCTATGCGTCAGGATGATGTATCATTTTTGATAAAGAACACGATTGCAGCGATAACCGGCAAGGTCAGCGGGTGGCCCTTATCGATGCAGCAGTGTACCATTGCGACAATCTAATCGACGAGCGGCCATTGCACTGCATCAGTTGCATTGCGCCAACTAGGCTCATCACCTCTGTAAATAAGGAAAGGTTATGCGTGTATTTTTTGCCTGTGTGTTGGCGGTATTGCTAGCGGGTTGCTCGAAAGTGACCAAGCAAAACTACGATCAGCTCGAAGTGGGCATGAGCTATGACGCGGTTGTGAGCCACATTGGCGAGCCTAGCCAATGCGACGACACCATGGGCTTAACCCACTGTGTGTGGGGCGGCGATGGTAAGCACATCAAAGTGTCTTTTGTCGCCGACAAAGCCACCGTACTGTCGGCGCAAGGGCTAAAGTAGGCCCTTAATAGCGCAACGCGTGGTCGGCAAGGAGCACCACAAAGGTCGCGAAGATATGCCATATCGAGAACTTAAAGGTCTGCCACGCGATGCCTTTTTGCGACTGGGTTTTCAGTCGCCAAGCGTAACCGACAAAGACCAGATTTAACGTGGTCGCCCCTACCAGATACAACCAACCACTCATCCCGGTCAGCCAAGGAAAAATGCCCACGATGACCAGCAGTAGGGTGTAAAGCAAGACCATAGTTTGGGTAAACCCTACCCCATGAGTGACAGGCAGCATCGGCACATCGGCTTTAGCATAATCATGGCGGCGATGTATCGCTAACGCCCAAAAGTGAGGCGGCGTCCAAGTAAAAATGATCATCACCAGCAGCAGCGCGTGGGCGTGAAGCTCTCCGGTCACCGCGGTCCAGCCTAGCAAAGGCGGCATTGCACCCGCCAACCCGCCAATCACGATATTTTGCGGGGTCGCGGGTTTAAGCCACTGGGTATACACCAACGCATACCCGACTAGACTGGCAAACGTTAGCCAAGCAGTGAGCGGGTTCAGCCACCAACAGGCAATGAATCCCATCACCATCAGTATCACCGCAAAGGCCAACGCGGCGCCTTGACTCACTCGTCCCTCGGCCACGGGGCGATGGCGGGTGCGCTGCATTTTCGTGTCAATTTTCCAGTCGATAACGTGATTAAACACCGCCGCTGCGCTGGCTTGCGCACCAATGCCAAACAATCCCACCAGCACCGCCGACCAAGGTGGCCAGCCGGGAGTGGCTAAGCACATGCCCACCAACGCGGTGAGAAGCAACATAGCAACCACACGCGGTTTGGTTAGCTCGTAATAATCACGCCAATTGGCGCCAACCCGTGTCGAAACACTAGCGGTTCGTTGAAACTGTGCCATCACGAGCTCCTTGAGATAGTGGCGAGGAAAGAGATAAACGACGAGTGATCAGCAACGTAACCAACAGTGATAATCCCCCTAAGTTGTGTGCCACCGCCACACTCAGCGGCAGTAGCGCGACCACATTGGTCACCCCTAACGTAATTTGCATCGCCAGCACACCACTCACTGCCATTGCCAGCGCGCGCGCCCCAGCACGCCACAGCATCCATGCCCAAGCGAGCACTAATACGGTGACCACCATGGCGCCCAGACGGTGGGTAGCATGGATGGTCACCCGCTCGGCATGGTTCAGCACGCCAAATTGGTAGGTTTCGCTAAGAGGACTGACGGGATGAAAGGCGGAAGGGGTGAAAAGCTGCCACCAAGGGCTTTCGCAGATAGGTAGCTGAGTGCAGACGGTGGCGGCATAGTTGGCAGAGGTCCAGCCGCCGAGGCCGATTTGTACAATCACCGCGACCAAAGCCAACGTGCCCACGCGGCGCGCGGATGACGACATCGAAAACACAGGCAATCGGAGCGCGCCTGTCGCCACCGCCAGCCAAACTAGCAAGCATACCGTGGTGAAACCACCGAGTAAGTGCGCCATCACCACCACCGGCATCAAACTTAAAGTCACGGTCCACATCCCTAGGGCGGCTTGCGCGATGACCACTACACTGAGCAAGGTGGTCAGTGGTCGTAAAGCCTGATAGTCAGGACGTCGCCAGCTGATCCACGCCAACGCAAAAATCGCCAGCCCTAAAGTGCCGGCCACGTAGCGGTGCAACATTTCATTCCATGCTTTATGGATATCAAGCGGCGCATCAGGAAAACGCGACATGGCGACCGATTGCGCGCTTTCACTGGCCGGTACTGCCAAATGGCCATAGCATCCGGGCCAGTCTGGGCAGCCTAGCCCCGCTTCAGTAAGGCGGGTAAACGCGCCAAGCCCAACCACCAGCACGGCCAGTATCAGTGTCGATAAGACGGCAAGTTGGTAGCGACGCGTTGCCATAATCAGCCTACCTTCGACAATTTAAGAAGCCGTTTGAGATCACGCAATAAGCCTTTGCCTTGCGCTACCCACTTCGTTTTATCGTCACTGACAGGATAGGCCAGCACCACATTGTTCATCGGATCGCTAAGATAAATAGTATTTTTATCAAATGCTTGCTGCTGCCATGCTTGCGCCTGTTCCGTCGTCAGGGTTTGCCATGTCAGTACCTCCGGTGCGTTAGGGGTGGTACTTGTCAGTGCCACACTAGTGACCCGATCGCGCTCTTTGCCGACCGCAATCGGAATTTGTGTTAACTGAAACAAGGCTTGCTCGCATACAGCGTCACATTGCTCTGGCACCCGATAAATCAACCGCCACTGGCCTTGCTCAGGCAACCAATTCAAGGTCGCCGGCTCAGCGAGAAACTGTCCGTAATTAGTGACTCCTTTTTCATACCAGCTCTGCTCTAGCACCAATTTCGCCACCACCACAGGCAGGACAAAAATACCAATCAATGCTAGGAGCGTCATGCGTCCTTTCACACCGCTTCCCTCTGTTTTGTTTTGTACCACCAGATGCCCGCGCCAATACTGACTGCGAGCGCCATAAGTGCCCATTGCAAGGCATAGCCATAATGTTTTACCGGTGGCATTACCACCGGCTGCCACACCGGCGTAATCCCCGCTTGCGCCAAGGCATCCCGACTCGGCGTGGTCACATCCATCAATGTTTCTGTCCGTATCAACCACTGCGTATTCAGCGTTGTCAGTTGGGCGTTAAGTGCTTTTAAATCAATGCGCTGAACTCGAGCGGGCCAGGCGTGCGATGCCGTTTCTTCCTTGAGTACCAACCGCTCAGAGGGTGTATCGACAAAGCCAGACAGCTGGTAGCGCGATGCCAACACGGGCACGGCCGGCAAACGGCGCAATGCTGGCGCGGCCACCCAGCCCAATTCCACCAGCAACCATTGCGATGGCTGTTGGCTCGGCACAAAAGGAAGAAAAAGGCGATAGCCAACCTGACCTTGGTGGGTCTGATTATCCAGCCACACGGCAAATTCAGGGCGAAACTGGCCGTCGAGCGTCAACCGTTGGCCTTTTCGCACCATGCCTGAAAGTGAGTTGGGGGCTTGATTGGCATCAAACTGTGCCAAGTGTTGGGCTTTTTGCACGCCACGCGTCCATTGCCAATGACTTAACTTGACGAGTAGCGCGACCACAACCACAGTCAATATCAGAAACCCCATTCGCCGTCCTTGTTTCATGATTACCTATTGCGCTAAGGAGCGCTTATGCTGGTCAAAGCTATTCTGATTTGTTTGCTGATCTTTATTTTATTTAACTTATTTCGTGCCATTCCTGTCTTGCTCAATGGCGATCGCTCCGTGCCTTTATCTCGCTTTTTGGGCCGTCGCGTTTTATTTTCCGTCTGTATCTTCTTACTGCTTTTATTGGCGCTATCAATGGGCTGGATTACCCCCAACCCACGCCCCTATTGAGCTATAAGATGTATACAAAAACGAACAAGCATAACCACACCACATCAACAAAGTGCCAATACCAAGCACTGGCTTGAAAACCAAAGTGTTGTGTCGGCGTGAAGTGGCCGCGTAATACACGTAACCAAATCACAAACAACATGATGGTGCCTAATGTAACGTGTAGGCCATGAAAGCCAGTTAATAAATAAAAGGTGTTGCCATAGACCCCAGAGTCGAGACGTAGATCCATTTCTTGGTAAGCATGGATATATTCTTCGCCCTGAAAAAACATAAACAATGCGCCTAATAACACCGTGGCCAATAGGAAGCTTTTAATTCGCCCCCGTTGATTTTTCTCCATCGCGGTATGGGCAATCTGGAGCGTCACAGAAGAGGTCAGGAGGATAAAGGTGTTTAACAGCGGTAACCCCATCGCGGGCATCGCGGTGGTTTCAATCCCGCCCGGGGTTAAAGTGAGTGGCCACTGAGCGACGAAATCTGGCCACAATACCGCGGCCGTCATCGCATTGTTACTCGCCCCCCCCAGCCACGGAACGGCGATAAAGCGGGCATAAAAGAGCGCACCAAAAAAAGCGCCAAAAAACATTACTTCAGAGAAAATAAACCAACTCATTCCTTGGCGAAAAGAGCGGTCCATTTGGGCCGAGTACAGCCCTTGCATGGATTCGCGGATCACGTCGCGAAACCAACCGGTGAGCATAACCAAAATAAGTACGGTACCGGCCAGTAACAGCCAAGGGCCATTGCCACCAAATAAACCGCCCACCGTGGCACCTGCGCCAGCGGCAATCAAGAACAGCGCCACCGCACCAACAATCGGCCAAACACTCGCCGCAGGGACATAATAACGTTCAGGCGTCGCCATGAGCGCCTCCTTATTCCTTGGCGCTGGCGGTCACATCAAACAAGGTGTAGGCCAGCGTTAAGTGGTTAATGTCATCCGGCAGCTCAGGATCCACATAAAACACGAGGGGCAAAGCCGCATCCTCGCCACGCGGTAAAGGCTGACGGTTAAAACAAAAGCATTCAATTTTGTTCAAGTATTGGGCGGCTATCCCGGGTGAGACCGAAGGCACCGCTTGGCCAATGGTGTCATAGCGCGCATTGTTGGTGGCTAGGTAGTTGATGGTATGGGTTTCACCAGGGTGCACTTGCATCTGATTAACTTGGGGCTCGAACGTCCAGCGCATCCCCGGGTTGATGTAGGCAATAAATTCAATGGTCACCAAGCGATCTTGGTCAATGCCCGCACTGGATGCGGCGGCCTCATTGTCGGTTTTGCCATTGATCCCAGTAACGTCACAGAACACGTCATACAAAGGCACTAAGGCAAACGCAAAGCCAAACATCGCCACGGCGAGCAGCAGTAAGCGGCGCACCGAGCGCGCAGACTCAGTGGCCATGGCGCGTCTCCTCTAGATCCGGTGGTGTCTCAAAGGTGTGATACGGTGCCGGTGAAGGCACTGTCCACTCCAGCCCTTCGGCACCCTCCCACGGCTTCGCCGCAGCAGGTTCACCGCCGCGCGCGCATTTGATCACCACCGCGAGGAAAATAAGTTGTGATAAGCCAAAGGCAAAGCCACCGATGCTGACAATGGCGTTCACGTCCGCAAATTGCAGCGCATAATCGGGGATCCGGCGTGGCATCCCCGCCAGTCCCAGAAAGTGCATGGGGAAGAAAAGCACATTGACCGAAATCACCGAGCACCAAAAGTGCCACTTGGCTAAGGTTTCATTAAACATATGGCCGGTCCACTTGGGGAGCCAGTAGTAAGCCGCGGCCATAATCGAGAACACCGCTCCCGAAACCAGCACATAGTGGAAGTGCGCCACCACAAAATAAGTATCGTGATACTGAAAATCGACCGGCGTGATTGCCAGCATCAAGCCCGAAAACCCGCCGATGGTGAACAGCACAATAAAGGCAATTGCAAACAACATGGGTACTTCAAAGGTCAAGGATCCCCGCCACATGGTGGCGACCCAGTTAAAGACTTTCACCCCAGTCGGCACCGAGATCAGCATGGTGCAGAACATGAAAAACAATTCGGCAAACACAGGCATCCCAGTGGTGAACATATGGTGCGCCCATACCAAAAAGCTTAACCCCGCAATCGAGGCGGTGGCATACACCATTGAGCTATAGCCGAACAGGCGCTTCCGTGAAAACGCAGGGACAATGGCCGAGATAATGCCAAAGCTGGGCAAAATCATGATGTAGACCTCGGGGTGACCAAAGAACCAGAAAATATGCTGGAACATCACAGGATCGCCGCCCCCCGCGGCATCAAAAAAGCTGGTACCAAAGTACTTATCGGTAAGCACCATGGTGGCGGCCCCTGCCAATACCGGCATTACCGCAATCAACAAAAAGGCCGTGATCAGCCACGTCCAAACAAACAGCGGCATTTTCATGTAGGTCATGCCCGGCGCACGCATATTGGTGATGGTGACAATCACATTGATGGCCCCCATGATTGAGCTGATCCCCATGATATGCAGGGCGAAGACAAACAGGCCGGTACTGTCTGGGCTATAAGTGGTCGACAGCGGCGCGTAAAACGTCCAGCCAAAGTTAGGGCCGCCGCCTTCCATAAACAAGGAACCAATAAGCAGTAAGAACGCGAACGGCAGGATCCAAAAGCTCCAGTTATTCATCCGCGGCAGCGCCATGTCCGGCGCCCCTATCATCATCGGCACCATCCAGTTAGCCAAACCGGTAAACGCGGGCATCACCGCGCCAAACACCATGATCAGGCCGTGTACTGTAGTCATTTGGTTGAAAAAGTTAGGCTCAACCAGTTGCAGGCCGGGCTGGAAAAGCTCAGCACGAATAACCATCGCCATCGCCCCACCCAGTAAAAACATGGTGAAGCTAAAAATCAGATACATGGAGCCAATATCTTTGTGGTTGGTGGTCAACACCCAACGCATGATCCCACGCGGTTTGTGGTGATGATCGTCATGCAAGGTATCTGGGGTAGTATCTGTCATCACGCGCTCCTAAAGATCTTCACCTGACTTCACCGCGTTGATTTGCGCAGCTTGTACGGTATCACCGGTGTCATTGCCCCACGCATTGCGCTCATAAGTCACCACCGCCGCCAATTCTTTGAGCGACAATTGCGGACCAAACGCTTGCATGGCGGTACCTGCTTTGCCGTTGACGACAATATCAATATGATCGACCAACCTATCCGGTTGAATGGCAATCTCAGCGCCGGCCAACGCGGGGAACACGCCCGGCATCCCTTGTCCTTCGCTTTGGTGACACATGCCACAGCGGCTGTCATACACTTGCTTGCCAAGCGCCATCAGCTCATCCATCGGCATTTCCATGTCCAGCAAGCGTTGCTCCTCTTCGCGCGCTTTTTGCTGTGCTAGCGCCGTTTTTTGCACCCAAGCATCAAATTCCTCTTGCGGCTTGGCGATCACCACAATCGGCATAAAGCCGTGGTCTTTACCGCACAGCTCTGCACATTGGCCGCGATAAATGCCGGGCTTATCAATTTTGGTCCATGCCTCATTAATAAAACCGGGGTTAGCATCTTTCTTCACCGCAAAGGCGGGCACCCACCACGAATGAATCACATCTTGTGAGGTGATTAAAAAGCGCACCTTGCGCCCGACTGGCAACACCAGAGGCTGATCGACCTCGAGTAAATAGGTGTCACGCTTTTGTCTTTCATTGCGGATTTGTTCGGGGCTGGAGGCAAGCAGAGAAAAAAAGGCAACGTCATGGTCAAAATAGCGGTAATGCCACTTCCATTGTGAGCCCGTTACCTGCACCGTCAGGTCCGGCTCGGTGGTGTCTTCCATATCGAGTAACACTCGGGTGGCCGGAATCGCCATACCCACCAAAATCAAAAACGGCACGAGCGTCCACGCAATTTCTACCTTGGTGCTTTCATGGAATGAGGCAGGTTTAGCGCCTTTGGATTTACGATGGCGGATAATGGCCCAAAACATCACTCCAAACACCAGCACACCAATCGCAACGCAGATATAAAAGATGGTCATGTGCAGGTCATACACCTGCTGACTGATGGCCGTGACCCCCTGGGTGAGGTTCCAACCTTCTCGTTCTGCAGCATGCACACCTACTGCAGGAAGGAGCATTGTCCCTATCAAAAGTAGTAATCGGCGCCTCAACACGGCTTCCTCCTGCCTCACTCATGATTGACGCTGACGAGAATACGTACAGATACAATCACTAACGATAGTTAACGTTTTATTTACAATTAAGTTAGGCAAGGATGGCGAAAAGGACAAAGAATCGAGGCGAAAAAGATCATAAAGCCAGACACGTGCCCACCTTGTGTGAGCACGACGGCAGAAAAACGATAGTGCGAAAAGCTATAACTCGATATGAAGGACAACAGGCGTGAAACGGAGACGATAGCGTGGCATGGCCGCTAATGCACGTTGCCACAACCGCCAACGGGGACAGGGTTTATCGAGCGGTGATTTTTCTTCTACGCGGCACGCCCACGGCAACGCGTTCACGATCGCCATTCTCGGGTCGGCAAAACCATGTTGGTACTGTTCGCAGCCCAGCTTTTGTCCCATGCGAGTATGACATTTGTCCCCCGCCAGTACTAAACATGCTTCCATTTGCGGAAAGTGGCGGCTGATATGATGGCAAAAGGCTGAAATTTCGCGGTTACTGCACTCCAGTAAGGCTTGGTCACAAATTAGCATTGTGGGGTGACCAGCAGGTACCGCTAACTGATCCAGCCAATCAAGCTGCTTGACCGAGCCTTGCACCATCCGAAACCGTTCACTGGTATGAAAGAGTCGCTCACGCCAGAGTAAGGTTTCGTCGACATCTACTTCTAGCCAACGGCAACGGCCATTGTCGAGACGGTAAAAACGGGTATCGAGTCCGCCTCCCACGTTGATAATCCACGCGGTGGGATGCTGGGCTAAGAATTGTTTTACAATCGCATCACATTGACTGGTAAGCGTGGCATAAAGCAACTGGGTTTGATCCAAGTTGTGCCAATCACATTCAGGCTGGAGAACACATCCCTGACAGGCTGCAGCCGCCACCGGATCGTAAATCACCCCATCATCGGTAAGGCTCTCACGGCTGCGCAGCCACATCGGCTTAAATAGCTTGCTAGGAACAGAATGCTGTTGAGTACGCACGGACACCTCCACATACGATAATTATAGATGATAATAATTATCGTTTGCTTGAGCAATAATGCAAAGGTGTTTTTTTAACCGCGGTCAAATCACGGGCGAGCGGCGCCCGTGCCAGAAACCTATTACATCCAATCGGCGTTACGGATCACACCCACAGCCACGCCTTCAATGGTCAGTGATTGTGCGGTTAAATCCACCGAGATCGGCATAAATTCGTCATTTTCAGCGTGCAATACCACTTGCGCGCCTTTTTTCTCAAGACGCTTCACGGTCACATCGTCATCAACGCGTGCGACAACGACTTGGCCATTGTGCACATCTTGGGTCTTGTGTACCGCCAGTAGATCGCCATCTAGGATGCCGATGTCTTTCATGCTCATACCATTGACGCGTAATAAAAAGTCAGCGCGCGGTTTGAACAAGGCAGGGTCAACTTGGTAATGACTTTCGACATGCTCTTGCGCCAATATCGGCTCACCAGCCGCCACGCGACCAATCAGCGGCAAACCTTGATCTTCTGGGGCGACCACTTCTTCTTCGCAAATCAAACGAATGCCTCGTGACGCGCCGGGAATAATCTCCAGTACCCCTTTACGGGCTAAGGCTTTTAGATGCTCTTCCGCCGCGTTCGCGGAACGAAAACCCAACTGACGAGCAATCTCGGCACGGGTCGGCGGCATCCCTGTCTCTTCGATATGGGCTTTGATTAAATCAAAAACCTGCTGTTGTCTCGCGGTTAACGGCTTCATGCTCTTACCTGTCTTTTTATACAGTTAACTGTGAGTATATCCAGTAATTAAATGCTTGAAAAGGCCTAATTCGCGCAGCGAGAAGCGGATCTCATTGTGGCTTGAAACGGCGGGTTAGCGTAATTTCCCGACCTTTCGTTGCGAGTTCGCCATACTTTTCTGCTATCCTTGGCGCGCATTTTGATTTTGAGGCGCTAACCGTTATGGCTCTCTGGCAAAAACTCTATTATAAGCTATTGAATTTGCCGCTCTCTGCATGGGTAAAAACCCACTGTATTCCATCCGAACCAATTGAGCAGCTCAATCTATCGTTAACACGGCCCATCGTCTATGTGCTGCCGTTTCACTCCCACACGGATTTGCTAACCCTCAGGCGCACCTGTTTGCGTCAAGGGCTACCTGATCCGTTAAAGCCCCTTACCATCGGGGATACTACCTTGCCGCGCTACGTGTTTATTAGCCACGGCCGTAAGGTATTTAGTGGTCAGCAAGATTTACCGGCCCGCTCGTTGGCGCATTTTAAAGATTTACTTAACCTTCATCGCCAAGACAGTGAGCTAGATATTCAGCTCGTCCCCGCCTCGGTGCTGTGGCAACGGGACCCGGGCAACGAAACGCAGCGCGATCAAGCGATTTTGCGCGCCATGAATGGCCCTGAGAAACTGTGGACGATTCTGACCCGTGGCCGTGATGGCATGGTGCGTATCAGCCAAGCGGTATCGCTACGCTATATGGCCGACAAGCACGGCACCGACCAAGCGATCGCGCATAAACTCGCGCGGGTGGCGATGATCCACTTCTCGCGTCAAAAACTCGCTGCCTCGGGACCTCGCCTCCCGAAT
Organism: Salinivibrio sp. YCSC6; assembly: GCF_004916735.1. NCBI lineage: Bacteria > Pseudomonadati > Pseudomonadota > Gammaproteobacteria > Vibrionales > Vibrionaceae > Salinivibrio > Salinivibrio sp. YCSC6. Next base: position 2,824,480 of record NZ_CP039516.1, read on the forward strand.
CGCGCCTTACTCTTTAAGCGTCTGCTGGCGTCGAAAGCGATCGACAAAGTGGTTCATGATGAAGCGCAAAGCCGCAATGTTTCGGTTGAGAAAGTGCGCAAAGAAGCGGTCGATATGATGGAAGAGATCGCCGCCAACTTCTCCTATCGCTTGATTCGCTATAGTGATCGCCTGCTGACTTGGTTGTGGAACAAGCTATACCAAGGCATCAATGTCAATAACGCCGAGCGCGTGCGTCAGTTGGCGCAAGACGGCCATGAAATTGTCTATGTGCCCTGCCACCGCTCACACATGGACTACTTATTGCTGTCGTATGTGCTGTATAAAGAAGGGCTGGTACCGCCGCATATTGCCGCCGGCGTAAACCTTAACTTCTTCCCGGCTGGGCCCTTATTCCGCCGTGGTGGCGCCTTCTTTATTCGTCGCAGCTTTAAAGGCAACCGCCTGTATTCCACCGTTTTCCGTGAATACCTGGCAGAGTTATTTGCCCGCGGCTATTCGGTCGAGTACTTCTCCGAGGGCGGCCGCTCACGCACAGGTCGCTTGCTACCGGCGAAAACGGGGATGCTTGCCATGACCTTGCAAGCCATGCTTCGCGGTCAACAACGCCCAATCACCTTGGTGCCCGTCTATATTGGCTACGAGCACGTAATGGAGGTCAGCACCTACGCCAAAGAGCTGCAAGGCCAACGCAAAGAGAAAGAAAGCTTTGGTCAAGTGGTAGGCATTGTGCGCAAGCTGCGTGACTACGGACTGGGGTACGTCAACTTTGGCGAGCCTATTCCACTGAACCAACACCTAAACGACAAGGTGCCGGACTGGCATGATTACATCAATCCGATCGAGCCGCAGAAACCCGCTTGGATGAACCCAGTGGTCAATGACTTGGCTGAAAAAGTGATGACTCGGATTAACGATGCGGCCGCCACTAATGCCCTGACCCTTTGTGCCACCGCGCTGCTGGCCTCGCGCCAGCGCGCCTTAAGCCGTGAAGCATTGGAGACCCAACTGGCGGTGTATCAACAGCTGCTTACACAAGCGCCGTATTCGGCCTGTTGCAGTGTGCCGCAAGACAGTCCCGCAGACTTAGTCGACCATGCGTTGTCACTGAATAAGTTTGTGGTCGAGAAAGACACCATGGGCGATGTGATCTCGCTAAACCGTCAGCAAGCGATTTTGATGACCTATTATCGCAACAACGTGATCCATTTGGTGGCGCTGCCTTCATTGATTGCGCAGATCCTGATCACCCACAAAACCATCAGCCAAAGTGGCTTACGCGCCTGCGTGCAGCAGCTGTATCCGCTGCTCAAAGCCGAGCTGTTTATGAGTTTTGACCAAGCCAGCTTAGATAGCTACTTTGATGCGCTATTGCATGCCATGCAGGCACAGTCGCTGATTTGTTGTAACGACGATAAAGTGACCATGAACAATGCCAAGCTGGGTGAGTTGCAATTGCTGGGGCGTACCATCGTCGAAACCTTGCAGCGCTATGCAATTACGTTGACCTTGTACACCCACCAGCCGCATATTGAAAAGCGTGAACTGGAAAAACACAGCCAAATGTTGGCACAGCGTTTAAGCCGCCTACACGGGATCAACGCGCCAGAGTTTTTTGATAAAGGCGTGTTCAGTACCTTTGTGGATACACTCCGTGAGCAAGGCTATCTCGATGATGATGCCAAAGCCAATGCTGAGCGCATCCAAGCACTGAATGATTTGGTATGCGGGCTGATTTCACCGGAAGTCCAGCTCACCATTCAGGCCGTGCTGAACCAGCCACTGACGGGCCGCGCAGAAAACACCGAGTCCGATAGCGGGCAATAAGCACCCGATATTGAGCACTAAAAAAGGCGCATGATGCGCCTTTTTTATGTGTCAGGGTCAGTGATTGCCTAGAGGTATACGCCGGCTAAGACGCCCATAAAAATCACCAAACCCACATAGTTATTGTTCATAAACGCCTGAAAGCAAGGCATTCTTTCTCGCTCACGCACTAAATACTGCTGGTAAACAAACAACACAAACGCGGCCAGCAAGCTCCAATGAAAACCTGCCGATAGGGACAGCCAATTCCCCACCAACATCAGCAGTAACAGTGTCGATAATTGCAAACCACCAATCGCCGCTTTGTCCCAACGGCCAAATAAAATGGCGGTCGATTTCACCCCGATCTTCAAATCATCATCTCGGTCGACCATGGCATAAAGGGTGTCGTAGGCAATGATCCAACAGTTATTTGCCATAAACAAAAGCCACGCAACGGGAGGAATGGTGTCTTGTACCGCGGCAAATCCCATCGGGATCCCCCAACTAAACGCCAGTCCCAATACCAATTGAGGAAGGTGGGTATAACGCTTCATAAAGGGATAGACAAACGCCAAGGCGACGCCGACAAAGGACAGTTGAATGGTCAACAGGTTTTGCGTTAATACCAGCGCAAACGAGGCGAGAACCAAGCCAAAAAAGAGCGCGAGCGCCTCTTTTTCGCTAATACGTCCAGACGGCAGTGGCCTGTCCTTGGTGCGTTTAACATGGCCATCAAAATGACGGTCCGCATAGTCATTAATCACGCATCCGGCGGCACGCATCATGTATACGCCCAATACAAAAACCGCCAACACATCGAAGGGAGGTAGACCGTCGGCAGCCAAAAATAAGGCCCACAAGGTTGGCCATAAAAATAATAAGGTCCCAATCGGGCGGTCAAGGCGGGCCAGTTGAGCCAGCGCCACTAACTTAGGGCTCATGCGGGGATCTCCTTTCCGTACATGGGCGAATCAGGTAAAAACAATTCCGCCACCAACATCGGACGGTTATGTAGCCAAAGCCGCGAGCGACGCGCCTGAAGGCCACCCGTTGGCATCGCTACTTCCGCCACTTCAATCGCATCACGGCGCGATGCGCGCTGTTTAAAGACATGCTGACCTAACGGCACGGCGCCTAGGGCGTTCAAGTAACCGCCTTGTCCTTCAAGCGTGGAAGCGGGCAACAGCGTGCGCCCACAAACCCATGCGTGGCCGTCTCCCTTTAAGATCACTTCACGCACCACGCACGCCTCGTGACCGATTAATGCCACTTCATCCGTGGTCAGTTTATCCGGCGTCAGTTGATATACGTTGACCACATCCACATCAAAGCGCTGACAGTGGCGCTTGAGTCGAGCCGTCATCGAATGCGATTCGAGTAACCAACTCCCATGTTGAGAGCGTTTTAACGCGGCGATATCTGGTCGTTCCCAGCGCGCTTGTTTCAGCGCCGCCAAATAGGTTTGATTTAAATCCGACATTGTTTCCTGTGCCACATCGCGCAAAATTCGCCCGCTTCATCCCCTCGGTGGCTTACAATATTGCTATACTCGGCTGGCAATTGTAGCAAGCCAGTCCCGATTGGAGAATGCAGGGCGGCCTAACCCTATCATATGAGCAACTGAATTGCTGGGTGGATATGAGAAAGATTCAAACCTTATGGATGGCCTTGGTCGGCCTATTATTACTGACCAGCTCGGCCGTGTTCGCTGAAGCAGAGGGTGATGGACAAGCGCCCAAATACAGCTACTTTTCCCTAGAGCCAGAGATCACCACCAACTATGTCACTGAGGGGAGCCGGCTCGGCTTTATCAATGTCAAAGTGGAGCTGATGGTCGATGACCCGAAACTGGTGCGTGAGCTGGAATACCATGCGCCGCTGATCCGTGATGCCATCATCGAGACCTTGAGTCAGCAAACCGTCACCAAGATAAAATCGCTATCCGGTCGAGAAGCAATCCGTAAAGCCTGCCTAGAGCGCGTCAATGAGCTCTTATTAGCAGAAACCAATCGACGCATTCTCGCCGATCTCTTGTTTACCAAGTACCTATACCAATAAGCGATCGTTATCCGCTACGCGGATAACGCATCTTGCTCAGCATCACTGGGCACCACTTCAAGGTGGCCACCTTGCGCTAACAACATATCGCGCACATTGCTCGGTGGCTCGGCATCGGTAAAGACCATATCGAGTTGGGTAATGTTGCCAAGATTCACCATGGCATTACGACCAAACTTGGTATGGTCGGCAGCCAGCATCACACAGCGGCTGTTATCTAGAATCGCTTTTTTGACACGTACCTCGTGGTAGTCAAAATCGAGCAGCGACCCATCATCATCAATGCCACTGATCCCCAAAATGCCGAAGTCGAGGCGGAACTGGGAGATAAAATCGAGGGTAGCTTCACCCACAATACCCCCGTCACGGTTGCGCACTTCGCCCCCTGCAATAATCAGGGTGAAATCCTGCTTGGGCATTAAGATAGCAGCGGCATTTAAGTTATTGGTCACCACCCGTAAGTTATGGTGATTGAGTAACGCGCGCGCGACCGCCTCCGGTGTGGTGCCGATATCAATAAACAAGGTTGCGCCATCCGGAATGTGCTTCACCAAAGCTTGAGCAATGGTGTCTTTTTCGTGCTGCTGTAAGACCTTACGCGTTGCATACGCGGTGTTTTCCGAACTCGACGGTACGGTCGCCCCACCGTGATGGCGGCGAATGTGGTTCTCTGCGGCCAATTCATTGAGATCGCGTCGAATCGTCTGCGGGCTGACATTGAAGCGCTCAACCAAGTCTTCCGTGCTCACGTATCCTTGTGACTTAACCAGATCAATGATTTGCTGATGACGTTTGTTTTGCTTCACTGCATCTCCCCTTACAAAAAGCCCCCGCGGTCACGGGGGCTTTCTAGTTTACTCATTGCCTATGGGCAATGCCAAGACTGATTGTTTAGGCAGCATGTGCCGGTGACTCACGACGCACTCGGCTCTCACCTACCCATGCTAAGCATAGGAAGAAAATCGCCAAGATACAGCCACCGGTAAGGAGCATAAAGCCACCGTCCCAACCAAAGTGATCCACGGTATAACCCAATGCAATATTGGCCACCACAGCACCACCGAGGTAACCGAATAGTCCGGTTAAACCTGCCGCCGTACCGGCCGCTTTTTTCGGTGCAAGCTCAAGCGCATATAAGCCGATCAGCATCACAGGACCATAAATCAAGAAGCCAATCGCCACCAGCGCGACCATATCGACGCCCGGATTGCCTGCAGGGTTAAACCAATAGACTAATACCGCCAAGGTGACTAAGACCATGAACAGCACACCCGCCGGCGCTCGTGCCCCTTTGAAGAACTTATCTGACATCCAACCACACAGCAGTGTGCCCGGAATCCCCGCCCACTCGTAGAGGAAGTAAGCCCATGAGGACTTATCGACGGTAAAGCCTTTGGCTTCATCCAGATACACAGGCGCCCAGTCCAATACGCCATAGCGAATCAAGTAGACAAAGGCGTTAGCAATCGCGATGTACCACAAAAGACGGTTTTTCAGTACATACGTCACGAAGATATCTTTGGCGGTCATTTCCTTCTCAAAGGCTTCTTCGTCGTAGTTTTCTGGATAGTCGTTTTTGTATTCTTCAATCGGTGGCAAACCACATGATTGCGGGGTATCGCGTAGGGTTAACCAGATGAATACCGCGACCAAGGCTGCAAAAAACGCCGGGACATAGAAAGAGGCACGCCAGTCGTCATTGAACAGCCACAGGCCAAGCAAGAATAGCGGACCAATCAAGCCTCCCCCCACGTTATGCGCCACGTTCCAAACAGATACCAGCTCACCACGCTCGCGGCGTGACCACCAGTGCACCATGGTACGCCCGCAAGCCGGCCAGCCCATGCCTTGCACCCAACCGTTAATAAACAGCAGGATAAACATGATGGTAATACTGCTGGTTGCCCACGGCATAAAGCCAAAGCAGAACATCACCAACGATGACATTAATAGGCCAGCACTTAAGAAGTAGCGAGGGTTAGAGCGGTCAGACACGCTGCCCATGAGGAACTTGGACAGACCGTAAGCGATCGAGACAGCAGCTAATGCAAAGCCAAGATCGCCTCGGCTAAAACCATATTCTTCAATAAGAAATGGCATTGCCAAGCTGAAGTTTTTACGCACTAGGTAGTAACCGGCATAACCGATGAAAATACCAATAAACAATTGCCAACGCAGTCGGGTGTAGGTTGAGCCGACTTGCGATTCTGGCAATCTTTGCCGGTGAGGTGCCGGACGAAAGATTCCAAACATGAGAGGGTTCCTCAGTAAGATGTACGCGATGGATAGGTAAAAGGGTTACAAATCAAAAGAGTGAGCATTGAAATATTCGAATACGCTCAACGGGTGGAATATTTACTCAAAATGAAAACAAAAACCGTGAATCCGAACATAAATTATCGATCTAGAACAATAAAAATGTGCGTTCGAATAAAAAAAGAGCAGTAATCTGCTCTTTTTCGTTTGCGTTTGTTTGACGGACAATGTTAGGCCGCGCGTTTGGCATCCCAAAGGCCGAGTAAGCAACCGACGCCTAAACCAAACACGTGCGCCATATTGGCGATATTCATACCCAGTGGTTGGAAGAACCCAATCACTAACCATGCCAACATAAACACGACATACGGTTTCTCAATGGTTAACCCGCGCTCGGGGGCGAGCCACGTTAACCACCATAAATAGCCTAAAAGCGCATAAACCACGCCGGATAAGCCGCCAAAATAAGGCCCTTCCAGCCAATATTGCCCCAGACCGGAAAAAAGGGCGGCAAAGAGGAAAATCTGCATCAGCTTGCTGCCACCAGCCCGTTGCTCGATACGTCCCCCAAGTACCCACCACCACAGCAAGTTAAAGACGATGTGTAACGCCGAGAAATGAAGCAAGGCGTGACTAAACAACCGCCACAATTGCCAGCGCTGCTCGCTGTCAGCGGGAAACAGCAAGCTGCGCACGACGACCTCAAACCCGCCCAAGATCATCATGGCAAACAAGGCGGCACACGCGATCATCACGGTAATCGTCACTGGTCCAGATTTGTCTTTCACCGTTTGCCATAACCCTGCGGAGGGATAATGAAACCGAGCGTGACGGGTTTCCGCTACCTGCCAAGACGCAGCTTGATAGCGGCTATGCATAGGCTCCGCCACAAAACGGGCCAGTTCTTGTTCAACCCAGGCGGCTTGGCTGTCATCGACCAGCCATAACGCCACTTGGGCATCCGCTTCCGGAGCCAGTTCAATCGCCACCTTATGCGCTGCTGCATAATCGACAAATGCCTGCGCCAGCCGAGCGTTAGGCAGTACCGCCATTTTTTGCATAGAGGCTCCTTGCGCCTATTCCAGTCCTGACTCAGTCGGCAGGGCCTGACGATGCCAAGCCTCAAAGCCACCATCGACACTGTAGACAGACTCGAACCCTTGGTTAATTAAATACTGTGCCGCCCCTTGGCTGCTAATGCCGTGGTAGCACATCACCAGTACGGGTTGATCAAAGTCGACCTGATCCATAAAGGCGACCAAGGTGTCGTTGGTTAAGTGAAAGGCACCTTGAGAGTGCGCCACTTGAAAGGTTTGTGGATCGCGAATATCCACTAATACTGCATTTTGCTGATCATCACGCAGCATTTCCCACGCATCGGTCACAGAGATATGAGCAAACTGATCCATACCTAATTCCACTCCACTCACAGAGTTATTCCCAAAGTTATGTAGCACGATGCTATCGCGCCGCTCGTTATAAGCGGCATTGTACCTGAGTTTAGGCCGCCTCGCTTGTTAGACAGGTTAGGTCATGGTTATTTATTGATCATCTGTGGAAAAAGGTGTGGATTGCGTTGATAAGCGAAGATCGTCGAAGAGGATCCACTAGATATAGATCTGATCATGGATAAGCTGTGAATAAGTTTCGTGAAACTATCCAACTCTGATGATCAACAGATATAAAAAAACCGGCCCGCAGGCCGGTTTATTCGCATGGATAGCGCTATAGAGCGTCACCCATGGCGTGTTTCAATTTCTTCATCGCATTTTTTTCAAGCTGGCGAATCCGCTCAGCCGACACTTGGTAATGATCCGCCAAGTCTTGCAACGTGGCCTTGTCATCATCCAACCAACGTGCGCGAACAATGTGTTGGCTTCGTTCATCCAATGCAGCCAGTGCATGGGCAAGACGACGGTTCGCGTGCGATTCCCAGTTTTCCGCCTCTAGCGAGGCCGCAACGTCAGAGCTCTTGTCTTCTAAATAGTAGACTGGAGCCATGGCGGCGCCATCACGCTCATCATCGGCGTTTGCTGGGGCTTCGAAGGTCGCATCTTGCGCGGCGAGACGTGCTTCCATCTCGCGGACTTCTGCAGCATCTACACCAAGTTGCTCCGCCACCATGTTCACTTCATCGTTGTTAAACCACCCCAAGCGCTTTTTGTTTTTGCGAAGGTTAAAGAACAGCTTACGCTGTGCTTTGGTGGTTGCCACTTTAACGATACGCCAGTTACGCAGCACGTACTCGTGAATTTCGGCTTTGATCCAGTGCACCGCAAAGGAGACAAGGCGAACGCCGACTTCTGGGTTAAAGCGTTTGACCGCTTTCATCAAGCCGATGTTACCCTCTTGCACTAAATCTGCCATGGGTAAGCCGTATCCGGTGTATCCACGGGCGATATGAACAACAAAACGCAAGTGTGAGAGGATCAGCGATTTCGCTGCCTCAAGATCACCATGGTAATGGAGACGCTCGGCCAACGCATGCTCCTCTTCGGCAGTGAGCATGGGGTGGCTATTCACCGCCTGCAGGTAACTGTCTAAGTTATCCTGTGCGATGGGGGCCAGTGCGTACATCTCTTTTGTCATTCAAACCTCGTTTCCGAATCGTCGAAGACCGAATTGCTGATTAAGCATGCAAAAATATACCCAAGCGGGGTAAAACTGCAAGCCCTGTTGTGTGTCTCGTGCTCTATGACCGCAATAAGTCTACACAGGTTCAATTTCTTTTAGATGACGACGTGTCGCCAACACCGCGGCCAACACCCCTAATAAGGTGGACACCATCAACAATAGCAAAGATTCATCCCAACCAAGTCCGGTGAGCGTAAAGCGATTGTCATAAAGCTGTGCCAATTGACTAACCGCCGCATCCATTAAAAACGTATTTAATGCGGTAATCACCCATGCCAACACCGCCGCCAATCCGCCTAACCAAGCGCCCATGTAGAGATAGGGACGCAAAATAAAGCTGTCGGTTGCCCCCACCATCTTCATCACTTGAATACGGGATTGATGATGGAGCACCTGTAACCTCAGGGTATTGCCGACCACTAGCAGCACCGCTGCCAGCATCAGCCCCGAGAACAACCAAGCCAAGGTGATAGCGATGTGCTTGATCGCTTCCAGTCTGGCTAGCCAATCGCTGTCGAGACGTACCTCTTCGACACCATCCAATGCAGTGAGCTTCGCCGATAACCCTTGCGCCACTTGGCTGAGCGCAACCTGTGTTCCGCTGTCAGAGGCAGACACATCGACGCGCGGCACGACCACTAACACCGCCGGAAGTGGGTTGTTGTCGAGCAAGCTAACGGCCTGCTCAAAGCCACGTTGGACACGCAAAGTATCGAGCCCTTGTGAGGGCGAAATATAGGTCACACTGGCCACATCAGACCAACCGCGAATATCGCTAGCAAGGGCTTGCGATTGTGCCTCGGTCTGCGCTTTATCAAGATAGACACTCAACTCCGCTGGGTTGTGCCATTGGTCGGTCACTGCCAAGACGTTTTTAGCCAGTAAGTAGAAAGTGACTGGCAAAGACAGGGCCACGGCCAGTACCGTCAAGGTGAGCAAATTCCCGACAGGGCGTTGAAAGAGATCTTGCCATGCCGCACGTGCGTGTCGGCGCTGGGTTTGTACAAAGCCTTCAGCCATGACGTACCTCCGCCAAGCTGCCTTGATTGAGTTCAAAACGACGCAAATGGCGATATTGTTCAAGCAAGGACGTATCATGGGTGGCCATTAGAATGGTAACGCCCACTTGGTTGAACAAGCGAAAGAGCTCCATGATTTGCGCCGATAATGCAGCATCCAAATTACCGGTTGGCTCATCGGCCAGCAGCACTTGGGGACGATTCACCACCGCACGGGCAATTCCAACACGTTGCTGTTCACCCCCTGACAACTGAATAGGATAACAACGCGCTTTATCCAGTAAGCCGACTTTATCCAGCGCCGCCGAAACCCGCTTTTTGATCTCGTTGTCTGACTGTTGCTCAATACGCAAAGGGAGCGCGACGTTTTCATACACAGTCGCGTCCATCAATAGCTTGTGATCTTGAAAGATGATCCCTAAATGACGGCGCAAAAAGGGAACATCTTGACGAGGGATCCGAGAAATATCATGACCATTGAAAAAAATCTGCCCATCACTGGGCCGCTCAATGGCACAAATCAGCTTCAGCAAGGTGCTCTTTCCCGCGCCAGAGTGGCCGGTAAGCAGCGCCATATCGCCCTTAGGCAAGTCGAAATTCACTTTTTGCAGTGCTTGGCGGCCGCCTCGATAGGCTTTACTGACCTGCTGAAACTGGATCACGGTTACTCCTCCCGGCTAAATAAGGCCTCGATAAAGTCATTGGCATTGAAGGTGCGAAGATCCTCAATGCCTTCGCCTACCCCAATATAGCGGATGGGAATATTAAATTGTTCAGCCACGGCAAAAATGACGCCACCTTTGGCGGTCCCGTCCAATTTTGTGAGGGTAATACCGGTTAGCGGCGCAATGTCATTAAACAGTTTCGCTTGGCTGATCGCGTTTTGTCCGGTGCCAGCATCAAGGGTCAGCATCACTTCATGCGGCGCGCCAACATCCAGTTTTTGCATTACACGCACAATTTTACGTAGCTCTTCCATCAAGTTGGCTTTGTTTTGCAAGCGTCCCGCGGTGTCGGCAATTACCACATCCACATTACGGGCTTTCGCCGCCTCAATCGCATCATAAAGCACAGAGGCACTGTCAGCGCCGGTGTGCTGGGCAATCACAGGTACGTGATTACGCTCGCCCCAAGCCTGAAGTTGCTCGACAGCGGCGGCTCGGAAGGTGTCACCAGCAGCTAGCATCACCGATTTGCCTTGGTCTTGGAATTGACGCGCCATCTTGCCGATGGTGGTGGTTTTGCCCACCCCGTTCACGCCAACCATTAAGATCACATAGGGCTTTTGATCGCTAATCACCAGCGGCTGTTCGACTTTTTCCAGCATCTGCGCCATTTCTTGTTTGAGAATGCCATACAAGGCTTCCCCATCTTTCAGATCGCGACGGCTAGCTTTATCGGTCAGGTTATCAATGATTTTGGTGGTTGCTTCCATGCCCACATCGGCAATCAGCAACTGTTCTTCAAGCTCTTCGAACAGTTCATCATCGATCTTTTTGCCACTAAATAGGCCAAAGAACCCAGACCCTAAGTTGGTCTTGGTTTTTTGTAAGCCACGTTTTAGGCGGGCAAAAAAGCCTTCGCGCTGCGGTCTTTCCCGCTCGCGAACCGCAGCAAATTGTGAGTCTGGCTCTGGCTCTGGCTCTGGCTCTGGCTCTGGCTCTGGCTCTGGCTCTGGCTCTGGCTCTGGCTCTGGCTCTGGCTCTGGCTCTGGCTCTGGCTCTGGCTCTGGCTCTGGCTCTGGCTCTGGCTCTGGCTCTGGCTCTGGCTCTGGCTCTGGCTCTGGCTCTGGCTCTGGCTCTGGCTCTGGCTCTGGCTCTGGCTCTGGCTCTGGCTCTGGCTCTGGCTCTGGCTCTGGCTCTGGCTCTGGCTCTGGCTCTGGCTCTGGCTCTGGCTCTGGCTCTGGCTCTGGCTCTGGCTCTGGCTCTGGCTCTGGCTCTGGCTCTGGCTCTGGCTCTGGCTCTGGCTCTGGCTCTGGCTCTGGCTCTGGCTCTGGCTCTGGCTCTGGCTCTGGCTCTGGCTCTGGCTCTGGCTCTGGCTCTGGCTCTGGCTCTGGCTCTGGCTCTGGCTCTGGCTCTGGCTCTGGCTCTGGCTCTGGCTCTGGCTCTGGCTCTGGCTCTGGCTCTGGCTCTGGCTCTGGCTCTGGCTCTGGCTCTGGCTCTGGCTCTGGCTCTGGCTCTGGCTCTGGCTCTGGCTCTGGCTCTGGCTCTGGCTCTGGCACGGTATGCGTGTCGCTTTCTACCTCAGGCGCAAGGCTTTCTTGTTCATTTTGTGATGCAGCCTGTTCATTGAGGCTATCAACCGATGTGGCTGACTCCACCGCGTCTTCCGCCACGTCTGACGGCTGAGTATGCGATTCTTGTTCTGGTTCTGGCTGTTCTTTTTTGCGGCCGAAACCCAGCCACGACATTAATCCACGTTTCTTTTTTTCTGCCATTGGCAAATCCTAAAGCATGCTTGGTACAATCAGCGGCACATTACCGAATCGGCATAGTCTATCACCTTCTTTACGGTCAAAAAATCTATGGTTAAACGCGCCTCCCGGAAACCTTCATCTGCTTCGCCATCACGTGCGGCAGGTACTGTGAGAATTATTGCTGGCCGCTGGCGTGGCCGTAAGTTGGCAGTACAGGATGCGCAAGGCCTGCGCCCCACCACAGACAGAGTCAAAGAAACGGTGTTTAACTGGTTAGCCCCCTATCTGCCTGGTGCCCGCTGCTTGGATGTTTTTGCCGGTAGCGGCGGGTTGGGGTTTGAAGCTCTCTCACGCGGTGCTGCATGGGTCACATTTTGCGAAATGAATCCTCAAGCGGCCAAACAGCTGAGCACCAACCTCACCCAGTTACAGGCAGCACAGGCGAATGTGGTACAAGGCGACGCCTTAGCCAAATTGCGCGCAGGCCATCAGGGTGAACCGTTTGATATCGTCTTTGTTGATCCTCCCTTTCGAGAAGGATTACTGGCAGACACCCTGAATGCGCTAGAATCGCAAGGTTGGCTGTCACCCGATGCCTGTATTTATGTCGAAGCCGAGAATGAACTCAGCACACACGATGCACCGGCGAATTGGCGGTTGCACCGAGATAAATCCGCGGGCCAAGTCAATTATCGACTGTATTTTAGAGAGGATGCATGAAAGCACTGATTATTCTGGCTAAAGCCGCCATCGCCTTTGTCTGGTTGGTATTGATTGCCAATATGTTTCACCCCTTCCCGGGCGTGGCCGCGATGGCGCTGTATATTATGACTGGCTTTTTATTGGTGATGCATGGACTGCAGATGCTGATCTTCTTAGGCGCGTTTGGCGATAAAATTGCGATGACGCGTTGGGAGAAGTGGTCCATTTTGATTTTTGGTATTTTCGCGCTGCTCGATATTCGTCGAAAATATATGGTCTGAGCTAGTCATCACGGTTGTGCTGGCATTGCCAGCACAACTCAAAACTGCCCGCATTATCCTCACCACAATAACCGCACACCCAGCGCGTCTGACTTTGTGCTTCGTACTCTTGGAGTAACACGCGCGCTTGATAGGTATGCTCTGGTGCCACCCAAAGCGTGACACCTTGTACGTCGGTCGGCAGCTCACCGACTGCAGCGCTTAAGGCCTCACCTTTTAGCAAACACGGGATATTATGGCTCGCCAGCAACCCCTTCAGGCTGTGTGCTTCAAGTGTATTACTGGCTTGATAGACCTTTTCCACCCCGTCGCCTCACGATGCGTAAATCACTGACGCGGTGATCAGGGCTTGAGCCATAAAGTAGGTCGTCATCACCACTGCCTGAGAAGCACGAAATTCACCTTTAAAGCGTGAGAACGCCAACACCGTATCTGAGATCATAAACAAAATGGCCCCGCCAAATGCCAATGCTGCGGGCGTCGAGTGGGTATTGAGCCAATACTCGCCGGCCGCCCAAGCCATTTGTACGATCACGGCAATATAAACAGCCACTGGCAACGCTAACTTACCGAGGCTGGGCAGCAATAACAAAAAGACAATGATCCCGAGCCCGGATAGCAAGGACGGCAACCACCACACAATATGGCCATCAAACTGATACCAGAACGCGACGGTATAGACGATATGGGCAAACAAAAAGCTGGTGAGCCCCTGCACAAACCGATCTTTGGGCAGCATTAAGAAGATGTCACCGACCAGCGAAAGCAGCAGTGCCGAGAGCACGAGCTGAGCGTAAGTCGACTCGGTAATCTGGGTACTGCCAATCAGTACCAGCAGCACTATAGTGAGCGGCTTAAACAGATAAAACTGCCAGCGAGGACCACGGTAGGCTGCGGAGATATGTAGCAGTCCAGAACAACAGACAGCGAACCAGCTCCACATGATTATCATTCCTTTCACGACAAGGACGCCAAGTCTATGCCGCGTTGGGCAGATGTCCAGCTACCCTTGGTGAGAACAAGATCCAGTTAGAAAAAATGATGGTAAGAGAAGGCAACGCCATTCGCCTTTGGTGTTAGCCACTCCACTGAGGCCATACTTGTGCATAAAACCAAAGCGCGCCGGCGGTAAAGAGAAAAATAAGACCGGCTGCCAGCCGCCAAATCAAACGATGACTGCGCGGGACCAGCTCCGCTTCACACGCTTTGCACACGGACACGAATTGGCGTAAGTCGTCCACTTCAAAGCCTTCTTCATGTACCACTTTGTTGCGGATCGTCGCCACAAAACGCAGCTTGCCGATCACATCATTGGGCAAACGTTTTTGGCAGCTATCGATAAGCTGATGCAAGCCTTTTCCATCCGCGTGGTAATGCTGACGCAGCAGGCTTTCTAAACGCCGACTGTGTTTGATCACCACTGCTACTTCATCCATGGTTTCTCCCTTCGCTGGTCACTCACCAGTTTATACAGTATGGCGGTTTTTGTGTCGATTGGATGGCGGGTCTATCACGATTGCGATCTTGACCAACAGATTAACCCTACACGTCTGACCGCTTGGCCGCCCATCAAGGAACCAGCCAAGCAGTGCCTCGGTGGCGCTGCAGCCACGCCGTGACTAAGGCGGCGCCACTGAAGGCATACAAAGTGAGCACTGGGATCCACCACCACGCTGGCGATAACGTGGGCCAATAAGCACGTATTGGCCACAAAAATAGCGGATGGAGAAGGTAAATGCCCAAGCTATAACGACTCAGTTTCGCGAGCCATGCCGGGCTTGCCCGCCCCGCCATCAACGCACGCACAGCCAGAAACACTGCGGCGCTGATTAAAACGGTATTCACCGTGGTGTATGACAGCCAACCTTGGGTGATATAGCGTTGATGGGCAAGGCTGGTCGCTAAAACCTGATACATGGTTGCACCCAGTGCCGCCACGCCCAAGCCCCACCACAACACCCGAGCACGCGGGTACTGGTGCAACCAAAAACCTAGCCATAAATAGCCACCATACAAGATGAAGTCGTTGCGCCACCAGCCTTGTCCTCCGGCTAAATACCAAGCCGTCACGCCAATCCACAGTAAGCCGACCAGTGCGACGGCGACAGATGGCAAACGGGCTAATACCGGCCGTAACACCGGCACCCAAAGCAGCAAGGGAATGTAGTAATAGAAAAAGCCCAAGTGGTAATAGGTTTCATGCCATGGCGCCTCTTGTAGAGTCGAGAGCGTGGTCGCCAGTGAAAAGCCTTGCGCTGAAAGCCCCGCAATCACCGCAAACACGCCAGACCACACCACAAAAGGCACCACAACTTTCATCACCCGCCGACGCAAAAAGTGTGACCAGTTAAAGGGTTTACTCGCCGACAACAGCAGCAAGCCCGAGATCATGATAAACACCGGTACTGCCCAGCGGCTGGCGGTATTGAGTCCTACCGCCACCAGCCAATCACTGTCTGGAATTTGACCCAGCTCCATACGATAGGGGCCCAATACATGAATAGCCACCACAAACAGGGCGGCGAGCACACGTAATCCATCGAGATAGTCGATATGCCCTTGGGAAGAATCATCCTGCATTTGTTAACACCTTTTTACGCTTTAGGCTGTCAGACGCTCCCAACATATTACGCGAACTTACGGTGAGATAACCGACAAATGCGCAAAGATACAGTCAAATATGTCAGTTTTTATCCATAAAACCAGTACGCGGATCGGGTTATTGAGTTAAAAATTAGTGTTTAATCTTGCAATATAGTTAAAAAAACAATTAACATCCGGCCTCCTTTTCCCAGAGACGGGAAAATGCAGTTCAACCAAGGAGACGATGACATGCACTCAAGTACCACTGAGCAACAAGGTGGGCCGCACAAGCGCACGCTGTTTACGCGCTTTCTCGATACCGTCGAATGGCTCGGCAACTTGCTTCCTCACCCAGTGACACTGTTCGCAATCTTCTGTGTCGCGATTCTACTCGCGTCCGGTATTGCCGGTTACTTTGATCTTGCCGTCGCCGACCCTCGCCCTGAGGGCGCGAAAGGACGTGCCGCTGATGGCATGATTTATGTGCAAAGCCTACTAAACGCCGAAGGCTTGCAAATGATAGTCACCAACTTGGTGAAAAACTTTACTGGCTTTGCCCCACTCGGCACCGTGCTGGTCGCCATGCTGGGTGTATCGGTCGCAGAGCATTCGGGACTATTGTCAGCCTCGATGCGCGGGCTGGTAATGGGGGCATCGCGCCGTACCGTGACCTTTACCATCGTGTTTGCCGGTATCGTATCGAATACTGCTTCAGAGTTGGGTTATGTCGTTCTGATCCCACTTGCGGCGATGATCTTCCACTCATTAGGTCGTCATCCATTGGCTGGCCTTGCCGCCGCGTTTGCAGGCGTATCCGGCGGTTACTCGGCGAATTTATTGTTAGGCACGGTCGACCCTTTGCTGTCTGGGATCACCGAGTCGGCAGCACAAATGATTGACCCAGACTACAGTGTCGGCCCAGAGATGAACTGGTACTTCATGTTTGTCTCCACCTTCTTTATCGCCTTTGTCGGCGCGTGGATCACCGATAAAATTGTCGAGCCCAAGTTAGGGGCATATGACCACAACCAAGCCTCGGAAGATGTCACCGCTGCCTCTGCCAGCAAACTGAGTGAGGACGAGAAGCGCGGTCTTCGTAATGCCGGCATTTCGATGTTGATTGTCAGTGGTATCTTGGCGCTGACCATCGTCCCAGAGTGGGGACCACTTCGTCATCCAGAAACCGGTGAAGTGGCAGGGTCGCCGTTTTTGAAAGGCATTGTCGCCTTTATTATGGTGTTCTTTGCCGTCCCAGGTATCGTGTTTGGTCGCACCGTCGGCACCATCAATAACGATCGCGACGTAATTGATTCAATGTCTAAGTCGATGAGCGCCATGGGCATGTATATCGTATTGGTGTTTTTCGCCGCCCAATTTGTCGCCTTCTTTAAATGGACCAACTTTGGCCAAGTGATTGCGGTCGGCGGCGCTGACTTTTTACAGACCATCGGTTTAACCGGGCCAGCATTATTCTTTGCCTTCATCTTGATGTGTGGCCTGATTAACCTCTCGCTCGGCTCAGCGTCCGCGCAATGGGCTATCACCGCACCGATTTTTGTGCCTATGTTGATGCTGGTGGGGTATGCCCCAGAAACCATTCAGGCGGCGTATCGGATTGGCGACTCCGTCACCAACATTATTACGCCGATGATGAGCTACTTTGGCCTGATTCTGGCGGTCGCCTCCCGTTATGTGAAAAACCTCGGTATGGGCACCTTGATTGCAACCATGCTGCCCTACTCGATGATCTTTATGGTGGGATGGAGCATCTTGTTCTACGTCTGGGTCTTTGTGCTAGGTTTGCCTGTCGGCCCCGGCGCAGAAACGTATTACAACTTCAATCAGTAATTCCCCCAGTAGGATGATTTCGGCAAGCATGCAGTCATGCTTGCCTTTTTCTTTTCATTATCCCGTCATTTTCATCCCCACCCGAAGGCGGTTATAGTAGCTTTATCACAGCGATGGTAAGCAATGACAATGACAACCCCAGCTCATGCCGATAAACCGGCGGCCTTTGACCCTGACGCAATGGCGCGGGAAGCCCAATTTACCGATGCCTTTAAAGACGCCATTACCCCCTTTTGGCAACAGCGCGAACAAGGCACATTTCATGGCGAAGGCGGCCTGAGACTGCATTGGTGCAGTTTTACTCATCCAAAACACACCAAAGCGGTGGTGGTGATTAATGGCCGGATTGAAAGCGTGATGAAATACCAAGAGATCTTCTACGATCTCTTTCAGATGGGCTATGACGTCTACAGCTTTGACCACCGCGGCCAAGGCTTGTCTCAACGCTTGGTCTTAAAACCACGCGATCTGGGCCATGTCGAACGCTTTGATGATTATGTCGCGGATGTGGCGACCTTTATGCAACAAGTCCGCGCCCACCGTCATTATGATGATTGGTTTATGCTCGGCCATTCAATGGGCGGGGCAATTGCCACCTTATACGCCCACCAGTATCCGGGGGCTGTGCAGGCTATCGCGCTGACGGCCCCCATGTTTGGTGTGCAAGTGAGCCCTTGGCTTGGACGTATCGCACCTTGGTTATGTCGCTCCTTAGCGCGCTATCAACATCCTCCACGCTTTGGACCCGGCCAAGTCGGCTATCGCCACGTACCCTTTGAGCAAAATCGTCTCACGCATTCTCGTGCCCGTTATGCGTGGTTTCGCCAGCTTTATATCAACCAACCACAGCTGCAAATTGGTGGGCCCAGCGCGCGTTGGATAGCGGAAGGATTAGCCGCGGGGACGCGCTGTCTGGCCCTTGCTCCCTCGCTGACCACCCCGACGTTTATCTGCCAAGCGGGCGAAGAATTGATCGTTTCTAATCCAGCGATGTCACAATTTCACGCCGTGCGTAAACAAGCCGGTCAATCCAGCCAATGGCGAACGTTCGACGGTGCTCGGCATGAAATTTTATTCGAAACGGATAATCACAGAGTCACAGCACTGCGTGAGATTGATGCCTTTTTCTCGCGCTATGTTGGCGAGTAAAAGCGGAAAAAAGACAGTGATACTGTTCCCTTTTTAACCCCAATAAGTTGCAGTAGACTCAGAGCATACTGTGATTATGATCGCCTGAACCAATGAGGACATGATGTACAAACTCGTCGCTTCTGATTTGGACGGTACCTTGCTAACCCCCGAGCACCGTATCGCCCCCTATACCAAGCAGGTGCTGCAACAACTCCACCAGCAAGGCATTCACTTTGTGTTCGCCACCGGACGTCATCATGTTGATGTGGCAAGCATTCGTGAAACCGTGGGGATCCCTGCTTACATGATCACCTCTAACGGTGCCCGTGTACACGACAGCAATGACCAACTGGTGTATCAGCACAACGTTGATCCCGCGATCGTCGCAAACCTGATTAACGAGGTGAAGCACGACCCAACCGTCACCATTCACCTATATCGCGATAATGATTGGCTGTTGAGCAAAATGGATGAAGAGCTCGCGCGTTATCACCAAGACTCTGGCTTTAACGCCAAAGAGTTTGATGTGGAGAATCCACCGGTCGATAACATCGCGAAGATTTTCTTTATTCGTCATGATCACGACCACTTACTCAAATATGAGCATCAGTTTTTGTCGCAATACGGCGATAGCATCAGTATCGCTTTCTCGACTCCCTTCTGCTTGGAAGTGATGGGCAATGGGGTGTCCAAAGGAGCCGCACTCGAGGAAGTCGCGCGTCGTCATCAGCTCAATCTGGCCGACTGTATCGCGTTTGGCGATGGCATGAACGATGTCGAGATGCTGCGCGCCGCCGGTCGCGGCTTGGTGATGGCTACCGCACAAGCACGCGTCAAAGCCACCTTGTCGGACAACGCGATTATTGGCAGCCACGCCGATGAGGCAGTCGCGCGCTACCTAAACGCGCACCTGCTCGCACCACAATCCTAAGCGGTTAGCTCACACTGTGAGCCAAGGATGTCACCTGACGATGCACGACTCCCCCGCCATCGTCAGAATGGCCTGCCATTGCGCTGCGGTAACCGGCATCACACTCAGCCGGTTACCTTTTTTCACCAACGGCATCTCAGCCAGCGCAGGGTTTTGCTTCATCTGCGCCAGCGTAATCAACGGTAAATGACGCTGATACGCCACATCCACCATAAACCAACGCGGGGCTTCTAGCGTGGCTTTAGGGTCAAAGTAGCCACTGTCTGGCTCAAATTGGGTATGGTCGGGATAACACTCGCGAGTCACGGTCGCCACACCAGCCACCCCGACATGCTTACAAGAGGAATGGTAAATCAACACCTGATCGCCTACCTTAACCTCATCACGCAACATATTACGCGCTTGATAATTGCGCACCCCTTCCCAGCATGAAACCTTTTGCTGCTTTAAGGTGTCTATCGAAAACGTATCTGGCTCTGTTTTAAATAACCAATAACCCATGTTGGCTCACTCTCACTCGATACAGTTGTCGGCAATCTTGCCCGTCAGTGTGTGTCGGTGCAAGTCTGGCACGAGCCCATTATTCACAAGGAGTGTCGTGTGCAACGTCCCCATCGCTTACTGGTGATCGCCACCGCTAGCCTACTCACGTTAGTCGGCTGTACCTCATCGAAAGGCCCTATTGAACTGGGGCATCGCAGTGACACGCTAGACTCGGGGCTCAGCCATACACCGACCCCGTTTATGCTCAGTGGTATGGTCTCTGTCAGCCCTGAAACGGCCAGCTTCACACCCTGTGGCAGTCAAAAGCAATACTGGCTGAACTTAAGCCATGAGCAACGTACGGCACTCGATCAACTGGGTGGGCCTGTGTATGGTGAATTTGAAGGCTTCTTTACCCCAGTGGAAAGCCGTGGTTTTAGCGCGGACTACCCTGCGTCAGTCACCATGACGCGTATCAATCTAGTCACTACCGAACTCAATAGCTGCGCGCAACCCCGCCACGCCGTCTTGGCGGACGGACAATCACCACGCATGTGGTCCGCCGCCGTTGGCGAACATAATATGGCGTGGGAAAGCGACGGGGATAGCCAAGAGGTACCGCTGACAGGAAAGCAGATGGATGACAGCACCGCCCATTTCCGTGCGCGCAATGCCGCATTAACGCTAACCGCAACTGGCTGCCAGCAAAGTGATACCACCTTGTACGGTTGGCGCGCGACCCTGAAAACGTCCCAACGCACCTACCAAGGCTGTGCTCTGATGCCCTCGTATGATCACTCGCAGCATTGGGCGGGCGAATATCAAGGGCAAAGTCAAAGTCCCGGTCAGCCGGTTTTAACCACACAGCTTACCTTACTGCCTGATCATAGCGCCATCACCACCTACCACCCGCAAGGGGAAACGGTGACTAAAGAAACCGGGGTTTGGCAGCCGGTCGGGGAGAATCAAGTCCAAGTGCTCACTACCCGC
Source organism: Salinivibrio sp. YCSC6 (assembly GCF_004916735.1). Lineage (NCBI taxonomy): Bacteria > Pseudomonadati > Pseudomonadota > Gammaproteobacteria > Vibrionales > Vibrionaceae > Salinivibrio > Salinivibrio sp. YCSC6. Next base: position 2,845,621 of record NZ_CP039516.1, read on the forward strand.
AGTGGTGAGCAAATGGTAGTGTCTGAGCGCATATATACACGTAACGGGTTTACCCTCACCGCCTCCGAGGAAACCTTTAATGGCAACACCTATTCACTGGGTCATGACGGGTTAACGCTAAGGCTCAAAGTCGGGGATGCCGTGAACGTATCGAACCAAACCGGCGTTAAAGGCAGTGCCGAGAAAAACCCACGCGTTGAACAAGCACTCAGAGACTACCTTCGCGATAACGGTCAAGCCGGCCCACTCACTTATCGCTGGCTTACCCACGACCTCAATCAAGACGGGCAACCTGAGCTATTGGTCTTAACTGACAGCTGTGGCAGTGGCGGCTGCACCTTATTGGTGTTTAAAGGCGACGCGCAAGGCTGGCAGTTTAATAGCCGCATGACACTGGTGCATGTGCCCCTTTTATTAGCTCGCAGCCAAAGCCAGGGTTGGCATGATTTGGTCGTGCCGGTCGGTGGTGGCGGTGCGCCTGCCGGCCACCATGTGATGCGATTTGATGGGCAGCGTTATCCACTCAACCCGAGCACCGCGCCTCGCGCGCCCAAACCGGATGGCTCAGACACCGCATTATTTGCCGATGGCATCTATGCCACCCAGCAAGGCGTGGTATTGGGAGAAGAATAACGCAGACGCGCGTGCCCGTGCCACGCGGGCTCGCATTCCTTGTCGGACTTGCGCACAATAGCAACCTGACACCTTGAGGAGAGTCTGATGGCCCGTTCGCCCTGCCGCCAGTGCGGTTTTACCTATCACTGTATCTGTCACTGCTATTGGCCGCTAGAAAGCCAATTGCAATGCGTGCTGGTGATGCACGAAAACGAAGCGGCGCGCCAATCCAACACCGGCAAACTGGTTAAAGCGGCGCTACCCCACACTCAGATAGAGATTTGGCAACGCAAACAACCACCGCAAGCCTTGCTCGACAGCTGGGCGCGCGGTGATGTGTCACCTTGGTTGTTGTTTCCCAGTGATGATGCCGTCCCCGCCGATAGACTATTCGCTGACGCGGTTCGGTCTGTCTCTTGCGAGAATAGGTTAGTCTCTTGCGCGGAGACGTTAGCCGCCACCAATGCGCCTCGCGCGCCGTTACAGTTTGTGGTGCTGGATGCAACCTGGCAGCAGGCGCGAAAAATGCTCAATAAAAGCCCGTGGCTCAACCGTCTGCCGCGGGTCAGTTTGCCGTCGACTGCCGCCTCGCAATATACGCTTAGGCGCAACCAGCCACCGGGACACCTGTGTACCAGTGAAGCGGTGAGTGCATTACTACGAAGCCAAGGCGACGTGAACGCCGCCACGCAGCTGGACCATTTTCTTGTCCACTTTATGGAGAGCTACGAGGCCGATCGCCACCATCACACTACACCGCTCCCCGCCCCCAAGGTGCTGACGCCAAACGCGTGAACAAAAAAACGCCGAGCACAGCGCGCTGCCATGCTCGGCGTTTACGTCGTTTATGGGCTACAGCTTAAAGCGGCTGATCTCTTGCTCGAGGCTATGAGAAAGCTCGGATAACGTCGCGGCTTGACGCGCGGCTTCATCCGCTTCGGTCGATAGCTCATTGGACACATCGCGAATGCCCTCTGAGTTACGGGTGATCTCCGCGGTGACGCTCGATTGCTCTTCCGCTGCCGAGGCAATTTGGGTGGCCATATCGCTAATTTGGCTCACCGCCGCGACAATCTGGCTCAAGCTTTCGTTCGCCGCGCTAGCATCTTCGACACTGGCATGAGCACGCTGCTGGCTGTCTTGCATCATGGTCACCGCGCGACCGGTTGCCTGCTGCAAGGTATCAATCATCTGCTGAATCTCGGTGGTTGAAGCATGAGTGCGCTGGCTTAGAATCCGAACCTCATCGGCCACTACCGCAAAGCCACGGCCATGCTCACCGGCGCGTGCTGCTTCAATCGCGGCATTCAACGCCAGCAGATTGGTTTGCTCGGCCACTTCTTGAATGGTCGACAAGATGCTAGTAATGCTATGCGCATGCTGGTCGAGCTCACCAATCACACCGGTCGCCGCTTCCACTTCACGGGCAAGCTCGGTGATCGAGTGCTTACTTTGCTCCACTTGCTGGCCGCCATCGTTGGCGACACTTTCGGTCTCTTGGGCGGTGCGCGCGGTATTATCGGCATTGCCGGCAATATCTTGGGTCGCCGAGGCCATTTCATGGATAGCGGTCGCCACCATATTGATTTCATCTTGCTGATGACCAATACGGGTAGAGCGCTCTTCGGCTTGTGCCGCGGTCAGCTCGGCTTGTTGTTTGAGCGAGCCAGACAACTGGCGCAAATGCGACACCATGGTGTGCATGTTGCCGACAAAGCGGTTGAAGTTGTTGGCGAGTTTGCCAATTTCATCATTGCTGTGTGGCTCAAGGCGCTGGGTTAAGTCCCCTTCACCGGAGGCAATTTCTTCTAGCGCAGCGGACACATTGAGCAAGTCACGGAACAACACGTGCATCAACCACGTCACGGCACCGGCCACCAACAAAGTGATCACCACCGCGGTTAGCATTAGGTCGAACAAGGTATCACGCTGGCTGGCGTATTCGGTGCGCTTATCCAGCTCAATGGCCAGTACCCAATCAGTGTTAGGAACCGAGGCAAAATAAAACAGTTTATCAACCCCATCGACAGGCAGTTCCACCAGCGATTGCTGTGCCAACGCCTGACGCACGCGGTTTTCATTCAGCTCAGGAGACAGGCTACGATACGGTTTTAGCAAGCGCGCTTTGTCTTTGTGGGCGAGAAAAGTGCCATCGGCGCCTAACAGCATCGCGTTCGCATTTTTGCCCACTTTTAGTTGGGTCACGTCACGGATCAGCTGGTCAATCAACACATCTGCGCCCACCACACCCATCAATTCGCCATTGCGACGTACTGGCTCGGCCAAAGTCACCAACATCGCACCGGTAATCGCATCACTGTAAGCAGTGGTAATAATCGGGCTACCTGCACTCACGGCTTGCTTGTACCACGGACGGACGCGAGGGTCATAATCATCGCGGTTGCGTTCTGGGCGCGAGCGATACATGGCGCCTTGAGGCGTACCATAATAGATATCGTCAAACCCACCGGCCTCACGCGCTTGCTGTAAATAGCTCACACGATGGCTACTGCTGGTGTAATCGGTAAAGGCACTGGTGATATCAGCACGGATTTGCACCCAACCGCTGATCGACTCGGTCGCCGCATCGGCGATACCACTGACGCGGCTATAGATGCTCGACTGGGTTTGGGCTTGAATTTGGCTTACAGCAAGCCAGGTGAGAAAGGCGGCCATCAGCAATACAGCAGATAAGCATGCCCCAATTAATTTTTGTTTTAGTGATAACTGCATGGGAACGGCTCTCAAAGCAACGACAGGTTAATTCCAAACTCCCCGATAACCGAGGTAGCAATAGTGAACAGCCGTCACCCCGTCCCTAGGGTACCGCGAGCCCATCCTGCGCGTCGCGGGTTCACAGCGCCGGATAATTTTTATCCGACATGGCAAGCGCGCGCTAATGTAACAGCGCGCAACAAAGATTGCCATTTTTTAGACAAAAAACAGTCAACTAGAGAATATTTAGAATAAAGATCACATAAACCAACCATCGCTTATGATATGCAGTTTGTTGCAAACAACACAAAAGCAAGCATCTGAGGATTGGGTACTCATCGCAAGACCGACAGAAACGCGGCCTATTGGCGGACCTCAATAATAACTCGGCTATCTGCATATGAATCAATCAGCGCACCTATCTTTTTCGTATTCTCTAAGTCGAGAAACGCATCCCATTCATCCAGAATCAAGTGACCCGAGCTATTTTCCAGTAACCACTGAATACTCTTGGCGGAATACATACCATCAGACAGTATTGCTGAATCATCCCAAGGCCACAGTAAGCGCTTAGACGGGTTGAAGTAGAGATAATCATTTTTGGCACAGAGGTGCCTTAAGAAAGAAGTTTTCCCAGATCCGTTTTCTCCAACAACGCGAAAACGGCCCTCCTGCGCTTGAGTAAGGTTCACAGTATCAACGCTCTCGTTATCTTTAAGGATCGCGATATTCCATTGTGGTTGGTAAAGCGACTTGCGTTTCGAAAAACACGTCATCACCGACAACTGGCCTTTAATAGACGGAAAAGAGATTAATAAGCTAACAATATCCGACGCAGAATTTAAAAGATGATAAATGCGTGTGAGGTTAACAATCGACGCCACTTTTACCTCCATCGGGACACTGCTAGACGTAAAAATGAACAGTAATACACAGGAAGTTGGCGCAAGCGCTAGCAAGGAAGAGACCAACAATGCCTTATACCTAAACACAGCCTCTTTGATTCTCAGCCCTAAGTATTTCGCTTTCCCTTCCTCGAACCGCGTTTGATAAGCCAATGCATTCACCGACGAACCAAAATGTACATTGTCATGGATAGTCGATAACGTTGACGTCAGTGATGAACCCGCTTTATGGGTGGTAACAGCGTTCTTTTCTAGGTGCGAGGAAATGGTTTTATTGAACCCCAAGATAAGCAGCACACTGATCATAACGCTGACAAAAAAACGCCAATCAATAAAAGCGGTGATCATTAGCAGACTCAGGAAGAAGTTGAGCCCAGACGACATCCCCCAAAAGGCATAGCCAATAAAGTCAGAAATCGCACTCTTTCCCTGAGAAACGTACACGCCCAGCGTATGGTCGACTGTGCGACTATCAGTGCAAGATTGATAGCGTGTAGTCGCGGATTGCCAAAATCGACTCAGTGATTCACTCAACCACTTTTCTTTATACACATCAGAAAAGTAGCCGATTATATGGGGAAGGATCATCGCGACAATATAGAGGAACACCCAGAGCTTCAATGCCTCATAATATTGATTAATTTCAAGAATATAGCCTGAAACCATCACAGAGGCGAAAATAGAAAAAGCAATCGAAGACTGATGAAGCAGCACAAATAGAAACGTATAGAGCGTGTTTTTATTCGATATACCACGGCATATCTCTCTCACGCTTAGAAAAGAAATCACTCAACCACTCCTTGGTTCTGCTAAAGGAAAAACGGGGGAGGTACTATCCTTTGTCCACCCCGCAGCAGATTCTCTACGTGATTAGCGATTAAGTAATAGATTCAGTAAGATAACGTGCATTTAATCACGTTTTTTATACATACTGCCCGGCTACCCAGCCGGAGCTCCAGGCCCATTGGAAGTTATAGCCGCCGAGCCAGCCGGTGACATCAAGCACTTCACCGATAAAATACAGGCCGGGAATATCTCGTGCTTCAAGGGTTTTCGAGGAAATTGCGTGGGTATCTACCCCACCAAGCGTCACTTCTGCGGTGCGGTAACCTTCAGTGCCGTTTGGGGCAATTGACCACTGGTGAAAGTAGTGATGAAGCCTATCAAGCTGCTTGTCATCGAGCTGCTTGAGCGGTTTATCCGGCAAGCTATCGCGCGCAATCAAGACCTCGACCAAGCGTTTGGGGAATAGGCGAGACAGTGAGGTTTTTAAGGTTTGGTTGGGGTGCTTATCACGCATCGCCACCAGCACGTCTTTTAGCGACTCACTAGGGAGTAAATCGATGGTGACCGCTTCGCCCGGCTGCCAAAACGAGGAGGTTTGCAATACCGCCGGTCCCGATAAGCCACGGTGGGTAAAGAGCAGATTCTCGGTAAAGCACACCCCAGACTCAGTGGTGATCGAACATGGCACCGACACCCCGGAAATATCGGCAAAGCGCGTTTTGTCTTCTTGGTGCAAGGTATACGGCACCAAGGCGGCGCGAGTGGGCAGCACTTTTAGGCCAAATTGCTCGGCAAGCTGATAACCAAAGGGGGTAGCGCCAAGCTTGGGCATCGAAAGGCCGCCCGTGGCGACCACTAACGACTGGCAGCGTACCGGCTCGCCATTGAGTTTAAGGCGAAAGCCGGCTTCTTCTTGCTCGATATCATGCACCTCACAGCGATAGCGTTGACTGATGGTGGCTTGGTCGCATTCGGCCAAGAGCAGGTTAACGATATCTTTAGCGCTGTCATCACAAAATAGCTGGCCGTGGTCACGCTCGTGATAGGCCACACCATGGGTGGCCACCAATCCAATAAAGTCCCATTGGGTGTATTGCGCCAATGCGGATTTGACGAAGTGCGGATTCTCACACAAGAAGTTATTGGCGGTGACGTCATAGTTGGTGAAATTGCAGCGCCCGCCGCCCGAGATCAGGATTTTGCGGCCCGGTTTTTTGGCATGGTCCACCACCAAAACCCGGCGGCCACGTTGGCCAGCTTGTGCCGCACACATCAATCCTGCCGCACCGGCGCCAATCACAATTACATCATACTCAGTCACACGCTTACCTGTTTATTCTCTGCTCACCCTGTGGGAGCGGCATTGTAGCAGCCCGCACGTGAGCGGCAAGCGCGATTTAACGTGCCTGCGCTTCAGGCGGTGGCACCATGGCATCGGCGCCCTGAGCTATCATGCTTGGATCCATATGCAGCGTTCGGGTTGGGAAAGCAATATCCGCACCGTGCCGATGAATAATACCAATCACTTGCAGCAACACATCTTGCTTCACGCGGTGATAACGTTGCCAGTTCACCGTTTTGGTGAAGGTGTAAATAAAGAAATCGAGCGAGTGTGGCCCAAAGCTGTTGAAGTTCACAATCAAGGTTTGTCGGGTCTCGATGTCTGGGTGGGCTTCAAGCATGGCATAGACATCATCAATCACCGCGCTGATTTTATCGGCGTCTTGATAGCGCAGTCCGATGGTTTCATAAATGCGGCGATTCAGCATCCGCGAGGGGTTTTCCACCACTACGTTACTGAATACCGAGTTGGGCACGTATAAAGGGCGCAAATCAAAGGTGCGTACCACCGTCATGCGAATACCAATTTTTTCCACCGTGCCCTCAATGTTGCGATCGGGGGAGCGTACCCAGTCGCCCACTTTAAATGGGCGATCAAAGTAAATCATCACCCCACCAAAAAAGTTCGACAACAAGTCCTTGGCGGCAAAACCAACAATTAAACCCCCGACCCCACCAACGGTCAGTAGGCCGGAAACACTGACCCCGAGGCTTTGCAGCAGGGAAATAATCCCCACGCACACAAACAGCGCACGCAGCACATTACCCATGGTGTTGATGGTGGTGTGATCACGATTGCCGGTTTCAATCATGACTTCTTCACCACTGTTGACCAAGCGTAGCAAAATCCAAATGACCACCCACACCACCACCAAGTCTTGCACCAAGGTGAGCCAACTGAGCGAGACATCGCCAGCGGTATTATCAATGATAATTTCAATGGAGTGCGAGGCAGGCCATAGCCAAATCAGCGTACTTAGCGGTGTATCGATAGCCGGCCAAATAATATCGTCCCAGCGGGTAATGGTCTTTTCCGCCAGCGCTTTAAGTCGCCCCACCAGTACATGCCAAATCGCCCACGCGATAGCACTAAAACCAGTTAAAGTGACCACATCGGAAATCCATTCCCACGCGGCGGCTTGATGTAGGGTCTGCCACCAGTCAATTAGGCTTTGCATGCTTTCCTCAACAGACGGTTTTTCTCAGAATGTTGTCAGCCTAACAAAAAAAATGCTGACCTGAGTCAGCATTTTGTTGGATATGAGAGCGTTCGCTTACCAGCCCGCAAAAGCGACAAGAAAAAAGGTCGCGAGCAAGGCACCGGACAATGCCACATTGAGCATAAACAGGTGACGAACTTTGTTGCACTTACCCACAAACAGCTCGTCATGATGGTGCAAGTACTCTTGGCTACGAATGTACTGGTACAGGCGCTTTTGACGAGAAATATCGCCTTGGGGTGAGAGTGAGAAAAAGTTGTTATCTCCACGACAAATTTGCTGATAAAGCAATGGATTGGCGTCGCGTAACATCACAACCAGTGCGCGCAGTGAAGACAAGTAGCGCGCAAAATTAACCAATGTGACGGTAAACACTGCCACAATTAGGATATCACCGTTCATATACATCTCCCTCCGCAACCCAGTGAGGCGGCCGAGGGAGAAAGATAAACTTACAGCCCTGCGGTGCCGTCCATCACTGACGATGAGTCCTCTTGAGCCATGGCAGACAAGTCTTTATCAATAAAGAACAAGGCTTTGCCATCTTCGCCCACCAACTCGATCTTATCGAGTATGCCTTTAAACAGCTTTTCTTCCTCGTGCTGCTCAGCCACGTACCACTGCAGGAAATTAAAGGTTGAATAATCCTGAGTCGTAAACGCAACGTGCGCTAGGCTATTGATCTTTTCCGTGATTAAACGCTCGTGTTGATAGGTTTCACGGAACACTTCGCCCAATGATGCGAACTCGTGGCGCGGTGCGTCGATTGAGCCCAAAATAGGCATCGCACCAGTCTCGCTCACGTAGGTGAAAAGACGCTGCATATGCTGCATTTCTTCCTGCGCGTGCTTATGGAGGAATCGCGCAGCGCCTTCAAATCCTTTGTCTTCACACCAAGCACTCATTTGTAAGTATAGATTTGATGAGAAAAACTCCAAATTGATCTGCTCATTGAGCCTGTCAACCATGGCGGGTGCTAACATATAAAACGTCCTCTTTATTTGGGGTTAGCTGTCATTCTGACCAGCAGCACGTCCCTTTTCAAGCGGATATCGCCGACAAACGTGTGTGGTGCCGAGTCATCTGCCGAATTTATGACAAACATCATTGTCGAATTCTTAATCGGAATGCGATCGCAGTGACTGTTTTTAATACGCAAGCTCGCTAGACTGCGATGACAACCTCACATAAAAAGGATAACTCTATGTCATATAAGCATATTTTGGTTGCTGTTGATTTGTCGGAAGACAGCGAACGTTTGGTTGCCAAAGCCGATTCTCTTGCCCAAGCTGTCGGTGCGAAATTATCGCTGGTCCACATCGATGTGAATTACGCCGAGCTTTATACCGGACTTATCGATATTAATTTGGTCGAATCGCGTAACCGCGTCATTGAAGAAGCTCAGCACAAACTGAATCAACTGGCGGGCAACGCACAGGTGCCAGTGACTCATACCCTGGTTAGCAGCGGCGACCTTGCTGAAGAGATCACAGAATCGATTCAAAACATGGGAATTGATTTGGTTGTCGTTGGCCATCACCAAGACTTTTGGAGCTCACTGCTCTCATCGACCAAGCAGCTTATCAACAAAACACCGGTCGATCTGTTGATGGTGCCGATCCGCGACTAATCTCTGGCGTCATATAGGGCGATGAAGGCGGTCACTCCGCCTTCTTTTTGACCTTATTGCACTGTGTTCAGCGAACCAATTGCGTCCCCGTGATGAAACGGTACACTGCCTTTTTATTTACAATATCGAAGGAACCGAGTCATGGGGTATCTTAGCGGGGTCACACTGCTGTGGGCCTTTTCATTTAGTTTGATTGGGGTGTATCTCGCCGGCCAAGTGGACAGTTATTTCGCAGTCCTGATGCGGATTGTACTCGCTGGGTTGGTTTTTTTACCCTTCTTGCGTCCTCGCCAAGTAAGACCGGCCTTTGCCGCTCAACTGATGCTGGTCGGGGCATGTCAGCTCGGCATCATGTACTGCTTCTTCTATCAGTCTTTCCTTTTCTTGTCGGTGCCAGAAGTGCTACTGTTTACCGTCTTTACCCCGCTCTACGTCACCTTGATTTACGATGCTTTGAAGCGTCAGTTTAGCGCGTGGTATCTGGTCACCGCGGCGATGGCGGTGCTCGGCGCCGTGGTGATCCGCTACGCCACCGTCAATCCAGACTTTCTGGTCGGCTTTTTGGTGGTGCAAGGGGCGAACCTTTGCTTTGCGATTGGCCAAGTCGGTTACAAATACCTGATTGAGAAGGAGCAAACACCCCTTCCCCAACATGCGGTGTTTGGTTGGTTTTATCTTGGCGCCTTAGTGGTGGGCGTGCTGGCTTTTGCACTGTTGGGCAACAGCGACAAACTGCCTGCTACGCCAACCCAGTGGGGTGTATTAATTTATCTAGGCACTATCGCGTCAGGGCTGGGCTATTTCTTTTGGAACAAAGGCGCTACGCAGGTCAACTCGGGGGCACTCGCGGTGATGAACAATGCGCTTATCCCAGCCGGAATTGTGGTGAACGTGCTGATTTGGAACCGCGATGCGGATCTTCTGCCACTACTCAGCGGTGGGATACTGATTTTAGCCGCGCTGTGGTTTAACCAAACGTGGGTAAAGAGCCACGTCGAGGCCCAGCGAAGTGCCGCCCAGCGAAGTGCCGCCCAGCGGTAGGTAGGCCGTCCCAAGACCTCGGTCTCTCAAGTACAAAACAGGCAGGGAAATCCCTGCCTGTTTACTTAGCCGATAAAGAAGGCTCAATCAGATAAAGGCAAACGCATCTGAGTAGAGATGATCACGACTCACACCGCGCTCTTTACAGAACATGTCGCGTGCCACACCTGCCATTTCAAAACGGCCCGCGATATAAATGTCATAAGCGCCAAGGCTGACAAAATCTTCCATCACCGCTTCTAACACATTGCCCACTTTACCGCGCCACTCGCCTTCAGCTTGCTCCACGACAGGCATAAAGGTAATGTGCGGATGCTGTTCCGCCAATGCTTGCATCTCGTCATGGGCATAAAGCTGACAAGGGGTACGGGCGCCCCAATAAATAAAGATCGGCGACTGTATCTTCTGGCTAATACAGTGATCGACCATGCTGCGCACGTAAGAAAAACCGGTCCCGCCAGCAATCAGTAGCAAGGGACGATCGCTCTCTCGCAGCCAAGCATCACCGGCAGGCTCAGTAATTTCAAAGCCCGCTTCACCGCTTTCTAGTACGGCTTTGGCTTTCTCAACCACTTCTAACGCAAACGGATTCTCGTCCGCAGCACCAACGTGCAGCTCGAGTTCACCGCCATTTTGACGACAAGGGCTACTTGCCAGCGAAAACGGGCGCTTATCTTTCTCGCCCATCACCGCCATCACGTATTGCCCTGGCTGATAACGCACCGCTTGCTGCGGCTTCAGGACAATGCGGTAGGCGTGACACGCCAACGGCTCAACGGCTGTCACTTCACATAGTATCGACATTCTGTTCCTCTGTTCGTTTTGCTACAGCCGATGAGGTTATACGAGGCGGCATCACTACCGCCTTGGGCTGTGTTTTTATCGTTAACGGTGAATGCTAGCGCATTCCAATAGGATTAGTCTAAGATCCCTAATTCATCCCAAATCGCGTCGATGCGCGCAACCACGTCTGGGTCTTTAGCAATGGGCGTGCCCCACTCGCGATCGGTTTCCCCTTGCCATTTGTTGGTGGCATCGAGGCCCATTTTCGAGCCCAGCCCCACCACAGGTGAAGCAAAGTCGAGCGAGTCGATAGGGGTATTTTCCACCATCACGGTATCGCGCGCGGGATCCATACGCGTGGTAATCGCCCAAATGACGTCATTCCAATCACGTGCGTTGACGTCATCGTCACACACTATCACAAACTTGGTGTACATAAACTGACGCAAGAACGACCACACGCCCATCATCACCCGCTTGGCATGACCGGGGTATTGTTTTTTCATGGTGACCACCGCCATGCGATATGAGCAGCCTTCAGGCGGTAGGTAGAAATCGACAATCTCTGGGAACTGCTTTTGCAAAATCGGCACAAACACTTCGTTAAGTGCCACGCCTAAAACGGCAGGTTCATCCGGTGGACGCCCCGTGTAGGTGCTATGGTAAATCGGTTTTTTGCGCATCGTCAGATGCGTCACAGTGAACACGTGGTGACGCTCAACCTCATTGTAATAACCGGTATGATCGCCATACGGCCCTTCATCCGCATATTCATTGGGATCGATATAGCCTTCCATCACGATTTCCGCACTGGCCGGCACATCCAAATCGTTGCTGATACACTTAGCCACTTCGGTTTTACTGCCGCGCAATAAGCCAGCAAACGCGTATTCCGATAAGGTATCAGGCACCGGTGTCACTGCCCCGAGAATGGTGGCAGGGTCAGCGCCATAAGCCACGGTCACCGGAAACGGCTCATTAGGATGGGTTTGCATCCAATCATGCAAATCTAACGCGCCGCCGCGATGAGCCAACCAACGCATGATCACTTTGTTTTTGCCGATTTTTTGCTGACGATAAATGCCAAGGTTTTGTCGCTTTTTATTCGGTCCGCGGGTAATGGTCAGCCCCCAAGTCAGCAAGGGTGCCACATCACCGGGCCAGCAGCGCATCACCGGAATTTTATCCAGATCGACCTCATCGCCGCTCAGCACCACCTCTTGGCAACGCGGACGCCGCACGGTTTTCGCTGGCATGTTGAGCACTTGACGAAACACGGGCAGTTTATCGAGCGCATCTCGAAAGCCTTTGGGCGGCTCAGGTTCTTTCAAGTAGGCAAGCAGTTTACCCACCTCTCGCAGCTCAAGCACATCCTCACGCCCCATGCCCATCGCAACGCGTTTTGGGGTTCCAAAGAGGTTGGCAAGCACGGGCATCTCATAGCCAATCGGGTTTTCGAACAATAACGCCGGACCGCCCGCTCGCAGGGTACGGTCGCATATCTCGGTGATCTCCTGATCAGGGTCCACCGGTTGGGCGATGCGTTTGAGCTCGCCTTGGGCTTCAAGATAGTCGATAAAATCGCGCAGATCGGAAAATTTCATATCAGGCTCAACGGGTTAATAAACGCCTTAATGATACCAAGCAAACCGGTATCCGGATCGGTGAAGCGGTGACATTAGCGCGACGACAACGCAGATGCAATGTGCTGACGGCCTAGTGGGCCCAACTCGGCTTGTAAGCCGGTTAGCCATTCCCCTTTACCCGCCTCGACGAGCAGTTGCGCGACCTGATCACCTTGGCGCAATGACAACTGTGCCACGAGAAAATCCGCAACCGGCGCTGGCAACGGTGACAAGCTGGCAAGCTGGCGAATCGCGGTGTCGCGCAAAGAGGGATTTCTCGCCGCTGCCATCATTTGGCTCACCGAAAAGCTATCACTCACCTGTCCTTTCAAGGCATGTAAGGCCTCTAAGCTATACGCATCCGTGCCTCGACGCCATAATCGCGCGTACAGTTCCGGATGCTGCGTTTTCTCAGCAAGCACCGCCAAGATCGCGTTGTCAGGTAGCCAGAGTAATCGTGGGTCATGCAGGTATTGCTCGGCCAAATAGGCCAAACCATTGGCCTCATAGTCACCAATCATCGCCACCAAGGCATCACGGCGCCGCGCATAATCTGCACCGTCAGGTTTCACCCAATCAGCAATCACTAACTGGCGATAGCTTAATAACATGCCGAGCTCTTGGGTCAGTTGCTCGTGCTGATAACGGTTTAATTGCTGACGTGCCGCGGCCGCATAGTGGAAAGCGGGGGTGGTAACCCAATAGCCGTCTTGCTGATGACGTAATAAAAAATGCGGTTGCTGGTGACTAAGATCGCGCAAGAAAGTGCGCCAATCGGGGTTATCCAAACGTGTGGGTGTGGAAAGGAGTCGGTACAAGGTCGCCTCTTGGATCAACGGCGACAGGCTTTGTAGGTGAGCACGCAATCCGTCAATATCATCAGCCATTTGTCGCTGAAACGCGATCGCCATGGCTTGCTGGGTAGAAGGCGTCTCTAATAAGCCATCAATAAACGCCTGCGTCACGATTTGTCCGCTCGGCGTTGACGCCTCCGTGACCGCTGCGCGGCTGGGCATTGTGCCTACGACTAGGCATGCTATCAGCACTAACACGCGAAAACATCTTGCCATCCGTTGCAATCCTGTACCACTTGTAGCAATCCGGCTACATCCATGTAGGGTGAGACCATTGTGCGAAGTCAGCGTTCAATAGGCAATAAAAAAGCACTGCCCGCAGACAGTGCTTTTCACAATTACGATCCGGATCAGGAGTTTTGACGTCGCATGGCGTCAAAGAACTCATCATTGGTCTTCGACATGGCCAGCTTATCAATCAAGAATTCCATGCCTTCGATTTCCCCCATTGGGTGGACAATCTTACGCAGGATCCACATCTTCTGTAGTTCATCCGCTTTGGTCAGCAACTCTTCGCGACGGGTGCCAGAGCGCGTGAAGTCGATGGCTGGGAAGACACGCTTCTCGGCAATCTTACGTGACAGGTGCAGCTCCATGTTACCTGTCCCTTTAAATTCTTCGTAGATGACTTCGTCCATCTTCGAGCCAGTATCCACTAGCGCAGTTGCGATAATGGTCAAGCTACCGCCTTCTTCCACGTTACGGGCCGCACCAAAGAAGCGCTTAGGACGATGCAAGGCGTTGGCGTCAACACCACCAGTCAATACTTTACCGGAAGACGGTACAACTGTGTTGTAAGCACGCGCCAGACGAGTAATCGAGTCCAGCAGGATCACCACGTCTTTTTTGTGTTCGACCAAACGCTTGGCTTTTTCAATTACCATTTCGGCCACTTGTACGTGACGGCTTGCTGGCTCATCAAAGGTCGATGCCACCACTTCTCCTTTCACCAAGCGCTGCATCTCGGTCACTTCTTCCGGACGCTCATCGATCAACAGCACCATCAACTCACATTCTGGGTGGTTGTAAGCGATACTTTGCGCGATGTTTTGCAGCAGCATGGTTTTACCCGCTTTTGGCGGCGCAACAATCAAACCACGTTGACCTTTACCGATTGGCGAGGCTAAGTCGAGCACACGGGCAGTGATGTCTTCTGTCGAGCCGTTTCCGCGCTCCATCACCATACGTTCGCTGGCGTGCAAAGGGGTTAAGTTTTCGAAGAGGATTTTACTGCGGGCGTTGTCTGGTTTGTCGCTGTTAACTTGGTTAACTTTCAATAGCGCGAAGTAGCGCTCGCCGTCTTTAGGGGGACGAATTTTACCCGCGATGGTATCGCCTGTGCGCAAGTTAAAGCGACGAATTTGGCTTGGCGACACATAGATGTCATCAGGGCCGGCCAAATACGAGCTGTCTGCGCTACGCAGGAAGCCAAACCCGTCTTGAAGAATTTCCAGCACGCCATTGCCGAAAATGTCTTCACCGCTTTTTGCGTGCTGTTTGAGGATCGAGAAAATGATGTCCTGTTTACGCAAGCGAGCTAGGTTTTCGAGTCCCATGCTTTCGCCAAGCGCAACCAGCGTCGAGACGGGTTGAGTCTTCAGTTCGGTAAGATTCATAGTGGTGAGTGTCTTGTTTGTCAAAGTTGAGGTCTGAAATTAGTTAGCGTGTCGAGACCAGTGGCATGTTCGAGAGATGAACAGAAGTACAATTTCCGTGCAATAAGGTAGCACCAAAATGGGGTATCGTCTAGTTGACAGAAAAACAACCGCCACTGGGAGGCAGTGGCGGCCGTCTTAACATTATAGGTTAGCGTCAAGGAACTCTTTCAACTGAGTTTTTGACAATGCACCAACCTTAGTTGCTGCCACGCCGCCATCTTTAAATAGCAGCAATGTCGGGATACCACGGATGCCGAACTTAGGCGGTGTACCTGCGTTCTGGTCAATGTTCAGTTTTCCGATGGTGACTTTACCTTCGTACTCGTCGGCGATTTCGTCCAGGATTGGCGCGATCATTTTACATGGCCCACACCATTCTGCCCAAAAATCAACCAGTACAGGTCCTGCAGCATTTAAAACGTCTGCGTCAAAGCTGTCGTCGGTTAGCTGCAAAATTTTGTCGCTCATCTTCTACTCCAATACATGTTTTTGTTACTGGCTAAATTGCGACCAGTAAATAATGGCACTATTTGACTGGATTCGCTTCCGTATTGCAAGCCTAAGCTGATATTCTATCCGGATGAAAATGACGCATATCACAGAGCAGAAATTTGCCGAGCTCGGCTTGCACGCCGATGTTCTCAAGAGCTTGGAGGCCAAAGGGTTCACCCAATGTACGCCTATCCAAGCAAAGGCATTGCCGGTCCTGCTCACCGGCCAAGACATTGCAGGACAGGCGCAAACGGGGACAGGCAAAACCCTGGCGTTTCTGGCTGCGACGTTTCATCACTTGTTAACCACTGACGCACCAGCGTCACGGAAAACTAACCAACCACGGGCAATCATATTAGCTCCTACGCGCGAATTGGCCATTCAGATCTATAACGATGCGGAACCATTACTTGCGCATACTTCGATCACCGCAGGGCTTGCCTATGGTGGCGAAGGTTATGACAAACAGCAACAAACACTTGAGCAAGGCGTTGATATTCTAATCGGCACCTGCGGCCGTATCATCGACTTCTACAAGAAGAAAGTGATTGATTTACATGGCATTCAGGCAGTGGTGTTGGATGAAGCGGATCGCATGTTCGATTTAGGCTTTATCAAAGACATTCGCTTCTTGTTTAACCGTATGCCTGCGGCTAACAAGCGCTTGAACATGTTGTTTTCTGCCACCTTGTCTTATCGCGTTCAAGAACTGGCCTTCGAGCACATGACCAATCCTGAACATGTGGTGATCGAGCCAGAACAAAAAACCGGCCATCGCATTAAAGAAGAGCTTTTCCAGCCTTCTAACAACGAAAAAATGCCCTTGCTGCAAACCTTGATCGAAGAAGACTGGCCGGAGCGCGCGATCATTTTTGCTAACACCAAGCATCGCTGCGAGTCAATTTGGGCCCACCTTGCGGCAGACGATCATCGCGTTGGTCTACTGACTGGTGACGTTCCGCAGAAAAAGCGGGTAAAAATCCTCGAGCAATTCACCAAAGGTGAGATTGATTTGTTGGTGGCCACCGATGTCGCTGCGCGCGGCTTGCATATTCCGCAAGTCACCCACGTGTTTAACTACGACTTGCCCGACGATGCTGAAGACTATGTGCACCGCATTGGCCGTACCGGTCGTGCTGGTGCCAGTGGTAGCTCCATCAGCTTTGCCTGTGAAGAATACGCCATCAATTTGCCCGCCATTGAGGAATACATTGAACACAGTATTCCGGTCAGCGAATTTGATCGCAGCGCACTGCTCACGGATTTACCGGCCCCGAAAAAGATAGCCAAACGTCAGGTGAACAGTCGTCGTAATACTGGCAAAAACAACAGCGGCAACAACCGCAACCGTCAACGTCGACGCCCACAAAAGTCGGCATAACATTCGGCAGTTATGAGGTAAGGTCGCGCCATGCGTCGTGATGGAACCACCGCTCACACATCGTCGCTTTATGCGGCGATTGATTTAGGCTCTAACAGCTTTCACATGCTGGTTGTGCGTCAAGTGGCTGGCAGTGTGCAAACACTGGCCAAAATTAAGCGCAAAGTCCGCCTAGCGGCGGGAATGAACGCACAACGTCAGCTCAGTGACGAAGCCATGCAGCGCGGCTGGGAATGCCTCGCGCTTTTCGCTGAACGCTTGCAAGACTTTGAAGCCGATCATATTCGGGTGGTGGCGACGGCCGCATTACGCCGAGCCTCGAACGCTGATGCGTTTCTCGCCAAAGCAAACCAGCTATTAGGCCACAACATCGAGATCATCTCTGGTGAAGAAGAAGCGCGCACCATCTACCAAGGGGTAGCCCATACCTCGGGCGGCCCAGGAAAACGCTTGGTGGTGGATATTGGTGGGGCCAGCACCGAGCTGATCATTGGCCAACAATTCGAGCCCGCGTTACTGCAAAGCCTTAATATGGGCTGCGTGACCTTCCTTGAAGACTACTTTGCCGACCGTGTCCTCAATCAAGCGGCGTTCGATGCCGCAATTGCCGGAGCTAAAGCGGAATTAGCGCCTCATATGGCCGCCTATCGCGCCCTCGGGTGGGATTGTTGCGTAGGCGCCAGCGGAACAGTGCAAGCTTTGCAAGAAATCATGGTCACGCAAGGCATGGACGAAGTCATCACGCTGGAAAAACTCCATCGTTTGCGCGACCAAGCCATTGCGTGCGGGCAAATGGATGCACTCGACATTGACGGCCTCACGCTTGAACGCGCCTTGGTTTTCCCAAGCGGCTTATCGATACTGATCGCCATTTTTGAATGCTTGGATGTCACCAGCATGACACTGGCGGGCGGCGCACTCCGTGAAGGTCTGGTGTATGAAATGATGACCGCAATGCGCCACAGCGATATACGCGCGCGCACCATCGCCAGTATTCAATCTCGCTATCAGCTCGATGAAGCGCATGGCATGGCGGTGGCACAAACGGCGTTGGATTTACTTCACCAATGCCCGCCTGACTGGGTGCCAGAGCCCCACGCCAGTAGCTTGCTTCATGCCGCAGCCTGTGTGCACGAAATTGGCTTAAGCATTGGCTTTAAACAAGACGGCGACCATGCGGCCTATTTGATCACCCATCTCGACTTACCCGGCTTTACGCGCGCCCAAAAGCAGCTGATTGCCACCTTGCTTCGCTACTACCGTGAGCAACTGGTTCGCATTGATGGCCAACATGCTTTGTCAGCGCAAAGTGCCAATCGCCTCCTGCGTTTGCTGCGTTTGGCGGTGATTCTGTGCCACCGCCGAGACAGCCGCGTACGGCCACTCAGTCGCCTTTGTGCAGACGGTGATGCGCTCACCTTAACCTTAGACACCACGTTGCTGGATACCAGCCCATTGCTGAGTGCCGAGCTGGAGCAAGAAGCCTTACGTCAATCCAGCCTTGGTCAACCGCTGGTCGTGATCACTCACGCCGATGGCGGTGTCTAAATCGCACTCACCCATCCCGTTGAGCACAAAAAAGCCCGCATTGCGCGGGCTCTTACTGGGTCAATCGTCGCGTGACTACGCGGAAATACCACTGTGGCGCAGCAGCGCATCAGGGCTTGGCTCACGGCCACGGAAGCGAACAAACAACGCCATCGGCGCTTCGCTTCCCCCACGACTGAGGATATGGTTGAGGAAATCTTCACCGGTTTCGCGATTAAAGATCCCCTCTTCTTCAAAGCGAGAGTAGGCATCGCTCGACAGCACTTCAGCCCATTTGTAGCTGTAATAACCTGCGCTGTAGCCACCCGCAAAGATGTGCCCAAACGCATGCGGGAAGCGATTCCACTCCGGCGTGGGCACCACAGAAACCTGCTCACGTACGGCGTTGAGCGTTTCCATGATCCGTGGACCCACCTCGGGGTCAAATTGACTGAACAAGCTAAAGTCGAACAAGCTGAATTCGAGCTGGCGCAACATCGCCATCGCTGAATTGAAGTTTTTCGCTGCCAGCATCTTCTCTAGCATATCGTCCGGCAAGGCTTCTCCGGTTTGATAGTGGCCCGAGATAAAGCTCAGCGCCTCTTGCTCCCAGCACCAGTTCTCCAAAAACTGACTCGGTAGCTCTACCGCATCCCAAGGCACACCGTTGATCCCCGAGACATCCGCCACTTCGACTTGTGTCAGCATGTGGTGAATGCCGTGACCGAACTCGTGGAACAGGGTTTCAACTTCGTCATGGGTAAACAGCGCAGGATCATCACCGACCGGTGGGTTGAAGTTACAGGTCAAGTACGCCACCGGCGTTTGTAACTCGCCATTTGTTTTACGGCGACGAACGCGACACTCATCCATCCATGCACCGCCACGCTTATTCTCACGTGCGTACAAGTCTAAATAGAAGCTCCCGCGCAGCGTGCCCTGACTGTCGTGAATGTCATAAAAACGCACATCTTTATGCCACGTATCGACACCTTGGCGTTCGGTTACCGTCATGCCAAACACACGCTTCATGACTTCAAATAGGCCACTTAGCACGCGCGATTCTGGGAAGTAGGGACGTAGCGCCTCATCAGAAATCGCATAGCGCGCCTGCTTGAGTTTTTCGCTGTAGTAGGGAATATCCCAAGGCTCCAGCGTCTCTACCCCAAACTCTTGCTTAGCGTAAGCTTTTACTTCCGCGAACTCTCGCTCACCTTGTGGGCGGGCTTTGCTAACCAGCTCATTCAAAAAGCCCATCACCTGCTCGGGGCTCTCTGCCATTTTGGTCGCCAGCGACAACTCGCTGTAATTGTTAAAGCCCAACAAGCGCGCCAATTCATATTTTAAACGTAGCGACTCGTTCATCAGCTCAGTGTTGTCCCACTGGCCGGCCTGCGGGCCACGATCAGAGGCTCGCGTTGAGAAGGCTTCATACATTTCTTGACGTAATGCTTGGTTATCGCAGTACATCATGACTGGTAAGTACGAAGGAATATCGAGGGTCAGTAAGTAACCTTGCTGAGATTTACTCTCAGCTTGCGCTTTCGCTGCGTTCAGCGCTGATTCGGGCAAGCCCGCTAACTCACTTTTATCACTCACCAGCTTGCTCCACCCCATGGTGGCATCCAGCACATTGTTGCTAAATGAAGAGGAAAGCTCCGACAAGCGTTTTTGAATTTCACCAAAACGGTGTTGTTGATCGGCAGGCAGCGCAATGCCAGACAGCTCGAAATCACGCAGCGCATCGGTGATGGCTTTTTGCTTGGCCGTATCGAGTGATGAAAAGTCCGCGCTGTCTTTGATGGCTTTGTAGGCGTGATACAAGCCTTTGTGCTGACCGCGCCACGTCGAATATTCCGACAACAGCGGCAGACAGCTTTCGTAGGCTTCACGCAGTGGTTTGCTGTTAACTACCGCGTTCATATGGCTCACTGGCGACCATAAACGGCTGAGACGATCTTCGACTTCGGCGAGCGGAGCACAAACCGTCTCCCAACTTGGCGACGCTTGCTCAGCCGCCTGCTCGACTGCTTGGCGACAATCGGCAATTGCGGCGTCCACTGCCGGCTTAACATGCTCTGGATTGATCGCTGAAAATGGAGGTAAATCCTCAAACTGAAGTAGCGGGTTGGACATAATGCCTTCCTTTTTGCTGACGAGACGCCCGTGGTTCGCGCGTCTAAACGATAAGTGACCTCATGTATATGCCGTCTGTGAGAACGCTTTTCAATCCCCACACTCCAACTTATACAGATTGCGACCGTTACAAAATGATTCTGAGACTGCCGCCACACCACAGGTTTGATAAGCTTACATTCACTCAACCTCAATGGTCAGCGCGGCGCCACTTTACAAGCGACCTGAAACGCGACAAGCTGACCACGAAACAAAAGCCAGAAGCACGCTCGTGCGTATAAGATGGAGAAAGACATGGCGAAGCATTTCGACTACATCTGTATCGGTGGCGGCAGCGGCGGTATTGCCTCTGCCAACCGTGCCGCGATGCACGGTGCCAAAGTCGCCCTGATTGAAGCAAAACACCTCGGTGGAACCTGTGTAAACGTGGGCTGTGTGCCCAAAAAAGTGATGTGGCATGGCGCGCAAGTAGCCGAAGCCCTCAATCTTTATGCCCCGGATTATGGGTTTGATGTTGAAGTGAAAGGCTTTGACTGGTCAACCTTGATCAATAACCGCGAAGCCTACATTGGCCGTATCCACAAAGCCTACGAAAACGTGTTGGGTAAAAACAACATTGATGTCATTCACGGCTTTGCGCGCTTTGTCGATAACAAAACCGTCGAGGTGGACGGCGAACACTACACCGCCGATCATATCTTGATTGCGGTTGGTGGCACCCCTACGATTCCGAACATTCCCGGTGCTGAACATGGCATCGACTCAGATGGTTTCTTTGCCCTTACCGAACAACCTAAGCGTGTCGCCGTGGTCGGTGCTGGCTATATTGCGGTTGAGATCGCAGGCGTACTGCATGCGCTAGGGTCAGATACCCACTTGTTTGTGCGCAAAGACCGTCCGCTGCGAAGCTTTGACCCCTTGGTGACTGACACCTTGGTCGAAGTGATGGAAAAAGAAGGCCCGACTCTGCATACCCAGTCGGTGCCTGTCTCTGTCACCAAAGAAAGCGACGGCAGCCTGACCCTTGCGTTCGAGAACGGCACCACGCATAACACAGACACACTGATCTGGGCGATTGGCCGCCATCCAACTACCGACAAGATCAATTTGGCCGCGACCGATGTACAAACCACCGCGGACGGCTACATTAAAGTAGACCCTTACCAAACCACCAGCGTGCCGGGCATTTACTGTGTCGGTGACATTATGGATGGTGGCATTGAGCTCACCCCTGTGGCGGTAAAAGCAGGTCGTCTGCTCTCGGAGCGCCTATTTAATGGCCAGAGCGAGGCAAAAATGGACTATGACCTCGTCCCAACCGTGGTATTTAGCCATCCGCCAATCGGCACCATTGGCTTGACCGAGCCCGAAGCGCGCGCCAAATATGGGGATGACAACATCAAGGTCTACACCTCGACGTTTGCTGCGATGTATACGGCCGTCACCCAGCACCGCCAACCTTGTAAAATGAAACTGGTGTGTGCCGGTGACGATGAAAAAGTCGTGGGCCTTCACGGTATCGGTTTCACCGTCGATGAAATGATCCAAGGGTTTGCCGTGGCAATGAAGATGGGAGCGACAAAAGCAGATTTTGACAGTGTGGTCGCGATTCACCCGACCGGTTCAGAAGAATTTGTTACCATGCGCTAAACTCGGTATCGGTAAGAGCAACGCCGAGCACTGTGCTCGGCGTTTTTATTTACTCCACTGCGCGCAAAAGCGTGCCAAGCCTTCTTTGATATCATCCAACAACACGGACGCGGCATCAGCATTATCCTGTTTTGCTGCCAGCTCCAAGGCTAACGCTTGTTGTTGCAGTTCAATCGCCGCTAGGTTACTGGCACTACCCTTTAGCTTGTGCGCTTCACGCGCCAAGTTAGCAAAATCTGCCGCTGCAATCTGTTGTGCCATGGCTGGAAGCTGCTCCTCAGTCTCTTCGACAAAGATGGTACAGGCTTCATCGAGCAAGGCTTGGCTATCCATCAACCGACTTAAGGCTTCCTCTTTGTCCCACACGCTTGCGTCGTGATCTGTCTTTCCGTAGCTACCACTCATGCTCAATCCTTTTTTACTGAAGACGGTGATTCACCTACAAGCGACAAGGGCTTGTTGGTTAGCTTATCATCACCTTGTTTCTAATCGTTACTAAGCTTAACCGCCTGCGTCTAGCACATTGTAGATGTGGCAAAACTCAGGTCCAATCATGCTCGCTTTTCCCCCAATATCAATAATAGAAGTGAGTGCGAATCATGATGGATATGTTGCCTTGGTTAATCGTTTCTGGCCTGATCGTTTCCGTTATCACGGGTCTGTTGACCGTGTTGATGGTTAAAGGCCTCGATTAATCACCGCTGACTCCATGGGTAACCATGGAGTCTATTCCTGTACCTTCAGGCTAGGTGTTTTTACTGGCTTTCGCCTTTTTCTTCTCTTTTTTGCTTTTTGCCGTCTTTGTACCTTTCTTGCCCTTTTTCAAGGCTTTTTTGGTTAGCTTTTCATCCTTGGCTTTTTTCTTCACCTTTTTCGTCACTGATTCAGACGATGCAGGCAAAGGCGTAGGTCGACACAAATAGCTTTTATCTCTGGCCACACGCGCACATTTACTGCACGCCACGCAAGGCGGCGAAACAATCGTCGCGAGCAGCTCTAACTCAGCATCCACGTCTCCGCGACGCCACTTACACAGCGACTTAGCCACCTAACGCTCCACCGTAAGTGCTGCATTGATATACATATCAAAGCGGTTTTTCTTTGTCTCAATGCTCGAATGAGGGGCTATGCCGGCTAACGGCTCAGCATAATCTGGGCGTTTGACCACCACACGACTGCGTGCCAGTGCCAACGCAGGGTCTAACAGGTTATCTGCATCTGTGTCCGCCCCGACTAAGGATTGAAAGACACGCATTTCTTTTTTGACTAACGCGGCCTTTTTTTTATGCGGATACATGGGGTCAAGATAAACCACATCTGGCCGCTGTAGCCCGGGTGTTTGCGCCATCTCGGTGAGAGCCTGCGCGCTGCTTGCATGCAACAAGGTCATGCGTGTGCGCATCCAAGTACCGATTTCTGCATCCTGATAAGCGCGCTGCAGACCATCATCCAACAATGCTGCCACCACAGGATGACGTTCAATCAACTGTACCTCACAGCCTAGCGAGGCAAGAACAAACCCATCACGCCCAAGCCCTGCGGTGGCATCAAGAACACGCGGTGTCACGCCTTTATTTAATCCCACCGCTTTCGCGATCGCTTGGCCTTTGCCACCACCAAACTTACGGCGATGACCGACCGCCCCGTCGACAAAATCAACGTAGACCGCCCCTAATTTAGGCTCATCTTGTTTGCGAAGCTCCAACCGTGTCTCTGTCATCACCAACGCAAACGGCGAATCATCCTCATGAGTGAGTGACCACTTACTTGTTAGCCTTTCAAATTCTTGTTGTTTCTCTGCGACATCACAGATAAGGGTCAGTTGCACGTTGGATCTCCACAGCCAATGATTGGCCGAGTATATCAGAGATGGATTTTTTCCTTCACGCTGTTCTGTGTCTCGGGCCAGCCTCTCACTTGCTGCTCCAGCGGCGCTGGTACACTAAAGTGATAACCTTGTGCGTAATCGACCCCGAGTAAACGCAATTTCTCTAAAATCTCGCTATTTTCAACAAACTCAGCCACGGTTTTTTTGCCCATTTGCTTGGCAAGGTCGTTAATGGCTTTCACCATCGCAAAATCGGTGTCGTCCTTGGCAATGTCACGCACAAATTGCCCATCAATTTTCACGATATCAACCGGTAAACGCTTCAAGTAACCAAACGATGAGATACCCGCACCAAAGTCATCGAGTGCAATAAAGCAGCCCAACGCTTTAAGACGTGAAAACAAATCCATCGCACTGGTCATGTTACTGATGGCGGCCGTTTCAGTGATCTCTAAGCAGATGCGTCGGCTGGGTATCACACTGTCTTTGATAGCGTGTACCAAAAATTGCACAAACTCTTTTTGCGCAATGGAGCGGCCGGATAGATTAATCGACACCATACCCAGCTTATCAACGTGCTCGGGATGCGCGGCGAACCAGCCCAAGGTTTTCTTCACCACCACCGTATCGAGTTGATGCGCCATGTTGTAGCGCTCTGCCGCGGGAATAAATAGCCCAGGTGAGATCCAGCCACCTTGGGTATCCCGCATCCGAACTAACACTTCCATATAAAGCTTACGCTGGGGTGCGCCGCTAATATTCACAATGCGCTGTGCATACACTTCAAAGCGGTCTGCGGCAATGGCTTCATGAATATGGCTGACATAGGCCATTTCTTGCTCGCGACGTTTCAATTCTTCATCGTCCGGATGATAAAGATGGAGCCGGTTACGCCCCTCATCTTTGGCGGCATAGCAGGCTGTATCAGCTTGGGCATGCACTTGCTGCGGAGAGCCGGCGGTGCGGTCCAGTAAGCGGATCCCTAAGGAACACTCCAACCGCATCCGGCTGTCATGCCAAAAGAACTCACTTCGCGCCAAGGCTGCCAGCAATGATTTCCCCCAACTCACCGCACGGGTAGCATCACAGTGATACACCAAAACGCCAAACTCATCGCCCCCAAGCCTTGATAGTACCGCGCCAGAAGGTAAGTGATGACTTACAATCAACGCCACTTGCTTTAACGCTTCATCCCCGGCTTCATGGCCTGCGGTGTCATTAATCAGCTTAAATTGGTCCATATCGATATAGAACATCGCATGGCACTGATCGTCTTCGCGGGCCTGAACCAAGGCATCGGCCAGCTTCTGTTCAAAATAACTGCGGTTATAGAGACCGGTTAAGTAGTCATGATGCGCTTGATACATCAGTTGGCTTTCCATCTCTCGGTGCGCAGTAATGTCTTCGCCAACCACCAGTATCTGTGCCTGAGTGTGCATGGCACGAACCGTTTCTCTCACCCACAAGGTCTGGCCCTTTTTAGAGCGATAAGGGATCTCTCGGCGCCAAAGTTGCTCGTCATTGTCTTGTGGGCGGCGCACCATTCGGTGGGGTGGCTCATGCTGCTCGGCATACAACTCAGTGATTTTATGGCCAAGGAGGCTTGATTTGTTGTAACCGAAAAGCTCTGCCGCATATTGGTTGATAGATTGGATCCGTGCTTGCTGATCGACGGTCAGCAAGATCACCGGTTGCTGTTCGTAAAGCATCCGGTATTCAATTTCACTGCGTTGCAGTTTCTCCTCGGTGTGCTTACGTTGGGTAATATCGCGCGCTTCAAACAGAATACGGGGTTGGCCGGCTTCACCAGGAAAGCTTTTAACCGCCACATCCAAGATCACTTCGCGGTGCGCCTCACTCAAACACAGTTCAAAACGCCGGGGCTGGGTCGTTTCAGTTAACTTTAGGTGCGACTCTAAGCGTGCAGGGTTACGCCATATCGGCCAAAACCAGAGCGGTCTTGCCTGATATTGGCGAGTTACATCTACCAACTGATTAAAACTGGAATTGCCTGACAGCAGAATCCCATTGCCATCAAGCAAGGCGATAAACTGATTACTCTGGTCGAACACCCCTTTGAGCATGGCGCGGTGACGCATTAGTGCCGACTCACTACGACGCAGCTGACGCACATTGGCCCAAAGCATAACAATGATGCTACCCAACACCAGCACGGACAAAGACACCGCTTTTACGGTTATTTTGTGGGCCTGCCATAACGACTGCGGACGATTAGTGATCACCGCTGAACGTAGATCGCTAATATCCAAATCCCACCGTTTGACCAAAGGGTAATCAAACATGGTGACATTGGTGCTGTCGCGCTCAGCGGGCAGCTCACCCGCCAGCACTTTCAGTAGCAACTCACCTTGGTTCTTACCCTGCTCAACCCCATCAATCACCACACCGCCAATCACCCCGTGGCCGAGCATAAAACTCATCGCCCCGTACACGGGAACGGGCGCTTCACCCACAATGGTTTCGAGGTATTCTTGACGGGTCATGAAGCCGCCTTGGTTGTCGCGAAAGTAAGAAAGATAAAAGACGCCCTCACCCTCATGCATCGCTTGGATACGGTCATGCAGTGCCTGAAACGATAAGTCTGATAGGCGAACCACTTCGATACCCGACAAATCACTGTGCGCTAGCTGCGCTTGTACCACGTTCCAGTACTGACGACTTGAAAAGGTGTTATCCAGCAACAGGTAAACACGTTCTAAATCAGGATGGAGGCGTTTCATCAACGCCAAGTTGCGAGGTAAGTCGACCTCTTCTTTCACCCCAGTTACACGCGGTAGTAGCGGGTAATGTTGGCGGCCAAAGTTATTCAGCCCCGCGTACACCACGGGCGTATCTCCTACGTAGTCGTGGAGCTCGTGCATCAACCATAGCGCGGCGTTGTCTGTGGTTAAGATGGCATCGAAACGCTGGCTGGCGAGTTTTTGGATATAGAGTTTTTTCAGCTGTTCGCGATAGGCTTCTGATTGGTAACGCTTACTTTCTAAGTAAGTATGCTGAAAGTCGATATCGTGCCCTTGCGTCGCTGTATTTAATCCTTCGACCAACGCTTGATTCCAAAAGAACCCGGGATGATAGGAGTGCACGACCAAGACTTGTTGTTGAGCTGCACTCACGGCGCAGGTACACATCAGTATTAACACGCCAAAAAGGTATTTGATCCCCACGCCCACTTCCTGTTGGTTTATTGGTATCTTCATAGACAACGCGATACCCTACATTAGATGCTCAATTGACTGTCAAGCAACTGAGACAGCGGAAAACATGGCTTAGCTACAACTACAAGACGACAACAATGAACGATTTACCCAAACTGGATGATCTCGATCGTCGTATTCTGTCCACACTCCTCGACGATGCGCGTGTGCCTTACGCGGAAATGGCCAAGCAGTTCCAAGTGAGTCCCGCGACAGTTCACGTGCGCGTGGAGAAAATGAAAGCAGCTGGCATTATCGAAGGTACCGAAATATTGGTGAACACCAAAAAGCTTGGCTACGACGTGTGCTGCTTTATTGGCATCAACCTCAAAGCCGCGCGGGACTATCACTCTGCGCTCGATAAGCTGAATCAGCTTGATGAGGTCGTTGAGGCTTACTACACCACCGGCGCCTATAACATCTTTGTGAAGCTGATGTGCCGCTCCATTGAAGAGTTACAGTTTGTGCTGATTGACAAGCTACAAGCCATCGATGAAGTCCAATCCACCGAAACGCTGATCTCACTACAGAACCCCATCAACCGCAACGTAATCCCCTAATTTTTGCGTGGTGATACGCTTTATCCCTGTATCTATCATGACGCAACCGCCACACAACCAAAAACGCCCTGACCAAATAGCCAGGGCGTGGTTGATCGCGCGGTCTTTTTTTATCCCACGGTCTCTTCAGGACGTGGCGGCAACGGCACACCTGCATCTTCAGCAAGCCACTCGGCAACTTGTTTAGCAAAGTAAGTCAAAATGCCGTCCGCACCCGCACGTTTAAAGCACAAGAGTGATTCCATCACTGTCTCGCGCTCTTTTAACCAGCCATTATCGATCGCCGCTTTGTGCATGGCGTACTCACCAGAGACTTGGTAAGCAAAGGTTGGCACTTTGAGTTCACTTTTCACCCGGCGCACCACATCCAAATACGGCATCCCCGGTTTAACCATGACGGTGTCCGCCCCTTCAGCAATATCCATCGCCACTTCATGCAGAGCTTCGTCACTGTTGGCCGGATCCATTTGGTAATTGGCTTTATTGCCCCCTTTCAGGTTCGCCGCAGAGCCTAACGCATCACGGAACGGGCCATAATAGTTAGAGGCATACTTGGCGGAATACGCCATGATTTGGGTATTGATGTGACCGTTTTTCTCTAGTGCGTCTCGAATACGACCGATGCGCCCATCCATCATGTCTGACGGCGCAACAATATCCACACCCGCCTCGGCGTGTGACAAAGCTTGTTTGATCAGCACTTCGGTGGTGGGCTCGTTCATCACATAGCCGTCGTCATCAATGATCCCGTCTTGGCCGTGGATGGTGTAAGGGTCCAACGCCACATCAGTGATCACACCCATTTGTGGCACGTGCTCTTTGAGCAAGCGTACCGCGCGTGGCACCAGCCCTTCGGGGTTAAAGGCTTCAGAGGCACAGGCGGTTTTAAATTCCTTCGGGATCACCGGGAATAGTGCAATCGCCGGCACACCTAGCTTGGCCAAGTAATCCGCTTCATACAACAGCAGGTCAATCGACATCCGCTCAATACCGGGCATCGACTCCACCGGCTCACGACGATTTTTGCCCATCAAAATGAAAACAGGGTAAATCAAATCGCTCGCGGACAATGAATGTTCCGCCACCATACGGCGGCTAAAGTCAGTTTTGCGTGTACGACGCAGGCGTCGAGCAGGAAAGGCGCCTTGAATGGATACGCTCACTGTATCCTCCTTTATGTTGCAGACCTGGGCTTTGGGGCAGAAGACTGCCTCACTGGGTTGTTCACCCCGTCACTGAATCGAAAAACAGCGCAGGGTGTTTTTTGTTGTACAGTCAATAACATGTTCGACAGGCTGTTGGCGAAGCCGTGCTACAGTTTGTGCGATATGGGGCAAATATTTAGGCTCATTACGACTGCTTTTCGGCCGAGGACGTATATCGCGGGGCTGCAAATACGGCGCGTCGGTTTCTATCATCAGCCTATCATCTGGGATCCAACTAACCTGCTGCTGTAAGGCTTGTCCACGGCGCTCATCACACACCCATCCGGTGACGCCGATGTATAACCCAGCGTCCAAACACTCACGCAATGCGCGATCATCGCCAGTAAAGCAATGCAGCACCGCTGCGGGCAGTTTATCGAGCCAAGGGCGTAAAATCGCGAACCAGCGATCGTGCGCATCGCGACAGTGCATGAAGACAGGCATCGACAGCTCAGCCGCCAGCGCAAGCTGCGCATCAAAGACCGCTTCTTGTTGCGGCCGTGGCGAGAAGTCTCGATTAAAATCGAGGCCACACTCACCGATCGCCACCACCTCGGCGCGCTGCGCTAATTGCCGGATAACGGTTAAATCCGCGGGGTCGACAGACTTGGCATCATGCGGATGGACGCCAGCGGTGGCATAGGCAAACGCCGGATAATGGGTGGCGAGATCTGCCGCCGCTTGGCTTTCTTCCAGATTAGTGCCGGTCAGCAGCATACCGGTGACGCCCGCTTGCTGCGCGCTCGCGACCACGGCGTCTCTGTCCTTATCAAACCGCGTGCTGGTCAAGTTCACGCCAATATCGATCATTCACTGGCCTCTTGCGATTCCGATGACGCACGTGGCACGTAAAAGCGCGATAGCAACACACCTAGCTCGAACAATAAACACATAGGAATCGCGAGCAAGGTTTGCGAAATCATATCCGGTGGCGTCAGCATCATACCGACTACGAACGCGGCGACGATAACGTATGGGCGTTTTTGACGCAGGCTTTGTGCACTGGTCGCGCCGGTCCAAACCAGCAAAATAATGGCGATGGGAATTTCAAACGCGATCCCAAACGCCAAAAACAGTGCCAAGATAAAATCGAGGTAACTAGCAATATCGGTCGCCACTTGCACCCCTTCGGGCGCTATCGAGGTGAAAAAACCAAACACCAATGGCAGCACCACCCAATAGGCAAACGCGACTCCCGCGTAGAAGAGCAACGAACTCGATACCAATAAAGGCAACACTAACCGCTGTTCATGCTTATACAAACCGGGAGCTACAAACGCCCAAATTTGGTACAAAATCACCGGTACCGCCACGAACACCGATATCACTAACGTCAGCTTTATCGGCGTGAAAAACGGTGACGCCACATCCGTGGCGATCATGCTCGCGCCTTCTGGCAGCTTATCAATCAGCGGCTGTGCCACCACGCTGTATATATCGTTAGCAAAATAAACCAAGCCAATAAAGACGACGAGAATCGCAATGATCGCTCGCAACAAGCGTTTGCGCAGCTCCATCAAATGGCTAATTAGCGGTTGGGTATCATTTACGGAGGACATAGTAGCCTTGCTCGTTTATCGCTTATCGGTCGGCGACGGCTCTGAAGACGGTGCCTCAGGGCGCGGTGTCTCTGTCGACGATGCATAAGGGCGTTGGACATCCGCAGCATGCTGACGCAAGGTATCCACCGATTGCTGCAGCTCAGGGTCAAGGTCTTTCATGCCAGCCTGCTCGGCTTTGCGTAAGTTGTCTTGCAGCTCTTTAATTTTAAGCTCTTGCTCGAGCTCGTCTCGAACAGAGCCCGCCATACGCTTCGCTGCCCCCACCCAACGCGACACATTCCGTATCGCGACGGGCAGTCGCTCTGGGCCCAGAACCACTAAGCCAATCACGGCGATCAGCACCAGTTCCCAGAAACCTATATCAAACACGGTTATACCTGCTCTTTATCTTTACGTGCTTGCTCGTTTGTTGACGTCTCAGCCCCAGTATCATCAAGGGTCTTTTGCTGGAAGTCTGCGTCTTTGCCTTTTTGGCTGTCTTCGTCGTCGTTCATGGCTTTCTTAAAGCCTTTCACCGCTGAGCCTAAATCGCCGCCCATGTTACGAAGCTTTTTCGTGCCAAATAGCAATACCACAATC
The DNA here is from genome assembly GCF_004916735.1 of Salinivibrio sp. YCSC6. Taxonomy (NCBI): domain Bacteria; kingdom Pseudomonadati; phylum Pseudomonadota; class Gammaproteobacteria; order Vibrionales; family Vibrionaceae; genus Salinivibrio; species Salinivibrio sp. YCSC6. The sequence continues at coordinate 2,876,929 of NZ_CP039516.1, forward strand.
ACTGCGATAATCAGCAACTGCCAAATACTAATTCCACCCATACTGGTTCCCTTCCACGTGTTGGTTTACATCAATTGAACGCAGCAGTGTAGCTGCTATTTATTACAGGTTTTATTACAAAGTCGCCAACCCCACAACCAAAAAATCACCGCGCCGCCGGCTGCGACCGAAGGTAAGACCTCTACCTGATTGGCAAACAGTATGGTTGCTGTCAGTAGCAAGGTGGCGCCAATACCGAGCATGTAAGTGGCGCGTGAATGACGTTGCCGTGTTTGCAAATAACCATGATAGTAAGCATCGAGCCGTTGGTTGATTTGTCGCCCTTGACGCAATCCGTCATACACCAGCTCTGGGATCTCGGGGAGCTTCTCGGCCCAAAATGGCGCTTTCTCTTTGACCGCCGCCCACACCGCTTGTGGCCCCACTTGCTGTTTCATCCACGACTCTAAAAACGGCTTGGCCGTGGTCCAGAGATCCAACTGCGGGTAGAGCTGACGCCCCAGTCCTTCGATGTAGAGCAAGGTTTTTTGTAACAGTACCAGCTGTGGCTGCACTTCCATATTAAAACGGCGCGCGGTGTTAAATAGGTTCAATAAAACATTACCGAACGAGATTTCGCACAGCGGTTTTTCGAAAATAGGCTCACATACGGTGCGGATGGCAAACTCAAAATCATCCACATTGGTGTCATGCGGCACCCAGCCAGAATCGACGTGCAACTCAGCGACTTTGCGATAATCACGGTTAAAGAACGCGATAAAGTTTTCCGCCAAATAGCGTTTATCGTCGCGATTTAAGGTACCGACAATTCCGCAGTCCAGTCCAATCCACTGCGGGTCATGCGGGTGTTCGTAGGAGACAAACACGTTGCCCGGGTGCATGTCCGCATGGAAAAAGCTATCTCGGAATACTTGGGTAAAGAAGACCTCAACCCCGCGCTCGGCGAGCAATTTCATATCAGTGCCATTCGCTTCCAGCGCTTCGATATCCGACACTTGAATACCATAGATACGCTCAGACACCATCACGTCTTTGCGGCAGTAGTCACTGAATACTTCGGGCACATACAGTGCGGGGTCGTTTTCAAAGTTGCGGCGCAGCTGAATGGTGTTGGCCGCTTCGCGCATTAAGTCCAGCTCATCAAGCAAGGTTTTTTCATACTCGCGGATCACTTCGACCGGCTTTAACCGACGAGCATCAGGCAGAAAACGCGCCACCAGCCGTGCCACGCGATACATCAAGCGCAAGTCAGCTTGAATCACTGGCAAGATATCAGGACGAATCACCTTCAGTACCACTTCACGTCCGTTCGATTTTAAGGTGGCAGTGTGCACTTGCGCGATCGACGCGGAGGCGAGTGGGTTAGGATCAAAGTCGCTGAACCAGGTCTCCAGTGGGCCACCCAGCGAGGCTTCGATTTGCGCCTTGGCTTTGTGTCCATCAAACGGCGCGACTTTATCTTGTAGCTGAGCCAACTCATTGGCGATATCGGCGGGAAAAAGATCACGGCGCGTCGACATCATCTGCCCAAGCTTCACCCACACCGGGCCCAAGCTTTGCAGCGCCAAACGTAGTCGCTCACCCACCGGCTTATCGGGGTGCTGGTTTTTCAACCAAAATAAAGACTGGCGCCCCAGGTGCGCTAAGCGGGTGATCGGCTGCTTAGGCAACAAGGCGTCCAACCCATAAAGCAGCAGGGTGCGAATAATAAAATATAAACGACGAATTTCACTGAGCGTCATTAGGACTCCATCCGTTCAGCCAACTGCTTAAAACGCGCCTCAAGCCTGGCAACATCACTGCGGATCTCATCGACTTGATCCGAAAAGTAAGCCACTTCCAATGGTCCCGGCGCCACGCGCCATTCTTCGGTTAATATCTCGCCAAGGTAGCGCTGCTGACGCGAGGCAAGTTGGTTCGCTTGCTGCCAGCGCTTTTGGGCGTGACTCACCACAGTATGTGCCATCACATCCCCCATATAGGGCGATAGCCACTCGGCAATATCAAACTGCAACCCGCTGAGTAGTTGCGAGAATTGCTGGGCGACATCGATATCGCCATCAAGCGTCAGCTGATCGGCTTTGATCAGCGCGGTGATATTGGCTTTTTGTTGCAGTTTAGGCAGCGCGGCAAGCGAGAGAGAGAGTGCACAGTCAGGCTGTGCTTCGTAGTGGCTGAGCACATCCACACGTTGGCTGAACGCGAAGACAAATTGCTTATTCCACTCTTGCAAAGAAACGCGAATCGTACGGCCTTTGAGGCGCGCCAAACGGCGCTGGCTATCAGCATCGCGTGTGATCACGCCATTTAATGCTGTCTCCAAGGCGGCACACACGAGAGAATCAAAGGCCATACTGGCTCCTTAGAATTTAAATCCGCGGTGCAGGGCGACAATACCACCGGTCAGGTTGTGGTAGCTGGTTTGTTCAAACCCGGCTTGTTCCATCATTCCTTTTAATGTTTCTTGATCAGGGTGCATGCGAATCGACTCGGCCAAGTAGCGGTAGCTATCTGGATCGTTGACAATAAGCTGACCCATTTTCGGCAAGACGTGGAATGAGTAGGCGTCATACACTTTGGAAAGCGGCGCAACGACTGGTTTAGAGAATTCCAAGACCAACAGACGTCCCCCCGGTTTGAGCACACGGAACATCGAACGCAAGGCCGCATCTTTGTCGGTGACGTTACGCAGGCCGAACGCGATGGTGATGCAGTCAAAGTGATCATCGGGAAATGGCAACGCTTCTGCGTTCGCTTGTACGTAACTGACATTGCCTACAATGCCTTTGTCACGCAGTTTGTCTCGGCCCACTTTCAGCATGGAGTTATTGATATCGGCGAGTACCACTTCTCCACTCTCACCGACCAGACGCGAGAATTTGGCGGTCAAATCGCCCGTTCCACCGGCTAAGTCGAGAACTTTCTGCCCTGCGCGCACGCCACTGCAGTCAATGGTAAAACGCTTCCATATCCGATGGATGCCCATCGACATGACGTCGTTCATCAGATCATATTTTGCGGCCACCGAGTGAAATACATTGGCTACCATGCTTTCTTTTTCTTGGCGTTTAACTTGCTGAAAGCCAAAGTCGATGGTCTCTTGGTCCTGATGCGTTTGTTTATCTGTCATGTTAATCCCCTAACGTGTTGGCCCTAGTTTACTTTATCGCCCATCCGGACTCCAAGCGCGGGACCAAGTTTCTTCTATTTGTTCACAGACGAAATGTCAGACACCGGATCGTCTTCATCTGCGCCTCGGGGAGAAAAAGAGGTTAATGCCGCATTCGCAAGCGCTGGACTGATATCGCGTTTTACCTCGACGCCAAGGGCTTTAAAGCCCTCGGCTTGGCGAAGAATATTGCCTCGACCTTGGCTGAGCTTATTCATCGCGCCATGATAGCTGTCGTTCGCTTTGCCCAATGCGCTCCCCAACCCTTCCATGTCGCTGACAAATAAACGTACCTTGTCGTAGAGCTTACTGGCTTTCTCTGCAATTTGTTTGGCGTTCTGATTTTGATATTCGTAGCGCCAAAGGTTATTGATGGTACGCAACGCCACCAGCAAGGTGGTGGGGCTGACTAACATAATATTGTTATCCATCGCCTCACGAATCAGACTAGGATCGGCTTCAATGGCAATTTGGAACGCAGGCTCCACAGGGATAAACATCAACACATAATCCAGCGTCTTCACGCCATGCAGTTGGTGATAGTCTTTGCGTCCAAGGCCACGGATGTGGGCGCGGATCGCTTGCACGTGCTCTTTCAACGCCGCATCTTGCTCGACAATGGACTCCGCATTGTAATAACGCTCGTAGGCCACCAATGCCATCTTGGCATCGATCACCACATCTTTGTCTTGCGGTAATTTGACAATCACGTCCGGTTGATAGCGTTTGCCTTGCTCATTCTCAAGGTTCACTTGAGTATGATATTCATGCCCTTCACGCAAACCGGATTCTTCTAACACTCGCGCCAACACCACTTCGCCCCAGTTACCTTGCTGTTTGTTATCCCCTTTAAGGGCTTGGGTAAGGTTATGGGCTTCGCGAGTCATATCTGCGTTTAATTGCTGCAGATTTTTGATTTCATGAATGAGGGTATGACGCTCTTTGGCTTGTTCGCCAAAACTGTCGGTCACTTGCTTTTTAAACCCTTCTAATTGCGATTTCAGCGGCCCGAGTAAGGTCTCGAGACTCATTTTATTTTGCTCGTCAACGGAGTGAACTTTTTGTTCAAACACTTGATTGGCCAGCTGTTCGAATTGGGCGCGTAAGCGTTCCTCTGCATTTTCGAGCAATGCTTGTTTTTCTTGCGCGGCGTGTAATTGTTGTTCTGCACTCGCTTTCACCTCACGAAGCTCAGCCAGTAATTCGGCCTTTTCGTCCCGCAAGCTATCAAGTTTTTGCTCCAAACTTTGGTTATGTTGACGCAGCTGCTCCAGCTGTCGCAATTTTTCGGCTGCCGACGTGAGCTTACCGTAGTAGTGGCGTAGCTCTTGGCTTAAACGATCACGCTCAACATCCAAGTTATCCAGCTCTTGCTGTTGATGTTCCAGTTGTTGTTGCCAGTGTTCGCGTTGCGCCTCAAAGGCTATTTGCTGCTGATCTTGCTGCGCCTGATACCAATGTTGGTATTGCGCGAGCACGCGTCGATGCACCGCATAACCGAGCACACAGGTACCGCCCGCCCCGAGTAAAAACGCAATAAAATGCAATGAGGTTAACGACAAGCCATCCAGCATAGCGAGGTCTCTATTTTACAGTTAGTTATGTCAGCAAAGGCTAATCGCACACTGGATAAATGTCCAGTCTATCTCAGAGACACGGGATCCCGTAGACTGCCTAAAAACACTGGCATAACCGCAAGGACGCAGCATGCATGATGAGCGCAAGGCGCTGATATTCGCCCTATCAGCCGTCTTACTTTGGTCGACCGTCGCCACCGCATTTAAGATAACGCTACGCTATATGTCGCCCATACAGATGCTGGCCGCCGCCAGTGTCGTCTCTGTGGTGATCCTACTCGTCATTGCCGCGCTCCAAGGCAAATTGGGCGCCATCTGGCCAACCTTTCGCGCGCGACCGGGTTACTACCTCGTATTGGGACTCGTCAATCCACTGATTTATTACTTAGTCCTATTTAAAGCGTACGATCTATTACCTGCCTCATTAGCGCAGCCTTTAAATTACAGCTGGGCCATTACCTTAACGTTGATGGCAGCGCTTTTCTTGGGGCAGACGATTCGTCGTCAAGATTGGATTGCTGCGGCATTGGGGTATTTTGGCGTGGTGATTATTGCCACCAAGGGACAGTTATTTTCGCTGCAATTTGATAGCCCATTAGGGATTGGATTGGCATTATTATCGACACTACTATGGGCAGGCTACTGGATATTAAATACTAAAAACGCTGCCGATCCTGTAGTCGGGATATTATTAAGCTTTGTCCTTTCGCTACCCATTTCTCTTACTTTGGCGGGGCTAACCGCATCATGGCAAGGCATTCCATGGCAAGGGTGGCTCGCGGTGAGTTACGTCGGTCTTTTCGAAATGGGCGTGACATTTATGCTGTGGCTTAGCGCAATGAAATATACTCAGAATACCTCTCGGATCAGTAATCTGATATTTATATCACCGTTTATTTCGCTGCTATTACTCGCCACCATTATTGGTGAGACCATTCATCTAAGCACGTTAATTGGTTTGATGTGTATTGTGGTGGGATTATTAATTCAACAGCGCACAGGCAAGCGTGGCAAACCGTCCGCTGCCAGTGCGTCGTCATAGTCATTCATGTAAAGCTCAGTGGCGTCACCTTATGGGCGCCACAATCACACAGTGTGGACTAAGGGTTAGCCAACTTTACGCTGTGTCATGTACTGATAGAGCTCGTCAGCAGAGAGTCCATCTTGCAGTAAGCCTTGAGTGATTTCTTCAATGCGCTCAGAACGGCGCTCTTCAATCACAGAATTAAATTGGTAAACCAGTTCACGCAAGTATTTCAGTGGCACTTGACGTGCAGCACTGCGTACACGCTCTTCACTTTGGCTACCTAATTCTTGCAGTAATTTGCCAAACATGATTTTTTCTGGCGACTCCTCAAGTTGTTCGAGGACGCGCGCCATTTCGATTGTCGATAATGACATAGTGTGTAACTGACCTTTGAGATAAAAACGAAAAGGAATGAGCGTTAATTCGATTTGCTTAGTAAATATACTCCGAACCACGCACTTTTAGCAAAATAAAAAAACGCTGGCCGGAGCCAGCGAAAAGGGATGATGGGTTGTCGAGACCCCTGCGTTTTGCACGTCTTATTATACTTTGCCAACTGAGACGTTGTTTTTATTGATTTTCTTACCGTTTTACCGTTGCTGCATGCCATTGCTTCCCAACTGGGGACCATAAAATCACGAGACCGGGCAACAAGAGCCACATATGCACTGTCATCAGATCGCTGGCCGATAACCCCAAGCGCTGGGTTAAGCTGACCAAAAGCCCTGCGCCACTCATTTGGAACAATCCCAGCAAGGCTGCCGCTGTGCCAGCACGGTCAGAAAATGGGGCTAAAGCGGCGCCGGCTGACGCGCCTAACACCCAAGCAAAGCCAAATGATGAGGTAAAAATCGGCAACATAAAGGCCCAAGGCGTCGCAATAGAGCTTAATGCCAGCATCAGCCCACCCGAGCCTACCAGCATCATCAAGCCAATATTGAGCGCACGGCGGCTACCAAATTTTTCCATATAGCGCGGCGCTAACATCGCCGCGGCAATGTTTAGTGCCGCGTTAGCACCAAACCAAAAAGTGAAGCTGTTCATGGAAATACCGTATCTATCCATCAGCAATACAGGCGCGGAGGTGACATACGCTAAGATCACCGCCATGGCCAGCATGCAAAGGATGATGTGGTAGGTAAATGTTGGTACGCGTAGCACTTGCCAATAACGGCGTACGCTAAATAGTCGACCCGAGGTGTCCGTATGCGCAGGGCGTGTCTCGGGCAAAAAGGCCATAACTAATACAAACCCTAATACCGCATAACCGAGCATAAAGGTGAAGTTAGCGCGCCAGTCAAAGACTTGGGTAAGCCAGCTCCCCAATAGCGGCGCCAAGGCAGGAACAAAGCAAATCGCGCCATTAAGATAGCTAATCATATGGCCGCTGCGCTCAGCACCGAATCGGTCACGCACCGCTGCAAATGCACACACGGAAGTCGCGCACGCGCCAAAACCTTGCAGCAAACGCGCCACCAGCATCATATCCATTGAGGTGGCGAGCCACGCCATCAAAGAGCTCAGTCCATAGAGCAGTATGCCAATGACGGCTACAGGTTTGCGACCAAAGCGATCAGCCAACGGGCCAGCGAACAGCTGACCTAAGCCTAAGCTAAACATAAACCAAGTGATGGTGTCCTGTACCAACGTCGGGTTAACGTTAAAGTCCCCCGCCATATGCGGCAGCGCCGGTAAATAAATATCAATCGCCATCGGGCTAAACAGCACCAGTAACACCATTAAGGCGACCAGTAAGCGATTCGATGTCGGTGAATCAGTGTGTGACATTGGTTACTCCTCTATACAGGCACGCAGTATAGTGGCTTCAGGATATGAACCATAATGGTTTATAGTAAAAGCAGTTATTCCCAAGGAGAATACCAGCGATGGATTTGGATCAGCTGCAGCGCACCGACCTTAACTTATTGGTGTGCTTACATGTATTGTTGGAAGAGTGTAATGTCACGGGGGCGGCAAAACGCCTGCATTTAAGCCAATCGGCAGTGAGTAAAAACTTAGCCCGACTAAGATCGCTATTTAACGACCCGCTTTTTACGCGAGCAGCCCACGGGCTCAAACCCACCGTTCGGGCGCAAGCCTTACAGGCAAAATTACGGGCTTTACTCAATGATGTTGCGGCGATGACCGAGCCGGACCACTTTCAGCCACACTTAAGTGACCGCTGTTTTCGCTTTGCCCTCGTCGAGAGCGCCTACCCATTGCTACTGCCACAGTTTATTGGCGATATGCTGGAAGCGGCTCCAGCTATCACCCTCAATACCGCTGCTTGGGATCAAACCACCTTTGATGGCCTCGCCCGCGGCAATATCGATTTTGGTATTACCGGTAAAGATTTAAATCCCGCCGATGCCATGTTGACCATGATGCCGCCCAAAGGCGTACGCTACCAAGAGCTTTGCCAAGATCACCAGTGTGTGTTGATGCGCGCCGATCACCCGGCGCTCAAGGGCCCATGGGATGAAGCGCGTTACCTTGGACTGCGACATGTACAGGTGAAGTGTGATGGGAATGACCGCTGGCTGTTGGACTATAAACTGGCAGAGCGTAATATTGAGCGTGACATTGCCATGTACGTGCCAGATTTCAACAGTGCGGCGAGCCTGTGTACCTATACCGACCTGGTGTTTACTTCACCAAGCCAGTTTGCGCATTATATTGCCGCGTCGCTCAATTTGGTGGTAAGGCCGTTACCGACGCCAATACCGCCGATGGCGTACACCTTGTTTTGGCATCAAAATCAAGAAAATGACCCGGGGCACCAATGGCTGAAAGCCTTGATTATTTCACGCTGTCAGCAATTTAGCCCCGCAAAATTGCAGCCTATCGCCAATCGCGCTAGGGTCTAACCCACTGGTTTTTTACGCGTGGCCGAACATGGCAAGTTCACCCCATACAAAGAAGGAAGAATAATGGACGCGACCCTTACCAAGCGTATTGAGCAGCTAAGACACTGGCTGGCTCAACACGATTATGACGCCCTACTCATCCCCCACGAAGACGAATATCTCGGTGAGTATGTGCCTGAGCACAACGAACGCCTTCACTGGGCGACCGGCTTTACCGGCTCAGCAGGCGCTGCGGTGATCACCCGCGACAAGGCGGCAATTTTTGTTGATGGCCGCTATGTGGTTCAAGTCCGTAAGCAAGTCCCCGCCGGCCTGTTTGACTACTGCCACCTGATTGATGAGCCACCGGTGCAATGGGCCCAGCAACAATTGCCAAAAGGTGCCAAGCTGGCTATCGACGCTCGCATGCATAGCGCTGCTTGGTACAAACGTACCCAACGCGCGCTGGATGGGGCTTTGACACTGGTGAGTGTGGAGCAAAACCCGATTGAAAGCTTGTGGGACGATCGCCCCGCCCCGCTTAATAGCCCTGCCATTTTACTGGGCGAAGAGAAAACCGGCCGCGCCAGCTTGGATAAACGTCAAACCATTGGCCAGCAGCTAGCCGATCAGAATCTTGATGCCGCGGTACTCACTCAACCCGATGCCGTCTGTTGGCTGCTCAATATCCGTGGTCGCGATATCCCACGTTTGCCCGTGGTACTGACCCAAGCGATTATCAAGCAATCCGGTGACGTCACCGTGTTTATCGATCCTGACCGTCTCCCCGAAGGCTTTGATGCACACGTGGGCCAAGGCGTGAGCGTCGCGCACCCAGACAGCCTGGTTGATGCCCTGCAAGCGCTGAGCGGTCAACGTGTATTGGTCGACCCAAACGGTGCCAATGCGTGGACACTGGACACGCTCCAACAAGCGCAAGTCACCGTGGTGGAAGCGCAAGACCCATGTGCGCTTGAAAAAGCGGCCAAGAACCCGCAAGAAATCGCCGGTATGCGTGCCTGTCACGTGCGCGATGGTGTTGCCGTGACCCGCTTTTTAGCTTGGTTTGACCGTCAAGTCGACGCCGGTGAACGCCCTGATGAAGCCGTGCTCGCAGACACCCTGTATCAATTCCGCCAACAAGACGATCAACTGGTCGACTTAAGCTTTGATACCATTTCCGCCGCCGGTGGCAATGCGGCCATGTGTCACTATAACCACAACAATCAGCCCAAACCGAGCGTGATTGAGAGCAACAACGTCTACTTGGTCGACTCAGGCGGTCAATACTATGACGGCACCACCGACATTACCCGTACCGTGCCGGTGGGCGAATGCAGCGCTGAGATCAAAAAGGCCTTCACGCTGGTGCTTAAAGGACATATTGCGCTGGCCACCGCGCTGTTCCCGAAAGGCACCTCAGGCAGCCAGCTTGATGCCTTAGCACGCCAGTATTTGTGGCAACACGGCTATGATTTTGACCATGGCACCGGTCACGGTGTCGGGCATTTCTTGGACGTGCACGAAGGTCCGCAGCGCATTTCCAAAGCGCCCAATAGCGTCGCGCTATTGCCGGGCATGGTGGTGTCAAACGAGCCGGGCTACTATCGCGCCGACGCGTTTGGGATCCGGATTGAAAACCTCGAGTTGATTGAAGAAAAGCCCACCGAGGGTGACATGACGATGCTCGGGTTTGCCTCACTCACGCGTGTACCGATCGATCGTCGTTTGGTCGATGTGAGCTTACTCAGCGAGGCGGAAATCCAGTGGTGGAATCGCTATCATCAAACCGTGTGGGATGAAATCAGCCCGCACCTCGATGATCAAGACCAAGCTTGGTTAAAACAAGCGACCGCGCCACTAAGCCGTTAAGTCGCGTCTTCACCGAGTATGAAAAACAAAAAGCGTCCGATTGGACGCTTTTTTTATTCCCCTTTCAGGGCTTTCTCGACCGCTTTAGGCGAAAAGCCGCGCAAGGTGGTATCGCCAATGCAAATCACCGGGACACCCCGCGAGCCAGTTGCCGCCAGCAGCTTCTTGCCTTTGGGCGTGGCTGTATCGACAACACGATAACGCAGCCCTTTTTTATCCAAGTAAGCTTTGGCCGCCTCACAGTGAGGACAGCGCGGACCTACATATACAGTAATACGTTTCATGCCCGCATTGTCGCTAACCCACTGCCGTTTGTGAAGCCATTTGCGCCTGACGCGCCACATCGTAGATGTTATCCCAATCTTTCCATACCACCTCAAAACCGAGGGCACGGACGCTGGCGGCCACCTCTGCCGCGCTCCGTTCATCACTGATGGCAAACTGCTCCAATTGTGGCTCAGGGTTCGCATAACCGCCCGGTTGGGTTTTTGACGCCGCGGATAGGCTCGTGACCCCAAGGGGCAACACATTGTCGCGAAATTGGGGGGACTCTCGTGTCGATAGCGACAGCTCGACCTGCGGATTCCACAACCGATAGGCACAAATCAACTGAACCAGCTGCTTATCCGTCATCACCGATTTTGGCTGTAACGCCCCCGCGCAAGGACGTAAGCGCGGAAAAGATAGCGAATAGCGGCTTTGCCAGTATTGCTTTTCCAAATAATCCAGATGCTGGGCGGTAAAAAAGCTGTCGGTGCGCCAGTCCTCAAGGCCAATCAAGGCGCCGAGACCGATCTTATCGACCCCTGTTTGTGCCAACCTATCTGGGGTTTGCAGCCGGTAGTGAAAGTCGGTTTTATTCCCGCGCTTGTGGTGTTCCCCATAGGTTGGAGCGTGGTAGGTTTCTTGGTACACCATCACCGCATCCACACCTTGTGCCACCAAGGCGCGATACGCGTCGGTATCCAGCGGCTGCACCTCCATCGCCACATGATGAAAGTATTGCTTCACCACCGGTAAGGCGCGGAGAAAATACTCGAGCCCTACCTTGGTTTCATGCTCACCGGTCACCAAGAGCACACTGTCAAAGCCCATTTTTTTGATCGCTTCACACTCGGCGGCGATCTCAGCTTCATCCAGCGTGCGCCGTTTGATTCGGTTTTCCATCGAAAAACCGCAATAGGTACACACGTTGGCGCACAAATTGGAGAGATACAGCGGAATATAAAACCCCATGGTGTAGCCAAAACGCTGCCGCGTCAGCGCCGCAGATTGCTGAGCCATGGCCTCAAGATAGGCTTCAGCGGCTGGGCTGATCAGGGCAGCGAAATCGTCCAAATTGCGCGAGGATTTAGCCAGCGCCCGCTCAACATCTTGGCGCGTTTTGCTGTAAATCAAAAGGCGATGATGATCCCAATCGAGTGCCGCCCACCGCTCAGAAAAGCTCATCACGCCTCCTTAGCGTCAAGAAACGCAGTTAAGGGGCTAGACGCGTGGGCGTGATTGTGTGTGCCCGCCAGCCCAGCGCGATACGCGCAGCGTCCTGCTTCAACCGCTTGTTTAAACGCTGCGCCCATAGCAGTCGGATCGCCAGCCGTGGCAATGGCGGTGTTCACCAAAACTGCATCAGCACCGCGCTCCATCGCTAACGCCGCATCTGACGGTGCACCAATGCCGGCATCAATGATCACCGGCACGCGAGCTTGCTCAATAATGATGTCGAGAAACGCCATTGAGGCCAGTCCTTGGTTGGAGCCAATCGGTGAGCCAAGGGGCATCACCGCCGCGCACCCCACCTCTTCCAAACGCTTACACAGCACAGGATCGGCATGACAATATGGCAGCACCACAAACCCCTCATCTACAAGGGTTTTCGCCGCTTGAAGGGTTTCAATCGGATCAGGCATCAGATACTTAGGGTCGGGGTGAATTTCCAGCTTTACCCAAGGCGTTCCTAATGCTTCTCGAGCAAGACGCGCGGCAAACACCGCTTCTTGCGCATTTTTCGCCCCCGAGGTATTGGGCAGCAGGCGCACACCGAGCTCGCGCAGCGGGGTTAAAATATCGTCTTGTGTGGCATGCACATCGACTCGCCTTAGCGCCATGGTGACCAGCTCAGTACCACTGGCCGCCAGTGATTCGGCCATGACCTTGCGACTGGCAAACTTGCCCGTGCCGGTTAACAGCCGAGATGAAAACGTCGTATCCGCAATGGTTAACATAATTATCCTCCGGCAATCGCTTGAAAGACCGCCAAGCTATCGCCAGCGGCAAGTGACGTGGATGACCAAGCATCGCGCGCAATAATGGTCTGATTTAGCGCGACAGCGACCGATTCGGCCGGCACCTTCATCTCCTCAATTAATTGCGCGACGGTCGTGGCATTGACCTCTGTAGGCGTGTCATTAATGATTAACCGCATCATTTACCTCCCGCATTGGCTGACAAACCGCACAGTGCGGATGAACGGGCAGCGAAAAGTGCTGCCATGTCATGGTTTGTCCATCCAGTCTTGACAAGCGATTGGTACCGACCGCTTGCCCTAATAACAGTTTTATTCCTTCCAACGCTTGCGCGGTGGCCATCATACCGACCACAGGTCCCATTACCCCGGCTTCAGAACAGCGCGTGGGTTCAGACAGCGTCACGTCTGCGAAGGCGCACGCATAACATGCGCTATGCGGTTGATAAACCAATAACTGGCCTTGCCAACCGATCGCCGCTGCGCTCACCAAGGGTGTACCAGCCTCTACACAGGCTTGATTGACTGCATGGCGAGTAGCGAGATTATCACTGCAATCAAGAACCACATCCGCCATCGCCACTTCAAGCGCCAGACGCTCACCTTCTAGATAGGCATTGATGGCTCGGCACTGGCAATGTGGATTCAGCGCGACCAAGTTAGCGGCTAGCGCTGCGGCTTTATCGGTGCCAATTTGCTCATCCCGATACGCCACCTGACGCGCCAAATTAGATAGCTCAACATGGTCCGAGTCAGCAATCGCTAACTGACCCACGCCAGCGCCTGCAAGATAGAGGCCCGCGGTGGTTCCAAGCCCACCGGCACCGACCATTAACACGCGCGCCTTGCTCAGTGCCTGCTGCCCGCACTCTCCAACTTCTGGCAGCATGATTTGCCGGCTATAACGCAGGTATTCACTGTCCGATAGCATCACGCCCTCCTTGCTGTCTTGATGGATTAAGACAGCGGTTAAATGCGTCAATGCGCGCCGCTAAATCAGGCGCTTGCGTCACGGCGCGGACCACCGCAATGGCGTCCACGCCGGTGCGCCAAACGTCAGGGGCTCGGTCGAGATCAATACCGCCAATCGCCACCGTCGGGAAACGGCCATCCACAGCCACCACCTGCTGCGCTAACGCTGAAATGCCTTGCGGTGGCTCGACGAGCTGTTTGGTGGTGGTGGGAAAAATATGGCCGATGGCGAGATAACTGGGCGAGAGTTCAACCGCTGCAGCGAGCTGTTCGGGACTGCGTGTCGATACGCCAAGGCGCACGCCTTGTCGTGCGAGCCGATCAAGATCCGCCTCTTGTAAGTCTTGCTGCCCCAGATGAACACCATAGGCGCCAGCCTCAAGCGCGAGCTGCCAGTGATCGTTGATAAACACCTGCGCATGGTGCGCGCGGCCCAATGCCACCGCGCGCTGTACCCAATCCGCCAATTGAGGATGCCCCGGCTGCTTCACACGCAGTTGCACGGTTTTCACCCCCAAGCAAAGCAAGCGTTCGAGCAAATCCACATCGTCCACCACCGGATATAATGGGCCTATACCTTCAGACATAGGCGCAAACGGGGTCAGGCTCATGATTCCACCTTATCGCTGTCCGCTACCTCAGCGCCTTGTGGTGACGAATGATGGGATTTTTGCAGGTAGAGCTCACTGCCCTTTTCTCGAAACTCTTGCGATTTTTGCTGCATGCCTGCTAACGGGTCTTCCAGCATAGTGACATCAATCGCTTCACCCGCGGCGGCATAGCCATTTTCTTTGGCGTAGTCCCGGACTTCCTGGCTGATTTTCATGGAGCAGAACTTCGGTCCACACATCGAGCAAAAATGTGCGACCTTGCCCGACTCTTGAGGCAGTGTTTCATCGTGATAGGCGCGTGCCGTGAACGGATCAAGGGATAGATTGAACTGGTCTTCCCAGCGGAATTCAAAGCGCGCTTTAGAAATGGCGTTATCACGCACCTGCGCCCCCGGGTGTCCTTTAGCTAAGTCCGCAGCATGCGCGCAAAGCTTGTAGGTGATAAGCCCAATTTTAACATCCTCCTTATTGGGCAGACCCAGATGTTCTTTAGGCGTGACATAACAGAGCATCGCACACCCAAACCAGCCAATCATCGCCGCACCAATGCCGGAGGTAATATGATCGTAACCGGGAGCAATGTCGGTGGTTAGCGGGCCGAGAGTATAGAAAGGCGCTTCATGGCAATGGGTGAGCTGCTCGTCCATGTTCTCTTTGATCATATGCATGGGCACGTGGCCAGGGCCTTCAATCATCACCTGCACATCGTATTCCCATGCCACCTTGGTGAGCTCGCCCAGGGTACGTAGCTCACTGAATTGCGCTTCGTCGTTCGCGTCTGCCACTGAGCCGGGACGCAGCCCATCGCCCAACGACAAAGACACGTCGTAAGCGGCACAGATTTCGCAGATTTCGCGAAAATGGGTATACAGGAAACTTTCTTGATGATGCGCCAAGCACCATTTGGCGATAATCGATCCACCGCGCGAGACAATCCCAGTCACGCGATTGGCGGTCATGGGCACATAGTGCAAACGCACCCCAGCGTGAATGGTAAAGTAGTCGACCCCTTGCTCGGCTTGCTCTATCAAGGTATCGCGCATGACTTCCCAGGTCAGGTCTTCGGCAATGCCGTTCACTTTCTCAAGCGCCTGATACATAGGCACAGTGCCAATCGGGACTGGGCTATTACGTAAAATCCACTCGCGAGTTTCGTGGATATTGCGTCCGGTCGATAAATCCATCACCGTATCGGCTCCCCAACGGGTCGCCCACACCAACTTTTCGGTTTCTTCTTCAATGGAGGAGCTCACCGCTGAGTTACCAATATTGGCATTCACTTTCACCAGAAAGTTACGCCCAATGATCATCGGCTCCGCTTCTGGGTGGTTAATGTTGGCAGGAATAATCGCACGCCCTTCAGCGACCTCTTGGCGCACAAATTCGGGAGTGATGTTTGATGGCAAGTGAGCACCAAAGCTTTCCCCAGGATGCTGGCGGTTTAGTTGCTCTTCACGATACTGCTGGCGACCCATATTTTCCCGGATAGCGATAAATTCCATCTCTGGGGTGATAATGCCTTGGCGTGCGTAGTGAAGTTGGGTCACACACTGGTTAGGTTTCGCCCGACGGATAGACGGTAAGGCACTAAAGCGAAGATCATCCAAGGTTTCATCACTAAGGCGAGTCTTTGCATAGTCTGAGCTCACTGCATCAAGGAACTCTGTATCGGCACGTTCATCAATCCAGGCTTTGCGTACTGGGGCTAAGCCTTGGTAAATATCGATAGCACTCTGTGGGTCGGTATAAGGCCCTGATGTGTCATAAACCCGAATGGATTCATTGGCTTCATACTGCGGATTATCTTTACTCCCGCCTACAAAAGTAGGAGAAAGGTGGATTTCGCGCATGCCTACGCGAATATCGGGTCGCGATCCCTCGACATAGACTTTTTCCGAGTTAGGGTAGGTTTGCGCAGAGAGGGAATCGATAAAAGATTTGGCCTCAAGGCGGGCCTGTTTACGGGTCGACATAGCATTACTCCGGTGTTCATTATGGGAATTAATGCTTGCCGGAAAACGCTGAATTGAGATGTGAGCAAACTGGCAGACGCGTACGGTCTGTGATCTGATGCATCTCTTGTTCCCTTCGCTGGTCCTAACCAGATCAGGTTCAACGGATCCCACTTAACGTGGTCTCAGCCAATTGGCACTCCGACAAGTTCAACGCCAGTATAAGAAATCACCGCCGCAACAACAAGCGACGTAATGGCATGTTTTTACCTACCCAGTAATGCGTCCTAGCAACCAAGCCCCCATCGCGGCCGCTCCTAAGCATAACGCAAGGTTGAGACCCACGTTTAACAAGGCTTTCACCGTCTCACCATGTTGAAAAAGAAGCAAGGTATCCACTGAAAAGGTCGAGAAGGTGGTGAACGCGCCCAAAAAGCCAATCGCAATCAGTTGACGCCAAGGCACTGGGGCAATCAGCTCTTGGCTCATCGCCGCTAAAAAGACACCCATTGCTAATGATCCCAGCACATTAACCATGAGGGTGCCGTAAGGGAATCCTCGACCAAACACCGCGACGCTCCACTCTGAAACTAAAAAACGCGAAGACGCCCCTAATGCGCCACCAAGTCCTACCCACAATATGCTTACCACTGGGTGCTCCTTTCGATTGGTAAAAAGTCATCATACCGCGACATGTGAACAAGAAACAGGAGGAAGAAAAAGGGAAGAGAGTTAGGAGTGCTAGAAGCTTAATGATTCACATACAAAAAAAGCACCGACAATGTCGATGCTTTGATGTTTGGCAGGGGTAGAGGGATTCGACCGGGCTGGCGACCCAGCCCCCAACACGCTTTTTTGTCGTTTGTATGTTCACACCTACCCTTAATCGGGTTACGAGAAGCTTGATGATTCACATACAAAAAAAAGCACCGACAATGTCGATGCTTTGATGTTTGGCAGGGGTAGAGGGATTCGACCGGGCTGGCGACCCAGCCCCCAACACGCTTTTTTGTCGTTTGTATGTTCACACCTACCCTTAATCGGGTTACGAGAAGCTTGATGATTCACATACAAAAAAAGCACCGACGATGTCGATGCTTTGGTATTTGGCAGGGGTAGAGGGATTCGAACCCCCAACACGCGGATTTGGAATCCGCTGCTCTGCCAGTTGGAGCTATACCCCTGTAGATAGGTGCCTATTGTAGCGATCCCGCGACAAATTACCACCACCAATTACGCTTCAGACGTTTGATCGCTTATTTATAAAGCAAATCGCCCCAACACAATGATACTGGGGCTTAAATGCAAAAAACCCCAGCTTTTCAGCTAGGGTTTCTAAGTAGTGGCGGAGGGCCGGGGTTGCGGGCAACCGGGACTCATTCGCCCGCAGGGCGAACCTGGCCAATAATAAAAAAACCCTACTAAAATTAGCAGGGTTTCTAAGTAGTGGCGGAGGGCCGGGGTTGCGGGCAACCGGGACTCATTCGCCCGCAGGGCGAACCTGGCCAATAATAAAAAAACCCTACTAAAATTAGCAGGGTTTCTAAGTAGTGGCGGAGTGGACGGGACTCGAACCCGCGACCCCCGGCGTGACAGGCCGGTATTCTAACCAACTGAACTACCACTCCGCACCAATTCTGTCTCATCAAAGTCTTACGCATATCTGCTTTGATGATTAAATTGTGTCTAATTAAAGCCTTACATGTAGCTGCTTTAATTAGGTTACCTTATTTGATGCGATGAGGATGTTGAATCGAGACGCGCAGTGTATGCCAATACATGAGCATCGCAGATATCAACAGCATCGAGCTATCAACAAGATAAGCAATTAAAGCCTGGCGATGTCCTACTCTCACATGGGGAGACCCCACACTACCATCGGCGCTGCTTCGTTTCACTACTGAGTTCGGCATGGAGTCAGGTGGGTCCAAAGCGCTATGGTCGCCAAGCAAAATTCTGTTTTGTCTTCACTTTTTTAAAAGTGAAAACCATCAACCTAGAAAGCTGTTCGTTCTCGCCACAATCAACTGGCTTATTTCAAGTCCAACCCAAAACCTCTTGGGTGTTGTATGGTTAAGCCTCACGGGCAATTAGTACAGGTTAGCTCAACGCCTCACAGCGCTTACACACCCTGCCTATCAACGTCGTAGTCTACGACAACCCTTTAGAGAGCTCGAAGCTCTAGGGATGACTCATCTCGGGGCCAGCTTCGCGCTTAGATGCTTTCAGCGCTTATCTGTGCCGAACTTAGCTACCGGGCAATGCGTCTGGCGACACAACCCGAACACCAGCGGTTCGTCCACTCCGGTCCTCTCGTACTAGGAGCAGCTCCCCTCAATCATCCAACGCCCACGGCAGATAGGGACCGAACTGTCTCACGACGTTCTAAACCCAGCTCGCGTACCACTTTAAATGGCGAACAGCCATACCCTTGGGACCGACTTCAGCCCCAGGATGTGATGAGCCGACATCGAGGTGCCAAACACCGCCGTCGATATGAACTCTTGGGCGGTATCAGCCTGTTATCCCCGGAGTACCTTTTATCCGTTGAGCGATGGCCCTTCCATTCAGAACCACCGGATCACTATGACCTACTTTCGTACCTGCTCGAGCCGTCACTCTCGCAGTTAAGCGGGCTTATGCCATTGCACTAACCTCACGATGTCCGACCGTGATTAGCCCACCTTCGTGCTCCTCCGTTACTCTTTGGGAGGAGACCGCCCCAGTCAAACTACCCACCAGGCACTGTCCTCACCCCGGATAACGGGGCTAAGTTAGAACATCAAACATACAAGGGTGGTATTTCAAGGATGGCTCCACAGCAACTGGCGTCGCCGCTTCAAAGCCTCCCACCTATCCTACACATGTAGGCTCAATGTTCAGTGCCAAGCTGTAGTAAAGGTTCACGGGGTCTTTCCGTCTAGCCGCGGGTACACAGCATCTTCACTGCGATTTCAATTTCACTGAGTCTCGGGTGGAGACAGCGTGGCCATCATTACGCCATTCGTGCAGGTCGGAACTTACCCGACAAGGAATTTCGCTACCTTAGGACCGTTATAGTTACGGCCGCCGTTTACCGGGGCTTCGATCAATGGCTTCTCTTGCGATAACCACATCAATTAACCTTCCGGCACCGGGCAGGCGTCACACCGTATACGTCATCTTTCGATTTTGCACAGTGCTGTGTTTTTAATAAACAGTTGCAGCCACCTGGTATCTGCGACTGCCCATAGCTCCATCCGCAAGGGACTTCACCGCGGGCAGCGTACCTTCTCCCGAAGTTACGGTACCATTTTGCCTAGTTCCTTCACCCGAGTTCTCTCAAGCGCCTTGGTATTCTCTACCCGACCACCTGTGTCGGTTTGGAGTACGGTTGCTACTTACCTGAAGCTTAGAGGCTTTTCCCGGAAGCATGGCATCAATGACTTCACCACCTTGGTGGCTCGACATCGTGTCTCGGCCTTGATTTCCCGGATTTGCCTAAGAAATCAGCCTACGCACTTGAACCTGGACTACCATCGCCAGGCCCACCTAGCCTTCTCCGTCCCCCCATCGCAGTAAGCAGCAGTACGGGAATATTAACCCGTTTCCCATCGACTACGCCTTTCGGCCTCGCCTTAGGGGCCGACTTACCCTGCCCCGATTAACGTTGGACAGGAACCCTTGGTCTTCCGGCGAGGAGGTTTTTCACCCCCTTTATCGTTACTCATGTCAGCATTCGCACTTGTGATACCTCCAGCATGCCTCTCAGCACACCTTCAACAGCTTACACAACGCTCCCCTACCCAATATCCATAAGGACATTGCCGCAGCTTCGGTGTATCGCTTAGCCCCGTTACATCTTCCGCGCAGGCCGACTCGACCAGTGAGCTATTACGCTTTCTTTAAATGATGGCTGCTTCTAAGCCAACATCCTGGCTGTCTGAGCCTTCCCACATCGTTTCCCACTTAGCGATAACTTTGGGACCTTAGCTGGCGGTCTGGGTTGTTTCCCTCTCCACGACGGACGTTAGCACCCGCCGTGTGTCTCCCGGATAGTACTTACTGGTATTCGGAGTTTGCAAAGGGTTGGTAAGTCGGGATGACCCCCTAGCCTTAACAGTGCTCTACCCCCAGTAGTATTCGTCCGAGGCGCTACCTAAATAGCTTTCGGGGAGAACCAGCTATCTCCGAGTTTGATTGGCCTTTCACCCCTAGCCACAGGTCATCTCCTAACTTTTCAACGTTAGTGAGTTCGGTCCTCCAGTTGATGTTACTCAACCTTCAACCTGCCCATGGCTAGATCACTCGGTTTCGGGTCTAATGCTAGCAACTACACGCCCAGTTAAGACTCGGTTTCCCTACGGCTCCCCTATGCGGTTAACCTTGCTACTAACATTAAGTCGCTGACCCATTATACAAAAGGTACGCGGTCACCCCACAAAGGAGGCTCCCACTGCTTGTACGTAGACGGTTTCAGGTTCTATTTCACTCCCCTCACAGGGGTTCTTTTCGCCTTTCCCTCACGGTACTGGTTCACTATCGGTCAGTCAGGAGTATTTAGCCTTGGAGGATGGTCCCCCCATGTTCAGACAAGATATCACGTGTCCCGTCCTACTCGT
The DNA here is from genome assembly GCF_004916735.1 of Salinivibrio sp. YCSC6. Classification (NCBI taxonomy): domain Bacteria; kingdom Pseudomonadati; phylum Pseudomonadota; class Gammaproteobacteria; order Vibrionales; family Vibrionaceae; genus Salinivibrio; species Salinivibrio sp. YCSC6. The sequence continues at coordinate 2,897,798 of NZ_CP039516.1, forward strand.
TTTCACGACTAAAGCGTTGTCGGTTACGGGGCTATCACCCTTTATTGCCAGGTTTTCCAACCTGTTCACCTAACGCCTAAGCCGCTTAAGGGCTGCTCCGGGTTCGCTCGCCGCTACTGCCGGAATCTCAATTGATTTCTTTTCCTTCGGGTACTTAGATGTTTCAGTTCCCCGAGTTCGCCTCTTAGCGCTATGTATTCACGCTAAGATACCTGCTTATGCAGGTGGGTTTCCCCATTCGGAAATCCCAGACTCAAATGGCTTTTACTGCCTTATCTGGGCTTATCGCAAGTTAATACGTCCTTCATCGCCTCTGACTGCCAAGGCATCCACCGTCTACGCTTAGTCACTTAACCATACAACCCCAAGAGGTTTTATTTACGGCGAGATTGTCTAAAAAAGAAATCTGCGTCGCAAAACCACTGAGTGTTGAATCATCAACTAATTAAGATTTTGTTTTTGCCGGACTCAAAATAGAGACTTTGCTTATCACTAAGACAAAGCCCAAGCACACTTGATTGTGTGAGTGACATTTCTGTCACTGATTGAGAACTTTACTGTCATTCTTGAAGAATGACTTGTCAGCTTTCCAGATTGTTAAAGAGCATGTCGTTTATTGCTAAATAAACCACGTTCTAAAGATTCTTAAGCAAAAACCTTTAAAGCGTGGTGGGCGATACCGGGCTCGAACCAGTGACCCCCTCCTTGTAAGGGAGGTGCTCTCCCAACTGAGCTAATCGCCCACAATATAGTGGTGGGTTGTACAGGATTCGAACCTGTGACCAATTGATTAAAAGTCAACTGCTCTACCAACTGAGCTAACAACCCAAGTGGCGTCCCATAGGGGAGTCGAACCCCTGTTACCGCCGTGAAAGGGCGGTGTCCTAGGCCTCTAGACGAATGGGACGCATCGATATGTTTGGGAACATATCCTCTTTAATACTTCAACCTATACAATCTGTGTGAACACTCGCAAGAATAGCGTCAGTAAGGAGGTGATCCAGCCCCAGGTTCCCCTAGGGCTACCTTGTTACGACTTCACCCCAGTCATGAACCACACCGTGGTAAACGCCCTCCCGAAGGTTAAGCTATCTACTTCTGGTGCAGCCCACTCCCATGGTGTGACGGGCGGTGTGTACAAGGCCCGGGAACGTATTCACCGCAGCATTCTGATCTGCGATTACTAGCGATTCCGACTTCATGGAGTCGAGTTGCAGACTCCAATCCGGACTACGACAAACTTTAAGGGATTCGCTTAACATCGCTGTCTCGCTGCCCTCTGTATCTGCCATTGTAGCACGTGTGTAGCCCTACTCGTAAGGGCCATGATGACTTGACGTCGTCCCCACCTTCCTCCGGTTTATCACCGGCAGTCTCCCTGGAGTTCCCGACATTACTCGCTGGCAAACAAGGATAAGGGTTGCGCTCGTTGCGGGACTTAACCCAACATTTCACAACACGAGCTGACGACAGCCATGCAGCACCTGTCTCAGCGCTCCCGAAGGCACTCCTCTATCTCTAAAGGATTCGCTGGATGTCAAGAGTAGGTAAGGTTCTTCGCGTTGCATCGAATTAAACCACATGCTCCACCGCTTGTGCGGGCCCCCGTCAATTCATTTGAGTTTTAACCTTGCGGCCGTACTCCCCAGGCGGTCTACTTAATGCGTTAGCTCCGAAAGCCAAAGTCTTAAACCTCAGCCTCCAAGTAGACATCGTTTACGGCGTGGACTACCAGGGTATCTAATCCTGTTTGCTACCCACGCTTTCGCATCTGAGCGTCAGTCTTTGTCCAGGGGGCCGCCTTCGCCACTGGTATTCCTTCAGATCTCTACGCATTTCACCGCTACACCTGAAATTCTACCCCCCTCTACAAGACTCTAGCCTGCCAGTTTCAAATGCGGTTCCGAGGTTGAGCCCCGGGCTTTCACATCTGACTTAACAAACCGCCTGCATGCGCTTTACGCCCAGTAATTCCGATTAACGCTCGCACCCTCCGTATTACCGCGGCTGCTGGCACGGAGTTAGCCGGTGCTTCTTCTGCAGCTAACGTCAAGCAATGCACGTATTAAGTACACTACCTTCCTCACTGCTGAAAGTGCTTTACAACCCGAAGGCCTTCTTCACACACGCGGCATGGCTGCATCAGGGTCTCCCCCATTGTGCAATATTCCCCACTGCTGCCTCCCGTAGGAGTCTGGGCCGTGTCTCAGTCCCAGTGTGGCTGATCATCCTCTCAAACCAGCTAAGGATCGTCGCCTTGGTAAGCCATTACCTTACCAACTAGCTAATCCTAACTGGGCCCATCCCGACGCGATAGCTTACATGTAGAGGCCACCTTTGGTCCGTAGACATTATGCGGTATTAGCCGTCGTTTCCAACGGTTATCCCCCTCGTCAGGGCAGGTTCCCAGCCGTTACTCACCCGTCCGCCGCTCGACGTCCAGTAAATCCACCGAAGCTTCAATACTGCCGTTTCCGCTCGACTTGCATGTGTTAGGCCTGCCGCCAGCGTTCAATCTGAGCCATGATCAAACTCTTCAATTAAAGTTTTTTCGAAACCGAAGTTTCAGCTCAATGAATACTGATTACTGTTTATCTCCGAAGAGAAAAACGAATTGACTGTGCCGAACAACTGTAAAAGTTGTCGTTTGGTCACTCAGTTCATCGAATAAATCTTTTTGTCTATTCTCAACGAGTGCCCACACAGATTGCATAGGTCAAATTGTTAAAGAGCGTTGACTTGCGAAGCGTTGCTTCGCTCGGTCAGGGCTGCGTATATTACTCGCCTTGCCGATGAAGTCAAGAAGAAATTTTATCTTTTTGTTGATGCCAACCGGCGAAAACAAAACGTCTTTTTGACTCCCTTAACGCGTTGCCGGCGTTAAGTAGGTGGGCTATCTTAATCATTTAAAAACTGACGTCAAGCGTTTATTTTTATTTGATTTTTTGCCCCGACATGGCCGCTGAGCGCTTGCCCTGTGTGCCGTGTCGATGGAGGCGCATTATAGGGAAGCTGATCAGATTGGCAACCCCTTTTTAGTGGTTTTTTAGAAAAAAACTGTCACTCGCTGTTTTTTTGCTCGCTAGGGTGTAAAACTGGTACCAAAGTCAGCGTTATCTGACATTGTATAGCGATATAAAGAGGGATTTGTGATGGCAAAACAGTTGCGCGCTTATAAAGGCATGATGCCTCAGCTGGGCGAACGCGTCTATATTGATGAATCCAGTGAATTGGCTGGCGATATTACGCTAGGCGATGATGTGAGTATTTGGCCGCTGGTTGCGGCACGTGGTGACGTGAACCATATCCAGATTGGCGCACGGACCAATGTGCAAGATGGCTCCGTCCTTCATGTCACCCATAAAAATGCCGAAAACCCACAAGGTTACCCGCTGATCATTGGCGAAGAAGTGACAATCGGCCACAAGGTCATGTTACACGGCTGCCGGATTGGCAACCGAGTTCTAGTGGGAATGGGGACGATTATTCTTGACGACGCTGTGATTGAAGATGAAGTGCTAATTGGCGCTGGCAGTTTAGTCCCGCCCGGGAAACGCTTAGAGAGCGGCTACCTGTATGTTGGCTCACCGGTCAAACAGGTTCGCCCCCTCACTGATAAAGAGCGCGCCTATTTTACACGCTCAGCGCAAAACTATGTCGACACTAAAGACATCTACCGCTGCGAGCACTAGATCACCAAGCTGCCATCGGGTTCAAACGCTTCTGATTCGATGGCCGCTTCCATTTGCTCTTCAATATCAAACCAAACCTGTTCGACAATCGCCTGCGCATTATCCGAGTCTACCGCACAGCCGGCGAGCGCAGATAAGGTGGCAAAGCGGACAGCGCATGTTAATAACGCACCATTAAGTTGGCCGTAGAAACAAACACGCGCCTTTGCGGTATCGACCTGCGCTTCGTCCGCAGCCAGAATAAGGGATTGATTCATCGACTAAGTGCCTCTCTTAACTGCTCGCGCACACGTTCGGTTTGCGGCCGACAGCCACGCCATATAGCAAAGCTTTCCGCCGCTTGTTCCACCAGCATGCCCAAGCCGTCTAAACATCGCCCTGCTCCTTGGCGTTGCGCCCATTGGTTGCTGGTTGTACAGCCAGCTTGGTACACCATGTCATAGACAGTGGTCGCTGGGCCAATCGCTCCTTGCGGGAGAGGGGGATGGCTTTGATGTAAGCTCGCCGAGGTCGCATTAATGATCACATCAACGGGCGCCGCCATGGGTTTATCCACGGCATGACTGGTGATCGGTCCGGCCTCACCAAATGCAGCGGCTAATTGCTGGGCTTTTTGCTCGGTGCGATTCACTATCATCAGCAATGCTGGCTCTTGCTCCAGTAAAGGAAGCAACACACCCCTTGCTGCACCGCCTGCTCCCACAACCATAATGCGCTTATCGCGCAGTGCCACATGGTGGTAGTGTAAGTCAGTTACCAAACCTGCCCCGTCCGTATTATCACCCAGTAGGGAATCATCGCTTTGCTTAACCAGCGTATTCACGGCACCGGCGCGGCGGGCACGCTCTGTCAGTGTATCAGCCCATTCATACGCTTGCTGTTTAAAAGGCACGGTCACATTGGCGCCGCGCCCTCCTTGCGCAAAAAACGCCTGCATGGTGGTTACAAAGCCTTCAAGCGGCGCCTCAATGGCTTGATAGTCGATATCTTGTTGGGTTTGCGTCGCAAATGCGGCGTGGATCTGCGGCGACTTACTGTGGCCAATCGGGTGGCCTACCACGCAATAACGATCGGTCATCCGTTACCACTCCCTCGGTTTAAGGTAGTCGCGATAAAGCCTCGCTTCCGGTGCATCTTCATCAGGTGACCAATTGTATTCCCAGCGCGCCATCGGCGGCATCGACATCAGAATAGATTCGGTACGCCCACCACTTTGTAAGCCAAATAGCGTGCCTCTGTCATACACCAAGTTAAACTCGACATAGCGTCCGCGGCGATAAAGCTGAAAATCGCGTTCTCGCTCACCATAAGGCATGGCTTTGCGGCGCTGTACTATCGGCAGGTAGGCATCGATAAAGCCTTTTCCAACCGCTTGGGTGTAGGCAAAGCACTGTTCGAATGGCCATTGGTTCAAATCATCAAAGAAAAGCCCGCCGACGCCACGGGTTTCATCACGGTGGGGCAGATAAAAATAGCGATCGCACCATGCTTTGTGATCAGCGTACACGCTATCACCAAAGGGCGCACATAAGGCTTTGGCGGTCTGATGCCAGTGCTGGCAGTCTTCCTCGAACGGATAGAAAGGTGTGAGGTCAAAGCCGCCGCCAAACCACCACACAGGATCTGCACCTTCTTTTTCGGCAATGAAAAACCGCACGTTTGCGTGCGAGGTCGGCACGTACGGGTTATGAGGATGGATCACTAACGACACCCCCATGGCCTCAAAACAGCGCCCAGCAAGCTCTGGACGGTGCGCGGTCGCCGAGGCAGGCATTTGATCGCCAAATACGTGCGAGAAGTTCACTCCCGCTTGCTCAAATACTTGGCCTTGACGCAGGACGCGACTGCGGCCACCGCCCCCTTTCTCACGCTCCCACGCATCTTCAATAAAACGCGCTTGACCATCTTCTTGCGCAAGCTGTTGGCAAATATCATCTTGAAGTTGGAGGAAAAAAGCCTTCACGGCTTGCTTATCAATTGTCGACTGACCGTGTGCCACGCTCACATCCTTTGTTACTGAGACTATGTGCTTACTTTACCTGATCCACGCAGTGGGATCTTGACGGAATTTCATCCCCCACCGCTGACGCAAACGTTTTCCTCACGATGAAATCTGGGTATAATTCGCGTCACGCTCAGCTTATCTTATTCACGCTTGTCATCAAGAAGGACGTATTATGACTGTCGGTATCATCATGGGCTCGCAATCCGATTGGCCTACCATGACACATGCAGCGGCTATGTTGGATCACTTTGCCATCCCTTACGAAACTCGTATTGTCTCTGCCCACCGCACACCACAGTTACTTGCCGACTACGCCCAACAAGCGGCCGAGCGCGGGATTAAAGTGATTATTGCCGGCGCCGGTGGTGCCGCCCATCTGCCTGGGATGACCGCCGCACACACCAGCCTGCCGGTGCTCGGCGTTCCGGTCCAGTCAAAAGCATTAAAGGGGATGGACTCATTGCTTTCTATTGCTCAAATGCCCAAAGGTGTAGCTGTGGGCACGCTCGCCATTGGTGACGCAGGCGCCGCGAATGCAGGGCTCCTTGCGGCACAAATTCTCGCAACGGCCGACCCTGATTTGATGGCAAAAGTGGATGCGTTTCGCCAAGCGCAGACTGAGGCCGTTCTCGCTCAACCCAACCCACAAGGCTAAGGCCATGAATATTCTGGTGTTAGGCGCGGGACAACTGGCTCGGATGATGGCCTTGGCCGGCGCACCGCTCAATCTTATCGTCAGCGCCTATGATGTGCGTAGTGGCGACATTATTCACCCACTGACGCTGCAACCACTGGGGCACGGCCTCAATACGGCCATCGCTGGCGCAGATATTATTACCGCGGAATTTGAGCATATCCCCGCTGATATCTTGCACCAATGCGAGCAAAGCGGGAAGTTACGCCCCAGTGCTCAGGCGATTCTAACCGGTGGCGACCGCCAAATTGAGAAAGCCCTGCTGATGCAAGCAGGCGTCGCCAATGCGCCATACCGAGTGGTGTATACACAGGCTGATTTAGAAAAGGCGGTCGACGCACTGGGGGCACCCTTGGTCCTCAAAAGCACCTTGGATGGTTATGACGGCAAAGGACAGTGGCGCTATCGTGACGGCGATGATCTTCACGCATTATGGGCCGAGCTCGACGCCTTTCTTAGCGTGCCAGAGCAACGCGATGGCCAAGCCATCATTGCCGAAGCCATGATCCCCTTTGACCGAGAAGTGTCACTGATTGGTGTGCGTGGCGCGAATGGTGAATTTGCCAGTTATAGCCTGACCCAAAACCACCACCATGATGGGATATTAACCTTGTCTGTGGTGCGCCCGGATGAGCATGCCTTGCAAACACAGGCCGCGGACATGTTGGAAAAGATAGCCAGCGCGCTTAACTATGTGGGGGTGCTTGCGGTGGAATTCTTTGATGTAGACGGCAGCTTGCTGGTGAACGAGATAGCGCCTCGGGTGCACAACTCCGGTCACTGGACACAGCAAGGTAGCGCGTGTTGCCAATTTGAAAACCACCTGCGCGCCGTCAGCGGCTTACCCCTTGGCCCGACCGAGTTAATCCAGCCAACAGCGATGATTAATATCTTAGGCCAAGGCAGTGTCCCGCTTGCGACCTATCGTGATGCCCATGTGCATTGGTATAACAAAACGCCTCGTCCGGGGCGCAAAGTGGGCCATATTAATGTCACGGCCACATCGAACGCAGCGCTTGCCACCAAGTTAGCCAGCCTCGCCAGCTACCTCCCCGACGATGCTTTTCACGGTTTAAAGTCGGCTGCCTTGGCTCTCGCCGCGCAAACCGATTAACCCTCGCTTTCCGATTCTGCAGCCGGTTCACCTTGAATCGCGCTGCAGGGTTTGTCGGCACATTGATGCACCGTCTTGCCGCCTTTCTTGCGTTCCACCAGTAGCGCAAAGCCACATTGCTCGCAGGTGCCGGCTATCGGTTGTGCGTTTACCGCAAAATGACACTTCGGGTATTGGTCACAGGCAAAAAAGCGCTTGCCGTAACGCGAGGTGCGCTCCACCAGCTCACCTTTGTGGCAGGCAGGGCAAGTGAGGGTAGTATGATCCGGTTCATCCGGTTTTTCGATATGCGTACATTGCGGGAACTGATCACAGCCAATAAACATACCGAATCGACCTTGACGTAACACCAATTCTCCCTGATGACAGGCCGGGCAAGCCACGCCAAGGGCTTTTACTACATGGCCATCGCCATGATGTAACGCTTTGGTATAGTGGCAGTCTGGGTAGGCCGTACAGGCCAGAAACGGGCCTCGTTTGCCCGATTTAAACGCAAGAGCGCTGCCACATTCCGGGCAGCGCTCATGGGTATTCGGGGTGTTATCTTTACTCATTCACACCTTTTACTGTCATTGATAAGCGTTAGTGCACATATCCCTCTTGTGCGTCGTACAGCATTTCTTCCATCTGTGTATACGCACGTTCGTTACCGGGTACGTTAAACAGCACCATCAAAATGACCCATTTTAGGTCATCAAGACAGAATTCTTGGGTCTCGAGCTCCATCACCCGATCGATGACCATTTCACGCGTTTCCGGTGAAAGTACCCCAGCTTGCTCCAAGAATAAAAGGAAGCCTCGGCTTTCTTGGTCGATAAAGCGTGTTTCTTGCTCGGTATAGATTCGGATCGAGCTTTGGGCACTGCCTGATAGGTAAGGCTGTTTATCCGCATTTTGCAACTGTGCCAGCTTTTCAAGCCAGTTCAGGGCTTTATATATATCGTCTTGATGAAAACCCGCACGGGACAATTCATCTGCTAACTCGTCCTGATCGATCATCACTTCCACATCGCTATGGATGTAGGTTTCGAACAGGTACATAAGAATGTCCATCATGGCTAGCCCCTCCTCGTTCTGACATAGCCACCGGGTACTGCTGCTACAAGCCCCTGGAGTTCTAAGTCTAACAACTGCATCATGATTTCGTGAACCGGTTGGTTGCAGCGCTCAGCCAGTACGTCGACACACGTCGCTTTAGTACCTACGTTAGCCAACAGCTCAGGAAATGGCAATCCTTCATGTGTATCTAACTTAGGCGCGTCACTAAATAATTCGGTTTGTTGACACGCGGCGAAGCTTATCAGGCTATCAATTTCATGCAAGATATCATCGACACAGTCTGTGAGTGTGGCCCCTTGTTTAATCAATTGGTGGCATCCACGCGACTGGACTTGGTCAATGGGCCCAGGAATCGCAAACACATCACGATTTTGCTCAAGTGCATAACGTGCCGTGATCAGCGACCCACTTTGTGGCGCGGCCTCTACCACTAATACGCCTGCCGACAACCCACTGATCAGTCGATTGCGCCGCGGAAAGTGCTCAGCCCTTGGCGGTGCCTCTGGCCAGAACTCTGAGACCAGTGCGCCTTGTGCTTCAATCCGCTCAGCCAATGCACGATGTCGTGCAGGATACACATTGGCAAGCCCGCTTCCTAGCACTGCTAATGTCTTGCCGTGGCCTTCAAGAGCACCTTTGTGTGCTCGGCCATCGATACCTAGCGCAAGCCCACTGGTAATCGCAACACCATGCTCAACCAATTGTTTAGCAAATTGATACGCCGTTTCTAAACCTTGCGGGGTCGCGTGACGACTGCCCACCATCGCCAATTGAGGCATCGCCAAGCAAGTCAGATCGCCTTGCACATACAAGAGCAAAGGCGGCCGTGCGATTTCTCGGAGTAATGCAGGGTAAGCTGGGTGGTCAAAGCCAATCAGGTGGCAATTCTCTTGCCTCGCCCACTCAAGGCTACGCTCAATCATGGCATGATTGGGATGCGTGACGGCCTGACACTGCTCAGCGGTTAAACCAACCGCGGCAAGATCATGAGCAGTTTGCTCACTCAACGCATCGATGGGCACTTTGGCCAACAGCGCGCGTCGCTGCGAAACGCGCAACCGCGGCACTTGGGTCAGTATCAACCACCCTCGCAGGGATTTATCGCGCATAGGCCAGTTGAGGGGACGGTGGCACCGCATGCATGCCGGCTTTGATCGGCTGACGCGCTTGCGTGATCACCGCCAAACTTACCCACGGATAAGCCCGAACCACCATGGTTTGTCCCACCGTCACATCAGGCAAGGCGGTCATCGGCTGCGCAGCACTGTCACTTGCGTTTTGATAGCGATACTCACCAGGGCCATTTAATACGTTGGCACCAGCTTCAGTGACAGTAAACATTTGCCCGGCTGTCACGCCATCATTGGCGCCTTTATCAAGTACCACAAGCTGACCATTCGCGACATACTCACTGCCATACAGATGCCCTAATAATGTGGCGTCAGTTTGAGCCGCTTGGGGCCAAAAACGCGGATGCGTGTTCTCGGGCAAAGGTAACAAGACATCATTGGGGCGCACTTCCTGCACCACCCGTGTCAATGTCATCACACTGCGCCCTTCACTTCGCGCACGGATACGCCCATCAGCCACATGTTTTAAGCTCACCATCGCGGTAGGTTCGGCGCTAGCCTCTGACGGCGCAGGGCGTAAAAAGGTTTTCTCAACCCGAAACACTTGCCAATCCTTAACACTCAACGACGCATCCACATATAGAGTATCGTGCACTGACAGATATTGACGTCCATCCGTCGAGCCAAGGACGCGAGGTAGCGCCACCAAACGCGCCTTTTCAACCAGCATGTCCTGCTGTAAATACGGCAGCAGCATAGGATCCACACTGCTCAGCGCTGGCGTGTTGGGCGTATCTCCCTTTGCTGCAATCGCACGTCTGGGCTTATAGCTAACGGTCGGTTTTCCCGCTTGCCATGTGAGGGTGAGCACATCGCCGGGATAAATCAGATTGGGATCCTTTATGGCCGGATTTGCGTACCACACTTCAGGCCATTGCCAAGGGTTATCGAAAAAGGCAGCGGCGATATCCCACAGGGTATCCCCTCGCTCAACCACATATCGCTGACTCTCGGCAGGGCCGGCTGCCAGTCCTGGTAGCGCGATAGCCAATAGCCCAGCGGCGGCGAGATTGAATAGCTTTCTTGTCATCAATGTCTTCCTCACCAGACGGATGATGCTGATGCTGTCAATTGGCTGTCAAAATGTCTAGAATTAACCCAATTACCCCGTGCCGCTTTCGGCACAGTTCAATTTTTATGAGACGTTATGGCTTTATTGAACGTATTAACATTCCCAGATGAGCGTCTTCGCACCGTCGCCAAGCCGGTGGAAGCAGTGACGCCTGAGATCCAAAAAATGGTCGATGACATGCTCGAGACCATGTACGACGAAGACGGTATTGGCCTCGCGGCGACCCAGGTGGACTTTCACCAACGCATTGTGGTGATCGATATCTCAGAAACCCGCGATGACCCTATGGTGTTAATTAACCCAGAGATCATCGAAAAACGGGGTGAAGACGGTATCGAAGAAGGGTGCCTGTCCGTACCGGGTTCCCGTGCCTTAGTGCCACGTGCCGCCGAAGTGACTGTGAAAGCGTTAGACCGCGACGGCAATCCATATCAGTTTGATGCTGACGATCTGTTGGCCATTTGTGTCCAGCATGAGCTTGACCATTTAGAAGGTAAGCTGTTTGTTGACTACCTCTCGCCATTGAAGCGTCAACGCATCAAGCAGAAGATGGAAAAAATCAAACGCGCTAACCAAAAAGCAAGCTGAGGTCACTTTGAGTACACCGCTGCGTATTGTATTTGCGGGCACGCCGGATTTTGCCGCGCGCCATTTGCAAGCCCTGCTCGACAGTGAGCATGAGGTGATTGCGGTTTATAGCCGCGAAGATAAACCGGCAGGCCGAGGCAAGAAGCTCACGGCAAGCCCAGTGAAAAAGCTCGCGCTTGAGCATGACTTACCCGTGTATCAACCCCGCACGCTGCGTGATGAACAAGCGCAAGCGGAACTGGCAGCCTTAAACGCTGACGTGATGGTGGTGGTCGCTTACGGGCTGATCCTGCCCAAAGCAGTACTGGATACACCGCGATTGGGCTGTGTGAATGTCCACGGCTCTATCTTGCCACGTTGGCGCGGCGCCGCGCCAATTGAGCGTGCCGTGTGGGCGGGCGATACCGAAACCGGTGTCACCATCATGCAGATGGACGAAGGCCTTGATACCGGTGATATGCTAAAAATCGCCACGCTGCCTATCGAAGAAACCGATACCAGTGCCAGCTTGTATACACGTTTGGCAGAATTGGGGCCCCAAGCCTTGATTGATTGTCTCAATGACATGGCCAACGGCATTATTCTTGCCGAGCCACAAAACGATGCCAAAGCCAACTATGCTGAGAAGCTGACCAAGCAAGAAGCCAAAATTGATTGGACACAAGATGCTGCGTTTATCGGACGCTGTATTCGCGCCTTTAATCCACGTCCAGTCAGCTACTTCACCTTGGGAGAGCAAAATATCAAAGTCTGGCAGGCCAATGTGCTCGACATTGATGTCGACGCCACACCTGGCACGGTGATCAATACCGACAAGCACGGTATTCAGGTTGCTACCGGCAAAGGTGTACTCCAGCTAACACAGCTTCAGCCTCCCGGTAAAAAAGCCATGCAAGCCCATGAGCTGCTCAACGCGCGCCGTGAATGGTTTGAGATTGGTACACAGCTATAATGAACACGGTTTACCGTGTCATCGTCATTCAAAGGCCAGTCCACTGGCCTTTTTTATTGGTTAACGCCCCTTGGTGGCATACTACTCGCCACTTGGCTGCAATGTAGGTAACAGCATGAATGTAAGAGCCGCGGCTGCCCGCGTTCTGTATCAAGTTGTCGATCAGGGTCAGTCCCTGTCACAACAACTGCCTTTAGCCCAGCAACGTATCGCACCGCGTGACGCGGCCTTATTACAAGAGATGTGTTATGGCACCTTACGTTGGTTGCCACGCCTTGAGCAAATCGTGCAATCCTTGATGGATAAGCCACTGAAAGGCAAACAACGTGTCTTTCATCACCTCATTCTGGTCGGCTTGTATCAATTAGGTTATATGCGCATCCCAGCGCATGCTGCGGTGGCTGAAACCGTGAACGCCACCCAAACACTCAAGCGCCCTCAACTTCGTGGATTGATCAATGCCATCTTGCGTCAATATCAACGCGAGCAAACCGCGTTAGATGAAGCCAGTACCGCCAATGCCGCCGGCGAGTTTTGCCACCCCAGTTGGCTACTCAAGCGGTTACAAGAAGCCTATCCCGAGCAATGGCAAGCGATTGTCGCGGCCAACCATCAAAAAGCGCCCATGTGGCTGCGGGTTAATCGTCAGTACCATCGGCCTGATACCTATCTTGCACTACTCAAAGAAGCGGGCATTGACGGAGAGTGCTTCGTTGAGGCTGGCGATGCGATCAAATTAGCCAAGCCGTGCGATGTCTCGCGCTTACCAGGTTTTGACCAAGGTTGGGTATCCGTCCAAGACGCCGCTGCCCAGCTCGCGGTCGACTACCTGACCCCTCAAGCAAACGAGACGATTCTTGATTGCTGTGCGGCACCGGGCGGAAAAACCTGTCATATCTTAGAGCACCAACCAAGCGCACACGTGACCGCGATTGATGCCGATGCGCAAAGATTGAGCCGCATCAAAGAGAACCTTGCCCGACTGGGGCTTAATGCCACGGTGAAACAAGCCGATGCTCGCGAGCCCAGCACTTGGCATTCAGGCCCCGCGTTTGACCGTATTTTGCTTGATGCACCCTGTTCGGCAACCGGTGTGATCCGTCGTCACCCCGACATCAAATGGTTACGCCGTGATAGCGACATTGCCGCCCTCGTCACGCTCCAAGCGGCAATCTTGGATGCAATGTGGCAGCAGCTTAAGCCGGGCGGTACTCTTGTGTATGCAACCTGTTCTGTTTTACCTGATGAAAATCGCCATCAAATCCGTGATTTTCTCGCCCGTACACCAGATGCCAACTTACGCACCGGCACGTCAGAAGTACCGGGACGTCAGATTTTACCCGGCGAGCAAGACATGGACGGCTTTTACTACGCATGCTTGGAAAAGTCACTGACCTAAGTGCCAAGCAGGGAGAGTTAATAACATGAAAATCATCATCTTGGGCGCCGGACAAGTCGGCGGCACCTTGGCAGAAAACTTGGTGGGTGAAAACAACGACATCACCATTGTCGATTGTGCGCCTGAGCGACTGCGTGACTTGCAAGACAAATACGATCTGCGCGTGGTGCAAGGCTATGCTAGCCATCCCTCAACGCTGCAAGAAGCTGGCGCACAAGATGCTGATATGTTGGTTGCCGTCACCAATTCTGACGAGACCAATATGATTGCTTGTCAGGTTGCGTATACCCGATTTAATACACCTAACCGTGTCGCCCGGATCCGTAGCCCAGAGTACTTAGCAGTCAAAGATCAGCTGTTTAATCGCGAGGCCTGTCCGGTCGATCATTTAATTGCGCCCGAAGAGCTCGTCACCCGCTACATTCGCCGCCTCATTGAATATCCCGGGGCGCTGCAAGTGGTCGGTTTTGCCGATAACAAAGTGGGCTTAGTCGCCGTCAAAGCGTATTACGGCGGCCCGCTTGTCGGAAAGGCCTTGTCGGCGCTGCGTGAGCATATGCCGCACGTAGACACCCGTGTTGCCGCTATCTTCCGTCGCGATCGTCCGATTCGTCCACAAGGCACCACCATTATCGAAGCCGATGATGAAGTATTCTTTGTCGCCGCCAGTAACCACATTCGCTCCGTGATGAGTGAATTGCAACGCCTCGAAAAACCCTACAAACGGATCATGATTGTCGGGGGCGGGAATATCGGGGCAGGCCTAGCCATGGCACTTGAACGCCAATACAGCGTTAAGCTTATCGAGCGCGATCCTGCCCGAGCCGAACACCTATCTGAGTTGCTGGAAGATACCACGGTATTTTGTGGCGATGCCTCCGATCAAGAGCTGTTGAGTGAAGAGCACATTGACCAAATCGATGTCTTTATCGCGGTGACCAACGAAGATGAAGCGAACATCATGTCTGCCATGTTGGCCAAACGCCTTGGGGCAAAGAAAGTCATGGTGCTGATTCAACGCGGTGCGTATGTTGATTTGGTGCAAGGCGGCGCGATCGATATTGCCATCTCGCCTCAACAAGCGACCATCTCTGCCCTGCTAACCCATGTGCGTCGCGGTGACATCGTCAATGTGTCATCGCTACGGCGTGGCGCGGCCGAAGCCATCGAGGCCATCGCCCATGGTGATGCTGCAACATCCAAAGTCGTGGGCCGTGAGATTGGCGATATCAAATTGCCCCCCGGCACCACCATCGGGGCAGTGGTACGTGGCGAAGAAGTCTTGATTGCACACGATAAAACTGTGATCCAACAAGACGATCATGTGGTGATGTTCTTGGTCGATAAAAAATACA
This sequence comes from Salinivibrio sp. YCSC6, assembly GCF_004916735.1. NCBI lineage: Bacteria > Pseudomonadati > Pseudomonadota > Gammaproteobacteria > Vibrionales > Vibrionaceae > Salinivibrio > Salinivibrio sp. YCSC6. Next base: position 2,912,858 of record NZ_CP039516.1, read on the forward strand.
TTCCAGACGTAGAGCGTCTGTTCCAGCCCAGTCCTTTCTTTCTCTAAATCAATGTTCTGTAGGCCAATCAGGCCTACAGGCACACACTTTTGGCTCACGCACTGCCACCGCCCTAAATTTGGGTATACACTGACAATATCGTGTTTTTTCGGCCCCCGACCGGACAGGGAGTATCAACGTAGCCATGTCGGATGATCAGTTTCAACAATCGACCGGTTTTCTAAAGAAAGCCGTGCCGTTAATGATGAAATACAAGGTGCCCACCACCCCTACTAACTACGCGTTGTGGTACACCTATGTCGCGGATACCGATCCTCAACTCAATGCGGATGTGGACGACACGCTCACGCACCACGGCACCTGCAGTCCGCTGCAAAGTGACATGCTCTACCAAAAACACGTCGCCGACAAACACAGCCAAGACATGAGCGCTCTCAAGCAAAGCCTCGAGTCGATGATGACCGAGATGAGCCACTCAATGTCGGATACATTGCAAGACACCGATGCCTTCCAGAGTGTGTTAGATCGAACCTTCGAACAGCTTGCGCGGGTAGAAGATGAAGGTTTGTCTATCGATGAGACCATCGCGGTCGTGCGTAACGTGGTTAAAGACTCGCAATCGCTCACCCAGTCGACCCGCTACTTCAAGCATCAGCTCAGTGATGCGCAGCAAGAGATCTCTCAGCTCAAACAGACGCTGGCAGAAATGACAGAGCAAGCCACGCATGATGGTTTAACCGGCCTTTTAAATCGCCGCGCCTTCGACCGAGAACTCGCCGCCTATATTGATAGCGATCTCACTCCACCTTTTTGCCTCGCCTTAATTGATCTTGACCACTTTAAAAAGCTCAACGACACCTATGGCCATGTGATTGGCGATACGGTACTAAAACAAGTATCCAAGCGCCTCAGCGATTACTGTCGTGATGGCATCCAAGCCTTTCGTTATGGCGGCGAAGAGTTTGCTTTGCTCATCCCGCAAAAACGTCTCAATGGCGCCAAGCGTATTGCTGAAACGATACGCACCGCTATCGACCGAATGATTATCAAAGATAGACGCCGTGGCAACACGCTCGACCATATCACGGTATCGATTGGCGTTGCCGAGTACGATAATGAAACGGGTGAGTCTGCGTCAGATCTCATTCATCGTGCTGACAAGCACTTATACAGCGCGAAGAAACTCGGCCGCAATCGCGTGATGCCGATAAATTAATCCTCACCTGCGCCTTATTTGATCTTGGCTAAGTTTCAGCCCAATACGCTCGGGCAAAATGGTGTTTTTTACGTGCCACACATAAAGGACACCTATGAATTGCCATCGCATCAATGAACTGCTCGAGCTGTTAAATCAGTCGTGGCAGAAAACGCCGGAACGCTCACTGGTCGAGATGCTCACTGTCATTGCCCAAGAGGCTGGCCATCAAGACGGGCTGGATAACATCTCGGACGACACCTTGATCTATCAGCTCAAAATGCGACTAGAAGATAAAACTGCCCCCATTCCCGGCTTGGCAAAAGACAGCGAAGAGGACTTCAAAGCCGCTATCTTGCGTGCTCGTGGTATCCAATCTTAAGCGGAATGAGGCAGGGAGCACACATAGAGCGCTGTTATAGCTGGAATTGTTCTAGTTTGTGACTGTTTCGCAAACTATGACACTGATAGAGTATTCGCGAATCTGGCTACGCTATAATCACGCGTCACAACGATAAACAGGGTCTGGCAACGTACCAAGGCCTCGACATCCCAAGGAAAGCCAATGTCATGAGCAACGAAAAGATAGACGTCAAAGACGTGACCGCAAAAGAATACAATCCGAAAACCCATAAAGGGGGCGACGATCGCTTTAATCCGAGCAATCGCATTTATGTGCGCGCGGTAAAAGGCTATTACCAAAAGATGCGCCGCTATATGGGCTGGTTTTTCATGGTGCTGTTTCTCGCGATTCCTTGGATCCCGTATCAAGGGCGCCAAGCGATTTTGCTCGATATCGGCAACCAGAAGTTCACCTTTTTTGGCACCACACTTTGGCCACAAGATCTGACCTTATTGGCAGCCTTGTTGATGCTTGGGGCGTTCGGACTCTTTTTTATTACCACCTTCCTCGGCCGCGTCTGGTGTGGATACCTTTGCCCGCAAACCGTGTGGACCTTCCTGTTTATCTGGTTTGAAGAAAAGCTCGAAGGCGCTGCCAACAAGCGTCGCAAACAAGACTCATTAAAAATGACCCCTGAGCTGGCCATACGCAAAACCGCGAAACACACAGCATGGTGGGTGATTTCTTTAATTACGGGCATGACCTTTGTCGGCTATTTTGTCCCCATGCGCGAGCTGGCGGTGGACTTAGTCACCTTTGATACCAGTTTCTGGGTCGGTTTTTGGGTAATTTTCTTTGCCGCCTGTACTTACGGAAATGCGGGATGGATGCGCTCGATTATGTGTATCCATATGTGTCCCTATGCACGTTTCCAATCTGCCATGTTCGACAAAGACACTTTTATTGTCGGCTATGATGTCGAACGGGGTGAAAAACGTGGCCCACGCCCACGTAAAAAAGATCCCAAAGAGTTGGGGCTGGGCGACTGTATTGACTGTAATTTATGTGTTCAAGTCTGCCCAACCGGTATCGATATTCGCGATGGCCTACAGTATGAATGTATCAACTGTGGCGCCTGTATTGATGCCTGTGACCAAACCATGGACCGCATGGGCTATGAACGCGGACTGATAAGCTATACCACCGAGCATAAGCTTGAAGGGAAGAAGACGGCAGTTATTCGACCCAAACTGGTCGGTTATGGCGTCGTTATGACCATTGTCACGGCTATGTTTATCTACTTAGCCATGTCCGTGATGCCCATGGAATTGGATGTCATTCGTGACCGTAACCAGCTGTATCGCGTCAACAATCAAGGACTGATTGAGAATACCTACACGCTGAAAATCCTCAATAAGACCCAAAGTGATGAAACCTATACCCTCTCGGTGAAAGGGCTAAAAGACGTGCAATGGTACGGCCCACAAACCGTTAAAGTGCAAGCGGGAGAAGTGTTCTCACTGCCCATCAGTTTAGGCGTAGACACCTACGAGATGACCCAACGCATTGCTGACATCACGTTTGTCATGGAGCGTGCATCGGGCGACAAACAAAAAGAGGTCCAAGCGGAAAGCCGCTTTATTACAGACCTTTAATCAGCCACCCAACTGATTGGTAACAAGGGCGCATGCAGCGCCCTTTTTATTTGTTACCATGACACTTCTGTGCTGAATGAGTAGCAAACCATGACTGAACCTGGCTTTGATTTTCACACCCTCACCCCTGAGCATCAACTGGATGCCATTGAGTCGGTAGGGATTTACCCACAATCGGGTTTACTTGCACTGAACAGCTACGAGAATCGGGTTTACCAATTTGTTGCCGACGATAGCAAGCGCTACGTGGTGAAGTTTTATCGCCCTGCGCGCTGGACAGACGAGCAAATTCTTGAAGAACATGCGTTTTGCCAAGAGTTAGTCGACGCAGAGGTTCCCGTCGTTGCCCCGCTTGTTCGCGAAGGGACCAGCTTGTTTCATTTCAACGGCTACCGTTTTGCATTGTTTCCCAGCGTGGGTGGGCGCAACTTTGAAGTCGATAACTGGGACCAGCTCGAAGCGGTTGGCCGCTATCTTGGCCGTATTCACCAAGTCGGTGCCGCTCGACCTTTTCAGGCACGTGCGCGATTTGATCTCGACACCCACCTCTATCAACCTCGCCAAGCATTGACTCATGCGAGCCTGATCCCCGATGGGATTAAATCGACCTTTTTCTCCGATCTTGACCGATTGATCGATGCCATTAGCGAAAGGTGGCATACCCACTGGCCGATTATCCGTTTGCACGGCGACTGCCATCCCAGCAATATTCTATGGCGCGATGGCCCGTTATTTGTCGACTTTGACGACACCCGTAATGGCCCCGCGATTCAAGATCTGTGGTTGTTTTTAAACGGCAGCCGTGCCGATCAGCTAGCCCAACTCGATACCCTTGCCGACGGCTATCGTGAGTTCAGTGAATTTCCCGCTGACCAATTGCAACTGATCGAGCCATTACGTGGTCTGAGAATGGTGCACTATATGGCGTGGTTAGCAAAACGCTGGCAAGACCCGGCATTTCCACGTGCATTCCCTTGGTTTGCTGAGGCAAAATACTGGGAAAGTCAGGTGCTTGCTTTTAAAGAGCAGCTTGCCGCCTTACAAGCGCCATCGCTTACCTTGTACCCGTAAGCGTTCAACCGATAACGGAGAGTCATTCAATGATGCTGAAAAAACTGCTTCCTATCTTGCTCGTACTCGGCCTTGCGGCCTGCTCTGAGCCTGAAAATGTCGAGTCGACAAGCCAACAGGCCACGACGCAAACCCAATCCCAAACTGAGCCAGCAGAAGCAATCGACGTCCCCGCCGCCAAACCCGGCCGCTTCAAGGCGGGAGAGGATTATCAAATCCTAGACACCGCAGCGACCGATACCCCAACGGTGACCGAGTTCTTCTCGTTTTACTGTCCGCACTGCTTCCAATTTGAGCCACTGGTTCAGCAGTTGAAGCAGCAAGTGCCTGATAATGCCAAAGTAGTGAAAAATCACGTTTCTTTCATGGGCGGCAACATGGGTGAAGTGGTCACACGCGCCTATGCAACCGCCGTGGTCTTAAACGTTGAAGACACCATGATCCCGGTGATTTTTGACCGTATTCATGTGGCCCAAAATGCGCCTAAGTCGCTAGATGACGTTCGCCAGATGTTTGTCGACAACGGTGTCGACGGCAAAGAATTCGATTCGGCTTACAACAGTTTTGCCGCCAACTCGATGGCCAAACGATTTGATCAATCTTTTGAAAAAGCCGGCCTACGCGGCGTGCCTGCGGTGATCGTGAACGGTAAATATCACGTGACACCGAAAACCGTCGAAACCCCTGAAGAGTACTTCCAACTGATTAACTTCCTGTTAAGCCAGAAGTAATCAACTGACTTGGGCGTTGAGATGGCGAAGTAAGCCATCCATCGCCCGATACCCTAAGGCCTCAGCAAGGTGAGGGCGGCTTATCGCCTCCGCTTCGGCCAGATCGGCAATCGTCCTCGCCACTTTAATGATCCTATGGTATGCCCGCACAGACAGTCCTAATCGATGCAATGCCTGTTCGAGAAATGCGGCATCCGCCTGCGCAAGCTGACAATATTCCTCCATTTCGCGATTGCTGAGTAACGCATTCACTTTCCCTTGTCTCGCCAACATACGCGCACGGGCACACGCAACTCTTTCCCGTACCTTTGCGGTTGATTCACCACGGTCGCCACCGCTCGATAGCATCCCGCGCGGCAATGCCGGGATCTCAATTGACATATCAAACCTATCCAGCAAAGGGCCAGATAAACGCGCCAAATAGCGCAACACTTGCTGTGGATTAGAGCGCGCCAACTCGCCTTCATGATGGCCTGTCGGGCTCGGGTTTAATGCACCAATCAACTGAAAACGGGCGGGAAAACGGGTTTTACCGTTAGCACGCGAGATAATAATTTCCCCCGACTCCAGCGGCTCGCGAAGCGCATCGAGCACACGACGCTCAAATTCTGGCATTTCATCCAAAAACAGCACCCCTTGGTGCGCCAATGAGATCTCCCCGGGACGCGGGACCGTTCCGCCCCCGACCAGCGCCGCCATAGAGCTGGAGTGATGAGGACTGCGAAACGGTCGCTGACGCCAGTTTCCCTCATGCAAAGGTTGCTGGGTTAATGACGTGACCGCGGCGGAAGCTAACGCTTCTTCGTCGTTCATGGGAGGAAGCAAGTCGCACAAGCGCGACGCTAACATGGTTTTTCCTGTTCCCGGCGGTCCAACAAACAACAAGTTATGTGAACCACTGGCGGCGATTTCTAACGCGCGTTTGCCTTGCTGTTGGCCGATGATGTCACGTAAGCAGCGGGTTGGCGCCGGCGTCGTATCACTATGTGGTGTCGCGTTAAGCTGCAAACTCTGTTGACCAGCTAGGTGCTGACACACTGCGATTAAATCAGGCGCTGACACGTGGCGCTCGCTGTCCACCAACGCCACTTGGCTAGCGTTATCATCAGGAACCACGAGCGCACGCTGCGCTTTTTGGCTGGCAAGTGCAGCTGGTAATGCCCCTTTGACGGGGCGCAACTGCCCGGATAACGCCAGCTCACCGAGAAACTCAAATTCATGCAGCCGTTTCGCTGGAATTTGCCCAGAGGCGACCAAAATGCCAAGCGCGATAGGCAAATCAAAACGCCCTCCTTCTTTCGGTAAATCCGCCGGTGCTAAATTGACAGTAATACGCCGTGATGGGAATTCAAAATTGGAGGTCACAATGGCACTTCTGACCCGATCGCGCGCTTCTTTGACCGTGGTTTCCGGTAACCCCACCAGCGCAAACCCGGGCAATCCATTGGAAATGTGGACTTCAACCGTCACATTGGGAGCCTCTACCCCGACACACGCTCGGCTATGCACAATCGCTAGCGCCATGACTCTATCCTGCTATTACTATGAAACCTTGCGCTTATGGTGACGAGAGAATTTGTGATTCAGAGTAATTTTTTCTTGTCATGCGAGTGAGGTCTGTGATACCACTACAAATGCACAACAATTAAACATGAGACTCGGCGCTAGATCGAGTTCATGACTGACCTGTAACAAGCAGGCGCAAACAAAAACATAATTAACAAAACGCCCCAAAATGGGCGACTAACGACAAGAAAAGACAGACAAATGCCAAACTTCGCTACCGTCCTCATTATTCGCCTTATCGTGGTCATTCTACCGCGAGGGGTGTAGGTACGCGAAACACAGCAGCAAACATCGCAACCAAGCCCCCGCACCCAACCAGGTTCGGGGGCTTTTTTCATTCATGTGGCCAAGCCACACAAAAACGGAAGCAGCAAAAATGGAGAGCGCAGACACTGACTATTCGCACACCTGCCCTCCCCGTTCATTCGGGGAGGGGCGACGATGACAGGTGCACAATGGGTTGTGGAAGCCTTACGTAAGCAAGGCGTTGAAACGGTATTTGGTTATCCCGGTGGCGCCATCATGCCAGTCTATGATGCGCTATACGACGGCGGCGTCGAACACATTTTATGTCGCCATGAACAAGGCGCTGCCATGGCCGCCATCGGTTATGCCCGTGCTAGCGGGCGTCCCGGCGTCTGCCTAGCGACCTCTGGCCCCGGCGCGACGAATCTGATCACCGGATTGGCCGATGCCATGATGGACTCCGTCCCAGTGGTCGCCATCACAGGCCAAGTGGCCAGCCCATTAATCGGCACGGATGCTTTCCAAGAAATTGATGTCTTAGGTTTGTCTTTGGCCTGTACCAAACATAGCTTTTTGGTCACAGATCCCGCTGACCTCACCGCCACGCTCGAAAAGGCGTTCGTCGTGGCGCAATCAGGCCGCCCGGGGCCTGTGTTAGTTGATATTGCTAAAGACGTACAGCAAGCGCTGATCCCTGCGCCCCGTGAGGCCTCAGTGCCTGCACCCACCGGCGTCCCTCTGGATGCTGTCGCGCTCGAACATGCCAATGCGCTTATCCAAAACAGCGAGCGCCCTATGCTGTATGTCGGTGGTGGCGTGGTGTTAGGCAAAGCAACGGCGGCGCTTCGTGACTATCTTACTCGCAGTCAAATGCCCGTTGTCAGCACCCTTAAAGGGCTAGGCACCGTCAACAAAGACTACCCGCACTATTTAGGCATGTTGGGTATGCACGGCACCAAAGCCGCCAACCTTGCGGTACAGCAATGTGATTTGTTGATTGCTGTCGGGGCCCGTTTTGATGATCGCGTCACCGGGAAGCTCGATACCTTTGCTCCTCACGCAAAGGTAGTGCATGTGGATATTGATGCCGCAGAATTAAACAAGCTGCGCCGCGCACAAGCACCGGTTTGCGCAGAGCTGAATACCGTCTTACCCAAGCTCGCCACGCCCCACACCTCACCAGCATGGCGAGAGCAAGTACACCACTGGCAACAGCAGCATGCATGGCGTTACGACCATCCCGGCGATGCCATTTATGCGCCCGCGCTACTGAAAACCTTATCAGACAGCATGCCGGAACAAACCGTGATCGCCACCGATGTCGGTCAGCATCAAATGTGGGTCGCCCAGCATGTGACGCCTAGCGAGCCCGAAAACCTATTGACCTCGGCAGGGCTTGGCACCATGGGATTTGGTTTACCCGCCGCGATGGGTGCGAAGATCGCACGCCCCGACGATGAAGTGGTGCTGGTGACCGGTGATGGCTCATTTATGATGAATATCCAAGAGCTTGGCACCTTAAAACGCCGAGGCATCGGCGTGAAAATCATCCTGCTCGACAATCAACGCTTAGGCATGGTGCGCCAGTGGCAACAGCTCTTTTTTGATCAGCGCTACAGCGAGACCAATTTATCTGACAACCCTGATTTTCTCACCTTAGCGCGCGCCTTTGACATACCGGGACACCGTATCCGCTGCAAAGAAGAAATACATGCTGGGCTGACCATGATGATGGGCCATCCCGGTCCTTACCTGCTACACGTTGCTATCGATGAAATGGAAAATGTTTGGCCACTGGTGCCACCCGGTGCGGCCAACCAACAAATGATGGAGCAAAGCTGATGACACAACACCAATTTTCGATTCACGCTACCCACAGTCCAGAATTATTGGAGCGCATCTTGCGCGTGATCCGTCACCGTGGTTTTACCGTGCGTCAGCTCAATGTCTCCATGCCCACAGCGGCGGGCGAGGTAATCTTTGACGTGACCGTCGAAAGCCAACGCGCGATCGAGACCTTGCGACCACAACTGACTAAGCTATGGGACGTGGTTGAGGTACTCACTCCCTCAACCCAATCACATTCCCTACGCGCATAAAAAAGGAAAATAACATGTCGACAAATACCGCTGATTACATTTGGTCTAACGGTGAAATGATCGCTTGGCAGGATGCCACTGTGCACGTACTGACTCACGCGATGCATTATGGTACTTCCGTCTTTGAGGGGATCCGTTGTTACGACACCCCAAACGGCCCGGTGGTCTTTCGCCATCGTGAGCATATGCAGCGCTTAAAAGACTCTGCCAAAATCTACCGCTTTCCGATCCCCTTTAGTGTCGATGCCCTAATGGAAGGGTGCCGCGAAACCCTGCGCGTTAACCAACTACGCTCGGCGTATATCCGTCCATTAGGCTTTGTGGGTAACGTGGGTTTAGGCGTTTGTCCGCCTGTCGATACAGAAATGGATGTCATCATTGCCGCGTTCAGTTGGGGCAGCTACCTCGGTGAAGATGCGCTGGCCCAAGGCGTAGATGCGATGATCTCAAGCTGGAACCGCGCCGCCCCAAACACCATCCCCACCGCCGCTAAAGCTGGCGGAAACTATTTATCCTCCCTACTGGTAGGAGGCGAAGCTCGCCGCCATGGTTACGCCGAAGGGATTGCTCTGGATGTACGCGGCTTTTTGTCCGAAGGCGCGGGAGAAAACCTCTTTGTGATCAAAAATGGCGTGATCAGTACCCCCCCCGCCACCAGCGCGATTTTGCCAGGGATCACCCGTGACTCGATCATCACCCTTGCAAAAGAACAGGGCTACACCGTACGCGAAGAGCCGATTGCACGCGAAGCGCTTTATCTGGCCGATGAGGTGTTTATGACTGGCACCGCGGCCGAGATTGTGCCCGTACGTAGCGTCGACCAAATCACGGTCGGCGAAGGCCAACGAGGCCCGATCACCGCCGCGTTACAACAAGCCTTTTTCGGCTTGTTTGATGGTACCACCGACGACAAATGGGGCTGGCTTGACCCCGTTAACCCTCAGCACAGCGAATAAAGGCAAAGGAGCCGTAATTATGCCAACCTATCGTTCCGCTACTACCACCCACGGTCGCAACATGGCAGGGGCGCGCGCGTTATGGCGCGCCACTGGCGTCAAAGATGACGACTTTGGCAAACCCATTATTGCCGTGGTGAACTCCTTTACCCAGTTTGTTCCCGGTCATGTCCATCTCAAAGACATGGGCCAGCTGGTGGCGAAAGAAATCGAGCAAGCCGGCGGTATCGCCAAAGAGTTCAATACCATCGCGGTCGATGACGGTATCGCTATGGGTCACGGCGGCATGCTCTACTCGTTGCCGTCGCGCGAGATCATTGCCGATTCCGTGGAGTACATGGTCAATGCGCATTGTGCCGACGCCATGGTGTGTATTTCCAACTGCGACAAGATCACTCCGGGCATGCTGATGGCCGCTATGCGCCTGAATATCCCAGTGATCTTTGTGTCGGGCGGCCCCATGGAAGCGGGCAAAACCAAACTGTCCGATCAAATCCTCAAGCTCGATTTGGTCGATGCCATGATGCAAGGCGCCAATCCGGACGTATCCGATGAGCAAAGCGAGCAAATCGAACGCTCCGCTTGCCCAACCTGTGGCTCGTGCTCTGGCATGTTTACCGCCAACTCGATGAACTGTTTGACCGAAGCGCTGGGGCTGAGCCAGCCGGGTAATGGTTCCATGCTCGCCACCCATGCCGACCGTGAGCAATTATTCATCAACGCCGGTAAACGCATTGTGGGTCTGACCAAGCGCTACTACGAGCAGGACGATGACAGCATCCTACCGCGCAATATCGCCAATCGCGCCTCGTTTGAAAATGCCATGGCGCTGGATATTGCCATGGGTGGGTCCACCAATACGGTGTTGCACCTGCTGGCCGCTGCGCAAGAAGGCGAGATTGATTTTGATATGGATGACATCGATCGCATGTCTCGCCAAGTACCTCACCTTTGCAAAGTCGCGCCGTCAACCCAGCAATATCATATGGAAGATGTACACCGCGCTGGGGGGGTGATGGGCATTCTTGGGGAGCTGCAGCGCGCGAACCTGCTCAATGTCAAACAACAAACCGTGCTGGGGATGAGCCTCGAGGAACAGCTCGCTCAGTATGACATCATGCAAACCGATGATGAGGACGTGAAGTCTTTTTATCGCGCCGGTCCCGCAGGCATCCGCACCACCCAAGCGTTCTCGCAACGTTGCCGTTGGGATACCCTGGATGATGATCGCCAATCCGGGTGTATTCGTGCCCATGAATACGCCTTTAGTCAAGATGGCGGACTTGCCGTGCTACAAGGCAACATCGCCTTGAACGGCTGCATCGTCAAAACCGCAGGGGTGGATGAAAGCATACTGACCTTTGAAGGCCCCGCGGTCGTGTTTGAAAGCCAAGACAGCGCGGTAGATGCCATTTTAGGTGGCAAAGTGAAAGCGGGTGATGTGGTGGTGATCCGCTATGAAGGCCCGAAAGGTGGCCCAGGTATGCAAGAAATGCTGTATCCGACCACCTACTTAAAATCGATGGGATTGGGTAAATCCTGTGCCCTGCTCACCGATGGCCGTTTCTCCGGGGGGACATCTGGGCTGTCCATCGGCCATGTTTCGCCCGAAGCAGCCAATGGCGGCACCATCGCCTTAGTCGAAGATGGCGATCGGATTCGTATCGATATTCCTAGCCGCGAAATCAGCCTGCTGGTGGATGAAGCCACTCTCGCCACTCGCCGTGCTGAGGTGAACGCACGCGGTTGGAAGCCTAAAGACCGCCAACGCCAAGTCTCCTACGCGCTAAAAGCGTATGCCAGTCTCGCCACCAGTGCCGATAAAGGGGCAGTGCGCGATCGCAGTAAGTTGGAGGAATAACCATGCAACAGGCGCAAACGTCACCCGAACAACCCATGGATGGCCCGGATTACTTAAGGAATATTTTACGTGCGCCTGTCTATGAAGTGGCGACTGTCTCGCCACTTCAGGCCATGAAGCGACTCTCTGAGCGCTTAGGTAATCAGGTTCAGCTCAAACGTGAAGACCGTCAGCCCGTGCACTCATTTAAGCTACGCGGCGCGCATAACATGATGGCGCAGCTGACAGAGGCGCAGAAAAAAGCGGGCGTGATCGCTGCATCAGCGGGTAACCACGCCCAAGGTGTCGCCCTGTCCGGCAGTAAACTGGGTATCAAAGCCACCATTGTCATGCCTCGCACCACCCCCGCCATAAAAGTTGAGGCCGTTAAAGGCTTTGGGGGAAATGTAGTCCTACACGGCAATAACTTTGATGAAGCGAAAAGCAAAGCACAAGCGCTGGCCGACCAACACGGCTATACCTTTGTACCCCCTTTTGATCATCCGCAGGTCATTGCCGGACAGGGCACGATCGGGCTGGAGCTGGTGCAACAAAACAGCCACCTTGATTACATTTTTGTCCCGGTCGGCGGCGGTGGTATTGCTGCCGGTGTGGCGGTGCTTATCAAGCAGCTTATGCCAAATATCAAGGTGATCGGAGTGGAGGCAGAAGACTCCGCATGTCTGCGTGCCGCCTTGGATGCAGGCTTTCCCGTCACCTTAGAGCGGGTGGGAACCTTTGCCGATGGTGTGGCGGTTAAACGGATTGGTGACGAATCATTTCGACTGTGTCAGCAATATCTGGACGACAGTATTACCGTCTCAAGTGATGCGATTTGTGCTGCCGTGCAAGATATTTTCGAAGACACGCGCGCGATCTCTGAACCGTCAGGTGCCTTGGCACTCGCTGGTCTCAAGCATTATGTAGATAAGCACCAACTACAAAACAAGCAATTGGGTGCGGTCCTGTCGGGTGCCAACACCAACTTCCACTCACTACGCTACGTGTCTGAGCGTGCTGAATTAGGAGAGAAACGTGAAGGCCTACTGGCGGTGACTGTCCCCGAACAAACCGGTGCATTTTTACAGTTTTGCGATATTCTCGGTGGCCGCGCGGTTACCGAATTTAACTACCGCTATGGCGACGACCAGTTGGCCAATATTTTTGTTGGGGTACGTTTACTGGGCGGGCAAGAAGAGCTCGACAGTATTCTGCATGATTTGCGCCAAGCCGGTTATCCGGTCGAGGACTTATCTGACGATGAGATGGCCAAGGTACACGTACGCTACATGATTGGTGGGCGACCCTCGGTGCCGCTTAACGAGCGCCTGTATAGCTTTGAGTTTCCGGAATACCCCGGGGCATTACTGCACTTTTTGCAAACCTTGGGCACCCACTGGAACATTAGCTTATTCAACTACCGCAACCATGGCTCAGATTATGGCCGTGTGCTGTGTGGATTTGAGCTTGGCGAGCAGGACTTACTCGCGTTTACCGCCCATTTGCGTGAACTGGGTTATGCGTGGAAGGACGAAACGGCTAATCCAGCCTATCGCTTCTTTCTCTCTCGCCGTTAAGCGAATAAAACAAAAAGGCCCGACAGGGGATTCGGGCCGATAACAGAGGTTAGACGCGCTTATCTGGCGAGAGTGATACCAGATACTCGGCAATCGATAAGGCATTATCCATCACCGTTTGGCGCGCCACTTGAGGCAACTGGCTTAACAGACTGGTCAGAGCCGCTAAATCATCGCGGTGAGAGAAGGCAATATCTCGCTCGTCTGTTTCACCGTAAATAAACCAATTAAATGGGCGACCAGTGATCTCTGCAATCGTGATGAGCGCGAGAATCTTAGGATCGGTCTTTCCCGACTCCACATCCAAGTAGGTTTGGCGCGCCACATTCAAACGCTTCGCCATGTCTACTTGGGTTATTTTACTGAATTCCCGTGCTTCACGGATCCGTTGCGCCATGCGCGCTGTCGAAATCACCATGGTCCATGCCTCATCTCTGTTACCCGGGCCGTTTAAACATCGGCTCCCGTCACATCACCGACCTTGCATTATGCATGGCTCGGCGGGCCTATCATGGGCGTTGTCATCGATAGTGTGATGCTACGCTGCTGATGCCTACCTCAGTAAGCAGGCACTTACCCGCATATCTAATCAGGCAGGCAGGCCTTTAGGCACGCTGTGCGGCCTTAGAATAGTTCACCAAGAATGAGGCCATGTTCACGCTCTGGTTCAAGATCGCCGTACGTGCTTCATGCGGTAAACGAGAGAAGTGCTCCAACAAGCGGTTCACATCTTGCTTGTACTGCACATCGTGCATCTCGACATCTTCATCGCCATACACAAACCAAACTAATGGACGTTCAGTCAGCTCAGCGATGTTCGACAACATGCGTACACGCGGTTCGGTTTTACCGTTTTCGATATCCAAGTAAGTTTGACGTGCGACATTGAGTAGCTTAGCCATTTTTACTTGAGTGATCCCTTTCCACTCACGGGCTTCTTTGATGCGCTTAGCGACTTGGTTTTTAGAGTCAATCATTGCTTCCTCTCTACAACTTATCAATGTTGGTACTTGTCCATCGACTATGCACAATGCAGGCCAAGTTATTAGACAGGACTAAAAGCAATAAAAATCATAAACTTATGGTATAGAACAGCGTTCTGTTTGTATTTTCAGGCGGGATGCCTGAGATTAAGTGCAAAATGATTTGCATTTTGCAAAATGTATCACTGCAGATCGCATTTTTGTAGCAAAACGGCAGTAATTGATAAAAGATCAACCACGCTCCTAGTCAGAGCGTGGTGAATGTTAGGCAGGTTTACTCTACAGTAACGGCTTTAGCGAGGTTACGAGGTTGGTCGACGTCCGTGCCTTTAATCAAGGCCACATGATACGACAATTGCTGCATCGGGATGGTGTAGAACACCGGGGCGATGATGTCATCCACGTGTGGCATGGCGATAATGTTCATCCCCTCTTCCGGTGTAAAGCCGGCATCTTGATCGGCAAACACATACAGTTGACCACCACGAGCGCGGACTTCTTCGATATTGGATTTAAGCTTTTCCAACAGCTCATTATTCGGAGCAATCACAATCACTGGCATATCGGCATCAATCAGCGCCAGTGGACCGTGCTTTAGCTCACCAGCGGCATAAGCCTCAGCGTGAATGTAAGAGATTTCTTTTAGCTTTAGCGCGGCTTCTACAGCAATCGGATAAAACTCACCACGCCCTAAGAACAGCGAGTGATGCTTGTCGGCAAAGTCTTCCGCAAGTTGTTCAATGGCTTTATCAAAGGTCAGCGCTTGCTCGATGCTTGAAGGCAGATGATGCAAGGCATCGACAATCTCACGCTCTTTTTCGTATCCGATGGTGCCCTGCATTTTACCCAGTGCGGTGACCAACATCAGCAGGGCAGAAAGCTGGGTGGTAAAGGCTTTGGTCGATGCAACACCGATTTCTGCGCCCGCGCGCGTCATAAAGGCCAGATCGGATTCACGTACCAACGAGGAGCCCGCCACGTTGCAAATGGTCATGGTGGCCATATAGCCACGCTCTTTGGACAAACGCAGCGCTGCTAGCGTATCTGCGGTCTCACCAGACTGCGATAAGGTGATCAATACACTGTTCGGACGGGTGACAAACTGGCGATAGCGAAACTCTGACGCGATTTCCACATCACAGCTTATCCCTGCCAGCGATTCAAACCAATAACGCGCCACCATGCCCGCGTTATACGAAGTACCACAGGCAATAATTTGAATATGCTGCGCTTTAGCAAGAATGTCGCTAGCACCGTTACCAATCGCATCCACAATCACATGATCGTTGCCCAAACGCCCTTCCATGGTATTGGTAAGCGCAGTCGGTTGCTCGTAAATCTCTTTTTGCATGTAATGGCGATATTGGCCTTTGTCCGCCGCGTCGTACTGGGCGCTTGCTTCATGCACTTCACGCTCAACCGGCGTACCTTCTTGGTTGTAAATCACCACTTCACGACGACTAATATCCGCCACATCGCCCTCTTCAAGGTAGATAAAGCGACGAGTGACATTGAGCAGCGCTAGCTGATCAGAGGCGAGAAAGTTTTCTCCCACACCCAGGCCAATCACCAATGGGCTGCCTGAACGAGCCGCAATCAAACGCTCAGGTTGGTTTTTATCCATCACCACAGTGCCATACGCGCCTTCAAGCTGACTGACCGTGCGCTGGAAGGCGGCAAGGAGATCGCCACATTGACGACGCTCCCAATCAACGAGGTGAGCAATCACTTCGGTATCGGTTTGGGAGTGGAATTGATAACCACGCGCTTGCAATTGTTCGCGCAAGCTGTGGTGATTTTCGATAATGCCGTTATGCACAATGGCAATATCATCGCCAGACATGTGTGGGTGCGCATTGGCTTCGCTTGGCTCACCGTGCGTTGCCCAGCGCGTGTGCGCAATCCCTGTGCCTCCCGCAGGGTTGGCATCAGCCACTGCGTCCGAGAGCGCCGCTACTTTACCCAGTCGGCGTAAACGCGTCATCTGCCCGCTCTTTGTATCGGTAATGGCGACTCCTGCTGAGTCGTATCCGCGATATTCTAAGCGACGTAAGCCTTCAACCAGAATTTCTGCCACATCACGCTGCGCCACAGCGCCTACAATTCCACACATAGTGAGTCCTTATACATTGTCTACACAGATAACGTCTGTGCCGGTTTGTTCTATCGCGCGCCGAGTGTCTTCATCCAACGCATTATCGGTGATCAAGGTGTCGATACTGGACCACGCAAGCTCCAAGTTAGGGATCCGACGGCCAATTTTTTCAGACTCGATCATCACCACCACCTCTCGTGCGACCTCCGCCATCACGCGAGTCAGGCCCGTCATCTCGTTAAAGGTGGTCGTACCGCGCGCCACATCAATGCCGTCAGCGCCCACAAAAAGCTGGTCAAAGTCGTACGCACGTAAGGTTTGTTCAGCCACTTGGCCTTGAAACGATTCAGAATGGGTATCCCAAGTGCCGCCCGTCATCAGCAGCGTTGGCTCGTGTTCGAGTTCACGAATGGCATTGGCCACCTGGAGTGAGTTAGTCATCACCACAAGGCCACGCTTTTTATCCAATAAAGGGATCAAAGCGGCGGTGGTAGTGCCACTGTCGACCACAATACGGTTGTGGTCCCGAATGCGCGCAGCGGCGGCATCGGCGATGCTTTGCTTTTGTTTCGAAACTTTGACGGCTTGCTCCGAGACCATTTCTTTCGGCACAGGCACCGCTCCGCCATAACGGCGCAGCAACAGGCCATTTTTTTCTAGCTCGGCAAGATCCTTACGGATAGTCACTTCTGACGTTTCAAAGCGTTGAGAGAGTTCGTCAACGCTGACGCTGCCCTGCTCGGTAAGCAAGGTAACGATGGTATGACGACGCTGTTGCGTGTTTCGTTTCGACATGTAACCTACCAACTTTCGTTTCGAAACTTATGGTAGTGAAAACACATCAAAGATCAAGAAAAGAACACAAAAAGTGACGAGAAATAAGCGGATAAACAAGAAATAACAAAAAAGCCCACCAGCAACAGCTGATGGGCTTCTAAGATGGTGCGGAAGGAGAGACTTGAACTCTCACACCTTGCGGCGCCAGAACCTAAATCTGGTGCGTCTACCAATTCCGCCACTTCCGCATATTTTTATGATAGCTCAGCGGGCGGGCTGAGTACCAATTGTCTTGGTGCGGGGGGAGGGACTTGAACCCTCACGTCCTTTCGGACACTAGCACCTGAAGCTAGCGCGTCTACCAATTCCGCCACCGCCGCAAACCGGTGTGATTTACCGCTTTTGGCGACAAATCGAAAAGAATGGTGGCTACGACGGGATTCGAACCTGTGACCCCATCATTATGAGTGATGTGCTCTAACCAACTGAGCTACGTAGCCAACCTAAAGTGGCTGGGGTACCAGGATTCGAACCTGGGAATGACGGGATCAAAACCCGTTGCCTTACCGCTTGGCGATACCCCAACTTAGTCATGCCGCTTTACGCCACATGCTTTCAAATAATGGTGCGGAAGGAGAGACTTGAACTCTCACACCTTGCGGCGCCAGAACCTAAATCTGGTGCGTCTACCAATTCCGCCACTTCCGCATTCCAAGTTGTTCATCTGACTTCATGGTAGTTGAAGAAAGATGGCGCGTCCGGGAGGATTCGAACCTCCGACCGCCTGGTTCGTAGCCAGGTACTCTATCCAGCTGAGCTACGGACGCGTTGGCTGGGGTACCAGGATTCGAACCTGGGAATGACGGGATCAAAACCCGTTGCCTTACCGCTTGGCGATACCCCAACTGAGGCGCGTATACTAGGCTGGTTTTTATCGGGAGTCAACACCTGATTTTACCAACCGCGCAAGTTTTAGCCGCTTGCGTGAAAAAGCCGTTGATACGCGCTCAACAGACAGTGATTTTACTGTTTTTTCGGCCGTTGCCAAGCCTCAATTGTCCTTGGTTTGGCGCGAGTGATGATAAGTTGACCATCGGAGACGTCTTTGCTGATGGTACTACCCGCTCCGACGGTCACTCCTTCGCCAATCACCACAGGTGCCACCAGCTGAGAGTCCGAGCCGATAAAGGCATTGTCTTTAATCACGGTTTTATGTTTATTGGCGCCATCGTAATTGCAGGTGATCACCCCAGCACCAATATTCACGCCGCGCCCTACCTCTGTATCACCCAGATAAGTCAGGTGATTGGCTTTCGACCCTTCCCCTAAGCGAGACTTTTTCATTTCCACAAAGTTGCCGACATGCGCATCGCGAGCCAGCTCAGCCCCCGGACGTAACCGCGTAAACGGACCGACTGTGCACTCTTCCCCAACGCTGGCCCCTTCAATGACGCTGTACGGGCGCACTAATGTATTGTCATCAATCTCACAATCAATCAGCACACTGCCAGCACCGATGGTCACGTTATCCCCTAGGGTGACATTGCCTTCGATGATCACGTTGGCGTCAATGGTGACATCCAGCCCGCATTGCAGTTGGCCACGCAAATCAAAGCGCGCAGGATCGATGAGCATCACACCACTAAGCAATAACTGTTCAGCCTGCATTTTTTGATATTCCCGCTCAAGGCGTGAAAGTTGTAGACGATTATTCACCCCTTCCACTTCAATCGCATTCACAGGGTGCACAGCTTGAATCGTGCGGCCTTGTTGATGTGCCAGCGCAATCACATCGGTGAGATAAAACTCACCTTGCGCGTTATTGTTATCAAGCTGCGATAACCAGTGACGCAAGTCACGTCCAGTCGCCACCAGCACACCGGTATTGATTTCAGTGATGGCAAGCTGGCTATCAGTGGCATCTTTTTGCTCAACAATCGCGACCACTTCCCCGTTTTCACGCACAATACGGCCATAACCGGTCGGATCGTTTTGATGCACCGTTAATAGACCAATCCCGCCCTCAGGCTGTCCTTCAAGCAAACGGGTTAAGGTTTGCTCTGAAATCAAAGGCACGTCGCCATACAGCACCAAAACCTGCTCATCATCACGAAAATGCGGCGCCGCCTGCTGTACCGCATGACCAGTCCCCAATTGCTCTGCTTGCAAACACCAGTTCACATCGCTATCAGCAAGCACCTGCTTCATGGTATCGCCACCATGGCCATAAACCAGATGAATCGACGCGGCGCCTAGCCCTTGGCAAGTGTCAATCACATGTTTCACCATAGGTTTACCGGCGAGAGTATGAAGCACTTTGGGAGTATTAGAATACATACGCGTGCCTTTTCCGGCCGCAAGAATTACTGCACTGTATTGCATAGTCTTTCCGTGATAAGAGAGATGAGTTGTCTATGATATTGCGCTTAGTGTAACGCGTTTTGGCTTGCGAGCGAATCGCCGCCGAAAAGTACACTTGTACAGGCAATAAAAAAGCGACGCCAACGCGTCGCTTTTATTTCACCGTGAGCGCCTGATTAACGCTTATGCTTGGTCAGCTCGATCACTCGAAGCTTCGCAATCGCCTTAGCCAGGTCACTGGCCGCCTGAGCAAAGTCGATGTCACCGTGCTGATTATGGATTCGCTCCTCAGCGCGGCGCTTCGCTTCTTCTGCCTTGGCTTGGTCTAGCTCTTCACCCCTAATTGCCGTATCAGCCAGCACAGTCACTGTGCCAGGCTGAACTTCAAGGGTACCGCCAGAAAGATAAATGATCTCTTCGCTACCGCCTAGTTTGACGATGCGAACCATACCAGGCGTGATAGCGGTCAGCAGCGGTGTGTGTCCTGCGTGAATACCCAGTTCACCTTCGCTACCGGTCACCTGAATGTGCTCGGCACGGCCAGAGAACAATTGTCGCTCTGCGCTGACCACATCCAGATGGAAGGTTATCGCTGCCATATCGCCTCCTACTCAAGCCTTACAGGTTTTTCGCTTTTTCGAGCACTTCGTCGATGTTACCGCAGTACAGGAATGCCTGTTCTGGGATATCGTCGTACTCACCACTGAGCAGGCCTTTGAAGCTTGCAATGGTATCTTTCAGCGAAACATAGACACCTGGTTGGCCGGTGAAGACTTCTGCAACGTGGTAAGGCTGAGTCAAGAAACGCTCAATCTTACGTGCACGTGCAACAGTCAGTTTGTCGTCTTCAGACAACTCGTCCATACCCAGGATGGCAATGATGTCTTTCAGCTCTTTATAGCGCTGAAGCACAGACTGTACGCCACGTGCCACATCATAGTGGTCCTGACCAACCACCAATGGGTCCAACATACGCGATGTTGAGTCCAATGGGTCGATCGCTGGGTACATACCCATAGACGCGATGTTACGTGACAGAACAACGGTTGCATCCAAGTGAGCAAACGTGGTTGCTGGTGACGGGTCAGTCAAGTCATCCGCAGGCACGTAAACCGCCTGTACCGAGGTGATAGAACCGGTACGGGTTGAGGTAATACGCTCTTGCAGTACACCCATCTCTTCAGCCAGTGTTGGCTGGTAACCTACTGCCGATGGCATACGACCCAACAGGGCGGATACTTCAGTACCGGCAAGGGTATAACGATAGATGTTATCGATGAAAAGCAGTACGTCACGGCCGTCATCACGGAATTTTTCCGCCATGGTCAAACCGGTCAGTGCAACACGCAGGCGGTTACCTGGTGGCTCGTTCATCTGACCATATACCATGGCCACTTTTGACTCTTCGGGCTTCTCAATGTTTACAACACCCGCTTCCTGCATCTCGTAGTAGAAGTCGTTACCCTCACGAGTACGCTCACCTACACCGGCGAATACAGACAGACCTGAGTGTTGCAGTGCGATGTTGTTGATAAGCTCCATCATGTTAACGGTCTTACCTACACCCGCACCACCAAACAGACCGATTTTACCGCCTTTCGCAAACGGACAAATAAGGTCGATAACCTTTACACCCGTTTCCAAAAGCTCAGTCGCGCTTGACTGTTCTTCGTAGCTTGGCGCTTCACGGTGGATAGAGTAACGCTCTTTCTCACCGATATCGCCACGCTCATCAATCGCATCACCCAGCACGTTGACGATACGGCCGAGGGTTTCTTCACCCACAGGGACTTCGATTGATTTACCTGTATTTTCTACTTCGATTCCACGACGTAGACCATCAGATGAGCCCATAGCAATGGCACGGACTACGCCACCACCTAGCTGCTGCTGAACTTCCAGCACCAGACGCTCGCCTTCACGTTTCACATTCAACGCATCATATACCTGAGGTACTGCGTCTTGTGGAAACTCTACGTCGACTACCGCACCGATGATCTGAACGATCTTACCTGTAGCCATCGTTATTCCTCTAAACTAGTTCGTTAACCCTTGCCTTTACACCGCGCTTGCGCCAGAAACAATTTCTGACAGCTCTTGGGTGATCGCAGCCTGACGGGCTTTGTTGTAGACCAATTGCAGATCATCAATCAGATTCCCTGCATTATCAGTCGCAGCTTTCATCGCCACCATACGTGCCGCTTGCTCACTGGCGAGGTTCTCAACCACACCTTGATACACCTGTGATTCCGCATAACGGATCAATAGGGTATCGAGCAACGGCTTTGGCTCAGGCTCATAGATATAATCCCAAGCATGGCTGCGCTGCATTTCCTCGTCGTCTGACTTTGGCAAAGGCAGCAATTGATCGATCACTGGGGTCTGCACCATGGTGTTCTCAAACTTGTTGAAAACCAAGTACAAGCGGTCCAGCTCACCTTCATCATATTTTTTCAGCATCACCCCAACGGTACCGATGAGGTCTTCCAGTGCTGGGGTATCACCCAGACCAGACACTTGCGCCACTACATTACCGCCGTAGCTATTGAAGAAAGCTGTCGCTTTAGCGCCCACCAAGGCTAAGTCAATCTCAGCCCCTTTTTGGGTCCAGCTTTCCATGTCACTGATAGCGCTTTTGAACATATTGATGTTCAAGCCACCACACAGCCCACGGTCTGTAGAAATGATGATGTAACCAACGCGCTTGGCTTCCCGCTCTTCCAAATACGGATGGCGGTACTCCAAGTTACCCAGTGCAAGATGACCGATCACTTTGCGCATAGTGACAGCGTATGGACGTGACGACTCCATGGCTTCTTGCGTTTTACGCATTTTGGAGGCTGCCACCATTTCCATCGCTTTAGTGATCTTCTGTGTGTTTTTCACACTTCCGATCTTATTACGAATCTCTTTTGCGCCGGCCATAGTTACTCTCCGTTAGTGGGCGACCACCTAAGTGGTCACCTACGTTTTACCAAGTCTGGGTCGCTTTGAAATCTTCCAACAGCTTTTTCAGCTGTGCTTCAACTTCATCGTTATAAGCACCAGACTCATCGATCTGAGCCGCTAGGTCAGCGTACTGACTCTTGGCAAAGGCCAGCAGAGAGCGCTCAAAATCACCGATTTTGTTCAACTCAACGTCTGCTAGGAAGCCTTTTTCCGCAGCGAAAATCACCAGCGCCTGCTCAAACACAGACATAGGTGCATATTGCATCTGCTTCATCAGCTCGGTCACTTTCTGACCGTGGTCCAATTGCTTCTTAGTAGCATCATCCAGATCGGAAGAGAACTGAGCGAACGCCGCAAGTTCACGATACTGTGCAAGCGCGGTACGAATACCACCAGACAGTTTTTTCATGATCTTGGTTTGCGCAGAACCACCAACACGCGATACCGAAATACCTGGGTCAACCGCTGGACGGATACCTGCGTTAAACAGCTCAGTTTGCAGGAAGATCTGACCATCAGTGATCGAGATAACGTTGGTCGGTACGAATGCAGATACGTCACCCGCTTGGGTTTCAATGATAGGGAGTGCGGTCAACGAACCGGTCTTTCCTTTCACTTCACCCTTAGTGAACTGCTCAACATAGTGCGCATTAACACGTGCCGCACGTTCTAGAAGACGTGAGTGCAAGTAGAAAACGTCACCTGGGAAAGCTTCACGGCCTGGTGGACGACGTAGCAACAGCGAGATCTGACGATATGCAACAGCCTGCTTAGACAGGTCATCGTAAACAATCAGGGCATCTTCACCGCGGTCACGGAAGTACTCACCCATTGCACAACCCGCGTAAGGCGCGAGGTATTGCAATGCTGCTGCTTCAGACGCTGAAGCCACCACCACAATGGTGTTTTTCAGTGCGTCATGCTCTTCCAGTTTGCGCACTACGTTCGCAATGGTCGACGCTTTTTGGCCGATCGCAACGTAGATAGAGTAAATACCAGAGTCTTTCTGGTTGATGATGGCATCGATCGCCAGCGCGGTTTTACCGGTTTGGCGGTCACCGATGATCAGCTCACGCTGACCACGGCCGATTGGGATCATCGAGTCAACCGCTTTATAGCCGGTTTGAACAGGTTGATCGACCGATTGACGTGCGATAACACCAGGGGCAATCACTTCGACTGGCGAAGTGGTTTTGGTTTCGATCGGACCTTTACCGTCGATCGGCTCACCCAGTGTATTCACAACGCGACCCAGAAGTTCAGGGCCAGTCGGGACTTCAAGAATGCGACCTGTACCGGTCACTTTCATGCCTTCTTGCAGGTCCGCATAAGGACCCATCACAACCGCACCCACTGAGTCACGCTCAAGGTTCAATGCAAGTGCATAGCGGTTGCCAGGCAGTTCAATCATTTCACCTTGCATAGCATCAGCAAGGCCGTGGATGCGAATGATACCGTCGCTGACTGACACGATGGTACCTTCGTTACGCGCTTCACTTACAACGTCGAATTTCTCGATACGCTGCTTGATCAGATCGCTTATTTCCGTGGAATTAAGTTGCATGCTCCAATTCCCCAAATCAAGACTGCAATGCATCGCTCAGACGGCGCATACGGCCGCTTACTGAGTTATCGATGACCAAGTCTCCAGCTCGAATCACAACCCCGGCAACCAGGGCTTCGTCTACACTACAGTTCAGCTTTACTTTGCGCTCAAGACGCGCGGCGAGCTTGTCACTGATGGCTTGTTGTTGCTCTTCGGAAAGAGCCGTCGCCGAAATCACTTGGACTTCCGCTTCTTTTTCCAGATCGCGGCGCATGGCCAGGAACTGTTCACAAACCTCAGGCAGGGCTTTTAAGCGCTGGTTCTCAGCCATTACCTTAATCAGGTTCTGGCCGAACGTGTTGAGCTGATCGCCACCAACTGCGATAAATAATTCCGCTAACTTGTCAGCGGAATAGGAGGCGTCCAGCATATGTTGGACGCGCTCATCACGGGCAATCTCAGCAGTAAAGGCGAGCATTTCTGCCCATTGGGACAGCTCGCCTTTTTCTACCGCAAAATCAAAGGCTGCTTTCGCGTAGGGGCGAGCGATTGTTGTCAGTTCAGACATTGCTGCCCCTCCTTATTACAGTTCTGCAGTGATTTTATCGAGAAGATCTTTATGAGCATTCTCATCAATAGAACGCTCAATAATTTTCTCGGCACCAATAACAGCGAGCGATGCAACTTGCTTACGCAGCTCATCGCGAGCACGGTTACGCTCTGCTTCCAACTCGGCTTTACCCTGATTCAGGATATTGTCGCGCTCAGCAGCCGCTTCAGCACGTGCCTCGTCGAGGATTTGTGCTTTGCGTTTGTTCGCCTGCTCGATGATGTCAGTTGCAGCGCGCTTCGCTTCTTTCATTTGCTCAGAAGCATTTGCCTGGGCCAAATCCAGGTCTTTGGCAGCACGATCTGCCGCCGCGAGTCCGTCAGCAATTTTCTTCTGACGCTCCTCAATCGCTTGCATCAGTGGTGGCCATACATATTTCATGCAGAACCACACAAAGATTGTGAATGCGATTGCCTGGCCTAGCAGAGTTGCGTTGATATTCACAACAGCGCCTCCTTAATCATTAGCTAAAGGGTCTGTTCAGCTACTAGCCAGATTACAGTTGACCTACAAATGGGTTCGCGAAAGTGAACAGCAGTGCGATTACGATACCGATCATTGGTACGGCGTCCAGAAGACCCGCGATGATGAACATCTTCACTTGCAGCATAGGAGCCATCTCAGGTTGACGTGCTGCACCTTCAAGGAATTTACCACCCAGCAGGGCGAAACCAATCGCGGTACCTAGGGAAGCAAGACCTACAATGATGCCCACGGCAATTGCAGAAAAGCTCAATAAAGTTTCCATCACTATCTCCAGTTTTCGTTGTCGGCGTAAACGCCAATAATGACTAACAAATTGCTTACTAACTAAAAAATGTCATCAATGATCTGAGTCTTCGTGTGCCTGCGAGAGATACACGATGGTCAACATCATAAAGACAAAGGCTTGAATTGTAATGACTAGAATGTGGAAGATTGCCCACGGCACAGAACCCAGCCATTGCGCCCACCACGGCAGCAATGCCGCGATAAGAATAAATACCACCTCACCGGCAAACATGTTACCGAACAGACGCATCCCAAGAGAAATCGGTTTCGCCAGCAGCGAGACGACTTCCAACAGGAGGTTGAACGGGATCATGATAGGGTGATTGAACGGGTGCAGAGCCAGCTCTTTTGCAAAGCCGCCTAGGCCCTTAATCTTGATGCTGTAGAAAATCATCAAGAAGAACACGCCCAGCGCCATTGCAAGGGTGATATTTACGTCTGCAGTTGGCACTACTTTCAAGTAAGGAATGCCTAACCAATGTTCCGCCGGATACGGTAGAAAATCGATGGGGATTAAGTCCATCGTATTCATCAGGAATATCCAAACGAAGATAGTCAGGGCCAAAGGTGCAATCAGTGGATTTCGTCCGTGGAAGGTTTCGCGAACGTTATCATCAACGAACTCAACCAAGATTTCGACGAAACACTGAAGCTTACCTGGGACACCTGTCGATGCTTTCTTTGCCACCGATCGGAAGATGCCTAGGAAGACGATACCGATGAGGACAGAGAAAAACAGGCTATCAATGTGAACCGCCCAAAATCCTTCACCCACTGACAAATTAGTCAGGTGGTGAGAGATGTAGCTAGACGGTGTAAGCGCATCACCTGACGCAGCCATAACTCATCCTATTTGTTGTTGTTAATGAATAAAACTGGCGCGAGGATGTTAATCCCTAATGCCAGCAAATAGGCCAGTTTGAGGGGAACGAGTTCCACCTCGATATACAGGTAAGCAAGGACAAACAGGACGACGGTCAGTGAAATTTTTAACACTTCACCGCTGAAGAAGGACGCGACTACAAATTTTGCAGCTCTTGCCCCACTAAAAAGGAAAGCACACGACGCAAATGCAGCATTGGCAATCACAAAGATGCCGCCGCCGATCAGCGCGGATTTTCCCCAGTCGACATTGATAGCGAGTGCCATCACGCTTGCCGTTGCTAATACGACGCCAGCTTGCAAAAGCACCAATTTTGTCGCGATAACACGACCCGGCCGCGCGAGCGTCGATACCATGTATTTGTTCCTCGATTCCGTTCCACTTAGCACTGTTGCCGTGCTGGGAAAACAGCGAAAATTATACGTTTCACCCCAGCTAATGCAATCGCATCGATGTAAAAAAGCGGGGAAAATTTTACAACAGAGTAACCTGATCACAGTAAGCGCTTTTATGTAACAAAAAGCGAATGGCACGGGTCACACTTCTTCGTCGAAAATTGCAAGAATTTGCGCTAACTTGTCAGATTCTTCGAAATTGATCACCAATTTACCACTACCATTTTTCTGTTGTGTTAACGCCACTTTCACCCCAAGCTTGTCGCCAAGGCGCTGCTGCAGTGCCTCTACTTCAGGTGATAATTCTGGCCTTTTCGCTTCAACTTGCGGTGAAAGCATTTTTTTCACCAGTTTTTCTATCTGGCGGACGGTCATTTTTTTGTTGACGGCAGTCAGTGCCGCATCAATTTGCGCGTCTCCTTCCAACGCCAGCAGGGCACGTGCGTGGCCCATCTCGAGTTGTTTGTTAAGCAGCAGTTGTTTTACCCCCGACTCTAACCCATTCAAGCGCAATAAGTTGCTGATGGTAGTGCGAGATTTACCAAGCGATTCAGCCAGTTGCTGGTGGGTGAGTGAGAAGTCATTGACCAAGCGTTCAAGCGCTTGAGCTTCTTCCATCGCGTTCAAATTTTCGCGTTGGATATTTTCAATCAACGCCACCGCACTGGCGACTTTGTCACTCATCTCACGGACCAAGCAGGGCACTTTGGCCAAACCGGCTTGCTTTGCTGCTCGCCAGCGACGTTCGCCAGCAATAATTTCGTACTGCCCGTTTTCAGCGTGGCGAACCACGAGGGGCTGAATAATACCTTGAGCGCGAATGGATTCGGTTAACTCTTCCAGCGCCTCTTCCGCCATATCTTGGCGTGGCTGGTAAAGACCCGGCACCAACGCCGATACCGACAATTGCTGCAATTCGCTATTGCTCGCATCGGTGGATTCAGGTTCGGATGTATAACGAGACTGAGCTTGTGCACTGGTCGCCAACAAGGCATCCAGGCCCTTTCCAAGACCGCGTTTCGCTGAATTCATTGTGTTCCTCAGGCATTGACAGCGTCGGCAGAAGCGCGTGATTGCTCTTCTCGACGCAGAATTTCACCCGCAAGGGCTAGGTAGGCTTTGGCACCACTGGATAACTTGTCATAGTACATGGCGGGTCGGCCATGACTTGGCGCTTCCGCGAGCCGCACATTGCGGGGAATCACAGTACGATACACCTTATCACCGAAGTGTTTTTTGATCTGATCCGATACTTCGGTCGCTAATCGGTTTCTTGGGTCGTACATGGTGCGCAATACACCTTCAACATGAAGGTCGGCGTTCACGACGCTAGCCAGTTTACTGATGGTATCCATCAATGCAGTGAGCCCTTCCAACGCAAAATATTCACATTGCATGGGGACGAGTACCGAGTTTGCCGCGGTCATCGCATTGATGGTAAGGAGGTTCAAAGACGGGGGACAGTCGATAAAAATGTAATCGTAGCGTGCAACTACAGGCTCAAGCATGGTGCGTAAGCGCACTTCACGGGCAAACACTTCCATCAGCTTGATTTCTGCTGCGGTGACATCACCGTTCGCCGCAATCAGGTCATAGCCGCCGGACGTATCGCTGACCACCACTTGTTCAAACGGGGCTTCTTCAACCAGTAGATCGTAGGCGGTGGCATGGACATCGTATTTATCCACACCACTGGCCATGGTCGCGTTCCCTTGTGGGTCAAGGTCGATAAGTAGCACCTTGCGATTAGTGGCTGCCAGCGATGCCGCTAAGTTGACACTCGTGGTGGTTTTACCCACACCGCCTTTTTGGTTTGCTACCGCGATAACTTTACCCACGTGCCTATGACCTCTACTCGTTAGTCTTTGCTCTCAAGATTACTAGATGACGCGCCCCTTCCAATCCCGGCACCTTCAAAGCTTTGATATCGGTCACAGAACAATCAGTCGGCAGGGCATCTAGCTCCTGTTGGTCCACCTGTCCTTTCAAGGCGTAAAACAGCCCACGCGCATGAGGAAGGTGATGACACCAACTCACCATGTCATTCATCGACGCAAACGCGCGACTTAGCACACCATCAAACCCGGTTTCAGGAACAAACGCTTCGACACGGCTTTGTACTGGCGTCACATTGTCGATACCAAGTTCGTGCAGTACTTGGCGAATAAAACGAATCCGCTTACCTAAGCTGTCGAGCAAGGTGAACTGTTTATCTGGGTTGGCGATGGCCAGAGGGATCCCAGGTAAACCCGGTCCAGTTCCGACATCGATAAAGCGTTCACCTTCCAAGTGTGGTGATACCACCAAACTATCAAGGATATGTTTCACCACCATGTCTTCTGGGCGACGAACCGAGGTTAAGTTATAGGCTTTGTTCCACTTGTCGAGCAAGCCTACATAATCAAGCAGCTGCTGTTGTTGCGACGGAGAAAGCGCAAGGCCGGCTTTCGCCAGCCCTTGTTGAAGTTGCTGTTGCATTTAGGCTCCTTTTTTGAGCATGCCGTGCTTTTTCAAATGCACCAGCAAAATCGAAATGGCCGCCGGCGTGACACCTGAGATACGCGATGCTTTACCGATCGTTTCCGGACGCGCGTCTTGTAGCTTGCCACGTACTTCGTTTGAAAGGCCTTTGATCTGCATGTAATCAAGATCAAATGGGATCACGGTATTTTCATGGCGCTGAGACTTTTCGATCTCGTCTTGCTGACGTTCGATATAGCCGGCGTATTTCACTTGGATCTCAACTTGCTCGCTAGCTTGAACATCGTCATGCGCCGGACCAAAGGTCGGCAACGAGACGATATTTTCATAGCGTAGCTCTGGGCGACGGAGTAAATCTTCTCCGTTTGCTTCACGCGTCAGCGGTGTTTTCAGCATGGCATTGAGCGCATGGACATCGTCTGAGTGAGGATGAATCCAAGTACCACGCAGACGCTGACGTTCTTGCTCCATGTTTTCCATTTTTTGGTTGAAGCGAGCCCAGCGCACATCGTCTACCAGTCCCAGCTCACGCCCTTTTTCGGTTAAGCGCATATCGGCGTTATCTTCACGCAACAGCAAACGGTACTCGGCGCGCGAGGTAAACATCCGGTAAGGTTCTTGGGTGCCCATGGTGGACAAGTCGTCAATCAACACGCCCATGTAAGCTTGATCGCGACGTGGGCTCCATCCTTCTTTGCCTTGAGCTTGTAACGCGGCATTACAACCGGCCAACAACCCTTGTGCTGCGGCTTCTTCATAGCCGGTAGTACCATTGATTTGTCCCGCAAAGAACAAACCGTGGATAAATTTGGTTTCCAGGGTGTGCTTGAGATCGCGCGGATCGAAAAAGTCATACTCAATCGCGTAGCCTGGGCGGATCACGCGCGCATTCTCAAACCCTTTGATCGAGTGGATGATCCCCATTTGCACATCAAACGGTAAGCTGGTGGATATCCCATTTGGATACAGCTCAGTGCTGGTCAATCCTTCCGGCTCGACGAAAATTTGGTGTTTGTCTTTGTCCGCAAAACGCATCACCTTGTCTTCGATCGACGGGCAATAACGTGGGCCAATACCTTCAATCACCCCAGCATACATCGGGCTGCGATCAAGATTAGCGCGAATGACATCATGGGTTTTTTCATTGGTGTAGGTGATGTAGCACGGAACTTGCTGTGGGTGCTCAGACACATCGCCTAAAAATGAAAACACCGGACAAGGAGTATCCCCGTGTTGGGTTTGCATCACACTAAAATCAACCGAGCGAGCATCGATACGTGGGGGAGTACCGGTTTTTAGGCGATCCACCCGAAATGGCAAGGCACGTAAGCGATCCGCGAGTTTGTTTGACGGTGGATCCCCAGCACGACCACCGGCATAGTTATCCAGTCCAATATGGATTTTACCGCCAAGGAAGGTTCCCACAGTCAAGACCACGGTAGTGGCACTGAATTTGAGCCCCATTTCGGTCTCGACGCCAGTGACACGATCTTGGTCGACGATCAAATCCACCACGGCTTGTTGGAACAGTGACAAATTTGGCGTGTTTTCAAGGGTATGACGAATGGCTGCCTTGTACAGTGCACGGTCTGCTTGAGCACGTGTCGCGCGCACCGCTGGGCCTTTCGACGCATTGAGGGTTCGAAATTGGATCCCGCCTTTATCAATGGCTTGCGCCATCGCACCGCCTAACGCATCGATCTCTTTTACCAGGTGTCCTTTCCCGATCCCACCGATAGCTGGGTTGCACGACATCTGACCCAACGTATCAATGTTATGGGTCAATAACAGCGTTTTTTGGTTCATCCGTGCTGCGGCAAGTGCCGCTTCGGTACCAGCATGGCCACCACCAACAACGATGACGTCAAAGTGATCCTGGTAAAACATGATTAAAGCCTCAACCTGGGTAAGTGTGTGAGCATGAACTAAGCAAAAGGGGCGACATTCTAGCGCTTTTTCCGCCAACAGTGAACCAAACCTTGATCAAGATCGTCTCTGGGCGTTAGCTATATATAAATAAGATCTTTATATAGATCTTTTGTTAGATCTTTTATTAGGGAAGACGATCTTTGTGGGTAACTGGAAAAAGATCATAGAGATCAAGGATCTTAAAACGATCACTTGTTGTGGGCGGCCTTGGATCCGATCCTGTATCACCTGGGATCAAAATGGCATGTTATCCACAATGGTAGGGAAGGGGTAAAACTATTAAATGGATAACTAAAGGAAGATCACTGGGTTATTCCTTAGTTATCCACAGATTAAATGGTTAAATAATGCTCACTTGATTTTGTGGATCAAGGGTTCCCACTCGGTAAACCAACGTTCCGCTTCATCCTCAGGGACCGGATGCGCTTGAATATCAATATCGATCCGTTCCCCGACTTTGACGGCGCCAAGGTCTTGTAACAAGGCATCGGCCTTCATGCCCGCCTCGCAGAAGGTGTCATAGCTTGAGTCTCCAATGCCGACCACACCGTAATGGAGATCGCGCAGCATTGGCCGTTCGCTCATTAACTGCTCCATCAGAGGCGCGATGCTATCTGGAAAGTCGCCAGCCCCATGGGTGGACGTGACGATCAACAATGTACTGGCGCTTAGTACATCATCGAGGATCCCTTCATTGACGACGTGGGCCTGATGGCCTTTTGCTTGTAGAAGATCGGCAAGGTGATCACCGACATATTCTGCACCACCGAGCGTACTGCCGGTGATGATGGTTACATTTGCCATACTGTCCTCATTATTCACGGTTATCGCGACTAGTATTTCGGCAGTTGAGTTCAGAGTCAATCGATGAAGGTGTAGCAAAATCAGGGGCGTTGCTGGGATGGCAAACAATTTGATTGCCCCCTGCGAATTTGGCGTCTGTCATCGCCCGAGTGGCTTGATCAATCAAGGGAATAGCGTAGATTTTTCCTTCCATTTGTTGCACCAAGCCAATCGATACGGTGAGCGCACAAGCGCCGCCAGCAAAGGTAAAAGGCGTTTCCGCAATGGCTTGTCGGCACTGAGCGGCCCAATGGGGAGCGACTAAGCAGGCTTGGCCCGCCAACATAACCAAAAACTGATCGGCATGGGTACGGCTGATAATGGCGTCATGCGGTAGGTGGCGAGTAAGAAGTTGGGCGGTAAATTGAAGGAGCTGATCACCCGTATCACGGCCATATCGCCAATTAAGAGATTGAAAACCATCGAGATTGATGCACAGAACGGCCAGTGGATTGTCTGAGGTCGCGCGACCGTGCTGCGCGACACATTGGTAGAAATAGCTGGCGCTCCACGTTTGGGTAAGGGCATCACGTTGAATCTGCTGACGAGCTTGGCGATTAATGTCATATAAATCAAATAAATAAAAATCCATGAGTACTACGGACAGTGCGACAAACACCAATACCACACTTAAATAGAGGGTCTGTGCGTGGAGACTAGAGAGATAAACTAACGGCGTGGGGGCGGGAAGCACTTGCGCGGCGAACATCAACGCGATGGCGCCCAATGCGAGTCCGTAGCGAGCAAAGCGCTCTGTGGGCTCAAAGACTAAAACCACCACGGTCGGTACCACCAGCAGCAACAGCTCGTTTTGGCTGTTCGCATCCAGTACCCAGTAAGACATCACAAACTGTTGGGCAAAGAACACCCCAAAGAGCCAAT
Organism: Salinivibrio sp. YCSC6; assembly: GCF_004916735.1. NCBI lineage: Bacteria > Pseudomonadati > Pseudomonadota > Gammaproteobacteria > Vibrionales > Vibrionaceae > Salinivibrio > Salinivibrio sp. YCSC6. The sequence goes on from NZ_CP039516.1 coordinate 2,945,642, forward strand.
AACGCGCAATCGACCAACGACCCGCTGCCATTATCCCCCATACGCCCGCATACAAGCCTGCGTAGAGGAGGTTGTGCCACGCGGCGATGAGGCTTTGAAAGGCTAACCAATAGAGCGCGGAGAAGATAAGTGTGCCGAGCACACAAATAAGCCCTAACAGATTGATCATTCGAATCTGATGGCGCATGAGTTGGTTCTGACGGGTTAAACCGATCGATAAGATCGGATTTAAGGACGAGAGCATTTCACCTCCAGCTAGACGCTCTATTAACGTAGCAGATCATGGTGAAAACTGTGGGGATAAGTCAGGATCTTAGTCTGAGGATAACCGCGATCAGCGCCGCCAGAATAAGGGATCCTCGTGGTAAGGATCCCTTGAAGGAGCTGGGGATAATTATTTTCCGATACAGAACGAGGAGAAAATTTTGCCCAGCAAATCGTCAGCTGTGAACTCACCGGTAATGGTGTTGAGGTGTTGCTGGGTTAAGCGCAATTCCTCGGCAAGGATTTCGCCTGCCATATAGCCTTCTAGCTGCGCTTGGCCGATGTCGAGGTGGTGTGCGGCGTTGGCGAGTGCATCCAGATGACGACGACGTGCCATAAAACTGCCTTCGCTGCCTCCAGCATAGCCCATACAGGCTTTTAGATGCTGGCGTAAAGCATCAACGCCTTCTCCGGTTTTGGCACTCAAGCGGATTAGTGCAGGCTCACTGACTGCACACAAACCGAGTGGCTCTTCAGTGATATCGGCTTTGTTGCGGATCACCGTCATCCCCATGCCCTCGGGTAAGCGAGAGACAAATTCTGGCCAAATTTGGGCCGGGTCGGTCGCTGTGGTTGTGGTGCCATCGACCATAAACAATACCCGATCGGCGTGTTCGATTTCACTCCAGGCGCGCTCAATCCCAATCCGCTCCACTTCATCCGAGGCATCCCGTAAGCCGGCAGTATCGATGATATGCAGTGGCATACCGTCAATGTGAATATGTTCACGGAGCACATCGCGGGTGGTGCCTGCGATTTCGGTGACAATCGCGCTCTCTTTACCGGAAAGGGCATTGAGCAAGCTGGATTTACCGGCATTCGGGCGTCCGGCAATGACCACCTTCATCCCATCGCGCATAATCGCCCCTTGATTGGCTTCTTTACGCAACAGGGCGAGACGCTCAATGATATGCCCAAGATCGCTGGCCACTTTACCGTCAGAGAGAAAATCAATCTCTTCATCAGGAAAGTCGATGGCCGCTTCCACATACATGCGCAGATGAATCACTTTTTCGACCAGTTGGTTGACCTGCTTGGAAAAGGCGCCTTGCAGGGACTGTAACGCTGAGCGAGCCGCTTGTTCTGAGCTGGCATCGATTAAATCGGCGATTGCTTCGGCCTGGGCTAAATCCAGTTTGTCGTTTAAGAAGGCGCGCTCGGAGAATTCACCGGGTCGGGCTGCTCGTACGCCGTCAAAGGCGCTGATTCGCTGAATAAGCATGTCCATGATCACCGGGCCACCGTGACCTTGCAGCTCTAGAACATCTTCACCTGTGAATGAATTGGGGCCTTTAAAGAATAGGGCAATGCCTTGATCGATAGGTTGACCTTCCTGATCGATAAAAGGCAAATAATCCGCACGACGAGGCACTAACTCGCGTCCCGTCATTTTTGTACCAATCTCATGAGCGAGAGGGCCGGACACGCGGACAATCCCTACGCCGCCGCGGCCTGTTGCTGTGGCTTGTGCCACGATAGTGTCGGTTTGAGCCATATTGCGCACTCTTGATGTCGGTGACAGGCCTAAAGGCCGTAAACGTGAAAAAGGCGACCGCGTGGTCGCCTTTTTATTATTGCTTGACGCGGCCTAACTTACGAGCGGGAATGAAGGCCTTTTTTCTCCAGCGATTTGTAAATCAAGGTTTGCTGGATAAGCGTCACGATGTTCGATACCAACCAGTATAGAACCAGACCGGATGGGAAGAACAAGAAGAAGAAGGTAAAGACCACGGGCATAAAGGTCATGATCTTCTGCTGCATAGGATCAGTGACTGTGGTTGGACTCATCTTCTGGATCAGGAACATAGAGGCGCCCATCAGAATTGGCAGCACGTAGTAAGGGTCTTGTGCCGACAAGTCTTGAATCCAGCCAAAGAAAGGTGCATGACGAAGTTCAACTGACTCCATCAGTGCCCAATAAAGCGCAATGAAAATAGGCATTTGCAGTACCAGCGGTAAACAGCCACCCAAGGGGTTCACTTTTTCACGCTTGTAAAGCTCCATCATTTCTTGGCTCATGCGCTGACGATCGTCACCGATACGCTCTTTCATTTCTTGCAGCTTAGGCTGCAGCATGCGCATTTTCGCCATCGAGGTGTACTGCGCTTTGGTCAGTGGGTACATGGCACCACGGACAATGAAAGTCAGCATGATAATTGCGATACCCCAGTTGCTGACGAAGGTTTGAATCGTCGAGAGCAACCAGTGTAGTGGCTTAGCGATAAACCACAGCCAGCCATAGTCGACTACCAAGTCTAGGCTTGGCGCCACCGCGGCCATTTGCTCTTGCAGTTTCGGACCAACCCACAAGGTTGCGGTGAGCGTTTTACTGGTGCCTGCTGCAATGGTATCGCTGGTTTTGGTTTGGATATAACCATACTGGGCGGTAGTACGGGTGCTCAGCACATTATTGTCCGCACGTGGGATCCACGCGGTAGCAAAGTAGTGCTGGATCATCGCTGCCCAACCTTGGTTAAACGTCACATTCAAGTTTTTGCTTTGCATGTCATCAAAGCTGTATTTTTCGTAACGTTTATCGTCGGTAGAGTAGGCGCCACCACGATAGGTTGGCATGGTTAAGCTGCCACCGTCGTCCAGCAGGTTTTGTTTTAGCTGGGTGTACATGGTGACACTGGCGTTGGCATCGGTTTGGTTATCGATGGTGTGCTCTACATCCACCGCATAGCTGCCACGCTTAAGCACAAAGGTTTTGGTGTACGTGATCCCGTCTTTTTCAACCGTCATTGGTACGCGCAGGGTGTCTTGGTCGTCAGAGAGGGTAAAGGTGTTTTGCGCCACCTGATACTGGGCACGGCCTTGCGCAGTATCAATACCATTGGCACCAATTAAACCGCTTTGCGCCACAAAGGTATGATCGGGCTTGGTGTGCAGCAGCGTGAAGGCATTGTCAGAGTTGAGCTCCGCATCGTACTGAGGCAGCTCGGCGTGCACAACATCACCGCCTTGTGTATCCACTTTAAGTGTTAATACATCGGTTTTGATGGTGACGAGCTTGTCAGAGACAGGCTGTGCATCGAGAGACGTGGTATCGCCATTGTCGCTGCTAGGCACGTCACTGTGAGTGGTTTGCTGCTGCTCAACGCCCTGTCCCTGCGGCTGCGGGGATTCTGGTTTGTTCCATTCCATGTACAGCATGAAAGAAACGAACAATAGGGCAATCAACAGGATATTACGTTGGGAATCCATTGTTAATTGTCTCTGTTATGGTGGTCGCAAGGCGGCACGGGATCGTAACCGCCATCATTCAAAGGGTGGCATTTTAATAGACGTTTGCCTGCCAACCAACACCCTTTTATCACACCATGGGATTGAATCGCCATGATGGCATAGTGGGAACAGGTTGGTGTAAACCGGCATCGTGGCCCAATCAATGGGCTGATCACCAGTTGATATCCCCGAATCAGCGCGATGAGCGCTTTTTGCGCGGCGGTCGCGACAAACGTTGCCATAACTTGTCCAATTCGTCTCGCAGCGCTTGATTGCTTAGGTCGTTGGCACTTTTTTTCGCGATAACCACAAAATCTTTCGCCGGTAGTTGATGCTGACGTAAACGAAAGCTCTCGCGAACCACACGTTTAAAGCGGTTGCGATCAACGGCAAGTTTGATTTGCTTTTTCGGAACAGCTTGACCGAGACGTGGGTGGTCGAGCGAGTTAGATCGGGCGAGTATGGTTAAGTGCGGCGAACCTGCGCGATGCGGTTGCTGGAAGACGGCACTGAAATGTTCGGGAGTTAGCAGACGTAACTCCCGAGGATAAGCGAGCTTATTCACAAATCACTGCGGATTATTTAGAAAGCTGCTTGCGGCCTTTCGCACGGCGAGCGGCAATGACCTTACGGCCGTTCTTAGTCGCCATGCGCGCACGGAAACCGTGAGTGCGCTTACGCTTTAGAACTGAAGGTTGAAAAGTGCGTTTCATGGTTTCTACCTTTATTACTGATCAGTGTTAGGTTTGTTAACCCGACGTGGGAGGTTAGCAACAGGCAATACCTTAGCCAATGTCTCCGACGCCTCTCAACAAAGAGGGCGGATTGTAGCCATTGACTAACGATTAGTCAATCACTAAACCGATGCCACTCCGGGCCGGGAATTATAAGCGCTCAGTCAGAGATCGCAAGGATCCTTCGTTTACGATCGCCAGTTAAGAAGCGATCCCGACTTGATTCAAAAACTTATGCAAGCGTGGATCGGCGCAGTGATTAAACAGCCAATCCGGTGTGCCTTGGGCTATGATGTGGCCGTCGTTCATAAACACCACGCGGTCAGCGACATCGCGAGCAAACTGCATCTCGTGAGTGACCACCAGCATGGTTTGATGGCGTGTGGCGAGCTTTTTCATCAACGCCAATACTTCGCCAACCCACTCTGGGTCTAATGCAGAGGTAGGCTCATCGAAAAGCAGCAATTCGGCCTCAAGTGCCATCGCACGGCCAATGCCAACCCGTTGTTGCTGTCCACCCGATAAGGAAGCGGGGTAATGGTCTCCTTTATCACCCAAGCCTATGTCGTCGAGAATTTGTTGCGCGCGCTGACGTGCTGCCTCTTTAGACCAGCCTTTTACCGTTCTCAGCCCTTCGGCGATATTGTCTCGTGCCGTGAGGTGAGCAAATAAGGCATAATTTTGAAACACAAAGCCTGTCTGGCGCCGCAACGCCAAAATCGCCTGTTTACGGGTGCTTGCATCGCCACTATCAACACGCTGATCGCCGATACTGATCACCCCTTGCTCCGCGCGTTCTAGGAAGTTAATACAACGCAATAGGGTGGATTTTCCCGTACCGCTCGGACCAATAATACACACGATTTCGCCACGCTCGATGGACAAATCGATGCCATCAAGTACCGCGACGCCTTGGTAGACTTTTTTAAGCTTTTCTATCTTAATCATCGTTGGTACGCCTTATTAAGATGGCTTTCTGCCCAAAGTTGCACTCGGGTCAAAGCGACCACAACCGCCCAGTAGATCAGTGCGACTGCCAAATAGGCTTCGAAGAATTTAAAGCTCGACGACGCTTCCATCTGCGCCTTCGCCATGATTTCTGCCACCCCGAGCGTGAAGGCGAGTGATGTAGCTTTGATCATATCGATGAAGTAATTCATCAGCGAGGGAAGTGCGATCCGTGCTGCCTGTGGTAACACAATGCGCTGCATGGCTTGGCTAGTCGTCATGCCAATGGCCAGACTGGCTTCCATTTGGCTGCGATCCACGCTGGTAATGGCGGCACGAATTGACTCGGCCATATAAGCAGAAAAGTGTAAGCTGATCCCGATCACCGCGGCTGTGAAAGCATCCATTCCGACTAACGCGGGGATGACCTGAGGCAGACCGTAATACAGTAAAAATAGCTGAACCAGAAGTGGCGTACCGCGAAAGAAACTAATAAACAGTTGCGCGAGGCCATTGAAAACCGGTAGGCGAAACACGCGGATCAGTGCAATCGTCACTGCCAAAATCAGTGCAAACACTAATCCCCACACCGCCATCTCTAACGTTATTCCCAGATACTTCAGCAGTAACGGGAACAGAGAGGCCATATAGTCAAAATCAAACGCCATGTCTGTCCTTTAGATACACAGACCCGCCAAAGCGGGCCTATTTATGTGAGTAAATACTTACTTTTTAGTGACGTCGCCGCCAAACCACTTAACAGAAATCTGTGCCAAGGTACCATCTTCTCGCATGGCTGAGAGGGCGGTGTTCACTTCATCACGTAGGCGCTGACCGCGTTCTGAGTCGACAAATGGCCAAGCATTGGCAATGGTTTCAAACGGTTGTCCGGCCAGTTGAAGTGGCAAGCCCGATTCTTTTATCAGCTGCATGGCTGACAGGCGATCCATCACAAACGCATCGGCCCGACCGAGGGCGACATCGTGTTCAATCCCGGTCTCGTAGGTTTTAATGTCGATATCCTCGGCTGCCGAGTGTTCGCGCAACAATTGCTCGAAGTTCGAGCCAAGGTTTACTGCAACGGTTTTGCCTTTCAGATCAGCCACAGACTGAATCGTGTCATTGCCTTTACGAACCGTGATCTGTGCGCCGTCGACCACATACGGGTCGGTGAACAAATAGGTTGCCTGACGCTCGTCGGTGATGGTGATTTGGTTAGAAATGGTGTCGATACGCCCGGTTTGTAACAGACCAAACAGGCCAGAGAAGTTAGCGGTCACATACTCGACTTGGTAGTCATTGCGGCGGCCAATCTCATCCCAAAGGTCAACTTCAAACCCTTGCAGCTGGTCTTGCTTCACAAAGGTGAAAGGGAAATAGCGCCCAGACATCCCCACTTTCACGGTTTCTTTGGCGAACGCGGGCACTGAAATCACCATGCTCACACTTAGCAAGGTGCTCAAGATCCATTTACTCATGACAATACTCCGTAATGACAACTTCAATAATAGGACGCGTATCATAGAAGTGAACGATCACTGGCGAGAAATACCGTCTGGTTATGAGCCATAACTTTATTCTCCGCGCGCGTCTCATTAAGGAGATGTGTGCAATCTTGTGAGTAAAAAGCGGGTACCTTGTGGCGATCCATGGTATATCTGTGGGATCTATGTGAATAACTCCGATCTTATTCACTGATTTCGGGATCTTGTGGGTGGCGATCTTCGCCTGACAGGAGTACCATTGTGACCTTTTCTTTTTCGGTATAACTGCGTGGAGTCAAAC